>NZ_MTBQ01000003.1 GCF_002153375.1 Oceanobacillus rekensis
CGTCTTTTAACTTTCCAACAGGAGTTAAAAAGTATTATCCGGTATTAGCTCACGTTTCCGCGAGTTATCCCGATCTTACAGGCAGGTTGCCCACGTGTTACTCACCCGTCCGCCGCTCGTTCCACAAGTTCACACCCCGAAGGGTGATCACTTGCTTCCCGCGCTCGACTTGCATGTATTAGGCACGCCGCCAGCGTTCGTCCTGAGCCAAGATCAAACTCTCCATAAAAGTGTTTGAATAGAATCAACATCAGTTAATTCCATTTGTGTTCTTAGCTTGTTGCATACTCAAAAAGTAAAACTTAATGAGTTGTTTAAAAAGAAAATCATGTTTTCTTTTCTTGACATACTGGTTGTTTTGTTCAGTTTTCAAAGAGCAAATTTATTAGCCAACTTATCAAAAGCGACTCTATTAATATACCATAAATCAGCCGTTAATGTCAACAATAAATTAATTATTTAACGTTGTTTTTTCGACAACTTTTATATCTTACCACTTTAAGTTTCAAAAGTCAAACGCGATTTCCTCGGCTTTGATAGAAATTATTGAAACACAAATTACGTATAGTTAAAACACGTTATTTAGCTGTGGGTAAATTATATTACTCTTGTAACTTCAAAAAGTCAATACTTTTTTTGATGTAGGTATTTTATATTTATCATGATATTACCTTAAGCTACTCTTAGCAAAATAGTAGCTTAAAGGAATATATGGATTCTTATTTTATAACTCATCTATCTAAACTGAGTAATGATAGTATTTTCAAGCACTTCTTCCCATATGCTGTTTAAAGAACATGCAAAGAAAGAAACTGTTTAGTCTTTTTGTGGACATGTAGGGTATATAATAGAAAATGCGAAAAACGGAGGATTAAAATGTTTACTTTACTAGAAAAAGCGGTAGTTTTAATGGCACTATTAAGGATGCTATCAGGTAGTATAGAAATATTTGCGGCTTATATGATGATTAGATTTAATGAAATTGAGAAAGCACTCATAATTAATAGCTCACTTGCCCTTGTCGGTCCACTGATTTTGATTATAACTACTACTATAGGATTAAATAGTGTAGCTGATAAGATCTCCTTTGATAAACTGATTTGGATTATATTAGGTGTCACATTTATTATTTTTGGGATAAAGAGCAACTAGTATAAACACGAGATTAGCCGCGCGAACTCCCTTATCGATTTTGTTTTATATGGTTCTATAATACTTTCTCGATTTATGTATCTCTAACGGACCATGCTGCATTATTCCATATAGAATCAAGTGCCAAAAAATGTATAAGAAAGAGTTAAAATCACACCATACCCATCTTCGTAGTAAAGCCAATGCATCTATTCGAGGCGATATAATAAGGAGTTAGAAGTAAGGTTACAAAGGCATTTATAACAAGCTTATTAAATCATCTATACGTAGGTACAAATAGGAACGTAATTAGATTGTTGTTGTCAGAAGAGCAAAAACATTTTGTTAGATAGTGTAAACTTAACTGCGAAGTAAGAACCCTCTCACTAACACAGTTTAGTTTAATCTTCCTACAATATAGACAGTTGCGATAAGAGCTTAAGATTTTAATCGATTGAACCTTCCATTTCATACTTAATTATTTTTGGTTTTTTTACTAGCACTTAGAAATCCTATCTATTGTAATCCTGCAATTATTACATCAATGTTAATATCGCTATTAGATTTACCTTCTCCCTTTAAGTTGGATTCATTTCAGTCAGCGGAGTTTACTAGTCCAATAACAGGGGATTAGATTTGATTTGACTTTTTTAATAGAACTTCTATAATAACATTCCTAAATATTTCTCAAAGTTAACCCCTTCTACTTCAGGAATTTGCTCTACTGTGGAATCACCGATGGCCTTTGACAGGAATGACACTGCAAGCTTTATAGATTTTTCCAGGTCCTCTCCGCGCATCATACTTCCCATCATCACGGATGCAAATAAATCACCAGTGCCAGAATAGCTTTTACCATTAAACTTCATCGCATGATAAAAGGTTTTACTCCCGTCCAAATACATATTTCCGATATACTGCTGATCTAATTCTACTGATGGTGGATTCACTCCAGTAATGATAACCTTAGCGCCAGTTTCTTGCCGCAAAATATTACCAGCTTCTTCTACGGCTTTCATATAGTCCTTCTCACTTGAGTAACTATGTAGTTTTTCGTAAGACATTCCAGATAACAAACAGCTCTCAGTAACATTTGGTGTAATCACATCTGCATGCATCACAAGCTCTCCCATACGTACCAACAATTGGTTGGTAAAATGTTTATAGACTTCTCCTATATCCCCCATAACTGGATCAACAAGTAAAGTCGTTTCTTTTGTATGAAATTTATCTAAAAAATAATAAATATTATTAATTTGCTCACTGCCAGTAACGAAGCCAGTATATATTCCATCAAAGGTTACATGAAGCTTACTCCATTCCTCTGTGAAATATTTCATTTTAGAAGTAAAATCTTCGTAAAAAAAACTCGGATAACCGGTTTGCGCAGAGAGTATTGCTGTTGGTAAAGGACATGCCTGCACGCCCATTACTGAAAGCACCGGTATCGCAGCTGTTAATGAGCATTTTCCAAAAGATGATAAATCTTGTAATACAGCAACTTTTTTCATAATAACCTCCATAAACTCTATTCATCTTAAACTTCGTCTATATTAATATTACCACATAGAAAATAATGTGGAAAAGGTCAAAAGAATATTGCAAAATTACTTACACAAATATTAACGGCACGCTCCAATTATATACTTCTATTGAATCATCAATAACTTAATTGCAGGGATTGTCTCTATCTTCTTTAAACTTGTATAATCTGCACTTTCACAAACTGACCCTAACGTTTTATATTAAATTGGTACTTTTGCAGATACCAATCTTTTGCTAAAGTTATAGAAAATTCTAGTAAGGAAGGTTTATAAATTGCAAAATACACAAAGTTATTTAAAGTCACGTCAAAAAACATTAGATCTAATTACAACATCAATGTTAATATCACTTGTTTTCGTTGCTACTCTCTTTTTGAATATCAGACTACCTATTTCTGCAAACGGAGGTTTAGTTCATCTAGGAACAGCAATGTTGTTTATTGCATCTATTTTATTTGGCCCTAAAAAAGGGGCTCTTGCTGGAGCGATAGGAATGGGATTATTCGATATGTTCGGGGGTTGGGTCTTATGGGTACCTATCACCATTCTAGCACGTGGTTTGCAAGGTTACATTGTTGGTAAAATTGCTTGGTTAAATGGTCACAATGGTGACAGTATTTCCTTAAATTTAACTGCAACAATTGTTTCCATCCCATTTATGTCAGCTGTTTATTACATTGGTGAAGGAATTCTATACGCTAATTGGATTGCACCCTTAGCTTCGATACCTGGTGACCTCCTTCAAAATATATTAGGAATTATAATTGCCTTGCCAATTTGTGTTGCTTTGAAAAAAATCCCTTCTTTTAAATAGTAATATTTTCTATGTTCAACTGATTGCTCTCCTTCGTATTTGTTTTAAATTTATTATGTCAAAGTGTATACAAGTATATTTCTATATTTGTATACACAAAGGTTTAGTTACTCCCCAATATTAGGTATTATATTTAAAATAGATAATTACAAACCAAAACTATAGGAGTAGAGGTTTCATAGCTGATATCTACACCCATGTGTCTAAAAAGATGGAACAAAAAAATACCGCTCAGTTGAATCGTACCTGAACGATATTTTAAATGAAGACATCTTATTATTTTGTGATTTTTGGTGGGTGTTTCGTGACTGTAACCTACGAATAAACTCAAAAACAATCCGAATACTCACGAAACAAACCCTATCATATCAAACTTAATAGTTAGTCAAGTACTGCTCACGTTCCCACGGATGTACAGTCGTTCTAAACATATCCCATTCAATTTCCTTCGCTTCGATAAAGTGTTCGTATAAGTGTTCGCCAAGAGCGCTCACGAGAACTTCATCTTTTTGTAATTCTTCCAAAGCATCGGCAAGTGTTGCTGGTAGGTCTTTGATACCGTTAGCTTCACGTTCAGCTTTATTCATTACATAAATGTTCCGGTCAATTGCAACAGGTGCTTCCATGTTATTTTCGATACCATCTAGTCCCGAAGCCAATAAAACAGCTAATGCCAAATATGGGTTTGCAGAAGGGTCTACACTTCGAGCCTCGATACGGGTACTTAATCCCCTTGAACTTGGTACACGAACCAATGGACTACGGTTTGAACCAGACCAAGCTACATAGCAAGGTGCTTCATAACCAGGAACCAATCGTTTGTAAGAGTTTACTGTTGGGTTTGTCACAGCCGTAAAATTAGTAGCATGTTCCAATATACCAGCAAGGAAACTAAATGCCTTTTCACTTAATTGCATGTCACCATTCTCAGCAAAGAATACATTTTCTCCGTCTTTAAATAAGGACATATTCACATGCATTCCAGAACCATTTACACCGAATAACGGCTTTGGCATAAATGTTGCGTGTAAATTATGTTTTCTGGCAATCGTTTTAACTACTAATTTAAATGTTTGAATATCATCTGCGTGTTTAACAGCATCCGAATATTTAAAATCAATTTCATGTTGTCCAGGAGCTACTTCATGGTGGGATGCTTCAATTTCAAAGCCCATTTCTTCAAGTTCTAGCACGATATCTCTACGGCAGTTTTCACCTAAATCAGTCGGAGCCAAGTCAAAATATCCACCGTGGTCATTTAATTCCAATGTCGGATTGCCTTTTTCATCCAGTTTAAACAAAAAGAATTCTGGTTCTGTACCGATATTGAATGCGTCAAATCCAAGTTCTTCCATTTTTTTCAAATTACGTTTCAAATTATATCTCGGACAACCTTCAAACGGAGTTCCATCTGGATTATAAATATCACAGATAAAACGTGCTACCTTACCCTTATCTGATGTCCATGGAAAAACAACGAAAGTATCCAAATCAGGATATAATTTCATATCTGACTCTTCAATACGGACAAAACCTTCAATCGAAGAACCATCAAACATCATTTCATTAGCCAACGCCTTATCTAATTGGCTTAAAGGAATTTCCACGTTTTTGATGTTACCGAGCATATCCGTGAATTGCAAACGAATAAACCTTACATTTTCTTCTTTAATTTGTTGAATAATTGCTTCTCTCGTGAATCTCTTTCCCATTCTTTCTCCTCCAATTTTTAAGTGTTTCACCATCAGAAAAACGCAGCACCGGTCATATGTAAAGAGCTTTATTTTTCCAATACCTATTTTACAAAAAATCTTGATAATTCACCTTGTCTTAAACTCGTTCTTCCAAATCTGCCTGCATCTTTTAGTTCATTTCGCAAAATAGATCTAAGTTCCTCGTCGGATAAATCGGAACCTACTCGCTTGCTTACTTCACTTTTTATTTCCTTTGTAAGCAAGAGTTTAATTCCGGCCATATTAATGCCTTTATCCAGCAAATTCTTAATTTCCAACAGCTTGTCAACATCATTGAAAGAGAATAATCTCTGATTGCCAGAAGTGCGTTCTGGTGTAATCAGTTCATTTTCTTCGTAATATCTAATTTGCCTCGCTGTCAGTTCAGTCAATTTCATAACGATGCCTATCGAGAATAAGGGCATTGAACGACGATCTTTATCATTCAAAAGATGACCCCCTAAAAGATTTCTTAAGGTAATTATAAATTTTGTGAGGTAACTTGTCAATCCTATGTCAGATTATCTAACATGAATGAAATTTACAAAGCGATACTTTAGTAATCTACCCTTTTCACTCTATTATAAACCCCTTATCAATTAAAACTTTTACAGATTCCAGTATTGCGATCTTTATATGTGCATATGTAAGTCCGCCTTGAACATAGGCGGTATACGGAGCTCTAATTGGCCCATCTGCAGATAACTCTATACTTGCACCCTGTATAAAAGTTCCAGCAGCCATAATTACTTTATCTTCGTAGCCCGGCATTTCGCTTGGGTATGGCGTAACATAGGAGTTTACCGGAGAATTCTGTTGGATTGCCTGACAAAATGCAATCATTTGCTCTGCTTCCGGAAAAGTTACCGATTGAATTAAATCTGTACGTTGATCGAGATAACCTGGAGATGTACTGAATCCAGCCAATTCCAGAAATCTTGCTGTTAATACAGCACCTTTTAATGCTTCACCAACTATATGTGGAGCAAGAAAGAATCCTTGATACATTTCTTGAAGCATATTAAAAGTTGCACCAGTTTCCTTGCCAAGTCCTGGTGCAGTTAATCTGTTTGCACATTGTTTAATTAAATCATGACGACCAACAATATAGCCACCAGCTCGTACAATACCACCGCCAGGATTTTTTATTAAAGAACCTGCCATGAGGTCTGCACCAACATGGAGCGGTTCTTGTTCTTCAACAAATTCACCATAACAATTATCAACAAAAACAATAATATCCTGGTTGATCTCTTTAACAAAACGCACCATCTCACCAATTTCGTCGACTGTAAAGGATGGTCTATTATCATAGCCTTTCGAACGTTGAATACCGATAACTCTTGTCTTTTCATTCATGGCCTTTTTTACTGCCGAATAATCAACAAATCTGTCTTCTTTTAATGAAACTTCCTTGTACAGAATTTGAAAATCACGTAGAGAACCCGAATTATTTCCACGTATTCCAATTACTTCTTCAAGCGTGTCATAGGGTTTGCCTGTAATGTACATTAGCTCTTCACCAGGTCGCAATAGACCAAAAAGCGCGGTGGTTATAGCATGTGTACCCGACACGATTTGTGGTCTTACAAGTGCGTCATCACCACCAAAAACATCCGCATATACTGCTTCCAGTGCTTCTCTTCCTAAATCATCATAGCCGTAGCCACTTGTCGAATTAAAATGACTGTCACTAATTCGATTCTTAATAAAAGCATCAAGTACACGTTTCTGATTTATTTCTACGACGCGATTAATTTTTTTATGTTGTTTGCTGCAATCTTCTTCCGCTTGACCTATTAATGATTCAACCATGTACTATTATTGCCCCTTTAATAAGCTATTCAATGAATGACTTTTTCTTACAAACCCACTAATAACATAATTATTTTTCTCTTCATCAAATACTTTGTTTTTTATAATTGTTTCTGTATTAATTTTGTTTAGTAATTTTCCATTTTCAGGATCCAATACCACGTTATAACTGTTCCATTCCTCTGTCATAATTTCTTCAATTTTTTTCAGAACTGCTTGAATATCATTTTGTTCATAAGCACTCATAAGCATATATGGGTGATTCATCGGTATAAAATCACTTTCAATAAGATCTTTTTTATTATATAAAGTAAGCATTGGTAATTTTTGTGCATCCAGGTCTTCTAGTAATCCGTTAACTGTATCCTGTTGCTGAATTTGATCAGGATGTGATCCATCTACAACATGCAGCAGGAAATCTGATGCTGTAACTTCTTCCAAAGTAGAACGAAATGACGCAATTAGCGATGTCGGTAGCTCCTGTAGGAAACCAACCGTATCCGTAATAAGAGCTTCAAAACCGGAAGGCAGCCTTATTTTTCTTGTTAAAGGATCTAAGGTGGCAAATAGAAGATTCTCCTCCAGTGATTCACTTTGCGTTAATCGATTAAATAATGTAGACTTCCCCGCATTTGTGTATCCTACAATTGCAATTTGAAAGACATCGTTACTTTTTCTGTTTTTACGGTATTGATTCCTTTGCTTTACAATTAGTTTCAATCTGCGCTTAATATCATAAATTCGTCTCTCTATATGCCGTCTGTCTGATTCTAACTTTGTTTCACCTGGCCCTCTTGTACCGATGCCCCCACCAAGTCTTGACATTGCAACACCTTGGCCATGAAGCCTTGGCAGCATGTATTCCAATTGGGCAAGCTCCACTTGAAGCTTGCCTTCCTTCGTTCTGGCACGCATGGCAAAAATATCCAAAATAAGCTGGCTTCTATCAATGATTCTTACACCAATTTCATCAGTCAAGTTTCTCAGTTGACCTGCTGAAAGTTCGTCATTCGAAATAACAAGGTCAATATCATTTTCATCGACCATTTCTTTTATCTCAACAATTTTCCCTTCACCAATATAGGTAGCGGGATGGATTCGGTTTCTTTTTTGAGTCACAACTTTCTCGACTACACCACCTGCTGTTCTACCAAGGGAAATCAATTCATCCAAAGAAGATTGAAATCGGTCTTCCGTTTGTTTTCTGCTTTTCACGGCAATGATAAGTATATTTTCCTGGGACATTAACAGACCTCTTTCTTTACTACAATTTGATATTAAATGAACTCTGCAGCTGTTAATAAGCATATTCGCCACATTATATGTTAACTCAATCATATCAAATAATACTTTCGAAACAAATCATTAACTATATCCACGATCAAGCTGCAAATCATTTCCCGTCAATAATATAAGATCTTTCGAAGTATAGCTGTTTTGTCTTAATAACCTTACTGCATGCAACCTAATTGCCTGTTCAATGACATTTCTTACATATCTTGCATTGGAAAAGTTTCTTGGTTTTTCCTGCAGCTTCTTATATAGGTGATTCCGAAGTTCCCATTCTGCTTCTTTCGATAGATTATATTCCCGCTCCTTGGCCATCCTACCCGCAATTTCCATTAGCTGTCCCACTTCATAATCATCAAATTCCAATATGAATGGGAAACGAGATTCCAGTCCCGGATTAAATGTTAAAAAACGGTCCATCTCATATGGATAACCAGCAAGTATAAGAACAAGATCTTGATGTTCGTCTTCCATATGTTTCACAAGTGTATCAATCGCTTCTTTACCAAAATCCTTTTCACCGCCACGTGCCAGGGAATATGCTTCATCAATAAAAAGGACCCCTCCCATTGCTTTCTGGATTACAGCTCGCGTTTTTTGAGCAGTCTGCCCAATATATTCCCCTACTAAGTCCGCTCTTTCCGCTTCGATAAAATGACCTTTGGAAAGGATATTCATATCTCGATATATTTTAGCAATCTTCCTCGCTACAGTCGTTTTACCTGTACCTGGATTACCTTTAAAAAGCATATGAAGTACTTGTTTGGAATCCCTTAATCCCAATTCTCTTCTTTTTTCATTAATCAATATGGTCGCATAGATTTCTTTTATGGAAGTTTTTAAATTTTTCATGCCGACAAATGATGAAAATTCATGCTCAATAAGCTTCAATGGACTATTTTCAATCGACTTCACATTGCTTGTTGGCTGATAGTCACTTTTATCCCGATCCTGTAAAATGATATTAATTTTTCCATTTTTATAGCCTTGCACTTGTGCCATTCCATCACCCCTTACTCTTCCACAGTATACGCAAATGCCTATAAGAGGGTGACAATAGCCTAGTAATTTTATATAATGGCAGTTTTTTAAAAGATTGTGGTTTTGCCACAAAATCGGTAAACTGCACACATAAGATAAACTTCGGCGACCGCTCTGGAAAATACACCGCGCGCATCCTAAGGCGACAGGTGAGCCCCTTCATGCTAACGCATTTCAGGGTCTCACCTATGCCTCTCTTCCCGTAAGATTCTCCGTGTATTTCTCAGAGCTAGTTAGAAGTGGCTTGCAATTACTATACCCGCCATAGCTAAAATAACATCATACAACTCCTCCAGTCTGGGTGAGCGGGGGGTGGTGGCCCCTGCGGGAAAAGCACATCCTGATAGAAATCAACAGGTAATTAAGAAAAGAAAGCTGCCCAATTTAAAAACGGACGCTGTTTTAGCGTCCGTTTCGAATCTATTCTTTATCAAGTGTTACGTTTTTCACTGGTGCAAAGGTGGAAATAGCATGTTTGAAGATTAGTTGCTGTTTCCCGTCTGTTTCCAGTAAAACTGTAAAATTATCAAAGGCTTTAATAATACCCCTTAATTGAAAACCATTTGTCAAAAATACAGTAACCGAAATATGATTCTTTCTTAATTGATTTAAATACTGGTCCTGGATATTAACTGCTTGAGCCATGGAAGTTCCTCCTCTTTTCTATCTGTATTAATTAATTCTACCATTATTTCAAAATTCCTGCTAATTCGTCTAAAATATTTGCGAATTGCTTATCAATCGTTGCAGGTGTCATATGAAACCATGTTAAATCCATTTTGTTCCGAAACCAGGTAAGCTGCCTTTTCGCGTATCTTCTTGAGTTACGTTTTAATAATTCAATCGTCTCTTCTAGACTTTGCTCATTCTTAAAGTATGGTATGAATTCTTTATATCCAATTGCGTTCATTGATTGGCAGTTTTCATAGCCCTTCGCATATAAATTTTTCACTTCATCCAAGAGGCCATCCTTCATCATATGATCCACCCGTTCATTTATCCGGCGATACAGTAGTTCCCTTTCCATATCGAGACCTAGTAATATTGGTTTATATGGTGATTCCATTGACTGGTTTTCCTTGTATGCAGTCATCGTCATTCCCGTCGATTCATAGATTTCCAACGCCCTAATTACCCGTCTGTGATTATTGGGATGAATTTTTTCAGCCTGTTCTGGATCAATTTCTACTAAACGGTTGTATAGTGGCATAATCCCTTCTGATTCAATAATTTCTTCCATCTTATTTGTAATTGTATGATCCCTTTTTGCTTCGGAAAAATTATAGTCATACAATGCAGCCTGGATATAAAGGCCGCTGCCACCAACGATAATCGGCAAGTTACCACGTGCTGTAATATCATTTATGTATTTTTGCACATTCTCTTTAAAATCAGAGACAGAGAATTCCTGATCGGCTTCCCTAATATCAAGCATATGATGTGTGATACCTTGCATTTCAGAGGGCTTAATTTTCGCGGTGCCGATATCAAGCCCCTTATAGACTTGCATGGAGTCACCACTGATAACCTCACCATTGAATTTTTTTGCAATTTCGATGCTAAGATTTGTTTTTCCTACTGCGGTCGGACCCATGATTGAAATAACATTTTTTTTCATTCGTACTCCCCTATATTACTTTTATTTATAGGCAGAATATGCTTTCAACATCCAGATATCCTTCTCAAGCTTCCCTTGAAGATCTGTTAACATATCTGCAGTCGGATCATCATTAAATTTAACCGCAAGCTCCATTCCCGATTGATTAATTTCTGAAACTATTTGGGTATAATCTTCAATTAGCTGTGCGATTATTTCTGTTTCTTTATCATCAGCAGTCGCTTCTTCCAACGTTGACTCTTTTAGGTATTTGATCATCGTTGCAAGAGGTTTTCCATCAATCATTAGAATTCTCTCTGCTATCGTATCTAAATCCTCGGCAAAACGATTATACATTTCTTCAAATTTTTCGTGGAGTAAAAAGAAATGCCTGCCTTGTACATACCAGTGATAGCGGTGCAGTTTCACATACATCACAACGTAGTTGGAAAGCATTTGGTTTAAAAAATTAATTAGTTTCTGGTTTTCCAATTTCCACACCTCGATTTTTAAATGCCAAGTGACTATATCCATTCATTTGGCTATTAGCTTTTATGCATAGCTTCGTCGATATATGGAAATTTTATACATATTTACATAACCCTTTTAAACATTTTTTCTAATTCATACGTGGAGAAATGTACGATAATCGGCCTGCCATGTGGACATGTAAATGGGTCTGTCGTTTGACGTAAATCTTCCAGTAATCGGAACATTTCATCTTGATTCAAATAGTGATTCGCTTTAATGGATCGTTTACAAGACATGAGAATGGCTGCTTCTTCCCGGATTGATTCCACATTTACCTTTTCCTCATTAATGATTTGATCAACCATTTCCCGGATTACTTCTTCTTCAAATCCGGTTGGAAACCAATTTGGATGGGAACGGATAACATAGGTCTGATTTCCGAATTCCTCAAAAAATAAGCCTACCTTTTCAAAATCCTCTTTATACTGGTCAATAAAAATGGCTTCCTGTTTGGAAAATTCAAATGTCATCGGTAAAAGCAACTCTTGTGATTCATTAAATGGCTTTCCTAGTTTTCCCTTAAAAAATTCGTATTTAATTCTTTCCTGTGCAGCATGCTGGTCAATCATATAAAGCCCATTTTCATTTTGCGCCATGATATAAGTACCTTGTAATTGTCCAATCGGATATATTGTTGGCACACGGGGTTGATCTGCCTCTGTTACTCGTGTATCTGTTTTTGTGAAATCAATAGTTATATCGTTATTATCTGATTGAGCCCCAACATTTTTTGTTTCATACTCTTCAGTAGATTGTGAGCTAATACTTTTCTTATCTGTAATCCGGGGTATTGATTCATGAATTACCTCTTGATCCTGCTGCGTAAACGTATCTCCTGAAAAGTTTCTCTTCACTGTATCATCAAAATCAATTGCATGTTGGAATGACTTTTCTTTTACTTTCGGTTTTTGTTCGATTTCTGGAATTAATGTCATTTCACGGAATCTATCTTTGATTGTCTGTTCAATGGCAGTATATAATTCTCTATCCTTACTAAAACGTACTTCAAGCTTGGCTGGATGTACGTTTACATCAACCAGTATGGGGTCCATATCAATTGTGAGAACAACAATAGGTGAACGTCCAATTGGCAACAAGGTATGATAGGCACGCAAAATCGCCTGTGTTAAGGGGGCATTTCTAATATAACGGCCATTAATAATCGTTGATACATAGGCTCTTGATGCCCTTGTAATTTCAGGCTTGGCAATGTAGCCTTCGATAGAAAAATCCAGTGTTTGATGTTTGATTGGCAGCATATTCTTCGCTACATTCATACCGTATATTTGAGAAATAACCTGCAGTAGATCACCCGTTCCAGAAGTTTTAAATAAGCCTTTACCATTATGCGTTGCTTCGAAACGTATTTCTGGATGGGAAAGTGCCATCCTGTTTAGAAGATCTGTGACATGTCCTAATTCGGTATGAAGGCTCTTCATATATTTAAGTCTTGCAGGTGTATTAAAGAAAAGGTCCCTAACTGTAATCTCTGATCCTTTCCGTGCGTCACTTTTGTTCTTCTCCAGTACTTTTCCACCTTCCAAGGATAAAAACGTGCCTGCCTTGTCACCTTGCGATGTTTTAATTTGTAATTTGCTTACCGACGAAATACTTGCTAATGCTTCTCCACGAAAGCCAAGTGTTCGTATATGAAATAAATCTGTTTCATTTCTGATCTTACTTGTTGCATGTCTCAGGAATGCAATTTCTGCGTCTTCTTCTGACATGCCATCCCCGTTATCAGTTATTTTAATCTCCTGTAAACCTGCTTCTATTATATCTACCTTGATCCAACTACTGTTTGCATCAATACTGTTTTCTACTAGTTCTTTTACTACAGATGCAGGACGTTCCACGACTTCCCCTGCTGCTATTTTATTTGCCAGCGCATCTGACATTTGAATGATACTCACGCAAACATCCCTTTCGAGTAAAACTATTGCTTAATATCTTTTTGAAGCTGATATAACTCATTCATTGCCTCCATAGGCGTCATTTCAAACAAATTCATTTCCTTCAAATCATTGATTACTTTTTCTTGATTTGCTGGTTGGTTTTCTTCTTTTTCAACTGTTTTATTTCCATCCGCAAAGAAAGACAGTTGGCCAGATTCGGTTTTTTCTGCAGTTGGTGCTAATTTTTCATCGCTTTCCAACTGTTCAAGAATTGCTGTTGCCCTTTCAATCAATACCTCTGGAAGGTCTGCAAGTTTTGCGACATGAATCCCATAGCTTTGATCTGCTGCACCTTCTTTAATCTGGTGCAGGAATACAACATTCCCCTCATGTTCTTCTGCACGAACATGAATGTTTTTCAAGTTCGCTAACGAATCTTCAAGTGCTGTTAATTCGTGATAATGGGTCGAAAATAACGTTTTAGCATGAATATTATTATGAATAAACTCCACAATCGCTTGTGCCAGTGCCATGCCATCATACGTACTTGTACCTCGTCCTATCTCGTCCAATAAAATTAGACTTCGATCCGTTGCATTTGCAATGGCATGATTTGCTTCCAGCATTTCGACCATAAAGGTACTTTGTCCAGACACAAGATCATCTGCTGCACCAATACGCGTGAATATTTGATCGAATATAATTAAATCAGCATCATCACATGGTACAAAACAACCTATTTGCCCCATGATTACGGTTAGTGCCAACTGTCTCATATACGTACTCTTACCTGACATATTCGGACCGGTAATCAGTAATATATTTTTATTTTCGTCAAGAGAAATATCATTTGGAACGAACGAACCATCCTTCATGACTTGTTCAATAACTGGATGTCGTCCATTTTTGATGTTCAATTTATTTCCTACAAATTTTGGACGCTTATAATTATTCGTTTCGCTAACAGTAGCAAATCCTTGCAAGACATCAATTTCACTTACAACATCGGCCAGATGCTGAACTACTGGAATATGTTCCTTGATCATCTCTCTTATTTCTATAAACAATGTATATTCTAGGTCTACGCTTTTCTCTTCCGCTTCCAGTATAATTTCTTCTTTTTCCTTTAATTCAGGTGTAATATAACGTTCTGCATTTGCTAGTGTCTGCTTTCGTTCATATCTTCCCTCAGGCAAAAGATGTAAATTAGACTTGGTTACCTCAATATAATAGCCAAACACCCGATTGAAACCTATTTTTAAAGACTTGATATTCGTTTCCTGTTTTTCTTTTTTTTCAAGTTCAGCTATCCATTTTTTACCGTTCTTTGTTGCATATCTATACGTATCCAACTGCTCATTGTATCCATCCTTAATGATAGATCCTTCTTTTATAGATATCGGGGGATCTTCTTTAAGACTGCTTTCCAGTAACTCCAAAATATTATCAGGGGAAATCAGATTATCTGCTAATCTACTGATTTCTTTCTTGTTGAATTGATATAAGTTATGTTTCAGTTCAGGTATTTTTTGCAAAGAATGTTTCAATTGAATTAAATCTCTTGCATTTACATTACCAAACGCAATTCTGCCAGCCAATCGTTCCAAATCGTAGACCGATTTTAAAGTATCTCGTAATGAATCCCGCTCCATAAAGCCACGATAGAATCCAGCCACTATTTCCAACCGTTCTTCAATTTTATTTTTATTAAGTAATGGCCTCTCAAGCCATTTCTTTAGCATTCGGGACCCCATTGCTGTTGCTGTCTTATCCAAGACCCATAACAAACTTCCATACTTACCTTTTTTAATAATTGTCTCCGTTAGTTCCAGATTTCGTTTGGAATACATATCGAGTGATAAGTATTGTTTAAGCTCAATTACTTTTGCTTTCTGAAGATGGTCCAGTGTTCGTTTCTGTGTATGCTGGATATAATTCAAAAGTCTGCTGAATGCTGTAAGCAAGCGCTCGTCATTCAGACCTTCAGTAAGATTACGATATTCCGCATTAAATGTTACTTCATCCTGGTATGATAGCGTAACATTTAATCGCTCCTCTAATTGTATTTGCAATTCATCCGACAAATCAGAAGAAATGACGATTTCCTTTATTGGTTGGTTGTATAATTCATGGATAACGGCATCCCAGCCACTGGAAATAAGCGCTAATTGGTTTTCCCCGGTCGATAAATCATTGTAGACAATCACATAGGAACCATCATTAAATTGGGACAAGCTAGCAATATAGTTATTCTCGCCCTCTTTTAACATCGTACTTTCCATTACCGTACCAGGTGTAATCAGCTGCACGACTTCCCGCTTAACGACACCTTTTGCAGTTTTTGGATCTTCCACTTGTTCACAAATTGCTACTTTGTATCCTTTTTCAATTAATGTCTTAATATAATTCTCAGCCGCGTGGTAAGGAACACCACACATTGGTATGGGGTCTCCTTTTCCTCCCCCTCGTTTCGTAAGTGTTATTTCCAGTTCTCTTGATGCATGAATTGCATCATCATAAAAAAGTTCATAGAAATCACCTAATCTGTAAAATAAAAATGAATCTTGGTATTCTGCTTTGATTTTTATGTATTGTTCCATCATTGGTGTATGCTTAGCCATCTTTTTTCCTCCAACTACCTAAAACTTTCTTCTGCAATTATAGCATAAAATAAAAGAGATAGCAGACACGTATTGGCTCCTGCTATCTCGGTTAAAGAGAATGAATGTATTATAAACCTCATTCATTATTTAATCTTTTTTATGAAAGAAATCTGTCTTAACATCTTTGACTTCATCATCCGTTACTTTGTGGTCCCATGAGTCGTCATCGTCATCGTTATCCCAATCTGGATTTACTTTTACGAATATTTTTGTGTCACCGATGATTTGAACGATGAATTCCCGCTCAATATCAACAGTAACTTTACTTCCACTGCTTGCAATTTTGCATTCCAGGCAGTTCGGTTGCTGGATTACTTTTGCGATCACATCATATTCGTCATTGATGGAATTATCATCTTTCACAGACAGTGGAATAATGTCAGTGTACGTCACTCTTTCGGTAACCACTTCTGTCTTTGTGTTGTCATTAAAGGAATACCAGATATTGATATCATAGCTACCATTAATTTCGACCGTGTCTTCGGATTTCTTCTTCGCATTATATAAATGGTTGATCACCCAGCAACCTAAAATGCTTGAAGGCCGATGTGACGGAGAGATGGAATGGGATTCCTTTGAGAACTTTCGCCCTTTACCACAGACAGCTTTCGTTATGATCTCTCTATATTCTTTATCAAGAAAAGTCATGATTACTTTTACCTCCTCTATTTACATTGTCATTTTATGCAAGACAAATACCTAAAGTGCATAGCATTTTAGGAAAAGAAGAATGTAAGGCGATTATAACGGGATAAACAACAAAACCGGGCATATTTCCTGCCCGGCTTTAGAAGTTAATTTGTGCATCCAGAGTTATTTTTAGCTTTAGAACCAGTTTCACCGGCAAGTACGTCTCCGCCAGTTGATTCAATTACTTGGTTGGTTACTTCACGTGCAATTGTTTTCGTAACAAGTTGCAGTACATCATTTACAACTATTTGTGTTTCTTTAAATTCTTGTACAACTGGTATGTCATCTATTTCCGCTTGTACTCGGTCAATTTCTTCCTCTATTCGTTTCAAGGCTTCTCTTTTTTCATAAGCCTGGAAATTAACTGCCTGTTTTTGTAATGTTTTAATTTTCTGGATTAGTTTTTGCACTTTCTTACTTTCATTTATTTTTGCTTCAACCTGCTTGAAACGGTCAATTTCTTCCGTACTGGCAAGCATATTTGCTAATTTTTTCGCTTCATCCATTACTTCTTTGCGACTATATTCAACCATATTAGTTCACCTCAACTGTACTTTCCACCATTATACCATTTAATGACCATGTTTTGGCTTCTGTTATTTTAACTTCTACAATTTTGCCTATAGACGATTTCGGTCCTTTGAAATTCACAAGCTTATTTCTTTCTGTATATCCAGCCAGAACATCCGGGTCTTTTTTACTTTCACCTTCAACAAGAACTTTAACCGTCTTTCCGTCATACGTTTTCATCGATTCAGCAGATTGTTTATTCACAAGGTCATTTAAGCGATATAAGCGTTGTTTTTTAACCTCTTCAGGTATGTCGTCTTTCTTACGCGCTGCTGGAGTACCTTCACGTGGTGAATAGATATAAGTGTAGGCAGCTTCAAAACCTACTTCTTCCATAAGTGTCATTGTCTCCTCGAATTGTTCTTCTGTTTCGTTCGGGAATCCAACAATGATATCTGTTGTTAAGGTAGTATTCGGCATCGCTTTTCGGATTTTCTGAACCAATTCCAAATACTCTTCCCTTGTGTATTTTCGGTTCATCTTTTTAAGGATTTCACTGCTGCCGGACTGTACCGGTAAATGGATGTGATCAAGTAAATTACCACCCTGTGCTAGAACTTCAATTAAACGATCATCAAAATCCCTTGGATGTGATGTCGTAAAACGGACACGGGGAATATCTATTTTATGAATAGCATTCATCAAATCGCCTAGTCCATATTCAAGATCCTCGAAGTCTTTGCCATAGGCATTTACATTCTGACCCAGTAATGTGACTTCCTGATAGCCTTGTGCCACAAGATGACGTACTTCCTGAATGATATCTTCTGGTCGACGACTTCGTTCTTTACCACGTGTCATTGGGACGATACAGTATGTACAGAATTTATCACAGCCATACATAATGTTTACCCAAGCTTTGATTTTCCCTTTACGAACTTTAGGAAGGTTTTCAATTACGTCGCCTTCTTTGGACCAAACCTCGACAATCATTTCTTTACCGAACATTGCTTCTTTCACTAACTGTGGTAGACGATGTATATTATGTGTACCGAAAATAAGATCAATATGCTGATGTTTTTTTAGAATTCGGTCTACTACAGACTCTTCCTGAGACATACATCCACATACACCAATTATAAGGTCGGGGTTTTCCAATTTAAGTGGCTTTAAATGACCAATTTCCCCAAACACTTTATTTTCGGCATTTTCACGGATTGCACAAGTATTTAGTAAGATGATATCTGCTTCATCTGTAATGGAAGTTGATTCATACCCCATTTCCGTTAGAATTCCGGCCATTACCTCGGTATCATGTTCATTCATCTGGCAACCATACGTACGTATCAAGAATTTCTTACCTTTTCCAATATTAGCTACATCTTCTGGTATTGAGAAGTCATAATGAAATTGAACATCTTCATTACGTCGCTTTCTTGCTTTTTTTATATCTGGTGATTGCTGTTCATAGCTCGTTTGAAAATATTTAGCAATCATATCGTCACTTGACGCACTTTTAATACGCTCAACATTATCGACTTGATTTATTTGTGCTTGCTGTTTTCGTTGTTCTTCGTTCATTACGAATCTCCTTTCTATCTAAAA
Source organism: Oceanobacillus rekensis (assembly GCF_002153375.1). Classification (GTDB taxonomy): domain Bacteria; phylum Bacillota; class Bacilli; order Bacillales; family Amphibacillaceae; genus Oceanobacillus; species Oceanobacillus rekensis. Next base: position 18,860 of record NZ_MTBQ01000003.1, read on the forward strand.
GATTATATGTATAGGTATACAATAGAACAGTATAATGCTTCTTATTAAATTTAACAATACTTGTGAGAATAGCGCAAATAAAAAACCTCCCTATCGATTATAGGAAGGTTACCTTAATTCAGGCTGTTTTTGCATAGATTGCTGTTGTCCGGGATTGCTCTGGGCGGATGCGCATCCTTAGGGCACGACCTCAGCCTCCGAAGAGAAAACCACTCTGCGGGGGCTTCGGATACGTGCTGTTCCCGTAGGAGTCACCGCTCAGAGTAATCCCGGACTAGTAAAGCTTTTTTATGGAAGAATTCTTTGTCATTATTTCAGCTAAAGATTTTCATTATTGGAAAACACTATACTAGCAGCCGTATACACGAAGACTCCTGTGGGAGGAAAGGCATCGGTGAGACTCCGAAGTGCGATAGCACAAGGTGGCTCACCAGCCGCCCATAGAAAGGGAGTGTATGGCAGGCTGCGGTTGCATAAGTAATTTGCTTCCAATATTAGTGTCACAGATCTAACTTAAATAGAAGTTACGTCGTAGTTTATAGAAACTGCGACGGTTGAAAGAGTAACAAAATTTACAAAAAGTCCCTAAACTATAATATTATCTTGGTTCAACAATTAACTTAATGGCTGTCCGTTCTTCATTATCAATTAAGATATCTGTGAATGCTGGAATACAAATTAAATCTACCCCACTTGGTGCAACAAAACCTCTTGCTATGGCTACTGCTTTAACAGACTGATTTAAAGCACCTGCACCAATCGCTTGAATCTCCGCTGTACCTCGTTCTCTTAAAACATTAGCAAGTGCACCTGCTACTGAGTTTGGATTTGATTTTGCTGAAACTTTTAATACGTCCATTACTAGTACCTCCTCCATGCGCTATTGTAGTTATATTGCTACTATATTCCTGGAGATGTTAGCTTATTCCCTATTACGCAACAAAGATTCAAACAATTATCAATCAACCGAAGAATGGATGATCATCATTTATCATAATCCGTTCGATCTTAGATGCTTTACCCGTATTTGACTCGATTGTAACCATTACTCCATTTAATTGTGTTCTTCCCTGTTTTGTCGTTTCAAAACGTACAGGTAGTGACGTGAGGAAACGTTTTATTACAGCTTCACGGTCAACACCAAGTATTCCATCATAGGGACCAGTCATCCCTACATCTGATATATACGCTGTACCATTCAGTAAGATCCGCTCATCCGCTGTTTGGGTATGTGTATGTGTACCAACAACAGCACTCACTCTACCATCAAGATACCATCCCATCGCCTGCTTCTCACTTGTCGCTTCCCCATGGAAATCTACAAAAATCATATTCGTTCTTTTTTTGGCTTCCTCAATTAATTGATCTGCTTTCTGAAAAGGATCATCCACAGCAGGAAGGAATGTTCTACCCTGGAGATTGATAACGGCTACCTCTGCTCCATTTATATTTATATATACGATTCCTTTCCCCGGATTATTCTCTGGGAAATTTGCTGGCCGAATCATATATTTAGCATCATCAATAAACTCAAAAATTTCCCTTTTATCCCAAGTGTGGTTTCCCATAGTGATAGCTTGAGCACCCCATTCAAGAAATTGCTTATAAATTTTTTCCGTAATCCCTTTACCTGCAGCAGCATTTTCACCATTAATAATGGTCATGTTCGGTCGATATTTTTCCTTTAGTTTCGGCAGATATTCTTGTACCATATCCCGCCCTGGGGAACCAACCACATCACCTATAAAAAGTATTTTCATTGTTAATCATCCTAACGTATAGTATAGTATAAGTTTTTCATATTGACTTAGGGTTGTCAAAACTCTAACTGAATCAAACCGATTATTTCCCACCCTAGATAGATAGGTAGGTAGGTAAACACAATAGATTCAGAATTTAAAAAACAAAAGCGATCGAATGACCGCTTTTGTTTTATTTGGCGTATTCAATTGATCTTGTTTCCCTGATTACCGTTACTTTAATATGACCAGGATAATCAAGTTCTGCTTCAATCCGTTTCCGTATATCACGAGCAACACGAACAGATTCTATATCATCAATTTCATCAGGTCTAACCATAATTCGGATCTCTCTTCCAGCCTGAATGGCAAATGATTTCTCTACTCCGTCAAATGACTCGGAAATTTCTTCGAGTTTTTCTAATCGTTTGATGTAGTTTTCCAATGTTTCACTTCTAGCTCCTGGTCTGGCAGCAGATAATGCATCGGCGGCAGCTACAAGTACTGCGATAATGGAAGTAGCTTCTTCATCTCCATGGTGGGAAGCGATCGAATTAATGACAACCTCAGGTTCTTTGTACTTCATTGCTAGCTCTTTACCTATTTCAACGTGACTGCCCTCTACTTCATGATCAATTGCTTTTCCGATATCATGAAGTAATCCGGCTCTTCTTGCTAACGTAACGTCTTCACCAAGTTCAGCAGCAAGCAAACCTGACAAATAAGCAACCTCCGTTGAGTGCTTCAGTACATTTTGACCATAGCTCGTACGATATTTCAGTCGACCGAGAATTTTCACCAAATCTGGATGTAGTCCATGTACACCAACTTCAAACGTAGTTTCTTCTCCAACTTCCCGTATATATTCATCAACTTCACGTCTGGCCTTATCCACCATTTCTTCAATTCTTGCGGGGTGAATTCGTCCATCCTGTACTAGTTTTTCTAATGCCATACGGGCTACTTCCCGTCTAATTGGATCAAAACCGGATAGTATGACAGCTTCCGGTGTATCATCGATAATTAAATCAATACCTGTTAATGTTTCTAATGTTCGTATATTACGTCCTTCTCGACCTATAATACGACCTTTCATTTCATCATTAGGCAAGTTAACAACAGATACAGTTGTTTCTGCAACATGATCTGCAGCACATCGCTGCAATGCAAGAGATAGAAGACTTTTCGCCTTTTTATCTGATTCTTCTTTTGCACGATTTTCAGCTTCTTTAATCATTACAGCAGATTCATGTTTCACTTCATTTTCGATCCGTTCTAAAATAATTTGTTTAGCCTGGTCAGATGTATATCCTGAAATGCGCTCAAGCTCCGTTTGCTGCTCTTCTTTCATAGCTTCCACTTTGCTTTTCATTTCTTCAATTTGTTGTTGTTTGTCTGTTAGAGCTTGTTCTTTTCTTTCTAACAGAGATTCACGTTTGTCTAATGTTTCACTTTTTCTGTCCAGAGTTTCTTCTTTTTGCATCAGACGGTTTTCCTGCTTTTGAGCTTCCGTACGTCGCTCACGTAATTCATCTTCTGTCTGCTGGCGAAGCCTATGATTTTCATCTTTTGCTTCAAGAAGTGCTTCCTTTTTAGCAGCACCTGCATTTCTACGTGCTTCTTCCACAATCTGCTTTGCCAAGGTTTCCGCACTGGAAATTTTAGCTTCTGCAATAGATTTACGTACTAGATAACCAACAACAATACCGACGATCAGAGCAAGCAAAATGGAGATGATTAAGAGTATAATGTCCATGATTTCACCTCCCATTGCTATAAAATTGTACAATTCATTATTGTCGGCATGTAACATTTCTGAATGCATAAAATACCAATTAATTTCATAATAAAAATTATAAAATTATACACTTATAATATTAATTGCCAAAGCACGTAATGTCAAGGAAACGTCACAACTATTTACGCAAAGTAAAAAGACCTTTACCGATATTTTAACCGGCAAAGGTCCCTTAAGTTAAGAAACTATTAAACATCCAGACTGTCCTGAGTATTTTTTTCCTTTTCTGTTGCTTTACTATTTTTAGTTGCTGTTTTATTATCTTTTGTTTCTGTCTTTGCTTTTTCCGCTTCTGCTTCTGCTTTTTCTTTTTCTACACCATCCAGATCATAATGGGTTCGAATAGCACTATGAATCTCGTTCATGATAGCTTTGTTTTCATTTAGGAATATTTTTGAATTTTCACGGCCTTGTCCAAGTCTCTCACCTTTATAGGAGTACCATGCACCACTTTTATCTACAATATCCAAGTCTGAAGCGATATCAAGTATTTCACCCTCTTTAGAAATCCCTACACCATACATGATATCCACTTCTGCTTGTTTAAATGGTGGCGCAACTTTGTTTTTAACAACTTTAATCCTTGCTCTATTCCCTACCATTTCATTGCCCTGTTTTAATGTTTCGGCACGGCGTACTTCAAGTCTTACAGAAGAGTAGAACTTAAGGGCACGTCCACCAGGTGTTGTCTCTGGATTACCAAACATAACCCCGATTTTTTCACGAACTTGGTTGATGAAAATAGCAGTTGAGTTTGATTTATTAATAACACCGGAAAGTTTTCTTAATGCCTGTGACATCAGACGAGCCTGTAAGCCCATATGGGAGTCACCCATTTCACCTTCAATTTCCGCCTTTGGCACTAATGCAGCAACTGAATCGACTACTAATATATCAACAGCTCCACTTCGAACAAGTGCTTCTGCAATTTCCAGTGCCTGCTCCCCTGTGTCCGGCTGGGATAAAAGTAACTCGTCCGTATCTACACCAAGTGCTTTTGCATAGGTCGGATCAAGTGCATGCTCCGCATCGATAAATGCTGCTTGCCCGCCCTTTTTCTGTGCTTCTGCAATTGCGTGAAGAGCTACAGTTGTTTTACCTGAGGATTCTGGACCATATATTTCAATTACTCTTCCACGTGGATAACCGCCAATACCTAATGCGACATCAAGTGCCAGTGAACCACTTGGAATTGTATCTAGTTTCCGCATTGGAGTTTCACCGAGTTTCATAACCGAACCTTTACCAAATTGCTTCTCTATTTGTCTCAAAGCTACATCTAAAGCTTGTTTTCTATCACTCAAAGAAACTACCTCCTTAAATTATCTATTCCTATCATACATTGTTTTGAGATATTTAACAAGAAAAAATCGAATAGACGTTCTTATATTTTTATACTTGAAATTATTAAAAAATAAAGTAATATGCAGTGTTATTTACGTAAAAAATGATTTCTACTTCTAAACAGTACCATATATTACGATTTTAAGTAGTTATAAATTATTTCCAATCCTTTTAAACAAGCTCTTTTTCTTATCGAATTACGTGTCCCTGTAAATAAGTATTCTTCTACTTTTTGATATCCATGAATATCACTAATAGAAATAAAGACTTTTCCTACGGGGTTTCCTTCTGTCTGTGTTGGTCCCGCAACACCAGTAAAGCCAATTCCAATGTCAGATCCGAAAAGTTTTCTTACCTTCTCGGCCATCTCAAGAGCACATTCCTCACTTACTGTTCCCTTGTTTTGAATTATTTGCTCTGATACACCAAGTATATCTCGCTTTATCGCGGTATCATAACAAATGATTCCGCCAGGACAGACTTCTGAGGCGCCATTTACAGATACAACCTTTTCAGTAAACATTCCACCTGTCAGACTCTCTGCTGCTGCAAGCTTTTTCTTCTGCTTTTTAAGTAATTCCACTATTACCTCTTCTATAACCTGATCATCTTCTCCAAAATAAAATTCTCCCACTCGTTCGAGAATTTGTATTTTGGTATTGTTTAATAGTTGCTTGATGCTTTTCTCAGATTTTCCTTTTGCCGTTAAACGAATCACAACCCCATCATCCTGGGCAAGTGGTGCAATGGTTGGATTGCTCTGTGCTTGAATTAAATCTTTTAATTCATGTTCCAATGAAGACTCACCAATACCAATAAATTTCAGCACTAAAGATTTAATTATTTGTTCATTACCTATCATCACTTGAAGATAAGGGATAATTTCATCCTTCGTAATTTGTTTCATCTCTCTTGGTACTCCTGGAAGAAAGAACCATGTTTTTTCAGCTAATGTTACTTTCATTCCTGGTGCCATGCCGGCGTTATTTTTCAACACAGTGGAACCCTTGAAGACTCTTGCCTGTCTTCGATTATTAGGAGTCATTTCAACTTGATGATTTTGAAAAAATAATTCAATCTTTCCCATCGCTGTTTTATCTTCTATCATTTCCATTCCACTGATTGCTTGAAATGCTTCTCTAGTTAAATCATCTTCTGTAGGTCCCAGCCCTCCAGTGACAATGATGATATCCGATCTTTTCTGCGCCATTTGGAAAGCTTCTTCAACGCGCCCGGGATTATCGCCAACAACCGTGTGATTGTAAACATTAATACCATATAACGCCAATTGTTGTGATAACCATTGTGCATTTGTATTGGCAATTTGACCGAGTAATAATTCTGTTCCGACAGCAACTATTTCTGCTTTTAAATGTTTCATCATTTAGAATCCCTCATGACATGCCAATTTTTCACAAAATAATCAACACCAGATACGACTGTAAAAAATAATGCAATATAAAGCATAATCGTCCCAAATGGAAAATCGATATAGGAAAATGGGAAGTTATGCAATAATAGTACAGCAATTGCAATCATTTGTGTTGCTGTTTTCAGCTTACCCATTTGACCGGCAGCAAGTACAATCCCTTCCCCGGCTGCGACAAGGCGCAGACCAGTTACAGCGAATTCTCTGCTAATGATAATAATGACTACCCATGCAGGTGCAAGTCCCAATTCAATCAATAAAATAAGTGCTGCCGAAACAAGCAGCTTATCTGCCAATGGATCCATGAATTTCCCTAGATTTGTTACCAGGTTATATTTTCTTGCATAATACCCATCCACCCAATCGGTAGCTGCAGCAATAATAAAAATCAGTCCTGCTACAAAATGGGCTATAGGTAGTTCTGCTGCTCCAATATTCCAATTACCCCAATTAAAAGGTACTGATAAAAGAATGATAAAGATGGGAATCATAAAAATTCGCGATAATGTAAGTTTATTTGGTAAATTCATTACTCAATTTCCTCCTATGTTTTATTTGATTTTAGAATGAGATAAACCCTTCCGAAAAGGTAAATGGAAGGGTTTATCATCATAGACTATACATATTTACTCAGCCTTATTAATATTTAAATACAGTTTCTGATGTACCTTGGAAGTTGAAACCGGGTATTCCAGCTCCACTCCATTGACTAAAATCCTTAATGCTGGGACGTGACCAATATTAAAGTAAATTGTTTCCGCTTCACTGACATCAATTTCAGTCGGAGAGTTGTCTTCACTAAAACTATTACTATAAAATACTTCATTACTATTATCATCTCTGACTTCAAGCCAAGTATCATCCGAATTGGCTGACTCCAGCGTAATAATTATCTCCTCACCAGCATTAGTCAATTCCAATGTGGATGCAGGTGCTGAACCTGTACCTTCTTCAACAACGGTTATTTCCGATTGTTCTTCACCAGAGTCCTCTGGCTGTTCTTCTTCCTCTGTTGTATTATCATTATCTATTGAATCAGCATCGTGGTTGTCACCATCTGATTCTGTACTCTCCGTATTTTCTGGATTGTTTATAATAACGTTATCCTGTGGTTCCTCTACAGGGGCAGATGAATCTTCTGACATATTCTCCCGTATAAACCACCAAGCAACTAAAATAATACCAATTACAAGTAATACAACAATAATAGATGGTATAAGTGAGGAAATTCCAGAAAATTTTTCTGAATGATTGGATTTTCTTGTCCGCTGAATTCTTGAGTATTGAACATTTTCTTCTTCAGTGGCAGGAATCTCTTCCCTGTATTCCTCCAACAGGTCACTTGCATCCAGTCCAACTGCACTCGCATATTCTTTGATAAATGCGCGCGCATAAAATTTGCCTGGTAATATATGCAAATTCCCTTCTTCAATTGCTACTAAGTATCTCTTTTGTATTTTTGTTGTTTCCTGAAGACTGTCCAACGACAATCCACTCGCAAGCCGTGCTTCTTTTAGCTTTGCCCCAACCTCCATAAATAACACCTTCCATTTTAAAAATCAAACATAGAAAATCCGCTTTGCCCATCAAATTGCTGTTTTTCTACTGATTCATATGTTATTTGTTGTTCTTCATCTGTTCTCAGTTCAATAATATAATCAAAATCATCCATACTATATTCTGTTGATTGTACAAAAATGTCTGGATGCTCCACAACCTTAATAGCGGGAAGTTGCATAATTTCCCGAATCAATTGCCAATGCATCTCATTTGCCTTTCGTTTAGAAACGACACCATCGATAATATAAATATTATCTGAGTTATATTCTCCTTCAATGAGCTGACTTCTAACCGTTTGTTTAATCATCGTACTGGAGACAAACAACCAGCGTTTATTTGCACATACACTGGCGGCAACAACGGATTCTGTCTTACCAACCCGCGGCATACCCCGAATTCCAATTAATTTATGACCTTCCTGCTTATATAATTCTGCCATAAAATCAACGAGGAGACCCAGTTCATTACGAACAAAACGGATTGTCTTTCTGTCATCACTATCCGTATGTATATATTTACCATGTCGGACAGCCATTCGATCCCTAAGTTTAGGCTTTCGCAATTTAAATAATTTAATTGTGTCCATTGTTTGCAGAATTGATTTTAATCTTGTAATGTTCTCATCATATTTTGAAAGAAGCAGCATTCCCCTTCTCGAATTCTCTACTCCATTAATAGTGATAATATTAATGGAAAGCATACCTAATAAAGAAGAGATATCACCTAATAAACCAGGCCGGTTGATTTGAATTTCATATTCAAGATACCATTGGGTTTTATCCATAACGAGCTCCTTTATTTTACATATAAACAACATATTAGGCAATCCATACTATTATTACTATCATCCATAAAACATAAAATAATAAGTGTTCTCTTAGTAATATAACATTATTTCCAATTTTTCCAAACTAGAATTACCGAATGTTTCTATAAAAGTAAATTTCCCAATGAAAAAAGCTGTATAGAATTGACCTATACAGCTTTTTTAAAAAGTCATATCAAATTGATTTTTACTTGTTTTGCACGAGTTTTATCATCACATTGGCTAGTGCCTGCTGTTCTTGCTCAGATGCAGCATTCCATAGTTCTTTTAATGCCGCTTCCTCACCTGTCTTTGCTTCAACACTTTGAGCTAGGTAATCGCCCACTTCAGCAGCTATACTGGATATTGTTTGTTGATCCATCCCTTGCTGTTGTGCCTGATCAAGCCTGTTTGCTAAGAAACCTTTCCACGTTTCAAAATTATCAAGAACTGACATTTGGCATGCCTCCTCTATTCATTTTATCCTGTATAGTATTTGGGTTTACTAATAATTTATACAGAAAAATGAACGTTTCTTACCAACCGCCAGAAATATTGATAATTTCTCCTTGGATATAACTTGAACGTTCATCAAGTAAAAAGCTGACAGAATGAGCAATCTCACTAGGCAAACCAGCACGATTGAGTGGTATATCAGCAATGATTGATATTTTCTCATCTTCCGTCAAATGGCCGTTCATCTTTGTTTCAATATACCCGGGACTGATCGCATTTACCGTTATGCCAGAAGGTGCAACTTCTTTTGCCAAGGCTTTGACAAAGCTGTTCTGTGCACCCTTTACAGAAGAGTATATTACTTCATTACTGGCACCAATATTACCCCAGATTGATGTAATAAAAATGATTTTCCCTCGTTTTTGTTGGATCATTCGTGGTAATAGGTGTTTTGTAATCATCCATGGTGCTTTAACATGTAATGTCAACATGTCATCCATTACTTTTTCAGGTGTATCCTGAAGTAACCCGAACTGTGCAACGCCACTAGCGAACACAATATAATCTACAGGCAAAACCATTTCAGCAAGAAATCTTTTAATTGCTTCATTGCTGCTCAAATCCGCTTGTATGACTGCAAGCACTGAATCTGTACTTAATTCCTGCCTTAATTCATCTATCTTTTCCTTATTTTTATTATAATGTAGCAATACTTGATAACCATCATGCAATAGACGTTCTGCAATAGCTTTACCAATATCCCCGCTTGCACCAATGATTAGAACATTTTCCCCCATATAAATCTCCTTACTCGGCTGCAATCGTACAAACTGCTAATCGATTCTCGCTAATCCAATTTTTCATGAAATTATTGGCGTCTTGCAATGTCAGTTTTTGTATTTCAGGGATAATTTCAAATAAATTGATTCCCATTGCATGATAGGAAGTATAGTTGTTCGCAATAAACTCAAGTGAATTCATTGAACGTAACAACTGACCAATTTTCTTTTTCTTCATTCGATCAAAAACGTCCTCCGCAAGCTCGATCTCATTTGTTGAAAGTAATAACTCAATTACCCGCTTGGAAAATTTCTCTGGCTTGTTTGTGTTGCTTCCAATCATGGAATAGCCAAAGTTTTTATCCAGATTCGTTTCAAAGTAAAAACTACCATCAATCAGATTCGCTTTATATAGTTCCTGGTAAAATTCCCCACCAGTTGAAAAGAAATGACTTAGTACCATTCCACCAAGCAGATCTTTATGAAGGAAATCATCTTTACTCAGTTCGTCACCATACTCTTTTATTCCTATCGTACATTTTGGGATCGAAACGGGCATCGTAATTTTATTCTCTTTTATGGCCACTTCTTCTGGTTCCTCCGGTAAATTCCGCTTTAGATCTTCCATTTCCTTGAATGATTTTTTATTCTGATTCGTTTTAATCATTTCCATCATATTTTCAGGCCTGAAATTTCCAGCGAGGAATAAAGACATGTTTTCTGGATGATAGAAAGTGTTATAGCAAGTGTATAAATCATCTTTTGTAATCGAGGTTATTGATTCAACCGTCCCAGCAATATCTACGTTGACCGGATGATTCTTAAACATGCTTTTAATTGTACCCATAAACGATTGCCAATCAGGCTGATCATCATACATTTTAATCTCTTGAGAAATAATTCCTTTCTCCTTTTCAACCGACTCCTCGGAAAAATAAGGATCTTGCACAAAGTCAATTAACGTTTCAACATTTTTTTCTATATTCGTTGTCGCCGAAAATAAATATGCTGTCTTCGTAAAAGAAGTATATGCGTTTGGTGAGGCACCTTGCTTCCCAAAGTCTGCGAAAACGTCACGGTCTTTCTTTTCAAATAGTTTATGTTCTAGAAAGTGTGCTACACCTTCAGGCACATGAACTTCCTCCGTTTCACCAATTGGAACAAATGTTTGATCAATTGATCCATAATTTGTTGAAAAGATACCAAAGGCCTTTGCCATTTCTGGCCTTGGAAGTAAAAAGACGGTGAGCCCATTATCGAGTTTTTCTGAATATAATGTTTCATTGATTTCTTGATATATTTGCTTATTCATCTTTTGAGCCTCCTTCACTTGTTAACAAGTATACGGTATCTTCCTCTATTTTCCCTGCTACCTGGATAACTTCATCTTTTGTAACATTACGAATACCTTCGATTAATTGATCTGGTGTTAAGGTTTTATTGCCTATTACTTGTTGATATAACAGTTCGATCAAACCTTGTGGATGGTCCATTGTTTCTTTTAACTGATTAATGATTAAATCCTTTGTTTCACTTAATTCCTCTTCTGTAAAGTCTCCATCTTTCATTGCGGTAACCTGAAGACGAATAATGTCTCTCGCCTTTTCGAAATCATTGGGAGCAATCCCACTAAACACAAAAAGCAGCCCTTTATGGCTCTCCATTCGGGAAGATGCATAATATGCCAGGCTGTTTTTTTCTCTAACATTAATAAACAGCTTAGAGCTTGGAAAGCTACCAAATACCCCATTAAATACTTGCAGGGCAAAGTAATCATCGTCTTGAAATATTATATTGGTACGATAACCAATGTGCAGCTTTGCTTGTTGTACATTCTGTTTTTCAATAACTTCCTGTGATTTACTAACTGACTTTATTGCCTGGGATGGATTAAATTCAGGAAGTTTTTGTTGATTGATTGTCATTTTACTTGTTATTTTTTCTTTTATCGCAGCTTCGTCAAAATCACCAAGGACATAAACATCCAATTCATTCTCATTAAAGATTGTTTGATAATAATTGTACAAGTCTTCATTTGTCATGGTATCAAGCTCTTCTTCATATCCATGAACATGTAGTTGATAGGGTTCATTTTCACACATTTCATCAATAAGTCGCATGTTGGCATAACTCATTTTGTCATCCTGTATCGCGTTTATTTTTTGTTTTAATGTATCTTTTTCACGCTTAAATATGGATTCATCAAAGCCATTCTCATTAACATTTGGCTGAAACAATATTTCGCTGAATAAACTAATTGCTTCATCTATAATAGAAGATTCTTCCGGAAGAAATTTCTCATTGGCAAATTCCAGGCGAACAGTAATAATATGATTTTCACCCTTTTTTCCGCCGTCAACAGACAAAACGGCACCATATAAATCATCTAATTTTAATTGAAATTCACTTCTGCTTGGATAATTTTTAGTTCCCTGCTTTAATATATAAGGGAGTAAAGCTCTTTTTGTAATCGTTTCCTTCTCAAGAGGTGCTCTTAACTTTGCCACGATATTAATCGTTTTGTATTTTTTACTTTGAATAAAATGAAGTTTTAGACCGTTTTCCCGATGTTGCTTTTCTTGAATGGCATTCATAAATATCCTCCGATGCTATGTAATATTATTCTCCACAATTATTCTGCACAATTTTACCAGTTGTCATCCATAATACAGTAAAAAAAACTGACTTGCTAATATAAGCAAGCCAGTGAAAAGTTATTCTAAATTAATTGTAATTTTATCTACTTCCTTTAATATAAGGCACGCCATTTGCTTTTGGCGCTTGGGCACGTCCGATAAACCCTGCAAGTGCCAGAATCGTTAACACGTATGGCGCAATCAAAAGGAATATCTGTGGTACATTCTCAAACAGGGGAATACTTGATCCGATAACACTTAAGCTTTGGGCGAAACCAAAAAATAATGCTGCACCCATTGCACCAAGTGGATGCCATTTCCCAAAAATAACTGCGGCCAATGCCATAAAACCTTGTCCAACAATAGTTGAATGTGAGAAATTCGAAGCAATCGTAAGAGCGAAAACCGATCCACCAATTCCTCCGAGTGCTCCGGACAAGATCACAGCAATATAGCGCATCCTGGGTACATTGATACCATTTGTATCAGCTGCCATCGGATGTTCACCTACCGCACGTAAACGCAAGCCAAATGGCGTTCTGTACAATACAAACCAAGCAATAAAAGCAAAAGCAATTGCTATATATGAAGTAATATAGATACCTTCAAAAAAGATAGAACCTATAATTGGTATATCAGATAAAATTGGAATATTGGTTGTATAAAAAGGCTGATCCACCATATCCGTTTGACCTTTTCCATACCATTGCTTCGTTAAATATACACCAATACCTAACGCAAGCATGTTGATTGCTACACCACTTACGACCTGACTTGCATGGAAAGAAACAGATGCAACAGCATGAATAATCGAAAAGATTGCAGACACTACCATAGCAACTATTATGGAAATCCATGGCGTCCAGACACCAAGAACATCAGAAAAAGTTAAATTGAATACAATTCCTACAAATGCTCCCATTACCATTAATCCTTCTAGACCAATGTTTACAACTCCAGACCGTTCACTAAATACACCACCTAATGCAGTAAAAATCAGTGGTGCAGAGTAAAATAATGCTGTAGGGATAATCGACTGCAATATATCTAACATTTATTTACCCTCCTTTTTAAAGCGAAGCAATATCCAGCGAATAATATAGCTAGATGCTACAAAGAAAATAATTAAAGCAATAATGATATCTACAAGCTCAGTTGGCACACCAGCACCAGTAGGCATTTCACCAGCACCCTCTTTTAATGCCCCAAACAAAAATGCTGCCAGCACAACACCTAAAGCGGTATTTGCACCAAGTAAGGCAACGGCTATACCATCAAAGCCCATATTAGGAAAACCGGACATAACAGAAATGGTTCCATAGGTTCCTAACCCCTCCATGGCGCCTGCCAAACCTGCAAATGTCCCAGCTATAACCATTGAGAGAACTATATTTTTACTTACATTCATTCCGGCATATCGAGAAGCATGCTCGTTGTAACCAACAGATTTCAGCTCATATCCAATTGTTGTTCTCTGGATAATAAACCACATAATTACTGCTGCAAATAAGGCGATTAGTATTCCATAGTGAACACGGGAGTATAATGTAATACTTTGCAACCAGTCCGATGCCAATGAAGCTGACGCAGGAATTGCTTCGGTTGTGGTTTGGCGATCTGTTAATACATTTCTAATAATGTCATTTGTTACAAATAATGCTATATAGTTCATCATAATCGTAACAATAACTTCATGCACTCCAAGTTTTGCCTTCAGTATACCCGGGATAAATGCCCAAAGTGCTCCCGCTATTCCTGCTGCGATTATAGCAAGCGGTAAATGAATATACATTGGAGCATCGATCGCAAGTCCTACCCACACTGCTGCAAGCCAACCAACAATCACCTGACCTTCAGCACCAATATTAAATAAACCGGTACGGAAGGCAAATGCAATTGATAAACCTGTCAATATATACGGTGTCGATCTTCTTATCGTTTCACCAAGCGTATAAGAATCTCCGAATGCTCCATTCCATAAAGCTGTATATCCTTCAATTGGGTTAAATCCGGAAACGAGCATGATAATTGCGCCTGCTAGCAAGCCAAGAAACACGGAAATTATAGGCACTAGAACGGTAAATAATTTATTCTGTGACATTGGACTCACCCGCCTTTACTTTACTGCCTGCCATCAACAGGCCAAGCTCTTGTTCGTTTGTTTCTTCCGGTTTTACCTCAGCTACAATTTTACCGTCAAACATTACTGCTATTCGGTCACTTACATTAATAATTTCATCTAGTTCAAAAGAGACAAGAAGGATTGCCTTTCCTTTATCCCGCTCCTCTATTAACTTTTTATGGATAAATTCGATTGCACCAACATCAAGCCCTCTGGTAGGCTGAGCAGCAATCAGTAAGTCCGGTGAACGATCCACTTCCCGACCAATGATTGCTTTTTGCTGATTACCACCTGATAGTGCTCTTGCTGGCGTATGTACACTTGGTGTACGCACATCGTATTCTTGGATTAATTTCTCTGCCTTATTTAGAATCTCTTTATAATTCAATACTTTTGCTTTGGAATACGGCTTTTTATAATAGGTTTGCAGAACCATATTTTCACCAATTGAATAGTCCAGAACGAGTCCAAATCGATGCCTGTCCTGGGGAATATGCCCAATACCACTTTCAGTGACTTTTCTCGGGCTTTTATTCATGATATTTTTATTATTAAGTTCTATTTTCCCTGATACGGATTTGGTTAGCCCCGTTATAGCTTCAATCAATTCTGATTGTCCATTGCCATCCACACCTGCAATCCCAACAATTTCACCAGCATGGATTTCAAGATTGAGCCCTTTGACAAGATCTACTTTTCTAGAATCTTTCACTACCAGATTTTCTATTTTAAGTACCGTTTCCTTAGGATGAGATTCTGTTTTAACAGTATTGAAATTAACTTCCCTGCCAACCATTAAGGAGGCCAGTTCATTTACATTTGTATTGAAAGTATCTACGGTACCAATGCCTTTTCCTTTGCGGATCACAGTACAACTATCACAAACTTCCATAATTTCCTTCAATTTGTGGGTAATTAAAATGATAGATTTGCCTTCTTTAACAAGAGAACGCATAATATCCATTAATTCATTAATTTCTTGAGGGGTCAGTACTGCAGTTGGTTCATCAAATATAAGTACTTCAGCACCACGGTAAAGTGTTTTTAGAATTTCAACACGTTGTTGCATTCCAACAGAAATATCACTTATTTTGGCATCAGGGTCTACTTTTAGCCCATATCTATCGGAAATCTCTTTAATATTTTTTCTTGCTCTATCAATATCAATAACTCCACTCTTTTTGGTCGGTTCACTACCAAGCACAATATTTTGAGTTACCGTAAATGGTTCAACAAGCATAAAATGCTGATGTACCATTCCAATTCCTAATTCGTTTGCAATATTAGGATTAGTAATATTTACCTTTTTACCTTTAACCCTTATCTCTCCTTGCTCTGGCTGGTACAAACCGAATAAAACATTCATTAAAGTGGACTTTCCTGCACCATTCTCTCCTAAAAGAGCATGGATTTCACCTTTTTTAAGCTGAACAGTAATGTTATCGTTCGCAACGATACCTGGAAATTCTTTTCGAATGTTCAACATTTCAATCACATACTCCACCATGTTCACCCCTTTATAATCTGATATATCTTTTAATGGTATTATTTTAATAAAATCACCAAATAAAAAGGATCTTATTATACAGATCCTCTTTATTTGAAAATTTTATCCTACATGATAGAAGAAGGCTGCAGTCAGCCTTCTTCATTATTTATTAAAGCGAGCTTTCGAATGTCTCTAATTCTTCACGTGTTTTTGGTACTTCTATTTCCCCGTTTAGAATCTTTTCTTGCCATTCGTTGACTGTATTAACAATTTCTTCTGTCATTGCTTCTGTATTTGTTTCAGCAATTGCAATTCCTTCTTCTTCAATACCGAATTCTAAAATTTCACCACCTGGGAATTGATCATTTGCTAGCATGTTAGCAACTTCCTGTACTGCAACGTCCACACGCTTAATCATAGAAGTCAATGTAACATTTTGATCATTAATTTCACCATCTTCATGTTGGTCACGGTCAACACCGATAACCCAAATTTCACGTTCCGGATCGTTTTGCTTGATATCTTTTGCTTGATTGAATACACCATTTCCAGTCCCACCAGAAGCATGGAAGATAATGTCTATATCATTGCTGTACATGTTGGAAGCAATTAACTTACCTTTTGATGGATCATCAAATGTTTCAGCATACTGTACATCTACTTCAATCTCTGAATTCACTGATTTTGCTCCTGCAATAAATCCTGCTTCAAATTTGTTGATTAATGGTGAATCAATTCCACCGACAAAACCAAGTTTGTTTGTAGTTGTCTTACTCGCTGCTGCAACACCAGCCAGGAAGGATCCTTCATGTTCTTTGAAAGTAACACTTACTGCATTTGGTGCTTCTACAATAGCGTCAACTAATGCAAATTTAGTATCTGAAAATTGTTCTGCAGCTTTTTGAATATCCTCTTGTAAAAGGAAACCAGTACCAAAGATAAGACTATATTCATCTCGAACAAGACGTGTAATGTTTGGCATAAAGTCTGCTTTAGATCCTGATTGTGCATAATTAAAGCCATTCCCTTTTGACAAACCATGTTCTTCTCCCCATGCTTGCATACCTTCCCATGCAGACTGGTTAAAAGATTTATCATCTACTCCACCTTGATCTGTTACCATAGCAATACTGTAATCTGAAGACCCTTCTTCAGTAGCAGCATCATCTCCGCTGTTTGTCGAATCTGTTGTTTCTTCTTCGTCAGACCCCCCACCACATGCAGCTAATACGATTCCAAGACTAAGTAGTAAAGCAAATAATAAAATAAATTTACGATTTTTCATTTAAAAGCCCCCTTAAATAATTTACTGTTGATTAGTTTTACAATAGAATTCCTACTAGACCTGCTATCTTGCCCATCACCTCCTAAAAAAACATGGTTGGACTTTTAAACTCGTTTTCTTAAAACATGAAAACTAAATACATCCGAACGGAAATAATTAGACGAATAAAGAACCGCTTCATCTTCACTTGTGTAATGTACTTGCTTCAGCAAGAGAAGAGATAGGTCTGGTGCACAATTCAATATACTGAATATACGGTCATGATAACTGATTGGTTCAATATATGTAACAGCATAAGAGATCCGTTTATTCGCATATTCTTCCAGCAGTTCAAAGAGTGAATCTTCTTCATGTACACGGTGGAGCGGTATCAATTTTGCAGGAACCTTATCAATGCAAAATACAACAGGTTTATTATCAGCAGTCCGAACTCTTTCAATTTTTGCCAGATTCTCAATATTTTGCGAGGAGAACTTTGCTTTTTCTTCATCACTTGCTTCTATTATTTCAGTAGACAAATATTGAGAACCGGCAATTTTTCCTGACTGTTCAATCATTTTTGTTACACTCTTAAGTTCTTCAATTCCTGATGAAAAAATTGGCTTTGAATTTACAAACGTACCAACCCCATGCCTTCTTGTTACAATATTATCTTCTTCAAGAATACGCAAAGCCTCTCTTAATGTAGCTCTGGAAACACCCAATCGTTTAGACAATTGATACTCGGATGGTAATTTTTCTTTCTCGCTGTATGTGCCATTCTCAATATCTTTTGTTATTTCATCGATTACCTGTAAATATAGGTGTCTTGAATCCGTTCTAATCGACACAAAATCCCCTCTTCCCTAGGCTGCTATTAAAGAGATCCGACCTCAGACGTATGACTCTTTTGTTGTCATTAATAATACCATCATTATTAAAATAAATAAATAGAATATAGGATAAAAGTCATAAAACTCGTCATCTTTTGACAAAATTCAACAAAAAGGACAGGTTAATCATTTTTTCATGATTAACCTGTCCTTTTTTTGGCAAATTTCATAAATTTTATTGCTTTTCAACCTTCGTAGATTCTATAAAGTGCGAACTAAGATAAGCAACTTAGGCACCGCTCTGGGAAATATACTTCGCGCATCCTAAGGCGGCTGGTGAGCCCCTTCATGCTGTCGCATTTCAGGGTCTCACCTATGCCTCTCTTCCCGTAGGAGTCTCCGTATATTTCCCAGAGCTGGTAAGAAAGTTGCTGACGACTATGGGGCAGATAACAACATTCTATGTGAAAACTAGCCTTTATTTTAAATTAAACATTACGAGGGTTGTTCCTCTGTCTGTTTAGTAATCAATACAGTACGAGGTTTACTGCCTTCATACGGGCCTACAATTCCTCTTGCCTCCATAGCATCAATTAACCGGGCTGCACGTGTATAACCAATCCTAAATCTCCGCTGAAGCATTGATACACTGGCAGTCTGCATTTCTGTAATCATTTGTACCGCATCATCATAAAGCTCATCATCCACTTCTTCAACCATTTCATTCGTTTCTTCTGGAATCATTTCTTCCTGGTAAGATGCTTTCTGCTGCTCAATACAATGGTCGACAATTCGTTCAACCTCTTCATCCGATAAAAATGCTCCTTGTACACGTGTTGGTTTGGATGAACCTACCGGCATAAACAGCATGTCTCCCCTACCTAGCAATTTCTCTGCTCCACCAGAATCAAGAATTGTCCTGGAGTCGGTTTGAGATGATACACTGAAGGCAATTCTTGATGGAATATTCGCTTTGATTACCCCAGTGATGACATCTACAGAAGGTCGCTGTGTGGCAATAATTAAATGTATCCCTGCAGCTCTGGCCATTTGAGCGAGTCTTGTAATCGAATCTTCCACATCATTGGAAGCAACCATCATTAAATCGGCTAGCTCATCTACCAGAACAACAATATATGGTAAATGGGGCTGTGTTTCTTCCGTTGTTAAGTTATATTTTCGAATATGTTCATTATATCCTTCTATGTTTCGTGTCCCTGTATCGGAAAATAAATCGTATCTTCTTTCCATCTCAGAAACTACCTTTTTCAATGCTCTGGAAGCTTTTTTTGGATCTGTGACAACCGGTGCCAACAGATGTGGAATTCCGTTATATACATTCAATTCTACTTTCTTCGGATCAATCATCATCATTTTTACTTCATGTGGTTTTGTACGCATTAGAATGCTAGTAATAATACCGTTCACACACACACTTTTCCCACTACCAGTAGCACCAGCAATCAGGAGATGTGGCATTTTATTTAGTTCTCCTACAACTGCTTCACCGGAAATATCTCTTCCTAATGCATAAAGTAGTTTGGATGTTTTATTATTCCATGTTTTATCCAATACTTCTCTGAGCGAAACCATCGCAATTTCCTTGTTAGGAACTTCAATACCAACAGCAGATTTACCCGGAATCGGTGCTTCTATGCGAATATCCTTTGCAGCAAGTGCCAACGCAATATCATCATGCAAACTGACAATCTTGCTTACTTTCACACCGGCTTCAGGAGAAACTTCATATTTTGTTACTGCAGGACCAACATGAACCTTTGTAATCTTTGCCTTAACATTAAAACTTTTAAATGTCCGTTCAAGCTTACGGACGGTTGCCTGAATTTGTGATTTTTCCTGCTGTTGTGGATTATGTGCAGGTTCGGCCAATAAATCAGGTGAAGGCAGCACATAGTCATGGTTCTCTGTAGCTGTCATTGGCATCGGTTGATCTACTACATCTTCTACAACTTTTTGCTCATTTACAGATTCATTTACTTCCACTTTTTCCATCTCTTGATTCGGTTCAGGTGTAGCATAGGCAATCTCTGTAAAATCATTTATTAATGGTTCATCATGCTCTGCACCTGGTCCAATCGTTTCCTCTTGAAGTACTTGTTTCTCTTCCCTATGCTGTTTCTTCTCTGCTCTAGCTTCTTTCCATTTCGTAAACTGTTTAGTCATCATTAATTTGACCTTGGCATAAAGTTTGGCGAAAATATCACCAATAGATAAATCAGTAATAAAAATAAGACCAATCAACATGGAAAAAACCGCAACAATTTTCGAACCGGCTAAAGAGAATAGATAATAACAGAATGTAAAAATAATCGCTCCTATCATTCCTCCACCGATTTGGACAGTAGTGCCTGTCCCGTTAATATACGCCAGAAAATTACTCCAAGTAGTTCCGATGATCGAAGAATTTTCAGCTGATACTAGTAAACTTTCAAACGTTTGAATATGAGTAAATAGTAATATTCCAGCAAAAAGAATATAGAAACCTACCATTTTTTTAGTCCAGAAATCCGGATACTTTCTTTTGACGAGTAAAAGCAGTCCAGTAATAAATAGAAAAACAGATGCAACAAAATACCAAATTCCTAGGAAAAATTGAAAGAAATACTCCAGCCAACCTGGTATTGCACCATCACTGATTGCACTTGCTCCACTTCCAAATATGGATAGAAAAATAAATAGTAGTCCTATTAGTTCCAATTTCAATAGCTTTGTTTGTTTTGCACTTTTTCTTTTTCTTTTTTTAGCCATTCTTTCACCTCTATCTATACCAGCATATACGATTAGTAAACCCTTGCCTTTTATTGGCAAGGGCATATACATGCAATTATATCATAAAGTGAAACTTATTTAGTAAGGATTTTCCATCATCGTTACTAAATGGTAAATGAGACGAATCAGTTTATGATTCTCCCAGGGGAAAAATCTGTGTTTAAAAAATCTTGGGGATCCGATGATAGCAATTGTTGTATCTGATAAGTTCCATCCTGTAGTCTTTCTGCATGGATTGTTCTGCCATTATACGTAACACTCGCTATTTTGTCGTATTCACTTAAATCCATTGGAAATATGTCGTTTTGTGCTAGTGGTGTGTACAGGATCATTGGACTTCACTTCCTTCTGAAGACGGACTCGTACCAATAAATTCATTTAACTTACTCATTGCATCTTTAACGCCACCTACTGCATCAATCAATCCGTACTCAACAGCATCTTTACCAATCACATTTGTTCCAATATCTCTTGTAAGATTTCCTTTTTCAAACATTAGATCTTTGAATTTCTCTTCTTTTATATTTGAATGCTCTACCACGAATTGAATGACTCGGTCCTGCATTTTATCAAGATATTCAAACGTCTGTGGCACCCCGATCACCAAACCTGTCAATCTTACTGGATGAATGGTCATGGTTGCAGAAGGTACTATGAATGAATAGTCTGTTGCAACAGCAATTGGCACTCCAATAGAATGACCACCACCAAGAACAATGGATACCGTTGGTTTTGAAATAGATGCGATCATTTCAGCAAGTGCAAGACCTGCCTCCACATCTCCACCAACAGTATTTAACAGGATAATCATTCCCTCAATTTTCGGATTCTGTTCAATCGCTATAAGTTGAGGCAGTAAATGTTCATATTTCGTTGTCTTATTTTGCGGCGGTAATTGCAAATGTCCTTCTACTTGACCAATAATGGAAAGGACATGAACGTTTGATTCAGGTGCCTGGGGTATATTGGACTGACCCAGTTGTTGAATTTTTTCAACCAAAGATGATGAATGTGGCTGATTATCCTGCTGTTGATTTTCTTTTTGATTTGAATTACTCATATTTTCGAACACTCCCTTTATGGCTTTGGCTATAAGGATAGTATGAACGTAAATATGCAAAAAATACCGGCTGATAGCAGCCGGTATTTTTACTTGTCTAAAAGACCCTTTAATTGATCCATTTCTTCATCTGTAAGCGGGATTAACGGTAATCGTACACTGCCTGTTTCAATCCCCTTCATTTGTAGCGCAGCTTTAACAGGTGACGGATTAGGTGCTAAGAATAGCCCATTCATAATCGGCAGAAGCTTACGGTGAATGGAGGCGGCTTCCATTGGCTTACCATCAAAAAAGTGGTTTACCATTGTTTTTATTTCATTTCCAATCACATGAGATGCAACGGAAATTATCCCATCTGCGCCTACTGAAAGCATCGGTAATGTTAATCCATCATCACCACTGTAAACCGTGAAATCATCATCAGTATTTTCAATGATTTCCGAGATCTGATCAAGATCACCACTAGCTTCTTTTACGGAAACAATATTATCAATCAAACTTAAATTAATAATTGTTTCTGCAGTCATATTAACTACCGAACGGCCTGGTATATTATAGAGCATAACCGGCAAATCAGTTACCTTGGCAATTGCAGCAAAATGTTCATACATTCCATGTTGACTTGGTTTATTGTAATATGGTGTAACAAGCATAATTGCATCCACACCACAAATTTGCGCTTCTTCCGTCAATTTTATCGACGCAGCAGTATTATTATTACCTGTACCAGCGATGACAGGCACCCTTCCATTAACTTGCTGAACTACATGCTTATATAACTTGATTTTCTCATCCATCGTTAATGTAGGAGATTCACCAGTAGTTCCAGCTATTACTAAACCATCTGTCCCATTATCAAGCAAATATTCAACAAGAACACTTGTTTGTTCAATATCTAATTTACCATCATTATCAAATGGGGTGACCATTGCGGTCAACACTCGCCCAAAATTCATTCTTGATCACCTTTCTTTTATAGAGGATGTTCAAAAAGTCCGGTAAAAATGACGCTTCGAGAAAGGGGGCCTTCGACTAAGTTCCGACACGTCCTGTGTCGAACGTCGAAGTCACCACCTCCTATGGAAGCTCGTTAGCTTGCTTTTCCTTTTCTCACGTATTAATTGAATACGTTCCGATACTCAGGATCTACGCTGCCTCGAACTTCTCGTTCCTTTTTATCCATCTTTTTGAACACGCACTTATAGGGTTGTTCAAAAGGTAGTTTACATTGAACACCTTTAAGGCTTTAATTCACTCGTTTCAGTCATATTACCGAGACCAAAGACATCATGCAATGCGTTTACTGCTGTAATTAATTCATTAGAATGCACGAGAACCCAAATGGTTGTATGACTATCCGCTGACTGTAATATTTGAACACCAGCATTTGTCAATGCTTGAACAATTTTTGAAGCAACTCCAGGGACACCAGTCATACCTGCACCTACTGCCGAAACCTTAGCACACCCTTCCGTAATTTCCGGATGAAATCCTAGAACTTCAAGAATGTTAACCGCCTTTTCTGTTTGGGATTCAGGCACTGTATAGACGACACCTTTAGGAGATATATTAATAAAATCAACCGATATCCCAGCTTCTGCCATCGCCTTGAACACTTCTGATTGCAATCGATATGCAGATTCTTTTGTTTGTACTTTAATTTGTGTAATGGAAGATATATGCGCAATACCAGTGATCATTCTATCAGGAATGTCCACTCCCATTTCAGTAACTCTTGATGAAGTAACCAGTGTTCCCAACTCCTCAGAATAAGTTGATCTTATACGCATGGGTATCTTACCTTGCATTGCAATTTCTACTGCCCGTGGATGGATCACTTTCGCACCCTGGTATGCTAAATTACAGATTTCATTGTATGTGACAACATCCAGTGGGCGAGCGGTTTTCACCACTTTCGGGTCGGCAGTCATGATTCCATTCACATCTGTAAATATTTCAATCCGTTCTGCAGATAATGCAACACCAAGCGCAGCAGCACTTGTGTCACTGCCGCCTCGGCCAATTGTAGTAATCTCACCAGTTTGGCTTTGTCCCTGGAAACCGGCAACAACTACGACATCATTTTTTTCAAATTCTTTAAGGATACGCGCTGGATTTACTTCCTTTATTTTTGCTTTGGTAAAGTCCTCTGTTGTTATAAAACCTGCCTGTGCTCCGGTTAAAGCAACTGCTGTAATATGATTTTTTTGAAGTTCATTGGATAGAACGACAGAAGAAATTATTTCGCCACATGACATTAGCAAATCCAGTTCGCGTTTGGTGTTTTTATTGGCAGGAAAGTCAACTAAACTCAATAATGTATCTGTTGCATAGGGATCTGGTTTTCTCCCCAATGCAGATACGACGACTACGAGTTTGTAATCCTTTACCAATGCATCTTTAATATGTTTTATTACATGTTCCCTATTTTCTTCTGATTGAACAGAAGTTCCACCAAATTTTTGAACTAATACTTGCATTCTAACACCTCTATTATTACCGGATACCATATGTTCAACCAATCATCATGATTGATTTTCTGAACATTCTTTTTATAACCAATTATTTTTAGTTAATGATTGTGCAATTTGTACTGTATTCCATGCTGCACCCTTAAGAAGGTTATCTGAAACTATCCATAAATGAAAACCATTGGGATTATCAAGATCTTTGCGGACACGACCAACAAAAACATCTTCTTTATCTGCTGCACTTAATGGTGTTGGATATTCTTGAGCATCTGGATTATCTTGAAGTACAATACCATCGGCTGCTTCCAATACTTTCCATAAATCTGCAACTTCTACTCCATCTTGTTCTACTTCAATATAAACACTTTCAGCATGGGAAGTAAAGAATGGCAAACGAACACAAGTCGCTGCAACAGAGATAGCTTCATCATGCATAATTTTTTTTGTTTCATTGATCATTTTCATTTCTTCAAATGTATAGCCATTATCCCCAAAAACGTCGATTTGTGGAAGTGCATTAAATGCAATCGGATAATGCTTCTCATCGCCTGAAACAGGAAGGAGATTTGCTTCCATCTCTTCTTCATTTAAAAATTGTTGTGCCTGTACTTTTAATTCGTTAGTTGCTTCTGCACCAGCACCAGATACAGCCTGATAGGTTGAAACAATAATTCGATTCATTCCAAATGATTTTTTAATCGGATGTAATGCTGCAACCATCTGAATCGTTGAGCAGTTTGGGTTTGCGATAATTCCTTTATGATTTGCTATATCCTCACTATTAACTTCTGGTACAACCAATGGAACGTTCTCATCCATACGATATGCACTTGTATTGTCAATTACAACGGCACCATGTTTCACAGCTTCAGGCGCAAGCTCCTTGGAAATAGAACCTCCTGCAGAAAACAGTGCAATATCTACTCCCTGAAAACTATCTGGCGTTGCTTCCTCAACCGTTATTTCTTTATTGCCAAATAGTAACTTCTTACCTGCAGACCTTTTTGATGAGAGCAATTTCAATTCATTTATAGGGAAATTCTTTTTTTCTAGTAATTTCATTATTTTTTGTCCAACTGCTCCTGTTGCTCCAACAACTGCAACATTGTATGCTGTTTTTATTGTCATTTTAATGACTCCCTTCAGAAATGATAAATAATTCACTTATAGAGGATATTTAAAATTCCGGTAAAAAGAAATATCGAATTCCGCCCGAATGCTTGCTTTTCCATTACTTAGGAGTTTTTCCGCCTCGAACTTATCGGTACTTTTTTATCCTTCTTTTTAAACACGCACTTATAGTTGTTTATTTTAACATATTTTAAGAGAGATAAGGAACAATAATAGGTTGAAGTTGTTTTCCATTTAAAGCAGATTCTACACTTTCCAATAAATAATCTAATTTTGCGGTCATTGAATTTGGCTTATTATAAGGATCATCCTGACCAAATGGGATAAAATAAATATTTTTACTGTTCATTAATTTGATTAAATTTGAGCCATTTAAACCGAGTGCGTCGTTCGTAGTTACACCAAGTAATACAGGATGCTGATTTCTTAGAGTTGATTTAGCCGCCATAAGTACCGGATTATCAGTAAGTGCATTTGCTAACTTACTTAGTGAATTTCCTGTAAGTGGAGCAATAATCATACAATCTAATGGGTTTTTCGGTCCGAACGGTTCGGCATCCGGAATGGTTCTAACTGCCTTTTTACCTGTAATGTTTTCCAGTTTCTCGATATGATCGGAAGCTTTGCCAAATTTTGTGTCTGTGTTTTGAACCGTATAGGAGACGATTGGAATAACTTCGGCCTTTTCCATTACAAGTTTTTCTATTTGAGGAAAAATCTGACTGTGTGTATGATGGGACCCTGTCATGCCAAAACCAATTCGTTTTCCCGTAAGACTCATAACGATTCCCTCTTTTCCTCTAAAATTTGTGTGATGACATCAGCAAGTATTTTCCCTGCTGTTCTTGGTGCTACAATCCCTGGAAGGCTTTTCGCCAAAATTGCTTTTATACCCCGTTTTTTGGCATAGTCAAAGTCCGTTCCACCAGGTTTGGACGCCAAATCAATAATGATCCCATTTGTTGGAAGATTTTGTATCGCTTCTTCTGTAACAATTGGAGCAGGTATCGTATTTATCAACACATCACAGTTATCCGTATAATCAGAAAGCTTTTCCAAGGGAATTGCATTCAGGCCCATTTCTGTAATTCTTGCCAAATCACGAATACTTCTTGCACATACAGATACTTTTGCACCTAATGCTGAGAATTTATTTGCTACTGTATTTCCAACACGTCCGAATCCTGTCACAATTACTTGTGAAGAATGTATCGTATGATCTGTATGCTCAAACGCCATCATGATTGCACCTTCTGCAGTAGGGATTGAATTATAGATGGCAACATCATCCCTATTCAATAGCGGGATTAAGCTAACGCCCGCATCACTGGTAGCTGAAGATAGATAGTCATTAGTTATTCCAGTGAAAACCATCGATGATTTCTTCATTTTTTTAAACCACTCTTTGTTCAGATTGACGATTTTATCAGAAAATACAGTTTCAATATCCCCATCCATATTTGTCCCTGTAATTGGAAGGATAACAACATCTAATTTTGATTGATCCAAGTCTTCCAAATCAATTTGATTAAGTTCCGTAAATCCTTGTTCCAGTTTGTCAAACCCAACAAGTGTAATCTTAGTATCAGGTAAATTTTTCAACTGTCTGATCAGTTCCAAATATCGTCCATCTCCACCAATTACAGCTATTAATTGATTCATTTTTATTTTTACCTCCAGACATACAATTCCTATCAAAACAAACACTTTTAATCATTTTCTTTATAGCTTATGTGATACCACCCTAGGAGTGAGTGTCAGATTAAAAAAATATGAAAAAAGGCTAATATCATTATGTGATATTAGCCTTTTTTCTAGGTCAGTACATATAAAATTTTTTAACTACTATCTACTGTAGTTGGAGGACAATATATCGCTCACTGGGGCACAATTTCTAGCGCTTTACTTAATCGAGTTGATTTGTTTCAATCATAATCATATCTTCGCCTATTTTTTTAATGGAGTTCCAGCGTATTTTCGTTTCTTCTCCCTCTTTCACTAACCCAAACCATTTGTAATTCGGTATGATAAATGATTCAATTTGTCCGGTTACTTCATCAATTTCCAAATCTGTCTGACCCAGAACCCCTAGTCGTGTACCCTCATTTACATTGATGATTTCTTTGTCACTCATCTCTCTGAATCGCATGTATCCGCCCTCCTGCATTTGCCTATACTTCATATATATGTGGGAGCTGTAGAACTAATGTATAAATATGGTGTTTGAATAATACTGAGAGGTCGTATTATACAAATAAAAGCAGGCTTTCAAATCTTTTCCGGTTTGAAAGCCCGCCTTTTTTAATTCGTAATAGCCGGTGCGATTAATGCACTTGAAGGTGAATTATCGAAAACTTGCTTAATGACTTGTTTAATAGAGTCATGATTTACTGCATCAATTTCCCGAATGACCTCATCCAATGTCCGATGCCGTTTAAGCAATAATTCATTTCTGCCATTTCTGGACATTCTGCTGTTTGTACTTTCCAAACCAAGCATTAAACTTCCTTTCAGCTGTTCCTTACTGTTTCGTAGTTCTTTCTCTGAAAGGCCATCTTTTATTAATATATCCAAAGTTGTTCTTACCGTATCCCTTAAGAGTGGCAACTGTTCTTTTCCAGTACCAGCATAGATTGTTAGTAGTCCATTATCAAGGAATGTAGAATGATATGAAAAAACAGAATAGGCAAGCCCTTGTTTTTCTCGAATATCCTGAAACAATCTGGAACTCATACTTCCACCAAGAACATTATTCATAATTACAAGACTATAAATATTTTCATCCCCCTGAGAAAGTCCGTTAAACCCTAAGCAAAGATGTGCCTGTTCCGTATCTTTATTTCGCTCAATTGATTCAGCAATAAAAGTCGGTTTTACAATCGCATGATTATCTTTTGCTGTCGATTCATATTTGCCAAAGTAACCTTCAACAGTGTTAATAAAGGATTCTTCCACATTCCCAGCTATGGAAACAACTACATTATCTGGTCTATAACGTTGCGATATATATTCCCTAAGCAGGGTCGGTGTGAACGTTTTTAAATGTTCTTCCGTTCCTAGGATGGGATAACCCAATGGATGCTCCCCATAGGATGCTTTTGCCAATAAGTCGTGGACAATATCATCTGGTGTATCATCATACATTTTTATTTCTTCATATACTACTTTCTTTTCCCGTTCCATTTCCTCTTCATCAAAAGTAGAGTTAAAGAACATGTCTGCTAATATTTCCAATGCGTAATCTTTATGGGTATCCAATACTTTCGCATAAAAACAAGTATACTCTTTTGATGTGAATGCATTAATTTGACCACCAATGGAATCAAATGCTTCAGCAATATCCTGTGGAGAACGAGTTTTCGTCCCTTTAAAAAACATATGTTCCAAGAAATGAGAAATTCCATTATTTTCGACAGTTTCATTTCTCGAGCCGGTAAGGACCCATATACCAATTGTCACTGACCGGACTGCTGGTATCTTTTCTAATACAATACGTAAACCATTCTTGCTTATATGCTTATCTATCAATATTTTCCCTCCTAATATACTCGAAAAACGTTCTGGATTACTATCTTTCTTCACTGAGAAGTAAATCAATCGTACTTATTTTGTATCCGTTTTCTTTAATTATTTCTATTAACTGATTTAGTCCATTTGCAGTTGATGAAGTTGGATGCATGAGAACTGTTGCACCAGGATGAAGTTTTTCTTTTACCTGGTTAAGCATAACAGAAACGGATGGGTTCTTCCAATCAATCGTGTCAACGGTCCATAGAATGGTTTCCATATTTAAATTATCAGCAATCTGTACTACCCGATCATTATAACTTCCGCTTGGAGGTGCAAACCATGTTGGTTTCTTGCCTGTAATTGCCGTTAATATTTGGTTTGTCTGATCAATTTGCTCCACACTTTCTTGTTCTGATAATCTTGCCATATCTGGGTGGTTATATGCATGATTTCCAATCACATGTCCTTGTTCATCAATCATCTTCACAAGTTCCGCGTTTTCTTTGCCCCATTTTCCTTCAATAAAGAATGTTGCTTTAACTTTGTTTTCCTTTAATATACTTAGCATTTCTGGAATATATTCTTCTCCCCACGAAACATTGATTAATAATGCTACCATCTCTTTTTCCGGATGGCCGCGATAAATTGGAGAAGCTGGTAAATCCTTCAAAGTAATTTCAGGTGGTATTTCTTCATAAACCAACAAAGACTCATCATACGCGCCATTGCCCTTCATTTTTTCATAAGATTTTTCCACATTGACTCTTAAACCATTTCTACCCGCAGTCTTTTTCCACACCTTATCAATATATGCATTCTGAGGTTGCTCAAAAAAGACGTTACTATTATCTTCAATTTCCATATATAACGCATCACTTTGAACAGCAGTCTGTGTGTCCATTACAGTTGGATTGATTTCAAATGGATTGTATTCTATATCAAACACTGTAACAACCAAAATTAAAAAAACAAATAAATTAACATACTTTCGATAATTACCCATCCATACCCCTCCCCATACATTTCTATGCACAAAAAGGACAAGTATGAATATCAAAACAAAAGCGGAGTGGGCTTGCCCAGGGACGGAGGGCATAGATAAGGGACCGCAGAGCACACGTTTTTTCGTGCTCGGAGTGTCCATTAACTATGCTCCGTAGTCCCTAGCCCACGCAGCTAGACGATTTCAAAAGCGGAGGCAAGTGGTCAGAAGTTCAGACGCAAACAGGGGAGTTTAAGCAAAAAAAAGAAACTGGTTTATCAGCTTCTTTTAGTCTATATGAATTTAATTTATTGTTGTTTCGCTTTTTCAGCTCTTTCCTTTTCTTCCAGAATAACAGCTTTACGGGAAAGATTAACACGTCCCTGACGGTCTACTTCTTTAACCTTAACCATTAATTGGTCACCAATGGAAACTACATCTTCCACTTTATTAGTACGTTCTTCAGCCAATTCGGAAATGTGTACTAAACCATCTTTTCCCTTAAATAATTCGACAAATGCTCCGAATTTTTCAATACGTTTAACAGTTCCCATGTACATTTGACCGACTTCAACTTCCCGTACAAGATCTTCAATGATTTTTTTCGCCTTATCATTCATAGAAGAATCGATAGATGAAATAAACACACTACCATCTTGTTCGATGTCAATCTTAACACCTGTTTCATCAATAATTTTATTGATTTGCTTTCCACTCGGTCCAATAACATCGCGAATTTTGTTCGGGTTAATAGACATTGTAAGGATCTTAGGTGCAAACTCGGAAAGCTCCTGTTTAGGCTGATTTATTGTAGCTAGCATCGATTCGAGAATCTGCATACGTCCTTTTTTAGCTTGAATTAATGCTTCTTCAAGAATTTCTCTTGATAAACCGTCTATTTTAATATCCATTTGTAATGCTGTAACACCTTGAGCTGTTCCGGCAACTTTAAAATCCATATCACCTAAAGCATCTTCCATACCTTGTATATCAGTTAAGATTGTATAATCTTCACCGGATTTCACAAGACCCATCGCAATTCCCGCTACCGGTGCTTTAATTGGTACTCCAGCGTCCATCATCGCCAATGTGCTGGCACAAATACTTGCTTGGGATGTAGAACCATTGGATTCCAATACTTCTGAAACCAAACGAATAGTATATGGAAAATCTTTATCATTTGGAACCACTTTTTCAAGTGCTCGTTCACCTAAAGCACCATGGCCAATTTCACGTCGACCTGGTCCTCTAATAGGTCCAGTTTCCCCTACACTATATTGTGGGAAATTATAATGATGCATAAATCGTTTAGACTCTTCTAGATCTAGACCATCCAGAATCTGAACATCACCTAACGCACCTAATGTACATATACTTAATGCTTGAGTTTGTCCACGTGTAAATAATCCTGAACCATGGGTACGAGGTAGGACAGTAATACGGGAGGATAGTGGACGTATTTCTTCTGGATTACGACCATCAGGACGTATTTTTTCTTTTGTAATCAATCTGCGTACTTCTTCTTTAACCATTTTATCTAGAATAGATTTAACTTGTTTAACTGTAGCTTGCTCTTCTTCTTCGTATGATTGTAGTACGCTTTCTTTAACATTGGAAATTGCTACATCTCTTGCATGTTTTTCTTGTACTTGAATCGCTTCAATCAATTTATCTTTTGCTTCAGATTCTACTTTAGCAGATAATTCTTCATCCAATTCAGATAATACTAAATCGAATTTTTCCACTCCAGCAGCTTTTACAATTTCCTCTTGGAATGCAACGATTCGTTTGATTTCTTCATGTCCGAACATAATTGCTTCCAGCATGACTTCTTCAGGCACTTCATCCGCACCCGCTTCTACCATGTTAATAGCATCTCTTGTACCCGCAACAGTTAATTCAATATCGCTATTTGCTTCCTGTTCAATTGTCGGGTTAATGATAAATTTCCCATCAACTCGTCCAACATTAACACCTGCAATTGGCTCTGCAAACGGAATATTAGAAATCGAGAGGGCAATGGATGATCCAATCATTGCAGCTATTTCAGATGGGCAATCTTGATCAACACTCATAACGGTGCTAATCACCTGTACTTCATTTCTAAAACCATCTGGGAACAGTGGTCTGATCGGACGGTCAATTAAACGGGAGGATAGAATTGCTTTTTCACTCGGACGACCTTCACGTTTAATGAATCCTCCAGGAATTTTACCAACCGCATATAATCTTTCTTCATAGTTAACGGTCAATGGGAAAAATGGTAGATCCTTTGGTTCTTTTGATGCTGTAGCTACAGACAGTACAGATGTATCGCCATAATGGACCATACATGCACCATTTGCCTGTTTTGCTAACTCCCCAATCTCAATAGTAAATTTCTTTCCAGAGATTTCTGTGGAGAATACTTGTTTTTCTTCTGCCATTAGTAATAGTGCTCCTTTCAATACAACATTCTCTCTTCATTTTATCGTCTATAAACATAAATGTACATTATTCGTCATACATTTCCTTACAGCTCGATTCCTTTCTTTAGAATAAACCATAGAACAAAAGGAATCAACTGCAAGTACATGCCCTAGTAGCTGTTATGTAAAAATAGTTGTCGAACATAATAGAAAAAGCAGGATTTCTCCTGCTTTTTAAGTAAATTATCGGCGTAAACCGAGCTTTTTAATTAATTCACGGTAACGAGTAACGTCATTATTACGAAGGTAAGTAAGTAAGTTACGACGTTTACCAACCATTTTCAAAAGACCACGGCGTGAATGATGATCTTTCTTATGAACACGTAAATGTTCGTTCAAAGCATTGATATCTTCAGTAAGTACAGCGATTTGTACTTCTGGAGAACCAGTGTCAGTGTCGTGAACTTTGTATTCATTAATGATTTCATTCTTACGTTCTTGTGTTATAGCCATCTGGCGCACCTCCTGGTAAAATTATTATAGCCCCAATCTCCTAGCATTCGTCGGAGTTACGATTTGCCAAGGGATGGTTTTATGTTTATAAGCATAACGCTTCTTGTAAAAAAAATCAAGTCCAAACATTTTAAGTCTTGTATAGTTATTTACTTGGAAAAGTAAGCTCTAATATTTTGCTCATCCAATGCCAGTTGGGTTATTAGAGCATCTACACTGTCATATTTCTCTTCTTCTCTCATATATTTAAACCATTCCACAGTTAACTCTTCTCCATACAGATCATTATTATAATCGAAAATATTTATTTCTATAGAGAGATCCTTTCGATCTGCCGTAAAAGTAGGATTTGTACCGATGTTTGCCATTCCTTCATGAACTTCATTTTTATAAATAACACGTACGGCATAAATTCCTGGTCTCGGCAGCAATACATCCTCATACAATTCAAGGTTTGCGGTCGGGTAACCCATTTCTCTTCCACGCTGATCCCCTTTAACCACAACCCCGCTGAACCTTAAAGGTCGACCAAGCAATTCATTGGCTTCATCTATCCTGCCACTTTTTAACAGCTCCCGAATTCTTGTCGAACTGATTTTATCATTTTCCAATGTAACTTTATCAATGGTTGTATAACTTAATCGATCACGGGTAAACGATTTTATATTTTCCATATTACCCTTTCCTTTATATCCAAAGGAATAATCAAATCCAGCTACAAGGTGTTTGATATTTAAACCAATAATAAAATGATCAATGAATTCCTGTGGAGATAATTGAGATAGTTCCTTATTAAACTTTATAATGTACAAACGGTCAACCTGGAGATTTTCTAGGCGCTCCTGTTTCTGTTTCATCGGTGTTATATATTTTACATGCCCTACTTCTTTTTTTAGAACTACGGAAGGATGGGGATGGAATGTAATGACAGCACTATCCATACTTCTCACTTCAGCTTCTCTAACAGCAGTATTTATAACTTCTTGGTGTCCTTTATGTATGCCATCAAAAAAACCGATCGCACAAACTGTCTCTGGTAGGTCTTCCACTCCTAACGTATGTGGATATGTCAATTCGATTGTTCTCACAATTATTCACCTGCACTTTTTGTCATTCACTGAAAACTCGAACTGGTTTTATTTGTTCCGCTTTTTCAGGATGTTGTTGATAGATTGCTAATAATTTTCCATGATGCATAACTACAAATGGATCTGTATCAAGCTTCATCTCGGGTCTTGGCAACTTTTGACCATTCATTACTTTGTTTTTTGTTTCTTCATCGACTGGAAGTATATCCAGATGGTTAATTCCTTCTATTATTGGCTTGAGTAATTGACTTTGTTCATTTCTTTCAATTGCTTCTTCTATAGTAGCAAATGTTACTGTATTTTTCTCGGAAAATGAACCAGTTTCGGTCCGAACAAGTGAAGACATATGTGCTGGAAAACCTAATTCTTTTCCGATATCTACACAAAGGGTGCGAATATATGTACCTTTTGAACAAACAATTTTCATGCGAATTGTATAATTCGATGGATCATAGGACAATTTATCAAGTTCATAAATCATTACTTCTCGTTTCGGTCGTTCCACTTCTTCATTCGCTCTAGCATATTCATAAAGCTTTTTCCCATTGACTTTTACCGCAGAATACATTGGAGGCGTTTGGACAATTTTCCCTTTAAAAGATTGGATGACGGAATTAATCTCCGCTTCAGAAGGCATACTGTTGATTTCCTTTTGCTCTACAACACTGCCATGTGCATCCTCGGTAACTGTTGCAGAACCAAGCTTTAATTCAGCGATATACGTTTTTCTCGTATCTGTGAGAAAAGGTACAATTTTGGTTGCCTGTCCAATACAGATTGGTAAAACACCCTCAACTTCTGGATCAAGTGTACCGGTATGTCCAACCTTTTTTGTTTTAAAATATCTGCGGCATTTCATAACACAATCATGTGATGTAAACCCTTTTGGCTTCCATAATGGCAAGATACCATCCATCTGATCAACCTCCATTTGATAGTAATTATATGATTCCGGCATGGAAAAAAATCTGACCCGTTATATTTGCTGATAATAGGTCAGATTGCCATAATATTATTTATTTAAGTCTCTCAAAATCGTATCAATTCTGCTTCCATATTCAAAAGCATCATCAAATTCAAAAGTCAACTCCGGTGTTTTCCGTAGTCGTATACGGCTACCAATTTCGGAACGGATAAATCCTTTTGCCTTAGTAAGCCCCATTAACGTATCCTGCTTTTTCTTCTCATCTCCTAAAACAGATATGAAGACCTTTGCTTGTTGGAGATCTCCAGAAACTTCAACATCTGTAACTGTAACAAAGCCCACTCTTGGGTCTTTAATTTTACGAGTCAGTATATCACCTAACTCTTTTTTCATTTGTTCTGCTACACGGTTTGCTCTTAATTCAGCCATTTTATTCACCTCAGTTAAATGAGATTTATTATAATCTCTCCACATTTGTTATCGTACGTTCAAGCTCTGTATATTCGTCTATAATATCCAAGGCCTTGGTGATTACCTTTTCAGCATGTATATAATCCGTGGATATTGTAACGATACCAATTTTAGTCCGCTGCCACAAATCATGATAATCAAGCTCTGTGACAGCGACATTAAAATTGTTTTGCAACTTTGCGAATAACTTTTTCATTACAGAACGCTTTGCTTTCAGTGAATGTCCCTCATACATGATACACTCTACCTCAGCATATATAATCATTTGCGTTTGATTTCTTCCATGACAAAGGCTTCGATGATGTCGCCCTCTTTAATATCGTTAAAGTTGGCGATTGTTATACCACATTCATAATTAGTAGCGACTTCTTTCACATCATCTTTAAAACGTTTCAGTGCTAATAATTCCCCTTCATAGAGAACAACACCGTCTCGGATTAGTCTAACACCCGCATTACGAGTGATTTTACCTTCTATTACATAGCTTCCTGCAATCGTACCAATTTTAGAAACCTTAAATATTTCCCGAACCTCTGCCTGACCGATTACTTTCTCCTCAAATTCAGGATCCAGCATTCCTTTCATAGCTGACTCTATTTCTTCAATAGCACTGTAAATTACTCTGTGGAGACGGATATCCACCTTTTCTGATTCTGCTGCATTTTTAGCATTCACATCTGGGCGAACATTAAAACCAATTACAATTGCACTTGATGCTGAAGCAAGAATGATATCAGACTCTGTAATTGCTCCCACACCCGTATGGATGATTTTAATATTGACACCTTCCACTTCTATCTTACGTAAAGATGCTGCAAGTGCCTCAACGGAACCTTGAACATCTGCTTTTACAATGATATTCAGTTCTTTCATTTCACCTTGTTTTATCTTTTCAAATAAGTCCTCTAAACTAACGGTAGATTGTTCACCACGATTTGCAACAATGTGCTTCTGCTGACGTGCCTCACCAATTTGGCGAGATTTCTTCTCATCAGCAAAAACGAGGAATTGATCCCCTGCTTGCGGAACATCATGTAATCCGGTGATTTCAACTGGTGTTGAAGGTCCAACCTCATTAACACGTTTACCGATATCATTTACCATTGCACGAATACGGCCATACGTATTTCCAACTACGATTGGATCCCCAACATGCAATGTTCCATTTTGTACAAGCAATGTCGAAACAGATCCTCTTCCTTTGTCCAGTTGAGCATCAATTACAGTACCCGAAGCATGTGCATTTGGATTTGCTTTTAATTCCTCTACTTCAGCAACTAGTTGAATCATTTCCAGCAAATCATCGATTCCTTCATCTTTAATCGCGGATATATTAACAAAAATAGTGCTTCCGCCCCAATCTTCAGGAATTAGTTGATATTCTGTCAATTCTTGCATGACACGGTCAGGATTTGCTGCTTCCTTATCCATTTTATTTACAGCAACAATAATTGGTACTTCCGCTGCTTTAGCATGATTGATTGCTTCAACTGTTTGTGGCATTACGCCGTCGTCTGCTGCAACAACAAGGATTGCAATATCTGTAACCTGTGCACCACGTGAACGCATGCTTGTGAACGCTGCGTGACCTGGTGTATCCAGGAACGTGATTTTCTTACCGTCATTTTCAACTTGATATGCACCAATATGTTGTGTAATACCACCAGCTTCTCCTGAGGTTACTTTCGTTTGGCGAATAGAATCAAGCAAAGTCGTTTTACCATGGTCAACATGTCCCATAATAGTAACAACAGCTGGACGTTCGATTAAGTTTTCTTCTTTATCTTCCTCGATATATTTATCAAAATCAGTATCTTCCAATATGATTTCCTTTTCTACTTCAACATCGAATTCACTACAAATCAACTCAACGGCATCATCATCTAAATCCTGATTTTTAGTAGCCATTACGCCCATAAACATTAACTTCTTAATTAGTTCGGCAGACTCCTTATTTAACTTGGAAGCAAGGTCACTTACTGTTAATGTATCACTATACGTAATTTTTTTCGGTGTTTCTTTAACAATCTTTTGTTCTACTGGCTGATTTCCCTTTTTAGGACCTTTTTGTTTTTTATTCTTATTGTTGTTCGTATGGTTTGGTTTATTTTGCTGACCATTATTTCTTGAACCGGAATTTTGTTTTCCGCTCTTTGCTGGCTGATTTGGTTTATTTTGATTATTGGATGTTGTTTGTTTTGTATTATTGTTTGTTGCAGGTTTCGATTGTTTGGCTTTCGCGATGAATTTTTCATCCAATTTTTTCGCCGTATCATCTGATATTGTTGACATATGGTTTGAAACTTCTACATTTAAAGTAGTTAAATAATTGATTACATCTTTACTTGTTATATTGTTTTGTTTTGCATATTCATATACACGCATTTTACTCATACGTTCACCCCCGAATTTGATTACCCAAGTAACGATTTAATCTTAGCAGCAAAACCTGCATCCAAGATAGCAATAGCTACTCTTTGGGACTTTCCAATTGCATCCGATATTGTTTCTCGATCATCTACAATTAAATATGGTACCTCATAATAGTTACATTTGTTTGTTAGTTTTTTCTTCGTTTGTGGTCCAATGTCACTTGCCAGTAAAACTAGTTTGGCCTTATTTGAGCGTATATCTCTTAAAATTAACTCTTCCCCTAGTGTACATTTCCCTGCACGTTGAGCGAGACCAAGCAAATTTAAATAATTATTTTTCATTGTGTTTACCACTAATAATTTGTTTTAACTCTTCATAGATGGAAGCATCCACTTCGACATTCAGTGTACGGCCAAGCACATTCGATTTTTCCGCTTTCCGAATTACATCAAGATCACGGGATAAATAGGCCCCCCTACCATTCTTCTTGCCAGTAGGGTCAACAAAGACTTCTCCTTCTTTGTTTCGAACAACGCGAATTAGACTCTTTTTAGGTTTCATTTCATTCGTAATTACACATTTTCTTTCCGGTATCTTTTTATTTTGCACCATTTTTAGCCCTCCCTTATTCGAACAAATCCTCGTCATTGTCGGAATAGGAATCTTCTTTCTCGGACACTGTAAGTAATCCTTCATCTTTTGCTTCTGTCTCACTCTTAATATCTATTTTCCAACCTGTCAGCTTTGCAGCAAGCCTTGCGTTCTGACCACGTTTTCCAATTGCAAGTGATAATTGGTAGTCAGGTACAATAACTGTAGTAGCCTTTTCTTCTTCATTTACCAATACATCAATCACTTTAGATGGACTCAATGCATTTGATACATATACAATAGGATCTTCAGACCATTCAACTATGTCAATCTTCTCGCCCTTTAATTCGTCAACGATTGCTTGTACACGCTGACCCTTTTGACCAACACATGAACCAACAGGATCAACTTCCGGGTCTCCGGCATATACAGAGATTTTCGAGCGGTCCCCAGCTTCTCTTGCTACCGATTTAATTTCAACTGTTCCATCAAAAATTTCCGGAACTTCCATTTCAAATAGACGTTTCAATAGACCGGGATGTGATCTTGAAATATAGATTTGTGGGCCCTTACTTGTATTCTCTACTTTGGTCACAAATACTTTCAAACGATCATGAACATGATATTCTTCACTTGGCATCTGTTCCGCTTCAGCGAGCTTTGCCTCCACTTTACCAAGATTAACATAGACAAAACGTGGATCTTTCCGTTGAATGATACCTGTCATAACATCTTCTTCTCGGTCAATATATTCTGAGAATATCACACCACGTTCAGCTTCTCGTACGCGCTGCGTAACAACCTGTTTTGCTGCCTGTGCAGCAATCCGACCGAAATCTTTCGGAGTCACTTCCACTTCTATAGTATCTTCTAGTGAATAATTCGGATCAATTCTTTTCGCTTCCTCCAGTGAAATTTCAAGTTGAGCATCTTCTATTTCTTCCACCACTGATTTCCTCGAATAGACACTCATTTTCCCTGTTCCTTCATTTAATTCAATCCGAACATTGGTTGCAGATTTGAAATTTTTCTTGTAAGCAGAAATCAGAGCAGCTTCTAATGCTTCCATTAGAATATCTTTTTCAATCCCTTTTTCCTTTGCCAAATTATCAATCGCGTCAAACAACTGACTGCTCACTATTATTTTCCCCCTTCAATTAAAACATAACAGCAAGTCTAGCTTTTGCTATCTTGTCATATGGTATTTCGACTATCTTTTTCCGCGTTTTAATTTTGTATTCGATTATGGCGTTATCTTCTTTAAATTCCTTGAGGATACCTTCGAATTCTTTTTCACCATCAATAGGCTCATAAAGCTTTATGAAAACATTATTATTGATATTATTTTTGAAATCTTCTTTTGATTTCAATGGTCGCTCCACTCCAGGTGAGGAAACTTCCAGGAAATAGGCTTCTGATACTGGATCGGTTGCATCCAATTTTTCACTTAATTGCTCAGATACCTCTCCACATTCGACAATATCGACGCCGCCTTCTTTATCAATATATACTCTTAAAAACCAGTTTTTCCCTTCTTTAACATACTCAATATCTGCAAGTTGTAAGTTTTTTTCTTTTAAAATAGGATCTAATAATTCTTCCGTAATTTTAATTACTTGGGAGCTCAACTTTCGTCCTCCTTAAATAGCGGTATTTATGCTTATTATAAACCAACCTGACTAATTTCATTTAAAAACAAGCCTAATCAATATAAAACCCCTGCCGAATTTCTGGTAGGGGGAAGCTTTAAAATCAAAACAATAACCTTTGTTAGCGACTAATTATAATTACTTTAGCCTACAAGATATAAAGGCAACACAATGAACGAAAGTGAACTGATGCCTTACTTATCGCACTGAGGTGAGTGAATACCATTAGTCACTGGGTACTGGAGCTTAGACGCGGCTGGTGCGGCATGAAAAATATTAATGCCGAAATTGTTATACTTTCCCACAGTATGAAGAAAGAGCGGGTAAAAACCCACTCTTTCAAACCGTCCGTATCGTTACTTTCCAAAATATAGTATAGCATATGTGATTTTCCAGTGCAAGATATGCACCACCTATACTATTTTTCCTGAAGAAATTCTTTTAATGCCTGCTGAAGTGTTGCTTTCGTTTCAATATTTTTACTATAATGCACGTCTCGGTTAATAAAATGGGAAACTACTTCTGGCCGCATCCCCGTAATTATTCCTTTACAACCTAACATGGTAATACCATCAATCAGCTTTATGAATAATTGGATGGAATCGCCGTGCATTTCAGCTAGACCTGAAAAATCTATAATCAAGGTTCGTACACCTTTTTGGCTTATATCATTCAAGACTTTCTCTTCAAGAATATTTCCGCGAAACTCATCAAGCATACCAATTAGTGGTAAAATACTCACATATCTTGTGACTGGGATAATTGGCGCAGAAAGACTCTCAACTAGTTTATTTTTAGACTCAAGTAACTGATCCTTGTAAGCTGAATAGCTTAAGAAAAAAGAACGGAAAAATTCATCAATCAAACTATTAATTTCAATTTGTAAATTATAAAATTCCTCTTTTTCGTTCAATTTCTTACCAATACGGTCAAACTCATAAAGAAATTCCCAAAGTGTTTTCCGTATCGCCTGGATCCATTCCAGTTTAAAGGCAAGTGTGAGTTTATGCGTAGCCCACGCAATACCTTCTCTCGTTCCTAGCTCTGTAACTGCTTCCTGCTTATTATCCACCACACTTAACACAAGATTGTAAGCATTCTCTAGTAAATTAATATTTCCAATCAAATTAAACTCTTCGATTTTATCACGAACATGTACGGCTTCCTCTAACAACATTCCTTCAAAAGCTACTCGATTATCTATTATAAATTCTTTAATTTCTTGATCCTCATTGTAGTTAAATTTCATTTCATCATCCCCTAATAGTATAAAACTGTAATAATGCTCTATAAGTAATGTAACTTCTAACTCCCTTATTAGTGTAACACGTTAACTTAACTTGAGGATATCATGCACATAACATGAGATTAACAATATTACGTTATTAGTTAGCTTCATATTGTTACTATTAGAATAAGGCTCTTTCCACAGTGCTTGTTGCTTCGCAGTTTATAGATATTCTGAGACAAACAACAATACTTTTCGGTGAAACGAGTAAACGAAGTCCCGGTATTCTAGAATAAAGATAATTGATTCTTATCTTCCATACCTTCCAAACAGCCATGGTTATCCAAATATTCGAGGACTGTTTTTGAAATTTTGCTTCTTTCGCGCAAATCTTCTTTAGAAAGAAATTCCCCTTCCCCACGGGCCTTTACAATATTGAGGGCTGCATTCGTTCCCAAACCATCCACAGCATTAAATGGAGGAAGTAATGTATTGCCATCCACAATAAATTCTGTTGCGCTAGATTTATACAAATCAACTTTTTTAAACGAAAATCCACGTTCACGCATTTCAAGAGAGATTTCCAACACCGTCAACAAACTTTTCTCTTTTGGTGATGCATCGTTTCCTTTTATGGTTATGCCATCCATACGACTGCGAATTGCATTAGAACCTTTAACCATTGTATCTAAATCGAAGTCATCTGCTCTTACGGTAAAGTATGCTGCGTAGAACAATATTGGATGATGAACTTTGAAGTAGGCAATTCTTATTGCCATCAATACATATGCTGCAGCATGGGCTTTTGGAAACATATATTTTATTTTTTTACAGGACTCAATATACCAATCAGGTACATTATTTTTGCGCATTTCAACGATCCATTCTTCCTGGAGTCCCTTCCCTTTTCGGACAAATTCCATAATTTTAAATGCGAGGGACGGCTCAAGACCCTTGTGCATTAAGTACACCATAATATCATCACGACAACCGATAACATCAGGAAGTTCACAAATTCCATCATTGATTAGGTCCTGTGCATTACCTAACCATACATCTGTACCATGTGATAAACCAGAAATGATTAACAATTCTGCAAATGTACTTGGTTTGGTATCTTCCAGCATCTGTCTTACGAATTTCGTCCCGAATTCCGGCACACCTAATGTGCCAGTTTTACAATTAATTTGTTCAGCGGTGACGCCAAGAACCTCAGGGCTCGAAAAGATCTTCATTACTTCCGCATCATCAGTTGGTATTGTTTTTGGGTCAATACCACTAAGATCCTCTAACATTCGAATTACGGTTGGATCATCATGTCCAAGTATGTCCAGTTTTAGTAAATTCTCATCAATGGAATGAAAATCAAAATGGGTTGTCCGCCACTCACTATTACGATCATCTGCAGGGAATTGTATCGGTGTAAAATCATAGATTTCCATATTGTCCGGTACAACAATAATTCCTCCTGGATGTTGGCCTGTCGTTCTTCTTACTCCAGTACATCCTTGAACAAGTCGATCTACTTCGGCATTTTTGTATATTAACTGTTTATCCGATGCATAGCCTTTCACATACCCATACGCAGTCTTTTCCGCAATGGTTCCAATTGTGCCCGCACGATATACATAATCAACACCAAATAGTTCCTTTGTATAGTTATGTGCTCGTGGCTGATAATCACCAGAGAAATTTAAATCAATATCGGGAACCTTATCACCTTTAAATCCAAGGAAAGTTTCAAATGGGATATCCTGTCCGTCTTTTGTTAATTCTGAATCACATTCTGGGCAATTTTTATCTGGCAAATCAAATCCGCTGGCAACGGAACCATCCGTTATAAATTCATTGAAATGGCATTTTTCACAAACGTAATGTGGTACTAATGGATTTACTTCCGTTATTTCCGTCATTGTTGCTACAAAGGATGATCCTACCGATCCCCTTGAACCAACCAAATATCCATCATCAAGTGACTTTTTAACGAGTTTATGTGAGATGAGATAGATGACGGCAAATCCATTACCAATAATACTTTCCAACTCTTTTTCAAGCCGATCCACTACAATCTGCGGTACAGTTTCTCCGTATATCTTCTTTGCACGACTATAACAAAGATCACGAATATCTTGTTCCGCACCCTCTATTGTTGGTGTATAAAGTCCATCTTTTACAGGGGAAACCTCTTCCAGTTGTTCAGCCATCGCATTTGTGTTTTGGACAACTATTTCATGTGCTACATCCTTACCTAGAAATTTAAAGCAATCCAGCATTTCATTTGTTGTTCGGAAAGGTGTATCTGGAAGTGTTTGCCTGTTTAGCGGGTTTCCAGCTTGGGAACTTATTAAAATTTGACGATACTGTTTATCATGGTCATCAATATAATGTACATTGCCTGTCGCAACAACAGGTTTATTCATTCGTTTACCCAATTCAACTAATTTCTTGATAATATCCAGAATCTGTGATTCATTCTGCACCAAATCTTTTTCAATGAGATGCGCATAATTAGCTGGTGGTTGTACCTCTATATAATCATAAAATTCCGCAGCTTGTTCCGCTTCTTCCGCAGACTTTTGCATCATCGTCTCGAAAACTTCACCTTTATCACACGCAGTCCCTATCAAAAGCCCTTCACGAAGCTTTTTTAAGAGAGATCTTGGTATCCGTGGTACTCGAAAGAAATAATCCATATGGGCACTGGAAACAAGCTTGTACAGATTTTTTAAACCTACTTGTGTTTGAGCAAATATTATACAGTGATAAGGACGTGAACGCTTATAAGCATCCCCTTCACCCATATGATTGTTTAACTCATTATGGTTGGTAATTTCTTTATCTAATAATTTTTTAACAAGCTTCCATAACAAATAACCGGTCGCCTCAGCATCATAGATTGCCCGGTGATGTTGTGTCAGTTCGATATCCAAGTGTTTACAAAGTGTGTTTAAGCGATGGTTTCTTAATTCCGGGATTAAAAATCTGGCGAGCTCCAATGTATCAATTACTGGATTCTTCGCTTTTTCATAATCAAACCGATTGAGTCCTTGATTTAAAAAT
The DNA here is from genome assembly GCF_002153375.1 of Oceanobacillus rekensis. Lineage (GTDB taxonomy): Bacteria > Bacillota > Bacilli > Bacillales > Amphibacillaceae > Oceanobacillus > Oceanobacillus rekensis. Next base: position 63,364 of record NZ_MTBQ01000003.1, read on the forward strand.
CCCATATCAAAACTTGCATTATGTGCAACAAGAATATCGTCGCCCATCCATTCATGGAAATTTTTTAACACTTCTTCCACTTCAGGTGCATCTTTGACCATATCATCGGTAATCCCCGTTAAATTAATCGTTGTTTCAGACAATGGATGATGTGGATTTGCAAATGCTTCAAAGCGATCGATAATCTCACCTTGATGTATTTTAACTCCAGCTAGTTCAATAATCGTATCGTAAACGGCTGATAGCCCTGTTGTTTCCACATCAAAAACGACGTATGTTTCATTTTCAAGTTCCCGGTTAGCTTGGTTATAAGCTATTGGAACTCCATCGTCCACCAAATTGGCCTCAACACCGTAAAGCACCTTAATATTATGTTTCTTACCTGCAGCATGTGCATCTGGAAACCCTTGGACACCAGCATGATCAGTTATTGCAACTGCTTTATGTCCCCATTTTGCGGCCTGTGTCACAAGAACCTCCGGGGACACCACAGCGTCCATCTGACTCATTGTCGTATGTGCATGAAGTTCAACCCTTTTTTCGTCTTCCGGTGCTTCATCGATTCTTGATGTTACCTTAATTTCATGAATATCATTTGCCATCATCGCGAGTTCATTGGTATACATATCTGTTTGAATGCTGCCTCTAGCTTTAATCCACATTCCTTTTTTTACATTTGCAAACTTCGCTGCGTCCTCGTCCCCTTTAGAAAACATTTTAATCTGCAGGGAATCTGTATAGTCTGTTGCCTTAATAATTAGCAGACTTCTTCCAGAGCGAAGTTCTCTTACTTCAGAGGCAAAGATATAGCCTTGAACAGTTATGCGACGCTCTTCCTCAAGAATTTGGTCCATCGTTATTGCTTCATCTTTTATTTTGTAACCGATAGCGAGCGGTCTATTTTCATGACCTTCTTTTTCTTTATCTCGTTTTTCTTTTTCCTGTACTGTTTTTAATACTAACTGCTGATCTTCAATCGCCTTTTGATCTCTAAATTTTTGAATATCTGCAGCGTCGGTCTTAACATGAATCTCAAGCATATATGTCAGAACACCAATTTTACTACAATAGTTTCTGAAATCATTTTCAAGTCTTTTCTTTAATGCGCTGGCCTCTGCTTCATTTCTCGCTGTTAACATAAGCTTATTATTATTAACCTCGGGTATTTGGTTTTGCACTAAATCTCTATAACCAGGAGATAATTGTGTTAGTGATGTAATAAAATGCTTCCAGTAACCAATAATTGTTTCATCATTACATTTTTTATCATTAGCTTCAATCGTTACCTCGACCGTTGCAATCTGCTGAAAGGTTGCTTGTAATTTCAAAATAAACACTTGATATACTTCGAATGGGAGTATGCGATCAACATGTATATGAAAATGCCACATCTTCGTACTTTTAAATACTTCTAGTTTTTCTAAATAACTATCTTTAAAATAATTTGTAATGTGATCCTCCGACATTTCTAATTGCTTCAATAATAATTCCATTTTTTCCTTTTGCGATATGTCCATCCCATACACCTCCTATAACTTTTTAAAATTGCGATGCCCTTGTCAGCAAAAAGACAAGGGCATCACTTTCTTATGAACTTCTGAAACTCAGAGGAACAGGCGTTGAATATCATTCCATGTAACTACAATCATGAGCAGCATTAAAAATGCAAAACCAACAAAGTGAAAAATACCTTCTTTTTCAGGTGCAATCGGCTTCCCTCTTAATGCTTCGATACCAACAAATAACAATCTTCCCCCGTCAAGTGCCGGAAGTGGTACCAAGTTAACGATACCTAAGTTAATGCTTAACATTGCCGTCCACAGCATTAAATTCATAAACCCAGTTTGAACTACTTGATCTGTAGCGTCATAAATACCAACTGGTCCTGATAGCATGTCTATCGAGACTTGGCCGGTAACCAGCATCATTAAATTCGTTAAAATCATTTTAGTTGTTTCGTATGTACGTTCGAAACCATAAGTGAACGTACCTAGAAATGACTTCTCGAATCCTTGATATACGCCGATTTGTCCAACAGAGATAGGCTCACCAGTCTGATCTACCGTTTCTGCTTCATCAGGAATTACTGTTACCGGTTCTTCTGTATCGTTACGCAAGACAATCATATCTAATTCCTGTCCAGGATTTGCTCTAACTATAGAAGTAAACTCTTCCCATGTGGAAATGGAATTATCTTCAATTTGGATAATGACATCATCCGTCTGCAATCCAGCCTCTTTTGCTGGTGTATCAGGTAAGATATCGCCCATTTTTGCCTCTTCAACTGGTACTCCTTGTATTAAACCAATGATTACAAAGATAAAGATTGCTAATATAAAATTCATCATTGGCCCGGCAAATAACTGTATTGCTCGTTGTCCTGTAGTTTTAGATGCAAATTGGCGGTCATATGGTGCAATCTGTGTTTCACGTTCATCCATGACAAAAAATGCTTTAGGGTCTATATCAAAATGCAATTTATTATCCTCATCATCGATTTCATAGCCTTCAATTATAAGCTTATGGTCCAGATCCGCATGTTCTACTTCAATCACTCTGGCATTTGGATGTTTGGATTTATTATTAACTATAATTTTGGTAACATTACCTTCATTATTGAATTCAAGGCCGATATGATGCCCTGGTTTTAATTCAATAATCTCTGGGTCTTCACCGGCAACACGGACATACCCCCCTGCAGGAATAAGACGAATCGTGTATAATGTTTCATTTCTTGTAAAAGAGAATATTTTTGGACCAAATCCAATTGCAAATTCACGAACAAGCATGCCTGCACGCTTAGCAAATATCATATGGCCCCATTCATGGATAAAAACAAGCAATCCAAACATGAAAATAAATGCTATAACAGTGGTCAATAGAAGCACCTTCCTTTTTACTGGAACAGGTAATTTTTGATTTTAATTCGTAATCCATCTTGAAATAAGTTTAACCTGCTTATAAGAGAATGTTCAAGTGTTTTATCGCAATGATAAAATGAATATTTTAGAGATTGTTCAAAAAGCGGATAAAATGGACAAGACACTTAGCTCCCAGCAGCAATACGCATGCAATTAAAACGTGAGGAGCGGACGAGTGCGTGTTAAGTTGACTTCTACATATTCCACAAATATTTTAAAGTCGGACGAGTAACCGCAGTCCCAAGGCGGGGGCAGTCTTTAGTAGAGGTTTTACAATCGCCAACTGAAAACCTCGATGTATCTTTTGCCACGCTATCTAAGCATTCCATTTTATATAAAATGGATAAAGTGGAGTAAAGGAAGAACGAATAATAAACTGTCAAACCTGTCCAGTATTCCACCATGACCAGGCAATATATTACCGGAATCCTTTACACCATAATAACGCTTGAAAGCAGATTCAACAAGATCACCAATTTGCCCAAAAATTGATGCAATAACCGTAACAGCAATTACAATTATGATTGGGTGTGGAAATGGATTTACCATATGGAAAACAACGGCAACTATACATGCAAGCAAAATTCCACCTATAGCACCTTCAACCGTTTTATTAGGACTGATGACAGGCCATAATTTTCGTTTACCGAATGCACGTCCAAAAAGATATGCACCAGTATCTGTTGCCCAGATAATGAAAAAGGCATAAAGAATATTACTTAATGCATTACTTCCTTGGCGGGTCTCAATCAAGTAAAAAAAACCAAGACCAACATAGAATGCTGACAAAAGAATAAACCCAACATGGTCAAAAGTAAATTTATTCTTGACCAATACTGTATATGACAATAGGAGAAGAATTATGAGTGCCACCAGCTCAAATTTACTAAACCAACCAGTAGACAGTAGCGAAGACGAACTTGGGATGAGAATCATCCATAATAGTATAACAACCAAAATATTCGGTATTGCATATTTCCCTAAATCCTTCATTTTAATTAGTTCCATAAGTCCTACCGTAGCAATTAGATAAACTAGGAAGGTAAACGGAAGTCCCCCGATTATGACAAAAGGGAGGAGGACAATTATTGCAAGTATCGCTGTTATTGTTCTTTGTTTCATATGCCATCCATCACCTTAAATACCTCCATACCTTCTTTTCCGCTGTTTATAATCTTCAAGTGCATTTAAAAAGTTACTTTCATTAAAATCAGGCCATAATACATCAGAAAAACAAAATTCAGTATAGGCCAACTGCCAGAGCATAAAGTTACTCAGACGCTTTTCACCACCGGTTCGGATAAGCAGATCAGGGTCAGATAAATCAGTTGTAAAAAGATATTGGGAAAACTGTTTATCGTCTAATGAGTCAATTGACAGTTTTGACTCATCAATATCATGAATAATTTTCTTTACAGCGTGAATAATTTCAAGTCTACTGCCGTAATTTAAAGCAAAATTCAATAGAAGACCGTCATTACTTTTTGTTTTATCAACTGCATACTGAACTGCTTCTTTTGTATGATCTGGAAGCGCATCAAAATCACCAATTGTATTTATTCTAACATTATTGGAAATCAAACCCGGCAAATAAATGTGTAAGAATTCTTTTGGTAACCTTAAAATAAAGTCGATTTCAGACTTAGGTCTTTTCCAATTTTCAGTGGAAAAGGTATAAAGAGTAAGAATCTTAACATCAGCTTTTACCGCAGCTTTGACGATTTTATTTACAGCAGACACACCTTCTTTATGTCCTGCTATACGTGGTAAACCACGTTTTTGTGCCCAACGCCCGTTTCCATCCATAATAATAGCAACATGATTTGGCACATTGTCTACCCGTTCCACATCGATTTCTTTATTTTTTTTAGTAGTAAAAAAAGGAATTTTCCTTGACATAGTCTGTCCCCCGAAATGTTGTTACCTTCAATCCTCTAAACTTGTTTCTATGTTTGTAAAGGAATGATAGCTTATCCTAAAAACAGGATGAATCTATTTAGTGTTCCTATTATCCTTTTCCATTATAACGACTTTTACTGTTGAATACAAAAGCCCCCTTTAATAAGAGGGCTTTTGCATCTTACTCTGCAATATATGAATTATTAATACATTTAATGTTAAAGTAAGGTAAAAATATAATTTTTATCAGTTATACTTCTAATATTTCTTTTTCTTTGTTTTTGGCTACTTCTTCAAGTTTTGTAATATGATCATTGGTTGATTTTTGTACATCATCTTGAAAAGCACGCAAATCATCTTCTGTAATATCACCGTTTTTCTCCATTTTTTTCAAATTATCATTGGTATCACGACGAATATTACGAATTTGGATTCTTGACTCCTCTGCATACTTACCTACAACTTTAACAAGATCCTTACGTCTTTCTTCAGTTAGTGGAGGTATATTAATTCGAATCATATTACCATCATTCGACGGTGATAAGCCCAAATTAGCGATTTGGATAGCTCGCTCAATATCAGAAACAGCTGTTTTATCATATGGTGTAATAGTAAGTAATCTTGCTTCCGGGGCACCTACATTGGCCAACTGATTTAATGGAGTTGATGCACCATAATAATCAACATAGATATTATCCAAAAGACTCGGATTTGCCTTGCCGGCTCTTACAGATGCTAAGTTTTTTGAAAAAGCCTGTACTGCTTGTTCCATTTTTTCCTGCATTTGCTTCATAATTGCTTCCGACATAATTATTTCCCCCTTATTGTTGTGCCGATTGTTTCACCTTCGACAACTCTTTTAATATTGCCTTCTTCAGTAATAGAAAATACAATTAATGGAATATTATTATCCATACATAATGAGGATGCTGTTGAATCCATAACACCAAGACCTTCATTTAGCATTTCCATATAAGTCAGGCTCTCATACTTCTTGGCATCTTGGTTAGTTTTTGGATCGTCTGTATATACACCATCCACATTATTTTTAGCCATTAGAATAACTTCCGCTTCAATTTCCGCAGCTCTTAATGCCGCTGTTGTATCCGTTGAAAAATAAGGATTCCCTGTACCAGCCGCAAAAATGACAACACGCTTCTTTTCTAAATGACGAATTGCTTTTCTCCTTATGTATGGCTCAGCTACCTGGCGCATCTCAATTGATGTCTGTACTCTAGTTTGTATACCAATTGTTTCCAGACCATCCTGCAGGGCAAGTGAATTCATGATTGTAGCGAGCATACCCATATAGTCTGCTGATGCCCGGTCCATTCCCATTTCACTTCCAACTTTGCCGCGCCATATATTTCCTCCGCCTACAACGATAGCTATCTCAACACCAAGTTCTGCTACCTCTTTTACTTGTTCAGCGATGGAGTGAATCACTTTTGGATCAATCCCATAACCTTGATCACCACTTAAAGCTTCTCCACTTAATTTTAACACAATTCTACGGTACCGTGCTGTTGTCATAATAACCTCCATAGAAATTTAATATTTTATTATGATTTATAGAATACAGAGAGTAATTCATAAAATTATAAAATAGGGAACAGGTTACTGTTCCCTTTTTAGATTGAATACCTTATTTTTTAATTTGACTCATAACTTCTTCCGCAAAGTTTTCTTCACGTTTTTCCATACCTTCGCCTACTTCAAAGCGAACGAATGCTTTAACAGAAGCGCCTTTATCAGCTACATATTTTTTAACCTTTTGATCTGGATCTTTCACAAAGCTTTGTTCCAAAAGAACAATCTCTTCAAAGAATTTACCTAAACGGCCTTCAACCATTTTTTCAACAATTTTCTCTGGTTTTCCTTCGTTTAGCGCTTGTGTTTTTAATACTTCACGTTCGTGATTCACTTCTTCTTCAGAAACTGCATCACGAGATACATAACGAGGATTTACAGCCGCAACATGCATAGATACATCTTTTCCAACTTGTTCCTCTGTTGTCCCCTCAAGTAAAGATAGCACACCAATGCGTCCACCCATATGCAAGTACGCACCGAATGAATCATTGTCAGTTTTTTCCATTGCTACAAAACGACGAAGTGAGATTTTTTCTCCGATAGTCGAAACTGCTGCATTAATAACTGCTTCAACAGTTTCACCTTCACCATTCAATTTTTGTTGTAAAGCCTCTTCAACAGTAGCTGGTTGTTGGCTAACAACATGTTTGCCTAAGTCAGACAATAGTGTTTTAAATTGGTCATTTTTTGTAACGAAGTCAGTTTCACAGTTCACTTCGATAATTGCAGCTTTGTTACCTTCCACTTCAATATGTGTTAAACCTTCAGCAGCTATGCGGTCTGCTTTTTTAGCAGCCTTTGCCATACCTTTTTCACGAAGATAGTCAATTGCTTTATCAATATTGCCATCTGTTTCTTGAAGTGCTTTCTTACAATCCATCATTCCAGCACCAGTTTTTTCACGTAATTCTTTAACCATTTGAGCAGTAATAGCCATGAGAAATCCTCCTTTGAATAGTTACGCAATATATTTTTTAGAAAACTAAGGCTTATCGCCCAGTTTCAGTTGCACTTATACTAATTTCAGGTAAAAAGTTTACTTCCCTATCCGTGTAAAAAAGGTGATAAAAGGTTCATATCCTCTTATCACCCCACCTTTTCTAATTTATTCTTGAGTTGAACTTGTAGCAGTTTCTTCTGTAGCTTCTTCTGTTTGAGCTTTAGCTTCTTCTGCTTTAACTTCAACTTCTTCTGTTTCTTCTCCCTGTTTCACTTCTAAAATAGCGTCCGCCATTTTTGAAGTCAAAAGTTTAACTGCACGAATAGCATCATCATTTGCAGGGATAACATAATCTATTTCATCAGGATCACAGTTTGTATCTACAATTCCGATGATAGGAATATTTAATTTGTGTGCTTCAGCTATTGCAATACGCTCTTTACGAGGATCGACAACAAATAAAGCATCAGGGATTTTAGTCATTTCTTTAATTCCACCAAGGAATTTAACTAAACGATCTTTTTCTTTTAATAAATTAACAACTTCTTTTTTAGGAAGCACGTCAAAAGTACCGTCTTCTTCCATTTTTTCAATTGATTTCAATCGGCTGATACGTTTACGAATTGTTTGGAAGTTAGTAAGTGTACCACCCAACCAACGCTGGTTAACATAGTACATACCAGAACGTGTTGCTTCGTCACGTACAGAGTCTTGTGCTTGCTTTTTAGTACCTACGAAAAGAATAGTACCGCCATTTGATGCGATTTCTTTTACATAGTTGTATGCTTCATCAACCTTCTTAACCGTTTTTTGCAGGTCAATGATATAAATTCCGTTACGTTCCGTGAAGATGTATTTTTTCATCTTAGGGTTCCAACGGCGAGTCTGATGTCCGAAATGTACACCAGCTTCTAGCAATTGTTTCATAGATATAGCTGCCATAAATAATTCCTCCTAATGGTTTTTTTCCTCCGTTCAGATCATTTTTGTATACAGACTAGTCCATACAGACAGCACCAAATATACAAATTACCGAACGTGTGTATTTTTATTAACTTGTTCCATCTTTAAAGATAAACAGATTATTTACACCAAAAGTTAATATAACATACAGTTTCCTTGTAATCAAGCTTTTAAACATTTTTTTTGTGTAATTTAAGAATAATTTCTATTTCTGTTTTTCCACACTCTAATTTCCTGGCAATGTCACCGATAGCCATGCCTTTACCATGCATTTGAAGTACTTTTGATTCCAAAGAGGCTTCAAGCGTGTCTTCGTAACTAGTGGAAATATGCTGTTCCATACCTTGTTCCAATTCTTCTTCCATCCATTCCGTTCTTTGTGTTTTTTTATCTGTTGTTGGCTTGTTACTTGAGATTGTTTCATGTTTGCTCTTCTTCTCTGTTTGTAAATGTGCTTGTAGGCGACTATTTTCAGTTTTAATTTCCTGTAAATAGACTTCGAATAAACCTTCTATTTCTTGTAAATCTTGAGATTTTATAGTTTGAATCTGTTGAAACAGCTTATAGATTGCTCCAAGGGCAGCCAACTGCAATAAAAAACTAATTATTAATAGGAACGTCACCATCATAATTCTCCTTCAACAATGCTTATATCCGTTAACTTCGATAAACTTAGTAAGGACATGCTAGTGTCGGCGTTACAGCAATATCTATTTGCTCCGAGTAACCATAGCAAAGGATGTCACCCTAGCCGACCGGTCCTTTTTATACCTTTTTTGAACAGCACTATAAAGCATGCATTTTGTTTAATGTTTTTCTTAACTTAAAAATAGCTTTTTTGTGTATTTGTGAAATTCTTGAAGTGGTTAATTCAATAACTTGTCCTATTTCCGTAAACGTTAGTTCTTCATTATAAAATAGACTGATGACAAGTTGTTCTTTTTCATTCAAGGATTTGATACCTTCCATAAGCTCTTCTTTTATTTCATTCTTTAGTAAGTTCCTATCTGGCGAGATTACTGAATCATCAGGAATGGAATAACCAATCCCTTCTCTCATTTCACCTAAGTTCCCCTGTGGTTTTTCCTCGATAGAGAGAATATTCCCGAAAAGGGAATCCTTTATTGTTGTTTCTACTTCCTCTGCTGTCATTCCTGTTATTGTAGCAATTTCAGTAGCAGATGCCGTCCTTTGATGCATTTGTTCGAAATTTTCTTCAGCGTGTTCGATCTTTTTCGTTTTTTCTCTAATTGATCTTGGAAGCCAATCTTCTTTTCGTAGTCCATCAATGATTGATCCTTTGACACGAAAGGAAGCATATGTATCAAATTTCAAATCCCGACTAATATCAAATTTCTTTAGTGCATCATAAAGTCCCAAGAGACCGAAGCTTTTAATATCATCCTTACTAACATTACTTGGAAGATGACTTGATATCCGCTCAGTATGGTAATTAACTAAGTACATATAATTGGAAATAAGTTCATTGGCAGCTTCCCCACTCTTTTTTATTATCCAATCATCCCAAAGTTTCTGTTCAAGAGGAGAATATTTTGAATTCATTTAGTTGTACTCCCCTTCCATTTGTAATAATATAATTGGATTAGATAAAAAACACACCTTGATTTATTTTTCGGATACTTAATTTACAATCTTCTGGATTAAATTCAATCGTTCTACCGACATTCCCACCTACATCTGATGCCATTATAGGAATTTGAAGTTCTTGCAGTTTTTGTTCGACTGCTTCTATGTTCCTTGGGCCAATACGCATAACATCTGAAGCTTGCGAGAGTTGAAACATCTGTGCTCCTCCAGCCATCTTTGCCTTTAAAGCATATTTTCTTGCGCCGTTCTCAATAAGCAGATGAACGAGATACGGTATAGATGTGTCTGCATATTTAAATCTATTAAGGTTTACCTGCTTAGTGGTATGTGAATCTGGAAGCAGAACGTGAGATAAACCAGCTATTTTCTTAGATGAATCATAAATCACTACCCCGACACATGAACCAAGTCCTGAAGTTCGAATCGTATTTGGTGCACTTACTATATTTAAATCGGCAATACCCACTTTAATAACTTTGCTTGTCTCATTCATAATACTTGATTCCCAGTGCAGTAAATATTTTAATCAATGATTCTGGATCCGGCAATAAAAGAAAATTCCCTTTCATACCCTCGTTTGATCCATCATTTTGATTTATTTCTGTATCAATAATAATTGCATCGTCCGTTACTTGTGATAATTCCATTAAACCAGCTATTAAAATAGCTCCCACCATATCTATACCCAAATACGGTACAGAAGGTTGCATATTTATTTTGGTGAAATCAGATAATGCAGTTAAATAGGTTCCTGTTACAATATTCCCAATTTCATGCAATGCAGAGATTGCGATTTCATTCTCCTTATTATTATCAAACAAGGAGAAGTCTGGATCATTGGTGATTTTTCTGACAAGATACTCCGCTTCTTCCACTTTTAATAAAAAGCAGGCGGTTCCAGGTGCTTCCCCTTGGATTCGAAACATTAATCCGACAATTGTCTCTTCGGGTCTCCCAATTACTTCCACCAGCTCATCATAATTAACAATACTTACAGAAGGTACTTTCATTTCTATTTTTTGATTCAATAGCTTTGAAAGAGCTGTTGCTGCATTCCCCGCTCCAATGTTACCGATTTCTCTCAGTACATCTTTTTGATCACTTGTTAGCTCTAAAGAGTCCATCAGCTACACTTCCATTGATGTTATTTCGTCCATCTCGTCTAAAGCAAGAACTTTTGGCAAATCAAGTAGAATTAATAAACGATTATCTACCTTAGCGACACCTTCAATATAGTTTGCATCAACTGTGCCAATTACCTCTGGAGCAGGTTCAATTTGGTCTTGGGGGATATCGATTACATCATTTGCTGAGTCAACAATCAGTCCTACTTCCATCTCCTTGACCATTGAAATGATGATCCGTTTATTGTCATCATCATTAATCGAACCTTTCATCTTAAATCGAAGTCTTAAATCGATTACTGGAATGACCACACCACGCAGATTAATAACCCCCTTAACAAATAGAGCGGTTTGTGGAACCCGGGTGATGGGCATTAATCTTTCAATGGATCCAATAAGATTTACGGGTATTCCGTACTCTTCGTTCTCAAGTTGGAATATAATCATTTTTCTAGTTAAAGATGTTCCGTGATCCATAATAATCCCTCCATTATTATCTGTCGCAATGATAAAATATTTACAGTCGATGTTCAAAAAGGAGGATAAAAATGACCGAGAAGTTCGAGGCAGCGTAGCTTAGAATAAGGAAAGCTTCTCCGAAATTGCATCGCACGCAGGAAAAGTGGTTTTCTTTTCCAAGGAACGGAACGTATGCTGTTGATACGTGAGTAGCGGAAAAGCAAGCTAACGAGCTTCCACAGGATGTGGTCTTCGACGTTCGACACAGGACGTGTCGGTATTTAGGCGAAGCTCCCCTTTCTCGAAACGTCATTTTTACCGGACTTTTTGAACAACCACTTACAGCCTAGTTTTTGTTAACTTAACAAGTAGACTTGACACTTCATTTAAAGGTATATGGTAGTCTACCAAACCTGTCTTAACTGCAGATTTAGGCATCCCGTATACAATTGAAGTAACTTCATTCTCAGCAATAATAATCGAATTTGAATCTTTGTTTTTTATGTTTATAACTCCGTCCATACCGTCATTACCCATACCGGTTAAAACAACAGCGATTTTATTCATTTGTTTTAGTTTCACAATCGAATCAAATAAGACATTAACAGCCGGTCGATGACCTTTGATTGGGGCATCTTTCGATAAGTGAATTGCAAGTGTTGTTCCTATCCTTTTAACTGTCATATGATAATCCCCAGGCGCAATGTATACAGTGCCTTGTTTAATTATTTCACCGTGTATAGCTTCTTTAACATGGATTAAACTAAGTTTGTTCAGTCGTTCTGCCAATGATTTCGTAAAGCCGGATGGCATATGTTGGACGATTAAAATTGGGGCGATAAATGTTACCGGTAAATTCGTCAATACCTGCTGGAGTGCCCTTGGACCACCTGTAGAGGTACCAATTGCGACAATTGTTTTGTCAAAGCGTTTCCCATCGAATAAAATTAATTTCTGATCAGTTGGACTGCTCCCTGTTAAGTTCTTTTTCGTTTTTGCTTGTGAGGTCGTATATACCTTGAACCTAATTTCATTCGCTATTGTTTGGATATCCAGTGAAATGGGTCCCGTTGGTTTTGCAATAAATTCAACCGCACCATTCGATATTGCTTCAATTGTTTTGGTATTCCCTTCTTTCTTCATACTGGAAAGCATGACAACCGGAACAGGATGTTTTTGCATAATTTCTCGTAATACATCCATTCCATCCATGATTGGCATATGTACATCCAATGTAACGACGTCCGGTGAAAGTTGGATAATCTTTTTAATTCCTTCTTCTCCATTTCGGGCAGTGGATATTACTTCCATCCGAGGATCATTATTCAGAATATCGGTAATCGTCTTTCTCATAAAAGCAGAATCATCGATAACTAATACTCGGATTGGCTTCACCCCGTTCACCCCTCAATCAATCGTTTTAATTTTTCTATAAATGTAATGGACGACTGTCCATGAATTTCCTTGGAATCTTTTAGATAATTGTTTGTAATTTCCTTGATTGCCTTTGCTGCTTTTGATCTATGATTGAATAAAACATATGGTACTTGTTTAATAACAGCTTGTGTAACTGTTTTATCATCAGGTATAATCCCCATTGAACGACTTTGAACATGTAGAAATTTAGAAACAACATCATTAAAACGTCGGAGTGACTTCTGCCCCTCCTGATACCCAAGTGAACGGTTCATAATAACGTAAATAGGCATGCTTCTCTGCATGTTGACCACATGTTTGATCATTCCATATGCATCTGTAATGGCTGTAGGTTCTGGTGTGGTTATAACGATACATTCATCTGAGGCTAGTATGAAAAACAATCCATCTTCCGTCACACCTGCCCCCATATCAAAGATAATATAATCATACATCTGAACTAGTTCCCTGTATTGGTCATAAAAAAACGACCTATCTGTTTCGCGCATGTTAAATAAATGATTCAATCCGGAACCTGCTGCAATATAGGACAAACCATTTGGTCCTGTTTCAATAATTTCATGGACCGATAAATGGTCTTCAAATAAATTAATGATTGACTTCTCGGCATGCACCCCCATAAGGATATCAATATTTCCCATTCCCATATCGAGATCAATAACCAACACTTTCTTTTGGGTGTTTATCAGCTGTAAGGAAAAATTTAATACAAAGTTGGACTTCCCGACACCACCCTTTCCACTTATAACCGATATCGTTTTCGCCTGGTTAGGTGTCCTGTTATTATCCAGTTTGCGTCTAAGTCCCTCAGCCTGGTCATATATCACTATGTTCACCCACTAATAGATTACTAATATTTTCAAGGTTCACTTCTATTACATCTTCAGGTACATCCTGGCCGTTTGTAATACAGGCAATACCAACTTGGTTTCCTAACGATATATTTAAGATACTCCCATAATGGCTTGTCTCATCTAATTTCGTGAAAATAACTTGATGAATAGGTAGATGCTTGAACTGGTTAAAGATTTCCGTATTATCTACTGGCTTTGTTGTCAAAGATAATACGAGGTATGTATCCATCGTATCCATATTAATAGTCGTTTTTAATTCTTGGACATATTTCTTATCTCGATAATTTCTTCCTGCAGTATCAATGAGAATGACATCATAAGAAGTGAATTTCTCAATTGCAACATAGTAATCTTCTATCGAATAGGCTACTTCAAGTGGTACATCCAATATCCGGGCATAGGTTTTTAATTGCTCCACTGCACCAATTCGGTATGTATCCGCAGTAATAAAAGCCACTTTTTTCTTTTCTTCAAGGATCATTTTTGCTGCAATTTTTGCAATCGTAGTCGTTTTGCCAACACCTGTTGGTCCAACAAATTGAATTACCTTTTTATCATAAATAATTCCATGTGATTCAATCAACGCTAACTTAGTTTCTATCGTTTTCTTCACAGCATTCATGATAGTTTGGGGGCTCTGTTCTTCTACTGAACGTTCAAATTGCTCAAAGGCAGTATGAATAACATTTTCAGAAATCTCGTAATCTACTTCTTGGCTTAATAAATGCTCATAGGCAAACTGAAAATCTGGAGGAAATATTCGGTCATCCTGCCTTTTTTGAACCTCTACCATCTTCTTTAATTTTTTAATCTCCAGAAGTACTTCCTGGTTTTCGTGATTCATCTGTGTTCGCTGATTCGTTTGTCCCTCTAATACACTATAAGGCTTTGAATTCTTTTTTTCCGTTAACGGTTGTGGGTCTAGTCCAGCAACAACTTCTATATTTTTCTTTTTGAAAAAGCCAAGAAAACCACCTTGCAAAATTTCCTTTGAATGGAGAATAATTGCATCAGATCCGAGTTCTTTGCGAATTTGGTTCATTGCTTCCGGCATGGTTGATGCCACATATTTTTTTATTTTCAAGCTACATTCACCACCCCTACACTTTGTACCTGTACATTTGGTTCCAGTTCATTATAGGACAATACAACCACTTGCGGCAGAAAGCGATCAAGCAATTGCCTTAAGTACATTCGAATAGCTGGTGAACAAAGAACAATGGTTGATTCCTCTTGAAGTGCGAGCTTTTCTGCTTCCGTATGAATTGATTTGATAATTCCCTGCTGTGATTCAGGATCAAGGGAAAGATAATTGCCATGTTCCGTTTGCTGGATATTTTCGGCTATTAGTTTTTCAACTTTCCCCGAAACTGTGATAACTTTAAGTGACATATCATGATTTGCATATTGTTTGGTTATTTGAGATGACAAAGCTTGCCTGACATATTCCCCAAGCAACTCCGTATCATTCGTCATTTTTGAAAAGTCTGCTAGCGTTTCGAAAATGACAGGAAGATTTCTGATTGATATCCCCTCCCTAAGTAGTTTAGCAAGTACCTTCTGAATATCTCCTATAGCCAATGGTTCTGGCGTTACTTCATCCACCAATATAGGATAACTTTCTTTCAGATGGTCAATTAGTTCTTTCGTTTCCTGTCTGCCCAACAATGTATGTGCACGCTTTTTAATGATTTCCGTAATATGTGTGGATACAACGGATGGAGGATCAACTACCGTATAACCAGATAGTTCGGCCTCATCTTTATTTTCTTCAACTATCCATTTTGCTGGCAGACCGAAAGCCGGTTCTTTTGTATCGATGCCTTCGATTTCGTCGTCACTGAAATCCGGTGCCATTGCTAAGTAATGATCTAGCATTAGTTCTCCTGATGCAACTTCTTCCCCTTTAATTTTTAACCGATATTCGTTTGGGTTTAGTTGGATATTGTCTCGTATTCTGACTACAGGAATAACGATGCCTAGTTCAATCGCTAACTGTCTTCTAATCATGATAATCCGATCCAATAAATCCCCACCCTGGCTAGTGTCAGCTAGCGGTATAAGTGCATAACCAAATTCAAATTCAATCGGATCCATATTTAAAAGACTAACAACATTTTCTGGAGACTTCATTGCTGCAGTTTCTGTTTGATCTTCTTCTTCAATATCTGGAATTTCCGGTTCTTTGGATTGTCTCTGAATAAAATAGGCACTTAAAGCCAAAAAAGAAGCAAGTAGAGTTGTTAGAAAAAAGTTGATTGGTGTAAGACCAAGCAAAAATATTGTCCCTGCAGCAATATAAAGTAGCTTTGGAAACTGTAAAAGCTGTTCGGTAACTTCCGAACTTAAATTACCAGATCCGGCTGATCTTGTCACCACAATACCGGTAGCAACAGAGATTAAAAGCGCAGGAATCTGACTTACAAGCCCATCCCCTACCGTAAGTCTCATAAAGGTATCAATAGCTTCCCCAAATGACATACCCATTTGGACCATACCAATAATAAGTCCAAAAACAATATTGATCAGTACAATAATAATACCTGCAATCGCATCCCCTTTTACGAACTTACTGGCGCCATCCATCGATCCGTGAAAGTCTGCTTCTCTTTCGACTTTTTCTCTTCTTTCTTTTGCCTGCTTTTCTGAAATTAATCCCGCATTTAAATCGGCATCAACACTCATTTGCTTTCCTGGCATTGCATCAAGAGAAAATCGTGCAGCAACTTCTGACACACGTTCAGATCCCTTTGTAATAACGAGAAAGTTTATAAGGACTAGAATAATAAAGACCACAAACCCGACAAGAGGATTTCCCCCGATTACAAAAGAACCGAATGTATCAACAACGCCACCAGCATCTGCTTCGGAAAGGATTGATCTTGTAGTTGAAACATTCAGTGCCAGTCGAAACAATGTCAATAATAAAATTAATGTAGGAAAAACAGAAAACTGCAGTGGTTCTGTCGTGTTCATGGACACTAATATAACAATGAGTGCTAATATAATATTAATTAAAATTAAGAAACTTAACAGCCAACCCGGTAGCGGGATGACTAACATAATGATGACTAGTATTACTGCTAAAAGTACTGATAAATCCCGCGCTTTCATGGATGTCTCTCCTTATTGAAGATGTTCAAAAAGTCCGGTAAAAGAACTTCTCGGTCCTTTTTATCCTCCTTTTCGAACACACACTAATTACTCAAACCTTTTTCTCTAATCGATATACATAGGCAAGAACCTCAGCTACTGCTTTAAAAAACTCTTCTGGAATTACATCACCAATTTCTGCGGTATGATACAGCCCTCTGGCCAAGACTCTGTTTTCCATCGTTACCACATTATTCGCTTTTGCAATCTCCTTAATTTTCAATGCTGTTTGGTCTGTTCCTTTTGCTAAAACATATGGTGCACTTGCTTTTTCTTCATCATACTTTATAGCAACAGCATAATGTGTAGGATTTGTTATAACAACATCAGCATTCGGTACTTCACTCATCATTCTTCTTGTCGCCATCTGTCTTTGCTTTTCTTTAATTTTCGATTTAATTAAAGGGTCACCCTCAACATTTTTGTATTCATCTTTAATATCTTGTTTTGTCATTTTCATATTTTTTTCGAAATCAAATCGTTGGTAGGCATAATCAAAAACAGAAAGGAACATTAAGGCAATGATTGCTGCTATTCCCATGATAAAGGTAACCCTTCCGAAAAAGGCTAGAGAATTCTCTGCATTCGTAAAGGCTGTCATGAGCATATCGTCTTTATATATCCAAATAACCATAAATGTAATAGCACCAATGAACACTATTTTAAGCAGCGATTTCAAAAGTTCAACAACTGCCCGTATGGAGAATATCCTTTTTGCACCTTGAATGGGATCTATCTTTTTTAAATCAAACTTTAAAGGCTCTGTAGTAAATAAGAAGCCTACTTGCATTAAATTTGAAGTAATGCCAGCAATCATTGCTATCACCATAACTGGTGCAAGCATTTTTGCCGCTTTCATAACTGAACTAGTGAAAATCTGTTGAACAGATATTTCGGTGAGCTCCCAGTGAATAAATTCGGTAAAGGATTGCTCATAAAATCCAGTCATTTGTTCCAACATAAATCCACCAAATAGAAATAAGGAACCTAAACAAAATAGCAATAAAATGGAAGTATTAATATCCTGACTTTTCGCAACTTTCCCCTTTTTCCGTTCGTCATTACGCTTCTTTGGAGTTGCTTTTTCGGTTTTTTCACCTGCAAAGAATTGCAAATCCAATTTCAAGTGCATATCACGCACCTCCAAATAGCTGCATAAGACCACGCATCACATCAAACATCGTATTGAAAAGACGACGTACAAGTGTGATATACAATGGTAAAAATACAAGTATTGCAATAAAGCTGACTAATATTTTCAGAGGCAAACCGACTACGAAGACATTCATTTGTGGTACAGTTCTAGCGATAATCCCCAATGCTACATCTACTAGAAACAAGCAACCAACAATTGGTATGGCAATCTGAAAGGCTATTAAAAACATTGTATTAAATGTAGTTATAATAAATTCAGCAATCGAGCTGTTTCCAAATGGGATAAAGGTATCAAGCGGTATAAAATTATAGCTATTAAAGATTCCATCAATGATCAAATGGTGACCATCTACTGCTAACAGAAATAATAGGGCAATAAAATTAAAATATTGTCCCGTTAACGGACTTTGTGCACCTGTTTGGGGATCCATCACATTCGCAATGGCGAAACCCATCTGGAAGTCAATAAATCCGCCAGCAATCTGAAGTGCCGAAACAATAATAAAAGCAATCAGACCAATCAGTAATCCAATCAAACCTTCTTTTACGATTAAGAATATGTACATCTCATTAAGAATAAATGCAGAAGCATCGACCGTATAAAACATAATCATCGCCAAAAAGAAACTGAATCCAATTTTAAACTGCAGTGGTATTGTTCGATAAGAAAATAATGGCATGGTAACAAAAAACGCCAATACCCGAACTAAAATAAGCAAAAAAACTGGAAGACTATTCACATTAATTATATCAAGCATGTTTTACCCTACAAACTGATTAATATTTTGTAATATATTTTCTGTAAACTCTACCATTGTTGTGAGCATCCAAGGACCAAAGAAAATAAGACCAACCAATACCGCCACTATTTTCGGAATAAAGGCTAAAGTCTGCTCCTGAATTTGTGTAGTTGCCTGAAAAATACTCACCAGAAGACCTACAGCAAGAGCCAGTATAAGCAATGGACCAGTAACAAGTAAAATCGTATAAATACCTTGTTCAGCCAATGTTAATACAAATTCACTGCTCATTTGAACAAGCTCCTTTCACGTATGTCGTGTAGCACCTAAAAACCACTTAGTAGTGATTGTGTAATTAAGTACCACCCATCTACCAATACAAATAACAGGATCTTAAATGGTAGTGAAATCATAACAGGTGGCAACATCATCATCCCCATTGACATAAGCACACTTGCTACTGCCATATCAATAATTAAAAACGGAATAAAAATCATGAAACCCATTTGAAATGCTGTTTTCAACTCACTGATAGCAAATGCTGGTACGAGCGTTGTCAGCGGGATATCCTGAACAGTTTCTGGCGTCTCGGCCTGTGTATAATTCAGAAACAGATCCAGATCCTTTTGTCTTGTATGCTGTGCCATGAAATCCTTTAGTGGTGCACTGGCGTTTTCATATGCTTCATCTAACGTTATTTCTTCATCAAAAAGTGGTTGTAAACCTTGTTCATACACCTCACTAAATGTAGGTGCCATAATAAAAAATGTTAAGAACAATGCTAAACCAATTAATACCTGGTTCGGTGGCATCTGCTGGGTAGCCAAAGCACTCCTGACAAATGAAAGAACAATAACGATACGTGCGAAACTCGTCATTAAGATCAGTATCCCTGGAGCCAGTGAAAAGATAGTTAGTAATAGTAATAATTTAACGGATGTTGATACACTTGCCGGGTCTGAACTGGAAAATATATCGATAAATTCATTCATGAGGATCTTCCTTGTGTTTATTAATCATTTTATTTCTATTTTGTTTCAGATTCTCCAGCTCTTTAGAAAACAACGCTTTGAAATTATTTTCTGACGGATCAGGTTTAGCGTCTTTTTTATTTGGAATTAGTGAAGTAAGTAAAGCTCCACCAGGAAAATTATCAGTTGTACGCTCAGAACTCAGCAAAATATCTCTCTTAACCTCTTCATCGGTTATTTCTTGCAGCAACTCTACATTTTCTCCAACACCAACTAAATAAAGCTGGCTACCGATTCGGATAATTTGGATTGACTTATTTTGCCCAACTGAAATACCGCCGAGATTGTCCAATGCCTTAACATGATTAAAAAGTTTATTTCTTTTACTTAAAAACTTAATTAAAATGTAAATAAGAGCAATAACAAGTATTAAAGCGAAGAACATTTTTACGATTTCGAATGCCAATGAACCGTTACTTTCCGTACGGTTAAGCAACTCATTATTATTATCTTCCGTTTCATTCTTTGGATTAGCCGGTTCTCCGCAATCAACTTCTCCCCCCATGCAATCAGCAACATTTGGTGTTGCTGATACCTTTTCATAGAAGAATATCGTAAACATGAAGACACATATACAAAAGACATATCGGATTGTTCTGTTCAAAACTACTCACTCGTTTCTTAACTTAAAGCTTTTTGAATTGCTTCAATTACTCTGTCTCCCTGGAATGGTTTTACGATGAAGTCTTTCGCCCCAGCTTGAATTGCATCAATAACCATTGCCTGCTGCCCCATCGCAGAACACATAATGATTTTTGCATCTGGATTGTCTTTCTTTATTTCTTTCAATGCAGTAATTCCATCCATCTCTGGCATTGTAATATCCATTGTTACCAAGTCTGGTTTCAAGTCATTATATTTTTCGATTGCCTGAACCCCATCTTGTGCTTCACCTACAACTTCAAATCCATTTTTGGTTAATATATCCTTAATCATCATTCGCATGAATGCTGCATCATCTACAATTAAGATTCTGTTTGCCACTGTAAATCCCCCTATAATCGATTATTTAAGTTTCATGATTCGGTCAGATTGACTAATAATATCTGTTACCCGCACTCCAAAGTTCTCCTCTATGACAACTACTTCACCTTCAGCAACCAACGTCTCATTAACTAGAATGTCTACCGGCTCCCCTGCAAGTTTGTCCAACTCGATAATGGAACCAGATGACAAATCCAATATATCTTTAATTGATTTTTTGGTTCGCCCAAGCTCCACGGTTACTTTTAAAGGTATATCAAGCAGCATCTCCAAGTTTCGATGTTCATTACTATTCAACTCTACCTTCTCAAAATTGGAAAAGGTTGCCTGATGGATTGGTGCCGAACTAGCGACACTCTCATTCCCTAAATATTTTGGCTCGGACTTTTCTTTGTTTAATTTTTTCTGTGACTGTTCGCTCTCAATAGTTGGCTCCTGTACCATTTTAGAATGATTTTGACTTACATCAGGTTTCTCTAGTTCTAGCGTTGCCGCTGCTTCTTCTACATCTGAATCATCATTAAGCAACTGTTCTACTAGACTTTTTGCGAATTGCAATGGAATCAGCTGCATCATATTGGAGTCGATTAGATCGCCCACTGTCAGTTTAAAGAATACTTTCACATATACACCTTCATCAAAAACAGCTGCCGTGTCATCACCATCTTCACTACCCAATATGGTTGGTGGAGAAATATCCACCCGCTTATTGAAAACGGTAGACATACTTGTCGCTGCAGCTCCCATCATTTGATTCATCGATTCCTGAACAGCACTTATATGAATGTCGTTCAATTCATTGTCAGGGTTTGTTCCATCCCCACCAAGCATGATATCGGCTATAACCGCTGCATCAGCTGCTTTAATCACAAATACATTTTTCCCAGTAAAGCCTTCTATGTAATTGACCTGAATACTTACTGGTTCAAATGTAATACCATCACTCAGCATATCTCTTTCAATAACATCTACAACAGGAGTAGTAATCTCTACTTTCTGATTTAATAGTGTCGACAGGGTTGTTGCTGAACTGCCAAAGGAAATATTGCCTATTTCACCTAGGGCATCTATTTCTATTTCAGAGAGATAGTTCTTTACGGTTGTTTTTGATGTTTCACCATCATCCGCCGATATGTTAAGAAGCGCATCTATTTCATCTTGTGAAAGCATACCGTCATTCATCATTTTCGTTCACCCCATTTATTTCTTCTAAAACTTGCACAGACATTTTTTTCTTAAACTTTCCTGGCTGTACATTAAATTTTGGTTCGTTATTGACTGAGAGTTTAAGTGGCATGTCTATCTGCTGATCTAAAGCGATGACATCATCTTTAGCAAAATTCAAAAAGTCATTGATTGAAATGGTTGTTTCACCAAGGATTGTTTTCAATTCAACTTCTGCTTGTATTAGATTTTTTGACATTTTATTAAATGCCTTTTCATCTCTGTTCTTCTTCGTTGATTGCATCCAATAATGTGCAGAGAGCTTTGGAATGATAGGTTCCAAAATGATATGTGGTATGCAAATATTAATCATACCTGTTGTTTCACCTATGGCCGTTGTAAGTGAGACAACAACTACCGTTTCATTAGGTGCCACCTTTTGCATAAATTGCGGATTTTCTTCAAACTCTTCTAATACTGGATCGATTTCAATAACAGAACTCCAAGCTTCCTGTAATGTTCCAACTGCTTTTTCAAAGATTTGACTTAATAGCAACTTTTCTATCTCTGTTAAACCATCAATCTTATTTATCGTATTTCCTTTACCACCTAATATCCTGTCGAGCAGGGCATAAGCGATGTTCGGGTTGACCTCCATGATCAGGTTTCCATCCAGTGGTGCAACACTATACACATTTAATACGGTCATACTTGGAACGGAACGGATAAATTCCTCATATGGCACTTGATCAACCGATGTTACCGTAATATTTACATAGCTTCTTAATTGGGATGAAAAAAATGTTGTCAGCATTCTGGCATAGTTTTCATGGATTCTCGATATGCTTCTTATTTGATCTTTGGAGAATCGTAATGCGCGTTTAAAATCGTATACGCGTACTTTTTTCTCCTGCTCTTCTCTCTTTAATTCTTCAGCATCCATTTCCCCTGAAGAAATTGCAGATAACAAGGCATCTATTTCATTTTGTGAAAGAACTTCATCCATTAACCATACTCACCTCCTAGTAGGAGTCTACATTTTATTGAAGTATCTTATTTATTGTATATACTTCAGTAATTTTTCCTTCAGTCATTAATTCATTAAGCTTTGTCATCACTGTCTGCTCCAATTCAGCTAGACCTGATTTAAAATCTTCTTCTGATTTTGTTGCCAATTCCTTAATCAAAATATTTTTCAGTTGGAAATCACGCTTAGCAATTTCCTCTTTTGCCTTTTTCCCATCTGTGACAATTTGAAACTGTATTCTAACAAAGGTTCCATCTTCCAAGTCCGTCGTTATTTCAGGTGATTCATAGGAATACTCCACAATGTCATCAATCGTTTGTGTATTGCCTTCTTCACTTTGACCGGTAACATTTAAAACAACAACCAAAGCTGCGACAGCACCTAATAATAATATCACTAATGATGTAATCATTGTTTTGACTAACCTACTCATTTTCTTCACCGGCTTTCCTATGTACTTGTTGCAATCCGATTAGCTGATAGTAATCCGTTATCATACGGGTCACCTCAGATGCCTCATCCTTCACTACTATTATTTTACCGTTCGTCAGTGAAATCGTTGTATCTGGTAAGGATTGTACTTGTTCAATTAGGACGGCATTGAGTATAAAGGGATCTCCATTCAGCCTTTTTAAATTAATCATATATATTTGGCGGGAGTATGCTGTGTTTATATACCATACTCCCTACCTCCCCATTATCGTTTTAAGTTAACAAGCTCTTGAAGAATTTCATCAGATGTCGTGATAATTCTTGTGTTAGCCTGGAATGCACGCTGCGCAGTAATCATCTCTGTGAATTCCTCAGCAAGGTCGACATTGGACATTTCGAGAGAACCACTGATAATTGACGCAGCTCCATTTGCTTCGGGAGTAACTAACCCTTCTACTAATCCAGCATTAGGTGAATCTAAATATAAATTGCTTCCATCTTTTTGTAAACCTGCTGGATTGGAAAAACTTGCAAGACCAATTTGTCCAGCTACTTCTGTTGCGCCGGCTGGATTAATATAGTTTACTATTCCGTCTGTTTGAATACTGAAGCTCTGAGCATTTGCTGGAATATTGATATTCCCTCCTAAACCTTGTAAATATAGACCATCTGAATTTACTACATCACCATTATCATCCAAATAGAAATTACCTGCTCTAGTATAATAGGTTGTTCCACCTGTCTCCTGCAGCACAAACATACCATCACCTTCAATTGCTAAATCAAGTGGGTTGTTTGTAGTTTGTTGAAACCCCTGTGTATGGATATTACTGATTGTTCCAAGTTTTGAACCTAAACCAACCTGAGATGCATTGATTCCACCACGTGTATCAGTTGCACCCTGTGCTCCCGTGGTTGTTTGACTCATTAAATCCTGAAAGTTTACTGTCGCCTTTTTGTAACCTGATGTATTCACATTGGCAATATTATTCCCGATAACATCTAATTTTGTCTGGAAGTTTTTCATTCCGGAAATCCCTGCATACATGGAACGTAACATATTAATTATCCCCTTTAAAATGGTTATTTTTAGCTGTATCTGTCAGTCAACAGCATGTATGGCCTCCCATAAGGGTCCAGCCTAGTCATTGATTAAAATCGTACCGTTAATATTTGTGAAAATTCTGTTTGTCGCTTCCTCGCGGCCCATCGCAGTTACTACCGTATGATTCGTCGCATTCACGAGCAATGCTGCATTGGTTGTTACAACGAGTGAATCGGTAATCCCTTTTTTCTTTGCCTGCTGCATTTGTTCACCAATTTTCTGCCATTGTTGTTCATCGATATGGATATTTCGTTCTGTTAGACGCTGTGAAGCATGTTTGCTTATTTTAGGTGGTTGTTGCTGCTCCGTTAATATATCTTTAAAATTAGACGATGTAACATGTTGCTTCGGCTTGGAAACTGATGGGTATTGTAGTGCATGCTGTGGGACTTGATGAATGCGATGATCCATTACCATTCACTCCCTTATTCAGTTACATTTTCGTCTGGACTTCCATCAAAGTTAGAATCCTTTACTTGCGTAACTGCATCTGCATAGATTTTTTCTCCGTTTTCCAGTTCAAGTACAGCCCATCCTTCATATTGACTGACTGCCACTACTTTGCTGGAAGTGCTCCCTGTTTCAACACCTGTTTCCTGATCAATTGCCTGATAGGATACTTCTTTACCAATCATATGGCTATATTCGATCACAGGTGAAATGAGTTGGCTTTGTACCAAAGTATCAATCGACTTCGTCATATTCATCATCTGTTCCAGTGAAGAAAATTGGGCCATTTGTGAAATAAACTGTGTGTCATCCATCGGTTGTGTTGGATCCTGGTTTTGCAATTGCACCATCAATATTTTTAAAAATTCGTCTTTACCAAGTTCAGCACTTGGTACCCGTGTCTTCGGCTGATTACTTAAATATAACGTCGGATCAATTGTTGTCATTGACTCCACCTACACTTTCTCATTCATTAGCAGTTCCTCAAATTGACGTTCAAAGCTATTTTCACTACTATTGCTTTCTTTTTGATTTGATTGATCCGATTCGGATTGTTGCCCGGGCTGGTCTTTTAACTGTTCATTATCCCGTTCCTTCTGTGCACTGGCAGACTGTATACTTGCTTCTTGCTTCTCAATTACCACCTGATGTGGTGAAAACATATTTTTCAGTTGATGAATATTCGATTCGAGCATTTCTTTTGCAGCTGCTGAAGTGACAAGAATTTTAACACTCATTTCTCCATTTATTTGTGTAAAACGAACCATCATTTCTCCTAAATTGTCCGGACGTAATGAAATGGATAACTGATTCGTACCATTAGGCAATGTTGAAAATTTACTTGCATTGATGGTCTTTTGAAACTGTTCCATCAATTGCTGATCTGCAGGCATTGTTTGCGTACGTTGCGACTGATTAATGTATATTGAGTATTGTTCGAGCTTCGACAATGGAGCTTGTGTATGCAGTTGTCCATTCGTAAGATTTGCCTTTTCAACTTCAATTGCATTGCCAATCCATTTGGATATATCACTAACTGTAACCAATGAATGCGTATTATATTGTTGCTTACCGGCAAAGTGCTCTCTCTTTTGAAAGGTTTCCAGAACATTTTTCCAAATGCCAAGTTCTGCACTTTCATTACTGATGGCAAATAGCTGTTGTTGAATAACGTTTTTATTGTTTGAGCTTTTGGTCAATGCTTGCCATTGCTGAAGTAATTCCAATATTTTTGGTGCTGACTTGATCATATCTTCCTTTGTGTTTAATTTGGAAATAACCTCTTGTGCCTGTGACACTAATGATAAAAATTGCGTCTGCAGCACAGACTCATCTGTTTTCTCTACAGCAAAAACTGGTGTTGAACCCATCAATCTTGGATTGCTTTCCATCCATCTAGCAGTTATTGAATTTTTGTCAACAGCATGATTGTTAGAATTTTCATCCTTCGTTTCACGCTTACCCACTGCATCAATGATTTGATCCATAAATCCCCATAATTTCTCAGGTATAGCATCCATTTTGCTTGAGGTTGTAAATGATTGCTCATCACCTTGTAGGAATTGATTGTACAATTCAACTAACATATTTTCTTCTGTCAATCCATAATCACTCAACAAATCTTGCATTTCTATAGGTAAATCTTCCATATTAAATAAAGCAAATGAAGTATCTTCAATCACATTCAAATCCATATCGACGTCTGCTTTCGTGAAATCAACTTTGCTTCGATTTAATAGACTTTGAAATTGTTCGGCTGAATCACCCATTATGGCTGTAGATTTATCACTAGAAGCTTTACCAGACTGTACTTGCTGTATGATCATCCCGAGACTGTTCAATTTTTCACCTCCTTTCAAATAAAAAAGTTAGTCTTCGTTTGAAATAAGGGCTTGAGTAAATTCAGCAGCAATTTCCGGATCCATTGCTTCAAGAATTTCACCACGCACTTCATCAGATACTTCTTGTAGGATCAATACCGCTGTATCACTTTCCAAATTTTGAAGGATTGCTGCAGCTTGGTCGCTTTTCATCTCTTCATAAGAACTTGCAATCATATCAATTCCTTGATTTTCTGTATCTTGCTCGGTCGGAGATTCTTCTGTATCATCGGTTTCTGCCTGATTGTTTTCAAGCTTTACAATCTCTTGTTCCAGCAGATTAATCGTTTCCTCGAGATCGCTAATATTCCGATTCAATTCAATTATTTCATTATCTTTATCTTCATTATTTGCTTGTGCTTGCCGTTCCTTATGTTCCGTTTCCTTTTCCTCTTCTGTCGTCACGATTTCTGAAATAATCGGAATCTGATTTCCTTTTTCTTTTGCCCAATCCGTCACATTTATACCGGCTACACCCATCACTACGATTACAAGAGTAATGATGATGATTAGAGGAAAAACGATTGCAAACACAAACCATAGAATAGGGTTCATTTTTTTCTGTTTATCTATATTTTTATCTTTCATTTGCTTCACCTGTTTTTGTGGCTTAAATATTGTGTAATGGATAGTTCATCCATAAATTTATTTTCTACTCGCTTTTTATTATCCTCTTCTGCAATTTTGCGAATCTCTATGATTTTCTCAAACTTTTTCATTTCTATATGGGCGTCCGTTAGTATGACTTGTTTGGATTCCATATCATTTCTTGCTCTTTGGACAAGATATTGGATTTCACTAATCTGCCTGTTCAATCGCTCGATATATAGTGCCTGTTCTTTAATTTGCTCAATCTGTGTCGTTGATTGAATAAAATAATCATAGGATTCTTCTGCATTTTCCTTTTTACGTAATAGGTTATATAGTTTCGTTGCTATTTTTTCAAAAGAATCCAATGATTGCTGATATGCTTTATGGGCTGTCTTTTTTTCATCTTCACGTAAATGTAGAATCTTGGTGAATGCTATCGTTTTCGTCATTAATTCATTCCTCCGTTAAGCAGGTTTTTCATTAATTGAATTGTTTCTTCCAAGGTTTTCTGGTCATAAACGTCCTGTTTTAAGAATTCCTGTATTTTTGAATAATAAGCAATTGCATGGTCAATTTCCTGATTAGTTCCTCTTTTATATGCACCGATGTTAATTAATTCACTATTCTCTTCGTAAATAGCTAGCAATCTGCGAATCTGCCTGGCTATTTCTTTATGTTCTGCGTCTGCCACCATATTCATGACTCGACTGATTGACTTTTGAACATTGATTGCAGGAAATTGTCCCCGTTCTGCAAGCTTCCGATCCATAATAAAATGCCCATCCAGGATCCCACGAACAGCATCTGCAATCGGGTCATTCATGTCATCTCCATCGACCAACACCGTATAAAATGCTGTGATGGTTCCAAATGCATTTGTTCCAGTTCTTTCGAGTAGTTTAGGAAGCACGGAAAAGACAGAAGGCGTGTACCCTTTTGTTGTTGGTGGTTCTCCAATCGCCAAACCAATTTCTCTTTGTGCCATCGCTACCCTTGTTACAGAATCCATCATCAGATTTACCTTGTAACCAAGGTCACGAAAGTACTCACTAATTGCCGTTGCTGTATATGCTCCCTTTATTCGCATTAATGCAGGCTGGTCAGATGTAGCAGCAACTACAATCGATTTCTTCAATCCTTCTTCACCCAAGTCATGTTCAATAAATTCTCTGACTTCACGACCACGTTCACCAATAAGCGCAATCACATTAATATCTGCACTACTATTCCTCGCAATCATTCCAAGCAATGTGCTTTTACCGACTCCGCTCCCTGCAAAAATTCCAACTCGTTGACCTTCACCCATTGTTAATAAAGAATCGATTGCTTTTACACCAACTTGAATCGGATTTCTAATTGGTGGTCGGGTCATCGGATTTGGCGGTGCCTGATCTGTCAAGTAACGTCTTAATCCTTTCGGTAGAGAAGATACATTATCAAGTGGCATCCCCAATGAGTCCACAACACTGCCAATCAGTGATCTCCCAATCTTAATCGTAAGTGGTTTCCCTGTGGATTCAACGAGGCAACCAGGCCCGATTTCAGTAACTTCTGCATATGGCATGAGAATAATCTTTTCATTATTGAATCCGACTACTTCTGAAATGATTGGAGGTCGATTACTGGAAGCAGCATGAATATAGCAAACTTCCCCAATATTTGCTGCTGGTCCCTCCGATTCAATCATCAAACCAACGACACGGAGCACTTTACCATATCGAATGTACGTATCAGCACTCTCAATTACAGATAAATAATCAGTTATGTTCATGATCGTTTCTCCATTAGGTAATCGTGTAACACTTCTCGGATCTTTAATAATTGTGTATCGACACTTGCATCTATCTGTCCAAATGGATGTTCAATTAAGCAAGCATTTTCCGCGAGGTTTTCATCAATATAGATGGTAAGTTTTGTTTCCTTTTCAAGTAATCGCACTAGTTCTTCTCTATGCTGTACAACTAAATCATAGGTAGATGGGTGCAGATTGATAGTTACAACAGATTGGTCTTTTATTTCCTTGATTGCTCCTTTAACAATTCCCATAAATGTAGAAGATTCTTCAGCAATTTGCTGATTCAGAACTTTCCCAGCCACATTGACAGCTAGTTGCAAAATGGCTTCATCACTTTTTTCAATGATTGTGTGATATTGATTTGTAGCAGCATCAATCAGATGATTTGCTTGTTCTAGCTTTGATTTATATTCGGCATAACCGTCTATTTCGCCTTGTTTGAAACCCGCAGTATAACCTTCTAGTTTAGCCTCTTCAATCCATTGCTTTTTCTCACTTTGCCAATTCTCTTTCTCTACTGTAATCGTCTGATTTGTTTGTTCAACCAATGTTTGTTTCTTTTGGGATAATTCCTCTATTTCCTTTTGCATTGCTTTGACTTTCTGCTGCTGAATAACTTCTTGATTCTTTTCTATATGTTCGTGCTCTTGATCAGGAGCTTTCCGGAGTAGCTCTACTGGTTTGATTTTTATCAGCTTTTGATTCGGATAATATCTGTTTTCTGAATCAGACAATGATATCGTCTCCCCCGCCTCTAGCGATGACTATTTCCCCGATATCTTCCAGTCTACGAATGGCAGCTACGATTCTCGTTTGAGCTTCTTCCACATCTCGTAGTCTGACAGGCCCCATGTATTCCATTTCTTCTTTAAATGTTTCCGCCATACGCTGTGACATATTTTGGAATACGACCCCTTTCACCTCGTCACTGGCAACTTTAAGAGATAGCCTCAGATCCTCATTTTCCACTTCTCGTACCACGCGCTGGATTGCACGATTATCCAGAATGACAATATCTTCAAACACAAACATCCGTTTCTTGATTTCATCTGCAAGTGTTGGATCCTGAATTTCCAGTGCATCGAGTATTGTCCGTTCGGTACTTCGATCAACACCATTTAAGACTTCCACGACTGCTTGTATACCACCTGTTTGCGTATAATCTTCCGTTACAGAAGCAGAAATATTTCGTTCCAGAACCTGTTCCACTTGACTGATTATCTCTGGTGACGTCGAATCCATCGTAGCAATCCTTCTCGCAATATCAGCCTGCATTTCCTGTGGCAAGGAAGATAAAATTTGCCCGCTTTGTTCTGGATCCAAGTAGGATAGAACAAGAGCAATTGTTTGTGGATGCTCACCCTGGATAAAATTAAGAACTTGCTGAGGGTCGGCTTTTCTTGCAAAATCAAACGGCCTTACCTGCAAGGAAGAAGTAAGTCGGTTGATAATATTCGACGCTTCCTGTTTTCCAAAGGCTTTTTCCAGTACATCCTTGGCATAACCAATACCACCCTGTGTAATGTAATCCTGTGCTAAAGCTATATGATGGAATTGTTCAATGATATCTTCCTTTAAACCGGAATCTACTTTCTTTACTGAGGAAATTTCCAAGCTCAGCTTTTCAATTTCTTCTTCTGACAAATACTTATAGACTTGTGCTGAAACGTCTGGACCTAAGGAGATTAATAGAATAGCTGCCTTTTGTTTTCCTGTTAATGTAGCTTTTTGTCTTACCATTATTTTTCCCTCCTAGTCTTCTCCTATCCAGCTTCTCAGCAATTTGGCAAAGTCTTCCGGATTATCTTTTGCTATTTTCTCTAATTGTTTTCTTCTCACAACGGATTCTGATTCTTCCTCCTGTGGCATGTCAGGAACATCCGTCATCATCGGTTCTACAACTGTTTCTTCTATCATTTCCTCTTCTTCTTTGTTTCTGTTTCGAATTAAGAGAACAATTAGCAGTATGATAATCAACAGTAAAATTGCACCAACAACATACATCCATGTCGGAATAGCAGGGGATGTAGTTTCCGTAACAGTTGGACTCTCCGTGAATTCCTGGAAGACAATGGAGGTTTTTTCTTCTGGAACGACTTCTCCATAGTCTTCATCAATGGTTGTACCCACAATCGAATTAAGAATCGAATGGAAACCTTCTTCAACTGCCATTTGTTCCGGTTGTGTTAAATATTCAACATCATTTCCATTAACACTCGTTACATTATCTACTGCAACCTGGATTCCGAGATCCCTAACTTTATAAGGACTTTCAACGATTTCCTTCCTGATGCGGTTGAATTCATAATTGATTGTCTCTTTATCCAGTTCATAGTCCCCATCCCCATTTGCGCCTGCTGGATAGTTGGTAACATCTTCATCACCGGTTCCAGCTACACCACCTGCAGCGGCATCACCGCTATAAGATTCCTGAATTGTTTCTAAACTTACTGGTAAGCCTTCAACATTTTCAATATCAACTGGCTCAACAAGTTCTTCTGTTCTATTTTCCTGTGTGAAATCAACATCAGCAGTGACGGAAACCAGTACATTATCTGCACCGACCATTGTACCCAGCATTTGCTGCAGTCTTCTTTGGATATCTCGTTCAATATCCTTTTTTACTGTTTGCTGGTATGTATAAGTATCGCCGTTCCTTGAGACTGTTTGACTATTCCGGTCAAAGTACTCAAAGTATTGATTCATAATCACAATGTTATCTGCAGATAAATTAGGAACTGCTTTTGAAACTAAATGATAAAGTGATTCTACTTGATTACCTTGAAATTGATACCCAGGTTTTGTATTCAATACGATGGAAGCACTCGCTTCACCGGTCGATTCACTGGCAAAAACAGGATCCTCAGGCATATTGATCATGACCTGAGCATCTTCAATACCATCAATGCTTTTAATTAGATTAGCAAGCTCCGATTGCATTGCATCAAGTTTCATAATATTAAACTCGTTATCTGTTATTCCCCATGATGTATTCTCACTGAAAAAGGAATAATCAATATTCCCGCTGTCAGGTAAACCAATGCTCGCTAAGTCAACAAGTAACGTTTCCACTTCTTCTTCTGGAACAGATATTGTTGTACCAGCATCGCTAAGTTCATATGAAACTGCCTTGGTATCCAATTCTGCTTTAATTTGTCCAACTTCCTGTAATGACAAATTATTATATAATGGTACATATTTCGTATTTGTACTGAGAAGGGAAAGAACTGCAATGAATACTACTGCTGTAATTATTACTCCCAGAAAAATTCCCTTCTGGCCCTTTGAACGACTTGTCCAAAAAGTGGTTACAGTCTCTTTCCATTTCAAAAAATTTTCCTTCATATTTTCCCCCACCAAAATGCAATGAATTATCGATCAGCAATTTAAGAATGCGACCCATTTGCTTTAAATTTATATGTAGTGTTTATACTTGCATTCTCATAATTTCATTGTAGGCATCGATAACTTTCTTTTGTACTTGCACGGTAGTCTCGAGTGTAATACTTGCTTTTTGGGCTGTGATCATTACATCGTGCAGATCATCTATATTGCCAGTCGCCAATGCTTCAGTCTTGCTGTCTGACTCCATTTGAATCTCGTTTAGATTCTCAATTGCCCCTTTTAACGAATCAGCAAATGTCGCCTGTGCTTCTCCTGGTGTCACAGCTGATTTTGAATTCAGACTGGTGGGTTCTAAAATCTGTGAAACATTATTTATTGAAATTGTCATAATTCATACTCCTCATTTCTATTTGCCGATTTCCAATGCTTTCATTAACATGCTTTTACTTGCATTAAGCGCAGTGATATTGGCTTCATAGGATCTAGTTGAACTCATCATGTCAACCATTTCTTGTAGTGGATCCACATTAGGCATTTCTACATATCCTGCTTCATTTGCATCCGGATGTTCCGGGTTATAGACGAGCTTAAAAGGTTCCCCGTCCTCAATGATTGCGGAAACTTTCACACCTGAACTTCCACTAGTATTCGTAGCATTTTGTAACAGGGACTTGAAGCGACTTCCCTCTGCTTCCATAACGACCATTTTCCTTCTATATGGTTCATATTCCCCGTTTTCATTTAAAACAGCCCTTGTAGATTGTGCATTAGCGATATTCGAGGAAACAACATCCATTCGAAGTCTTTGAGCAGTTAATGCACTTGCACTCGTGTTGATAGAATTAAAGATTGACATCGATTAATTACCTCCTCTTATTACTGTCTGAAGGCTGCCAAACTTACCATTAATCCGATCAACTACACCATTATAGTAAATTTGGTTTTTAGCAAGCTCTGTCATTTCTTTATCAATGTCCACATTATTACCATTGTGGTTATAGGTTGTGTTGGAATTAGTTACTACTTGATATGACGAGTGATGGCTTTTATCGAAAGGGAGGTGTTTTTCACTGGTTCGCTTAGCTTGAAGAGAAGATGAAAGTGCATCGTTCAAGGCATTTTTAAAAGTTACTTCCTGTGATTTATAGCCCGGTGTATCTGCATTGGAGATATTTGTTGATATTGCATTATTTTTTGCTGTTGCATAATCAAGTGAATGCTCTAACTTGTTGATTGTTCCACTGAATAATTTCATTATTGGTAACCCCTTATTTTTAAAAATTAGACGGTCATAATTTCTTTTCATACTACGAATATTGTAATTTAATTCACAGACAAAGTCTATCACTTTTCGACAATTTACAACAACTTTACATAAAATAGTTAAAAATAACTAGTATTATTTCATTATTTATCATCCTTTTTTTGGAAAAATGACTTTTTAACGACAAAATTAGACCTTTTTTTAAATTATATGTAATTTCCGAATGTTAATTTTCTGTTTGAAGGTTCATTTAGCAACCTTAACTACCGGGTGAAAATACCCAAAACAAAAAGCTAGCACATAACCATGCTAGCTTTTTGTTAGTATAATTCTTAACAATACTTATCTTGAACGAAGTTTATCCAGTTCTACGAGGAATTTATCGTTTAACACTTTAATATAAGTACCTTTCATTCCAAGTGAACGTGATTCAATAACTCCGGCACTTTCAAGCTTTCTTAACGCATTAACAATTACAGAACGTGTAATTCCAACTCTGTCAGCGATTTTACTTGCAACCAATAACCCTTCATGACCGTTTAACTCTTCGAAAATGTGATCAATTGCTTCTAACTCACTATAAGAAAGGGAACTGATTGCCATTTGTACAACTGCTTTACTTCTGGCTTCCATTTCGATTTCTTCTGTTTTCTCATGTAGAATTTCCATTCCAACAACGGTTGCGCCATATTCTCCAAGCAGAAGATCGTCATCATTAAAATTCTCATCGACTCTTCCTAATATCAACGTTCCTAGGCGCTCTCCACCACCAATAATTGGGACAATCGTAGTTAAACCATCCTTGAACAATTCCTTGCTTTCAACAGGGAAAACTGAATGCGGACTATCAATATCAAGGTTTGCCGTTGTTTCACGAATATCTTGAAGCCCCTTTGTATATTCTTCAGGGAATTGTCTGTCCTCAAGCATTGCTTTCATACGTTCATTTTGGATTTCTTGATTTACAGCAAATCCAAGTAGTTTCCCACGTCTGCTTACGATGTAAACATTCCCTTTGATTACATCTCTTAATGATCCAGACATTTCGTTAAAATTAACCGATTTTCCTGTAGCTTTTTGTAACATTGCGTTGATTTGTCTTGCGCGATTTAATAGATCCATGATGATCCTCCATTTCAATTGTGAAAATTATAGTATAAATTGACTTAAATCTTTGTTCTGTACAATCATGTTTAATTTCTGATCTACATAACTCTCTGTTATTTCTATTTTTTCCATTGTTATATCAGATGCTTCAAATGATAAATCTTCTAATAATTTCTCCAAAATTGTGTGTAGCCTTCTTGCTCCAATATTATCTGTCTCCTGATTAACCTGAAAGGCAATTTCTGCCAGTCTCTCTATAGCTTCGTCTGTAAAAATAACATTTATACCTTCTGTTTTCAGTAATGCTTGATATTGTTTGATTAAAGCATTGGACGGTTCGGTCAATATTTGTTTAAAGTCATCAACCGATAATTTTTCAAGTTCGACCCTGATTGGAAATCTTCCTTGCAGTTCTGGAATAAGATCAGACGGTTTAGACATATGAAAAGCACCTGCGGCGATAAAAAGCATATGATCCGTTTTTACAGGACCGTGTTTTGTTACCACAGTTGAACCTTCCACAATGGGTAAGACGTCACGCTGTACACCTTCCCGGGAGACATTGGCAGTGGAATCCTGTTTTCCCGATACCTTATCTATCTCATCAATAAAAAGGATACCCATTTCCTCCGCCCGCTTAACCGCAATTTGGACCACTTCATCCATATCTATCAACTTCCCTGCTTCTTGCTGTATTAAAACCTTTCTGGCTTCAAAAACTGGCAATTTGCGTTTCTTCTTTTTTGATGGCATGAATTGTCCAAATGTGTCTTGCATATTCATTCCCATGTTTTCCATACCCGACCCTTGCAGCATGTCAAACATAGACGGAGCGCTTTCCTCGATTTCTACGGTTACCATATGGTCTTCCAATTCACCTAAAGCTAATTGGTGTTGGATTCGTTCTCGTTTATTTCGGATTTCCTCATCTTTTTCTTGTTCATCTGAAGGTTCCTCGTTGGTAGATGACTGATTGGGAA
Organism: Oceanobacillus rekensis; assembly: GCF_002153375.1. GTDB lineage: Bacteria > Bacillota > Bacilli > Bacillales > Amphibacillaceae > Oceanobacillus > Oceanobacillus rekensis. The sequence goes on from NZ_MTBQ01000003.1 coordinate 99,365, forward strand.
ATAACATTTCAAATGGATTTTTAACGCTAGATTGTTTTTTTGCTCCAGGGACAAGCAGTTTCACAAGTCTTTTATTTGCTTCCTGCTCAGCCGTTCCCATAACATCCTTCATTTTTTCTTCCTTCACCATACGAACAGCCATTTCTACAAGATCACGAACCATTGATTCCACATCACGACCTACATAACCAACTTCCGTAAATTTGGTAGCCTCTACCTTTACAAAAGGGGCGCCGACAAGTTTTGCAAGCCTCCTTGCAATCTCTGTTTTTCCAACACCGGTAGGACCAATCATTAAGATATTTTTCGGTACAATTTCTTCTTTTAAATCTTCATCAAGCTGCATACGTCTGTAACGATTTCTTAACGCAACGGCCACTGACTTTTTCGCCTGTTTTTGTCCGATAATATATTTATCCAATTGATCCACAATTTGTTTTGGAGTGTAATTCATTTCCATTTTTAGGAAAAACCTCCCTTATTAATCAAGTACTTCCAATGTAATAAAGTCGTTTGTATATACACAGATTTCACCAGCAACTTCCAAGGCTGTTTGGGCTATTTCTTTTGCTGTTAAATTACCAGAATGTTTGACAAGTGCTCTGCCTGCACTTAATGCATAGTTTCCACCAGAACCAATTGCTAAAATACCGTCATCTGGTTCAATAACTTCGCCAGTACCTGAAACTAAGTACATATTTTCTTTGTTCATAACGATTAGCATTGCTTCCAGCTTACGAAGGACTTTATCTGTACGCCATTCCTGTGCAAGTTCAACAGATGCTCTCGTTATATTACCGTTAAAGGCTTGGAGTTTACTCTCAAATTTCTCAAATAATGTAAAGGCATCTGCTACCGAACCAGCAAAACCCGCCAAAACTTTTCCATTATACAGGGTGCGGACTTTCTTTGCTTTATGTTTCATAACAACAGCATTTCCCAATGTGACTTGCCCGTCACCACTCATTGCACATTGCCCATTATGCTGAATTGCAAAGATGGTCGTTGCATGCATTTCATTTGTCATTCCATTCACCTCACTAATCCCTGTTTTGATCATTTGCTCGTGGATGGCTTTTCATATATACATCACGAAGATGATCTTTTGTTACGTGTGTGTATATCTGTGTTGAGGATAAACTTTCATGACCAAGCAATTCTTGCACAGTACGAAGATCTGCACCTTCATTCAGCATATGTGTTGCAAATGTATGACGTAATTTATGTGGATGCACATGAACGGTTAATGCGGCTCTTTCAACTATTTTATTTAAAATTGTACGTATTCCCCTTGTTGTAAGAGGCTTGCCTCGAGCATTCAAAAAGACAACATCTGTAGATACATCGGCTTTTTCCAATAATTTTGCCCTGCCCTCATTTATGTATGTCTCCAATGCGATTTCCGCAAACCGACCGAATGGAACATAACGCTCTTTCCGTCCCTTGCCTTTAACGAAAATAGTACCGATTGAATAATCAATATCCGTAAGCCTCAACCCCTGGCATTCACTCACCCTTATTCCGGTACCATACAGCACTTCAAGTATTGCTTGATCCCGCCCACCTGTTGGTTTGGTCATATCATTTACTTCAAACAGTTTTTCCAATTCTTCCATATATAAAAATCCTGGAACCGATTTACTTGTTCTAGGTAAATATATATGTACAAAAGGATTAGATTTAACCAATTCTTCTCGTTCTAGAAACTTGTAAAAACTCCTCAAAGAGGAAATCTTCCTTGACACGGATCTTCTTGCGAGGTTTTGGTCATATAAAGTAGTTAGAAACAATCTAACATCACGTTGCTCTATTGCATTTAAATCGTGAATACCTTCTTGGTTTAAAAAGTTGAAGAAAGTTTCCAGATCATTCCGATAATACTTCACGGTATAAGGGGATGCATTCTTCTCAATCTGCAAATACTCTACAAAAGCTTCACTATATTTCATATAATTAGTCAAAATGTTCACCTCATTGAACAGCGGATAAATCATAGCATATTCCAAAACATAAAGCAATGGATTTAACTAAATTGCAACAAAATTCTGAATCGTAGTTTAGATTAAAAAATGTAAACTTACAATTGGTTATTTCGCTGTAAAGTAATTTGACTTACCACTGCGTAATTATAGCCATAGGAATTAATATAGTCAATAAATTAATACCTAATTATTTCTAAAAATAAAAATACAGTGAAGTTTTTGTGAACACCCTAATACCGTTATAGCCAACTTACTACTAAATTATTCCCAATTCTTTAATTTTATTCTTTGTCTCTTCTGTTCCAAGTTCATATAATCTTTGATAAACACTTATTAAGGAACGATCATATGTTTCTCTCTCACTGTCTACCTTTGCTTCATCAAAAGGATTAATAGAGATGTCTTCAACAGCATCCTTGGATTCATTATCCATTGTCTGGAAGATTTGTTGTATTTCCAATAATTCCTGCTCATCAGCTATAATTTCATATTCCACCTGATTATCATCTATCGAGACATCCCTAATTTCTTTCGTATCAATCGTAACAAAAAAGTGATTTTTAGTTACCATCACTATCATCTCCTTTCGTATACGTAGACAATTCCCCTCCTAATGATAATTGAAACTTTCTAAAAAATCCGAGATGGAGACAAAAGGAAAAGCTGCTCAAGTAAATGAACAGCTAACTTTGTGCTACTTCTTTGTATTCACAATTCGTACACTGTATTTGTACCTCTTTTTTGGATTTCTTTTCAACCAACAGAGAGTCACACTTTGGACAAGGTCTTGAAATTGGTTTATCCCAGGACACAAAGTCACACTCTGGAAACTGATCGCAACCATAGAAAGTTCTTCGTTTCTTTGATTTTCTTTCGACCACATTACCATCTTTGCATTTCGGACATTTTACTCCTATTTCTTTTAAAATTGGCTTTGTGTTTCTGCATTCAGGGAAGTTGGAGCATGCAAGGAACTTACCGTATCTCCCCATTTTATATACCATTTCATTGCCACAGTTTTCGCAATCAATCCCTGCCGGCTCATCTTTAATTTCTATTTTTTCCATCTCTTTTTCAGCTATATCCAATCGCTTGCTAAAGCCCCCATAGAATTCATCAATAATTTTCATCCATTCTATTTGGCCTTCTTCGATGGAATCCAAATCTGTTTCCATCTTCGCGGTGAAATGCGCATCAATAATTTCCGGGAAAAACTCCTCAACTAATTCACATACTATTGTTCCAAGCTCTGTAGGAATAAAGCGTTTGTTGTCCATGGACACATAACCCCTACGCTGAATCGTATCCAATGTTGGTGCATATGTTGAGGGGCGTCCAATACCTTGCTCTTCCATTGCGCGTACGAGTCTGGCATCCGTATATCTCGGAGGCGGCTGTGTGAAATGCTGGTTCGGTATGATTTCTTTGGATTCTACAGTTGTTCCTTCAACCAGATCGGGAAGTAATTTATCTTCCACTTTTTTGTTGTCGTCTGTTCCTTCTACATATACTCTCATAAATCCTTTGAATTTTATCTTTGAACCAGTCGCACGAAATTCAACATCATTATTTAGTAAATGTACTGTCATCGTATCCATTACAGCAGGAGACATTTGACTTGCGACGAACCGCTCCCAAATCAGTTTATATAATCGAAGTTGTTCCCTAGAAAGAACATCTTTTAACGTTTTGGGATCTCTTAGTGTAGATGTCGGACGTATCGCTTCATGGGCGTCTTGAGCACCTTCTTTATTTTTTACAGCTTTGGATGCTCCGAGATACTCTTTCCCATAATTTTCTTCGATATAAGACTTAGCCTCTTGTTTAGCTGTTTCTGAAATCCGTGTGGAATCTGTACGCATATACGTAATCAACCCTGTGATGCCACCTGCTTTTCTACCTAAATCAATTCCTTCATATAACTGTTGCGCAAGCATCATTGTTTTTTTTGCACGGAAATTGAGTTTTCTAGCTGCTTCTTGTTGGAGGGAAGACGTAATAAAAGGCTGTGCGGGATTTCTTTTTCTTTCTCGTTTATTGACCTTATCGATTGCAAACTTATCCCCATTCAACCTAGCTTTTATATCGTTTACATCTTTTTCTGTTTTTAATGCTGCTTTCTTACCTTCGATCCCGTAAAAATTACCATCAAATATTTCCGCATCCTTTTGAAATTTTGCATCAATGGACCAATATTCTTCTGGTTCGAAGCTTTTAATTTCCTTTTCACGGTCCAGAATCATTTTAAGTGCAACTGATTGGACACGCCCTGCGCTTAAGCCCTTTTTAACTTTCTTCCAAAGCAATGGGCTGATATTATAACCTACTAGTCTGTCCAATATTCTTCTAGCCTGTTGTGCATCTACAAGATCTAAATCAATTTTTCTAGGATGTTTGAATGACTCTTTTATCGCATCTTTCGTTATTTCATTAAATACGACTCGACAATCTGAATTCTCATCCACATTTAAAATGTGGGCCAAATGCCAGGCGATTGCTTCTCCTTCACGATCCGGATCGGCTGCGAGATATATTTTCTTCGCTTTTTTTGCTGACTTTCTTAATTCTTTGAGTACATCGCCTTTCCCGCGAATCGTGATGTACTTTGGTTTATAATTATCTTCCACATCAACACCCATTTGACTTTTGGGTAAGTCACGAATATGACCCATCGATGCTTTTACCGTATATTTTTTTCCTAAATAGCGTTCAATCGTCTTTGCTTTTGCTGGCGATTCAACGATTACTAGATAATCTGACATGATAGTGCCTCCTAAAGTGAGGTTGACAATTTACGATTTGAAATCTTTTCTAATACTAAGTTCATCTTTCAAATTTGTCAAACTTGCAATATTTATCTTTCTATTTTATATAATTAAAATTAGTTACATTATTCATTAACCATTCCATTCCATTCTTCTAAGATATCCATCGGTTCTTGAACCAGTTTTGCCCCATCCTGTATCATTAAATGGCATCCCTTTGTTTGCGGATATATGGGAGATCCTGGAACAGCAAATACTTCTCTTCCTTGTTCAAGAGCTTGTTCAACTGTAATCAATGTACCACTTCTCTCGGTAGCTTCTATTACAAGCGTACCAAAACTTAACCCACTTATTATCCGATTTCTCTCAGGGAAATGATACCTTGCAGGCGGAATGTCTGGCGGATATTCCGATAAAACTAGTCCATTTTTCGCAATTTGGTGGTAAAGAGATATGTTTTGCTTTGGATAAATATGCTGAAAACCACCACCTAGTACGGCGATTGTTTTACCCTTATGTCCAAGTGCAATTTTATGTGCTAAACTATCAATTCCCTTTGCCATCCCACTCACAATAAGCCAGTTCTCCTTGACAAGTGGGTTCACAATCAATTCCATTTTTCGAGAAGCTTCCACTGATGGACTTCTCGTACCTATAACACTTAATGCAGGATTATAGGATAATAGTGATGTATCACCAACTGCATATAGTACGAGAGGGGCATCATTTATTGTATTTAACATAGGTGAATAACTTTCGTCAACTATTGTGATGATATTAAAACGATCCATATCATACAAAATCTTTTGTCTTAAAGTTAGATTATGAAGATCGGAAAATAAAGATGCGGCATTTTTTCCTGGCAGGGAGTATTTGCTGGAGATTTCTGTTTGAGACAAATGGTAAATTTCGCTTAGCGTGGGATCATATTGAAGGAGTTTGTGAATAAACTTTCGGGTTATACCTCGACAGCGATGCAAATGTATTAATTTATTACGTAACGATTTCAATCGAAAACAGTCCTTTCATCATAAAGAATCGGAACCTAGAATTTGAAAAACTCCAGGTTCCCAGTGAATTCTTTGTTAATATGTCTAGCTTCCTGTATTTAGTGCGTCTTACACTTTTCGTCCAAACCTTTTTCTTTCAATACTTTAATCATTGTTTCTCCCATTACTGCAGGGGTTTCTGCTACAGCTATTCCACATGATTCCATGATGCGGATTTTTTCAGCAGCTGTACCTTTCCCACCAGAAATGATTGCTCCGGCATGGCCCATGCGTTTGCCAGGAGGTGCAGTTGCCCCGCCTATAAAGCCAACAACGGGTTTAGTCATGTTGGCTTTAACCCATTCAGCAGCCTCTTCTTCAGCTGTTCCACCAATTTCACCAATCATAACAACTGCTTCTGTTTCAGGGTCTTCGTTAAATGCAGATAAAACATCAATAAAGTTAGTACCATTGACAGGGTCTCCACCAATTCCAACTGCAGAAGTTTGACCATAGCCTGCTTGTGTTAATTGGTGTACTGCTTCATATGTCAATGTTCCGGATCTGGATACTACACCAATATGTCCTTTTTTGTGAATATATCCTGGCATAATACCAATTTTAGTTTCATCAGCAGTAATTACTCCTGGACAGTTCGGTCCAACTAAACGCGTTTTCTTACCTTCCATATAGCGTTTTACTTTTACCATATCCAATACTGGAATATGCTCCGTAATACAAATAACAAGATCCAACTCAGCATCTGTCGCCTCTATAATAGCATCTGCAGCAAAGGGTGCTGGCACATAAATAACAGACACTGTTGCACCAGTAGTATCTACTGCATCTTTAACTGTATTAAATACTGGTACACCTTCAACCTCAGAACCAGCCTTTTTAGGTGTTACCCCACCAACGATTTTCGTGCCATATTCAAGCATTTGTTTCGTATGGAATTTAGCTGTCCCACCTGTTATTCCTTGGACAATAACTTTCGTATCTTTATTAACATAAACACCCATTTTCAACCGTCCTTTCTATATTAAAAATAAAGGCTTTTGCTCCACTTATAAGAAAGCATAACTTTCACTAAAAATTAGCTGACCATGGAAACAATTTTCTCTGCACCATCAGCCATTGATGTTGCTGGAGTGATGTTTAATCCTGATTCTTCAAGAATTTGTTTACCCTTGTCAACATTTGTTCCTTCCAAACGAACAACAAGCGGTAATTCCAATCCAACTTGTTTAGTTGCCTCTATAACACCTTCAGCAATAACATCACACTTCATGATGCCGCCGAAAATATTTACGAAAATACCTTTAACATTTGAATCGGACAAAATAATTTTAAATGCCTCTGTTACTTTTTCCGCAGTTGCGCCGCCCCCAACATCAAGGAAGTTAGCGGGGTCTCCGCCATAATGGTTAATAATATCCATCGTAGACATCGCAAGCCCGGCACCATTAACCATACAGCCAATGTTTCCGTCCAATGAAACATAGCTTAGGTCATATTCGGATGCCTCAATTTCTTTTTCATCTTCTTCTTCTAAATCACGCAGTTCCATGATATCTTTTTGACGATATAGTGCATTATCATCGAAGTTTAATTTCGCATCGAGTGCAAGAACCTCCCCGTCACCTGTAGTTACAAGTGGGTTAATTTCTGCAATCGAACAATCTTTTTCAATAAATGCATTATATAAAGCTGTCATAAACTGCACAGCTTTTCCGATTAGTTCATCAGGTATATTGATGTTAAATGCTAATCTTCTAGCTTGGTAAGGTGATAGACCAATTACAGGATCGATAATTTCTTTGAAAATCTTTTCAGGAGTAGCTTCTGCTACTTCTTCAATCTCTGTACCACCTTCTTCAGATGCCATGAAAACAACACGTGATGTCACGCGATCAAGGACAACACCTACGTAATATTCTTTCTTAATGTCACAGCCCTCTTCAACAAGTAAACGCTTAACTTCTTTACCTTCTGGACCTGTTTGATGTGTTACAAGTGTTTTTCCAAGAATTTCATCCGCATATGTACGAACTTCTTCTAAGTTTTTAGCAACTTTCACTCCACCAGCTTTACCACGGCCACCGGCATGTATCTGCGCCTTGACAACGGTTACAGCAGTGCCAAGCTTTTCTGCTGCCTGTACAGCTTCATCAACCGTATAAGCTACATAGCCATTCGGAACCTTTACACCGAATTGGCGTAAAACTTCTTTCCCCTGATACTCATGAATGTTCATTTTCCATCCTCCTATCAATTTCACTGCAATACTATTGTATAAAAGAAAAACAAATTTCACAAGAAATAGAGAAATTTGTTTTTTCTATTAAGTATTAGAATTCTATTCTTTCCGTTGCATTTGCTTGTCTGCATGATAGACAAATGAAAATACTTCCGCTACAGCCTGATATAATTCTTCCGGAATGGTTTCATTTATATTAAGCTCTGCAAGCAATTCTACTAGTGAGGCATCTTCCAAAATTGGAACATCATTTGCCTTCGCTCTTTTAATGATTTCATCAGCAACTAGACCTTTCCCCGTAGCAGTAATCATTGGTGCAACACTCTTTTTTTGATCATACGTGAGTGCTGTGGCTTTTCTCCTTTTTTCTGTCATATGCGATAATCAACTCCTTGATACGAAGATTGATATGGCTTTATTCTATCCGTACCTGTCTTTTTTTGTTCCTGTAAGGCTTTAAAATGAATAGAAGAAAGGTGATAATTCAATGCATCTAACCCCTGTGATAGTACAGGTTGAATGGACTGTGTATAATCTTTTAATTTTGGATATTCATCATTATATATCGTAACGGAAACAGAACGCTTTTGAATATTCATATCAATCACGGTTTGCTTCAAATGCTCCAGATTTAAATAAAACAATATTCGACAGTAATCGGGATCAATTTTCCCGTCCGCAGTTTTCCTGCTCTCAAATTCAAGTTCCATATCTTTCGTTAATCCCAGTTTTTCAGCAGGTATTTGCATGGATGCTTGAATGAAATTTGCCGATTCATTTACTGAATTTAACTGCATTCCATTAATAAAATGCAGCAACTGCCCTGCTTTCTCCTGTATGGTTCCATCACTGTGCTGTAGCAACTGTAGCAACATAGATTTAATACTTTTATTATCTTCTTTTAAATTTGTTGCTATGTTATTTTCATAAGATAAACCAGTGTACTGCAATACTTGATTAATCTGCTGCAAAAACTGCTCTTTTGGTGAAGCATTCGTAAATAGATTGTCTAGTTTTATAGATGACAAAGCAGTAGTTAACTGTGTATATGTTCGCTGATCACTGAATGTCTTTAGTACGCTTAAAACATGTTCTAAGTGCAACGAATTATTTGACAGTACCCTTATCGATTGTTCGGATGCAGCAGAAAGATGGGGGGTAATTTTTTGGAACAATTGTTCTTTTAGATCAGTAAATTCCTTCTGTGTTAATACAGTGTCAGCTACGACTTTTTGCCTTAATTTATTTTCAAATAGATTCAGTATTTCCTCGGAATGTGTAACAAGTGCTTGTTTATTTAAAACTACTTGTTCCATTGCCTTCACGATAACATTTGTATTTAGATGGAAAGGTATTTTCATATCTAAAGAATGCGTTGATGTACCATTCTTCTCTAATATCGCTTTTGGCTGCCCCCAAGCTGATTTCCATGTTGCAAAGTCCACCGCTTTATCCAACAGCCCGACAGACTTTAAAACTTGGAATATCTGCTGTCTATTACTAGTATTGTCTGCGTTTATTTGCCTAGTTAATGATACTTTTTCACTCACTGGGGGATTAATAATTTGCTCCATTTTGAAAGTGAGATCTGTACTTGGCTTTAGTTGTTTGAGAAGTTCCCGCATTTGTGTTGTCAGGTCCGTACTATTTTTAGAATTCAACGCATTAAATACGTTTTCCGTGATTGGTAAATTACGCTTAATCATCTCTACTAATTCTTGCTGGGCGGGTCCTTTATGTTTGATTGTGTCCAATAATTGCAAAGCATTTTTCAACTGTGTCCGATCAAACGAGATACCTTGACTAATAATTTTATTTACGAGTGCTATATTACTTTTTGTTGTTTTCAAACCAAGCTGCTCTATCAGGTTCCAGGCAACACTTTTTGATTGTGATTGCAACTCTTCGCCGAGAACTTTCAGATGAATGGTTTCTTCTGAAGACTGTACTTGGAAGTGATATCTTCCTTCAATGGATAGGGATGCTTCCAACTGAGCAATCAAATTTTTACTACCAAGCTGAATTTGTGCTTTATTGTCCGGATAGATTTTAAGGATCTTACCTTGAATAATTTGACCGGGTCTTAGTTTCTGCTGTTCCTGATGAATCTTTGACATTTTTTCACCAATAATTTTGTGAATACTCAACGGTTACATCCCCTTTTTTAGAAAACTTGTGCATTTGGGTGATGCCTTGGTTGTACTTATATAATTCGAAAGTACTATACTTTTTTGTATGAAAAAAATTAACCTAATTTATTAACAGGAGCAAAGGTCTTTCTATGATAAGGGGAAGCCCCAGCCTCTTGCAGTTTTTCCATATGATGCTTTGTACCATATCCCATATTCTTTGCGAATTCATATATCGGATATTCATTATGTATTTCCTTCATTAAGTTATCCCGGGTTACTTTCGCCAAAATACTTGCCGCTGCAATTGAAATACTCTTCGTATCACCTTTTACTAGTGATTCAGATGTGCATGGCAATTGTTCCAGCTTAACAGCATCCACCAATAAATGATCAGGAGTATGTGTTAATTGATCAAACGCTTCCCGCATCGCAAGTTTGGTTGCTTCAAATATATTAATTTTATCTATCTGATGATTGTCGATAATTGAAATGCCATAACATACTGCTTGTTCTTTAATGATTGTAAAAAATGTATCTCTTGTCTGTTCATTCAATTGTTTGGAATCATTCAATCCCATTAATTTGAAATCTTCCGGAAGAATAACAGCCGCAGCAACAACCGGACCAGCGAGTGGTCCTCTACCAGCCTCATCGATTCCTGCTATGAGTTTGGATCCATTGGAATAGGCCATTCTTTCATAGCTTGTCATTGCATAAAAATTAGCCTCTAGCTGCTTGTCTTTCATTTTCTGTTTTTCATAGCTATTCAATAGTGACTGAACACCCTTGCGTTCATCCATTTTAAGTTCGGTAATATCCGCTTCACTTAATTCGCCGTTTTTCATTAACTTTTTTATAACAGCAATCGATTGTTTTTCCATTATTCCACCTTACTCTCTATCTTATATCGGTTCGTAGTTGGGTATATTAAATGTTGTTCAAAAAATCCGAACTGCGCACTGATCGTCCCAGCGATAATATTTGTTGTGTTTACTGCGAAATCTTTAAATTAAAACGTTACTTTAAGTTTAATTCCAAAGACCTGTGCTGTCGCGGTCGTCCGGTATCGTTCTGGGCGGATGCGGATGCGCATCCTTAGCACGGCCTCAGCCCCGAAGAGAAAATCACTCTTCTGGTCTTCGGACACGTGCTGTTTCCGCAAGAGTCACCGCCCAGAACAATACCGGACTGGTGATGCTATATGATGCTGTTTTAGCCATTGCAAACTCAGTAATTGACAAGCAATATGCTAACTAGCTCTGGGAAATACACGTAGACTTCTGCGTGAGTGTATTTCCCAGAGCGGTCGCCGAAGTTACTTATCTATGACGTATTTCATACTAACTACGAGAGTTATAACGGAACAATTCTTTTCGGTGGGACGAGTAAACCCCAGTCACAAACATGAATCAAAAAGCCTTTAAAATAAAAACACACATCCTAAGAGATGCATGTCTTATTTATTTATTGGTGTTTCTAACGTAATATTTCCTAATCTCCCTGTACGTAAATCCCTTATAAAAATATCGGAAACTTTTTCAAAATTTATCTGTCCACCGCTTTCCAGTGCACCTCTTTGTTTTCCGATTGCATTAAATATTTCCAGCATATCATCCATGTTCCGATTGATATTGTATCTCTCTTCCAGCTGGTCTGGATAATGCTCTCGCATATAGTTAATAACAAATGCAGTTATGTCCTGTAAGGAAAGAAGCTGATCTTTAATCGTTCCAATTGCGGCAAGCCTGTAACCGACAACTTCATCTTCAAATTTGGGCCATAAAATACCTGGTGTATCGAGAAGTTCAAAATCCTTTTTGACTTTAATCCAAAGCTGTTGCTTTGTAATACCAGGACGATCACCTGTTTTAGCGGCCTTTCGCATTGCGAGCCGGTTAATTAGTGTTGATTTCCCAACATTTGGTATACCAACGATCATCGCTCTTGCCGGTCTTGGTTGGATCCCCTTCTTCATGAGCTTCTCCATCTTTACCTGTCCGAGCTCTTTTGCCATTTGGATAACTCGATTAACATCTGCTTTATTATTAACATCTACCGCAATTGCTGGAATCCCCATCTCTTTAAAATGGCTAATCCATCTCTCTGTTTCACGTTGATCAGCTAAGTCTTTCTTCATCAAAACGATCATTTTCGTTTTGCTTTGCATCACTTGTTGCAGCATTGGGTTTTGCGAAGAGAAAGGTGCTCTTGCATCCACTAGTTCCATAACGAAGTCAACAAGTTTTAGTTTTTCTTCCACTTGCCGTCTTGCCTTTGCCATATGTCCGGGAAACCATTGTATTGACATAATTGTTTATTCCTCATTTCCTAAGAATTGCATTCGACTGAAGGGCCAATAAATCAGGCTTGTTTTGCCGACCAATTGTTCCATTGGAATGACACCGAGCATCCTGCTGTCCGTTGAATTCCCTCTGTTATCACCCAAGACAAATACATGCCCTTCTGGAATCACCTCGTGACCTCCAGGTAGCTCTTCAAGTGTAAAATCATTTGTTAGCGTCTGATATGGTTCCATATTTTCTTTTTGCTCATTCAGGAAAGGTTCATCAACTTCTTCACCATTTATATATAACACGTTATCTTCTACAGCTACATGTTCTCCCGGTAGACCGATAACACGTTTAATAAAGTCTTTCTGGACGGAAGCGTGGAAAACGACGATATCAAACCTATCTGGTTCCTGAAAATGATATGAAAATTTATTTACAATCATTTGATCCCTATCATGAAGGGTCGGCAGCATGGACGGTCCATCAACCACAATTGGCGCAAAAAGGAACATACGGACTATAAATGCCAACCCAAACGCAAGCAATAATGCTTTTATCCAATCAAACCATTCATTTCTTTTCTTCTTCGCCACATATTCCCCTCCGAGCCATCTATATCTATCTTTATTGTAAGCCAGCTTTGTACATTCATACCATCTTAAAATCGTTCAGTGTCAAAAAAAAACAAAAAGGAGCTTGTGCAATTTTTGCCAAGCTCCTTTCCAATAACGTTTTTATTCAGCTCGCTCTGATTAGCGACGTTCTTTAATACGAGCTGCTTTTCCGCGTAGATTACGAAGATAATATAATTTCGCACGACGTACAATTCCACGACGAGTCACTTCGATTCTGTCAACTCTTGGTGAATGTACTGGGAAAGTACGTTCAACACCTACACCGTAAGAAATTTTTCTTACTGTAAATGTTTCATTGATTCCACCATTTTGGCGTTTAATAACAACACCTTCGAATATCTGAATACGTTCGCGAGTTCCCTCTACAACTTTAGCGTGAACCTTAACCGTATCACCAGCACGAAAATCGGGACGATCTGTACGAAGTTGATCTTTTGTGATGTCTGCAATTAGTTGTTGCATTCTACTTCACTCCTTCCAAACCAATGTTCATGAATCATAATAGAACAGCGGAACATCGTTTATATGTACTTAACGTACTTAAGCACAATACCTAATATATCACATTGAAATTAATAGTTCAACATTTTTTCAATCATTTTCACTTTTTTTAATGTTATTCAATACTGCCTGATCTTCTTTACTCAAAGTGTAGTTTTCCAAAAGATCCCGCCGACGCGAATAGGTCCGTTTTAATGATTCTTCTTTGCGCCAATTCTTAATTTTAGCATGGTCCCCAGACAACAAAATATCAGGAACCTTAATTCCGCGAAAATCTGCTGGTCTCGTATAATGTGGATGTTCAAGTAGTCCTGTAGAGAAGGAGTCTTCTGGTGCAGATTCTTTATTACCTAATACATCAGGAAGCAAACGAACAACACTGTCCACAACAACCATGGCCCCCAGTTCTCCCCCGGTGAGTACATAGTCACCAATCGACAATTCATCTGTCACAAGATGCTCCCTGATCCTCTCATCATAGCCCTCATAATGGCCACAAATGAAAATAAGATGTTCTTCATTTGCTAATTCTTCTGCTTTCTGTTGAGTAAAGGTTTCTCCCTGTGGACACATCAGTATGACACGAGAGGTTGTCTTATTTTTTTTCTTCACATCAGAAACCGCATCAAAAATAGGTTGTGGGGACAATACCATTCCGGCTCCGCCGCCATATGGATAATCATCGACCTTCATATGTTTATTCTCTGTGTAATTTCTGAAATTTACGAGATTATAACTAAATTTCTCTCTTTCACTAGCCCTTTTCAATATAGAAGAATTGAACACACCCGAAAACATTTCTGGAAAAAGAGTTAATATATCAATTTGCATTAATCCAGCAGTCCTTCCATTGGTTCTATAACTACCTTTCCGGCATTAATATCTACTTCTTTTACTATATCATCAATATAAGGAATTAATATGTCTTTCCCCTGTTCTTGCTTAATGACCCACACATCATTTGCCCCAGGTGAGAGGATTTCCTTGATTTGTCCTAATCTCTTATCATTAGTTGTGTAGACTTCACAACCAATAATCTCATGGTAATAATATTCATCTTTATTTAAATCCGTTAATTGTTCTTCTCTGATTTTTAGCACGCAGCCCTTAAATGGCTCCACAAGGTTTATATTTCCATATCCCTTGAATTGAACAAGGTCAAAACCCTTATGTATCCGGTGTGCAGCAATTAATAACTTTATTGGCTTGTCATCCTTAATGACATATACGGATTCTCCCGGTGTAAACCGTTCTTCAAAGTCACTAATCCTAAGTATCTTGACTTCTCCCTTGATGCCATGTGTATTCACTATTTTACCAATACTAAACATTTTAATATCCATCATATCACCTTCTATTTCTCAATTCTTATAACGATATCATCTTGAAGGACGATTGTCTGGTTCTCCATTATTTCTTTCCAGTTTGAACCAACTTCCACTTCAACAAGAGCATCAACTTCAGACTCAATAATTTCACTTCCAATTTCCAGTGTTGCCAATTGGTCTATTTTAAAATCAATAAGTTTGATCTTCTCTTTACGATTATTAATCTCCTGCTGAAAACGCTGCTCGATATCCTGCTTAGAAACTCCTGATTTATTTTGTAGTTTCCTTTTTTCAAATAGGAGTTGTTGACACTCTTGTTCAAGTCGCAATTTGTGATTTTCGAAATTGCTGTATATTTTTTCTTTACTCTTCTGGGTAACAACTTGCTTGATAATAACCTTTTTAATGATATTCACTGGATCTCCTCGCTCCCGTAAAAAATCTTTTCATTATACCTGTTTATCTATCGTAGTTAGTATAAGTTTTTACAGTTTCTAATATGGAAAAGGGAAAGAAGAACCCATTTGCGGGGTCCACTTTCCCTTTACATAATATCCAAATAAATGCGTTTATTACCATCTGACTTAGCTGCATAGACAACCGTACGAATTGCTTTTGCAATACGTCCATTTTTTCCAATTACTTTTCCGACATCATCTTGGTTAACAGTAAGATGATAAACGATCTTTATATCTTCTTCTGTTTCCGTAACAACGATATCGTCCGGGTAATCAACTAATGAGGCAACAATCGATTCTATTAGGGCTTTCATGATATCACACTACTTATTTAGAATTTTTATTATCGTGGAATTTTTTCATGATGCCTTCATTTGAGAAAAGATTACGTACTGTATCACTTGGTTTCGCACCTTTTGTCATCCAATCAAGTGCTTTTTCTTCATCTATTTTAACTTCAACTGGATTAACTACTGGATTGTATGTTCCAATTTGTTCAATAGAACGTCCATCACGAGGAGAACGTGAATCAGCTACAACGATACGATAAAATGGGTTTCTTTTAGATCCCATACGTTTCAAACGGATTTTAACTGCCATTATTTGCACCTCCAATAAAATGTTTATCACAATTTTAGATTCTAACAGAAAAATTTAGGTCTGTAAAGTGTTTTTACATTACAAAGAAAATAACTTGTGAATTTCTTTGTGATAATCTTCTTCATTTGATTACTAGTAACGTTGCTAGAACCTGTATTTTCACTGATAAATCTGTACTAAAATGGTAATTTAAAGCCACCCTTGCCTTTTTTTCCTTTTTGCATGTTCGTCATTTGTTTCATCATTTTCTTCATTTCACTAAATTGCTTGATCAGACGATTAATCTGGGAAACCGATGTTCCAGAACCTTTTGCAATCCGCTTTCTGCGGCTGCCATTGATAATGCTCGGATCCTGTCTTTCTTTTTTGGTCATGGACTGGATAATTGCCTCGACATGGGATAATTGCTTATCATCGAGTTGTGCATTTTTTAGACCTTTCATCTTGTTGGCACCTGGAATCATCGCCATCAGATCATCCAATGGCCCCATTTGTTTAACCTGGCCCATCTGTTCGAGAAAGTCATCAAATGTAAAGGACATGGTACGCATTTTTTCTTCCAGCTCTTTGACTTGCTTTTCATCAACATTTGTTTGTGCTTTTTCAATTAATGATAGGACATCGCCCATCCCAAGAATCCGTGATGCCATGCGATCTGGATGGAATGCTTCCAGCTGATCGAGTTTTTCCCCCATACCAGCAAATTTAATCGGCTTATCTGTAACAGCCTTAATGGATAATGCAGCACCACCACGAGTATCCCCATCAAGTTTCGTAAGTACAACTCCAGTAATATCAAGCTGTTCATTGAAACTTTCCGCAACATTTACAGCATCCTGACCTGTCATCGCATCGACAACAAGGAAAATTTCATCCGGTTTGACGGTCGTTTTAATCTGCTGTAATTCTTCCATCAGATTCGTATCTACATGCAAGCGACCAGCCGTATCGATAATGACATAATCATGATGTTCCTCTTTTGCCTTCTCAATTGCTTTTGTTGCAATATCAACTGGATTTGCTTCTGTTCCCATAGAGAAAACAGGCATATCCAATTGTTCACCCAAAGTTTCCAATTGCTTGATTGCTGCAGGACGATAAATATCACATGCTACCAATAATGGAGTGCGATTATGCTGTTTCCGCAGTAGACTGGCAAGTTTTCCAGACGTTGTTGTTTTACCGGCCCCTTGCAGACCTACCATCATAATGACTGTCGGTGAGCGGTCGGCAACTGCAATTTTACTCTGCTCGCCACCCATTAATGTTGTTAGTTCATCTTTTACAACTTTAATAACTTGTTGGCCAGGTGTTAGACTATCCATTACTTCCTGACCAATTGCCCGCTCTTTAATGCGGGCAATCAAATCTTTAACCACTTTAAAGTTAACATCAGCTTCTAATAAAGCAAGACGGACTTCACGGGTCATTTCCTTTACATCTTGCTCAGAAACTTTCCCTTTACCGGTAATCTTCTTTATCGTACTTTGCAGGCGGTCAGCCAATCCTTCAAATGCCATAGAAGATGTCCCCCTAATCTAATTCTTTTAGTTTGTTAATCATTTCTAATATAGATTCATCTGTTATCGATTTCTCCAACTGTTCAATGAGCAATATACGCTGGTAGAATTTACTGTATAAATGTAACTTCTCCTCATAAGTTTCAAGCATTGCTTCTGTTCGTTTGATATTATCATACACAGCTTGCCGTGACACATGAAACAACTCAGAGATCTCGCCCAGTGAGTAGTCTTCCAAATAGTACATTTCCATATAGTTACGTTGTTTGGGTGTTAGCAGTGCTTGATAAAAGTCGAATAAAAAATTGACACGTGTTGTCTTTTCCAGCAATTTACACACCCCTTGTTAAGTGAATTACCTTTACATATCATAGCGAAAGTACCGAATTCTTGTCAAGGAATTATAAAAGTTATTCCTCTACTGCCATATCTGCAAAGAGGCCATAAACAAATGCATTTGCATCAAATTCCTGCAAATCTCCAACTTGTTCCCCAAGCCCAACATATTTCACAGGAATATTTAACTCATTACGTATTGCAAGCACAATTCCACCTTTTGCAGTACCATCAAGCTTTGTCAATACGATTCCTGAAACATTCGTTGCTTCCGAGAACGTTTTCGCCTGATTGAGTGCATTTTGCCCCGTAGTCGCGTCAAGGACAAGTAATACTTCATGTGGTGCATCAGGTATTTCCCTTTCAATAACTCGTTTTACCTTTGAGAGTTCATTCATCAAGTTTACTTTATTTTGAAGTCTTCCTGCTGTATCACAAATTAGCACGTCTGCATTCCGTGATTTTGCTGCCTTAATTCCATCAAAGATTACAGCTGCAGGATCACTTCCTGCGTTTTGTTTAATAACAGCAACATCGGCTCTTTCTCCCCATACTTCAAGCTGTTCGATTGCCCCTGCACGGAAGGTATCCCCTGCAGCCAAAATGACATTTTTCCCTTGTTGCTTCAACTGATGTGCGAGTTTTCCAATACTAGTTGTTTTTCCGACACCATTGACACCGACAACAAGTATAACGGAAAGCCCGTTCTCTTGTAGTTGTAATTTCTCAATCTCTTGGTTGTCATCGCCATAATAAATTTCCACTAATTTTTCAGAAATCACATCTTTGATACCGTTCGTATCTTTAATTTTTTGCCGCTTCACTTCCATTCTGAGTTCTTCGACCAGTTCCATAACCGTTGTTACACCTACGTCAGCGGTAATAAGTACCTCTTCCAACTCTTCAAAAAAATCCTCGTCTACTTTACGGTATCGGGCAATCAGATCATTGAGCTTACCTGAAAATGAATGACGTGTTTTCTTCATGCCTTCTTGATATTTTTTAGAAACCTCTTCCGTTTCCTCATTTTGTTTAAATTTATTTTTTAATTTATCCATGAATCCCATTTTTCCGCTAACCTCCTACGATTCTATTAATTCTTTTGTTTCCTCAAGTCTTACGGAAACAAGTCTGGATACGCCGGATTCCTGCATGGTTACCCCATAAAGTGCATCTGCTTCTTCCATTGTACCCTTCCGATGTGTAATCACAATAAATTGCGTTTTATCACTGTATAATTTAACATATTTTGCAAACCTAGCAACATTTGCCTCGTCCAGTGCCGCTTCTACTTCATCTAATATACAAAATGGAACAGGGCGAACTCTAAGTATAGCAAAAAGTAATGCAATAGCTGTCAGGGCACGTTCCCCACCTGAAAGCAGACCAAGATGTTGTAGTTTCTTGCCCGGTGGCTGGGCAATAATGTCTATTCCAGTATCCAGTAAATTTTTGGGATCCGTTAAATTCAATTCTGCATGTCCACCGCCAAATAATTGTGTAAATACAGTTGCAAATTCAGCTTTAATCTTGGTAAAAGTCACATCAAAGCGTTTTTTCATTTCTTCATCCATTTCAGCAATGACACGATAAAGTATCTCTTTCGCTTCCACAAGATCATTTCTTTGTTCAGTTAAGAAGGTGTAGCGCTCTGAAATCCGTTCATATTCATCAATGGCACCTAGATTGACTGCTCCAAGAAGTTCAATTTCATGCTTCAATTGCTCCACATTTAACTTGGACTCCTCCATATTGTCCACTTTTCCATACTGCTGTCTGGCCTTCTCATAGGTGATTGTATACTCTGTTTGCAAATGATTTAAACGATTTTCAAGATCTACATCCATTCGGTTCACATTCACTTCTTTTTGTTGAATGGTCTGTAAAAATTGCTGATGATTTTTATTCTCTTCTTTCAGCTCTCGTTCCATATCCTCGACAAGCTTTGTTTGTGCTAATCTGTTACTGCGCATTTCCTTGATTTCTGAAGTGGATGCTACCTTCTCTTTTTTTGCAGACTGAATCATTTGATCCATATCAGCTTCTGTTTCTCCTGAAGTCTCCAACTCAAGAAAATTATTTAGTTCTTTTTCAAGTTTTGATTGTTTCCCTAGCAGACTGCTTAATTGCTGTTGTACAGAATTGGTTTTTTCACGTTGATTTTTAACTCTTTCATCCTGCTCCGCCAGCGTAATCTGAAATTGATGCAATTCACTTTGCATCGCTTCTTTATTTTCCTTAAACTTTGTATCTTGTTTGGTCAGTAAGTCTATTTTCTTCTGAATAGATTCCAATTGCTGTTTGGTCTCTAACAATTCTTTTTTCAGGTTTGATTCACGTGTAAGTAGTTCAGTACTATCTTGAATATATTGTTGTTTATCCATATCATAGATGGAAAGATTATCATTAATTGAAGATAGTTCCATCTCCACTTGCTTTAATTCTGTATGGATCTCCTGCAGTTCAGTTTGCATTATGGTTATTTGATTTTCCGCAGATGACAGTTCGCTTTCCAAACTATGAACATTATTTTTTTTCTGTTTTACCATGGTTTCAAATTGGAATGCTTTTTGCTGATATGCAATTAATCGTTCTGTCATTTCCTGTAAATCCTTTTCTCTGGTGAATAATGACTGATTGGTTTTCTTCTGAGCACCGCCGGACATCGAACCACCTGGATTAACAACATCGCCTTCTACTGTGACTACACGGAACCTCCGATTAACAAGCGTGGCAATATCAGTTGCATCTTTTAACGAACGGGCAATAATCACATGACCCATTAAATGATTGATGGCTTTTTGATATAGGTTGCTTGTTTTCACAAGACTTGATGCAATCCCTATATACCCAGGATGGTTTTTCAATTTACGAAGGAAATCTGCCTGGATGAATCGCTCTTGGATGGATCCGAGTGGCAAAAATGTAGCCCTGCCATTATTTGTTTTCTTCAGCCAGGAAATAGCATTTCTTGCTGCTTTATCGTCATGAACAACAATATGCTGTGCTTGTCCACCGAGAACGGTCTCTATTGCCGTAATATAATCTTTAGGCACTTCGATTAACTCAATCACTGCCCCATGAATATGTTCAAGCTTATTTTCTTCACGAGCTTTTAGAATCGCTTTTACACCGTGGAAAAACCCTTGGAAATCTTCTTTCATTTCTTCCAGCATTTCCTTTTTTGATTTCATTTTCTCGATATACTGATATCCTTGATAAAGCTTTGTCTGTGAATCCTGGAACTGATTGCGCTCAGACTGCAATTTGCTTTTTAGGTTTTTAATAAAATCATCTTTTTCCTGAAACTGTGTTTCTTTATCAAGATAATCAGAATTCATTCGTTTTTGCTTTTCCAATAGCTGCTCTCGTAATGTAACAATATCTTGAAATTTTTCAGCTTGCTTATCTTTCTTTCCATTTATTTGTTGTAATTGTTGTGCAATGGATTGTTTTTCATTCCGCTTTGCCGCCTGGTTATTTAGTAATTCAATATAATCGGATTTTAGTTCTTCCAATTGTTCCGATATACTCTCTTTACTCATCTTTAGTTGTGTTTCCAGTTGACTTGCAAACTCTTTCGTTTTCTTTCTGTTTTCCTGTAATTCTACAAGTACTGTTTTTTCCTTTTTTAACAAATCCTGCAAGCCACTAATTTGTTCATCGGTTTCCTTTTTTTGTTTTTCCAGTTTTTCCTTGGTTTCACCAAAATGCTTGGAACGTTCATCGAGTAATTGTTTTTTTCCTTCATACTTTTCAAGCTGTTCGGTTGCTGTTAGTAGAGTCGCCTGCAATGCTTCTATTTCACTATCAAGTTGCTGTGTTTCCAACTTGCTTTTTTCTATTTCAGCTTCTTTCCGGCGAATGACTGCATTTCGATTCGCTTCCATTACTTTATCATTTTCAAGTTCCTTTAAAATTAACTGCCACTTATAGTGTATCTGTTCAATTTCTGTGACCAGAAAAGAGATTTCCTTTTGTTTTAATGTAGCTTTTAATTCCGTATATTTCTTTGCTATTCTGGCCTGCTCTTCTAATGGGGTAATCTGTTGTTCGATTTCATGGATAATATCTTCAACCCTATTTAAATTTTCCTGTGTTTCTGCTAATTTATATTCGGATTTCTTTTTTCTTTGTTTATACTTTAAAACACCTGCAGCTTCTTCAAAGATTGTTCTACGCTCTTCCGCTTTAGAACTGAGAATTTCTTCCACTTTTCCTTGACTTATAATGGAGAAAGCTTCTCGTCCTAATCCGGAATCCATAAAAAGGTCGATAATATCTTTTAATCGGCAGGACTGTTTATTGATATAAAATTCACTATCACCTGAACGGTATACACGACGAGTCACGCTTACTTCATCATAATCAAGTGGTACACGCTTATCTTCATTGTCCAGAATGAGCGTAACTTCTGCAACGTTCAATGCTTTCCTTGAGTCACTACCTTGGAATATGATATCTTCCATTTTAGAGCCACGCAATGATTTAGCCGATTGTTCACCAAGTACCCAGCGTATTGCATCGGTTATATTACTTTTCCCACTTCCATTAGGACCAACGACCGCTGTCACTCCAGGTACAAATTCTACATTTATCCGCTCCGCAAATGATTTGAAGCCTACACTTTCCAATCGTTTTAAATACATATACATTCTCCTATTTTAAATGGAACCTATTCCAGTTTCCCATAACGTTAATATTCTTAGATGTGATTACTCTTCTGCTTTTCAGCAAATTCCTTCGTTAACTTTTATAGATAGGAAGGTTTTATTCTTCTGTATTTACTAAAAACAGTTGGCTTTTTAACTTATTTATTTTATCATAAAGTAAGTAACAAAAGAAGTGCAGACCATACAAACACTATATACTGCAAAGTGACTTGAAAAACAGAGGGGGAATTTACATGGAATTAGAAAATGCAAATGAAGAAAATATGAAAATATTGCTGGAAGGATTAGCCGAACGGTTAAATGTCGTTAATCGTGCCATTATGGATCCGGATGATTATGATTTAAGTAAATATGAAGATTTGAAGTTTATGTATGACATGGTAGTCCAAAAAGGTCAACTAAGTGCATCTGAAAAGCAAGCTTTTATTGAGGAATTAGCTTCTATAAGGAAATAGGTTATATTAAAAGTAAAGGCTGTACCACATAGGTACAGCCTTTTCAATGCATTACAGTTTAAAAATGATCGAGCGCATATTTTGCTGCACGCTGTTCTGCTTCCTTTTTTGTTTTACCAGTGCCTTCACCAGCTACGTTTCCCTTTATAATTGCTTGTGAAACAAATTCTCTATTATGGGAAGGACCTTTTTCTTCTACAATTTTGTATTCAATGGATTGATTCTTACTTTGTTGGATCAACTCTTGCAATTGACTTTTATAATCCATCGCATGCGAAAAAGCACCAGTACTGATTTTCGGAAAAACATGCACCTCTAAGAAATTTAGCGCCTCATTAAACCCCTGGTCCAAATAAAGAGCACCCAGGAAAGCTTCAAATACATCTGCTAAGATTGCTGGTCTCTGTCTACCGCCCGTTTGCTCTTCACCTTTACCAAGCAGCAAGTATTCTCCAAAATTTAGCTCTGTCGCAAAATTCATCAAGGACGGTTCACAAACAATCGAAGCTCGTAATTTAGTCATCTCACCTTCAGGCATTTCCTTATTTTCACGGAAAAGATACTGGGATACCCCTAGTTCCAAGACTGCATCACCAAGAAATTCAAGACGTTCGTTATCCGTAACTACGGTATTCCGATGCTCATTCACATACGATGAATGTGTAAAAGCCTGTTGTATTATGCTTTGATCCTTGAAGTTGATATTCAATTGCTTTGCTAATTGACCCACATCCATGGCTGTCGCCTCCATTAAAATATAACGAAAGCCTCGCATCTGCGAGACTTTCTGTATGAGGATGTCCAGAAAGTCTTTTTCCCTTTTGAACAAACACTATTCATTTAACTACTTACATTGAAACTAAGCTTTGCTGTTTATGTAATTTACAGCATCACCTACTGTATTTATATTTTCAGCATCTTCGTCTGCGATTTCCATGTCAAATTCATCTTCTAATTCCATCACAAGCTCAACTACATCCAATGAATCTGCTTCCAGATCATCCTTAAAAGAAGCTTCCATCGTAATTTTGGATTCATCAACATCAAGACGATCTACAATAATAGCTTTTACACGATCTAATACATCTGCCATCTTATCTCACCTCCCTTCAAGTAGTATAAAATATTTCTGTGTGAATTTCTAGTTGGAGCAAGTTTATATCAGGTCGATATGGCTTCGAACGACTATTACGACAGGGGAATTCACCTGTACTACGACCCCTTACTAGCGTTAAGTTTCTGAACAGTAGCCTCCACCTTTGTTTCGACTAGCTACGTGGGCTAGCGGCTCGAGTCATAGACAATAGACATTCCGAGCACAAAAACCCGTGCTCTACAGTCTCTTGTCTATGCTATTCGCCGCTGGGCAAGCCCACTTCGCTTTTGATTTCACATCACCATTCCGCCGTCGATGTGGATGGTTTGGCCGGTAATGTAGTTGGCGTCTTCTGTTGTGAGGAAGCGGACAACTTTTGCTACATCTTCGGCTGTTCCTAGTTTTGCCAACGGAATTAAGTTTAGCATACTTTCTCTTTGTTCCTCGGTCAGTTCGTCTGTCATATCGGTAGAAATAAATCCAGGTGCAACTGCATTAACCAAGATGTTACGAGAGGCAAGCTCTTTTGCGGTTGTTTTTGTTAATCCGATGACACCTGCTTTTGCTGCAACATAATTGGCTTGTCCAGGATTCCCACTGACACCTACAATAGATGCAACATTTATAATTCTGCCTGCTTTTTGTTTCATCATTTGTCTAGTCACTGCCTTTGTACAAATAAAGACACCTTTTAAATTCGTATTAATTACGCGATCGAATTCTTCTTCCTTCATACGCATTAACAAGTTATCACTTGTTACGCCCGCATTATTCACTAAAATATCAAGACTTCCAAATGTTGAAATTACTTCTTTAACCATTGCTTTTACATTTGTTTCATTGGCAACATCTGCCTGCACTTTAAAGGATTGAACACCCAGCTGTTCAATCTCTTCAACAACTGCCTGTGCCTTTGCTTCACTACCAGCATAATTGACTGCTACATTAGCACCCTGCTTTGCCAGTTCAAGAGCAATTGCTTTTCCGATTCCACGCGATGCGCCTGTCACTAGTGCATTTTTCCCTTTGAGCATTATGATTCCTCCCTGTACCATGAAATAAAATCGTTCATTGATTTAATATCCTGTACTGCAAACGTAGGAACCTTCTTGTTTATTTTTCTTAATAGACCAGAAAGTACTTTCCCATTACCTACCTCGACAAAAGCGTCTATTCCTTCATCAATCATATGATTAATAGACTCTTCGAAGCGTACGGGGGAGTACAGTTGTTTAAGTAGCAAATCCTTTATTTCCCCACTTGAGGTGACTGCTTCTGCTGAAACATTGGCATATACCGGAATCACCGCATCTTTTACCTGAGTGTTATCTAAATAGCTTGCAAATTCTTCATTGGCAGGCTTCATCAATCTGGAGTGGAACGGACCACTAACGTTTAAGGGAAGAACGCGTTTTGCTCCTTTTTCCTTCAATAACTCAGACGCTTGTTCAATTCCTTGCTTCGACCCAGAAATAACGATTTGACCTGGACAATTCAAGTTGGCAAGATCAACGACTTCATCCGTGATCGTTTGCAATACATCTGATATTTCCTGTTCTTTCAAACCAAGTACAGCGGCCATAGTACCCTGACCTTTAGGAAAAGCTTCTTCCATTAATTTCCCGCGTACAGCAACTAATGGTAAAGCATCTTCTAATGTTAATGCATCAGCAGCAACAAGTGCACTGTATTCTCCAAGGCTGTGTCCCACAGTCATAACCGCTTCCACATTTTCCTGTTGTAGTAATTTATGTATTGCGATACTTGTCAAAAGAAGGGCGGGCTGAGCGTTTTCTGTCTCAGTTAATATTTCTGTTGGTCCATCAAACATAATTTCCTTTATATCTTTATCCAATACTTCATTGGCTTTTTGAAATAGTTCTTGAACGAATGGAAATGCATCGTGCAATTCCTTCCCCATTCCAACAACCTGTGATCCTTGACCGGGAAACATAAAAGCTACTCGTTTCATCCTATCACTCCTTATCTAATTCAATCGAATCAATCGTCGTTTTAATCGTTTCAGTTACATTATGTTCAACCATATGATTTGCCTGTTTAATGGCACTCAAAATTGCTCTGCTATTTGATGAACCATGTGCTTTAATGACAGGCGCAGCAAGTCCAAATAAACCAGCACCACCATATTCGGAGTAATCTAATTTTTCTTTAAGTCCACGAAGATCATTTTTCATAAGACCTGCTGCAAGTTTCGTTTTCGTTGACGACATAAGCGTTCCTTTTAATAAAGCGAAAATCGCTTGTGCGGTACCCTCAATAGTTTTAAGTGCTATATTGCCACTAAACCCATCTGTAACGACGACATCACAGGCACTATTTAAAATGTCCCTTGCTTCTACATTTCCGATAAAGTTTATTGGAGCACTTTTCAATTGTTCAAAAGCCTTTTTTGTCAATTCATTTCCTTTTCCATCTTCTGTTCCTACGTTAAGAAGGCCAACAGTAGGATTTGAAATATGACGGACTTTCTCAGAATAAATCGAACCCATGATTGCATATTGAACGAGATGATTCGCCTTAGCATCCACATTTGCTCCAACATCAAGCATGAGAAATCCTTTTCCATCAACGGTGGGAAGTGTTGGACTTAGTGCAGGTCGGTCAATTCCGGGAATCCTTCCAACGACAAACAATCCAGCACTCATTAATGCACCAGTATTTCCGGCTGAGATACAAGCGTCCGCAAGACCTTCTTTTACCGCTTGTGCCATTAACACTAAGGAAGAGTTCTTCTTTCTACGTACAGCTCTTACAGGCTCATCATCACTTGTTATAACTTCATCGGTATGAATAACTTCAATATTTTTATTATTAGTTAAGAATGGGTTAATTTGATTCTCATCACCGTAGAGGGTTATGGTCAGGTTATTAATCTCTGTCACTGCATCCATGGCACCAAGTACAATCTCTTTTGGTGCATTGTCGCCCCCCATAGCATCAACTGCTAATCTCATTTCCGTTTTCCCCTTTATCATTTGGTTGATACATATAAAATAGACCTGTAAAAACTTTCTCCTTATCTACAAAACTATTAACATGTACAATAGTGCGATCTTTTTCATCTTTACCTTGTATAATTGCCTTGGCTATAACACGTTCCCCTTCAATAACCTGACGTGTAAATTTCACTTCAGATTTGGCGGTAAGTGCTAGTTGATCGTTTATAACGGCAACAGCCAATGAATTGGCCTGTGCAAATAAATGATGGCCTCTCGCTATTTTATTCCTCGAAAAGACAAGTTCAGAAGTAATATCCAAAATAGATATTGCACGTTTGTCCAATTCCAAATCTATAATTTCACCAATCACTTCATCCAATGGCAAAGCTTTCACTGTTTCATTCCATTGATTGGTCGCAACATACTTAATGCGTTCCCTCAACTCAGGGATGCTCATTTCCATCCGATCCAACCGTATTGTTTGAATGCTAACACGAAAATCTTTTGCCAGTTGTTCATCCGTAGTGAAGGGGCTTTGTTTAATTTTTTCTTTTAAAAGTTGTTGACGTTCCGTTTTTGTTTTCTTCATCATGCACCACCATCATCATTTAATTCAATGCGTTTATGACTTGGTACTAATAGTAATATATAATACCATTATTATTTATGCAAGTTAACCATTAATCCAATTTATCTTCGAAGGAAAATTGCTGTTCAAGAAATTCCTTTAAAGGATAGAATTCCTCCGTATTGTTCAATTGGTTAGATTCAATAATTTTCTGTGCATCATTCCGGGCGGTTTCTAGTGCTCGATAGTCATGAATCATATCAGCAACCTTAAATTCAGGAACGCCACTTTGCTTTTTGCCAAAGAAGTCTCCTGGACCCCTAAGTTGTAAATCCTGTTCAGAGAGTTCAAACCCATTCGTTGTTTCTGTCATAATGCGCATACGCTCTTTGCCGACTTCACTTTTCGGTTCGGCGATTAGAATACAGTAACTTTGCTTACTACCTCTTCCAACCCTGCCCCTTAATTGATGGAGTTGAGATAAACCAAATCTTTCAGCATCGTAGATAACCATAATGGTAGCATTCGGAACATTTACACCAACTTCTACTACGGTAGTTGAGACGAGAACTTGTATGTCATTTGCCGCAAATTCCTTCATGACGCCATCTTTTTCAGCTGCAGGAAGTCTCCCATGCATCAACCCTACTTTAACTTCAGGTGGAAAGTATTCTTGAAGTTGATGGAATAGATCAACCGCATTTTGAATATCCAGCTTATCAGATTCCTCAATTAATGGGCTGATTACATATGCCTGTTCACCTTCTGCAACACGATTTTCGATAAAATTTAAAATTCTTTCAAACGTATTTTCCTTTACCCAAAGTGTTTCAATTTCTTTTCTGCCAACAGGCATTTCATCAATGACAGATACGTCCATATCACCAAAAGCGGTAATGGCAAGAGTTCTTGGTATTGGTGTCGCAGTCATAAATAACACATCCGGATTTAACCCTTTATCCCTAAGTATTCTTCTTTGTTCCACACCAAAACGATGTTGTTCATCAACAATTGCAAAGCCCAGATCATGGAAAATAACCTCATCCTGTATCAGCGCATGTGTACCAACAACGATATCAGCATCCTTATTTTCGATAGTCGCTAGGATCTCTTTTCTCTTTTTCCCTTTTACAGATCCCGTAAGTAAAACAATTGTTGCCCGGTCTCCAAACAGTTCTTTTAAAGACTGATAATGCTGTTCAGCAAGAATCTCTGTCGGAACCATTAATGCTCCCTGTTTTCCGGCAGTGATGGAGGCGTATAAACCAATTGCAGCTACTGCTGTTTTACCCGAGCCGACATCTCCTTGGAGTAATCGATTCATGCGAAACGGCGATTTTAAATCAGCCAAAATTTGCTGTAATGATTTCTGTTGGGCATTTGTTAATGCAAAAGGAAAATCACCTATAAACTCTTGAACCTTTGTAGAATCATAGTATTGGGTATTGCCACTAGTAGACTCACGTTTCAACTTGCGAAGCAACTGCATTTTTAGCTGGAATAACAAAAACTCTTCATATGTAAAACGACGACGAGCATGTTTTAATGCTATCCGATCCTTCGGAAAATGCATGGTGGATACTGCATCTTTTCGATTTGGTAGTTTATACGATTGAAGGTAGCTATCAGGTAAAATTTCTTTGATGTCACCACTATAGGTCTGTAATGCTGTCCGTATTAGTTTCTTTAATTTTATATTTGTAAAATCGCCCTTTAACGAATATACCGGATTAATACTTTTCTGATCATCTATTGGTCCAAGACTATAGTGGCTAACAGTAATTTGTAATCTATGTGCATCCCATTTTCCGGTGAGTGTGACAATATTGTCAGCTTGAATTTGTTTTTTAGCAAACGCTCGATTAAACATGACAGCTTTTATTGCCACCCCTTCAACTTCAACGGAAAATGACAGTCTTGACTTTTTTCTGCCATAAAAAGTAAGGGAAGGGTCGTGGATCACCCTTCCCTCGATTGTCACTTTATCATCATGTATCAATTCACTAAGTGGTTTAATTTCATAAACATCATAACGATATGGGAAATAAAAAAGTAGGTCGGCAATCGTATGTATGTTCATAGACGCCAAGTTTTCTGCAGCAATTTCTCCCACACCTTTAATTTCTGTTACTTGCTCACTCATCACAGCAAATCACTCTTTCTAGTTCGTATTTCCATATATTTTCTTTTTTAGCAATCTACCAGTTGGTGTATCAGCCAACCCACCCTCACCTGTTTCACGAAGGCTTGAAGGCATTTGCTTTCCAATACGATACATCGCGCCAATTACTTCATCACATGGAATTCTGCTTGTAACACCGGCCAATGCTAAATCGGCAGAAACAATTGCTAATGATGAACCGGCTGCATTTCTCTTCACACAAGGTACTTCTACAAGACCTGCAACAGGGTCACAAACGAGTCCAAGCATATTCTTTAATGTCATTGCAAAGGCATCTGAAGATTGTTGAGCTGTGCCACCAGCCATCTCTACAATCGCTGCTGCAGCCATTGCACCGGCAGATCCGATTTCAGCTTGGCATCCTCCAGCCGCACCCGAAATAAATGCGTTATTAGCAACGACAAAACCGAAAGCTCCCGCAGTAAATAAATACCGGATCATTTGTTCACGAGTTGGATGTAGCTGTTCTTTCACAGCAAATAATGTCCCCGGAACACAACCTGCACTTCCTGCAGTTGGAGTAGCGCAGATTATGCCCATTGCTGCATTGACTTCATTCGTTCCCATTGCTTTACTAACCGCATCCATCATGAGAGGACCAGATAAAGGGGTTTTCTCTTTCATATACTTTTGAATGCGGACAGCATCACCACCAGTAAGACCTGTTACAGACTGAACACCTTGCATAGCATCATCGATTGCTCTTTCCATTACTTGAAGATTTTTTTCCATTTCTTCATAAACTTCTTCACGCGTTTTTTCTTTAACATCCATTTCCTGACGTATCATCACTTCAGAAATTAATATATTTTCCTTTTCGGCAATTTCAATCAATTCTGCCACTGTTCGAAACATCCTAACACTCCTCTCTGAGATCAGCTGACGATTTTTGCAATCTGATTAATATGGTCTGCTTCCTTTAGCTCATTTAAAATCGTGTCTTCTACATTTTGATCGACTTCAATGACCATCAATGCTTCTTTACCTACATCTTTACGATTTACTTCCATATGACCAATGTTTACTTCATGTTTGGCAAGAATTTTCGTAACAGAGGCAATTGCTCCATAACGATCATTATGCATAATTAAGATTGCAGGGTGGTTTCCTGATAACCTAAGTTCAAAACCATTCAGTTCAGTAATTTCAACTTTCCCTCCACCGATGGATATACCGATAAGCTCCAGTTGATCCATGTCGTCCCCGATTATTAAACGTGCAGTATTCGGGTGATCTACAGCAGCACTATCTTCAACAAATTCAATTTCAAGACCTTTCTCTTTAGCTATTTCAAGTGCCTTGCTCATTTGTGGATGATCTGTTTCAAAACCCAATAACCCACCTGCCAATGCAAAATCTGTTCCATGGCCTTTATATGTTTTAGCAAAGGATTCATATAAATGGATTTTTGCCCATTTCGGTTGTTTTCCAAATAAATTACGTGCAGCTTTCCCTATACGTGCAGCACCTGCTGTATGTGAGCTTGATGGGCCAACCATGACTGGTCCGATAATATCAAACACTGAATTATATTTCACATGTATGCACCACCTATTATTAGTATAGTTCTAGTTCTATTGTAAAGTATAACAAAAAAGACTATAATAATCATTTGTGGATTATGAATGAATGTGTATGAGTCAAGTTTTTAGTCCCGTTTTGAGCTGAAACAAGACTTTTTACATTTTCTTTAGGTAATCGGGTGGGAGAGGGATATAAGACATATGAGGAATTTTTATGAAATACACAGGCAATAAAAACAAGGTACCTTTAAAAAATGAAATAATTGCTGGTATCATCGGCTATTTTACCACCGTATATATTGTTGTTGTCAATGGCTCCATTTTAAGTGAAGCAGGTATTTCCCTTGAATCTGGGATGATTGCCACTATTCTCGCCAGTTTTGTTGGTACGATGGTCATGGGGATAATCGGTAAACTACCATTGATCTTAATTCCCGGAATGGGAATTAATGCACTCTTTGCATATTCGATCATTGGAAACAATGGTTTTACATTCCAGGAAGGGTTAGCTGTCGTTCTTGTGGCAGGACTTATTTTTCTGATTACTGCATTCAGTAAACTTGGCGTTATTTTAAAGAATGCCATACCCAATTCCTTAAAACATGGAATTACTGTCGGGCTAGGCTTCTTTTTAATACTGATTGGACTGGAAAATAGTGGTCTAATTACAAGCGGAGAAAATACAATCATTGCAATTGGTGATTTTACTTCAACGACAGTTACGGTAAGTCTCCTTACACTATTTATAGCCATCTTTTTATTTGTAAGAAATATACCTGCAAACTTTCTTATTACTATGGTTGTTGGTACATTACTTGCAGCCCTTTTTGGCCTACCGAAGCCAGAAGCGGGTATGGTTCACGTCAATATGAGCGAGCTTTTATTTTTGCCTTCCTTTTCAGCTGCTGGACAATTTTCCTTCTGGCTTGCAGTATTTCCATTAGCCTTAATTCTCATTTTTGAAAACATGGGAATTCTAAATGGTCAACTGGATATGCTGGACAGAGAGAAAAGCTATTCGAAAGCATATCGGATTACAGCATTCTCGGCTTTTACTTCTGCATTTCTCGGTACATCACCAACCGTTTCGGGAGCAGAAAACGCAGCGGTAATTGCTTCTGGTGGAAAAACAGGCAGAGCAGCAATAACCGCAGGAGTTTTGTTCCTTTTAACTATTTTCATTATTCCTTGGATCTCGATCGTTCCAAATTCAGCCATCAGCCCAATTTTAATTATCGTCGGATTTTTGATGGCTCAAAATATCCGTTATTTGCCATTAGACAACCTTTCAGAGAGCATCCCGGCATTACTTATTGTTGTGATGATTCCATTCACATACAGTATCGGAGATGGGATGGCATTTGGGTTTATTGCATACCCTATTGTTAAATTGGCATTGGGGAAACAAAAAGAACTAAATAAGGCACTAGTTGCCATATCGCTATTATTTTCATTCAGCTTTATTATGAAGATAATCGGCCTGTAGTATGAAAAAGGAGATTATACTGTATATCGTATAATCTCCTTTAATCTGTTGCTACTCCACTGAAAAGATATAGGAATATATCGGCTGTTTACCGTTATGAACTTCTACTTCAACATCTTCATAAGTTTCTTCAACATAGGTTACAAGAGCTTTCACTTCTGTATCATCCACATCATCACCATATAAAATAGTTAAGATCTCATCGTTATCCGAGATTATTTCTTTCAATAGCAATTTAGCAGCCTCTGCCTTTTCCTTGTGCGTTACCACGATTTTCCCTTCATCTATTCCCATAAAATTACCGTTTTCAATTGTAATTCCATCAATTTGCGTATCTCTGATAGCATATGTGATTTGACCAGTTTTCACCTGCTTACGAGCTTCATCCATGACGCCTCTGTTTTCATCAATATCTGATTCTGGATGAAATGCAAGCATTGCACTGATCCCTTGAGGAATTGTTTTAGTTGGCACCACTTTTACATTTTCCTCTGCAATTTCTGCAGCCTGATCAGCGGCCATTAAGATGTTTTTGTTATTTGGTAAAATAAGTATGTTTTTCGAATTCGCTTTTTTAATTGCATTTGTTATATCTTGTGTACTAGGATTCATAGTTTGGCCACCTTCAATGACAACAGAGGCTCCAAGACTTTCAAACAATGCTTTTAGTCCACTTCCCATTGCCACCGTAACAATCGCATAGTCGGCTTTTTCTTTTGGAACTGCTTTCGTATCCTTTTCTCCAACTAAAGCAGTATGCTGTTCACGCATATTTTCAATCTTCATGTTGACTAGACTACCAAAACGCTGTCCTAATGTCAGACAATTTCCAGGAGTCTCGGAATGAACATGGACTTTCACAATATCTTCATCCGAAACAACTAATAAGGAATCCCCCAGTTCACTTAATTCATTGCGGAAGTCCTCTTCATTATATGGATTTTCTGCAAGTTTTTCTTCTTCAAATTTGACCATGAACTCTGTACAATATCCAAATACGATTTCTGAAGTGTCCATGAAATCCTGTGTCACTTTATGGTGTTCAGCATTGATCATTTCTTCCATTTTCACTTCTGTTGAATCTTCTGGAAGTTCTTCACCTTTTAAGGCTGCCAAGAAACCTTCATAAATGGTTACAAGACCTTGACCACCCGAATCCACTACACCTACCTCTTTCAATACCGGCAGTAAGTCAGGGGTACGTTTAAGGGAAGCTTTTGCTTCAGCCAAAACCTTTTCCATAAAAATAATAATATCTGTTTCATTTTTAGACTCACTAACCGCTTTCTTTCCAGCATCTTTCGCTACCGTCAAGATCGTACCTTCCACAGGCTTCATCACAGCCTTGTAAGCTGTAACTACACCAGCATCAAAGGCTTCGGCAAGATCTGTAACCGTTAATTCCTCTTTCTTGCCCATTCCCTTGGCAAAACCACGGAATATTTGAGACAAAATGACACCTGAGTTCCCTCTTGCTCCCATTAATAATCCTTTTGCGAAAGCATTTGCAACTTCAGAAACATTGTTGGTCGTCCATTTCCTAACTTCATTTGCTCCTGATGTCATTGATAAATTCATATTTGTGCCTGTATCACCATCCGGTACTGGAAATACATTTAAAGCATCAATTTTACTGGCATTGTTCGCTAAATGGTGTGCTCCGGAGAGTACCATTTGTGTCAAAGTAACGCCGTCTAATTTTTCAACCGTCACGATGTTTTCCTCCTCCAAACTGCAGCAAATTAATCTTTTGCTACACGGACTCCTTGAATATATATATTTACTGAGTCAATTGCTAACCCTAAAGATTGACTTAATGTATATTTAACCTGTGATTGAACATTGTTAGCCACTTCGGATATTTTTGTGCCATAACTGACTATAATATACATATCAATATGCAATTTCTCTTCTCCCTGGCGAACGACAATGCCACGAGAGTAGTTTTCTTTTCTCAGAATCTCTGCAATACCATCTTTAATTTGGCTTTTCGATGCCATTCCTACAATTCCATAACATTCAACTGCTGTCCCACCAGCAATGGTAGCAATAACTTCATTGGTAATGGTTACTTGACCATCACTCATATTAAGTTCAATGGACATAATAATCCCCCTTAAAATACATCTCAAAAAAACTGCTGAATATAAATCAACATTCATTTGTCACTTATGATCTGCAAACTTTTGAATTGCCTTTTAAACATTAAAACATAACATAAGCAAATTATACTATAGCCTCGTTATATTTAAAAGCAACTACTAATATATAGGGATAAATTAGTACCGTAAAAATTTCACTTATAACATTGGATGAATCTATACCATCTGTCAAGTATTTTTTCTTTATTCCCAATAATAAAGGTAAATGCTGATAGACCAGCGTATTTATTGGAATTAAAGTATAATTTATTGTATAAGTAATAAAAGATTGATTGCATTATTAGGCTACTTATGATAAATTGTATAAGTAATAAATGACAGATGATAGAGTAAGGAGGGATTAACATGGCAAGAAAATGTGTTGTAACTGGACGTAAAACTAGCACAGGAAACCAACGCTCTCACGCTATGAATTCCAACAAGCGTAATTGGAAAGCTAATGTACAAAAAGTACGTATTATGGTAGATGGAAAACCTAAACGTGTTTACGTTTCTGCACGTGCCCTGAAATCAGGTAAAGTAGAGCGCGTATAATATACTAAAACTACATTAGTTGATTAACTAAAAAACACCCAATGCATGCATTAGGTGTTTTTTTATCTGCTTTTTTATTCAGGACTTTGTGAAAAGTTTGTTGCTTTATAACACTCGAAGTTGATATAACGACCTAAGATAAATCTCTTCGGCGACCGCTTAGGGAAATACACTACGGGCATCCTAGGGTGGCTGGTGTGCCCCTTCATGCTGACGCACTTCAGGGTCTCACCTATGCCTATTTTCCCGTAGGAGTCCCCGTGTACCCCAGAGCCAGTTAGAAGATTGCTAGCAGTTCTCTGCATTAGTAATAGCGATAAAACACATTATAAAGCTCCACCAGTCCGGCATTGCTGTGGGCGGTGACTCCTCGAAAATACAAACCAATTTTCTTACGAAGATGCAAATGCTGCCGAAGCCTTA
Source organism: Oceanobacillus rekensis (assembly GCF_002153375.1). Classification (GTDB taxonomy): domain Bacteria; phylum Bacillota; class Bacilli; order Bacillales; family Amphibacillaceae; genus Oceanobacillus; species Oceanobacillus rekensis. Next base: position 135,224 of record NZ_MTBQ01000003.1, read on the forward strand.
CTTGTCCTGCTGGAAAAGCACGTGTCCGAAGACCAGAAGAGTGGTTTTCTCTTCGGGGCTGTGGCCGTGCCCTAAGGTGCGCATCTGCCCGCAGCGATCCCGGACGGCAGTAATAGCACCGTCTTTGGATATCAGCCAGCAGTTACGTCGCTATTATGTGTATAGGATCTAGCAAATTCTAGAAAACAACCTTTATTCGAAAAAAGAAAGCTTTTATCAAACCGAATTGACAAAAGCTGGTCTATACATTATTTTTCTTTTCTGAACATCCCAATGACAATCTTTACAAATCCACCAACAAATCTCGGAAGTTTAATAGTATAAAATTTCATAAGCAGGGACCCCTCCTGTTCTACAATCCAAACTGCTGCTAAATTGTATCACAACTCTTTACTAGTAATAGTATGCCTTTTTCAAAAGAAAAAGTACCACTTTTTGAAAGAAGCTCGTTTGAAATACAGCGAGTCGATCCCCATGAGATATTCGTATTTTTTAATGGATAGTAAAAACCAGAAAGATTAATTCTTTCTACTGCTTTTGAATAAGGAATAAATGAAATATAGGGATACTTCTGGTCCTGTCTAATCGTATGCTTACCAGGATAAACCATCTCAAGCCAGTTTGATTTATCCACTATATAACCGTCTATTCCTTTATTCTTAATGAGATACAGCAATTGAATATTGATTAGTTCATGATCAATTCTGCCACCGGTTACACCAAACAAGTAAATATGATCAGGATTCAGTACAAAACTTCTATTTAATGCAATTTCAATATCTGTTTCATCTTTTTCTGCTGGGTATTGTTCCATAAATTTTGTCTGTTGTTTAATGAATGCTTTTTCACTGTCCGTAATAGAATCAAAATCACCAACAGCATATTCTATTGGAATATTATGTTCTGCCAAAATGTATGCTCCACGATCCGCACCAATCCAAACATCAATTTTATCTTTATAATATTGTAGATCTGGGAGCAAGTGATCTGGCCCATTTCCTACAATTCCTACTGATTTCATGATACTTATCCTTTCGTTGCTTGAAGAATTTCTTGAATCGCCTGATGACGATTAGCTTGATTGAAAACAGCACTCCCAGCAACAAGTACATCTGCTCCAGCGTCGGTACAAAGTTTTGCTGTTTCTGGATTAACTCCACCATCAACTTCAATTTCGTATTCCAGATTCAACTCATTTCGCCATGTAGAAATCTGTTCAATTTTCTTAACTGTTTCATGAATAAATGACTGCCCTCCAAATCCCGGGTTAACGGTCATTATTAAAACCAGATCAATTTCGGTCAATATTGGCTTAATCATCTCTACTGGTGTTGCAGGATTAACAACAACTCCTGCTTTGGCTCCATTTGCTTTAATCAGCTGAATCGTACGATGTAGGTGTGGAGATGCCTCCTGGTGAACAGTAATGATCGATGCCCCTGCTTTTGCAAAATCTGCAATATAAGTATCTGGATTCTCAATCATTAAATGTACATCCAAAGGTAGCGTCGTTACCGGTTTAATCGCTTCTACAATTAATGACCCAATTGTAATGTTCGGTACAAAATGTCCATCCATTACATCTACATGAATATAATCTGCCCCGCCCTTTTCTACATCTTTAATCTCTTCACCCAATTTCGAAAAGTCTGCTGATAAGATGGATGGTGCTATTTTTGTCATATGTTAATACCTCGGCTTTCTTGATTGTATTTCTTCTAGGAAACTTAAATAATGCTTATATCGAATGTTCGAGATTGCCTCATTATCTACTGCTTCTTTTACTGCGCAGTTCGGTTCTTTATGATGCTTACATCCGCGAAATTTACAGTTTTCCTTCAATGCTCTCATTTCAGGAAAACAATCTGATAACTCTTCCGCTTCGATTTCATTAAAATCAAGATTACTAAAACCTGGAGTATCTGCGACGAGTCCACTATTTACCTGCATCAGCTCTACATGTCTTGTCGTATGCTTCCCTCTGCCAAGACTTTTGGAAATTTCATCTGTCTTAAGCAACAAGGAAGGCTTTAATACGTTTAAAAGCGAAGATTTCCCCACACCGGATTGGCCCGCAAACACAGATACTTTATCCGCAAAATAATGTTCTAACACTGGTGGATTATCCGGTTGTTTTGATGATAACAACTCAACGGAATAGCCTATATCTTCGTAGACAGATTTATAGTAATCAATAGTTGTTCGCTCTTCATCTGAAATTAAATCAATCTTCGTAATAAAAATTAACGGAACAATATCTTTTGATTCAATCAGCACAAGAAATTGGTCCAGTAGTAATGCACTAAAATCTGGAGAAACAGCAGAACTGACAATGATGGCTTGATCGATATTTGCTATTGGCGGCCGGACAAGTTCATTTGATCGTGTTTCGATTTCCATGATATAGCCTTCTCCCGGATTACTTTCTTCGAATTTAACAAAATCACCCACAAGTGGAGTTATTTTTCTATTTCGAAAAACACCTCTTCCCTTACATGAGTAAATTTCATCTCCTGATTTTACGTAATAAAATCCGCTTAAAGCTTTTACAATTCTGCCTTCTGCCATTTTAGTCACCCTCTTGTTCTTCATAGGTTTCAGTCTTATTACTAATGACTTCATCATCCCTTTTTATGATATACTCTGCTTCGCCACCTGGGGGAATTGATAATGTAAATGTAAATTCCGTATCCTCTGTGATTGCTTTTTCTTCATATACGTCCGTTATTTGATTATTCATGTCATCAATATAAATACGAACAATCTGTTCAACTGGTTCCTGTTGTTCTTGTTGTTCTTGTTGTCCTTCTTGTTCTTCTTCTTGACCTTCTTCTTGACCTTCTTCTTCGGTGCCTTCTTCAGCTAGAGGTTCGGGTTGATAAGGTACCGTGTATACTATTGTTCGAGAATCTAGTGGTAAATCCTCCGGTCCGTTTGAAATATAAACATTAACCGTGGAACCCTTTTGCAATTCGGCCCCTGAACTTGGTTCCTGTCTAATAACCCCACCTTCTGCAACATCTTCAGAAGTTTCTTCCACCTTATTCATAACTAAATTATTACTTTCTAAATAGGAACTTGCTTCTTGTTCGGTCATTCCGGTAAGATTATTTAAACTAACTAATTCCGGTCCCCTACTGACTTCAAAAATAACTCTTTCTTCACTTGGTACTACTTCACTATTTTCTGAAGGTTGAATTTGAGCAATAATTTCACCAACAGGGCGATCCGAATACTCCTCATAGGTATTTATATCTGTAAAACCAGCTTCTTCAAGAAGTCTAGTAACTTGTCCTATATCGCGTCCAACATAATCACTGAATTCTACTTTTTCTTTACCTTTACTGACAAAAAGAGTAATGATTGATTCTTCTTTCGCAGTTCTTCCAGATTTCGGGTCAGTCCGGACGACCAATCCTTCCTCTATTTCCTCAGAGAAGATTTCTTCCTGTTCGACAATTAAATTGTCAGCTTCTAAAAGTTCGGTTGCTTCATCCGTTTCCATCTCTGTTACATCTTGTACAATAACATCTTTTGGCTGCATTAAACCAGGTATAAGGAAATACGCTGCTACTCCTACTGCAACTAATAAAAACAGAATCAGTAGACTGATCAACCATTTTTTCTTAGTCTTTTTTTCCTTTATTGGTTTTGCTTTCTTCTTTTTGTTATTTTTAATCTTTTTATCCGGAGTCGTTGTTGGCACTTTTTCTTTCTTTTCTTCAGGATAATTTTTAGTTCCTTCATTTGATTGATGGACCAATGTAGCTTGTTCCAAGTCTTCCTCAATATGTTGATCTGTGATAATTGGAATCGCTTTTGTCTCTTCTCCAACTTCAATCGGTGGAGAGAAAGGGGATTCATTTAGCTTATCTGGATGCAATGCTGTTTCAATCGCCTCTTCCAGATTATATATATTTTCATATCTATGAAATGGGTCTTTGGCTGTTGCTTTCAAAACAATATTTTCAACACTTTGTGGAATTTCTGGATTAAATTTCCTTACTGACGGTGTATTGCTCTGCAAATGCTTTAAAGCAATGGAAACTGGAGACTGACCAGAAAATGGGAGTCTCCCTGTAAGCAACTCAAACAGGACAATTCCAATCGAATATATATCAGACTTTTTTGTTGCCATCCCGCCTCTTGCCTGTTCAGGAGATAAATAATGTACCGATCCCAGAATAGAATTTGTCTGTGTCAATGCAGTTGCACTCAATGCTATCGCGATACCAAAATCGGTTACTTTAACTTGCCCAAAGTTGTTGACAAGAATATTTTGCGGTTTAATATCCCGATGTACAATATCATTTGCATGGGCAAGGGCAATTGCTGAACTAATTTGTTTCATGATATCCATTGCTTCCGGAACATCTATCGGTCCATAATGCTGTATGTACTCTTTCAATGTCATACCATCCACATATTCCATAACCATATATAGAACTTCATCTTCTTCGCCCACATCATAAATATTCACGATGTTAGGGTGTGATAAACTGGAGGCTGACTGTGCTTCCCTATCAAAACGCGCGATAAATTCCTGATCATTGATGTATTCCATTCTTAATGCTTTTACGGCGACATCGCGCTCTAGAATGGTATCCATTGCCAGATACACATTAGCCATCCCGCCCCCGCCGATTCTTTCTTTAATTTGATAGCGTTCGTTTAAGAGGTGGCCACTATTCATCTGTTTTCACCTACTACCGCAGAAGAATCATGCTGTATTAAAATAAGTGAAATATTGTCCTCTCCACCCCGCTCATTCGCAAGATTTATCATTCCCTGGCCGATTTCTTTCAAGTCATTAGATTCCTGAGTGAATGAAGCAAGTTCTGTATCATTCAATTTATTCGATAACCCATCAGAACATAGTAATAACCTGTTTCCCTTTTCCCAGTCGACAGTCATTACATCCTCTGAAACCTGTTGTTCCGTTCCAATAGCTTTCAGCAAAATATTTTTCCTTGGATGCTGTTCTGCATCAACTTCAGTTATCTGCCCTGAGCGTACCAACTCATTAACCAATGAATGATCTTCTGTGATTTGATTAAAACCATTATCATTCAGAAGATAACATCTGCTATCACCAACATGTGCTATCGTAATAAATTCTTTCGTACATACTGCAATCACAATCGTTGTCCCCATGCCTTTACATTCCTTATTATCCAATGAATGTTCATATAAGGATTGGTTAATATCTACAATTGCAGCTTTCAGCCATGTTTCAATTGCACCTGGTGTTTGAAGCTGAGAGGCCTGCTGCCATTTGTCCCGCACCAGTTCAGTTGCAAGCCTACTTGCTACATCTCCAGCCTGATGGCCACCCATACCATCAGCAATGACAGCTATTAATTGTTGTTCTTTATTATAAAATAATCCACCGGAATCTTCGTTATGGTTTCTAACTTGACCACGGTCAGTCAGAAAATGACCTTCCATGCTTTTTCCTCCTCGCTCCTCGCAAGCTTCACTTCATTAGAATGATAAAAGGATGTTCAAAGGTTTAGTAAAACAGTCTTTTTTATCCTTTTATTAGAAAACTCGGTTGTCACAGAGTTTTTAACTGACGACCTCAGTTCACTTAAGAAGTTAAGTGAGTATTTTTACTTTCTTAACTCCTAAATAAAGTATTGCACATTTTTCCCAATAAAAAAACATGTTATTCCATTTTTTTAAAACGTGTTAAAAAGAAACCATCTGTATTGTGATCCTGGGGAAATAATTGGAGTCCATTCTCCGTTATGCCAGGCGAGTTTTTTAATTTGGCAGGCAGTGTTTCAAAGAAATCTGCATCTATTTGAAACTCTGGGTTAGTTTTCAAAAAATGTTTTACGACATTTTCATTTTCTCCAACATCTACTGTACAAGTGCTATAGATGATTAATCCATCCTGTTTAAGTAGTGGTGCAACATTCTCAAGAATCTCTGACTGTATTACGGAGAGCCGTTTAATGTCATCTAGCTTTTTGTCGTATTTAATTTCTGGTTTTCCGCGAATAACACCCAATCCAGAGCATGGAGCATCAATTAATATCCGGTCAAAGCTTTCCTTTTCATGGAGTTCGCCAAGCTCTCTCGCATCTCCCGGGTTCGCATTAATAATCGACAAGTTAAGCAGTGATGCCTTTTCATCGACTTGCTTTATTTTCTTTTTATGAAGATCATATGCATAGATCATCCCTTCATCATGCATCTTTTCAGCAATATGGGTAACTTTTCCGCCTGGGGCACTACAGCCATCGAGAATATGCATTCCAGGTTTAGCATCAAGCATTTCCCCCACAAGCATGGAACTTTGATCCTGTATGGTAACATATCCTTCTTTAAATAATTCTGTATTTAAAATGTTCCCCTTGTCGATAATAATTCCCTGTGAAGAAAATACAGATTCCTTCACTTCAAAACCTTGTTCTGTTAATTCTTCCATTGCTTTTTCACGTGAGATTTTCATTGGTTGAACTCTAATTGATCTATGTTTTCTAGTTATATTAGCCTCGCACATTGCTTTGGTGGTTTCATAACCATAATTGGAAATCCAGCGATCCACAAGCCATTCTGGATGACTTGTTTCAACAGAAAGTCGCTTTGTTTGATCTTCAATAAGCGTTGTTTCAGGAACGCCTTTTCGCTGAACATTCCTAAGTACACCATTTACAAGTGATGCTATTCCCTTATGTCCTCGTTGCTTGGCAATTTCAACTGCCTCATGAATAATTGCATGGTCTGGTACCTTGTCCAAATAGACCATTTGATAAAGTGACATCCTCAACAGGATTTTTACCCACAGATCCATTTTATTATTGTTTTTAATGAAACTTTCCAAATAATAATCCAAAGTGATCTTTCTCTGTAAGGTTCCATAAACGATTTCAGTCATTAAACCTTCATCTTTTTCAGGAATTCGTTTGGATTTTATTTCATTATTAATCAATAAGTGGCTGAATCCGCTGTCCTTCTCAATACGGAGTAGCAAATCAAGAACAGTATTTCGTAATTGATATTTCATATTATTCACCTAATATTTTCCCTATTTTAATGCGATCAGATGACCCTTGTAAATATTCTCTTACAGTCATTCGTTTCTTTCCTGCAGGTTGTATTTCCATTACTTTAATACCCTTTTGATCACCACAGATAACAGTAAATGTTTCACTATCAAGTTTTTGTACAATTTCACCAGGTGTCTTCCCCTCGTATAACGTATCATCCGGAATACCCCACCAAATTTTCATCACTTTATTTTCATATGTTGTAAAGGCAACCGGCCATGGATGTAACCCGCGAATTTGATTATAAATTTCCACATTGCTATTATTCCAGTCTATCTTTTCCTGCTCCCTTTTTATATTGGAAGCAAAAGTTGCTATTGAATCATCTTGTTTTACCGGAGTCAGTTCATTTGAAAATAGCCTTGGTAACGTTGATATTAATAGCTCTGCACCTACTTTTGAAAGCTTATCATGCATACTGCCAACATGGTCTTTTTCCTCAATTGGCACAGACTGCTGCGTTAATATATCTCCTGCATCTAATTTCTCGACCATATACATAATGGTAATTCCTGTTTCCTTTTTCCCTTTTATTATTGCATAGTGAATTGGTGCTCCTCCACGCAATTCCGGAAGAAGGGATGCATGAACATTTATACACCCAAATTCAGGTGTTTCTAAAATTTCATTTGGAAGCAATTGTCCGTATGCTGCTGTAACGATTAAATCCGGTTTATATTTTAATATTTCTTCATAATCATTCTTTAATTTTTCCGGTTGGAACACGGGTATATTATTTTTTTCAGCCTCTATTTTAACGGGTGGAGGTGTAATAATCCTTTTTCTTCCCTTTGGTCGATCTGGCTGTGTGACAACGAGTACAACTTCATAGTCAGAATCAACAAGCGTTCGCAATATCGGAACTGAAAAATCTGGTGTTCCCATAAAAACAATTCGTTTCATTATTTTAACCTTCTTTCATTACTGTACAACTACATCATATGATATGGCTGCATATCAACTGTAATCAGTAAATCTTTTTTACGTACTTCATCAGCAAATACACTTTTAATCTTATTCATATATTTTCGTAAATGTGGTTCATTCCTGTATTTTATCATGCATTGATAGCGATATCTATCTTTGATACGTGGAATTGGCGATGGTGTTGGTCCTAATACCACTGTGTCTCCCCCAACAGATTTCATCAATAGTTGTGCGATTTGCTGGGTTGTTTGCATCGCCTTTACATTATTTTCATGGGAAACAGTAATCAATGCAAGAAAAAAGTATGGCGGATATTGGAAAGCTTTACGCATGCTCATTTCATGTTTATAAAACGTATCAAAATCATATACACTCGCAAGCTCTATACTATAATGATCAGGTGTATAGGTTTGTACGACTACTTTACCTGGAAGCTCATGTCTACCAGCACGACCACTTACCTGTGTCAATAATTGAAATGTTTTTTCAGAAGAACGGAAATCCGGGAGATGCAGCATGGAATCTGCTGTCAGTACACCAACAAGTGTTACATTTTCAAAATCCAAACCTTTTGCAATCATCTGTGTCCCCAAAAGAATATCTGCCTTCCCTTCAGCAAACTGGCTCAGCAACTTTTCATGGGAGCCTTTTCTTCTAGTTGTATCAACATCCATGCGAATAACCCGTGCCTCGGGAATAAGCTTCGTTAGTGATTCTTCCACTTTTTGAGTTCCGGTTCCAAAGTAACGGATTAAATCACTTTCACATTCCGGGCACAATTCCGGTACTCTCTCTTCATAAGAACAATAATGGCATTTCAGCTGATTACTGTTTTTATGATAGGTTAATGCTATATCACAATGCGGGCATTCCTTAACATGTCCACAGTCTCTGCACATTACAAACGTAGAATACCCTCTTCTGTTTAACATGAGGACAATTTGTTCACCTTTAGCAAGACACTGCTCAATTTCCTCTTTAAGCGTTCTTGAGAACATCGTACGGTTGCCAGCATGCAGTTCATTTCTCATATCGATAATCTCTACCTCTGGCATCGCTTTTTGATTTGTTCGTTGACTTAAGGTTGCAAGCTTATAAACATCTTTACTTGCCCGTGCGTAACTTTCCAATGCTGGTGTAGCACTGCCTAAGATGACAGGGCAATTATTAGTTTTCCCTCTCTGTATAGCTACATCCCGCGCATGATAACGGGGCTGGTCTTCCTGTTTATATGTTGTTTCGTGTTCCTCATCAATAATAATAATTCCAAGGTTTTGAAAAGGAGCAAATATAGCAGATCTTGCACCAACTACCACATTCACTTCTTTCCGATGGATTCTGCGCCATTCATCATACTTTTCTCCAGATGAAAGGGCGCTATGCATCACAGCAACACTAGATCCGAATCTCCCTTTGAATCGTTTTACCATCTGTGGTGTCAGTGAAATTTCCGGTACGAGCACAATTGCTTCCTTGCCTTTATTTATAACATGTTGGATTGCCTGCAAATAGATTTCCGTTTTACCGCTACCTGTAACACCGTGAATCAGAAAAACATCATGTTTATTTTCTTCGATTGTTTGATTGATTGGTTCGATAGCTTGGCTCTGCTCGTCTGTTAATTCAAGAGCTGTGGTTCTGGCAAATTCATTATCATTATAAGGATTACGAAGCACTTCTTGTTGATACGTCTCCAAAAGTTCTTTTTCCACAAGTGCTTTTACTGTGCTTGTTGTTGTTTGCACTTTTTTCAGTAATTCTTTTTGTTCTATTTCTTTCTCATTTGCAATAAAGAACAAAAGCAATTGTTTCTGCTTTTTAGCAGTTTTCGATAAATCTCCTAATGCCTCTTCTAATACATGTATATCCTTTGCCGGTTTAATCATTGTAATCTGTTTTTTTGTGATTCTGGATTTCACCAAATAATCAACCGAAACGTCCCCTGCTTCAAGCAGCTTTTGAAGCTGATAATAGCTAATCGAAGTAGCTTCAAATTCTTCAAACGGTATGTAATCTCTACCAGCAAACAGATTTTCAAATTCATCTGGAAGCATATCATCTGTCAGTCTAACTAACTCTTTTTTGTACTGTGATTTTAATACTTGAGGTAGCATCGCCTGCAGTGCAGTAATGGAAAGACTTAATGTCTCGTTAGCGACCCACTTTCCCAGTTCAAGTAATTCTGTCGTTAATACAGGTGTCAAATCCAGCACATCGATAATTTTTTTTAATTTAGTAAAGCTCGATTCTGAGGTGAAGCCTACGACAAATCCCATAATTTTCCTCGGACCAAATGGAACAATGACACGCATACCAACAGTAAGCATTTCCATGAATTTGTCGGGAATCAGATAGTCAAATGTCTGGTTGGTAGAGCTTGCTGGCACATCTACAATAACTTTAGCTATATTCAATGCAATTCATCCTTCATATCTCTATCGATAAATGTTAGGATCTTTTCTGCAATTTCTTTCTTGGAAGCTAGCGCTACTTCATCTTCTATCATTAATTTATTTACATACGTAATAATGTTTGTATCGCCACCAAATCCTGCTCCTTCAGAAGAAACATCATTAATCACGATTGCGTCCAAATTCTTTTTTGCAAGCTTTTGCTTCCCATATTCCAAAGCATTTTCCGTTTCAGCTGCAAATCCGACCAAATACTGGGAGGATTTAATTTCACCTAGCGATTGAAGGATATCCTTCGTCCGCTCCATTTTAATATGCCAGTCTCCGTCTTGTTTTTTCATTTTTTCATTATAACTATGTTTTGGTCTGTAATCTGCGACTGCAGCAGATTTTATAACAATATCCTGTTCCGTGAAATAACGGTGCATTGCATCATGCATTTCTTCAGCGGTCGTTACATCAATACGATTAATTCGAGGATGTGCCGATTGTATTGTTACCGGGCCAGTTACAAGTGTTACTTCTGCCCCTAAATCTGCCGCAACCTCTGCTAGCGCAAAGCCCATTTTTCCTGTTGAACGGTTCGTAAAAAAACGTACGGGATCGATGATTTCTCTTGTAGGTCCAGCCGAAATGAGTACTTTCTTACCAGCGAGAAAGGGTTCCCTTTGTTGATGGGTTTCAATTGCCTCTATAATACTCTCCGGCTCTTCCAAACGTCCCTTTCCTACGTATCCACAGGCCAGATACCCTGCACCAGGTTCAATGAAATAATATCCCCAATCTTCCAGTTGCTTCATATTTTTAATTACTGCGGGATGCCCGTACATATGTACATTCATTGCGGGTGCTATATAGACATCAGCCTGTGTGGCAAGTAATGTTGTGGAAAGCATATCGTCTGCAATGCCATTTGCAAGCTTTCCAATTATATTTGCTGTAGCTGGTGCAATCAGGGCTATATCAGCCCAATCTGCCAAATCAATATGGGCAATTTTCTCTGGACTTTTTTCCTCAAATGTATCTATATATACAGGATTTCTCGATAATGCCTGAAAAGTCAGTGGAGTGACAAATTCAGTAGCACTTTCCGTCATCATGACTTTCACATTCGCACCCTTTTGCGTTAATTTACTTGCAAGTGCACATGCTTTGTATACTGCTATTCCACCGGACACACCCAAGAGAATATTCTTATGATTAACCATTTTCAAACTCCTCTCCTACCCGTTTCTAAATTTATCTGATTTATTTATAACATTAAAAAGTACGCATTGACAGAAACTAAGACATAAAATCCTAAGCTTTCAAGCATTAGGAAGGCTCACCAGTCGCCCACGGACAGCGAAGTGTATACGGGCTGCGGATGCCTGAGTAACTCTTTTCTATTATTAGTGCTACAGATTTATTATGGATAGAAGTTACTTCGCAGTTTATCTCGACTAACAAACAATCATTCGTAAACAGCCAATCATTAAAATAAACCCCTCGCTATTTGCGGGGGGTTTGAAGTTTAATGCACGTCGCTTCCTTTAAGTTAATCTTCTTTCAAATACAACTTACCAGCCTCAATCTCTTCCAAAGCCATACCAACATATTTGACAGATTTTGGATTCTCGACCATTACATCTTTCGTGTCACTTAATTGTCTAGCACGTCTTGAAGATAGCGTAACAAGTGTATATTTAGATTTAATTTTTTCTTGTAGAGCATCGATTGATGGTTCTAACATCATAATAATTCATCCTCCAATATTTTTTTATATTGTTTCGCAATTCGTTCACGTTTAAGATGTTCGCTTTGAATAATTGCTTTCACTTTAGCCACCGCATGCTCGACCTGGTCATTTACAACTACATAATCATAGGCATCCATCATCTCAATTTCTTTACGGGCTTCTTTTAAACGATTAAGCACCAGTTCCTGTGTTTCCGTACCACGGCTTACAATACGATTTTTCAATTCTTCCAGGCTCGGCGGGAAAAGAAAAATAAATACGCCCTCAGGGAAGTTTTCTTTCACCTGTAAAGCGCCCTGTACTTCTATTTCTAAAAAGACATCCAGCCCCTTTTCCAGTGTCTCTTCAACATATGCACGTGGTGTCCCATAATAATTGTCAACATATTTTGCATATTCCAGAAGCTGATTTTGTTCGATTAGACTTTCAAATTCTTCTACAGATTTGTAAAAATAATCCACCCCGTCCATTTCACCTGGGCGCATATTTCTAGTTGTCATCGATATAGAATACTGCAGATCCGTTGCCTCTTCAAAAAGCTTTTTTCTTACTGTTCCTTTTCCAACACCGGATGGTCCAGAAAGAATAAATAAAACACCTTTCTCTTTAAACATATATTTCCTCCTAAAGCTCTTGGTTATAATCTATTCATCCGAAATCTCTTCATTACTGATTACCCGTTGTCCGACAGTTTCAGGCTGAACAGCAGATAGAACGACATGATCACTATCTGTTATGATCACAGCTCGTGTACGTCTTCCATATGTAGCATCAACCAATTTATTATTATCCCTGGCTACGGTTATAATTCGTTTTATTGGTGCTGACTCCGGTGAAACAATCGAAATTATACGATTTGCAGAAACAACATTTCCAAAACCGATATTTATTAAACTTAAACTCAATTTACTTCCCCCTCGAATAAACTAAAACGACACTATATGTATGTGATAGTACCATTATACTTTATTCGAGCAGAAATTTACACTCTTAAATATAACAAATGGAAAAGCAGCTCAACAACTCGCACGTCTTCTTTCATTTTTCCAATCTTTTTCTTTTGGAAAACGATCCAGTTGTCATTTTTATCACATTATCTTCCATTATGCGTGTTCCACAGCTAGTCTAAACCTATTATACCATTTATAATTCTATTTAGAAAATAAATTAAAACCGGAAATGCCCATGATTTAGCAGTTCCGGTTTTAGATGTGTTTCTATTTTTTAGTGAAACCAAATAATACAGTTGGGATAGCAGCTAATGCAATAATTAACATCCAGTCTCTAAAGCTAAGGCTGACAGTGTGAAAGATTGGCTGTAATGGCGGCCAGTAAATAACGACAAGCAAGAGTAACAATGATGATACGACCGCGAAAACAAGATAAATATTTTCAAAAGGATTTCTGGAAAAAATAGAATGCTCACTTCTACAGTCAAACACATGGATCAGTTGAGCAAGTACAAGTGTTGTAAACGCTGTTGTCTGGGCGAAGATTAAGTTATCGGGGTTATTATCATATGTTATGATAAACCCGATTAAGGTTACAATTCCAATTAAAATTCCTCTGCTGATGATTTTATAGCCCAATCCTCTTGAGAAAATACCTTCACGGGGATTCCTAGGAGTCCGCTTCATGACATCCCCTTCAGCTTTGTCAAGACCAAGTGCCATTGCTGGAAGTCCATCTGTAACTAGATTCACCCATAGGATTTGTACTGGTATAAGTGGGAGCGGCAATCCAAGCAACATGGCAAAAAGCATGACAAGTATTTCACCCACATTGGAAGCCAACAAATACCTAATGAATTTACGAATGTTTTCATAAATATTTCTTCCTTCCTGAATGGCTGATTTTATCGTAGCAAAATTATCATCCATTAATACCAAGGAAGAGGCTTCCTTCGTTACATCTGTTCCACTTATTCCCATACTGATACCAATATCACTTGCTTTGATTGCTGGTGCATCATTGACCCCATCCCCTGTCATTGCAACGATATGACCTTTTTCTTGAAATGCCTTTACAATCTTTAGCTTATGTTCTGGTGTCACACGAGCAAAAACATACGTATCATCTATTACATTACTTAGGTCCTCTGCAGTCATTTTATTCAGTTGATGACCTTCGAGTACAAGACCATTTTCAGGTAGCAAATTCAAGTTTTTGGCAATGGCGCGTGCTGTATTTACATGATCACCTGTAATCATGACTGTTTTTATTCCGGCTTCCATACATTCTTTTATGGCCGTCTTTACTTCTTTTCTTGGAGGATCCATTAATCCGTATAAACCAATAAATGTCAGTTCATCCTCAAGAAGTGCCGAATCCAGTGCTGTACTAGCTGAAATTGATTTCATACTGATTGCTATCGTTCTTAATGCCTTACCTGCCATAGTATTGATGGCATTTTCAATCTGGACTTTATTTTGGTTTTTCAGCAGTTTTCTTCCGTCTTTGTCCAAGAAGAAGGATGATCGTGGAAGCAATACATCTGGTGCTCCTTTTGTTATCAGGAAGCGCATTTTATTTTTATCCTCAACAACGACACTCATTCTTTTTCTATCTGAGTCAAATGGAAACTCTTTAATAATCCGGTAATCTTCACCAAGGTCGGCTGTTAATCCCATTTTTCTTGCAGCGACGAGCAGTGCCCCATCAGTTGGATCACCATCAATATAATTCTTACCTTTCTTCACAAGCAATGATGCATTATTGCATAGCATACCGTTTAACAGCATATTTTCAAGGTTTGGATAGGATTGATCGACTTTATTTCGATCAAGGAAGTAATCACCATCTATTTGATATCCATCACCTGAAACATATAAATATTCACCATTGAGATAAATTTCTTTAACTGTCATTTGATTTTCGGTCATTGTTCCTGTCTTATCGGAGCAGATCACAGATGCACAGCCAAGTGTCTCAACGGCTGAAAGCTTTCTTACAATTGCTTTCTTACGGATCATACGTTGGACACCAAGAGATAGAGCTACAGTTACAATTGCAGGCAATCCCTCTGGAATGGCAGCAACAGCTAAAGAGACACCCGCAAGAAACATTTCATACATTGGATGGCCTTGAATTATTCCAAGCCCTGCAACGAGTACTGTTAGAAGTAATGCAACAACGATCAGTATCTTTCCAAGTTGTGCCAGTTTCATTTCAAGTGGCGTTATCGTCTTTTTCGTGTTAGCCATAAGGGATGCAATTTGCCCCATTACAGTATTCATACCCGTTCCAACAACAATCCCAACACCAGATCCTCGCGTTACAAGTGTTCCCATAAAACCCATATTTGTCTGATCTTGAACATCAAGATTGTCCTTTTGGATTCCTGTAGCATGCTTACTCACGGGTAAAGATTCACCTGTGAGTGCGGATTCTTCAGTCTCCATACTAGTTGATTTAACAATCCGGATATCAGCAGGGATACGGTCACCACTATTTACTTTAACAACATCCCCTACGACAACATCCCGTGAGGAAATTTTCTCCCAAGCTTCATTTCTTAAGACATTGGCCATTGGTGCAGATAATTCCTTTAATTTTTCCAATGAATTTTCTGCTTTTTGTTCCTGAAAATACCCAATAAATCCGTTAATAAATACAATCACCATAATTGCGATGGCATCAATATACTCCCCTAGCAATCCTGCTATCAATGTAGCAGCAAGTAAAACAATAACCATGAAATCTTGAAACTGTTTTAGGAAAATAAGCCATTTAGACGTATTCTTTTTAGCTTCCAGAACATTTTCACCATATTGTTTCCGGCGCTCTTCTACCTGTTTAGTGGTCAGTCCCCTATTTGCTGTGACAAGTAACTTCTGTTCAACTTTTTCTGCATCCAACTGATACCAATTCATCTGCATTCCTCCGCGCATTTAGATAGTACAAGCTATTAATCCATATCTATGCATATCCATAAGAAAAAATGCTATAATTGCGTACGAGGTGATTTTATGCCATTCGATGGTATCGTAACAAGAGCAGTTACAGAAGAATTAAAAGATAAATTAATTCCAGGTAAAATAACTAAAATATATCAGCCCACATCTTCTGAGCTCGTATTCACGATCAGAAGCCAGGGGAAAAACCATACATTACTATTTTCCGTACACTCAACATATGCCAGATTTCATTTAACAAATGATACATACACAAACCCTAAAGAACCACCAATGTTTTGTATGGTATTAAGAAAACATCTGTCTGGTGCCATTTTAGAAGATATCGAGCAACATGGTATGGAACGCATCATTACCTTCTCCATTAAAACGAGAAATGAGCTTGGGGATCTCAGTCATAAATTGCTTGTTGTAGAATTAATGGGTAAACATAGCAATGTAATGATTGTTGACAAAGATAAAGGCCATATTATAGATAGTATTAAACATATTTCCATGACACAAAACAGACACCGTACAATTATGCCTGGTCAGGAATATATATTGCCACCATCCCAAAATAAATTGAATCCTTTGGAGATAGATGGAGAACAACTTATTCGTAAAATCGACTTTAATGCTGGTAAAATCGACAGACAATTGGTTGGTATTCTGGATGGTTTCTCACCCTTTATTACGAATGAAATAACGAGTCGTGTTAATTTCGGCTCCAATGAAGTTTATATAGAAAAGTTCACAGAAATCAGGCAGCAGCTTATTCGTCATGAATATAATCCTGCAATATATCGTAATAGCAAGGAAGACTTCCATGTTCTACCAATCACTTCTCATCAAGGTGAAAAGGTGGAATTTGAAAATGCTAATGTAATGCTCGACACATTCTATTCTGGTAAAGCTGAACGCGATCGTGTCAAACAACAGGCAAAGGATTTATATCGTTTTATAAAAAATGAAAAAAACAAAAATGAACGGAAATTAAAAAAGCATCTGCAGACGATTAAGAAGGCAGAAAAAGCCAACCACTTTCAAAAAATGGGTGAGCTGCTTACCGCACATATGCATCTCGTTAAACAAGGTGATTCCACCATTACTGTTACAGACTATTATGATCCAGATCAAGCTGAACTTGTTATTGATTTAAATCCGAATAAAACTCCAAGTGAAAATGCACAGAGCTTCTTTAAAACGTATCAAAAGCTAAAAACATCAAAGCAGGTAGTTGAAAAAGAAATTATTCGCACGAATAGCGAAATAGACTATCTTGATCAATTATTGCAACAGATCGATGTTGCTGGTGTGGAAGACATTGATGAAATTCGTGAGGAACTCCGTGAAGAAGGTTATCTTAAAAAGCAAAGAACAAAAGGAAAAAAGAAAAACAAACCTGTAAAGCCTGTACCTGAAGAATATGCAGCAACTGATGGTACGATGATTCTTGTAGGTAAAAATAATAAACAAAATGAATATGCAACAACAAAACTGGCTCACCGTGACGATACATGGTTGCATACGAAGGATATTCCTGGTTCGCATGTTATTATCCGTTCAAAGGAAATAGGTCAGCAAACACTATTGGAAGCTGCTGAACTTGCAGCATATTTCAGCAAATCACAAAATTCATCATCTGTTCCGGTTGACTATACAACCATTCGTCACGTCAAAAAACCAAATGGTGCAAAGCCCGGCTATGTCACCTACGATAATCAAAAAACAATATATGTTACACCATCAAAAGAAACAGTCGATAAGTTAAAGAAAAAAGGATGATCCATTATGGACCATCCTTTTTTTGCTTTAATTTTCGATTGCCTGTGGATTCAACTTAACGTCAATATTTCCTCTTGTCGCTTTGGAATATGGACATACTTTGTGGGCTGCTTCCGCCAACTCATCTGCCTCTTCAGGATTAACCCCGTCTATCTTAATATTTAATGTTACACCTATTTTATTCCCACCATCTTCTTCATCTTTCATAAAGCTGACATCTGCAGTCGTTTCAGAGTTGATTTTTTTATTTTGTTGGGTTGCAACCAAATTCAGTGCCCCATCATAACATGCTGCATAACCCGCAGCAAATAATTGTTCTGGGTTGGATCCCTTTTTATCAGAATTCCCTTTTGCCGGGTTTACTAATTCTAAATCTATTAAACCATCATCCGATTTCACATGTCCTTCTCTACCGTTTTTTGCTGCTGCACTTGATGTAAAAATAATATCGCTCATCTAATCCACTCCTTTTATTCTTCTACAAGTAGTGTTCCACTAATTAGAATTAGTTAAACATTTTGCGAAAATAGGATACAGATTATTGTGAGAGAAACTGTGTGTTTGTCAATAATTTTATAAAGTGATCTACTTGCGGCAATTTACGGATACCCTCCTGATAGCAAACCCATGTGTCTCTTGTCACACTTTTTCCTTCTACCTCAAGGGGAATATGTGGGTAGCTATCCTTCATTGAATCTGAAACACTTTCAGGTAAAACCGCCATGCCAATTCCTTGCTTCATAAATTGTTTGCATGTCTCTATCTGATCCACTGTCATTGTTTTCAATGGCTTTATACGGTCTTGATGATGGTATAGCCAGTTATCAACAAGTTCATGCATGCTATCATCACTTTTAAAAGAAATCAATGGCCTTTCTTTCAAACTGTCATGTGGAAAGGCTTCCGTATCAAACATGTACAATGGATCATCAAATAAACGAATGGATGTTGTTTCCTTTAACTTTTCACCTCTGATAATACAAACATGGTACTTCTTATGGTCACGTCTTATATCCTCACTAATCCCTGTTACAAGGTCTATGGCAACCTTTGGATAGCGATTAGTGAATTCACCGAGTATTGCGGGAAGGAAGCGTTGACTGATCAAGGAAGAGCAAGCTATTGATAATGTTCCCTGTACCTCTTTCCCTGATTCTGCAAGCTTATTTTTCAATTTCCTCTCTTGATTCATTACTCTTTCTGCATGTTCGATAATTATTTCACCGCTTGGTGTAGGAATTAATCGTTTAGATGTGCGTATAAAGATAGGCACTCCAAAATATTCCTCAATATATTTTAATCTTTGTGTTACTGCTGGCTGTGAAATCAAAATAACCTTTGCCGTTCCCCTAATTGTTCCAACTTCATTCAACTTTAAAAGCAGTTCATAGTCATCTATTTTCATATATGCCACCTCGTTGATAAGTAATTATTATCACTTTTAATTATACATTATCTTTTTGGTTATTGCATAAGACTCTTTGATTAATGTTTGGGACTACGATTACTCGTCCCACCTAACAGATATGTTGTTTTATAACGATCATTGTTGAGATGTGAACTAAGATAAGAAACTCCGGCGACCGCTCTGGGAAATATTCTTGCGGGTGGCTAGTGTGCCTCTTTTCCCGTTCTCCGTGTATTTCCCAGAGCTGGTTTTAAGCTTGCAATGGATTAACTGCTTAGTGATCGTCATAAAAATCACATCACACATCTTCACCAGTCCGGGTGAGCGGAGGGCGGTGACTCCTGCGGGAAAAGCACGTGTCCCGAAGTCACCAAAGAGTGGTTTTCTCTTTGGTGACTGAGGCCGTGCCCTAAGGTGTGCATCCCGCCCGGAGCGAATCCGGACGACGGGAAGAGCACATACCTATAAAAAAACAGCCTTGTATAAAAATCTATCCAAATAAAAAATGATCACAAATTTGTGATCACTTTTAAATATTCTAAACAATTTTCTATAAGCTATTACGCCAATCCAGCAATTCTGCTTTAGCATCGATATTCAATTTGTCGTCATCCACAAGAACTTCTACAAGTTCATCAAAGTTTGTTATCGTTTCAAATGGAATATTTGCTTCGTCAAACTGCCTGCTTGCTTTTTTTAGGCCATACGTAAAGATAGCCAAGACACTTAATACATCCGCACCTTCTGCCTGTAATGCTTTTGCGGAATCGATGGAAGAGCCACCAGTAGAGATTAAATCCTCGATAACCAAAACTTTTTGCCCTTGTTTAATTTCTCCCTCAATCTGATTTCCTTTGCCATGCTCTTTCGGTTTGGAACGGACATAAACCATTGGAAGATTCAGGCGATCTGCAAGCCAAGCAGCATGGGGAATTCCTGCTGTTGCACAGCCTGCAATCACGTCTGGCTTTTCCTCCATTGCAGCTGCTTTTTCAGCAAATGCCTCAGAAATCTTTTTACGGATATCCGGATGGGACATCGTTAGTCGATTATCACAATAGATTGGTGACTTGATTCCAGAAGTCCATGTGAAATAATTTTCTGCGTTAATTTGTACTGCTTTAATTTCAAGTAAATCTCTTGCTAGTTCATCCTTTAATGCCATTGTTCCACTCCTCCACTGCTTGTTGATATGCCTGATACGGATCTTCTGCTTTTGTTACACTTCTGCCAATAACAATATAGTCTGAGCCGTTCTCGCTTGCAAATTCTGGCGTAGCAATTCTTTTTTGATCATTACTGTCTGAATCTTTTAAGCGAATTCCTGGTGTTACTGTTAGAAAAGAATCACCACAATCTTGTTTAATTCGAGTTGCCTCATAAACCGAACATACAACACCATCCGCACTACTGTCTTTAGCAAATTTGGCAAAATATGCAGCATTATCTTCCAGACTACCTGGTATTCGTAATTGATTTTGAAGTGTAGACTCGTCCATTGAAGTCAAAACAGTCACTGCAATTAGCTTTGTGTCCTGATTTTGACTTCCTGCAACAAGCCCCTCTTTGGCAAATTTAATCATTTCACTACCGCCAAGTGCATGTACATTTGTTAAATCGACCCCTAGCTTGCCAATGTTTTTCATTGCACGCATGACTGTTGTCGGTATATCATGCAATTTCAAATCAAGAAAGATCGGATGGTTATCCTGCTTTAGCTTTTCAATAACGGATGGTCCTTCTTTATAAAAGAGCTCCATCCCTACTTTGACAGGAACCCCTTGAAATTGATGGTCTTCAAGGAATCGCTTTGTTTCCTCCCAATCCGGGAAATCCAATGCCAAGTAAATATGGTTATTCATGCTTGTACAATCCCCTTCCCTATTGCATCCTGGA
The DNA here is from genome assembly GCF_002153375.1 of Oceanobacillus rekensis. Classification (GTDB taxonomy): domain Bacteria; phylum Bacillota; class Bacilli; order Bacillales; family Amphibacillaceae; genus Oceanobacillus; species Oceanobacillus rekensis. The sequence continues at coordinate 156,343 of NZ_MTBQ01000003.1, forward strand.
CGGAATCAAAGCCGTATTTTTGCAGTGTTTCTGGTAGTGCTTCAATAATTTCTGGGCATACATATGGATTATTAAAATTCGCAGTTCCAACAGCAACCGCACTTGCACCAGCAAGTAAAAATTCGAGCACATCTTCTGCGGTACTGACACCACCCATACCAATAATTGGGATGGATACATGTTGTTTCACTTCATAAATCATGCGAATGGCAACGGGCTTAATTGCAGGTCCGGAAAGGCCACCTGTTTGATTGGCTATTAATGGTTTTTTGGAAGGCAAGTGGATCTGCATCCCTGTTAATGTATTTATCATTGAAAGTCCATCTGCTCCAGCAGCTTCAACCGCTTTTGCCATTTCCACAACATTCGTTACATTAGGTGATAGCTTGACATAGACTGGTAACCGACTTGCTTTCTTAACGGCCTCCGTAACTTTTGCCGCCATACCGGGATCAGTACCAAATTGGATTCCACCCTCTTTCACATTTGGACAAGAGATATTTAATTCAAGCGCGTGTACATCGTCTGTCTGATTGAAGGCATTAGCCACTTTCTCATATTCTTCAAGCGTACTCCCCGCGATATTAGCGATTATCGATGTATCATAGTTTGCCAGAAATGGAACTTCATTTTCGATTATCTTTTCAACACCAGGGTTTTGCAAACCAATTGCATTCAGCATACCTGACGCGGTTTCAGCAACCCGTGGTGTGGGATTGCCAAATCTTTCAGTCCCTGTTGCTGCTTTCATCATCACTGCACCGAGCTTGCTTAAGTCATAAAATTTACTGTACTCCCTACCAAATGCAAAACATCCGGAAGCAGGCATAATCGGGTTCTTCAGTTCAAGTCCAGGCAGATTAACTGCTAGATTGTTCATAGGGACACCTCCTCGGCATGAAAGACTGGTCCATCACTACAGATTTTTTTATATCCGCCTGATTTCTTTGTAGGTATCACACAAGCCATACATGCACCAACACCACACCCCATTCGTTCTTCTAAAGAAATCATTCCAGGCTTGCCTTTAAGTTTTGTAGTAATAGCTTTTAACATTGGTAGAGGTCCACAGGAATAGTAACTGTCAAAATCTCCTGCCATCTTCACAACATCTGTGACAAATCCTTTCTCTCCATAGGATCCGTCATCTGTAACAACATAATTTCTTCCTAAATTACTGAACTTTTCTTCGTAAAATACATAGTCCTTTGTTTGAAATCCTAATATCGAGATAATCTCTATATTTTTTTCTGCCAATGTTTTACCGAGATAATAGAGGGGAGGTACACCGATCCCTCCACCTATTAATAGAATGGTTGATTTTTGTTGATCATCAATTTGAAATCCATTTCCATTCGGACCTAGTACATCAAGTGACATACCAGGAGTTAATGTTGCAAGCTTTGCCGTTCCTGAACCTACTACTTTAAATAGAATAGTTATTGTATTCTTTTCTTTATTTATATCTGCAATTGAGATTGGTCTCCTGAGCATATGTCCTTCAACAGATACATGCAGAAACTGACCTGGTTTTGCTGTTTGACTAATATATGCATTTTCCACAACCATTTCAATCGTATCGAGTGCAATTTGCCGGAAGGAGTTTATAAGCACTTTCTCTTTTTTCATCATTGAACAACTACCTCTGTGTGGCCCATTGGTTTGGCTCCAAATGTTGTTGAATCGATCACATTAAGAATGGCATTTGCTGTATCCATGTTCGTTAAACATGCAATTCCATGTTCGACTGCTTCTCTTCGAATCAAGAATCCATCAGATCTCGTCTTTTTGCCTGAGTTAAGTGTATTTACAACAAATTGAACCTGTGCTTTTTCGATGATAGAAAGAACATTTGGTTCTGTTGCACCAATTTTTGCCACTTCAACAACTGGAATCCCTCCAGCATTTCTCACATATTTCGCAGTTCCTTCTGTTGCATAAAGAAGGAATCCAAGCTCGTGGAACCGTTCTGCAATTTCGAGCATTTCCGCTTTATCTTTATCGGCAACAGTAAGTAGAACGCCGCCTTCTTGTGGCACAGTCAGTCCTGCTGCAATTAAACCTTTATACAATGCTTTTTCCAATGTTTTGTCATAGCCGATCGCTTCACCGGTCGATTTCATTTCAGGTCCTAAAATGGTATCCACACTGCGAAGTTTTTCAAAAGAAAATACCGGTATTTTAACGGAGACTTGTTTTTGCTCAGGTAATATACCCGTTTGATAACCTAAATCTTTTAGTTTTGTTCCTAAAATACACTTTGTTGCCAAATTTGCCATTGTAACACCTGTTATTTTACTCAGGAAAGGTATCGTTCTGCTTGCACGTGGATTTACTTCCAGGATGTATACATCTTCCCCGCGAATAATGAACTGGATATTGATCAATCCTTTTACATGAAGTGCATTTGCAATTTTCTCTGCAGCGTCCATACATTTTTGTTTTACTGCTGCACTAAGTCGTTGTGGTGGGTATACTGCCATCGAATCTCCAGAGTGTACCCCAGCACGTTCGATGTGTTCCATTATTCCTGGTATAATTGTCGTTTCTCCATCACTGATTGCATCGACTTCTGCTTCGATTCCTGTAAGATATTTGTCAATAAGGATTGGGTGCTCAGGATCGATATTATCTGATTTGGCAAGATACGTACGTAATTCTGTATCATCATAAACAATTTCCATTTTGCTTCCACCGATAACATAAGAAGGTCTAACAAGTACCGGATAACCAATCGTATTTGCTACTTCCATTGCTTGATTCAGCTTACGAACAGCTTTTCCATTTGGTCTTAAAAGATTTAATTCATCTAATAAGATTTCAAATTTATCACGGTCTTCCGCGCGATCAATTGCTTCTAGATTTGTTCCTAAAATTTCTACCCCTCTACGTTCCAAACCTGCCGCAAGATTGATTGCTGTTTGACCACCGAACTGTACGATAACCCCTTCTGGTTGTTCCAATTCAATCACATGCATGACATCTTCCAGTGTTAATGGTTCGAAATAAAGCTTGTCGGAAATACTGAAATCGGTTGATACTGTTTCAGGATTATTATTCATAATAATTGCTTCATAACCCATCTCTTTGATGGCGAATACTGAATGCACGGTTGCATAATCAAACTCAATTCCTTGTCCAATCCGAATTGGACCAGAACCAAGCACAAGAATTTTCTTGCGATCAGATGCAATGGATTCATTTTCATCCTCATACGTACTGTAAAAATATGGTGTAACTGATTCAAATTCTGCTGCACATGTATCCACCATTTTGTAGACAGGCTTTATATTAAGGTCCATCCTTTGCGCATAAACATCGTCTATAGTTGTATTCCACAGTCTGGCAATCTGTGCATCTGCAATACCCATTTTTTTTGCTTTTTCAAGCACATGATCAGAGGATGGACTTTTTGCCAACTCATGTTCGAACTGAACAATTCTTTCAATTTTAACTAGGAAAAATCGATCGATTTTAGTTAATTGAAATAGCTTTTCAATCGTAAATCCTCTTCGAAAGGCTTCTGCTATAACAAAGATTCGTTCATCATCAGCTTTTTTCAAGCGTTTTTCTAATGTTTCTTCTGATACTTGGACAAGTGTTTTGAGCCAAAGTTCTTCTGTTCCAAGCTCAAGTGAACGAATACCTTTCAATAAAGATTCTTCAAAAGTACGCCCAATTGCCATAATTTCACCGGTAGCCTTCATTTGGGTACCAAGTCTTCTATCACCCGTTGTAAATTTATCAAAGGGAAACCTTGGGAATTTCGTCACAACATAGTCCAGTGCTGGTTCGAATAAGGAATATGTTTTTCCTGTGATCGGATTAATAATCTCATCAAGTGTGAAACCGACAGCGATTTTCGCGGCCACTTTAGCAATCGGATAGCCTGTAGCTTTCGAAGCAAGTGCTGAAGACCTGCTTACCCGTGGGTTTACTTCGATAATGAAGTACTCAAAACTGTTCGGGTCAAGTGCAAGCTGAACATTACATCCACCTTCTATTTCCAATGCTCGGATAATTTTCAATGAAGCATTTCGCAGCATATGATATTCCCTGTCACTTAATGTTTGTGATGGTGCAACAACAATGGAATCACCAGTATGAATTCCTACAGGATCTATATTTTCCATATTACAGACAACAATAGCCTGGTCATTCTTATCTCGGATTACTTCATATTCAATTTCTTTAAATCCTGCAATATTTCGTTCAATAAGGCATTGACTTACGGGTGATAATGCAAGTCCATTTTTCGTGATTTCTTTTAGTTCCTGCTCACTATAGCACATTCCCCCACCAGTTCCACCAAGCGTGTATGCCGGGCGCACAATCAGTGGATAGCCAATCTCATTAGCAAAATCAACTGCCTGATCCACAGTAGTCACGATGCTGCTTTCGGGAACTGGTTCATTCAATTCCTGCATCAAATCTCTGAATTTCTCACGATCTTCAGCTTTTTGAATAGCCTCCAAAGTTGTTCCAAGCAACTTTACATTGTATTTGGAAAGGATTCCTTTATCCTCGAGGGCAATTGCCAAATTCAAACCAGTCTGACCGCCAAGTGTAGGGAGTAAGGCATCCGGTTGTTCTTTTCGAATAATTTTGGTCAGAAATTCTACTGTTAAAGGTTCCATATAAACTTTATCTGCAACAGTATTATCTGTCATGATTGTTGCTGGATTCGAGTTTGCAAGGATAACCGTATAACCATCTTCCATCAATGCCTGGCATGCTTGAGTACCGGAATAATCGAATTCTGCTGCTTGTCCAATGACAATTGGTCCGGAACCAATAACTAATATTTTCTGGATGTTTGTATTCTTAGGCATATGCTTCCTCCTCGTTTTTCACTTGGTTCTTTTTAATCATATTCAAAAATTCATCGAATAAATAATTTGTATCCTCAGGTCCTGGTGATGCTTCAGGTTGATATTGTACAGAAAATGCTGGGTAGAGTTTATGACTGATACCTTCAACTGTATTGTCATTCAACGAAATTTGCGTTAACTCAAGGTCTGTAGTTTCAAGTGATGCTTCTCTTACTACATAGCTATGATTTTGCGATGTTAAATAAGATTTCGAGTTTTTTATATCTTTAACTGGATGGCTCGCACCACGATGTCCAAATTTCATTTTCTCTGTATCTGCTCCACAAGCAAGTGCAAGTAGTTGGTGACCTAAACCAATTCCAAAAATTGGATTCTTTCCCAATACCTGCTTAATCATCTCAATTGCAACGAGTACATCTTTGGGATTTCCAGGTCCATTCGTGAGCATTATTCCATCCGGTTTTAATCGTAAAATTGCTTCTGCACTATAATCGTGAGGAACAACAGTTATATGGCAATTACGTTTCGTTAATTCTCTGAGAATTCCATGTTTAGCACCCAAATCAACCATTACAATACGCTGCCCACGGCCTGGAACTACATACGGCTTTATTGTTGATGTTTTTTCCACCTGGTCTGTTGGAAGAACGATGTTTCTAACCTTTTCTGCAAGTTCCTCTGCAACTGGTTCCAAATCAGCAATAATTGCTTTCATCGTTCCGTGTTTCTGGATAATTTTTGTCAATTTTCTCGTATCAATTCCTTGGATTCCAGGAATATCATGCGCTTTTAAAAAGTGATCAAGGCTTTCTTCATTCCGGAAATTGGAAGGTGTATCACATACCTCTTTTACAATGAAACCGTGAATAAATGGTGTAACCGTCTCGAAGTCATCCCTGTTGATTCCATAATTTCCTACAAGCGGATATGTCATCATAACAATCTGCCCATAATAGGATGGGTCTGTTATAACTTCTTGGTAACCTGTCATCCCTGTATTGAATACAATCTCCCCAGTTGTCACCCGCTCACTACCGAATCCTTCGCCAATAAATACTGTACCATCTTCCAGAACCAATTGTCTCTTAGCCATGAATATCCTCCTTATAAGCAACCATGCCTTCTGCGATTGTTAATACTGGTATCCCTTGAACATTCCAGTCTTGGAATGGTGTGTTTTTTCCTTTTGAATAAAAAGTTCTTCTATCGATAACGGCTTCTTTCTCAAGATCTACTACCGTAATATCTGCAACACTTCCTTCTTCCAGTATTCCATAAGGAAGATTGAAAACTTCTGCAGGTTTAGTTGTCATCCACTCAACTAGCTGATGGAGTGTAATCTTCCCTGTTTTTACTAGATTTGTATAAAGAAGTGGGAAAGCAGTTTCAAGTCCAACAATACCAAATGGTGCTTTTAGGAATCCTTGTGCTTTTTCATCTACTGCGTGTGGTGCATGGTCAGTCGCAATAAAATCAATTGTTCCGTCCGATAAACCTTCCAATAATGCGTTCTGATCTTCAATGGAACGTAATGGTGGATTCATTTTATAATTTGCATCGTCTGCAAGAATATCTTCTTCATTCATTAGTAAATGATGTGGTGTAACCTCAGCCGTAACGTTAATTCCAGCATTTTTTGCATCACGGATCACTCGGACGGATTCCTTTGTGCTGACATGGCATACGTGATAGTGGCAACCTGCTTTTTCTGCAAGCAGAACATCTCTAGCAATTTGAACCGATTCACTTATGGAAGGAATTCCAGGTAAATTCAGTCTTGTACTTACTTCCCCATCATGTACGACACCACCATATACAATGGAGTTATCTTCACAATGTGCCACAATTGCCTTTCCGCTTGCGGCAGCTTCCTTCATCGCACACAGCATTTGATCTGCTGTCTGTATTCCGACACCGTCATCCGTGAAAGCAAATGCTCCTATTTCACTTAAGTCTTTTATGTTTGTACGTTCTTCACCTTTTAACCCTTTTGTTATTGCTGCATATGGAAGAACTCGGACTACTGCATCCGTTTCTATTTTATCTAAAATTCCTTTAAGAGCTTCTTTACTGTCTGGTACTGGATTCGTATTTGGCATTGCACAGACAGTAGTATATCCACCACGTGCTGCTGCTTCTGTACCAGTAACGATTGTTTCTTTATGCTCTCCACCTGGCTCGCGAAGATGGATGTGTACATCAATAAATCCTGGTAAAACAAGTTTTCCTTCCAAATCAATGATTTCATCGGCTTCTTCCGTTATTTTCGTATCCACTTTTTCAATAAGACTTCCATTTATTAATATTTCACAGGCTTCCATATTATCTGCTGATAGCAATTGCTTTGCGTTTTTTAAAAGTGTTTTCATTGTAGTTTATCCTCCATTCATTTAATACATTCATCATAATAGCCATTCTCACGTATACACCGTTTTCCATTTGTTTAAATATTCGGGATCGCCTGCATTCAACCAGGTCTGTATCAATCTCAACACCACGGTTAATTGGGGCAGGATGCATGATGATTGCCTTTTCTTTCATCTTTCTTTCCCGCTCTTTCGTTAATCCATAAAGTTTGAGATAATCCGATGTCTCAGCTTTATGGAGGTGTCTTTCGTGTTGTATACGAAGCAGCATAACAACGTCACATGTTTCAACTGCTTCATCAATAGAAATATAAGGAAAATCAAGTTCTTCATCTTCAAATCCCGGAGCAGCACTTAAAAATACATTGGCACCAAGCTTACGAAGTGCAAAAGCATTGGAACGTGCCACTCGACTATGTTTTATATCCCCTACGATAACCACCTTCAGTCCTTCAATACAGCCATATTCCTGATAGATGGTAAGTAAGTCCAACATACATTGTGTTGGATGTTCTTCTTTTCCTGCACCTGCATTAATAATCGGGATTGAAATTCTGCCATCAAGCTCATCAAACCAACTATCAGATTGATGACGAACAATCAGAACATCCGAACCAATTGATTCAAATGTCTTTGCTGTGTCATAAAGTGATTCTCCTTTAAGGACACTAGATGAATCAGAATGAAAATCAAGAATTTCTAATCCTAATTTCTTCTGTGCTACAGCAAAGCTCATCTTTGTCCTTGTGCTCGGTTCAAAAAATAAATTAGCTGCAAATAATTGTTTCGTCAATTTGATTTCATGATTGCGGTAGTATTCCGCTTTTTCCAATATGGAGTAGATATCTTTTACAGTAAGTTGATTAACGGATATAAAATTTTTCAAAAGTTTCTCCTCCTTAAGATGAAGCTATTTTCCCCATAAAAAAACCTCTTTGCAGAAGGCTGCAAAGAGGTACACGTGCAGAATCTACACGCTAGCTCGAACAACCTTTCAAACCTCTCTGGATTTGATTAAAAGTTAGATTATTTAATTTTCATAAATCGAAACCTGATCATTATCATCAATTTCATCAAGTTGAACAACAATAATTTCTTTATCTGATGTTGGGATATTCTTGCCTACGTAATCAGCCCGGATTGGCAGTTCACGATGTCCCCGGTCAACAAGAACAGCGAGTTGAATCTGTGATGGTCTACCAATGTCCATAACTGCATCCATTGCAGCTCTGACAGTTCTTCCAGTATAAAGTACGTCATCAATTAGTATGATATTTTTTCCCGTTAATTCAACATTGATTGTTGCCGATTTAATTTCCGGTTCATTACTTGTATTCGCTTGTTTCAAATCATCTCGGTACATAGTGATATCAAGTTCCCCAAATGGAACTTCTATCGATTCAATTTGTTTGATTTTGTCTTGAATTCGTTTTGCAAGTGGAACACCTCTAGTTTTCACACCTATTAATACAAGGTCTTCGCCACCTTTGTTTTTTTCCAATATTTCATGTGCCATTCTTGTAAGTGCTCTGTTTATGGCAGCCGTATCTAATATTTCCGTCTTCTTCTTCAATGAAAAGCACCTCGATTTCATCTAAAAACCCTTCTTTCCTGATGGAAAAAAGGGTTCACGAGCATACAAATCATACATACCGCTCCCTTTTTAGCCTCACAGGACTATTTTTTAAAGGTCATCTATTTATTGACTTTATTATTTCAAATTCTACACCAAATGTCAATACATTTTTCTAATTGTTTCTAGTGCATCCTGAAACACTTGTGGTGCTTCCACTTCAAATTCCATCCACTCTTCTGTTCTTGGATGAACAAAACCTAGTAATTTCGCATGGAGTGCCTGTCCATCAACATCCAGTGTTTTTCTTTGACCATACTTTTGATCTCCAACTAATGGAAATCCAATATATCGCATATGAACGCGGATTTGGTGGGTACGTCCTGTTTCTAGTTGGCATTCGACATGGGTAAAGTCAGGAAAATGTTTGATTACTTTAAAATGGGTAACTGCAGGCCTTCCATTATCAACAATCCCCATTTTTTGTCTATCTTTCGGGTCCCTCCCGATTGGTGCATCAATCAGACCTGTTTCATGCGTAATTTCGCCATGAACAATTGCTTCATATTTACGCTTAATTTCTTTATTGGAGAGCTGTTCTGATAAATGAACATGGGTGTGGTCATTTTTAGCAACAACTAGCAGTCCGCTCGTATCTTTATCAATGCGATGCACAATCCCCGGTCTTTCAACTTCATTAATACCAGATAAGTCATTGCAGTGATATAGTAAAGCATTGACAAGCGTGCCATTTTGATGTCCTGCAGATGGATGTACGACCATCCCTTTTGGCTTGTTTATTACAAGTAAATCACTATCTTCATAGACAACAGCTAATGGAATATTCTCCGCCTTAACATCTAAAGTCTCTACTTCAGGAATGGACCAATTAATATCATCACCTGTTTGACATTTATAGTTTGCTTTTGCTGCTTCACCATTTACTAAAACGTGATCCTTACCTATCCAATTTTGAATTTGTGAACGGGAACGATCCGGATTAATTTCAGACAACAATTTATCAAGTCTTGTTTTATTTTGAACTTCTGTTACTTTATGATTAAAATAGGTCATTTTTTGCGTTTTTCCTTTCTTTGTTTCATCTCATCGATTATCGTAGCAATAATTACTAATACAACACCAATTGTTAAAGCCGAATCGGCTACATTAAAGATTGGAAAATCATAATTAAAAATAATAAAATCTGCAAAATCAACTACTTCTTGGCGGAAAACACGATCAATAAAATTACCGATTGCACCACCGAGTATTAAACTCAATCCAATTGCTAAAAGCTTATCGTACTTTGCATACTTTTCCATGTAATAAATAATTCCGATTACTACAATGACAGTAACAATATAAAAAAATAACATCTGTCCTTCCAAAATTCCCCAGGCCGCACCTGAATTTCGATGTGATGTAAGATAGAAGAAGTCCTCAATTATTGTTATCTGTTCCCCAAGCTCCATTGATTTAACAATAATCCATTTTGTCAGCTGGTCGATACCAATGATAATCAGTGCAATGACATAATACCAGTGCATCCCATTTCCCCCGATTCCATTTCAAAGTCCTTATTATCTTATACTTTAACTACGTTTTTTTCAATTAGAAGACTTGGTTGTCACAAAGTTTTCCGGTGCAAGCCCTAGTTGCACTTATGCTGTAATAAAATATTTTCTTAAGTGCAAATGAAAAGCAAGAAAGTTTGTGTTAGAAAGATTAAAATATCCCTCTATGCAGAGGGATATTTATAGATAGTCTGTCATTAAGCTGTATAATGCTCTTTAACTACTGTCGCACAACGTGTACATAATTCCGGATGATCGTGATCTTCCCCAACTGTTTCGGAGGCAACCCAGCAACGTTCACATTTTTCACCAGGGTGTTTTTCCACCAATACATTAACAAATTTATATTCTTTTGCATTGTCATTGGCTTCACTGATTATAGCATCAGATACAATTAGGTATTGATGTAAGTGTTCCATGGATGATAGAACTTCTTTTGTCTCAGCATCTTTTGGAACTATCGTGATTTTTGCCTCTAATGATTTTCCAATTACTTTTTCACTTCTTGCCTCTTCTAAAGCTTTTAGAATATCATCACGAACATTCATAAAATGCTCCCATTTCGTTTCCAAATGTTCAATTCCGGCAATATTTCGCACTTTTGGAATGTCTGTTAACTGGACACTTTCCTCTTCTACTCCTGGGAGATATTCCCAAACCTCGTCCATTGTATGTGGAATGATTGGAGTCAATAATTTCACAAGTGTTGTCAGGATTTCATAATAGCCTGTTTGGATACTGCGACGACGTTTGTTGTCTGCAGCTTCGATATATAAAACATCTTTTGCAAAGTCCAAATAAAATGAACTTAGATCAACCGCACAGAAATTATGGATTTGATGGAACGTCGGTGAGAACTCATACTTTTCATAGTTTGCACGCACATCTGAAACCAGTTGCTGCAATCGATGAAGCATATAACGGTCTACTTCTTCTAATTCTTGATCTGGTACAGTGTCTGTTGCTGGATTAAAGTCTGCCAAGTTTGCCAATAAGAATCGGAATGTATTTCTAATTTTACGATATGCCTCTGATGTCTGTTTCAAAATATCATTTGAAATACGCACATCAGCTTGATAATCGACACTGGCAACCCATAAGCGTAAAATATCTGATCCGAGCTGTTTTTGTACTTTGGAAGGAAGAATGACGTTTCCAAGTGATTTACTCATTTTTCTTCCGTTACCATCCAGTACGAAACCATGACTGATGATTGTTTTATATGGTGCCTTACCTGTCATAGCTACTGCAGTTGACAAGGAAGAGTTAAACCATCCCCGATACTGGTCACTACCTTCAAGGTAAATATCTGCAGGTCTATGGTGATCTTTGCGATTCATAAGAACCCCTTCATGTGAGGAACCAGAATCAAACCACACATCCATGATATCTGTTTCTTTCGTAAACATACCATTTGGACTATGTTCAGAAGTAAATCCTTCTGGAAGCAAATCTTTCGCTTCTTTTTCAAACCAGATATTAGATCCATGTTCTTTAAACAAATCAGAGACATGGTTCACTGTTTCATCTGTAATAATTGGTGTACCGTCTTCCCCATAGAACACTGGAATCGGAACACCCCATGCTCGTTGACGGGAAATACACCAATCTTCACGGTCACGAACCATATTATATAGTCTTGTTTCGCCCCAACTCGGATACCAATTTACTTCTTTAATTTCACTAAGAATATTTTGACGGAAATCTTTGATTGATGCAAACCATTGTGCTGTAGCGCGGAAAATGGTTGGTTTCTTCGTACGCCAGTCATGTGGATAGGAATGCGTAATGAAACTCATCTTCAATAATGCACCATCTTCTTCCAATTTTTCTGTAACTACTTTATTTGCTTTATCGTAGAACAATCCTTCAAAGCCTGGAGCTTCTTTCGTGAATACACCTTTATCATCAACCGGACAAAAAGCATCAATACCATATTGTTTGCAAACATAGAAGTCATCTTCCCCATGTCCTGGAGCTGTATGCACACAGCCAGTACCGGCATCTGTTGTTACATGGTCCCCAAGCATAACGAGAGATTCGCGATCGTAAAACGGATGTTTTGCTACTACTCGATCAGCTTCCTGCCCTTTAAAGTTTTTGACTACATTTACATTTTCCCAGCCAAGTTCTTCCGATACAGCTTCAAGTAATGCTTGTGCCAATACAAATTTGTCACCATTTACTTCTGCTACAACATAATCCAATTCCGGATGTAAGCTTATTCCAAGATTTGCAGGAATTGTCCATGGAGTTGTTGTCCAGATGATAATTTTCTCATCACCATCAAATAAATCTTTCCCATCTGTAATTTCAAAAGCTACATAGATGGAAGCAGAACGTTTATCTTGGTATTCAATTTCCGCTTCGGCTAATGCAGATTCAGATGAAGGAGACCAGTAAACAGGTTTTAATCCTTTATAGATATATCCTTTTTTCGCCATTTCACCAAATACTTTAATTTGTGCAGCTTCATAGTCCTTTGTTAAGGTAATGTATGGATTATCCCAATCACCACGTACACCTAGTTGCTTGAACTGGGAACGCTGGCTGTCCACTTGCCCAAGTGCATATTCAGCACAAAGTTTTCTGAACTCAGCAATACTCATCTCTTTGCGTTTTACTTTTTTGTTTTTAGTTAAAGCCGTTTCAATCGGTAGACCATGTGTATCCCAACCAGGAATATATGGTGCATGAAAACCTGTCATTGATTTATAGCGGATAATAAAATCTTTAAGTATTTTATTTAGAGCGTGTCCAATATGGAGATCTCCATTTGCATATGGTGGGCCATCATGCAAAACAAACAATGGTCTACCTTCTGTACGTTCCAAACTCTTTTCATACATGTTTTGTTCTTCCCAGTGTTCTTGTCGTTTCGGTTCTTTATTTGGTAAATTTCCTCGCATCGGAAATTCTGTTTTTGGCATAAGTAACGTTTCTTTATAATCCATTTATACTTCCTCCTTTTAAATATGTTCACTAGTTGTCTTTTGTTTTTGTATATAAAGGCTATTTTCTTAAAGTTTGTTGCTAGTAGAGCAGTTGATATAAACTGCGGCGAAAAATAAGAAACTTCGGCTACCGCTCTGGGAAATACAATGCGCACATCCTAAGCCATAGGAGTCTCCATGTATTTCTCAGAGCTGGTTAGAAGGTTTCTTCTTGCAATAGCTAAATCACATCATAAATCCTCACCAGTCTGGATGAGCGGTGACTCCTCGAAAATACAGGGCGATTTTCTTACGAAGATGTAAAAGCTACCGTAGTCTTCCTTGTCCTGCGGGAAAAGATTTTCTGTAAAACAACATCTATCGGTTGGACGAGTGATTGTAGTTCCAACTTATTTAAAACAACCTATACAAAAAAGCCTTCTTATCCCAAAAAGGGACGAGAAGACTCGCGGTACCACCCTTATAAATTTAAAAAATAGCATTTTTAAATTCACTCGAAATCCGTAACGGGGATTGCCGTCCATTATTACTGAATTCATAATGGATACTCCAGAGTGATTTTCTAAAAGCGTGCTGTCCGGGCTCACACCACTCCCCGGCTCGCTGATCAGCAAGTAACTTTTGTACTTTCTCCATCAATGTATATTATTATATTTATATCATGACCTTTATCTGTATGAATTATATGTAAAATTTCTACAAACGTCAAGGTTTAGGATTCATTTTCCGCAAACTCAAGTTCTTCACCAATCTCAGAATCGAACAACGCTTCCCAATCATCCGTACCAAGCATTTCAAGCTGTGCTTGAACAAGCATCCTTAATCTAGTACGGAAAACTTTAGCCTGTTTTTTTAATTCTTCAGTATCCATGGAAATTTGACGGGATTTGCTTAATGCTTCATTAATGATTCGGTCAGCATTTTTTTCTGCTTCTTTTATAATCAATTTAGATTCCTTTATTGCGTTCCCTTTGACTTCTTCAGCAGTTTCCTGGGCAACGAGAATCGATTTATTCAATGTCTCTTCGATATTGGTGAAATGGCCAAGTCTTTCATTTAGCTGGTTTACTTTTTCACTGAGTTCTTTCTTTTCTCTTATTACTATTTCATAATCTTTTATAATCTGATCCAAAAATTCATTTACTTCATCTTCATCATAACCACGAAAGCCTCTTGCAAATTCTTTATTATGGATATCCAGTGGTGTTAATGGCACAGCGGCCACCTCCTTAAGGAATTTATGTAATGTTAACATTAGTTAATAACTGATATCTAATACCATTCGAAAAAAATCATGGTATAGATGACAATAATCATTTTAACACAGCAATGCTTATTTTCACCTTATCTTTTTTTGATAGACCGTTTATTTCAGTAATCTTGCTTCTTCCTTTACCGCGTAAGGAGATTAAATCGCCCTCCTGCAGTTGAAATTTACTATCATCGACAACTTTATAATTCACCTTCACTTGCAGTTTCTGAATGTATGCGGCAGCATCTTTTCGGGAAATATGGTAGATCTCCTTTAATACCGCATCAAGTCTTAATGATGAAACAGTTTTATCCGATTTCACCCAGTTTTCCTTTTCTACTTTAAAAGATGAAAGAGGTTTCTCATGGAATGTCACAGTTGCTTTCTTAACAGATGTCATATTCATCATAATATAAGCAGCAATCTCTTTAGCCACAACAATCTGAATACTTCCATCACCTACAACAATATCGCCAAGCTTTGTTCGTTTAACCCCAAGCGACATGAAAGCCCCCATTACATCCCTATGTTCCAGTGTAATAAATTTATCATGATAAGTAGCCTCTAACAATGTTAGCTGAAATAAATCCTCTGACAGCTCTTCATAAAATGGAGCAATTACAATCCGCTTTCTTTCAGCATCTGTTTCCCCGCCAAGTTTAAACAGCTTTAGTTCTTCATTATTGGAACCAATCAGCATTTCAACGATCAGCTGTTCTCTCGGGTCTAGAAAGTCAGTTAATTTTGGTTGAAAGGTAAGTTCAACCTGCTCTTTCCAAGATAACACTTGATCTATAAAAGGCTGTTCTTCTTTTCTAAAGTGTTGATAAATTTCCATATTAAATCATACTTCCTTTAAAATAAAAACATCTGGAAAAATTCGAACAGTCCGGCACGCGCCAAATGTAACACAAGTATGGCAACGAGAGGAGATAGATCTATCATTCCTAGAGGTGGAATAAATTTACGAAACTGCTCCAAATAAGGTTCACAGATTTTTGTTAGTACTTGACCAAATGAGGATTCACGTGCACCTGGAAACCAGGACATGAAAATGTATACGATGAGTGCATAGCCATAGAAGACCAATGCATAATGTATTATTGTATATAATTCAACCATTTACTGCTACCATCCTTTTTCAAATTCACTCTGTTCTGCAAAAACTTCCGAAATTGTCCCGGAAACTTCCACATTATCAGGTGTACATAAAAATGTTTCTGATCCGAGTTTTTGAATATCTCCATTGACGGCATAGACAGTTCCACTTAAAAAGTCTACAATCCGCTTTGCCTGTTGATGTTCAACTCGTTGAAGATTAATGACAACCGCACGTCTGTTAACAATATTGTCGGCTATTTCCTGAGCTTCATTATAGTTTCGTGGTTCACACAAAACTACCTTTGATGAAGACTGTTGTACACTTGAAAGACTAACGACATTTTTGGGTGCTTGACTTAAACTCTTTTTGTTCTCCGGAGCGGTTTCGGGAACGTTTTCTTCTTCAACATATTCGTACTCATATTCGTCATCCATGGTGAAATAATTTTTCAGCTTGTTTTTGATGCTCATTGTCTCACCTCTTCAATTAATTTCGTATCAGCTTCCGACAAGTTTGGAACCAATTCGAATATGGGTTGCACCCTCTTCAATAGCAATTTCATAATCATTACTCATTCCCATTGACAAGTATTCACATGGTGCATGACTCCATTGCTTTTTTTTAATCTGATCCCTTAATTCAGCCAGGTTTCTAAAGACTATCCGAATACGTTCTGGGTCATCAATATGAGGAGCCATTGTCATTAACCCAACTACACGGATATGTTGATACATTTCAAGATTCTCAATGAAGGGCAGAACGTCTTCTGGCTCCATTCCATGCTTTGATTCTTCCCCACTCACATTAACTTGTACAAAGCAATCGACAGGCGCAGTGGATCGCTTATTAATTTCCTTTGCAAGAGATATTCTGTCCAATGAATGGAGTACATCTATTTTGTCAATAACATCTTTCACTTTTCTTGATTGCATTGTTCCTATAAAATGCCATTTTACTTGTTCACCAAAATAATTGTACTTTTCAAGGAAGCCTTCGTTGCGGTTTTCGCCAAGATTTTTAACTCCTGATTCAATTGCTTCCTTCGTTCGTTCTATTGTAACATATTTTGTAACTCCTATTACTGTTATATCTTCCGGATTACGCCCACTATTCTCGCAGGCTTGTCCAATCTTTTCTTGAATATCTTTTAGATTTCCTGACACTTCCATAATCTTATAATTCCTCCATCATATTATCATGCTAAAAATCCTAGGAATCCTAACATTCTCCCTGTTTTGCCAAAATCTCTTCTATATGAAAAGAATAAGTCCTCATCGCGAAAGGTGCAATATTTTGTTACCTCTATATTATGACGTATTACACCAGTTTGTAAAAGGATTTCTACGTTTAACTGCTTTAAATCCAATAAAAAGTGATTATTACGTAGTGAGGTGACTGTATTTCCCCTAATTTCTTCATCAATAGTCTTGATAACACGATCATCGACTTCATAATATTCTTTAGAAATACACGGTCCAATTGCAACACGAAGGTTTTCAGGGTTTGTTCCATTTTTCTTGAATGCTTCAACCATATTTTCCGCTATCCGACCTACTGTCCCCTTCCATCCGGCATGTGCAATACCAATATACTCGGTTACCGGATCAAAGAAGTATAGTGGAACACAATCCGCAAAAAAAGCTGTACAGAGAAGTCCTTTACGGTTTGTAATCATCCCATCTGTTCCCTTAATGGAGCTTTCATAGGTAACAGACCCTTTCCCCTTATCTTCATCTGTTACCTTTTTAACAGATGTATGATGTACCTGTTCCCCAGATATAAAGTTTTCAAAAGGGAATTCCAATTTTGCTGCCAATCGTTTTCTATTCGTTAAAACATCATTTTGATCATCTGGAACATGGAGTCCAAAATTGAAGGAATGGTAAGGCTCTTTACTCACTCCACCATTTCTAGTTGTAAAACCAGCAACAAGTTTTGGATGAAGTTGCTGCCATTTTTCAATATGTAAATAGGACCCATCCTGTTCCTTAAATGGTTCATTCATTATTTTCCCCCCTGAAAATAGACTTTTCCTATTTTATCATACTTGAAAAGATAATTTGGATATTAACATGTTTAAAAAAGCTGCCAAATTTTAAAATTGATAGGGCATACCTTAGAGCAACAGGCTTATACAGGAAGTGGTGACTTCTACGTTGCCTACAAATGTTTTCGGTGGACGGGTAACTTCCTGATAATAATCTATGAGCCACCACCATATAGATCTGGCCCGTTAATTTCCTGTACAAGAATAACATCAGAACCGATTCTCACGATTTTTTCCCAGGAAATCGTTAATTCTTCAGCTTTGGTAAACATTCCGCCACTTTTCTTCTCTCTTGCATCAACAATAATAGCGATAATTTTACCGGAGTTGCCGTTAATTTCCAAATCAGTAATATGACCAAGTCTTCTTCCATCATCAATCACAATAATCTCTTTTAATTGTAGTTCGGACAATTTTACCATCCTACACACCTTCCTTCACTTAAATATATGCTTATAATAAAGATTATTTCGTGATTCCATACAAAAGACCAGAAAAACAGTTATAACCTGTTCTTCTGGTCTAGTTAATTTTTTATTTAATTGTCATTTGTGTTCAAAAAGAAGTAACATTTTTAATGGATATTTTGAATACTCATTTTATTCAAACATCTGCTTATTCATCTGACTAATTGCTGCCTTCTCTAAACGGGATACCTGAGCCTGAGAAATTCCAATTTCATCAGCGACCTCCATTTGTGTTTTTCCTTGAAAGAAACGTTTGTTTAGTATCATTTTTTCTCTGTCATTCAATCGATGCATGCCCTCTTTAAGGGAAAGTTTGTCTACCCAGGAGGAATCTTTGTCCTTATCATCACTAATCTGATCCACTACAAAAATTGGATCTCCTCCATCATTATAAATTGGCTCAAACAAGGATACCGGATCTTGAATTGCATCGAGAGCGAATACAATTTCTGAATGTGGTATACCCATTTCCTCTGCAATCTCAGCAGGGGTCGGTTCTTTTGATGACTTGCTGATTAATTTCTCTCTTACTGTTAATGCTTTATATGCAATATCTCGTAAGGATCTGGAAACACGTATCGGATTGTTGTCACGAAGGTATCTTCTAATCTCTCCAATAATCATAGGAACAGCATACGTGGAGAATCTTACATTATGGGATAGATCAAAATTATCGATTGATTTCATTAATCCAATACAACCAACTTGAAACAAATCATCTACATACTCGCCGCGGTTATTAAATCTTTGGATAACACTTAATACTAGCCTTAAATTTCCGTTTACAAGCTCTTCACGTGCAGATATATCGCCTTCCTGCTGTATTCTTATAAACAGTTTTTTCATCTCATCATTTTTAAGTACAGGCAGTTTAGATGTATCAACACCACATATTACAACTTTATGTCTAGTCATTCTGTAACCCTCCCAGTCGGTGATGCTGTTCAAGGACAGTATCTCCCCACTGGAAGGTTTTTATGCAATTTCATATTCAAGTTTGGGTTGCAACCCTTGGTCAAAACCTTGTGATATCTACCTAAACCATTTTATTAAATTCTTTTTGCAGGCGGCGGATAATTTTCTTCTCAAGTCTTGAAATATAGGACTGGGAAATCCCTAGCATATCAGCTACATCCTTCTGGGTTTTCTCATCTTGGCCAATAAGCCCGAACCTTAGTTCCATAATTTGTTTTTCACGTGCATTAAGGGTTTCCAATGCACTTTTAAGTAGTGTTTTATCTACCGTCGACTCCAGATTTTTTGTTATAATATCTTCTTCTGTGCCAAGGACATCGGATAGCAATAATTCATTTCCATCCCAATCAATATTCAATGGTTCATCGAATGAAATTTCTGATTTCAACTTATTATTCCTACGAAGATACATTAGAATCTCATTCTCGATACACCTGGATGCATACGTAGCAAGCTTAATTTTCTTTTCCGGATTAAATGTATTAACTGCTTTTATAAGACCTATCGTACCAATACTAATCAAGTCTTCAATATTAATCCCAGTATTCTCAAATTTGCGTGCAATGTAGACAACAAGACGTAAGTTCCGCTCAATTAAAACAGCTCTTGCTGCTTTATCTCCTTTTGGAAGCAATATAAGTAATTCCTGTTCTTCTTGTTTTGAAAGAGGGGGAGGTAGTGCCTCACTACCTCCAATATAATAAATTTCTGAGGACTTTATTCCTAATTTTATTAGTAACTTATACCAACCCAGTTTAATTTTCATATTCCAAAGACCCATTTTCCTCCACTCCTTTAAGCAGATTGTATTGTAGCTAATTTAATGATTTGCGGATGCAATAAACAATGATAACTATCATCCCTCACTAAAGATGCAAATTGAATACCAATTAAAACATTACCTGTAATCAAATTTTGATTCTCATACTCAACTATTAATTGATCAGGTCTGATTGCCAACAGAAACATACTCTTCCCTTCCACCCCTTGATATGGAATGACTTGAATTAAGTTTTCCCATTCTTTAGGTATTCGTTCGAGAGCCAACTCGTCATTTGCTTCCTTCAATTGCTGCCACTCATCATCCGAAAACCAATTCTTCAAAAAAACTTCATCACATATGACAACTGGTTTTTTGGTCAGTGGATCAATGAGTTGATTTCCACTATCAATATAGCCCATAGTTGAAAAAGTTTGATGATTCATTTTAACGTTCACTTGACAAAGCTGGTCATATCTAATTTTTTCACCAGCATGCTCGTCCATTCGGGACTTGGTAAAATACCATACAATCGGAAATCCGATGATTATAAATATCCAGCTGATTGGATCCCCATATCCTTTATTGAAAGTCAAAATTCCATTTTCGGTAACCGAAACAGGATTTGCTAACAAAAAATAGACTGCTGTTAATCCACCTCCAATTGCAAATGAAGTAAAATAGAATAATAATAATAATTTCATCATTCGGTAAAATCCCTTAAATCCAAATGTGCATAGGATAATAAACATCGAGTACAACAATTTCCCTGGTAACCCATTTAGAAAAGAATTAGGAAAATAAAGTGTAATCGGTACAATTAAAGAAGCTATAAATGCTCCAAATAGCATTCTCAATTTCCCTGCATTATCTCTGGCCAATGCTTTAGTCAACATTAAAAGCATTAAATCAAGAAAAAAATTTAATGCCCAGACCGCATCAAGATAAATGGTCAATTTTTTTCTTCCTTCCCTACATATCATTACGGATAATTTCATTTAACTATATGGAATTACTCAAAAGTATAGATGAATAGATAAGCAAAGTCTGTCACTTCTTGTATGCATAATAAAGCTAATTTTCACTATTTCTAGGAAAACCTGTCTTCGGTGTAACTAATGCTTTGTTGACAGTGGAGGTCATGAGTTAGAATTTCAATGGAGCAAGGAGGTTTCTACCTACTAAAAACTTTGTCGAGATTTCGATGAAATAAAAAATAAGGTTGCTCCAATTAGAGACAACCTCATTTTTATATAGAGAAAGAAAAAATTCTACCAATCTTCTCTTGCCTTCTCTTCGCTTTTTTCTCATTTTCATTTTTTATAGATTAAACGTACACATCCAAACGATTTTATAAAAAACTATTCTTGTTCTTGCGTAGGGTATAAACGGAACTTATATGCCTTATTTGTCACATTAAGAAACCTCTCCACCTCGCGAATAGAATATATGTTCCTGACAAAAATATAACATATTATATTTGAGGAAACAATAACTTTGGTAACGCCACCCCAAATTCATCTTGTCCTTACCCTTACCGCCTGGCTACATTTCCCACGCGCTTGAAGAGGGAGAATTCTTTTGGAATACTGTTAAAATAAGCATCCTTTCATTTCATTTCTCACTCAGAAAATTAAAAAGAGGCTATCTCAATGGGGATTATTGCTCCATTTGAGATAGCCTCCATGAAAAAACCTGAACCGATTACTATCGGTTTCGATTACGATTTCTTAGGAATGTCGGTATATCCAGCTCATCATCCTCTTGCCTAACACGAGGCTGTGGTTGTTGTTGCTGTGGTTGCTGTTGTTGTTGCTTCTGTTCGCGTTGAACAGGTTCCTCCGTTGCTTTTGTAGCTGCATGCTGATTATGATTAATTAGTGGTCGTTGTTGCTTTTGCTTACTTTCTACAGGTTGGATTGTCTCATCAAAGCCGGTAGCAATAACTGTAACAACTATCTCATCATTTAAATTCTCATTGATTACCGAGCCAAAAATAACATTAACTTCTTTATCAGCTGCGGATGTAACAAGATCTGCGGCTTCCTGTACTTCATATAAGCTAAGATTTGTGCCACCAGTGATATTCATTAATATACCATGTGCACCATCAATGGAAGTCTCGAGTAATGGGGAAGAAATTGCTTTCTTAGCCGCCTCAGTTGCACGCGTTTCCCCTGTTGCAATACCAATTCCCATCAATGCAGAACCTTTATCAAACATAATCGTTTTTACATCAGCAAAGTCAACATTTATCAATCCTGGTTTCGCGATTAAATCAGAGATGCCCTGTACACCTTGTCTTAGTACATTATCCGCTTCACGGAATGCTTCAAGCATCGGAGTATTTTTATCAACAATCTCAAGTAATCTGTCATTTGGTATAACAATTAAAGTATCAACACTTCCTTTAAGTGTTTCAATACCAGAGATGGCCTGTGTCGCCCTTCTTTTACCTTCAAAAGAGAAAGGACGAGTCACGACCCCAACTGTCAATGCTCCAAGATCTTTTGCTACTTGTGCGATAACTGGTGCAGCACCTGTACCGGTACCTCCACCCATTCCTGCAGTAACAAAAACCATATCAGCACCTTGTAAAACTTCTTCTAATTGTTCTTTACTTTCTTCAGCCGCTTTTTTCCCTACTTCAGGATTAGCTCCTGCACCCAAACCACGTGTCAATTTACCACCAATTTGAATTTTTGCTTCTGCTTTAGATAAATTTAATGCTTGGGAGTCAGTGTTAACTGCGATGAATTCTACACCTTCTACACCGTGCTCTATCATTCGATTGACAGCATTATTACCGCCGCCACCGACGCCGATAACTTTAATTGTCGCTAACTCCTCCATATTTGTATCAAACTCTAACATGAATCGTTCCTCCTAATATACAAGTTTACAAGAATTCCAGTATCTAATTCATAAGACTTCATGCTTAATCAAAGAAATACTTAAATAAATTAGCAAAACTAGACTCTTTTTTCTTATTTTCCTTTTTCTCGTTTTTTTCCTTTGGTTGTTTCATTTGCCTTTTTGGTTTCGGTTCGTTTGTATTTAATGCTACTGAAGGAAATAGCTCTTTCCCTTGAATTTTTGCATTATGATAGGCAAACTGCAATATCCCAACACCTGCTGTAAATTGTGGTTCTCTTACACCTATGTAATCAGGGATAGCTACGCGTACGTTGGAAGGAAATAGGTCTTGAGCAAGTTCAAGGCTTCCTGGCATGGAGATTGTACCACCAGTCAGTACATATCCACCAGGTAAATCATAGCCTACTTTTCTAATTTCCCGTTCTGCATATGCGTAGACCTCTTCCAATCTTGCTTCAATCATATCAGAAATCTGTAGTTGATTATAGGTTTGCTTCTTATTGCTTCCTATCGTCGAAACGTCAAAAGTTTCTTCTTCTTGTGCATCATCATAAAAAGCATGTCCATAATTCAGCTTAACATCTTCTGCCTCTTCGGTTGATGTACGTAATCCAAACGATAGGTCTTTTGTAATATTATCTCCACCTAAATTCACCACGTTAGTTGTTACTAGGTGATCATTTTCAAAGATGGAAACCGTTGTACAACCACCACCAACATCGATTAATGCTACACCCATATTCTTTTCATCTTTGGAAAGAGCAATTGTACCTGCTGCAAGTGGTTGTAAACAAATGTCCAATACTTGTAGATTCGCGCGCTCCACACATTTGAGAATGTTATGTAGTACTGTTTTGGAGCAGGTTATAATTGTTCCTTCCATTTCCAATCGAACGCCGATCATTCCCCGTGGATCCGTGATTTCATCCAAACCATCAACAATAAATTGCTTTGGAATAACATCAATGATTTCACGTTCTGGAGGAACGGAAATGACTTGCGCCCCTTCGATAACCCTCGTAACATCCTCATCCCCAATTTCCCTGTTCTCGCTTTGTACTGCTACAACACCATGACAAGGTTGTAATTGAATATGGCTGCCATTTATTCCTACAACTACTCTTTCAATATGCATTCCTACCATACGTTCTGCTTGTTCAATTGCACTTCTGATAGATTGCACAGTTTGATCGATATCAACGATTGCCCCTTTTTTCATCCCATTGGATTTTGCAGTTCCAACACCAATTATATTCAAGGAATCATTTAGAACTTCTCCAATAATTACTTTGATTGTAGTTGTACCTATATCAAGACTTACTAATATCTCACTATTATTCAATGAAAGGCACCTCCCGCTCAAGAAACATCCATTATTACTTCATTCTGTTTCTATCAACTGCATTTTTTATTATATAATCTACTATTTTATCGTAAAACATTAAAAAAATAAAATATATATAAGTTATTCCACATGGAATGGTCATATACCTTTTCATTTTCTTAAAAAAAGTAAATTCCCTTACTATAACCTTCGTAAAGAAGTTCAATTATATGACTTCTAATCATTCAACTTCCTCTTCAGATACAGCATCCATTTCTGTCTCTTTCTTTTTGTTATCAAAAGACTCAAAATAAACCCCTACACCAATATGAATAATTCCTTTATCTTCAGCATCAAGTTGTGAAACAATGGATGGATATACTTCCATCTTTTCCGCAAAATTACGGATGGTTCCCTTAACAATAAACCCATCATTCATATATAAAAGTATATTATTTTGATTATCTTCTGTTGGTTCCCAGTGGATTTCAGAAATTAAATTCAAAATGTTTTTAGGTAAAACTTTAAGTTGCCCAGCCATTCTATCTAGATATTCTTCGTCATCAAACCCATTTATTAATGGCGCGTCACCATGATATGTATCCTTGACCAGCTCTAAAATTTCACCATTACTCATAACGGGTTTATAATTTGCATCCTCACGTATATACCCAATAATCTGCTCCTCTGAAACATGAATATGGATTGTCCATGGCAATTTTCTTTCAACGGATACAGATTCGACAATAGGATCATTGCTTATTGATCTCTCTATTTCAGATTGACTAATTGTCCATATATTGGTATCTACTGTTAAACCACTGTACGCAATAATCTCTTCGTCTGCTATATATGAATTCCCTTCCACATTGATTGTCTTAATATGACTTAATGGGGATTGCAGATAAATAATTACTGCTATTAAGAAGAAAAAGATGGAAAGATAAAAAATAAGACGTCGATTTGCTTTTTTCTTACGGGCCTGCTTCAATTTTGGAATTCGATCTTCAATTGAAACAATATTTTTTTTACTCATCTCCATTTCTTCCTTTTTACCATATTAAAAGAATAAACGGCAGCATCTCAGCCGTTTTTATCTATTTACATGAATTATATCATAAAACGTATGGGAAGATGTAGTGTACATACAATAGTTTACCAAGTTTTTTACATGCAATGGTAGTATCAATATCTTCCAATAACAAAATAAAGAATTTGATTTAATCAAATTTTGGAATAGATGCTAATATTTAGCAATACACCCACAGAACATAATGTTAAAGTCAAAGAGGAGCCACCATAACTTAAAAAGGGTAAGGTGATTCCTGTTACTGGAATAAGTCCAATTACCACACTGATATTTATCATCGCCTGGATAGCAAGCATGGCAGCTATTCCTAGAGCTAAAAAGCGACCGAATAAATCAGGTGCCTCTAAGGAAATTTTTATTCCTCTCCATAAAAGCAATAAGAATAGGAGAATAATAGCTGTTCCACCAATGAACCCAAGTTCCTCTCCCAAGATGGCAAAAATAAAATCAGTTTGTGGTTCAGGCAGATAAAAATATTTTTGCAGACTATTTCCCAATCCTAAACCCATTAATCCACCAGGACCAATTGCATATAGTGATTGGATAATTTGAAATCCATCTCCCAATGGATCTTCCCACGGATTTAAAAAAGCAGTAATTCGATTGATTCTGTACGGGGCTGAAGCGATTAACCCAATGAATCCCAGAAGCCCTAGTGCAGCAAGTCCGAAAAAATGTGTCAATCTTGCTCCAGCAACAAAAACCATTATCATACAAGTAAGAACAATTACCATTCCTGTTCCAAGGTCAGGTTGTAGCATAATTAGCCCAAAAGCTGTGAAAATCAATATAATACTCGGAAAGAAACCCTTTTTAAATGACGTAATATATTTTTGGTTGGCAGAAAGAATAGCCGCCAAAAAAATTATCAAACCTAGCTTCATAAACTCGGAAGGCTGGATACTGAACGCTCCGACACCTATCCAACTTTGTGCCCCTCCCCTTACTAGCCCTACTCCAGGTATTAATACAAGTAATAATAAAATAAAGCAAATAAGGAGAATAATGTTTGCATATTTTTTCCATGTATAATAGGGAATAAGCATAAAAAGGAACATTGCAACTATCCCAGCACCAGCAAATAAAAGTTGCCTCTTTAAGTAGTAAGATGCATCACCAAATTTGTATTCAGACCAAATATAGGATGAACTATATACCATGATAACCCCAACAATCAGTAAAATAAATATGACAAAAAGCAAAGTGAGATCTGGTTTTCTTTGCTCCTTCAGCAATTTTTTAAACAAAAAAACACCCCTTTTTCCAATATAGGATCAGGGGCATTATGATTGTTATTCTTTATTAAATTTCGTTGTTCAAGCCCCTATTTCAGTTTATGCACAGCTTGTACAAACATGTCTCCTCTTTCTTCAAATGTTCGGTATTGGTCCCAGCTAGCACACGCCGGAGATAGAAGAATTACATCTTCAACACGTGAGATGGAATATGCGCTATCTACAGCACTCCTCACATCCTCAGATTCGATAATTGTTTGAATACCTGCATCCATACCTAACTGCTTTAATTTGCTTGCAGTCTGCCCAAACACAACCATTGCCTTTACATTCCTAAGAAAAGGAAGTAACTCTGTAAATTCATTACCTCTATCGAGACCACCTGCTAATAGAATAGTGGGCTTTGTAAAGGCACCTAATGCTTTTTGAGTTGCCAATATATTTGTCGCTTTTGAATCATTGTAAAATAATCGACCATTAACTTTTTTCACGAATTGCAGTCGATGTTCTACGCCACTAAAGGTTGTTAAAACATTTCGAATTCCAAGACTTGTAGCACCATTAAGTTTTGCAGCGGCAATTGCAGCTAATATGTTTTCAAGATTATGCTCTCCAACAAGAACAATGTCTTGTCTTGCTATCACTTTTTCATCTTCAAAATAAATATAATCCGAATCTGCCCATGCACCAGTCTCCATCCTGGTTTTCACTGAAAACGGAACAAGTTTCGAAATAGCTTGTTTTACTTCTTCAGTAATTGCTTGATCATCTGCATTGTAAACAAGATAATCCTCTTTTGTTTGGTTCTTAAAAATATTAAACTTAGCCTGTTTATAATTATCGATTGTTTTATGATAATCCAGGTGTGCCTCAAATATATTAAGTAAAATTGCCGTAGTCGGTTTAAATTTTCTAATCCCTTGCAATTGAAAGGATGATAATTCAAGTACGAGCACTTCATTTTCTTTTAAGGAATGAACCGTTTCTGTAGCTACAATTCCAATATTACCTGCTACTTGGACCGGTCGTTTACTTTCTTTAAGCATTTTTGTTACCAATGTCGTTGTCGTCGTTTTCCCATTTGATCCCGTAATACCGATAATCGGCCTATTTGTTAAGTGAAAAGCCAGCTCAATTTCAGTTATAATAGGAATGCCCAGCTTGCTAGCTTCTGCAACAATCACATTTTCATATGGTATTCCTGGGTTTTTTACAATGAGCTCGATTCCATCCAAAATGGAAATAGGATGGGAGCCAACAATTACGGCAGCGCCCATCTTTTTTAAATATATAACATTCTCATCATTTTCATTTGCTTTCATATCGTTCACAATGACTTTCTTGTCATTTGCAAGCAATGTTTCAGCTGCTGCCGTCCCACTCTTCGCCAGTCCAAGAACAAGGATATTTGAATAGGGAAAATCTACAAACTTCTTCATTACAAGCCCACCTCAATATAGATGCCGAGTGCAGCAAATAGGAGTCCTACTAGCCAAAATGTCGTAACTACGCGCCACTCCGACCAGCCGAGTAGTTCATAATGGTGATGTAATGGACTCATTTTGAACACTCTTTTTCCTGTTGTTTTAAACGAAATAACTTGGATAATCACTGAAAGGGTCTCAATAACGAAAACTCCTCCAATAATTACTAATAAGATTTCCATTTTCATAAGTATCGAAATTGCTGCAATTGCTCCCCCAAGGGCTAATGATCCAGTGTCTCCCATAAATACTTTAGCGGGATGTGCATTAAATACTAAAAATCCAAGCAATGCACCAACAACGGCAAGTGCGAATATTGCTTCTTCCGTTTGTGGAGTGCCGTACCAGGCAACGACGGCAAAGGCACCAAATGCTATAGCTGCTGTTCCTGCCAATAAACCATCCAATCCATCCGTTAAATTTACGGCATTCGAGGCACCAACCATCATAAAAATAATTAATAATAAATAGGCCCAACCGAGATCCCATTGTATATCTGTCCCTGGTATATGTATTGCCGTTGAAAATTCATGACCTCTTAAAATAAAGAAAAATACAAGTGCAATAATAATTTGCCCCAGCAGTTTTTGCTTAGAGGTTAGTCCAAGATTACGTTTTAACGCCACTTTTATAAAGTCATCTAAAAATCCAAGCAATCCATAGCCAAATAACACAAAAATTAACAGCCAAAGCTCATAACCTATACCTGTCTCATTTGCTCTACTAGCCATAATAATCGATGTTATGATAACACTGAAAATTATCATTAGCCCCCCCATGGTGGGAGTTCCTGTTTTTTTCAAATGTGATTGTGGTCCTTCTTCTCTAATGCTTTGTCCAAACTTTAATCTTCTTAAAAATGGAATAAATATTGGAGATAGAAGAACGGTAATGAGAAATGCTATAGCTATTGTTACCAATAATACAGTTATATTCACTTCGTTTCCTCCTCATACATAACCGTCCAACTAGATTGGATTTATTAGTTATTATCCTGTAAATCTTCTATAATCGTTTCAAATCGTAACCCTCGTGAAGCCTTAAATAGTATTAAGGAATCTTTTGATATGTATGTATGCAGCGCGTTTACCAATTCTTCTTTGGAGGTAAAATGGATACATTCCGTAATATCACCTTTTCCCTTTACTTCATCTGAGATTAGTTTAGCTTGTTCACCATACGTAAATAAAGCAGTAATCGGAGGCTCAACCGTTTCAGCTATCTCCCGGTGCAGTGCTTCTGAATGATTGCCAAGTTCAAGGATATCTCCGAGTACCAATACCTTTTGCTTAAAACCAGCCATTTGCTTGACAACATCAATCGATGCCTTCATCGATGTTGGGGAAGCATTGTATGCATCATTAATAATTGAAACACCGTTTTTTCCTTTTATTAATTCAAATCGCATGCCAGTAAGTTCTAATTTCTTAAAAGCCTGATTGCTTTTTTCTGGAGCGATATTTAGTAGATTTCCAACCGTTAATGCAAAGGAAGCATTTTTAGCATGATGTCTTCCCAAAAGTGGTACTTCATAGGTTAAACCATCAGAAAGATTAAATTCTGTTCCTGTTGGTGTAATGGATACATTAGACACTATATGAGCATTTGTTTTAAAAAAACCATTTTTAATCACTTTTTGCTTTATTTCTATATCGTGAAGCAGAGGTTCATCCCCATCGATGATTAATACACCATTTTCCTTTAATCCATTTACTATTTCCAGCTTTGCCTTTACTATTCCCTGCCTTGAACCTAAAAATTCGATATGTGATTCACCAATATTCGTAATCATCGCATAATCTGGTCTAGCGATTTGTGTTAATACATCAATTTCACCAAAGTTACTCATACCCATTTCAAGAATTAGCACTTCTGTATTTCTGTCCATCGACAAAACAGTAAGTGGTAATCCAATATGATTATTAAAATTCCCCTTCGTATAATGGGTACGATAGCTTGTCTTCATAACAGCTGCTGTCAGATCCTTGGTTGTAGTTTTCCCGTTGGAACCAGTTATGCCAATAACAATCGGATTGATCTCTTTCCTGTATTGTGCGGCCATTTCCTGCAAGGCGATTAATGTATCATCAACAAAGAAAATTGGAAAGTCTGGTGAAATCGTATTCGGCAGTTGTTTGCTTTTGTCCCACAGTACTGCAATAGCTCCATTTTCAATCGCTTTTTCGGCAAAATGATGGCCATCAAAATGTTCTCCAATAATCGGTATAAACAAGGAATGATTGCCAACACTTCTGCTGTCTGTTGTAACACTCTTAATTTCCTTGTTGTCCTGAATATCTCCTTGATTGTCTGTAAATATTAATGATAGCCAATTCATTGTAAATAGCATTTTATTTCTCCTTTTTATTGATTGCTGTTCTTGCCACTTCACGATCATCAAAGTCATACTTAGTATGACCAATAATCTGATATGTTTCATGTCCTTTTCCAGCGATTAAAATAATATCATCCTTTTCAGCATATTGAACAGCCTTTGATATCGCCTCTTGACGATCTTCAATAACTTCAAAACTTCCATGAGATTCGTCTAATCCCTCTGTCATATCATCCAATATTTCTTTAGGATTCTCTGTCCTTGGATTATCCGCTGTAAACAAAGCATGGTCTGCATATTTCAGTGCGATTGAAGCCATTAGGGGACGTTTCGATTTATCACGGTCCCCACCACATCCAACAACGACATATACTTTCTTTTCCGCAAACTCTCTGCTCGTCTGGAGTACATTTTCTAGCGAATCAGGGGTATGTGCATAGTCGACGATTACTGCAAAGTCCTGTCCTTCAACAACGGGCTCAAAACGACCATCCACACCTTGAATGCTTTCAAGAGCTGTTTTAATGACAGATAAAGGCACATTTGCAGCTATTGCCGCTGTACTTGCCGCAAGCATATTATAAACATTGAACATTCCTATCAGTCTACTTTTAATAGTTATATTGCCTACTGGAGATTTCAACTCAAAAAATGTTCCAGTGGCTTCAAGTTTAATAGCTTTTGCCATTACAGTTGCCTCATTCTTACATCCATACGTCAATATATGCTGTGCAGTACTATGTTTTAGTAAGTTGCTTGATGAATCATCCTCATTGATTACCGCGAATTTCTTCGATTCACCATCGTAACTATTTCCAAGTTGTGCAAACAAAAGGCTTTTCACACGAAGATAATCCTCCATATTCGTATGATAATCCAAGTGGTCCTGCGAAAGATTCGTAAAAATAGCAATGTCGTAGTCACAGCCATATACCCTTCCAAGATCAAGTGCATGAGATGAAACTTCCATAATTGCCTGCTCTACTTCTTCCTTACGCATCTTGTCAAAAATCCTCTGTAAGTGCAATGCGTCTGGGGTTGTGTTGGCAATAGGATACGTTTCTTCGCCTATTTTTAACTGAATGGTACCGATAACGCCTGTTTTCCTCTGGTGCATATTGAATATTTTTTCCAATAGATAGGTAACGGTTGTTTTCCCGTTCGTACCAGTTACACCGATAAGTGGAAGTTTTGCTGTCGGATAATCAAGAAGCTTTGCTGCAAGCATTGGCAAAGCTCTGTTCGTATCTGAAAGCTCTATGACTGGAATAGAAACATTTTCATTTATCGCTTTTTCTGCAATCACAGCTACAGCACCATTTTTTTCCGCTTGCTTAACATATTCATGCCCATCAACAGTAAAACCGGTAATGCAAATAAAAACGTTTCCCTGTTTTACTTTGCGGGAATCCATTTCAATATTATTAAATTCAATATCATCTATTACCGAATTCGTTTCATAAAAAGGTACTACGTCAAGCAATTCTTTTAATTTCATAAATAACATCCTATCTAATTTTATATCCTATATATGTATTCTAGGAGTACTACATTTTTAAGAGGGTGGTTTTCACCCTCTTAAAGTTCGTGTTCAAAAAGGAGGATAAAAATGACCGAAAAGTTCGAGGCGGCGAGCCTACTTCAGTGAATTTGCTTCAACGCTTGCTTGCACCGAGAACCACATTATCTGAATATACTTGTAGACGGAGGTGCATACTTCCATTCGGACGTATGCAATTAATACGTGAGTTGCGGGCTTGTGCGTGTTGTGCTGACCTTCTACGTTGCCCACAAATGTCTTCGGTGGGGCGAGTAACCGCAGCCCCAGGACGTGGGCGGTCTTAGTAGAAGTTCCACTACCGCCAACTAGAAACATCAAAGCGTTATTTTTATCGGACTTTTTGAACAACCTCTTAAAAGCATATTCGCTAATATATTATAGCAAACTTCATCACTTTTAACGATATTTTTCATCAGATAGATAAATTCTTACTGTTGATCCTTGCTCCAATTTCGTACCTGAGTCAGGTGCTTGATCAATGATATATTCACCTTCCCCGCTCGTTTCAATCGATAGGTCCAGCATATACTCTGCAAGTTCTTGTTTAGATTGTCCAATAAGATCAGGGACTTCCACTTTTGGCATTTCTGGCCATAGATATTCTTTATCTAACCCATCTGTTCGAGGTTCAACACCCATTGCTTGTAAACTGTCTCCGATAATTGTACCAACAATTGGTGCCGCTACAACACCCCCAAACTGAACGGTATTTTTCGGATTATCGATTGCAACATAAACGACAATCTCAGGGTCATCGGCTGGAGCAAAACCGATAAAAGAAACAATATAATTATTTTCCAAATAACCTCCGTTTGGACCCACTTTTTGAGCGGTACCCGTCTTACCACCAACACGATAGCCATCTACATACGCTGGCCTTCCTGTTCCTTGGGCAACAACACTTTCCAGGGCATAGCGTATTTCTTCTGATGTAGATTCAGAGATTACTCTTCTTTTAGGATTAGGTTCGATTTTTTCAACTGATTCACCTGTTTTTGGATTAATCCATTCCTCTGCGATGTAGGGTTCATACAAAAAACCTCCATTAATTGCTGCTGCAACTGCATTGACCTGCTGAATAGGTGTTACCGAAACCCCCTGACCAAATGATGTTGTAGCCAACTCAACGGGACCAACATTTTCAGGTTTGAATAGTATCCCATTCCCTTCACCCTGTAAATCAATTCCTGTCTTTTCTCCAAATCCAAAAGCATCAATATAAGAAAACAGCTTTTCAGTTCCGAGCATTTGCCCCAAATTTACGAATCCAGGGTTGCAGGAATTCTGCACAACTTCCAAATAGTTTTGGTGTCCATGTCCACCACTTTTCCAACAATGAATGGTTGCCCCACCAACTGAAATATCCCCATCATCATGAAACTCATCTTCTTCCAAATCAACTACATTTTCTTCTAATGCTGCAGCAAGTGTAATTATTTTAAATGTGGACCCAGGCTCATACGTGCTCCAAATAGGTAAGTTTCTCCCAAAGATCGATGCATCTACATCTTGATAGTTTTCTGGATGAAAATTAGGTCGTGATGTCATACCAAGTATTCCGCCAGTTTTCGGATTAATAGCAATGGCTGAAGCCTCATCCGGATTGTACTTTAGAACTGCGGCATCAAGCTCCCGCTCCATAATTGTTTGCACTTTTGAATAGATTGTTGTTTTAAGATTCAATCCATCAGTTGGTGGTGTATAGACATCTGCAAGGCTGTCCAATCTTCTGCCTTTTGCATCGGAATAAAAAGAAAGACTACCTTCTTCCCCACTTAGCCTCTCTTCATAGGAAAGTTCAAGACCCATTAATCCTTGATTATCGATTCCTGTAAACCCAAGAACATGTGACAGGTCATCACCGTACGGGTAATGGCGTTTCGAATCTTTTGCCAGATAGATTCCATCCATATTCAGTGCACGTATAGCCTTTTCCTGTCTTTCCGTTATTTTTATTCCTTCTGGTCTAATACTGACACTCGATGCATTTTTAGTTATATTGTCCATGATTTTTTCCTCAGATACATCCAAAATGCCGGCTAATTTTTTGGCTGTGTCATCAGGATTCTGTATTTGTCTTGGGATAGCTATAACGGATGGTGCTGTCACATTTTCAGCGAGGACCTCTCCTTCAGCATCTAAAATATATCCTCTTTCAGCTTCAAAAACGATATCTCTCGTCCATAAATCATTGGCTTGTCCCGTTAATTGATCACCCATTACAAATTGAACATAGCCTAACCGCACGATAATAATCGCTAGTAAAAGAAGCCCAAAAAGAAAAACAGTAACGATTCGTTTTTTTACTGTAACAGTTGATACACGTTTCATTTTCCATCCCCTTTTCTCAGGTTGGTTTGTATCAACTATATGAGTTAAAAAAACTGAATAGAACACTGTTTTGTCTATTGATTACCCTATGCATGAAAACATTTCATTCGGATTCAGAGGTATTTTCATTCTGTGATTCCTCTATTTCATCACTGTTCTCTGAATTTAAACTTTCATCCGGATTTTCATTTGGTGGTAAAAACTCAACACCTAAGTAATCATTCTCCTTGATTGGGCTGCCTTCTTGTATATTTTGTGTTGCCACATACCCGTCGCCAAACGTTTCAACGTTAAAATTCATTAGGTCTGCAAATTCCATTACATCTCTTAATGACCATCCTATGATATTTGGCATCGTTGGTTCATCCGTAATAAGAATGATACGGTCACTTGGAAGAACGGTGTCTCCTTCTATTACGCTTGATGCAACAATTTCTTCGCCTTTTCCAATCAGAGAAACCTTCAGTCCCTGTTCGGTAAGCTTGTTACTTAAACTAGAAGATTTCTGTCCGATTACTTCCGGTATGGTAACTGGTTCGATTACTTCCTGCACATCTTTATCAGGATCAATATTTAAATAATGCAGGCTGTTTTCAACAACATTCTTAAAAATAAACGAAAGTGGAGCAGAGGCTGTTTCCGTTGGTTTAAGTTCAGGTTGTTGGATCGATACATACATAATCAGCTCGGGATCCTCAATAGGGGCCATACCAAGAAAGGAAAAAACATAATTTTCCCGGCCAGTTAAATAGCCGCCACCATCGGGATTTGGCATTTCGGCAGTTCCCGATTTACCGCCAACTAAATAATCATCCAATTGATACACCTTACCTGTTCCATGTTCTCCATTAACGACGGATTCTAATAATTTCAATACTTGATCCGATGTTTCTTCTGAAATAGGTTCACCAACAACATTTGGAGATTTTTGTTCCATTATATCACCTGTTGATGAATCGACAATTTTATCAATCACATATGGTTGCATCATTTTCCCATCGTTTGCAATTGCTGTTGCAGCTTTCATCTGCTGAATAGGTGTCATTGTAGAACCTTGTCCAAATGAGGTTGTTATTTTTTCTAATGGCCAGTTGTAAAGTATTTTCCCAGCAACTTCCCCTGGTAAGTCAATGCCAGTTTTTTTATCAAAGTCAAAAGCTTGTAAATATTCAAGAAATGTTTCTGTACCCATTTTTTCCCAAACCAGTTTTGCTGCTGCTACATTGGAAGACCGCTGGAAGCCTTCGTCATAGGAAATAACACCCCAGCCATTACCGCCATTATGATCGTGGATTTTTTGTATCTTTTCATTCGGTTGGAAACTTCCAGATAGATATCCTTCCGAACCATTGTATACACCTTCCTCAATCGCCGCTGCCCACGTAAACATCTTGACCGTGGAACCAGGCTCAAATGGGGTGGAAATAACGTCATTATACCAGTTTTTCACATCGGTAGGATTGTTTGGATCATAGCTTGGACGACTGCTCATTGCCAGTACCTGTCCTGTTTTAGCGTCCATTACGACTGCATTCATTTTACTCGGTTTATATTCCTCATCAACCTGGGTTAAAACATCTTCCATTAACGTTTGTATCTTTTGATCTATCGTTAAATAAACATTATCCCCATTTTCCGGCTCTTGAATAATTTCATTTGGATTCAGTAATTTACTATTGTATCTATCCCGCTGGTAAGAGATAAAACCCTCTTTACCACTTAGAAGGTCGTTCATTTCTTTTTCCATACCGGCAATACCGATTATTTCATTTTCGTAACCTTCATCTGTCTCGACTTCAGTTTCTCTGGCAAAACCAATAATATGTGAAGCAAACATACCGTTTGGATAATAGCGAATAGCCTCTTCTTCAAAATTTATTCCAGGGATTTCTAATTCAGCAATCTCATCTTTTTTCTGTTGGGAAATCTCTTTTCCAATTTTGCCAAATTCAACCTGAAATTGTTCTTTATTCATTCCATTTTGTAACGTATTCAATATCTCACTAACTTCAACATCTAAAAGAGGAGCCAACATTTCCGCAGTCTTTTGCGGATCTTCCACATGGAGGGGCTCCTCTGATTTCTCTGAATAGGTTTCATCTAAAATTGCATACATCTTGTATGTAGGTCTATCGTATGCCAATGTCATTCCATTTTTATCAAAAATCTTTCCTCTTTCCGCACTTATCGAGTAGGATGATGTTCGTTTCTGATCAGCCCATTCATCTAAAGAGATTCCAGCTATTTCTCCTGTTGCCTGTATAAACATAAATCTTCCAGTTAAAACCAAAAAAACTGCGACAAAGATAATGATGTAAATACCTGCCATCAAATGCGTTGTCTTGTTCTTTTTCATAGGTTAAGCCCCTTGCTAGTTGTTAAATGACTGCGCTTGTTTTATTTCCGTATTCTGGATTTTCAATCCGTTTTCCTCTGCAATCTGAATAATTCTTTCAGGTCTGGATAATTCTTTCATTTCGAATAATAGACCTTCATTCTCCACTTGCTGTGTGCTTACGGTTTGTTCAAGCTGCTGTAGTTCTCTATTAATTGTATCAGTTGTTGATGAAAATGACACGACAAAAATTCCACAAACAAGTATGGTAACTCCAAAAAGCGAATAAATTAATTTCTCACCTTTTGTAATCCAACCATTCTTTTTTACCTTTACAACTACCTTTTGTTCTATTTCTGGGGTATGCTGTGGGTTCGATTGTTGCCAACTGCGGGCCTGATTAGCACTCATTATTTTTTCCACCCTTCTTCATAAGTAAATTCGTCTCTCCATTCGGAAATCTTTGTTACTACCCGTAGTTTTGCCGAACGCGATCTACGATTTTCTTCAAGTTCATTGTCAGCTGCAATGATAGGTTTTCTTGCGATTAATTCAAATGGTGCCTCATGCTCTTTCGGTATTACCGGGAGATGTCTCGGTGTTGGTTTTTCTGTACTCCATTTCTTAAATGCTTGCTTACATAAACGATCTTCAAGTGAATGAAAGGTAATTACTGCAATTCTTCCATCAATACCCACTACTCTGGCCGCCTGATGGAGTCCATCATTAAATGCTTGCAGTTCATCGTTCACCGCTATTCGTAATGCTTGAAAAATACGCTTGGCAGGATGCCCACCCTTTCTTCTAGCCGGTGCAGGTATTCCTTCTTTAATTAATTCCACAAGCTGATGTGTTGTTTTTATTTCTTCTGTTTCACGATGTGCCTCTATTTTTCTTGCTATTTGTTTAGAAAACTTTTCTTCCCCGAATTTAAAGAAAATCGATACAAGTTGATTATAAGACCACTTGTTCACGATTTCATAAGCAGTCAAATTTTCAGTTTGGTTCATTCTCATATCTAATTGGGCGTCATGTTGATAACTGAATCCTCTCTCACCTCGATCAAGTTGCGGCGATGAGACACCCAGATCAAATAAAATGCCGTCCACGTTTGATATATTATGCTTTGCCAGTTCCTGCTCTAATCCACGGAAGTTTGAATGGATAAACAAAATCCTATCCTCATATGCTTTTAGCTTTTCTTTAGCTGCTCTAAGCGCATCTAAATCCTGATCAAAAGCAATTAACAAACCCTCTTCACCAAGCCTTGATGCTATCTCCCATGAGTGACCCCCACCTCCTACCGTACAGTCAACATAAGTACCGTTTGGTTTGATATTCAATCCTTTTATCGTTTCTTCTTTTAATACACTATAATGTTCAAACATATTTACACCCACTTAATTAATTTTCGAACGTTTACTCTACTGATTATTCAAATGACTTCTAAAAAAATCAGATATCAAAATCCATTAAATTCTCTGCAAGCTCTGCAAAAGATTCCTCAGAATCCGTGACATATTCTTCCCAGCTGTCACTTGCCCAGAATTCAATCCGATTAGAAACACCAATGACATTACATTCTTTCTCCAAAGCCGCATATTTGCGAAGTCCTTGTGGAATGTTTATTCTTCCCTGCTTGTCCACTTCACATTCAACAGCTCCTGAAAAGAAAAAACGTGTAAATGCTCTGGCATCTTTCTTAGTTAGTGGGAGCTTTTTTAATTTTTCTTCAAGTACTTTCCATTCATCCATGGGGTATGCAAACAGACATTTATCTAGTCCACGGGTGACAACAAAGCTCGCTCCAAGTCCATCACGGAACTTGGAAGGGACAATAATACGGCCCTTTGTGTCAATGCTATGAAGGTATTCACCCATAAACATATAGTCCGCCCCACTTTCATATTTTTTATAATACCACATTCCCCCACTATCCACCACTTAATTATCAAAAAAAATTTGAAGTTACAATTATAAGGTTTTTTACAGTTTATATAGGCAAAATAAAAAAGCTGTCATATCAAGGATAGACAGCTTCTTCTTATCTTTTTCTAATATAGTGGTGAATAGTGGATGTTGTTCCCAATTCTATAGATACACTACAAAATGTTCCTTTTCAAATGAACAAGATGTAGCAGTTAAATTCCTAATAAATTCTGTCCCATATTGATTGGTCCATTGTAATGGGTTCCATAATCGTTCCTGTAATGCTCCATGGGGATATAGTGAAATATCAATTAGATCAAATTCATATAATTCTTTTGTGTACTTTTCTTCTAATGCTTTCACTAACCTACCCCGAAGAAAATCGATATCTCTATGCAAATGGGATAAATTCTTCTCACCTAAATCACCAAGGTCACTCCGAATATCTTTTGCTAAATCCCTTAATGGCTCATGCGCCTTTTCGATTGCAGTTTTAATTTCAGCAGTCAGTTTATCGATTTGAGGATTGCTTTTCAACTGCAACCATTCATTCTTTTTTTTCTTTACTCCTTCATTAATGGCACTCGCAACATCAATATCGTACTTTTCAAGCGCTTTTACTACAGATCTTTCAACAAATGTAAACGATAATCTCGGTAGTACAGGAGGCATCTTCAAGTCCATTGTATGGAATGCTTGTTTAAGTCCTGCCCAGTAACCAACTTCTCCAGGCCCGCCGATAAAGGCTAATGTAGGAAATAACAACTCTTGCATTAACGGACGTGTAACAACATTATTGCTTAATAACTCGGGGGTGTTTATAGCAGTTGCCATTAATTCATCTGTTGTTAGAGAAATTTCATTCTGCTTTCCTACCCACCCACCGGAATTATCACGGGTTAGGAGAATACGTTCATTTTCCTCATGATAAAATAGATGGCCGTCGTGTATACCAGCCTCAAGAGATACCTTGTATCCTTTTTCATTTAAATCTGACAAGGCAGTATGTACTCCCTCACTTATCCCAGGCTGATGTTTTATCATATCCTGGAAATAAATGCTTTCCAATTGTCTTACATCTTTATTACCTGAATCAATTAACACAATTCCATCATCTTTAAAAAGTTGATGAATCATTCTAGCAAAGAAATCAGCATATGTTTGTGACTTTTCCATCGCAGTCTGAATCGTATCGTATATGTCCTTTGTATAAACGGTTTCCTGAAGTTGTTCAAACAATCTGTCCACCCAATCAGACAAGGCAACACGATCAATCGGTATATCCGATACCGATTTTTTTTCCATGATATGATGTGTTAATTTGTATTTCTTCATTTGTGGTACTTCGGGTAAATGTATATGATTTATTTCATCAAAATCATGGTCTTCCCCCGCAATCCAGAACACTGGTATGACAGGACGCTCCAGTTTTTCTTCTTGCTGTCTGGCAAATTGAATAATGGAGATCACCTTGTTAATGGTGTACATCGGCCCTGTTAGTAACCCGGCTTGCTGACCACCAATAACAACAACACTATTTTCATCATTTAATTTATCAATATTATTCAGTGTAGATTTTGGCGCATTCCATTCATTATTAATTTTATGTAATGTAGTTGCTAATTCACCACGGTTAAACGTACGATTACCTAAGTCCTTGAGCCTTTGTTCATAAACATCATCATATGGTGAGTAATCAAAAAAACTCATAATTTCTTCGCTATTATTTCGATAATCAGTTATTAACTGACTTTGAGCTTTTAATTGTATTGGGTCGATATGCATTGATCCCATGCTCCTTCTATTCAGAATATACATGTTGTATTGTACATAAGTTTCCTATTCATTTCATCTAATCTGTTTAGCTAAGTTAATCAACTAAAAATTCTTTGAAGAATCCCAGCAAATACTAGGATAACATATAGCATCAGAAACAACAGGAAGGAAAATCTCCAAATAATCCGTAAAGCTTTAATAAATTCTACTTCTGTGTGTGTCTTCCATTGATAAATTATAATCACAGAAAGTGAGATGATAAAGGTAACAAACATCCAAGCAATGAAACTATGCCCAAAAATAATATCAAACAACATTGCAACAGTAATTACATAAAGAACAGTAGTCCAATTTACAGCGGCGTGAACTGCTTTCAACTTTTTTCTATGTAGAATTTTAATAGCCAGCAAATAAACCAATACAGTTGCAAAAATCGGAATTGTTATGAAAAATGATATAAAATAAATAATATAATCAAACATACTTTTTCAAATTCCCCTTCTTCGCCCTTTTTGCCACTCAGACAATGATTTGTATATGTCAATCTATTTTTTCTTATATATTGTATCAGAAAAAGGAACTTTATAGATTGCAAATTACGAATCATTGTCACCAACCAATAACTATATTGAAATGAAGAAAATATTATAATTACCGTTAAATAATTTCAAAATTAATACTTTTATATTATAATAAAAATAGTTAACATTACAGCTTTTTGGTCGTTTCTTGCTGAAGTAGAATATTATAGATGAAAGCTCACAAATAAGTAATGAGGGGGAGAATATTATGGAACAAATTAAAGTAGAGAAGCTCTTAGTTAATTATAAAACACTCGAGAAGTTTAAAAGATTTAAAGAATATGGCAATCAAGAACTCGCTATGATAGATGATCTGCAAAATAATATCATTGAAAATGATAGTAAATCTCCATTTTATGGCATTTACTATGGTGATAACCTGATTGCGAGGATGAGTCTGTACGAAGTGGATAGAAAATATGACAATTATTTTGCGCCACCACAGAAATTCTTAACACTATGGAAACTTGAAGTTCTTCCCGATTATCAAGGGAAGGGTTACGGAAAAGCTCTTGTCGAATTTGCGAAAGGGTTCCAGCTTCCAATTAAGACAAACCCACGGATAAATTCGCATGGATTTTGGGAGAAAATGGGCTTTCTAAAAGCACATTATGAAATGGAAAGAGATTTAGGTGAAAATCCACTTATATGGCTACCTAAAGGTGTGAAAGAAAAAGCAACCAATTCATAAATATAACCAAACTAAAAAGCCATGAATATAAATTCACCATTCATGGCTTTTTAATAACTCGAAATTGAGAAAAACTGCGAAGTAATTTCTGTACTAGAATTTATCCGCGCTGCTAATAATGGAACAAAATTACTTTGGCTACCACAGCCCGTATAGTGTTTGTTAATAATAAAATCCTTTAATTGAAAGCAAAGATATTCCTCCGCAAATAACATCTTCTGAATCTCAATCTTTAAGAGAAGACCATATTGTTTGCATTTCCTGCCATGCATGATCATATCGCTCTACTTGATCCTTAAGCATTTCATTCTCACTTTCCAAATAATCCAGTTTTTCTTGATTCGCTTTATCTACGAAGATATTATCATCTGGAAATTGTGATTTCATTTTTATTAATAACTGTATGGCAGAATCGATCGTATTCTTTTCTTTTGGTTCATTTTTGTCATATATAACAGCTTCTTCTTTTAAACCACTTTTTCTTTCTTCTTTTGCCGACTGTATGGCATTTTGATATTGCTTTCTGATTGTCGCATTCCATCTGAACCCACAAGCAGCAGACGTACGCGAAAGTTTATTTGCAACTTCCCTAAATGCTTCTAGCTGTGTTCTGCCCTCCCGAATGAAGCGCAAAACCGTTTCTGCTAGTTTTAAATCTTCATCTTGAGTCCAAGCATCCTGTCTTGTATCATTCATGACACCCCTCCTAATATGTTTGCTATCAATGTATGCAAAAAATAGGGGTGCTAGAATAGAATTCTTATTTCCTACTTAAAAACTTTTCTACTGCAGCTATATGTTCATCAGAATCCCAGAGATTGGCAGCGTTATGTACTTCTTTATCCATTCGTTCTGATAAATCACCTATGATTTCTGTCAGATATTGTTCTTTCAACATGATCATTTGTCTAAGTGATTTTGAAATATAGTTTTGTAAAAGCTTCGAATGGTCATTCCATTCTTTATCAGTTGAAACAACATGTAGCCAACCCCGCTCTTTTAATTCCATTGCAGGATATCTTTTCGCTTCCATTA
The DNA here is from genome assembly GCF_002153375.1 of Oceanobacillus rekensis. GTDB lineage: Bacteria > Bacillota > Bacilli > Bacillales > Amphibacillaceae > Oceanobacillus > Oceanobacillus rekensis. The sequence goes on from NZ_MTBQ01000003.1 coordinate 198,829, forward strand.
ACCAGTTCATTGCAAAGCTTGGACTTACTTTCTCATACAATAATGCTCCACCACCCCAACTCGGGAGAATACCAAGACTTGTTTGCACAAAACCGAATGTGGTATTTTTTCTTGCAATTCGAACATCACATGCTGTTGCTATTTCGCATCCTCCACCTAAAGCATCCCCGTTCAATAAACAAATAGTAGGGACTGGAAAAGTTACAATCTGATATAATACTTCCTTCATTGGGTATAATAAAGCAAAAGCGTCTTCAGGCGTGAGCCCCCCATGCAAGACATTTAAATCTCCACCAGCACAAAAATATTCTCCAGCTCCCAAAATGGTCAAAAATTTAATCGAATCCTGTCTTGCCTTTTGGAGACATTCTGATAAATCTTGTTGCATCTCCAGTGAAATAGCGTTACGTTTTTCAGGCCTGTTGAGATAAATTTCCCCATACCCATACCGATTCCTTTTATATGTCACCAATTCGGTCACATTGATCGCTCCCTCTTAATTAACTCTATGTATTCAAATATTAGCATGTACAGTAAATTAAAAAACAGACCACATTTTCTTGTGATCTGTTTCTTATGCATCTAGAGAGATTAGTTGTTAACTATTTCTTTTCCATCATAATGTCCGCAAGATTTGCAAACATGGTGTGGTTTCGCTAATTCTCCACAATTTGAACATTCTACCATGCCAGGCACGTGTAATTTTTTATGAGTACGACGTTGATTTTTAACTTTTTTAGAAGTTTTTTGCTTAGGTACTGCCATGACTTACACCTCCTTCAAAATGAAAGTAAAACTTGAATCGTAATTCTTATTTTTCTTTCCTTTTATTTTCAAGCAACGATTCCAATTTTTTAAAACGGGGATCAATTGTCTTTTCTTTTTTTACTTCGGAAACAAATTCCCATCCATCACCTTTAGAAGGAGCTGCGCCCTCCGGATCGGCCTCTTCGGAAAAAACTCGGAAAGGGATTTCCAATATTATATTTTCCTTGATAACAGGCATTAAGTCAAGAACTTCTCCATCAATTGGATGAATTTCATCCTCTTCTTCATCTCTTCCATAATAAGGAGACGCAGAAAATATTTCTTTTGTATGGATTGTAAATGGAAAAGGTACATCCACCAATGTTCTGGCACAAGGTAATATCATTTCTCCTTCAATTATAAAAGAAAAAAAGAACTGATCTCCTTGAATGTCAGCTTTTCCATGAACCCGGACAGGTTTTATTTCACGAATATCGTTATTCATTGTTTCCAATTCGGAAACATCCGCCACCTCATCAAATTCAAATGGTTTATTAACCGCATTTTTTCTGATTTGGCTTAGTGTTAATTTCATCAATTTCACCTCTAGGCAACAAGAGTTATTTTAAAAGAAAAAACAACTTTTGTCAACATATTTTCTTTACACTTCCTATTATGTTTCCCTCTGCAAATTTTACTAACCATCCAATACACCTTAGATGCGACGCAATTAGTTATTTGTTATAATGACTAAATAGATATAATCATAATCTTAGGAGTTGAGTGAATGAATGCTTGCGGTTTAATTGTTGAATATAATCCATTCCACAATGGTCATGTCTATCATATAGAAGAAGCCAAAAAGACATCTGGTGCAGACTGTATGGTTGCTGTCATGAGTGGTAATTTCCTGCAACGTGGTGAACCAGCTATAATCGATAAGTTTCATCGTACAAAAGCTGCCCTAAAGTCGGGAATTGATATCATCCTGGAACTTCCATACATATACGCCGTACAAAATAGTGATATTTTTGCAGATGGGGCGGTAAATACGTTGAATGAAGCTGGTGTATCCACTATTTGTTTCGGAAGTGAATCTGGTTCTATTTCCCATTTTACAACAAGTTTTCATATCTATAAAGAGAAACATACTATTTTTGAGCAAACTTTGAAAGAGTATTTAGATAAAGGGTTTTCCTTTCCCGAAGCAAGCAAGTATGCATATAGACAGATTGGTTTAACAGAACAATATATGGACTTATCCAAACCAAACAATATACTTGGTTATAGTTATGTTAAATCCATCCTGGAAAACAACCTTGCTATTAAGCCCTTGACGATTAAGCGCACAAACAATAACTTCCATGATACAACCATCACGAATACGATTGCCAGTGCAACGAGTATCAGGAAGGAACTGTTGAAGCAGCATACATTAGGAGCACAAATTAATTCAACGATTCCTCTAGAAACTGTCAACCAACTGAGAGTATATAAAGAGAAAGCGCTGAACTGGCATGACTGGGAAAAATACTACCCTCTACTCTATTATCGTGTCATAACAATGGATGCAAATGAGCTTGCATCCATTCAAGGGGTAGACGAAGGCTTGGAGCACCGAATTTTAAAAACGGCACAAAGAACAACCTCATTTCAGAGTTGGGTGGAGGCAATTAAGACAAAACGCTATACATGGACAAGAATACAACGCATGTTTGTACATATTTTAACGAATACAAAGAAATCCGATTTGGAACCATTCAAACGGTCATTCATTCCATATGTACGTGTTCTTGGAATGAATCAAACAGGACGTGAGTATTTGAACAAGCAAAAAAAACGGATGAATGTACCACTCCTATCCAAATTTACACGAAACCAGGATCCAGCCCTCTCTATTGAGGAAAAAGCTGTACATGCGTATTATAGTGTACTCCCTCCCGAAAGAAGAGATGCTCTGTTTAAACAGGAATTGCAATCACCGCTTATTTTAGACTGAAGAAACGCAGAAATTTCTCCGTAAAATTGATATATCTATAACTAGACCTTTCGCCATTTAGCGCTTGGCAAAGGTCTTAATTTTCTCTTCGGGGTTGAGGCCGAGCCCTAAGGATTCAAAAGCACACGTATTGGAAATGAGCCAACAGTTACGTCACTTTTAATTTTGTAGGTAGAATCCAAAATACATATTAGTTTGTTCGTAATTTATCTCCAATGCACGAACTAAGATAAGCAACAATTCTTTTCGGTGGAACGAGTAACCGCAGTTCAAAACATTAATAAAAAGCAACACTTCTTTTTTTACTTTAATTGTTCCAAGTAGTTTAAGGCGTCACTAAAGGTATCAACTGGTACGATGACCATATCTGTTCCAATATCATCGGCAGTCTTTAAAGCGACTTGGTAATTGGAGTTTTCTTTCCCATTTTCATTAGGTGCAAAGAAAATATCTATTCCTTCTTGATCAGCTGCAACAATTTTCTTATCGATGCCACCAATTCTTAGTACATTTCCATCATAATCTACTTCCCCAGTTCCAGCAATTTCTTTTCCTTTCGTAAGATCTTCTTCAGTTAATTGGTCATAAATCTCCAATGAGAACATCAAACCAGCACTAGGACCGCCAATATTACCGCTGGAAAAATCTATCTCCGGATTTACGGTCACATTTCGATCTGTTACCAAGCTTATCCCAATTCCAACCTTATTGTCCATATCGCTAAATTCTTCTAATGCTATATCTGTATGCAATGTTTCTTCGCCACGTATAAATTCAATGTTAATTACTTCCTGTGCCTGCTTCGTTTCTACATATTCGATTAAATCTGGTGCTTCTTCTACCTTATTGCCATCAATCCCGATAATCCGGTCACCTGCCTCAAGTTTTCCTTCTGCAGGCATATCTTCTACAACAGAAACTACATAAACCCCGTTGTAGTCAATCACAATATTTTCTCCAGCTGCTTCATATGCTACAACAGTTGCAGCCTCCTGTGAGCTCTCCATCACTTGTAGCTGTGCGTGCATATAATCATCTTGTGATATTCCTTCGGGGAAAACCTGATCCAATGGTAGAATATCTTGGTAAGAAAACATTTTAGCCAAGACATACTGGATAGGTGTTGCCTGCAGTCCACTGACTGTCACGAGATGCATATCTCCCTCACTTTCAAATCCATTTGATACCGCAACAATCGGATTCAGGGGATCTGCACCACCAGGCTTCTGAATGTAATACGGTAGTTGATAAGCTCCTAAAAAATAAACGAGGACAACCACAATAATAAAAAATATGATATTTCTTTTGGTCACTTGCATCGTGTCGCATAACTCCTTCCTATCTTCCCTAAACATTTCTTTCTCATGTCTATGGAATAATTAACCTATGTATGAGCGTATATTGTATAGACTTGTCTTATTCGATTGCTGAATTTAAAGCAATAGAACAATTCTAATACTAACAAAATAAGTTGTACAGAGCTAGGCTCATTAACTAGGGGGCTTTCTATTGAAACATATTATAAGAACTTTCATGTATTCTGGTTTGACTATTTTTTTAACACTTTCTTTAATCCGCTTTCCTGATGAAGCACTAAAAGCTGGTATTCGTGGATTAAATATGTGGTGGGAAATCGTTTTCCCTTCTTTACTGCCTTTTTTTATTACGGCAGAACTATTACTTGCATTTGGTGTCGTGAAATTTATTGGAGTTTTATTTGAACCTATTATGCGTCCTTTGTTTAATATTCCAGGTGTTGGTAGTTTTGGCTGGATGATGGGGATGGTTAGTGGTTATCCAACAGGGGCGAAAATCACTGCCCGCCTGCGAGAAGAGAAGCAATTGTCAAAAATTGAAGCTGAAAGACTTGTATCATTTACGAATAATTCCAGTCCACTATTTATTTTCGGTGCCATTTCTGCAGGTTTTTTTCATGATATGAAGCTAGGCGCTCTTTTAGCATTTTGTCATTATACAAGCAACGCATTAGTAGGGATTTGTATGCGATTTTACGGAAGAAAGGAAAGTAAACAGCAACAGCGCATGAGAAGTCGGGAAAAGGATAGCTTTTCAATCATAAGAGCTTTTAAGGAAATGCACCATGCAAGAATGAAAGAAAACAAACCATTTGGTGAAATCCTTGGTGATTCTGTAATCAATTCTATTAAAACATTAGTGATGATTGGTGGATTTATTATCCTTTTTTCTGTACTGATTAAGCTAATGTTTCTAGTTGGTTTTTCCCCAGCAATTGCCGTCATAGGAGAACAAATTTTAGATATTTTTGGATTGCCTGTTGACTTGGCTCTACCTTTCTTTTCGGGATTATTCGAAATTACAATTGGAGCTAATATGATTTCACAAACAACGACAGATTCTCTTCTGCAAAAGGCAATCTTAATCAGTTTTATCTTGGGATTTAATGGTTTATCCATTCACGCGCAAGTGGCCAGCATTCTCGCAAAAACAGATATTAGATTTGCTCCCTACTTCTTTGCCAGGATTTTACATGGCGTGCTTGCAGTTATCTTAACAATTATTCTTTTCAAGCCACTTTACCTGGACAGGCATACAATTGAGATGAATGAGATACCTGTGTCACAGGATGCAGTTTCCGACAATATATGGTTAACTATCTTCCATTATTTAAATGATATCGGTCCATTTCTCACAATTTTCTCTTTGACACTCGCTGCAATAATTCTATATAAAAGAAGTAAGTAAAAAAGACGGCAATAGCCGTCTTTTTACTTACTGTTAAATTTGCTTCTTAAAGCTTCTTCCACATGTACTGGAACCAAGCCAGAGATATTCCCATCGTATTTGGCAATTTCCTTTATCATGCTGGAACTGAGAAAGGAGTACTGATTATTCGTCATCATAAAAAATGTTTCAATATCTTCATTCAGCTTTCTGTTCATGGAAGTAATTTGCATTTCATATTCAAAATCACTGACAGCTCGAAGCCCTCGAATAACGGCATGGGCATTTTTTTCAGCAGCATAATCCATTAGTAAATGGTCTGAAGAATCAACAGATACATTCGGGATATCTTTCGTAGATTCTTTTAATAACTTCATTCGCTCTTCTACATTAAACAAAGGGGCCTTGGACTCATTATTAAACACTGTTACGATGACTTTATCAAAAACTTTTGCACCTCTAATTATAATATCTAAATGTCCGTTCGTTATAGGGTCAAAACTCCCTGGACAGATTGCCAGTTTCTCCATTGTAAACTCTCCTATGCTTTATATATAGTAATACCAATCGTTCCACCGTAGCGATCCTTTTTAACCGCTTTCAGATTATCAAGTTTGCTCGGCATTTTTTCAGTAAAGTTATGTTCGCAATAAATTGTTCCACCCGACTTTATAAGTTCTAATTTTACAATATCGCTTAAGATTTCTTCATAATCGACCATACCATATGGTGGGTCGAGTAAAATCAAATCAAACTTTAGCTCTCTTTTAGCAGCAGCTTTTAGTGCTCTGTGGGCCTCCGCACGGAATACTTCCGATCTTTGGTCCAACTGCACCGATTTTAAATTCTCTTTTATCGTATGTATTGCTTTCGGGTGTTTATCAACAAACACGCCATACTCCATTCCACGACTTAATGCTTCGATACCTAATGAACCGCTTCCAGCAAATAAATCTAATACATTACCACCGTTGAAAAATGGACCCATTACCTGAAAGACAGATTCTTTTACTTTATCTGTTGTCGGTCTTGTTGTACTTCCCGAAACTGCCTTTAATTGTCTTCCTTTTAGATTACCTGCAATCACTCGCATGACTTCACCTCTATTTACACTATCTGCAATTTTATCCTACCATAAAAAGCTTATTTAGAAAACTGCTATCGTAAATTGCCAACTTAATTCTATATGTATATTATTTCTTCCAGTGTCCATAATATTATTATGATTCAACTAATCGTTAATTTGGTTGTTTCAGATAAACGGAGAAGACTTACACTTCCCCATAAGTTCTTCTTCCGGTTTCTCCTCTCCCTTTGCCTTTTTGTTTTTCGGAACGAACGAAAAACAAAGGTACCTGCAGAAAATATTTTCTGCAGGTTTTTCTTTATGTCTTAGGTTGTCTTGTAAAAGAATAGAACTCGTCTCACCGAAAATAATTTTTGTTATTGCCACAAAATTTATAAAATGCGAAGTACTTACACCTTGCCATAGTTTACTGTTATAACGGCCGTCCGGGATTGCTGCGGGCGGATGCGCACCTTAGGGCACGGCCTTAACCTCCTCAAGAAATCCACTCTGCTGGGTCTTCGGACACTTGCTGTTCCCGAAGACAAGGAAGGCTACAGCAGCTTTTACATCGCACGAAGAAAATCGTCTTTTATTTTCGAGGATTCACCGCCCTCCGCTCACCCGGACTGATGAAGCTGTCGAGAATTTTTTGTTCTTTCGGCTAAACTATTCTAAGCAGCAAACGCTACCAGCAGCCCGTATACACGGAGACTGTGGGAGGAATGGCATCAGTGAGACCCCGCATTGCGAAGCACGAGGAGGGCTCACCAGCCGCCCACGGAAAGCGAAGTGTATACAGACTGCGATTGTCGAAGTAACTTTTTTTCATTATTAGTGCTTCAGTTCTAAAATAGATAGAATTTACTTCGCAGTATTTAAGAGTAATTCGAATCTATCTGAGGGAGTTTATCTCAAACACGAGGGATATGAAACAACAAACATTGCGAGATTATTTTTCCCGAAAAGCAGTGGGGACATAAATAAAAAACCTTTGTGAATCTATTTGTGATTCACAAAGGTTTAAATACCCATTTTATAATCATATTGCTTTGCTTTGTCCGGTTTTGAGTTTTCATAATCTGTACGTATAAAAGGTTTATAGGATCTCTCAATTCTGGAAACAAAAGAATGCCTCATGATTTTAGTTTCAATTTCTTCTATTTCAGCTTGATTCACATATATCACTGCATATCTCTGTTTTTTAGAAGTGTAAATTAAATTTCCATATCGTTTCAATTGTTTTATATTTTTCATATGCTGAAACCATATTACGATTCCTTGTCGATCTGTTCGCATCATACAAACCTCCGATCCATATAATATTTTTTATTGATCATGGTAAAGTATCAGCCTCCAGAGGTTCTGAAGGCATTTACTTTCATAGGATGACTATGATGCACAGCCACATGCTCCGCCACTGCCACAACCACATCCACTATCTGCAAGTGCTGCGCCGTCTTTTGGTGCTTTGATTTGGACACTAACGCTATTAGCAACGTATTGACTTATTTCATCCAGTAAGTTCTGGAGATTTCGTTCTGCTATTTTAAATGCAGCTACTTTATCGTTCATATCCATTTCCCTTTTTGTAGCACGTACATTTTTCATAATAGTAAAGTAATCTGGATGGTACCGTCCGAACCTTTGAACATCGTCATGATGACTCTTCATATCTGAAAAAGCTTTAATAAGCTTTTGCGCATCTTTATCTTCAGCAAGTGCTGTACGGGCTTCTCGGTAGGCTTCCATCACATCAGAATCCATTACCATCTTACCCAGGCTCTCTGATTTATCGAGAATATCTACATATTCCAATGTAGCTATCATTTATAACACCTCCACTAGTATATATACTATCATTTAATTACTGGAATGAAAATATTTTGTTTTAATCCTTCATTCCTTTAGCAACCTGGATGAGCATATTAATCATTTGCATTTGACTATTTAAACTCTGGATTCTTTGGGGAAATGTCTTTCCATAAAAAACCTTAGCTTCCTTTTTCATTTCTTCTATTTCACCTGGATTTCTAGTTAAATAACGATACCAGATGGGATTATACCTAATAAATTCAGCAAGCTCCGGATTTTCTGCTAGATATTGCTTAACGGTTGGGTCCATATATAATCACCTTAATCCCTCATCCAGCCAAATGGATCTTTCGGAGACTGCTCTTTTTTTTGAGTTCCTTTAAATTGTTGCATCATTTCTTGGATAGAAGTTATTGCTTTACTTAACTGATCAACTTGACCCTGTACTTTATTTATATCTAAATTAGATGTATACTTTAACAGCTGACCAACGAGTTCAGAATCCTTTACAGTACTTTTATCGACTTTGTCATCTTTTATTTCATCTTTATATTGATCCCAGTGAGGGTCATCTTCTCCAAGCAAGATCCATTGTTCATAGCTCTCCTGCCATGATCTTCCACTTTTTCTAATTTCCCTTAGTAGAAGTGGGTGTTTGTTAATGAATTCTTTAAATGCAATTACTGTCGGATGTAAATCCTCCAATTTATTCACCCCTATTAATTTCATTTGTACTATTTAATTTATGCAAGAAACCCGTGATTGTGCAATTGTCCAGTAAATGTAAAAAACTCACTTTTCATAGTACAAAGTGAGTTTTTTATATATCTTTTCCTAAAAAGTTTTGAGTATAGTAAAAACGATACACACCTACACCTATATGGGTATACTCATTATTGAAGAGTGCTTCGCGATGGCCTTCACTATTCAACCATCCTTGCATGGCAGCAGGTGCATCAGGGTATTGTGCTGCGATATTTTCTCCTGCCGCAGTATAAAATACATTTTCCACTTCTAATCGCTCTTTAAGACCATCGCCATTCAAACTATAATGGGAAAAATAATTATTTTCTGCCATGTCCTTACTGTGATGATATGCCACATTACTGACACTTTCCTCCCAGCCAAGTAGCCCTTTTCCATGCAGTTTCCTCATTACATTTGTTATATCAACAATTTGCTGTTCCATCCCTTTCTCAACCTTAGTCCATTCCTCATCAGACAGATCTGGCTCATTTGGAAGATCACCGCGATATTCAATTTCATATGGACGATGCTTCAATAAAATATCTGCAGAAAGAAATCGAATGGAAGAGAGTTTACTTGTAAATGTGTCAAAATAAAATTGGATAAATGTATCTTCATTTATTTTAACTAGTGGCCTCATCCTTAAATCCTCTTCATTTAAACGAAAGGTATAAGAAGTGATACCCTCGCTATAGGTTACTTTATTCCTAAATTTATATTGCTGATTAATAGCTTCATAAGATTGACCAACGCGAACGGAATCTGTTCCCACCACTTCTCCCGTAGTATAAATTATTTTTATTTCACTATTATCAATCCCAAATTGAATATATTGGTTTGATATATCTTGATAAACCCACCACTGATAGCCGTAGGCACTTAAATCAACTCTACTAGGCTTTCCTAAGTTATCGAGCAGCAGTTGTTTGCTCTTACCCATCCAACTAAAAATGTTTTCTTCAGTAAGTGTGGAAGAAGTAGTTTTTTCAGGCGTTATTTTGGACTGTAGAAGATTACTTTTTTCATTGATTAAATATATGTCATCTCTAATTACTTCTTCAGGCTTATTCTCTACTTTTTCCATGATGTAAATAACAACTAACACTATCAATATTAAAGCTGCTATACTTCGGATTATTCGCATAAATCACTTCTCCTTACCTACTTCTATTTATAATTATGAATAGAAATTAAATATATTCTCTTTTCCTTATTACTTAATAGATTCTCTCGTGAAATTTTTTTAAAATAGGAGTATGCCTTATTTTTAGGATAACATGCCTTTTTTAATTGCATATTAACCGTTTTCGTACTATTATTAAATTATTGAGGACTAATATATGAGGTGAAAAAAATGAAATTGGAAAATACTGGTATTGAGGATTCGATTGTTGATTTAAAACCTTTGGACCATTTAACTGGTAAACATGCATTTATCCGTGCAGGACAATGGGATTATGAACGAGTTACTTATGATTATAAGATCGGTTCAAAAGAAAAAAATATTACATACTACATTCGAATTCAAGGTTATGCCGTTGAAGGTGAAGTAGATAATGGTAGTGCTGTCATTAAATTATTGACCCCACTTTTAGGAAAGCACTATTATCCACACGGCGTTGAATATGGTGAAGGTGAGAATTTCCCTGAAAGTTTAATTGAACGAGCTCAAACAATTGTTACAAAAGTTGCTGAAGAAATAAAACACTTTAAAAAATAACATTGAAACCAACTGACACGTATTTTAACCTGTACAGTTGGTTTTTTTCACAGCAAGAACAGCTCTATATGCATGCAAACAAAAATATTATACAAAGTATGAAGTATGAAAGGAGACAAGCTATCTCTTGTTTCGAAATATAACTAAGCGTCATTGGACACTGATCTTTTTAATAATCTTATTTTTACTATTTGTTTTCTTTATTCTACCAATTTCAATTCCACTAGTAATTGCATTAATTACAGCACTAATACTAAATCCAATCATTAGGTTCATACAGAAAAAGTTAAAAATTAGTCGGAAAACGTCGGTTATTTTTGTTTTTCTCTTATTTCTAATTTCGGTAGGAATTATCGGCACATATATAGTTACTAAATCTGCTACACAATTAGTTATTTTTGTAGAATCAGTCCCTGCTTATGTGAATCAACTTAATAACCTGTACACTCAATGGGAGGCCGATCTTTATCGATATTCCAGCACACTTCCAATCGAATTTGTAAACGAGATCACAGCAAGTATTGAGGGGACAGTAGCATCAGTAACTACCACAATTAGAGAAATAATTACACTGGATAATATAGCGAAAATTTTCGCTAAAATACCTGATTTCCTAATCAGCTTTATCGTTTATATGATTGCATTGTTTCTTTTCATGCTTGAATTACCAATATTAAAATCAAATCTTTATCGTTTAATGAGGAATGAAACAGCTGAAAAGGTATCATTCATGAATGCGAGATTAACCAGTGTGGTATTTGGATTTTTTAAAGCACAATTTCTAGTTAGTCTTATTATTCTGGCGGTTTCACTTATTGGTCTCTATTTAATTGTTCCAGAGGTAGCGTTAATTATGTCAATAATCATTTGGCTGATTGATTTAATACCTATTATTGGATCAATCATTATACTCGGTCCTTGGGCTTTGTTTATGCTATTGTCAGGTGAAACTGCAACTGGAATTCAATTAGCAGTTCTAGCTATTATCTTATTAGCTATCAGGCGTACAGTGGAACCAAAGGTAATGGGCCAACAAATTGGGCTTTCTTCACTAGCAACATTGATATCGATGTTTATTGGACTTCAACTTTTCGGGATTCTTGGTTTCCTTATTGGTCCATTACTCGTAATTGCATTTAATGCGGCTAGAGAAGCAGGTATAATTAAATGGAATATAAAAATATAAAAAGGAGAAAGCAAATTCGCTTTCTCCTTTTTATATTTATACTAAAAACCAAAAATAGCCTTCAACATACTTGTTGTTTCTCCACCATCATAAATGATATAAAGCAGTAGATAAACCATTACACCGGTGATAGCTGTGAAAAACCAGATGATACTTGTTACAGGTCCAATTTTTCTATGTTTAGTTATCTTCCTTTTAAGTGCCAATGTAAGTGTCACAATACCAAATACAGCTCCTGTTGTAGCTAAGATAATATGAAAAACCAAGAAAATCGTATAATAAATTTCTATATCATCTGGTCCGCCAAAGCTTGTATTTCCAACAAAAATCGTTCGTGATACATAAATGATAAAAAACACTAAAGCACTTACTGCAGCAGAAAGCATAACTTTTTTATGTGCTTTCTTCTTTCCTTTAGAGATTAGTACCCAACCTATTGCAACAAGTATCGCACTCAGAACAATAAAGAAAGTACTAATAGTAGGTAAAAAAGGCATAGATTAAACAAATCCTTTCAGGGCAAGTATCACTTTCCCTTTTAAATATAATATAATACAACTATAATTATTCTATCGTTTCTGGAATAGGATCAACTTTAAGACTTTCTCTTGAGAACCATTTAAAGAATATAGTGCCTAAGACAATTCCATACGTTATTTCCTGCATAATCTTCATAATAATTCCACCTAATTGCTGATCCTCTACAATATCCATTGATGTAAACATCTCAGGTCCGGAAAGCGATGTGGTTAACCCCTGGAGAATATCGCCAGGAACACATAGACTTAACGCCTGAATCCAGGAACCATCTTGTGAATAGGTAGCATACAGTGGATCTGATGAAAAAATAATTAAAACGCATGCTGGCGTTATCAAGACACTGTTTGCAAAGATATAACCTATCTTTAGCAATGGTTGCATCTTGTCTAATTCTTTAACTGGTGAAATTAATGGGAACCAAACGATAAACGATACAATAAATAAAATCAACGATATGGATGTATGAGCAATAGCCGATGATTTAGAGAAATTGAAAACCACTGGAATGTGATATAAAGAAAAAAGGCCATTCCAAAGCAATAATGCGATAATAGGCTTTGTCAGCACTGTAAAAATCGGTTTAATAACCGGTGCATTAACCACCTTTCTCCACATCCATTCAGGTATACCTTTCAACATAAAAATTGGTATTATAAATAAGTAAATAGCCATTTGTATCATATGAGCTGTTAAAGTTATATGTGTCAGTAAGTCAATTGGCGACCCCTTCACGATATACAATAGAACGAGAGAAACATAAAAGAATGCCTGTTGTTTAGCAGTAGGTTTTTCTTTTCCGCCAAACTTATGACGATATCGAATTGTAATCAGATAATACAATACTGCCAAAGCACATATAAAAACAAAAAAGTAAGGACTCCATAATGCACGAAAACCAAAAATTTGTAATTCTAACCACATAGTTATCACTCCATATAACTGTCTATCTACATATTATACCTTATTAACAACTCTAAAACATTACATAATGTGACGAATTATAAACAAAAAGTAAGGTCGCCCGTATAGAGACACATGTCGGCTGTGTAGAGCAGTATGATGTAAAGCAAACTGTTAGAGAGCGCAGCGAATCGATGTTGTTATGTCTAATTAGAATACGAAGGTGAATAAAATCAATTAGCGCTGGAACTCGACGTACTAACTCTGACTGTAGAATTTATAGAAAGAAAAAAGACCAGGAAAAAATTCCCGGTCTTTTCTATTTCATTTTAAACTTAATCCTACCACCAAGTAATTGCTACAAATGTGATAATTACTAAAAATGCAACAAGAATGCCACCAAATATCATTCCAGAGACAATTTCATGTCCTTTATCTTTCATATGCATAAAGTAATAGAATTGAAATCCTACCTGTACAATTGCCAATATAAGAATTAATGGAATTACAAAAGTAGAGCTGACTCCCAACATAACAGCAAAAAATGCAATCATTGTAAAGAAAATCATTAACGCGAAAGTTATAATCTGCTTTCTCATCTCCACTTTATTTTGTTCTTTTTGGAACGAATTAATTTTGTTGGTATTTGTGTTTTCCGTCATAAATTAACCCACCATCCCCATCAAATATACAACTGTAAAGATAAATACCCAAACAACGTCGATAAAGTGCCAGTATAATCCGAACGTATTATACTTAGGAGCATTGTAAAGACTTAATCCCCTCTTAGCATTACGTACCATTATAGCAATTAACCAACTAAGACCGAATACAACGTGTCCGCCATGGAATCCGACTAATGCATAGAATGCAGATCCAAATGCAGAAGAGCGGAATGTAAATCCATAGTCAGTAATATAATGAGCGAACTCATAAATTTCCAAACCTAAGAATGAGAGACCAAGTAATGCAGTAATTCCAAACCATAATTGCATCTTTTTAAAATTATTATTTTTCATATGGTAAATTGCATATACGCTTGTCAATGAACTAGTTAATAACAAAAGGGTCATTAGGAACACAAGTTCCAGTCCAAATAAATCCTGTGAAGATGGTCCCCCTGCTGTTGAATTTCTTAAAGCTAGGTAAGTACCGAACAAACAAGCGAAGAGAACTGTCTCTCCACCAAGGAAAATCCATAAACCTAAAAATTTATGTTTTCCTTCCATTGTAGCCTTTGCAGGATCTTCTGGCATTGTTTCCGGGTTTAAGGAGTGATCATGACTCATATCAATCGGCCTCCCTTTCTAGTTCTTCTTTTGTAATATGGTATCCATGATCATCTTTCAATGACCGGATCAACATACAACCTAAAGCAATAGCCATACCAGCATAGACTGCTATTAACCAACCTTTATGATCAACCTGATAAATGAAACCATATGATGCTATAGTGAAACCAAGTGTCATAATGAAAGGAAGTATAGTACCATTCGGCATATGGATTTCATCCACTGGCTCTGCAGGTGTCATTTTTCCTTTACCTTCCGTCTTTTCGATCCATAATGGGTCAAGTCCACGAACTAAAGGCAATTGTTTAAAATTATAATGTGCAGGTGGTGATGGGATTGCCCATTCTAATGTACGTGCATCCCACGGATCTGCAGGAGCTTTTTCACCTTTGACAGCAGTGTAAATGATATTAATCAGGAACACAATGACACCGAAGGTCATAAAGAATGCACCAATTGTACTAATTAAGTTACCAGTATCAAGGCCTTGATTTTCTAAGAATACCCAATAACGACGTGGCATACCCATTAGACCAAGAAAATGCTGGATAAAGAATGTTAAATGGAAACCGATGAAGAATGTCCAAAATGCCAGTTTCCCCATACCTTCATGAAGAATTCTTCCAAACATTTTTGGCCACCAATAATGCATCGCTGCCAAGATGGCAAAGACTACTCCACCTACAATAACATAGTGAAAGTGAGCAACAACGAAATACGTATCATGGTATTGATAATCAGCTACGGAAGAACCAAGCATAACACCAGTCATCCCACCAATGGTAAATGAAGGAATAAATGCTAAAGTCCAAAGCATCGCAGAGTTGATTGTAATGCTTCCCCCCCACAATGTTAACAACCAGTTGAAAATCTTAATACCAGTTGGAACAGCGATTGCCATTGTTGCAACAGCAAAAATCGAGTTTGCTACAGGTCCCAATCCAACTGTAAACATATGGTGAGCCCATACCATGAATCCAAGAAACGCAATTAGGAAAGTTGCAAATACCATTGCCGTGTAACCAAACAATCTCTTTTTAGCGAAGGTTGGTATAATTTCACTGAATATACCAAATGCTGGCAAAATCAATATATAAACTTCCGGATGTCCAAATATCCAGAATAAATGCTGCCAAATAATAGAGTTTCCACCCAAGCCAATATCAAAGAATGCTGTGCCAAACATACGATCAAACATCATTAAGAATAGATTAACCGTCAATGCTGGAAAAGCAAACAGTATAAGAATACTTGTTACTAATGTTGTCCAAGAAAATAATGGCATACGCATATAGGTCATACCGGGTGCACGCATTGTCACAATCGTAACAATAAAGTTAATCCCACCCATTAAAGTACCGGCACCAGACAATTGTAGACCCATAACATAGAAGTCTACACCGTGTCCTGGCGATTGCACGGAAAGTGGTGCATAGTTAGTCCAACCTGCATCAGGTGCACCAGTAAACCAACTAAGGTTTAATAGAATACCACCTAAGAAAAATAACCAGAAGCCAAGTGAGTTCAGAAAAGGAAAAGCAACATCACGGGCACCGATTTGCAGTGGCATCACATAGTTCATTAAACCTACTAAAATAGGCATCGCTGCAAGGAATATCATTGTAGTTCCATGCATTGTAATCATTTCATTGTACAAACCTGCACTTATAAAATCATTCTCAGGTTTTATTAACTGAATTCGTATAAGAAGAGCTTCCAATCCGCCGAGCAGGAAAAAGAATCCACCACCGATGATATATAAAATACCGATCTTTTTATGGTCTACGGTAGTTAGATAATCCCATAACACTGCGCCAAAGCCTCTCTTTTGAGTAGTTGCAATACTCAAAGCATAAACCTCCCTTTGATCTTTCATACCATATAATATTTAGTTCCCAGCACTTTCCGGTGTAATTTCAGAAGGTTTCAATTGCATTAGGTATTCAGCAATACTATTTGCTTCTTCTTCAGAAACGCTAGGATACATACCTGTCATTTTATTGCCAGGTTTAATTGATTCCGGATCCATAATCCAATCAACAAGGTTTTCTTTTGTTGGTTCAAGAATACCAGCTACAGTTGAACGGTCACCAAAGTTCGTAAGGTTCGGTCCGGTTGCTGCTGGTGAAGATCCAATCGCATGACATCCCATACAGCTATTTGCCTCAAACAATTCCTGCCCTTCCTGTGCTACAGCATCAGCCGGCACTTCTTCGGGGTCAACGTTTTGCATGTCTGAAACCCATTGATCATATTCTTCAGGGCTTACTGCAATAACTTTAAAATCCATCAATGAATGTGAAGGTCCACAAAGTTCAGCACATTTCCCCCAATAAACGCCTTCCTCATGTGCTTCGATAAACATCGTGTTCACGTTTTCCGGGTTAACATCCATTTTACCTGCGATGGTCGGAACCCAGAATGAATGAATAACATCCGATGAAAGCATGTTTAAGTATACTCTTTCGCCAGTTGGTATATATAAGTCCTGACTTGTTACGATTTCTTCCCCGTCATAACTAAAATGCCACCAGTATTGGTTACCAGTAACTTCGACATTAATATGCTCACTTGCCTGTGATTCATCTGCTAAATCAAAAGTTGCTATCACAGTCGGTACCGCAATAATCAAAACAAGGAGAATTGGAATTACAGTCCAAATCGTTTCCAATTTGTGATTTCCTTCTACTTGCTTAGGAATGAAATCTTCTTGTCCCTTTTTCTTACGGAAGCGAATTAAAGCAATCACATAGATTAGCATTACAACTAAAAATACTCCAATCATAATCACCGTTGTAAGCAAAATCAAATCCATGGATTTATCCGCACCATATCCTTTTGGTTCAAGTGCTGTTAAATTTTCTTTACCACAGCCAGCCAAAAACATAGTAATTATGGTAAAGAGTAGTAATGCTTTAGATTTCCCCATCCAACCTTTCATGTATTAATACCTCTCTTTCTTCTTGTTGTTTCCTTATATATATTAATTTTTTAAGGACAAGTAATAATTAATTAAATATTGGCAATGTGACGATAATCATTAATGGAAATAGTAAAATTAAATAGTTTAAAGAGTAAATGAATATCCAATTTGCCCATTTTAAATCATCTTTCATAAAGAACCCTTTAAAGCCAAGTACTAACCACCCCAGATTTAGTAGGGTTGCAATCACTGCAAACGTAATCCCTAATGATGGTAATAACAATAGTGGCAAAGGTAGTAGACAAGCGATATAGATGACAATTTGACGTTTTGTAAAGTTAAACCCGTAAACAACTGGTAGCATCGGGATCCCTGCTTCACGGTAATCGTCTGTCTTTTTCATAGCTAAAGCTAGAAAATGTGGTGTCTGCCAAACAAACATGATTAAGAACATAACCATCGGTACGGTATGCATAGAAGGACTTATTGCTGCCCACCCAATCAGTGGTGGCATCGCGCCCGATAAACTGCCAACGATGGTATTTAACGTATATCTCCGTTTGGACCATATTGTATATAGAACCACATAAACAAACCAACCAATAAATGCAAAAATAGCTGCTTGTACGGTGGTAAACATTAATATAGCCAACCCAATTGCAGTAGTAGTTAAACCAAGTATAAGAACCATTTTTAATGAAAAGAATCCTGTCACAGTTGGACGATTCTTTGTACGGTTCATTTTCGGATCAATATCAACGTCATACCAGTTATTAATGATACATCCTCCAGCAATAACCAATGCACTTCCGAAGATCGTCAGCAGGAATGTGCCCCAATGATTGATAAAAGAGGAGTTAGTAAAATGAACTGCTAACAAGAATCCGGCAATGGTAATGATTAAGTTAGAGTTCACGATACCTATTTTGATAAGCGCCTTTATTTCTGTAAAAATCATAGAATATTTTTGCTTATTCGAAATAGTGGAATTTGTAATAATTTCTGAATATGGTGTTTCAACTTTATTCATTTTATCCCCCCTTCAAAAATCCAATCAAAAAGACATGATAATAACCAGAATACCATGTAATATTCAGCATTCTGATATACAGTCTAATTGTACCATGGATTTAATTAACATTCTAATTAACTTACTTATGCTATTTTACAACAAATTCCTTTATAATATGTGTCTAAAGTGTTACAGAATAGCAGAGTCCTAAAAGTCCGAACAAATATGTATTAAATTAGCCATGTTCCTCAATATGCTTGGAATGCACTGGGTCATTCCTATATACTATTTCTAGCAAATAAAGTAACTTATTGCAAGTCTTTTTTAAATTTGCATAGTGAAAACATGAATAAAACGTGATACTATTACAATTGTGTGTCCAATCGCTATTTATCAACTAATTTGATTGCATTAGGTTTAACTTTAATATTAATATGAATCTATTGAAATGAATTCATCATTTTTTAATTATCAGAAGTGAGGCTATATAGAATGGTAAAATATTTAAAAGTATTATCTGTAATATCAACAATTGGAATGCTTCTCATCTTACTTGGCGGAGCATTAGTAACAAAGACTGGTTCTGAAGACGGCTGTGGGGATAGTTGGCCACTATGTGAGGGTGAAGTTGTACCATCTGAATTTACTTTTGAAATGGTAGTTGAATTAAGTCATCGAGCTGTAACGGGAATTGTTGGTATTGCTGTAGTTTTACTAGCTGTACTTGCATGGGTCAAAATTGGTCATATACGTGAAGTGAAATTCCTTTCATTTTCTTCTGTATTTTTCATTATACTACAGGCTCTAATCGGTGCTGCCGCTGTCATGTGGGGACAATCTGATTTTGTCCTTGCTGCCCATTTCGGTATTTCTTTAATATCATTTGCATCGGTATTTTTACTTATGTTATTAATATTCGAATTGGACAAAAAGCTAGATACCGAAAAGCTGCATATTAAAAAACCTCATCGAATTGAGATATACGCTATATTTATTTATACGATGGTAGTTGTTTATACAGGAGCATTGGTAAGGCATACAGAATCCAATTTAGTCTGTGCGGATTGGCCATTCTGTTCGAATGGATCACCATTTGCATTTGCGGATTATAGTTTTAACCAATGGACCCAAATGGGACATCGACTAGCTGCAGGTATTCTATTTATTTGGACACTATTACTAGCCGTTCGCATGATAAAGAACTATCGCAACAATAAAGTGATGTACTGGGGATGGCTCATTACTTTTTCACTCATCTTTTTACAAGTATTCTTTGGAGCAATGATCATTTTTACCCTACTGAATCTTGGTGTAGCCTTAATGCATGCGTTGGTGATTTCCATATATTTTGGTATGCTCAGCTATTTCATTCTATTGTCTACACGTAGTGCAAAACAGGAAAAAACAGGAAGCGATTTTTAAATTGCTTCCTGTTTTTTTGTTCTTTTATTCAAATTCGATTAATAAATCATTTACTTCGATTGTGTCTCCACCTACAACATGGATTTCTTTAATGACGCCTGAATATGGAGCTTGAATCGTCGTTTCCATTTTCATAGCCTCATTGGTTAACAAATGCTCGCCTTTCTCGACCGTATCACCTTTTGAACAATTAACGGAGAGGACTGTTCCTGGCATTGTCGCTCCAATATGTTTGTTATTTGACTTATCTGCTTTAGGTCTTGTAGAAATCAATGATTCGATACTTTTATCTCTAATAACGATTTCACGTGATTGACCATTCAATTCAAAGTAGAAAACACGTGTACCATCTATTTTCGGCTTTGATATGGATAGAAGTTTAACAATAAGTGTCTTCCCTTTTTCAATTTCCACTTCAATTTCTTCTCCCAATTCCATTCCATAGAAGAAAGTCGGAGTATCCAATACAGACATATCGCCATATGACTCACAGAATTTAGTATAATCCATAAACACTTTCGGATATAACGCATGTGAAATCAAATCGAAACTAGTTATTTCGCGGCCCAGTTGTTCATATAATGTATCCCTTGATTGTTTAAAATCAATTGGTTCCAATAATTCTCCTGGGCGTACTGTAATTGCTTCTTTGTTTTTAAGAATTATCTTTTGCAATTTCTCAGGGAATCCCTGATAAGGTTGTCCAATATATCCTTGAGCAAATTCAATAACTGAATCCGGGAAATCAATTGATTCTCCCTTTTCGTAAACATCTTCCTCTGTTAGGTCATTTTGTACCATAAACAGAGTCATGTCACCAATTACTTTGGATGAAGGTGTAACTTTAACGATATCCCCAAACATATCATTTACAGTGCGGAACATTACTTTTACTTCATTCCATCTACTTTCAAGTCCAACTGCTTTAGCCTGTTGTTTTAGATTACTGTATTGTCCACCTGGCATCTCATGTAAATAAATTTCTGTATGTGGTGATTTCATTCCACTTTCAAAATCTTGATAATACTCTCTAATACCTTCCCAGTAATGGGAGATTTCTTCGTATGCCTCAACATCCACCTTAGGTTGTCGATCCTTGCCTTCCAGTGCATGATAAAGTGTTTGCGCACTAGGCTGAGAAGTTAAACCTGCCATTGGACCAGCAGCAACATCAACAACATCCACTCCAGCATCAATTGCCCTTGCATACGTATAAATACCATTTCCACTTGTATCATGTGTATGCAGATGTATTGGAAGATTCGTTGAATCCTTTAAGGTAGAAATTAGCTGATATGCAGCTTCTGGTTTCAACAAACCTGCCATATCTTTAATACCTAATATATGTGCACCAGAAGCTTCGAGTTCGATTGCCAGGTTTTTATAGTATGTCAAATCATATTTTTGACGACCAATGTCTAGAATATCGCCCGTATAACACATCGTTGCCTCAGCAATTTTATTATTTTCACGTACCGACTCAATTGCCAATTTCATTCCTTCCACCCAATTCAAGCTGTCGAAGATTCTGAAAACGTCAATTCCAGCATTGGAACTCTTTTCAACAAACTCCTGAATTAGATTATCAGGATAGTTTTTATAGCCAACCGCATTACTAGACCGCAGTAACATTTGGAATAGAACATTCGGCATTTTATTACGTAATTTCAAAAGTCTTTCCCATGGATCCTCTTTTAAAAATCTGTACGCTACATCAAATGTTGCTCCGCCCCACATTTCTACAGAAAATAGATTAGGCAGCATTCGGGAAGTCGGCTCCGCAATATGAACTAAGTCATTTGTTCGAACACGCGTTGCAAGCAACGATTGGTGTGCGTCACGGAAAGTTGTATCAGTAAGCATAACTTCTTTCTGATCCTTTAACCACTTGGTCAATCCCTCCGGACCCTGTTCATCTAATATTTGCTTCGTACCTGACTGTATCTTTTGATGATGGTCCACTTCAGGAATCAATAAAGGTAAGAAGGATGGCTTATCCTTTCTAGAGATTCCATCTACCCCATCAAGTGTTGTCTGGGCGATATACGTAAGCATTTTTGTACCCCGGTCTTTTCTTTTTGGAAAAACGAACAATTGCGGAGTTTTATCAATAAATGTTGTATCATACTGTCCTGATAAGAATTGTTCATGTGAAATAACATTTTCCAAAAAGTGGATATTCGTTTTAATACCACGGATTCTAAATTCCTTTAAATTTCTGACCATTTTGATTGCAGCTTGCTCAAATGTCAGCGCCCATGTAGATACTTTTACAAGAAGTGAATCATAATGTGGTGAGATTACTGCTCCCTGATAGCCATTTCCTGCATCAAGACGAACTCCAAAACCTCCACCGGTACGGTAAGCATTGATTTTTCCTGTATCGGGCATAAAATCATTTAACGGATCCTCTGTCGTAACACGCGATTGTATAGCGTAACCACTAATTTTAATTTCTTCCTGTTTCGGTATAGCAATTGATTTGCTATGTAAGCTTAATCCATCAGCTATTTTTAATTGAGATTGAACAATATCAATTCCAGTAATCATCTCGGTAATAGTATGTTCTACTTGTACACGTGGATTTACTTCAATGAAATAAAACTCATCTTTAGTGACAAGAAACTCAACTGTACCCGCATTTATGTAATGCACATTTTTCATCAGCTTAACTGCAGCATTACAAATTTCCTCACGAAGTTCATCTGTCAATGATATGCTTGGCGCCACTTCTATTACTTTTTGATGTCTACGTTGAACAGAGCAATCTCTTTCATGCAAATGCACAATATTTCCATCCTTATCACCAAGGATCTGCACTTCAATATGTTTTGGATTTTCAATAAATTTTTCTAAATAAATTTCATCATTGCCAAATGCTGCTTTAGCTTCCGATTTCGCACGATTATAGCTTTCAGTTACTTCTTTTTCATCACGGACAATGCGCATACCACGACCGCCGCCGCCTAATGATGCTTTGATAATAATCGGATAACCATACTCTTTACCAAATGCCTCAACTTCTTCAACCGTTGTAACCGCTCCGCCACTGCCCGGGATAATTGGCAGGTTAGCTTTAACTGCCTGTTCTCTAGCCTTAACTTTATCACCAAACATATTTAAATGTTCGCTAGTAGGACCAATAAATATAATCCCCTCTTCTTCACATCGTTTTGCGAAATTTATATTCTCAGATAGAAAGCCATAACCTGGATGAATGGCATCAACGTTTACTTCTTTAGCAAGATCAATGATTCCTTCAATATCTAAGTATGCATCAATAGGCTTTTTACCTTTTCCTATTAAGTAAGCTTCATCAGCTTTAAAACGGTGAAATGATGTTGTATCTTCACTTGAATATACTGCAACTGTTCGTATATTTAATTCTGTACAAGCACGAAATACTCGAATAGCGATTTCTCCGCGGTTTGCCACTAGCACTTTATTGATATTTTTTAACTCTGCCATTTTATTCCACCTCTGTTATAGTTTATTGTAGTATTGCTTTCATTTGACTTTGATTCTGCTGGTTGATTTTGCTGTTTCTTCACCGTCATGGCGATATTATTTAAAATCCCCATTGAAATAAGCATAATGAGAAGTGAAGAGCCCCCATAACTTACAAATGGTAGCGGAACACCTGTAATTGGTAATATACCACTAATAGCACCTAAATTTATGAATGCCTGTATGCCAACCATGGAAGATATGCCAATAGCTAGCAAACTCCCAAAGCTATCATTACACTTTCTAGCTATGAAAATACCGCGTAATACAATGGTTGCAAGCATTCCGATTACTAGAATTACACCTAAAAATCCTAATTCCTCTGCGACTATTGCCATGATAAAGTCAGTATGGGCTTCCATCAGATACCCTAGTTTCTGGATACTTTGACCAA
This sequence comes from Oceanobacillus rekensis, assembly GCF_002153375.1. Taxonomy (GTDB): domain Bacteria; phylum Bacillota; class Bacilli; order Bacillales; family Amphibacillaceae; genus Oceanobacillus; species Oceanobacillus rekensis. The sequence goes on from NZ_MTBQ01000003.1 coordinate 222,802, forward strand.
GACCCTCACCGGTCATACCCCCAACACCGATTGCTAAATATGATTGAATCAGTTGATATCCATCTGAGTCGGGTGTTTCAAAAGGTTGATATGCACCTGTAAAACGTGAAAGCCTTTCATCCGTAATCATAAATGGAATTAATAGCAATGCAAGTATTACACCAATCCCGATTAATAGTGACAAGTGTTTCATACGAATACCTGAACTAAAAATCACAGAACAAGCAATAAGGAAAATAATTGAAGCACTACCGATGTCCGGCTGTAATACAATTAATCCTAAAATAATTGCTGTTAAAACTAATGGTGGTAATACGCCCTTCGTAAATTCGCTGATGTATGCCTGCTTTTTGGAATAGATGGATGCGAGATACATGATCAGACCAAGCTTTGCAAACTCTGCCGGTTGCATTGTCAATGGACCTATTTGAAACCATGACTTTGCATTATTTACAGAATTACCAAAGATTAAAACGGCTACAAGTAGTAAAACGATTGCTAGAATGATAAACTTCATAAGTTTCTGATAATACCTATAAGGGAATATACTACAAAAGATAAACCCAAACATCCCTGTCCCAAACCAAATTAATTGCCTAAAAAAATAATGTGTACTTTCATTCCCTTCTACAACAGCAGTTACCATACTTGCACTATATATCATAACAATTCCAAAACCAGCTAAAAGTATGGGTGTGATGATTAGTGTAAAATCATAATCTTTTAATTTCTGTATCATCCTGCTACTCCCTACCTATAAATTATCAAGTTAGTTGAATAGGAATTTTCATTAGTATAACACTTTTACGAATTGTGTGTTATATTTAGGCGGAATTCATGCGCCTTTTTTTCATCTACTTAATAATTTGAATCTTGTATACAAAAAAACCTTGCCAAATTTATGCTGGCAAAGTTTTCGCTCCACTATACCGTTACGCCAAATATGGGGCTTTGTTCACAAAGTTTTCTGCGACGCTTCATGCAGTATATTAAGCTTTTTCTCCAGGTTCTCGAGAAGTGCTTTACCTTCATTTTCGCTGATTAAGTTCAGACGCACAGCAAAATCGATTTCCCTTGACAGACCGAACATCTGAGTATCCAGTACATCTTCGTAAACCGGACATTGCGGCATCGTTAAATTTTCTATTTGAACTTCAATAAGTCGTAAAATGTTATCAGCATCAGCCTTTAGAAGGGCATGGGCTTTTTCACGATGATTTATAGTCACCTCAGGCATCATTTAATTCCCCTCCACTTGAAAGACTTTCCTTAACAATATATTATCGTTAGCTACAGAAAAATGCAAATAAAATAGAAAAAAATATACAAAAATTAATTCATTACTAATGAAATAATAACAGATGTCTGATATTCTGGATTAGATATATACATAATTAGGGGTGAAAAAATGATTGTACCAATTACCGGGAATGTTTCCTATTCTATCACACTTGATCCATCTGTATGGATTTTTGATGACAGAAAAGTATTATTGGAAGAAGCATTTATAAAACAAGTTAATGAATTAGATGAAAAGGAAAAAACGGACGACTTGAAAAGAATATCAGAGCGCTTTAACAGGGAAGTATTGGATACTAAAATGAATCGACCACCAGTCAATAAAAGTATTTCCAAACGCGAAGGAGAAAAAATATTAAAAAACTCATACGTGATGCCATTACATGATTTCATTACGAATGCTGAGATTAAACCCAATGCTAAGAGTGCGACATTGATTACAGATAATGATGAAAATGTAACCGTTACACTCGGTGATCTTGAAGATGGGTATTTTCTATTCTCAATCAATGGCAAGCCATTAAAAGAAGATGGTCCTGTCCATTACTTTTACAAAGATGGATCGAATAAAGATAACCCTGTTAAAAACATAAAAAAAATAGTTATTAACTAAGCAAAAGTCTATTATAACAGACTTTTCTTTTTTTCATAAAGCACATCTTTTTAGTATATTTTCACATTAACTACCCAAAATATGTTCATCAGCTACAATAATTGGGAGGAATGCTGAATGAACCTGAAACTAAAAATAATATTAATGTCTGTTATTCTATTTTTAGCTGCGTGTGGTCAAGAAGAAGAAACACCCTTAGCTGAAGAAGAACAGAGTTCAGACCGTATTGTACAAGTTAAAAATTCAGATCCGGCAGAAATCGAAGATCTGGATAATAACCAAATAGCTACGCATCTTGCTAATATCGCAACAGAGATTCCAAATGTAAATGATGCACAGGCAATCGTCGCTGGTACTTATACTGTAGTTGCAATTGATGTGGATAAGGATCTCGATCGCTCACGTGTCGGTACAATTAAGTATTCTGTATCGGAAGCTTTATATCATGATCCCTACGGCAAAACTGCAGTTGTTGTAGCAGATCCGGACGTCATGGAGCGTATAAGATCTATGAGTGACAAAATAAGCCAGGGACATCCTATACAAGGTGTTGTAGATGAGCTTGCTGCAATTGTTGGACGATTTATGCCAGAATTTCCAATTGATGATGATCGTGCAAAAGAACCAGATCAAAATAAAGAAATAATTGATGAAGAGGATAAACAAAAATTGAAGGATATTGAGGGCGATCAATCCAATCAGCATGATGACCGCTCAAACTAAGCTGTAAGCAATGCATTAAGGTTTCTGAACAAAATCAGAAACCTTTTCTTTATTCACTTTTTCTTACGTTTGGTCACCCAATATTTAGTAGCTCCTTCTATTTTATCTCCTCGTTGTGATATAATATTACATAGCAATAATTTGTTGAGGTGATAGGATGCAAGTTAAATGTTCCCTTTGTGAAAAAATTGAAGATATAGAGGATCACTCTCTAATAGCTAAAAGATTGAGAAATAGAAGAATATATATGTATTTGTGTACCACATGTTATGAAAGAATTGAACATAATACCAACAAGCGATTAGCTACAGGTAAATTTAGATTGTATCGCGAGAATAAGAAAGTAGATCAGTTTCTATAAAGTTAAACTAAAAACGCCTCTAGGGCGTTTTTAGTTTACTTATTTCTTATTTGCTCGTTTGCCTCTGTTTATGAAGTCTGATCCTATAGATAGCGAGAATCAATATAATAACGAAAAGACTTTCTACGGTTGGCATCCTCATTACTGTAGTGAAGATGGTTAAAATATATGTAGCAATCAACAGCATAAGATAAACAAAAATTGCTTTCCCAAGTGGCAGTTTTCTTGCAAAACCAAGTTCATATGCAATGGCACATAATATAAAATTCATTACATAGAATACCCAAAAAATATTTTCTATACCGTTAATATCTACTACCAGATCAAATACGAATCGAAATCCTTCCATATATATCCCCCATTATTTAAATGAAAATCTCCCCCTATCATACTAAATCTCGAAGATTCATGCCAGTTCCATGAATAATTAATTTAAAACGCTTACTTTTGAAGATTTTCTTTTTTTGATATATACTATAATAGAAATAGAGGTGTTTCCATGAAAAGTATAAATTTCCCAGCGCTTTTTTTAGCCATCCTTGTAATTGTATTGTTGGGACTCGTTGGTGTCGCTATAGCATTTCGCAGTATAGGCTTTATATTATTATTCTTATTACTGGGCTTCGGAACTTTCATATTCGGAATAAAACTAAAAAGAAGGAAGAAAGTGATATAGTATATATCACTTTCTTCCTTCTTTAAGCATCCCTAGTATTTTTTTCTGAAGTACGGAGTTGCACGTTAATATCGTTGATTTATCAAGCATGTTTACAATCTTACCATCAATATCTGTTGTGATTCCTCCCACCTCATTTACAATCACTATACCAGCTGCAACATCCCAAGGTGATAATCTCATCGAGATATATCCGTCAATAATTCCCTCTGCGGTATAAGCAAATTCCAACGCTGCAGACCCATAAGTTCTTGTTCCGCGAATATCTTTCACAAATTTTTGCATAACCTGCTCTTCTATTAATTTGTTTTCACATAACCAAAAATGATTCATACCTATAATTGCCTCATTAATATTTCCAATCTCTGGTAAAGAAGGCAATTGGACATCATCCTTATAAGCTCCTTCACCCTTCTTTGCATGATAGAGAACATTTGCCATTACATCGTAAATTAAACCTATTTCACCTACACCATCATGATAAATTCCGACTGAAATTGCGAAGTTTCTTTTCTGATGGACAAAATTCATGGTGCCGTCAATCGGATCAATTATCCAAACGGTTCCATCAAGAGATGTAGGACTATCCCCATATCCCTCTTCACCATGTATAAAATGGCCACTGAATTTCGATTTGACTTTAGCAACAAAAAACTGTTCCGTTTCTTTATCCAACTTCGTTACAAGATCATTAGCATTGGATTTCGTTTCGATATCTAATGGGCCGTACATTTTATCTCTAATTACTTCTCCAGCTTCACGTACCCATTCAATCGCGTGTATATATATATCATCTCGAAGCTTTTTGTCCATGACATTACCTCCATTTTCCATCAACTCTATATATGATTGTATCAAAATGGAGATTATACGTCATTGTATTTGAATGACCCCAATATGTATTCGAATATTAAGTAATGCTCCAATACATATTGGGGTCAGCTATTATACTTATTCATTATCTATTTCAAGCATCTGCGTTCTTAAATCCTCTAATCTTTCTTTTGCCTTAATTATCAATACTTTATCGTCTGCTTGCATTGCATCAAAGAGTGTCACCAATTCATAATCAATTTCCATACGAATAACAGGTAATTTTTCTTGTGCCTCTTTTCTTCTTAATGCTTCCATTACGTATTTCATCTTCTCACTTCCTTTCCAGTAGCTTGTATAACCAATTCCATCCTTTTCTTTATTCTATGAATTTGGTTGATTTTTTGTTCTTTTCATTGTTTTAGATTATTGATTTATTTTATAATCATTTCCCAAAATGTATGTCTTTTAAACATTGGAAAATTATTTCATGTAAATTGCACTTCATACTTGACTTGACTTCTTTCGACATTTACTTAATAATTATTATTATCTACGGTTTTTAGAAAGGGTGAGTCGCTTGGTATTTCAAGGTTTTAATCAAAATGATTTCAATACATTTACAATAGATAATCTGGATGGAAGAATGGAAGCAATCCAAACTAGAATCCAACCTAAATTTCAGGAATTAGGATCTGAACTTGTTGATTACTTGGCAGCACAATTGGGAAATGAAGTATATTTACATATCGCTAAACATGCAAGAAGAACAGTAAATCCACCAAATGATACATGGTTGGCAATTGCTGATAATAAACGAGGTTATAAGAAACATCCACATTTTCAAGTCGGATTGTTTGATGATCATGTTTTTATCTGGCTTGCCCTTATATATGAGTTACCGAATAAAAGAGAAATAGCAGATTCTTTTTTAAATAAATATGATGAAATTAAACAACTTCCAAATAATTTCGCTGTTTCTTTGGATCATATGAAAAAAGAAGCGATACAGATTACCGACTTGGAAATAAAGGATGTTGAACGTTTTAGAGGTGTGAAAAAGGCAGAATTTTTAATCGGTCGCCGTTTTCTTTCCGATGACCCATTACTTGCAGACGGAGAGAAATTCTTGGAAACAGTAAAACAGACGTATGATATACTGATTCCCTTCTACCAGTTGGCAATGCGTGCAAGAGTTTAAATATTACACGAAAAGACAACAGACACCTATCCGATAAAGGAAATGTCTGTTGCCTTTTTTATAGCTCTTTAATTAATGTTTGAGACTGCGTTTACTCATCCTAATTTTTTAAGCATCGCGGAGTTTATATAAATTACTGCGAAGTAACTCTATTTTTGTTCACAAAAATATGTTCTTTTCTCGCCGTCCTAATATAGTAGTAGACAGTATTATTAATTACATTTTAATAAATTCTTCTTCCGTTTCTTTCGCCCTTTTAACCGTTTTATAACTGGAATAACCAGAAGCTCCTTCAAACTCTGCAAACAATTTCTTCTCTTCACTTTTGGATGGTACAATTTGTTTAAAACGATTATATAACATTATGATTTCTTGGCTACGTACTTGCTTTTCATGTGCTTTTTCAATAAGACTGAAGAAGTTGACGACATCAATTATTTCTTCTGTCGTCCATGTTTCATCAATCGGATACTCGTAATTCATTGCTCGATTACACCTCACTTATTCCATTTATTTTTGACATTTTCCGCTTCAGTTACAATAGATTGAATCAGTTCTTGGACACTTGGTATATCCTTAATTCTCGCTGCTGACTGTCCAGCCCAACCAAAACCTTCATTAGAATCTCCATGTTTAATGTAATTCTGATTAACTTTCCCGCTTATGTAATCTTTTAGGTATTCGTAGCCAGTAACTTGTTGTTCAATCTCTAAAATCCGTTCTGTCCACGGGCCACGTAATACCCTTGCAGGTGAACCAATAGAGCGCTTAATGACTACAGTATCATCTTCCGTTGCATCAAGTATTGCTTGTTTGTAATTTTGATGTGCCCTGGCTTCCTTAGTAGCAATAAACCTCGTTCCCATTTCAATACCCTCAGCACCAAGACTTAACGCGGCCATAAGTCCACGTCCATCAACAATACCACCTGACGCAATGACAGGAATGGATACTTGATCAGCTACTTCGGGTGTTAATACAAATGTACCGACATCCCCCTTGCCAAGATGTCCCCCACCTTCCTGACCGACAACCATCACTGCATCTGCTCCAAGTTCTTCCGCTTTTACAGCCTGCCTTGTCGCAGCTACAAGTACAAGTTTCTTCATGTCAAGTCCATCAACACGATCCAATACTTCTTTAGGATTACCCCCTGTAATAGATATAACCGGAACATTTTCTTCAATTGCAATATCGACCATATGTTCAAATGGTCTTCCATGTTGCCCAATTGCAAAGTTTACCCCAAATGGCCTATCTGTCATGGATTTCACTCGTTTTATTTCATGTCTTAGTTCTTCAGTTGTTTCTAAACTCATTGCAGTAATTTGTCCAAGACCACCAGCATTAGACACTGCAGCAGCTAAATCTGAATATGCTAGATGTGCAAGACCACCTTGAATGATTGGATATTCAATTCCTAATAATTCCGTAATTCGTGTTTGAAAATTCAACTGTATCTCATTCCCTTCAAGAAAATCTTTTATAATAGTATCATTTATCTATTAAATATTCTATTTATGAAATTTCTCACATAATCTTTAAATACAACAAAAATGAAAAGGGATACAAAAAAAGAGCCACATCATCTGATGCAGCTCATTAATATATTTTTATTAATTTTCATTACAAGTAGGACATGTACCGTAAAGAGTTGTTACCTTCTCTTCTTCATAATGTTCAATAACGTGTTGACAGTCTTGACAAATTATTGTACCCATTAAGCCATCTCCTTTGATTGATTATGTTATCGTAATTACATTATAATATGTAACATTACAGAAATCAACCCCTAATTAGTATAACACATTGATTTTTTTTACTAAAAAAACAGCCTCTAAGAAAATATCTTAACAGACTGTTATATTAAGTGGTTGTTTAACCATTTTTAATTTATTTTAATTAATGCTGGATCAAGCATCTCATATCCCTTATCTCTTAACCCCTTTACAATATCTGGAAGTGCTTCTTTCGTCCATTCTCTGTCGTGCATCAAAAGGTTTGCACCTGGTTTAAGCAATGAGTATGGCACATCTACTTCAGGTCCTTCCCCGGTAACCATGGCTGTTGTCAGTTTTTCAGCATTCATATAAGGTTTGAAATAGTCATAACCGTACGTCCAGTTCATTACGGTCATACCCTCTGCTTCTGCTACTTGCGTCGAATAGTCTGTATTCGCTCCATGTGGTGCACGGAAAAATACTGGACGTTCTCCAATAATCTCCTCAACGCGATCATTTAAACTTACAATTTCTTCTTTTTGTACCTCCTCAGATACTTCCGGTATTGTCACATGATTGTATGTATGATTACCTATAAAAAAGCCCATATCATGAATTTCTTTTAACATTTTCTCTTCTTCGGGTGTATCAAGAAAATGACCATTCACAAAAAATATCGCTTTAGCATCTAATTCTTTAAGTGTTTTTGCCATTTCTACTGCATGTTTATCTGGTGCATCATCAATTGTTAATAATACTACATCCTCATTCGCACCTTCTTTAATTGGAACAAGCGACCAATTTTCGGTGACTTTGTATTTAGCTTCTGCTTTTTCTTCTATTTCCTCTTCATGCGAATTTTCATTTTCAGCATTTTCTTCACTTTCAGCTTTTTGCTCCTCTACTGCTTCTGATTCATTACTACTGGATTCTGATTTTCCTTGACTTGTTGTTTCAGTATCATTTGAGCATGCGGATACGATGAGACCTAACAAAATAAAGTACAACAAAGTTTTCTTCATATGTAAATTACCTCCTATATGGAATGAATAGATTACTAGATTTATTATAGGGTATTATGTCACTGTGGGCAATTTTGCAATCTTAGTATGTATACCAATATTAGGGTGAAACTTTATTTTCGCTGTATCTGATATTCTCAAAATATGGGAAAATTAAACTTGGGAAGCCTGATGACAAGCCTGACTTTTCCTATATAACATGGTTTGCCATGCTATTCAGTGCCGGTATGGGAATTGGTCTTGTATTTTGGGGTGCGGCCGAACCATTATCACATTTTAATACCCCACTATACGGTGAATCTGGAACAGGTGACGCTGCTAAGACGGCTATGCATTGGGGACTTCACCCATGGGCAATTTACGCAACTGTTGGATTAGCATTGGCTTTTTTCAAATTCCGAAAACAATCAACTGGATTGGTAAGCTCTATTCTACACCCATTGTTTGGTGACAGTATTAAAGGCGGATGGGGAACAATGATTGATACATTAGTTGTTTTCGCAACTGTAATCGGTGTAGCAACTTCATTGGGTTTCGGAGCAATACAGATAAGCGGAGGGTTATCCTATGTATTCGGCATGGAACAATCAGTTTTTATGGAATTAATCATAATCGCTATTGTGACCGTACTGTTTATGCTATCTGCAATGACCGGACTGAACAAAGGCATTAAGTTTCTAAGTAATACCAACTTAGTTCTTGCTATTGCATTATTACTTTTAGTATTTTTTCTTGGACCAACCAATTTTATTCTGAACTTATTTACGAATACGATCGGTAGTTACGTTCAAAATTTACCTAGTATGAGTTTTCGAACGGCTCCCTTTGATGGAGAAAACTCTGGTTGGATTAATGATTGGGCAATCTTTTATTGGGCTTGGTGGATCGCATGGGCCCCATTTGTTGGAACATTTATCGCTCGAGTCTCAAGAGGACGGACTATTCGGGAATTTGTTTCAGGTGTATTACTCGTACCAACTATATTCGGTGGATTATGGTTTACTGTTTTCGGAGGTACTGCCATCCATATGGATATGTTCCAAGGAACAAATATAATAGAACAAGTAACTATGGGCGGTGAAGAAATTGCATTATTTGCAATGCAGAAAACTTCCCAGCAGGGACTTTCATATCCATTATTTCCATATTACTTATCAGTACGTTTTTATCACATCTGCGGACTCAGCTACTTTCGTACTTGGTATGCAGACATCAGGGGGGAGCTTAGACCCTTCTATTCGCATTAAGTTCACTTGGGGTATTATTCAATCCGCAACAGCCGCTGTATTACTTTGGCAGGGTGGACTTCAAGCACTTCAAACAGCTTCAATTATTGCCGCATTACCTTTTACCATTGTCATGCTGCTCATTGTAATTTCATTGGTCAAGTCTTTAAAAGAAGAAGTCATCCTCATGGAAAAAACGAATAGAAAAAAGTTAATTAAAGAGGATTAGGTTCTCATAGAGAGAACCTGACCTTTTTTAATCATAGTTTCGTCGACAACCTAACAGCGATTATTTCTATTAGATGATAATTGTTTAATCTCATATCATTTAGTTAACAGTTTATTTACATTGGTTCTACAAACGCGTTTCTCTGATAAACTGAAGTTAATTACTATAAAACTAGTTTTTTAACTATGAGGATGTGAGCAGGTTTGAGAAGCAAACAATTGTTATTGATTCTCATGTTACTACTATTAACAAGTTGCCATAATGATGAATCAATTGAAATCATTACCTTTGCTCCATCTGATAACTATAATGTTGTCTTCATACCTAAGAAAACGACTGATGATATGAATGAAATGTATATGGATGCACTTATTGAATTAAAGGCGAAGTACCCATTTGAATTAAAAGAAATAAATAAAACCAAAAAGAAACCTGAAGAACTGAATGTAAGTAATGTAATGGCTAGCCCATCACTTACTATTTTTAAGAATGGACAAGTTGTTATACAACTGTCTGGAAATCCATCCAAGGATGAAATTAAAAGGAATCTCGAAATAACTGTTGGAAATGAAAAAAAGGATGCTCCGAATTGATCGGAACATCCTTTTATTTGTATATTAGAAAACACTTGCGCTTTTGTACATTAAGCTATTTCATCATATGAATCGGTGTACCTATTGCTACTTCTGCTGCTTCCATTGTAATTTCTCCTAAAGTAGGATGTGCATGTATGGTCAATGCAATGTCTTCAGCAGTCATGCCAGATTCTATAGCAAGTCCGATTTCAGAAATCATGTCACTTGCATTAGGACCGGCAATTTGGCCACCGATTACTAATCCATCCTCTTTACGAGTAATTAGTTTTAAGAAGCCATCACTATTATTTAATGATAGTGCACGGCCGTTTGCAGCAAATGGGAATTTCCCAACTTTAACATCATAGCCTGCATCCTTAGCTTCTTTCTCTGTTAATCCAACAGTTGCAAGTTCTGGTTCAGTAAATGCTACAGCCGGAATACCGATGTAATCCACTTCAGATTTTTCTCCACTAATTGCTTCAGCAGCAATCTTACCTTCGTAAGATGCTTTATGTGCCAGTGGTGGTCCTGCAACGATATCACCGATTGCATAGATATTTTCTATATTGGTACGGCTTTGTTTATCAACCTTGATTAAACCTCTATCATCAAGTTCAATTCCAACTTGTTCCAGTCCAATTTCACTTGTGTTCGGACGACGGCCAACAGTTACCAATACATAATCTGCTTCGACCGTTTCTTCTTTACCGCCTGCTTCATAAGTTACTTTCACACCAGCTTTTGTTTCTTCTACACCTTTAGCCATTGCTTCAGTAACGATGGTAGCGCCTTTGTTTTTCAAACGCTTTTTAACAAGCTGTGTCATTTGTTTTTCAAATCCACTTAGAATATCTTTAGCACCTTCGACAAAGATAACCTCCGTACCGAAGTTTGCATATGCAGATCCTAATTCACTTCCAACATAACCAGCGCCAATAACAACCAATTTCTTAGGGATTTCTTTCAAGTTCAATGCACCGGTTGAGTCTAGAACGCGGTCAGAAAACTTAAATGTCGGAATCTCAATAGGTGTGGATCCTGTAGCAACAATACAATTTTTAAATTTGTAAGTTTGGGAGGATTTTTCATCCATTACTTTCGCTGTGTTTTTATCAACAAAATATGCTTCACCTTTAACAATATCCACTTTGTTACCTTTAAGCAGACCTTCAACACCTGAAGTAAGTTTGTTAACAACAGAGCCTTTCCACTCCTGTACTTTGCCAAAATCAACCGTTACATTTTCTGATTTAATGCCGAGGTCTTCAGATCCTTTAGCACTTTCAGCTAAATGTCCAGCTTGGATTAGTGCTTTAGAAGGTATACATCCAACATTAAGACATACACCACCCAATGCTCCTTTATCAACAATTGTTACCTTTTGTCCTAGTTGCGCTGCACGGATTGCGGCAACATACCCACCAGGGCCTGCCCCAACGACTAGTGTGTCTACTTCTACCGGAAAATCTCCTACTACCATTCCTTACGCCTCCATCATAATTAGTTGTGGATCATTTAGCAATCGTTTAATTTGGTTTAATGCATGTTGCGCAGTTGCGCCATCAACGATACGATGATCAAAGCTTAAAGATAAAGCGAGAACTGGAGCAACTACTATTTCTCCATCACGAACAATTGGTTTTTCGGCAATACGGCCAATTCCAAGAATTGCAGCTTCAGGGTAATTCAATACTGGAGTAAACCATTGTCCGCCAGCTGAACCAATATTAGAGATCGTATTTGAAGCTCCTTTCATCTCGTCTGGTTTAAGTTTACCATCACGAGCTTTTCCTGCCAATTCATTGATTTCCTGAGAGATCTCAAAAATTGACTTTTTATCGGCATCTTTAACGACAGGTACTAATAAACCACGATCCGTATCTGCAGCAATACCGATATTGTAATAATGTTTTTGTACAATTTCGTCCGTGTTCTCATCAATGTAAGAATTCATGATTGGGAACTTCTTGGATGCTGATACAAGTGCTTTAACAACATATGGCAGATACGTAAGCTTAATTTCTTGCTCTGCAGCAATTGATTTGAATTTCTTACGATGTGCAACTAGGTCTGTTACATCGATTTCATCATGCAATGTAACATGTGGTGCTTTTGTTTTTGAGTTGACCATTGCATTAGCAATTGATTTACGAATACTCGACATTTTCTCACGTGTTTCTGGATATTGACCTTCTGGTGTTGCAGCTGGCTTGGATTCAGTGTTAGCTGATTGATCAGCAGTTTCACCTTTTTCAGTTGGTTGATCTCCACTTAGATAGCTATCAATATCTTCTTTCAATACACGACCATTTTTACCAGAACCTGATACAGCACTGATTTTCACATCATTTTCACGTGCATATTTACGTACAGACGGCATTGCGATTACTCGAATTCCTTCTGAGTCTGCTTCTTCCGATGGTTGCTCTTCTTGTTTTGTAGCTTGGGATGCTTCTTCTTTTGTAGCCGGTTCTTCTTTCTTCGCATCTTCCGGTTCTTCCTCGGATTCATAACCTTCTGCATCAAAAGAAATTAGCGTTTCACCTACTGTTGCAACTGTTCCTTCTTCAACATGAACTTTGGTAACCGTTCCATCCACTTGTGATGGAATTTCTACGACTGCCTTATCATTTTGAATTTCACATAACACGTCATCTTCTTTTACTTCGTCGCCTACTTTAACGAACCACTTAACAATTTCACCTTCGTGGATTCCTTCACCAATATCAGGCATTTTAAAATTAAAAGCCATTTCAAGAAAACCTCCTACTTAAATTTAGAAATTCATTACTGCATTTACTTTTTCAACAATATCACTATGATTCGGCAACCAAACTTCTTCTGCATCAGAAAATGCATAAACTGTATCTGGTGCAGCAACACGTAGTACTGGTGCTTCAAGATGTAGGATAGCTTTTTCCTGAATTTCTGCCATTACATTCGCTGCAACACCTGCTTGACGTTGTGCTTCTTGAATAACTACAGCACGACCTGTTTTCTTAACAGACTCTAATACTGTTTCATAATCAATTGGCGATACCGTGCGAAGGTCAATAACTTCTGCATCGACACCATCTTTTTCAAGCTCTTCTGCTGCTTTAAGTGATGCATGGACCATAGCACCATAAGCAATAAGTGTTACGTCTTTTCCTTCTCTTTTTACATCTGCTTTACCAATTTCAACTGTATATTCTTCTTCAGGAACTTCGCCACGGAATGAACGGTAAAGTTTCATATGTTCTAAAAAGATAACCGGGTCATTGTCGCGAATTGCTGAAATTAATAAACCTTTAGCTTCATATGGAGTCGAAGGGATAACAACTTTAAGACCTGGTTGTTGTGCCATTAATCCTTCCAATGAGTCTGCGTGCATTTCCGGTGTGTGTACACCACCACCAAACGGAGCACGAACTGTAATCGGAGCCGTATGGTGGCCACCAGAACGATAACGCAGACGAGCCATTTGTCCACTGATAGAATCCATTACTTCATATACAAAGCCGAAGAATTGGATTTCAGGAACTGGACGGAATCCTTGTAATGCTAGTCCAATCGCAAGTCCGCCGATGCCTGATTCAGCTAGTGGTGTATCGAATACACGATCTTCACCAAATTCATCTTGTAGTCCTTCCGTAGCACGGAATACACCACCGTTTTGACCGACATCTTCACCAAATACAAGCACATTTTCATCATTTTTTAATTCTGTGCGCATTGCATCAGTGATTGCTTGAATCATTGTCATTTGTGCCATGATTTACTTCGACTCCTTTTCTTTATATATTTCCATTTGCTCCTGCAGATTGGATGGAAGTTCTTCATACATATTACCGATTAAATCTGTAACCTTTTGCTTCGGTTGTTCTTCTGCTTGTTTAATTGCTTTTTTGATATCATCTTTAGCTTCATCAATTACTTTATTTTCATCTTCTTCAGACCACAACTTTTTACCTTCCAAGAATTTACGGAAACGAACAAGTGGATCCTTTTTCGCCCATTCATTATCTAGTTCTTCTGTACGATAACGAGTCGGGTCATCACCAGACATTGTATGGGGGCCAAAGCGATATGTTAATGTTTCAATTAGTGTAGGACCATCACCATTAATTGCACGATCACGAGCATCTTTTGTCGCTGCATAGACCGCTAAAACGTCCATACCATCTACTTGAATCCCTTCAATTCCGGCAGCAACTGACTTTTGAGCTAACGTTTTTGAGTTCGTTTGTTTTTCAACAGGGACAGAGATAGCAAATCGGTTATTCTGAACAATGAAAATTGCCGGGGCTTTATATGCACCTGCAAAGTTAATTCCTTCATAGAAGTCACCTTGCGATGTACCACCATCACCTGTGTAAGTTATAGCAACATTCTTTTTGCCACGCTTTTTAAAACCAAGTGCTACTCCTGCTGTTTGTACATATTGTGCACCAATAATAATTTGTGGGCTCAATGCATGTAATTTTTCAGGGAATTGGTTTCCATGAAAATGTCCTTTTGAGAAGAGGAATGCTTGATATAATGGAAGTCCTTGCCAGATTAACTGTGGAACATCACGGTATCCTGGTAAAATAAAGTCTTCTTGCTCCAATGCAAATTGGCTACCTAATTGTGATGCTTCTTGTCCAGCTGTCGGTGCATAGAAACCTAAACGCCCTTGGCGATTTAATGCGATGGAGCGCTGATCAAGGATACGAGTGTATACCATACGACGCATAATCTCTTTTAGATCCTCATCTGATAAATCAGGCATATCATCTTTATTCACTATCTTTCCATCTTCATTAAGAATCTGGAACATTTCGAACTGACTCTCAACATTTTCAAGTACATGTTTCAAAATGGTTCACCTCTTCCTTTCTTCATACCTTTTTATTATTGTCTTTCCTAGCTTACCCAGAATACAAAATCTGTATAAATATATACACATAGTTGTTGTACCCTTTTGCAGTTATTGATAATCACTACTCTTACTAAATGATAACCTGTTACACTAAATATGTAAAGTGAGTTGATACAATAACTCACTAATTTAATTTATAGCCTGTTTTCACCTTTTGGTCAACTAATATATATGTTGAGTTATCTTAAATGAAAGGATTTACAAAAAAATAATACGAATTCATCCTTTTAAAATCAAACTGTTATAGTATTCATTTCACCTGTGTTAGTTTAAGTGAGACAGATGAAGAAAAATGACATCTAAAAAAGAACGGCATCTAGTCTGGATGCCGTTCTTTTTTAGAATAACTTATGATTCATATGCAACGTCTAATTCGGCTGCTTCGTAAAATTCTTTTTTCAATGCGTTGTATTCGACTGTATGATTATTAAATTGTTCGTTTAAGTTAAGAACCTGTTCATATGATTCATTAATAGAATTAATTTGGTTCGTTAGTTCTTCCTGCTCAATATTTTCCTGCTGAAGCATGTTGTATAACTCCCGCTCTTTTTCTAAGGAGGTCATATAGGCTTCATTGAGTTCTGAATAAACACTATATCGATTATTCATCACATCATACATCTTTTCTGCTTTTTCCTTCACAACTGTATCTTCAAGATTAGATATTAAATCTTCAATATTAATGAACTCATCTTGTGAAGATTCAATACTCTCTTTCTCCAGTTCAATTTTCTCCGCGCGTTGATCTATGATCGATAATGCTTCATTAGATAGCTCCGTTATTTGTTCAAAATCATCGATACCCAAGTCAATAATTTTACTATATATTTCCTGTTCTTGAGTTTCAAGATCAGTAATTGCGCTTTGCTGATTTTCAAACTCTTCTTCAAGTAGAACGGCTTCCTCTAAATGGTTATGTATCTGTTCCTCCGTTGATTGGCTGCTACATCCAGTTATAACTACTAATAGGATGCTTGATATTATAAAAAATAAGTTCCTTACTCGCACATTTCTTCCTCCTAATTTGTTCTATTATCGGTAATGTTTTTAAATTATATCACAAAATGTTCTTAAAAAAAGAATGATTACGATAAGCACATCCATCTATTTTAAATTATGATTTATTCCACTAACATATGTTAAGATATTAAATTGAAGTAGATTTCAAAATTCCTAATTTGTATTCCGTTTATTAAATACCCTATATAATATATATCATAAACATGAAGGAGCAATATATAATGATAACTATGAAAGATATTGTACGTGAAGGTCATCCTTCCTTGGAAAAAAAAGCAGCGGAAGTAAGCCTTCCAATAAGCGATGAAGAAAGAACATTACTTAAAGATATGTTAGAATTTCTTATGAATAGTCAAGATGAAGAAAAAGCGCATATTTACCAGTTAAGAGCGGGCGTAGGTATTGCAGCTCCACAACTTGGAATTGAAAAGAGATTAATTGCCATCCATTTTGAAGATTTTAATGGAAAGTTATATAGTTATGGACTGGTTAACCCGAGAATTATGAGTCATTCTGTTGAAAAGTCGTATTTAAGCTCTGGGGAAGGCTGTCTTTCTGTAGACCGACCAGTGGAAGGATATGTACCGAGACATGCAAGAATCACAATAAAAGCAACGGATATAGACGGTAATCCCATTAAACTACGATTGAAGGGTTATCCAGCCATCGTATTCCAACATGAAATTGACCACCTAAACGGTATTATGTTCTATGATCATATAAATAAAGATCATCCATACGCAATTCCCGATAATTCTACTCCAATCGAATAATTCGAAAGGGTGTCTATAATCAATAGACACCCTTTCCTTCTGCAGTTCGAATTATTTATTAGATACATACTGAGGCGAGAATGTATAAGATTAATCTCCATGTAAAAGATAAATATACGAGTAGTATTTGTAAGATTTTACTATTTTTTTAAAGAATTGATGTCTTTTTATTTAATTATTCCTCATTTCGTACTATACTATAGTTAAGAGGATTGGACGGTAGAATGTTTTGTTGCTTTTCTTAGATATCTGAAAGGAGACGTGTGTCCTCATGCTGAAGCGCCTAAAAGAAAAGCTTAAGAAACGGTGGAGAGACTTTTTAGGCAAAGAAGGACGTGTACCTACTACTTTTAAATAAGACTACCAAGGATGCAACCAATCACAATTTAATAGTTCATCATTCCTCCAGTATGCTACGGAAACATACTGGGAGGAAGGTTCTAACGGAAAACTAATAACATCTGTAATGGGAGACAGTTATCGCCAATACTCGAGCATAGCTTATTTCCTTGAACAAATATAAGAAATACAAAAATTAGTAAGGAGAGATGAAATGATTTATAAAGTTTTATATCAAGAGCTTCCAGACGAAGTTCCAGTACGCGAACGTACACAAACAATCTACGTTGAAGCAGATTCAGTGAGGGAAGTAAGAAAGAAATTAAGTGATCGGAATTACAACATCGAATATATCCACGAATTAGATGAGGCACATCTGAATTATGAAAAAGCAACCGGTAAACTAGAATTGGAGAATATATAAGCTATGAAATTTGTAAAAAATGATCAAACAGCCGTTTTTGCACTAGGTGGATTAGGCGAAATCGGAAAAAATACGTATGCTGTTCAATTTCAGGATGAGATTATTCTTATCGATGCAGGAATTAAGTTCCCTGAGGACGAACTTTTAGGGATCGATTATGTTATTCCTGATTATACCTATATCGTACAAAACCAAGACAAAATCAAAGGTCTATTCATAACACATGGTCACGAAGATCATATTGGTGGAATTCCTTATCTTCTGCGTGAAGTAAATGTGCCAATTTATGCAGGACCACTAGCAATAGGATTAATTAGAAATAAGTTAGATGAGCACGGTCTTTTAAGAACTGCTAATTTAACTACCATTCAAGAAGATGATATTATTAAATTCCGTAAAACTTCCGTAAGTTTTTTCCGTACGACACACAGTATTCCTGATTCATATGGAATTGTGGTCAAAACACCACCAGGAAACATTGTCCATACTGGTGACTTTAAATTTGACTTTACACCTGTAGGAGAACCAGCTAATCTAACAAGAATGGCTGAAATTGGTAAAGAAGGCGTGCTTTGCCTTCTTTCGGATAGTACCAATAGTGAAATTCCCGGTTTTACTATGTCCGAGAAAGTTGTTGGACAAAGCATTGATGAAGTTTTTACCCGTGTTGATGGCAGATTGATTTTCGCAACATTCGCATCCAATATTTATCGTTTACAACAAGTTGTTGAATCTGCAGTGAAATATAAACGGAAGGTTGCTGTATTTGGTCGCAGTATGGAAAATGCAATAAATATAGGTTTGGAGCTAGGCTATATTCAAGCACCGAAAGAAACATTTATTGAAGCAAACCAAATCAACAGGTTCCCTGCAAATGAGATGACCATTCTTTGTACTGGTTCACAAGGAGAGGCAATGGCTGCATTATCACGTATTGCCAATGGTACACACAGACAAATTCAGATCATTCCTGGTGACACTGTCGTATTTTCTTCTTCTCCAATCCCTGGAAATACAGTTAGTGTCAGCAGAACAATTAATAAATTATACCGTGCAGGTGCTGAAGTAATTCATGGTAAATTAAGTAATATCCACACTTCTGGACATGGAAGCCAGGAAGAGCAGAAGTTAATGTTAAGACTTATCAAGCCTAAGTTCTTTATGCCTATTCATGGTGAATATCGTATGCTTAAAGAACATATTAAACTAGCTGAATCATGTGGTGTAGAACAAGAGAATTCATTTATCATGGATAATGGCGATGTTCTCGCACTAAGCAAAGATCAAGCAAATATATCAGGGAAAATACCTTCTGGGTCTGTTTATGTAGATGGAAGCGGAATTGGTGATATTGGTAATATTGTATTACGTGATCGCCGTATTCTTTCCGAGGAAGGTCTTGTCATTGTCGTTGTAAGCATCAATATGAAAGAATTCAAAATTGCTTCAGGCCCTGATATTATTTCCAGAGGATTCGTATATATGAGAGAATCCGAAGACTTAATTAATGAGGCACAAAAACTTGTTTCTACTCATTTGAATAAAGTGATGGATAGAAAAACAACTCAATGGTCTGAAATTAAAAATGAAATTACTGATACAATAGCACCATTCCTTTATGAAAAGACAAAACGTCGACCAATGGTATTACCAATCATAATGGAAGTAAACTAAAGACTAATTAAAAAACAAATAAAGACCTGGAAGCAAGTTTTTCACGCTACCAGGTCTTTTAAATTTGGCTGTATTTGCATAGATTGTTTTTACTCTGTCCCGTAGTTGAGAAAAACTGCGAACTAACTAAGAAACTTCGGCGAAGCTCAGGGAAATATACTGCGCGAATTCTAAGGCGGCTGGTGAGCCCCTTCATGCAGACATTTCTCAGGGTCTCACCTATGTCTCTCTTCCGGCAGGAGTCTTCGTATATTTCCCCTGAGCTGGTTTGATGGTAACTGACAATTACTTGTACTACTTGACTTGCTAATAAATGAAGTCTGCATGCGTACACTTCACCAGTCCGGCATCGCTGTGGGCGGTGACTCCTGCTTAGACAGCACGTGTCCGAAGACCAGAAGAGTGGTTTTCTCTTCGGGGCAGGCCGTGCCCTAAGGATGCGCATCCGCCCCCAGCAATCCCGGACGGCGGGAAAAGCACTTACTTATAGCAGCAGTTACTCCACACTTTATAGAAATTGCGAAGGTTAAAAATCAATAATTCTTTTCGGTGGGGCGAGTAATCGTAGTCCCACCGAAAGGAGCCTAGATTATTGTCGGCCATCCTCTAAAGCCGCTTGCTTCCCTTTTTAGTTTAATCATCAATCACGAGTTTTCTTTCAAATCTTGATATATCCTTATCAGCACCAATCACGATTAATATATCTTCTTCCCATAGTCCATCATTTGCGCTTGGTGAAACGTTAATCTCACGTCCGCGTTTAATCGCCACAACATTACACCCGTAATTAGCACGGATATCTAAGTCAATTAATGATTTCCCAACCATTTTCTTACCAGCCTTCACTTCTACAATACTATGTTCATCTGATAATTCAAGGTAGTCCAAAATGTTGTTTGAGATAATATTATGTGCCAATCTTCTGCCCATATCACGTTCCGGATGTACAACCTGATGGACGCCAATTTTGTTAAGTATTTTTTCATGATAGTCATTTTGGGCTTTAACTGTTATTTTCTTTATCCCCATATCAGTAAGAATTACAGCAGTTAAAATACTTGCCTGGATATTCTCCCCTATCGCAACTATCACATGATCAAAGTTTTTAATTCCAATTTCCTTTAGCATATCTTCATCCGTAGAATCTGCTATTACTGCGTGGTATGCAATGTTTTTGTATTCGTTTACCTTTACTTCGTTTGAATCAATTGCCAGAACTTGCATACCCTCTTGACTTAGTTCACGGCAAATACTTCCCCCAAAACGGCCAAGACCGATAACAGCAAAATCTTTCTTCATTGTTTATCCTCCATTAAATACATGTTTATTACAATAATACTAATTCATAGGAAAAGGAGCAAACTTCAACCGTAAGATTGCTCCTTCATTACACTGTATCCATTTAGAATGGCAAACGATAATTTAGAAAATCAAAATGTTCTCTACTCCTTTAACACGCGCTCCAGCCGTCTTTGAAGCAATCTAATGCCTCCATTACGACCTGACTGAAAATGTTTTAGTTCTCCTTCTTGATTAAATATAAAATATGCCGGGACATATTTTACTTGAAATCTTTGGGACAGTATTTCATCGTGATCTGCAAATAAGGGTTCGGTTATTTTAAAGTTATCTGCTTCTAATTTAATTCTCTGTAGATCCTTATCGTCTTTTATTAAAGGGGTATGAATACTTATGATAGTTAAGTTATCCCCATACCGATCCCGTAATCGATGTACAAACGGCAACTCCATTTTACAAATATCACAGCTGATCGACCAAAAGTAAATAAGCGTAGACTTTCCCTCAGTTAGTAATTCTTCCACTTTTATTCCATTTGAATTAATCCACTCTCCACTTGCATTCAGTTTCGGCAATTGATCATTTATTCTCATAAATAAGAACCTCCCCAATTCATTCATTCTTATTTTATATATGAGCTACGCATGTATGATGACACAAAAAAAGCAGAGTCACCTACGAATCAGGATTACTCTGCCTTGGCTTTCTTAACTATTAGCTTAACTTCGCATTTATCATTTGGCAAACATCTTCTGCGCTTTGCCCCTGTGCATTAATTACTGGACCTGCAATGCTTGTCGTTTGCATACCCATCACATCTTTATCCTGACCGGAAATAATACAAGCATCACAATGTGCTGCATCCTCTTCCGTACGCAGGTCAATAATCTCGTGACCCATTTCCATTAATGCTGTTTTAACATCTGTTAATGTTCCTTCAACACCAATTCGCGCCATACGTAATTCCTCCTCTGAACATGAACATTTACAATCATAGTTTTTACTGAAATGTAAATCTTATACGCATGATTCGTGAAAAGGTATCAAAGTCTGATGACGATGATTGGCTTTTTAGGCAGATGTTCAACTGTTTAAGCTTGCTACTTTTTATACGAATTAATATATATATTCTTTTTAATCTCCTTAAGGATTGCCCTTCTCGTTAAAATCCCATCAAAGAAACCATCTTTGTCAACGAGACAGACAAACGTATGATCAATAACAGCATTTAGCCCCTCAAGTAACGTACAATCCCTTGTCAAAGTTGGAATATTGCGATCAATTACTTCTTTCACCTTCATCTCTGAAAGTTTTTCGATTTCAAAGTTTTCCAATCCTAACATTTGATCTAAAATGACAGTTTTACCGATGATTCCAACATATTTATATGAAGCATCCAAGACTGGAACTGCTGCATATCCTGATTTCACAAGTACAAGTAATGCATGCTCCAAAGGGTTATTTATTTGGACATGGGCTACTTTTTCAGAGGGAATCATCAATTCATCTATGGATATCTCGGTTAATTGCCTATCTTGCAAGAGACTCATTCCTACACACCCCTTTTTAAAACTTCAAAATCATTTATTACAGAGAAAAAAGATATAACCTATACTTATATTACCATATCAAAAAAAATGAAACATCATATACGCCAGAACTACTTGAAAAGTCGATACACATATTTTACAATATGAACATATGATCATATATTAGAGAGGTGGAATAATTTGCAGGATCATTCAATGGACGATCAATTAATTGAACACACTTCACAAATTTTTAAAGCTTTATCGGATCCAACTAGAATCAGGATTCTTCATTTACTTTCCCAAAAAGAATGTTCTGTAAATGAAATCGCAAAACAACTTCATATGAACCAATCCACCATTTCACATCAATTAAAATATTTAAAACAATTACATCTAGTGAAGAAACGAAGAGAAACGTGATTAACTTATTAGAAGAAACTATTGAACATACAAAACATACCCGTTAGGAGGTTAATTCTGGGACATCATCACCAACATGAACACGGTCATAGTCACGGGCATCATCACCACTCAACTAATACTCGGGTACTGTTCTGGAGCTTTATTTTGATCTTTATTTTATGATTGTTGAAGCTATCGGCGGTATTTTTACAAACAGTCTTGCCCTTTTATCTGATGCTGGTCATATGCTAAGTGATGCCGCAGCATTGGGTTTAAGTTTACTTGCTTTCAAAATTGGTGAAAAAAAAGCAACTGGTGAAAAAACCTTTGGCTTTAAAAGGTTTGAAATAATTGCTGCTTTTATTAATGGTATCAGATGGTATCACACTGATTGTCATTTCACTTTATATTTTCTATGAAGCATTAAATCGATTCGCAGATCCACCAAATGTGAGTGGAAACATGATGATTATTGCCTTCTTAGGGCTATGCGTCAATATCTTTGTAGCCTGGTTGCTTATACGTGGTGATTCAAAAGGTAATCTGAATATAAAGAGTGCATTACTTCACGTTTTTGGTGACTTGCTTGGCTCTGTTGGCGCACTCATTGCAGGCCTATTAATTATTCTGTTTGGATGGAATATTGCCGATCCGATTGCAAGTATAATTGTCGCAATCTTAATCGTCATTTCCGGGTACCGAATTACAAAGGATTCTCTACACATCTTAATGGAGGGAGAACCACAAAACATTAATATTGATTCGATGAAAAAGCCCTTACTGCTATCGAAGGAGTTGAGGATATACATGATGTTCATGTTTGGTCAATCACATCTGAATTCTCTTCCATGAGCTGCCATCTTGTAGTTCACGAATCCATTAATCGTGATGATATACTAATAAAGGCAAACGAGCTGTTAAAATCACAATTCTATATTTCGCATTCCACGATACAGATTGAAGGAAATCAAACAGAATTCCATCCTGACAGTAATCCATGCAATTAATGCCTTCAATAATTAGAATGGTTCTTTGTATTATATGCCTATCAATAACGTCTTAACTGATTAAAAGACCCAATTTCCTAAATAAATATAAGACTCTTTCCATAATGTTGCTCGCAGTTGATATAAACTGCGAGGTAACTTTATGTTTATTTTACACCGCGTCTAGTGCGGCTGTCCACAATTGCTCTGGGCGTATGCTGATGCTTTCCATGGGCATGGACTCATGCATCCCCTCGGAAAACCATACGGGGTCTTCGTCCACTTGTTCCTGTAAGAGTCACCGCCCAGAGCAATCCCGGAATGGTGAAGCTATTTGCTGTTATTTTAGCTATTGTACGTTTTTAACCACCCTAATCTAATAATAAGTGTAAGTAGATTGGATGTCAATAAATTTACTGACTATTTAAAATAAATAATAATCATTCTTCATTTAATACCGAAGTATAAAATCAGCTGGAATTCATGCTATACTCTAACCATCTGTTTTATGATTTCGGAAAGGTATGGGTAACATGAATCGACGAATCTTTTTAAAAAGAACTTTAGGTAGTCTATTGGCTTTTATTGGTATCAGTGGTGGAACTTATTATTACTTTAGAAATATTGAGCCTTCATTATTAAAAATTACCGAAGAAGTTATTTCTTCCTCTAAACTAAATTCCGCATTTAATGACTTTAAAATAATACAATTTTCAGATACACATATTGGTTTTCATTATACTTTGGAACAATTACAAGAACTGGCAAATAAAATCAATTCCCAAAATCCAGATATCATTGTTTTTACAGGAGACCTTGTTGACGAACCAGATCATTATCATTGGGATTCAAGATTAAGCTCTATCCTACAATCAATGAAAGCAAATTACGGTAAATATTGGATTTACGGTAACCACGACCATGGTGGATACGGAACGGAAATTGTCAAGGAAGTCATGGAAAAATCGGAGTTCCAACTATTGCAAAACAGCCATGTCTCCATCGAAAAGGATGGAGCAAGCATGGTTCTTGCCGGAATCGATGATGCCCTACTTGGAAAACCTAATTTAGAAACAGCACTACAATACACGGACCCCAATCTATTTACATTACTTTTAGCACATGAACCTGATTTTGTAGAAAACACTATAAACTATCCAATTGATATACAACTCTCAGGACACAGTCATGGTGGACAGGTTCGCTTTCCTATCATCGGGGATCTCTATACACCAGCACTAGCTGAAAAATATGTACAGGGAAAGTATATCGTGAACGAAAATCTATCATTATATGTAAATAGTGGTATCGGCACGACGAGACTTCCCTATCGTTTTCTTTGCAGACCAGAATTGCATGTTTATAAACTTAAAAGTAAAATGTCATAAAGTCTTCATGGGTCAGTAAATAACATATCTATTATTAATGGTATAATATTTCTGAATCCATTAAACAACTATGATAGACCATTTCGGAAAGGAAGTTAACATGAAATACTTATTTATAATAATTGGTCTTAGTATTTTCTTAACAGCCTGTGGTGATTATCCAATTGAAACAACGATGTCCCAAGATGTTGATGAATTTGAATTTACAACACAGGATAACGGTACATTAAGTCTAAATGATTTAAATGGTGAATGGTGGGTTGCAGATTTTATTTTCACGAATTGTACAACTGTCTGTCTTCCAATGACATCTAACATGGCAAATCTTCAAACAAAGCTCAGTGAAGAAGGTATTGATGCACAACTCGTATCCTTTACTGTCGATCCGGATTATGATAGCCCAGAAGTTCTTAAAGCATATGGAGAAAGATACGATGCTGATTTCAGCAATTGGAATTTCCTGACAGGCTATGATTTTGATACAATTAAAGAACTTTCCATTAAATCATTCAAAAATATGGTTGCCGCAGCCCCTGAAGGAACAGATCAGGTGACACATGGTACTTCCTTCTTTCTTGTAAGCCCAGAAGGAGAAGTCATTAAAAATTACAGTGGTGTGGAATCGAAAGCAATGGATACGATTGTCCAAGATTTAAAGGCAGTTCAATAATTTGGGATGAAAGAAGAGTTGAAATTAAATAATTTCACTCTTCTTTTTAATTTCTATTTGCCAGTGGACAAGCTTTACGATACGATAGAATTATAATTATTTTTAGAAAGGAGATGATGATATGAATCCAGAGACTTCACTGAGGAATTTGGCGCAAGCAATATTTACAATCAATCGACATGCGAAGACAGCCCCAGAACCACAACATTTATACCAAATTAAAAAGGATGCAATTAGTAAATTATTAAAGGAGAATAAAGCTAAAAAAATAGGACTGCATTTCTCTGATCATCCGAAATTTAGCAATCAGCATTCTACTTTACTAGTTATGGTTGATGATTATTATTTTCATATACCTCCATCCAAAGAAGACTTCAAGGCATTAAAACATCTTGGTTCCCTTGATCAAAATTATCGAAATCCGCAAACAAAGATGTCTTTGTCACAGGCCAAAAGAATTGTTTATCAATACATTGACTGGAAACCGGAAAAGAAACCGCAATCCAGACAAACTGGATACACTTCTTCCTACTATACTCCTTCCTCTCTAGGAAAAATGGAATGGCCTCCGAGTAGATCGCATCGTTAATCATCTCCCCTCTTTATGAATGTTTCATTACCTTGCTGTTGAGGGTAGTGTACAAATATAGGAGGCGGTATTATGAATCTACAGGACTTCATTTATGAACTTCATCGATATGCCGAGCAGGCACATGTATTAAAGGATAAATATGAAAAGTTATCTGAGACAGAAAAGATGTTAGTAATGGATGCTGCGCCACCAAGTCTGAAAACACCCAAAGAATATTTCCAGCCCGTCTATCAATGGTTGGAGACTATTAATAACTTAATGGATAAATAGTTAAAGCGCATAACACTTAGGCTGTTATGCGCTTTAACTTGTTCGACTGATAAAGTGTTTGAGCATGATCAATAGCATTAATAATATTCCATAGAGTGACACACTTTGTAAGGCTAATTTCATAACTTCCATTCCGTTCACATTTTCGATTAGAAAAGAAAGATTAACAGCCACCAATATGGTAAAAATGCTGCTGATTAAATAACCCAATAATTTACGTAATTTTAATCTAATAGCCCATTCTAGGATGGGCTTCACACTATAGGAAATGATAATTACTCCTGCCAAACCACAGATTAAGTATACATAGTCCTCTTCTAAACCTACGTTACCAATTTGAATGAGGTCCATTAATATAAAATTTCTCATCAAGATGAACTCCCCCTCTTCCTCAGGGTTACTAAGAACATGGAATAACCCAATTGCAATATAAACATTTTCTCCTTTTTTTATTGAATTATACCTTTAACCCTGTCAAATTGTTATAATCATATCTAACTACTAATCTTCTAGGGGGATATCTGTTTGAATATACATTTTCTTTTAATTATAATTGGTGCGGCGCTCTGGGGGACAATTGGTTGGTTTGTAAAACATTTGTATGAATACGGATTTACGCCAATGGAAGTTGTTACATTACGTGCATGGTCTTCTTCGATTTTATTAATTACGTATATGATGATAGTTTCACCAAAAAGTCTGAAGTTAAAATCACTTTCAGACAGTAAATATTTTATAGGGACTGGTATTTTTAGTATTATCTTTTTTAATTATTGTTTATTTACAGCGATTGAACGATCTACCATACCGGTAGCAACTGCTTTATTGTATACTGCACCTGCTTTTGTAACCGTTATTTCTTTTTTCCTCTTCAAAGAAGCCTTGACACGTCTTAAAATTATTGCACTTTTTGTTACAATACTAGGAACCTGTCTAGTAGTCGGTATTACTCCTCATAGTATTCATAACTTGGAAGTTGCAAGCATCCTTCTAGGACTTGGTTCTGGACTTGGATATGCACTGTACAGCATTATTAGTAAATTTGCGTTAAAAAGATATAATAGCTTGAGCATAACCACCTTTACATTTACTGTTGCTGCAATTGCTCTTTTACCATTTTTCCCATATACGGAAAAATTCCTACTATTATTTAATCCAACTGTTTTATTTTACGCTATTGGACTTGGACTATTGCCAACAGCAATAGCCTATATCGTTTATACTTATGGATTACAGCATACTGAAGCATCAAAGGCTTCCATTCTATCGACAATCGAACCTGTAGTAGCAACACTTATTGGTATATTTATCTTTATGGAACCATTAACAAATGTGCAGATGCTCGGAATGGGGTGCATACTGGGTGGGGTCCTGATAATCCACCTATATGGGAGAAGAAAATTACCTTTTAAAATCAGAAAAGCAGGATGACTTATAGTCATTCCTGCTTTATTCGTTAACTTTTATATTCAAATTCTTTACGTTGCTTCGAGACAAGTACTTCCTGTTTCTTTTCTAAACGCATTTCTATTCTTGATATACTTTCTTTATCATTTAGAAGCTCTTGTCTATTCTCCTTAACTAATTGTTCGAAATTTAATGATTTTGGTCGCATATGTGACACTCCTTCTTATGTTCTAACTACATTATACCCTATTTTTCGCGTCACAAATCGAAATTGTTTGAACATTTTATTAAATTTTTGTCACAAAATCGCAAAATTTCAGGAAAAATGAATAATTTCATGCTAGATAACTCGCTTTCGGTCATCTTTTTTTACTTTTGACTTCATCATAAAGATTTAATAGCCTATCAAGTTCCTGACTAATATGTACAGATTCGCTATTGGTAAATCCTTTATTCATGGCTACCTCTGTCATTTTATTTCTTAAGAATTCAATACGATTAAGAATATTTTCTAAAGTATACATAATCCATTGCCTCTCCATATTCTAAGTGTGAATGCCCCACCTGATCATCTTCCAATAATGTTTGAAGATGGACTTCCTGTTCAGAAGGCTATGTCTGCATTAACATAGCCTATAGTGCCTTTGACAGGCTTGATTTATACTGTTTGGACAACACCTTGCCCTACAGTTTTCTTATATGTCACTATATTAGTGTCAATTATTGGTGTTGTATGTTTGTGAGTATTTGTTCTGATTTAAAATCTGCGGGTTTTCCTTAATCCCAATAGATGCATCGTAATATTATTGTAGAAGGTTATGCCGTAATAATCTGTATATTTCTTAAACGTGGGGAACTTATCTCTTGTTGAAAGTACTTTATAAATACCATTCCTGCAATCAGGTTTATCGTAGAATACGCAAGTTATATTCCATTCTAGAACAAACGTTCGTTTTATGCAAGTTCTAATACGAAAGATGCTTAAAGAGCCGAATATTTTTAACTTTAAGCTTACAAATTGTCACATTTTTTTTAAAAATATTCGATTACGGAATAACTCTATGCTAAAATTAAAGTGAAACTTGTAAAGGAAGGATGACTTCTGTGCCGGAAGCAAAAAAGAAAAACGAATGGTATGAATGGGCAAAAGCAATTATTATAGCAATTTTAATCGCTCTTTTCCTTAGAACGTTTATCTTTGCCACTTCCATCGTTGAAGGTGAAAGTATGGACCCTACCTTGGAGGATGGAGAAAGAGTAATCGTAAATAAACTCCTTTATATTCTGGATGAACCGGATCGTGGAGAAGTTATCATCATTCAAAGACCAACAAAAAACTATGTTAAGAGAGTTATTGGTTTACCAGGTGAGACAATTGAATTAAAGGGTAATCATTTAATCATAAACGGTGAGGAACATACCCAATCATTCCTATCTGAAGAAGCACAATACAAAACAGGCAATTTCGGTCCGATTAATATTCCGGAAGATAGCTATTTTGTAATGGGGGACAATCGCGCTATAAGCAAGGATAGTCGAAACGGTCTCGGATTTATTCTAAAAGAAGAAATCATTGGCAGATCTGAATTAATCATGTACCCATTTAGTGAATGGGAACTCATAAAATAAATGGAAGGGGATGGCAATATAGCCTCCCCCTTTTACTTACTCTTTATCAAGAATACAGTATCCTATGTTAGCTACAAGAATTGCAAAACAAACTACACCAAGCATTAACTCCATGTAAGTGGCACCCCTTTCATTTTCCCCTGGCAAGGAAAATCTCTAATGTTTCCTAGAATATCCCACTCTCTTTATAATACCAATATCTCTCCCTTAAATAAAGCAAAATTTGATAAAAGCTTCGAAAATGCTAAGCTGAAGACTAGCCATAGGCGAGCAATATATAAGAAAAAGAAGTAAGTTCATCTGAAATACCATAAAGTCAAACTGAAATCCACCACTATCAGGGTGGATTTTCTAGTTAAAATCCTATTTTTCTAGTGCAAACGTCTATACACATGCTCACCAGATGCATACAGTAATAATGTACCATCGGGAGGTGAAAAAGCATGGGCTTTGGATATGGCGGATACAACAACTGCGAAAATTACGGCGGCTATAAATGCGGTAGTGGATACGGGAATAACTTTGCACTAATTGTGGTGCTTTTTATCCTATTGATTATTGTAGGAGCTGCATTTTACTGCTAATAAAACTGGCTTGTGCTAATCATATAGCACAAGCCGTTTTTAATCCTTTTCACTTATCCAATAATAATTTTCTCTTTTGGATAATGATAATTCATTTTTTTCTTTTTTCTTTTAAAGATGAATAGAAACGTTATAATTCCAATTCTCCCAATAAACATCAAAAACATAAGTAGTATTTTGCTCCATATCGTTAAATCACCTGTAATACCTAGGGACAATCCTACAGTACCAAAAGCAGACGTCACTTCAAATAAAATTTGCCCCAAAGAAAATGGCTCAATAACCGTCATAAATAGCACAGAACCCGAAACCAATATGAACCCGACGAGAGTTACTGCAACAGCTTTAGCTAAATCCTCATCATAAATTTCCCGTTTAAAAACTCGGATGCTTTTGCCCCCACGTATATAAGTAAAGATAAAAATCGTAGCAAGCGCAAATGTGGTCGTGCGGATTCCCCCACCAGCACTGCTTGGAGAGGCACCGATAAACATAAGAAATGACATAAACAGCTGATTCGGTTCCGAAAGCAAACTAACATCCATGGTGGATAAACCGCCGCTCCTAGTCGTTACGGACTGAAATAATGCATAGAAAAAAGATTCGTGCCATGACTTATCAGCAAAAAAACCGTTCATATCCATAAGGTAAATACCTATCGTTCCAACGACAATTAAAATTAAAAATGTCGTTGTTGTTACTTTGGTGAATAATGTGAATCGATATATATTACGTGATTTATCCTTCATGAACAGATATTCTTTAACTTCTATCAATACTGGAAAACCGATTGCACCGAAAATAATTAACAGAATATTAATAAATTGCACGAAATAATCATTTCGAAAAGGGATGAGTGACCCACCGGTAATATCAAATCCCCCATTCGTTATCGCACTAATAGTCCCAAAAAAACCATGCAAATAGGCTTCTCCTGCAGTCGGAAAATAATTTAAAAAATAGGTTCCAAGGATGAGAAATCCAATAAATTCAATAACCAAAAGCACATATACAATCCCTTTAACTAATCTAACCATACCCTCAAAAGTCGTTTGATTTTGATCAGTCATAATGAGACTTCTTTCTTTCAGACCTATTTTTTTCCCTAATAAGAGCCAGATTAAAGTTCCCATAGCCATAATACCAATTGCACCGAGCTGCATAATTAATGCAAGGAATATAATTCCTATCGTACTTAATGATTCTGCAATAGAAATCGTGCTCAAACCCGTTACACTGATTGCACTTACAGCCGTGAATAAAATATCAATGAAAGGAATTTCTACCCCACTCTGATGTGCTATTGGTAAAGCAAGGATGATAGTCGATAAAAGAACGGCTATAAGATAGAAAGAAAATAACATTTGAACTGGTGTTAATTTATTTATCCATTTGTATCTAGTGTAATACAATTTCATAACATTGCTCCTAGCAGCTGAAATAATTCATTTCATTCATGATCAAGCCAATTCTTTAAACTTTTCAAGTAGTTCCCTTCCCTGGAAGCCTTGATTAATTAGATCAGTTAATAGTGTTTCTACAATATTTTTTCTTCTGTCAATAATGTTACCAATAAATAATACGTTCATATCATCTCCAATTTCATTGACACCAAGAACCTTGGCTATAAATGTTGCCGGTTCATTACTTTCTTTCGTTATCGTAGCGTGCACCATGATTTCATCTTTTTTTTCGTGGAGATTACTGAAATAAGTGAAGTGTGATTTACCGATATATGCTTCAATAATCCACTGGCTATTGTCATCTTCCCTATTTATAATTAAGCCATCCAGTAACGTAATCTTTTTTTGCTCTATATCTGCGTTATTATCTGCTATTTCCAACTTCTTCAGTTTAAAAGTTTTCAACATACCTACCCCCAGTTTTTCATGAGCTAATTAGAGTGTACCAAAAAAGGAAATAATTGAGTAATATAATATTACTTTGCAACATGTTTATTCCTTTGTTTCTAAGGGTATTTATTTATAAGCAACAACAAAAAAATATGAGGTGATTGCATGGACATAATTGAATCCTATAAAATTCAACTACAAGATAAGCTACATACAGAGGAAATTCTGGATCTCCATCAAATTGCTTCCCATAGTAATTCTAATATTTACTTATACCGTAAGCATATGATAGCAGATGCAGAAAATCTTCCCAAGTTATTATCCTTTTTTCTAACTACCGAAGCCGATGAAACATTCACATTGATTAATGATGGTGAAATGGATAAGAAAAATCAAAAAAATTTAATTAATTTTCTTAAGCAAAAACCGATAAATATTCTACTAAAAGATAATTATGATGCAAGTAAAAATGAATCAATTGTTATTGTGTAAGAGAGATCCACAGGGTCTCTTTTTTATTTTAAAAGAGAGAACTAAAAACTAAAAATATTCTTTGGCTTACTGTATAGTTAAGTTATATAGACTTAACTATACTATAATCGATTACCTATGAAGGAGGAAATTTCTATAATGAATCAAGTAATTGAAGGTCTACTTAGTCATCGTTCTATTCGAAAATTTACAGATGAAAAACTTACCCAAGAACAAATTTATACTATTGTAAAATCTGCACAGCAAGCATCATCTTCCAGCAATGTGATGGCATACTCAATCATTGGTATAACTGATCAAAAATTAAAAAACGAGCTTTACAAAGTATCTGGGCAAAAACATGTTAAAAATAATGCACATATGTTTGTTTTCTGTGGAGATTTACATCGCATAAATCAGCTTGCAAGTTCAGAGGAAAAAGCAAGCATAAAAGAAAATATGGAGAGTACAGAGCAATTCATAGTTGCAACCATCGATGCAGCCCTTGCCGCACAGAATGCTTCTGTTGCGGCTGAATCAATGGGTCTGGGCATCTGCTATATCGGAAGCCTTCGAAATGATATTAACCGGGTAAATGAACTACTCGGGCTTCCTGAACATGTTATTCCATTATTTGGGCTCATTACTGGCTACCCAGATCATAAACCAGATATAAAACCAAGACTTCCACTTGAAGCAATTTACCATGAAAATAAATACAAATCCTATGATGAACAATATCCATTAATTGAAGCATACGACAATGAAATGAAAAGCTATTATGAGCATCGCTCCTCTAATACTAAAGTAGATACATGGTCAGACCAAATGATTCGTAAATACAGCAAACCAACACGGATGGATGTTACACCATTTGTAAAAAGTAAAAAATTGAATAAGAGATAATTCGGGATAATTTAAATACCGGTACATTTAATATGTGCCGGTATTTATTTTTGTCTGAATAATTAATTGTACGAAATCGTCACATAACAATTCGATTTACAGTAAATGGTAAAATCCAACAAGTATATTTAATTGGTATTACCTCAAAATATAAATACAAGTAACCTGAGGAGGGATGAAATGACAGTAGCAACACAAGTTAAACAAACAATCGCCGGATTAAAAAGTGTTCAAGCAAGTTTCGAACAGTTTGCCCTCGAAACGGATAATAAGCAAGCAAAACAACTATACCAAGATGCCGCACAACAAACAATGACCATACTAAACAATGTACAACCAAGAGTTACCCAAATAGAACAAGAAGAACCACAATACAAACAATAAATAAAAGCGAAGGCGACTGCCCAGAAGCGAGTGCATAAGCAAAGAACCGTAGAGCAAACGCTTTTCCTGCTCGGAGTGTTCATTGCTTATGACGGGAGCTTCTAGGAGCCGAAGCTGGATAGATAACAATAATAGCGACTGACTGAACAGGAGGCTTTAAGAGGCCTCCTACATACCTTTGGATGAAAGAGATGGGTGTGAGAAATGCGAAAATCCACAATATTATTTACTTACCTAATTTTAGCTTTATTATTGACCGCTTGTGGAAATGAACCTATGGAACAAGGACAAGAAAATAGCGGTTCCCCAGATGTTACGAAGATTTCCAATGATAAACTAATTAGTCAGCAACCATCTAATGAAGCAAAAGATATTCTAGACAACTATGAGGAAATAACGGCTATAAAAGCTGTAAATACAAAGGATAGCCTTTTTATTGCAATTGAAGTCGAGCATCATGAGAGGTTCACCATGTCACAACTGGAAAAGAAACACAAAAAAGAAATGAAAGAACATTTCAAGGATATGAAAATTGAATTTTCAACTGATAAAAAGATTGTTCTTGAACTTGAAAAGCTCGAGCAGAAAATCAATCATAACGATATCTCAAAAAAAGAAATGGAGAAAAAATTTAAGCAGATAGTAAATTTAGCAAAGGAACAGACCTAAAAGAAAGAGTGAATAGTTATGGCTGATGAAAAGAAGAAAAACTTACCACCGGAAGCACAGAAGTATCAAGACTTTCAAACAAAAAGGGAAGTAAAAAGGCCCTTGCTGAAAAACTGTATAAAAGCTTTCTTAGTTGGCGGGATCATTTGCTTTATTGGACAAATCATTACTACTTTTTATATATATAATTTTAACTTCACCGAACAAACTGCTGGAAATCCAACTACAGCAACACTTATTTTCATTACCATGCTTTTAACAGGATTTGGTGTTTATGACCGAATCGGCCAGTTTGCTGGAGCTGGTTCGGCAGTACCTGTTACAGGATTTGGGAATGCTGTGATAGCATCTGCAATCGAGTACCGTACAGAAGGATTTATACTTGGTGTTGGCAGTAATATGCTTAAATTAGCGGGTCCAGTTATTGTGTATGGTGTCTTTTCAGCTTTTGTTATCGCTCTAATCAAAACAATTCTCGTTCAGTGGGGTGGTTTTTAAATGCTAGCCGGACATCAAACATGGATATTTAATAATAAACCTGTCATTTTAACAACTGGTACTGTAGGTGGTCCGTTTGAAGCGAATGGAAATATACCAGAAGCATTCGATACACTTCATGATGATATGTGGCTTGAGCAGGCTTCCTTTGAAAAATCTCAGCAGAAAATGATGGAAGAAGCCTGTCAAATTGCTATTAAAAAGAGTTCCATCGAAAAAGAACAAGTTCAATTTTTTATCAGTGGTGACTTAATTAATCAAATAACTCCGACAACTTTTGCAGCTAATACAATGGGTCTTCCCTATTTTGGTTTGTTCAGTGCCTGTGCAACATCAATGGAAAGCTTGGCATTATCCGCCGCAATTATCAATGGTGGTGGTGCCAATTATATACTTAGCGGTTCCTCCAGTCACAACGCTGCTACAGAAAAGCAGTTTCGGTACCCTACGGAGTATGGTGGTCAAAAACCTCCTACCGCCCAATGGACTGTCACTGGAGCAGGATGTGCTTTAGTAGCAAAAACAGGTGTTGGTCCAAAAATAACATCGGCAACAATCGGGAAAGTTGTCGATATGGGGATGACGGACCCGTTCAATATGGGCGGCGCAATGGCTCCTGCAGCTGCTGACACCATTGAAACCCATTTAAAGGAAAGAAATGTCGATCCCTCCTACTATGATTTAATTATTACTGGAGATCTTGGTCATGTTGGAAGAGAGGTATCCTTGGATTATATGCATAAGCGAGACATTCCAATCGAGGATAGTAAATATGTGGATTGTGGGCTTACAATTTATCGGGAAGGTCAGCCTGTTCTTGCAGGTGCGAGTGGCGCAGCTTGTTCTGCTGTCGTAACGTATGGACATTTTCTCAAACAGATAATCAAAGGAGAAATCAATCGAATACTAGTAGTTGCAACCGGATCCTTGCATTCTACATTGAGTGTACAACAAGGTGATCCGATACCATGTATTGCACATGCTGTATCAATTGAATCAGGAAGTGATCAGTTATGATATTTTTCTGGGCATTTGTCGTAGGGGGACTTATTTGTGTAATGGGACAAATTATGTTTGATGTTTTTAAACTTTCCCCTGCACATACCTTGACAATTTTAGTTGTAAGTGGCGCAATACTTGATGGATTTGGTTTGTATGAACCATTAATCGACTTTGCAGGTGCTGGTGCCACCGTTCCGATTACAAGCTTCGGGAATTCTCTTGTTCATGGAGCAATGCAGGAAGCTGAAAAGCACGGAATCATTGGCGTGGTCACCGGGATGTTCGAAGTAACGAGTTCCGGTATATCTTCCGCCATCATATTTGGTGTCATCGGTGCCTTGATTTTCAAACCAAAAGGATAAATGGAGTTGATCGTATGACTGTCGGTTCACAGGTTAAAGGATGCTATTCATCCATTAAAAGCATTGAAGCAAGTCTAGGTATATTATCGAACAAAACACAGAACGTAGAATCCAAACAAGCTTTTGAACATACTGAACAACTAATGAAACAAATTAAGAATGACCTCCAGAAGCAAGTGGTGATGCTTTCGAAGCAAGAACCGCAATATAAATAGAGAGAGGAAGAAGCGCTGTGCCGGAATGGATCATTATCTTGCTAAGATCTTTAACATTAATCACGTTATTGTTTTTTTTAACCAAATGGCTTGGAACAAAGCATCTATCACAGTTAAATATTTTTGAGTATATTTCTGGAATTGTCCTTGGAAGTATTGCCGCCATTCATACCGTCGATCCAGATACAAATTTTAGCTATGCCGTCATTGCCATGGTTGTTTGGTTCATGGTTCCATTTGGGGTAGAGAAAATGGCTTTAAAAAGTAAAGCCTTTCGAGACTTTACAGAGGGTAAAGGCGTCGTATTTATCCAGGACGGAAAAATTATGGAAGATAATTTAAAAAAGGAAGGTTATTCGACGGATGACTTGTTGGAAAAACTTCGTAATAACAATATATTTCTAGCATCAGACGTTGAATTTGCTGTTTTAGAACCAACCGGAAGTTTGAGCGTCCTTCCTAAAAGAGAAAATCGTCCCCTCACGGCAAAAGATTTAGGTATTAAACTAGCTCCCACAAAAGAACCACAAACAGTTGTTATGGATGGTAATGTGTTACTGGAGCCACTAGCAAATCTGTCGCTAAATACGAACTGGCTAGAAACCGAGCTTGATAAAATGAATGTAAGCATTGAAAATGTTTTCTTAGCCCAAGCAGACAGTGACGGTCAGCTGACCGTCGACTTATATGATGACATGATTGCAGTTCCAGCTCCAACAGAGAAGCCACTTCTTCTTGCGACAATGAAAAAATGTCAGGCCGATTTGGAATTATTTGCTCTTTCGACAGAAAATCCGGAGTCAAAGGAAATGTACCAACGTAATGGTAAAAAACTTCAAAACGCAATTGATACCATTTCTCCTTATTTAAGTTAATTTAATAGGATTTTATCGCAAAGTAAACTCCGAACTAAAATAAGTAACTTTGGCGACCGCTCTGGGAAATATACTATATGCAGATGCGTTTCGGGGAATAGAAGCACAAGCGAAAAGTCAAAAAATTGGTGTGTGAAGCATGATGGTTATGTTACAAATCGTGGATTTAATTCGGATGCTTTGAAAAATTATCATATCGATCAATAAAGAGCCAACACCTTGTGCTGGCTCTACTCTTAGATTCGAAGTGCAACTTTTCCAAATTGCCTTCCCTCTTTAAGATAATCAAATGCAGCCTGTGCTTCATCCAATTTAAAGGTTTTGTCAACAACCGGGTTCATATTGTAATTCTCAATATGATCCAATGCTGCTTGTAACTCCTGTCTTGAACCCATTGTTGAACCAATCAGTTGATACTGACCATAGAAAAATTTGCGTAAATCAAGGTCAACATGATCATCTGTAGTAGCACCAAATATCACGATTCGTCCACCCTTTTTCAACACATCTAATGATCGATTAAACGTAGCTTTCCCAACACTATCAATAACAATATCTACTTTTTCATTTTTCAGTTCTTCATTCCAATCACTATTAGTATCAATGGCTAAATCAGCACCGAGTTCTTTTGCCTTATTTCGTTTATCCTCACTGCGGGAGCTTACAATTACTCGAGCACCAATATTCTTCGCAAACGAAATTAAATATGTTGCTACACCACTTCCAGCCCCTGGTATAAATATGGTCTCTCCCCTTTTAATTTGCCCTTTCGTAAAGAGCGCTCGATAACCGGTTAATGCTGCTAGAGCAAATACACTTGCTTCTTCCCATGAGAGTTTTTCTGGTTTCCTTTCTACTTGTTCTTCTGATAAAGCTATTTTTTCAGCAAACGTTCCATGATCTGGCATCCCTAATATATCAAAACCTGTTGGTGGTGCGTCACTATTATCATACCAGCGAAGTGCAGGGTTAATAATTACTTCATCACCAACTTGAAATCGGCTTACCCCTTCCCCTACAGATTCAATGACACCTGCACCATCTGAACCGAGAATTAATGCCTCTTTGTCACTTCCCATGCGATCTGGAATATACAAATCCCTTCGATTCAGACCTGCTGTACGTAATGCTACGATTACTTCATGTGAACCCACAACAGGCTCGTCCATTTCTTTAATTGTTAATTCGCCATGTTCTAATACAAATGCTTTCATTGATTTCATCCTTTCATCACAGTTAAGAAGAATATAAACTTCGTGACACCAAAGTTTTCTAATAGTATAAGCTCATGTTTTCCAATTGTTGTTTACTCGTTACGTCTTCTGAAAATAACGGAACATAAACAAGCTTTTGACTTTGGAATGTATCTTCAATCATGGATACATAAGTTTTTTCATGTTCTTTTCTTTTTTCAAAAAATGCTCCATCAGCTTCCTTAGGTAAAATTTTATTTACAATTAAAGTTTTCACATGCAAATGATAGTTATCAAGCAGCTTGATTGCTTTTTTTGTTTCTAAAATGGAGAGACGTTCAGGATTTAAAACGAAAATAAAACCAGTTTGTTGATGATCGAGAAGCACCTTTCTAGCCTCGGAAAACCTTTCCTTCCTTTCTTTCAGAACATTATAAATTGGGTCCTCTATTGGCTCGCCATCATTCAATAACTGTGTGTAATTTTCATTCGTCTTCTGTCGTTTCTGTAGCAACCCTTCGATCCAAATACCCATCAATTCGGGAAGGGTCAGTAGTCGAATCGTATGACCTGTTGGTGCCGTATCAAATACTATTCTATCAAAGTTATCTCTTTCTTCCAAAATAATAGCTATTAATTTATCAAACATTGCAGCTTCATCTGCACCTGGGGAAGCTTTAGCAGTGTCTAATTGGCGATTTACTTCCTCCATCATACTTGATTGTACAATTCCCTTAATATTTTCTTTTACACCTCTAATATACTTTTCTGTTTCGATATCAGGATCTATTTCCAATGCAAAGAGATTCTCAGCTACTTGTTCTGTTTTCCCACCAATTTTCTGTTCAAATATATCTCCAATATTATGTGCCGGATCTGTTGAGATTAATAATGTCTTATAACCTTCCTTAGCCGCTTTCCAGGCAATTGTTGCAGCAGAAGTAGACTTACCCACTCCTCCCTTACCACCTATAAAGAGAATTTTTTTATTAATATCCAGCATCGTTTTACTTCCTTTCTTTAACAACAACGAATCCCTGTCATTGGAGACTTATCCATTCCCATTCGCAAATGCCAATCATGAAATTTTTCAATTATATATGGATATAATTCGAGTGTATAATAATAAACTGGATTTGGAATACCAATCATTTCGGAATAGAGAAGTAAAAGAAAGAAATCATCTTCATTTCTTAATTCCCTAGCAACTTCCTGCCGGTGCGGCATACTTAGTACTTCTTCATAAAATGTTATTAGTTGCTTTAATTTATCCAACATAATCTCTCACTCCTTTTTTCCTAGATGATATAAAGAAGGAGTCATCAATTACATGACCCCTCTCATATACTATTTATTTTTCTTTATCAAGCGGATCATCATACTTTTTTGTTAGCGCATTGAATGCTGTTAAACTAATCCATATCGCAAATACAAAGATAATCGCACCGAGTACGAATAATAGGGTGTTCGAGTTATCCCCAAACCACGACCATTCGAATATGACTTGCTGGAACATGGCATATAATGTCATAAACATAAGGAAAATCATTGGAATCAATGCCACTGCATAGTTTCTTCCTAAGCGCTTAAGCCAGATTGCAATTAGCATTAAACTGATTCCTGCAAGCAACTGGTTGGCCGTTCCAAAGAGTGGCCAAATTAGGTAACCCCCTGACCCAAAGCCATTTGGTCCTTCAGGTATTAATACCAATGCAGCACTGGAAACAACTGCAATTGTCGTTGCTACATGTGTTTTAGTAATAGCCGGAACATTATACTCTACACCCAATTCAGCTATAATATATCTCATTAATCGAACCGAAGTATCCAATGTCGTAGCTGCAAAACTAACAACAATAATTGATACGATGGTTGTAGCTATATCATTTGGAATAGCCATTCCCTCAGCAAGCTTTGCTGCACCTTCTACAAAAGTACCTAAACCAACAGCATTTGCTTGTGTAAAACTAGTATATGTTGCTGCAAATGCATCTGTATTCGCAAAAAAGGTTGCAACAGCAATGATAGATATTAACGCTAAAATCCCTTCACCAACAGCACCGAAATAACCAACAAATCTGGCATCAGTTTCTTTATCTAATTGTTTGGATGATGTCCCAGATGAAACAAGTCCATGGAAACCAGAAATTGCACCACAGGCAATGGTTATAAATAAAAGTGGCAGCCAATTTCGGTCTGGATTTTCATTCATCATTGGTGCCGTCATTTCCGGATTTAAGAAAATTAGACCTAAATACAAAATACCAAGTCCTACAACAAGTTGATGAGAGTTAATAAAATCCCTTGGTTGAAGCAGTTTCCATACCGGAAGTGTGGATGCAATATATACATAGATCATTAAAATTACAATCCAAATCAAAAACGCGGTGGATACTGCCCCCAATCCAAATAATCCAGCGCCAGCTTCCCCACCCATATATTGCACTAAGTCAATTTGTAGAAACTCTGTTCTGCTGGCTACAATGGCAGTCAGATACATGATAGCCAATGCAATCAGCGATGGTATGAGCATTTTTAAATTGCGTTTATATGCTGCATATCCAATCCAAATTGCCAGAGGAATTTGAATAAAAACCGGAACAACACTTGCTGGGTATTGAATAAACAAATTTGAAATAACCCAGGCAAACACTGCATTGACCATGAGAACAAGAATCAAGATAATAAATAAAAATAATATTTTTCCGCGTTGCCCAATTAGTTTATCTGCTATCGTACCAACGGATTGCCCTTTATTCCTAACTGACAATGCAAGTGTTCCAAAATCATGGACACCCGCAGCAAAGACGGTACCGAGAATAACCCATAGAAAAGCTGGAAGCCATCCCCAATAGACTGCGATTGCAGGTCCAAGAATCGGTGCCGCTCCTGCAACAGAAGTAAAATGATGGCCCCAAAGCACAAACTTGTTCGTCGGCACAAAGTCAACACCATCTTTAAACTGATGTGCAGGTGTCACATAATTTGGGTCAAGTCTAAATATTTTTTCTGCTATAAATTTGGAATAATAGCGATAACCTAAAGCAAAAATTACCATCCCAATCAGCGCAACTAAAATACCACTCAATTTCTCTACCTCCCCTATTTTTTATTGAAATAATTATTTCTCTTACAAGCTATGTAAAAATCGATTCATTTAGTACATATTAATACGGAAGATAAATTACGGAAGTTTTCATAATTGCAAAGTTTAGATAAACTGCGAAGTACTTACACCCTACGTATAGGTGACTGCTAAAACCGCCGTCCAGGATCGCTCCGGGCTGATGAAGTTGTATGATGCTATTTTCTCTATTGCAGCTATAGTAATTGTCGAAAAACTTCTAACCAGCTCCGGGAAATATATGAAGACTCCTGCGGGAAGAGAGGCATTGGTGAGACACTGAAATGCGTTAGCTTGAAGCGACTCACCTATGCCTTAGGATGCGCGAATTGTATTTCCCAGAGCGGTCTCCAAAGTTTCTGCATACTGATATAAAACCAGCAGTTACTCCGCAGTTTATAGATTATTTTACATTAGTAGCATACTTCTTTGTGACGCGGGCGAAGTAGAAAAGCAACTAAAAAAGAGATAATCACTAAATAGCGATCACCTCTTTTTCCAGCACATATTAATACAACTTTCCTTGCCTATACAAAACATCCGATAATTTCATAACAGATTGTCTATAACAAATCTGTCTTAATGTATAGGTATTAGAGAAAAATTGCGGATATATTGTATCAAATGTAGATTCCATTTGCTCAAATTGCTTTTTAAAAACTTCTTCCTCTTTATAATATTGTGTTTCCCGACCTTGTAGCCATTCGAGATATGATACAATGACACCGCCGGCATTTGCTAGTATATCAGGGATAATAATGGTCCCTTTTTGATTCAGGTAATTATCCGCATCCGTTGTAATTGGTGCATTTGCTCCTTCAACAATAACCTGAGCTTGAATTTCTTCCATATTATCCTTAGTTACCTGGTCTTCCAGGGCAGCAAGAAACAACACATCAACATTTAACGTTAATAAGTCATCGCGACCTATAACTTTAGCCTTTATACCGGCATCTTCAAGTTCTTTGTCATTAATTGGTAAATCTTTATTGTTTTCGATCGTGAATTTCACTAATGTTGGAATATCTAATCCATCCGAATTATAAAGTGTTACATTACGGTCACTCACTGCAATCACCTTGTTATTCAGTTGATTACACTGATATGCTTCCAAGGCTGCGACCGATCCTAAATTCCCAAAACCTTGTACTGCAATAGTGAAATTCCGATCTTTCAAATCGAGGATATTTTTTGCAATCAGATGATTCCGTTCCGAGAGCCATGTTTGCTGCTCCGTCGCAAAGTTATGAAAGAGATATCGAAAAGTGAAATATACCCCTTTTCCTGTAGCTTCCCTTCTCCCTAATGAACCACCATTGACAACGCTTTTCCCAGTAAAACTACCACGGTAATTTTCACCAGGATGGATACTTTTATATTCTCCCATCATCCAGTCCATTTCACGTGCACTCGTACCCATATCTGGTGCAGGAATATCTTTGTCTGGACCAATAATATCACTAAAATATTGCACATATTTTTTGCATATTAAATTTAATTCTCTAACATCATATTCTTTTGGATCAATTACAACGCCACCTTTTCCGCCTCCAAAAGGCACTTCATGAAGAGCGTTTTTCAGTGTCATAAGGGTGGCGAGATTTATAACTTCATCTTCATTTACAGATTCATGAAAACGAATCCCACCTTTATATGGGCCAAGCACATTATTATGCTGAACCCGAAAAGCTGGTATTCGAATGACTTCATCATTTTCCAGTGTTATTCTAAGAAACGATTTACTTACGTGGTTTGGTGTAGAAAGAATTGATCGCAGGGCTCTAAATGCCTTTTCTCTTGGCTTTTCCTGGATTTCAGGAAGAAACAAATCATCGTCAAATAATACATTTAATGATTCATGAACAACTGCACCAGTATTGATTGGCATACTTTGAACCTCCTGAATTAATAAATTTTTATATTACTTAAGAGTGTATCAAATGAAAAAGCGTGTAACCAGTCAAAGCCGTTATAGTAAAAATACTGCTGCAATTGTAGCAATGATTAAACCAGAAAAAACCGGAATAAAATTCTTTCTAACTAACTCCATGACGGACACACCACAGAAACCTGCAATCGCAATTAATGATGACCAGGCAACAATGGTACCTCCACCAGTCCAAATAGCTCCCATTTGGCCAATCGCAGCGAGGGTTGCAGCATCAATTGATGTTGTCTCCAATGAAGCAGCAAG
This sequence comes from Oceanobacillus rekensis, assembly GCF_002153375.1. GTDB lineage: Bacteria > Bacillota > Bacilli > Bacillales > Amphibacillaceae > Oceanobacillus > Oceanobacillus rekensis. The sequence goes on from NZ_MTBQ01000003.1 coordinate 266,902, forward strand.
TGCTCCTGTTAGTGGTAAGCCAGAAAATCCTGAACCGTCAAGTCCAGTTATAATACCGATAATGAGTACACTTAACGCTGCAAGCAATGCACTTTGTGGCAAAAATTCTTGTGTGGATGTAACAAGGTCAAATAATAACGCTGGTCCTTCCTCCACACCTAAAATATTTCCTGAAAAATCAGGACTTCCTAAAAAGAAAAAACCAGCAATAGGGATAACAGGGCCCATTGCTTTAAAGGCAAATACAAATCCATCTGTAATATGATTACTAACATAATCTAAAGCATGATATTTACCAAAAGCAATTGTGGAAAGTAATAATAGGATGACCGCAACACCACCTACAAATGCTGCACCGCCTCCACCAACAAGCTCGTCACTTCCTCCAGAAAAGAGCTTGGAATACATCATGTAAATAACTACAAACAGAAGTGATATTGGAACAGCAATGGAAAAAACCTTACTCCAAACATCTAAATTTTCGGTTTGGACCTTGTTCTTTGATCCTTCTGCAGTCTGCAGCTCTTGTAGTTCTACCATATTCAACGGATCGTTTTTAGAGCGAATGGTTTTGCGATATAATAGGTAAGCTAAAGAAACAGCGACTCCCCCAGCTATCAGGGATAGTATCAATGATTTGTCAGCTACAGAACCAACATCAATGCCAGCAGATGCAGCAGATAAGCTTGGAGCAACTTGAACAATATAATCCGAGGACAATGCCATTCCCTGTCCTGCTATTGCAATAGCAACTGCCGCTGTCATTGCAGGCAATCCAGCTCTTACCGCTGCAGGGACAAGTAATGCACAGATCAATGGAACTGCAGGAGTTGGCCAGAAAAATAAGGAAATAATATAGGTTACAATTATAAGAATAAAAAAGGAAACATGCCCATTTACCATCATTTTCTGGAGAGGCTGTATCATTCTGACATCTGCCCCTAAATCACGTAAAGAGTGTAAAAGCGCCAACATAAACGTGATAATTAAAAAAATGCTAAACAACTCTTGAGCAGCAACTAGATTTGCATTAAATATGGCAGTAAATCCATCAATAAGATTACCTTGATACACCCAGGCAATGACAAATGTCCCAAGTAATGTCGGTAAAACAACACCCTTACGGAAAATCATTGTTACGATGATTGCTAATGTGAATAATCCATATAGCAGATGGGGTAACGTTAATCCAATACCCATAAGATCTCTTCCTTTCTTCGGGTTGTGCTTTAGCCTATGCACCACCTGAAGAAAACGCTACAACTCGTAAACGGTTATGTTTAATTCTCTATTGAATGGGGAATAAGCCAACTAACAACAAAGGAGGAATCTACAATTATGAAACCTTTTATTAGAGAATATATAAACGAAGAACAATTGAAAACGGATGTAAACAAATTACAAGCCAAAGGAATTAACAAAGATGATATTTATCTCCTCACCCATGATGATGAAAGAACTGGGCGTATAGCAGATAATGCGAATACGAATACAATTGGCATGAAAGAGATGGATTTCTCAAGTGCTGTTGGGAACATGTTCAGCAGTCAAGGTGATCAGTTACGTACAAAACTGGAAGAGATGGGCTTTAGCGAGGCCGAAGCGGCTAATTATGAAAAAGACCTCGATGAAGGTAAGGTTCTATTAATGGTTACCAATCATGAAAATATAGATACTTTCATCATTTAATATTAGGGACATCCCAGGATGGGTTGTCCCTCTTCATATGGCAAAGAGGAAACTCGTCTACTCTTTTTTCAGAGCTGCACATTCATTACATAATAGCTTTCCATTTTCCTGCACACCATCAAAAAAACCACTTTCACAATAAACGTTTTTATTACATGACAGACACTTTCCAATTAATTCACGCATTCTATCAGCCTCCCAAAAGTAAAATAACCTCTTTGACTAAGAGATTATCTTAAAATGAGCGAATATTCAACTGACGTTTAAGCTGCGTTTAGTAATGTTCGAGGTTGCTTATGGAAAAAGAAAAATACAACAACTATATATATAATAAAGGATGGGATCATATTAGCGTTATACAGCAAGGAATATAGCCATCAGGTTGTCCTTCGATGGCAGATCCGAAAAATTACATTCCTGCGATATAATGAACGAAAAATCACAATGTAGATCCCAAGAACACCCCAACTGTTATATAAGTAAGGTAATTTTTTGTTTCACCTGACTTTACTTACTGCCTGCTGAATTCGATTTGCAAAAATACCAACAAATCCAATTACCGTAAGGGCTAGCCCATAATCAATAAATGCTTGCAATGGGCTAAAACATACGCTGTTCCTGTTGCAACCTGTAATACTCCCCATGAGAAACCAGGCCACCCTTTAATCCCCAGCGAAATGCAACAATAAATACAGGTATCATCGCAAACGATATCGAACCACCTTGCGCCCATATTTCAAAGGATAATGGCAAGATATCCAATAATAATGCCAATGCAATAAAAATGGATACTTCAACTAAAAATAGAATTCGATTTGACCTCAACCGTATTACCTCCTCCAAAAATTTTCATATTAGAAAGCTTGATTGTCACCAAGCTTTTGAAGTGACGACGACCAGCCCGCACTTATGCATGAAGAAAGTATTTTCTTAATGACAAAAAAAGCAATGTCTGAGGGGAAAGTTCCTGATGGGGAAATCCGCTCACATTGCTTTTATTCTATCAAAAAAACCATCAATTCCTACGCTAGTACTAACTAACAGGTTCAAAGGGTCTAAAACATCATGTTCACTCTCAGCCATGGCTCCGCCTGTAGGTTTTTATTTTATACTCTTGATTTGTTAAGTGCAGTTTAGGCATTAACAGAAAAATAACAATGTTTAACGAGAAGTTTTCATGAGTGTCTATTTTCTTATATTTTTCCTACGCTTTTTCTTCTTAGTAAGACCCTTTTCAATTAATGTCTTTCGCTGTTTCATTCCAGTTTTTGTAACGTAATTATTTTTGAACCAAGCTGTTAATGTAGTAACAACAGTGAATAGTCCTGAGACGACATGCTCTGCCAATAAACTGTCTATCGGTAATGGGGATTTCCCGTATATGACGAGAAACTGATTTACAAGTGCTAGAAGAAGCATGATTGTCCGTATAATAGTACCTTTGTCCACTTTTAATCCCCCTAAAATCCAAAGTTATTTATATACTATTATTTTCACTTTCCTTACTTTTTGGAACGGCTTTTGTACTTGTGCTTGTAGATAGATACTTGATTATGTTTATTACAAATAATTTTGGGAAGAGTATATTAAGGTTATCTAATTAAATTGAATTCAATTATTTTTAATTAAAAACACTTGACTATAAGTATTAATCAATTTATACTAGGTAACAGAAAGTAACTAACGGTTACGAAAATTATTTGGAGGGATTTATAATGGCAAAGACAGTTTGGACAGTTGACCAAGTACACAGTGAGGTTGGCTTTTCAGTAAAACATATGATGATTTCAAAAGCGAAAGGTACATTTGATAAATTTGATGCAGTTTTCGAAGCTGATGTAGAAGACTTAACTGATTCTAAAGTGGAAGTAACTATTGATACAGCAAGCATAAATACTCGTAATGAAGATCGTGACAACCACTTACGTTCAGGAGATTTCTTTGATTCAGAAACATACCCGAAGATGACTTTTGTAGCTACTGATATTAATAAAAAATCATCTAATACGTATGATGTCACTGGTGATTTAACAATTAAAGATACAACTAAACCAGTTACAATCGATGTAACATTTGAAGGACAAAGCAAAGACCCAATGGGTGGCGCTACTGTAGCAGGTTTCAGTGGTTCAACATCCATTAACCGTAAAGAGTTCGGTCTTACTTGGAACGCAGCAGTTGAAACTGGTGGCGTACTTGTTGGCGAGGATGTTAAAATTAACTTTGAACTTGAGCTTCATAAACAAGCATAATATAAAACCACATTTAAAAGCTGTATTTCCTTGGAAATACAGCTTTTTTTACGCAGTTGGATTATACTATTATTGGAGGTGGTATAAGAATGATTGTCTATTATGATAGTTACTGCAAGATGTGTACAAACTCATCTACGTTATGGAAGAAACTGGACCGGAGAAATAAACTTATATTCAATTCCTTTCGATTAATGAAAAATTACCCACCTGAAATGGAAAAGAGTCTTCATGTCAGACATAATAATCAATGGTATAAAGGATACTCAGCAATTGTTCAAATAGCTAAAATGCTCCCACCTCTATGGATATTAATACCACTCATGTATATGCTCAAGGTTATTGGACTCGGCGACATTATTTATAAACTGGTGGCTAAAAATAGAAAACTTGTACCTGTAAACCAATGTGCAGATGGTGAAGCGTGTAAAATCAATCCGCATTCCCGTTAAAGTACTCTACCGTATCTGAGGAATATAAAGTAACAACCATTTGGCCACTTTCTGATTTGGCACGAATTAAAATCGGCTCATTATACAGGTTTTTAAACACAAAATCTGGCCCCCACCAGCTAACAGTTGCATCTCTTCCTGGTGGAACATATGGTACCTGTCTGCTATGAGCATATCTTTCCACAATTTGAATACCTTTAAGATCTACTGCGTTGTAAAGCGTTGAGGAAACCTGACAAATTCCTCCACCAATATCTTCGGCTAATTCTCCTTTTACAATAACCGGTGCCTTTTTATATCCTCTTTCAGCAGTTCGTTCGCCAACCACCTGATTAAATGAGAATGTCTCCCCCGGAAAAATAACTGTATTATTGATTGCTTCTGAAGCAAGGTCGATATTGTGGGATCTTTCTAAGTTACTTTGCTTAAAAGAGGTAACATATCTGCCAAGCTCCAGCATACTTATTTCTTTTAAAAGTCCACGATTAACTTTAGGGTAGACAGCTGTTTTTGGAACTGTTAATTTCCCTTTATTCTCGTTATAATATAACTCCCGGAATAAATTGCGAAATTCTTGTCTATCCAACGTGGCACCAAGCTCCTCTCCAATAATCTTGCCATCTTTATCAAAGCGTGCGTCTTCTGCATTCCGATAGACCGCTTCTTCAAGGTTGTCCATTAAATTTTCTAATTTATATTCATCGATAAATGCCATATCAATTAAATCCATTCCATATTGTTGAACTTCAACCCTATCTAATGTAATTTCATTATTATTCGTATCCAAACTGTCGGCGCCCGAATCCACCGGAATACCCGTCATCAGCAAAAGCAATAAAAAAATATGCAACATTACACCTCCTGCTAATAGTATGGAGTAAATCCGTTGATTCATTCTATTTTGGAGTCATATCTCTTTTTTATTTAGAGGAAAACAGAAGGTACTTTTCGAGGTCATTGTGCATTAAATCATCACAGTTTCTATAAAATGCGAAGTAACTGTTAGTTGATTACTAAAAATATGGTGTTGAAACTTCGCCGACCGCTCTGGGAAATATACTCCGCATTTCCGCGGGCGGCTGGTGAGCCAACTTGCGCTAAAGCGCTTCGTTGTCTCACCGATGCCTTTCCTCCCGCTGGAGTCTACGTATATTTCCCAGAGCTGGGTAGGAGGTTGCTGACAATTAATATACCAGCAATAGAAAAAATAACATCATACAGCTTCCAGTCCGGGATCGCTCTGGGCGGTGACTCCTACGGGAACAGCACGTGTCCGAAGACCAGAAGAGTGGTTTTCTCTTCGAGGCTGAGGCCGTGCCCGTGGAAAGCATCCGCCCAGAGCGATCCCGGACGGCGATAAAAGCACAATTCTTTGGAAAACAGCCAACGGTTACTTCGCACTTTATCTCAACTCTGAGATACTTAAAAAGCACAACTCTTTTCGTTAGGACGAGTAACCACAGTTCCAAACATATACAATAAGCCAAATAAAAAGACCACCCTAAAGGATGATCTTTATCACTTATCTGAAATCTCTATTGTCTTCTAAATAATCACTTGCAAGACGATACCCTACAAAAGTTGCCAGTACAAGTAATATTCCACAAAGGAAATTTTTCATTAATTAGTTACCTCCTTAGTTCTGGACCTTATTTTAATTATTAATAAAGTTAATTAGAAAGGACGGAATTTACCTTTTTTAAGTACCAATTTAGGTCCACCAACCATAAATAATGTACGGTCATCGACAACTTTCTTCATAGCAGCTGCAGATTTTCCACGTATTTTATTGCCATCAAGGATACTACCAATACCATCTGTAATTCCTAGAGATGCAACAGTTCCTTTATTACTGAAAACGAAGTCCTGTACAGGTTGATTACGTAGCAATGCAGTAATATTGTCTGCAGCAACGACACCTTCTTGTGTAGCTAGTTGGCCTGTTGGTGGATATGGTCTGCCGGATTCTTTATCCATCACCCATGAACAATCTCCAAGAATAAAGAGATTTTCTTCACCAGGTACTCTTAAATCAGCATCAACATTTACCTTACCTTTTACTAATTCAAAACCGGATTTAGCAAGTACTGGGTTACCAGTAACGCCACCTGTCCAAACAACTGTTCCAGCCTTAATTAATTCTTTATCATCACCAACAATAAATCCTTCTGGTGTACACTCTTTAATTGGGGCACCAATTCTGAATTCTACACCACGATCCTCAAGCGACTTTTTCGCATAGGAAACAAGATCATCGTCGAATACCGGCAAGATTGATGGTGCAGCCTCAACATTGATAATGCGGGCTTTGCTGCGATCAATGTCATATTTATTACATAGTTGCGGGATTTTTTCTGCTAACTCTCCGACAAATTCAATACCAGTAAAACCACCGCCACCAACAAGAATGGTCAAGTCGTCATCATTCGGATTTTCCTCTGTGGAATATTTTGCGAATTTGTATTCCATATGCTCCGCAATTAGACGGCTTGACTCAATATCCGTGATTGCAAAAGCATTTTCTTCCATACCTGGAATTCCAAACGTATTGGACACGAATCCAAGTGCAATAACGAGATAGTCATATGAAACTTCGCTATTTTCCAAAACCACACGTTGCTCGTCCTTTTTCACTTCAAGAACACTATCGTAAATTAAACGAACTTTTTTCGGATTAACGACATCAGTAAGCATAAAACGTGCTTGATTCGGGTTGATTGTCCCTGCTGCTACCTCATGTAACCAAGTACTTTCATAATGGTAATTATGTTTATTGATTAATACAATTTCTGCTTCTTCAGGTGAAAGTTTTTGTGATAAACGTCTTGTCGTTACAAGACCAGCATAGCCAGCACCGAGTACAACTATTTTTGGTTTACTCATAAATATTTCTCCGTCCTTCCTATTCCTATAAATGTAAGGATTATACACGTTTTAATCTGTTAAACACACTAAAATCCAAATAATCTCCTAACCGATTATTTGTATTGTCATTACTTAAATATAATATCAAACTTTCGATGAATAGGCTAATATTCCAAACGTTTTTCACTCAAAAATTTACTTGTATATAGCCATTCTAGAATGTTGTAAAAATCCGAAAACATAATATGATTCGACTAAACAGGTCTTACTGTTATTTCATTTACATTGACATAATCTGGTTGGGTGACGGCATAGATAACGGCCCTAGCAATATCATCTGTTTGCAAGGGTTTCCGATCTGTAGGAAGCCTATCTGAAGTACGTTCCGTTTCAACCATTCCTGGAGAAATATTCGTCACTCTCACCCCTGTTCGTGCCAATTCTTTTTCAAGCCCCAGTGAAATAGCCCGAACAGCATATTTCGTTGCACTGTAAACCGTACTATTCTTAGTTACTTCATGACCGGAAACGGAAGAAATATTAATAATATGGCCACTGGATTTTTCCAGCATACCTGGCAAAATTGCATGAATTCCATATAATACTCCTTTAACATTTACATCTATCATCTGGTCCCATTCTTCCACATTCTCTTTTCTTACTCCATTACCTATGAATCCTGCATTATTCACATAAATATCGATATCTCCAAAAGCTTCTATTGCTTTTTTTACCATAGAATCAACTTTTTCTTGATTGGAAACATCCGTTGGAATACCAAGGGCTTTTCCCTTTCCACTACTATTTATCTGAGTTACTATGGCTTCTAGCTTGTCTTTTCGGCGTGCTGCAACAATAACATTTGCACCCTCTTGCGCCAAATACTGAGCAATAGCTGTCCCAATTCCACTGCTTGCACCTGTTACGATAGCTGTTTTTCCATCAAGTTTTAACATTAAATATCCCCTCTTATACAACTTTTTAGTATACATTTTCATTGTAATCTTTATTTGGTTTATTTTACAAACTTTTAAGGTGTTTTATTTCACCCCAGTTTATAAAAAAAGAACTGCCCAAGTAGGTTCTTAATCTACTGTTGGGACAGTCCTTTCATAAACTATATTGTTTTTTTCTTATTTGAAAAGGCTTTTCCTCTTTCCATCCACTTAAGTTTCGCTTCTTTTCTTCTATTTAATTCTGTTTCTTTCAGGATAGGGTACTCATTTTCAGCAAACTCCTGAACATCTTCCCAGCTAGGGAAAAATAAAACTTTCACTTCTTTTTTTCCGTTATCAAGACGCCGTTTATTTAAGCAAATCCCGAATATTCTATCTGACTTTGCAAGCATACGGTTAAAAAGTGCAGGTTGCTTATCGTGGTTTCGATAAAGCTCGTGGACTTTTCCCATATAATTGGAATTGTACTCACTAAAGGCTATTTCACCTTCAATAGCCTTACTACTGTGATATACTTTTTTGTTACTTGCATAAATCCAGATTAATGTACCATAATGCAAGTTTTCCTTTGTACTTACGATAACTTTTTTCATTTGTACCATCCTTCTCTTTCGAGGGAAAATTAGCATCGCAAATATAATTATCCGTTTATTGAATTATGCTACCTCTACTACCTATTATTATACACCATTAAGCAAGTAAAAGCTTTAAAAATACAATTATATGCTCTCCAGGAGACTGTGAATGTTCGGTTATTTAGAGAAATCCATTTTCCAACTGTAGTAATCTTTTTTATCATTTTTTTCATAACTTAGGTACGCATTAAATTTATTACCACTTTTGCTTGTGAGTCCTTTTACATATGCTTGCTTATTTTTCAATAAATCCTTGACCATTGTTTTCGTTGGCTTTTTCTTCATCGTTGCTAAGAATTTATCATTTTTCCAAATGACAAATTTACAGCCTTCCTTCCAATTATTGCATCCGAAACTTTTGTATCCATCCGTTATCTTTCCTCCACAAGCTGGACAGATTCCAAGTATTTCATTAGTTGCACGAGTAGAGGCCAATTCATTGATTGTCGTATCTTCTCCATTTTTAATTGTTTCCACGGAATCATTGGTAAAGTGGAATACTAGATTAAGAAATTCCTTTTTGTTGGCTTTTCCTTTTTGAATATCCGACAATGCCTTTTCAAGCCGTCCAGTAAACTCCAAGTCAAATAAATTCTGGACAGGGAATGTCTCCACAAGTCGCTTCCCAAGATCCGTGCACAACAGATTTTTACTATTGGTTGTAATGTAACCAACATCTTTTAACTTTTTAATTGTTTCTGCCCTTGTTGCTGGTGTTCCGATACTAAACCCTGTTAAAATACTTCCCATTAATTCTTCACTGTCATCTTCTTTGAAGCTCTTTCCACAAGTTTCCATAACTCTTAGCAATGTTCGCTCTGTATGTTGTTTTGGCGGTTTGGTTACATGGGAGGTAACCTCGGAATCAATTAAACAGACACGGTCCTTCACTGCAACTAGAGGGAGTAAAGTGTCCTTGGATTGAATTCTTTCGACCTTTTTCCATCCTTCTATAAGTTGTACCTTGCCTTTGGAAACAAAAACTCCCTGAAGCTTGCTTTCATCGATTTTTGTTGTAAGCTTTGTTTCTTCATATTCGGCAATCGGCATAAATTGCATAATAAAGCGATTTTTAACTGCTGTATAGACGATGCTTTCATCAGCATTGAGTCGTTTTGGCTTTACATATGTTGGGATGATTGCACTATGGCTTTCCACCTTCGCATTATTAAAGACTCTTTTGGATTTTATAAATTTTATTTCGTCCTTATACGGCAAATCTTCGGTATGTGTTTTCAATACAGAGGCAGTTTTTCCAACAAGGCTTTCCTCCAAGGCTATACTGGATGTTCTTGGATATGTAATATACTTTTTCTCGTAAAGTGATTGGGCCACTTTCAATACCTTATCTGATGTAAATCCTTTGAACTTATTCGTTATATACCCTTGTAAGTTTGATAGATTGAATAGAAATGGTGGGAACTCTTTCTTTTTATCCACCTGTTTATCAATGATTTCAGCTTCTTTGTTTTGAATTGCATTATGAATGTTGTCCAAAACTTCTTTCCTTTTAAATTTCTCTTCTTTGCCTTCTATATATGTACCTTCATATTCAGCATTGTTCTTTGTCTGAAATATTGCTTTCAGTTTGAAATAATCTTCGGGCTTAAAGTTCTCAATTTCTTTATCACGGTCATAGATTATTTTTAATGTTGGCAACAAGACCCTGCCAATGTTCAATGCCTTCCCTTTTCCTTTTTGATACTTCAAGGTAGCAACAGACGTCAGATTAATGCCGATTACCCAGTCAGCCCACTGTCTGCTGATACCGGCATCACGCAAAGGTTTCATAGCTGTATTCGGTTTGATTGTTTGCAAGCCTTGTAAAACTTCATTTTGGGTCCATTCATTTAATAAAAGACGGTAAACTTGGGCTTTTGGTCTTGAACCACCTCGGTAAATAATGCTGTCTCCGATTAACTGGCCTTCCCGATCATAATCACATGCAGAAATAATTGCTTCTACATCTGACCTCTTTATCAGAGATTGAATTATTTTTAGCTGCTTGGCTGCTCCAGCATCAGACTTTGCTCTGTTCCGCGGACTGCTTTTTACTTTATATTTAAATTCAGTTGGGATAAAGGGAAAGTTATCCATTTTCCAGCTTTTCATCTTGCTGTCATAATCTTTGGCATCATATAGCTCAACAAGATGTCCAAAAGCCCATGTAATAATATGACCATTTCCTTCAAAATAGCCATCTTTTTTCGTTTTAATTTTTAATGCATCCGCAATGTTTTTTGCGACAGATGGTTTCTCTGCTAAAATTAATTTCATTTGATTTCACTCATTTAATAGTTTTTCTATATTATAACATGTTTTTACCAACTAGGAACGAACGTTCTTTATAATCTACTTCCTAATCACCCGTTCTATTCATTTAAAATGGTAACAACTATATAACTTTTGCTCTTTTAGAATGCTAGTGGATAAGCCAGTTCTCCTTCATTATGCTCAATTGTTTCGATAAACTTTTCGAGTGTGGAAGTTAAATAAGAGTCTTTACGTCTAATGAACACGATATTGATCACACTATATTTCTCAGGCAAATAATGACATTGGATTAGTCCTCTTTCCTCTAGATGAGAAACGGCTGATTTTGGAACAAACGTAATTCCGAGACCCATCGTAACGCTCCCCAATATTGTTTCTAATGTTCCGAACTCCATTATTTTTTGTGGGGTTAAGTTTTGATCTTTATACCATGCTTCCAGTCTAGCCCGGTAGCCACATCCTTCGCTAAAGCATAAGAATGGCTCCTTTTTTAATTGCTCAAATGATGTAGTCTTGTCTGATATTAAGACAAGCTCTTCTTGAAACACGTCATGGCTAACGAGTTCAGGATGTTGGTCGTTCTCTGTCACGAAGGCACCGTCTAAATGGTGGTTTAATACATCTTTTTGGAGTTGTTCCGTTACCCCTGTAAAAAGTGATAAATCTACATTCTTATACTTTTTGTTATAGGAAGATAAAATAATCGGTAGCTTTATGACTGTTTCTACGGATCCAATTTCCAATTTGCCTGCAGGTTCTGTTTTACTTTGGACGACTTTTTTCATTTCATTTGTAAGTATTAGGATCTTCTTGCAATAGACAAGTAGTTTTTTTCCTTCAGGAGTTAACGTCATTCCACGATTGTTACGGTTAAAAAGAGCTGTATCCAATTCAGCTTCAAGCTTCTTGATTCTTGATGTAATATTAGATTGAACGTAACTTAATTCCTTTGCAGCTTCAGTGACCGTACCTTTTATTGCAACCATTTGAAAAATTTCTAAGTCTTTAAATTCCATCTAAATACCTCTTTCGCCTTTCTTTGTTTCTATGATATCACCATTTGAGATGGTAAACATCATTAATTTTCATTTTGAGTGATATCAATTGTGTGCTTCAATAAATATAGAAGTTATTTGAAGGGAACGTGGGTTTATTGAAAAATAATGTATTATTGGGTACTTTTTTATGTTTCATCTCAAGTATATCCTGGGGAGCAATGTTTCCAGTAGCAAATCATGCGTTTCAGCATATCGATCCATTTTATTTTACGATTTTTCGTTATGTCTTTGTATCGATTATTTTAATTGTATGGCTGCTATGGAAGGAAGGCAGACAAGCATTTCGCTTTGAAGGGAAAGGTTGGTTACTCTGGTTTTTCGGCACAATGGCCTTCGCAGTTTATAATTTACTTATTTTCTGGGGTCAAGACTTATTAGGTAATCCAGGTACAATGGTGGCTTCAATTATGGAATCTTTAATGCCAATGATCTCCATCATCATTGCATGGATACTAATAAGACAACGACCGAAAGCTTTTACACTATTTTGTGTTTTTATAGGATTTGTTGGAGCAATGTTAGTCGTAACGAAAGGTGATTTTGGTGCCTTCTTTACAGCGACAACTGACATTATTCCATCCTTATTAATCTTTGTTGCAGTCATTGGGTGGGTTGTCTACACGATGGGTGGCAGCAGATTTAGTAAGGATGGATGGTCTGCATTGCGCTATTCTACGCTAAGTTGTTTGCTCGGAACGGCTACGGCAGCAGTTATCGTTTTAGGTGTGACACTTTCAGGATATGTAGCTTTTCCAACCGTTGAAACAATGGTCTTAACGAGCCCACATATTGCTTTTATGGTAATCTTCCCGGGTGTAATTGCCTTGGTAGGGTGGAATTATGGCGTAAGTGTAATCACACCCTTGAATGGATTATTATTTCTTAACTTTGTACCAGTTACGACATTGATCATTCAAATTTTTCAAGGTGCAGGTGTCACCGTATATGATTATATTGGCACAATTTTCATCATCGTTTCCTTACTTTCAAACAATATTTATCTACGGTTGCAGAGGAGAAAAACAGAACCGCAAGAAGAATTCCATGGAAGAATACAGGAACAGGTATCTTAATAAAAAAACGACTTCGCTGATGAAGTCGTTTTTTTATGTTGCTGGATAGTCGCTTTAATAATAAGACCTTTGTTATTGAATCAATAAATCGTTATTAAACGCCGCGCTTATTCCCCCACAAGAATGTATGGAGCTGTGGCAAAATACGAACATCTTTCAATTCATCACTTTCCATCACTTGATCAATTAACTGCTCATATTCACTTAATAAATGAATAAGTAACTTTTCATCATCCAGTGTTTCTAGATCATCATTTCCAACTTGGAGAAACAATTCTGCATCTGGGTATCTTTGATGTACTTTGATGGCATATTGCAAATCATTTTGTTCAAAAATAACAACCTTCAAACTAAATTTCCCTGTCTGTTCCCGGTCCAATGTGTCGATGATTTGATCAAGTATTTCAAAATTAGTTTCCATACCTGAACTTGGAGGCTTAGGTGACAGTGTCAAATCGTCAATTTTAGTAAACCATGGTTGCCACTTGCTTCCTTGAGTTTCCAATGCTGTTTTAATATTTTTACCGTGCAATAAGTCAACAAGGCCATCCAAATGTCGCAATAAACCGGGATTTCCACCTGAAATGGTAACATGTTCGAAGCGTTCACCGCCAAGTTCCATAAGTTCTCCCCATATTTCTTCCGGTTCCATTAGTTGAATTTTATCTTTTTCAGATCCGTTCCAAGTAAATTGGGAATCACACCAGGAACAGGAATAATCGCAGCCAGCTGTTCGAACAAACATCGTCTTTCGTCCAATCACCATTCCTTCTCCTTGGATGGTCGGACCAAAAATCTCGAGGACTGGTATTTTCATTTTTACACAGCCCCCTTTGGACGATAAACACAATAACTTGTGGGCGTTTCTCGCAAGAAAACCTGCAGGCAGACCGGCTGATTTTGCAATGTATCTAAATGTGCCTGAACAATTTCATATATGGTTCGGGCAACAACTTCTGTCGTAGGGAAGTAATCCGGTTTCTCATCAGAAAAAGCTGGATCCCTGTTAAGTATGCCATGATCAAAACGCCGATGGATTAAATCTTTGATTGTTTTAAAATTTACTAGGAATCCTGAATGGTCCAATGTATCGCCCGCAATTGTAATGTTGGCAAAATAGGTGTGACCATGTGTGTGCTTACATTTACCTGCATCCTCTACCGGTACATAATGTGCTGCAGCAAAATGAAAATCTTTATTTAATTCAAAGCTATAGTTGTGAGGTGTAGTAGGGTATATTTGCTGCATCATCATTCAGCACCTGCTTTTTTCTTTTCTTCATATTGTTCTAGACCTCTTTGTCTTAGCTTACATGCAGGACATTCCCCACAACCACTGCCTTTTATGCCGTTATAACAGGTGAGTGTGTGCATTTTCACAAATTCAAAAGCATCCAGCTGATCACTTAGCCCCCACACCTCTGACTTATCCAACCACATCAGCGGTGTATGAATGACAAACGTATCATCCATTGATAAATTTAATGTGACATTTAAGGATTTCATAAATACATCACGGCAATCTGGATAACCACTGAAATCTGTTTCACTCACGCCCGTAATCAAATGTTTCGCACCGATTTGTTTTGCTAATACACCGGCAAAAGATAGAAATAATAAATTCCTGCCTGGTACAAATGTCGATGGCAGTCCTTCGTCATCTTCAGTTATCTCGATATCATCCCGTGTCAATGCATTTGGTGCCAATTGATTCAATAATGTCATATCTAGTTCATGATGCCTTACTTTCAACGTTTGGCATATTTCCTTTGCACATTCCAATTCAGCAATATGACGCTGACCATATTGAAACGTTACAGCCTCGACCTCATCAAAATGTTTCAATGCCCAGAATAGACATGTAGTACTATCCTGTCCGCCACTAAATACAACGACTGCTTTCTTATTCATTCTTGTTGCTCCTCTCTTTTCCATCAAAAAAGAGTTCATTTCGTTCCATCATATAAATTACCGGCCTATCACTAGGTCCTACGGAGAAAGCCTTAGACTTTTTATCAAATAAAAAAACAACACTAAAAGAGAGTGTTGTTGTCTCCTTAGTTTTTTATAGAGGGATGGAATTGCGAACCTCTCCTGCATTTATGCAGACTTATTTTTTTGATTATATATATTTTAACATATTTTGGGATTGGAGTGAGGGGATTTTTGAATATATACCAAGAACAGAAAATATGAATGGTTCATTTCGATTGAAGAGAGCATTCTTATTTTCTTTTTAACTACTTAACTTCCCGTTTACAAATTTATAACAATTCCCTTGCCAATAAGCGATAAACTTCCAAACGTTTTTCCTGCGAATGTGGGATACTGCAAATCATTGCTTCATCAAATCCGTATTGTGCTTGTTCTTCTTGTAATTGTGTTGAGACTTCTTTAGCTGATCCTACTAAATGCAATTTGCGATCTCTTTGGATGGTCATTCGATCTACTTCAGTCAACGGGTAATCTTGGGCCGCTTTAGGTGTTAACGTTTGACCTATTCGCCCTTTCATCAACCATAAACGGGAAATATCTTGTGGTAGCGCCTCGAATTCAGCTTCTTCTTTCGTTTCAGCAGTTGTAACCATATATGCGACATTAATTTTCGGCTTCTCCATAAATACGGACGGCTGAAAATGATGCTTGTATGTGTCTAAAATCTCTTTTGACATCTCTCCATTAAAAAATTGCGCAAAAGAATAGCCAACACCCATTTGTGCAGTTTTTAATGCACTGTTACCGCTCGATCCCAGCATCCATGCTTCTGGCAAAGTTATTTGGGATGGTGTTGCAACCATTTTGTACAAGCTATCTTCCGGTACTTCATCATTGATCAGTTTTAATGTTGTCGCAAATTTCTCATACATATTGTTTAACATTGGTTGACGCCCTTCGGATAGCGCATATATAGCATCTCTATCCCCACCCGGTGCACGACCGACGCCAAAATCAATCCGACCAGGAGAAAAGGCACTAAGTGTTTTGAACACCTCGGCTAGTTTTAAAGGCGAATAATGCATCATCATAATGCCACCAGTTCCGATTCGAATATTTTTTGTCTTGGCAGCCAAACGAGCTATCGTTACTTCTGGCGCTGAACTAACATGTGTTTCTGTCCCATGGTGCTCTGCCATCCACAATCGGTGATAGCCTAATTCATCTGACAAGATAGCCAATTCTTCTGCTTTTCTCAATGCATCTACAGCTGTATTCCCACTCGTCACAGGTGCTTGGTCCAATACACTTAATTTCATATGTAACCATCCCTTCCTTCTATTCTAGTTTACATTATTTATTTGCTTCCTGCTCTTTCCGAAGCTTGTCCGGTGTCACATCATTCCCTAGCGGATCGATTACTGTCATTCCTGAGAAAGTGTTTAGAACCTGGCCGCGGATTTGCCGTAAATAGTCTTCACGCAATACTTGTTGCTCCACTTTTTCAGCATTTGTCAGGCCTTCTCTACGCTGCTTTTTTGCCAATTCATTAATACGATCTAATCCTTGAATCATTTCTTTCCTCTTTTCTCATTATTTACTATGCCACTTCATCGTTTTCTTTACTTTTCTAATCCTAGTAGTTGTTCCTTCATCTCTAACCCACCTCTATAACCAGTCAATTTCCCACTTTTTGCGATGACACGATGACAAGGAACCGTAATTAATACAGGATTGGCTCCAATCGCAGTTCCTACAGCACGAACCGCATTTGGCTTTTGTATCTGCTCAGCAATACCCGTGTACGAAACCGTCTGCCCATATGGAATTTCCTGCAACACCTTCCAAACAGATTGCTGAAACGGTGTCCCATGAAGGTCCGTTGGCAACGTGAATTGTTTTCTTCGTCCTTCTAAATAATCGATTAATTCCTTTGCATAAGGGTTTAGCACATGCTCATCTTTCAACGGTATATAAGTAGGAAGTCGTTTCTTCACCCATATGGCAAGTTCTTCAAACGGCTTATTTTGTGAACCAACATAACAAAGTCCTTCTGTAGTTGCTGCAATATACATTCTCCATTGACCGTGATTGACTAGCATCCAATACACAATATTTCCATTACTTTCTTTCATGTTCTTGCACCTCCCCATTTGTTGAATTTATTTAAGTGTTTGTCTAGTTTGGTATTTGAATATCTAATGAAATACGCGGTTTTCAGAGTCCAACAGTAGTACCCTTGAACAAATTCACTCCAATTCCAGATTAATCATGTTCCTTTAGTAAAATTATATCAAAGTCACCATAAGAAATATATGTTACCTGTCATTTCACTTTTAATATGGTTTTTTTATAAAACTCTTATTTCTAACCCTATTTTAACAGTTTGTTAGAAACAGAATTCGAAAATGAAATAGGCCCATATTTTGCAATAATAACTCTTTCTCCGATGGAAATTACACACTCTTTCTACTACAATCGAAATTTGAATTAGAGTGACCGAAGTGGACGTAAGATAACCACACTATTCTCAAAGTGAAGCGTGATAACATAATATTTTTCTTGCTTTTTCTACATAATTAGTGTAGAGTGACACTATTGTTAGAAAAATTACATAAATTATTTAAACTCTTATCAAGAGAGACGGAGGGACTGGCCCTTTGATGTCTCAGCAACCTCCCCGTACAGGTTAAGGTGCTAATTCCAGTAGGCAGTTTTATTCTGCTTAGAAGATAAGGAGAATGCTTCTATATTAGAGCCTTCTTCTTAATTGAAGATGGCTTTTATTTATATTTGGAGGTTTTAAAAAATGTCAACCAACAGTATTGAAACGAAGCTTGCCCAATTAGGAAATAAAAGTGATGAGAAAACCGGGGCCATCAATCCACCAATCTATCTATCAACAGCTTACCAGCATAAAGGTCTTGGACAATCAACTGGCTATGATTATACGAGAACGAAAAATCCTACCCGTACCATTTTGGAAGAAGGAATAGCCGAATTAGAGGCCGGAGATGTCGGTCTAGCCTGCAGCTCTGGCATGGCGGCAATTCAATTAGTCCTATCCCTCTTCCGGTCTGGTGACCATTTAATTGCACCAGATGATTTATACGGTGGAACATATCGTATGTTTGAACAATATGCAGCTGCTTATGATATTCAAACGAGCTATGATGTATTTGACAATGTTGAACAAACGGAACAATTAATAACTGATAATACAAAAGCAATATTTATTGAGACGCCAACAAATCCATCGATGCAGGAAATTGATATATCGACTTATGCAACGTTAGCAAAGAAACATGAACTATTATTAATAGTAGATAATACTTTCTTAACACCATACTTGCAGAAGCCACTTGATCTCGGTGCTGATATTGTCATTCACAGTGCAACAAAATATATCGGGGGTCACAATGATGTTTTAGCAGGGTTAGTTGTAGCTAAAGGTGAAGAGATTTGTGCTAAATTATCTTTGAATCATAATGCTAATGGTGCTGTTCTCTCCCCATTTGATTCCTGGTTGCTAATCCGGGGATTAAAAACATTGTCCCTCCGAATGGATAGACATGAGGAAAATGCTAGGATCATTGCTAAATATCTAAAAGAACACCCCGCTGTTACAAAAGTTCTTTATCCCAATAAAGGTGGCATGCTGTCATTCTGCCTAAGAAAAAGCAAATATGTCGATCCTTTCATATCGAAATTACAATTGATTGTTTTTGCCGAAAGCCTTGGTGGTGTCGAAAGTTTTATTACGTATCCAACCACCCAAACCCATGCAGATATGCCAGAAGATGAGCGGTTAAGACGGGGCATCAGCAACGAACTGCTGCGTTTTTCCGTGGGTATTGAGAATGTGGAAGATTTAAAAGCAGATTTACAACAAGCACTATCAATATTGGAATAGGAGGATGTTAAAAATGAGTCAACATAATAATCATTTAGAAACAAAATTAATTCATGGCGCACAAAGAGGGGAAACACAGACAGGAGCGGTTAATGTTCCTATCTATCTTTCTTCCACTTTCCACCAAAATAGTTTTGAAGAATTTGGACCCTTCGATTACAGCAGATCCGGAAATCCAACTCGCCAGGCGCTTGAGGAAAAAATCGCTGAACTGGAAGGCGGAACCCATGGATTGGCATTTGCATCTGGGATGGCTGCCATCTCGTCTGCACTATTACTCTTATCTGCTGGTGATCATGTAGTAGTGACAAAAGATGTGTATGGTGGGACTTTCCGATTTGTATCAGAAGTTTTAAAACGATTTAATATCGATCATACTTTTGTGGATTTAACGGATCTTAATGAGGTATCAAATGCAATCAAACCGAATACAAAAGTGATTTATGCGGAGACCCCTTCCAATCCTTGTATGAACATTACTGATTTACCAGGACTTTTAAAAATTGCCAAAGCAAATAACTGTCTGACTTTTGTTGATAATACATTTATGACACCACTTTATCAGAACCCACTAGATTTAGGCGCAGATATTGTTCTGCATAGTGCAACTAAGTTCCTTTCTGGACACAGTGATGTCATTGCTGGTCTAGCAGTAACAAGAAATCAAGAACTCGGCGAAAAATTAGCGTTCATCCAAAATTC
Source organism: Oceanobacillus rekensis (assembly GCF_002153375.1). Taxonomy (GTDB): domain Bacteria; phylum Bacillota; class Bacilli; order Bacillales; family Amphibacillaceae; genus Oceanobacillus; species Oceanobacillus rekensis. Next base: position 286,705 of record NZ_MTBQ01000003.1, read on the forward strand.
CTTTGGTTCCATTCTTGGTGCACAGGATTCATATGTTTTACTTCAAGGAATTAAGACTCTCGGGGCTAGACTCAATCAATCTAGTAATTCTGCCGGACGTATTGCTGAATACTTAAATGCGCATTCCTTTATTGAAGAAGTCTATTACCCAGGTCTTCCTTCCAACCCTGGATACGAACTGCATAAAGAGCAATCCACAAGTGGCGGAGCAGTTCTTTCTTTCCGATTGCCAAATAAGGCTGCTGCCAAAGCATTCGTTGATCATGTTCGTATTCCGGTTTTTGCCGTAAGTCTTGGTGCAGTCGAGTCAATTTTATCGTATCCGGCGACAATGTCTCATGCTGCAATGCCTAAGGAAGAACGCGAATTGCGTGGAATCACAGATGGATTGCTTAGGTTCTCTGTAGGTCTTGAGAATGTTGATGATTTAATTGCAGATTTCGATCAGGCACTTGAAGCTGCTAAAAAAGAAGCTGGTGTGACTTCGGTTTCTTAAATAGTACTTAATTTAAAACGCGCCTTTGGTTTCATTACCATAGATATTTTACATGCCATGCATCTTGCACTGCTCCATATATTATCTAAACTACACATAAATGCCCCGACTTTTCTAGTCAGGGCATTTTATATTAAAACTAACTTTCCGCCAAACTTAGGTTATTCAATCGCCATTCCAACCATTGATACTTCCGAGTTTTCCTTGGGAGAAATTGACGTATATCATCTTCATGGTACCCAACCTGTAACCTTTTCTCATCGACAATAATTGGACTTCTAAGTAATCTTGGATACTTATGAATTAATTCAAGTAATTCCTGTAATGGTAGGTTATCCAAATTCATGTTCAGTTCTTTATAAACTTTGGACCTGGTAGAAATAATTTCGTCTGTACCTTCTACTGTCATACGAAGAATTTCTTGAAGTTCTTTTACAGATAATGGTTCACTTAATATTTTCCGTTCGACGTAAGGAATTTCATTCTTTACAAACCATTGTCTTGCTTTTCTTGTTGATGAACAAGCTGCTCCATATATTGTAACCGTCATATATCATTCTCCTTCATTTTATTTAATTTTAAACTCATACTTCATGCCTTTCATTTGGTAACATTTTAGTGATTTTACTCTCGTCTGTACAAACCGTGTTTTAATAGATCCATCTCTTTATTAAAGTTTTCGATAGCCTCTTCATCAGATAACTCTTTAGAGAACTTTTCTACAAAATTTCGAAAAGCTACTGTTGTCACAATTTGCATGATATGAAATATATCTTTGTCATCCCTAATATTCAGACGTTCCTTGTTCACTAATGCTGTAATTTCTTCAAGATGTTCTTTTCCATCGCCGATGTCAAATACATCTGTAAAAGCATTTTCAACTTTATGTGTAACATGTAACATGGCATTCTTTAAAAACTTTTGTTCATCCTCATCTGGCATTTGTTTAAGAAAGTCATAGTACATTTCAATGGTTGCTTCAACAATATCTCCATTATGCTTTTTTAATAAGGATATAAAATTCATCTTTCGTTCTTTTGTCTGTTCTCCTAGTAGGAAATAATAGAGATCTTCTTTGTTTTCAAAATACTGGTAAAAACTCCCTCTTGGAATTTTTGCCGATTTAATAATGTTGGCAATGGAAGCCCCCGATAATGGCACTCTTGCAAATTCCTTTCCAGCTGCTTCCATCAATGTTTTTCTTTTTTGGGCAGGAAGGTTAAAAAATGTTTGTTTCGGCAATGTTCCCCAACCTCTCGTGAAGTGACATGATGTCATGTATTTATAATAATATCATAAGCAACGTCATTCCACCTGTCAACGATTTTGATGACACTGTGTCACTTCACTATAGTTAGCCTATCATTTAAATGTGGTAGAAATATGGTAATTTTAAGAGCCAATTGTTTTTCCTATTGGCTGTTTTCTAAAACATTAGAACTGCGATTACTCATCCCACCGAAAAGAATTCTTGCTTTTTTTACTTCGCAGTTTCTATAAAGTGCGAAGTAACTGCTGGTTGATTACTATCAGTATGAGAAAGTTCGGCGACCGCTCTGAGAAATAGAAATACACTGCGCGCATCCTAGACGGCTGGTGAGCCCCTTCCTGCTGATGCATTTCAGGGTCTCACCTATTCCCGTAGGAGTCTTCGTGTATTTCCCAGAGCTGGTTTTAAGCTTGCAATCGATTAACTGCTTAGTGATTGAAATAAAAATTGTATCACAACTTCACTAGCCCGGGTGAGCGGAGGGCGGTGACTCCTGCTTAGAGCAGCACGTGTCCGAAGACCCCGCAGAGTGGTTTTCTCTTCGGAGGCTGAGGCCGTGCCCTAAGGTGCGCATCAGCCCAGAGCGATCCCGGACGGCAGCATAAGACTTGTCTTTGGATAACAGCCAGCAGTTACGTCGCACTTTATCTCAACTCTACGATGATAAAATGCAAAAATTATTACAAAATGAGCCTTCTGATTCATTAAAAGGCTTTGTCCAATAATGACAAAGCCTTTTAATGAAAAAGAGACTGATTATTGATTATTTCCAGTCAAAAATATTCTTAATAATCCTCTTGTCCTTCTTCTTTGATGGAAGCTGTTGGAGCCAGATCTTCCTCCTCTACTTTCTGAAAGCCTTTATCTAATCTTCCCGCATTTTCAATATCACCGGAAGCCTTATAACCTGCAATTTCTGTATTGGAAGTTGTCCCATAGAGACCCATCCCACCTAATTTCACACTTACCTTTTCATTCGTATGCTCTTTTTTCTTATCCATTTATTTCACCTCCTACTGGTAATATAACCAAAGGAACTCAATATATTGCTTTTAAAAAATGCATAGTAAACTGTTACATATGGTACATATTATCTAATGAGGTGATAGGATGGAAAATCATAAAAAGAATAAGAAATTACCAAAACAGGTAAGCAGGGAAAGAATTAGCACCCAACCCGGATTAACTATGGATCATCCATTAGATCCAGATAATCGATTATCTGGGGACTCTGTAGACGAACATCGAAGAATAGAATCTGCTAATACTTTTATTGCGGAGAAGGAAATTCGGGCAATCATTTCATAACTCATAACAGTGCAGAAAGAGACTTCGCTAATTTAAAGAAGTCTCTTTCAACCACGCGCATACAATAAAGAGCAAGATTCCCATTTATTATCATTAGGGTATTGTAGATAAAAACGGAAAATCCTCTAGTAACCTTCTGCAGCTATAAGCTCTATCAGTTCATCTTCAATAACTTTTCCAGTTTCTTCATCTAACAGGTTATTTACCATTATGGAAATGATCAGCTGCCTACCATTTTTCGTTTCCATGTACCCAGATAATGTGCTCACACCCTCAATTGTGCCTGTTTTTGCTTTTACGATAAGGTCTTTCATCCGTTCACGAAGTGTGCCACCGATCATTCGATCTTCATTCCCTGCAATTGGGAGTGCATGTAAATAATCCGAAAACCAAACTTTTTTCTGTACTTCATATAATAGATGCGAAATTTCATTTGCTGGTATCAAATTACTGTGCGATATTCCGGAACCATCCTTAATCATTATACTTTTCATATCCAGCCCAAATGCAGCCATTTCCTTTTCTAAGACGACAAATCCTTTTTCCCAGCTGCCCACACCATGGACTCTTTTGCCCATTTCCTTGATAAGAATTTCGCCAATCCCATTATTACTTAATTTCATGAATGGAACCATCAACTCAGAAAGTGGAACAGATTTTCGAGATAAAAGTAGCTTTGCATGCTTTGGAACCTGTTTCTGTTTGATTGTCCCGTTCCAGTTGATTCCATTTTCCTTAAGTGCTTGACTAAAAAGGTTCATTGCATATTCACTGACACCCCATACTGCCATCCATTCTTTAATAGGCTCTGCGTCCTGAGAAATCTCCCCTTTAATTGTAATGAGGTTGCCCCCGTGTTCGCGTTCTATAATCAGCTCATCCTCAACCATTTCATGGACCGTCACAGCTTCGTTTTTAATTTTTATATAATCATTGTTTGGAATAATCGTAAATCTTGGTTTTTCTCCAGCCTTAGTGGGCATAACCTCAATCACGACAGAACCTGTATCATAATCCTTATTTGGAGAAGCGGTTAGAGCAGAAACTTGTGCACCGTAATGATATTGCTCATCTGTCCATACCAAATCTTGAGAAAGCCTAGCATCATCATACCAATTATCATCCCCAATAATATTCCCTGTTATGGTATCGATTCCCTTTCTCCTAATTTTTTCAGCAAATGTCCTAAAATCATCTACTAATAATGTAGGATCTCCTTTGCCAATTAGATAAAGATCCCCCTCTAATTCGTTTCTATTTATTCTTCCATCCACTCTGATTTCTGTTTCAAATTTGTATTTTGCTCCCAGTACATTAAATGCTGCTGCAGCCGTTAATAATTTCATGTTGGAGGCAGGATGCAGACGAATATCACTGTTATGCTCAGCTAAAATCTCTCCTGAAGACATAGAACGGATACTTATGCCGATTAATCCTCCTTTTAGTTTTCCATCATTTTCTATATATTGTTTAAGTTTATGGATCATTTAAAAACCCCCAGCGCCAAATCGTTATAAATTTATTTCTATTACATTATTCGATAAAGATTAGAAATACCCCTCCATTTTCCGGATTATTTCACGCATAAATCCCTTTCATATTTTTGTATTTCTAATTTACGCGCCCTTCCTTATTTCAAACTGGTTCATATACTGTGGGTATACGAATGCTGGAGGTGAACGATATGAGCGGTTATGGTGGTGGAGATTATGCTGGTGGCTTTGCTTTGATTGTTGTTTTATTCATCTTATTAATTATTGTAGGTGCTTCTTTTGGAAAAGGATCTTATTAATATCTGTTCAGGATGTTTATTGTAATTTCACCTTTTATCTGAACTTCTTTCCTCCTCTCAATAAAACGGAATCTCTAAGGGATGCACTGGCATCCTTTTTTTGTTTTTAAAGGAAGTCGAACTGACCTATATCCTGCTGGCCATGCCGTGGTTGGCACATTTTTTTGTGGGACGAGTAAGTGCAGTCCCGGGACGTGCCAGTTTTTGTTGACCCTCCTCTTTAACCAGGCACTTGTGCTTATATCCTTAACATTAATTCCCATTGATATTTCCTACAAAGTCACCTATAATAAGAACAAACGTTCCGATTAGGTGGTGTATCATTCATGGATTATTCTGCTTACCCTCGTCATGATGTACTTTGTATCGATATGCGCTCGTTCTATGCAAGTGTGGAGGCGGTAAAGCTGGGTCTGGATCCGATGAAAACGCAGCTCGCGGTTGTCGGCGATCCAAATAGGTCAGGGAGTATCGTCCTGGCAGCCTCTCCTGAATTAAAGCGAAAACACGGCATCAGTAATGTCAGTCGTTTTTTCGAGTTACCGGATGACCCTGATATTCAGATTGTTCCTGCCCATATGGCGGATTACTTGCATGTTTCCGTGGAAATTACCAAGCTTATTAATCAATATGTGCCAAAAGAAGCTATCCATCAGTACTCCGTTGATGAGGTCTGGGTAACAGTAAATGGTTTACAGAGACTTTTTGGAAATCGCTTCGAAGTTGCAAAGCAAATCAAAAAAGATATTTTTGAAAATTTCGGTATTACCTCTTCGGTCGGTATTGGCGATAATAAGTTTCTTGCAAAAGTTGTCATGGATCTGCATGCCAAGAAGACTGGGATTGCCGAGTGTACGTATGAAGATGTCGAAGAAAAACTCTGGCCTTCCTCTATTGAAGCCATTTGGGGCATTGGCAGTAGAATGAAGAAAAACTTGAATCGTATGGGAATTGTCTCCCTCGGCCAGCTCGCCAATTATAATCTGGAATATTTAAAAAAACGATTTGGAATCATGGGTGAACAATTGTATTGGCACGCATGGGGTATTGACTTAAGCCCCGTTTTCGGCAACTTCACAAAACAAGAACAAAAAGGTTTTAGCCACGGGATTGCGCTGCTTCGCGACTATACGGAAGATGAGATTGCATACTGTATCCTCGATCTTTGTGAGGAAGTATGTCGCCGGACACGAACAGCGAATCAAACGGGAAGAACAATCCATCTTGGGATTTCCTATGCCAAAGAAAGTGGTGGCGGATTTTCCCGATCAAGGTCCATCGATATCCCCACAAATGTAACGATGGATGTCTATCATGTCTGTATGCAATTATTCAAGGAATTTTATGATGGAAAAAGTAATATGCGACATGTATATGTAACCTTGACTAATTTGGTTGATAAAGGAGAAACACAGCTTGATTTATTTGAAGACCGTACAAAGAAAAACGATATTGGCTATTGTATGGATGCCATTCGCGACAAATATGGAAGCACTGCCATACTCCGTGCTTCCAGCTATACAAAAGCAGGCGTTACAATAGACCGAAGTAAGAAGATTGGCGGACATTATGCGTAATAATATGCCGTATCAAGCGAAGGATCTCATCTGATACTTCTTTCATTGTTAATGATAATCGCTCCACATGTTATAATGGATTCATTCATTGACAATACGAGGAGGTTTAATATGAGAAAGATCAAGCAAGGAATCGTTATCTTTGCATCAATACTATTTGTTTTATTTTTGACTGCTTGTGGAAATCAATCGGAAAATGAAACCACAGATAATTCCGGTGAACAACCAAATGAAGAAACAGAATACCCGGTTCCAGAAGAAAATCCAACGGTCACGATCACAATGGAAAATGATGAAGAAATCTTAATTGAACTGTATCCAGATACTGCCCCAAATACTGTAGCAAACTTCATTTCCTTAATTGAAGATGGCTTTTATGATGGACTGATTTTTCACCGGGTAATTCCTGGATTCATGATTCAAGGCGGAGACCCGGAAGGAAATGGTACAGGCGGTCCTAATTATTCCATTCCAGGGGAATTCAGTTCAAATGGCTTTGAAAATGAACTCGTACACGAACGTGGTATTCTTTCCATGGCAAGATCAAACCATCCTGATTCAGCTGGTTCCCAATTCTTTATTATGGCAGAAGATTCCCCACATCTTGACGGAGAGTATGCTGCTTTTGGACAAGTTACAGACGGAATGGATGTAGTGGATGCCATCGTTGCCGAAGAACGCGGTAATTCAGATAAACCGCTTGAAGATCAAACAATGAAAAGCGTTAAAGTTGATACGAAAGGTCATGACTACCCAGAACCTGATGAAACCGATAATTAATAAAAGCTGGAGCTTCTGGAAAACATGCAGTTTTTCAGTGGCTTCCTTTCATTCAAGTCTCTAATCCATTTGGTCAGGGTGAAATAGAATGTTATATTTCTCCGTCGCAATCTTTTAGCATTTCCCCTAAAAACTTCTTCATTTCTCTCCAAAACACCTACCCATTACAGCACTCTATCTTAAAAACCGCATCAATCCCGGTTCTAATATTGCGATATTTGTCACAACTAGTATAATGAAAGTACAATATAGGTATACGTATGCGAAAGAGGTAAATCCAATGAACTATACAACGGAGTTAAACAAGGCATATCAAAAACTGAAAGATATCGAATTTGCACTGGACGCATCTTCTATTGTTGCCATGACAGATAGTAGAGGAATTATTGAATATGCAAATGATAAATTTTGTGAGGTTTCCAAATACAACCAGGAAGAGTTAGTTGGAAGCAACCAAAGCATCGTCAATTCTGGTTTCCATCCAAAAACTTTTTTTAAAGACATGTGGAAAACCATTGGAACCGGTAATGTATGGCGTGGTGAAATTAAAAACCAAGCAAAAGATGGCACGTATTATTGGGTGGATACAACCATCGTTCCGTTCCTCGACTCGGATGGAAAACCATACCAGTATATTGCGATCCGCTATAATATAACAAAACGGAAACAATACGAAGAATATATCGAAGTAATGGCATATACAGACCCACTAACCAAACTGCCAAACAGAAACCAGTTCAGTAAATGGATTGATAATTACGATAAGAAATCAAAAGAAACTGTAACCGTTTTTTTCCTCGACTTGGACCGTTTCAAATCGATCAACGACAACTTTGGACATGACACAGGAGATATCGTACTTACTGCGGTTGCTGATCGTTTAAGGGACTGCCTGCGTGAAACAGACTTCATATCCAGGCAAGGTGGAGATGAATTCATTATCATATTGAGAAATGATGATAGTGAAGAAGCGGTCGCGCAAATCGCAACTACTATTTTGAATCGACTCAGTTTACCTTATAAATTCGGTGATACTCAAACATTTACTACAGCAAGTATAGGTATAAGTAGAGCTGTCCTCCCTACTGATGATTTAGGAGTTGACTTTGTAGAAAATTTAATTAAAAATGCCGACACTGCTATGTACCATGCAAAAAAACAAGGCGGAAATAAATATTGCTTTAATACAGCACATCAAAACGTAGTACTGGAACGAAACTACGAAATCGATTTGGAAATAAAAGAAGCTCTCCATAGAGGCGAGTTTACGATTTCATACCAACCAATCATTAATCTAAAGAATAACAAAATAGTAGGTGCTGAAGCTCTGCTTCGATGGAATAATCGAAAATTAGGATCCGTCGGACCAAATGAATTTATCCCTGTTCTTGAACAAAATGGTTTAATCGTACCTGTTGGAAAGTGGATTATTGCTACCGTATGCAATCAAATGAAAGAATGGCAGGAGCAAGGGCAATTAATGCAGCGGATATGTGTGAATGTATCACCGATTCAATTCAATGACAGAAATTTTGTACATGATTTAAAAGAAATTTTAAATGAAGTAATGCTGGATGCATCCTATCTGGAAATTGAAATTACAGAAGGAACAATCCTTGATATAGAGTCCTCTTCCAAGACAGTTTACGAACTTAAGGATTTAGGTGTCAAAGTTTCCATTGACGATTTCGGTACAGGATATTCCTCATTGAGCTACTTAAAACAGTTGCCAATTGACACACTTAAAATTGATAAATCATTCATTGATGACCTTGATAGAGATGGGGAAATTATCGCCAATACCATTATCAGTATGGGGAAAAATCTGAATTTCCGGATCATAGCAGAGGGAATCGAGAGTAAAGAACAATTAAAATATCTTGTCAATCAAAGATGCCATGAAGGACAAGGGTATTATTTCAGCAAACCAATTACTAGCCAGCAAATGACAGAATTATTTAATGAATTTTAAGCAGTAAAAACACCGGAAATTGATTCCCGGTGTTTTTTATTATGCTTTATCTAGTTCTTTATCAGCATCTGTTTTTGTCTTCTCTTTACCTTTATCCGCGTCAGCAGTTTCGTCATCATCCATCAAATTATTAGCAGATGTCTTAAACTCGCGAAGCGTCTGTCCTGCTGCTTTACCAATCTCAGGTAATTTTTTAGGTCCAAAAATGATTAAGGCCAAAATTACGATAAGTATTAAACCAGGAATTCCTATATTTGCAAAACCCATAAGGTGTCACCTCCAAGCTATTATTCATTATACTCTACTTTAAATGAGATTTTAAGCGTTTTGGTTAATTTTTTTTAGCTTGTACTAGTTGACCGCTGCTGTTTTTTAGGTTATTGTCTTTTTTTCTCTGTAAGTAAATTTAGTCGTAGTTGGCATGAAGTTTGTTAGACTAGACGATTATGGTAAATAAAATGAAGTCTGGAGTTCCTAGAGACTTCATTTTATATAGTTATTATTACTTTTCGTAACAATCTGGAACGTTTTTATCAAGTCATAAAATACAGTTGGAAAAATTAAGAATGAATTATAGTTACATTATTTACCAGTACTTTTCTTGCATAATTTAAAATCCATAGACTTTAACGCAGAATTCCTATATACTACATTTGTAAATTAATAGTTTTAATAGTTTAAATTATTAAAATTAAGGAGTGATATATATGGATCAAGCTGTGTCAAATGTGCTTTCCGAATTACGCAAAATATTAAAAAGTAATCAAATTAGTACCAATGAAACAGTACTTGAGTTACATAGTAAAGACGAATCCTATCACATACCAAGTAATCCGGATGTCGTTGTTTATCCCGAAACTTCCGAACAGGTTAGTGCAATTGTTAAATTTGCTAATGATCATAAAGTTCCTATTCAGCCTTTCGGAATGGGTACAAGTTTGGAAGGTCATATCATCCCATATGATGGAGGAATAACGATTGATTTTTCACTGATGAATAAGATTATTCAAATAAAAGAAAAGGACTTTCTCGTAAAAATCGAACCTGGTGTAACACGCACACAATTGAATAAAGAGTTAAGTAAATATGGGCTCTTCTTCCCTGTCGATCCTGGTGCAGACGCTACCCTTGGTGGAATGGCAGCAACGAATGCCAGTGGCACACTTTCTGTAAAATACGGAACAATGCGGGATAATGTTCGTGATATGGAGGTCATTCTGGCAGATGGCAAAACGATACATACTGGCACATTAGCAGCGAAGTCATCTTCGGGTTATCATTTAAATGGAATCTTTGTCGGATCAGAAGGTACACTCGGATGTATTACTGAATTGACGTTAAAGATATTCGGAATTCCGGAATTTATCTCAGCAGCAAGAGCTACTTTTAAAACGGTAGATAGTGCGATTGAATCTGTTGTGGCCGTATTACAGGCCGGGATACCAATTGGAAGAATAGAAATTGTGGATGAAACTTCTGTAAAACAAGTCAATCATTTCAGTGAATCAACCTATGAAGAAGTTCCTACCTTATTCCTTGAATTTCACGGAAACGAAGCAGGTTTAAAACAGGATGTTGCATTTACAAAGCAGATTTTTAAGGACTTTAACTGCCTGGATATCCAGTTCGAAACAGATACCGCTGCTCGCAACCGGCTTTGGGATGCAAGACATAACCTGGCATATGCCTATATTCATAGTTATCCAGGCAGAAAAATGATGGTAACCGATGTATGTGTGCCAATCTCCGAATTAGCAGGTGCCATCCACCATGCAAGAGTAATAATCGATCAACTCGGACTCCCGGGAGGAATTACCGGTCATGTAGGAGATGGCAATTACCACATCATTCTTATGATCAATATGAACGATCCAGAAGAAATTCAGAAGTCCAAGGAATTGAATGAACAAATCGTAGAATATGCCCTGGCACGTGGTGGTACATGTACCGGTGAGCACGGTGTTGGTTTTGGTAAGCAGAAATATCAAGAAAAGGAACACGGCGAGGCATTGGAAGTAATGCGTAAAATTAAACAAGTACTTGATCCGAACAATATTTTTAGCCCAAATAAGTTATTAAATGTTAAGAATAGCTGAATAGAAATAGAATAAATGCAAAAACACCTTCCGGAAACAACTAATTTGGAGGTGTTTTGCATTTATAATCCTACAATTAATTCAAAAAAACTTAAGATTAATTCTCCGATTAATAAACGTATTAAACTTAGCACTAATCTAGCATATTTTAAGTACTAATTAAATAATGATGGTATCCAAAGTACTAGGTCTGGAACATACGTTATGAGAAATAGTACGGCATATGCAACTGCCAAAAACGGTAATATTGCTTTTGTTATTTGGCCAATACTAACCTTCGCAAGTGAAGAACCGATATAAAGTCCTGCACCAACTGGCGGAGTCAATAGTCCAAGGGTAAGATTAATACAAATAATAACCCCAAAGTGTACTGGATCAATACCATAGCTTGCTAATAATGGTGTGAAAATTGGTACAAGAATAACCAGAGCAGCAATCCCATCCATAAACATACCAACAATAATCAAAAATATATTAACAAGCAACAAAAATACTAATGGATTACTTGTTAACGATGTCATCCATGCTGCAATATTTTGTGGAATTTGTTCGAAAGACAGCATCCAACCAAAAATATTCGCCATTGCAATTAATAACGTAATAATTGCTGTTGTGTTAACTGTATTCACTAAAATACTTGGAATATCTTTTATATTAAGCTCCCTATAAATGAAGAAACCAGTAATAATTGCAACAATACTTGCAATTGCAGCAGATTCGGTCGGTGTGAAAATACCACTTGTAATACCAAAAATAATAATAACAGGTACAAGTAAGGCTGGAATAACTTCGATAAAGCTTTTAGCCATCTTGGAGACCTTTGCACGTTTATGGGTTGGCCATTGTTGCTTCATACCAATTAATGCGATTAGGATAATAAACGCAAGTGCAAGCAAAATCCCAGGTAAAATGCCCGCCATAAACAATGAACCAATCGATACACCTGAAGCAACACCATAAATAATGAATTGCATACTAGGCGGTATAATTGGGCCCATCATACCAGCTGAAGCAGTCGTTGCAGCACTAAAACTTCTGGAGTACCCTTCTTTCTCCATTTCGGGCACCATAATTTTACTCATCATAGCAATCTGTGCCGTTGCAGAACCAATAATCGCTGCAAGCATCATATTTGCCAAGACATTCACATAGGCAAGACCGCCTCTAAAATGTCCGATAAATGTTTGAGCAAAGGCTACTAATCTTTTCGTTAACCCGCCCGAATTCATTAACTCTCCTGCCATCATAAACAAAGGAATTGCCAACAAGCCGTAATTTTCCATACCTGAGTACAACCGTTGAGGAAGCGTTGTCATTAAACCCATATTGCCAGAAACTAATATATAAATAACCGTTGTCATACCAAGTACAAAAGCAATTGGAATTCTTAATAGTAAAAGAACAGCGAATGAAATGATAGAAATTACCATTTATGCAACCCCCTCATCTGTATTGGTAAAACTCTTAAGCAATACTTCAAGTGAGTGTATGACCATAAATGTGAAACTCACTGGAATAGATAGATAGGGAATAATCATTGGCAGCCCCATGGAACCAGATCGCTGAAGCATAATATTTGGAGAAGATATCCAAACAATAGAAAGGTATAAAACATAACTTACAAATACAAACATGATTAAATATCCGAGAACCAATATATACTTTTTAACCTTTCCTCTTAAAAAATTAGTTAAAACATCAATTGTTGGAGAAGACTTTAACTTAATACTCATACTTCCGCCAATAAAAGTAATCCAAGCGAGCGAGAACATGCCAGCTTCATCAGACCATGATAATGGTGAATCAAATACATAACGATAGAGAACACCTGCAGATAATGCAATCAAAATAATGGAACCAAGAATTATTGCTAGACCTTTTTCAATTATAAATACTAAATTACTTAGTTTATAAATTATATTCATGTTAACGCCTCTTTCTAGCTGCTAAAATTTACGCAAATTCTAAAATAAATATCATTTGGGACATGGTTTGTTTTCCATGTCCCGTGTACTAAGAAAAGGCAAGTTTGCATTAATCCTAACAGCCCTTTTAAACTGACTCTTTATAGTGAAAACTGTTAGTCGAATTACTCAGCAGATTCAATAAAAGATTTGATGATATCAGATTGACCAGAAAAGTCATCTTTCACTTCTGTGATAATTGATTCAAAGGAAGACGTATCCTCAAGTTCTTCTACTTGTACCCCTTCATCAATTAAAGTTTGCAAGTTACTTTCTTCTCTACTGATTGCCTCTTCAATTCCCCAATCAACAGCTTTTGAAAGTGCAGTTCTTACAATCTGCTGATCTTCTTCAGAAAGCTTGCTATATGATTCTTGACTCATCACAATGACAGTAGGGAATGTAGCATGGTTTGTTAATGTTAAATATTCTGCGTTTTCATAGTACTTTTCGGTAACAAGTGCATCTAAGTCAATATCCATTCCATCAATAACTCCGGTTTGTAAAGATGTATATACTTCTGACAATGGCATTGCTGTAGGTCCTGCAGGAGTAGCTTCCCAGAAACTTTGCACGGCTGGACTACCAATGATACGTACTTTCTTTCCACTTAAATCTTCTGGAGAATTGACAAATCCATCATTCATCAAAATATGACGATTTCCAGCAAATGCAAAGTCAAGTCCTACAAGTCCCTGTGTTTCTAATGAAGCTAACATATCCTTTGCTTCCTCAGAACTTCTCAGCTCTACAGCCTGTTCTAAATCATTAAACAAGAAAGGCATAAACCAACTATTTAATGATGTTTCACGAGTACTCATATATGCGTTTGTTAGAAACCCAAAATCAATAGATCCAGTCTCTAATTGTTGAACCATATCTTGCTCCATACCAAGTTGGGAAGCAGGATAGATTTCTAGATTCATTCTACCATCTGACAAAGCTTCCAATTCTTCACCAAATTTCTCAGCAGTTGCATGCCATACATGGGACTCTTGAACAACATGTGATACTTTAAATGTATAATTACCATCCCCACCTTCATCAGAGCTTGCGGCAGAATCCTCTGATTCATTTCCTCCACATGCTGCAAGAAGTATCATCCCAACAATAGCAATAAAAACTAAAAGTAGTTTTTTTCTTTTCAAATTCATCGTTTTTCCCCCTCTTATTATTTTTTTGTGTTAGAAGATGATCTCTAGATTACATAAGCAGTTACAAGGCATTTATAAATAGTCACTCTTGAAATAAAATGATTTCTTTCAATTATAATTTTTGGAAAAATCCTTATTAAACTTAGTAGAAAGAACCCTACTATTCTAATTTCATTGATTTAATCCATTCAACTTAAATATGAAGCGCTATCATTTTAACTAAATTATATTCCTTATTTCCACCAATGCTATAAAGTGTTCACCTATTTATAAATAGTATATAGAATTTTCACTATTGTCAATATCAAATTTTTTGAATTTATATTATTAGTGAAAGTATTTAATTAACTATTAATCTTTATATCCTCCAAACCCTACTGCAAAGAGCCATCTCTTTGCAGTAGGGTTAATGGACTAATGAGGATATATAGACTTATATTCAAAAACTAACGAAACTAGACAACTATAGACCCTTGTGGCCTCCGGATCATTCAAAGCAAAAGTTGATAAGTGGCGAGGAGTTGACGTAATGAAAGTATCCAAAGAACAAGATCTGTTACATATGTTAAAAGGAAAAACACGACATTTGTAACAGCCAGAAACGGTGATACAGCTCTTTTAAGTTTGCCAATATTAACCCCGGCAAATGAAGAGCCAATATAAAGGCCTGCACAAACTGGCGGAGTCAAAAGTCCTTATCCCATAAAAACTAATTGCTGACAGCAGGTTGAGCATTCTCAATCTTTTCCTCATGATCGACTTCTTGCTTATAATAGGCATGTTTATCACGTATTAAAAATAGCGCAATTGCAGCAATCAAACCTGGTATAGCAAAAGCAATGAAATTTAATTGAATTGGTAATGTTATAGACAACAGGTAACCACCCAATATCGGTCCTAGCATTCCACCAAGTCTCCCTACACCGGACGCCATTCCTAATGCAGTTGATCTTATATTTGGCGGGTAATATTGTGATACATAAGCTTGTACAATATTTTGTGCTCCAATTGTACAAGCACCCGCAAGTCCAACTAATGTATAGATTACAAATGAATTTCCACCAAATCCTAATAATGTTAGGCTAACTGCGCCTAATGCATACAATGGAACAAGCATCTTTCTTTCTCCGTATCTATCACAGAGTTTAGCAATAATCAATGTACCAACAATGGCACCCATTTGCAAAACAATTAAAAATGCTAAACTGGAATTAAGTGCATATCCCGCTTCCATCATCAGATTCGGAAGCCATGTATTCAATCCATAGACCATCAATAGACACATGAAAAAAGCAATCCAAAACATAATCGTACTTTGTGCACGCTTTTCCTTAAATAAACCGACAAGCGGAACATTAGACTCTTGAACTTTCAATTCTATAAGCTCGTCATCTGGTTGGAACTTTTTAGTTGGATTAATCTTAGTTAGAATACCAAATAACTCCTCTTTTCTATTACTCCTAATTAAATGGGTAGAGGATTCAGGTAAATATTTATATAAAAATGGAATTGCTAACAAAGGTAGCCCAGCGAACCAAAATACAGCTTCCCAGCCAATCGTATCAAATGTGAAAATACCTATAATTGGCGCAAGCATACCACCTACCGAATAACCACATAAGACGATAGAAACCATCATGTTTCTCATTTTTCCAGGTGAGTAATCTGTTAATAATGCGATAACATTTGGCATAATTCCACCTAAACCTAATCCAGCCAGGAAGCGATACGTGGAGAACATCGTAGGGTTACTAGCAAAGCCACATAATAGCGTAAATAAACTGAAAAGGGTAAGCGTAATTACGATAACTTTTCTTCTCCCAATCTTATCTGCAAGCATCCCAAAGAACGGTGCACCGAACACCATACCGAATAAGCCATAGCTTCCCATTGCTCCTACTTCAACTGAAGACAAGTTCCATTCTTCCATCAAAAGCGGGACAGCGCTTCCAAAAACAACAAGATCATACCCGTCAAAAAGTATAATGAAGAAGCATAATCCAAGCAACCCGATGTGGAAACGATTGAATTTGCTATTATTAATAATTTCTGAAGCATTTACTTTTGACACAAATAACAGCCCTTTCTTCGTGATGCAAATTTTCAAATGTGTTTAATTTCAAAAAACAATAAAGAGTTAGTCTCCCCTCTTTATTGTCCTTTTATTAATTATGCTTCAACTTTATTTGTTAACTTCTTATAACCATGATATTTGTCAATAAATTGGAAATCGTTCACTGTATGATTTGCTAAAACCGTATTTCGTAATAGGATGGAAGTGTCATCTACTGCATGAATAATTTCTCCCCACTGTCTTGCACTTGTTTGTACATCTGCTGTACGTGGCAATCTTTCTTCTTGAAACGCACGAAATGCTTTTTCTACATCATCATTATGTTTGTCCAACATATTTGCTAAGTATGGAGCGTCTTCTAAAGCTTGACAAGCTCCCTGTGCTAAATATTGAAGCATTGGATGTGCTGCATCACCCGTTAATGTAATACGGCCATCTGTCCAATTATCAATCGGTTTACGATCATACATTGGCCATCTCTTTTGACGTGAGATGTATGATATAGCTGTTTGAACTTTATCACAAGTCTTTGCAAATACTTCATCCATTTCTTCAGGTGTACCCCACTCATCTGTTTTCTCAATTTCCTTTTTATATTGCGAACTTTTAAATACGACAACTTGGTTGTATAACTCACCTTTTCTTACTGGGTATTGAACAACGTGCAAGTTTGGTCCAATCCACATGTAAACATCATCAAGATTTCCTATATTTGTAACTTCTTCAATAGGAATAGCTCCGCGATATGCAACATACTCAGAACATTCTGGTTGGTCATCGCTAAATAATTGGCGTGTTGTTGACCATAAGCCATCAGCACCGATAAGCGCCTTACCTGTATGCACTTCACCATTTGCAGAAGTTGCCGTCACTGTGTCGTCATCTTGTACTGTTTCCACGATCTTTTGATTTGTATAAAGGTCAACATTAGGGTGTTCTTCACAAGCTTCCAGCAAAATGCGTTGAAGATCTGAACGGTGCAATACAACATATGGTGCACCATATCTTTCTCTATATGTCTCACCAATGTCTAATGCAGCCAATTCATTACCTGTGTAAGCATCCATTAATACGAGTCGTTTTGGAAAAACAGCAATTTCACTGATTTTGTCCATAACACCTAGATGCTGCAGCACATTTGTTGCATTTGCTGCAAGTTGGATTCCTGCCCCAACTTCACCGAATTCTGGTGCTTGCTCAAGTACCTTGACACGTCTTCCTGAATTTGCAAGGCTAAGTACTGTTGCTAAACCACCAATACCACCACCAACAACGAGATATGTATTTTCATTACTGTTTGTCATTTATAATTCCTCCCATTAAGTAAATTTTATATTAGCGAGGGGTAATTTGTAATCGCTTTCTAATTTAAATTACCCCACTAATACTTTTCTTGTTATCTATCAAAATGTTGCTTATCTAAAATCTGCTTTAAATTCACCAGTCACTTTTTGGTAACCATTATTGGATTCCATTTTTTCTTCCTTTTCTAATTCGAAACGTTCCATGATTGGAATATCATTTACAGAGAATAGGTAAGAATCTTCTGCTGGGAAGTGCTCATACCAAGCCCAGTTAGGTATAACAAAGTAATCCCCTTTCTTCCAGTCAAAACGCACTCCATTAATAACGGTGTAACCAGAGCCTTTAAACGCATGGTAAATGGTTGAATGAGTATGACGAATTGCCTTTGTATGGAAATCCTTAGGCAGAAATTGCATCCGCGTTCCCATCGTTGGATTAGCAGATTTACCTGTTGTCGGATTTATATATTCAATTGCAAAACCATTAATTGAATCTGGATCAAAGTTCATTAATCCCTTAATCGCATCCTCTGTACGACTCCACTTGTAGTTTGCTAATGGTGCGACGGAAAATTTATCATCGCCTACCGGACGAACCATTCCACCGCTATAACGGAGTTCTGAGAAATTATCCGGAACATTTGGTTGTTGTAAGCCTTCTTCATATGGTTCAAAGAATGTGCCACCGATTCCATAAATGGTGGGAATATCAAGCGCATCCATCCAAATCATTGGTTTATCACCAGGATGGCCATGTCCATGCCAGAGATTTTTCGGTGTGATTAGAAAGTCACCTTCCTGCATGTAAACGCGTTCACCTTCTACAATCGTATATGCACCGTCACCATCTGTAATAAAACGGAGAGCACTTTGTGTATGACGATGTGATGGTGCTTCTTCACCTGGCAAAAGCAGTTGAACAGCAGCGTAAAGCGATTGTGTTGTTGATACCCAACCCCAAGGCTTGCGGTAAGTTAAACCTGGATTTTGGAAGTAAATTGCACGACGTTCCCCACCGCGTTCAGGTGTAAATATTTCTGCAGCTTCCATCAATTTCTTTTCAATTAATTCCGAACTCCAAAGGTATGGTATTGCTTGTGGTTTAGGAGTGTGGTTCATCACTTCTGGAATTGCTTCCCAAAGTGGTCCAAGGTTGTATTGTTGAATATCTTTCGTAAAATCTTTAACAACATTACTACTCATAAATTCATTCATTTCTGCCATTACATACATCCCCTTTTTATTTTAGTAGTAAGAGAGTTTGTAAACTCTCTTACTACTAATTATTCACTTATTTTGTTGTACCACTTAATTTACTGAGATTTCTTTCGATCTGGCCTAGATGTTTCACAGTATGCTCATCGATAAAATGTTCAATAATAAATGAAACTGGTTTATTACCAAATTTCGCAAAGTTGCGATGTGGGTTCTCTTCTGTTAACTGAGAATCACTAACTTTAGATAATCTTTCCGTTACTTGTTCTTTCAATCCCTTTATATTTGCAAGTACTTCATCTAAATTTAATTGATCAGGACTTTCTACTGCTTCCAAACGTTCTTGATGTTGCAAGCCACGTCCCCATTCAGAGCCTGGTTTTTCTAGAACACGTTCAACTTCTGTCAGCCAATATGGTGTTGCTTCCGTTAAATGCGAAAGAATTTGCAGGATGGACCATTCTTCTTCCGTAGGATTCCAGCGAATTACTTTTTCAGAAAGGTCTTCTGTTACTTTTAAAATATTATCAAAAGAAGTGTTAATTGATTGAATATAACCTTGAACTTTTGGTTCTGCCATATTAATTCTCCTCCTTCTGTAATGTAACGCGGTTTTCAAGAACGCCCACTTTGTCGACTTCAATTTTTACAACATCGCCATCTTTCAAGAATCCAGGTGGATCCATCGCAACACCAACACCACCCGGGGTACCTGTAAGAATGACATCACCTGGCTCTAATGTCATTAAATTGGATAGAAATGAAACGAGCTTTTGCACGGTAAATACGAGATTAGAAGTATTCGAACGTTGTCTTTCCTCTCCATTAACCGTTAAAACAATATCAAGGCCTGATGGATCTGTTAATTCATCTGATGTAAGAATCCATGGACCCATTGGTGCACTGCCATCTACTGATTTCCCCTGCATCCATTGAAGGGTACGTCGTTGAATATCACGATATGTAACATCATTCGTTATCGTATATCCTGCTACATAATCCAGTGCATCCTCTTCCGAAACATTTCGTGCTTGTTTTCCAACGACAAAAGTAAACTCCGCTTCATAATCCAATTGCTCCGATATAGGGTAGAATGGAATATCATCCTCCGGTCCTATAATCGTATTGGCATACTTGGCAAACACTACCGGGTTAGCAGGAAGATCACGTCCCATTTCAAGGATATGTTCGCGATAGTTGTGACCTACACAAATCATCTTTTTGGGATTTGTAACCGGTGCTTCCACTTTCACTTCCGATTTGTTATATAATAGCTGATGTTTGAAAGTACCACCGATAGAAAGCGCATAATCTACAGCAGTATTTGCAATTGCAATGCTTTCCTGTCCACCTTCTAAAAACGCTTCCATTTCAGCTGGGACATATGCTTCAGCGATTTCTTTATAACGGTATTTTCCCTCGCTCTCGAGTTTAGCCTGGTAAGCATAATTTAGATCAACAACCTTTTCCCCTTCAATTAAAGCTCCGATACGAGAATGACCTGCTGTGGTAAAAGTAATTAATTTCATTGTTTTCTCCTTTGTATGTGAAATTTTAGAACACTTTTAATGTAATGAATACTGGAAACGCATTCATTCATTTTATAAATAAAAGACATTTTCATATAAGTAAATTGAAATGCCTTTTATTCCACCAATGTTATAACGTGTTCTCTCTTTGCATAATTATATTATATATCAGAATATTAATTACTGTCAATCTTAAAATTATATAAAAAGTTTAATTATAAAATACTATTTGAATTTACTAATTTATTAATCTATACTCTGTGTAGATGTAAAAAGTGGGAACTATATATTTCCAAAACTTATTAGTTAATTTTAGAGGAGAATATTATGGAAACAAAAAAGAGTAGAGACACGATTCAATCACTACAAACGGGAATTACTATTATTGATGTACTTGTAGAGTCCAAGCATCCAATGCGATTCTCAGAAATTCAGGAAAAAACACAAATAACCAAGAGTAACTTATACAAATATATGAATACGCTTACTAAACTGGAATTGGTCATTCGTGAACAAGCGACAGGACTATATCATCTTGGTAATAAGCTGATACAATATGGGATGGCTGCGATTGGCAACCAGGATACAATCGCACTTATAACACCCTATTTACATACAATCAGCCAGCATAGTAATTGTTCTGTCCTCTTTTCTGTTGTTACACAAAATGGACCTGTGATTGCTAAAATAAAGAATGCTGATGGGATATTAAACATTGGCGCCCAAATGGGATCTGTTCTCCCGCAAAATTCATCATCCGGGAAAATATTTAATGTGTTTTCCAGCAGCGATATGCTAAATGCTATGCAGTCGGATCCTTTATTAACAGCAGAAAGTAAAGAATTTCAACAAATAGAAGTTGAAAAAATAGCATTTGCAATGGAGCCGTTAATTTCTCAAATTTCTTCTGCATCCATTCCTATTCTCTCATACACGAATGAACTCGCAGGAATAATTACTGTAGTCGGCTTTACAGATGGTATTCCTAAGTCAATCAATGATCCGCTTAGTGTTTATTTAGTAAAGATGCAGGAGGATATCTCGAATGTTTTTGGCTATATAAAGTAAAAAGTTCAAACCATATATGGTTTGAACTTCTTTTTGTGATTGACCATGAAGCTGTATTTCTAGCCTTTTACACCTTGTAATAAGTAAATTACTAAATTTAGAGAGATAATCACTTCATTTATTAAGGCGTTTTTGTATAGAATTGTTACCTGTCTCTTAGTCGAGATAAACTGCTGTGAAGTAACTGCTAGCTGACATCCAACTACATGCGCTATCGCTACCGTCCGGGATCGCTCTGGGCGGATGCGCATCCTTAGGGCACGGCCTCAGCCCCGAAGAGAAAACCACTCTTCGGGGCTTCGGACACGTGCTGTTCCCGTAGGAGTCACCGCCCTCCGCTCAACCGGACTGGCGAAGTTATATGATGCTTTTTGAGCGATTACAAGCCACTTCTTACCAGCTCTGGGAAATTCACGAAGACTAGCGGGAGGAAAGGCTCACCAGCCGCCTTAGGATGCGCGAAGTATATTTCCCAGAGCGGTCGCCGAAGTTCTTACATACTGATAGAAATCAACTAGCAGAAAACTGCGAAGTTAAAGCAACATCTCTGGGACGAGCAGTGCGGAGTCCCAGTTCTTTTCGATAGGACGAGTATCTGCAGTCCCAAAGTTTACGATATTCAACGTTTATGAAATATATCCTTTCTCTTTCAAATACTTCACAATAACCTGAACCGATTCTTCCAACGACTGATTCTCCGTATCAACGATAAGTTCTGGATTATCAGGCTCCTCATATGGTGCATCAATCCCGGTAAAACTTTTAATTTCACCTGCACGGGCTTTTTTGTATAAACCTTTAGGGTCACGATCTTCACATGCTTCCAGACTGCATTTGACGTAAATTTCTAGGAATTCATCCTTATCAAGCAACTCACGCACCTTATCTCGGTCTTCTCGATAAGGTGAAATAAATGCTGTCAGCGTTAGTAGACCAGCATCAACCATCAAATTTGCAACTTCCCCGATACGACGAATATTTTCTGTACGATCTTCCGGGCTAAAACCTAAATTTTTGTTCAAACCATGGCGTACATTATCTCCATCTAGACGATACGTATGGACTCCAATAGCATGAAGTTCTTTCTCCAATGCTACAGATAAAGTGGATTTACCCGAACCAGATAAACCTGTAAACCATAAAACCGCACTTTTATGATGATTCAGGTTTGCTCTTTCTTCTTTTGTTACTGTAGATTCGTGCCATACGATGTTTGTAGATTCACTCATTTTGCTCCTCCTAAAACCACCAGTAGTAGACAATAGTAACGGTCATTGCCATTACAATTAGACTAAGTGGTGTTCCTATTTTTATATAATCAGTAAACTTATAGCCACCTGGACCATAGACAATAAGATTTGTTTGGTATCCTATTGGTGTAATGAAACTCGCTGAGGAAGCAATTGCAATTAAAACAGCAATACCCATTGGATCGATTTGCAGACTCGCCGCCATTTCCAATCCGATTGGAATCATTAATATAGCGGCAGCACTATTTGTAATTAATTCTGTAAAAATATTTGTTATTAGATAGATTGCTAGTAGTATTGCAAATAATCCCAGTGGCTTGCCAATAGTTAATAACCCCTCAGCAATCCTCCCTGCCAAACCTGTTTTTGTCATTGCCATTCCGATACCGAAGGAACTGGCAATTAAAAGCAATACATCAAAATGAATATATCTCTTCGCTTCTTCTGCAGTGATGATTTTAGTTAAAAATACCAGTATCACAGCCAATGCCATGCCCTTTAACATGCTTAGCAGACCAAATGTGACCAGTAAAATCATACTAATAAATATAATAATCGTAAGCTTTTCTTTTACAGGATTCCGCTTTAGTGATTCTGGTGTGTCCAAGGGAGTAAGAACATAGAAATCATTGGATTGATTATACTTTTCCACAAAATCTTTACCAGCCAGCAACAATAACGAATCTCCAGGCTTTAATACAATGTCACCAACTTTGCTTGCAATTCGTTCGTTTTTACGGTGGACTGCAATTACGCCAGCATCATATCTAGACCGGAATTGTGATTGTTTGATCGACTTGGATTGCAAATTGGATTGATGGGATATAACAGCTTCCACAATCTCTGTATTGCCATTTTTCAATTCATCAATTTCAAGATCCGTTCCTGTCCTTAATGTCAACCCTTTCGTCATTTGCACATCTGTGATTGTGGATATTAACCCTGTAAAAATCAATCGGTCGTCTTTTTGTATAATGGTAGTTGATCTTACGGGTGATATCCGTTCTTTTCCGCGGATAATTTCAACTAAATAGAGACCTTTTAGTTCTCTTAAACCAGCCTTTTTCACACTTTTATTAAGATATGGAAAGAATGCTTCAACAATTAACTCTGCAATGTATTCCTTGGAATCCTCTTTCACCTGTTGCTGAAACCCTTTATGCTCAGGTAGTAATTTATGTCCAATCGTGAAAATATAGAGAAGACCTACAATGGTTATCGGTATACCAACAATAGCAAGTTCGAATAGAGAAAAACCCCGATAGCCATAATCAACCAACATACCATGGACGACTAAATTTGTTGATGTCCCTATAACTGTAATCGTTCCACCAAGAATTGTTGCATAAGAGAGCGGAATTAAAAACTTGGAAGGCGCAATCCCCCTCACTTCACACCATTTCTTCAGCATTGGTGTGACGGTTACAACGATTGGAGTATTATTCAAAAATCCGGATAGTAAAGAGATAGGGATAAAAAAGCGGACCATCGAACCGAGTAATGTATTACTCCGATCAAGCCACGATTTCAATATATTTTCAATAATGCCGGTTTTCTGTACAGCTCCTGCTACAATAAAAAGAAGAGCAACGGTGAGCATGCCTTCATTGGAAAATCCACTTAGTGCTTCCTTTGGGCTGAGTATTCCAGTGATTAGAAATATAACTAGCACCAATGAAACAATAAAAGCAGGACTGGCAATTTCAAAAAGGAGTGCGCCAAACATGGCTATCACCATGACAAGAACAAAAACTATTTCGACTGACATGGAGAAACACCCTTAATAGGTTGTTCAAAAAGACCGGTTAAAATGACATATCTGATTTCCATTGTCCCTTCTATCCTCCTTTTTGAACGACATCTTACATTAATTTTGCTGCATTCCTTTAATAAGCACTGCTGCAACTTCCGGACGGGAAAACTCTTTAGGGAGCTCCTCTCCATTCCGAAGCTTTTCACGTACCTTCGTCCCACTAAGATGAACATGGGATTCTTTACCATGTGGGCATGTTTTTTCCGTACCCATGTTCTCGCATTTTCTGCAATAGAACGCATGTTCAAATTTGAATATTTGAATACCTAGTTCTTTCTCAAATTCGGATATCAATTCCTGTGCTTCGTATGTGCCATAGTAATCACCTACACCTGCATGGTCCCTTCCGACAATGAAATGTGTGCATCCATAATTCTTACGGACAATTGCATGCAGAATTGCTTCTTTCGGACCGGCATAGCGCATTGCTGCAGGGTAAATGACAAGTCGCGTACGATTTACAGGATAATAGTTTTTCAGAATAACTTGATAGCTTTCCATTCTTATTTCTGCTGATATATCATCTGACTTTGTTTCACCTACTAATGGATTCAACAATAATCCGTCTACAGACTCCAATGCTGTTTTCTGAATATACTCATGTGCACGGTGAACAGGATTACGCGTTTGAAAGCCAACTATCGTTTTCCAACCTAGATCAGCAAATAGCTTTCTTGTTTCAGACGGATCAAAGTAAAAATCTTCAAAATTACCATGACTTGGTCGGTTTAATAAATAAATTGGTCCGGCAAGATATACTTCTCCTCTTTCATAAACTTTTTTCACACCAGGATGGGCATTATCTGTTGTACCATAGACAAGACGCGCTTCTTTCTCTTTGTCAGATGTATACTTTTCCTCCAATTCAAGTACACCATAATAAACGTCATCTTCCCCAATTAGCGCTATCGTCTGCCCGATTTCAAATGTAGCTGCTTGCTCCTCAGTTACTGGAAGGGTAATGGGAATACTCCAAATTGTCCCATTTTCCAAACGCGTATCCTCAATAACACGATTGTAGTCTGCCTGCCCCATAAATCCGGTTAACGGACTAAAACCACCTATCGCAATCAACTCCAAGTCAGACAAGCTCCAGGCGTCCAGCTTAAGCGATTGTAGTGAATCTATTTGATCCAGGTAGGATGCTTTCTGTTTACCATGTAATTCCCTATTTATAAGCTCACCACCATGTGGCAGAATTGTTTCGATTTCCTTCTGTTTTGTCACTGACATCATTAAAACCTCCATATAAATAATTATCTCTCTAACTCATTCTCTAGATACTCTCTCAAACCATTTGATTGCTTTCATTTGTTTATCTTTATCTAGAAAACTCTCGGATAGAAGTTCTTTTAATAATAATTTTTGTTGTAATTTACTAAATAAAGAATGTTTGATAAGTTGTCGGCTTTCATACAAAAAATCCAAATAATCTTCATAAGTTTCACTATATACAGCTTGAAGCTCTCTATTTAATTTGGCTGAAAGTTGTGGACTTGCTCCACTAGTTGATATACTGATGGCCAACTTTCCACGTCTGAAAAAGGATGGGAATTCCACATCTCCCTTGTCAGCTTCTGCCGCAGCATTTATAAGAGAATTCGTTGGCGCTGCCTCGATAACAGAGTCATTTACAATTGGATCATTCGTAGCAACGATGATCAAAAAGGCATCCACCACATCATTTGATTCAAAGGATTTTTGCTTCCAATTCAATCTTCCTTTTTCCCAATGAGAGCGAATGCCTTTTTCAATCACTAGGCTGATAACGGTTAGAGAAGCACCGCTCCCCAAAAGAGTCTCGATTCTCCTTTCAGCTACATGGCCACCTCCAACAATAACAACATTTTTTTCACGTAATTCAATCATAAGAGGTATTGCTGTCATGTCTTTAACATCCCTTTACTTGTGGAAAACTCTACTACATAGTGTTATTTAATAGATTCATAAACTCTTTCTTTCAGTGCATTTTTCATTGCAGGATGGTCACCAAGTTGGCGACATAGTACAAATTCCTTATCCGCCTCAAATAAATCACTTACTTTCGTTTCTAAAAAGTCCATAAGCACCCCTGTAAACCAAAGATAAGGAACAATAAATATTTGTGAATGCTCTTCACTTAAAGAAGATTGAATTCCCTGCTCAAAAGAAGGTTCACAGGCGGCTAGAAAACAAATATCTACTTGAATATTCGTTTGCCCCTGTAATTTATTAGCTATATTTTTTATATCTATCTTTGTTTGTGGATTACGACTGCCACGGCCAACAAGCAGTATTTTCGCATCCGCTTTGACTGGAACATTCGTCTCTTCTATACGTTCTGCTAAAATTGTTGTAAACTGGTCTTGAACCCCTAGTGGCTGACCATAAGTGAAAGTAATTTCAGGATACTTTTCCTTTGACTGGTTCACTACTTCAGGAATATCTTTGAAGTAGTGTCCAGCACTTAAAAGCAGGACAGGTACAATGGATATTCTGGAAGCTCCTTGCTTTACCAGATTATCAATACCCTCTGTGACATTTGGCTCGGCAAGCTCCAGAAAACAACTCTCCTGAAGGGGAATATTGACTAGTTTCTTTACAGATGTGATAAATTCGACCGCTTCGTTTGTTGCTTCCTTTATACGGCTCCCATGACTAACATATAGAATTCCTTGCACCTGTCTTCCCTCCCATTCATCCTAAGATTGCTTCAGCACCGAACTCTTTTTCTAGAGAATCATTTTCAAACCACTTAATTTGATTTCTAAGCCTAACTACCTCACCGATAATAATCATCGACGGATTCTTGAAAGTATGCGATTTATCTAAAATATCCTCCAATGTTCCAGTTACCGTCTGTTGATTCTCAGTCGTTCCCCAATGTATCAAAGCTATTGGGGTAGTGGGTTTGCGACCGTACCGAATAAGTCGTTCACAAATACCTGGTAGATTTCGTACTCCCATATAAATGCAAAGTGTATCAGATCCTTGCGCAAGGTTTTCCCAGTACTTTTCATAGGATTCACCACTTTTACTGACACCAGATACGAAAGATACCGATGAACTATAATCCCGATGCGTTAACGGTATGCCTGCATAGGCGGGAGCTGCAGAACCGGAAGTGATTCCAGGGACAATTTCATAGCTGATGCCATTTTCCTTAAGTAATTCAGCTTCCTCTCCACCTCTGCCAAAAATAAACGGGTCTCCGCCTTTTAACCGAGTAACAATCTTTCCCTCGTTCGCAAATTTACAAAGGAGGTCATTGATCTTATCCTGTGTAAGCGAATGATGGTCAGGACTCTTTCCACAGTATATTAATTCCGCTTTGTCTGAAGCGTAACCTAGTAATTCTTCGTTAACTAACCGGTCATATAAAATAACATCTGATTTCTGAATTGCTTTTAGCCCTTTAATGGTAATTAAGTCCGGGTCACCAGGACCTGCACCAACTAAGTAAACCTTTCCCATTATTTCACTTCCTTTCTGTCTATCCCTTTATTCTATTTTGATGTAGTTGAAGTTGTGTGAAAATCAAGTCCAGAAAGTACTTCTTCAACATAACCGGCACGAATAACATAATCACCGAAATGTTCCCCTTGCTCCCGTTCCTTTGCATACTGGAAAATGATTGGACGAAGGGAGTTCAGAATCTCTTCCTCACCTATATTCTCCCGATAAAGTTTGTTCAAGCGGCTTCCATTGAAACCTCCACCAAGATACATATTGTATTTCCCCGGGGCTTTGCCAATAAAGGCTATTTCTGCAAGACTTGGACGGGAACATCCATTAGGGCAACCGGACATACGAATGGTGATCTCTTCCTCACTAATGCCTGCCTCATCAAGAATGACTTCAATTTTATCCAATAAAGACGGAAGATATCGTTCAGATTCAGCCATAGCCAGCCCACAAGTAGGAAAGGCAACACATGCCATCGAATTTCTGCGTAGTCCTGAATAATGTTTTCCTTCTGTAAGCTTATATTTTTCGACTAATTCGATGATTTGTTTCTTATTTTTGCTAGTTACATTCGCGATAATTAAATTCTGATTCGGAGTGATTCGGAAATCTCCCGTATGTACCCTAGCAATTTCTCGCAAACCTGTACGGAGTGGATAATCATCAAAGTCTTTAATCCGGCCGTTTTGGATAAATAGTGTCAAATGCCATTTGTCATCTCCTTTTAACCAACCATAACGATCCCCATTTGATTCGAAATGATAAGTACGAGGCTCATCTAGATTCCATTCCAATCTTTCATTCAGTTCATTTTTGAACCAATCGACCCCTCTTGCGTCAATTGTATACTTGAAACGAGCATTCTTTCGGTCCGTACGGTTCCCAAAGTCGCGCTGAATGGTGACAACCTTTTCTGCAACTTCCGTTAATTTTTCTGGGGTACAGAATCCAATCACACGGGAAACTTGTGGATATGTTTTCGTATCACCATGTGTCATTCCCATACCGCCACCGACCGCTACATTAAATCCTTTGAGCTGTCCATCTTCCAGAATCGCGATAAAACCTAAGTCCTGTGAAAAAACATCGATATCATTAGATGGTGGTACTGCAATTCCTATTTTAAACTTCCGTGGTAGATAGGTTGATCCGTAAATCGGCTCCGTTTCCACTGTTCCGCGGCTATCGATTACTTTTTCATCATCCAGCCAGATTTCATGATATGCATTCGTCTCTGGTAATAGATGGTCACTGACCTTCTTCGACCATTCATAAACTTCAGAATGGACTGCTGATTGCTCCGGGTTCACATTACACATAACATTCCTATTGATATCCCCACAGGCTGCAATCGTAGTCATCAGCGCCTCATTCATTCCCTGCATCGTTTTCTTCAGATTCCGTTTCAAAATTCCGTGTAATTGGAATGTCTGTCTCGTTGTAAGTTTCATCGTTTCATTGCCATATTTATGTGCAAGATCATCCATTGTTAACCACTGGTCTGGTGTCGTCACTCCGCCTGGCGTTCGTACGCGGATCATAAATTGATATGCTGGCTCAAGCTTCTGACGTCTCCGTTCATCCCGTATATCCCTATCATCTTGCTGGTAGCTTCCATGAAATTTTAATAATTTATTATCATCATCGGAAATGGCACCAGTAATTGGGTCCTCAAGCCCTTCTACAATCGTTCCTCTTAGAAAATTACTATCCTCTTTAATCTTTTCCAACTCAACTAGTGGTCCATTTTGTTCTGGAACTTTATTTTCACTCATTGCTTTATTCTCCTCTCCATACCTTGCCGATCATTAATAGACATCACGCTGGTAACGTTTCTGTTTACGCATTTCACGTAAATATTCCTCTGCTTCTTCGTGGCTTAAACCGCCCTCTTGCTCGAGAATAGTTGCTAATGTTTGGTGAACGTCATTTGCCATATGTTTTTCGTCCCCACATACATAAACATGTGCACCTTCATTCAGCCATTGATATAATTCCCTACGTTTCTCCAACATGCGATGCTGTACATACACCTTCTGATCAGTATCACGGGAAAATGCCACATCCATCTTCGTAAGCACCCCATCTTTTAGCCATCTTTGCCATTCTGTCTGATAAAGAAAGTCTGTATCAAAGTGCTGGTCACCAAAGAATAACCATGTTTTACCTTTAACATCCTCTTCTTCGAGTTCTTCTAAATAAGAACGATACGGTGCTACCCCAGTACCAGGACCAATCATAATGACAGGTGTTTCAGCATTGAAAGGAAATTTGAAATTAGGGTTCGGGTGAATATACACTGGTAAAAGTTCTCCCGGCTCGATTCGTTTGGCAATCTGCTCGGAACAAACACCAGCTCGATCACGCCCATGTGTATGATATCTAACCGTTCCAATCGTAAGTTGAACTTCATCCGGGTTTGCCTTATAACTGCTCGCTATGGAATACAGTCGAGCCGGTATTTTCCTTAGAATTTGAATACATTCACTTGGTGACAATTCTCTTGGCGGATAATCCTTAACTAAATCAAGTAAATCCCTTCCATCAAGATAAGCCTTAAGCGCCTCTTCCTGTCCCGCCTTCACAAGTATATCAAACTGTTCATTATTAAAGAGCTTTGCAGCTTTCTCTAGTAATGGCTTCGTAAGTCTAGTAATCTCAAAGTTAGAAAGCAATGCTTCTCGAAGTGACCGGATTTCTCCTTGTTTATTAACTTGAACGGTTTCATCAGCGTCCCAATTCATTTGCTTAATAATCTGGTCTACAAGTTCTGGGTCATTTTGAGGTGAAATTCCTAGACTATCCCCTGGTTCAAATGCCAGATTAGATCCTTCTAGTGACAACTCAAGATGACGGTTTTCTTTCTTTGATCCTCGCCCATTCAAATTAAGATTATCTAAGACTTCAGCCATAAATGGATTCGTTCTTGTAAATACTTGTTGTTCTTGCACAATTGTTCCAGCTGCTTCTTGCACTGCTAACCCTGATTCAACCGCTTCTGCCTCATTTAATATACTTAGGACGCCTTCCATCCACTCAGCTGCGGGTTCATCAAAATCCAAGTCACAATCGACTCTCGGATGCAGTCTTTCTCCTCCCAATTCTTCCAGACGTTTATCAAAATCCTTACCTGTCTGGCAAAAGTACTCGTAGGACTCATCGCCTAAAGATAGTACGGAAAAGCGAAGACCCTTCAATTTAGGTGCTTTTCTGCTATGAAGAAATTCATAGAAAGAAATAGCGTTTTCTGGTGGCTCCCCTTCTCCATGGGTAGCAGATATAATTAGCAGATCTTCAACTTTCTTTAGATCCTTTGTTTTAAAATCATCTAAAGCTGATAGTTTCACCTTTATATTTTTCTCTTCTAACTTGCAATTTATTTCCTCAGCAAGTCTTTGCCCGGTACCTGTTTCAGATCCATAGAGCACGGTCACTTCTCTGGTAGCGACTGGAACGACAGGTGGAGGTGCTATGGCTGCACCTCCTGGAGTAGCAGAACCATTATTTGGTGGATCTGTTATTTGTATAGCGGCCAAATATCCGCCAAGCCAATTTTTTTGTGCTTCTGTAATTGTTGATAGAAGGACATTAAGATTTTCTGTTTGCTCCTGATTAAAAGGACTATTCATTACAGTTAACTGCAAAGCTCCTCACCCCTCATACTTTTTTTATAATAACTAGCCTGGTACAAAGTATCCTATCCAAAGTTGTTTACTCGGTTTTAAGTTTAAAAAAAATTTAGCAAAATAATCTAATTGGAGGAATTCCCCGTTGTATGAAGACCACATTCTGTTTTATTCATCCCTGACCATCTTCCTGCACGTGAATCTTGTGAATCTGTTACTTGCGATGTACATGGTATACAGCCAATACTTGGATATCCATTATCATGCAATTCATTATACGGTAGATTATTTACTTTGATATATTCCCATACATCATCCCAGGTCCAATGGATTAACGGGCAAACTTTAACAGATTTAAACCGGTCATCTTTATTCACAAAATCAGTTTTCCTTCTTGATGGTGATTGTTCTCTCCGAAGACCGGAAATCCAAGCAGGTGCACCGCTTAAGGCATCTTCAAGAGGTTTGATTTTTCGGATAAAGCAACATTGGTCAGGCTTTCGTTTCCACAATGCTGAACCATGTTCTTTAGCCTGCTCTTCCAAAGTCAAGTCCGGTTTCTTCAACTGAATACGCAAATCCGGATATTTTTCTTTCGCCTTGTCGATTAAATCATACGTTTCCTGAAAATGCAGATC
This sequence comes from Oceanobacillus rekensis, assembly GCF_002153375.1. GTDB lineage: Bacteria > Bacillota > Bacilli > Bacillales > Amphibacillaceae > Oceanobacillus > Oceanobacillus rekensis. The sequence continues at coordinate 319,075 of NZ_MTBQ01000003.1, forward strand.
TGTATCTAGAAATACAATTTCAGCATCCTTTTGCACTTTAGAGATTAAGTCAACCAATACAACACCTTCCGCACCGAAACTGCAAGCATAGACGATTTTCTCACCGTAAGTTTCGTATGCCCACTTGAGGATTGTTGAAGCTCCCTTTGTTTTGTCTGTAGGAATCCAGTCTTTATAAGGGTCACCAGTAAATTCATTGTAGGTAACCGAATAGTTATCCATCCTTCATTCCTCCACATTTTTTGAGACTTTAAATCTAAGGAATCAGCCTAGATTAGAAAACTTAGCGCTCGCTATTAGGTTTTAGCGAATACCTTAGTTGCACTTCTTCAAATAGAAAAGTTATATACTTTCGTATCTGCCAAAATAATTCATGGTTCTATTTTCTTTAGAAGAGGGTTTGCTACTCTCCTTGCCCTATGATGGCTAACATTAGCACTCTTCTTATCTATCAGGTCATACAACTGAAGGATTTAGGCACAGTATTAAAACTAACCTGTTGCCGAGGTTTCTAGGGCCCTTACCTCCACCTCTCTGAATAAGAATCTAAATACAAGTAATATGATATGATTTGTTAAGTATTATATGTCTAAAATTCATTTTAGTCAATAGATATTTGTAAAGAATAAATTAATTACAAATATTTAACTAATACAGGTTATTCCTAAAAGCTTAACGATGTTAATAAATTTCATTTCAAATGAAAGTCTAATAGTTACCTTGTATTCTTAACTACGAAGTACTGATACGTTTGTGAACAATAAAGGCTCTTTGATTAATTCCTGTATGCGCTCACAACAGAAATTGTCGTCGTGCACATTAGTTGAAGCACAGATTGAAGAAAGAGCTATTCAATTCAATGAATAGCTCTTTCTTCATTACTGTTTACTAAAACTTTGGTAATTCTTGTTTCCACCAGAAAGATTAAATACTTCTTTAAACCCCATATTTCTTAATACATTCTGAGCTGCGTTACCCGTTACTCCACTATTACAGTAAGTAACAGTTGGAATGTCATGATTTAAGTTTTTAGCTTCAGATCGTAAGTTGGCAAGAGGGATATTAATTGCTCCAGTTACGTTAGAAACATCAAATTGCTTGGTTGCTCTCGTATCAATAATTTGTAATTGTTCACCACTCTCAATCCGGTCTGTTAATTCCTGTGGTGTAATTAGCTTGTTTTTCTTATCAATTGCATTCTGCAAAGCCATGCCTGTATACATAACTGGATCTTTTGTCGTACTGAATGGAGGGGCATACGCTAAATCTAAATGAAACAAATCTTCTGCTTTAGCTCCAAATGATATCGCTGTTACAAATACATCAATTCGCTTATCAACACCATCTACACCCACTATTTGAACACCAAGAACTCGGCTTGTCTTTCTGTCTGCAATTGCCTTAATTACGATTTCTTTTCCTCCAAGATAATCTGCCCTTGATGGTTTAATATTATGGAGAATTTCCACATCAAATCCTTTTGACAATGCTTCTTTCTCACTAAATCCGGTATAACCTACAGCAAGGTCAAACACTCTCAAGATTCCAGTACCGAGGATTCCACGGTGCTCTAAATCACCACCAGTGATAACATCTCCGGCAATACGACCCATTTTGTTTGCTGTGGAACCTAATGGACGATAAATTGGTTCTCCAGTGATAACGGAGAAGCTTTCTGCAACGTCGCCTACTGCATACACATCAGGTAGATTCGTTTGCATCTTGTTATTGACTTTAACAGCACCAGATGCTCCTAATTCAATACCCATTTCTTGCGCCAATTTTGTATTTGGACGTACACCAGTTGCTAAGATGACCATATCCGATTCAATCGTTTTCCCTGATTTTGTTTCGACAACACTTTCTGAAATTGTACTGGCTTCTTCATTTAACAGCAGATTCACGCCATTACTTCTTACATGTTCCTCAACTCTTCTTGCCATATCCTTATCCAAGTGTGGCATGATTTGGTCACTTCTTTGGATGATGGTAACTTCCAATCCTTTATGCTTTAGTTGCTCAGCAACTTCGAGTCCAATAAAACCGGCACCTATTATGGTAATCTTTTTTGGGTTATTCGCCCTCATAAAGGAATCGATATTTGCTGTATTTTGAATAGTACGTACCTGAAAGACATGTTCTTTATCTGCGCCAGTAATGTTTGGTGTTATTGGTGTTGCCCCTGTTGCAAATACTAACGTATCATAACTGTCTTCCTTGATTTCATATGTATCAAGGTTTTTAACCGTTACTTTTTTATTTTCCGAATCAATCGTTGTTACCTCATGGCGAGTAAAAATATCAACGTTATAACGCTTTTTGAACCACGCAGCACTTCTTGGTGTCAATGATTCTAACTCATCAACTTCGCCTCCTAAGAAATAAGGGATTCCACATATTGAGTAGGAGATATCGTAGTCTGCATTATATAAAGTTATCTCCGCATTTTCATCGTTTCTGCGAGCTTTCGCAGCAACAGAAGTACCAGCTGCAACTGAGCCAATGATTATTATTTTCATGTAATATTTCCTCCACAGGTATCTAGTTGGTTGCATGTTTAATTTTTATAATTATATCATTCTACTAGCAGCATTGATCCATTCCCAATAGAACAAATTGTGAGCCATTTGGAGTATCATCATTGTCTAGTGTTAATTCTTCTAATGTATCCTTTACATCTTTATCAATAGCTACTTTTATTCCATTGATTTCTTCAATGATGTCGCTCTCCTCTGGTGCATCCAGAGATATTCCTAACTGCGGTCCACAACAACCTGCACCCATAGAGTAAAAGCGAATTCCTTCGCCACCTTTTTCTGTGAAAATCGTTTGTAAATTTTGTTTTGCCTTCTCAGTTATAATCATTTTAAAATTCCTCCAATTAATTTAGTGAAAACTTATGATTGAGTAATCTTACTGTCATTGTTTAGGTTAGCTTCCTTTGTCCACGGAATAATTGCGCATCGTTCAGCCAATTCATTTTCTACTTTGTTAATCCATTGTTTTTCGCTAGAAGCCCTTACCTTTAAGACTTTGTCATCTGTTCCTGCTGCCGACAAACTGCGATTAATTACCCACCATTTTGGTGCGATTTGAGCACGTCTAAGATCTTCTTGTAAACGGGTTGATTCAAATACAGGCGTAGCTTCTGCTAACGTTACAATTACAACTTCGGTTTCTTCTGGATTACGAAGACGAGGCAATAATGCCTTCACGCTTTCTGGCGTACTTCCTGTCGAGCGACTCATCTCTTTATGATAGGCTTCTGATGAATCGAGTAATAGCAATGTATGACCAGTTGGTGCTGTATCAATGACAATAATTTCGTTTTCTGACCTTGCTACGACATCTGCAAAGGCACGGAATACTGCAATTTCATCTGTGCATGGTGATTCCAGGTCTTCTTTTAAATATGCTAATTCGCTTTCTCCTAATTCCCCTGCGGCTGAAATGACTTCTTTCTTGTAATTTTCAACTTCAATTTCCGGGTCAATACTGCTAATTGATAAATTTTCTTCTACATCACTATTTTTAAACATGTAATCGAGATGTGATGCTGGATCAGTAGTCGTCAGATGAACCTTATGTCCCTTTTCCGAAAGTCCGACAGCAATGTTAGTGGCAACGGATGTTTTTCCAACACCGCCTTTACCCATTGTAAAAATTACTCTTGTATTTCTATCCGAGAAATCATCTATAACGTCCTGTAAATAGGCTAATTGATTCAATTCAATGTCTTCATTGTTATTTCCTCTGTCAACAAATGGGTGATCGCTAACCAGTTGACGTAGGCTATCAATACCTGTAAGCGAATAAGGGACATATGGTAGTGATAATGTGTTTATTGGCTTTAACTCTTCTGGTATTTGACTTAACGCATCTTGCTGACTTTCGTAAAACGCAATTGCGACTTCATCATTTGAATCATGTGACTGAAGAAGTCCATTAATGATCAGCATTTGATTTTGGATTCCAACTTCTCTCAATTCCGAAGATGCCCGATTTGCCTCAAAGAGAGTGGATTCCTCTGGTCTTGCAACTAACATAAGCGTTGTTTTTTCGGAGTCAGAGAGAGCCTGAACTGCTTTTCCGTACATATCCTTCTTATCTCCAAGACCTGAAAGGGGTCCCAAACAAGATGCACCATGTGTACTTTCTTCTAAAAATCCACTCCAGGCAGTTGGGAGCGACAAAAGTCTTAATGTATGACCAGTTGGGGCTGTGTCAAACAACACATGATCAAATTGTTTTAAGATCGATTCATCAGCAAGTAAATGGGAGAATTCATCAAACGCCGCAATTTCTACCGTACAAGCACCAGAAAGTTGTTCTTCCATTTGGTTCACCACAGATTCCGGAAGTTTTCCCCGATATGGCCCAACCGTTTTCTCTCGATAGGCAATTGCAGCCTCTTCCGGGTCAATGTTGCAAGCATTTAAGTTTTCCACTCCAGGAATTTCAATCGGATTGTTAGATAGTTCAACCCCGAATACATCCTGTAAATTAGATGCTGGATCTGTACTGACTAGAAGTACTTTTTTACCTTGATCTGCTAGAGAAACCGCCGTTGCACATGCTACGGAAGTTTTTCCTACGCCGCCTTTACCTGTAAAGAACAAAACTGGTGTTTTTACATCTTGTGCTGGGTTATGTAATTGGTACATATCAATTCCTCCTAGTTAATCAAGTTTCATGGATACACGCACTCGAGGTTTTTCGGTGAGTTCATCCGTTTTTGTTTCAAACCATTCAGCAAAATCCTCATTCGTTGGATATGCCCCCAATCTTACGACTTCGTTATCTAAGAGTGTTATTGGTAGTGCATCTACACCCTTATCATGAAGAACTTGATTAACTGTTTCATTATCCGAAAAAGCAGCTGGGTCATTTGCCAAGTTATAGCGTGTAATATCTTCACCCTTTTTTTCTAGTGAATAAACAGCCGATGCTACCCTTGTCAAATCAGGGTCTACACTTGGTCCACAAACCCCAGTGGAACAACACATTGCTGGATCAAAAATCTCAACTTTTTTCATGCCTACACATCTCCTCATAAATATATAACTATATCCTTATATTGAAGTTAAGGGAAGAGCCTTGAGTACTCCCAAGGTTTTCCAAAGTTTACTCTCCCGTTTCTGCAAAACGTTTGATACGTTCACCAATTTCATCACGAACGCGTTGGAAGACTTTCCATTTTTCCTCTTCTGTACCTTCTGCTTTTGCTGGATCATCAAATCCCCAATGCTCTCGCCTAACATGGGGTGGTGTCATTGGACATTTGTCAGCAGCATCTCCACAAAGCGTAACAGCCATCCTTGCGTTGTTCAAGAATTCTGTATCGATGATTTCTGATTTTTGATTTGATATGTCCATACCGACTTCATTCATTGCCTTCACTGCATTCGGATTTAATCCATGTGCTTCAATCCCAGCACTTCTAACTTCCCATTCATCTCCAAGATATTTCTTTGCCCAACCTTCTGCCATTTGGCTTCGGCAAGAATTTCCAGTACATAAAAAGTAGATTGTTTTTTTAGACATAATAACTCTCCATTTCATTTATATTTTATCTTTCCGCTAATTCAGATTAAAAGAGTAGAAGTGTCAAGTATAAACCTAATAATGTTATTAACAGAATTGGAATAGTTAGGATAATACCTGTTTTAAAATAAGTTCCCCATGATATTTTGACTCCTTTTTTCGCTAACACATGAAGCCATAATAGGGTTGCAAGTGAACCAATCGGTGTGATTTTCGGACCTAGATCAGAGCCAATTACGTTGGCATACACTAATGCTTCACGGATAACACCAGTTGTATCTGTTTCAGCTATCGCAATGGCGTCAATCATTACAGTTGGCATATTATTCATAACGGATGAGAGAATAGCTGCAATGAACCCCATAGATATCGTTGCAATAAACAATCCCTGCTCTGCAGCTGCCTGAATAAGATCAGCCAACAGATCTGTTAATCCCGCATTACGTAGACCAAAAACGACCACGTACATTCCAATCGAGAAAAATACGATATTCCATGGTGCATCTTTTATAACTGTAGTTGTATTGACCGCTTTACTTTTTCTAGCCATCAGAATGAAGAAGATGGCGATGACCCCAGCCACAATAGATACAGGTACCTGGATGAACTCACTCGCAAAGTAGCCAATGACGAGCACGCCAAGCACGTACCAGGATAGTTTGAACATTTTCAGGTCGCGAATCGCTTCCTTCGGTTCCTTTAATTTGGACAAATCATACGTTTTAGGAATACTTTTTCTGAAATAGATTAATAACACGATAATCGTTGCAGCTAGTGAGAACAAGTTTGGAATAATCATTCGTGATGCATATTCTACAAACCCAATATCAAAGAAATCTGCTGAAACGATATTAACTAAGTTACTTACAACAAACGGAAGTGAAGTTGTATCTGCAATAAATCCACTTGCCATAATAAACGGAAAAACCATCTTCTCCGCAAAATTTAAGTTTCGTACCATAGCAAGTACAATTGGTGTTAAAATCAATGCAGCTCCATCATTTGCAAAGAACGCTGCAACCACTGCACCGAGAAGACTGATATAAACAAACATTTTTATACCATTTCCCTTTGCAATTCGTGCCATATGCAGAGAAGCCCACTCAAATAAGCCTATTTCATCCAATATTAAAGAAATAAGTATGATAGCTACAAATGCTAATGTTGCATTCCATACAATACCGGTCACTTCTGCCACATCACCAAAATCAACTACACCGACTATCAGCGCGAGTATGGCACCCCCGACAGCTGACCAACCGATTGATAATCCTCTAGGCTGCCAAATTACTAAGACTAGCGTAGCCAAGAAGATAAGAACTGCTAAAATAGCCATTATTGTCTCCCCCCCATTAACAACACGTAATTCGTGTACCTTGCTTTTCTAATTCTATTAATTTATCGTCTTGATCTGGTAATTGATTAAGAATCTTTGCGACGAATGGATAATATTCATTATTTTTATTTACCGAGTAAAAGATCCATTGTCCTCTTCGTTCTTCTTTTACAAGTCCAACATCTTTCAATTTACGAAGATGTTGACTAATGGATGGCTGACTCACTTTAAAAATCTCAACAAATTCACATACACAACAATCATGGAAATCAAGTATTTTAACCATCGTTAAACGCGTTTTATCACCTAATAACTTCAAAATCAATGCAGCTTTATCCATTTCTATAGTAGTTTTTAGCATGAATAAGCACCTCCTTCATTATTCCCAAATCATTATATAATGATTTGCTTATATATACAATGATTTGAATTATTTAACTGTGAAACTTTTTAAATGTCATTATTATTCTAACAACGAATTATTGTTTGTGGAACAACTCTTGGTAATAAGCGTATAATTAAAAAAGTAAAAAATCCCCGGCGCTAGTGCAGGGAATCTTTTAAGAGTTTATTTAGCTTTACTAATCATATGGATTAATTCTTCCATAATAACCGGGAATTCCTCAAAAGCATTTTTGATATTTAACCGCTCTGTCCGTTTATGTGCGTCATGCCCGAATGGTCCTACATTAAGAACAGGGGCATTCAATTGTTGCATCTTCTGAAATGGTAATGTGTAACTATCTCCCCAAACCGGTGTATTTTCTTCAAATGCATTCCAACCTTCTACTGTGCCTGAATAATTTACATAACTAAGATCACAAATGCCATTGAAATAATGGATACGTTTTATCGGCAAGTTTAATTTTTTGTTGGCCAAATCTTTGATAAACGATGTGCAATCCTCGACTAAATCATTACCTGACGAATTGACGGGTGGATAATATGGTGGTGCTAACAGCACAATGATCGCAGGGGCAAGTTCCTGGCATTGAATCATCAATTTATCCGTAATCCGCAATGACTTTTCGCGATTATCCCATGTATCATGGTAATCAATATCTGCTTTCACCTCGTTAATATATTCCGCACCCAATTTGTCCGTTGCATATGTTAATAAATCTTTATAGCGAATAACCTTTACCTTTCCAATTGGTTTCACTTGATGCTTCTTACAAATTTCTTCATATTCACGATTACACTTTTCTGCGGCTGTTACTGCAACCTTTTCAAAAATATCAAAGACTTCGGAAGCACTCCGTTTCATGAGGAATATATTGTATAATGCCGATGAGCGATATGGTGTCTGTGTTGAATAATGCAATCGCAAATCAGTTTGCTGCAATGTTACTGGAAGTGGCGTCGTCTCCCCTAAAGCTGTCTCCTGAAATAAATCATTCCATTCCATTTCTCTCGTCATGAAAGATGCAATGTATGGAGAAGTCATTCCACTTAATGGCTCACCTGCATGTGTTTCCTTTCCATAAAACAAAGAGGCAGCAAGAATCTTTCCAATTGATCCGGTATACACATAATTAGAAGTATCTGTCGGATCCTGGCGAAAAGTCGGTTCACTATTTAAGAAAAGTTTGTATGTGAATTGATGTTTTTTTTGAAAATCCAACAATACGGGAACAGCATAACGCATCCCTGACGAGCTGACCTCTTCATCCGGCACGGTCAATAATAGTAAATTAATTGGCCACTTTTCCACGCTCGCTTTTTCGATCAAACTCATATGCATAACAAGTCCCATCTTCATATCCATTGTTCCGCGACCAAATAGAAAATCTCCGGATTCCAGATCTTTTCGTACTTCCTCCTGAACCTCATCCTGTCTCTCCAATAACACTTTTGTAAGTTCCTCTGGTTGTGTTGCCAATGGTTCCAACATACCGTATTCTTCCGTATTTACTGTATCAAAATGACTAATTAAGCAAATGGTCTCTTTTGCATCGGGATGTTTATAAAATGCCGTTAAAAATTTACGTCTTAAATCGGCATCATGTGTAGAAAGATAATCCGGGAACTGTTGGAAATACTCCAAGTTTTGCAGCTTGGCATGCAACTTGGCAGGAAATTGTCTCTCTCCTTCCGATAATGTCATGCTTTTCCAGCTTACAATCTCATTCAATAAGGTTCGAAGTTTTTTTGGATTATCCCATCTTAATTCTGCCATATCAGTTTCCCCCTTCTTCATGCTATAAGAAATTCAATAATTCAATTGTAACAATAAATATTCTGAATATATACACTTATTTCACGCTTTAAACTCCCCTTAACTATATATTTTTTTATTTTCACCCCCAAACGCCTACTTATTTCGATTATGGCTATAGAAGGATAATTTAATATGAAATGAGGTTGTATTAAATGAAGAAAGTACAGAAGTTTACTTTTGAAGAGATTTTCAGTCAAAATGAGAAAAGAATCCATTATTATATAAATCGGCTCCACATTCAGGATAATAATGAAGATTTCTATGAAGAAGGCCTTTTTGCATTATGGAATGCGTATGAAACATATGTACCTGACAAAGGACCAATGGCAACTTATTTTAATTATACAATCAAGAATCGATTAATCGATCGCATCCGGAAAGAAAACAGTGCTATGGAGAAGCTGGAACATTTTAAACTCAAAAATAAGTATCTATATGATGATGGAAACTATGTATGTGGACAGGCATCTAATACTTCTATTCCATGTAAAGAAGGAACTTCAATGGACAACACACATTTATGGGAGCAATTGGAGACTCATTTATCTGTAAAACAATGGAAATGGATTAAATACGCTATAATTGAAGAACTGTCCATGATGGAAATTGCAATACATGAAAAAGTTTCCGTGGAAGCTGTCAAAAGCTGGGGAAAAGAAGTGAGGAAGAAGTTGAGGGATAGTACATTCCGGGAAAAGATTGGCTGGCATGTTGATGGTGGTGGTTGATTATTCTTAATTTTAGACTCTTCTCTTAATTATTGTTACTCTCAATGCACGCAATTTGAGATAAGCTGTGAAGTAACCGCTGCTAGTTGATTTCCAAAGTCATGTGCTCTTGCCACCGTCCGGTATCGCTCAGGGCGGATGCGCACCTTAGGGCACGGCCTCAATCCACGTCCAATAAACCAACTCTACGGGGTATTCGTACACGTGCTTTTCCCGCAGGACAAGGAAGGCTTCGGCAGCTTTTGCTTCTTCGTAAGAAAATTGGTTTGTATTTTTTTGTGGCACTAATATCAAATCTTTTCAGTGAGACGAGTAAGCTTTAGATATCAGACTTATTTTATATTCAAAAAGAAGACCGAATAACTTTCGTATCCGGTCTTCTCTCTTACTAAATCTAGTAGTTAATAACTCATTTCCACCGCATTATCAAGTACTTCCTGTGGCACTTCAATCGAATCAACTGTGTTTATGCCAGTATATTCAGCATTGATTTGTTGGGCTATCGTCATCTCTTCGCCTTCTTCAGCAATAGTCATATAAAGATCCATCGCAAACGTTCTAGTTTCATAGGTTTCTTTGTCGATTACCATTTCATAATTTAGCTTGTTAACTGTCATACTTTCGAGAACCTTGTTAACATCTTCGCCAATACTCGCCATTATTTCCGAGCTCATATATTCATCTAATATTTTTTCTGTAAACTGGTTTACCTCTTCCCCTTCACCTGTAAATTTAAAAATGTATGTATCATCTGATTCCTCAAACTCTACATCATCCATAAAAGGTTCCAATAATTCCAACTGTGCAGCAGGATCTTGCTGTTCCATATTCATCAGATCACCATAGAGTTCATTATCCAGTTTCATCCAACTTTGGGACATGGAATCATAAGTGTATAAACCTTCCTCAGTCATATACATTTCGGTTTCAGTATCCATCGTTTCTTCACCCATTGTCATAGTCATCGTTCCCTTTTGATACATTGCGATAGGATCCAGCGTCATTTCAGCTTCCATTTCACTTTCCATTTCCAGCTCCATGGAATCATTTGGTGAAGACAAGAACTGATTCATGTCCATACTTACTTCAGCACTGTCCATTTCTTCTGAAACTTCCATTGCCTTTGTATACACGTCTTGCGCATTTTCACTATTACAGGCGACTAAACTAGCGGTTAGCAATACGAATACAAACGAAAACATCCCTTTTTTCATTATGAATTCCTCCTTATATGTATGTTAATTGTTTATACGTTTATGGACCTAGAAAGTTTCAAAAATGATAAAATTTGATTATACCTAATACTTTATTTTTAAGTGAAATATTATTATTCCATCAAAAAGCACAAAAATAAAAAGCTGCTTCATAAGCCCGATTGGTTTGGACTTATGAAGCAGCTTTTGAAAAATTCTTAATTAACTGGTGTTTTTGTCATCGTATGATCTGTAGTTAACTGTGATGTCTCCTTGGTGCCTGAGTCAGCTTTAGACTTCACGTCGTCTTTAGCAGATAGTAATTCATCCTTTGCTTCGACTGCTTTATCTTTTACATCTATTAAATCACCTTGCGCATCTTTCACTGAAGATAATACGTCTTTCGAATCCTCAGTTACATTTTTAGTTGTATCTTTAATGTCTTTTACTTGTGTATCCAATATTGCCTGTATTTTATTTATTGCCTCTTTTGAAATTTCTGTTGCATTCTGAACACGAGTAATAAGTGCATTCTTCGTACCATTTGGATCTTCTTTAATTGTTGTTGCATATTTGTTTACGGAATCCTTCATTGTCTTCGAAGTATCTTTTACTTTCGTACGTGCACTACTGTTTAGAAGTACTAATGAAGAAGCTCCTGCAATTATTCCAGCAACAACCAGTCCTTTTTTAGCCTTGTTTTGTTTTTCTATTGTCATACCCAATGAAAAAACTCCCTTCCATATTATAAAACTTTTTTATCGGTTACTCATTAAATTCCCGTTTTGCAACAAATTAAACATTCACTTATCAAATACCATTTTTAAAATATACCGATAATTTTTAATAAGTTGAAACATTTCACTCTTTAAACCGTACGTAGTAATAGAGTTTAAAATTGGAGGTATTTATTTATGTCGGAAACAGCCATGGAATTAATGGATGTCAAAAAAAGAATTGGCAAGAAGGAAATCATTAAAGGATTGTCATTCACCATTAATAAAGGTGAAATATTTGGCTTAATCGGACCAAATGGCGCCGGTAAAACAACGACCATTCGGATGATGGTAGGGTTAATGCAGCTTTCGAATGGGGATGTCAAAATCCTAGGAAAGAGTATCAAGACGAACTACAAGGAAGCTATACGTGAAGTTGGTGCAATTGTGGAGAACCCAGAAATGTACCCATTTATGACAGGAGCACAGAATTTAGCTCACTATGCCCGCATGATTCCCGGAATTTCAAAGAAGCGCGTGCAGGAAGTCGTTCGTATTGTCGGACTGGAAAAAGCAATGAAAGAAAAGGTTGGCAAGTATTCATTAGGTATGCGCCAGCGTCTCGGTATCGCTCAAGCCTTGTTACATAAGCCTTCCATACTAATATTGGATGAGCCAACAAATGGTCTTGATCCAGCTGGAATTAGAGAAATTCGTATGTACATTCGCAGACTCGCAACTGAACAGAATGTTGCCGTTATTATCTCCAGTCATCTTTTATCCGAGATTGAACTGATGTGTGACCGAATCGGAATTATTAAAAATGGGGAACTCGTTGCTCTTCAACAAGTGAATGAAAAAGCGGACCAAAATAATTTGAATCAGATCCAAATGGAAGTAACACCAGTTGAACGGGCCATCGAGTTATTGAAAGCCCATCATGGAATACATGCCGTTCAAGTTGAAGAAAGCTTAAGCTTTCAAAGCGAGAAGGAAAACATCCCTTCCCTGGTACAAACATTCGTCCAAAACGATGTTTCCGTCTTCCAGGTAGAAGTAACCAAATCTACATTAGAAGATAAATTTTTTGATTTGATTGGAGAGAATACAATTGGGTAATTTTACGAAATTAATTTATAATGAATTAACTAAAATGTACATACGTAAATCAACCTGGGTTATGTATATTCTCCTAGGTGTAATTATTTTGGGGATAGGTATTATAGCCAATATGTATGGGGAACTTGAGGAGAGTTATGAACAAGACACATGGCGAGAAGTATTACAGAAAGAGAATGGTCAATTAACAACTGAAATGGAACAGGAGGAATTTTTACAAGGAATTAACACAAGTCTCATAGAAACTAATAACTATTATTTAGAAAACGATATTCAGCCTGTTGGCTACGGGGCATGGCAGTTTGTCATGGAGAACGAAATTCTGTTATCCCTCGTTAGTTTACTTACAATTATTGTTGCTGCAGGTATTGTAGCTAATGAGTTCAGATGGGGAACAATTAAACTAATACTTATCCGCCCGATAACCAGGACCAAAATATTAGCTTCCAAATATATAGCAGTACTATTCTTCTCTTTATTCACATTGTTATTTGTATTACTGTTTTCCTGGATTATTGGCGCGATCTTCTTTGGCGTGGAAAGCATGAACCCTTCTATTGTCTTGGAAAAAAATACAGGTCTGGAATATGTATCCGTTTTTGGCGAAATAATCTCAGGCTATGGCTACCAGCTTGTTACACTTGTAATGATGGCTACCTTCGCCTTTATGATTTCAACAGTATTTCGCAATAGTGCACTTGCAATCGGAACAGCAATATTCTTAATGATGGTTGGAAACCAAATAGTATTCTTTTTTATCGAGCGTTCATGGGCAAAATATATCCTTTTTGCAAATACCGATTTAAATCAATATACAAATGGAAATACTCCACTGATTGAAGGAATGACAATGGGATTTTCTGTTACGGTTTTAATCGTGTATTATGCAGTATTTCTATTATTATCATGGGTGTTTTTTACAAAAAGAGACGTTGCGGGTTATTAATCAATCAAAATGTTCAAAAGCGACTACTTGCTAAAAGCAGGTGTCGCTTTATTTTTATGCTATTCCATTGATAATCTGAACAATCAGCCTGCTTCACCTTTTTTATTTCTCTTCTTCCTCCAGACCAATACGGATGTAACGGCAAGTGTACCCAATAGAATAGGTTGCCTTTTTAGCTTGTTATCTTTACCATAAAAAACGTCTTTAACGATGAGGTTCAGGTTTTGAGGGCGCTCTGCCAGCCGGCGCATAAAGTAACCGAACCAGTCATCACCAAAAGGAATATACGTGCATAAGTTATATCCTTCCCTTATTAATTCGTCGTACATTTCTGTTCGGAAACCATATAACATTTGGAATTCAAATAATTCTTTACTAATATTATTCTTTTGAACAAAGCTCTTTAATTCTTTAATGATCTTGTGGTCATGGGTAGCAATGGAAGTAAAGGTATACCCTAGTAATCGCTTTTTCGCTAGTTTAATAAAATTGCGATCTATTTCTTCTTTAGTGCAATAAGCAACTTGACTACTTTCTTTATATGCACCTTTTACGAGGCGTATTCTAACATCCTTTAGTTGTTCCATATCACTTTCAGCACGATATAAATAAGACTGGATAACCGTCCCAATGTTAGGGTATGAAGCGCGAATATTCTTTAATACATCGAGCGCCTTTAAATAGTGAACATATTTTTCCATGTCGACATTAATGAATATATTAGATGTAGCTGCCGTTTCTAAAATTTCTTTAAAATTACTCATACAAAATTCTTGATCGATATCTAAACCGAGTTGCGTCAGTTTCAAAGAGATATGACAATCCAGATTTTCTTCGTTTATTTTTTCTATAGTACGAATAATCTCTTCTTTAGCTATTCTTGCTTCTGACTTTTCAGATACAAATTCCCCAAGGTTGTCGAGTGTCCCACTAATTCCCCTACTGTTCAACTCTTTTACCGTTTCAACAACACTATCCATATTGGTGCCCGCAACAAACTTATCCGCTCCAAGACGAAATCCCCACTTTTTTGCATTCGTATTTAGTAATTTATTATTCGATAAACTGATAAAGAAATCCTTTGTTAGATTAGTCATGTCAGTTTCTCCTTTAGTATGTGACTTCTCTTTATTCATCACATTCCTTCAATATCAGTAAGGTTTTTGCGGCAAGCAGTCACTGCTGCCCACCGCGTGAAGTAAAACAAGCCTAGAATGTTTCAGATACAACTTTAGCTTCCAGGAAATGCTGTAGATAATCGGGTCCTCCTGCTTTTGAATCTGTGCCCGACATTTTAAAACCACCAAATGGCTGGTATCCGACAATTGCTGCTGTACATCCACGATTAAAATACAAATTACCAACATGAAATTCGTGACGTGCCCGATTTAAATGCTCTCGATTATTCGAAATAACAGCCCCTGTTAGACCATATTCTGTGTTATTGGCAATTTCCAATAGCTCATCAAAGTCTTCTGCTTTTGCAAATGCAACGACAGGCCCAAAGATTTCCTCCTGCATAATTCTCGCTTTTGGATCAAGATCTTTGAATATCGTAGGATAAATAAAGAAACCTTGTGTATCATCGGCATCCCCACCATACACAAGCACACCCTCATTTTTACCAATTTCAATATAATCTTTAATTTTATCGAATTGTTTTTGATTAACAACAGCACCCATATAGTAATTGTCTTCCGATGGGTTTCCTAGTGTTAATTCCTTTGTCAGTTCAATTGACTTTTCAAGCACTTCATCATATACATCTTTGTGAATAACAGCTCTTGAACATGCAGAACATTTCTGACCGGAGAAGCCAAATGCGGAATTGACAATGGCATCAGCTGCCAATTCAAGGTCAGCGTCCTGATCAACAATAATCGTATCTTTTCCACCCATCTCAGCAACAACTCGTTTTAGAAATCTCTGTCCTTCTTGCACCTTTGCTGCCCGTTCTATAATACGTGTTCCAGTCGTTCGTGATCCTGTAAAATTGACGAAGCGTGTTTCTTTATGATCAACAAGATAATCGCCAATTTCAGTTGGATCACCAGGTACAAAATTAAGAACACCTTTTGGTAATCCTGCTTCCTCAAGAACTTCAACTAATTTATATGCAATAACCGGTGTATTTTCAGATGGTTTTAGCAGTACTGGATTGCCAGCTACAATCGGCGCTGCAACTGTTCCACAACAAATCGCAAATGCGAAGTTCCATGGTGGAATCGTCACACCTGGGCCCATCGGCTGATAAAAATAGTCATTATGCTCCGCTTCATGATCGACTAACTTCTTCCCCTGTCCTAATTCAATCATTTGGCGTGCATAATATTCGAGAAAATCGATACCTTCAGCCGTATCACCATCTGCCTGATTCCATGGCTTACCAGCATCATAAACCAGCCATGCAGAAAATTCATGCTTACGACGCCGAACGATAGCGGCTGCGCGATACAGAACATCGGCACGTTCTTTCGCTGTCCACATTTTCCATGTTTTAAAAGCCTCCAGTGCCGATTCAAATGCCTGATCCACATGTTTCTTTGTAGCTTTAGAAACCCTTCCAATAATTTGCTCTTTATTGGAAGGATTGACAGATACAAGCGAATCATCCGTAAAAATTTTTTCCCCATTGATAACCAATGGATATTCCTTGTTAAGCTGTCCTTGAACGAGATTCAGTGCTACTTCAAATTCTTTACGGTTCGTTTCATTATTAAAATCTGTAAACGGTTCATGCTTAAATGGTAATACCAATATAAAAACCTCCTTGTATAAGTTAATAGTTTTTATTATTTTATTAAACGTTTCACTATTAAATAAGCAAAAAACGTGCCAACTTTGGAGATTATTATTAAAAAGAAGTTTAGGGGCTTATCCAATCGATTAAAAAAATTTTTATCATAATCAAAATATAAAAAATAGCTAGGGAATTTGAATATATGTGTGAACTTTATTTACAATATTGTAAAATATCTATACAATTATAGATACACACGTTGCGAGGTGAGTTAAATGCTTCATAATCAATATTATTTAGAAGCTTTACTAGATGCCGAAGATGATGCAATTACAATAGTAGATAGTAATATGAAGGTTGTCTTTTGGAATGATGCAGCAGTCCAGACGTATAATATTGACCGATCAACCATTCTTCATAAACCCATTAATGATTTTTTTCATAACGATGATTTAATGGTTTTCAAAGTTTTAGATACAATCCAACCGGTTAAAAACACTTATCACCGCCCTCGAAAAGACAAACATGTCGTAGTTAACGCGGTTCCAATCATGAATAATGAAGGCCAATTAATTGGTGCGTTATCCATCGAAAGGGACATCACACAAATTGTAAAATTAAACAATAATCTAGAAACGACATCCGCTGAATTAGATGAATTAAGACAAAAGGTATATAGAAATACAGATGAAACTCCCTTTTCTAAATTAGTAGGTAATAGTCTGCCCTTACAGCAAACGATTCGAATTGCACGTAAAGCCGCAAAATCGGATGCGACAACACTTATCCTCGGAGAAAGCGGCACGGGTAAAGAAGTTTGCGCCCGCGCAATACATGAAACGAGTGACCGAAGCACGGGGCCTTTTATACCTGTTAACTGTGGAGCTATTCCAAGTGCTTTATTTGAAAGTGAACTTTTTGGCTATGAAGGTGGATCTTTCACCGGTGCTGAGAAAAATGGTAAAGCTGGGAAAATTGAAGTGGCAGACGGTGGCACCCTTTTTTTGGATGAAATTGGTGAACTCCCCCTTGAAATGCAAGTTAAATTACTTCGTGTACTGCAGGAAAACAATCTGTACCGAATTGGGGATTCAAAAGGAAGAATGATTAATGTTCGCTTTATTGCGGCTACAAACCATAACCTTGAACAACTTATGGAAGAAAAAAAATTCAGGTCGGATTTATTTTATCGGCTAAATGTGATTCAACTGACCATGCCACCACTCCGTGAAAGACTTGACGATATAAACGAACTGTCAGATATGTTTTTAAAACAGTTCGCATTGAAATACCAAGTACCCATTCCAGAAATGAAACGAGAAGCATTTGATTTACTTCTTCAATATAATTGGCCAGGCAACATTCGAGAACTGCGCAATATAATGGAACGTATCATCATACTCACCGAAAAGGCACAGGTTACAAAAAAGGATATTTTAAGTTATCTGCCCACTAATTATGCAGGTCATAACCACCTAGAAAAGAAAGCGGTTAATTCACTCCCACAAGAGAAAGAAGACATAGAAAAACAACTGATCGTGAAAACCCTTCAAGAAACCAATGGAAATAAATCGGAAGCTGCTACAAGACTGGGAATATCCAGAGTGACACTTTATAATAAAATCAAGAAGTATGGAATTTGGAAATAAGTATTAGTTCCGATACTGCGGAAATGTAATATCATAGTTTAATTAAGTGACTAAAATGCAGTAAGATTACACCATACTAAAATAGTTAACCAGTACAAAAAGGCTTGGGGTCAATCCAAGCCTTTTTCAAATAACCCTTTAACATGCTAACATATATCCACTCTTCTGTTTATCATAGCATTTTGTTTGCTCATTAAAACCCAATTTCCCTCTACTTCTAATACTTTATAACGCCTTTTGCTTCGTATTCATCACATACCATCTGTTTTTATACTTAATATTCAAATATGGTTGATATAGGTAAACATTTAGAATATATTTAATATGTATGTTCCTAATTAAATCCATATATGACTTACCAGCAAAAACGCAAACTAAAAGTAGATAAATCGGATTAATATTTAGATTCTTATGAAACCTTTTAGATAAGTATACCGTATATAAGTTATAAGGACTTTCACATTACATATAAGGGACTGGTGCATATGACAATTCTTGGCTATCCAATGGAAAGCCTTTATTTAATCACGCTTGTCATCGTAGGACTATTAACTGTACTATATATTTTTTTCGGAGATATTGCTGAAGGAATTGCCGATTCTGTCAGTTTTCTGAATCCTGCATTGATTTTAGCATTTATTACACTTTTCTCGGCATCGGGGTATGTGATGGAATTTATCACTTCCTTATCCAGTATTACAATCATAATTATTTCTCTTGTTATCGCCTTCATTCTGGACACCCTTCTAAATCTATTTGTCCTCATTCCATTGTCATCTGCCGAGGAATCGCTTAGCTATACAGAGGAATCATTAAAAGGCCGGGTCGGAAAGATTATTATTCCTGTTCCAATCGATGGATTTGGAGAGATTGTGATTGAGAGCAAAATAGGAATGATTTCAAGAACTGCTGCGAGCTATGAAAATGAAATGATTAAAGAAGGCCAGCAAGTATTAGTAATTGAAGTTCAAAATGGTGTTTTATACGTAGTGCCATATGAAAATGATCTGGACCAACATCACTCAGGTTAATAATACTTATCAACTGGTAAGTATTTTAATATAAAAATTTAAGGGGGAAATAAAATGGTGGGAATATGGATTGTAATTGGGATTGCAGTATTTCTTTTAATTGCACTTATTGCTGTATTTGTTACAAAATACCGTACTGCAGGTCCTGACGAAGCATTAATTGTAACAGGAAGCTACCTCGGTGGAAAAAATGTCCATGTTGATGAATCAGGAAATAAGATTAAAATCATTCGTGGTGGCGGTACATTCGTCCTGCCAGTTTTTCAGCAGGCAGAACCATTAAGTTTATTATCTAGTAAACTAGAAGTTACAACACCGGAAGTTTATACAGAACAAGGTGTGCCAGTAATGGCAGATGGAACTGCAATCATTAAAATCGGTGGCTCCATTAGTGAAATTGCAACCGCTGCAGAACAATTTTTAGGAAAATCAAAAGGAGATCGCGAGAACGAGGCTAAGGAAGTACTTGAAGGTCATCTTCGTTCCATTCTTGGCTCCATGACAGTTGAAGAAATTTATAAGAATCGCGATAAATTTTCGCAGGAAGTACAACGTGTTGCTTCCCAGGACTTAGCTAAAATGGGACTTATCATCGTATCCTTCACCATAAAAGATGTCAAAGATAAAAATGGATACTTGGATTCACTAGGTAAACCAAGAATTGCTCAAGTAAAACGGGACGCGGATATAGCTACCGCTGAGGCTGATATGGAAACACGAATTAAACGTGCACAAGCAGCAAAAGAGGCACAGAAGTCTGAGCTGGAACGTGCAACTGAAATAGCTGAAGCTGAAAAGGAGAATCAGCTTAAAACAGCGGAATACCGCCGTGAACAGGATATCGCAAAAGCCCGTGCCGACCAAGCATACGACTATGAAACTGCCCGTGCTAAACAACAGGTTACCGAACAAGAAATGCAAATAAAAATTATCGAACGTCAAAAGCAAATTGAATTGGAAGAAAAAGAAATTCTTCGTCGTGAGAAACAATATGACTCTGAAGTTAAAAAGAAAGCAGATGCCGATCGTTATGCGGTTGAGCAGTCCGCTGTAGCTGATAAAGCGAAGCAAATTGCCGAAGCAGATGCGAATCAATACAGAATTGAAGCTGAAGCAAGAGCACAAGCAGAGCAAGTACGTGCAGAAGGTCTTGCCAAAGCCGATTCTACAAGAGCTCAAGGGGAATCAGAAGCAGAAATTATTCGTCTGACAGGTCTTGCAGAAGCTGAAGCGAAAGAAAAAATTGCTGAGGCATTTGAACAATTCGGTCAAGCAGCTGTACTTGATATGGTTATGAAAATGCTACCAGAATATGCGAAGGAAGTAGCAAGCCCATTGGCAAACATCGATAAAATCACTGTTGTTGATACCGGAAGCAGTGGATCTGATGGTGGCGCCAATAAAGTAACTGGCTATGCAACGAATCTCATGTCAACATTACAGGAATCCCTAAAAGCTTCCTCAGGAATCGATGTAAAGGAACTACTTGAAAACGTAACAGGCAAAGATCAGTTACCGAACGATTTCGACTCTAACCGTATAAAATATGAAGCTGAAAAAAAGACAGAAGTGGAAAGTAAATAAGCAAATCAAACGAAGGAACAATCCTATAAATCTGGATTGTTCCTTTTTTAGCGCCTATCACTCCTTAGTTTTTGTCGGATTTTCGGTTGATAATGTTACCGAAACAATTTCTGGCTTATTCAAAACCCTTTGAGGAAAGAGACTGTTTCCAAGTCCTCTATTCACTATTAATGTTGAGTTATCTTCATCATGTATTCCAGATGTGTACTCTGGAAACAGTCCTTGACCTGGAGCAATCAATCCGCCAAGAAATGGAATTCTTAATTGTCCACCATGTGCATGACCAGAGAATATTAAATCCATATCAAATTCCTTATACAGCGAAAACAACTCCGGCCGATGTGACAATAGAATTCTAAAACTATCTTGATTTTCCAATCCTTCCAGCGAATCCTCAAGAGCCGCTTCCGCACTATTATAATCTGCATATGATTTATGAGCATCTATTGATGGATCATCAATGCCAAGAAGATTAATTTCATCCCCACTCTTGTATATCGAATCATGCGAATTTCTCATTACATTCACACCAAGATCAATTAATTTATCCTCTAATGAGCTAATAAATTTTCCTGACCCCCATTCATGGTTACCGGTCACAAAATATACCGGGGCAATTTCCACCATTTCCTTGATTAGTTTAAGACTTGGCTCTTCGTTGTACCTTCGCCTGTCTATCAAATCCCCCGTTACTAGAATTAAATCTGGATGTAATGCTTTTACCTTTTGCGTCAGACTACCTTGATTCTTACCAAACGACTTACTATGTAAATCTGATAATTGAATGATTTTATAACCATCAAAACTTTGTGGAATTTTATTGGAACTGATCGTAAAATCGGTCACCGTTATAGCGTTATTTTGATCATACAAAAACCTCAAAAATAAACTGAAAAACAAGATTACGAGTAAATATATTTTTTTTCTGCTACGTTTCACTTTACACATCCTATTAATCTATTTCTCATTTGTTTTCTATTCTCTACACCCTTAAACAGATAATGAATCCCCTTTCCTGTTGTTTATTAAACTACATTATTTCCCAGACAATAATCCAATTAAAGCATCTTTCCCCTTAATATTATCATACAATTTAAACGGATTTTACTCACATCTACACAAAAGGAACAATCATTTAACCGATTGTTCCCTTCCATCAATTTCCATATAGTGGCAATGTAAAAATCACCATCAGGATAAATAATATGTTTAAATAATTTATCGAATATGTTATATAAATCAGCATCTGCCGTTTCGTGATTTGCGATACCGTGTACAACTGGCAACATCGCCACTCCCGCTGCTTTATATTCATCGTATTTTCTATGGCAATTGCAAACATATGTGGAATCTGCCAAATAAACAACAACAGGAATAAAACAATTTGGTAAACCAACCAATAAAACCGTACAATGTGGCTTCCAACGTTGTAAATAAGATAAATTATCATAATTATTGAAATATTAATTATAAGGTGCTACTCTTGGAGTTAGAATAGGACCCACCTGCATTATAGTCATCTTTAAAACTTTCCTATTTTAAGGAGTGGTTAGCGTGAGTAACAAAGCAGTCGTTTATGTTAAGGCAGGAGAAGTAGAGGTAAGGGATATTGGCTATCCTGATTTGGTTCTTCGAGATGGACCAGGGGTTAATCCTCTAAACGTAGGCAGAAAGTGTAACCATGGTGTTATCTTAAAAGTAATTTCTACTAACATTTGTGGTAGTGATCAACATATGGTAAGAGGACGTACAACAGCACCAAGTGGGTTAGCTCTAGGACACGAAATTACTGGGGAAGTTATTGAATTAGGCAGTGATGTAGAATTTATTCAAAAAGGTGATATTGTATCTGTTCCTTTTAATATCGCATGTGGACGCTGTGAAAGTTGTAAAAAGCAGGATACACATATTTGTACGAATGTTAATCCTGATCGCCCTGGATCAGCATATGGATATGTTGATATGGGCGGATGGGTTGGTGGACAATCTGAATATGTCATGGTACCATATGCAGATTTTCAATTATTAAAATTTCCGGATAGAGATCAAGCATTAGAGAAAATCCTTGATTTAACAATGCTATCCGATATTTTCCCAACTGGATATCATGGAGCAATAAGTGCAGGTGTTAAAATGGGTTCAACCGTTTATGTTGCCGGTGCAGGTCCTGTTGGCTTAGCTGCAGCACATTCTGCACAATTATTAGGTGCTTCTGTAGTTATTGTTGGCGATCTCAATGAGGACCGTTTAACACAGGCCAGGAGCTTTGGCTGTGAAACAGTAAACTTACGTGAACATGATGATCTTGGTGAGCAAATCGAACAAATTCTTGGTACATCTGAAGTAGATTGCGCGATTGATGCAGTAGGTTTTGAAGCAAGCGGGCATGGGAAAGATGCTGGCGAAGCTCCTGCAACTGTATTAAACTCGATCATGGGAGTAACAAGAGCTGGTGGCCGTTTAGGAATTCCAGGTCTATATGTAACTGGAGACCCCGGTGCAGCTGATCAAGATGCAAAAGAAGGAACATTAAAAATTCGATTTGGCTTAGGTTTTGCAAAAGCACATACATTTGTAACTGGACAGACTCCAGTTATGAAATACAATCGAGACCTAATGAAAGCTATTTTAAGTGGCAGGGCGCAAATTGCGAAAGCTGTCAACGCTACCGTTATTTCATTGAATGATGCTCCAGATAGTTATATAGCGTTTGATGGTGGTATCTCAAGAAAATTTGTCATTGATCCACATAGTATGATTAAATAAAAATCTTATATGGTAAAAAATCAGCGCGTCAATATCTAATTAAATACATTTAATTAGTTGTAACTAAAACACCTAGTGGATGATGAAATATTCCTACTAGGTGTTTTTCTGTATTCACCTTTATTTTCCATTTTTGTTTAACCGATTTATCTTCATAGAATCGTTTCTTTTTTGAATTCTAATTTATTGTATAAAAGTCAATATTCCCTCTAAAGCTTCATCCAGCAGATTCTGGTTACACTTATTTCAAATTATGACAAACCTCTTTTATAATACTTTTAGCCTTACCTAAATATGTATCCTGTTATCTGCTGTCTATACATAAAGACTATTGAACTTTAGCATAATAGTCAGAAAAGGGATTGCACTGGATATGGTGACTTTGACGTCGATACAGGATGTGTCGGTACTTAGTCGAAAATCCCCCTAAAGTAAGAGGTGCCAGACTACTAGAGAGAATAAAAGCATTCCTAGTCGCAAATGTATCCTGCGCAATTTGACGCTAGGTTTTATTAGCCGCATCCAACCTGAAATAACTAAAAACACTAATGTAATCATTGCCAGCAGGCCGACAAGCATTTTTCCATTTTTGAATGAGAATCCATAGTGATATATCACGGTACCCCCATGCAATAAAATAAAAGTGAGTGCTGCCATACCTGTCCAGCGGTGAAATGGAATTACTTTTTTTGATACATTCACCAATCTTATCTTGATGTTTCTATCTGGGACAGACCGGATGGTTGAGAACATAGCATTTCTAGTCCAATTAAATAAAAAGAATAAAAAACCAATAAACCCAAGTAAAACATGCAAAGATAGCTCCGGAAACGAAAAGTGCGTAATAATTTTCCATATAGCAAGGAGCAATAAAATAAAATTCAGATAAAACCAATTACTCATACTTCTTCCTCCATAGGCGAGTTTGTTTCAGTTTATTTGACTGGGACTCTCCGTTTATAAATGACATAACTTCCTTTGAAATACTTGAGCGGGAAACTAAATACATGTACAAGCTATGAGTCTCTCCCTTCTATACGGTAACATAATGGAGCAATACTAGCTGGGATACCAAATGAAATTGCAACAATATATTATACACGCTCCGAAACACCTAAGGAATTGTCTGAAATAGAATCGAGCCGGTACAGAGTTGTTTCTTTTTTTAAAATTCACTGGATTTCTCTGGCCAGCAATACAATCCTTCTGATATCACTAAATTATGCTTATTACCTGTTTTAGGCACCTTTGTTTTCGATTACTATTTTCTATCTAAAATAGAACTACAAATGAGCAAACATTTCATCATGACCTACCCAACAGAAATATCATCATACTTTCCTGGTTCTTCCAGTACAAAAGCTGCTTCACCCTCACCTTAAAGTGAGCAGGTACCTACTCCCACGAATTTCGTCGGAATTTACCATGTGAATATATACCACGGTATGAAAGTATATTACGATTATAGATGGATAGTTTGATAGTTAGTCACTATTACAACCGAAGTAAGGAAGGTTTTTGGGGTACATTTTTATACAGTAAAAAAAGCATACATTGTATTGCGTATGCTGCCTTTACTAACTATTCCGTTATACTCGATCAATAAAAAAAGCTAATACCTGTGCTTTTTCGTCATTCACTGGAATAAAAAGATGAGGTTTGGAACCTTGGAAGTAGGCACTATCCCCTTTTACCATCAAGTGTTTTTTTCCGTCATAAAGCAAATGAATTGTCCCTTCGATTATGTAAATAAATTCGTCCTGTGAGTGTGTATAGGTTTTTTCCTGCCGTTGATTTATATGTTTAGGAGTCACATGAACAATGGTAGGTTCAATACCACTATACTTCGACCGGTTTGCAAGCAGTTCATAGGAATAGCCCATATTATCATCACCAATTTTGGATTGCCGGTTCGAATATTTCTGAAGCACCAGATCCTGCTCCGGCTTGTCATCGAGTATCCACGAGAGCTGGACACCTAATGCTTCGCTAACTTTTGATAAGGTAGCAATAGCAGATGCTGTTTGACCATTTTCAATTTTGGATAATAAACTTTTAGAAATACCACATGCATCCGCAACCTGCTGTTGTGTATTTTTATTTCGTAATCGTATTTGCTTTATCTTTTTCCCGATATTTTGAAGATCGATTGGAATTCAGTCCTTCCTTCCACCTAAAATCATATGTATATTTTTATATCATAGAATAGCCACAAAAAGTAGTCAAGAGCGAGTAGGATAGCGCCATCTGTCAAATATATTATTAATAGACTATAAAAGTTTCGGTTGATTCCGGATCCCAGGTGCTTTAGACTTCCTAACAATTCCGCCCTATAGTAAACATCCATTTGCTTAATAAAAAACCGCCAATACAGCAGAAGCATATGCTGTGTTGACGGTTACATCTCATTGTGCATTTGCAAAATATGCGAGTGATCTGCTGGGTAGAATCTTTTCTAACTTGTTTTGTATATACAACCCCGCATCCTGTATTTTTTTCTCTTCGATACCTGTTTCGACTCCCAAACCATGCAAAAGGTAGAGCACATCGTTCGTGGCCACATTTCCTGCAGCTCCCGGTGCATATGGACAGCCACCAAGACCGCCAACTGTACTATCAAAACGATTAATTCCATAATGCAGGGACGTCATAATATTTGCAATTGCCATCCCTCTTGTGTCGTGAAAATGAAGAATGAGTTTTTCTACTGGATAATGTTTCATTAATACCTCAAGAAGCTGCTCAACTTGTGTAGGTACAGCAGTCCCAATTGTATCCCCTAATGAAAGTTCATCTACACCCGACTCAAATAATTGTTCACATACTCGAAGTACCTGATCTGGTGAAATTTTCCCTTCATATGGGCAATCAAAAACAGTTGAAATATAACCGGTTACCCTTTTGCCCGCATTTTTTGCTTCCCTAATTACCTCATCCAAAACAGGAAAGGTTTCATTGATTGTTTTATTGATATTATTTTGATTATGCATCTCGCTTGCAGACATAAAGACGGACGCACCATCAATCCCTGATTCTAATGCAAATTCAAGACCTTTCATATTTGGAACGAGGGCTGAATAGAGTACATTTGGATTACGATTAATCTTCCTGCCTACTTCACTTGCATCTGATAAAGCGGGAATCATTTTTGGATTAACAAAAGACGTATATTCAACTTCACTTAAACCAGACTCAGAAAGCATATTAATCCATGCAACTTTATCAGCTGTGGAAATCCATTTCTTTTCATTTTGTAATCCGTCACGTGGTCCAACTTCTTTGATTTGAACATATCTAGGCAATCGACCCACTTTAACCCCTCCATTCAATTAGATAAACATCTTAATACCTGATATTAATGGAATGAATATATTATTAATTAGTTTATTAATCGTCTCTAATCTGAGTTATTTATGTTAATTATTTTCTAGTATATTATATTGTATTCAATTATGTTTATTATGATTCAACATTGTTGAATTAAGCATATAATAAATATTCAGATAATGTCAATGAAAAAACCTCCCTGATTATATAGAATCTAGGAGGTTACCGATGTCTTGCATATTTGATTTTTGAATTAAACGCATTAAAAAAAGTACCTATTACTTCTCATTGATTTTTTCCGAATCCAAACAATGACTATACCTACTATACCGATACCAAAAACAATTGATAAATAAGGAAGAATAGAAAAAATCTTAGCTGAAATCGTTCCTTCCGTTTTACCGGAAGCTATTTTATTCTCAACCTGAACATTACCTTTGTTTATTTTATCTAATTTAAATGTTGCTATCGTCTCATTCTGACTAACAATTTCCAATGTTCCATCCTGTTCAACCATTTCCTGTAGCTTGGCACCCGGTTTGTAGGTGTAGGATAATTTTTCAGGTGCAATGTATTCCTCTTCATCAACAGTAAATATAGATCCTTTTTCAATACTGGTTGTCATGAAATTTTCAAATCCATAGTCTAATAATTCAATAGTATCATCATAAACCTCATCATCTAAACTACCTTTTAAAGTTACAACTACTAAATTTAATCCATCACGTTCTGCAGTTGTAACAAGTGTGTAGCCTGCACGGGAGACAAAGCCATTTTTTCCACCTGTTATCCCTTCATAAGGAATTTCATCTTTCACTAATTTATGATGGGTTCTAAGTGTAGTATCCCAGGTTTCACCAACCCATTCCATTTCTTTTGTACCAAATATCTTCCTAAATCTTTCATTTTTCATTGCATGCTTTGTTATTTTTGCTAAATCTTTCGCTGTTGTAACATGATTTTCATCGAATAAACCATGTGGGTTCTCAAAATTAGTTTGTTCCGTACCAACCACTTTTGTTAAATATGTATTCAAATCATCAGAAAATTGTTCCACATTCCCACTCAAATACTCGGCAATCGCAATTCCTGCATCATTACCGGAATTAATTAATAATCCTTGAATCAGCTTTTTTAATGTAACTTGCTCACCTTCCTCCAAAAAGACGGTGGTCCCCTCTACATTTGTGGCACTTGCATTACTACTTACCGTTATAATATCTTCCAAGTCTCCATTCTCAATGGCATAAATCGCTGTAGCAATCTTCGTTACACTTGCTGGATACATTAATTTCTCTGCATTTTTTTCAAAAAGTATTTTTCCTGAATTTGCTTCTAATAGAATTGCTGCCTCACTATGTAACGTCGGGGATGATAATTCACCATAAACTTTTGGAGAAACTATCGTCTGAATAGCTAATATTATTGTGATTAATAGAAGGGTCTTTTTCATAAAACTACTCCATCCAAATTTTTTTACAACATCTGCTATTCTAAATTAAATGTATGGGATAAATATGTAAATACATATTTAAAAATGTAATAAACGCCTAATATTCCAGGGAAAATATGGATATTAACTTCACTATCTATACCGAATATATGAAACTACCTTTTAAGCAAATTTTCATATAATTTTAAATAATCCTCTGGTATAATTTTGTTATAACGCTATAATGAATATAAAAGGGGAGTGGGTTTATGAAAATATATAATCCTGCAGATATAGCTGAATTATTAGGGGTAAAGGAATCAACACTTAGAAAGTATAGTATTTTATTAGAAAATGCGGGTTATCAATTTAAGAGAAATAACCAAAATCAACGATGGTACAATGATAATGATGTCATTGCTTTACAGAAGCTTGTAACGCTTAAAAATAACGGTGATATGAGTCTTAAAGAATGTGCTGAAGCGGTATGTTTATGGGCTAGGGGTAATGATGTAACACAGGAATTGACCGTTACGGATAACGATACAGAACGTTATAACAATGATTTCATGGAATTAAAGGAAATGGTGCAAAAGCAAAATGAATTATTAGAAAGTCATAATAAATACCAAAAAATGCAGATGAAATTAATAAAAGATCTAGTACAGCGACTGGATCAACAGGAGAGTCATATGGAGATAAGATTGAAAGAGCGTGACAAACTATTGATGCAAACCATTTCAGAGCGGCTGGAAACTCAAAAACAAATTGCAGCAGCAAAAGAAGCCGAAACAGAAGAACAACAAAAACAAGGCTTCTTCATCAGACTTTTTAAAAGATAATGGTACTGTCACTATTTGATGACTCCTAAAATATTGTCTGATTTTCATATACGTCTATTGTATACGAACCAAATTTTTGATAATATTGCTCTAAATTGAATAAACAAACCTTATTAAAATTGGTGAGGTAGAGGCTAATAGAGAAAATATATATTCCAAAAAACAATGATAGGTTGTTTTCTATCATTGTTTATGTGTGCAAAAAAGTGCTTTTCCTTTGCTCATTCGAATATATCCCCTTCATTTAGAGTGTTTCTTCCATGTAATCTTCATTGCCATTGCGAACTTTAATGCCACTGCCCTGCCCCATAAACATTCTATATTTATTTTCCTAACAGTCATCATTCTAGAAGGAGTTATCTATATTATGAGGAAAATTTTTACAAACGGACAATTTTATACATTTAATCCAAACACGCCCGCCGTTCAATCTGTTGTTGTGGAAAATGGTCGCTTTATCGATATGGGAACGAACGAGGCAATGTTGTTGCATTGGGGAACATCTAACCATGAAGTTATTAATATGGAAGGGAATACAGTCACACCAGGATTGATCGATAGCCATCTTCATCTTTCTTTACTTGCACAAAATTTCACTAATTTGGATCTAACTGGTCTTACGACGAAACAGGAAGTACTGGAAAAAATTCAATTTCAGGCTAAAATACTCCCTCCTGGTGAATGGTTACTTGGTGGCGGATGGGATGAGAACCTGTTTACAGATGGAAGGATTCCGACCATCAGTGAACTAAACCAAGTATCACCCAATAATCCATTGTATTTGTCAAGAGTTTGCCAGCATGCTGCCATTGTCAATAGCAAAGCGTTGGAGAATATCAATTACCATCCTTCCATGTCTGTTCCAGAAGGTGGGAAGATTGTGCTTAATGAGACGACAGGGCAGCCATCCGGACTTTTACTGGAGTCTGCCTCAGATTTGATTAAACAACATATTCCTGCAAAATCATATAAAACGCTGAAAGATTCAATGAGAAAGACGATCCAATTTGCAATGCAAAAAGGGTTAACAAGTGTTCATACCAATGATCCTCTCTATCTGGGCGGATTACCGCAAACCTATCAGATTTATGATGAATTATTGAACCAGGAACTGCTCGGTTTACGTACCAATCTATTAATCAATCATGATTTTCTCGGGTGCTTAAGAGATATGGGAATGTATGCAGGCTATGGAAATGAAACATTACAAATTGGCGCAGTGAAACTTTTTGCAGATGGTGCCTTTGGAAGAAGAACCGCTTTATTAACAGATCCTTATCATGATGATTCGGAAAACTATGGTGAGGCAATGTTTGACCAGGAAACAATATACGATATCATTAAACAGGCACGTAATTTATCCATGCCTGTAGCTGTCCATACAATTGGTGATAAAGCACTGGGAAATGTTTTAGATATATTGGATCTGTTCCCAACCGTTTCACATAGAGACCGCCTGATTCATGTCCAAGTGTTGCGTGAAGATCTAATTAATCGTCTTGCAAAACCAAGCAGGATTGCAGATATTCAACCACGTTTTTTAGCAAGTGACTATCCATGGGTTGAAGAAAGACTTGGAAAAGAACGAATGAAGCATGCTTATGCCTGGAAAACAATGCAACATGCTGGTGTTATTTGTGCTGGTGGGTCAGACTCACCTGTTGAGCCAATCGATCCCTTATTAGGAATTCATGCAGCTGTTACTAGAAAAGCACCTGGACAATCGCATCATGGCTGGTATCCTGAACAAAAATTAACGATGTTTGATGCTTTCCGATTATTTACAGAGATGGGGGCATATGCGACCAACGAAGAAGCGATTAAAGGAACAATCGCTAGAGGGAAATTAGCTGATATGACTGTCTATTCCAAGGATCCGTTTAAAATGAATGATGCCGACGAATTATTAACAACAGCCATAGAAATGACAATTATTGGTGGCAATATTCAATATAGAGCCAACTAACATTATTCTAGAAGCAACGACATTGTGAAAGCAGCTATACCCTGAGTATGCGGATAGCTGCTTTTTTAGATATTCTTAGTTATTAATACGATAATGCCAAATACCATCAATCTTTACTCTGTTAATTTGTTTTTCATTCTCCAAATAGTCGAGATGTCCAATAATTTCTGACATGACGAGTGAAAATTGGGTGTCATAAAGGTTTTTATAATAGTGTTTAGCAAGCTCAGCCCCTGTTGAGATACCATCTTGAATAAGATCCTTTAATCGAGCTGCCTTTCTTTCAATACTAGCTAATCTAGCTTTTATTAATCTCTCCGGCTCATCAATTAAAATACCATGACCGGGATAGACAAGGTTTACGGATAATGCAAGGATTCCTTCGATTGATTGCTTATGTTGGATTAATGTCGGCATACGGTGACCTGAAATGTCAGGTTCAATCAATGCATTACTTGAAATATGATGCAGCAGTACATCACCCGAAATCAGAATATGATCCGTTTCATCATATAGAGCAATATGATCTGGTGCATGTCCAGGTACATGCATTATTTTAAATCTTAAGTGACTACTTCCTATAGGAGCTATTTCAGAATGGATTGCATTCTTACTCCCCTTTAACACGGCTTTCCTTAAATAGCTGACTTGCTTATCTCCAGCGTCTCCACAACCCATTTCTTTATATAATTCCGCAAAAAAATCAACCCGCATTTCAAAGAAGGAATTGTCTCTTTTCAACCGAGGAATTGCGTCCTTATGTGCATAGATTGGGATAGGCTGCAGCGAGGTGATTCGGTTTACTAATCCGACATGGTCACCATGATTATGCGTCAAAACAATTTCCGTTATATCCTGAAGCGAAAAATTATTCTCGCTTAATGTTCGATGCAGTGCATACCAACAATCATCAGTATCAAGACCTGCATCAACTAATACTAAGGAATGATTCCTTTTAATTAAATAGAAATTAATAGTTTTTAAATTTGTTGGAACATCCACTATGATAGGTATGATTTGATAATCTCCCTGTTCCTTCATCTATCAATCGCCCCTACTGATTGTCATATACTTCTCTTTTTAGCTTATTCTTTCACTAAATGAATAGAGTTTTCCAGTCTTTATTAATAAGCCTAAAATTAATTTTATTGATATAATTTATGGAGTTTAATATAGGTATAGCAACTTGTCGGCAATAAATATCTCGGTTCCCCTCCACGAGAAAACTCTTCCCTTATATATGTTGAACTAATTTCCATGGAAAGTCCTTTATCCACCAATTGAAATCTACCATCATCAAAGTTTCGTAATAAAGACGACCGTGATATTATTCTTAACATGTCAATATTTTCACGTGCCATAATGATAAATTGATTCGAACTGATCAGCTCTTCATCCATCATCCATTTACCTGCTGCTATATCAACTAATAGATCTGCTCCCATTATAAAGAAAATTTCTGCATCTGGAAGCATTTCCTTAAAATATTCCATCGTAAAATACGTATAATTTTTACCTGGAACGTACCTGAATTCATACGTATCTAATAGAAACTTAGGGTTATCCTTGATGGCCAGTTGAACCATTTCTGCGCGTTGATGTTCCTTCGTCTGCAATCTCTTATCTCTTCTTTTTCCAGAAGAAGGAAGAAAAATAGTAAAATCTAGTTTTTTACGATGAGCTATTGTCGATGCTGTCCATAAATGAACATTCGTAATGGGATCAAAGGAAGAACCGTATATCCCTATTTTTGCACCTCTCTGGAATAACTCACTGATGTCTTTATCAGGGTTCAATTCTTGAAAGTAATTTTTTATCTTGTGATTCATTTTAAATTGTTTCCTTAACTTTTTCTCTAACTTCTTCAATAATTTTCATTTTGTTGTCCCATGTTTTCTGACTCAAATCAACTGGATATTCTTCTGGATTAATTGTTCGTTTATATTCATCCCAAAACAACTCTAATTGTTCGTTCGAATATGCTTTGATTTCAGATAGGTTAGGCTTATTATAAGTTAATTTCCCATCTGTAAATATATCATGGTGTAAGTTAACTGCATTGAAATCCGTAATAAACTTACTAATATAGGTGTGGACGGGATGAAACATTTTCAATCTCTCTTCTTCATTTGGATTTTCATTTTCTCTTGCAATATAATCTCCTTCAGCACGATTATTAATCATGTTTACAATACGATAAATCTTCTTTATGCCAGGAGTTGTTACTTTTTCGGGATTGGCCGATATTTTAATTGTATCCTCCATTTCTCCATTTTCATTTTCTATCGCGACCAGTTTATATACTGCTCCTAAAGCAGGTTGATCATAAGCTGTAATTAGCTTTGTACCAACACCCCACACATCAATCATCGCTTCTTGTGCTTGTAAACTTATAATTGTAGATTCATCTAAATTATTGGATGCATAAATTTTAGCATCGTTAAATCCTGCTTCATCCAACATTTTTCTAGCTTTTTTTGATAGATATGCCATATCTCCACTATCTAAACGAATACCTAGAAAATTGATTTCATCTCCTAATTCTTTTGCTACCTTGATTGCATTTGGAACACCCGAATTCAATGTGTCATATGTGTCAACTAGAAACACACAGTCCTTATGTCTCCTTGCATATTTCTTGAATGCTTTATATTCATCTTGATATGCTTGAATCATAGAGTGTGCGTGTGTTCCTGAAACAGGAATACCGAATAACTTGCCTGCTCTAACATTGCTTGTGGCATCAAATCCTCCAATAAAAGCTGCTCGCGTCCCCCACAAGGCTGCATCCAGTTCTTGCGCTCTTCTTGTTCCGAACTCCATCAATGGTTGATCTTTTACGATTTGTTTAATTCTGGAAGCTTTTGTAGCAATTAACGTTTGATAGTTAACGATATTTAGTAGAGCTGTTTCAATCAATTGTGCTTCCGCTAAACTTGCTTCCACGCGAAGAATCGGCTCATCCCCAAATACAATCTCTCCTTCTCGCATGGATTTAATCGTCCCGTTAAATCGAACTGTCTTTAAGTACTCTATAAAATCATCGCCGTATCCCAATTCTTCTTTTAAATAAATTAAATCGCTTTCACTAAACCGGAACTTTTGAATGTAATCAATGATTCTTTCTAATCCAGCGAATATGCCATATCCGTTTCCAAAGGGCAATTTCCTAAAGTACAAATCAAAAACTGCTCTTCGATTATGCATATGATCTTCCCAATACGTTTCTGCCATATTTATTTGATATAAATCTGTGTGCAGTGCCAAACTATCATCTTTATATGTCATGATTTTAATCCTCCCTAAATTTATAAACCATCTATTCCCTTTACCACTTCTGCATTCAAACAATTTTTTAAGTGCTCCAGTGCCCATGTATGCCCTGTTTGATTAAAACTAGCAACCCCTTTTTCATGAACAACGATACGATAGCCATGTGCGTAAGCATCTATTACGGTATGAAGAACACATATATCCGTACAGCAACCTACTACATGTACTTCATCAATCTCTCTTTCGCAAAGTTTTAAATGTAAGTCCGTTCCTACAAATGCCGAATACCTCGTCTTATCCAACCAATAAACATTGTTACTATTTTTATTTCTCTCCCACACGTCATTTAGTTTTCCATAAAGTTCTCTTCCTTTTGTACCGACAATGTTATGAGGAGGATAAAGTGTCGTTTCAGGGTGATGCACATCATCCTTTATATGCTTATCAATTGCAAAAACTACGTAATCTCCATTTTCGATGAAAATTTTTGTAATGTCCACCATAAAGTTCTCAATCTTTTGCCCTGGCTTTCCACAACTTAATGCCCCATCATCAGCAACAAAATCATTCGTATAATCAACATTTAATAAAACTTTCTTAGACATATAAAACACCCTCCTATAAATTAGTAATTACCATATTACAAATTAATACAGCGAAAAGTTTACTCCCAAATGGATTTTACAACTTCCAGATCATTAAATTTATATAACTGAGAAGGCCTGAAAGAATTTCTTTCCGTCTTTTTTAAATTCCCTTCCTCGTCAAATACCTTTTCAATAAACGGTAATTTAGGAACCTTAGTAAAGAACACTGATTTATTCGTTATTCTTGGGTTATTGGAAACAGTCATTAACACCCCCTGCAATTCCGATAAAGTGAACTCTTCTCGTAGAAAGTTTCTTGCAACCTTTGTTTCGACTAAATCTTTTTCTATAAATTTTAATGCATCTGAAATAATCTTCCGATGATCGAATGCTAAATCCAGCTTGAACACTTCCTCCATCGTAAACAATTGAACTTCTTCAGCATCATCAGTAGCCTTTTGCTTTTTCAAGCGCTGTTCTGGCACAATCGCATAATGGGCATTAGAAATAATCCACCCACGCTTATCTCTTCCAAATTCATCATAAACACCAAAGTGCTTTAAATATAATCCATGTACACCTGTTTCTTCTTCTAATTCTCTTGCAGCTGCATCAATAGCTGTTTCTTTTTTACTCCCATCGTTAAACCCGCCAGGAAGCGCCCATTTCTCTCCTTCAATATTCGGCTCCCCTTCCGCATCCAATTCTGCTCTTTTTATTAGCATAATTTTCAACACTTTTTTTCCCGGTTCCTTTATTTTCCTTTCTCCTGCTCGGTTATCTTTTTCTGAAATAATGGTGAATACTGCAATATCACTTGTATATCCATCCGGTGTTATATATTTGTTTGAATCATAATTGTCTATTGCCTCTTGTTCGTTTTTTAACTTTGCCATCTTTTCACCTCATTAAATCGCTCCAGTTTTTAAGTAATTTGTACTTTGTTAATTACTAATTATTATAACGTATACTTTCTGTATAGCAAGTATTTTTTATGAAACAGATGGTTATACCTAGTCTGCAAAAATATTGACTTTCACGAAAGAATGAGTTAAATTACTAAAGGCGAATGATTTGCCAATTAGATTATTTAATATTCGTTTTTAGGGGTGTATATCATGGAAAATGTGTTTGATTATGAAGATATTCAACTAATTCCAGCAAAATGTGTAGTGAACAGTCGTTCTGAATGTGATACTACAGTTGAATTTGGCGGACGTACATTTAAATTGCCTGTTGTTCCTGCAAACATGCAAACAATTATAGATGAAAAGGTAGCAACCTATTTAGCAGAAAATGATTATTTCTACATCATGCATCGTTTTAATCCAGAGAAGCGTATATCTTTTATTCAAGAAATGCAGTCACGTAATTTATTCGCTTCGATTAGTGTTGGTATTAAAGAGGAAGAATATGATTTTGTAAATCAATTAGCAGCTCAGAATCTAACCCCTGAGTATATTACGATTGATATCGCGCATGGTCATTCCAACGCGGTTATTAAAATGATAAAGCATATTAAAAAACAAATCCCTGCGAGTTTTGTTATCGCAGGAAATGTTGGAACGCCTGAAGCGGTAAGAGAGTTAGAACATGCCGGAGCTGACGCGACAAAAGTCGGTATCGGTCCTGGTAAAGTATGTATAACAAAAATTAAAACTGGATTCGGTACTGGTGGCTGGCAATTGGCTGCACTTCGCTGGTGTGCAAAAGCAGCAAGCAAGCCAATTATTGCTGACGGAGGCATTCGTACACATGGTGACATTGCTAAATCTGTTCGTTTTGGTGCATCTATGGTTATGATTGGTTCCCTATTCGCCGGACACGAAGAATCTCCTGGAGAGACTTTCGAAAAAGACGGAAAGCTTTTTAAAGAATACTTTGGATCAGCTTCCGAGTTTCAAAAAGGTGAAAAGAAAAACGTGGAAGGCAAGAAAATGTATGTTGAGCACAAAGGTTCGCTTCAAGATACATTGACAGAAATGGAACAAGATCTCCAATCCTCCATCTCCTACGCTGGCGGAGATAAACTTAATGCAATACGTAACGTAGACTACGTTGTTGTTAAAAACTCCATCTTCAACGGTGACAAAGTATTCTAAAAAGAAGCATGGGGACGGTTCTTTTGCTTCCTTACAGTTTGTAAAACTTTTATATAAGTAAAATTGATTTACATTAATAAGGAAAAGTTAATAAGTTATAAAATACACCGCTTCGACCAAGTCGAAGCGGTGTATTTTTGTGTACTATTAGTTATTCTGATGAGCGTGTATTTTGAAAAGAAAGTGTATCCCAGAATGAGATATCTTTCTCTTCGATGGAACCATTAGAAATTGCCTCAGCTGTTGCAGTTAACGTGTTCACAGTTTGTTTAATCAAATAGCCGTTACTCTTTTGACCTAACACATAGGAATCATTGAAATGATCAGACATACCGCGCATCTCAAATAATAGTGTAGAAATCCCATATTCCACTGCGATACCGTTTCTGCTGATTGTTTCTGCAGAACCGCCATTATATTTACCTAAGTGTCCCCAGCCTTTTGGGTCAATTTCGTCGAATACAACTGCACCTAATTGTTTGGATTTCTCTACAAGGTTAGGATCTGCATTTTCTGTCGTTGGATATAGAATTGATCCAGAAACTAGTTCTCCATCACGCTCACTCTGTGCTCCTTGGTGATGAAGGTCAATCATATAATCGATATCGTATTTCCCTAATACATTATTATGCAATGCCTGTGTTTCCGGTTGAATTCTATCAACATGATCACGGTTTAAATCGACTTCGTTTGCATTATAGCGGGTCAAATTACGGTCTCCGCTTGCAATATAATCATCCAATGAAAAATTAACATCCCCCATAGCTCCATCTGCATTAAGCATCGGTACAATTAGAATATTTACACCGTCCAATATTCCTTTTGTTTTACCAGCGCCCAGGTGCTTAATAAATTCCAGTGTACCTTCCGTTGTCAACTGCTCATTCCCATGTTGTTGAGTTAAATAAAGTATGGTTGGATTATCTGGATCCGTTATATATTTTACCAGATGGATATCCCTTCCTTTTACGGTTTTTCCAATAACTTCAAGCTCCATATGTTCCTGCTTGGCATCTTGTTTTTCAAGGAAGTTAACCATTTCATCATGGGTAGTAAGAATAGATGTATTAATGGTTTCATTTCCTCCATACGAAGGACCGTTTCCAACAGCATTTATAGTAGTAGATCCAACAAAACCCCCACCTAATACCAGTGTTCCTGCAACAGCAACGGTAATTAATTTTTTCTTCAAAGCAATACCTCCATTTTATAAATACATTTATATACTTCTTCGGTTTTTATATAGATAATCCCTGCAAGGTTTCAGAAAATAAGAGTTAATGATCAGAAGATTGCTACTTATGAGGGAGAAGTCCTGCTTCTATTTGACAAGGAAGGATGCATCTATGTTTTATCAATAGGTATGACAGGGTATAGATATGTAAACAATCTTAGGAGGAATGCTAGATGCTATTCTATACTTCTCAATTAAAGGATTATAATATAGTTGCTACGGATGGAGAACTTGGAAAAGTTAAAGATTTATACGTTGATGATCAAAAATGGGATTTAAGATACGTAAGCATAGATACAAGAAAATGGCTTCCAGGAAAAAAAGTTCTTTTATCTCCTACTTCTTTCGTCGGGGTTAACGAGGAAGAGAAAAAACTTGAAGTGAAGTATGATAAGGAAACTGTCCGAAACAGCCCGGATGTTCCTGAGGAATCACAGCTTTCTAGAGAAACTGAACAAAGATTAGAGGAGTACTATGGATGGGGGCCAAATTTGGCAGATCCAGTAATCTATGGTGGAGGACAGATGGCAACCGTAAATTTAATACGAACACCGCAACCAACTACAACAGAGCCACTGTACGATCCAGTTAACCCAGAAGATGACTTAAGAAGTGGAGATGAAGTGATAGGATTCAGGGTGCATGCAAATAATGGAAAGTTGGGCAATGTTGCTGATTTTATCTATGATGATGCACATTGGAAAATCCGATATGTAGTCGTTGAAAGCAGAGATAGTATATTAAACACCAAATATTATGTGTATAATACGGATAAAATTGAGTCTGCAGATTGGCTTGAAGGAGATCTGTATATAAACGGATCATTGGAAACACTCGAAAGGGCAGAGCTATTTAATAATAAAGAGGATATTGTTGCTTCGTTAATTTAATAGAAAAGGTGAAAGTATTCGCTTGTTCTAGGTATGAATAATAGTATTCTTGGTCAAGAGGGTTAGCAGGTCCATTTTCTTTGGCTCATAAAAGTAAGATAAGCCAAGCAGCCCCGGCTTCCAACAGACCAAAAGGTTTTTATGGGTAATTCAGTTTGCTCATCTCTTACACTATTATAAAATCTAGATGTAGATTATAAAAAAATCAAGTAAAAAACCCTCTCAGCACTAAAGTTTTAGTGGAGAGGGTTTTTATATTAATTCATCTTTTACTACTTGACTGTTGACGGTCCAAGCAGAGTTCTGTATTTTCATAGCGAGTATTCTGATTAGGATTAAATTATTAAATTGCAAATATCCCATTGTCTATTTTCACTGAGGAAGCAAAAGAACCGTCCCCATGCTTCCTTT
Source organism: Oceanobacillus rekensis (assembly GCF_002153375.1). Classification (GTDB taxonomy): domain Bacteria; phylum Bacillota; class Bacilli; order Bacillales; family Amphibacillaceae; genus Oceanobacillus; species Oceanobacillus rekensis. The sequence goes on from NZ_MTBQ01000003.1 coordinate 358,712, forward strand.
ATTCTGTTAGTAATGGATAATATCCTTCTTCGTTATGTGTTTCTGTTCCTACTAGTGGTGGGTTAAATACGCATACCATACGCATTTGTGTTGTTGCGCGTAATTTATGTTTGTCATGGTCGTTTAATAGATACATGGATCCAGGTTTAAGCGACCAAACTTCACCAGTTTCAACGCTCTCAATTTCGCCTTCCCCTTCAATACAATATACCGCTTCAATATGGTTTTTGTACCAGAAATAGCTTTCTGTTCCCGCTTTAATAATTGTATCGTTCAAGCTAAATCCAACTTTATCTTTGTTTAAGATAAATCTGCGACTCTCCCATGTGTTTCCTTTTGTATGGTCTTCTGTTCCTATAATTTCATCAAGTGATTTTACGATCATATTCGTTTTCCCCTTTTTTGGTAAGTTTTTTTCTATAATAGTATATTATATATAAGTTGTTATTTTATTTTGATAGAACGTGCTCAATACTTTCAATGAGAATACCAAGTCCTTTATTTAACCCTGCTTCATCAATAATAAGTGGTGGCAAGAACTTAATTACTTCATCTTTTGCTCCTGACGTTTCAACAATAAGTCCGCGTTTGAATGCTTCAGCACATACCTCATTCGCTATTCCCTCGACATGTACGCCAATTCCTTGCATGAGACCTCTTCCGCGTGCTTCGCCTTTTAATTCAGGGAATTTTTCTATAATTCCATCAATCGTTTCTCTTAAAAGTGTCGCATTGTTATTTATTTTCTTCTCAAATTCATCTGTATCCCAAAAGCTCAAAGCTTCTGTGGCAGCAATAAATGCTAAGTTATTTCCGCGGAATGTTCCATTATGTTCACCAGGTCCCCACTGATCATATTCAGGCTTAATAAGGGTTATTGCCATTGGTAAACCAGCACCACCAATTGATTTGGATAGACAAACAACATCCGGATTAATTCCAGCAGGTTCAAAGCTAAAGAACGTACCAGTTCTACCGCAGCCTGCTTGAACATCATCGATAATCAAGAGGATATCCCAGCGCTTACAAATACTCTCAATTTTTTTCAACCATTCCATACGAGCAGCATTTATGCCACCTTCTCCTTGAACGGTTTCCAAGATAATTGCGGCAGGCAATGCCACTCCACTTCCATTATCTTCTAGAAACTTCTCAATATATGCGATTGAATCCTGACCCTCTACATAATCATCAAAAGGCATTGTTGATGTGTGGTGTAGTGGAATTCCTGCGCCATGACGCTTAAATGAATTACCAGTAACAGATAGCGAACCAATTGTCATACCATGGAAAGCATTTGTAAAGTTAATTACTGTATCTCGACCTGTTACCTTTCTAGCAATCTTTAATGCACTTTCAACAGTATTCGTTCCTGTTGGTCCGGGAAACATTATTTTATAATCGAGGTTTCGAGGTGTAAGAATCGTGTCTCGGAACTTCTCAAGAAATTCTTTTCTTGGTGTTGTTCCCATGTCGAGGCTATGCAAAATTCCATCTTCTTTAATATACTCAATCATTTTTTCTTGCATGGCATCATGATTATGTCCGTAATTTAATGCACCTGCTCCGGCAAAAAAGTCTATAAATTCCTTGCCATCTACATCCCATAGTTTGTATCCTTTAGCCTTCTCAAACACCGTTGGCCAACTACGACTGTAACTTCTTACAGCAGATTCTACTTCTTCAAATGTTTTCATTTTGTCTTTGCTAATCACAGCAGTTGTCATGATCTCATCCTTTAATTTAATTTATTTTCCAAGTGGTCCAATTTTATATAACAACTCATCTTCATGCCCTGTTTCCGGAAAATCTTGAGCTGTAATATAATCACTGACTTTCCAATTTGTATTAAATTTCCTTGCAAGACCAAAGAATAAACGTTTCGATGCTTCATTTGACGGTGATACAGTAGCTTCCACATAGTGAACATCTTCACATGTTGTGCGCTCCAGTAATTGCAGCAACATCCTTGTTGCCAATCCATTTCCTCTTTCAGACTCATGAACTGCTACCTGCCAAATAAATAATGTATCCGCCTGTTCTGGATGAATAAATCCAGATATAAAGCCGACAACCTTATGTGTCTCTTTACTAATAACAACGATTGACGTATCCGCAAAAATCTCACACCACATCAAGTAGCTATAGGATGAATTCAGATCTAGGTTGCCAATCTGTTTAACAAGATTGTAAACATCTGCACCGTCATCTTTGTTTGGCTTACGGAAATGATATTCTGCCGTATTTACATTTAACTTTTCTGCTACTTCCGAAATATTGATGCTTCCACCTCCTGATTTGTTTTTCGTATAATCAATCACTCTTTATATCCTATAAGTAATACTTTGTTTCGTCAAAATGGATTAAACTTGAAATAACGTCTTTAAACATGACTAATCGTGTTCAAGCGGTAATAGATTCCATTGTCGATAAAATGCTACCAAATAGTATGGCATCGTCCAAAATTCTAAAAATTTAATGAAATGCACTTTTAATACATGATTAATATATCAAGGGAGTTATCGCTTTTTTTAGAAATACGATTATTTCTGACAAATAACTTACTTGAATTAAAAAAGGCCTCCTATTATAGGAAGCCTTCTAGATTTGATATTACTAGCGTCTATTATGACGGCAGCCACAACCATGGTGTTGACGATCATCATCGTCAACAAATACATCATCTGCAAGAATAGTTACATCGTCAGCGTTAATTACTAATCTTCTTTCATCATCTCTATCTCTTCTATCATGACAACAATGTCTGTCTCTTCTGTCTCTTCTGTCTCTTCTGTCTCTTCTATCCCTTTCATCCTCAATGACATTGACCCTATTTGCACGAATTAATATGTCATCAACATTAATCCTATTATCACGTTGATCTCTTCTTCCTCGATACATAGACATTCCATTCCCCCCTTTCTTCCCTTCTCTACACAATATGTAAAGATAGAAATAATGAATAGACAGGAGTATCTATTTTCTATAAATGTGTCTTTGTATTCCATATAACGCACATGTGATATTGATGAAAAATGTTATGATTTACTTTTTAGAAGGTTTCAACTTTAATATCCAAAATATCATTCAAATAAATTTTAGTTCGTTCATCATTATCAATTTTTATGAAGAATTCCCTCGTATCAATTTTAAATAGCTTCCCAACAAGCTTTTTATAATCACCCTTAGTGTAATATGTGGTTTCTATTGATAAATTGTTGTGGATTGCCAAATGCAATTTCATGTTTATTTCTTCTAATTGTTGCTCATCTAAAATTGGTCTTTCCTTATATTGCTTCTGCTCCCACATATCATTCAGAAGCTGAATATGCTCAGGTAGCATCATAGCAGTCCATTTAATACTTCCTCGGTCCTTCATTAATTAAGCCCCTACTCCTTTCTTTATTGGTCCACATGAAAGGATATGGTCTTTCCGGAATGATCTAACTCCTTTTCGATAATAACAATAGGCTAAGACAGAATGATCATGAATACTTATTATTCGAATATATCGTTGTGTCACCTTGTTTTCCTGATCTATATAGAAGATAACAATCTTTTCTTTGTTCTGGATCGAACGGATAAACAACCTTTTCATGTGAAATCCCCCTTAAGAACAATCGTTCTGAACATCTGTTCCCATTTTAACACAAAAAAAGTTTTTTTATACAGTAAATATTTGCTAATTATTATTCCGTTTTATCTTCTTCACTTATTTTTAATTTATCCAGAAACTGGGGTTTAAAGACAGGCTCTTTGATTAATGCTGTGACTGCGATTACTCATCCTATCAAAAAGAATTGTTGCTTAATAATCTTCGCAGCCCGAGATAAAATCCGAACTAAAATAGCTACTTCGGCGACCGCTCTGTGTGAGCGGAGGGCGGTGACTCCTGAGGAATAGCACGTGTCCGAAGACCAGCAGAAGAGTGATTTTCTCTTCGGGGCTGAGGCGTGCCTAAGGTGCGCATCCGCCTAGGGCGATCTCAGACGGTAGCAATATAATTAAAAAAAGGCACTAAACCCATCTTTCTATGGGTTTAGTGCCTAAATAAAGCTATTCACTATATAACACGTACCGTAATGATACCTTCAATCTTTTTAATTTCTTCCTCTAAGCTATGAATAACATCACCATTAACATCATTGTCAATATCTATCATCGTATATGCGTAGTCTCCACGACTTCTATTAATCATGTCAGCTATATTCAATTGGTTGTGGGAAAATGCTGAACTCATTTGACCAACCATGTTAGGAATATTACGATGAAAAGCTGTCACACGACTTTTCCCTGTATAAGGAATGGATGCGTTAGGGAAATTCACTGAGTTTTTAATGTTCCCTGTTTCAAGATATTCCTTGATCTGGCGAGTAGCCATAATTGCACAATTTTCCTCTGATTCACTCGTTGAAGCACCAAGATGTGGAACTGGAACTGCATTTTTCATATTCAATACTTTCTCGTTAGGAAAATCTGAAATATATTTACCTACTTTTCCACTTTCCAAAGCCACTTCCATATCATTTTCATTCGCAAGCTCACCTCTGGAGAAGTTTAAAATATGTACTCCAGGTTTCATCAGATTGAATGTTTTCTCATTGAACATTTCTTTTGTATCATCTGTCAAAGGTACATGAACGGTAATGTAGTCAGCCTCTGCAAATAATTCATCCATCGTCATCGCTCGCTGCACATTACGAGAAAGTTCCCATGCTGTATTCACAGAAATAAATGGGTCAAAACCAATAACATCCATATCCAATTCCAATGCATCGTTTGCTACAAGTGCACCAACCGCGCCAAGACCGATGACACCTAATTTCTTGCCTTTTATTTCTTTTCCGACGAACTGCTTTTTCCCTGCTTCCACAAGGCTTGGAACTTCTTCACCTTTACCTTGCAATCCCTTTACCCACTCAATACCAGCAAATAAATTGCGTGATGATGCCATTAATGCAGTCAGTACCATTTCTTTTACAGCATTTGCATTCGCTCCGGGAGTGTTGAACACTACAATTCCTTGTTCCGTATACTTATCAACCGGAATATTATTCACACCAGCCCCAGCACGTGCAATTGCCTTTAAGTTATTGTTCAATTCCATCTCATGCATATTAAAACTGCGAACAACAATTGCATCTGGATTTTCACTTTCATTATCAATCGCATATTCCCCATCTTTAAAAACCTTCAGTCCATTTTCAGCAATATTATTCAGTGTCTTTATTGTTTTAACCTTGTCTAATGTTAATGTGCTCATTTGCTCTCCTCTTTCTGTTTGTTGTAATTTTCAAAATCGCTCATAAATGTAACCAATGACTGAACACCCTCCACTGGCATCGCATTATAAATACTCGCGCGCATGCCTCCAACAGAACGATGGCCCTTCAATGTCTCAAGTCCTTTCGTTTTTGCTTCCTTTACAAAAGCAGCATCCAAATCTGGTGAATCAGAAACAAAAGGAATATTCATTAGTGAACGACTATCCTTTCGTACTGGTGATGAAAACATAGAGGATTCTTCAAGGGCATCATACAATTTTTTTGCCTTTTCACGATTTATTTTTCCCATTTCCTTAAGTCCACCAAGATCTTTTAGCCATTCAAATACAAGTTTTGCCATATAAATCCCGTATGTTGGCGGCGTATTATACAATGAGCCACTTTCACTATGTGTCTTATAATCTAGCATCGTCGGGCAAGTTTCCTGTGCACCGCCAATTAAATCTTCACGGATAATCACAACTGTCAATCCTGCTGGCCCAATATTTTTCTGTGCCCCAGCATAGATCAAACCAAATTTCGATACATCAATTTCATCTGACAATATATTCGATGACATATCAGCTACAAGCGGTACATTACCTGTATCTGGAATCGCTTGATATGCCGTTCCTTCGATTGTATTATTTGTTGTAATATGCACGTAATCTGCTTCTGGATCAATCATAGTCCGATCAACTTCAGGGATATATGTAAAATTAGCTTCTTCTGATGTAGCGATTACACGAATATCACCGAATTTCTTAGCTTCTTTAATTGCCTTCTTTGACCAGGATCCAGTATTGACATAATCTGCTTTCCCATTTTTACCAAGCAGGTTCATCGGTACCATCGCAAATTGCTGTGATGCACCACCTTGAATAAAAAGTACTTTATACGAATCGGGAATAGCCATTAATTCTCTAAGCAATTGTTCTGCTTCAGTAATAATATCTGTAAAAAGATTTGAACGATGACTCAACTCCATCACGGACATCCCTGAATTTCTGTAATTCACCAATTCTTGTCCAGCCTTTTCCAACACTTGCAGTGGGAGCATAGATGGACCCGCTGAGAAATTAAAAATTCTTTCCATGTTAACACCTCATCCATATTATTTTTCCTTTAGAAGATATAAAAAAAAGAGACTGGTGGCCCCAATCTCATAAACAATAAAAATAACAAAAATCACTTGTTATTCTTCTGTCCTTTTGCCTGAGATCTTGAACCCTTCGGCGCTGCATGTTCCTGCATTCTCTCCAGAAGCTGCTCCTGTTATAGTTTTATCCATAACAATCATAGCTTTTAATCTATTTTATTCTATATCTATCGCCCCCTAATAAGCATAAAGAGGTAAGGGGACATCTCCCCTTACCTCTGCCCAGGCGAACGACAATTCGATATCATATGCTCCCTCGCGGTTATCCGCGTTCGCCAGTTACATATGACCTTTAATTTGATACTATCCTAACAAACTTTTCAATAAATTTCAAGTTAATAAAATGACTTTTGCTAAATTAGCGCTTTTTTTCTCGTTTATTACGCTTGTCTTCATCAAATTATCTTATCCCATTTTCCACACCTAGTTCATCAAGCCATCTACGGTAGGCAATGGTGAGTGCAGTAAAAAAACAAAAAGTCTTTTCGGTAAGACGATTAACCGCAGCCCTCCCCCTAGAACACAGCCATTATATAAGCTAAACCGCAATAACACTTCAAAGATAAATAAAGTATACTACTAAGTAAATAACCCAGAGAATACTTAGTAATATATTAAGAGATTATGTAGTCCAAAGCAAATAGATTTGATCTGTGATAACCTCCTACATGTCCTTATAGTGCGTATTCAAAAAGGAGGATAAAAAGGACCGAGAAGTTCGAGGCGGCGAGCCTACTTCAGTGAATGGCTTGCACCGAGGAATTCCCTTCAAACCGAATACGCTTGTAGACGGAGGTGCAGAATTCTATTAAACGTATGCTTTTAACACGTGAGCAAACGATCTGGCACGTAGGAAAAGCAAGCATTCATGAGAAATTCGATGTGTCATTTTTACCGGGCTTTTTGAACATCCTCTTATAGATATATGCGACACTTATAGCAACAAAAGCGCCTGTTTTCCTATTTGGTCCTCAACAGTATCAGAAATAAATGCTTAAAAGGGATTTGCAAAGATGACTCAAACGTCCTTCGCTCCTTTGATAGTTTACTTGATTTAGCGAAAAATGAATACTTACAGATATATGAAAAGTATCCTAGGCCATAGAGTTCAAGCTGATTATCCCACTTATGTCCTTTAGTTTTAAAGGAAGATATCTAAACCAAGTATAGTAGCAATTCCAAAAATCAATGTCCAGACACCAATACTTATGATCATCCACAGTGTAACCCACTTTTTCTCAGAACCAAGCGACATCCCGATAATGGCAGCAATATGTGTTCCCGTTAAAATCGGACCGAGCATAGCAAGTCCTGGAAGACCATACTTATCCCAAATCTTTTTACCACGATTTGTACGCTTCGAAGTTTCTTTTTCCTTTTTCTGATTACGCTTAGCAAACCAAATCTTAAATTTTTCAAACCCGATTATAATTGGAATAACTGTAAGTAAATTCCCAATAAATGAGAGGCCCATAACCCAAAATGGCGAAAGTCCTCTTATTATACCTAATGGAATAACGAGAGCAATTTCCAACCATGGAGTAGCAGCCCCTATAAAAACTAAAACATACTCGTAAATCATTGCTTCCCCCTTTTCTTAGGATGCATGGGGACATTCTTTCCTGCCCTCAATACTTACAAATGGAAGCAAAAAAAACGTCCCCGTGCTTCCGAGTCATGTGCCGCAGAAGGTTTGGTATGGTTGTGTTGATGCTGCGGCTGGTGTCGTATATTCGGTTTGTTCGGCAGTGTGTGCGTATGGGTTTGCAAGAATAGTAAGCAGCTTGTTTATTACACTGTAGTCCCCCTGTTTTTCTGCGGCTTCCAGTGCAGCTTCTACTCGATGATTCCTAGGAATTACAGCAGGGTTACTATCCCTCATCAACTGATGTGAGGCAGCACTATTTTCTTCTTGTCTACTTAGTCTCGCCTGCCACTGATCCTGCCATTGAACAAATTCTGGAGTACCAAACAGAATAAAATCCTCATGTGTATCAAATGTCAAGGCGAGGAACGTATTTGTATAGTCTGCACGATACTTCTGCATCATATCGAGTAGTTCCTCAATGAGAGGCATGTCCTCTGTTTCTTCATTGAATATTCCCAGTTTTGCTCTCATTCCTGAAAGCCAGCTGGAATGATATAAATTCTTGAAATTTGAAACAGTATCCTGAGCTAGTTTAAGTGCTTCCTCTTTATTTTCATGCAGTAAAGGTAATAAGGTTTCAGCAAAACGTGCAAGATTCCATCCAGCAATACCAGGTTGATTACCGTAGGCATAACGGCCTTGAATATCAATGGAACTGAAGACAGTTTTCGGATCATACGTATCCATGAAGGCACACGGACCATAATCAATCGTTTCTCCACTTATCGTCATGTTATCCGTGTTCATTACCCCATGAATGAAGCCAACCAATTGCCATTTTGCCACTAATGCGGCTTGACGCTTGATTACTTCTTGAAGCAGAAAATGATAACCATCCGGGCCAGCATCTGGATAATGTCGTTGTAATGCATAATCAGCGAGAGCCTGAATATCTTCCTTCTCACCCCAGTTTGCAGCATATTCAAAAGTACCAACACGTAAATGACTGGAAGCCACACGCGTCATAATCGCACCGGGAAGTTCCGTCTCACGCCTGATTGATTCCCCGGTAGTAACCACAGACAGACTACGTGTAGTTGGAATACCAAGCGCATGCATCGCCTCACTAATAATATACTCACGAAGCATCGGTCCAAGTGCTGCACGTCCATCGCCCCCACGGGAATAGGGTGTTCTACCTGAACCCTTCAGTTGAATATCAACTCGGTCACCTTGAGGGGTAATCTGCTCACCAACTAATAAAGCCCGGCCGTCCCCTAACATAGTAAAATTCCCAAATTGGTGGCCTGCATAGGCTTGAGCAAGTGGCATCGAACCTTCGGGAACCCGGTTACCTGTAAGAATCGCTATCCCGTCGTCGCTTTTTAATACTTGATCATTTAACCCAAGGGAAGCTGCCAGCGGACTATTGAACATAACCAGCTTTGGTGAATGTACTGGATTTGGAGTAATTTCACTGTAAAACAATTCCGGTAAACTCGCAAAACTATTGTCTAGGTTCCATCCAGTTTTTGCTATTTCTTTTCCGTTTGTCATTATATCCCCCTTCTCTTCCTATTTATAGATGCTCAATTTCTACATGATTTTCTACAATAGAACTCAGCCCTTAGTTTATTCTCCCACCAATTTATTATCCAACCTAATGAAGACAGACAGTTTATTCTTACCCAGCCTATTCGTATAGCAAAGCGCCACCCCCTGTAGTGGTGGCGCTGACTCTTCCCTCTATAACACAAACGGTAAAAAACTATCGTTTGACTGTTGTGGCATTTCATTGTTAGAAAGTTCACCGCTTTTTTCAGTTGGAGAGGAAGCCGCCCTCCAATACTCTAGTCCCGAGAGCTTTTAAACTTCTCTACAAAAACCACTTCTTCTCTTGGTACATGTTTCTTTGGTTTTGGTGTTTCGTTTGGATAACCCAAGCCTAAAGCAGCAACAACACGACATTCCTCGGGTATTTCTAAAAGATTTCTCGCATAATTTTCTCGCTTCACTGATTCTTCTTCATCTTCTGCATTGTATATTGCACCGAACGCCGATCCTAAATCAACCTCTACAGCCTCTAACCAAATATACGCACATGCAAATGAAGCATCTTGAAGCCAATATTTACTAACTCCTGGTTTTCCAGTAACCACAATTGCTGCTTGAGCTTCCTTTAGCCACTTCATATATGGTGTCGTTTCAGCTAATTGATCCAGTGTACTGCGTTTTTTGACGACGATTAAATTTTTGGATGGCATGTTATTGCCTGTAGGTGCATATACACCTGCATCAACCACCTTAGTCAATATATCATCTGCTACTTTCGTATTTTTGTACTTTGTAATTTCACGTCTAGCTTGAATAGCTTGATAAACATCCATTAAATTCACCTCTCGTTTTAAATTTTGAAAATACAGCTAGTTTTTTTTAGCTTTTAACAATATGTTTTGTACAATTATATAAATTGCAATTCCATTGTTCATCCGCCATTAACAAAGAAGTAACCGATGTATTTTTCAACGATTCATCAAAATTGAAATGTGGTACAACCGTCTTTAATAATCGTCTCAGAAAAGCACCGTGGCTGACGATTAAAATTCTGCTGTTCTCATGCTTCTCTACCAATTCTTCCATAAATGAAGTACCCCTGGCAATTAAGCTCTCTTCTGTTTCCATACCTAAGTCCATCTGGCGCCATTCTAAACCCCACTTATTGATTCGTTCTTCTTCTATCGTTCCTTCAATTAATCCTCCGCCTAATTCACGAAGTCTTGAATCCAACTGGAGTGGAATGCCTGTTTTATTTGCGATCGCTTCTGCAGTCTGGCGTGCTCTAGATAGGTCACTTGAATAAATAACATCCCATTTTTCAGCACTTAATCGCTCGGCCACCTGCTGCGCCTGGATCAACCCTTCTTCATTCAATGGTATATCGGAACTCCCCTGTGCTCTTTGTTCTTTATTCCATGCGGTAGTGCCATGGCGGATGAACCCGATTTCAATCATAGACAAATCCTCTCCCTGTAAATATTCTTCTAGCTACAATACTATTCATGGTTTGATTTTTAATTCAGTTACTTCAAATATACTAGCCATTTATAAATAATACCAATAAATAAAATGAAGGAAGCATGGGGACTGTTCTCCTGATTCCGTTTCTAAATTTAAAAAGGAAGCAGGAGAACCACCGTCCCCACGCTTCCTCGCTATTAGTGATTTTGTATTTCATCTGTCTCGACGATCCCAAGTAATACAGCAGCAATTCCCGATTCTCTTAGAAGAACATTTTTGACTCTTTCCTTTATGTCATCTGCTTCATCAAGAGTTAATCCCTTACGTAATTCTATTATTCCTTCTAGGTGGTACAGACGTCCTTCTTGAATCATTTGAATTGTTCTTATATCTACCACATCTGGATCATTCATTATAACAGTAGACATTTTTTCCTTAATTTCAGCCGGAGCTGATACACCGATTAAACCAACCATATTATCATAACCAACCCGAAAGGCTACAAATAGCATAAAACACCCAATAATTATCGATGCAATCCCATCTGCTTCAAGAATGCCAAAATATTGCGCAAGAATAATTCCTATGATTGCCAGTAGTGCACCTGAAGTCGCAACAAGATCCTCATAGAAAACAAGACGTGTGGCAGGTGAAGCTTTCCCTGAATTTTTAAATGCATTACGGATGATACCATTGGACTTGTCGGCCTTTGTTTCCATTGATATTTCCTTCATTGCCTTATACAAAATAGTTCCATCGACAACAAAAGCAATGAGCAAAACAATCATATTCAGCATGAAATTACTTGCTTCCGTTGGATGTTGCAGTAAATGCCAGCCTTCCTTGATGGTCTCATATGCCATAATCGTTACTACTACTACAGCTACCATACAGAAAATATTGATAACCCGGCCAAAACCTGTCGGAAATCGCTTCGTTGCAGGCAATTCAGCCAAGACACTCCCAAAATAAACAAATCCCTGATTCACAGCATCTGCAAGGGAATGCATCGTTGACGCAAACATTGTTCCGCTTCCACTAATCATAGCAGCAATGCCTTTAATCACTGCCAGAAATGTATTTCCTATTGCTGCAAATCCAGAAGATGTATTCCCTTTTTTCAATTTATCGATTAACCCCATAAACTCACCCTCCTAATGAACTTATATATACCCCATTTCGGTTGGATTATTATAGGTAGATAGTGCAACTATCCCTTTCCTAGTCCGCTAATGGTTCCTGTCATCGATGAAAGTGCTTGCATGTCAACAAAAAATAATACAAGGGTGGTATCTTCAATAGCTGTTAAAGCAGGAAGTGGGGCTTTCAAATCTTCCTGTTTCTTTATCTCTATATCTTTTAATGTGATTTGCCCATTCAGTACATATAGAAAAGCTATTAATCCTTTATAAGCTGGTATTTCTAATACATCACCAATTTTCGGGTGGGAATCCAATATGTAAACGTTTTGCCTGACATATAACGGTGCGTTACTAGCTTCTGGACCGACCATCAGATACCAATCCCGATTATCTGTTGGTTTATCGTGAAATTGAATAACAGGCTTAAGGTCCGCTTCTCGTGGTCGAACGGAGTTCCACATAATCTTTCTTCATGCCAAAAGCTATACCTTGCATTCACCATCATTAATTTACCAGGTGAAATCAAAGTTTCAAATCCAGCAGAATCATTATGATATGACGTTCCTTTCCATACATAGCTGAAAATCTCATCATTAACATGTTCATGCATTTTAATTGTTAAACCCTTTTTCATTATCGCATGGTCGATATTGCTCAACGGTCCAAATGCAGAATCATCGGTTTCTTCTTTTAAAATATCACTTGGCTGGATACGCGTAATAGAAAACGGGCCTCTGAATGGTTGGGCGTGATATCCAGCTGAAAGTTTTTGTAGCATCTTATATCCTCCTCTTTGTCATAAATTAATCTTAGAAGTTTCAGTTTACTTTTATTAGTTTTGATTAAGTAAAATGATGAACGTTAGATCTATTCAATCCTGATTCACGTCTTTGTTTAAATTTTTTCTAAGTAGGTAACAGGTAATAGTGAGTAAAGGAGGCTCTAATAGATGCCAAACATAAAAAATGATAAAAATTATTATGACCTGCAGATGGGGAAATTCGAGGTATTCTTCAGAAAAAAGTATAGATTCCTTTCCATAATGAATGACCTCACGTTAGGTATATGGTTTCTTATTGGTAGTATTCTGTTTCTATTTCCTAACACAAAAATGTTCGGAACGATATTATTTATTCTAGGTAGTGCCCAATTGTTGGGACGGCCAATATTGAAACTTATTCATGCCTTTTATATTAGAAGAAATAGAGAATAGAGTCGTCATTTGGTGATTTTATTGTATGCAACTACATGATGTGACATAGGGACAATTCTCACCCAAGTAGATAGAAAACTATTTGTCTTGGTTCTCAAGTTGATAAGGAAGGGAAAGTTCTATCACAACACAAGAATACAAACTACCACTTCCTCACTAAGAAGAAGTAGTAGCTTGCTTTCGAATCTTTACGGGACAGTAAACCTGTCCCTTTGTCCCGCTTACCCCTTCAAACCATTATTGGCAATATGGTTGATAATCAGGGCTATTTCTTTTGGGCTTTGGTCCATGTTATTTGCAAGCCAGTGTTTGATAATATGAATGCTGCCGCTAATAATAAATGTACTTACATATTCGTAATGTTTCGTATCGAATACATTGATGTCCATCCAGTTTTGAATCAGAAAATTTTGTGCCACTGTCATGACTCGTTTTTCAAATGATGTATCCCCATTTTCATTTAGAAGTGTGTGGCAAATCTCCCGCTTCGATACGATGTACTCCAACAACCGTTCTGTCATTTTTAGAGATTCCTCTTCTTTTGCGAAATTATATTGATTCAGATAAGCATTCATATCCTCAATGATTTCTTCTTCCATTTGATGCAGCAAGTCAAATGAATCTTTGTAATGGGAATAAAATGTTGAGCGATTAATGTCTGCAATTTCACATATTTCCTTTACCGTAACCGAAGATATCTGCTTCTTTTTTAATAAAGCAATCAAACTATCCTTTAACACCATCCTGGTATACTTCTTTCTTCGATCTAATTTATCACTCATTATCTGTTCACACTTTCTTTATAAATTATCCAACGTTTCCACCAAATATGTTGTTCTTTTTACGTTAACCATAAAACTGTCCGTTGTAAACCCAACACAGTGTCGTTTATAATATTATAGTGTTCTAAATAAATATTCAAGAAGAGGGTGAATTCCGATTGACATAGCCTCAAGATTAATAAAGCATAAAAAGCCGATTGTAATCACATTTTTAATTATTGCGGTTATCAGCATCTTTGCGCAATTTACGGTTTCTGTAAATTATAATATGGTCGATTACTTACCTGAAGATGCCCCATCCATGGAAGCGATGGATAGGATGGAAGATGAATTTGATGGTGCAATTGAAAATACACGAGTCATGCTTCAAGACGTATCCATCCAAGAGGCTCTTTCCTATAAAGAAGCACTTAAAAATATTGATGGCGTTAGTAATGTGACATGGCTCGATGATGTGATTGATATCAAAACGCCAATCGAGATGGCAGATCATGAGACAGTGGAGTCTTACTATAAAGGTCAAAAAGCACTCCTATCTTTCCATATCGAAGAAGGCATGGAGGTCGAAACAACCGATGCTATTTATAAACTGATTGGTGATGAAAACGCCATATCAGGTGAAGCGCTTGATACAGCAACATCCCAAAAAATGACCGGCACTGAATCGATGCATGCTGCGTTATTGTTAATACCAATCATTATTATTATTTTAGTACTGTCAACCAGATCTTGGGTGGAACCCTTATTTTTCCTTACGGCGATTGGTGTTTCCGTACTTATTAACCTAGGTACCAACATTTTTGTTGGTGAAATATCATTTGTAACCCAATCGGTTGCACCAATTTTACAGCTTGCCGTAGCACTCGATTATGCGATCTTCTTACTACATAGTTTTTCTGACTACCGTAAGAAAGTAGCAGATCCGGAAGAAGCTATGCGCCTTGCCATGAAACAATCCTTCCCCGCAATTGCAGCAAGTGCATCGACTACCTTCTTCGGATTTATGGCACTGTCATTGATGGATTTTGAAATCGGTGCTGACTTAGGTGTAAACCTTGTGAAGGGTATTCTCCTTAGCTTTATCAGTGTTATGGTCTTTTTACCAGCACTGACACTTACTTTTTATAAATGGATTGATAAAACACAGCATAAGCAACTGCTTCCAAACATACGCAAAATTGGAGGTTCTGTTGTAAAGCTTCGGATACCGGTACTACTCCTTGTAGTTGTACTAATTGTTCCCGCATATTTAGGCCAAAGTCAAACCAATTTCATCTACGGAATTGGAGAACAACCAGAAACAACACGAGCTGGAAGTGACATCGTTAAAATTGAAGAAGTGTTTGGGAAGTACACTCCAATGGTGATCCTTGTCCCAAATGGAGATGTCGCCAGAGAAGAGGAACTTGTTCAAGATTTACAGAATATCGATCACATTCAAAGTATTGTGTCCTATGTAAACACGGTCGGAACTGCAATTCCACCAGAGTATCTGGACGAGTCTTTAACCGAACAATTTTATTCGGAAAATTATAGCCGGATTATTTTGAATGCAAGAACAGATACAGAAGGTGACAAAGCATTTGCATTAATTGAAACGGTAAAAGCTACAGCAGCAGATTATTATGACGATGACTACCATCTGCTTGGGGAAAGTGTGACACTTTACGATATTAAAAATGTCGTCCAAAAAGATAACACTCTTGTCAACCTATTAACAATCATTTCAATTGCGGTCGTATTACTTATAACATTCCGATCGATTTCGATCCCAATCGCATTGTTACTCACAATACAGTCAGCAGTGTGGATTAATTTATCGATACCATATTTTACAAACTCCCCTCTTGTATATGTAGGATATTTGATTATTAGTACGGTGCAGCTTGCAGCAACCGTCGATTATGCGATTCTATTAACAGAAGCATATTTGAAAAATCGCAAAGAAATGACTGCATTGGATGCAATTAAAAAAACCATTGATGAGAAGCTGTTTTCCATCGCTATCTCTGCATCCATCTTGTCGAGTGTCGGATTTATACTATGGTTTACATCATCAAACCCGGTCGTATCCTCCATTGGTCTTTTACTTGGACGTGGTACATTGCTGGCATTTGTGATGGTTATTCTTTTCCTCCCGGCATTACTGCTTGTATTTGACAAAGTCATTAAGAAAACAACATGGAAAGCAAACTTTTATAAGGAGAAATGATACGTATGCGATTTAGAAAAATAGCAATTGCATTGATGGCTACCCTACTTGTATTCCCATCATTTCCACTATCCGCTGCGTCAAATGAAAATACGAATGAAAAAAAAGACGAAGCAGCAACAGATGATGGAGCATATTCTGCAAAGGATGAAGTCATCTACGGAAACTTGGATGCTAGCGGTGCACAACAGCAAATGTATATAGTAAATACCTTTTATGTAACCAAGCCCGGAAAGTTCACCGATTATGGTGATTACGCAAGCGTAAGAAATTTAACAAATTTAACAGAAATGGAACAGACAGAAGACAATGCCATTCATTTCGAAGCAGACGAAAAAGAATTCTATTACCAAGGAAATATGGAGAATCTGCCTCTCCCATGGGATATTAAAATCAACTATCTACTAGATGGAGAAGAAATTTCCCCAGCTGATTTAGTGGGTAAAGATGGCCATGTAGAAATTCAGATTAAAACAACAGCAAACAATGATGTTAATCCAGTATTCTTTGAAAACTACCTTCTGCAAATCTCGTTAACACTTAATCCTGCAATCTATGATAATATTCAGGCAGTCGATGGGATCGAGGCAAACGCAGGAAAGAATAAGCAGATTACATTTACCATCATGCCAGACCAAGTGGAAGAGCTTGTTGTAGAAGCAGATGTTGTGAATTTTGAAATGGAGCCAATCGACATTGTTGCTACCCCTTCATCTATGTCATTTGACGGCATCGATATTGGTGGTATGACTGGTGACATGCAATCTCTCTCCACTGCGATTGCTGAAGTAAATGATGGTGTCGGACAATTGAATCAGGGAATTTCTGATTTAAATACAGGTGCAGCTACTCTAAGCAATGGTTCTACAGAGTACCTAAATGGAATCAGTGAACTGAACCAATCCTCCAATGAACTGGTCAATGGTTCTACCTCGATTCAGAGTGCACTCCAAACGATAAGTGAATCAATGGAAGGAAGCTCTGGCAGTATAGATTTGAGCGAGCTGGAAGCATTGCCAGAGGTACTTCAACAAATTGCGGGAGGCCTCAAGGAATCTGCTAGTGGACTTGATATGTTAAAAGAGAATTATAGTACAGCATATAGCACATTTGATGATGCAATGACAGCCATACCAGCTTATAATATAAGTGACGCAGACATTCAAACACTTTATGAAAGTGGTGCAAATGCCGATGTCATCGATCAATTGGTTGAAACCTACACAGTAGCACATGAAGCAAAAGCTACTTATTCTGCTGTAAAAGAAGCATTTGGTGCCGTTGATGGAACATTGGAACAGGTTACAGGTGCAATTCGGGAAATGGCGGGCAATTTAGAAACCATGGCAACCGAACTTTCTGCTTCCATCGAGAGCATGGATACAATGGACTCTATTACACAATTAAAAGAAGGCCTGTCATCTCTCGCAACTGAATATAAGTCATTCCATAGTGGCTTTGTAAGCTATACAGATGGTGTAAGTGAACTTGCTGGGTCCTATAGTGAACTTGATGGCGGTATTCAAGAATTATCAGATGGAACAAACTCACTTCGTAATGGAGCAAGTGAACTTCACAGCGGGACAACGGAATTACAAGAGTCTACAAGTGATCTGCCAGGACAAATCGAGGCAGAAGCTGATGCAATGATGAAAGACTATGATAAATCGGGCTTTGAGCCAGTTTCATTCGTATCTAGTAAAAATAAAAAAGTAAATACCGTGCAATTTGTATTACAAACAGAAGGCATTGAAATAGAAGAAACGGAATCAACAGAAGAGATCCAAGAAGAGGAAAAAGGCTTTTGGGATCGATTGATAGATTTGTTTTAATAAAATAGGAAACCATCCCTTTATAAAGGGATGGTTTTTTAAGTTTCTTTCGTTTTTTCCTTTTATAATTGAACAAGCTATCTCTATCATTCAATAGCAAATAGATCATTGAAGGACTCACTCATTACCGGATGGTTGTACATTTGATCTCTTAAATACGTATATGGAGCATCTAAATCCATTGCAAGTTTTACCAAATTGATGAGTTCAGGTGATTCCGGACCAAAGAGAGATGCACCAAGAATCTTACCCGATTCCTTATCAACAACTACTTTAAACAATCCACGGAGATCATTGATAACATGTGCACGTGGATGGGATGCAACCATCAATTTCCCTTCAGCGATTTCAAAGCCTTTATCTTCTGCTTCTTTTGCTGTCATCCCTACTCTTGATAATGGTGGATCAATGAATACCGAATATGGAACATTTTTACGAGTTTCCAGCGAATATTTTTTATCACCAAATAAATGATTCGCAACAATTCGGTAATCATCCAAGGAAATATACGTGAACTGCATACCACCTCTCACATCACCAAGTGCCCATATATTGTCAACTGTTGTTTCAAGATGGTCATTGACCTTGATTGCCCCGCCTTCTGTAAGTTCAATAGAAGTATTGTCCAGACCAAGGTTTTCCACATTCGGTTTTCGCCCAGTAGCTAGCAACACTACATTTGCAGTTACCTTTTCACCATTGGATAATGGTAGTGTCACTAGATCATCATTGTTCTCTTCTATTTCCTCCGCTTTCGCTCCATATAAAAATCGAATCCCCTTTTCTTCCATTATTTTCTGTACCTCTGCTGCAATTTCTGGATCCTCATTAGGCAGAAGTTCATCATCCGGTGTAATGACGGTAACCTCAGATCCGAAATTTTGATACATGGAGGCATATTCCAAACCAATATACCCGGCACCGATTATTGCCAATTGTCCCGGCAGTTCTTTACGTTCTATAAGAGACGTACTTGTGTAGACCTTATCCAAGGATAGATCACCTTTCATTGGAGGAATATTGCTCGTTGCACCAGTATTAATAAAAATATGTTCAGCCGTTAATACTTCTGTTTTTCCTTCCACTTCTATTTCCACTTCTTTATCTGAACGGAATTTGGCAACTGATTCGTAAAGGCTTATCTGATTATTATCTGCGATATTTTTATAATTGCTAGCCCGCAGTTTTTCTACTACACTATTTTTTCGCTCAATAGCTTCTCCATAAGGTACTCCTTTCAAACCATCATGAACAAGTGTCTTTGTAGGGATGCATGCGATGTTTATACAGGTCCCACCATACATCTTGGGATCTTCCTCAATCATTGCTACCTTCCAGTCTTTAGTCGCAAGCTCTCCGGCCATTTTCTTACCGGCTTTCCCAAAACCAATTATTATTGCGTCATATGTTAACATTTATATTCTCCTTTTTTTCGGTAACTAGGCTTTCGCTAAATCCACACTTATACAGATAAGTAGGTTTTATACTTCCTATCTTCCTATATATATTATACCCGTTAAAGGTCTGTCAAAACTAATGTTTAACTAACGCATGTTTCAATAGAATGTTATAAATATACATATATGGGGTATTGTAATTTAGAGGTCAATAAAAGGAGGATATATATGAAAAGAAAAAAACACTTATTGGGCATCTTACTGTTAATCACCGCCTTCCTTTTAGCAGCGTGTAGTGGCAACAGTGAAACCGATACAGAAGGAACTAAGAAAAACCAAGAAAACACGAGTGAGGAATCAGCCTCTCATTCTGAAGAAAATATGAAACAGCACATGTCCAGTTCAGGGGAAGTTCCTGACAATTTGGAAGAAGCAGAGAATCCAACCTATGAAGTTGGGAGTAACGCAATTATTACAGCTGAACACATGAATATGGAAGCTATGAGTGGCGCAGAGGCAACCATCGTTGGTGCATATGATACAACTGCGTATGAGGTATCCTACACACCAACAAATGGTGGAGAAACTGTAGAGAATCATAAATGGGTAATCCATGAAGAATTCGAAAATTCGGAAGAAGCCCCTTTGGAACCAGGTACTGAGGTTATATTGGGTGCAGATCATATGAAAGGAATGGATGGTGCCACAGCTGTAATAGATTCAGCTGAAGAAACTACCGTATACATGGTTGACTTCACTCCATCAGGTGGAGAGGAAGTCGTTAATCATAAATGGGTTATCGAAAGTGAACTAGAACCTGCTGAATAAAATAACATATTAATCGTCAAAAGAGCTTATTATCTAAACGAATTAGTTTTTAATTTTAATCATGAAGTTTAAGACCTTTAGAAGATATTAAATAGAAAATGGGAATGTTGTTTACATGACAACATTCCCATTTTTCTATGAAGTTGGAAACGGTACAATCTTACTGTTTCCCGCCTTCTATCCAAAGAAGCTTTCGGCCTTCTCTAAATATTCTTCTTGTTCGCCTGTTAAATCATGTTCATCAACGATTGCATCGACTGGACAAGTAGCAACACAAGCGCCGCAATCAATACATATATTTGGATCAATAAAAAATTGATTAGGACCTTCTTCAATACAATCGACTGGGCAAATACTGACACATTCCCCTGCCTTTTCACCCATACATGGACTCGTTATTACAAAAGCCAAAATTATCCTCTCCCTCTACTGCTGTTTCAATAGACTTTTGGTATATTGCTCTTTATTCAAATTTAAAAAGTCTAAAGCATTAAAACCATGTATTTTTGCTTTTTCTTCCTCATTTAATGTTGTTAATTTATCCACTACTTTTCCAGATGGAGTTTCTCGCAATAAAAATGGATAGTCCGAACCGGCTATGATTTGATCCACGCCGAATCGATCAATCATAAACTGTAAATTACTTTCATCATAAACAAGAGAATCATAATAAAGTAGTTTCGCGTAATGACTAGGTGGTTTCTCCGTCTTTCTTATTTGCGGCCATACGTCCCAACCTTTATCCATTCTTGGTAACAAATATGGCAAGGAACCTCCACCATGTGCAAAGCATATTTTTAAATTGGGATACTTATCAAGCATTCCGCTCATAATGATACTTCCGGCTGCTAGCGCTGTTTCTGATGGCATTCCAACCATATACATAAAGTTATGACGTGGCATACGTTCACCACCCAATGTTTGCCAAGGATGAACGAATAACGGTACTCCCAGTTCATTGGCTGCTTGGAAAAAACGGTCTAATGATTCATCATCTAAATTCTTCCCATTAACATTACTTCCGATTTGAAGCCCTTTTAATCCTAATTCATTCACTGCTCTTTTCATTTCTATTATTGATAAATCAACATCCTGTAATGGAACCGTACCTAAGCCAATAAATCGCTGTGGATGTTCCTTTGTAATAGATGCAATAAAATCATTTTGAAACTGTGAAAGTTCTAACCCCTGTTCAGGTTCTGCCCAGTAACTGAGTGTAACAGGAATAGGCGATAATACTTGAATATCAATTCCTTCTTTATCCATTTCTTTAATTCGCTCTTCCGCAGCCCAAGCATTATCTGTTATGTTCCTGAATTTATTACCCTTTATCATAATGTTGGCGCCACAATCACATGTTTTTTCTAAAACAGGAAAGCGATCATCGCCATATTTCTCGGCTAAGTTTAAAAATTCCTCCGATATAATATGTGTATGGAAATCAACTTTTAATTGCTGCACAAATTTCCTCTCCTAGCATCGTATTTTTTAGACTAAGACAAGTAAGAAAGTTTTATACTTCCTTATTTGTAAATGAAAGATAGACTGAACAGTCTATCTTTCTTCTTTTTTTATTCGCCAATTTTCGTTCCGTAAGTAAAGTAGGATTCCGGTGGTGTACTTCCCCACATTTCCAGACCTAATTGACCTTTACCTGCAGACCATTCGATTGCTTCCCAATCTGGTGAGAACATCAAGAATCCGCCTGTCCAAATTTCTATACGATGACCAGAAGGTTCAAAAACATAAATGAATTGTGCACCACTTGTTCCATGCTTACCAGGACCCCACTCAATCTTAATACCATTTTCTACCATGATATTTGCTGCGCGAATTAATTCATCAGGGGAATCTAAGTAATATGCTAGATGGTGGAATTTTGAACCAGTTTGTTGTGAGTTTCTCATAAATGCGATTTCATGAGCAATATTTGTTCTACTTAACCATGAACCTAAACGTATATCCTCATTGTTCTGTACATAATAACGATGATGAATACCAAGTAGTTCTGTCCACCATTGTTGTTCTTTTTGCACATCATCAGTCAAAATGTTAACATGGTCAAAACGACGAGGGGAAACTCCTCTCATCATATATTTACTTGGATGACTCGGTAGTTTAGAAATCAATTTTGGATCATTCGTTACAAACTTTTCTTTTTCCCAATACAATTCAACCGGTAAACCTGTAGGTGATTTAAAATGAAGCAGATCTCCTAATCCTTTCTTTTGTCCACCTTCAACCCAATTGTATTCAATGTTCATTTCTTTAAAAAGTTTTTCAAATAATAGTAGGGATTCTTTCGAGCTTACACGCCAGCCAATGCGATTCACTTCTGATTTATCCGATGCTTTTAATACTAGTGTGTGATGATCAAAGTCCTGCCATGCGCGTAAATAAGCAGTATCCCCATCTGTTTCTGTTAATACAAGACCCAATACTTCTGTATAGAACCATAATGATTCATCGAAATTATCGACGCTGATTTCTACATGTCCTAGGTGTGCAACCGTTCGTAGATAGGTCTCTAACCTTTCTTGTGCTGTTTCTTTACTGATAATTTCTTCTGATACTTTTGACATTTATATTACCTCCAAAGTTTGTTTTTAAAATATTGTATTGAAAGTTCACCCAATTAATAATCTCAACTCTATCCTGCGACAACTTTACTTTTCTTTTGCTTCTTTTCTCTGCTCATAATGGATGTACTATGTGCAGTGTGAAGGGATTCATCTGGATTAATGTAAACCTTCGCATTACTCACCGCAATTGGAGCTTCGCCAAAACCAGTTGCCATTAACTTAACTTTACCTTCATATGTTGATATATCTCCAACAGCATAAATACCTGGTATATTGGTCTCCGCCTTTGAGTTGACTACAATAGAATTTTTATTTATGGCTAATCCCCAGTCATTAATAGGACCTAAATTAGATATAAAACCATAATTCAGAATATAATCATCTACTTTTAGTTCGGTAATTTCGTCACTTTTTGCTTCTTTCAACTTTATTGATTCAATTTTGGCCTCTCCCACTATTTCAGTAGGAGTAAATGGTGTTAAGATATTAACCGACGACTCCTTCAGTAGCTTTACACTATAATCATGTGCTCTAAAGCGATCTCGTCGGTGAACGATCGTAACGCTTGATGCGATATTCTCTAACATTAAAGCCCAATCCACCGCTGAATCTCCACCACCAAAAACAGCTACATCTCTATTTTTAAATTCATTGAGATCTTTAATGTGATAATGAAGGTTCTCCCCTTCAAATTTATCTTCATTCTCCAAGTTCATTTTCCTTGGTTTAAAGGCACCATTTCCAGCAGTAATAATAATGGTTCTAGAATAATGTGTTTGCTTACTTGTTTTTATCGTGAAAATATCGTCTTCCTTTGTAACCTCTAAGACCTCTTCTTCCAAACAAATATCATTTTCAAATTGGCTCATTTGTTCCATCAATCCATCGACCAAATCACTCGCTTTGATCTTTGGAAATCCAGCAACATCATGCACGTATTTATCTGGATATAATGCTGCAAGTTGACCACCTAATTCTGGTAGACTCTCAATTATTTTCACACTTGCTTGTCTCATACCTGCATAAAAAGCAGTAAATAAACCTACTGGACCTCCACCTATAATGGTCATATCGTATATTTCTTTTTCGGTACTCATTCCATCCACCACCTTTTAATTCTTGATGAGACTACTATAAAATTAAACTAATCTTTCCATGAGGTCTTAAACTATCTAAATTTAAAATGACTTTTTTACTTTTGATAGCAAATCCATTATTCTCCAAAACAATCTCATACTCATTTCTTCCAATAAACGTATCTACTACCTCTCGTTTTGTTCGGTGTGTTGTAAAATTGCACTCCACCGTAATCACATCAGAATCCAGATTACTAACGATTATATTATGAACATTTCTCGTCGTAGTAGAATGTGGGTATTCGACATGTGCTTCCTTCTTTAAAAGCCTTTCCGCACGTTCTTGCAGTCGAGCTCGATTATCATGAACATAGTATAAAGATTTTGTTGCATCTGCATTTGGATCACCCAAAGGAGGTACAGTATAGGTAGCATCATCCGTAAACAATGCAGCCCACTCATTCAACTGCCATTCATCTAATATCTTTGCTTCCCTATATAGAAAATCAACTACATCTTGACGCGTTACCGTTGTGACAGTCATTTTAAAGCAGCCTCCTTTTCCAAGGATTCTTGAATTCTTGTATTATATTGCCTCCAAAAATTCCTCATTTGAACCTCATCTGTTGCCAGCGCGTTACCTTCTCCTCTAACCATTCCTTTGGAAATATCATTCCACTCAACCTCTTGGTTATTGTTATATGCTTCCTGACATAATTCCAATGCTTCATTATCGTCTGGTGTCGCGAAGCCGCCTGGGCCTAAAAATTCCAGGAAGTTATTATTTCTCGCCAATCTATGTTTCTCGTTTTCTCCCTTAGGAGCTAATGAATATCCGGATACTTCCATATAACCAGGCGATGTCGGGTAAAATGTTCTTGCTGTCACAGCCATAATGTCATTAATGACTAGGTTAGGGAATATTACGATGTTCCGATTGTAATTTGCGATTCGATCTGCACGTTCCTCGCCAAATCGATCCGCAAGTTTAACTTTCATTTCTTCCATATCTGCTTTAAATTTCTCATCCCATATTGGAGTCCATTGTGCAACAGGTCTTCCCCATGGAGCTACATATTCAATAACACCATGACCATTGTCCAATTCAATCCCTTTTCCTTCTAATTTCACGCGTTTTAAATTAGGATCTTGTGCTTGCTTAATGTCAAAATACGTTTTATGGGTTGGCATACCATGGTATAAGTCAACACTATTCTCAGCTAACAACTTCCAGTTTGCTCTCACACTGTACTCTTGTACGCCACCTAAAGCTTCTAATCCATTTTCCGATTGATCCACTACCAGATCAATGTATTCTTTCGCATTTCCTAAATATTCATCTAAAGAAATAGCATTTTCATCAAAGTTTACAAACATGAATCCACGATAGTTTTCTATTCTATTAACCGCTTTCATGTTCTTCGTACCTTCATCATTAAAATCTTCAGGAAAACCATCTTTCCCAGGCATTCCTACTAGCTCACCGTCATTTTTAAAACTCCAAGCATGGTAGAAACAACGGAATACTCTTGAATTCCCTTCGTTTTCCCTACAAACCAATGCTCCACGATGTGGACATGTATTGTATAAAGCTCTAATTTCGCCATCCTGGCTGTGTACAAATAGCAAGTTGCGTCCGCCAACTTTTTTTCGTTTATAATCACCTAATTCAGGAATCTCCGTTTCATGCCCGATGAACAACCAGCACTTATTGAAAATTTCTGCTCGCTCTCTTGCTAATATTTCTTTATCAGAAAACACACTTCGATGAACAAGAAATTCATGTTTCTCTGTATTATCACGTATAATTTGATCCATTTGATACCCTCCAGTTTCTATTAAGAGTTTATTTCCTTTTGATTGCCTCTACATTTTCTGTAACTTAAGTAACTCTTGCATGGTATCCGATTCCCTAATTTGTTACCGCTTGCATTTCCTCAACTGCTTTTAACTCGTTGTTCATTTGTACCACTACCTCTAACAGCTCTTGTTACAAAAGCAACTTTAACTTTCTAATATCTCACGCATTCGATTATCTTCTAAAATCACTCCTCAGCAGATAACCTAAATTAATTTGTGATTTGTTTGCTTACTACTCATTATAAGAGTCTGATTATTTAGATTCCAATTGAATTTATTTTGCTTTACATATAAATTTCAAAAAATAATCTATATTAGTAAATTTCGATTAGTTAAGTTGACATCCAGTAGTTTTTTGTTCTATCATAAATCTATAGTTTTCTCTATTTTTTTAAGTTACGCTATTATTCTACAAAAAAGCATCATTCAAACTATATTTGTAAACGCTTTCCGAAATTGAAATAAGCTAGTCCAGGAGGAATAAAATGAACGAAAGTCAATTACATACTTTTCTAACTGTAGCCAAATATAAAAGCTATTCAAAAGCTGCCGTTGTCCTTAATGTTACGCAACCAACCATTACATCAAGAATAAAGGCTCTAGAAGATATCTTAAGTTGCGAGCTTTTTAAAAGAATTGGTCATGAAATTTTCTTAACACAAGAAGGAAATATGTTTATCGACTATGCTGAAAATATTCTAGTATATATGAAACATTCAAAAGAAATTACAAACCAGGTTAAAGATCCGGTCATAAAAGTTGGTTTCTCCCCCGGATACTCTTATTCATTTATTATAGAACTTTTAAAAACAATCAAATTAATTGGCAAGATAGATATCCAGGTGATTGAATCTGATTCTGTCAGTTTAAATGAATTGGCTCTCTCAGGTGAAGTAGACTTAATATTCACTAGAGATGTTCTATTAAATAATCATGACATTATTTCAGAATATCTATTTGATAATAACCTTGTAATTGCCCTACCAGAAAGCCATCATCTATGTCAGAAACAAACGCTTCACATAGAAGACTTAAGTGAGGAAACGATTATCAGTTATAAACGAAATTCTTATTTATGGAACCTAATTGATAAACAACTCATGGGTGCACAAAATATAACTCGCATTGATGTTGATCATAATGAAATGCTTTTTAAAGCAGTTGCAAGTGAGATAGGAATTGGAATCATTCCTATGCTTGGTATTGATAAGCAATATGAAAGTGAAGTGGAAATACGGGAAATAAGTGAGATTTCCAATATCCCGAATAAAGTTTATGTACAATACCGGAAA
Source organism: Oceanobacillus rekensis (assembly GCF_002153375.1). Taxonomy (GTDB): domain Bacteria; phylum Bacillota; class Bacilli; order Bacillales; family Amphibacillaceae; genus Oceanobacillus; species Oceanobacillus rekensis. Next base: position 385,957 of record NZ_MTBQ01000003.1, read on the forward strand.
AATGATCGAATAGAAAATATTGCTAAAAAAATCATTTACTCTATCATTAATCATAAATATAAAGAAGTCCACTGAGGCGGATATGGAAAAAAGGTTCTTCTGCCGTCCATAAACTGGAGGCAAAAGAACCGACCATATTTCTTCCTACTTCCCTAACTTTTCTGCTGTTTTACCACCAACAGACCAATGCGATTTTGGTACTTCATTAACAATAACACGGACATTTTCTATCGGGGCATCCAATGACTCACTAACCGTATTACTAACATTCTTCATTAATGCTTCAATTTTTTCTGGAGATCTTCCTTCCAACACTTGTATATTTATAAGTGGCATGCTTTTCCCTCCTAATATCAAGATTATCCTATTATTTATATTATTCTTTTACAAAGAAAGAAACATCACCTAAACCACCATATTTTACATTAACAAAATCACCAGGAGATAGACGGACTGCGGATGTAATACCACCCGTTAAAATAGGTTGTCCAGCTTTTACCTTTTCTCCCTTTTTACTTAACATATTAGCAAGTCTTGCAACAGATTTGGCTGGATGCCCCAATACGGCAGCGCCAGCTCCCAATGACCTGATCTCTCCATTTATCGATAATGTTACTCCAACGACATCCAATTCTAATTCTTCAGGTTTTCTTAAATATGTTCCAAACACTGCCCCTGCTGCAGAAGTGTTATCCGCAATAACATCTGGAAGTGTAAAGTTGAAGTTCTCATATCGACTATCAATAATCTCAATCGCCGGAAAAACATAATCTGTTGCGCGCAATACATCTAGAGAAGTAATGCCAGGTCCTTCCAAATCTCTTCCTAAGATAAACCCAATTTCAGGTTCTACTTTTGGATGGATATAATCAGATATGGAAATGGAATCTCCTTCTTCGACTACCATATTATCAAATACATAGCCATATATCGGATCATCTACATCCATTTGTTTCATTTTAGCTTCACTTGTTATTCCCATCTTCGGACCAATAATTTTATGCCCTTCTTCTAATTTCTGGCGAATCAGTTCTTCTTGAACGAGATATGCTTCATCAATGGAAAGTTCCGGATATAAATCCGTCGTAATTTTTGTTATTTCTTGTTTTTCTTTTTCTGCGTTGTGTACATAATTAGCTAGTTCTTTGATTTGATTAGTATCCATATTGTCATATCACTCCAGTTACAATTGTTTATTTTTATATCAACGAACAATTTTAATTACTCTCTATTAATAATTAATTTACAATTGTAGTTGTTTTTTCTTTTTTTCTAGTTCAGCCGCAACATCTATAATCATATCTTCTTGGCCGCCAATAATTTCCCGCTTACCTAATTCTATCAAGATATCACGGGAATCTACGGAGAATTTCTCAGCCGCTCGGTTGGCATGTAATAGAAAACTAGAATATACTCCTGCATAACCTAATGTTAAGCTATCACGATTGATTTCTTGCGGTTTTGGTAAAATTGGCGCAACAATTTCTTCGGCAATATCCATCATCTTGTACAAATCAACACCTGTATGGATGCCCATTCTTTCTAAAACTGCAACTAATACTTCTGTTTGGGTATTCCCTGCACCTGCACCTAAACAACGAATACTACCATCGATTCGAGTGGCACCTTCTTCAATTGCCACTAATGTATTAGCCATTGCAAGGGACAAATTGTTATGGCCATGGAACCCAATATTTACTGTTAACTCTTGGCGAAGTGCCTTGATTCTATCTTTCACTTCATGCGGAAGTAGTGCACCTGCAGAGTCTACAACATAGATCGTATCGGCGCCATAGCTTTCCATTAATTTAGCTTGCTCTACTAATTTTTCAACTGGAGCCATATGACTCATCATTAGGAAGCCAACCGTTTCCAGTCCTAGTGTTTTTGCCGTTTCGATATGCTGTTTAGAAACATCCGCTTCTGTTACATGTGTTGCGATTCTTGCCATTTTTGCTCCAAGACCCGCTGCCACTTTCAGATCCTCAATTGTTCCAATACCTGGAAGCAATAATACCGCAATCTTCGAAAAATCGGCAACAGACACTGCTGCTTCAATTAATTTCAATTCATCTGTTCCAGATAATCCATATTGTAATGAAGAACCACCTAATCCATCACCATGGGTAACCTCAATATACGGAACTTTCGCCTCATTTAGCGCTTTTGCAACGGATGTTACTTGATCAACTGTAAACTGGTGGCTAACAGCATGACTTCCATCGCGTAATGCAACTTCGGTAAGTTTAATATCTATTTGATTTGACATATTATTCCTCCTTTCTTAAGCTCTATTAGCTGATAAATTCGCACGATTTTTTGCAAATTCTTCTGCAACTTTAACTGCTGCAGCTGTCATAATATCAAGATTTCCAGCATATTTCGGTAAGTAATGTCCTGCTCCTTCGATTTCAAGGAATACAGTAACTTTATTGCCATCAAAGATAGGTTCTGTACGCACATTATATCCAGGCACATAGGATTGAACTTTTTTCGCCATTTCTAGGACAGAATTCGTAATTTTCGCTTGATCCATCGTACCTTCTTCAACAACTGCATGGACAGTATCACGCATCAAAATCGGCGGTTCAGCAGGATTTAGGATGATGATTGCCTTTCCTTTATTAGCTCCACCGACTTCTTCAATTGCCTTTGCCGTCGTTTCAGTAAATTCATCAATATTTGCTCTTGTTCCTGGTCCAGCACTTTTACTTGAAATAGTCGCAACAATTTCTCCATATTCTACATTTGCAACTTGATTGATCGCATGAATAATTGGAATCGTTGCCTGTCCACCACATGTAATTAGATTGACATTATCTGCCTCTAAATGTTCACCAAGGTTCACTGTAGGAGCAACAAATGGTCCGATAGCAGCTGGTGTTAAATCAAGCATTTGTTTGCCAAGTTTTTTGGCTACTTCTGCATTATGAACATGTGCACCAGCACTTGTTGCATCAAAAACAATATCTACTAAATCTGGATGATCAAGTAGCCCATCAACCCCATTATCAAATACCTGAAGCCCTAAATATTGGGCATGTTTCATTCCACGTGATGTTAAATCAATCCCCATCATTGCCGTTAATTCCAATTCATCTGAATTTGCTAATTTAATCATTAGGTCTGATCCTATATTTCCAGAGCCAATGATACCGACTTTCACTTTTCCCATAGTACCCCTCCTTGATTTTATTAAAGTTTTAGAACCTTATAAAAATGGACTTTCACTTTTTCATTCCGAAAACGATACATGCACTTCCCCTAATTCAGCAAATTTCGCGTAAAAATGGTCTCCAGGTTTTCCTTCTACTGCAGCTGATAATGCTCCAGATAGAATGACTTCCCCTTTTTTCAGTGTAATTCCATAGTTTGCTAATTTATTAGCCAACCATGCAACACATTTTGCTGGGTCACCTAAAGCTGCTGCACCAACTCCAGTGTTTAATAATTCGCCATTTTTGTAGAGAGCCATCCCAATTTGTTTTAGGTCCACGTCTCCAACTTTTCTTGGTCTGCCCCCAAGTACATACAATCCGGAGGAAGCATTATCTGCAACCGTGTCCGCTAATGTAATCTTCCAATCTTTTATACGACTATCTACAATTTCCAGTGCAGGAACGATTGCATCTGTTGCTTTTAGTACATCTAATGACGTTACATTTGGTCCAACTAAATCTTCTTTTAAAATAAAAGCAAGTTCTCCTTCTACTTTTGGTTGTAAAACAAGATCAGATGATATCGTTCCACCATTTTCAATTTCCATTTGATCTAATAAGTGGCCATAATCCGGTTCACCTACACCTAACATTTCTTGCATCGCCTTGGATGTTAGGCCAATCTTTTTACCCGTGATGCGTTCACCGTTTTTAACATATTGATTAATGGTGTGCAACTGTACTTGATAGGCCTCATCGACAGAGAGGTCAGGATCCAGCACGGTAACTGGCTGAACCCCTTCTTTTAGACTCCAAGCATTGCTTAAGTGTTTTGCATGACTTTCCGTTTTTGTTGTATTTTCCGTTTTCATTGGTATCCTCCTGCATTCCTACATTTTAAGAGTGATATTTGTTAATTCAGAGTAGAAGTCAAAACTATGTGCTCCACCTTCGCGACCGACACCACTATGTTTCATTCCACCGAATGGTGTACGCAAATCACGTAAGAACCATGTGTTAACCCAAACGATACCAGCTTCGATTTGTCCACTAAAACGGGTAGCACGTTTAACATTACCGGTCCAGACACTTGCACTTAAACCATAATGTGTATCATTAACTTGTTCCAGTACCTCTTCTTCTGTATCAAAAGGAATGACGGTTACAACCGGTCCAAAAATTTCTTCACGTACACATCTTGAGTCTTTACCTAAACCTGTAATAATGGTTGGTTCCACGAAATATCCTTTATCAAATCCTTCCGCAGCCTTACCACCTGTTAAGAATGTTCCGTTTTCCTCTTTTGCAATATCCAAGTAGCTAAGCACTTTATTATAGTGCTCCTCACTTACTAACGCTCCAACGTTTGTATTTGGATCAAAAGGATCACCAACAACTAGCTCTTTCGTCTTCGCCGTAAATCGTTCTAGAAATTCGTCATAGACTGGACGCTCTACATAAATTCTTGAACCGCATAGGCATACTTCACCCTGATTAATAAAACTAGAACGAATTGTCGTTTCAATCACATCTTCCATATCCGCATCTGCGAATATAACATTTGGATTTTTACCACCAAGTTCAAAGGATAATTTTTTCAATGTTGGTGCAGCAGCCTTCATAATTGTAGAACCTGTTACCGTTTCACCTGTAAAGGCAATAGCATCTACATTATCATGAGACGTTAGAGCTGCTCCAGTTTCCCCAAAACCATGGACAACATTTACTACACCGTCCGGCACACCAGCATCCTTACATATTTGAGCCAGGATGGTTGCTGTAATTGGTGTTACTTCAGATGGCTTCATTACAGCTGTATTTCCTGCCGCAAGAGCTGGAGCCAACTTCCAAGTCATAAGAAATAGTGGCAAGTTCCATGGGTTAATAAGTCCTACAACTCCAACTGGCTTACGAACGGCATAATGAATGGCTATATCATCTTGCTGATATGCTTCCGTTCCTACTGTAGTCATATAGTCCGCAAAGAAATAGAAGTTATTAGCTGCCCGGTCAATATCAACACTCTTAGATAGCCATATTGGTTTACCAGTATCCAAGGATTCCAGTCTTGCCAATTCATCTTGTCTTTCCAAAATCAAATCGCCAATTTTACGAATGATGTTGGATCGTTTCTTTAAGGGCATGTTCCCCCATTCACCTTTAAGTGCTTTTCTTGCAGCGCGTACCGCTTGATCAACCTCTTCTGTTCCGCCTTCCGCAACGTTCCCTAATAGCTCTTCTGTTGCCGGATTCGTATTTTCAAATGTCTTCCCGTTACCTGACTGTACATAGCTGCCATCAATGAAATGGGAACAATCCATTCTTTCTGTTCTGTTTTCAGTAGTTTGCATGTAAAATTCCTCCTATTTTTTTGGAAACGTATACATGAATTCCAATTTTTAAATGAAATGATTCAATAATGTTGAAATCTTTCCTTTGTTATCAACATATTCTTATTATAGATTTGATAGAAAAATTTAAAAAGGGCGTTGTTCCTCTATACGCAACAAATATGAAAATAATTAATAAATTCTTCTGAGAATATATTTGGAAATCGTTTACAATCCTGTATAATTAACTTATTAATAAGAATAAGAGTTAAATTAAGTTGTTCTTTTATATAAAACAGTTTTGAAAGGAAATGAAATACATGACAAGGAAAAAAAATGACCCCCAAGTTCTTTCATCGGTTAAAAATGCACTACTTATCCTAAAAAGCTTTTCTACATTTGAACCGACAAAAAGGGTTAGCGAACTAGCTGAATCATTAGGCTTAGCGAAAAGCACTGTCAGTCGATTACTATCAACACTTGCTAGTGAGGGATTTGTTATAAAAGATCAAAAAACAAGTGCATACCGATTAGGAATATCCGTTCTCACACTTGCGGGGATTGTTACGAACAATTTAGAAATTCATAAAGAAGCTGCACCAGTCCTACATAAACTAGTAGGTGATACTGGTGAAACCGCACATTTAGCTGTCATGGACGGGCTCGATACAATCTATATTCATAAAGAGGAATGTAGCCATCCTGTCCGTATTTTAACACATCTCGGTAGGAGGAATCCTTCTTATTGTACGAGTTCAGGTAAAGTACTCCTTGCATATAGCGGGGAGCAGGTTGTCGAAGATGTTATTAATAAAGGGTTAATTTCCCACACAGAAAATAGTATTACAGACTCTAACGTACTTCGCAAAGAATTAAAGATGATCCGTGAACAAAGATATGCTGTCAGTACAGAGGAGTTAACAGAAGGAACTAAATCAGTTGCTGCCCCAATACGGGATTACACTGGTAAGGTTGTTAGCGCGATTACTGTTGTTGGACCTATTCAGCGCATGAAAGACCATAAAATACCTGATATAGCCAAGAAAGTGATTGAAGCTGGAAAAGAAGCATCCACAAGATTGGGATATGATGAAAGATATTTTAGGAATTTCTAATGGAAGGGGAGTTTTTTAAGATCCTAAGCGACATTGAAAACGAACCATCACCAAACATACATGATAATTGCTTTCGATCAAATCTGTTTTTCAAAAACTCACTTATTTGCTCACAGCTTTTCCGAGCGATTATACCTGTAATGGGGCCAATAATGCTCGGATTGGTCGATTGTAACCTGTTCATATGCTAGATTGAAAATTTTAATATGCTTCTTTCGGTGTTCTTGCACAATGAGAGCTTTGAACACCGTTTACAAGTTGCAAGAAGAAAAGAAGATCAATATAATGGTTGAAAACGCAAATAGGAACCTCTAAGTACTATTAATTTATTTTATTTCCGCCAAAAAGTTGAACAGTCTGCCTTATCCAAAATATTAAACTCGACTATTTTCTCAAGTAATGAAAAATCAACATGACTATCCCACTGGAGTCGCATCAACTCCTTCGTACAATCATAGCCAGCTAAATCAATTTCTTCAGAAAAATGATTAATCGCTTTCCCTTCAGGTGCAACAGCCATATGTTTTTTAGCAGTGCTAAATCCAATTATATGTCCCGTGATCGGTAAACATGGGCTGATTCCACTTCATTGTTGGTGTTAAATTTGGAAATTGCTTAGTTACCCAAGTCAAAACTTCCTCTGTTTGTACCCGATGTTGGTCGTTATCAATATGTGTTATATATTCTGCAAAACACATTCATGTTGTTCCATCCAAAAATGAAATCTTGTCGTTCAGAGAAGTTCTCCAAGCTCCATCTGTATTTAACAACCCTCATAGAACCGCTCAGAAACATTCGTAAATATTATTACAACCTGGATAATCAACATGCAAGTTATAAGTGTAATGCTGCACTAGAGTTTTCCACTTTTTAATCGTTATGATTTAAAGCAAGAATAGCTTATTTCTCAGTTGATTCAATCCGATGTAAAAAGTCCTCTGCTGCACTATATCCTTGTTGCTGTAAATACCAATTATTTGCTGCCGCTTCAATTAAACCCGCCACATCCCGGCCTGGCTGAAGCTGAATCTCAATATGTGGGATGGACACATCCATATATTCTTTAAATTTCGTCTTAAGTTCCAACTCATTATTTAAGGTGTTTTTTTCCCATTTTGTTAGATTTATATCTAAAGCAATCCTTGTTTCATCCTGGAAAGATTTTCTCCCGTATACTCGTACCACATTCAATAAGCCGACACTTCTGAGTGCAAGAAATTCTTTATTATTCTCATCATGGGTACCGAGAATCGTTTTATGGCTAAGTTTTTTCAATACGACAATATCGTCTGCCACCAATCGATGTCCTCTCCCGATAAGGGTGTGCGCTATTTCACTTTTTCCAATACCGGATTCCCCGCGGAGCAGGATTCCAATTCCGAAGACATTCAAACAAACACCATGCAGAGCAATTTCTGGTGCCAGTGTTTTTGTCAAATAGCCGTCAGCTTTTGCTATGAAATCTGTTGTAGTTTCGGTTGTCCTAAGCAATGGTATGCCTTCTCTTGCACAAAACTTCTTTAAATATGTCAGTCCCTCCTGGTCTCCTGTAACGATAAAGCATGGGGGATGATAGTTTACAATATTGCCAATCCGTTTCTCGCGTTCCTCTTCACTTAGCTGATGTAAGTATGTAATTTCTTTTTTTCCAAGGATTTGCACCCGCTCCATAGGAAAGAAAGCAAAGTAACCGATAAATTCCAAACCTGGTCGATGTGTCTTTAATTTTGTAATTGGCCGGTCCAGCTGGTCGCCCCCTGCCAGAACTTCCAATGAAAACTCTTTTACTAGTCTTTCCACCGCTATTGACTTCATTTTTTATTACACCCTAACTTTCTAAAGTAGTCTATTAATTAATTATACTGTAAAAAAGAGAAGATAGTGAAGAAATACACATAACTTTAGAAATAAATAAATGCATGGATATAAGCAATCAAGTTCAGGAGTGAAAAATCTGCATATTTCCCTATCAATTTAAATTTAAACTTTTATGCAATTTCTTATATCTATTCGAATTACCATATCTTCTCAAATTTTGCTATACTTCACTTGTATATTACTCTCCTTTCATCATTTCTATTTAAAAAGCGAACCCCAAGGAGGAATAACATATGAAAAAGCAACTTATCCTTGCATCATCTTCACCAAGAAGGCAGGAACTTTTAAAACAGGTGCAAATTCCATTTACGATACGTAAACCGGACATAGACGAATCACAAATCAATACAAGTGACCCAATAGAAAAAGTAAAACAACTAGCTATTTTAAAAGGGAGGAATGTCCCTATTTGTAGTAAGGATGAAGTGATTTTATCAGCCGATACCGTTGTTTCATACAATCAAAATATATTTGAAAAACCGAAGAACAAGGAAGATGCATATCAAATGATTTCTAAACTTAGTGGCGTCATCCATGAGGTATTTACCGGTGTCATGATACGTTCAATAGATCTGGAAAAAGTATTTGTCGAACGAACAAAAGTTGAATTTTGGCCGCTATCCGAAGAGGAAATAGAGTGGTATGTATCCTCGAATGAACCGTATGATAAAGCAGGTGCATATGGAATTCAAAGCCTTGGGGCCTTACTTGTTAAACAGATTATTGGTGATTACTACAATGTAATGGGCTTGCCAATCTCCCGCCTCGTCAGGGAACTCCGGGGTTAGGAAGCATGGGGTCTTCTTTTGCTTCCACTTTCTTTCTATTTATTAGCATTTTTCTATACAAAAAGAAGTAACCGCCTCCCCGACCAAGGTTAGCGATTACTTCTTCAGTAAGACAACATAATTATGGTCAACCACTCTTTATACGGTCTTGTAGTTGCCAGTATTGAGTAGTTACCCGTTACTCAGTATCTTATTATAGAGAATAAATTCATTTAATTATACTGTCAATTTAAATACCTTGCGAAATTGGGGTGAACCCCGATTTCACGTTACTTTTTTAATATAATGATTTAGCTTTTTAATGTCCGAATTACACTCTCCATCTCGTCCGTTAATTCACTTAATTCTTTTGATACAACAACAGTCGTCTCTGTAAGCTGTTGTTGCTGATTAGTTCTACTCGACCCTTCTTTTGTACCCGCAACAGAATGTTCAACGGATTGGGAGATATTATCCATTGCTTTAACAGATTGATTAGATTCTGTCTGCATCTGCTGAATAATTTCAGATATATTCTTGGAAGACTTCAATGATTGTTCCGCTAATTTTTTAACTTCATTTGCCACCACAGAAAAACCTTTACCATACTCCCCTGCTCTCGCTGATTCGATAGCAGCATTAAGGGCTAACAGGTTGGTTTGATCTGCTATTCCCGTGATAACCTCAATGATACTTTCAATCGCTTGTGATCTTTGATTCAACTCTTTTATAGTAGCAAATGAATTATCGACATCCTTATTTATTTCTTCCATTTGTTTTAGCAGCGTCACAGTGAACTCACTGCTTCTTTGAGCTTCTTCTGCAGAATCATTTGATTTGTACGAGGCTTTTCGAGCAGTTTTATTAATCGTATTAATACCTTCATTTATATGTGTAATGGTATTTCTGTTATCTTCAATAATCATTAGATGCTGTTCCGTAACCGATGCAACCTCTTCCATGGAAGCAGCCAGTTGGGAACTCGTTTCAGACGATTGCCTGGCATTACTTGATAATACAGATACATTCAAAACCTGTCCCGTAGTCAGAGATAAACGAATTACGATATCATCAATTATTTCCTTCCTTTGTTCTTCCTGCTGTCTTTGGTAGGACTTTTCAATTTTCTTTCCACTGTACACCTGCCAGCTAACCGCACTTGAAGTTAACACCAAAAATATGGCATGCAGCAAAAACATCGAAAACATATAGTGTTCAACTCCGAATACCAACTCAGGAAAAAACAGTAGACCCAGTATGTGCTGTACAGCAAATATTACAGTCATCATAAGCAATAATTTTATTTCTTGATAAAAGCCTAGAGCGGCAACAACCATAAATATACTGAAGTGAAATTCCACCCGACCGCTTCCCCCTGAAATGATTGCAATACTCCCGAAAGTAAGCGTAAGTGTCAATAAATAAGGGATGATGGGATGATGGGATGATTACTATTTTTCCGATAATAAATAATACTTATAACAAAAATTGCAATTGGCAAAATTAACAACACATTTAATGTTATTCAAAACTGTGCTTCAATTTCAGAAGAAGTAACGATATCACCTACACCATGCGAATGGTTAAATAAATGCAAGTATCTGCCTAAAAAATTAATAATAATAGCTAATAGTAGGACTATACAGCTATATAGTGCATAAGTTTGTTCTTTTCACTTTTCATTTCTGTTCTCCCATAACTATTTATTCTTAGAGTAATTTAGTCATAGATCTCTTACCGGTTTACTTGAGATATATGTTTAGCTCTGCTTATCATATAGTAAGGATATTCAAACAAAGACGAACACCATTTAATGTTCGTCTAAGGAAAATTCTTGAATATCAGACCAAGTATAGGCAATGAACTAACTATCAACTCTGCACAATACTAATGTGTTAGAGGCGATACATAATTTTCACATAATAATCATCTGTACTAGTTTCAGAGGAAGAGATTAAGACTGCACAAACCTTTGTGCTGGAACGAATGAAACAGCTTATTGAACCTTCCTCTGCTGTGACAGTTGCGGCTGCTATGAGTGGTAAATTGGGTGTCGAAGATAAAAATGTTGTCTGTGTGCTGTCGGGTGGAAATGTGGATATTGGAGAGGTTTGAAATGGAAAAATTCGGAGCAAACGCATTTGGTGAGTCCACTTTCTAGTTTTGGCGTGACGATGTCGATTTTGTCCTCGCAGGTGGTGTAGACAGTCTATGGTCCCCTGCTTTCTTATCCGGCTTACGTGATATGGGCGCACTTGCAACAACTGGCCCGGAAGACCAAACAACATGGTCTCGGCCATTTGATGAGAGTCGGACAGGTATGCTTATGGGGGGAGGGTTCTGCACTGTTTGTTCTCGAACCACTCGAAAAAGCGAAGGCACGCGGTGCACATATCCATGCTGTATTAGCTGGATATGGAGCTTCCAATGATGCCTACCAGATACAGCATCACATCCAGACGGTAAAGGTGCTGCATTAGCCATTAAACGAGCACTTCGCTCGACTAATCTTGATGCTTACCAAATCGATTATGTCAATGCCCATGCAACCTCAACTAAGGCAGGCGACATCGCGGAGACGAAAGCACTTCGTGAGATATTCGGTGAACAATTGGATGCGATTCCTGTTAGTTCGATTAAAGGTGCCATTGGACATCCTCTCGGAGCGGCTGGTGCAATCGAAAGTATCGCGAGTATAAAGGCAATTGAAACAGGGATAATCCCCGCCACACTGCACTGTGATAGTCGGGTCGAACTAGCACCCCTTGATGTGGTACCAAATGTCAGTAGGAAAGGAAATGTAAAAACCGTACTCAGTAATTCATTTGGAACTGCTTTAATCTGGCAAGCTCCTTAAATCTACTAAAAAACTACCTGTCCCTACTTTACTTACAAGGGACAGGTAGTTTTTATAAACAGCATAGGAGATAGCCTTCTCCCTACGCTCGGTTTTTCTTATCCTCTATACCTCATCCCCAATCCTTTCAGGAAGTTCCTTGCATATCGGTCACCACATTCTCGGTAATTGCGATGTCCTTCTTTCCTTAGCAAAGCACTTAACTCCCCTTTTGTTATGATGACTTCTGCATCTTCCAGAATGTCAATCATGTCTTCACTAGTTAATGTCAGTGCGATTTTCAACTTTTTCAACAATACATTATTAACACTATCATTATTTTTCATCATCATTGGTGGGCGTTCGGCTTGACCTGGATTTGGTTCCTGTTTCCCTCTTTTATAGACTATCAGGCCATTTAAAAATGATTCCAGCATGAAATTATCACAAGGTATATTATCTTTATTCATCTCATCATTTGATGCAAAGCCATCTTCATCACTGTCTTTTGTTTTAGTTAGGATCTTCTGTACTTCTTCTTTTGTTACTTCGATGCCTCCAAGTTCAAATATTTTCACCATATCTGCATCTTTTATATCAAGGGCGTATCGTAATCGAATTAAAATATCATTATTATTCATATCCATTTTTATTCCTCCTAGTATTTGCTATTTGTTCTGTAGTGGGAATCAGGTAAGTAATCTCAGAATAACCTTTTTTTAAAGTAATCGTGAACCATTATGTATTACCGACGACTTCTTTTGACTCAAGGCTATGTTCTAAAAGTTATGGGCTAAGGTAACTCGTCCTACTTAAGAGAATTGTTATTTATGTCACAAATAAGATCTATTGGTCAACCACTCTTTATGCAGTATAGATTTATACAATTTTGCTGTCAATTATTTATAGAATTCCCCATTTTAAGTGTTATCTGGTGCGATACCCTAACCTAGAGAACTGTTCCCAACGTTTGATTTTTCTTATTAATGAAGGATATACTTTCTTTAACACTCCGAATGACAATGCAAGCCATTTTACTACATTCATAAAGAGGAGGATTTTTCGTGACAAAACATAAAGGTATCATACGACATGAATCACTGAAACCATTATCTCGCCACCATATGATTGGTCTGCATTTAGCATTGAAATTAAAAAGAGCAGGCAAAAAAGAAAGTCGTTTAACAATCGAAGAAATAAAACAAGATGCTGTTGATTTTTGGAACCCAGATGGTCAAAATCATTTCCGAGAAGAAGAGGAAATTCTCTTACCCGCATACTCTCAATATGCAGAAATTAATATGCCGGAGATAGTAGGAATGCTTTTAGAACATGTGAAGATACGTGCTAAAATTGAGGATGTTATTCAGTCTAAGGAAATCAATATTGAACTCATGCATGATTTGGGGCATCTGCTAGAGGTACATATTCGTACAGAAGAACGTGTGATTTTTCCAATGATTGAAAAAGCCCTACCAGAAGACAAGCTTGTGGAACTTGCTCCATTTCTGCATTAATGTGTGAAAACTTAGTCGCCTATTTGGCACTTTTCTTTAATAAGATGAATAGAAAAACCATCCCTTATATGTAAAACAACAAAAGAGATGGTTTTCTCACATGCTTATAGATTATTTTCTTACCGGCGTACAAACGGCATATATACTTTCCGAAGTGTCATACAAATTCACTTCAATAATTTGGTACCCACCGTTTCTTATCTCGTTGTTTGTTGAATTCATTTCATTTTTCTCCACTGATTTTCTCCCTTTCTAACAAATTTATCACACAGAAGTTAATATATGCATGCAAGTTAAAAGCGTGCAGGGTTTTTGTGTTTGACTCCTAACAAGAGTCTGACCAATAGAGGAAGCAAAAGAACCGTCCCCATGCTTCCTTATTCGTGTTGGTTGATTTATAATTGTATTAAAAAGGAGGTTTTGTGGATGTGGAAGTCGAGTAGGTTGATGCGGTTTTTGGGTGGTCGAGATTTGTTTTATGCGTTAGCTTTGCTTATGGTGATTGGTGTTACTATTTTTATTTATACTAAGATTTCATTTATCTTTTATCCTTTAAATGTAATTCTTTCAACGATTTTACCGCCTGTTATCTTGGCATTTATTGTTTACTATTTATTGAATCCCATAGTAAATCTATTAGAGAGGTTGCGGATTAAACGGATTTGGGGAATTATCATTATTATACTGGGTATAAGTGGACTATTAACTGGGATCATCATGCTTTCAGCTCCTGCAATTCAACAACAGGTGACAGATTTAGCTGAGAATTTCCCAACCTATTTAAATCAAATGGGTGAAGGAATCACAACCTGGTTACAAAACTCATTTTTAGGGCCTTATTATGAAGAAGGATATAACTGGTTCATTTCAAATTTCAGTGACATACCAGGAATGATTGGCAGCTATTTAGCTGATGCTTTCCAAAGCATTCAAAATGTAGCAAATACACTTACAACTGCTATCGTTACAATCGTTACATTTCCAATTATCCTCTTTTTTCTATTAAAAGATGGAATTAAATTTAAACAGTTTTCTTTGAAATTATTACCACCTAAATATCGAAAAGATATCAATCACATCTTACATAATATGGATACACAAGTTGGTTCATATATTCAAGGACAAATCATTGTTGCTTCTTGTATCGGTATTTTATTATTTATCGGTTATTTAATCATTGGATTGGAGTATGCGATCACACTTGCAATTATTGCAGCTATAACGAGTGTTGTCCCCTATCTTGGGCCAACCATTGCAATTATTCCGGCAATCATTATTGCGTTGGTCGATTCACCATTTATGTTAGTAAAATTAGCAATCGTTTGGGCTGCAGTACAATTTTTAGAAGGGAATTTTGTTTCCCCAAATATTATGGGAAGAACGATGAAAATACATCCGCTTACTATTATCATCGTTTTACTAGTTGCAGGAAATCTAGTTGGAATTGTTGGGGTCATCCTCGGAATACCTGGATACGCTATGATAAAAGTAATTGTCACCTACTTATTCGGCAAGTTTAAACATCGCTATAATAAGTACTTTGGTGAAGACACGGATCCCTATCAACTAACAGATGAAAAGAAAGTGGATTAATAAGGGGGTAGGCTTATGACAACAAAGCTTTTCTATACATCTCCAGAGACAGAAGAATGGCAAACAAAGATAAAGAAAGAAATAGAAAAAGGTGGAGACTGCTTTGTCATTCTAGAAGAAACAGCTTTTTACCCACATGGCGGTGGACAGCCCTGTGATTTAGGAAGCATTAATGATATTGCCGTTTCGGATGTATTTATGGAAGACGATGAGATATTACATAAGATAGATCGTCTTCCTGAAACAAACCATGTATCCTGTAAGTTGAACTGGGATAGAAGATTCGATCATATGCAGCAGCATAGTGGGCAGCATCTGTTATCAGCTATTTGCTTAGAACTTTTTCAAGCCAAAACAGTGAGTTTCCATCTTGGGACGGAAGATGTAACCATTGATGTGAATCAAATCAATCTGACACAAGATCAACTCATTCGGATTGAAGATGAAGTAAATAAACAAATCTACAAAAATCGAAACATAAACAGTTATTTTATAAACAATGAACAACTCACGTCTATACCGCTTGTGAAGCAACCAAAAGTAACGGAGAATATTCGTATCGTTGAGATTGAAGGTATTGAATACAATGCTTGTGGTGGTATACATGTATCAAATACAGGTGAAATAGGGATAATTAAACTTTTTAAAAGTGAAAAGATGAAAGATGCTACTCGAATTCATTTCAAATGTGGGTACCGCGCATTGGAAGACTTTCAAGCAACACTAGAAATTACTGACACTCTCTCGGATAAGTTCCATACGGGGCGAAAAGATATTTTAGATCGTTTTGGGAAATGGGAGAATGAGCATAAGCAACTTCAGTACCAAAATTCCGAACTGGAAGAGCAAAATAATACTTATTTGGAAAAAGAACTGCTCTCTAGGATAGAGTCGAATGTTCTCGCACATGTTTTTCCAGATAAGTCGCTAAAAAGCATGCAAAAATTTGCGGCAAAAATAGCATCTGAACAACATGTCATTGTATTATTTGCCACAACTGCTGAAAATAAAGTTCTCCTAGTCCATGATGGTTCTGAATTTCTATTATGTGGTGAATTTTATAAAGAGCATCTTCCGGCGTTTAATGGTAAAGGTGGTGGAAATGCTAAATCTGCGCAAGCAGCATTTCCAACTCTCGAAAATTGTTTAGCTTTCTTTCAGTTCGTTTATGAAAAGATAATAAGCTGTTAATAAATGCCTATCCCCCCACACTGGAAAGTTTTGGGGATAGGCATTTATTAACAAGAACTACTATCCCCTTACAAATATCTAAAAATTAACTTTCAGCCATTTTCCCCATATTAACTCTCACAGCTTGGATCCCCGCAGCCCGAAATCCACTGATCTCTAAGCTTGCAACAGATTGAATTGTTGTTCCACCAGGCGAACAAACATCATCTTTTAACTTTCCAGGGTGGATCCCTGTTTCCAATACCATTTCAGCTGAGCCAAGCAATGCTTGGGCAGCAATTGTGTATGCTTTTATCTCTTGGCATACCATGCAGTACGACACTATCTGCAAGAGCTTCGATGAATATATATCCAAAAGCCGGTGATGAACCACTAGCAATATCCATGAGACTTTCCTCGATAACTTCGACTTTACCAAAGCTTTCAAATAATGCTTTAATTTCATTCGTTCCTCGTCAGTTATAAATTGATTCAGACTATCGAATCCCCTTCAATATGTAATAAACTTTTACCTATTCATTTTAAAATAGTGGTAGGTTGATAGCAATGGTTTAATAACATAAAGGAGAGGAACAGCTATTTATAATTACAATCGAAATGGTGGCATACAGTAATAAAAAAGGATATTCTGGATTCGATTTTATATTAACGAGTGAGGGCTTATTCCTAATTATCAAAAAAATGACTAGCCCTTCAAGATGGGATTTGCCATTTTATTATTGATTGGTTATTTTATATTTTAGGTAATTATAATTCGAAGTCGGGACTTTTTTAATTCTATTCCCCTCTTCGTCTTCATGAATCTCGTATTCTCTGTAAACTTCTATTCGATACCCATTTTCAACTTTTTCTTCCTCAAATATATATTCTGATGATGAATAGGTTACAGGCTCTTGTTCTTTTTCAGTTTCGGCAATTATTTCGATAGACTCTTCATTGGCAACATCGTGGAAACTCGTACTAAATCCATGATATGGTTCTGCACGTGTTTCTAAAAATGCGACAAAGCCCAGAACAAGGATAATTCCAGTGAAACAAATTATTTTTTTCATGGACAGTTTCCTCTCTTAAGTTTGATTATCTATAACAGTCTTTCACGTTTTTACACATCTATCATATTGTATGCAGGAAATTGAAAAGTAGACGAGCTATGCGAAATAACAACGGATAAGAAACGAAAAAAACTTAACAAGCAAGTACAGCCTCCTTTACTAGGAGACTGTTAGATTTCGTTTATGTGCAAGGCACGGGACCTTAAAACTGCCCTTATGCTAATTTCTGGCAGCAATTCGGGCAGAAATTTGCTCCGGTTGTTTTCTGTCCGCAGTTTGGACAGAAATTCGGCATTTACTTTTTGTCAGATTCTTTTGGTTTTGCTTGTTGTTGCTGATTGAATTGTGATTCGTTATTATCGGGCTTATTTTTGCTCACATTTTTCAGCATTTCATTTGCCATGTTCATACCCATCATCATGCTAGCCATATCGGAGGCCGTTCTAGACCCGGAAACTTTTCCAGAGGCCATGCTGCAATTAGTCATGGAAACTTGCTGATATTTCGATATATCTTCAATCATTCCGTGGGAAGCTGTTTTGGTGATCATATCCCGGACTTCTTTTGGATAGTTAAAACTCATAATTTGGAACCCGATAACCTTCATTCCATCGTCCATGATTTGCATATCGAGATCTTCTTGAATACTCCGAGCAATATCAAATGCATTTGCCTGCAAGTTGAACATATCTTTCCCTTCTTTGATAATCCTTTTCATTAGGAGTTGATCAAGGTTTGCTGTAATCCTAATCTTGATATTTTCAGGAAAGAGAGTTTTTCCTTACTCCTGCAATTTTATCAATCAATGCCATGTAATCATTCACTTTGAAATAAAGAGTTCCATTGATTCACTTTCAGGGACTTTACCTTAATCTCGCGGTTGTTGAAACCATTTCACAATAAAAAACTTACTATAAAACTAACTGATAAAACCTATTAATGTTACCTGTCTTAATAAATAGCTATAGGAGCAAGTTGAAAAGCAGGCAGTCTAATTTTGAAAGCAACTGTTAATCGTGGAAATCAGATCATTGTTATTCTAGGATACGCAGCGGACCTACAGAAAAAAACGTTGCGGTTATTGACAGAGGGAGTTAACTCATCTCTTCTACATAATTCAGGCACACTTTCCACATTTATACATGATGATCCATTATATTCATTGGGCTTATATGACTCGCAATCATGCCTATCAGTTTACCTGCTTCTTCTTTGCTCAGTGAAATGATGGTTTCTTCTTCTAACTGATTCCCATCATTTGTTGATTTACGAATCATTCGTTTTATAACACCCTCACCAGTATCCTCAGTAAGGCTAAACATATAAGACATTTCTGCTTCATCTTCTTTGTAAATAGGAATCACCTCTGAAGATTCCCAGTCTCCATCGGTTTCTTCCAAATATAATCCGTCTTCCAATATTTCTTCTTCGGAAAGGTCATCGTCGATATAATTTTGAACGCTTTCGTGAACAACATGAATAATGTCCTTTAAATCGTTTAGGACCACCTTACTCATATGTCCATAATATGGATCGATGGACTGAAAATAAAACTCATCATTTGGAGGATCAAAGAATAGGGTGAAAAAATAACTCCTGTTTCCTTCTGCCCTATCAGAAAAAAAGTCTATCCTTGGATGTTTTTCCCTACGCTCAATTAACATCCTGCAAGTAATATCATATTTCTCACAAATTAAATGAACACTGTCCTCCAGCTCGCCACAGACTCTGTCAAACCATTCTAGGTGCATATAGTCCACAACCTTTCGAGTTAACATCATTTATTAGTGTATGAACATCTAAAAAATTCCTTCTAAACCTGAAACGGAAAAGTCTGCCCGGACATGGACAGACTTTTACCTTTATTTATTCTCTATTCCTGGTAATCCATTGAACTCAAACCGTCCATATGACTAGCAATCATAGCTATGATTGTACTTGCTTCTTCCCTACCAAAAATAAAATGTTGTTCATCTTTGATTAAATCCTCATCCTCTGTCCAGATGCGATTCGTCCTTTTTAATACACCATCACCGGTTTCCTGAACGACTCCGAACTGATACGATATTTCTACTTCTTCATCTTCCTCGATGTAAGCAGTCACCTCTGGAGTTTCCCATTCCACATCGAATTCTCCAACTACTATTTCGTCAGAATCATCAAAATTAGTTTCATCGTCTGTCATATCTTCTTCGATCAGATCATCATCCATATAATTATGGAAACTTTCGTGAACAGCATCAATAATATCCTCTATTTCAGTCAGCACTACTTTACTAATATGACCAAGTTCCTGTTCATAAGACTGAATATAGAATTCCTCATTATGCGGATCAAAAAAAAGTGAGCAAAAATAATCTCTATCAGCTTCTTCCGTTTCCACAAAAAAGTCTATCCTTGGATGTCTTGCCCCACGCTCAATTGACATTTTTCCATTTTCATCATATTTCTCACAAATAGAAATAAGACTATCCTGCAATTCACCACAGACTCTATCAAACCATTCTAAGTGCATACAAATTCCCACCTTTCTATGTCGATACCTTTATTATGACCCGTTAGTAAAAATTCTCTCTGTTTTTCCAAAAATTTTTTCGAATGTTTCATTTTCCTGGCTCTGGAGGGGAAAATGGATTCGGACGGTTAATTAAAAAAGGCTGATAGCATCCTTGTATCTTATAAATATTGTTGATATTCTTATAAAGGATGTTCAAAAGGTCCGGTAAAAATGACACATCGAATTTCTCAGGAATGCTTGCTTTTCCTGCGTGCAAGATCGTTTGCACACCTATTAAAAGCATACGTTAAATAGAATTCTGCACCTCCGTCTACAAGCGTATTCGGAGAAGGGAATTCCTCGGTCCTTTTTATCCTCCTTTTTGAACACACACTTATAGTGAGCTAAAATTAAGGGGGAACAACTTTGAATAGATGGTTAACAGTTACTGCATTTTTGTCTGTGCTAGCACTTTCGGCTTGTGGCACGGGCCAGCAAGAAAAAATAGAAGAAGAGATAGTTCACGATAATAGCACTACAGACTCAATGGTAGCGGATAAAAAAGAAATTGTTCTCGACCTGGAAGAAGAGGATGAAGCTTCCAAAGAGGCAAAGTCATCAGAGGAAGTCTCAGATGACTCGAAAAAAAAGCCGGAGGATAGAGAGCAAGATCCAGTGGATGAGCCAGGAGAAGCGGCTGGAAATACAGAAGAAAAGCCTGCTCTGGAAGATTCGGTTGAAGATAAAGAAGCGAAAAGTAAACCGGAAGATAAAAAAAGCAAACAACAAACAACAACCAATTTTGACCATTATCCAAAGGGGCAATTTGCGGTAGATGGAAGTGCAGGGCAGACAGTAAAGAATAGTACTGGTGAATTTACCATTGAAAAATCAGTCGCTCTTAGTCCTGTACATATTGATCCGATGAATATTCACATAGAAAATGTCATGCTTGTTAGCGGGAAAGTAACCGAAGAATCGATTGCTGGGATTTCCGGGGATCATGTGAGGTTCTTGCAGGTGGATGCGATATTGCAGAACACAAGTGAAGATCCAATCCAATTCTTCTTTGCTTCAACGACACTTGATTTAAATGGACAACAACTAACTGCCCACAGTATGTTCAGTGGTATTACGGATGGTAATTATGGCACACAGGCACCAAGGAACGCTACCTTAGTTTATATGCTAAATGAGAATCATTTGACTACAGACCAAATAAAAAATCTGACGGTCAACATCATAGCTAATCCAACAAACACGAATACAGGTGAAGAAGTCGGAAAAGGTACCACATTGGATGTTTCATTTTAAACTAATGTGTTAATCTCCCACTGCTTGAATCACTGCTTTTACCATACTTCCACAACCAATAAAACCTTTTCCTTTATCCATTATAAAAGTCTCTTCAATATGTAAAATGAAACCCTCTTAAAGTTACTAAACTCTAAGAGGGTTTCTAATATTGTAAATTTATGCTTTTACCCAATATGCTGCTTCATTACTTGAAGGTGAGGGTGGGAATTGATCGCCTTTATCGATATTTATTGTCGTATCATCATTACTTGATGAGCCACCACTTACCAGACTATCAACCTTATATTCGCCACTTTCTGGAGCTTTTTCGCCTGTTTTTAATTTGTTATCTGCTATTTGTCTCCACCTCCGAAATTTTTTTAGAAAGTTGAGTGTAAATTAAATAACTATCTTTCTATACTATCTAATAACCCATATAATAAATTTCAAACAACAATATCAACCAATTTTTGATAATCCGCAAGTTTTTTTAAATTGACGGAGATGTTTTAACTTGTATTTTTTAGGTTATTGTATATTAATCCAAGTTTTAATCGGGATTGTTAGAGAATGTCATTAATTATTTAAAGGAGGAGTTTCACATGACAACGCTTCAAGAAATAATGACGGAAAATGTAGCGGAAGTTAAGCCAAGTGATGGAATGTTTTCATTAGCACGTGAGATGAAGGCAAACGATGTAGGGTTTCTCCCGATTATTGATGACAAGTTCCTCGGAGTAGTAACTGATAGAGATCTCGTGTGTAAAGGTTTAGCGAAAGGCCCAGACATTACTAATATAGAAGCCCAGCAGATCATGACTGAAAAGGTAATTACCGGACTTCCGGATATGGAAGTGGAAGAAGCATCCAGGCTGATGCAAGATCACCAAATTTCACGTCTGTTGGTAGTAGAAAATGATCAATTAAAAGGTGTTGTATCATTAGGCGATATAGCTGTAACCAATAATGAACAAGCTGCAGAGAGCGCATTAAGTGAAATAAAGAAATCTGGCCATTAATTCACAAAGTTACTTTCGTGAATCTATAGATGAAATACCAGTAAATCCTCTCATTAATTCACAACGAATTCTTGAGAGGTTTTTCTTAAGAATAACTGATTAAAAACACGAGGAGTGGATTAACCTTGAATATTTTACTGACATCAAGCGCCAGACGAATTGACTTTGTAGGCTTTTTTCAGAGTGCTTTAAAGAATGCTGGTATAAACGGAAAAGTGATTGTAGCCGATCCAGAGAATAACGCACCGTCACTTCAAGCAGGAGATGAAAGTTATGCAATCCCACATCAAACAGACCCACGGTACATCGAAGCAATATTTGAAATCTGTGAAAAACATGAGGTGAATTGTCTTGTACCGCTAAATGATTGGGAAGTACCCAAACTATCTGCTCACAAAGAGGAACTTAAAAAATTAAGTGTTTCCGTCTTTACACCGGACCCAAACATTGTCGATAAAGTACGGGATAAAGGAAAATACCGCGAATTGCTGAAAACATTCGAGGTTATGGCTCCACTCTCATATATCAATATAGAAGATGCTGAGAAGGCAATAGAAAATAACGAGGTTTCATTTCCATTAATCGTGAAACCGCGTAACGGTTCTGCTTCTATAGGAATTGAATATGTCCATAGTGTTGAAGATATGAAATTTGCTTACCAGCATGCCGTTCAGATGATTAAAGAGACACCGTTAAATGATGCTACTCACAAAAAACCTGAGGATAATATCATTATTCAGGATGTGATTGAAGGAGAAAAGTTTAGTGTTGATATGTTCAACGACTTAGATGGTCGCTTTCTCGCTTCCTTTATCCGAAAGCAATTGGATATGAGAGGTGGAGATGTTGATCGATGTATTACAGTAAACTCCCCTGAATTACAAAGTATCGCAAAAAAAACAGGGGAAAACTTGGGTCATGCAGGGTACATGAACGCTGATGTATATTACGATGGTACTAATTATTATGTCATTGACATTAACCCTCGTTTTGGAGGAGGCTATGCATTTACCCACCAAGCAGGCGCGGATGTTCCCGCAGCAATTATTGCTCTAACGGCTGGTAAAGAAGTGAATGAAAATTGGCTGAAACAGGATCCAGATATTGAACTTGCGCGTCATGACGTTGTCGTTCATATAGAAGAAGAGAAGGTTAAATATATCCGTAAGTAAACTTTTTCTTAACCATACATGTAGGAGGGATAAAATGGGTGATCCAATCCCATTACTAGAAAAACTGATTGAAATAGATAGTTCTAACAAAACAGGAGCAAACGAGGCGATAGATTATTGTGCGGAATGGTTAGAAAATCGCGGGCTCACTGTTAAAAAAATAGTAAACAACGGGCATCACATGTTAGTATGTGAAATTGGTCAAGGCAAAAACACAATCGTTTTCAACGGTCATATTGATGTTATTGAAGCAGAGGACAGACAGTTTAAAGCCTATATTAATGATGGAAAAATGTATGGACGCGGTTCTGTTGATATGAAAGCAGGTGTCGCTACAATGATGGAAACCGTTGCACAATTAAAGAATCACAATTTAAAATCAAAAGTAATGCTTCAAATCGTACCTGATGAGGAAACTGGTGGATCTAATGGTACAAAATATTTAACAGAAAATGGTTATTTAGGTGACTTTATTATTTGTGGGGAACCGACAAACATGGGAATTGCTATCCAATCCAAAGGTGTGCTCCAACTCGATTTTGTCATCGAAGGAAAGCCGGCACATGGAAGCCGCCCATGGGAAGGTGATAATGCAATTACCAAGGCCTTTTATTTATACGAGGAGATACTTGAGCTTCCTTTTGCAGAAGAAACTTCCCCACCAATGTATGATAAACCGTCAATTAATCTCGCTAAAATACATGGTGGAACAGTTTATAATAAGGTACCAGAATCATGTAAAATGTCGCTTGATATTAGATATTTACCTGAACAATCTCCTGATGAGATATTTAAACAGATTCAAGAGATTACAGAAGGAACCATATCAACGCATATGCGCAACAGACCAGTTAAGACGAAGGAAGATAATCCATTTGTACAAGCTCTCGCCGAGTCGATAAAGAATCAAACGCAATTTGAGAGAGTAAACATCTTTGGCCAGCATGGTTCAAATGATGGGCAGTTTTTTACCGAATATGGAGGGTCTGCCATAGAATTTGGCCCCATCGGACATGACTGGCACGGCGATGAAGAAATGGTATACGTAGATTCTGTAAGAGAATACCAACAAGTCCTAAAACACTTCGTATCAACCTATGGAAATAATCATTAAAAAGAGGAAGCATGGGGACCCCTGCTTCCTCTTTTTAATGTATTATGATTATATTCCAAGGAGACTCTGTTTTCATGGAAGGGTTAATCAATCTCTCCCCTCTTTCCTTTACCAAATACGTTACTAATTATTCTCTTTTATCGGTTATCAATTTTTTCTGGATACAGGTCATGATTCATTAAACGATGTGTTGCCATTTCTTCGTATTTTGTACCGACTTTCCCATAGTTACACCACGGATCGATTGAAATACCTCCACGTGGAGTAAATTTCCCCCAAACCTCTATATATCTTGGATCCAGTAGCTTAATTAAATCATTCATAATAATATTGACACAATCTTCATGGAAGTCTCCATGGTTTCGGAAGCTAAATAAGTATAATTTCAATGATTTACTTTCAACAATTTTCTTATTCGGTATATAAGAAATATACATTGTCGCAAAATCCGGTTGTTTTGTTATCGGACATAGACTAGTGAATTCCGGACAATTGAATTTCACAAAGTAATCACGATTCGCATGCAGATTATCAACTGACTCCAGAACTTCTGGTGCATAATCAAACGAATACTCTACTTCCTGGTTCCCCAGCAATGTTAGATCTTTCAATCCTTCTTTATCATTTCGACCAGACATAAAAAAATCTCCTTTGTATACATATTTTTCCACAATTTCGTTAAGAGGCATCCCCGTTCTACGCAAAACAAAGAGATGAAGTATAAAAAGCCACATCCGATATGGACATGGCATAATAGTCAAGTATCCATAGTTTTTTATAGAGGGTAATAACTATGAACCTCTTCCGCAAACTTATAGAACATATACCCCTATCATACCATAAAACCTACCTAGTTGGAAGCATGGGTATGGTTCTTTCTGCTTCCATCTTCCTTATTCCCCAATGCTTCATCGATTTAAATCAACCTTTTAAAGCACCATAATAATAAGTATATTTCTTAAAAGTAAAAAGAATCTACGTCTAATTTTTATGCTCCAGTAAAATTTATTTATTGAAAAGCTTTTAAAGAAAGCAAAAAAGGGGTATGACAAGTAATATGACGCAAAATATATAATGTGGAGGGATATTATGAAAAATTCAACAATGAACCTTATTCTGGGCTCAGCACTCACAGCTAGTGGTGCAGTATTGGCAATGACAGCTTATAAACAAAGACAAAGTGAGTCGGGTATGAGCAATAGCCAAAAAGTTGACAAGATAGAAAGTGTGGATGCTGATAAGGATCCTGCAGAAAGAGGATTAACCCAACTTGATCATGCACATAGAGCTGAATGGATGGCAAACGGTTTTCCACAGACACATCGTGAAATGGAAGAGTTAGAAGAACAGGAGAAAAGAAATCAGCATTAAGTTAAGGTATACAAAGCTATCATTGTTTGTGGGCTGTCGAGTTGGCAGCCTATTTTTTCTGTATTACTTCAAAAAAAAGGCCATACCCCTTGAACAACAAGGAATACAGACCTTTTAGATAGTATGACTCCGATTGGGCTCGAACCAACGACCTCATGCCTGTCAAGCATGCGCTCTCCCAGCTGAGCTACGGAATCGTATGTAATTAATATAATAAACTATATACGGATTAATCCAATCTGTCAATAACTAACCATATAAAAATGAAAATAACTGAATAATATCTTTATATCCCACATAATATGAATTTCATTGTATCTCCCCTCTTTCCTAAAGTCATTTCGAAATACGAATTACAATACTGGATAAAATCCTGTGAAGTACTTATAATAATAGAAAATTGTCTTTTATCTGAGATTAAGGGTGTGTTGCTTTTGAAAAGTGTTTTTATCTATTTAAAGCCTTATAAACTGCAGTCTTTAGTTGCGTTCTCTTTAATGCTTGTAGAGCTGTCAGTAGAATTACTTCTTCCTTTATTCCTGGGACTGATGATCAATCAAGGTGTGATGGGGCAAGATATCAATAATATTATCATGTGGGGGAGCATTATGATTGGTCTCGCATTTATTTCATTAATTGCAGGTGTATTGAACTCCTTTTTCTCTTCCCATGTTAGTTTTGCGTTTGGATATGATATTCGTCAGAAGTTATTTGAAAAAATTCAAGCATTTTCTTTTGCCAATTTGAATCAGTATCCTACATCAGGGCTTGTAACACGGTTTACAAATGATATTAGACAGATTCAGAACACGATCTTCATGGCACTCCGCATTATGGCAAAAGCTCCGCTGACAGTAATTGGCGGGGTTATTATGGCCTTTATTGTAAATGCAAGGTTAGCAGTTGTCTTTCTTATAACGGTACCATTACTAGTATTTTTCCTATTATGGGTACTTAAAATTGCCAGTAAGCTCTTTTCTAACGTTCAAGGAAAAGTCGATGATGTTAACCGTGTGATGCAGGAAAATCTTGCAGGGATGCGCTTAATTAAAGCTTTTACAAGGCGCGACTATGAGGAAGAACGTTTTACCGAAGCAAATACCGGTTTGGCAGACATTACAAGAAAAACATTTCGTTTTATAGAAGCATCCATGCCTGTCCTTTTATTTGTGATGAATATGAGTATTATCTTTATTATTTGGTTCGGAAACACCCAATCCATTTCCGGTCAAGCGAATGTTGGTGAAGTTGTTACGATAGTTAATTATGCACTTCGTGTAGCAATGGCGATTTCAATGTTTTCTTTTATTATTATGGCTCTTTCCAGAACAAAGGCATCTGCACATCGTGTTGATGAAGTGCTATCCCTTGATGTGAACTTATTGGATAATCCGGATGCAAATCAGGAAATGGCAGTTTCTGAAGGTAAAGTAGAATACAAACACGTATCCTTTCAATATCCTGGAGCAGATAATTCAACATTAAAGAACATTTCCTTTACGGTTAATGATGGTGAAAAGCTCGCTGTTATTGGTGCAACAGGTTCTGGGAAAACATCGATGTTCCAGTTGATGCCAAGATTATATGATTTGAATGGTGGCGAAATCCTCGTGGACGATCAACCGATTACCTCCTACTCATTTGACCAGATTCGCGGGAGTATCGGGTATGTTCCGCAAAGTCCTCTCCTTTTTACAGGGACTATCACAGATAATATTGCCTGGGGCAAAAAAGGAGCGACAACGGAGGATGTTATCCAAGCGGCAAAGGATGCCCAAATCCATGATACGATTATGGACCTTCCCAACCAATATGAAACAAAAGTTGGCCAAAAAGGGGTTAACCTATCTGGTGGGCAAAAGCAACGGATCTCCATTGCTCGTGCATTAATCAGACAACCGAAAATTTTAATGCTAGATGATAGTACGAGTTCGCTTGATCTAGCTACAGAATCCCAGCTATTACATGCACTTGAGAAATATAACTGTACCCTTTTTATTATTACGCAAAAAGTTTCAACAGCAAGCAGTGCTGATCGAATTCTACTTCTAGATGAAGGAGAAATTCTATCGATTGGGACGCATGATGAATTGCTGAAGACTTCTATGCTTTATCAAACGATTGTAGAATCCCAATTTGGAAAGGAGTATGCAGATGTCAAATAGTTCCTTGAAAGCTCCTTTTCAATATGAAAAGATTCCAATAGAAAATATTACAGCTGGTAATAAGAAAAAAGCCAAAAATATAGGGGCAACACTAAAACGGATTTGGGATTATTTGGCAGTAGAAAAAGCAAAGCTTACACTCGTTATTATGATGGTGATGGTGAGTTCCGGATTAGCTCTTCTCGGTCCATTTTTAGTCGGTATGGCAATTGATGATTTCATTGTAACACAGCAAGCCACTGGACTTGGTATGCTATTAATCGGATTGATTTTCGTCTATTTATTCCATTCCCTGTCCATCTTTCTGCAAAGTTTCTCGATGATTGGGATTGCTCAAAATACGGTCTATGCACTACGGAAAGATTTGTTTAAGCAATTCCATCGTTTGCCCATTGCCTATTTTGACAAGCGGCAGCATGGTGAATTGATGAGCCGATTAACCAATGATATCGATAATGTGAATAATACATTGAATCAATCCGTGATACAGATATTCTCCAGTATCCTCACCCTCGTCGGGACAATTGCTGTCATGCTTTATTTGAGTCCGATCCTGACTGTTGTAACGGTGTCCGTCGTTCCGGTTATGTTCTTTGCAATGAAGTGGATTACGAAACGAACCGGTCCACTATATAAACTGCAACAGAGGAATTTAGGCGAAGTGAACGGCTATGTGGAGGAAATTGTTTCAGGACAGCATGTTGTTAAAACCTACTCACAAGAAGAGAAAGTTATTGGGCAGTTTGAAGAGCGTAATCGCGAACTAAAAAATACTGGTTTCTGGGCATTAGCTATTTCCGGCTTAATTCCAAAAGTAATGAATATGTTAAATTTCCTAAGTTTTGGATTGATAGCATTGGTTGGTGGTATTTTAGTCATTATTTACGATCAACAACTTGTCACGGTCGGTACAATCGTTATTTTTACAGAATATGCCCGCCAGTTCACCCGCCCGCTCAATGAACTTTCCAACCAGTTTAATGTGCTCCTCTCAGCAATTGCCGGTGCGGAGCGTGTGTTTAATGTAATGGACGAAACAGAGGAAGAAATCGATGAAACTAGAGCAATTGAGATTTCCAGTACAAATGGGAATATTAAGTTTGATCAGGTGACATTTGGTTATGAGGATACTGAGATCATAAAGAATATCAGTTTTGAAGCACGCGCTGGTGAAACGGTTGCCTTTGTTGGTCATACCGGGGCAGGTAAGACAACAATCATTAATCTAATTTCTCGTTTTTATAATTATGATAATGGGAAAATTACGTTGGATGGTGTGGAAATAAAAGATATTAAGCGAAGCAGTCTCCGCAAACATATGGCCTTTGTATTGCAAGATGCCTTTCTATTTCATGCTACCATTTGGGAAAATATTCGTTATGGTCGATTGGAAGCAACAAATAAAGAAGTAGAACTTGCCGCAAAAGATGCTAATGCACATGATTTCATTATGAAATTACCTAATGGATATGACACTATCCTTGATCAGGATGGCAGTGGTATTAGCCAAGGGCAGAAACAATTACTTACGATTGCCAGAGCATTGCTTGCAGAACCTTCCATCCTCATTTTGGATGAAGCGACAAGTAATATTGATACGATTACCGAATTGAAGATCCAAGATGCATTAAAACGCCTGATGACTGGTAGAACAAGCTTTGTAATCGCCCACCGGTTAAACACCATCCAGGAAGCAAATACAATCATTATGCTGGAAAATGGAGAAATCATTGAAAAAGGAAGCCATGAAAAACTCATCAAACAAAAAGGCAACTACTACCAACTCTATAAAGGGCAACTAAAATAGCTTTGTTTAGACACCTATTACTACCTGGTTTTTGTCGAATTTTACCAAGGGGTGACAGGTGCATTTGCTTAGTGATAGACTGATAGTAAACGCTTTGTCAATTATATAAGATGTGAGGTGTATTGATTTGGGTAGAAAAGGTACAATGGTAGAGAAAGAAATTGAGAGTAGTTACTTAAATGAGACAATGACTTTAATGATTTACCAACCAGAGACATTTTCTCCTCTTTATAAATACAATATCTGTATCATGCAAGATGGGAATGACTACTTTCAGATGGGCAGGGTCGCTACATTAAGTGACAGACTTCACGACAGTCATGAAATTACGAATACAGTATTTGCAGGTATCCATTATAAGGACCGTTATGACCGCTGGGAAAAGTACCATCCGAGCGGTGAACAAAATGAAGCATATATGAAGTTTCTCATTAATGAAGTGGTACCTTTATTGGATGAATTCGTTCCGACATATCATTTGGGGCAAACAAGAGCTTTAATGGGAGATTCTCTTGCAGGAACAATTGCATTAATGACTGCGATTAAATATCCCAATACATTCGGCAAAGTCATCATGCAATCGCCTTACGTTGACGCAAAAGTAATAAATGCGGCCAAGAATGCTGATAATCTTCAATTCATCGATATTTATCATACAATTGGGGAAAATGAAGCCGATGTAAGCACAACTGATGGAAGTAAATCTGATTTTCTAATGCCAAACCGTGAATTGAATGAACTATTAAACAGAAAAGGATCAACGTATCATTATTATGAACTAGAAGCCGGCGAGCATACCTGGAAATATTGGCAAAAAGATATGACACGGGTTTTAACTACGATGTTTAATTAATTCTTTTCTTTTTAAATTTTTGCTATAATGGTTAAAAATCCAATCCTATATTACAGGAGGTTCTCTCATGAATTATGGAATTGCTATTTTTCCTTCGAAACCAATTCAAGATCAGGCAAACGCATTCAGAAAACGTTATGACCCACACTATTCCTGGATTCCGCCTCATATTACCTTAAAAGAAACATTTGAAGCGGAGGATCATAACCTGGATGGCTTGATAACGGAACTCAAGTCGATTGCAAATGCAGTGGAGCCATTTAGGATTAATATCGATAAGGTAAGATCTTTTGCCCCGATAACAAACGCCATCTACTTTAAGGTGGAACCAATTCAGGCTCTCCTGGACTTGCATGAACGGATGCATACAGGGATATTTGAGGACAATAACAAGCATCCATATGTTCCACATATTACGATTGCTCAGGACCTTTTAGATGATGAGTATTCGGATATATTTGGCAGATTGGAAATGGAAGAATTTCATTTTGAAGATGAAGTTGATCGGTTCCAGTTACTTTATCAACTTGATGATGGTTCATGGACGGTTTATGAAACATTTGTATTTGGAAAGGAATAAGTGATGAACACGAAAATAGTAAACACCAGAGAAGAACTTGAACATGCATATAAAATTAGAATGAATGTATTCGTCGAGGAACAGAACGTCCCTTCAGATGAAGAACTGGACGAACATGACGCATCAGCAATACATTTCATTACATATGATGATGTGTTGCCGATTGCTGCTAGTCGTCTCCGTTTTGTTGATGAATATGGTAAGCTAGAGAGAATTTGTGTGCTCAAAGATTACCGCGGTAAATCCTACGGCAAACAAATCATTCATGAGATGGAGAAAGTTATTGCAGCTAAAGGCTATAATAAGGCAAAGCTAAATGCACAGACACATGCAGAGGACTTCTACAAAAAATTAGGTTATCAAACTGTTTCCGGCGAATTTCTTGATGCAGGAATACCACATATTACAATGATTAAAGAACTGTAAAAGGTGCACCCATATAAATTATGGGCGCATCTTTTTTCTTGAATTAAGAGTTAACTGGATACATGGTTCTTGAAATTATGGTTACCCTAAAACTGAATGCGCTATGCAAGGGAGCTGGACTCTATGTCAGGATATTTATCTATGTTTGCGGAAACGATATTTGGTTTTTTTGCCTTATTTCTTATAACTAAAGTATTGGGGAAATCACAAATCAACCAGATTACTCCTTTCGATTTTATTTCTGCCTTATTATTAGGGGAACTTGTAGGAAATGCATTATTCGATGAGAAAGCTGGTATTCCTGAAATTGCTTTCGTAGTCGCCGTATATGGAATACTATTGTACACTACGGAAATCATTACACAGAAATTTAAACGTACACGACATTTAATTGAAGGAAGTCCAGCAATAGTTATTTATAACGGCAAGCTAATACGCGATACAATGAAAAAAAACAAACTGGATATTAACCAACTTCAACATCTACTTCGTGCAAAAGATATATTTTCTATGGATGAAGTTGAATTTGGAATTTTTGAAGCTAATGGAACCATTTCTGTATTAAAAAAATCAGATTATCAAACACCAAACAGGAAAGAAATGAAGCTTTCGCAACATGAAGTTATTATACCGACAACGCTAGTCAATGACGGTGAGATTATTTACGATAATTTAAAAGAAAAGAACCTGACGGAGCAATGGTTGAAAGAGAAGTTGAAAGAACAGGGCTATAACCGTCTTGAAGATGTATTTTTCGTGGAATATGTAAAAAACAAAGAACTGTTGGTACATCCAATCCTTAATAGAAACCATCAAAAGTGGGATATGGAATAACGACACATTAAAAAGACACTCATTACCATTAAAAATAGTGAGTGTCTTTATTTACCTTTAGACTGAAGCACTAAAATTTCTCCCCTTACCTGTCAACATTCCAAATATATCACTTGACGCATCCCTGCTTACATTTTGGGTTGAAGTTCGGTTTAAAGCATCGTATTTTGCGGAATTTTCTTGATGCTGTTGATCCAAAATCACTTTAAATGGCGCTTCAATATAGTGCTTATTTTCCTTTTGTTGTGTGACCCTTTTATGATAATCATTATATTGGTAATGGTCGACTGGTAATATGTATCCCAAATTCCCCACCTCCATATTTTAGATTATTTCAAATAATATACGCTGAGTTTTATTATTTTATGTCCGTCTTTATAATCTCTATTATTCAGGTACCCCATTAACATGTATATAAAACCTCATTTTTTTTAGCACCACTATATTATATGTAGACGGCTTTTACCTGCTTCTTAAAAAGCAACAAGAACTAAAAATATACATATGCCCACACCATCCAAGACATGACACATATCCTATAAGGAAAGTAAAATCAATTTTTGAAAGGAGTTATTTTTCATGGGTTGTGGAAAAAAATTCGATACAGGTAACTGTGTAGCAGATATTTTAAAAGACATTGTAGAAGCACAAAATGATATCGTGGAAAATTGCTGTGACACGAGTTGTGACCAATCAATCAGCGACTTATTAGGTGATTCTGATAATGGTAATGGTTTAGATACAGTACCAGTAATTCTATATTGCAAAGACTGTAAACCATTTAAAGGGTTCGGTGCACCAAGATACAATGGTGGTATTGGTGAGATCGTTGCAAGCTTTATATTCAGAGTCAAAAAAGTAGACGATGATAACTGTGCTGTTCTTGAATTACTGTTGAAAAACGGTGAGTCTTGCGGACATGAACATCTTAAAGATCCGACAGACCAAAGTACGGATGACTTAGAAGCTACTGGAATATGCATTACGGTTGATTTGGATTGCTTCTGTCATATAACTTGTCTTCCAGCTGTTAGTGCATTCAATAATTAAGTAAAATTAAAACACCATGAGGGAGACTCCCTCATGGTGTTTTAATTTAAAATCCAAGTAGTTGAACATCCTTTATATCATCCATCCCAATTTGTACCGGTGTTTTTCGATTCGTCGGTTTTAAAAATACATAATTCTCCTCAAAACCAGTTACAATCCCTCGATAGCTTTTTTCACTTGTTTTAATTTCACATTTAACTTGTGGTGCAAAATCCGGGCGATTTATAAAGTAATCTATTTTTTCTGGAATATCCATCTCCTTAAAGTTTTTTCTTTTAGGTACTTCTTCCTGATCTTTGTCGTTTTGAGGTTCTTCTCGTTCTATCTCCTTTTGAAATGATGACTTCCTTTTATTTACTTTTCTCGG
Source organism: Oceanobacillus rekensis (assembly GCF_002153375.1). Taxonomy (GTDB): domain Bacteria; phylum Bacillota; class Bacilli; order Bacillales; family Amphibacillaceae; genus Oceanobacillus; species Oceanobacillus rekensis. Next base: position 419,945 of record NZ_MTBQ01000003.1, read on the forward strand.
TGCTGTTACAACTTCTTCATCAGCAGAATTTATCTTATCTTGCTTTGCTTTTTTCCTGCTGCTCATATAACTATGCTGCATCGGTGCCTGGGCATTACTACTATTCGCTTGATGAATATAAAGCAGCGGATCATTGGCATAACTCTTTTTTTCAGCCATAGATTAAACTCCCCTTCCTTCTTTCCTCAACCCATTATATGAACCCACTAATTAAAATGTTATAAATACCCAATTTAACAACATTTATTGCTCCCCTACTTTTTTCGTTTATCGTTCCTAAATTAAAAAGCATCTTCCCTACCAGGAAAGATGCTTTCATATAAAAAGATTATACTAAATATGCCATAAATGTTGTTGCGAGGCCGAAGTAAATCAAGATGGACATAATATCATTGATTGTTGTTATAAATGGCCCGGATGCTACTGCTGGGTCAATATTGAATTTGTGCATGATCATTGGTATTAACGCTCCTGCAAGCGTCGCAACAATGAGTGAAGCCATAATGGAGAAGCCCACAAGTAAGCCTAGAAATAGATTCCCTTGCCATACATAAATAACTACGCTTATCAGCACTCCACATATGCTACCTGTAATAAGTCCTGTAGCTGCTTCACGCAAAATTAATTTCATTTTGCCATCATTACCATAATCTCCAGTCGCAAGTCCTCTAACAGCAACCGCCAAGGCCTGTGTACCTGTATTCCCAGCCATACCTGCGATTAAAGGAATAAAGATGGCAAGAACTGCGACCTGGTTCAACGTCGCTTCGAATCGACCAATCAGACTGGCAGTGAATAGTCCCAAAAACAATAATATAATAAGCCATGGCAATCTTTTCTTTGCAGAAGTGAACGCCGTATCATTTTTTCTGTCTGTATCAGACATAGCAGCAAGTCTCGTATAATCCTCACTCGCCTCTTCTTCCATAACATCCAAAATATCATCGACAGTGATAATTCCTAATAAATGATCTTGAAAATCCACAACAGGTAATGCAAGGAAGTCATAGTCTCTGAACATTTGTGCAACATCTTCCTGATTTTTTGCTACAGAAACGGCAACTACCTGGGAACTCATAATCTCTTCAATTATAACGTCTTCGTCTGCAATGATTAAATCTCTAATAGAGACAACCCCAACGAGGTGTTTCTCCTCATCCAGTGCGAATAAATAATAAATCGTTTCAGCGTTCGGTGCTTCTGTTTTGAGTAGTTGCATCGTTTCTTTTACTGTCTGATTTTTAAAGATTGCAACATACTCAGTAGTCATAATACTACCGGCCGTTTTCTCTTCATAATGAAGTAATTGTTTAATTTCATCAGCAGCTTCTTCATCCATAATTATCAAGAAACTGGCAACTTGTTCCTTATCCAGTTCATTTAAAATATCTACTGCATCATCGGCAGGCATTTCCGAAAAGATCATCGCTGCATAACGTGGATCCATTTCGGTAAAATAATCAGTTATATCTTCCAATTCAATATTAATCATTACTTCTGCCATTTCTTCCGGTGATAAATAACTATATATATGCTGACGGTTTACTATTTGCTGTTCTTTGAAAAACATCGCCTGATCGTATGGATGCATTTCTAGGAAATCCGATCGGAAACCCTCCATATTTTCTTCATTTAAAGATAATTGTACAGCCTGAAAATGTTCCCTGTATTTTTCTTCGTATTGTTCATCAAAACTGTCATGCTTCATTCTCATTCCCCCGCTTTCTTCCTTCCAAAAACAAAAGATAACTCATATATATTTTCCCAACAAGCCCTTCTTTAAACAATTTCCTTTTCCTTAATGATTAAATCCAAATAATTTCTTATAAAATAGCGTACAATACCAATATATAGGGTATGTGAAATTCTTTTGTTTTTCTACTTGAACTATACTAAATAAAATTTTATACGATTGCAACATTGTATAAAGGAGGTATGTTATGAAGATTGATGTGATTGGGGATGTTCATGGATGCATGGATGAGCTTCATGCCCTATTTTTAAAATTGGGATATGTCCTTGAAAATGAAATCTACATACACCCTGACGGAAGAGTCCCCACCTTTGTAGGAGATATTACTGATCGTGGTCCAGATTCTTTATCTGTGGTTAGACTGGTATATCAAATGGTGATTGAACACCAGAAAGCTTACTATGTACCTGGCAATCATTGTAATAAGTTATATCGGTTTTTCCTCGGTAATAAAGTTCTGGAGAAACATGGACTCGAAACAACTACTGCGGAATATCGCTCGTTAAATACGAGAGATCAAAAGTTTATTAGCAAGCAATTTATTACATTATATGAGCATGCCCCCCTTTACCTGCAGCTTCCCGAACTGAAAGTTATCGTTGCACATGCGGGAATTAAGGAAAACTTAATCGGTCGTACAGATAAAAAAGTTAAAACATTTGTATTATACGGAGATATATCTGGTGAGTTTGATACAGATGGTCGTCCGATTCGCAGAGACTGGGCAAAGCATTACCAAGGAAACACTTGGATTGTTTATGGGCATACACCTGTTAAGGAACCGCGAATTGTCAACAACACCATTAATATTGATACCGGCTGTGTATTTGGGAATAAATTAACAGCATTCCGTCTGCCAGAGAAAGAAACAGTAGCCGTTCCATCAAAACAGCCACTGCTAGAAGAGAAATTTAATGATTTTCCTTAAAGCCCATGCTCGCTGCTAAGTGCTGCAGATCCAGGGGGATTTCAGATTCAAATTCAATCCTTTGTTTTGTAATTGGATGTTCAAAGCTAAGACCACAGCAGTGTAAAGCTTGTCTCTTTATTAACCTTAACGATCCACCATACAAATCATCCCCCGCCAATGGGTGCCCAAGATAGGAAAAATGCACCCGAATTTGGTGGGTTCTTCCTGTCTCCAGTTCGATATTAACGATAGAATGATCGCCAATATTTTTCCGCTTCCAATAATGGGTAACTGCTTGTTTCCCTTTTTCATTGACTTCCCGCTCAATAATCGATCCCTTTTTTCGGGCAATTGGCTCATCGATTATCCCGGCCTCTAGTTTCAACTTACCTTCAATAATTGCAGTATACTTACGGTGTATCTTCTTTTCTTTTTGAGAAGCAGACAACAGTGAATGACTGTACCTATCTTTTGAAATTAAAACCAAACCAGAAGTATTGGCATCCAGTCTCGTGACTACATGTACTGTATACGCCCCTCTATTTTGACTTTCATAATATGCAAGCAATCCATTAGCCATTGTACCTGATACATGGTTTGGAGAAGGCATTGTAGCCATGCCTGCAGGCTTATTCAAAACGATAACAGCATCATCTTCATAAACGATGTTCAAATTCATTTTCTCAGGTATTAGTGACACACTGACCTTTTCTTTCGGAAACTCCACTTCAAGAACATCATCTTCAGCCAAAATATACCGGACATTCTGATTACAGCCATTCACATGGATCGTTCCACCATCATGTTTGATTGCAATGATAATCCGTCTAGAAAAACCATGAATCTGTTGCAAATATTCCCGGATAATCATTCCTGAATGTTGCTTTTCAATGACCCATTTCATTGTATTACGCCTCACTATCTACCTGTCTTCTTCAGCTACAAACGAGTCTCGTACCCTATTCCAGAAAGGAAACTGCTTGAATCTGGCAAAACGGACTCTTTCTTGTGCCACACGGCATTGGATTGATTTTACATTTTGATAATTTTTTGTGAAATGATCGATTTGAATCAGAAAACTACTATCCACCATAGGCTTTAGAAAACAGGTATGGTGTTTTGGCAAAATTAAGGGGGAGCCAATTGTACGGAAAATACGATTATTTATCGATGCATTTTCAGTAATTTGTATTGCTTCCAAAGATGGATGAAGAATCGCCCCGCCTAAAGCTTTATTATAGGCGGTACTTCCTGATGGTGTTGAAATACAAATACCATCACCACGGAACGTCTCAAAATGCTCACCCTTGATTTCCACGTCGAATACAACAGAAGAGCCATCAGCTGTCTTTATCATCGCTTCGTTCAATGCAAGATAGCGATCTTCTGTTCCTCCCGTCTTTGCGCGGATAATAACTTCCAGCAAAGGATATTCTACTGTCTGGAATGGTGTCTTTGCGATTTCAATAATTAATTTTTCCACTTCATCTGGGACCCAATCCGCATAAAACCCTAAATGTCCGGTGTGCACACCTATGAAGGCCGTGGATTCTAGTCGATGTGCATATCGATGAAATGCCTCGAGGAATGTCCCATCGCCGCCAACAGATATAACAAGATCTGGGTCCTCCTTTGCATACACTAAATCAAAATCAATTAAATATTGCTTCATCGTTGCTTTAAGTTTATTGGAACGTTCATCGCCTCTTGAAACAATTTTAAACTTCATCCATAATCTCCCCTAACATTATTTCTCTTCCTATGTAAATGTTTTGTTTTAGTTTACTTTATTTTCGACGGAAAAACCGCCTGGCCTCTTGTATTTCGTTTCTAATCATGGACATTTCCTCATCAAGCTTAAATGCCGCCTCTGATGCGCGTTGAAGTCTGGATTTAATTTCTGATGGGATTCTTCCTGCATATTTATAATTTAAAGAATGTTCATTCGTCGCCCAAAAATTCATTGCCAACGTGCGTATTTGTATCTCAGCCAAAATAATCTTTTTACCGTGGATTGTTTCTACCGGATATTCTATAATAATATGATAAGAACGGTATCCACTCTCTTTTTTATTAGCGATATAGTCTTTTTCTTCAACAATGGTAAAATCACTCCGACTATGCAGCATGTTCACGATTGTATAAATATCTTCAACAAATTGGCAAACAACCCGTAGCCCCGCAATATCTTGCATTTCCGTTTGAATATTATCCATGGAAATTTTTCGTAACTCTGCCTTTTCAATAATGCTCTGAATTGGCTTCACGCGTGCCGTAACAAATTCAATTGGTGAGTGACTGGATTCAAACTCAAATTGTGATCGCATGCCCTTTAGTTTCACTTTTAATTCTTCAACAGCTTGTTTATATGGTGCAAGGATAGCATCCCAGTTCATCATAATCATCCTTATTTAATTCGAATATTAGAGGTTGTTCAAAAAAATTTAAGTATAAAACTTTATTCAAATTGAACTGTTTCTATAGCCATTCCTATTTTACCACATCAGTCCAAAATGGCTAATCTTTGCATTGACGTTAAACTTTAGCCATAATAAATAATAACCTATTTTTCACATTGGGGGTATAAAAAATGACACAAGAAATAGAAATTGAATATAAGAACATTTTAACAAAAGATGAATATGATCGATTACTTTATAGTCTTCCTTTTCCACCTTCAGGAAATAAACAAACCAACCATTATTTTGAAACAAAAGACTTTGCACTCAAAAAAAGTGCCTGTGCACTTAGAATAAGAGAAAAAGAAGGAAAATATCAATTAACATTGAAAGAGCCGCATCCAGACGGACTTCTAGAAACACATGACTGGCTGACAGATCAAGAGGCAAACGCTTGGCTTGGCGGGAATATCGTTTTAAAGAAAAACACAGAAAAGCAGCTGCTGAAAAAGGGAATTCCAATGAAAGAACTTCTCTATTGTGGATTCTTAACAACAATACGCAGAGAAATTCCATATCAGGGTGTCCTGCTAGTGTTAGATTACAGCACTTATCATGGTCAGCAAGATTACGAATTCGAATTGGAAGCAACATCAAAACAAACAGGATTACAAATGTTTGAAAAAATACTTTCTGATCACCATATTCCAAAAAGAGAAACATCAAATAAAATTGAGAGATTTTTCTATTCCTTGAACGATTAGGTATATTTGACTATTATTTCTCAATCAGATTTGTTGCTCAGGTATCCATCCGTTGTTACAATATAAACAAACGCTCTAAGGAGAGTTGTTATGGAACAGATAATTCACGGAACAATTTATGAGGCCATAGGCGGATTCGATACTATCGAAAAATTAGTCCAGGCTTTCTATAAACGAGTCGGAAACCATCCAAAGTTAATACCAATTTTCCCTGAAGATCTGACGGAAACCGCTCGGAAACAAAGCCTGTTTCTAACCCAATTTTTTGGTGGCCCAAAACTATATGAAGAAGAGCGTGGTCACCCAATGATGAGAAGGCGGCATTTGCCTTTTGAAATTACACCATCAAGAAGAGATGCCTGGCTTGCATGTATGGCAGAAGCATTAGAGGAAGCAGAAATAAATGAACCCTACCGAACAGCTATATTTGAAAAATTAACCTTGACCGCAAACCACATGATGAACACGCCGGAATAAGAGAAAGGAGAGTTCGATGTGAGTTGGAATCAAACTGTGCTTACAAGCTCAAATCATACAAACACATCGGCCACTTATAGCTACGTTGATTATGTACAAAAACCAATAGAAATCTACGTATTTATTGACCCACTTTGCGCAGAATGCTGGTCACTTGAACCCTATTTGAAAAAGCTATCTGTTGAATATGGTCGTTTTTTCACGATTCGTCAAATTGTCAGCGGACACTTAACATCTTTAAATACAGATACTTTTGATAAACCAAGGAAATTGAAGGAAATCTGGGAAAAAACAGCAAAACGAACAGGAATGAGCTGCGACGGTGACTTATGGGTAGATAATCCTATCACATATCCATGGATTGCATCACTAGCCATCAAGGCTGCAGAACTGCAAGGTAAAAAAGCTGGAAAGTTATTTTTCCGTAAACTACAGGAAAATTTATTTTTGAAAAAACAAGATATCTCTAATGAAGAGGTACTTACAAAATGTGCACAGGAAGCAAAGCTCGATGTTGAGGAGTTTGAAAAAGACCTTTTCTCATCTTCTGCACAAAAGGCTTTCCAGTGTGATTTGAAATTGACAAGGGAAATGGAAGTTGACTATATTCCAACTATTGTTTTTTTTAATCAAGTTATTGAAGACGATGGCATTAAAATTTCAGGACTTTATCCCTATGAAATATATGAACTTGTTTTAAAAGAGATGTTGCAACGGACACCAATTCCTTCTGTAAAACCACCATTGGAACAGTTCATGAGGCTTTATGAAGTTGTGGGGACAAAAGAGGTTTCAGTTGTATATGATTGGTCCATGACAAAAACAGAAAAGGAAATGAAAAAACTTCAATTCCAGAGAATCGTCGAAAGAATTCCAGCAAAATACGGATCATTTTGGAAATATATAAGTTGATTTAAGCCTTAAATAGGCTTATTTTTTTGTGAAAATTGACTTTCTGTTCTAAAAAAAGGCAAAAAGAGAGGATATACGGGGCAGCGTATATCCTCTTTCCGTCCTTGTATATATACAAAGGGGGATGGGAGAAAGTTTCATGATCAAACAAAAGGGGTATTTGTTTGTTTTTAACTTACTATATTATAATACCAAGAACAACTTCGCTATTCAAGCTTAATGTGCATAGATTCACAAAATGTTCACTTCTAGTATGTAATTTTTAAACATATATTATATCAAAATGTAAAAAATTAGAAAGGGGATTGATGTTGTCTACCGTAAATAAAAATTAAAATTTTTTTCGGGACCGGTGATTTTATCGGCGAATTTTCATTTAAAACTTGGGAGGAATGATTTTTAATGCGTGATCTTTATCCTGTTTTTTTTCTGGTGCTGACTTTCATCGCTTTCTTTCTAAATATTCTAGGATTAATGCGCCTCATCCCACTTTATATTACATTGCCATTATTATTTATATCGATTTATTTAACTTTATACTCCATGACACACCGAAATGTTTATAGAAGATCAAGATAGGGAGCTGGATTTGTATCCGACTCCCCTCTTTTTATGGACCATTACATTTTTAAAACCTGCTTTGTGCAGATACGTTCACCTGCAATTCGGTTAATTATCCTACCCAATTGGGACTTCTCATGTTTGCCCCATCAAAAGTAATTGTTTTTATAAACTGCGAAGTAACTGATGGTTGTTTTCTCTAAATATGTGCTTATCCCACGTCCGGGTTCACTGCGGGCGGAAAGGCATAGGTAAGACTCTGAAATGCGTTAGCATGAAGAGGCTCACCAGCCGACCTAAGGTGCGCGTAGTATATTCCCCAGAGTGGTCGCCGAAAAAACTCTTACTTCGCAGTTTATCTCGGGCTGCGAGGATATAAATCAACAATACTTACGAATAGAGTTTTGATATATTATCCCAATAATAATTTTTCCATTTCATTTAGCTTTTCTTCAAATACGGCGAGTGCATCGAGAATTGGTTGTTTGGATGTCATGTCAACGCCAGCTTTTTTCAGGACTTCGATTGGATATTCACTGCTTCCAGCTTTTAGAAAGTCAAGATAACGGTCAACCGACCCTTCACTACCTTCCAAAATATTATGAGCAAGTGCTGTTGCAGCGGAATACCCTGTTGCATACTGATATACATAGTAATTGTAGTAGAAATGTGGAATCCTGGCCCACTCCAGCCCAATTTCCTCATCGGAAACAACTGCGTCACCATAATATTTCTTATTCAATGCGTAATAGATCTCTGTCAGCTTATCTGCTGTCAATGCTTCGCCATTTTGGGCTCTAACATGAATATCATGTTCAAATTCAGCAAACATTGTTTGACGGAAAACTGTTCCACGGAAACCTTCCAGGAAATGATTCAAAATAAAGAGCTTTTGTTTTTCATCGTCCAAGTTTTTTAATAAATAATCATTCAGCAATGCTTCATTTGTCGTCGAGGCAACTTCCGCTACAAAAATGGAGTAATTACCATAACGATAGGCTTGGTGTTTTCTTGTGTAATAGCTGTGAACAGAGTGGCCTAATTCATGGGCAAGGGTAAATGTATTATTTACATTATCTTGCCAGTTCATCAGGATGTAAGGGTTCGTACCATATGCACCAGACGAATACGCGCCACTGCGCTTCCCTTTATTTTCTTCTACATCAATCCAACGGTTTTCAAAGCCTTCTTTTAAAATTGTTGCATAGTCAGTACCTAATGGTGCTAAACCTTTTAAAACATAATCTTTAGCCTCTTCATAAGTAACTTTCATTTCAACATCTTTGACAAGCGGTGTGTATATATCATACATATGAAGTTCATCAACACCTAACACCTTTTTACGCAACTCTGTATATCTGTGAAGTAATGGCAGCTTTTCATTTACTGCTTCCACCAAATTATCGTATACCTGTTCAGGAATATTATTATTATCCAATGCCGATTGACGAGCAGATTCATAATTGCGGATCTTCGCTTCAAAATTATGTGCTTTTACACTTCCAGTCAATGTGGATGCAAATGTATTTTTAAAATTACCATACGTATCATACATCGCTTTAAACGCATCTTCTCTCACACGGCGATCTTTAGATTCCATAAAAGTGGAATATCTGCCATGTGTCAGATCTACTTCTTCTCCATCCTCACTCTTAATTGCCGGGAAAGTCAGGTCAGCATTATTCAACATGCCGAATGTTTGTGCAGAACTTCCCATTGGTTCTGACGCTTCAGCAAGCAGGGTCTCTTCTTTTTCACTTAGTACATGTGGACGCTGGCGATTAATTTCATCGAGTACCTTTTTGTACAATTGCAATCCTTCTTTTTCTTTCAAAAAGCTGCTAATTTTCTCTTCATCCATGCTAAGTATTTCCGGAACAATATAGCTCATGGAACTACCTGCCGATGTTAACACCATTTCAGCCTGTGAATTCAATCCTTGGTAATGGGAATTGGTTGTATCCTGATCAGATCGCATATGTGAGTATGTATACAATCTACCTAGACGTTCAGAAAGCTCATCCTGTAGCTTTAGTAATTCATATAGGTGATCAGCAGATTCGGATAATTTCCCTCTGTACTGCTCCACTTTTGGGATATCCTGCTGCAAATTTTTTAATTCCTCAGCCCATGCTTCATCTGTTGCAAAGATATCTTCCAATCTCCAAGTCGATTCTAATGGTACTTCACTACGTTTAGGTAATTCCTTTGTTGATTTTGCCATGGAAAATTCCTCCTTTATTCTCTATATGTTACTATTTCTAGAATTAATTAATAATCCCTTTAAAATCCAGGATATTATTACTTAGTATATCGAAACATAATGGGTTCATGCTTGTATTTTGCCCAAGTTTTGGAAAAATAATTGTTGTAATAGATTATTATCTCCGTTTATGGCTTCCTCAACATTCTTATAAAAATCGAATTGCTTCTTTTTTTGATAAATGCCAGGTGAAATAGTATGAATATAGCTTAGTTGTTCCAATATATTAAAATATTGTTCGATGGGATCTGTACTGGATACGATAAGAGGAAATGCTGAATTACTTAGTATTCTCGTTTTTAATAAGTGTTTACAGGACTCTATGCTAAAGGTAGTTTCAATTGGCAAGGGGTGGATTATCTCGAGACAGAGTTTGCTCTGCCAGTTCCATAATGGAGTTTGCATTTGATGTTGGGAGCTTACTGGTAGATAGATTACGGATGGGAGATTCTGGGGATGAGTCCCTTTATAATATAGCCATTTACGCCAGGTAAATTCATCTCCATAAAAATTATTTCCTGGTTTTAATCGGAAATGGCGCTTTTCTTTCACCCATAAATTTAACTTTTCTTGCGAAGAAAAATTAGTAAACTGAAATAAATCTGTGAAGTTCATTTGATTGATTGAAGTAATATTGATTTTACCTATTGCTTTTGAACTCTTAGTTATGAAAACATCGTAAATAGTAGCCATCTGGAAAGTGTGTGGATCAAAGTAATATAACACTTGTGGAGTGTCTGAAGAATACTGGTGGATAAACTGGCGGGTGAATTGGTCAAGCTTAAAGCTTGTTGCATTATATCTTTTAAACTGATTTGCACCGATAATCCAAATTGGGAAGATTCCCGCGGCTTTGTATCCTTTATTCCGCTTTCGAATTTCATCTACCGGTATTCGTGCACATTGATATTCAATTGCTATTTTCTTGTCACTTATGGTTAACAGTATATCTGGGCGCTGTTTTATTTCTTGTATATATGCTTCTAGTCTGACATCTATATTATGTCTCATGAGCCATTGATATAAAATAAGTTTACCTTGTTCGTGATAGATGCCCTCTCCTCCTTCACGTGAAGGGCAATTCGTACTTGTTTTGTGGGCAAAATGTGCAATCATTTGATTTCCTGCTTTTATAATGACTGGACTTTCACAAACCGGGCAGTAAAACTTTTCCCCTCCTATTCTCAGTTTGATAATAGCTTCGCGTTCCATTGTAGCAAGCGTAGTATACGTTCCATTTTTATTTATGGCTTGCAGCATAGTAACCACCTCCGTCTACAACTTATTCGACAGAAATGTTAAAAATCCTCCTTATTAATTTGGCTGGTTACACAAAATTTATAAACTAAGAGGATTAAGAAAACATGAATCAATGGCCTAAAATATACAGATAACGCTGTTTAAAACTTTCTTATCCGCAAAAAAAGTAGGCATCCTTTTTTAGAATGCCTACACTTCAACAGGAAAATATGTCCTAACTTGTGAAAATGTATCTATTTCGAGGATTTTCTTACCATATTCCTCCAACATATGAACAGATATATCCGAATCATTGGCAAATTCCAGCACTTGACTGATCACATCTTCTTGCTTATTGTCATCAAGTACATCGTGAGAGAATTCCATATACAAATAATACGTATCATTATAATGGTACAGTGTCTCTTCACCAAAATCAGATAGTTCATGGAAATAATGACTAAGTTGAATCACATCTTCAAAGTCTTTGAAATCTACAATAATCCACAGATTATCATCATCATCATCATCCAACATATCATCGGTATCATTCTCAGAAGTCACATTTTTTCCGAATTTGTCTTCAAGCATATTTTCAATTTTCTCATCAACTGGAAGTTCAAGGCTGTCACCGTCCTCCGTATCCATTTCGAGATTCTCACCGTTTTTCGATACTTTAGCTTTAGTAACTACTATTTCAAGTCCCTTTTCCATTGCTTGGACCTGAATCCATAAAGGACCATCTGGGTTGAAATCTTCTTTATAATTAACTTCGTCCATCATTTGCCAGAAAAGTTGTTCACTGCGTTCACGGTTATACCAGATCTCTTCACGTTCGAATCCAAGATCTTCAATATCCATATAAGAAATATAAAACTTTATCGTGTTCTCATTAATTCTCTCTATCTCCATTTTTTAATTCTCTCCCTTCAAATTAAAAAGCAGCTGTTTCGTCCTTCCAGAGCTATTCTCGACATAATTTCTTCTAAGGAAAAACAGTTTAGATGGAAGAGACAACTTTATCATTATTGTATATATTAAGACAGTCTCCCTGTATGTTTATTACCCGTAATTATATAACTCTAACCATCTCTACTTATCTTCTTACCACTATTGTATGATAGTGTACTGCATCTTGGAAATTAATATGCCTATAAAATAAAAATTAAATAATGAACCGTTTTTCCAAGGATACATTAAGTAGAGTTAATAAAACATTTTAAACCATTCTAACAGATTTGTCATCTAAAAAAACGAATTATGACAAATAGCCATTGTTAATGTCTGGTAAATATATTCAAAGCAAAAGACGCAGTTCCAAAATGGGCTCTGCGTCTTTGTTATGTTTATTTTAGATTACGTTTTCAGAGATTGATTAGTTAACCATTCTTTGAGCTTCGCGTAATTGAAATGTACGTACAGTTCTTGGTAGAAATCTGCGAATCTCATCCTCGTTATAACCAACTTGCAGACGTTTCTCATCCAAAATAATTGGTCGTCTAAGTAATCCTGGATTCTTTTGAATCAGACTGAACAGATCTTTCATTGGCAATTGTTCAATATTGACATCCAGTTTTTGGAAAACCTTTGAACGTGTGGAAATGATCTCATCCGTTCCATCTTCAGTCATACGTAATATTTCCTTAATCTCGTCAAGTGTCAGCGGTTCCGAAAAAATATTACGTTCTGTAAACGGTATGTCGTGCTCTTCCAGCCAAGCTTTTGCTTTCCTGCAAGAAGTACAACTTGGTGAGGTATAAAGTGTTACCATAAAACTTCACTCCTCAATTTTTAAAGTGTGTATGTTGATATAGAGTATATTATTAACAACTTATTAAATTAAAATAAGTTTAAATTACCCATATGTATAATTATACTACATTAGTCAACCAAAAGGTAGAGGATATTCTAGAATTAAAAGGTAATTTAATAATATTTTTATTCCATATCACCATTCACTATGTAAGATACCCCACATCAATTTCAATTAAACCTTCTAATTGAAAAAAATTGGATTATACTTATTTTCATTTGCCATAATGTTGATTTCACCATGTTACCTAACCAATATAGATTAAGAATCCCCACCAATTTTCTCATGGCGGGGATTTAGTTTATGACTTTTTTGGACTTTGTTTATTTAAACTCTGAAGAATATCTGCAGACTCCCGATTCTCATCATAACTTAATACTTCTTCAGCTGACTGATAGGGTCTTCCATATATTTCTTCATCCTTGTATGTATGGATATCTACATACATTTGCTTCATTTGTGCAAATATGGCTTCTTCAGAATCATCATCTGGTGACCAATATAAAATTTCCATAGGAGTATCTTCATCTGTAGCCAAAGAGCGGCGATTATATCCAATGGATTGTGCGTGGGTAAATCCTTCCCGGTGATAGAAATGAAGTCTTTTTTCTGTGTCGGTATCCTCATAGTCTACAGGCTCTACTTCTAAAATAATCGGTTTATTTTTCGCCTTTAACTTCTCAATTAGTTTGTGTCCAATCCCTTGCCCTCTTGTTGTAGACGATACCCATAGATAATCAATAAATAGGAATGTATCAAACTCGGCGTACATTAAGACATGCTTCGAACTTTCGTCTTTATAGTATACATCCCCTTTTTCGTCCAATAACATCTCCATATGCTTTTTTGATTTCATTTCTTCAATTGGGAAGTACTCACTTAACTTTTCATACCAATTCATGGATCTACTCCTTTTAACTATTTTTACTAAGTATAACGAAAAAAGGTCCATTTGTTAAATTAAGCTAAATAAATAAAAAACAGGCCTGTTTAGACCTGTTTCATTACTTTCCAATCATATAATCTACATTTTCCGTATAGGTATTACCTGCATTCCAAAGTAAAAATTCATCGATACCATTTTCATAAAGAGCTTTTATTTGTGCTTCCACTTCTGCCTTTCCGTATTGCTTCGTTGGTCCACTATAAAGCCATGGAGCCTCGAAGTCCTGGAGCCAAGGTCTGGAAACAGGTGAATCATCAAGTGCTCCTAATACCTCATTTTCTACCTTTGCATATTCTGTCACAAGTTTGTATGGCTCTGTATCCGGCTTTTCAATACCGAAATAGGATGTCCAGTGACTTGGATAGATCATGGAAGAAATAACATCAACATTCTCAGATATTCTGGAGAAGTTTTGACCGATGCCAGGTGTTTCCTCGATTGTAGCTGCATATCCAAAGATATCTACCGAAACATCAACATCATAGTTCGACAATTCTTCCCTAGCATATGCAACAAAGTCCGTTACCGCTTCGACACGCTTTTTAACATTATTTAAATCCATATCGGCGTAGTCACCTTCAGTGTATTCAAGTTGTTCATCCTTGCTTTCGAATCCTTCAGGGAAACGTACATAATCAAACTGAATCTCCTGGAAGCCCATCTCAGCTGCCATCTTAGCTATATCAACATTGTACTCCCATACTTCCTTTTCAAAAGGATTGACAAAAGCCTCCCCCTTATTATTAACCCACACTTCTCCATTTTGCGTAAAAGATAAGTCAGGACGATTCTTAGCAAGTACCGAATCTTTAAACACTACTACTCTGGCAATTGGATAAATCTGTTTTTCCTCAAGCGTATCCATCATTCCTTTTGGATCTGCAATAAAATTAGTAGCAATCTCTTCGTATGGTGAACCCTCTTCAGGTTTAAAAGTTAAATTACCATTATCTTCTTTAACATCTATAACCATTGCATTTAATTCAGTTGTTTCCACAAGGTCAAGCAGTGTTTCAAATCGACTTGATCCAGCAGAATTACCAGTTACATAGATTCCTCTTACAGCATCTGGATATTCAAAGTTATATCCTGAATCATATGTAAATCGTTTTATATTTTGTGAAGTATCAATCAGTTCAATATTTGTTTGTCTTTCTTTATGTAAACCGGCTTCTTTCGTTTCTTCCCCACTTGCGTATACCGGTACTGTACTGAAAAGGAGAATTCCAATGAGTACGATTAGTTTTTGTTGCCATTTCTGCATATAATCAATCTCCTGTTTCTATTATATTATTAGTATATCGGAAAAGCATTGTTATTAAAATAGTAAAAAGTAATCAGAAATAAGATTCTAATAGATCCTTCAGATAAATATCCCTTCATTTACATGAAATAATTTTCTACTTATTCAATTACCCTCATCCATTAAAAACGAAACACTGCTAAGGTAGATTTATAATTCACAGTTGAGATAACAACGAAGTAACTTTAGCGGCACTTTTCTCCCATCTTTTTGAAGATGAGTGCTTTTATCGCCGTCCGGGATTGCTCCTGGCGGATGCGCATCTTAGGGAACGGTCTTAGCCTCCGAAGAGAAAACCACTCTGCGGGGTCCTCGGACACGTGCTGTTACCGCAGGAGTCACCGCCCACAGCGATGCCGGAATGATGATGCTGTATGATTCTATATTAGCTATTGAAAGTATAGTAATCGCCAGCAACCTTCTAACCAGCTCTGGGAAATATACGTAGACTCCAGCGGGAGGAAAGGCATAGGTGAGACAACGTAGCGCTTTAGCGCAAGTTGTCTCACTAGCCGCCCTAAGGTGCGCGAAGTATATTTTCCAGAGCGGTCGCCGAAGTTTCTGCATACTGTTATAAAAACAAGCAGTTACTTCGTAGTTTATAAATATTGTGATAAAACCTTTAGAAAGCAGTCTTCGTTAAAAATACCCTTCTAATGCTGTGTGAAGGGTGTTTTCGGGAGTTATTACAGGGGATAGTTACTTGATTATATCTTCCAACGGAACATAATCGTATCCCAAGTCCGATGCGACAGCTTCAGAGGTTACTTTTCCGTCATGAACATTCACGCCGGAATGGATTGCATGATTATCTATGATTGCTTTTGCAACTCCTTTTGCACCAATTTGTGCAGCATATGGTACGGTAACATTTGTTAGCCCAACTGTTGCTGTGCGTGGTACTGCACCAGGAATATTTGCAACTGCGTAATGTAGGACATCATGTTTTACATAGATCGGATCATCATGTGTTGTTGGGTGATTAACTGTTTCAAAGTTACCCCCCTGATCAATCGCAACATCTACAATAACGGATCCTGGCTGCATGGACTTAACCATTTCTTCTGAAACAAGTTTTGGAGCTTTTCTACCTGGGATTAAAACGGATCCAATAACAATGTCAGAATCTTTGACAGCATCTGCTATATTGTATGGGTTGGACATAAGTGTTTGGGTGCTTGAACCAAAGATATCTTCCAATTCGCGTAGACGTGTCGGATTTAAATCGATAATTGTTACCTCTGCACCTAGGCCAAGTGCCGTTCGTGCGGCATTTGTACCCACAACTCCACCGCCGATAACCGTAACTTTTCCTCGTTTGACACCAGGAATTCCACTAAGAAGAATACCTTTTCCACCTTTTGATTTTTCAAGGTATTGTGCACCAAGTTGCGTTGCCATGCGACCAGCAACTTCACTCATTGGAGTAAGTAATGGCAATGTATGATTAACTGTAACAGTTTCATAAGCAACCGCTGTTACTTTACTATCTACTAATATTTTTGCAAGTTCTGGTTCTGCAGCTAAATGAAGATATGCGAATAAGATTAATCCTTCTCTAAGATATTTATATTCAGATTCAAGCGGTTCTTTTACCTTCATAATCATCTGAGACCTTTCCCAGATGTCTGAAGCTTTTTCAAGAATTTCTGCACCAGCCTGTTTGTATTCTTCATCCGTAAAGTTACTTCCTAGTCCTGCGCCTTTTTCAACGATGACCTTTTGGCCTGCATTTTTTAAATTCACAACCCCTGCAGGTGTCATGGCAACACGGTTTTCATTATTTTTAATTTCCTTCGGTACTCCAATAATCATATTTTTTCCCCTCTCCTTTTATTCAAGTGACCCATATTAACAATCATATCTCTTTTTACATGTTTTATCTTTGTTTTTAGAAATAAAAACAATAAGAAATTTTTGGGCAATTACACAAATCAGCCTTCTAGCATCTTTTCCATTTTAAAAACCAGGTAGATGGTTACCTTTTGGTTAGGATTTTTTAAATCTAAACCTGAAACTTCTCTAATTCGTTTTAGACGATAATTCATCGTATTAGGATGGACGGTAAGTTCCAATGCAGTCTGATAAACATTGCAATCACATTGTAAATACATATTTAATGTGTAAAGAAGGTATGTTTGATTCTTTTCATCGTAAATTCTTAGTTTTTCAACATACTTATTAGGCTGTTTCCATTTCCATAATTCATACAGCTCATCGATAAACTGATAAACACCTAGCTCTTCATATAGAAAGGTATCCTTTAGCTCTGCTGCAAATTTTTCTTTAGAATCCAATACCTTTAATGCCTGTTTATAGCTGTCTTTTATATTCCTCGTCGTTTTATAGATTAAACCCGAGGCACCATTAACACTATTTAGTTGTAGCTGTTTACTTATTTTTCTTATAAATTGGCTGATAAAATCATTTAACAGACCTGCCGAATCTTCTTTTTTATAATGACGGACAAGCATGATAAATTCATTTCCATCAAACAGATGGGAAATAACCCGGACTTGTAATTGGGTTTCTGCTAAATAGTAGGCGTGTTTCTCTATTTGCTCTGTAATATCATCTGAAAATCTTATGACTACAATGGCGAGCATACCATCTAACTGAATATTATATTGTTTGGCCTGGCGAACTATTTCATTCGGATCGCCTATGTCACCCGTTAGTAATTGCCAGAAAAAGTCATTATAATGTTTCCGGGATTTTATATTACGTTTGGAATGCTTCAGGAGATTCCTTTTCACTTGTTTAGCCACTTCTTTTAATAGCAGTAATTCTTCATCACTTAGATTCTTATCTCCGGTGTGTACCCATATAAACCCCAATATTTCATTCCTATCCCAAATCGATATGGCAACCCGGTGACCAAGCCCAATTTCTTCAATTTGGGAAACAATCACTGGTTCATCATTATCAATAAGTTTCGACATCACACCATTTTTCCAAAGACCATTAATCACTTTATCCGGTACTTTACGATTCATAATCGTAGCTATTCTTGCTTCATCAATATTTCCCATATGTTTACTATAGGATACAAGATGATGATTCAAATCCTCTATTATAATTGGACTCTCAAAAATTTCACTTAGCCAATCTACCAATTGATCTGGTGATTCAACGAATACTTTATTTAATTTGCTTCTTAAAAACTCTAGTTGTTTTGGCAAATCGCTCATGAAGCAGTTCCTTCCTTTCCAAACGAGCCCATTTCCATCAAATTAAACCTTAAATTATAGTTTTTAAGACAATAATCGACAACATTTGTAGAAATATACAAATTCCATACTTTATATTTTAGTATATACACAAATAGATTTCATCTTTTAAATGTTATAATAGTTAAATAAACAGCAGGAGGAATTTTTGTATGAGAAAGGCATTTACAATTGGAAACGCTTTTATCGGTATTATTGTAGGTGCAGGTTTTGCATCCGGACAAGAAGTCTTACAATATTTTACAAGTTTTGGTCTTATGGGCATTATTGGCGCTATTCTGGCAACCGCCTTATTTGCCTATGTCGGAATGTTACTGGTGTGGTTGGGCAGCCGCACACAAACAACATCACATAAAGAAGTTATTTACAATATAAGTGGACGTTATCTCGGAATCGTGATTGATTATATTCTAATCTTTACCTTATTCGGTGTTGGCGTCGTCATGATTGCCGGGTCAGGTTCAAACCTGAATCAACAGTTTGACGTACCATACATTGTTGGTACAACTATTATGTTCATTCTGATTTTATTAGCTGGTATGTTGAATGTTAATCGTATTGTTTCAATAATTGCAGGTGTTACACCTTTTTTAATTATTTTTGTAATTCTTATTTCTATTTATAGTTTTCTAAATGCGGATGTATCCATTATTGCCTTGGATTCTTTGGCTAGGGATCAACCAACTTCATTACCGAACTGGCTTATTTCTGCCTTGAACTATGTTTCTTTTAATACAGCAGTTGGTGCTTCCATGGCGCTGTTAATGGGTGGCGCTGAGACGAATAGAAAAACAGCCGCATTAGGAGGGTTATTTGGCGGCCTTGGTATAGGTTTACTTATTATACTAAGCAACCTTGCCATTTTCTCTCAAATTGAAAATGTCGGTAGTTTGGATATGCCAATGCTTGGGATTGTCAATAATATTTCTCCAATACTCGGTATCATTATGTCCCTTGTTATCTTTGGAATGATCTTTAATACAGCAATAAGTATGTTCTATTCTTTTGTAGCCCGTTTCACAGAAGTCGGAACAACTAAATTCAAACTATTTTTCATTGGTACGATAATTATTGCATATGGTGCAAGTTTTGTTGGGTTTACTAATTTAGTTGCTGAGCTTTACCCAATAATTGGGTATCTTGGACTTGTTATCATCGCAGTATTAATCATTACACCGTTTCGAATAAGGAAGATTGAAAAAGAAAAATCACTTCAGAAAAATCGTGATATAGATAACGGGGAAAATAGATAAAGATAGATTCAGCGTTGCTCAAAGAAAAAATATCCATTCAATTCTAGGTTCGTCCATTAGGCGTTCCTAGTTTTTTTATATTTCATTTATTTATATTTGAATCATAATGAATTTTTTATTTAAATAATGTATAATTAACACTATTATGATATTTTAATGATCTCATACATTATATCGCGATTTTCAGATAGTATACATATAAACTAAATACAGGGAGATGATTCATCATGTTAAGTATTTTAGATTTAAAAAAGATGAAAGAAAATAAGGAAAAGATTACGATGGTCACTGCGTATGATTACCCTTCCGCGAAACATGCGGAGCAGGCTGGAATCGACACCATTCTTGTCGGTGATTCGTTAGGAATGGTTGTACTGGGATATGATTCAACCGTTGAGGTAAAAGTCGATGACATGATTCATCATGGGCGTGCAGTTAAACGTGGTGCTCCGGATTCATTTATTGTCGTTGACATGCCCTTTATGTCCTATCACGTTTCCATGGAAGAATCTTTACGTAATGCAGCAAGGATTTTTCAGGAAACAAAGGCGCAAAGTTTAAAAGTTGAGGGAGCATCCGAGGAAATACTTCATTTCATAAAGCGTTTAACAGAGGCCGGAATACCTGTAATTGCCCATTTAGGTCTAACACCTCAAACTTTTAATGTTCTCGGCGGCTACAAAGTTCAAGGTCAGGATAAAGCTGCTGCAAAAAAGCTATTGGATGATGCCAAAAAGGTGACTGAACAAGGTGCTGTTGCAGTCGTATTAGAATGTGTCCCTAAAGAGTTGGCACAATTAATAACAGAATCAATTGATATTCCAACAATTGGAATTGGCGCAGGTTTAGAATGTGATGGCCAAGTACTTGTCTACCACGATATTATGAAATATGGTGTTGACCGCCTTCCAAAATTTGTTAAGACTTATTCTGATTTTAATTCAGTTGGAATTGAAGCGATAAAAGCTTATGTCTCCGATGTGAAACAGGGAAGCTTTCCAACTGATAACCATTCTTTTTTCATTAAGAATATGGACATGCTTCCTATAGATAAATAAAGAAAACAATCTGATTCAATGAATGAATCAGATTGTTTTCTTTTTATATCCTCCGTTTTATTGCAATTAAACTTGGTCAACGATTTTCGAATAGCTATTTTCAATAACTTTCACTAAATTCAATATCATGTCATTGTATGGTGTCGGAATAGCATAGCGTTTTCCTTCTTCCACAATCGCCCCATTGATGGCATCTATTTCTGTTTCCCGCTTATGCAGAACATCCGTAAGCATAGAAGATGTGTTCATGCCTATCTCCTCTTCCCCCAAACGTATGCATTCATCTACTGGATTATCATACAACAGTGCAATTTCTTTCACCTCTGCAATTTGTACTGCTTCTTGAACCAGTTTCTTGATAACATATTTTCCTTCTTGAGTCCGTATGGCATCTCCATTCGTAAGTCTCGTCACTGCTGTTAATCCGTTATATGCCAAATTTACGAGTAATTTGCTCCACATAATGGATTGAACATGTTCCGATACTTCTGTCTTCAAACCACTTGCAGAAAAAGCAGATGCAATCTTAGTTAATAGTTCACTGTCTGTCTCGGTCTGAGCAGAACCAATTACAGTACTTCCCCATGCACGATGGTAAATAACTCCCGGTTCCACCACACCTGCTCCAGCCCATGTTCCACCAACAAATACTTCGCTTGTTGGTGCAAGACTTTTAATCTTTTCCATGTTGCCTATCCCATTTTGCAACGTTAGAATTGGTATATTTCTATGTAAAGATGGTAATACATTTTTTAACACAGTTTCTGTTGCAAAAGCTTTAATTAACAGGATTACTAGATCGTAATCACTACTTAATTCATTCGGATTTGTTATAACTGGAATAGAAATGGTAGAACTATTTCCTTCTTTATCAATCAGCCTTATTCCGCTTTTCTGTATCGCTCTTACATGGTCATTTTCACGATTGAATATAGTGACATCCAAACCGTTTTGCTTTAGTTTACCTGCAAATAAACTTCCCATTGCACCTGAACCAAGGATTAATAGTTTCATCAAGAACATACTCCTTTAAGTTTTATCTATAACTTTCTGAACCGATAAGGATATTTTGATTAAATCCTAATATATGACTTTATATTTTGGAAAATTCAACTTTAACCAAAATTATAACATATAAATAAATTCAATTGAAAAAGAAGCGGAAAGTTGTTATCCCGCTTCTTTTTCAATTGAATCCCGACAATTTTAAATCACTCTGGTATTTAATTTTTGTCTAAATAACCGCAAACTACATGGCCCACTGATTTGGCTGCAACAAGTATCGCATCCTCGTCAATATCAAACTTTGGATGGTGATTAAAGTAAGGCTCTTCAACACCCTTTGGAGTACAGCCAATATAGAAATAAGAACCAGGAACCTTCTCCAAATAGTAAGCAAAGTCATCAGATGGTGCCATTTTAGGGAATTCCTTTACTTCCTTAATGTCTTTATCCTCAATCACTTTCAAAGTATTGGCTACAAACGCAGTAAGTTCGGGATCATTATATAATGGTGGATAATCAGGTTCATACGTAAGTTCACAAGTTACACCAAATAATGCTTCTATTCCCTTAACAATCCGCTGAACTTCTTCATCTATAACATTCTTGGTATCTTCATTTGAATAACGAATGTCCCCTTCAAGCTCAATGCTATCTTTAATAACATTAAAAGTTCCTTTACCATCAAATGAACCAATTGTTACCACACCAGCA
Source organism: Oceanobacillus rekensis (assembly GCF_002153375.1). GTDB lineage: Bacteria > Bacillota > Bacilli > Bacillales > Amphibacillaceae > Oceanobacillus > Oceanobacillus rekensis. The sequence continues at coordinate 442,542 of NZ_MTBQ01000003.1, forward strand.
TTATTTGGATTAACTCTGCGACTGACAATCGTCTGGACAGCTGTTACAAAATAAGCACCTGCTACAATAGCATCATTTGCTTTATGTGGAGATGAGCCATGCCCTCCGCTTGCCTGTAGCTTTAATTTAAAATAGGCTCGTCCATTAAAGGAATATCCACTATGATATCCAACTGTTCCTGCAGGAGCCATTGGTAAAACATGAATACCAAAAATAGCATTAACATCATCAAGAAAACCTGCTTCTACGATGCTTTTTGCTCCACCGGGTGGCTCTTCTTCTGCATGTTGGTGAATCATTTTAATCGTGCCATTAATATTATCTTTTAATTCGATTAGGCAATCAGCTAACACTAAAAGATATGCTGTATGTGCATCATGACCACAAGCATGCATCACACCCTCATTTTTTGACTTATACGGTACATCTGCTTCTTCCTTAATAGGAAGTGCATCAAAATCGGCCCGAAGAGCAACTGTTTTACCCGGTTTCCCTCCTTTTATAGTTACAATAACGCCATAACCATTTCCTGCGTTCGTAACAATTTCGACATCTTTATCTTTATAGAAATCAGCGATATACGTTGCCGTTTTTTCCTCTTTAAAAGAAAGCTCCGGATTCTCATGTAAGTGACGGCGTATTTCAATCATTTCATCTTCCCGTTCTTCTAGCATTTTCATTAATTTGTCTTTCATTAATAAAATCTCCTTTCATAAAGTGAAACTTCACTCAGTGGGGAGTCCGTCTTCCCACTGAGTCACTTTTTATTTTTTATTTTTTTCTACTGCATTTGGAACTAATATAAGAATAGAAATAAGGGAAAGAGCAGCAAATATTACATTTGTGATAATTCCAACTGTCCCAGAAACATGAACAGAACTTACTGTATTAACAGTACTATATACGGTTGCTGAAATGGCAATACCAAATGCATTCCCTAAAGAACTCGCCATTTTATATATCCCTGAAGCTTCTCCGACTTTATCGTCAGGAGTTGTAGAGACGGCTGTATCGGTCGATGGCGTAGCGTACATTCCAAGACCTAAACCAAAAAGAATAAATCCGACAAATACAATAATCGTATATAGAAGATCAGGTAAGAAAGTTAACGCCATCACGGAAACCCCGATTAGAGTTATCAATGAACCCCAGACCATTGGTTTCTTTGCGCCGGTTCGTTGCATGAGTTTTTCTCCAACACGAATCATCGAAAGAACAGCAGCTAAATAACCAAGTGAAAGTAAACCAGATTGAAATGCAGTAAAGCCACGACCTACCTGTACATACGTATTCGCAACGATTAATGTACCTGCAACAGCATTTAATAAGAAATTCGATACCGTTGCACCTGTATAGGCTTTATTTTTAAATAACTTGAAATCAATTAATGCATTCTTTCTTTTACCCTCATAGTAAATAAATACAATGACACCAACGATGGATACAGCAGCCAATATTAATGTTGTTAAACTCGTCCATCCCAGTTCTGCGCCTTGGGTAATGAAGATATTAATCGCAAGCATCGTAACGATAAAGATTCCCAATCCACCATAATCAAATCGAAATTTCCCAGTTGTTTTAGCTTTACTTTCGGGAACATCCTTGATAAGCCACATAGCAAGCAATGCAAAAATGATGGAGAAAATAAATATCCATTTCCAGCCCATATACGTAGCAATGGCACCGCCGGCAAACGAGGTAATCCCTGAACCACCCCATGAACCGATGGACCAATAACTAAGTGCTCGCTGTCTTTCTGCACCTTCAAAATAAGCTTTCATTAGCGCAATCGTAGCAGGCATAATACATGCAGCAGACAGACCCTGCAATACCCGCCCGATTATTAATAATACAGATCCCTGTGCCAGCACAAGTAATAAGGAACCAATCACACTTAACACTAATCCAACATAGGTGATTTTCTTCCTTCCTAATCTGTCTGCCATTCCACCTGCAACTACAATAAACATACCCGAAAACAGAGAAGTTAAGCTAATAGCTATATTTAATGTTCCTAATTCAACACCCAAATCAGCTTGAACTGCTGGAACAATGTTTACCATTGCTTGAGCAAATAACCAAAATGTTAGAACACCAAATACAATCCCAAAAATCATTTTATTTGTACCTTTGTAGTTTACTGCTTCCATTCCAATCCTCCTAATTCTTAATTCGGGTTTAGTTATTGAATATAAACCCCAAGCTTGTTGTGTAATTAATGCTAAAAGCCCTTTCTAAGAACATGCACCTATTTTATAATTCCACCCCCTTAGGAACTACAATAGTGTACCCGAAAATTAGAAAATTTAAGCCGCCGCTATATTTAAAGTTCCTAAATCATCATGCAATAATATATAACGCAAAAAACTTTAAGCACATATTACTAAAATGCGCTAGTATTATAAAATTATTATAAAAAGTGCCTAAAGCTAACAAATTAAAGCAGTATACGGAACTTACCATAAGCGTTATAATGATAAAATCGAGACATTTTATAGGAGAGAATAAAAAAATATGTTAAAAGCTTATTCATGGTTAACTTTTTGTGTAATAGCATGGGGTAGTAATTTCGTCTTTGGAAAGATTTTAGTTCAAGATTTCTCCCCAAGTCTATTAACATCACTGAGGCTATTCTTTATTGTGTTATTTTTAGTTGGATTATCATGTTATAAAAAACATTTTAAACGTTTAAATAAAACGGATTTACTTGCTATATCCTTTCTGGGGATTATTGGTGTATTTATAAATCAATGGTCTTTTTTTGTAGGGCTGCAAACAGCTGATCCAACAACATCTGCATTAATTCTAGCAACAACTCCTATTTTAACTGGCTTCTTGGCGGCCATTTTCTTAAAAGAAAGATTGACGATTCGCATGTTGTTTGGGTCTATTGTTGCGATAATAGGTATTTATTTTGTTGTAGCTAAAGGCAGTTTATCCTCTGTAAACATTGATAAAGGTCTTTTATGGATTGTTGTAACAATGATTACATTCGCCATTATGATTATTATGACAAGGATGCTTTCCCAAAGAGTGGATCCACTTACAATTACCTTATATTCGAATATTGTGGGCTTTATTGTATCGGTCCCTTTTGTTTTTTTATTAGACAATCCTTTACGGGCAAGTGTAGCTATTTCTGATTGGGCTTTTTTAATTGGAACGGCCATTATTGTACACGGTGTAGCTGCCTTGATTTGGAATATTAATATCCGGTATGTAAATGCATCAAAAGCATCTATTTTATCTAACTTAGAACCTTTTGTAGCCATGATTATGGGTTTAGTTCTATTGTACAAACCGATTACAGGTGTAGAGATAGCAGGTTCCTTATTTATAGTAGGAGGCGTTATACTTTCTACCTATCAACAAAAGGACTTTGAATTGAAGAAAGTCTAGTCAGAAGAAATGTGTGACCATAGATTCTATTTACAAATCATCCTTTAGAAACAATAAAGTCATCTGACCCAATCTTCAACTGATAATCCTTGCTTTATGATTTGAAATTTGTATATAATAAATTTAAATTAATATTCAACAGTGATGAAAAAGATATAGTACAATTTACCCTCTGGATTTTTAGAGAACTTGTGGTGGTGAAAACAAGTACCAAGGTAAGGTGGAATTGGGCTTTGGAGCTGATTAAAATTTAAAGTGATCTTACGACTAGTTGTAAGGTAATTAGGGTGGCACCGCGGTTCATTCGTCCCTTATTTTTGAGGAGTAGAATGGGCTCTTTTTGATGTTAAAATTAAACTCTTTAAGTAAAATTAGTGAACAGGATAGTTCGTTATACTTTTTTACGAAAACAGGCAAAATTAAAATGGAGTGATAAAAATGGAAACAATTTTCTCAGGAATTCAACCGAGCGGAACACTAACACTTGGAAACTATCTCGGCGCAATCCAACAGTTTGTGGAATTGCAAAATGATTATGATTGTTATTTCTGTATTGTAGATGAACATGCGATCACCGTACCACAAGAACGTTTAAAATTACGAAATAATATTCGTTCATTGGCCGCACTATATCTTGCTTCTGGTATCAATCCTGAAACCTCTACATTGTTTATACAATCTGAAATACCTGCACATACTCAGTTAGGCTGGATGCTCCAATCAATCAGCTATGTAGGGGAATTGGAGCGAATGACACAGTTTAAGGATAAATCAGAAGGAAAAGATGCTGTATCGTCTGCACTACTTACCTACCCATCACTAATGGCTGCAGATATTTTACTTTATAATACAAATGTCGTACCTGTTGGTGATGATCAGAAACAGCATCTGGAGCTAACCAGAGATTTGGCCGGGCGTTTCAATAACCGCTTTAACGATATTTTTACTATTCCTGAAATTCGTATTCCAAAAGTCGGTGCAAGGATTATGTCTTTACAAGATCCAACAAAGAAGATGAGTAAATCTGATGAAAATGTAAAAGGCTTCATTTCTATGCTTGATGAGCCGAAGAAAATCGAGAAAAAAATTAAAAGTGCAGTGACAGATTCAGAAGGTATTGTTAAATATGATAAAGAGAATAAGCCAGGTGTTTCCAACCTGCTCATCATTCATTCAAGCTGTACTGGAGAGTCAATAAAATCACTTGAGGCTAAATATGAGGGAAAAGGCTATGGTGAGTTTAAGCAGGGTGTAGCAAATGCTGTCATTGATACGCTGCGACCAATTCAGGAAAGATATGATGAGTTGATTAACTCCGAAAAATTAGATGATATTTTAGATCAAGGCGCAGAAAAGGCTTCATTTACTGCGAATAAAACGATTGCTAAAGCAAAGAAAGCAATGGGACTTGGTAGAGTAAGGAAATAATAAAAAGGTGCTCAGGTTTAGAATCTGAGCACCTTTTTTATTAGCTTCTGATTGTAAATGTAAACTTCAGCAACTTCCAGCAAACTATATCTTCCGTGATACAATAACTAATAATAAAACTGTTCTTCACTTCTGACTTGATGTATCATGTTGTGGTCCAATTTCTGCTTCCCACATTTTTTCCAGAAAGGATTGGCCGCGTACAAGCTTTGCACATAAGTCTTCATGTGACGTACTCCATCCCTCTTTCACACCATTGTACAGCGTTTCCCATACTCTTTCTTCATCCATATATCGAATCGCTGGATATTGCTTTGGATCCCATTCTGTCAGCCAGTAACGCAATTCTTCTCTATTGTTTGTTGTTTTCAGTTGATCAAGCCCAATCATAAGCAATTGCTTCAACTGTCTTTCCTTTCTTGTAAGTCCAAAAACAAATTCCGGTGGCATTGATAGCATATGGTATTCCTTTTCATAGTCACTATCTTCAAATCTAAAGGATTGGGCTTTCGTTTTATCAATCATGTCGAAAACTAGCTGTTCCTGACGCGGGATTAATCTGCTTTTACGAATAGGGATTGAATATCCAATCGTATCAAAAGCCATAATGTCATTGCCGTCCGTAACAATACACGCGTATTCTACAACAGACCTTTTTTGCCCTTTGCGAGTATAGGCCCGCTTGTGGATCGAATCAAGTAAAGCTTTCGGTAGATCATGCATATCATTCTCAATGTAGTTATATAGTTTCTCCGTTATGTATAGTAAAGGTACTTGATCCAATAGCTCAATGCTGTCCTCTTTCCTCCATTCATGGAAATGACAAACACTATATCCATTCTCTTCCCCTTCAAACCAGTTCACCCATACATCGTGTAAATATAACATAAACAACCCTCACTTTTATTTTCCGATTTAGAATACATTATGACCATCACGAAGGAAAAATATTCGAGAAGTTGGCTAAAATTAATTCTGATAGCGATATAATATCGCACTCATGATTAAAATACCTACAGGGAGAAAATAACATTCAATTCTTCCGCTTATAAATATAAAGTAATCCACCCATGACATGCCAACAGGGAGAAAATTCAAATATGCGATAATCGTGACTCCCCCTGTAACAGCTAGTCCAAATCCAATTAGAAAGAAGAAAATGTATCCCATAAAGATTCCCTCCCCTATGCTTGTCCGCTTCGTCTTATATAACCTTATGTTTATAAATTGAAAAGAATGCTACCGAGTTTTTGGCGACTCATCTTTGATGTTGATTTGCAATTGATGTTGATGCTACAATTCATAGTTTGGAATGCTTAAATCAAAAAATTCAGCAATAAAAAAGCTGTTCAGCGATTTAGCTGAACAGCTTTTTTATTACTTATATTTTTTAAAAACAAGTGCTACATTATGTCCACCGAAGCCAAGTGAATTGCTGACAACAACATTCACATCTTGTTTTCTAGCTTCATTTGGCACATAATCCAAGTCACAATCTGGATCAGGGGTTTCATAATTCGTTGTTGCTGGAATGACTCCATCTTGAATCGATTTGATTGAGATAACAGCTTCGACACCACCTGCCGCACCAAGTAGATGTCCCGTCATTGATTTTGTAGAAGATACGGCAAGCTTTTTAGCGTGATCCCCAAAAACTGTTTTAATTGCTGCTGTTTCATACTTATCATTCAATGCTGTACTTGTCCCATGAGCATTGATATAATCTACATCTTCCGGCGAGATGCCAGCATCTCGAAGGGCATGCTGCATCGCGCGTGCTGCCCCTTCTCCATTCTCTGCAGGAGCAGTAATATGGTATGCATCGCCTGTTGCTCCATAACCAACAATTTCACCGTAAATATTCGCATTGCGTTCCAGTGCAGAATCCAATGATTCAAGAATTAGAATTCCTGCACCTTCACCCATAACAAACCCATCCCGATTACTATCAAATGGGCGACTAGCTTTTCCCGGATCCTCATTCGTTGATAATGCTTTTGCCGAAGAAAATCCAGCGAAGGCCATATCGGAAATTGGTGCTTCTGTTCCACCAGCAATAATATAATCTACATCCCCACGCTCGACAGCTTTATATGCATCACCAATTGAATTCGCACCAGAGGCACAGGCTGTTACACTACATGAATTAATCCCTTTTGCACCTGTTTGAATCGATACTTGACCAGCAGCCATGTCAGGAATCATCATAGGTACAAAGAACGGACTTACTCTTTTAGGTCCTTTTTCCAGCAATTTGGTATGCTGCTCTTCCCATGTCTTCATACCACCAATTCCAGAACCAATCCAAACACCAACCCGATGTGCGTTGCTATCATCAATCGTAAGCTTGGCATCCTCTAAAGCCATTTTAGATGCAGCTACCGCATATTGAGTAAATGGATCCATTTTGCGTGCATCCTTTTTATCCATGAATGTTGTAGGGTCAAAATCTTTCACTTCTGCAGCCACTTTGGCAGGGTAATTATCCTTATTAACTTTTGTTACAAAATCAATACCTGATTTTCCGGCCAGAATATTTTCCCATAATGTATGAACATCGTTACCTATCGGTGTTACTGCACCAAGTCCAGTAATTACTACTCTTCTCTGTTCCATTTATTTTTTCCTCCCTTCATAATTAAATGGCTTATCTTCCCCAGCGCATTGCAACCGCGCCCCATGTTAAGCCACCACCAAAACCTACCAATACAATTAAATCATTATCTTTTATTTTACCTTCTTTAACGGACTCTGATAAAGCCATAGGAATCGATGCAGATGAATTATTGCCATACTTTTTAATTGTCTTTGCCATTTTATCTTCTGATATCCCAAGACGCTGACGGGCTGCATCCATAATTCTTATATTGGCCTGATGTGGTACCAGATAATCCACATCCTCTTTACTTAATCCTATTTCCTCAACGACGTTAACCGTTGACTCTGGCATTTGTCTGACAGCAAATTTATATACTTCACGACCATTCATAACAAGCTTGTTATCCTCATTTTGGTATAATTCCTTGCCACCTGCGCCATTTGCGCCAAGTTCAAAAGAAAGAATCCCCTTACCTTCAGAAACCTCGCCAATAACGACAGCACCTGCACCATCACCAAGAAGGACACAAGTACCTCTATCTTCCCAGTTTGTAATTTTGGAAAGTTTTTCTGCACCTACTACAAGGATTTTTTTATATGCCTTCGTCTCGATAAACTGTTTGGCAGTAATTATTCCATACATAAATCCAGAACATGCTGCACTAATGTCCATTGCTGCTGCTTTTGTTGCACCAAGACGATCCTGAATCATACATGCCACGGAAGGAAAAGGTGTATCCGGTGTAACAGTTGCAACTAAGATTAAATCAATGTCCTCGGCGTCCACTTTTGCTTCTTCCAGTGCACCGAGTGCTGCATGATAAGCCATATCTGACGTATCAATATCATCTTCCGCTAATCTTCTTTCCTCAATGCCTGTTCGTGTTCGAATCCATTCATCATTCGTATCCACTATTTTTTCCATATCTTTATTTGTAACTACTTTTGTCGGCAGGTAGTGACCAGTACCTAGTACTCCAACATTCATATTGACAGCTCCCTTATTTAAGATGATGATTCAAAAGCCAGTAAAAAAGACAAACCGATGTTTTTGGTTATCGACTATAGAGGCCAATTATCAAAGCAATATTTCCCCACATCTGCTTGCCCCTTTTTTTGCTTTTTCTGAAATCCCATTTTATAAATTAATATCAATTATTATGACTTGGTACTAATTTTAATGTAAATTAGCTTTTTTAGCAAGATAAAATGGATGTTTTCACTATTCTTCATTCGGAAGCAAACCTGTTTCTATATAATCTTTGACATGGTTTGTCATCTCTTCCTGAAATGCCTTAGGGAGACGATCATTAAATTCACCGAGAGAAATAACTTCATCCTGGAAATCAAATGACAACAACGCACCTTCCAGATTGTAATCATTATATAGTTTGGCTGTTGATTCATATAGCTTGTCCACATGTTGAATGGTACTTGTTAACACAGTATTAGGTGCAACTTCCATCTGGTCAGATATATAACCGATAGCATACAGTCCGTCCTTTTCTGCCATCTTAATGACCTCTTCACTGAAATCACCAATTGGATAAAACACATCCACACCAGCCTGTTCCATGTCTTCATATACCGTGGCCACAGTTTCAGTATCATCCCAATCAGTAATAAAACTCATATCGATCTCTGCAGCTGGATTCTGATATTTAACACCTTCATAAAACCCTTCAATTTCTGGCTGCCAGGAGTATGCTCCAATAATGCCAACTTGATTTGAGGATGTCATTTCACCCGCTACAACCCCACTTAAAAATCCCATTGCATGTGAGTCAAAATTTAAGCTGGTCACATTTTCAGCTGGTTTACCACCATTAAAATATACGAACTGAACATCAGGATATAACTCCGCTATTTCTAAAAAGTAGCTTCCATACATATTACTATGACCGTAGATAAGATTTACACCATCCTGCACAAATTCAGCAACCGCATTGTTTATCTCCTCTTTTGTGTCTATATTCTCTTCATAATAAACTTGTACATCGAATTCTTCTTCAATCTTTAGCAATCCTTCGTAACCCTTTTTATTCCATGCATTTTCATCAATGGAAGTATCAACTAATAAACCTACATTTTGAATTTGCCCTGTTTCAATATAAGTGCAAGCAGAGAGTATACTTACAGCAGCGATGAATAGTATAACGATAGCTATCTTTTTCATGATGAACACCCCATTCTGCTTAACTGTTCCGTCTACACCTTTCTACCTTATAGTCTTTTATGGCAAACGGTATTATTCTTAAAAATTATTATACATTTTTTTAAACTTATAGTAATGCTCGATTACATTTTTTAAGTTTTCTTTATTAGGTATATTCTCACGTATATACCTATTTTTTTCAATTTTAGTGACTTTCTTTTTTTCATCATTGTTGGGGTAAATAGTTAATTCTGATGGTAAATTGGTTATCTTCAGCCATTGCATCAGCGCTTCTGTGAAATCGGCTGCATAAATAGATTCTCTTTTAAATTTTTCTGATGTAAAAGGGATATATTCATTTTTATGAAAGATTCCCTTTTCATTCATTGGCATCCATTCACCAAAAAGGATGGAAGTTCTTATTGTTGTACAGTTCGAATGTTTAATTGAACGATGCTGTTCCTCATCCGGATTGATAACAATTAGTTTCTCAACGTTTTGGGGAATATCACCATAAAACTTTCCTACGATAATTCCAATACGATATTCTTTTTTTATAGTAGAAGTAATTGAAAAGGAACTATTTCTTCCGAAAAACATCGTAAGGTCTTCTATATCTTGGTACCCATCTGTAACAGGTTGTATGGTTCCCTCTACTTTATAATCATGCTCAAGCAGTGTACTGACAACGTGGTATCCAAGCCAATCATCACAATTAACAACTAATATTGACACTTTCAATCCTCCCATACATTTTTAGTAGAAGTTGTTCAAAAACAGACTTTTATTTTGCGATAAAATTTGATAATATATATGAGATACGTAGATAATTTATAATGCTAACTCAAAAACATGTTATAATTATGGTTGATTACTTTTTAAATAACCAACAACAGAAACAAAAAGGCGAGGTGTTTGGTATGCATTACATAATGACAATTATCTGGGCAGTTTTAATATCTTTGGCTACAAGTTTTGTTTTAACTAGTATGGCTGGAGAACCGTTCGTATTATTTGAAGCATTAATACTAGCCGGAATTCTATCAATTGTTGCAATCTTCTTAGGTGAAGTTGCACTGAAAACAGAAAAAGAATAATCGTAGAAAAACCCTTGCCTTTCAGCAAAGATGGCAAGGGTCTTCTTTTTCAGAAAACATGCCGTCACTTAGGTTAGGTGAATGTCTTCGTTGCACTTATGCAGATAAGAAAGTTTTCCTTTCCTATCTGCACAATAAGGCTTTTTAATTCGTTTAGCTTTCTAATTAATACCAAGGAAGAAGACTTATTGCTGTTAAAGCCGCCAAAGGTAATATAAATCGACGGAACCTTCTTCTCGGACGTCCGTAACCAGGATAGCCATAACCGGGATAACCATAACCTGGGTATCCACCATAACCAAATACTCTGCTATCATCATATCCCTGATGTTCAACTTGCTGATGATTATCGAGTGGAATAGCAAAATAAACGTACTCATCATCCAGACCGGTTATAATACCATCAAATTCTGATCCATCTGTCGTTTGTGCAAGTACATAAGAGTGCATATGATTCTTACATTGATCATACATATGTTTATGTTGATTATTCATTATCTCATCCTCCTCCCCATCAGCCTATTCAGAAACATCTGGGTTGGTGACTTGGATATATAATAAGGAGAAACTCATCACCTGAGTGACTTTTATGGCTAGTTACTATGTGATAACTGTAATTTTTATAATTTGTATTTCATCCCCCCATTAAGACGGGATGTAGAATTAAGGAGAGAATACAATGGATTTTATATCAAATATTTGGACAATCATTCAGTACTTTATATTAGGCCTTGTTCAAGGAGTTACAGAACCAATACCGATATCTTCCAGTGGACATATCATGATATTCAGGGAACTTTTTGGGATTGATTCCCCTGGCTTATCCTTTGAAATCTTTGTCAATTTCGCTTCATTTTTAGCTGTTTTAATTATTTATCGACATGATATTATTCGATTGATAAAAAACGGATGGCTCTACATCACTAAAAGAGATAAAACTGCAGAAAGTGATTTTCGCTTTATCATTTATTTGATCATTGCAACCATTCCTGTCGGCGTTATCGGAGTGCTATTCGGAGATGCAATTGGCGAGTTAATCAACGCGAACGCAATGAATGTTGTCGGTGTTACGTTGCTGATAACAGCAGCTGCGATTTGGTTGATTCGTAATCTTCGCGGGAAGAAAAATGATGGAGATTTAACGGTAAAAGATTCAATTATTGTTGGTCTTGCCCAAGCAATTGCTGTAACACCAGGTATTAGTCGTTCTGGAGCGTCAATTGTTGCATCCATGCTCGTAGGGATGAGACAAGAAACCGCTTTGCGGTTCTCTTTTCTGCTTTATATTCCGGTAAGTCTTGGTACATCTATTCTTGAAATACCGGAGATTATTCAAGACCCAACATTCAGCACGTTATGGATTCCTTATCTAGTTGCATTTATTGCAGCTTTTATCGCAACTTACTTTGCTCTAAAATGGTTCATGAACATTATGGCAAAAGGAAACTTAGGATATTTCTCCTATTATTGTGTCATTGTTGGTTTATTGGTAATCTTCTTCTTGTAAACGATAAAGAAGCTGTCTTGGAGGGCGTCGATCCTTTAAAACAGCTTCTTTTTTTGGATTCAAGTGTTGATTGATTTATTGAAGACTCCACAGAGTGGCTTTCTCGAACTTGGCTTGAGGCCGTGCCCTAAGGATGCGTATCCTTCCTCCACACTCCTGGACGGTAGCAACAGCACACTGTCTTTGGAAATGCTCCAAAAAGGTTAAAAAAGCAACAATTATTTTCGGTGGTAAGAGCAGTGCAGAGTCCCAAAAACTTTTCGGTAGGACGAGTAATCGCTGTCGCAAAGATTAAGGAAAGAGCCTAGGCAGAAAAAAAGAACTTCCCCAAAAGGTCAAAGCCTTCCAAGGAAATTCTTTCTGTCATTCATCAATCAGGAATTCCTAAAGCGATTTTTGCGTAGCGGGACATCTTTTCTTTACCCCATGGTGGACTCCAAACGATGATTGTATTCGTTTCTTTTACTTCAGGGATTTCGGAAAGGGCATGTTTAATATCTGCTTCAATATGAGCAGATAATGGGCAACCCATTGCAGTGAGTGTCATTGTTACATCACAAACTCCATCTTCTTTTAAATCCACATCATATATTAGTCCTAAATTAACAATATCAATCCCTAACTCAGGATCAATAACATTTTCAAGTGCGCCCATTAGATTTTCTTTTAACGCTTCATCCATTTTATTTACCTCCTTATACATTTCTTACTTCTATTTAAACATAATTTACGCTTATATTAAATAATTTGAATCCATTTCACATATCTTAACATCATGAGGCTTCACAAATATGTGCTTTTCCACACGTGTTCAAAAAGGAGGAAGTTCCCCCTAAATGTTTAGCGTGCGTAGCTGAAAAGCAAACATTTATGTGGGATTCAAAGTGTCATTTTTACCGGACTTCTTAAATAATCTTTTTATAAATGTTTTTCAAACCAGCTTACCGTCTCCAAGAGCGCATGCCTACTTACTTTATGATCGGTGTTTGCCTCTTTAATAAAATGTATATTTTCTTTCGTTGAATATTGTTTTACCACTTCATCATAAAATGTGTAAGAATGATCAAATGGTACGACCGAATCGTTTTCTCCATGCCAGAATAATAATGGCCGATTATTTAACGTTTCTGGTTGTTTGGAGAGATCCATCTTCTCCAGTTGTTGATACAAGCTTTCAATCATTTCGTCGGTAACAGGAAGATTACCTAATTTCTTAAAGCTTTCTACAAGCGTTTTGGCAAAGGTAGTTATTTTAGGAGATCCCATCAATATTGCTGCTGCTTTAATCCAAGGATACTGTGTTAATGCTGCAGATGTTGTAATCCCGCCCATGCTTGTGCCGGCAATTCCAAATCGCTCATCCTGAAGTAAACCCTGATCATCGAGATATGATTTGATTGATTGCAGTTCTTTCACATTATTCATTATTATTTCCCAAAAGGATATCTGTTTTTTTAAGGTTGGAACATCTGGCTCCCTTTCACCGTGGTACATGCTATCTGGCAAAATAACCCGATAACCTTTTTCTGCAAGTAAGTATGCTATTGGCAAATTATGTTCCTTAGCACTTGTAAACCCATGGAAATATGTAACGACCGGTAATGCTTCGTTTTTCTTTTCTGCATCGACGACAATTAAACTTGGGATGGACTGTATCGTTTCTTTATAAACTCCAATCATTCAAGTATACCTCTCTTTCATTGAAGATGATATGATACTTATTATTTTATAGGTATTATTGTATCCCTGCAAACTTTGTAAATAATAAATTACTTTACATATCCTGTATTAATTACTAAACTATTCACAGATGAGGTGAAATTATGAATAATAAAAAACATTTAATTGCTTTGGATCTTGATGGCACGCTTTTAACAGATAAGAAGGAAATAAGTGCGCGTACGAAAGAAACTGTTTTAACAGCGATGGCTCAAGGACATGTTGTTGTGATTGCAACAGGAAGGCCGCACCGCGCAAGTATTGATTATTATAACGAGCTCGGGATGACGACACCCATGGTTAACTTTAACGGGGCTTTAATTCATCATCCAAAAGACAGGACTTGGGATTTTGCAATGCATAACCCAATGCCAATTAAAACAGCTCATCATATTATTGATGCTTGTTATGATCTGGAAGTCAAAAACATTTTGGCTGAAGTCATGGACGACGTTTATCTGGATGCTTTCGATCAGGAAATTATCGACATATTTCATGAAACAAAAGAAGACTCACCATATATTATCGGAAACCTGAAAGATAAACTAAACGAGGATCCAACATCTGTACTTGTCTATCCTGAGGAAAATCATATCAGGCAGTTAAGAAATCATTTAAATGATTATCATGCTGAAGTGATTGAACATCGTAAATGGGGAGCACCATGGAATATCATTGAAATTATAAAAAAGGGCCTGAACAAAGCAGTAGGGCTTCAAAAAATTGCGGACTATTATAATATTCCAAAGGATAGAATAATTGCTTTTGGCGACGAAGATAATGACTTGGAAATGATTGAGTATGCTGGTGTCGGCGTAGCCATGGGGAATGCCATTAGTGAATTAAAAAGCCTATCCAAGCATCAAACCCTTACGAATGAAGAAGATGGGATCGGTATTTTCCTCGAAGATTATTTGAATATCAAGACAAAAACATTATAACCACCAGATGTTACCTGTTTTATAAAATGGAATCCGAACCATACTAAAGGTGAGCGTATAAAAACGTTCACTTTTTTGTTTGCTTCAACATGTATGTAAGGAAATCCTTATTAGAATTCTCTTCAGGGAGGTATTCATCATGGGCAAGCGAAGTAAATCGAAACGTTTTAGTCACCAAGGTGCAGCATCAGTAAAAAAACACGCCGAGGTATTCACCTACCGTTCCACTTTATCAGAAGCAGAACGTAAAAATGCAGAAGACG
Source organism: Oceanobacillus rekensis (assembly GCF_002153375.1). GTDB lineage: Bacteria > Bacillota > Bacilli > Bacillales > Amphibacillaceae > Oceanobacillus > Oceanobacillus rekensis. Next base: position 457,649 of record NZ_MTBQ01000003.1, read on the forward strand.
ATAACCATACTGTAGGAGGGTTTTAATTGGAAAATAATCTATTTCAACGCGCAAGAGAAACAGTTACAAATATGATTCAAAATGTGGGCCAGGGCCAAGGTCAAGCGAGCCCACAAGATCAGCAGGCTGCACAGAATGCTATTCAAGCGGCCTATCAGGACGCATCTCCTGAAGAGCGTCAAGAATTACAACAGCTTGAACAGCAGTTGAAACAGCATAATCAATTAAAATAAACCTCAACCTAAAAAGCGATAGGCTTTGAAAGTAAATAACCTCCCTTCAAAAAATCGGGAGGTTATTTACTTTTTTATAGTACCCTTTTCTGATATTATTAAGGTAAGTATGATTAGGAGGGAAAAGTTATGGAGATTCGCGTGGAAGGAACACCTAACCCAAATGCAATGAAGTTTACTACCGATAAAATAATCTTTGAAGGCACAAACAGTGTTTCCGTTATGCCTGGGAATACAAGTGACTATGAAATTTTAAATGACTTAATGAAAATTGCAGAAGTGGATAATGTTTTTGGTTATCAGAATTTCATTACAGTGAATAAGCAGTTCGATGCCGAATGGGACAATCTAAACCCAAAGATTATGGAAGTATTTGAAAAACACGGTTATTAAAGAATACTTAAAGGGTATCTTATAACTAAAAGAACGACAGATGATTTAAATCTGTCGTTCTTTTAATTTAGGTTCATTATTCGGCTATTTTCCTAAATCAATGGGAATATAATTTGGATTTACCACTTCATTATTATTATCTTTTCCATATAGCATGACAATTAGAGGGCTTTCGCTATTTTCTGTTGTCTCAGGAATTGTTTCATTCAATTCAAATGCTATCCAATCTCCAGTAGTTGCATCAAGCTTAATGCTTTTCTCTTCCTGCAATCGTTCTTCACCCTGCTCAATAACGTAAAACACTTCATCATCGGCTGTACTTACCTCACCAGATAGAACAAATTCATCGCCAACCACTTTCAAGTCCATGTTTTGAAATTTAACCGAAGCGATATTTTCCTGATTAGAATCCATCACCCGATTCTCTTCATTTCCACAAGCAACAAGCATTAGTGCAGCTGCCAAAATTATTATATATCTCAATTTTATTTCTCTCCTTATCAATCACGTCTGAAAAATCCATACACGCCCGCAGTCTCTACAATATTGGTAAAGGCATTTGGATCTACTTCATGAATAATTTTCTCCAAGTCGTACAGTTCATATCGTGTAATTACTAGGTACATAAAGCTTTTATCTGCATTCGTGTATGCTCCCTTTGCCGGTATAATTGTAATTCCACGAACCATTTTATCGTGAATTGCCTTTTGTAATTCACTCGCTTTAAGGGTAACAATCATCGCAGTAACTTTCTCGTATCGCGTATGGATTGCATCAATAATTCTAGTGGTTACATACAAAGTTAACATGGTGTACAAAGCATTTTCAGGTTCATAAAGAAGCCCTGCAAGTAAGATAATGATTGCATTCATAATTAAAAAGTAATTTCCAATCGGTTTGTCATTCAAACGGGATAAAATCATTGCAACAATATCCATACCTCCGGTAGACGCACCACTTTTCAATGTCAATCCTACTGCAACCCCAGCAATTACACCACCAAATACAGCATTCAATATAATATCATTTGAAAGGGAGATGACAGGTATAATTTGTAGAAAAAATGAGGTAAAGGCGACAGATATAATACTGTAGATTGTAAAACCTTTACCTACCTTGAACCAACCTATTAATAAAACGGGAATGTTAAGCAGCAAAAGCAGTATACCGGTACTGATGCTTACCCCTACAAAGTCATTGAAAATACTGGACAAGATTTGTGCTGCTCCGGTAAATCCACTGGCATATACATTAGCCCCAATTAGGAAAAAATTCAGGGAAAGTGCATTTAATAGTGCACCAATGATAACGATAGCGATTCGTTTTGCTTCCATCATAAACATGGAGGTACCTCCTTTTAGATTACATTTTTACTATTCCAATTAGTTTTTTGACTAAATTTCTAAATAGCTTTACACTAGAATAAATGAAAGTAAATTAGAATGTAGGTGGAAAAATGTCGATTAAAATTCTAGCTGATAGTGCAAGTGATTTGTCAAAGAAATATTATAACGAATTTGACATTGAAATGGTACCATTAACTGTTCAATTAGATGGAAAAGAATATAAAGACGGTCAAACCATCGAGCCGAAAACAGTTTATAATTCCATGCGTGAAGGTAAATCACCTAAAACATCTCAAGTTTCTGCCAGTATATTTAAATCTATTTTTACTAAACATGCTAAAGCAAATGAACCGCTCTTATATATTGCTTTTTCCTCCGCACTTTCAGGTACGTATCAGACTGCTAAAATGATGGAACTGGAAGTAAAAGAAGATTATCCTGATGCTCCCATCCATATTATTGATACGAAATGTGCGTCCATTGGTTGCGGGTTAGTTGCTATTCATGCAGCGAAACTTGCACAAAATGGTTCATCTGTTGAAGAAATTATTGATGCTGCTAATTATCAGGCAGAACATATGGAACATATCTTCACAGTCGATAATTTGGAATACTTATACCGCGGTGGTCGTGTTAGCAAAACAGCAGCATTTGTCGGTACCTTACTTAAAATCAAACCATTGCTCCATGTTGAGGACGGAAAACTGATTCCACTCGAAAAAATCCGCGGCTCGAAGAAAGTACTTCAACGTATGATTGATGTCATGGAAGAACGCGGAACAGACTTTAAACGACAAACGATTGGTATCAGTCATGGTGATGACTTGGAAAAGGCAGAACTTCTTGCTTCCATGATCAGTGATAATTTTGGCATTAAACAGGATGATATCATTATTGATATGGTCGGAGCTGTTGTAGGTTCCCATGCAGGTCCAGGGACAATTGCCCTATTCTTTTCCAATCTACCAGTTAACGAATAAAATAATATGAAGCAAATGTTTGTTCTCAAATTGAACTAGGCTCTAATCTCAGTCTAACAAATTGTCGATTGTCAGGTCCAGTTCTTATATTATTTCCAGCTTAAGGAATTTAAGTTAAAATTTTTTATACACTTTGCATGAATTACCATTACCATTCATATAGTTATTACTATAGCTTCTCTAAACTTATGATGGGGGTTTTTCATGTTTAACCAACTCTTGAATGACTTTGAAATGGAGCACAAGTTTGCACCTCTTACGATTGATAATTTATTGGATTACTATCAAAAGAAATATATAAACGGAGAAATTGACATTAAAACTTACCATAACATATACAGCTGTCTACATGAAAAAGGGGCTGTATCCGCTCACGAATCTCCACTCAAATGAAAAGTCCTGTAGAGGGCTTTTTTTATTTGGCTTTTTTCGTTTACTATTCCGTGGTCGGGATCAAATTGTGACATAAGGTAAGTTTCTTCGGCGACCGCTCTGGGAAATATACTTCGCGACCTTAGGGCGGCTGGTGAGCCTCTTTTCCCGTAGGAGTATCCGTGTATTTCCCAGAGCTGGTTAGAAGGTTCCTGACAATTACTGCACTTGCGAGTAACTAAAAATACGATTATTAAACTTCACCAGTCCGTGTGAGCCGAGGGCGGTGCCTCCTGCTTAGAACAGCACGTGTCCGAAGGTGCGCATCCGTCCGCAGCAACCCCGGACGGCGCCGATAGCGTTACCTTCTAAAGGATTGGAGGAAAACACGCTTAAGTCACTTTGCAGTTTATATCTGTAAAGGTTATAAAAGTAATAAATCAATGAGCTTTTTATTTTAATCTTCTTCATGATTGAATTGTAATTTTTCGGGGTACATTGTTTAATATACAATTCATTGAAGGAGGTCCACATATGGATATGGAAAAATCAAATGGAAAAGTAACACCACCAGCACAGGTGCAAGATAAGCAGCCAGGGTTGGAAACAGAAATGAATCCAGAGCCAAAATATATTCGTAAGAGTTATAAAGGCAGTGATAAATTAAAAGATAAGGTTGCCATCATTACCGGTGGGGACAGTGGGATTGGAAGATCAGTAAGCCTGCATTATGCTAAAGAGGGTGCAGATATTGCAATTATCTACCTTGATGAACAGGAAGATGCACAAGATACGAAAAGACTTGTTGAACAAGAAGGCCAAAAATGTCTTTTAATAAGTGGTGACATTGGAAATCAAACTTTTTGCGAAGCAGCGGTTACGCAAGTCCTCGATACCTATGGCAAGGTTGATATACTTGTCAACAACGCTGGAGAGCAACATCCACAGGACAGCTTTATGGATATCACAAGCGATCAATTGGAGAAGACTTTCCGTACAAATATTTTCAGCATGTTTTATTTAACGAAAGCTGTTTTACCGAATCTAAAGGAAGGTAGCAGTATCATCAATACGTCTTCCATAACTGCTTATAAGGGGAATCCTTCTCTAATTGATTATTCATCAACAAAAGGTGCGATTACATCCTTTACAAGATCTCTTTCCGGCGAACTGGTGAAGCAAGGAATACGGGTCAACGGTGTTGCCCCAGGGCCAATCTGGACACCATTGATTCCAGCTTCTTTCGATAAAGAAAAGGTTGATCAATTTGGAGGAGATTCTCCAATGAAGCGCCCTGGACAACCACAGGAATTAGGACCTGCATACGTTTATCTTGCCAGTGAGGATTCAAGCTATGTCACAGGTCAAATGATCCATGTGAATGGTGGAACTGTCGTCAATGGTTAAAAGCGAGAAAAAAGTAATGCTCTCCATTTTGTGGTGGAGAGCATTACTTTTATTTATTGTCTTTTCTCTGTTTGATACTGAGGGCAATAATTCCACCAATGAAAAGAACAAACACAGCTACAACAAAGCTGATAAATGCCCAATTCAATCCTTCATCCGTTTGTAAGGAATAAACTTCTGTTGTTTCGCGTGGCAAACCAATTCTATAATCACCATTTTCATTTTCCCTTACAAGGTTATCTCCAAGATGGCCTCTCAGCTGCAAGCCAGATTCAATATCTGATACATCTAAATAAGCTGATTCACTGCCATTGTTAATCGCGATATACATTGTCTCGTCTTCCAATGTCCGCTTAAATACACTCATTGCTCCATCTGAACCAACTATTTCAAAGTCACCATGTTGAAGTACAGGAAATTGACTCCTTAGTGAAGATATCCGCTCATGAAACTCTTTCAATTCTGGTTCCCCACTGTTAAATGGCACAAGTCGTTGAGAATCCTCAGCAGTTGCACCATACATCGGTAACTCAGAACCTTGCAAAATCATCGGAGTACCAGGAGTGGTATATAGATAAGTCAATGCCAACGTCCAAGTTGTCAGTGAGTTTCTATGATTTTCAGAATATGCTTGCGTAAATCGCTCTGTATAAAAATCGTCCATATATATTAACCCATGTTGATTTGAAGAATTTGACCAAGTTTCATAAATAGTAGATACATTATTATCTGGAGCAGCAAAGACGTCTACCATCGAATCCCTCAAGCTCATATTTTCAAAAGCATCCAATTCTGTTTCAGCCAATATTTCGTCACTTGCTTCATCTGTAATTAAAATATCTCCAAGTAAATAAAATTCGGGATTTACACTTTTTAAATGACTTGTGAAATTCCCCAAAAATTCTATAGGAGCCTCGTCCACAGCATGAAGCATATAGCCATCAAGGTTCGTTTCATCCATCCAGTATTTGGCAACATCGATTAAATATGCTTCCACTTCAGGATTATTTAAATTCAACTGAACCGTATTCGCTGTCCATGCAGGTTCAGTTAGCTCCTGCTCCATAAACCAATCTTCTTTGTCTGGATCATCAATGATTGGATTCGTATCAGCAATATAATTGGTTACGAACTCCATGACCACTTTCATATCTCGGGCATGTGCTTCTTCAATTAATGTATTCAAATCTTCCATTGTTCCAAACTGTTCTTCTATGCTATAAAAGTCCTCGATCCAATATCCATGGTAACCATTATCAGCATTTTCCATTAGAGGTGATATAGAAATCGTTGTAACACCAATCTTCTGTAACGCATCAAGCTTTAAGATGATCCCTTGAATGTCTCCACCGTGATATGCATTGGGATCATCAATATTCACATCTGCCTGAGATTCCGAGCTGTGATTCGCATTATTGAATCGGTCAACCATTATATTATAAATAATTTCTTCCTCCAAAGCCCGCTCTTCATCTGCAAAAACGGTTGGAATATATGACATCGTAGCCATCATAATAGCTATAACAAGCATAAATGCTATTTTCTTCATAAACAATCCCCCACAAAAATATAGTAACTCTTAGTTTATTATTAACCAATAAAATGAATAGTCAATGACAAACCAAATATTGTTGAAAATACTTCACATGTTAAGATTGTGACTGATTTTTATGTTTATCTGCGATTATGAATAGTTTATCGGCAAATCGCCTTCCAATGATATTTCGCAATAAAAAAAGACTGCCCCAAAAAACCTTGAGGCAATCCTCCATTTCTTATTATAATTGTATACCCATTGGCAAGCGGAAAAATCCAAGTATCAATACGATGATGAACGCAATCCAGAACTGAATCCACGGGCTTTTCGCCGATTTCCTTTTACTCTTTTTAACCAATATCATTTCCATCGCTGCGATCAACCAAATTCCAGCTACACCTTTCGTGATTGCTTCAGCCAGAATCGGCATTCCACTGTTTGTGATGTAATTCCAGAGTAAAACTCCACCAGTATAAAGCATAAACAAGTAAACAAGACGTAAAATCATATGAAGAATTTTTGCAGGTTTTGCATTATCGCGATCCACCATTGCAATTACTAAAATAAACAGTATGATTCCCAAAACCCATGATGTTATATGCATATGTGTCATGAATGTATCCTCCCTTTGTTTCTGTGATTCTAAAAAACTCACAGAATAATATCTAATCGTATCATAACATGTACATCCAAATAATTCATTTTATATAAACCATCGTAAATAAAAAAGATACAAGCTTGTTGCAAAACATTCACAACCCAACCTTGATTAACGTATTGATTTTCTATTTTTACCTTTTCACTTTACTTTCGATTGTTTCATTCATAATTTTCACTTTGTGTTCTTGCGAAACGGCTGTAACTTATTATATGTTAAGCTTCTCCATATCCATTCCATTGGTCCAAAACGGAATCTCGCCAACCACCATTTACTGAAAAATACTTGCATGGTAAAGATAACCAGTACCATAACAATTCCTGCAGCAGGACGGATCGAGCCATATAATCCAAAACCGATGCCATAGAAAAGCATGAAGCTAATGACAGACTGAAGTAAGTAATTCGTCAATGCCATTCTTCCAACACTTATGAATGGCTGGATTATTATTAACCCTAGCTTACTCCTGGCAAGCAGTGTAATTGAAACAATATAAAAGATTGCTGATGCTGTACCACCGATATTATCCTGAATATAAGAAAACCATAACGGATTTTCAAATAAATAGGTTCCCATTTTTATAGCAATAAAGATGATAAGCGATATCACCCATACTTTCTTCAATGTAACTGCATGTTTATTTGGCTCGTGAAGCCAGTGTTTCCGAGCGATATACATACCGAATAAGAATAAAGGAAGTAAGGTTGCTGCCAAAAACAGCATAACAATTCCTCCATTTGCATACATCCAATCATGATAATTTTGTGACCAGATCGTTAGCAGACTATTGCTTTGATAGTTAGCCAATGTTTGATTAATTATATTTTCATTATAACCACCCAAGTAATTGCGGGCACCGTACATCGCTAGTGATAATAGTCCTACACTTCCCACGAGAAGGATCACACCCCAAAGGACCAACAGCTCATCCCTCACATTCAGAAACAACAGCAGTAGAAGACCAATCAGACCATAAGATAGTAAAATATCACCATGCCAGATGAAAAATGCGTGGAAGATTCCAATCCCAATGAGAATAATCAACCTCCTGAATAAGAAAGATCTTACATTTGCATTTCGCGCAACAAGCCGACTTTTTAGCAACTGTATACCAAAACCGAAAAGAATGGAAAACAATGTATAAAAGCTTGCTTGAAAAAATATATCAATAAACCCTTGCGAAAACCGATCCACTGGAGAAGACCAAACATCCTCCGCTCCTCCATGCATAAAATAAGGAGCTGAAAAAGCACCGATATTAACGATAAATATCCCAAAGATAGCAAACCCTCTAGCTGCATCAATCCAAACTAATCGATTACTCTCTTTCGCCGGACCAAATTGTTGCATTGGTTCCACTCCCTTCATTGGTGACTGTCACTTCTAAATGTTGCGTAAGTACATCTGTGGAATGTCCATGCGTTGTATCAATAACAATGGCATCAATACCTGTTACAACGAGTATGATAAAATGCATTTCTATAAGCTTGTGCTAATGCTCCTGTCCAGGATCGCTCTGGGCGGATGCGCATCCTTAGGGCACGTCCTCAAGCCCTCCAAAGAGAAAACCACTCTGCGGGGTCTTCGGACACGTGCTGTTCCCATAGGACTCACCGCCCAGAGCGATCCCGGACTAGTACTACTATTTATGGAGGAATTCTCTGCCTTTTTTCAGTTAAAGATTCTATCTTTAACAAACGCTATTCTAGCAGCCCCGTATACACGTAGACTCCTGAGGGAAGTGAAGTGTATACGGGGCTGCTGTTGCCGAAGTAACTTTTTTGCCTTTATCAGTGTTACAAATCTAACTTAAATATTTTTATTGTTGCACTGGTACTTCCACAAGCAATTGTTTTGAGAAGAAATACAGGTATGTTTCTTTTACCGGTTGCCTCCATATCTCTTCAAGAGCATGTCGGTACAAAGACATCTGTGTTTCGTATCTCTTAACTAGTTGCTCTCTTACAGCATCTGTAACATCCTTTGCAATGGTATCTGTCTTATAGTCGAGGATAATCCACCCATCATCTCTTGGGATAAGACAGTCAATCACACCTTGGATCAGAACTTGTTCATCTTTGTCACTTTTCCAATTTGCATAAACTTTACTTGCAGGCAATGTCAGACTGAATGGCACTTCCCGATACATTTCCGTACTATCTATCATAAGCTTTGCAATATCCGTATGGAAAAATTGTTCAATTGGCCCCACATCCACGATATCCGCTTCTACCCTCGTCAATATCTCTTTATCTGCAAGTAGCTCCACGTATTCTGCGATTTCGTTTCCCGTTAATGCCCGGTCCATTGGCAGGTGTTGCATAACCGTATGCATGGCAGTACCAATTTCTGCTGGTGTAACCTTTTTTTCAGTCTGCATAAAATTCGGTCGTTTGACAATTGGTGCTTTAAACGATTGTACAAGTTGATTGTCACTGTAATCATCTTTGATTTCTCGTTGTCGCTTAAGCTCTGTAACTGTTTGCTTTGCACGCAAACTTGCTGCTTGATTATATGGATATTGATAGGATAACCGTTCATTCACTACAACTTGTAAATCTCTATCTTCCACATCTACAGGCTGCCAATTGATGATTTTCTCCTTCAACTGCAAATCTGCTTCCATTGTCGTTTCTTCCAGATTTGTCAAGTCACTAGCATGGATAATGGATACATCCCATCTCGATGGATCGACCTTTATTTCTTCTAATACAGCATCCCCAATTTCCTCTGTTCGAAGCCCACCTGTTTCTTGATGACGGATGAGTGCTGGTCCGACCCAATCCAAATAGGTCTTCGATTCCATACGGAAATGTGCCGGGAGAACCCACTCGGAATGGTCAATCATTTTCTGCCATTTTTGCAGTTTTTTCTCCATCGATCCTACTGTACCGACCATAACAAGCTTTTCTTTTGCCCGGGTTAATGCTACATATAATACACGCATCTCCTCGGCGAGAAGCTCCCTCATTTTCTCCTGCTGTAATGCATGGTAGAATAACGTAGGATACGTAATTCGTTTAATCGGATCGATATATTTACTCGCAAATCCAAGATCTTTATGCAACAAATATTTTTGCCTTAAATCTTGTTGATTGAATTGCTTTTCCATCGCTCCTAATATTACGACAGGGAATTCGAGCCCTTTACTTTTATGGATAGTCATAATTCGGACAACATCTTCCTGCTCACTGAGTGCCCTGGCAGCTCCTAAGTCATCCCCACGTTCTTCCATTCTTTCGATAAAGCGAAGGAAACGGAAGAGACCACGAAAGGATGTTGTCTCATAACCACGAGCACGATCATAAAGCGCTCTTAAATTAGCTTGGCGCTGGCGTCCACCAGGCATACCACCAACAAAATCATAGTAGCCAGTTTCCCTGTAGATATCCCAGATTAATTCTGATAATCCACCTTGCTTGGATGCAATCCGAAATAGATCCAACTGATTCAGGAACTGTTCTATTTTATTAGCGGTGCTATCACTATTCTGTTTCCTATAACTTATTGCCGCCTCATAAAATGAACCGTTCTTATCTGCTAAGCGAATGGAAGCCAGTTCATCCTCATTTAAGCCGACAATCGGTGATTTTAGAACAGAAGCCATCGGAATATCCTGTCTTGGATTATCAATGATCTTCAACAAACCGATCATTATTTTTACTTCAATCGCTTCAAAATAACCTGTCGAAAGCTCCGCATAAACGGGAATCCCCTGTTTCTTCAGTTCATCGGCAATCGTTGCGGCCCATGTCATCGAACGCATAAGGATTACAATATCCCGATATTGTAAGTCACGCTGGCTCTGTGTTTCCTTATCCACAACTTTCATTGGGGCGCTTGCTTCCTTTAGACCGATCCATGTTTTTATTTTTTCTGCATATGCTCTTGCTTCAAGCTGTGCTTTTTCTAAATCTTGAAAGTTCTCTTCCTCTCCAGTTGCTTCTTCCCTGTCATCTACTGCTTCCCTGTCAATAATAAGGAGTTCAGGAGATGGCTTATCATATGGCAGTTCATCATACATTTTATTGCCGTAAATTAACTCTGCATCTGTATCATAATTTATTTCTCCAAGTTCTTCATCGAGAATCTGCCGGAAAATATAATTTGCCCCTGTAAGTACTTGCTCACGGCTTCTAAAATTGCTTGCCAAGTCAATTCGTTTCGCAATTTCATCGTCATTTGCAAAGCGTTTATATTTTTCAATGAAAAGAGTTGGTTCCGCATGTCGGAAGCGATAAATACTCTGTTTGACATCGCCTACCATGAACATATTCCCCGCACCTGACCTGTCACTTATCAATGTGAGTATCGTTTCCTGGACAAGATTCGTATCCTGATATTCATCGACAAGAACCTCACTGAACTGCTTTTGAAATTGCAATGCTACTGTTGATGGGATGATGTTCCCTGTTGTAGAAGCTTCATCCACAAGCAATTGCAGACAAAAATGTTCCAAATCGGAAAAATCAACAAGGGCTTTTTCTCGTTTATGTTCTGTGAATTTAGCTTTAAATTGCTTTACAAGTTCTGTAAGCTGTTTAATAACTGGCGCCAGCTCTCTCATATCCTCTATATGGCTGTTGAGATTCCTGCTGAACCATTTCTTTTTCATGCCATCCCAGCGATCCTTGTAACTTTTTCTTAGATTCTTCACTTTTTCCTTCTTTAATTCGTTACATTCTGCGCGTTTCCCAGACAATCTTCCAAAAGTACTTGACGTCATAAAGGTTTGAAGTTCGTCCCAGGAACCGACAAAGCGTAAAGCTTCCTGTAACAGAGCCATATCTGCATCAATGGTATCAGCGTAATGATACGGGCCATCATTTTCCCTCGTTATGTTTAACGCAAGCTCCATCTCCTGTTCAATCGCATCCAACTGATCTTTTACTTCCCGCTTGATCATTGTTAGCCAATTTAGATTAGATTCTGTCCAGTTTTCGGGTATTTGATATACATCTGCTAACTTGTCGAGCCACAGATCTGGCCATGGATTTTGTGTAGCAAATGTATACAAATTAAGAATGAGATCTTCTACTTCCAAGTCACTGCGATCACTGGAAAAGCGATCTACAACAGCAAAAAATTGTTCCTGATTTCCCGTCTCGTTGCCATACCATTCTTCAAATAAATCATCAAGTACTTCTTGCTTAATCAAATCACCTTCCATATCATTTGCGATTCGAAATGACGGGTCAATATCAATCATATACGCATACTTTCTGATGGCATCCAGACAAAAAGAGTGCAAAGTAGAAATGGATGCCCTTTGCAGTAAGGATAATTGTTTTTTTAAGTGTATAGAAGTTGGATTTTCTGCAAGTGATTTTTCAAGCGCAGTTCCAACACGATTACGCATTTCCTGGGCTGCAGCATTTGTAAATGTAACTACGAGCAAGGAGTCAATATCAACCGGTTTATCATTCGATAACAACTTTTGAATAATTCTTTCGACTAGCACTGCCGTCTTGCCTGACCCAGCAGCGGCAGCAACGAGAATATCACTGCCATCTGAATAAATCGCATCTTGCTGTTCCTTTGTCCAATTAACCATCATTATCTTCCTCCTCTCTTAGTTTGCCTAATATCTCATCTTCCTTCATATCTGTAAGCTTCCGGTAATTATTTTCCTCTAATACAGGATCAAATTGGCAAACAGAATGAAAAGGGCAGAATGTACAAGCGATATTCTGCTTATGTTGATATGGGTTTAAATGGACTCCCCCATTTGTCATATCAATCCCTGCATTTGTCATTAATTGATGAATATGGTTTTGTAAATTATTGAATGTCTGATTATCAGCAACTTTTGAAAAACTATTAAATCCGCCATTTTTCTTAATACCTGCAGGGACTATCTGGCTTATACCTGTCTCAAGTGAAGTATCCATCATTTTAACGATTTCTTCATTCGAAAGAAGCAGCCCTTGCATTTTGTACTTTTTGAAAATCTCTTCGGCTATTTCATCATCACCCATTTTTCCTTTTCCAGAAATCATCGGGTTATGGACATGGAAATAGAGAACCCCAGCGGGTGTAGCCTTTGTACCAAGCCACTGCTCTGAGTGTGTTAACACGACATCCAAATAGGTGAGCATCTGAAGTGCCAATCCATAATAAACTTCGACTAAGTTAAGTCCCTTGGCACTTGATTTATAATCTATAATTCTTAAAAACAATGATTCCGCGTTTAATGCTTTATCCACACGGTCGATTCTCCCACGGAGCAATAGTTCATAACCATTTGGCAGCTCCATGCTAAGTGACGGAAGTTCTTCCCCCTCACCAAAACCAAGTTCAAATCCAACCGGCGAAAAATTACTCTGTCTTGCTTGTTCACTTAAGATATAAGCGGCTCTTGCAATAATCTCCTCCAACTTCTGCTGGATATATTTATACCGATTGGAACTGCGAAGAATCTGATGCTGTAAAATAGGAGCAAGATTGTGTACTGCCTTTTTTGCATATTGATCTGTATCCGTTTTTGACAGCTTTGCAAAGTCACGCCCTTCCTTGTGGATCCACTCAGTAATTGTTTTTAATGCTTCATGGAAGAGTTGGCCAATATCTGGTGCATCTAATTTATACGTTTTTCGCTCATCTAGTTTTAGACTATATTTTGCAAAATGCTGATAGGAGCATTTATAATATGTCTCCAGTCTGCTAACACTTGCTTTCACTTGTTTTGGATAAAGCTCTTCAACTGTTTTTTTTGCCAAATTAATTGGTTGATTTTCATAATATAAACTTTGCAGGATTGTATAAGTAGTACTATACTTCGGCTGATTACTTACATACCAATTAAATACTTCCCACCAGATTGGTTTCACTGGGTAACCTTTACGGATTCTTGCCATTTGTGCCGTCAGGGCAGACCTTGTTTTTCCCGGTGTCGTTATAAATCGCTCAGCATCTGCAAGTTCGTCTGGGTCTTGCAGTAAGAGATGGTTACTACAGGATGGGAAAAGATTCTCGATGCGCTTAATAAGTTGTGAAGGCATTTTCGCCTTTCCTTCTTCATCACTTAATGGATAACTGACCATCAACCTATCCCTTGCTGCTGTAAAAGCAATATACATATAAAACCAGTCATCAAGCAGCTGACGTTTTCCGCTGTCCGCAAGCCTTATACCACCCGTAGCCAAAATTTCCCGTTCTTCCTCATTAATCATCCCATCTGCTGGCGGTTTCATCGGCCAAATACCATCATTGACACCAAGCAAAAAGGAGCATTTTACTCCACTGATTCTTGATCTATCAATTGTACCGACAATTACATGGTCCATGCTCGGTGGAACATGGGAAAATTTAAGTGTTTCAAATCCAGCATCCAATGTGGCATGGTAAGTGGATAAAGTCATTTCTTCCTCCCCAGCCATTTCAACCATTTCATCAAACAGTTGGATTACGGCATCCCACACTTGATCCTGTTCTCTACCTTTTTCAGTTTCCCCATTTTCGTCATAGTTCGTCCGCACTTTTTCCAGTTGCTGTGGAATATTTAAATTTTCAAGCAGCATATATGTCTCCGTACATAAATCTTTGATTGCCTTTGCCTTTCTAATTTGCTCATCGAAAGGCCTCAATGCTTTCGTAACTTGCTTTCGATAGTGATTGATTCGTTTTTGTGTTTCTTTTTCAATATCGGTTTGAGATGCATTTTCAAAGCCACGGAACCTTTGAAACTTCCATTCTTCTTCACCAAACCACCGTTCACGGGAGCGGATTCCATACTCCAAACAATAGTTTTCCAGTTCATCGATTGCATCATTTGTTAATGGATATTCCGGATCTGTTGCTGGTATAAAGCCTGTTTTCAACACACGGAAAACCGCATCATATCGCCAATTTCCTTCCACAATATCCAATACAGATCGAATAATCTCAATCAGCGGGTGATTCAGCATGGTTCGTTTTTCATCAATAAACACTGGGATATCATGATCATCAAAAATTGTTTGGATTAAATCATGATAGATATCCGTTTGTCTGATGAAAACAGCAATATCCTGAAAACGATATTGCTCTTCCCTGACTAAACGAAGTATTTCTTGTGCAGCTCCCTCCACTTCTGCTCGTGGGTGTACTGCTTCAGCAATCGTAATCGGTACGTCTCCATAGAATTCAGGTGATGGCCTTACATCAAAGTTCTGTTCTAAATGTAAGAAATGGGCTCTATCGCTAAACCTGCCATATTTTGGTTCAAGTACAACCGTTTCATCCAAACTGATTTGATTTTCATCGGCGATTTGTTCCAATATATGATAGGTTTCTGTTGTCTGATAAAACAGATCAAGTTCAGAAACATCCTCGTTCGGATGATCTAAAGCCAATGTGACAGTCACAGAATTACATTTCTTCATCAACGCTTCCACTACGATAAGCTCTTTAGGTGTAAAGCTATGGAATCCATCAAAGTAAATATCAGCATCTTCCAACAAATTGGAATCACTGATTTTTTCCGAAAGCAATTGTAATTGATCTTCACCATCCATATAGTTTTCCTGCAGTGCAATAATAAGCTTTTCATAAATATATAATAAGTCATCTAGTTTGTTCATCAGTGCTACTTCACCGGTAGATTTATGGACAAATTGATTTAAATGGTCCATCTGTATCTGGAGAATATCAGGGGTTACTTGATAACGTTTAAACTCTGTTATCATCGTCTCCAGCTGATTCAAAAATCCTTGCTTTTCCATTGCCTTTTGAAAAACTTTCCAATCGCCTTGCTTTTCCTCGATAATCTTCCGAAGCATCATTTGAATCCCTACTGAACTGATAAACTGCCTTGTTCCTCCACCGGTTTCCTGTAATACTCGCCAGGCAAGTCTGGAAAAACTTACAACTTGCGCTCGGATGCTTCCTTTTATATTTTCATCATTAAATAAAGCGAATTCTTGTTGAAAGGTCATTTGATCTGGTACGATATAAAAAATAGAGGAACCTTGGGGGTTATGAATTAACTTTTCTTTTATTTCATCCAGAGTTCTACCACTTTTCCCTGTACCGGATCTTCCTGTAATAAATCGAAGTCCCATTGTCTAGCCCCCATAGAATGTTTATTAATTTTAACCTAAGACTGTTTTCTAAAACATCGGGGACTGCTGTTACTCATCCCACCGAAAACATTGTTGTTGCCACGAAATATATATTATTCGTCCTTAATGCTCACTCGGTTACTTACTATAAGTATGTGCTTTTCCGGCCGTCCGGGATCGCTCCAGGCGGATGCTTTCCGTGGGCACAGCCTCAGCCTCCCGCGGAAAGCGAAGTATATTTCCCAGAGCGGCTGCCGAAGCTACTTTTCTGACATCGTAGTTTATATCAACTTGCAATCCTATTTAATAAATTAGCCGAAAATAAATAGAGCTTCTATCTATTTTACCAAAGATAGAAGCTCTATAATAATTATTTGCCGAAACTGAGTTTAGTCTTGGACAGTGGCCAGTATGTTACATCCACTTTTCCTACTAGTTGTTCTGTTGATATAAAACCAAAGGATCTGCTGTCCAGACTGTCTTGCCGGTTATCACCCATTACAAATAATTTGCCTTCGGGTACTTTTTGTTTCCCGGTTATTTCCTTTAATGTGAAATTTTGAGTGAACGGTTTGGAATCACTAGCTTGTACATACGAATCAAGAAATTTCTCTTTCACTTTTTCACTATTCACATACAATTGATCATATTTATACTCAATTTCATCACCCGGTAGTCCAATGACCCGTTTGACGTAATCCTCTTCTTTATTTGCATGGAAAACAATTACATCGAAACGATCCACATCTTTTAGATCATAAACAATTTTATTTACCATTAGTAAATTACCATCATATAATGTTGGTTCCATGGATTCACCATCAACAACATAACTTGCAAAGATGGTAGAACGTAATATTACCGCAAGTACAACTGCAAGGATGACAATAGGTACCAGTCTGCGATAATTATATTTTTTCATATTATCTTCCTCCAGGGTTAGCATCTACTGTTAGCATACCCATGAAGGAACGGTTTTAATCTTTATCTAAATTTGGATAGTTCTTGTTTTCCACTTTTTTTTGCAATCTCTTTTCGAGATACTTACCCAGCATCCAAAACAAGCCAATACCAATTCCTACTAAGATTGTTTTGAATGGATTCTGTGCAAACTCCATAATGCTTGAGCCAACGTAGGAAATCGAGAAAATCATTACCGCCTTTCCCAAGAGAACAGCCAGAATAAACTGTTGCGTACTAACCCTCGATAGACCTGCTACTACATTAATAATCGCAGATGGAGAAAACGGAAAGCATAGTAAAAGGAATAATGGTCCAAAACCATGTCTTTCCACCCAGGCAGTAATACGTGTAACCTGTCGATTCGCATTGACTTTCCTAAGTAATCTCGTATTGCCGAGCTTACGAATCAATAAAAATACAACAATTGCTCCAACACTTGCACCAACCCAGGAAAGAAGAAACCCTTTCAACAATCCATAAGCAGCTGCATTCCCCAATACAAATACAATTAATGGAAGAAAGGGCAAAAACGCTTCAATAAAAGGAAGAAGCAATCCCGGTAAGGGTCCCAAACCTTCATATTGGTTTAATAGCTGTTGTATAAATTCATCTAGTCCTTCATTTTCAAGGACAGATCTCCAATTGGAAAAATTGATGTTTAATAGATACATGTTAGACAGATTCTCCTCATATGTATGAACGGTTTCTTAATCTTAATTATAGTTTAAAATAAACAGGATAAAATGCATAGTTTTATCCTCTTATCTTAGCCACTTTCTTTATATTTTATATTTTATAGTGTATTTTTTTGAAACTATGTCATATAATAAGATTAAGAGAACAATTGTTCTATGGATTAAGGAGGGCTAATCATGCGCTATTTAACAGATGAAGAATTAGAAGTGGCTTCTCGTTTCCTTTTTCTGTCGATGGCAATGGTCGTTATCAGGCAGGATATCGATCATGTTCAAATTGGTGCCTTTAAAATTAAAGAACCTTATTTGAAACTTTTAAAAACAATGATATCCGAAGCATCCATTGAAAGAAGAAAGATAAAAAGGCTGATGAGTCAGAAAAACATGCAAGTTGTAACACTAAATAAAAATGATTCTTTCTCATCTTTTCTTTTCCTCTGTCAGAGTCGGGAAGAGAAACGAAATTACTTCAATCCTGTCATCCGCAAAAAAGTGGTGAGCATTGTCCAAGAACTTATGTTTAAGGCTCTGGGAACAAATCAGCAGGAAGATGCTGATGCAAAAATTTAATACGATTGTCAAGTAAGTATCGGTACTGTGCTGTTCGCTGTAACTGATTCAACATAGATCCGTATGAAATGTCCAGAACAATTTTCCTACCATTTTTAAAAGTGATTTCTGTTTGTTTCCCAGCTCTACTGACTTTATCTATATGAGAGTGGGCAATCCAAGAGCAATTTGGGCTGCTTGGTGATGTCGTAGGAAAAAAATACATCCCACTTGAAGGCTCGATGGATATAGGTGCTTTATGTGTGATACCACTGATGTCTTTAGTCCCATCTTGCCTTCCTTTCAAACTTACTCCGAAGAAACGACATGCTTCATCAATAATTTTGGTAGGAGGCTTATTCAATACATATTCTGCGTCTTCCTCCAGAACTCGAGTTATCGTCTGATTTCCATTCTCATCACGCTCAGAAATCACCGCCATCGTAAGTGGAGTAATTTCATGCGAAGTAAAATAGTAGTTTTTTAACATTTCTATTCTTCCCTTCCTAGAAAAATAAAAAGAAAGTGGCTTAAGTACTAATTTACCATATTTATAGGAAAATGGATGGATATAAACCAAATTTTACAAAATATTAATATTCTGTCGAAAAACGGTAAATAAAAGCATTTGTAAAAACCAAAAAGCCCACTAAATAGGGGCTTTTCAGGTGTTAATATAAAAGATTAATGAGATCTTCTTTTGATATTTTGCCGAGATAATGTGACACATCAAAGCCATCAAGTGTCTCTTCAATCGCCTTGCGTTCATGACGTACACCGATTATTTTATTTTCAAGCTCTTCCACATTTCCAATACCAAAGAAATCACCGAAAATTTTACAGTTTTCAATTATTCCTTTTTTAACATCCAAACGTACGTCTACGAGACCAGCAGGGAATTTATATGTTTCCTGTACGTTAAATGCTGGGGATTTTCCATAGTTCCACTCCCATTGCTGGTAACGATTTTTGGAAATTTCATGGATATTGTCCCAATCTTCATCCGTCAAAACATATTCAGGTACATCTTTTACATCTTCTACATTAAATACATGTTTAAGAATCACTTCTTTGAATTGTTCGATTGTAATTTTCTCTTCCAGAAACTCAGAAATATTAGCTACACGGCTTCGTATTGATTTAATCCCTTTTGATTCAATTTTGATTTTCTTAACTTTCAATGCTTTTGTTAACTCTTCTAATTCTGAATCAAACATAAGGGTTCCGTGGCTGAACATACGGCCTCTCGTTGAAAACATGGCATTACCTGATATTTTCCGATCTTTAACGGCAAGGTCATTCCGTCCCTGCATTTCTGCTGGCACACCCAAATTGTTCATTGCATCAATCATCGGTTGAGTAAATTTAGCAAAGTTCTGGAAGCTGTTTCCATCATCTTTCGTAATAAAGCTGAAATTAAGGTTTTGCTCATCATGGTATACAGCTCCACCACCAGAGAGCCTGCGTACAACCTTAATACCTTTTTCATCTACATAATCTGTATTAATTTCTTCAATCGTGTTTTGGTTACGCCCAATAATGATGGACGGCTGGTTAATATAGAATAATAAATATGTATCTTTTTCACCAAAGTTTTCTAAAATATATTCTTCAATAGCCAAGTTGACCATCGGATCTGTAATACCTTTATTATCAATAAACTTCATTTCGCAAATTTCCTCCTTTTATGTTCTTTTAGAGAGGCCCTCTTCATAAATCTTGTTGCTTCTTTAACCTTCACAGTTTCTATATAAAGTGAAGTAACTTTAGCGCGACTCCACCATTTTCCCCCAGGATGGGTACTTTTGCCGCCGTCCGGGATCGCTCTGGGCGGATGCGCACCTTAGGGCACGGCCTCAAGCCCTCCGTAGAGAAACCCACTCTGTGGGGTCTTCGGACACGTGTTTTTCTAAGCTGGAGCCAGCCGCCTGCGGAAAGCGGAGTATAATTCCTAGAGCGTTAGCCGAAGTTCCTTATCCTAGTTCGCAATTTATCCCAACTACGGTGTAGGTACCAACAATCTATGCAATAACAGCCTTTATAGATAAGTTTAATCCAATTTTTTGAAGTAATCAAAGGATATAGCTCATAGATAATCACCGCCGACATTAACTGTCCCATACCATTCCCTCGGCCGCTATTTTTATTATTCCATTATAATATTGCTTTGCTTCTTCTGCCAGTTGATTTAGATTTCCGAATTGTGGAAGGTGGCTGAGCATTAACGTTTGTACACCTGCAGTTTCCGCTATTATGGCCCCCTCTTCACTATTCATATGACCGGCGTTTGTGCCATCCTGTCCAGCATAATAATTACAATCTGTTATAAGCAAATCTGCATTTTTCGCAAAAGCCTTCCATTCCTCTTTATAGCTTGTATCTGCTGTATAGACAATAACGCTTTCTCCATCCGTAATCCGCATTCCATAGCATGGAACTGGATGTACGGTTTCCAAAAATTGAATGGTAAATGGACCAACATTAATTTCCTTTTCCGGTTGGTAGGCTACTCCCTTTGTATACTGATGTGTTAATGATTTAAACCCTTCTTTATTCTTTGTATGGCCATATATTGGTAGTAATTTATCAGAACCTTTCACATAGAATTCAATTAGTTTCGCATATTGAAGTACACCAATATCTGCTACATGGTCATGATGGTAATGGGAAAGTACAACAGCATCCAAATCCGAAACAGGTTTATACTTTTGTAATTTAGACAAAGAACCACTGCCTACATCAAGAAGTAAAGAAAAATTATTTTTTTCAATTAAATATGCTGAAGTGGCTCCATCCCTTGCTGGGAAACCTCCCCAGCATCCAATAACCGTTAATTTCATCTTAAATCACTCCAATTCCCTAAAAAATGTTGTAACACAGTATTGACATTTTACATACTGTTATATTACAATAGGTTTAACATTAAATACGTCGTTCAAAGAGGAGGATACACAATGATCAGTGTAATTGAGTTTTTCAGAAATTTGCCTAAAAAGAAATGTTCCAACTGTGGTGAAGACATGGTACATGAGAAAGCTGATTGCTACGGTAACATCTGTGACGAATGTGATCATCCTGCAAGATAACTAAAATTGTATGGTGTGGCTGCTCCACTATATGTAAACTGTACTACAACAAAAATATTTTCTCCAACTGCAGCTATGTATAGCTGCAGTTTTTTCGTTCACATATATTTAGATGGTTCTATCTTTATCGATATTCTTATATTATAATTATTTAGTGTTACGAATTAGACATGATAAAGGAGCTTATTGATGACAATTACAACTACTAGTAGACCGAGTCGTTCCGAAGTGCCTGAAAAGCAAACATGGGATTTAACGGATTTATTTCCTAGTCATGCAGCATGGGAAGAGGAACTTGTTAATATACAAGTCGTTGTGAGTAATGTAACAGATTACAAAGGTAAATTAACTTCTGATTCAATGACATTGCTACAGGCATTAAAAGCATTGGAAATATACCAGCAACGAGTTATCCGTGTTTCCGTATATGCTAGTCTTCGTTCAAATGCTGATGGATCAGATCCTAATAATCAAAGAGATTCATCGAAAGTATCTTCAGCAATGGCACAGATAAACGCCAAACTCTCTTTCTTCCAATCGGAATTATTGACTCTTTCCGTTGAAACGATTAAACAGTTTCTTAAAGAACAACCCGAGCTGCAAACCTATCAGAAAATGTTAGTAGATTTAATGGAGGATAAAGCCCATACCCTATCACCGGAAATCGAAGAAACACTGGCAGCACTTAGCCAATTACATAACGCACCACATATGATTTATCAACGCAGTAACTCGGCAGATATGAATTTTTCTCCCATTAAGAATCAAGACGGCGTGGAGCTTCCTATGTCAGCAGCATTATACGAAGATCGTTATGAATTCTCCCCTGACACGGAAACACGACGGGCTGCATACGACTCATTTACAAGCACACTAAACCAATATAAGAATACATTGGCAGCAACCTATGCAACCGAAGTCACGAAGCAGGTTACCATGTCAAAGTTGCGTAACTATGAATCTGTAACAGACATGCTTCTGGCACCGCAACAGGTTACAAAGGAAATGTATCATAATCAATTAGCTGTCATCCAAAAAGAACTTGCACCACATATGCGCCGTTTTGCCAAGCTCAAAAAGGAAAAGCTGGGACTTGAAAAAATGCGCTATTGTGATTTAAAAGCACCACTAGACCCGGAATATAATCCGAAAACAACTTACGAGGATGCTACAGCAACAATTGTAGAAGCATTAAAAGTAATGGGTCCGGAATATACGGATATTGTAAGGGAAGGTATTGCCAATCGCTGGATTGATCGCTCTGACAATATTGGAAAGGCGAATGGGGCATTTTGCTCAAGTCCATATGGGGTACACCCATATATTCTAATCACTTGGACAGACACGATGCGTGGTGCATTTGTACTCGCACACGAACTCGGACATGCCGGGCATTTCTATCTCGCAGGTAAAAACCAAGCACTTGTGAATACCCGCCCTTCCACTTATTTTATTGAAGCACCATCAACATTAAATGAGCTATTATTAGCAGAGCATCTAATGAAAAACACGGATGATATTCGCATGAAACGCTGGGTCATTACACAGTTGCTTGGTACCTATTATCATAACTTTGTAACGCATTTATTGGAAGCTGAATACCAACGCCGCGTCTATGATTTGGCAGAACAAGGTATTCCACTAACAGCAAATGTGTTATCCAGGGAAAAAAAAGAGGCACTTGAAAATTTCTGGGGCGATAGTGTCGCTCTTGACGCGGGAGCAGGCCTAACGTGGATGCGCCAGCAGCATTATTATATGGGATTATACCCATACACCTATTCAGCAGGTCTCACTGTTTCTACAGCAGTAGCTGAGAAAATAAAAGAAGAAGGCCAACCTGCAGTCGAAAGCTGGCTCGATGTCCTAAGAGCTGGCGGCACAAAAAAACCACTTGACCTTATTAAACAAGCAGGTGTCGATATGTCTAAACCTGATGCGATTAAGATAGCCGTTGATTATGTAGGCTCTCTTGTTGATAAACTTGTTAAAAGCTACGAATAATTTATTTGAAAAATGATCAGCTAAGGCTGATCATCTTTTTTTGCCAGTTATTTATTTGCACCACTTTAAGTGAACCCCGTTAAATTAAATCCCCGAGCTTTTCTTCATGACTTGTTCAAAAATGCAAGCACATCTGTCGCGCTTTTCTCACCGTGTTCGATGCAATCTGGTATCCCAACTCCATCATAAGAACTGCCCGTCAGGAAGATTCCTGGCAACTCCTTGGATGTATTTGCACGTAGTTCGGCAACGCGTTCCAGATGACCAACATTATACTGTGGTCTGGCATTTTTATAGCGTGTAATCATGCTGAATTCTGGTTTTGCTTTTATTTTCATTATTTTATTTAAATCTTTTAAAACGATGTTTGTAATTTCCTCATCTGACAGATCCACAATTCCTTGGTCATCAGGTTTACCGACATAGCAGCGTAGTAATGCTTTGCCTTCAGGTGTTGTTGATGGCCATTTACGATGTGTCCAAGTGCAAGCTGTAATTCGGTAGTTGCTGTCCCTGCTCACTAAGAATCCTGTTCCATCGATGTCTTTTTTAATATCGGATTGATTAAAGGACATGACGACATTTGCTGTTGATGTTGCCGGAATATCATATAATGTTTTCAAAAAGTCGTATTGACTGAGCATGGCTGGTACTGCTGTATGTGGTGCAGCCATAATAACAGCATCTGCTTTATAAACCTCACCATTACTTAACAACAGATGATAGCCATGTTCTTTTTTCTCAATATGGTCAACAGCTGTATTTATAGTGATTGTGTTAGATTCCAATTTTTCTACCAGACGTTTAACTAGGGTTTCCAAGCCTTTTTCTAAAGACATGAATGCACCTTCAGCCTTCTTATCCGCCTTAGGTTTTTTCGGTACTTTTGGAAGTGATTTTTGTAGACCCTTCATTAAGCTTCCATGCTTCTGCTCTGCTTCGTAAAACAATGGATATATTGCCTTAAGACTCATTTTGTCAATATCACCTGAATGGATTCCGGATAGTAATGGATCAATCTGATGATCAACTAATTCATTACCAAACCGACGACGCATAAACATACCAAGCGATTGGTCACCTTTGACATTGCTTTTGGGGATAACTTGGTCCATCAAGGCGCGCAGTTTTCCTTTTATCGAGAATACATTGGATGCAAGTAACGGCTGTATTTCTTTCGGAACACCCATATATGCGCCCTTAGGCATTTTATGTAATTTATTTTTTATTAAAATATACGATTGCCCTGTTCCATTTCGAATGATTTGATCACTTAACCCAAGTTCTTCTACCAATTTTGCAGCAGCGGGTTTTCTTGCGAGTAGGGAATCAGGTCCAAGTTCAATCGTAAAGCCGTCCTTATGCATACTTTGAATTCTGCCTCCTAGCCGATTACTTGCTTCGACGAGTTTAACATCATAAGACAGATTGCTTTCACTTACTTGTTTTTGCAGATGGTAAGCGGCGGATAATCCCGTGATCCCGCCGCCGACAATTACAATTTTCTTTGTTTCCATTACGCTTCACTCTTTACTTTATTCCATACTACAGATGTAAGTGTACGAATAAAATCCGGGTGATCATTTGGCATGGATGGACGATGATAGTTCGCACCAAGCTCCTCACATACCACTTTACATTCATAATCATTGTCAAACAAAACTTCGAGGTGGTCTGCAATAAACCCTACTGGTGCATATATAAATGAACGATATCCCTGTTTTTCATACAATTCACGTGTTAAATCCTGTACATCTGGGCCTAACCATGGATCTGGTGTATTACCTTCACTTTGCCAACCTAATGCATAGTGTTTAATGTCCGTTTCTTTCACAATAAGTTTAGCAGTTTCGCTTAATTGTTCTGGGTATGGATCACCATTTTGCAAGATTTTTTCTGGAAGACTATGTGCTGACACGATAAGAATGGCTTTCTCTTGTTCTTCTTCCGGCATATTGCGGTAAATTTTGTTAACCCCATCAGCCCAGAACTTAATAAATCCTGGTTCTGTATACCAATCTTTAACAGATTCAATTGTAATACCATTTTTTTCAGTTTCCTTGCCGGCACGATTATTGTATGATTTCACGCTAAAAGTTGAATAATGTGGTGCCAAAACGAGAGAAACAGCTTCTCTAATACCATCTTTTGCCATCTCTTCTACCGCATCTTCAATAAAAGGTGCAATATGTTTCAAGCCAATATATGCTTTAAATTCATACTCGCTCTGTGATTCATTCAAGCTCTTTTCTAATGCATACGCCTGTTCTTCCGTAATTTTCGCCAATGGAGATATGCCCCCAATTGCCTTATAGCGATCCTTTAAATCCTGTAGTGCTTCAGGTTCAGGTTTTCTTCCATGGCGGATATGTGTGTAATAGGGTTCTATTTCTTCTTCTTTATTCGGCGTACCATATGCCATTACTAATAATCCCATTTTTTTCTTTTCCATTGATACTGCACCTCTTTGTAAAGATTCATCTATTTTCTTGTGTATACATGAATTAACTCTGTTAATTTTTTCAATGTTTCAGGTTTAATATCTGGTGTGACACCATGACCTAAATTGAAAACATATTTCCCTTGTTGCATCCCCTCGTCCAAGATTCCTTTTGTACGCTTTTCAATTGTTTCCCATTCTGTAAGCAAGATAGTTGGGTCAAGATTTCCCTGAATAACTTTTGTTACACCCATCTCACGTGCTTCCGTGATAGACGTCCGCCAGTCAAGTCCAATAACATCTACCGGCAAGTCGTTCCATTCCAGCAATAAATGTCTAGCACCTACTCCAAAAATAATTAATGGTATATTATGTTTTCGTAGCTCAGAGAAAATTTTCGTCATAACCGGTTTAATAAACACACGGTAATCTGCGGCATTTAATGAACCTACCCATGAATCGAATATTTGGATAACCTTCACACCAGCAGCAACCTGTGCATCGATATACGTAATAATCATATCTGACAATTTATCCATCAAGAGGAACCATGTCTCCGGTTCACGATACATGAGTGCCTTCGTTTTCGAGTAATTTTTGGATGGACCGCCTTCAATCATATAGCTTGCTAATGTAAACGGCGCCCCACTAAAACCAATTAGCGGTACTGTCAGTTGTTCTTCTGTTAAGAGACGAATTGTTTCCAGTACATATGAAATATCCGAAGTGGGATTTAATTCACCTAGTTTTTCGACATCGCTTAAGTTTCTAATTGGGTTAGAGATTACCGGTCCAATCCCATTCTTGATTTCAACATCTACACCCATTGCCGGTAGTGGTGTCATGATGTCTTTGTATAAGATTGCTCCATCTACACCGTAATTTTCTACCGGAAGCCTCGTTACATAGGCAGCAAGCTCGGGTTGATGGGTAATTTCAAATAACGAATACTTTTCTTTCAGTTTACGATACTCCGGCTGGGAACGTCCTGCCTGTCTCATAAACCAACCTGGTATATAATCTGTTTTTTCACCTTTATATGCTCTTAAAATTGTATCATTTAGTTTTATTGACATAAACTTCACCCTTTACTCATTCTACTGACTCCATTACTAACTATAGCGATTTCCGACATTACTGTATAGGAAAGGTGATGGTTTGTCATGAATTTGCCTCATTTAAGAGGTAATTCAAAAAGTCCGGTAAAAATGAAACTTCGAATTTCTTCGTTAGCTTGCTTTTCCGTTCCTTGGAAAAGAAAAACACTTTTCCTGCGTGCTAGATCGTTTGCTCACGTATTAAAAGCATACGTTCCGTTACCGGGAGCTACGCTGCCTCGAACTTCTCGGTCCTTTTTATCCTCCTTTTTAAATACACATATTTAGAGGTCATTCATATGGGACAGGTTCATGGCAATTTTTTACCAATCGAGTTCAACAGTTTCGGATTTTCCGCCTTCCAATTTAGACAATGGATCATACGCTACAACATAATACTTATTATTACGGAAAATTGCATTGTTTATATAGTATTCTGTTTCACCTGTTACTTCTCCAATACGTTTATCTATTCCTTCATTTTCCTGATATATACGGTAAACAACTCGGTCATCGTCCGAGCCTTCCCATGTTAGTTTACCCTGTACGAATGAAAATCCACCAAATTGATATTCAGCTGTTAGATTAGTGACTACCGGAAGAATAATCGGTTCTGGTAAATTTTCTACATTTTCAGGTTTCGTAAATTCTGCGGAAAGTGTTCCACCTGACTGCTTATCGATTTCAGTTAAAATAGATTTCGCAAGCCTTGTAGGGTATGCACTTCCAGCTGTTAAATAATGACCTTCATCAGATTTGTCATAGCCCATCCATGAAGCCATAATATATTCCGGTGTATAGCCTACAAACCAGGCATCTTTCGTTTCCCCTTCGACATACGGGTGCTGTGTGGAACCGGTTTTCCCTGCCAATGCTTTTGAGTAATCCCCAGCAGTTGCTGTACCAATCTCAACGGTGTCAACTAACATTTCTGTCATATTCCATGCTACCTGTGGACTGAAAACCTGTTTGGATTCCACTTCTGCTTCAAAAATGACTTCACCATCCCTATCAATAATCTGATCGATTGTAGTAGAATTCATTATTTCTCCATCGTCAGCAAAGGTCTGAAAGCTTTGTGCCATCTGCAAGGGGGTAACGCCATGCATCAACCCACCAAGTGCTATGGCTGTTCCTTCATCCTCAATTGGCATGCCTAACTTTTCCAAATAACTCTTGGAATAATCAATACCAATTTGATCGAGAAGCCAAACTGCAGACGTATTTTTTGACTGGATTAATGCCTCATACATTGTTACGGTATTAGCATATACACCGTCAGCATTGGAAACAGCGTATTCTGCAGTCTGTTGATCAGGCAGCAGTGTAAATGGTGTATATTTATCCTCCTGCATCATTGCCGGTCCATAAACAGCAACAGGCTTAAATACTGATCCAGGCTGTCTTTGAACGGTGACACGATTTAAGTTACCAAGCCGATAATCCCTTCCACCAATGGCAGAGACAATTTTTCCAGTACCTTCTTCTAACATGACGAAGGCCCCTTCAACACCGGCAGTATTACCAGGGAAAAATTCATCCTTTTTGTATTGTTCATACGCAATTTTCTGGATGTCTTTGTCCATATTTACAACAATCCGGTAACCACCACTTTTCAATGCATCAACAGAAAGCTGATGTTCATCAGCAGCCTCCTTCATAACCAGATCAACATAACTGTCTGTCCACGGGGTTGGCTCTTTCTTCTGCACTTGCAATCCAAGTGTCTTTCCTTGTTCATTCATTTTCGTCTCCGCCTGAATATAACCAGCATCCTCCATCGTTTGCAGCACAATATTACGTCTTTCCAGCGCTTTATCCGGATGGTTTATGGGAGAGTACCCATTTGGAGCTTTTACAAGACCAGCAAGCATTGCAGATTCTGTAAGTGTTAAGTCCTCCACCTTTTTCGAAAAAAAGAATTCTGAGGCTGCTCCGACTCCATATAATCCATGGCCAAAGTAAACTTCATTCATGTATAATTCCAGAATTTCATCCTTTGATAAATTTCTCTCGAGGTATATTGCTGCCATTGCTTCTTTTATCTTGCGGGTCCACGTTTTATCATTGTAAAGGAATAAATTTTTAGCCAACTGTTGTGTAATCGTGCTTGCACCTTCAACTTTGCTCATCGCTATAATATCCTTGTACACTGCCCTCATAATCGATTTTATATCTACACCTTCATGATCATAAAATCTTCTATCTTCAACAGCAACAAATGCATTGATTAAATGAACAGGTACTTGCTCAATAGATACGAGGGAACGATTTTCATTATATAATGTATCAATTACTTCTCCATCACGCGTTTCAATCGTTGTCGTTGCATCCATTATCAAATCTTCTTCATCCACAACGAGTTTCCCACCAAAAATGATAGTCCCGAAACCAATGAGACCAAGTAGCAGAAGGAAAATTGCAACCAATAAAATAAGTTTAACTTTTTTTCGAAAGGTAAACCGTTTCTTATCCTCTTTTACTTTTCTACGCATATGTTCACCTCTACACATTCAAATTTTATTATACGACATTTTTCGTCAAGATTAAAGAATATACTCCTTATTAGATGATAATAATTTTAAATAACAGAACGTGTAGTAATTTTGAATAAAGGGTAATTATGATACTATATTAATGACAAGGAGGTATTGTATGAAAGCATATATGACGAATGGCACAATTGATTATCTGCAAAAAATCGAACAAAAGAATCCAGACATGAACCTTCATTTAATGAACAGCAGTGAAGGTGGTATTGCTTACTATGAAGGTAGTGTAGAAAAACTATTTAATTCTGGCAGAGAATATGAGGTAATCATGGAAACAGGAGAGATTCTTAAAGAAGGTTTTGTTGTCATGAACAATATTCCTGTATCAGATGAAAGTAAACCCGGATTTGAACATCGTTTTAAAAATCGGAGTAATATGGTCGAAGGTATGCCAGGATTCCAGGCATTTCGTTTATTGAGACCGAATTCAAATAATACCTACGTCGTATTTACCCAATGGCGTACAGCTGATGATTTTGAAAACTGGAAGGAATCGAATCAATTTAAGGAAGCACATAAAAAACAAAGTGCGAAAAAACCGGCAAATATTATGGAGCAGCCCTTCTTAACTACCTGTACCATGTTAAAGGAAGAAGAATAAAAATCAGAAGCTAGCTGAAAGTAACACAGCTAGCTTCTGATTTCATTATTATTAGTTTAAAACATATTCATTAAAAAATGCTTCGTATTCTTCCTCAGGATATTGTCCAACGAGACGGGATACTTCTTCCCCATTTTCAAAATGGACTAAGGTTGGTGTAGACTCAATATTATAGCTGAGTCCTTCCTGACCAAATTCAAGCAAGTTAAATTTCTTCATGTCGACATCCATATCTTCAGCAAGTGGTGCAAGGTATGGTGTTGTATTTTGACAATATACACATGTAGGACTATAGAAATAAACCGTTACTTCTTCCCCGTTATTGATCTTTTCATTTAAATCATTCGGCAAAATGATATTTTGGTACAATGGATCGTCCAGCTGATCAATCGTAGCCTGATCCAAGTCATTTGTTCCATATGGATTTTCACTGTTTTCTAGTGCTTGATTATTCTTATAGTCAATCACAAAGAATAAAGCAATAAATAAGACGACAATTACACCAATAATAATTAACATTTTCTTCCCCATAGATTTAGTTCCTCCTCAATTCTTTTAACAGCATTAGATGCAAGATAAAGATAACAATAAATGCAATTCCAGCCAAAAATGGTATTGTAACAAATCCGAAGTAATTCACGTAAATAGCATTACATGGGACACCACCAGTACATGCTCCACCTAATTCATGAAATGCAGAGACTTTTTGTACTAAATAGTGATAAATAGAAACAATTATTCCGATCCCACTTAGGATTAGTCCTGGTAATGCGACATTAATTTCCTTCTTAATAGCTGCCACACCATAAATAATTACAAGTGGATACATTAAAATACGTTGGTACCAGCACAATTCACACGGTATATATCCCATTACCTCAGAGTAGAATAAACTCCCTGCCAACGCCAGAAAGGCTTGTACCCATATGAGCAGTAGTAAATTTTCTGCTTTCTTGGTCATAAGAACAATCCTCTCTAAGTATATAAAGTACATTAGTATTATACAAATGTACCGAATTAAATACAATATATTGTTCTCGGAATCAAGTGCAATTTGACAGTTTATTGAACATCCTATACTTTCTTGTCGTACATATTATGACCCATTTATAGAAAGCATGTACCCCGGTTTAATATGTCGAGCTATTTTTTTTGAAAAACTCATATAGATAAATAAACGCTACCAAACACATAAATCCGATTCCAAATCCGGCCAGTACGTCTGTTAGATAATGGACATTAATTACATATCTGCTGATTCCGACTAGAAATATAAGTAAGGCGAAAATTAGATGCGTAACTAAAGCCACTTTCATTGACCTTATCTTTTTCCTTAGAAAATAGACTAGCAAACCATAACATACTATTGATATCATCGCATGTCCCGAAGGAAAACTATACCCCTCCGCATCTAATGCAATGGAGATACTAGGCCTTTCCCTATCAACCATTTTTTTTATAAGGATATTCAACACATGCGTCATTAATGTTCCACTAGCAAAGATGAATGCAGCAAACCAATTTTTAAGCAAGACTCCTATTACGATAGCCATTATAATAACAAATGGTGTTAGAAAGGAACCAGAGCCAAGCTTCGTAAGGTAATAGAAAACATCATAAATAATGGAATTGTCCAGTATCATTACCAGTTCTCTTGTCCAACGATCAATATATGGAACATAGCCCTTGATGATCTGAATAACCCATAGTCCTATCAATAATAAAATAAGCAAACAAAATAAAATCAAAGATTTTCTATTCTTCATTAACTAATGCCTCCCTTTATTATCATACATCAAATTTATGTTTAAAAAAAATATAGCAGGGTATTTCATTAGTATACTAATAATTAAAAAGGCAGGGGTCGTACTAATGGAAAAAGAATTACAACAGTTAATCGATGGTTTAAATGAAGACTTAGCACATGAATATGGAGCAGCAATACAATACACTTATAGTGCATCCGTTGTATCTGGCTTATATCGTTCCGCATTGAAACCTTTCTTTGAGGAAGAAATTACTGATGAACTTGGACATGCATTATATTTATCAGAGAAGATTAAATCACTTGGTGGTATACCGACAACAAAATCTGCAGAAGTACCACAACCAACAGAAGTTAAAGAACTATTGGAGGCTACGCTTCAAGCAGAATCAGATACAATTAAACGATATGAAGAACGTAAAAAACAGGCCGAGTCGCTTAGCTTAACAGAACTCGTTGTCAAACTGGAAGATTTAATTTCTGATGAGACACACCATAAAGAAGAAGTTGAACGCTTACTTGCTGATCCGAGATTTTCTTAATATATTGGAACCCCCTTTGATAAAGGATGGCTGTTTAAAGCCATCCTTTATTTTTTTCTCATTTATAAGCTTTGTTTTTCAGAAAATCTATATACCTTCAATCGAAATGAAACCTATTGTTTGGGGTGTGTAAAATTAAAATGTTAGAATAGTGTTATAATAATATCAGTGGTTTGATTACTTAGGAGAGTCCTATACGCTTAAAAAAATGAAGTAAAGGTGGAAATAATCATGTTAGAAAACATACATAAATCAATCGATGAAATATATCCAGAAATGGTTGAAATTCGCAGGTACTTGCATCAATACCCAGAACTATCTTTTCAGGAAACTAAAACAGCTCAATATATCGCAGAATACTATGAACAGCTAGAAATCCCATATATAGCCAATGTAGGTGGAAATGGGGTTATTGCTACACTTAAAGGTGATAAGCCAGGTAAAACAGTTGCTTTAAGAGCTGACTTTGATGCATTGCCAATTCAGGACGAAAAGGATGTTCTCTATAAATCGAAAGTCCCTGGTGTCATGCATGCTTGCGGTCATGACGGACATACGGCCACATTGCTAACACTTGCAAAAGTAATGAAGGAATACCAAGATGAATTGGAAGGAACCATTGTATTTCTACACCAACATGCAGAAGAATATGCTCCAGGTGGGGCAAAACCAATGATTGAATCCGGCGCCCTAAAAAATGTCGATGCAGTGTTTGGCAACCATTTATGGGCTACCCTTCCTGTTGGTTTATTACAAACTTCGAAATCTGTCATGATGGCTGGGGCTGATCGCTTCGAGCTTACGATTCAAGGTCAAGGAGGTCATGGTGCATACCCACAAGAAACAAAAGATGCCATTGTAATTGCATCGGAAGTTGTTTCCCAATTGCAACAAATTGTCAGCAGAAGATTGGATCCATTAGAAACCGCAGTTATTACAATCGGAATCTTTCAAGCAGGAACTGCCTTCAATATTATCGCAGACCAGGCAAAATTAACCGGTACTGTCCGATATACAAACCCAGATATACAAGAAAAAATTATCGGTGAAATAGAGAAAATCATTAAAGGTATATGCATTTCAAATGATGCAGACTATACCTTGGATTATTTGAAAGGCTACCCACCATTAATCAACCATCCAGAAGAAGCCGAAATTGTGCTGGAGGCAAGCAAGAATATTGTAGAAATTTACAAAGCTGAGGAAACTTCTCCATATATGGCTGGGGAGGATTTTGCCTACTACACAATGGAAAAACCGGGTGCATTCTTTTTTACAGGGGCAAATAAAGCTGGTAATCCATACCCACATCACCATCCTAAATTTGATATTGACGAGAAATCCATGCCAATCGCCGCTAAGACTTTGATTGGAGCTTATTTTGGCTTTCAGCGTTCAACAAGATAAATTTCTATCGGAGACCACCTCTCATAACGGATTACGTTTCCGATCCATAAAATTTGAATTTATGCGAAAAATAAATTCAAATTGCATACCATACTGTATCTTTAAATAAGGTACACTTTGGCTGTATGAATAGCCGAATTCAATTTGAACTCGGCTGTTTTTGTGCTTTTACAATTAGGAATTAAAATTAATTTATCTCATTAAAACATGACTACAAATTGCTATGCAAATTTTGTAGTCATGTTTTATCTTAATGTATCCGAATGGTAATCCCCTGATTACCATTGGACTTCATTTTATTTCATACGCGGTCTAATATAACCATTAACAAACACTACTGTAAATGTTCCCCCCACGGCAAGTGCAAGAATAAATCCTAAATATTCTCCTACCAACAGGAATAATAGGGAGAAAATAATTACTTGGATTCCACTAAGCTGGTAAATGATTTTTATAACTGCATCCCTTTTCGTTGCAATATCTACGGGATAAAGATCAAGCCAAATGTTCGTTCGATGGTGTTGGTACAGTGTCATCATCTGGAAAGTACTTAAATACAAAAATAGAATAGCAAATATTAATTTCATCCATAAATTGGGGATAAAATAAATAAATAATCCACCGAGCACAATCAGACGAAGGTACATTCCGAGGTAATCACCGCTTCGGATAAAAGAAATGCGGAATAAGTAATCATAGGTAGCACTCTTTTCAAAAGGTATTGCTTTGCTTAATAAATTGACCAACCATTGTCTCTTTTTCACACGATTTTTCAAATGCGGAACATCTGCAAACATGTTAGCCATGCGATAAAATGCCTGCATCCGATCACGATCCTTTTCAACAAGCATATCCCATACAATACCAGACTGCTTATTCGATAAATAGTAATCATAAAGGAATACAACAACAAAAAGAATGGAACTTATTCCGGCAAACAGCATTTCGCCTTTGATAATAAAGTAAAATATAACGATATTTAGTACCGTTCGAATGAAGATGTCTGTATTTCTGGTTCCTGGCTCCCTTATTTTAAGCATCCACCAGTTTGAAAGTAAATTTGCTACCTTAAAAGTGAGCAAAACAGCAAGTGTCAATAAATAAATATTGCCTTGCCTGTCCGAATAGGTTGTAAAATATAATGGACCAAATGCTGCTGCAAAAAGCAAAAGTAAGTACAATTGAATGACAAAACTGTATATAAGCGAATTACGAAAATATGGTCCCATCTTACTTTCAGCTACAATTATGAAAACAAGGTCCGGTTCTTTCAGCAACGTTCGGATTGGACTGTAGCTTACAATCAATCCGAAGACCACCCCGATAATAAGTGCTGTAGGAAAATCTTCTGGTAACTGTGCTAGCCATTGTTGATAATAATATGCAGATGCAGAAATAAAAAACAGGATGGCAAATACCATATGACTATTGAATATGTATTTTAAATAACGGCTCGTCTCTTTTATATGAGATGAAAGCCGTTTTTTATAAAATTCATGCGAATCAAACATGGCTATCTTCTTCCTTTGTCAATTGCACGTATAAATCGTCAAGTGTTGCGCCCGGCATATTAAAGCTTTCGCGTAATTCTTCAAGTGTCCCAATTGCTCTTGCCTTTCCATCATGTAAAATAACAAAGCGATCACAATAACGCTCGGCTGTCGCGAGAATATGTGTGGACATCAATACACCAGATCCATTATTTTTCATTCCATCCATCAATTGCAAATACGATTGAATACCCAATGGATCCAGACCAACAAACGGTTCATCCACAATATATAATGGAGGTTCGATTAAAAACGCACACATAATCATTACTTTTTGACGCATTCCTTTTGAAAAATGGACAGGAAACCAGTTTAGCTTTTTTTCCAAACGGAATTCCTTTAGCAGTGGTGGCAGCCTTTTCTCAAAAGTATCTTCCGGGATACCATATGCCATTGCCGTTAAGCGTAGGTGCTCATGTAATGTTAATTCATCATATAAAATTGGCATTTCTGGAATATATGCCAGTTGGTTCCGATATGTTTCTGGATTCTCATGATATGACTTACCGTTCACACGGACCGTTCCTTTTTTGGGCTGCATTAATCCGATAACATGTTTAATCGTTGTACTCTTCCCTGCCCCATTGAGTCCAATCAGTCCAACGATTTCCTTTGGGTTTACATCAAAGGAAATGCCATGCAATACATTTTTATGTGTATATCCACCATGCAGGTTATCAATATGTAATAATGATTCCACAAGAGTCCCTCCTCTTTACTACTCTGATTTTATCATTATTGGGATGTATTGCCAAAGTCAAACCTTACAACAAATTCCGTCATTTTTTACTTTTCATGTATAAGTTGAACTTTTCGGCACAAAATAGAAAGGAAGAAACGGGGATGTTTCACCGCAACAAAATCTGTTATAGCGTAAATGAGGTGTCGGCGATCGAATATCTAATGTAATTTCGTGTAAAAAACACAAATGAGGTGTTAGTGTTCGATAATTGTGCTAAATTTCGTAATAAAACTCAGATGGGGTGTTAGCGTTGGGATATGAATAGGTTAAATAAACCATTTTACCAAAGTCCACTTCGAGTGAAATGGACAATTGGTATGACGGTTTGTAAATTATGATTGTTTCATCCACACATGATTTACTAATTTGTTTACCTTTCCCATGCATGAAGTGACACATCCCCTTTCTTCTTTAAGCAGGCAGGTCCGTGTAAAAAGCGGACTTAGCCTGTTTCTTTATTTTTGGCTCTTTTCGCACCTTATTGCTTTCTGGCTTTCAATCAGGTGCAGAAACTTCGGCAACCGCTCTAAATACACTGCGCGCATCCTAAGGCATAGGTGAACCCCTTCATGCTGAAGCATTTCAGGGTCTCACCTATGCCTTTCTTCCCGTAGGATCTTCGTGTATTTCCCAGTGCTAATTAGAAGTTTAAAATCTATTAACTGCATTAGTGATTGTTAAAAAATATATTCATACACCTTCACCAGTCCGGCATCGCTGTGGGCGGTGACTCCTCGAAAATACAAACCAATTTTCTTACGAAGATGCAAATGCTGCCGAAGCCTTCCTTGTCCTGCGAGAATAGCACGTGTCCGAAGACCAAAAGAGTGATTTTCTCTTCGGGTCTTTAGGCCATGCCCTAAGGTGCGCATCCGCCCGCAGCAATCCCGGACGGCAGCTAAAGCACACGTCTTTTGATATCTGCTAGCAAGTTACGTCGTATTTCATCTCGACTACGGGGCAGATGACAACAATCTATGCGAAAACAGCCTTATTTTTATACGTTATCCCTTTCTTTATCAAAAAATAAAAGTAATCGCTTTACTTTTCTAATTGAAACTTTATACAATAAGACTACGACTACGATTATTAAAGGAGAGATGATTTTACGATGGAACATGATGATTGTATTTTCTGTAAAATTATTAAAGGAGATATCCCTTCCGCAAAGGTATATGAAGATGAGCATGTATATGCATTCCTTGACCTGAGCCAAGTAACAAAAGGCCATACTTTGGTTATTCCAAAAACACATACGAAAAACATTTTTGAAACACCTCCAGAAGTAGCGAAAGAATTATTTTCAAGGGTACCTGTGATTGCAAATGCAATTAAGAAAACCTATAACCCACTTGGAATGAATCTGTTAAATAATAATGAAGCCGCAGCAGAACAATCCGTTTTCCACCTGCATATTCATATTATTCCTAGATATGGAAATGGCGATGGCTACACACCAAACTGGACCGTACATACAGATGATTACTCTTCCGAAGATTTGCAGAATATTGCCAAGGAAATAAAAGTGAATGTCAAATAGCGGATCAAAAATTAACTTTACTGAAAATTAATGCTTTTTATTTGTAGATGTTTCTGTTATAATAGTTTTAATTTCCGCAACTGACAATAGTGTACAGTTGGGAAAAAATGAGTGTAGCATAGTAGAGGAGAGTTTAAAAATGAATACAAGAATTTTAGTCATTTTATCACTATTGGTAGGAATTGGTACAGTTCTTCATGCTTTTGTGCCACCAATGCTTTTTGGAGTAAAACCTGATATGCTTTTATCTATGATGTTTTTGGGGATTTTGCTTTTTCCTAAAACGAAATACGTTCTTATTTTATCTATTGCTTCAGGTGTCATATCTGCATTAACTACTTCCGCGCCAGGTGGTCAAATTGCCAATATCATTGATAAACCAATTACAGCATTCCTTTTCTTCGCAATGTTTTTATTGCTAAAGGATAGAATTAACATCAATATCAGTGCACCGGTACTTACTGCTGTTGGTACAATGATCAGTGGTTCCATATTTCTTTCCGTAGCCTTATATATCTTAGGTTTAATGGAAGGTGGATTCTTGGCTTTATTTGTGGGAATGGTTCTACCCGCGGCTGTCCTGAATACCATTATTATGATTATTGTTTATCCAATAATCCAAAGTATTATGAAGAGATCAAAACCACTTACGGTTGCTTAATAAGATTAACCTAGGAAGTCCTCTGGCAAAAAAATGCCAGAGGACTTTTTAGCCACAAAAATTTTCTTTTCAAAATAAGGTTTGGTAGCAGTATCAAAAGAGGAAATGATATACTAGAGTCAGGAAAGGAGCGTATTATTATGTCTAGTGGAAAATCATTGGTATTGGGACTTTTTGTTGGGGGTACTGTCAGTGCTGCGATTACATTATTAAGCACACCAGCATCCGGCAGCTCTATAAGAGGTCGTGTTAAAGATCAAGGTATGGAGCTTAGGAATTTATTATCAACTCTGAAAGAAGATGGGTTACGACTAAAGGACCAACTTAGGGAAACTTCTAAAGAGGGTGCTGGCTTAATTAAGGAACTGACAGAGGAAATCAAAAGTTCTGTTGAAGATTGGAAAGAAACAGTTGAACCACATCAGGATAGTATTTACCAATCTTTAGAACAAATTGAAACGAGTATTAGAGATCTTGAAAATAAGATGAAAACACAATAATCTTACATGAATGATAAGGAGCTTTTTCCTA
This sequence comes from Oceanobacillus rekensis, assembly GCF_002153375.1. GTDB lineage: Bacteria > Bacillota > Bacilli > Bacillales > Amphibacillaceae > Oceanobacillus > Oceanobacillus rekensis. Next base: position 496,341 of record NZ_MTBQ01000003.1, read on the forward strand.
AGAGGAAAAGCTCCTTATCTTCTTCTATATTCATTTTCTTTCAAGATTTTAGAGAATTCTTCCATTAGTAAGGGATAATGTCCTTCTTTTTTAAAAGCATATATCGTTTTATCAGGATGTAACTTTTCGTTCAGCATCCCGGCAAAGTGTATTAATAAGGAAGTAAAATTCAAAAACCCCTCCTCTTTCTGCAATTCATAGGTTTTATTCAGACCATGAACCATCTCCATGAGTTCCTCGTACTCCGCGCGTGAAATATTATTTTCTATTATTAATTTAATCAAGGGGTATTGGTTCATATCAATTATTTTTGAAAGTAATTGTATATGAAAAGATGGATCTTCATTTGTTTGATTACATGCTTCCAATCCTTTACTCCCCCTTTAAATAAAAACGATAAAATATACGTAATTACATTGTACCGTAAAAACAGAAAATATACGTAAAACATCTTTAAAAAAGTTTACAAATAAATCCTCTAAAAACTATTGCATTTTATTCGCAATCATACTATTATTCATGAAGTGCTTCAAAGCATAGTTATCAAACATTAAAATGAATTTGAGGTGATTCACAGATGAATTGCTGGAAATCTATAAATATAGCAAAAGAATTCGGACAACATCGTCTGCTATTAATTTCGTTAATTATTGGTGTCTTGTCATTTATATTTTTATTTGTTCCTATTTCACTTTTACACGGAACGACCACTGTAAATGAGTCTGGTATCCTGCCCTTTATGATTGCATTATTACTATTACCATTTTTACACTCATTTGTGAATATGCTATCACTGATTACAATGCAAAAACAAACTAAAATCTATTTTAAATCTAAAGTCAAATGTTTTCCATCTTTTCATACGGAGGCCCATTTATCTAAATTGGAATCCCTAATGGTTAGTTTAGCGCCAACACTTTTTATTACGTTACCCGGTTTGATTGCGAGTCTCGTGGTTGCTGATTTTTATGTATATATTTTATTATTTACATGTATCCATATTGGTATAACATTTATCGATTTCTTACATGTTCTTCATATTATTAAAGCTCCCAGAAGAGCCTATATTCAAAATGCCCATGATGGATTAGATATCCTTGTTAAAGAATAGATATACTATTTTCCTATTAGTAGAATTTGGATTCAGGCTTGCCTGGATCCTTTTATATTTACACTATTTTCGTAACAATGTTTGTGACTACGGTTACCCGTCCTGCCGAAAATAATTGTTGCTATAATGCTCACAGTTGAGATTGCTGCGACATAAAACAATAAACTTCGGCGACTGCTCTGGAAAATACAAATTGCGCATCCTAAGGCATAGGAGTCTCCGTGTATTTCCCAGAGCTGGTTAGAAAATTGTTGCCAGTTCTCTGCATTCATAAAAAAGATAAAAAGATAAATCTCATTATATAGGTTTACCAGTCGGGGATTGCTCTGGGCGGTGACTCCTCAGGGAACAGCACGTATCTGAAGACGCCGCAGAGTCGGTTTCTCGAGGAGCCTGAGTCCGTGCCCTAAGGATAATCCGCCAAAGAGAAATCCCGGACGGCAGCAAGAGAACACATTTAGTAAATAAGCCTAAAGTTACTTCGTAGCAGTTTATATGTTTTGTAGCAATAACAAGATATCTTGCGGTGGGATGAGTAATCGCAGTCCCGATCTTTTAAAAAACATTTATAAAAAGTAAAGTTTTGAATGGATAACAAAGTCATTTTTCCTAATTAGCCTGTTCATTCTTACTGCTTTTTGGTAGAGTAAAGGATATGGGATTTAAGGGGGAAATAGATTATGGTTATCTTTTATTTGATATACGCATTTATAGTTTTACTGATTTTTAACTTTCTTATTGGGAGATTTTGCGCTAAAATGCAATTTAATCAAACAAAGCAAGCCAAGAACTTCAGAGTGATTAATATGATTATGGTCACATTATTAGTATGCTCTTACTTACGTGTTCTTAATGTGGCAGTTTAAAGGTATTTTATAGGTATTTTATATACGACTATTTATTTCAAGTTAAAGTATGATATATTTATGATTGTAAAAACTAGAAGTAACTAAAGACTAGGAGTGTTTATTAAATATGAAAAAATTGGCATTGGCCGCTACCTTAACAGCTGGTATATTCACATTGGCTGCATGTAGCTCAGACGAAGCAAATACTGAAGCAGTAGTTGAATCCACTGCAGGAGATATTACAAAAGAAGAATTTTATGAAGAACTAAAAGACCGTAATGGTGAAGCAATTCTTTCGGAAATGGTAACCATAAAGGTTCTTGAAGATAAATATGAAGTTACGGATGAACAAGTCGATGCAGAAATCGAAGCTGCTAAAGATCAATTCGGTGACCAATTTGAAATGGTACTTCAACAAAGTGGTTTTGCTGATGAAGAAGCCTATAGAGATGTAGTCTACATAAGCTTATTACAAGAAGCTGCATTAACAGAGGATGTTGAAGTATCTGATGAAGAAATACAAACTAGATATGACCGTATGGGAACAGAAATTGATGCCCAACATATACTAGTTGCTGATGAAGAAACTGCAAATGAAGTAAAAACAAAACTTGATGAAGGTGGAGACTTTGCAGAACTTGCTGCTGAATACTCTACAGATGGTTCCGCACAAGATGGTGGAAACTTAGGTTATTTCACTGTTGGTGATATGGTTCCTGAGTTTGAAGAAAAAGCGTACAGTATGGAAGTTGGAGAAGTTAGTGAGCCAGTTGCATCTGACTTTGGTTTCCACATCATAAAAGTGAATGATAAACGTGAAACAGAGGAACCAGTTGGCGAATTAGAAGATGTTAAAGATGATATCAAACGAGACTTGGCTGCTTCCAAACTGGATATGACAAAAGCACAAGAAAAAATTAATAGTTTGGTACAGGATGCAGAAGTCAAAGTTAATGTAGAAGGATATGAAGATTTATTTGCACCACCAGAAGAAACAGAGGAAAAAACTGAAACTGAAACTGAAACAAATGAAGAAACCGAAGAAGAACCACAGGAATAATAAATCAACAGGCTGTCAAGGTGTAGTTAAACCCTGACAGCCTGTTTTAATTAGACCCCTGCTATTTACTTGCTTCACGTTTCTGTCTATCCTCTTGTATGCGTTCCAGATAAATGTTTCCCTCTCGTTCAATAAATTGCTGGTCCAATTTTCTTTCTGCAAGCATTGCACGATAAGCCATATACCCACTAAGGAAAATCAGGATAATCACAGCGAAAACCCATAAAGGAATTGCTTCCATCATTTATCCTCCTTGTCCAATCCTTTCTATCATATATATGAACAAAAACGAGAAAAATAACTACGGATTAATTTTCTTTTAGAAAACTTGGTTGTCACCAAGCTTTTAAGGGACGACATTAGTTGCATTTTTGCAGTGAGAAGTTATTTATAAATCCTTAACTGTTGAATAAAGGTTTGTAAAAAGCTCGATTATCCATCGCAAACATCCGCTCGGTAAACTCTCCAGGTTTGACTTTATCAAGTGCCCGATTAAGCATATTCATTTTTGCATCAATTAAATCGATTAGATGAAGCAACTCTGCTTCACGTACCAATGGAGGTGTCGGACTCCCCCACTCTGCTTTCCCATGATGGCTTAAGACCAAATGCTTAAGAATTAATACTTCTTCCCCTTCTATTTGCAGTTCTCTTGCCATCAAACCAATTTCTTCCACCATGATTGGAATATGCCCAAGTAACTTCCCTTGTAAAGTATATGAAGTTGTTATGACACCGGATAACTCCTTTAATTTTCCAATATCATGTAAAATAATACCCGCGTACAATAAATCCTTATTCAATTCTGGGTATAATTTATGTAGTTCCTTCCCCACTTGAAGCATACTAACGATATGGTGAGCCAATCCTGATGCATATTCATGATGGTTTTTCGATGCCGCCGGATAGGTAAGCAGGCCTTCTTGATATTTTTTTATAAAAGCTCGTACCATTCGCTGGATGATAGGATTTTGCATTTCAAAAATAGCTTCCGTCAGTTTTTCTGATAAATATGCCTTATCAACTGGCGCCTTTTCTACAAAGTCTGTTACTTGTACACCATCTGTTGGTTGTGCCGGGCGCAATGATAGAATCTTTAATTGCGATTTCCCCCTGAACTGATTGACTTCACCCGTCACTCTAATAATCTGTTCGGCAGTAAAAAGCGATTCATCTTCCTTTGTTGCATCCCAGAGTTTTGATTCAATTTCACCTGTTGCATCCCGAAGTATCAGAGTGAGGAATGCCTTCCCATTACTTGCCACCCCTTTGGTAGCTTCCTTGATTAATAGAAAGTCATCAAATGTATCACCTACTGAACTATAGCCAATTCCTTGTCTCAATTGCTTCCCCTCCTTAGATTTAATGAAAAATATAGATTAGACTTGCAGTTTACCGGTAAGATCGATTCGTTTCATTCCGGATATGTTTGCTGCAATCTCTTCTTTACAGGTAAATAGAATTACCTGCTGGTTTTCTGCTGTCTGATTCAAAATTTTAATCATTCTTTTTGTTCTCACAGCATCAAAGTGGACAAATGCATCATCAATAATAAATGGCAATCCATAGTCATCACTCATAATTTCACTAATTGCTAAACGTAGTGAAACATATAGCTGATCAATCGTACCCTGTGATAATTCATTAACAGTGTATCGCATATTTTGGGATGATTCTACTTGAAAAGGACTAGTATCGGTTGGTGCATAGACATTTATATATATATTCCCAGTTATTTCTTTAAAATATTTGGTCGTAACTTCAATTACCCTTATCAAATATTTATCCCGATAATCTCTTTTTGTCTCACTGAGCATTTCCTTTGCTGTTTTTAATACAGACCATTCTTTTGCCATTCTTTCCAATTGCTCTTTTTCCATCTCATACTGATGAAGACTATTTGAATATGATTCGGACGACTCCATTGCAGTCAGTTCCGCCTTAACCGTTGCCAGAGTCTCCCTCTCCTTTTCTAATGCTTCTTCCAGCATTTCAAGGGTGTTCATTTCCTTCTGTTGCATCATTTCCAATTCTTCTTCTGTTACCTCCTCATCTAAATACTGTGGGATGTTTTCCTGTGGTAAAATCTTAGCCAGCTGGAATAGTGTTTTTTCCAATTCTATGTTTAATTCGTTTTTTTCTTTTGACTGTCTTGCTTGGTAGTAAAATAACTCCTCTGTATCCACCTCTGCAATGTCATACAAATGTCTTATTTCACTTTCATATGTCTCTATTTGCTGTTTTAAATCCTGAAACTTATCTTTAATTTCATTCAGCAACTTGTGATAATGTTCATGTTCATGTAATTTTTCTGTCTGTATGCTCACCATTTTTTTTATTAGATCGATCCTATCTCCACCACTTTTATCTGCTAGAGCAGCATCCTCTAGAAACTGGTCTACCCTTTGATAGAAAGCATTCAGCTGTTGCTCGATTGCGGCGATCGTTACTGCATGATTTTGCCGTTCCTTGTTTATTTTTAATAATTGATTTAGACGGTGAAAGAATTCCGGCCAAAAGGTTACTTCTACTCTTTCTAGAAATGGATAATTTTCATATTGCTGATTGATTTGCTGTTCTAGTCTATTTGCTTTGTCATCCAGTTGTTTTTTCTTTTCATTCCATTTGATAAATTGAATCTCGGCTAGTTTCTCCTGTTCCTGAAGAACCGTCAACTCATTTTTAGTTTTATGATGATGTTCCAATAATTTTTCTGCTTCTATCTTTTCTGCTTCCGTAACCTGGATTTCGTGTTGCTTCGTATTCACTTCGAACATCTTATCCATTTCACTTATAGAGCGTCTCGTCATCAGCCATTGCCCGATGCCAAATACAATCGCAATAACTATTATTGCAAGTAGCCATGTTAGATCAGTAACAATTGCTCCTATCCCTAACAAAAGAGCAAGTAGCATACTTCCAGTCAAAATGGATGATGCTGTCTTTTCCTTGGTTGCTTTACTTTTTTTCCATACGTTTTTACCTGTTTCTGATTCTTGGCTTACCTTCTGCAAAATATGATACTCATTAAATATATTTACTCGAATATGAAGCTCATCGACTTGATTATCAGTTAAAAGGTTACCTTGAAGCTGCTTTATTTGTTTAAATAGAAAATTCCGTTCCTGTTCCAACTGATCATATTCCCCTGAAATTTGTTCCATTTCCAGTTTTAACTGTTCATGTTCATTTCTCACTTGATTCCACGTATTTTCCAAATAGAAAGGGAGTTCCAGATTTTCAAGGTCTTCTTCCTGTATACCAATATTTAATCGATCTATTTCTTCATTGATGAGACGTTCAGCATCATGCAGCCTATTTTCCACCTTTTTGAGTTCCTGAATTTGTGAATCAACCATTAGTTGCTTTTCAAGAAGTATTTCTGCTTCTTTTTGAAGTGATTCAGAATACCTACTTTGTTCGATTGCGTTGATTTTATCGATGTATGCCCATTCATTTTCTTTCAGGACATTCCATTCACTTTGTAGTGGCAGTAAAGATGCTTTCCATTTCTCCAGACGTTGCACCCCATTTTCCGGGAATGCAATTGTTTCCGGATATGTAGCAAGTTTACTTTGTAATTGATGATAATCCTGTATTTGCGGGAGAGCCTGTAACCGCTTGTCTACGGAAAGTGCCTTGGCATTCACTTCCATTATATCCTGCTGAAGCCTAGTCAATTCACGCTCCGATTTTGTAAGTGCTTCCTTCTTATCTCGATACGTTGCTTCAGTTTCACCAAAACGTTGCAGGGAGGCTGCGATTGTTTTCAAAGATTCAATTTGCTGATTCATTAATGGCTTCTTGCCTGTTGGTTTAAATAACTCACCGATTTTCGCATCTAATCGTTTTTCAATGGAATAAATACTGTTTGAACCTGTTAGACCAATCCCAAGCAGTACTTCTCCTAAATCTTCATCCTTCATATGTCTGATTTCAGCTAAATCCAAAGCAGAAAAGGAAAAAATGGATTGGTATGTTTCCGCGCTCATTCCGTTCAGATTTTGTTGCAGCCATACTTCATCATGGGCTTGCCCATCAGACGTAAAACATACTGCTGCACCGTTTTTCACTTCATCAAATCGTTCGATGATGATGTCGCCATTTTTAGGGTGATAAAGCGTCATCCTACCACCCATCTTCCCACTAGTTTTTGGTCGGTAAAAATTCCGCTGCCTTGGTGGAAGACCAAATAACATAAATAATATAAACCTTTGGATTGTTGATTTCCCTGACTCATTTTCTCCGTATATACAGGTGGCAGATTCTTGATCAAAATCTATCGTATAATCTACCCATTTTCCAAATCCATAAATGGTAGCGTTCCGGATTTTCAAGCGCTGTCACCCTTTCAATAGCTCATTCATCAGGAGCTGTTTTGCTTCATCTTTAATTTCTATTTCTGCTTCTTCAGATAAACCGTCCAAGTACTTTCTACCTTGTTTATGTAGAAACAGTTCTTTCAGATAGGGTTGAACCGACTCTTCGTCAAAATGACGTGATAATTCCGCAATAAAGTGATTTCCTTGGACTGCCTCCACTGAAGACTGCTGGTGACCCACATCCACAGAAAATCTAAAAATGTATTTCCAACTTTGTTTATCCATGATGGACTCATTTATGATTTCTATAACGTCCTCTAGCAGTTTTTCATTCTCCCATTCCAGCAAATTTGATTGGTTGCTTTTTAATGTCAAATTGAACAGTGTCGGACTATCAATTTCTTTAATTTCATCTAAAATGTATTTTTCTAAATCGTGAATTTGCTTACAGGTCGAGACATCGATAGTTAATGCTCTAAATTGAATTGCTTGTAAGGGAATAAAAGAAAGCTCTTCTTCATCCATATTTAAAATAACATGATAACAGCCCTTTTCGCCTGTTTCCTTTCTATTTCGACCCTGCGTATTACCTGGATATACAATTGGTGGAGATTCTTTTAAGATTTCCCGTTTATGGATATGTCCTAATGCCCAGTAGTCAAAGTCAGATGCTAGGAGATCCCTTAGTTGAAAGGGTGCATATACATCATGATCCGTATTGCTTAAAATACTGCCATGAAGCATCCCAATATGAAAGGGAATAGCTGCATTGCTTATCTTATATTCTTCCACCTTTTTATCCATTACAGCACGGTTCTCATAGCTGAATCCATAAATTTGTGCCACTTGTTGACAGTCTTTCTCAAACGTAAAATGACTTACCTTTTCGTTTGGGAAAACAAATACATTTTCAGGATATGTTACAGGGTGAATATTTCCATTTATGTAATCATGGTTCCCGTAGGATAAATAAACATTTATCCCATATTGCTGTAATCGTTCGAAGGCTTTACGCAAACGGATTTGCGCTTTTAGGCTTTGCTTCTCATTGTCGAATAGATCCCCAGCTATCAGTATGAAATCTACTTTTCTTTCAATAGCTATATCGACCAACCGATCAAGTGCCACAAATGTACTTTCCCTAATCTCCCGAAAAATGTGATCAGGGGCGCTGGCCAATCCCTTAAATGGACTATCCAAATGCAAATCAGCAACATGAATAAATGATATTTGTCTTACCATATACTTCCCTCCCTATTAAAAAATTCCTAACTCTATTCTATCAAAACAGTTACCAGAATGCACGTTCTATATCTACTAGTCAACAAAAAAATAACACTCGATTAGGAGTGTCATTTTTTACTTTTTATTAAACCAAGTCCTTTTCTCTTACTTCTGGAATGCCTGGCTGTTGTTCTTGTGTCCATGTGCTTGTGGCAGGGATTTTAGTTTGATCTGCACGATGAGCATATTTTTTCGCAATATTGGTAACTTCTTGCAATAGGCCTTCATCCAATGTAATTGGTTCTAAACCTTTTGATAAGAACAAATCGTTCTTAACATGTAATTCATTTTCTGCAGCTTCTTTACGGGGATTGGAGACATATGCGATTTCCGCTTGTGTCAGCTTACCGATAAGTTTAGCCAAATCGACTACACGATGTGTTTCGGTCATCTGATTAAAGATCATGACTCTTTCCTCACGTGTTGGTGGGTTTTCAATGGCCAACTGAATACAGCGTACCGTATCCTGAATATGAATAAATGCACGTGTTTGACCACCTGTACCATGTACGGTAATTGGATGTCCCACTGCTGCTTGCATTAGGAAACGATTTAACACGGTACCATAATCACCATCATAATCAAAACGGTTAATAAGTCTTTCATCAAGTTTGGTCTCTTTTGTATTAGTTCCCCAAACAATGCCTTGATGGAGGTCCGTAATTCTCAAACTATCATTCTTATTATAGTATTGGAATAGTAATTGGTCCTGTGACTTTGTCATATGGTAAACAGAACCAGGGTTTGTCGGGTAAAGGATTTGCTGCTCGATTTTATCTCCTGTCTCTGTCTCAACTTCGATATCCAGATAACCCTCAGGAATCTTCATCCCAGCAGTTCCATAACCATAAACACCCATCGTTCCTAAATGAACAAGATGGATATCCAGACCTGATTCCACCATCGCACATAGAACATTATTTGTTGCATTCATATTATTGCTAACAGTGTAGCGCTTATTTTTTGATGACTTCATGGAATATGGCGCAGATCGCTGCTCTGCAAAGTGAATGATTGCATCCGGTTGTTCATCCGTAATTACTTTTAATAATGCGTCATAATCATCGGCTATGTTTATATTATAAAATCCTATTTTTTTACCTGATACTTCTTCCCAAACTCTCAATCTTGTTCCCATAGGCTGAATCGGTGTTAACGATTCGGCTTCAAGCTCATTGTCAATATTACGTCGGGACAAGTTATCAATGATGATAACATCATGACCAACACTCGAGAGATGCAGACTTGTAGGCCATCCACAGAACCCATCGCCACCTAGGACAATAATCTTCTTGTCTGATGTTAAATGCTTATTTTCTGAATTCAAATTTACCACCCTTTATCTGTTATTCTTCTATGGAAAGAAGGTATCGATCAATAACAAAATTTAGTTTAAGTATAACTTGCCTAATAAAATAATAACAGCGTTTCGTCCATTCGTACAGTTATGTAATATTTACAAACTTAATAATTTATTAAATTTACTTCTTCAAAAAAGCTGATTCCCCCAAAGAGAAACCAGCTTTTCACATTATAATTACGCTACAACATCATAGCCTTGCTCTTCCACCGCTTCACTTAGAGCTTCTATAGTTACTTTGGATTCATCATACGTCACATCTACTTTTCCTGTAACTAAATCCACTTCTGTATTCGTAACACCAGTTAATTCGTTAAGGGCACCTTCTACAGACATTTTACAATGCCCACAAGTCATACCTTGCACGTTTAAAGTCGCTTTCATCTGTTATCCCTCCTTTCAGGGTCAGAAATAATGTTATATTTTGACTCGCTTCAAGCGAAGTGAGTTTGTAACAACACTTACAGAACTGAGAGCCATTGCCGCCCCCGCAATCCATGGAGCAAGAAGCCCCAATGCAGCTATTGGAATTCCTGCTGTATTGTAACCAAATGCCCAGAATAAATTTTGGCGGATATTTTTAATCGTAGCATGGCTAATTTTAATTGCTTTCGGTAGAAGTAATAATTCCCCACCGAGAATCGTAACATCTGCTGCTTCAATTGCAACTTCAGTTCCTGTTCCAATTGCGATTCCAATATCTGCTGTAGCAAGTGCTGGAGCATCATTTACCCCATCACCAACCATGGCTACTCTTTTACCTTTACCCTGAATTTCTTTTACTTTATCTGCTTTTCCTTCAGGCAATACTTGGGCGATTACTTGATCAATTCCAACCTGCTTTGCAATTGCTTGTGCAGTTCTTTCATTATCACCTGTCAACATAATAACTTCCAAGCCCTGCTCTTTCAATTGTCTAATTGCTTCTGGCGCTGATTCTTTTATTGTATCCGCTACTGCAACCGAACCACGATATATTCCATCAATAGCAATCAACATTGCAGTCTTTCCAGTTAATTCAAACTCAGTTAATTCCTGTTCGACCTCATTCACATTTACTTGATGATCATGCATTAATTTACGATTCCCGACAATAATATTTCTCCCTGAAAGTGTTGCCTCAATACCATGACCAGGTATTGCAGCGAAACTTTCCAGCTCAACTAATTCAATATCCTGTTCTGTTGCATAAGCAATGATTGCTTCTGCAAGTGGATGTTCAGATCCTTTTTCAGCACTAGCAAGTAATTTTAATGTTTCTTTATCACCTGTAAAGTCAGTAACCTCTGGTTTCCCTTTTGTAATTGTTCCTGTTTTATCCAGGACGATTGCATTTAATTGATAGGTACGCTCCAGATGCTCGCCACCTTTAAATAAAATGCCATTCTCTGCAGCTCTTCCTGTTCCAACCATAATGGAAGTTGGTGTTGCAAGACCCAATGCACACGGACATGCGATGACTAATACAGCTATCGCAGCAATAAGAGCCGTTTCAAAATCACCTGGTTGGACAAAGATAATCCAAACAGCAAAAGTTAATATCGCAATCCCAACGACAATTGGAACAAAATATCCCGATATGACATCTGCCAATCGCTGAATCGGTGCTTTTGATCCTTGGGCATTTTCAACTGCTTTAACAATAGAGGCAAGTGCTGTGTCTTTTCCGACCTTTGTTGCTTCCATTTCAATCGATCCATTCTTATTGATTGTTGAACCGATGACAATTGCTTTCTCATCTTTTTCAATTGGAATCGATTCACCTGTAATCATCGATTCATCAACAGAAGTTCTACCCTTTGCAACAATACCATCTACCGGTATTTTCTCTCCCGGTTTTACAACAAGTCGATCACCAACGATTACATCTTCTATTGGAATCATTAATTCTTCGCCATTTCTCAAAACACGAGCTTGTTTTGCCTGCAAATTAAGCAGTTTGGAAATGGCAACCGTTGTTTGGCTTTTTGCCCGTGTTTCCAAATACTTTCCAAATAATATCAATGTAATTAAAATGGCACTCGTTTCAAAATATAGATGTGGCATATATCCAGGAATGCCGATTGTTTTAAATGCTTCATATAAACTGTAAAAATACGCCGCACTAGTACCAAGAGCAACGAGGACATCCATATTTGCTCCACCATTACGTAGGTTTTTATATGCCCCAACATAGAATTGCCATCCAATCACAAATTGAACTGGAGTAGCCAATGCAAGCTGAAACCATGGATTCATAAAGATGGCAGGAATATTCATACCAAATAAATGGACCAACATCGTTACGAGCAATGGTAAAGATAATACAGCTGAAATAATTAATTTTCTTTCCATATGCTTAAGCTGCTTTTCTTTATGTGTCTGCTTCTCTTCTTCGTCTGCTTTCGGTTTAGCATCATAACCAAGTTTTTGAATTCTTTCGATAATCGCTGCTACATCTATCATGCCAGGATTATAATCAATAGCAGCACTTTCAGTAGCTAAATTAACTGTTGCATGTTTCACACCATCCTGTTTGTTTAACACCTTCTCAATTCGTGTCGAGCATGCAGCACAGGTCATTCCGAATACATCAAATTCAGCTTTTTCATTTAGAACACCATAGCCTACTTTTTCTATTTTTTCTGTAATATCATCCATTGAGGTTCTTTCGGGATCATAAGCAACAGTTGCCTTTTCAGTCGTGAGATTTACTTGAGCATCAACACCGTCCATCTTATTTAAAACTTTTTCAATTCTATTTGAACAAGCAGCACAGGTCATTCCTGTTACACCAAGTGTCGTATGTTTTAATTCACTCATTCTTATCCTCCCTACTTAGAAAATTGTTTCATTACACCCATCAGTTCATCGATTGCTTCATTGCCTTCACCGGATTTAACAGCATCACTAACACAATGTTTCACATGTCGTTCAGCTACTTCAAATCCTACTTTTTTCATTGCGGCATTTATTGCACTGATTTGCACTAAAATATCTACACAATAACGGTCTTCTTCAACCATTTTTTGAATACCACGAACTTGTCCCTCTATCCGTTTCAAACGGTTCACGACAGCTTGTTTCTCATCCCTCGATCGGGGTGTTGTCGGGTGATCATGTAAAAATTTATCCATAGGATTCACTTCCTTTTGTTTATACTCATACTATACCCCCCTAATGTATAATAGTCAAACTTTTAATTCCTAAAAAATGAGCCTAATTTTAGTTAATGTGTTTATTTGTGTAACTCACGGGAAACGTATATTGGTAGGAAAAAATAAAATTTAGGAGGTTATTTTAATATGTCACATGTACAACATCAAGATCTAATTCAAACTTTACATGATTGTATGACAGCGTGTAATCATTGTTTTGATGCATGTCTTAAAGAGGAAGATGCTAAAATGATGGCTGAGTGTATACGGTTGGACAGAGAGTGTGCAGATATGTGTAATTATTTGGAACAGGCACTTTCTAGAAACACTCCATTTGCCGCTGAATTAGCTGCCGTTTGTGCTACGATTTGTGAAGCATGCGGAAATGAATGCAAGAAGCATAACCATGAACATTGCCAGAAATGTGCAGACGCTTGCTTTAAATGTGCTGAAGCATGTAGAAACGTGGCTTAATATCATTATATTAGAATATTTTTCGTAATGTATGTTGCTTTTGAAGAATCGCAGAGTTGATATATATGAAAAGAAACTTCGACGACCGCTCTAGGAAATATACTTCGCGCACCTTAGGGCGGCTGGAGTCTAAGTATATTTCCCAAAGCTGGTGTTAAGCTTGCAAACAATTAACTGCTTAGTGTTTGAAATAAAAATCGCATCACTACTTCACCAGTCCGGCATCGCTGTGGGCGGTGACTCCTCAAAAATACAAACCAATTTACTTACGAAGATGCAAATGCTGCCGAAGCCTTCCTTGTCCTCCGGGAATAGCACGTGTCCGAAGCCCCGAAGAGTGGTTTTCTCTTCGGGGCTTTAGGCCGTGCCCTAAGGTCGCATCCGCCCAGAGCGATCCCTGACGGCAGCAATAGCGCAAATCTTTATAAATAAACCTTAAATTACTTCGTAGCGTTTATATCAATTCCGGAAAAAACAACAATTTTTTCGAAAAGTAATAAAAAAAGTTACACCAAAACAGGTTAGAAACCTTTGGTGTAACTTTTTTAACGAATAGAGTATATTATTTTTCCTTTTTCGATAATCTAATTGCCTTTTTAAAGTCTTTCAATGAACCAGAACGACCGTACATTAGAACGCCCCCGCTATAGACTTTTGCTCCAATATAGGCAAGGACAGCGATTGTTCCGATGAGAATGCCGATGGATAATGCTACTTCCCAAACTGGTATATCAAGCATACCTACACGCAGGAACATAATCATTGGTGTAAAGAACGGAATGAATGAAGTTATTTGTATGAATGTTGCATCGGGCGTTCCCAACCCAAACATAGCGATAAAGAATGCAACCATGATAAGCATGATCATTGGTGTTAGAAGCTGATTGACATCCTCTATTCTGCTAACTAGTGATCCGAGCATTGCTGCCAGTGTTGCGTATAGCAAATATCCTAAGATGAAAAACACGATTGCATAGATAAAAATGGTTGGTGAAGTATTCTCGAAACCAAAGGAACTAAAGAATTCTCCTGTCATTTCATCCTGTTTGGAAACAATTAACCCATACGCTACCGCAATTACCAGGCCCACCTGTGTTAAGCCGACTAATGCTACACCAGCAATTTTTGCGAACATATGTGTGACAGGCGACGCACTTGAAATCAGGATTTCCATAACCCTTGATGACTTCTCGGTAGCCACATCTGTTGCAATCATTTGCCCATAGATAATAACTGCCATATACAGTACAAACAGCATGATATAGACAATGCCTCTAGCCTGACTAAGCTCTTCTTGCGTTTTCGCTGATTCATCCAAGGCAACTGTTTCAAATGACATTGGAGCATATATATCCGCAATGGTTGCCTGATCAATCCCTGATTGCTGTGTTGCGATAACAACCTTTAATTGTTGAAGATGTTGCTCAATTGCCATCTGATTTCCCGAATCTGCAATATTATTAGCATAGTACGTCGCTTCCGGTAGCTGATCTGCATTCGTCGATATGGCGACAAGTGCATTATATTCCTCATTCTGGACTGCTGTTTGCGCTTCATCTACAGTACCATCAAATGGGATTAGCTCTATGTCTTCGTCTATTGCAGCAAAACTTTCCTGCAAAGGTTCCATATAAGTACCCGATTCATCAACAACTACCACTTTTTCTGTGCCACTTTCATCTGAAAACATGCCAATGATACTTTGAAAATTTGCAAGGCCAATGATTAGCAGGAGTGTGATTGCTGTACTAATCAAAAACGACTTTGTCTTTACTCTTGTTAGGTATGTATGTGAAAGTATAATCCAGAATTTACTCATAGGATGCACCTACCTTCTCGATGAAAATATCATTCAATGAAGGTTCTTCCAAATCAAATTTACGGATAAACCCTTGTCCCTGTAATGCTTGAAATATTTCTTGTGAGATTTCTTCTTGAGCAATCTGTAATTCACAGCCTTGTGCTAGTTTTTTATAACGTAAAACCCCTGGGAATTTTTCCAAAAAGTCAAATGAGAGATCACCATGGATGACAAGATTCTTTTTACCAAAAGTCTGTTTTATATCTTTCAATGAACCTTGTACAACGGGTGTTCCCTTATGTAAAATACAAAGATGCTCACATAACTCCTCTACATGTTCCATTCGATGGGATGAAAATACGATGGAAGTACCCTGCTCTTTTAAATCGATAACAGCCTCTTTTAACATTTCTACATTAATTGGATCCAGGCCGGAAAATGGTTCATCCAAAATAAGTAACTTTGGTTTATGGATAACTGCCGTAATAAATTGAATTTTTTGTTGGTTCCCTTTTGATAGTTCATCAACTTGCTTATTCATATATTCAGGAACATTGAATCGCTCAAGCCAGTATTCAAGCTCTTCCACGACATCCTGCTTTTTCATACCTCGAAGTTTTCCAAGATAAATTAATTGATTCTTTACCGTTAACTTTGGGTATAATCCCCTTTCTTCTGGTAGATAACCAATTAAATGACTCTTATCATAGTTAATCGATTCCCCATTCCACGAAATTTCCCCCTCTGTAATGTCCAACAAACCAAGAATCATACGAAAGGTCGTTGTCTTCCCCGCACCATTCCCACCTAAAAAGCCAAACATTTGTTTTTCAGGGATTTCAAGCGACAGTCGATCGACTGCTGTATGTCCTTCAAAACGTTTTGTTACTTCCTTTATCAATAATGTCAAAGTTTTCTCACCCTTTCCTATATATTATACTACGAAATTATTAATTAATAGTTTCATATTTTTTAAATTCATTTGTAGTAATATTTAAACTATAATGATAATATATGAAATAAAGCGATTACATAGAATGGATGAGGAGGAATGATGATGAGATCGTATGCATTAACTGTTTTTGAACCAACTGGGGAAAAATTACTTGATGAATCTTTTATGGCTGACACTGACGAGGACGCAAAAAAAATCGGGACAGAACGTTTAGCTGTGGAAGGTTATGCGGAGCATACGCACCGTTGCGTAAGTCCAGAAGCAAAACTAGTACTTTTTCATAGATAATCTGGAAGCCATAGAGATGGGTTGAATGTGAGGTAGCAAGGTAAGTAAGGCAAACACATCTAAATTTTTAAATTGTAATACAATAAAAAAACAGAAATCCCGTAGAACCTTAATTCTGCGGGATTCTATGTAATTACTTGGTTAAGCTTCTTCGGTACTTCCGTAAAGCTCTTCCAATGGTTTAGTTATAATACGACTAATATCATTGATTACAAGGTTCAAACGCTGTTCCTCTTCCATTAATTTAGCAATATCCTGGTGTTGCTGAACGGATTCGACAACGGAACGAGCCTTTTCAACTTCTTCTTCTGTAATTTCAATTCCTTGCATTTGCTTTTCCTGTAACTCCATTTGTGTATCGCGGAAACTTTCAAACATTTCCTTTGCACCTGGATCATTCATAACGGTTTCATATACTGTTTTTAAGCTTTTAAATTCTTCACTTTCGCGAATTGCAGTTTCTAAATCATATGCGCTATCATAAATATTAGGCATGGATTTCCCTCCTTCAATCATTTCTATCGTTACTATAACAGAGGAAAAGATTGATGTATACCCTTAGCTGTTAATAGAAATACTACATAAATTTACTTTTTGACTTCCATGAAACTGCTATAATTGAAAGAGATACTGACAAAGAGGAGTTTTCGATATGCAACATATGCTTAAAAAGGTTTTTTCCACTTTTTTAATTTATGATAAAAATTTATCTATCGTGTCCAATGATTACAAATGGTTTCTCACAACTACAAATGAAGTAATCGGGATTCATAAAAGTGAATTAAGTAAAAAGGATACAGCTATCCTGTCTGCTTTTTTAACACCGTACCATTTAACTATCCCAAAGCCGACAAAACAAGAAGTTATATGGAAGGAACGAATACAAACTTCATCCGATAGTGGAACACCCGACAAGGCTTTTCGTTTCATTTATTTTTCATATAAGAAAAATCAAATGGAAGCTACTATGTTTAAAACAATCATCCAGGAATTCTTTTCGGGTCCGGTAGCGATCTTATGGGAAAATGAGCATGAAGGGATAATCATTGAACAACAGGATGAGCATTTAGAAGAGAATATATCATACGAGCAAATAAGTGAGACGCTAATGAGTGACTTATATGTTAGCACCAAATTTTTCATTGGACCGTATCTTAATCAATTCAGTGGTTTAAATAAGGTTCATTCATCCATCCTTCAGTCAGCACAAACTGCTTTTACATATACCGACAAATCCGTTGTTACGTATGTAGATGCTGTTCCACTGGATTTGGTGAAAAATATGGAACCCGAATACCGGGAACAGGTCAGCAGCATTATTTTAAAAGACTTCAGGTATGATGAGGATTTCCTTCAAACAATCCGAACTTTTATTCAATGTAACCTGAATATCTCTGTTACAGCTAAAAAGTTATATATGCATCGGAATAGTCTCCAATATCGAATCGATAAGTTTCATGAGAAAACTGGAATAGATCTTAAAGCATTTGACCAAGCAGTTACGGTTTATCTTGCATTACTATCCAATATGCACAGAACTTAAATTGATCTTTGTGCATTGAAACCATTTCCTAACCTTGGCCTAACTTGTACAATATACTTATAAAGCGTTTACATTTTGGAGGGATTATATTGGCTGAATTACGATTGGAACATATTCAAAAAGCGTATGATAAAAATATTGTCGCAGTTAATGACTTTAATTTACATGTTAAAGACAAAGAATTTATTGTGTTTGTCGGACCTTCAGGTTGTGGTAAATCGACAACTTTAAGAATGATTGCTGGTTTGGAAGAAATTACAGAAGGTGACTTCTATATTGATGAGAAGAAAATGAATGACGTGGCACCGAAAGATCGCGATATTGCGATGGTTTTTCAAAACTATGCATTGTATCCACATATGAATGTATATGACAACATGGCATTCGGTCTAAAGCTGCGAAAATTTAAAAAAGAAGAAATTGATCAACGAGTTAATAATGCCGCTAAAATACTAGGGCTTGAAGCATATTTGGATCGGAAGCCTAAAGCACTTTCTGGTGGACAACGGCAGCGTGTTGCACTTGGACGAGCTATCGTTCGTGATGCAAAAGTATTCCTGATGGATGAGCCCTTATCCAACCTGGATGCTAAATTACGTGTGCAGATGCGTGCAGAAATTCAAAAGCTTCATCAGCGTCTACAAACAACTACGATTTATGTCACACATGACCAGACAGAAGCAATGACAATGGCCACACGCCTAGTAGTGATGAAAGACGGTATTATTCAACAAATCGGTGCACCGAAAGATGTTTACGATAATCCAGATAACGTCTTTGTTGGAGGTTTTATTGGTTCACCTTCTATGAACTTCTTTACTGGTACATTAACGGAAGACTATTTTGTAATTGGTGATTCGAAATTAAGGGTCCCAGAGGGCAAATTAAAAATGTTGCGTGAACGAAATAATATTGGGAAAGAATTAATACTAGGGGTTCGTCCAGAAGATATTCATGATGAACTCATATTTATTGAATCGTCTCCAGATACGAAAATTAAGGCTGACATTGAAGTTGCTGAATTAATGGGAGCGGAATCCATTTTATACTCCAAACTAAGTTCTCAGGACTTTGTTGCTAGAGTAGATTCACGTACAGATATTAAAGGTGGCGACACTATAGACCTAGCTATTGATATGAATAAAGTTCATTTCTTTGATAAGGAAACGGAATTACGCATAAGATAATGGGGTAAGAGAAGCGAAATTAACGCTTCTCTTTTGTACGAATATGGTTAATATGGTTATATGTAAGTAAGGGAGGAAAGTCCCGAAGACTTTCCTCCAGCCATATTATTAGAAGTTTTGTCCATTCATTTGTTGTTGAGCAGTTTGTACAAGACGTTTTGTGATTTCTCCACCAACAGAACCGTTTGCACGGGAAGTTGTGTCTGCTCCAAGATTAACTCCAAATTCTTGAGCAATTTCAATTTTCATTTGATCAAGAGCTTGTTGTACACCAGGTACAAGTAATTGATTTGAGTTGTTGTTGCTAGCCATGTTTATCACCTCCTGTAATTCTATTGTCTGCACATCCGGAAATCTTATTACAAATATTTGTTGGTAAATTGTAGGGTATTTTCCAATTACATAAAATTGCCTTTGATTAAGCTTTTTTGGCTTTATAATCGCCATAGCCGAGACAAACTGCTACAAAGGATAAGTAGCTTTGGTGACCGCTCTAGGAAAGAGTTTTTAAACGATTAACTGCATTAGTGATTGTTGTAAAAATCGCACAGCTTCACCAGTCCTGGTGAGCGGAGGGCGGTGACTTCCTGCTGGAAAAGCATTTGTCCGAAGAACTGAAGAGTGGTTTTCTCTTCGGGGCTGATGAGGCCGTGCCTTAAATGCGCATCCGCCCGAAGCGGTCCCGGACGGTAGAAAAACCACATATCTATCTTAGTAACATGCTTTTCGATAGGATAACCATTGCGCAGGCCTAATTATTATTTGCTTGAACGAGTAACCGTAGTCCCGATTTTTTAGAAAACAGCCAATAAAAAAGGAGCTTGCTGATTAAGCTTGCTCCTTTTTAAGCTATTCTATTTATTTCGGGTATGTCATTTCTTTCGGATTAACATATTCGTCAAATTCTTCTTCTGTTATTAATCCAAGTTCAATAGCAGTTGCCTTTAATGTTGAGTTGTCATTAAATGCCTTTTTGGCAATCTTGGCTGCATTTTCATATCCAATATGAGGATTCAGTGCTGTTACGAGCATTAATGAATCATTTAAATATTTTTCAATTTGTTCATTATTTGGTTCTATACCAACCGCACAGCGTTCATCAAATGAAATAATGCTGTCTGAAAGTAGTTGGCTGGACTGCAGGAAGTTATAGGCAATGACTGGTTTAAATACATTCAGTTCAAAATTCCCTTGACTCGCAGCAAATCCAATTGCAGCATCATTCCCCATAACTTGTGCTGCAACCATGGTAACTGCTTCACTTTGGGTAGGGTTTACTTTTCCAGGCATAATCGAACTTCCTGGTTCATTTGCAGGAATTGTGATTTCGCCAATTCCACAACGTGGTCCACTTGCCAACCAGCGGACGTCATTCGCAATCTTCATCATATCAGCTGCCAATGCTTTAAGTGCTCCATGTGCATACACTGTTTCATCATGACTTGTTAATGCATGGAATTTATTCGGTGCGGAAATGAATTTCTTCCCTGTATATTCACTGATTGCCACGCAAACACGTTCAGAAAACTCCGGATGAGCATTCAATCCGGTTCCAACAGCAGTACCACCAATTGCCAATTCTCTTAAATGATCTGTACTTTCAGTAACCATCATTTCAGATTTCTCCAGCATCCGATGCCAGCCACTAATTTCCTGACCGAGAGTCAATGGTGTAGCATCTTGCAAATGTGTTCTTCCGATTTTTACAATGTCTGAGAATGCTTTCATTTTCTCATTTAATGTTCCTTTTAGTTGCTGAATTGCAGGAATTACTGTATCTTCCAATTTCAGTACAGATGCCACATGCATTGCTGTAGGATATGTATCATTGGAGCTTTGGGATTTATTCACATCATCATTTGGATGTAATCGTATTTCGCTATTCTTTTCTTCAAGCCACTTGTTACCAACAAATGCTAATACTTCATTTACATTCATATTTGATTGTGTTCCACTACCTGTTTGCCATACAACAAGCGGAAAATGCTCATTCAATTTATCCTCAAGCACTTGATCTGCTGCATAATAAATTGCCTCTGCTTTTTCGCTATCCATTAGTCCTAAATCACTGTTCGCTTTTGCTGCACTTCGCTTTAATATTGCAAACGCTTTTATAATTTCTATTGGCATATTTTCATTACCAATTGGGAAATTTTGTTTACTTCTTTGCGTTTGTGCCCCCCAATATTTTTCAGCTGGAACATTAATTTCCCCGATTGTATCTCTCTCCACACGAAAATCCACGTTAATTTCCTCCCTTTATATGTATAAGTGCTTCAAACCATCTCTATTGTACCAAATTTTCCGGGAAGAATAATACTAATTATACTTATCTTTCTAAATTTTTAAGCCCTTTTGGTAATTAAAACCTGTTGACACAAAATTGTACTAGATTCTTCATTTATGAGATGGGATTTTTAGTTATAATGATTAGAGGTAAACTTACCAATAGAAGGAAGACAGTTTATATAATAGTATAAGTCTTCGATACAAATAAATGTTGGAATGTGTAAAAAGGAGGATGTCTTGATGCCGAATATATGGACACATATTTTATTTTGTGAAGATGCTATCGATGCCGTAAAACGCCCATATCCATTTTCACCATACGAGCCATACATGAGGTTAGGTGCTCAGGGACCGGATCCCTTTTTCTATTATAACTTTTGGCCATGGATTAAAAATGAACCAGTACATGAAGTCGGTATGGCGTTGCATACGAGACGATGTGGCGAATTCCTAGCTGATTTAATTATTCATGCAAAGGATCAGTGCAATGAGGTCAAAGCATTTGTTACTGGTTTTATCACACATCATATTTTAGACCGTAATGCCCATCCATATATTCATTACCGTGCTGGCTATAGCGGCAGCAAACACCAAAAGCTGGAAATAATTATTGATACACTAATATTGGAGAAATACCACAAGTTAAAAACCTGGAAATCACCTGCATATAAAGAAATTGATGTAGGAAAATCATTGAACAAAGAATTACATGTATTACTTGATCAAACAATAAATAAGCATTATCCAGAACTTGAAAGGCCATCTTCGAAATATATCCAAAAGGCTTACAAAGATATGAAGCTTGCACTTAAAATACTTTCTGACCCTTATGGCTGGAAACATCGTTTGCTGGGACCCGTGATCTCATCTTACTCACATAAGCCAATAAAAGATGATATGGACTATTTGAATCTTAAACAGACAACATGGTACCACCCAGCAACGAAAGAGCCTTCCACTAAAAGCTTTATTGATTTGTACAGCACGGCCCGTGGGGAAGCTATCCAAGTCTTAACGGAATTACAAAACTATTGGGAGAACGGCAACGACTATGCTCTACAAAGGCTAGTAGAACTTATTGATAATATTTCGTATGATACCGGCAAACCATTAAATCTTGGTCTCACATTAAAATATAGTGATCCTATTGTATAGAATAAAGACGGAAAGCTGACGTAACGTATACTTCCATAAATTGCCAAAATCTTATACTTTATAAAACCAAATAAAAAAACAGAGCCCCGACGCTCTGTTTTTATTTCGGTTTTATTTCTACTTTTTCTTTCGGGTACGTGAGTCGTTTTGCATCCCGAATCCCCTGGTCGATATCCACGAAGCGAAGGATAAAAATACCGATGATAAAAAAGAAAATAAGCGAAATAATACCAAGTCTACTGTTTCCTGTAATCTGGCCAATGAAAGCAAACATAAAAGGACCTATCACTGCTGCAAACTTAGACGAAATTCCGTAAAACCCAAAGAATTCCGCGTGTTTATTTGCAGGAACCATCTTTCCAAAAATAGACCTGCTAAGTGATTGTGCCCCACCTTGAACCATCCCAACACAAATGGCGAGAATATAAAAATGAAGCGATGAATTCATGAAATATCCGAGTATGACAATACCAAGATAGACAAAAAGCGTTATATTCAATGCCTTCTTAGCTGTTATAACAGTCGCCAGCCAACCAAAGAAAAATGTAAAAGGAATACCGACGAACTGTGTGATTAACAAAGCAATGATTAAATCATTTTGAGCAATACCTATTTCACTTCCATAAATAGTCGCCATCCGAATAATTGTCGATATACCATCATTATAGAGCCAAAATGCCAATAGAAAAATAGCAAGTTGTTTATATTGTTTAATCTCTTTTAATGTATTACCTACCCTCGAAAAACCGATGGCGATGTAGGATTGATTCCTTTCCGTATGAACTTTTTTCTCTTCTTTAATATTCTTTAGTAAAGGGATGGAGAAAATAAACCACCATATACCAACCGTTGCAAATGACACACGGCTGGCCATAGCTGTGTCTACTAATCCAAACCAGCCTGGATTTAGAATCATCAGTACATTAATGGCAAGTAAAATACCTCCACCTATATAACCGAAAGCAAAACCACCCGATGAAATGCGATCCATCTCATCCTCTTTCGCTATCTCAGGCAAAAAACCGTCATAAAAAATATTAGCTCCCGAAAATCCAATGGAACCAACGATAAATAATACAGAAGCTAATAGATAATCTCCTTCACCAACGAAAAACAATAAAATACTAGCAATAATACCCATAAATGCAAAAAATTGAAGGAACTTCTTTTTAGCTGCAGAGAAATCACTGATTGCTCCTAAAATCGGCGCCAGTATAGCGACTATCAATACAGAAATGGATTGGGAATAACCCCAATAACTTGTTGCAAGGCCTTCTTCCAAACCAGAGGCAGCAACACTTGAATAGTAAACAGGCAGAACAGCAGCCATAATGGTTGTCGCAAATGCTGAATTCCCGAAGTCATAAAGCATCCAGCTCCGTTGTATTTTCTTTTTATTTTCCATCGACCTATCACCCCTTTTTCAGCATACCAAATAAAGAGACGATGACACATAATATTAAATGAAATTTTATTAGAAAACTTGATTGTCACCAAGCTTTTAAGTGACAACCTTAGTTGCACTTATGCAGTAAGAAAATATTTATGCTTTCTTAACTGCCAAAAAAATACAAACATGAGCGGTCGTAATAAAAGCCTTACCATGAAAAGGTAAGGCTTTTATTGTCTATTCCCAAATAAAATGTTTAAATTCATCACTCAACTTCATAAAATCTTCCCTGTTTCCATTTTCTATCGAATCATTGATATCTTCTTCTAATCTTTTCTTATTCCAGTTAAAACAAAGTTCATCAAGAATTAAACGAGCAAGGAGTCTAATTTCATAAGGAATTTCACGTTTAGCTTGCAATTTTCCACCTTGATAGCGACAAAATTTATAAACTACCTTTTCCTTTTTCATAGAACATGCCCCCTTTGTCTATTCTATTATTATCCTAAATTTTTAGAATAATTGCAACTATTTTTATTTTAATTTGATGTTTATTTAAGCTAAATTACTTAACAAGATCAAAACATATTCACTAAAGACCGAATGTTTCTCTAGACCAACCATGTACACCTTTGATAAACTATTAGAACTGAACGAAAGAGCAATATAATTTAGGTTTAAAATACAGACATACTTATAATTTCCACTGTTTTGGAACAACCTCTTATAAGGGATCAGGAATACATATAGCTATCATACATGGAGGCAAGGGATGAATCACTCAGACAATCTAAAAAGAGGCGAAAAAGGTGCTTGGCTCAGTATCTTTGCCTATATCGTGCTAGCAATCACCAAACTATATATCGCAAGTGTTGGTAATTCGGATGCATTAAGGGCTGATGGTTTAAACAATTCTACAGATGTCATAGCATCGATAGCCGTATTAATTGGGTTAAAAATTTCAAGGAAACCCCCTGATGAAGTACATCGTTACGGACATTACCGAGCAGAAACCATTGCATCTTTATTCGCAGCCTTTATTATGATGTTTATCGGTATACAGGTCATATTAGATACATTTAATAGCTTATTAATTGCTGAAGTTCCTCAGCCAGATATGCTAACGGCATGGACCGCAATAGGTTCAGCATTGGTTATGCTATTCGTTTACCGCTATAATTTAAAGCTTGCAAAACAAATAAAAAGCAGCTCGTTGAATGCTGCTGCACAGGATAATCGCTCAGATGCTC
Organism: Oceanobacillus rekensis; assembly: GCF_002153375.1. Lineage (GTDB taxonomy): Bacteria > Bacillota > Bacilli > Bacillales > Amphibacillaceae > Oceanobacillus > Oceanobacillus rekensis. The sequence continues at coordinate 521,795 of NZ_MTBQ01000003.1, forward strand.
TAGTGAGTGTTGGAGTGTTTATTGGGATTGTTGGGGCACAATTTGGTATCTTCTGGCTGGATCCTTTAGCAGGATTAATTGTAGGTATCATTATTTGTAAAACAGCCTGGGATATTTTTAAAGATTCCACAATTACATTAACAGATGGTTTTGATGATGAACAGCTTGAGAAAATTAGAAGGAGTATATCCAAAGATACAGACGTAAAAGAGGTTGTTGATGTAAAAGGCAGAATCCATGGTAACCAGGCCTTAATAGATATTACCATCCTAGTCGATCCTAATCTGACTGTAGCAGAAAGTCATCATATCACTGAAAGAATCGAATATTACCTGTACGAGAAACATACAATCACATATGCACATATTCATATTGAACCATACGAAGAAAAAGGGGTATAACGCATATAATTTACGTTATACCTCTTTATTTAGGCTTCTTGCGATAGAGATAAAGTGCGAACTAAGATAAGCAGCAACTTCGGCGACCGCTCTGGGAAAATACACTGTGCGTATCCGCCCACAGCAATCATAGACGGCGGCATAAGCACATGTATTTGGAAATCTGCCAGCAGTCACTTTTTATGATTTTGTGGAAGAAATCTAAAATACATAGTAGTTAGTTCGCAGTTTATCTTGGGCTGCGAGAAATGCAAGGCAACAATTGGCGGTATTGTAACCATAGTTTAAAATATTATGAACAAAACATATATTCATAAAGATAAAAAATAAACGGTAATGATTGCTCCAATTACAACCAACACTACATTTAGACCTATATAAGCAAGAATTACAGCTACAATTCCACCTAGCAATCCAATTTGGGATTTATCTGGATTAACAGATAAAATACCAGGGAAAATTAGCGCCCCCAATGCTGCATAGGGAATAGCACTGAGCCATCTATTCACCCAGGGCCGGAACTGCATTTTTTCAATGACAAAAGCTGGAATCACTCTTGGTATCATGGTCACTAAAGACATACCAATAATGATTAGAATAATCATGCCACATCCTCCTTAAGCAAGTAAATACCGCTCATTCCACCAATAATCGTTCCCGCTACGATTGCCCACCCTGTACTCATACCAAGTTGAATACACAATGCATGAATCAGCATAGCAAATAGAGCTATTACAGCTATCTTTTTCTCCTTTTTAATCGAAGGTATTAGTAATCCGATAAACATAGCATACAACGCAATTCCCATACTTTGACTCAATCTATCTGGTATAACATCCCCTAAAACCCCACCAAGAAAAGAACCGATAATCCAGGATAAGTACGCAATGCTTATGATTGTTCCATAAAAAAAGGCACCCTTTTCCATTTTGGCCTCGTCTTTATTGATGGATGAGACTGCAAATGATTCATCCGTTAAACCAAGTGATAAAGGTATTTTCCATTTTAATTTTAATTCCCTCAGTTGATTCATAAACGAAAGACTCATGATAAAATGGCGAAAATTGAGTACGAATGTTGCAATAATAATTTCTAGTGTACCTGTGCCGACTGCAATCATATTTACTCCCATAAACTGACTAGCTCCAGCAAAAACCATAACACTCATTAATGTCAATTCCATTAAAGTCATTCCTGCCTGTTTTGCCAGCACTCCATAAGTAATGGCAACTGGTAAGTAACCGAGCATAATTGGAATCCCGGTAATAAATCCTCTTTTAATCATATGTACCGCAGTGGATGAATAAATCTCTGCTTTGTCTGTCACAACTACTGACATTCCTCCTTCAGTAAAATTCTACTTATTATAACTGAATTTTTTGCAAAGTTGAAGTCTTTATAGGTCTTTTATGATTTATTAAGTCCAATTTTTGGCATTCTATTTAAACAGATACTTTTTGAAAAAGATATGTTATTGACAAATAATCAATCAACCGTGTATAGTCAATATTATCATAATTAAATACTTACATTATCCAAGGATTCACAGTAGACTATTCCCTATGCAGAAAAAAGAGACAAAGCGGTTGCTGCAAGCTTTGGCAGGTAATGATTGAATTACAGTTTCCAATATTCTGTTCGAAACAGAAATATTATAAATGGATTATTACATTGAGAGGGTGGATTTATTTCACCAATCAGGGTGGTAACGCGGAGATAAGCTTCGTCCCTTTTTAGGGGCGGGGCTTTTTTATTAATTTCAGAGGAGGAAACAACAACATGGTCCCTATTAACCCAAGACATTATCCTTCATTAATGGAAGCAAGTTTATTCTTTATTCTTATCATCGGTCTGATTAGCTATTTTATTATTGGATTAGAAACAGTACCACATATACCGATATTACTTGGTATTTTTTCTTTAATTGCTTATGGACTATTAAAAAGGATTTCCTTTAAAGATTTACAAGAAGCTATGATTTCAGGAGCAACCGCTGGAATGGGTGCAGTCTTCCTGTTCTTTCTGATTGGAATACTTATCAGTAGCTGGATCATCAGTGGTACCATTCCCACACTTATCAATACAGGCTTTTCGATTATTGGCGGTACATGGTTTTATGGAATTGTATTCGCTGTGACTGCAGTTATCGGGGTCGCACTAGGTAGTTCGTTAACGACGACTGCTACAATCGGCGTAGCATTTATTGGCATGGCAAGTGCTATGGATATCTCGCTTGCTATAACAGCTGGTGCAATTGTCTCTGGTGCTTTCTTCGGAGATAAAATGTCTCCACTGTCCGATACGACTAATCTTGCATCAACCATTGTCGGAGTGGATTTATTTGATCATATTAAACATATTAGTTTAACAACCATTCCAGCTTTTATCATTTCATTTATTTTATTTATTTTAATTTCACCAGAACAATCTGCTTCATTCGGCCATGTTGCTGAATACCAAACAGCACTACAGTCATCTGGACTTATACATTGGGCTTCATGGATTCCATTAATTGTATTGATCATTTGTACTCTATTTAAGATTCCAGCATTTATTGCCTTAACAATCAGCAGTTTAATCGCTACTGTATCAGCGGTTTTCACGACAAATCTGAACTGGGCTGAAATATGGACAATCTGGTTTAGTGGCTATACTGGCACAACTGAATTTGCTCCTGTAAATGAATTATTAACAAGGGGCGGTATCAATAGTATGCTGTTTACCATTTCGCTAGTTCTTTTGGCGTTAAGCTTTGGGGGACTTTTGTTTGCGACCGGAATACTTCCAACCATGCTTACTGCTCTACAAGAAAGGCTAAGCAAGGTTCGCTCTATTATACTTTCAACCGCTGCAACAGCAATCGGTGTGAATGTCTTAATCGGAGAACAATATTTATCCATCTTGCTGACCGGTGAAACATATAAAGGAATATATGAAAAAGCAGGACTAACGAAAAAGGCTCTCTCCAGAACATTGGAGGATGCCGGAACAGTCATCAATCCACTTGTTCCATGGAGTGTATGTGGAGTATTTATCGCAGACGTATTAGGTGTTCCCGTGCTTGAATATTTACCATTCGCATTCTTTTGCCTGCTTAGTCCACTGATAACAATCCTATTTGGGGCAAAAACAGCAAGAATGAATAAATGATAGAAGAGCCGAGAGTTTTTTTTCTTGGCTCTCTTTTTGATTGTGCTTGACTACTTGGACACGATAAATTACTCTTTTCCAGAAAACATGGCAATCGGGAATTCGCCTCTTTTCAAAGCTCGCACTTATGCAAACTTCCTTTACTGCAAAAAAAGAGAGTTCCCCTCTTAGGAAAACTCTTCCATTTCATATAACTTCCAGTAATTTCTTCAAACCATCGAGCAACCTTGGTGACGGTCTACAAAATAGTGATTCTTCAAGTACATGAATATTGCCATTCTGTATGGCCTTCATTTCACTCCAACCGGGGCGCTTAATCACTAATTCGGGTCGCATTTTTTCTTCTTTGATACCAACCCAGACCATACATATATGATCAGGATTTCTTGCTTTGACATCTTCCCAGTCAGTTTGATAACTTGCTACGTCTTCGGATGCAAATATATTTTCTGCACCGGCAAGTTCGCTAATTTCTGTGAGCCAATTCACTCTTCCTGGTGTGAATACGGGCTTGGGCCACCATTCCCAATATAAGGATGGGCAAGTATCTCTTTCTGAAGCTTTTTCTTTTAAATGTGCTACCTCATTAAGAAACCTTTCCGCTTTTTTCTCACCTAACTGCTTGAGATTTAGTTCATCTCCTACAGTTCTTATATCATCTGCTATCTCCTGTAATGAGTTGGGATTAAGAATAATGTATGGAATTCCCTTTTCTTCCATGGCCACGATATTCTTTTCCATACCTGGGACACTTAAAGATGCTAGGACGAGATCCGGCTTTAGTTTTTCCACCTTTTCCATATCGATGGAAAGGTCTGGACCAACTTTCGGCAAGCTCACTATAGATTCCGGCCAGTCTGAGAAATCATCAACACCGACCAATACATCTAATTTACCTAAATAAGCCAAGATTTCCGTATTACTCGGACAAATGGATACAACTCGCATTGATGCCCTCTCCTCTACCCACGTATAAAGTTGATTATTTATCTTGATCGGTTAAAATTAGTGGTCCTTCTTTTGTAATAACAATTTGATGTTCATATTGTGCAGAGCGTCCTTGATCGATGGTTCTTGCCGTCCAGCCATTGTCGTCCATTTGGCTTTCCCACGTACCTTCATTAATCATAGGTTCAATTGTAATAACCATGCCTTCTTTCAAGCGCAACCCTTTATTCGGCAATCCAAAATGTGGAATATGTGGTTCTTCATGGATGGTTGGTCCAATTCCATGTCCTGTAAAATCACGTACAACGGAGAAACCTTCCGCTTCCGCATAAACTTGGATAGCATGACCAATATCCCCGATTCTGTTTCCAAGCTTTGCTTGCTCGATTCCTTTGTAGAGAGCAGTATTAGTTACATCCATCAATCGTTTGCCAACAGCATCAACATTTCCTACAGCATATGTCCAAGCAGAATCTGCCAACCCACCGCGAAGGTTAACGACCATATCGATTGTAACGATATCCCCATCTTTTAACTTCTCATCCGTCGGAAAGCCATGGCAAATCTCATCATTGACTGATGCGCAAATTGCATACGGGTATCCACTATATCCCTTTTGTTCCGGTGTTGCACCATGTTTGGCCATAAAATCTTCGGCAAATGTATCAATTTCCATTGTCGAGATTCCAGGTTTAATTATTTTAGCTATTTCTTTATGACATGCAACAAGAATATCACTTGCTTCCTGCATTTGTTCAATTTCACGTTTACTTTTTCTTGTAATCATCGGGTAAACTTCCTTTCTATGTGGTAAAAACTCTGCTATATTATTCGTATTTTAATTTACCACTTTATATATCAATTAAATACTTTAATTAAATACATTAATTAGTGAAATATCCAAAATAAAGTGTATCATAAAAAACTGTTAAATTCAGTAATGGAACACTTCAAAACAGAAAACCTAAAATTCATTTTACATTAGACTTAAGTTTAACCATATATGTAATTTTTACAGGTAAAGGAATAATTATATGACAATGAAAAAAATGCAGCGGATTAGCGCTGCATTCTTATTTTCTAGGCAATTAGGAAAGTATAAGTACTTTCTTAACTGCTAAGTGTGGCTAGTTTGTCACTTAAAAGCTCGGTGACAATCTTAGTGTTCTAACAGTATCCGCCACCACCGTAACCGCCATCTGTATATGCTGTTCCGATGATAATTAATAAGATGAATAACACAACCAGCAATGCGAAACCGCTGGATCCGAAACTTCCTCCGTCTTTACTCATTCTTTCCCCTCCTCAATTCTTTAGACTACTTTACTTTATGCAATCCATCTGAATTGGGAAGGGCTAATTGCTCAGTTTTTAGACTACAGATAATCTTTTACATTGTAAATTTTGCCACTATTTATATCGGTATCGACTAGAATATCGATCAGAACACCACCAACAAGCTCTGTACTTTTTAGTAAATTATTTTCTTTGTACCCTTGAAACGTTTCCAACTGTAAAAACTCTGACTTGGTACTGGACCGAATCTTTTTCTGCATTTCCGTATCCATAATTCCTGGACTGAAAGCAATTATTTTATGATCCGTTTTCAATTCCTCTTGCTCGAGTGCAACCGTTTTTGTATACATATTCATACTTGCCTTTGTTGTACAATATGCACTCCATCCATACATTGGTGATTCTGCAGCACCAGATGTAACAATTGCACATATGAGCGGAATTTCTTTTTCAGTCGCTTTATCCAGAAAATAATTAGTGAGCACCATTGGGGCAATTGTATTTATATGAACATGGCTTTTCAGTTCGTTAGCTTGTATGTGCATCGATTGCTTAACTGGCTCTACAACTCCTGCATTGTTAACCAAATAAATAGTATTCGTCTCTTCAGAAAAAACGATATCAGCTACTTCTTCACATACCTGTTCCAGTGATTCAATTTTCTCAAGGTCACAAGGAATATGTTTAAATATCGCATTATTCTCTTTGGCTATTACGGAAAGATAGTCATTATTACTCCGGGACAAACCAACGACATGAACACCGGATTCCAAAAACAGCTTTGCAATCGATTCGCCAAGTCCCTTGGAAGATCCTGTTATGATGGCATATTTCATTTCATTAAACCCCCTGTTCTAATTTTACAGTTTTCCTAAATAGTTATTATGTAAAATACCCCGAATCCGATTTACAGAAACGGGGGTGATGCCATTAATGAAGCATTATTAGAGAAATAGCTATCCAACTAGCGAAGCTTTATTTCTTTACCTCATCCCAATAATATACAAGTGTTTCCATACCCTTATCAAAACTATCCAATGGAAAACTCTCATTTGGAGAATGCAAGCGGTCATCAGGTGTGCCGAAGCCCAACAAAACTATTGGGATGTCATAGATTGCTTCAATCCACTCTACTACAGGTATAGAGCCGCCCATACGAAGGTAGACTGTTTCTTTGCCGAATGCTTTTGTATAGCTTGACGCAGCTTTCTTTATCAGTGGATGTGTTGGTTCAACTTTATATGCTTTAGCCGAAAGTTTTTCCTTTTTTACATCCACGGTGACTCCAGTTGGCACTACGTTATTAACATGGTCTTCCAATAACTTCTGGACTTTTTCTGGATCCTGTCCTGGTACAAGACGGCAGGTTATTTTTGCGGTTGCTGAAGAGGGGATAATTGTTTTTGTTCCTTCCCCCTGATAACCACCATAAATTCCGTTTATTTCAAATGTTGGTCGGCCCATTGTATGTTCTTTGGCTGTATATCCCTCTTCTGAAACAGTTTCCGGTATTCCAGTCGTTTCTAAAAAGTCTTCACCAGGTGCCTGCTCCATGAGCTTTCTTTCCGCATCTGTCAATGGTTCCACATCATCATAAAATCCATCTACCGTAACAACTTCATTTTCATTTTTCATGGAAGCAAGGATATGACTAAGTGCCATGATTGGATTCCTTACAGCTCCACCATACATCCCTGAATGAAGGTCATGGTCTGGTCCATTAACAGTGATTTCGATACCAGTAAAGCCTTTCAAACCATATAGAATTGTTGGCTGATTCTTTTCAGCCATACCAGAATCAGATATTACTGCGAAATCAGCTTGGAACTGCTCCTTTTTCTCGTGAAGAATATCGTACAGATTTTCACTGCCAATCTCTTCTTCCCCTTCAATACATACTTTTACATTGATTGGGATTGCTCCTTCTGTTTTCATGTATGCTTCAAAGACTGCCAGGTGCATGAAAACCTGCCCTTTATCATCGCTGGAACCACGTGCAAAAAGTCTTCCATCTCTTACTTCCGGCTTGAATGGGTCGCTATCCCATAAATCAATCGGATCTACTGGTTGCACATCATAGTGACCATAGAAAAGTACTGTTGGTGCGTCCATTCCTGCTCCATTATATTCCGCATAGACGAGTGGATGTCCGTTTGTTTCCTGCTTTTCCACTTTGTCAAAGTTAATATCGGTTAAATATGTAACGATAAAATCTGCTGCGCTATGGACATCATCTTTATATTGGCTATCGGTGCTAACACTTGGAATAGCAAGGAATTCATTCAGCTTTCCAAGTAAACGTTCTCGATTATCCTTAATATAATGCAGCGCTTTTTCGCTCATGATACATACCTCCAGTTTCTTTGCATAATAAAATTTTAGAAAACAATCCTACTAATCGACTGCCTAAGTTATATCATTTATTAAAAAACTTCACGCCATTCTTCTTTTCGATTCAGCATTTCTTCTGCGATTTCTTTGGCACCTTCCAGGCTGTGGTTTGCAGCCCATCCGCATTGGACCTCATTACACGCAGGAACTTCCTCGGCTGTTAAAACATCATTTAATGTTTTCTCCAATATAACAAGGACATCGTCAAAATCTTCATGGTTAAGGAGCGATAAATAAAATCCTGTTTGACACCCCATCGGACCAATATCCAATACAGAATCCGTATGATTTCGGATATGTTCTGCCATCATATGTTCCAGTGAATGCAGACCAGCCATTTCCATATGTTCTTTATTCGGCTGCTTAAAACGGATATCGTATTTATATACCTTATCCCCATTGGATCCCTCTGTTACACCAACCAAACGTACATATGGTGCTTTTACTTTTGTATGATCAAGGTTAAAGCTTTCAACATTCATTTTTTTTGTCATAATTAAATCTCTCCTCATTTGGCTTATTTTTGTCTGTAAGAAACAAAGTCAGTCATTTGATTAGGCTATTTTCGCATGGTTTTCTATTACCAGGCCCCACAGCCCGAGATAAACTGCAATATAACTTCTGCTTGCTATAAGTAGGTGCTATTATCGCCGTCCGGGATTGCTGTGGGCGGATGCGCACCTTAGGGCACGGCCTCAGCCCACCGAAGAGAAAACCACTCTTTGCTGTCTTCGGACACATGCTGTTTCCGAAGGAGTCACGCCCACAACGATGCCGGACTGGTGAAGTTGTAGGATGCTTTTTAGCTATTAGCAAGTCTAGTCATTGTCAGCAACCTTCTAACCAGCTCTGGGAAATATACGGAGACTCCTGCGGGAAAAGAGGCATAGGTAAGACCCTGAAATGCGTTAGAATGAAGGGGCTCACCAGCCGCCCTAAGGTGCGTAAAGTATATCTCCCAGAGCGGTCGCCGAAGCTTACTTCCGTCATAGTTTATATAAGCTGAAAGGTCAACAATGTATACGAAAAGAGCCTTTGATTAAATGATACATCAAATCGGTACTTTTCAAAAGTATTCTCTATTATAGAAAAAACGAGTGCTTCGGGGAGCACTCGTTTTTTATCCATTAGTTATTTTGTGGGAAGATACGTTGAATCATATTGCCCATTTGATCAAAAAAACCTTCAATTGGTTCGCCATTGTTCATATCATCAACATAATTATTCGTTAAATCAATAAAATCAGGGTTCGATGAGACGTATACATTTTCAATATTGTTGTCTACCGATCTTACTATGTCACCAATTTTTTGCTTCGTTTCTTCGTTGACTTCTTCTTCACCGTCTCCATTATTCTGTCTATTTTGGTTTTGATCGTTTTTATTATCAATGCTTGCAGCTACATATGCATTATTATCCGTGGTTAGCACTTGTACACGGTCTACATCCTTAATTTCAGAAGTTATACGCTCTGCCGCTTCTTCTGATACATCGTATTGGTTATTACGATTCTCATCGTTCACGTTCGTACCACGGTTCTGCATTTGGTCAGCATCCCGATCCATCGTATTGTTACGAACTCCTGTTAGTCCATCACCAGTATTATTATGATTATTGTTATACCTGGTTTGCTCCGCATTGTCGTTCCCATTTGTACCTGCATCTTGTAATCCAGTTTCATCAGTATTCTGACATGCAACCAAAGTCAGAAAAAGTACTGCAAAAATGCTCATCAATTTGTATTTCATTGTTTATTCCTCCTTACGTGTTTGGTTTTATTATGTAACGGAGATTAAATACTATTCGTACTTGAGGAAACCCTTATATTGGTATTCACACCATAAATGTTGCCAACATTATATATAGAAAGCAGGAAAACATAACTAATGACCCTTGACAATCAAGGAGGAGTAATAATGATTCTGGACTACGACAAAGCACTTTACTATACGTTATGGGGACAATGGGATGATCTATTGGTATTAATGGTACGGACAAAAGATGATTTACTTTCTAAGAAAATCGAACGTTTTCTGAATGATTATCACTACTCATTGGACCAAACAAAAGTAGTTGATTCCCATGATACACTGCTGTACTACCTGGACCATGCGATGAAATACAATCCGCCTTTAGTAGAAGAAATATAAAAATGGAAAAGCACATATATGTGCTTTTCCATTAATTATTTCCATTACCACGATTATTATTGTTATTGCCATTGTTTTTTTCTTTGTTTTTGCTATTTCCATTATTATTATTATTATTATTATATTTTTCACTTGGATGATTTTTTTCTCTATGCTTATGTTTTTCGTTTGAATGATATTTTTCTTTAGAATTTTGTTTACCATGACCGCTGTTACTAAATTCATCTTTATAATATTTATTATTGCCTTTGCCATTATTCTCATTGCTATCTTTCACTTCATTTTTGGCTTTATCTTTTTTCATATTCTGACCATTATTATCTTTGTTCCTTTTCTCTTCACCTTTACCTTGATTGTCATTCGTGAATTTAGTCTTCTCAATCTTTTTTTTGCTCTCCGCTTTATTCTCAGAACGTGAACTATTCGCATTAGAGTTGGCGTTCGTTTTAGTCTTACCACTTTCACCCTTTAATTCATTTGGATCTTTTGATTGATGATTTATTTCGCTTACTTCTTTTTCAGGCTGCTTTTCTTGTGTAGAAATAGATTGATTTGGGCTTCTTTTATTGTTCTGTTCAGTAACTGGGGTAATTATCACTTCTTCATCATTTATAGAGGAGTTACCTTCATTTTCATCTGGTACTGTAATCGTATTATAAAAAGAGTTAATAATTGCTTTATCATTTGGATCAAATGTGGCTTCTTCTATTGAATCAGAATCTTTTTGCAATATTTCCTGGGCCATAACTTTGTTCATGGATATATCATTATCTTTAGCTTGCTTTCTAATTTTTTCTGGTACAATAAATGCAGCGATTTCCCATCCTGATATAGTTGAGAAATAATTTTTCAGGTTTCCAGTAAAAAGTTCACTTTGCCTTGATTGAGCATCCGTATAACTGATACCAACAAGCATGCTTTTATCATCATTAAACATTCCGATATGCTCACTTTTATTAATAATTTTACCAATAATTATTTCGATATTTTCATTTTCAACATCAGTTAGCTCGCTTAAAAGTAGTGATGCATCCTCATTTAATGCCTTTATATGCTGTACATTGAATTCTTCATCTATTTCCATTTCAATACTTGGATTGATATCAACAGTAATGTACGCATAGGTTTCCTTTTTGCCAACAAAAAAATATAATGGCAATAGTACTAAAAGCACAATACAAACCATAGAAAGTGTTTTAAATGGAACATTTATCCTCTTTAAGGAAAATAGCAGCCCTTTATAAGGCTTATAGGAAACTTCCTCCCCTACTGCCACGTTTTCATCAAGTACCACTACTTTCTTAAAAGAACCATCTCTAGTCAAAATAATCGAATATTTACGATGGTGTTCCAACACAATCCCTTTTTTCATTACCCCACTCCCTTAAGATAATCCTTAAGATAAATAAAATCTCCACTGAGAACTATAAAAACCGCTATAATAAATTTACGATTTCTTTCCAGTGTTTTCTTGCTGACTTCTACTTTTTTCAATAAGTCTTTGATCGGAAGTTTTTTCTTTACTTCTACATACTCCCTTAATTCGCTATTATCGTAAAGAATTTGTGCTACTTCTACTGCAGAAACGCGAGCATCCCTATGTTTAGGTGACACTTCCGTAATTTCTACTAATGTTAATTTATACTCCCCGAGCTTTTCTTTAAATTCCATAATCTCTTCTCTGCGGCGTATCGTATCCTGCTCTTGATTATATTTTTCGATTACGGCCGCTAATTCCATTGGATTTTCCATTTGTTCGGCATCAAATGATTCATCCAGTGACAACGGAGTCGGTCTTCTCTGGTTATATCTGATATAATCAATAACTTTACGTTTCACAACAAGTTTAGCAAACGACAAAAAAGAACTTCCCTTATCCGGGCAATAAGAAAAAATAGCCTCATTAAAGGCAGATAAACCAATACTAAATTCGTCATCCCTCAACGGATCGATATATCGCTTGCAAACTTCCGACACACTTTTAGCGATAAATGGCTTATACTTATCCAATAAATAATTTTGCATGGTCGTATTCCCTTGCTGAATGGATTCCACCATTTCTTCGAGAGGTTTGTCTTTGACCTGGCTGTTCATCATCAAACTGAAGACCTCCCAGCCACTATATAATTCGTAAATATTACAGTTTTTTCGGGTGTTGTTACAAAAACATTACATTTATGTATCGTTAATTGATTTCTATTTATATATATCATATGATGTCCCCACCATTTTCATTTTTTTTGATTTTTATTATATATTTATCGACAAAAATATCTAATTTTTTTAATATAGTTCATATTAACCCATCCACCATGCCTTTACTATCCCAATAAGATTACATTTCATTTAAATTTCAATGACTATGGTCAATTACTGTACAGACCATTGCCCAAACGTCTTGACCTTTCCATGCATATGCTGTACTGAAGAAGGTATTATTGGACGTATCCAAAGAATGACTGGGAGCTCGGTTGTCTGTTATATAAGTTAAGTAAATTGCTGTCATAACTTTATTTATTCTTATCTCAGCAAAAAAGCCTGCCATTTGGCAGGCTTTTTGATAGACTCTTTAATTAATATTTAGGACTGCGATTCTCGTCCTACGAAAAGAATTGTTGCTTTATAAGCATCGCAGTTGATATTAATTGCTACATAAGAAAAGAAGCTTCGGCGACCGCTCTGGGAAATACACTGCGCTCATCCGCCCAGAGCGACCCCGGACGGCAGGGAAAGCACATACTTTAGAATTCAGAACAGCAGTTACTTCGCAGTTTATAGATTTCGTGACAATAAAGCTTTTCTACGGCGAGTAGTGCGCAGTCCAAATTTCGAGAATAAAGATTTTGATATTAAAGGCTTGCTATAATCTCATCTTTACTTGTAAATGGTTTACTACTGGAAATTCCTTTTACTGAATCATTGATATAAAGGTCTTTTTCAAACCAATCCACTGTTTTAATTTGCTCCACTCGGTAAATATATAATTCTTCTTCCAACAGATTTTCATTACTATTCACAACAATATAATTAATCTTCCATTGTTCCGAATCATAGATCATATCAACTAACTTGCCGATTTTCCCATCTTTAGCGTGGACTTTAAAACCAATCGTTTCATCTTCACTTCGCAGATGTTTTTCATTCTTGTCTCCGTTCTGCTCACGTTGCAGATGCGGCTCTTCGGGCACCTTTTCCTTCACTGACCTATTTGGTTCAAAGGTTCCAATCGGTCCTCGCTCTGTACCTATTAGTGCATTATCTGGAAATACATTCCAACCATAGTAGTCAACCAAATTACTTTCCTGCTCTTTGGTAAGATCTTCATTTTCCGGTACAGGTGGACTGTTACGAACCATTTCTTTATCATATTCCACAGCAACATACTTATCGTCTTTATTCACATTTATAAATATATCTGGCGGTAATAGTACTTTTCTTCCTGGGAGCCATTTCCTTGTATCCACAATGGCATATCGAATACCCCAGTTTTGATCGTTAAAGTATATATCTTTAATTTTCCCCATTTCACCATCTTTTGCAAGAATACTGTAGTTCTTTAATTGCGTTGTATAGAATTGCATAAAAAACGCCTCCATAAAGGATTTACATAATGTATACCCTTCACCTGAGACGTTAAACCATTCTTTTTATTCCTTTTGAGATGCATACTTATAATAAAGATCGATAGGTATAAATAATCCAACCTTGCCAAAATCATCATGGGTCATCGTAGCGAAAATTACACCAATTACTTTTCCGTCCTCATTAATAATCGGGCTACCACTGTTGCCTCTATAGACGGGAGCTTCAATCATCACTACTTCTTCATCCCAGCTTGATAGCTGTGTATAACTAATCATCGTCCCTTCATTCACAATACCGTTGAATCTCAAAGGATTCCCTATAAAGTGAATTGGCTCATTCGCTTCAAAATTGGTTTGTTCTGCCAATGGTAAATAAGGCAGATCTTGTTCACCGACTTGAAGTACAGCTAGATCAATTTCAGGGTAGGATTCTGTGACATCTGCAGTAAATAGCCCTTCATCTGGAAAAGCAACTGTCACACTTGTCTCACCTTCAATTACATGATGATTCGTTAAAATTGTTCCAGTGTCCGATATCGAAAAACCTGTTCCTTTACTATCATCCGTTTCAACAACAACGACAGATTTTTTATACGTCTGAATCGTTTCATCGGTAGATAATTTTGCGGAAGTAATTAGAAAATCAATTGCTGGAATAGAAAATGTCTGTGGTATTAATGCGAATACATTAAAAACAAGTGCAATAGCAATTAGCCAGAACGGCCATTTTGGAAATGGCCGTTTCGGTTCAGATTCTTCATTCGATTTAGCTCGTTCTAAAGCTTTCCTACGTTCTTCCTGGACAAGCTCATATAATTCTTCGTCATCAAATTCTTCATATAGATCCTCATCAATGATGTCATCTCGTTTATTATCTTTGGAATCCATATTCCACCCCGCAACCCGAATGATTATAGACAAAAGTTATTAGATTGCAGCCTTTATCTTTCCTTGCTGCATTTAATACATCGGAAAATATAGACCTTTCTCTTCTATCAGTTTATCATGATTTCTTTGTTCTATGATAGTTCCACGGTCAGGGAACAAAAATCGTATACGCCTGTTGAATCGTTGATATACGATGCGCAATGACAAGTGTTGTTCTACCTTCTTCTAGAACCTCCAATGCTGTTTGTATAATATTTTCCGTTTCGTTGCTATATGTTCAATAATTTTCGCCTCTATCTTACCATCTACAGTCGACATCAAATCATCCAGAAACAGTATTACTTAGTTATTGTAATACAACAAGTTTAGGTGGTAAGAGTCCAATTGCACCGGCAAGAATCAAAGAAATAATTGCAAATGTTTAAAAACCCAATCCAGTTTTTTAAATACTTGATCATCTTTCCACCTTCCAGTCATACTTTTATAATTTAATTTTAAACTTTCACACAAAAAAGCATACGTCTATGACATATGCAAAATACGGGACAAAAAATTCCCAAATATTACAAAAGGTCACAGACAAGTGTGACCTTTTGATGGTTGATTAGTTAGAAAGTTAAAAGCTAAAAGACAAACACATTTTGAATGAAGGTCACTATATACACGATTATTCATGATTGCTAACAAATGCTTTTTCCATCGTAATGACCTTCTTAGAGTTTATTCACCAATAATTATAGTATTCGTAATTTTATAATCAATTACTTTACAGAATATTCATTTAAATATAAAGAAAAGAAAAAGAGAACTGCTCATTTAGAGTTATTCTCAGTATCTACGGGGGACTCATCTCAATTCATTTCAGATTCAATGGTAATTTTTGACCTAAGGTTGCCATGTTTTCTATTTTTTCTAAAGAAATGTTAGTTGACTCGGATATTTCTTCGAGCGTAACATGAGGTGTTTTTTGGACAAAGCTCCGAATTAGCTCACTATCCCTTAAACAAGTTGGGCACATTATAAACGGGCTGCTTTCCATTGGTTCTTTACATAAACGACAATTTCGAACAATACCTCCCATTTCCTCACCCCTTATTTAGTCATATTTACATAATACATCAATATATATACCTTAACAATAACAACTTAGAATGTTTCGAAAGATGGTCCCTAAGACTCAATTTATGTCATTATTCTACCAATAAATTTCCTTAATTCTTAAAAAAATGCTATAGTTTTTAACAAAGATTAAAGGGAGTTGATTAAATGCATCTAGATGAAATGCTAGAATACAACAAAAAGTTTGTTACGGATAAGGAATACCAGGCCTATACAACTGATACATATCCGAATAAAAAAATGGTCATATTTACTTGCATGGAGTCACGATTAGTCGAATTATTGCATCGAGCATTAAACATCCATAATGGCGATGTAAAAATGGTAAAAAATGCTGGCGCAATTATCCGGAAACCTTTTGATAGTATTATGAAAAGTATTCTTGTCGCCGTATTAAAATTAAAGGCAGATGAAGTGGTGGTCATTGGTCACCATGACTGTGGAATGTCCCATGTGGATACAGATGCTCTTAAAACTATCATGGTTGAACGCGGAATTCCTGAAGATACGATAGATACCTTAACAACCGGTGGAATTAATTTGGATGACGAGTTTCACGGCTTTGACACCGTTGAGGAATCTGTTACACAAAGTGTATCCATTATACGAAACCATCCACTATTGCCCAAAGAGGTAAAAGTTCATGGATTGGTCATCGATCCAGATACAGGAAAAGTAGATGTTGTTACAAGACAATAAAAAACCTAAACGAAACTACCACTCGATGTTGAGCTGGTAGTTTTTATTTTCGCTGTTTTCTAGAAGGTTGGACTGCAGTTACTCGTCCCACAGAAAAAGATTAGCTTTTTTAACCTTCGAAGTTTATATAAAGTGCGAAGTAACAAACATTTTTAATAATAATTTCCGCTTCATCTCCACATACTAAAAGAAATGTATGGTTTCTTTTCGGAGGTTCTTATGAGAAAAAGGCTTAAAAGTGAATCTAAAGGTATTTTCCCAATTAAAATCGACCAGTTGGAAAACTTGATTACAAGTAATTTTGAAAATAACACAGACGTAAGTTTTTCGACGTATGAATATCTTAGCCAGAAAATTGCTGTATTTTATATTCCTTATCAAGTAACACCAGAAAAAGTAGAAAATCTATTATTAAAACCATTATCCGAAACGAAAGCAGAATGGTCCTCAGCCTCCATCCTGAATGAAATTCCACTAAGCTCCGGAAAATTGGAAACGAAATTGGAAGTTATACTGGAAGGTTTAATAAGTGGAAAAGTCTTCATTTATGTAGAAAATGAAGATGACATTGTTTACTACCCCATGTTAAAGATAGAAAAAAGGGCATTGGCAAAAGCAGAGACGGAAACTGTCGTTTTGGGCCCACAAGTAGCCTTTACCGAGTCTATAATTACGAATTTAAATATTATGCGCTGGCGTATCCGTTCAACCGATCTCGTGTTGGAAAAAATAATGATTGGTAAAAGATTCCCTAGAGAAGTACGAATGATTTATGTAAAATCAATTGCAAATGAAACCGATGTAAATACAATGCGGGAACGGTTACAGGAATTAGAAGTGGACGAAATTGAAGACAGCAATGTTCTAATGCAATTTATTGAGGATTCATCCACTTCGATATTCCCACAATTCTATTCGACAGAACTTCCTGATCGTGCCTCCTATGCGATATCAAAGGGCAGAATCGGGGTACTAGTAGAAAATAGCCCATCAGCAATCCTTGCACCAACTACTTTTTTTAGTTTCTTTGAATCGACGGAAGATTTGTATATGCGCTGGAATGCTGGGTCTTTCCTTAGAATTCTAAGGTTCCTCGCAATGTTCGTATCCGTTTTATTAACACCGATGTATGTTGCAGCAGTGACCTTTCATTATGAAATCATCCCACCACAATTGCTTGTTTCTATCGGACAATCGAGAGCGAGTGTGCCTTTCCCTCCCATATTCGAGACGTTATTTATCGAATTAATGATTGAATTATTGCGGGAGGCAGGTGCAAGGCTACCTACGAAGGTGGGACAGACCATTGGGATTGTTGGTGGTGTTGTTGTTGGAACGGCAGCTGTTCAAGCAGGGATAACGAGTAATATTTTAATTATTTTTGTCACGATAAGTGCATTGGCTTCCTTCACCGTACCAAGCTATCTTATGGGGTCAACCATTCGTGTCATTCGTTTCCCAATGATTCTACTGGCAGGGATGTTAGGTATTATTGGAATTATGTTTGGAATCTGTTTTATTATAATTCATTTATTAAAATTAACTTCTTTGGGACGTCCATATCTGACACCCATCTATCCATTTAGATTTGAAGATCTTAATAAAGTACTATTTCGATTACCACAAAATTATCAGTGGAAACGTTTTGCCTCTTTTCAACCTAAAAATTTAACACGATTCCAAAAAAGAAAAGCTAACGAGAAAAAAGATATCGATGAGTAGGTGAAACGGTGGACGTTAATGTAAAAATAAAATCAATTCTACGTATTCGAGCATTCTACTTATTTTTCATTATTTCATCAATCCAATTAGGGGTTGGAATAATGGGTGCTCCAGCCCTTATCTTTATCGAGGCACGTCAGGATTCCTGGATATCAATTATCATTGCCGCCATTTATATTGTCATTGTACTATTTGTTATGCTACTTATTCTTAAACAATATGAAAATGCAGATATCCTTGGCATTCAGGTTGATATTTTTGGAACAGTTTTAGGTAAATTACTAGGTACCGTTTACATTATTTATTTTGCTGCTACTTTATTATCTGTGCTCATCACTTACATCGAAGTAGTAAAGGTTTTTATTTTTCCCGAGTTAAACAATTTTGTTATGGGGTTATTGTTGATTTGTCTTATTGTTTATAGTGTCCTAGGTGGGCTTCGAGTAATTGTTGGCGTTTGCTTTCTCTTTTTCATCCTTTCCCATTGGGTTCTTTTGTTGTTAATTCAACCTGCATTACAAATCGATCTAACCCATCTCCAACCGGCATTTCAAGCCTCTTTTGTTGAATTATTACAGGGGGCTAGATCCACATCCTATACTTTTCTAGGATTTGAAATACTTTTTATGGTTTACCCATTTATTCAAAATAAAGAAAAAGCTAAAACACCTATTTTTATGGCCTCCCTGTGGTCTGCTGCTCTTGTCCTAGTCACTACAGTTATAGCTATTGGATTCTTCAGCCATGAACAGTTAGAGCGAAGAGAATGGTCTGTATTGGCATTATTTAAAATTCAGAGCCTTCCTTTTATTGAACGCTTTGATTATATTGTTGTAGCCGAATGGATGATGATAACTGTTCCAAATATGATTCTGCTCATGTGGGGGGTAACGTATGGCATGAAAAGATTGTATAAGCTTCCTCAAAAAATATCTTTGTATATTGTTGCTATCCTATTACTGATAGCCTGTTCATTCATGGGTCAGCATTTTCAAATACAAAAGGTAACTGATACTGTAGCGAATTTAGGTTTTTGGATTGTCTATGTATATCCTTTTTTACTTCTACCACTTGTATTATTCAAAAAGAGATGGATGAAACGAAAAGAGAGGGAAACTGATGCTAATTAGAATGACTAGCTTTATGTTAACTTCACTTCTATTACTTGGAGCCTGTTTACCAGCAAAACCTTTAGAAGATTTAGCGATTATAAATACACGGGGAGTGGATATTGCAGAAGATAGCAGTGACCAAATCGAAACGACAATAATTGCCTATCAATTTGATGCAGAATCCCAGGAAATTACGACAACACTTTCAGGGCTAGGCCACACCATAAAAGGTGCTCGTGAAGATGCAAATGCAGAAGCTGGATTTAGCTTAAGCCCTGGTCAAATTCGCCTTGAATTATATGGTAAAGAAGTAGCACAAAAAGGAATATTACAATACCTAAGTTCAGCGGTCCGTGATGCACGTGTATCAGAAACAATGTTAATAGCTATAGCTAACACTTCGGCAAAAGAAATACTCACAAAAGGGCAAGATGAACTGTCACTCAATATTGGGCAATACCTTCATAATCTAATTGAAAAAGAAATAGAAGAAGATAGTTTTCCCGATATTTATTTACATGAGTTTACGCATCTAGAAGCTGACATTGGGTATGATCCGGTTGCACCAATTATTGACTTAGTAGAAAACAAGCCAAAAATAAGTGGCATTGCATTATTTAAAGGTGATAAATATGTTGATGAAGTATCACTGCTGGAAGGATATCTCGTAAATTTAATGCAAAAAACAACAAGATCCACCCCTTTAGAAATTTCGGTTCCTATAAAACCGTTTTTACCATATATCGATAAAAATCGAGGGAAAGCTGATAATGATGATGATGATTTATATATAAATGTAAATATAGAAAAAGGGAAAAGCAAAACAAAACTAAAAGATTTCAAGAACTTACATTTTGATACAACGATTAATTTAAAACTAAATTTATTAGAGACGTCTGATTTATTAAGTGTTGAAAATGAACATGTAGCAGATCTATTGGAAAAGGAAATTGCAAATGAATTCACAAAGCAATATACAAATCTATTAGCTAAACTTCAGGAAGCTGGTACGGATCCATTTGGTCTCGGAGCGATCTATCGGGCAAAAAAAATGGATAGTTCCTTAACAGATGAAGAATGGCGAGAGAAGTTTCCAGATGCAATAGTTGATTTTCATGTAAATGTAAAATTAACAAATTATGGAGGAATACAGTAAGAAAATAATCCCTGGCTTGTTTGCCAGGGATATAATTATTTGCTTGCACCCTTAATAATTTCAATCACTCGATCACGGGATTGTTCACTTTTATACTCCTGCATCGTTTCGACCATAATGGGCGCATATTCTTTTAATTGCAATAACTCTTCTTTCATTGTTTGTTTCGTTAGACTTTCTTCTTCAAGAACTCTGGCATAGCGTTTTTCCTGAAATGAGTTAGCATTAATAATCTGATCTCCCCTACTAGCACCTTTCGATAATGGAACTAGGAGCATAGGAATCCGCAGTGCCAGGAATTCAAAAATAGCGTTGGAACCAGCACGGGATAATACATAATCTGACGCTGCAAAAATATCTTTCAACTCTTCATTAATATATTCAAATTGAACATATCCTGGTTCGTCTATCGAATGATCAACTTTATCCTGTCCGCAAATATGTATAATTTGAAACGAGGATAATAGCTCTGTTAAACTCCCCCTTATCGTTCCGTTAATTTTTTGTGAGCCGCCACTCCCACCCATGATCAGCAAAACAGGTAACTCACGAGTTAATCCAGCAAAGCGTAGCCCTTTTTCCTTGCTGCCTTTAAAAAGCTCATCCCGAATAACCGCTCCAACATATTCCGCTTTCTTTTCTGGAAGGTATTGCATGGTTTCAGGGAATGTCGCCAATACTTTCTTCGTAAACGGTATCGAAAGCTTATTTGCCAGTCCTGGTGTATAGTCGGATTCATGAATGACCGATGGAACACCGCGAAGTTTCGCTGCTGCAACAACTGGAACTGAAACAAACCCGCCTTTTGAAAATACGACAGAAGGTTTCCGTTTTCCGATAATGCGATAGGCCTGCAAGGTTCCTTTTAGAACTTTAAATGGATCTTTTAAGTTTTCTTTTGACATGTAACGGCGTAATTTACCAGTCGAGATTGGATGATAGGTTACTCCCTCCAACTGCCCGATTAGTTTTCTTTCTATTCCATCATAGGAACCTATATAATCAATTTCCCATCCCTCTTCCTGATAAAATGGAATCAGTGCCAAATTGACAATCACATGGCCTGCTGTCCCACCACCAGTGAAAAGAATTCGTTTATTTTTCATTAAAAGCTTCCTTTCTTTCACAATTCATTAAAACCCGCTATAATAATCTTTATGCTACATTAGGATTACACTCTCTATCCTATTAGAAAATACACGAAAAAGGAAGAGTTTCATGTACGAAACTGCTACGATTAAAGAAAAATTAAAGTTGCTTATTATTATATTATTACCAATATTGATCACGCAAATCAGCCTAAACCTTATGACGTTCTTTGATACGGTGATGTCTGGGCGTGCAGGTGCTATAGATCTGGCAGGTGTAGCAATCGGATCAAGCCTATGGGTTCCACTAGCGACTGGAATTAATGGAGTCGTTTTGGCAATTACTCCAATCATCGCTCAATTAATTGGTGCTAAAAAGGATGATGAGGTTCCAAAAATTGTTCAACAGGGAATATATCTGGCAATCGCTTTTTCCATTGTCATTATTCTAGCTGGCGGTCTCGTTTTGAACCCGGTACTTTCCTTAATGGATTTAGAACCGGAAGTAAGTAATATCGCTAAGTATTATCTTATTTCCATTGGTGCTGGAATTATACCATTATTTATTTTTAATACCATTCGTTGTTTTATGGATGGTTTAGGACAAACACGTGCCTCCATGCTTATTATCCTAATATCATTGCCCCTAAATATCTTTTTTAATTATATCTTTATTTTTGGTAAATTGGGACTTCCAGCATTTGGTGGTATTGGTTCTGGAATTGCAACCGCAATTACGTACTGGCTTGTTTGTATCATTGCTTTAATTGTCATGTTGAGAGTACAGGAATTCCAAAAATACAATATCTTCGCAAAATGGTTTAAGCCCTCATTAAAACGCTGGATGGACCAATTAAAAATCGGCATTCCAATTGGAGCCGCAATCTTTTTTGAAACGAGCATCTTTTCAGCCGTCACATTATTAATGAGTGTCTATGACACCTATACGATTGCAGCCCATCAGGCAGCAATGAATTTCGCCGGATTATTATACATGATTCCATTAAGTGTTGGTATGGCCTTAACAATTACCATTGGTTTTGAAGCGGGAGCAGGGCGTTATAAAGAAGCACGTACGTATGGCTATCTCGGAATGGCTGGCGGTATCTTTATCGCTATATTTGCTGGAGCTATTTTATTTATCTTTAATGGACCTGTTGCAGCATTATACAATACGAACCCAGAGGTAATTGAGCTCACAAAGCAATTTATCTACTTTGCTATTTTCTATCAATTGGCAGATGCATTCGGAGCACCAATTCAAGGTGCACTTCGCGGTTATAAAGATGTAAATACGACACTGATCATCGCATTGGTTTCCTATTGGGTTATTGGCCTGCCAATAGGCTGGTTATTTGCAAATTACACATCCTTGGAACCATTTGGATATTGGGTCGGAATTATTGTTGGTCTTAGCTGTGGTGCAGTAGCACTGTTATGGAGACTGATTCATATCCAAAAAAAATACGCTAGATAGGAAAGAAAAGCTCATCAGCATTAAACTGCTGATGAGCTTTTTTTGTAATTTCAATATAAACGTTTGGCTTGTTAATGAATGTTTAAAAGGAAGCAAAATAAGAAACAAGTTGGTGCCCTTTTGTACTTCCTCTTACAGGAACAATCCAGCAATCGTCGCAGATAAGATAGAAGTAAGAATGGCCCCAGCTAGTAATTTCATTCCAAACCCAGAAACGATGCCTGCCTTTTCACTATCAATACCTTTCACAGTTCCAGCTATAATTCCGATGGATGAAAAGTTAGCAAAACTTGTTAGGAATACAGATACAATCCCAATTGTTTTCTCTGACATCGTATCAAGCAACGGCTGGAATTCAAGCATTGCCACAAACTCATTTGTAACAATCTTTGTACCCATAATCGAACCAGCCTCAACAACTTCACTCGGTGCAATCCCCATTAAGATTCCAATTGGCGCAAGAATATATCCTAATATCTGTTGCAGCGTAACTCCTGCAAATACAGCTTGGATAATCCAGTTGACAAGTTCCAGAGATGCTATGAAGGCAATAAGCATGGCTGCCACGATTAAAGCAATTTTACCACCTTCAAGTGCACCATTACCCATTGCTTCGAAAACACTTCTATCATCGGAAACATTTGAGACATCCACATAGTCTTCTTCCCTTGATACGTTCACAGGAGCAATGATGGATGCTACCATTAATGCACTAAACATATTCAATGGAAGAGCAACCAGAATATATTCAGCTGGAAGCATTTGAATATATGCACCAACAATGGATGCTGAAACCGAACTCATTGCAGATGCACTGACAATATACAATCGGTTTGCCGTTAAATGATGAAATTGGGAACGAATAGCGATTAAAGCTTCAGACTGTCCAAAGAAAATACTGTTAACCCCATTAAAGGATTCAATTTTTGGCAACCCTGTGATTCTTGATATCAGTCCACCAATATATTTAATGATAGTTGGGAGTATTTTCAAATAAGTAAGTACTGATAAAATCGTGGCAAAGAAAACGACAAGCAGCAAAACATTAAAGAAGAATACGCCACCTTCATTTACAACAAAACCACCAACAACGAAGTTAATACCTTCCATACCAAATTCAATCAGTTTGTTAAACACAGCTGATATTCCATTAATGATGGCATTACCTATTTCCGTCGAGAACATAAACCAGGTAATAAGGAGCTGTAATACGAGCATAATCCCTATCCCTTTATAATTAATGTTTTTCTTATCATTGGACATAAGATAGGCTAACCCAAATGTAATAATAATAGCTAGAATACCGAGAATAATATCCACAGTAGGCCTCCTTAGATTAGAGTATTCAATTAGCTTTTCCCTAATTTTATTTTTATTAACATATAAATAACTGTTTAATTTAGTACGTGTCCACTAGACGGAAATAACCAAACAAAACTATGTATGAGTATCTCTATTTTAAAGGAACTCAAGTAAACATTTCAGCCTTCTTACGTTAACTTTAATTTAACCAACGTTTTCTATAATATTCGACTGACAGGTATTTTGCAATAGTTAGTTGACTAAAATTAAAACACAAAAGTCCATCGTTCTGTTCAACGACGGACTTTTGTGTTTTTTATTTATTAACCTTCGAGTAATAAATCATACGGGTCTTCAAGCATTTCTTTAATACGAACTAAAAATTGTACTGCTTCTTTTCCATCGACAATCCGGTGGTCATAGGAAAGTGCCAGGTACATCATTGGGCGGACTTCAATGGAATCATCTGGCATTACCATTGCACGTTTTACGATGTTATGCATTCCGAGAATACCAACCTGTGGTGCATTTAAAATTGGTGTAGACATCATCGAACCGAATGTACCACCATTTGTGATTGTGAACGATCCACCTTGCAAATCACTCAATGCCAGTTTGTTATCACGTGCTTTTGTTCCCAGGTCAACAATCGATTGTTCAATACCTGCAAAGTCTTTACGATCAGCATCACGTACAACCGGAACTACTAATCCATCATCCGTAGACACGGCAATACCAATATCATAGAATTTTTTGAGGACAAGTTCATTTCCTTGAATTTCGGCATTCAGTAATGGGAATTCTTTCAAGGCACCGACAACCGCTTTTGTAAAGAAAGACATAAAGCCAAGCTTCACACCATTTTTCTTAACAAACTTCTCTTTACGTTCACTGCGAAGTTGCATGACCGCTGTCATATCCACTTCATTAAATGTCGTTAACATAGCAGTTTCCTGTTGTACATTAACAAGGTTCTTTGCAATGGTTTGACGGCGACGCGTCATTTTTACACGTTCGACAGGTTTTTCAAAGTCTGTTTTTGCCGCAGCTGGCGCTTCCTGTTTTGCAGGCTTCGAAGGTTTTGCTTCGCTTCCAGCTTTTGCTGTTGCTTCCACATCTTCTGGACGAACTCTTCCAAGTGGATCACGTGCAGCCACTTTACTTAGGTCGATATTCAATTCACGGGCACGTTTTCTTGCTGCTGGAGATGCAATCACTTCCCCATTGCTTCCTTCAGCAGACGCTTCTTTTTCCGAAGTCTTTGGTGCCTCCGCTTTTTCTTCTTTTGCAGGTGCTTCTTGTTTTTCTTCTTTTGGAGCTTCTTCAGCTGGTGCTGATTCTCCACCAGCTTCACCATTTTCATCTAATTTCGCGATCGTGTCACCTACAGCCACATCGTCGCCTTCTTCGCTAATAATTTCAGTGATGACACCGGAAACTTCAGCATTTACTTCCACATTAACTTTATCTGTTTCTAATTCAACGATTGGATCGCCTTTTTCTATTTTATCGCCTTTTTTTACGAGCCATTCCGCGATTGTACCTTCTGTAATAGATTCTGCTAGTTCTGGAATCTTAATTTCTTGCACTGGAATTTCCTCCTTCAGAGTTGTTTAATGCTTGTCTTACAATTTTATTTTGGGCTGTTTTATGAACGCTTGGGATACCCCCAGCTGGCGCTGATCGGTTCGGACGACTAATTACCCGTAATTTTTGGCCTTCTTGTAATACATCTCTTAAATAATCATCAACGAAATTCCAGGCTCCCATATTTTTAGGTTCTTCTTGTACCCAGACAATTTCCTGTAAATTCGGTAGTTGTTTCAATACTTCTTTAAGTGCCTTTTCAGGGAAAGGATAGATTTGCTCCAATCTTAAAACGCGTAACCATTCAAAGTTTTGTTCCGAATTATCAATAGCTTCCTCAATATCTACCATTACTTTTCCACTACCAATTAGGAGACGTGTGGCATTCTTACTAACTTCCAGATTTGGTTGATTCCGCAATGGTTGAAATTTACCTTCAGAGAATTCCTCTGCAGATGATCCCATACGCGGGTGGCGAATCAAACTACTTTTCGGTGTCATTAAGATTAATGGTCTAGCTTCTTCACGGCCACGCATTGCTGCCTGTCTGCGAAGCAAATGGAATAGTTGTGCAGATGAAGTTACGTTCGCTACTATCCAATTGTTTTCTGCCGACATTTGCAAGAATCTTTCTAAACGAGCGCTGGAATGTTCCGGTCCTTGTCCTTCATAACCATGTGGCAGAAGCATAACCATGTTTGATTTTTCTCCCCATTTTGCTCGTGATGAGGAAATAAATTGATCGAAGATGACCTGTCCAGCATTTGCAAAATCACCAAATTGAGCTTCCCAGATAACCAATGTATTTGGTGACTGAACACTATAGCCATATTCGAATCCGAGCACACCAGCCTCCGATAACGGACTATTTCTAACATCAAACGATACGTTGGCATCTGATATTCCGTGCATCGGGCTATATTTTTCATTCGTTTTTGTATCATGAAGTACGATATGTCTATGTGCAAATGTACCTCTTTCAGAATCCTGGCCAGTTAAGCGGATTGGTATACCATCACGTAAAATAGATGCATATGCTAATGCTTCTCCAGTACCCCAGTCGGCTTTACCTCCTTGTTCCAGTGCATCTGCACGACGGTTCAAAATTTTCTCCGTCTTTTTAAATCCGTTAAATCCTTCTGGACGTTTCAATAATTCCTTGTTTAACGTTTTTAGTGTTTCAAGATCTACTGCCGTCTTAAATTGACCTAATCCATTCGAAAGTACTTTCGGCATTAGCTTTGCTTCTGGCTGACCGATTTCATTTTCAGTCATCTCGTTATAAATATCGCTTAATTTAGTTTCAACTTTTTCTTTAAGCTTGTCATAATCTCCTGCTTGTATAGTCCCTTTACTTTCCAATGATTGGGCAAAGAGCTTTGTCACAGTGGGATGATTATCAATCTCTTGATATAATTTTGGTTGCGTTGTTCTTGGTTCATCCATCTCATTATGACCATATCTGCGGTATCCAACTAAATCTATTAGAAAATCCTTATTAAATTTACTGCGGTATTCATATGCTATTTTAATAGCTGAGATACATGATATTGGGTCATCAGCATTAACACGAATAATTGGAATTTCGAAGGCTTTAGCCAGATCACTCGCATAACGTGTGGAACGCCCATCTTCACGATCTGTTGTATAACCCAATAAATTATTTGCGATAATATGAAGTGTCCCACCAGTGTTATACCCCGGCAGACCGCTTAAATTCAATGTTTCGGCAACAACACCCTCACCAATAAATGCAGCATCCCCATGAATTAATACGGGCAACGCCTTTTTAATATCCCGTTTCGGATATCCTCTATTCTTACGGTCATCTTGTGCAGCACGTGTGAACCCTTCCACAACAGGATTCACAAACTCTAAATGTGATGGATTATGTGCTAAAGTTATTCTTGTTTTAACTTCATTTCCATTATTAATTTCTTTTTTAGCACCGAAATGGTATTTCACATCTCCGGTCCAGCCATAATTAATACCAATTGACCCTTCAGAAGGCATTAATTCCCTATCTTTGGAATAATTAAATTCCGAAAAAATCTTATCGTACGGTTTCCCTAGCACATTGGCAAGTACGGATAAACGCCCACGGTGAGCCATGCCCATCATGATATTTTCGATTTTATCCTTTGATGCATAATGGACAACCCAGTCAATCATCGGAACCATGACTTCCAGACCTTCAATGGAAAAACGTTTTTGTCCGACAAAGGTTTTTTGAAGAAACTCCTCAAAGCCTTCAACATCGACAAGGCGTTCCAGTACTTCTTTTCGTTGATCAGCTGATAATTCCAGTCGTGCATTTCCATTTTCAATCAATTCAAAAAGCCATTTTCTTTCTTCGTGGTTATTAACATGCGCATATTCAAACGTAATGGTACCCGTATAATATTTCTTTAATCTATT
This sequence comes from Oceanobacillus rekensis, assembly GCF_002153375.1. Classification (GTDB taxonomy): domain Bacteria; phylum Bacillota; class Bacilli; order Bacillales; family Amphibacillaceae; genus Oceanobacillus; species Oceanobacillus rekensis. The sequence continues at coordinate 550,283 of NZ_MTBQ01000003.1, forward strand.
TACGACATCTAATCCATTTTCCACATCACCTGATGCATGTTCCCATAAACCAGATGCTGGAATATTTTTTAGATCTTGTTCAGTTAAACCATACGTTTCTAAATTTAATAGTTCTGTTTCATCTCCCTTATAGCCACCAACCGGATAAATATCTGCCTCGGTATGACCATAACGTCGAATAGCCTCAACAAGTTGTATCGCTGAGGTAAGTTTCTTCACGTCGTATTCTGATATCGATTGAGTTGAAGTCTTGGCTGCGCTGCTTGATTGCTGTATCCAGGCAGGAGCTCCATAAGTATCGAAAATCTCTTTTATAGTAGATTCAATAGCCTCTGGATCCTCTTTATATAACTCATATTGTTGTTCTAAATACCCCCTGTTTGGTCCATGAAACTGCCCCCAGAATCTTGATGCAGATTCTTCATATTCTGCCACGTCTGATACCCCCATTAGAAGTTAACTTTTCCCCGCATGTAAACGGTTTAATTTTATTATTGAATTTCCTATGTGTTTCATCTTTTAATATACCTTATTTATCTCATTGTTACAACTTTTTACTAGACAATTTATTCGGATATTATAAAATATTCATCCCCGTAAAATATTAATTTTTCATTGTTAGTTCACATATATAGTTTTTTTGGTTATAATAAGGACATACTTAACGATTAAAGCTTATCTCTGTAGATATGGAGGAGGAAATTTTATGAAATTAGCATTATTATTTGGTGTTATGATAACATTTATTGTTTCATGCTTTACTTCAGGCTATGAGGCAAAACCTGGTGTTCCTAAGAAAGATCAATAATTATTAAAATCGTCATGCAATAGGTGCATGACGATTTTTTTTTCAGATCTAAAGCCTTAATAATCAAAACAGGCCCATAGGAGACCGCATCCCGTATACACTTCGCTTTTCCACGGGCGGCTGGTAAAGTGTTTGTTAACAGAATCTATTAATTGATAGAAAAGGCAAAGTTATTCTTCCGAAAATAGCTTCTTTAGTCCGGGATTGCTCCGGGCGGTGACTCCTCGAAAATACAGGGCAATTTTCTTACGAAGATCTAAAAGCTTCCGTAGCCTTCCTTGCCCTGCGGGAACAGCACGTGTCAGAAGACCAGAAGAGTGGTTTTCTCTTCAGGACTGAGGCCGTGCCCTAAGGTGCGCATCCGCCCAGAGAGATCAAGGACGGCGGCAACAGCACATATCATTGCAAAGCAACCAGCAATTACTTCGCACTTTATAAAAATTGCAAAGATTAATAAACAACAGAATTTACAAAAAAAGCTTTTTTAACCATGGAATGAGGAAACAACTTCATTTTATGTTAAGTTTGGAAATTCCTGCTGTCTCAGTGCTTCATAAATAATAATTGCTGCTGTGTTGGATAGATTCAGTGATCTGACTTTGTCATTCATATGAATTCGCAAACATTGCTCTTCCTTGCCAAAGAGAAGTTCTTTCGGTATTCCAGTTGATTCGCGACCAAACATAAAAAAGATATCTTCCTCTGGCTTATTAAAATCAAAATCGGAATAATGCTTTGTTCCAAAGTTTTCAATATAATAAAATTGCCCATTCGGATATTTCTGATAAAGTTCTTCTATAGAATCATACTCATGTACATCAACATCTTTCCAGTAATCAAGCCCCGCTCTGCGCAGCATTTTATCTTCTGTTGAGAAACCTAGTGGATGTATAAGATGTAGTGTTGTATCTGTTGCCAGGCATGTTCTGCCAATATTTCCAGTATTAGCTGGAATCTCAGGTTGATATAATACGACATGTAAACTCAAAACTCATTCTCCTTACAAGTTAGGGTCCGAACATCCCTAAAAATTGATAACCAAATTATTATACCATTAATCATCCCCTATTCGGAAAAATTTATAGTTTATATTTGGTGTCCATGCAGTGGAATCTTCATAGGACCAATAACGATTCCGACTATTATCTGTATGAGCATTTACTAAAGGCATCCCCTCCGCATCTTTGGCTACAACAATCGTATTATGATCCCATCTACCATCACCCCCGAAATCATAACAGATTACGTCCCCTGGAATGAGTTGATCAGCACGCTCAACTTCTTTTCCTTTTAAACCTTGTGTTGAACCACTGAGATACCATCTGAGGGAATGCGCAACAGCCCAGCTGAAGCTCCATGTATCCGTTCCATACCACCATCCCCGTTCCCTAACAGGCGCACCCCATGTCGGTGCACCACCAGCACGTAGACATTGAGAGATATAATTGGTGCAGTCTACATCAAATACCCGGTATGCAGGGTTGTAACTGTTCCACCATCGTTCTGCATATTGAACTGCTGCTAGTCGATCATAAGTAAAACGTTCACTTTCTTGTTCGCGAATTTCATTTGTATCAAGCTTTTCCCGTTTACTTTCTACATCAATTCTTTTTATTACTTCATGATTTTTTATCGCACCATCAATCATTCGGAATTGATAGGGTATCACTTGCTCTTCCACATGAATTTTTTGGCCCTGTTTAATGACGTACGTTATATGCATTAAATAGTTATAAAAGGTTTCGTTATCGTAATTAAGTTTACGAAAGAGCTTCCCATTTCCCCCTATCCGAATAACTTCGGCACCTCTCTTTGCCCACAATTCCTCCTTCCTTCTCCACCAATTATCCTCTCTACGCTCATTTTGAAAAAAATCAAGCCATTGTTCTTTTATTTTTTCCATAAAAAATCCCCTCCATTTAAAATTATATGGAGGGAATGCTTGTTTAACGATTTATTTGTGTGAAGCATGCTTGATTAATATTATTTGTATAGCTGTTTCCCTAAAACATTGGTACTCCGCTCTGCTCGCCCACAAAAGATATAAACTTCGACATAACTGCTAGATGATAACTATAAGTATGTGCTTTTCCAACCGTCCGGGATCGCTGCGGGCGGATGCTTTCCGCGCGCACGGCCTCAGCCCTCCTCGAGAAAACCACTCTGCGGGGTCTTCGGACACGTGCTTTTCCCGCAGGAGTCACCGCCCTCCGCTCACCCGGACTGGTGAAGTTGTTCGATGTTATTTTAGCTATTGCACATACAGTAATTGTCTGTAACCTTCAAACCAGCTTTGGGAAATACACGGAGACTCCTACGGGAGGAGAGGCATAGGTGAGACCCTGAAATGCGCCAGAATGAAGGAGCTCACCTATGCTTTAGGATGCGTGAAGTGTATTTCCCAGAGCGGTGGCCGAAGTTACTTATCTTATGTCACAGTTTATCTCGGGCTACGGAAATAGTCTGTTTATTTGACTCCAGCATCTTGCTGAAATTCGAGTCCTTTACTCATTTCATATAAAACCTGCTCATCCTTTTCCTTTAACATGGCATCTTGAATGGCCTCGAATGCTTCTTCTGTTCCAATTTTCCCAAGTGACCATGCAGCTGTTCCACGAATAACCGGTCTTGCATCATTCCTCATGACATCGACCATCTCATGAATCGCTGTTCTGTCTTTATAATGACCAAGGGCGATTAAAGCATTGCGCTGAAGTGGCTTTTTCCCTCGCCATGATCCAGAAATATACCCAAATTTTTCTTTAAATTCCCGATTGGAAATATGCAGCATTGGTTTTAATTTTGGCTTTGCCACTTCATGTTCCGGTTCAAACTCCGGATGAATATGAAAGTCGATTCCTTTATTTCTAGGACAAACCTGCTGGCATGTATCACAACCGTAAATCCGATTCCCAATCTTTGTTCTGAATTCATCCGGCAAAAAATCTTTTGTTTGGGTTAGAAAAGCAATACAGCGCTGTGCGTTTAATTGCCCACCCTCACCTACTAATGCTCCAGTTGGACAGGCATCCATACATTTTCTGCACTCTCCACAACTGTCTTCCAGCGGGTCATCAGGGACAAAAGGAATGTTGGTGATCATCTCGCCAAGATAGACAAAAGAACCAAATTCCGGAGTGATAATGGATGTGTTTTTCCCACTAAATCCAATACCAGCCCTCTCTGCAACAGCACGGTCGGAAAGTTCTCCTGTATCTACCATTACTTTATTAACTACATCAGGAACTCTCTCCTGGATGAAACGTGAGAGTTTTTCTAAACGTTCACGCAAAGCGACATGGTAATCAATCCCCCATGAAGCACGAGCAAATAAACCCCGGCGTTCCTCTTTCGTGCTTTTCGGGGCATTTTTCATACGAGAGGGATATGCAACCGCAATCGATATAATGGACTGTGCTTCAGGCAAAAGGCGTTTTGGTTCTGTACGTTCTTCCAATGTACCTTTTTCAAATCCTGATTGGTAGTTTAATTCCTGCTGTCTCCGTAACCGTTCTTTTAACTCTCCGAACACATCTGCGGAAGCAAAGCCAATTTTATCAATTCCAATTTGCTTGGCATATTGAATAATCTCCTGTTTTAATTGTTCCGTCTGCATCAGAATCCCTCCCTTCTATTTTTAGTTTACTCTAGCTGTCCGTATCCGATTTAGCACTGCAGCAATCTCATGTCTGCGGGGCCGCGCCAAATCGCCTGGATGCTCATCTTTAAAAGTGGTGAAGGATGCCAGGCCCTTCCTATCCATTTGTATTTCGATTGTATCAAGTACATCTCGCAATGTTTGATTTTCCAAACCATTGATACGATGTATTTGATTAATAATCTCAGCAATCATTCGCGTCTGTGATGAGTCAACCAGTTGTTCTGTATCGTTAAAGTTGATATCTGTTCTTCCCATAATAATATGATGTAAGCCTTTCGCCTGGATTTTCGTTCGTTTACCATTATCCAACTGGAGGGATTTTTGCTGAAAAGAACGATGGATAACTTGACCGAAATCTGCTTCACTCTTAGTTTCACGTTCTAATGGGTATTCCCTTATTATTTCTCTTGCCTTATCTGTTACATCATATGGAACATATTCATCCATCATAATCACCGAATTTGCCACAGAAAAATAATCACCTGATCCACCCATAACAAGGATAGTTGATACACCTAGTTGATTTGACAATTGCTTTATTCGATCAATAAAAGGAGTGATTGGTTCTTTATCCTGCTTTACGAGCTGCTGCATCCGTTGATCACGAATCATAAAGTTCGTTGCACTCGTATCTTCATCGATAAGTAATGTCGTTGCACCAGCTTCCAGCGCTTCCATTACATTTGCTGCCTGTGAAGTACTGCCACTAGCATTTTCAGTTGAAAAAGATGTCGTTTTTTGCTTTTGTGGTAAATTAGTTATGAATGGAGAGATATTAACGGATGTAATTTGTCTGCCGTCTTCTGCGCGGATTTTAACAGCATTTGGGTCGGTTATAACAAATTCACGACCATCTCCCTGCATATGATAGTATACACCACGTTCTATCGCTTTTAAAATGGTACTTTTTCCATGATATCCACCACCAACAATTAACGTAATTCCTTTTTTTATCGCCATTCCTTTTAATGGTAGTGCTTGATGTGGAATAGGTATGGTGACCTCGTCCTCTTTCGGACTCTGAAAGGCAACTGCTTTTTTTAGTGGTTGATTACTAATGCCACTCTCCCTTGGAAGTATGGACCCATTGGCAATAAAAGCAATCCAATTATTTTTATGCATTTCATTACGGATTGCTTCCTGTTGGTCCGCTAAGTTTATTGCACTACCTATTTCATCATCTTTAATTTTAAATATAGAGTTCTTTACAATAGAGGGAATTATTTCAGCAAAAAGTTTCTCTGCTTCCCTACCATTGATTCGACGACCATTTGCGGGCAAACCGACAGACATACAAACAGTGATCGTTTCCGGAGTAATTTGTAATGCCGTTCGTTCAAGAACTTCTTGCCCTGGTGTGTCGAACTGAATCATGCCACTTTTTCCTGAGCCTTTCACTGAAAAGCGCTCACGTTGGACAGCACTGCCTACCGCCCGTGCAAAAGTATCTTCACAAGCTACTTTCCGCTTTCGGGACTGAAGCCATTCCGGTTTAATTGGACGCTTTTCCTTCGATATAACAATCCGGATCTTGGAAGGTGTCGCAAAAGGGTCGCCTTGCACATAATCTATATATAACTCAAAGTCATCAAATTTATAATGACCCTGGATACTTTTGTATGCTTTATATCCTTTACTATCTAATTGATTTAATTGCCTGGAAAGGTTTTTCATTTTATCCCTCATTTTAATGTTTATTCTATAAGGATACTATGTTTGAAAAGATGTATTCAAGTGTAGTCTTGCTTAGAGGATGAATATCTGCTGGAAATAATAAAAACGCAACGCTTCGTAATCTATTTTACGAAACACTGCGTTATGACATATGTATGGAGCGGGTGAAGGGAATCGAACCCTCATCATCAGCTTGGAAGGCTGAGGTTTTACCACTAAACTACACCCGCATATAAAATTGAAAAAATCATGTGTTAATTTGAAAGTTTTAATCTGTTTTCGGTAACAGAATCTAGTATAGCAAGATTGTTTAGAAAAATCAACAGGAAATTCAACATTTTTTTACAAAACTTTACATTGCTGTTATAACCCTTATTTCAAAGGGACTTATTGTAAATTATTTTAATTTCAGAAATATCAATATTTACTTTATCGACCTCAAGCTTTAAACTAGTAATATGTTTTTTTTAGAAAGGGGCTAGTTGTATGTATGTATATCCAATCATCCTGACACAATCCAGTTTTACCCACAAAGATAGTTTGAAATATCCATTTGAAGAACGAGGTCTCCAATTCGGTGATGGTATATATGAAGTGGTCCGTATTTATCACGGAACGTATTATTTATTGGAAGCACATGTAGATCGCTTATTTCGTTCTGCGGAAGCAATAAAAATACAGCTTCCTTATAATAAAGAAGAGTTAACTAACCTGCTAATCGAACTGCTCGAGAAAAATAAGATGACTAATGATGGTAAAGTCTATATGCAAGTTACTCGTGGATCGGCACCAAGAGATCATGTTTTCCCTGCTGATGTGATGCCAAATATCTATGCTTATGTACAAGACCAATCTCGTAATCTGGCAGGATTGGAGAATGGTGTACATGCAATTACACATCGAGATATACGCTGGGAGAATTGTTATATTAAAAGCTTAAACCTGCTACCAAATGTGCTTGCAAAACAGACAGCCAAGGATAATGACTGTTACGAAGCAATTCTTCATAAAGACAGTACTGTAACAGAATGCAGCTCATCTAATGTCTATTTAGTGAAGGATGGCAAAATATTTACCCATCCTGCAACAAACAATATTCTGCACGGTTGTGTCCGAATGGCAATAGAAAGATTTACAAAAGAAATGAATATTCCCTTCATTGAAGAAGCATTTTCGGTAGAAGATATTAGTCTAGCTGACGAAATGTTTCTATCAAGTAGCACCTCTGAAATTACACCAGTTGTCAAAGTGGATAATACACAAATTGCCGATGGAGAACCAGGTCCTATTACAATTAATTTACAACAGGCCTATGAACGGGATGCCAATATTCATGAAATCAAAATAAAACAAACTCTCTAGGCAAAACGCAATCACCAGTAAAAATCCAAAATAGCATAATGCCTCCGCATAATATGTGGTGGCATTTTTAGACTGGAGGTTTCTATGAGAAAGATTGCGATTATTGGTAGTGGAGGATCTGGAAATTCAACATTAGCAATGAAACTTGGCACCATGTTTCATCTTCCGGTCCATCATTTGGATGCACTATACTGGATCTCCCAAAGAGCTAAGGAAATATATAACAGAATTGGAGACAATTCAATAGAAAATAGACAAAACAGCTGCACCTACTATTCAATAGGTGCAGCTGTTTTAACGGCGGTTTTTCTATTAGGCTATTTTCGCATCTTTTCGGTGGGACGACTGACGCAGTCCCAAATATTCTCTGCGGGACGAGTAACCGCAGCCCCAATGTTTACCAAAAGAGCTTCTATTTTATCGTGAAAACGAATCATTTATCCGTCGGTGTTTTATTTTTACGGCTAGTTGATTTGTTTTATCGGTTATTGATATTCTGCAACAAATTTATTATCCTTATCCTTGATATATTCTTGCAGCGATAACGATTCTGTTTCATTAATATCACTATTATACCAATCCATTACAGCCTCAAGTGTCTCTAAACTTGTGAAATACGGTACCTGATATCGAACAGATAATTCACGTATATAAAAACCGATTTTCTCTCTTTCCCTACCTTGGTTTGGAATGTTGAGAACAATATGTGGTGTTTCTTGTTGCCAATGTTCCAGTAAGTCACCTTTATTTTTCAACATAGCAGTTGTCTGAATTCCATGTTGCTGCAAATACGCAGCAGTCCCTGCAGTAGCGGTAATGATTGCACCTGACTCTGAAAAAGAACGGATTAGTTTTATACTTTCACTTTTTAACCGATCAGAAATCGACACAAACACTTGTATTGGTTTTGCTGAGCTTGTCGTATTAATATTTAGGGGTGATGCTTTCTTCATCGCTTCTTGTTTATTAAAAGCCATTCCAATAATCTCACCGGTGGATTTCATTTCAGGCCCGAGAACATGATCCACACCTTTTAGTTTGCTTGCTGAGAATATGGGTGCTTTCACCGTGTAATATGCTGGTTCTTCCACTAACCCATCTTCATTGCTTAGTGCATGTAATGGTGTACCTAACTGTGTTTTCACCGCCCATTCAATCATTGGGATACCAGTTACTTTACTCATAATTGGTACGGTTCTAGAAGAACGTGGGTTGACCTCTAGCACATAAATGATATTTTCGTGGATAACGAATTGAATGTTCATTATTCCGATGATCGGCAAATTACTGCTGATTTTATGTGCAATTTGGACAATGCTATTTTTCTGCTCTTCTTCCAAAGTAATTGGTGGGAAGATACTCATGCTATCTCCGGAATGAACGCCAGCTTTTTCAATATGTTCGAAAATACCAGGAACGATAATTTGTTTCCCATCGCTGATTACATCAATCTCACACTCTAATCCAGGAAGATATTGGTCAATTAAGAGTGGCCAGCAACGGTCATTGGTATCTTTTTGGATTCTGTTAACATAATGATTCAGTTCCATTTCGTTATAGCAAATAAACATGGACTGACCACCAATAACGTAGGACGGACGGATTAATACCGGAAATCCAAGTTCATTAACCAATGTTGGCAATTCCTCAGATTGATGTACAATATATCCAGTGATATGAGGAATATGCAATTGATTTAAAAACTCATAAAATTGCTCACGGTCCTCCATTTGGTCAATATGTTCCGGAGTTGTACCGAGAACACGGATACCTTCATCCTTTAAGTCACTTGCGAGATTAATCGCCGTTTGACCACCGAATTGGATCAGAACACCTGCAACATTTTCTTTCTCGATTACTGCCAAAACATCTTCCAATGCCAAAGGTTCAAAGTATAGACGATCCGCTACAGAGTAATCCGTACTGACTGTTTCAGGATTATTATTAATAATGACTGCTTCATAGCCACTTTTTTTGAGTGCTAAAGCAGCATGGACAGAACAATAATCAAACTCAACTCCTTGACCAATCCGAATTGGGCCTGAGCCAAGAACAAGAATCTTTTTCGGGTTCATATTCGTAACTACTTTATCTTCCCCATGCCATGTGGAATAATAATAGGAATTTACCGCGTCAAATTCTCCAGCACATGTATCAACTAATTTATAGGATGGGATGATTGCATTTTCTTTATATGATCCTCTTAGTTTTTTAGCTGTTGTACCAAGCAATTCAGAAATCCTGACATCACTAATATTTAATTGTTTTGCTTCCTTCAGTTTTTCTGACGGTACATGTGGCCATGCGTATTTCTCTAATTCCTTTTCACATTGAATAATTTGATCGATTTTATCTAAAAACCAGTAATCAATACTTGTAATACCGATTATTTTTTTTATTTCTATGTTTCGGCTTAATGCTTCCCCAATTGCAAATATACGTAAATCATTGGGGATATCCAAAAGCTCCAGAAGTTCAGCATCTGACTTTTCAGCCATTCCAGGCCAATGTAAGCTGAAAACATTCAGCTCCAACGATCGGATTGCCTTATTCAATGCCCCGACAAATGTTTTGTCAATTGCCATAACTTCTCCAGTTGCCTTCATTTGTGTGCCTAGTGTCCGGTCAGCCTCCGTAAATTTATCGAATGGAAAACGCGGGAATTTAACGACAACATAATCCAAAACTGGTTCAGATGATGCGTATGTACTTCCAGTAATTGGATTTAAAATTTCATCAAGTGTATAACCAATCGCACACTTGGCAGCAACCCGGGCAATCGGATATCCTGTCGCCTTGGAAGCAAGTGCGGAGGATCTGCTCACCCTTGGATTTACTTCGATAATACAATACTCATTGGATTCGGGATTTAAAGCAAATTGAATATTACATCCACCAACGATATCCAGTGAACGTATGACCTTCAATGAAGAGGTGCGTAGCATTTGATACTGCATATCAGACAATGTCTGGGATGGCGCAACAACAATGGAATCACCTGTATGCACACCGACCGGATCCATGTTTTCCATATCACAAACGATGACACATCGATCATTCACATCACGTACGACCTCAAATTCAATTTCCTTCCATCCTTTAATGCTGCGCTCAACAAGTACTTGATCTATTGGGCTCAACATCAGTCCCTTATTCAACAAATTCTTAAAATCTTCCATGTCATATGCAAATCCACCACCTTCACCACCTAAGGTATAGGCAGGGCGTAAAATAACAGGAAAACCAATTTCCTTAATAAACTCCAACCCTTCTTCCATGGACTGGACAATCTCGGATTCTGAGATTGGCTCATTAATATCGAGCATTAACTGACGGAATAATTCTCGGTCTTCTCCTTTTTTTATTGAGGGAACGCTGGTCCCCAGAAGTTTGACATGGTATTTATCTAAAATACCTTTTTCAAAGAGTTCCACCGTTAAATTCAAGCCTGTTTGTCCTCCAAGGCTTCCAATTAATCCGTCTGGCTGTTCTTTGGCAATGATCTTTTCCAATGTCTCGATGTTGAGGGGCTCCATATATACACGGTCTGCAACACGGTCATCCGTCATAATGGTTGCAGGATTATTATTGACTAATACTACTTCAATATTTTCTTCTTTTAATGCAAGGCATGCCTGTGTTCCAGCATAGTCAAACTCTGCTGCCTGCCCAATAACGATTGGTCCCGAACCGATAACTAATACTTTTTTAATAGATTTAAGCTTTGGCATATAGTTGTGCCCCCTCCTCAGATGTAGTGACCACTTGGTGAATAAACGCTTTGAAAATAATTATGGGGTGCCCTTTACTCATGACTTAACACTCTCCGCTTCTGTCAAAATCTCTTTGAATGTTTGGATAAAGAGTTCAAGTTCCTTTAATGTCGTTGTAAGTGGTGGTAAGATTCGCAATACATTCACACCAGCGGATAAAACAAGTACGCCTTTTTCACGAAAAGCTTGAATAAATGGAGCTGCTTCTACCGTTAGCTCGATTCCAATAAGGAAACCTGTTCCACGTACATCCTTCAAAATTGCATATTCTTGCATCAACGCATCGAGTTGCCCCTTTAACCATTTACTATTGGTTTCCACTTGGCTAGTAATTTCTTCGTTTAACATCGTTTCGATAGTGGCAATTCCTGCAGTCGTTGAAAGTGGATTCCCACCAAATGTACTGCCATGTGTTCCAGGCTGAAATGTGGTTGCAGCATGTTCTTTAGCAAGCATGGCACCTATCGGAAATCCTGATCCAAGCCCTTTCGCGAGTGTCATCACATCCGGCTCTATTCCATATTGCTCATAAGCAAATAATGAACCTGTTCTGCCCATACCCGTTTGCACCTCATCCACCATCAGTAAAATATCAGCTTCCTTACAAATAGCAGCTAGTTTCTCAATCCAAGCGTGCTCAGCCTGATTCACGCCGCCTTCACCTTGAATCATTTCGAGTAGTACTGCTGTTGTTGTCCCATTATCAACTTGTTCCAATGCTTTTTGATCGTTATAGGTTAAATAACGGAAGCCTGATGTCAATGGGCTGAACCCTTGTTGGATTTTTTCTTGCCCTGTTGCCGCCATTGTTGAACCGGTACGTCCGTGAAATGATTGGTGAAACGTTACTATCTCGGTACGTTCCGGGTTCCCTTTATCTTTTGCATATTTTTTTGCCAATTTAATTGCTGCTTCATTTGCCTCTGCACCACTATTGCAGAAGAACACTTGATCATAGCAACTGTTCTCCGTTAATAATGTTGCCAGTTTAGCTTGTGAAGGTATTTCGTACAGATTGGAGCAATGCCAAAGCTGATCAAGCTGATTGCTTAGCTTTTGATGAACCTGATCCGGTACATGCCCTAAATTACAGGTTGCGATTCCAGATGTATAATCCAGGAATTTCTCCTCTTTTTCATTCCATACATAGCTTCCCTTTCCTTTTTCAATTGTTAGTGGAAAACGCTGATACGTATGCATGATAGGATTTATTGGTTGATTAATATCTGTATTAGACATGCTGTACCCCCTCGTTATGAATTACTTTTGTTCCTGCCTGCTTCCCTTCGATAAACTTTTTCAAATCCTCTGGGTTCAGACCGTTTAAGATAACCGATTCCTTTACGCCACCGGACAAGCCTTTTAATGCAGAGCGAACCTTTGGAATCATGCCCCCATAAATAATGCCGGATGCTATTTTTTCCTCGATTTCTTCTTTTGTCAGTTGGTCATGGACGGTTTTCTTGCCGGCAATTTCTTCCATCACTCCTGGTATATCACTGATTAATGCCAGTTTTCCTTCTAAAGCCTGTGCAACTGCAGCAGCAGCCATATCCCCATTAATATTATATCGAGTGCCAGACTTATCCACACCAATTGGTGATATCACCGGAATGCTGCCATATTGTATGACCGTATCCAGCAAAGAAGTATTTACTTTATCCACCTGTCCGACAAACCCAAGTGTTCCTTTTGGATCCAAAGGAATTGTTTGAAGGAGCGAACCATCGATACCACTTAGCCCAATAGCTGTTCCGCCCGCTTTTTGCAATTTACCAACAATTGTTTTACTGATTGATCCACACATCACCATCTGCGCAACATCCAATACTTCCTCTGTCGTTACACGCAAGCCATCGATAAATTCAGTTTCAACATTGAATTGCTTTAATGCTTCATTTATTTCAGGACCGCCACCATGCACAATTACCGGTTGGCATAGGTTTTGCTCTCTTAGGCTTACGACCATCTTATAAAAAGAATCAGGAAGCTTTGCCAACACACTGCCACCGACCTTTAACACCATTATTTCCATTTCTTCACCTCAAGTTCGATAGGAAGCATTTATTTTGATGTAATCATAGGTCAAATCACAGCCCCACGCAGTTGCTTCACAGCTTCCATTGTTTAAATCGATCAGTAGTTTTACCGTTTTACTTTCCAAATAATCCGTACCTTCTTCTTCATCAAAATCTACTGGCAGACCATCTTTTACAACCTCAATATCACCAAGAGATACACCAATTTTTTCTGGGTCAAGTGGTTGTTCACTATAGCCAACAGCACAGACAATTCTTCCCCAGTTTGGGTCAGACCCATATACTGCTGTTTTTACTAGATTGGAAGAAATGACTGCTTTTGCCACATGGCCTGCAGATTCCTCTGTTGGAGCACCTTTCACATTTACTTCAATCAGCTTTGTTGCTCCCTCGCCATCACGGGCGATCATTTTTGCCAGTTCCTCACTTATCAATTGCAATGCTTGAACAAACGTCGCCCACTCTGGATGTGACTCATTCAGTAGATTATTATTTTGCTGTCCATTTGCAAGGACTAACACCATATCATTTGTACTGCAATCTCCATCAACTGTAATCATGTTAAATGATTTATTTGTAACTTCACGTAAAGCTTGCTGTAAACTATCTGGATCTACTGCAGCATCTGTTGTAATAAATGATAGCATTGTTGCCATGTTCGGATGAATCATCCCTGAACCTTTAGCAGCACCACCGATTGTTATCGTTTTATTATCTATTTCCAATTGGATTGCAGTATGTTTCGTAACTGTATCTGTTGTTAAGATTGCATGCTCAAAGTCTTCGGTAGATGTTTCGCTTCCCATTAAGTCAATACCATTTTTTATTTTATCCATTGGTAAAGTTACCCCGATCAATCCTGTTGATGCCACAGCTACATGATCAACACAAACATCCATTTTCTCTGCGGCCCATTGCTGCATCGTTAATGCATCACTATACCCTTGTTTACCTGTACAGGAATTGGCATTTGCTGAATTTACGATTATTGTCTGTATATGCTTATCTTGTTCAATACTATTTTTCGTTACTTTTAATGGTGCAGCCTGGAAAGTATTTAATGTATATACTCCTGCAGCGGCAGCAGGATTTTCGGAATGGATCCAGCCGAAATCTAGTTTCTTTTTTCTTAGTCCGCAATGTACCCCGCCAGCAGTAAACCCTTTGGGACTTGTTACATGTCCGTCCTTTAAAACCTGTATTGTACTATCTGTCATTAATGCCATTTCATTTCCCCCTATGGATAAACCGGTGTCGTATGTAATCCGTGCGTTTCTTCCCAGCCATTCATTAAATTCACATTTTGAATTGCCTGGCCTGCAGCCCCTTTAACGAGGTTATCGATGGCAGATGCAATAATAATTTGATTGCTTCTTTCGTCCACATGGATTCCAATATCACAAAAATTACTCGCATAGACTTCTTTTGTAGCAGGAAACATACCTTCTTCTCGAATTCTTACAAATGGGTGATTCTCGTAATAGGATTGATATTGCTGTATAACTTCCGCTGTAGAAGTTTCCTTCGCCAATTGTCCATACATCGTACAAATCAATCCTCTTGTCATCGGCACAAGATGTGTCGAAAATGCTACTGTAATCGGCGCCTTTGCTTGGGCCGTTAAATATTGTTCGATTTCAGGAATATGCTGATGCTTGCCGATCTTATATGGTTTAATATTTTCATTCGTCTCTGAATAGTGGGTCATTGCTGTTGGTGTTCTTCCAGCACCAGATACGCCGGTTTTCCCATCAATAACAATTCCCGCTTCTTTAATAATCTTGTGTTCGATAGCCGGAATCAAACCTAGCAATGCGGATGTAGGAAAACATCCCGGATTGGAAATAATTTTCGCCTGCTTAATTTGTTCGGGATAAATTTCTGACAGTCCGTAAACTGCCTCATCGAGTAATTCCTGTGGTGCTGCTTTCTTGCCATACCATGATTCATATTCAGATGGTGATTCTAGACGAAGGTCACCAGAAAGGTCGATACACTGAATAGATGCGTCAACCAACTTTGGAATAATTTCCTTTGCTACTCCAGCAGGTGTTGCAAAAAATAAAATATCCACTTCATCTTTTAAACTCTCAATCTGTAATTCTTGCATTGGATCTACTATGAAATCCGTTAGATGTGGATAGATTGCTGCAATTTGCTCGCCATGCTGTGAATGAGAGTATATCTTTTTCAATTGCATATGCTCATGACTTTGCAGAAGTCTGATTAGCTCAATTGCCCCGTATCCAGTTCCACCAACGATTCCTACATTTTTCAATCGATTCCGCCCCTTTGTTAATTTCTAATTATTCATTATTATAGCGATGTATGATTATTAATGCAAGTATATTTATAAAAAAATATTAATATTTATACATTTAAATCAACGATAAATTCAATTTTATTCAAAATAACGCATAAAAAATGCATAAAAAAGGAATCCTCTAATTTAGAGGATCCATCTATTTATGGTATATATTTATTCAGAAATGCTGTTAGATGTTTTATATACTTATCGGTATTTTTCACAAAAGATTCGCCATGGTTTGCCCCATCAAATAGAACGAGTTCTGCATCACTTTTCGTATTTTGATACAATTCCTCTGCCATTGAAGTTGGTACAAAGGTATCGCCTTCACCATGAATATACAAAATTGGTATTTCCGCTTTACTTACTTGTTCAAGTGCAGACGCTTCTTGCAGCGTATAGCCAGCTCTTATATTTGTTACTAGACTGGTAGTTGGTATAATTGGGAATTCTGGCAGATGGAAAATGCGGTCAAGCTGATAGGAGAATAATTCCTGTACTCCAGTATAGGGGCTATCTGCAACAATTGCTTTTACATTCGGTGGCAGTTCTTCACCACTTGCCATTAGAACGGTTGCTGCACCCATCGAAACGCCATGCATGACAATTTCTGTGTCGGGGCCAAGTTCTTCCAATAGTTTGTTTACCCAACCCATATAATCCAAGCGGTCATGCCAGCCAAATCCAATATAATCCCCTTCACTCTCACCGTGTCCACGAAGATCGGCAGTGAACATATTGTAGCCCAGTTCTTCATAATAATATTGACCAAACAATGACATATCACTTGCCCGACCAAGATAGCCGTGGGCAAATACGACTGTCTTATTCGTTGGTTCTTCTGCTTCTAGGAAATAACCTTTCAAGTCCAACCCATCATGTGACTCCATTTCCATCATTTTAAAATCCTGTTGGTGAGACCAATCACGCCAATCACCAGCAAGCAGGACATCCATTGTTTCAGCGGAAACCTCCAAGTCAGCATTACCAGTCAGAAAGTCTTTTACATTCCGCTCGATTGCCAAGTTATAAAAGAAAAAACCAGCAATAATATCTATAATCAACAGAACTGCAATCAGTCCCATGACAATTTTCTTCCATACTTTATTTTTCATACGAATGCCCCTTCCGAAGTAAATACATGATTCAATTATACTAGAAAATATTACTGAATAGGCATCCAGGTTTTGGAATTCAATGACAAAAGGCTGCCCTGTTTGACAACCCTTTCCTAGCTGTGATCACTATCTATACATAGAATAGTTAATAAATTCTATAGTATAATATAAGGAACTAATTCGTTTATGAGGAGGATACATTTTTGAGTCAAATCTATTTTATTACCGGTTATCCTGGTTTTCTAGCAAGTAGTTTGATCCACCAGCTTATATATGACAGGCGCCAGCAAATTTCCCGTATCTATTTGCTCGTCTTACCTGAAAAAGAAAGAATCGCAACAGAGGAAATAGGATACTTTGCTAGAACCAATGATTTAGATCCCGATATTTTCTCTATTGTTACTGGCGATATTACTAAATCAACGTTGGCGATTGATACAGCTATCAATCGAGAATTGCAGGAATCCATTACACATGTGTTTCACCTAGCAGCGATATATGATTTAGCCGTACCAGAAGCACTTGCATACAACGTAAATGTAAATGGAACCGAGAATGTAAATAACTGGGTAAAAACATTAGGCAGCTTAGACCGCTATATTTACTTCAGTACGGCTTATGTATCTGGAACTCGCGAGGGACGAATAGTTGAATATGAACTTGCAAAAGGACAAACGTTTAAAAACTATTATGAACAAACGAAATTTGAAGCGGAAGTACTTGTTGAAGCGATGAAAAAATTGGTGCCAACAACAATCATTCGCCCAGGGATTGTCAAAGGGCATTCAAAGACAGGATTTACAGCTAAATTTGATGGAATATATTTTATGTTGAATATGTTTAACCATTTACGAAATCTTCCAGTCATACCTTATTTAGGCGTCGGTAATGCAGAAGGGAATTTTGTACCATCTGATTATATATTACAGGCTACAAGCTATTTAGCATTTAATGAAATCGGCAAGGGGAAAACGTACCACTTAACAGATCCGAATCCATACACAATGCGAGAATTATATAAAATGATTGCTAAAAGCTACCTCGGAAAAACCCCCAAGGGTACAATCCCTTTGGCGTGTTCGAAAGTTCCTTTGTCACTATCGCCAATTCGGAAATGGCTTCAAGTGGAAAAAGAAGCAATGGATTATTTCACTTTTAACGCATCCTATGACAGTAGCCAGACAGTCAAGGATCTGAAAGGTTCTGGTATCGTTTGTCCAGACTTTAAAGATACCATTGAACCTATGATTGATTTTTATCGTAAATATAAACATGATGGGAACAAGCACATAGAAATTAGATGATAGATAAGCATTGTTTTGCTTACAATAATTTATTCGTCTAGACTTCTTGTCTCACATATCCCGCCAATTAAAAAATACCTGTCTTACTGCTATTTAGCTGTATGGACAGGTATTTTTTCTTATAATACTTAGGAATCTAGTCACCTTGCACTTGCTCCGACATATTTGCGAATCATAATCGTTTTCATACAACAATCCATTAATCATTGCTTTATATTCAAAAGTTAAAGTTTATATGATCCAGTTATACAGTTCTTATTTTAGTAAACTAAAAAAGCTTCCATTGGGTGAATAACCTAAACGTTTTTATTCTGTTCCCCCACTTAATTTACAAAGAATGTATACGAATAATGCTAAATGGCAAAAATCAAAATAACTTGATAAATTGCTATCCTAATAATTAAGAGTAATGCCGAATAGTTATACACGTAGTAGTATCTGGATAGGAAGATCATTGCAGAAAGAGGAGTGTCTGATGTAAATGAAAGACAAGACAGGGATATTCATTGAAGAACTGGAGTATATGCTTACCGAAAACACATTCACGGAACCAACAGACGTTGAAATTCGCCGTTTTATTCAGGCAATTAATAGCGATGAAATTAATATAATGGACTATCGTAAAAAGATTTCGGCAGAGGAATACGGTGAAGACATGGTGTGGGCCATAAGTAAGGCTTATAAAAAACTGTCTTGAAGAATAACTCAACCATTATAAGAATTGGTATATGTGTTGAGGTACCTTATAGTTAAACGACACGCCAGAGGATAAGTTGATTTAAGGAGTGCCTCAATATTATCGGAAAGTGGTTGTAAAAATAGTAGAAAAGATAAATGCAAAAAAATAGCGAGTGAAATGGTTTAGTCAGAAAATCATCTTCGCCATTTTCAGATCATCTTCTACCATCACAATTCCCAAAAAGAACCTTCCATCTAAAATAGATGGAAGGTTCTGTGGGACATGTGGTCAGGAAATGCGTCCCATATTAAGAATAACAGCCGGGAAAATAAACCTGCCCCTCTGTCCCGTTTCATGCATGCTCTAAAACAAGTTCTTTCTCGTTTCCTTTGTCTATTAAGTCAAGTGATTCTTCGATAGATGCTTCAATTTCTTTATAAAGATTTGGGTTTTCAGAAAGTGCTATACCGTATGATGGAATCATTTCTTTAATTTTCGGTTCCCATTCTTTCAATTGTTCTGGGAAGCATCTTTCCATTATCTCAAGCATAACATGAACAGCAGTAGATGCCCCTGGAGACGCACCTAATAGGGCTGCAACAGATCCATCTTCTGCACTTACCACTTCTGTACCAAATTGAAGTGTTCCTTTTCCGCCTTCTTCTGTATCTTTAATTACCTGTACACGTTGGCCGGCTACGACAATATCCCAATCCTCTTTTTTCGCATTTGGAATAAATTCGCGTAATTCTTCCATACGTTTTTCATCCGATAACACAACTTGCTGTACGAGATATTTTGTAAGTGGCAACTCTTTGACACCTGCTGAAAGCATTGTAAAGAGGTTATCTGATTTGACAGAAGTTACCAAATCAAGCAATGAACCGGTTTTTAAAAACTTCGGTGAGAAGCCTGCAAACGGTCCAAATAATAACGATTTTTTCCCATCGATAAATCTTGTGTCCAGATGTGGTACAGACATTGGTGGCGCACCAATTTTTGCTTTTCCGTATATTTTCGCATGTTGCTGCTCAATTACTTCTGGATTATTACATACCATAAATAATCCACTTACAGGGAATCCACCAATATGTTTTGATTCAGGTATGCCGGTTTTTTGGAGCAAATGCAGACTTCCGCCTCCACCACCGATAAAGACGAATTTTGCCGTATGGTATTCGATTTTCCCGTTCTCCAAATCATGTACTTTTACTTCCCATAATCCTTCGCTATTTCGCTTAATATCTTCCACACTATGCTTATAGTTCACATCAACGTTCGCACGCTGTAAGTGTTCAAACAAAATGCGTGTTAAAGCACCGAAGTTCACATCTGTACCAGAATCAATTTTAGTCGCAGCGATTGGCTCCTTGGGTGTACGCCCATTCATAATTAGTGGCATCCATTCTTGCAGCTTTTCTTTATCATCCGTTAATTCCATCCCCTGGAAAAGTGGATTATTAGATAGCGCTTCAAAACGTTTCTTCAAGAACTCTACATTATTCTCCCCTTGCACTAAACTCATATGTGGTAAGGCTCTAATAAAGTCTTGCGGATTACGAATTAGATTACTGTTTACAAGATAAGACCAAAACTGTCTGGAAAGCTGGAACTGCTCATTAATTTTTACAGCTTTATTAATATCAATCGATCCGTCTGGTTTTTCCGTTGTATAATTGAGCTCGCACAAAGCAGAATGACCCGTACCAGCATTATTCCATTCATTGGAGCTTTCTTCTCCTGCTTTTGCGAGTTTCTCAAACACTCTAATTTCCCATTCTGGTGCTAACTCTTTTAGTAGTGATCCCAACGTGGCACTCATAATTCCAGCGCCAATTAAGATAACGTCAGTTTGCGTATGTTTGTTACTCATTTTATCCTTCCTTATCTCCTATATTTGTTAGAAAACTAGGGTTTAACCAAGCTTTTAAGTAACGTCCATAGTCGTACTTATACAGTTAAGAAATTATTAAACTTTTTAACATCAAAAAAATATAAAACGCTTACTTAAAATTTTAGGTAAACTTAAGTACAAAGGTAATTTCCTATCTCTTAATTATATACCTATTCTGTATATTTTTAAATGTTTATCGATTAAAAGCTAGTTTTTTGCTCTATAAGCCAATAATAGGCGTATAAAGAAGAGATGCGTTAAAGGGAAATTGTTTTTTTAAGAGTAGAGTAACAGCCGGCATAAATTCCTTGCCCTCTGCTTCTCATAAATACTTCAGGATTTTACCCCATTCCTCTACTTTGCCTGCAAATGTTTTCGTATACCGTCCTGGAATTGGGCTTGTAGATGGCATTTTCACCACTTCAACCTGTATAATGCTTTCAGCTGAAAAGTTCTTCATAAAAGTTTGGTACGACTTTGTTCCATTACATGCTATTAATTTTATTGTTT
Source organism: Oceanobacillus rekensis (assembly GCF_002153375.1). Classification (GTDB taxonomy): domain Bacteria; phylum Bacillota; class Bacilli; order Bacillales; family Amphibacillaceae; genus Oceanobacillus; species Oceanobacillus rekensis. The sequence goes on from NZ_MTBQ01000003.1 coordinate 571,413, forward strand.
TGTACTCATTTAGTAAACCTATAATATCATTCGGTTGTTCATCTTTTATATTTGCATCGAGACTTCCTTCCCTGTAACACGAACCAATGGTATCCCAAAGCGCAATTCCCTTTCTTTTAATGAAGCTAATTTTCTCTTCATATTCCTCGTTCGGTTGTTCCTTGAATAACTCGAACAAAATTGGCCAAAAGTGATTGCGCGGATTACCATAATATTCACTTTTTGCGAGCGACATTCCACCTGGCATGGAACCAAGAATAAGCACTTTCGGTTTTTCAGGCAAAACGGGTGGGAATGAAATTAATTTCTCATCCATAATAATTCCTCCAATACCATTGATTATTGGACATGAGGGCAGGCTCACACCCACTTCCCCAAAATAACACAGAAGACTATTTCTGAATAGAATATTATAAATTCTAATTGGAGCTGGTAATACAATGGATCTTCCAACTTTATTGGCAGGACCGATGATACGGCGTGCAGATCGTGATAATGTGTACATTTGGCTCGCTACAAGCGAAAATTTCCATATTGAAGCAGAGTTAACTAAGATTCATGTCGAAGGGGAATCCTATCGTTATCATAAAATAGACACGAATTCCAAATCAGAAACAGTACGTGCAAGTGAATTCCTTTATATTCATCTGATAAAGGTTTCACCAGAAAGGGATAGGCTACCATATGACACACTTATTGGTTATAATATTACATTTAGAAAGGACAAACAACAACTTAATCTAAGCAGTTTTCATTTACTAGATAGTGATAACCCACAATCAATCGTCTACGGAAATCTCAAGTACCCAACATTTTACCTGCCACAAAACTACCCATCTTCCATTCTATACGGCTCATGCAGAAAACCTCATGGCAAAGGAAAGGATACCCTCTCCATTGCAGATAAAACGATTCATAAAAATCATATAAACTTACAGGAAAGACCAAGTACTTTATTTTTAATGGGGGACCAAATTTATGCGGATGATGTTGCAGATCCTTTTTTCAATGCTCTATCATCGATTACAAAACGTTTAAATGGAAACCGAACAGAGAAGCTAGGTAAAATCGATGATAGACTAGCAAATCACTTCCATCAATCCCAATTGGAAAAAATTCATGGCAGGCAATATATCATGGATCACTTTTGCAATTTCACCTCTGGAAATGCGTATAACCATCTTATCCAGTTTAGTGAATATGCTGCAATGTACGTACTCGTTTTTGGTCCTGCCCTATGGGAGAATAATGATTTACCAAGCTTCGTAGAAATTCTTGAAGCTAATAAACTGTTTTTCCATTCTACTGGCAACAATCAACAGAAACAAGAAAAGGAACTGGAAAAGCATCGCTTAAAGTATAATGAGCAACTGGAGGATTTACTAACCTTTATTGAATCATTATCACAAGTAAGAAGAGTATTGGCGAATACACCAACATACATGATTTTTGATGATCATGATATTACCGATGATTGGAATCTATCTCTTGCTTGGAAGGAGAACGTCTCGAAGTCTGCTTTAGGAAAACACGTCATTGCAAACGGCTTAACGGCCTACTGGCTCTTTCAAGGCTGGGGAAATAATCCGCCTGCATTTAACTCCGATTTCACCAACCATGTATCTCGCTACCTAAATGCAACATCACCTTCCAAAACCATCTATGATAATTGGGTATATCAATTACTGAATTTCCGATCATGGCATTTTATTGCTCCTACAAATCCAACAAGTCTTTTCCTGGATACACGTACAATGAGAGATTATGAAACCAATCCAAGAACTACAATTGGAAAGATAATCGGAACAGAACATAACCTTGCACAGTTAATTGGAACAGATGGATGGCGAATCATTTCAAATAGTCTTTATCAATCTGACTGGAAAAAAGGTGAAGCCTTGATAATTATTTCACCCACACCATTATACGGGATACGTTTTATCGAAGACTTTCTGTACGGCTATATCTATCCATTACGTTTCCTAAATCGTGATGTTCTTTATAACTTGGACTTTGAAGCTTGGAGATACAATGGAAAAGGCCTTAGTAATTTCTTACAGCAAATTGCTGAGTGGAACCCAAGAGAATGTATGATTTTATCTGGGGATGTTCATTATGCAAATGCAATTAAATCACGGATAGAATTTAAAAACCAAAACAACATGACCATTCGTCAATACACAAGCAGCCCGATCAACAATATGAGTTTTCCAAGCATAACCGGTTCTTTGATGAAGTCATCAATATGGATTTCCTTCATGTTAAATGGCAAATATGAGGAGATGCGGTACTGTGATGAAAATAATAATCTATTAGAACAAAAAGATTTGAAAAATCTCAAGTGGAAAGAGGAAATTCATTATTTAAAACCACAGCAAGGAACGTTAATCGAGACTGATAACAACCTTGGCCATTTAATGGTAACTAATGAATATGCCGAAAATAGACTACTAAGATATGATGGAGAAAATAAGTATGAACGTGATTATTTTAATAAGGCCAAGTGAGGAAATCGTCTGGTTTTCCTCACTTAGCCTTTATTCTTTGTATCTTCATCTTTCATGTGCTCCAACTTGCTATTGCGAATCAATGCAGTAACAATTAGTCCAAGAAAGAGTAATGTTAGCAGAATAAATACTATTCCCCTAGCAGCTTCGTTTTCGTTAAAGCTGTTATAACCTTGAATTGACATATTAATTGCACTCATTAAAAGTGCAATTATAATAAGTGGTAGAATTTTTACCTTTTCTATTTTATTCACTCCTAAATTCTATGCAGACTTGTACTATTCATTAGTTAATTAGAAATATCTACATTTTCATCCATGATATATCCAAGTTTAACATAGTTTATTAGTTTATTAGCTTCCGCCTCCACCCTTTTCCTGCCGTATGAATTATGGAGCCAATTTTCTCTAGTAGTAGTTTTATCATCTACCACACATAAAGAAAATGATATCCATGGGGGCATGAATGTTTTCAATGATAAGTACATCCTTCGCATATGTATACTTGCCGTTACAACAATCAATCTGTTTATGTTATGCAACCCCAATTCTCGATCAAGCACAAGTAACGATGCTAGGACATTTTCTTTCGTATGCAGGGAAACCTTTTCAACTAAAATATCTTCATCAGGGATTCCCATTTCAATTGCTTTACTCCGAAGCAATTCCGCTTCTGATACAACATTTCCATCCCAAACAACTCCACCGGAAAATAATATTTTCTTTGCTCTTCCATTTTTATATAATTCAACTGCTTTAGGCAGGCGGTATAATACAGCCTGACTGCTTCCTGGAACAAAAATACAATCGCCCTTCTGGTGATCGTCCACCAAATTGTTATAGAGCAACTCTGTCATTTGCACATCCGTCAGTTTCCCAGTCTGTAATTGTGAGATTTTCATAGGTCACCTGCCTGCTTTCATTATATCTCTCTTCAGACTTATTATCTTTTCGACTAACATATCCCTATATGGTACTAATTTCTTTAAATAATGCCAGCCGTTAAAGAACATAAAGCCCCATATGATAAAATAAATATGTGCGAAAACGATAAAAACAGACCAAAGATTTCTCATTTGGAATTGTGCCATCACATATTCATATTCATTTATCCCAACTGGTCGGCCAATACTATAAAGAAAGCCAACAAGTGGAGTAAGAAGTGACAAAATTATCGTAATCGCTGCTAATGGACTGTATATTCGACGGACCCAATTGATAATGCCACTGACTAATGTTAGAAAAATAATAATATAATATATAATCCAGAACCAAGTTGGTAAAGTCTCCATTCTACTCACCCCCAAACTTTCCTTCTCAACTTAATTAATTCGGCAAAAAAGTAAAACATCCTGCTTGGACAATGATTTTCAAAAAAAAGAAGCGGGACATGCGGACAGGTTTATCGTCCCAGTTCTATCTTTTTCCTTTATAGTAGGACTAGGAACGTGTACCACTTCCAAGGTTAATAAGTACATTATAACCGAAACAGAATACAGCAATTACTGTCACTGCACCACCAATGGTTGCAAGCGGGAAAAACACATCGCTAACTCCGTATATTGCCAATGCGATGGAGATCATCATGACCGGTAAACCAATATTATGCAGCCAGAAGTGAACCTTCGCTGTTGCGGTATCTGCAAGGTGTGGAAATAAGATATAAATGATTCCTGCAAGAGAAAGCGATACCCAGCCAAGTAAATTAATATGAACATGGACTGTCGATAGTGTATATACATGGAAGGGAGGACATGTACAATCCGATTGCTATTCCAATTAAGAAATAAACAACTGCAATTTTAATGAACTTTTCTCCCATTTCTTCTCCTCCTTCTAATGTACTTGCTTTACATTTATATGAAGTTCGGCTTGTCCATTATGTTTATTATAATAAATATAATTTTCAATCAAATTGGTTTCTGTTATGATACTACTAAATTTATTTCTTTAACCCAGAGGTGATGTTATGAAAGCAATTCTTATTGGTATTTTAGCTGCTTTATTTTTTTCCGTAACGTTTGTATTAAATCGATCAATGGAATTGGAAGGTGGAAGCTGGGCTTGGAGTGCGTCACTAAGATACATATTTATGTTGCCCATTTTATTTATTATTGTTGGCTATAAGCGAAATATAATGCCAGTAGTGGAACATATGAAGAACAGTCCTGCCCCTTGGTTCATATGGAGTACGGTTGGATTTGGATTATTTTATGCCCCACTTACGTTTGCAACCATTTATGGACCAGGCTGGCTCGGAGCCGCAACATTTCAGTTTACCATCGTTGCTGGTTCATTACTTGTTCCATTTTTAAATAAAAAAACGAAACAGCGTATCCCAATCCAAGGTATATTCATCTCACTCGTAATTCTAATTGGTGTGTTCATCATGCAAATCGACCATGCCTCATCTGTTCCAATTGTAAGTGTAGTATTATGTGTAGTGCCCATTATTATCGCTTCATTTGCCTATCCACTTGGCAACCGTAAAATGATGATGTTTGTAAATGGAAATTTAAATTCATTCCAACGTATTCTCGGTATGACTATTGCTTCGATGCCATTTTGGTTCATGCTATCCATTTATGGATTCGCAACACATGGGTTACCTACTCAGAGTCAAGTAATCCAGACCTTTATCGTAGCAGTCTCATCCGGAATTATTGCGACTGTTTTATTTTTCTATGCTACAGAAATGGTTCAAAACGACAATCAGAAATTAGCTAGTGTAGAGGCGACACAATCGAGCGAAGTTGTTTTCGCCTTGATTGGTGAAATTTTAATATTAGGTGCTCCATTGCCAAGCGCCGTTTCTTTTATCGGGATGGGACTCCTCATTTTTGGTATGATTTTACATAGCGTTGTTTCTGCATTAGCAAATCGGAAGGAAATAGCATTCTTTCAAAACGTTACACAAAAAAAGGGATAGAGCTGAGTATATACAGTCTATCCCTTTTTATTATTCATTTCCTTCCATCTTCATGCGATCCCTTTCCTCTGCAGGCGTTCCACCTCTAATCAAAAGAGATAAGATAAGCCCGATAAGCGATAGTGCTGTTGCCACATAGAATGCCATGTTAACACCATGAACCATCTCCATCGGTAAAGCCAGCTCTCCAGTGTTTGGTGCAGTAGTTGTCATGATTGTAACTAAAATCGCTGTTCCAATCGAAGCAGCTACCTGCCTCATTGTGTTTGTCATAGCAGATCCATGTGCCAACAACCGTCTTGGCAATTGATTGAGACCTTGTGTTGTGGCAGGCATCATTATCATAGATATACCAAACATTCGAACTGCAAAAACAATCGTGAGATAGCCGAGCGATGTACTAGGTGTCAAATTCGTATACAAAAAGGATGTTATCGTCAAAAGGGACAAACCAATAATAAGCAGAAGCCTGGCACCAAACCGATCAAATATCCTCCCATTAATCGGAGACATGAAACCCATAATCAATGCGCCCGGCAAGATCATCATTCCCGATTCCAAGGCACTGAACCCCGCCATATTTTGCATGTAGATCGGTAAAATCGTTTCGGAAGCAATTAAACCAATAAAAGTGATCATCCCAATAATGGTTGTCATCGTATAAATTTTGTTTTTAAAAATACGAAATTCCAAGATTGGCTGTTTAAGCTTGAACTGTCGCCGGATAAAAAATGTAAGTGAGATAGCACCAATAATCATTGAAATGATAACAACGGTATCTGTCCATCCATAATTCCCTGCACTGCTGAAGCCATATAACAAACCGCCAAAACCAAGTGTTGAAAGAATGATGGAGAGGAAATCCACTTTTGGAAATGTTCGTTCCGTAATATTTTTCATTACAAAGTAAGATATGATTATGTTTATAACTGCCAGCGGCAACACTAGAAAAAATAAAGATCGCCAGTGATACTGTTCAACCAGCCATCCGGAAATCACAGGACCAAGCGCAGGAGCAAAACCGATCACCAAACCAACCATCCCCATGGCACTGCCTCTTCTTTCAATCGGGAATATGAGGAGAAATATTGTCATCATCAACGGCATCATCACACCCGCACCAGCAGCCTGAATAATACGACCTGTCATTAATACAGCGAAGTTGGGTGAAAATGCACAGACAAGGGTACCTAAAGTGAACGCGCTCATGGCAATCAAAAATAAACGTCTTGTCGTAAATGTATCTATTAAAAATGCTGTGATTGGTATCATAATTCCGTTCACTAACATAAATATAGTTGTCAGCCATTGGGCCGTATTTTCTGTAAGATTCAAATCTTGCATGATATGTGGAATTGCCGTCGCAAGTAATGTTTGATTTAAAATTGCTAGAAATGCTCCTGTTATAAGTACAGCAATAATTGGAGTTTTATTTATATTTTGTATAGCTTCTATTTCTTTATTTTTCAATTGAAATCTCCCTAAAAGTGCGTGTTTAAAAAGGAGGATAAAAAGGACCAAGAAGTTCGAGGCGGTGAAGCTCCTGAGTATCGGAACGTATGCAATTAATACGTGAGAAACGGGCTTGCACAGGAAGTGCTGACTTCTACGTTGCCCACAGGACGTGGGCGGTTTTAGTAGAAGTTCCGCTATCGCCAACGAAGAAATTCGAAGTGTCATTTTTACCGGACTTTTTGAACAACCTCTAAAAAATAACTGTTAAGACTACATTGAATTATATGGAACGAATGGCTTATTGTCTATAGTAAGTTTAGAATTCTTTAAAAATTGGAGTTTAATAAAGAAAAAAAGTAGGAAAGCAATATGATGCTTTCCTACTTCTTCTTAGATACTTTTTAAGCTTCCTGCTCTGTCAATGTTACAGCTTCCTGCTCCGCCTTAACTTTAGATTTTGAAGGTAGCATATGGAATAAAATATTTAATACTATCGCTGTAACACTACCTGCCACAATCCCATTACTAGTTAAAATCTGAACGCCAGATGGCAGTTGGGCAAACAATTCTGGAACAACTGTAACACCAAGCCCCATCCCGACTGAACATGCGATGATCATTGAGTTTTCCGGAGAATCTGTGATCACTGCACTTAGCATTTTTATTCCTTGAGCAATAACCATCCCGAACATGGCAACCATAGCACCACCTAATACTGCAGTAGGAATAATTGTCGTTAATGCAGCAATTTTTGGTATGAAACCTAATGTAATTAGCATTGCAGCTGCAACAACGATTACTCTTCTCGACTTTACTCCTGTCATTTGAATCAGCCCTACGTTTTGTGAGAACGCAGTATATTGAAACGCATTAAATACTCCTCCAAGTAAAATAGCAAGACCTTCTGCACGGTACCCTTTGGTCAAATCTTTCTCGTTTAATTTCTTCTCGGTAATATCACTTAATGCAAAATAAACACCTGTTGATTCAACGAGTGACACCATTGCGACAAGAATCATTGTGATAATTGCAGACCATTCAAATGTAGGTGCACCGAAATAGAACGGCTCAATCATATGAAAGTAAGATGCTTCTGCAACAGCTGAAAAATCTACTTTCCCCATAATTACAGCTGCAATCGTACCAACAAATAAACCAATTAAAATAGAAATAGATTTTACAAATCCAGTTGAGAATCGGTACAATAAAACAATAAATATTAGTGTCCCAAAACCTAAATAAATATTTGCAAGGGAACCAAAGTCGCTTGCACCTTGTCCACCACCCAAATTATTGATGGCTACAGGTATTAATGTAATCCCGATAATTGTTACAACCGTACCTGTTACAACAGGTGGGAAAAATCGAACGAGTTTGCCAAAAATACCACTGATTAACACGATAAATATACCAGAAACAATTATTGCTCCATATATAGCTGAAATCCCATATTGTCCACCAATGGCAATCATTGGACCAACCGCAGTAAAGGTACAACCAAGAACTACTGGAAGTCCAATTCCGAAGAAGCGATTTTCACAACTTGCAGCATGGTTGCAACCCCACACATTAAAATATCAATTGCAACCAAATAGGTTAGTTGCTCTGACGTCAGTCCTAAAGCCGCACCGACAATAAGTGGAACTAATATTGCCCCTGCATACATGGCAAGTACATGTTGTAACCCTAATGCAGCTGTTTTCAAAGTGATACAACCTCCTCTTTAAACGTAACTCTTCCATCTGCTAGAGACTCAATAATTGCCAGTGATTCAACACCGTATCCACGCTTCCGAATCTGATCACTACCCTTTTGGAATCCCTTTTCAATCACAATTCCAACTCCAGCAATTTTTGCACCAGCTTGTTCCGCAATATTTATTAAACCTAATGCTGCCTGCCCATTAGCAAGGAAATCATCCATAAGCAAGACGACATCATTACTCGTAATGAAATCCTTTGACACGGAAATCTCATTCGCTTCTCTCTTAGTGAATGAATACACTTCAGCAGAATAAAGATGGTCCGTTAATGTAAGTGATTTTTTCTTTCTGGCGAAAATAACCGGCACCCCAATTTCTAGTCCTGTCATTGTTGCAGGTGCAATACCTGATGATTCAATGGTTAAAATTTTCGTAATACCTTTATTTGAAAATTTTGTTGCAAACTCTTTTCCAATTTCTTGCATCAACACAGGATCAATTTGATGGTTAAGGAATGAATCAACCTTTAATACGGATTCAGATAATACTTTACCTTCTTCTTGGATCTTCGCTTTTAATAAATCCATTACAATCCCCTTTCAACTAAAAAAATAAAAAAAAGCTCAGGAATCTGCTTCTACCATAACCATGATAGAAGCGAATTCCCGAGCTTAAAGATTCGAAAATAAATAAAAAGATTCCACCTGCTAAACAAGCTTCCCCTCATTCATTCGCTGCTTTTCATAGTCGGTTCATTTACGGTAAACCGGTAGATACTTGCGGGCCATATCCCCGCGATTATATGAAATTCAATATTTGAATGTTTTTAGTATAGCACGCAAATAACCGAAAACAAGCATATTCAAAAAGTAAAATGTTTCTAATAATTAGGATAACTAACCCCTTCCTAACTAGGTTGCCTTCGCAAACGCTTCCTTTATTTATGAATCCCATTCCAGAAATTCAATCCGATTTCCAAAGGGGTCTGATAGATAGAGTCGATTTGCACAAGGCAACAAATCATCCGTTTTAAAGTCAATTTCCATTTTACGTAAATATGTCTTTAGTTCCTCAATATTTTTCACAAGTATTGCAGGATGTGCTTTTTTTGCCGGTGTAAATGGCTCTTCTCCGCCAATGTGAATTGCCACATTACCAGCTTGAAACCATACACCTCCATTTTTCTTAAGTAACTCTGGTTTCTCAATCTCTTGAAAACCGAGTAATTCCTTATAAAAAGCACGTGCTGTCTCTTCCCCTCCAACTGGTGCTGCCAGTTGAATATGGTCGATTGCTTCATAGTGAAAATCCATTTACGGTCCCCTCTTTCGCTATTTACACCTATCATACCTTTCTTTAGTCGCCCAGCATAATACGGAATCATTATCATTCGTTCAAGTTATTACTTATCAAAAGACACAAAAAAGACCAGCCTCCAAGGAAGACTGGTCTATCATTAGCTATGTATACAGGCCACAATTGCCGTATTATGATAAAAAGTTTTAAACCACCACTTCGCAAAGTGGGTGTTCGCAGAAACCTTCCTGTCTTCCACTACATTTTGGCGGCACGACATTCCAATCTCGATGTAAAACTCCCTATTCAATCATTAGAGGTTAAAACTTGATTAAATACGAACATTGTAGCTTGTAAATTTATATTAACCTTTTTAACAAAAAAATTCAATGGTAAATTATAACTATTTTTATTAAAAGACTCTTTCCAGCAACTTTGTGACTGCGGTTACTCGTCCCACTGTTGCCATTTCAAACTCCGAAGTCTCTATAAACTGTAAGATAAGCTTCGGCGACCGCTCTGGGAAATACAATGCGCGCATTCTAAGGCGGCTGGTGAGTCCCTTCATGCTAACGCATTTCAGGGTCTCACCTATGCCTCTCTTCCCGTAGGTGTCTCCGTGTATTTCCCTGAACTGGTTAGAAAGTTGTCCTTGCAATAGCTAAAATAACATCGTATAGATTCACCAGTCCGGGTGTGCGGAGGGCGGTGACTTCTGTTTAGAATAGCACGTGTCCGAAAACCAGAAGAGTGGTTTTCTCTTCGGGGCTGAGGCCGTGCCCTAAGGTGCGCATCCGCCCAAAGCGATCCCGGACGGCCGCATGAGCACGAATTTTTGTAAATAAACATAAACTTATTCGCAGTTTTATCGACTACGAGGAAGTTAAAACAATCTGTGTTGAAAAATCCTTTAAAATAATTGTTCATATACTTCGTTTAGTTCTTTCACTCTGTCATCATTTTGTACATTTTTGGCATAGTCAAGTTCCTGCTCCAATACCATATCCAGATAATCCATTTCCTGACCATCCAAGTCGCTTACAAAGCTTTCTTCATTTGCATAACGACCTGTTTCTATCTTACTTAGGATTTGTTGGCAAACATCGTTCTCAATATAATTGGACAATGATTCACGTAAATATTGTAATGTTTGATCGATGATAATCACCTCTTATGCTATATCTTCGTATTTTTCTTTTTCGCACGTTGTTCAAGCTGGGACTTCGGCCGTTGATCTGCCACATCTTCAGAAAGGCCTTGTGGATTTACACTGGAATTCACTCGCTGTTTACTCCAATTATCATTTTTCTTAGCCAATGGAAAACACCTCCATTGCATAGTCTTTCAAAAAACATTTTTTTTATCCGACTACTGTTTCGTAATAAAAAAATCAGGTTATACAATTCATGATCGAATAGGATTGTCGCTCATTCCGCAGAGCAAATATAATACCAAGCATTTGACATCTAGATTAGATTAAGGCTAATGATAAACTCGCGGCAATTTATTGATTTTGTCTGTTTTCAAAGTCACTTGCAGGTTATTTTCATAATCGACAGAGGCAAAGAAGACTTTGTCCATGTTAGTAATACTCAATTTCTTTAGCATTTCATTTAACCACGATTCATTTAAATTCAAATATTCAAGCACATCTGTATAAAGTTTCCCTTCAACAATAAGCGGATAGGATAGTTCTGGAGGTTTATTGTAAATATTCATATCTTCCTTGGATACTGGTGACTTACTGGGTTTTCTTAACACTGATAAATTTCCATTCGCCTCTATAATTGCCATTTTGACAACACTTGTATCAAATACATCCTTTTGCCGAAGCATCATCAGTACATTATCAATCGAGTACTGTATTTTTTTCATGTTTTCAATTATAAATTTCCCATCACTCATTACAACCGTTGGTTCAAACGTAAGCTTTTTGCCAACACTTCTGTTTCTTATTTTCCATTTTGATATCACTTTTTGTAGAATTCCTATTAGGATAATAGCAACAGCTGTATGAATATGTTCAATATTCGGATCTGCGATATCAGCCCCAACAACCGCCCCAAGTGAAAGGAAAATCAGAAAATCAAAAACGGGAAGCTCACCTATCGAGCGTTTTCCCATAAATAAGGTCACTAGAAGAAGTAATGGTAAAATAGTTATAATTCGAACCAATAAAATTAAAAGCTCTTTTGCGAATTCCACATGTACACCTCCAAGTAAGTTACGTTATTTCTTAGAATGTATCAATATCATAATTACTATGTAACAGGCACTCTAAAATGACGAGGGTGTACTGTAATAAATTTCTCCAAATAAAAAATGCTGTGAGAGTCACAACATTTTTTAGAAAGTTATTTTTTACTCAAATCTGCATACTGATCACGCAAGGAACGTTTCAGCACCTTGCCACTTGGATTCTTCGGCAATTCCTTAGTCAAATCCACATACTTTGGAATTTTAAATTTAGATAATCTTTCCCTACAAAATCCAATGACATCCTCTTCCGTTAGATTAGTCCCATCCTTTAAAACAATAATTGCTGTTACTGCCTCAACCCAATATGCATCCGGAATACTGATTACAGCAACTTCTGAAACACCTTCGAGTTGATAGATGACCTCTTCCACTTCTCGACTTGAAACATTCACTCCACCTGTATTTATCATATCCTTCTTGCGATCAACAATGGTAATATAGCCTTCTTCATCCATAACCCCTAAATCGCCACTGTGGAACCAGCCATTACGGAATGCTTCAGCAGTTTTGTCAGGGTCGTGTAAATAACCTTTCATAGCATGTGGAGAACGATGGACGATTTCTCCTATTTCACCACGTGGAACTTCCTTATCATGCTCATCAAAAATTTTGGACTGAACATTTAAAATCGGAGTACCTGCAGAGCCCAGTTTGGTCAATTGATCTTCGGGCTGCAACACCGTTACAAGCGGTGCGACTTCTGTCTGCCCATAACAGTTCCATAACTTTGCATTTGGCAAACGTTCGGTGAGCTCTTTGATTACTTCCATCGGCATAATTGCTGCACCATAATAGCATTTTTTTAATGATGATATATCCCGTTTATCAAAATCAGGATGGCGAAGCAAAGCAATCCATACGGTCGGTGGGCAAAATAGCTGAGTTGCTTTTTCTTCTTCAATCGTTTTTAGTATCAGTTCCGGAGTGGCTGTTCCTAATATAATCCCGCTGGAACCTACATATATACTAGGTCCTAGAAACACATGAAGCTGTGCGCTGTGATATAGTGGTAGAGCGTGAATTGCCACATCTTTTGAATCCATTTTCGCATCAACAATGGTACTTACATATTCACTTACAATACTCTTATGTGTTAACATAACACCTTTTGGCCTCGATTCCGTTCCGCTCGTATACAATACATGTGCCAAATCATCATCAGCAATTTCAGCATCGACAAAATCACTTGGCTGTCCTTTGCGAACCTTTGACAAAGCTGTCCAGGAAGAAAGATCTCCAACATAATTTGCTGGTACATCCATTAAATAACGGTGCTCAATTTTCAAACTGCTTGCTGCCTGTTCCAGCACTTGTGCATATTCTTCAGATGCAATGAGTCCACTAACTTCGGCATGTTCCAGAATATATCGTATATCTCCAATTGTGAGCATATAATTTATTGGAATCATCACAGCACCAATTCGTGCTAAAGCAAAATTCACGATAACAAAATCCAAGCTGTTCTTAGACATAACAGTTATCATGTTACCTTTTTTCATACCATCATCAAGGAAAGCTTGTGCTGTCTGATTCACTAAAACATCCAACTCCGAATAGGTTACACGTTCATTATTATAAGCAAAAGCAAATTTATTTGGCAGACGATCCTTCGTCCGATCCAACAAATCACCCAACGTATTACGCCTTGCACGTTCAACCATCTTGCTAAGCCCATCATGTACATTTGTATTAGTATTCATATTACCACTCCTCAATACGATTAATGATGATTAACAAGCTGAATATTCATTCTTTTAGTTTATTTCAGATAACTATTAATAGCAAGTACTAAATAATGCCTGTCACCCCCCGAGTTTTGTCGAAAAAAAGACTAAGCATGAATAGCTTAGTCCTAGATTATTTAAAGTATATTTTTCTGTTTCTGCTAGCTGACTTTGTCTTTGGTGCTGTATAGCCGTGTTCATAAATTTTACCTTTTGTAAGATTACATTTCTCTAAAAAAGTATCCATGGAATCAGACGGGTATTCTTCCATCGCCTTCATGAAAACCTTCGCTGCCACTCGAGCATCCTCTAATGCATGATGATGTTCAAATATGATGCCATGATGTGATGCTAATGTATTTAATTTATGATTAGTTAATTTAGGCCATATCCGTTGCGAGATTTTCACTGTGCAAAGATAGTCCATAGATGGGTATGGCAGTTTAAAATAATCTAATGTATGACGGATTACACTCATATCAAAGCTTGCATTATGGGCAACAACGAGATTATTCATTAAATACTTATTAAGTGTTGGCCATAACTCTGCAAATGTAGGCGCATCTGCAACATCATCTTCAGTAATCCCATGAATATATGTATTGTAAGAACGAAACTCCGTAATTGGGTTTATCAAACTATAATATTCATCAATAATTTCATGTTCATTGGCAACAACAAGGCCAACCGCACAAGGGCTATGACGTTTCTCGTTCGCTGTTTCAAAATCGATTGATACGAAATTCATAGTACTCTCTCCTTTTCAGCAAACTCTTCTTCGTTCGATTGAATGCCGAATTATTATTCTATCAAAGCTCTAATTTCATTTTTTTAAAAAACACCTTCCCGTTTTCTTCTCTCCTATGAATTTCACCTATCGATTCCAAATAAATTAATCTTGTTAAAGTGGCCATAAAAGGACTGATAAATGAATAAGCAGTTGATCTATCGTAGATTTCTTCACATAAATCGTTTGCTGTTTTCTCTTGATCATTTACATGTTCCAACAGTTGTTTCAAACGATAATCATGTCTTTCTTTTATTTCCTGAACGCGGTTATCCAAGTTCAAATCATTCTCCCCATGTCCTGTGAGTACAATTTCAGCCGGATAATCCTTTATCTTTGCAAGAGATTGATAGTATTCCTTTAATGGATTTAACTCTTCTCCTGTCCATAACCCGATTACAGGAGAGATATTTTTTAAAATATGATCGCCAACCATCATTACTCTCTTTTCCCGTTGATAGAAACAGTAATGATCAGGGGCATGTCCAGGCGTCCATATGGTTTCATATCGATCATTCCCAAGCTTCAACACATCATTTTCTTCAAAAAAACCATCTGGCTCAAAATCATAAATAAAAGAATCATCTTTCATATGATTTGGAAATTTCGGCCCACCGTGTTTTATTAAAAGTTCCTTTAACTTGATACCCCTAGCGTCTGTTTTACGACCTTTCAGCATTTCCTCATACCCAAGCTTGGCCACAAAAATAGGTACATTAACAGTCTCCTGAAACCATTTTGCAAGACCGATATGATCTTGATGTGTATGTGTTAAAACAACTTTTTCAACTACTATACCTGAATCCAATACTGTTTTCCACGTCTCCAATGCTTCTTTTGAATATAATCCAGTATCAATAACCGTATAACCGGCATCCCCTTTGATAAGATAGCTATTCACTTCACGCATTCCACCTGGAATAAGAATGACCAATTTAAATATATTATCCGTTATCTGAATCAGCATTTTTATTTTCCTCTTTCCATACATCTATACAAAAAGCATGATTTTCAATAAGATTTTATACTGCTTATTTTATCGCTACTAATACTAAATATAAAGTAAACAGTTTCATAACGAGGGAATATTGTATAAATTTTGCTAATGCTTCTCCAAATTTTATGCAATATAAAATTGGTTGTTACCAAGCTATTGGGGTACAGCCTTAGTTCACTTCACTTAGCAGTAAAGAGATAGTTTATACTATTCTTAACGCCAATAGAAGCTAAATTAGACACTCCTTTATACGGACCAAACATAGAAATGTATTTGTCGAATTACAAATATTAAGCGAGACAGAGGGACAGGTCCACTGTTTCGGACTTACAATTCAAAACGAGTGAAAGCGGTGCCTATGCCCCCACCGAAACAATTCCAAAATCACATGATCTTGGTTATTTACATATTATGATTGACTTTTAGTTAAGCTGTTACTCCAACATTGTATTTTAACTTAATATCCTGCTTATTCCACAAGTTATCATGAGTATAAATGTAGCTCCTTGGCTCGTCGATTTACAAAAGACCCCAGGTTAGTATCCGGGTAAACTGATCTTCTTCGGGAAATTCTAATGAACAAGGAGGCGAATTATTATGTCAAAAAAAAACTTAAGTCAGTTTAAAGGACATGTAATGAAAGCTAATGGTTATAATGTAAACAGTGATAACCCGGATCACGTCAAATACGAAGTCGCAAAAGAACAAGGAGTTTCATTAAAAGAAGGATACAACGGACGACTTACCTCCGAGCAAGCGGGTAAAATTGGTGGACCGATTGGTGGTAATATGGTTAAAGAAATGGTTAAAATGGCTCAGGAACAGATGAAAAAGAAATGAACAAAAGGTTATTCTCGTGTAGGAAAATCGGAAGAAATTGCAAAGGTTGCATTGTTTCTTGCATCAGATGATTCCAATTTCTTAAATGGTACTGTTGTGACTGCTAACAGCGGTTGGACTGCAGCATTCTAATAAAAATCATCCATTTTAAATGCCTGTCCCTACTTCCTTTAAACTAGTAGTGGGAACAGGCATTGATTTTTAATAATTGGTATTCTCATTTATAAACTTGGGATTTTTAATCAGCCTATAAAGCTGATATATACTCGCAATCGCAATTACTGAACCAATGGTAACGAAAAAAATTTGAAATTCATTTCGTGCATAAGAATAGATGATGCCTAAAGCAAATAAAACGATAAATATGTGAAAACCGATTTGGAACTTCGTATATCCATCAAATTTATCCAAAATACGCCACCCCCCTAACTTAACTACCTATTTAAATTGTAAAAACGAATCATAATATCGGCAACATTCATAAATTTCAATTTCATATATATACCCGGCTTATCCATTCTAGGTAATTTCAGGCTTATTCCGAATCGGGATGATTAATTACGTGTTTGGCCGTTTCCTTTGATGAAAAATTTACTTGATGTTAATGCCTGTAATCCCATTGGTCCTCTGGCATGCAATTTCTGGGTGCTGATTCCGATTTCAGCTCCATAGCCAAATTCGAAGCCATCGGTAAATCTTGTTGATGCATTATGATATACTGCAGCTGCATCCACATGCTGCAAAAACATTTCGGCATTTTTTACATTTTCCGTAATAATTGCTTCGGAATGCCTTGTTCCATATTTATTAATATGCTGGATCGCCTCACCAACATCATCAATAATCTTTACGCTTGCTGTCAAATCAAGATATTCTTTTTGCCAATCCTCTTCCATTGCTTCTTTTATATCTGGATCAGCTACTCTTGCCTGCTGATCTCCATAAATTTCTACACCACTTTTCTGTAAGCTTTCAAGGAGCCCTTTCCCATGTTTTTCAAACCATTTCGAATGAATTAAAATGGATTCAATTGCATTGCAAACAGATGGACGCTGTAACTTGGCATTCAATACAATTTGTTGAGCCATCTCTTGTTCTGCTGTTTCATCAATATAAACATGACAATTACCTGCACCTGTTTCAATAACAGGTACCGTCGCTTCTCTGACAACTGTTTCAATCAGATTTTTCCCACCTCTAGGAATCAATACATCCAAATAGTCATTTAATCGGAATAACTCTTTGGCGGTATCTCTGCTTGTATCCTCTATTAATTGTACCGCATGAACAGGCAGATCACTCTTGGCCAATGCACGGTGGATGGAAGAAACGAGCGCAATATTGGAGTTCCTCGCCGAAGAACTACCTCTTAAAATAACTGCATTTCCAGTTTTTAATGTAAGTGCAGCTGCATCAACAGTCACATTCGGTCTTGCTTCATAAATCATTCCGACAACACCGATTGGTACGCGTTTTTTCTGAATATGAAGTCCGTTTTCCTTCTCAATCGTTTCTAGAATTTCGCCAATTGGATCTTTAAGTTCTGTCACCTGACCAATGGCCTCAGCAATACCCTCAATTCTATCCTCGCTAAGCATAATTCGATCCAATACGGACTGTGACAGCCCCTTCGTTTTACCTGCTTCAATATCTTTCTTATTTTCATGGAGAATGGATTCCTTATCGATGATTAGTTGCTCAGCAATTAAGTGTAATGCTGCATTTTTCTCCTCTGTCGTTGCACCTGTCATAAGATAACTTGCAACTTTTGCATGCTTGCCTTTCTCAAAGACTTCCCCCATTATAATTCCTCCCCTATTTTCTTCTTTGCTCCGACCCAACCATCACGGTGGATCACCTCTATAGATGATAATTTATCTTTTTCACTCTCGATTACCTTTTTCAAATCATCGGATGTACAGCTAACCTGACCTTTTCCAAGCAATTCATTTCCACCATATACTTTCACGACATCCCCTCGCCTGAAGGTCCCTTGCACACTACTTACACCTGGTGAAAGCAGACTGCTGCCGCGATATAAAATAGCCTTTTCAGCACCACCGTCAACATATATTTTCCCCATGGATTCCGAGTGGAGCGCAATCCACTGTCTTCTCGTATTGATAGAAGCGTTCGGATGACTGGAAATATATGTCCCATCGCCCGCGCCTTCTAAAACCCTGAGCAACTTATCATTCCCAATCCCGTGTCCAATAAAGACAGGTATTCCAAGCGATGTTGCTGTTTCAGCAGCCATCAGTTTTGATTTCATTCCACCAGTACCTACCTTAGAACCGTTCGTATCTGCACCACTAATCATTTCGTCCGTAATCGAATCAAGAATATCATATTTGACAGCAGTTGGATTCGTTCTCGGATTCCCACTATAAATTCCATTAATATCTGTTAAAATTATCAGCTGATCTGCATGGATAAAGCCACTGACCAATGCAGATAACATATCATTATCACCAAACGTCAATTCCTCAACTGAAACAGTATCATTTTCATTAATAATTGGTAAAATTCCCCGTTCCAAAAGTTCGTTAATCGTTGCATAAGCATTTCGATAACGCTCCTGGTTCGAAAAATCCCCTCTCGTTAACAGTAACTGTGCTGAGGTAATCTTATACTCGTTAAATTTTTCAATATAGGACTGGATCAATAGACTTTGTCCTACAGCCGCTGCTGCTTGCTTTCCTTTTAGTGTAACTGGTCTGGAAGAGTAACCAAGTCGTGCAAAACCTGCTGCAACAGCACCTGATGATACAAGAATTACTTCATGGTTAGCATTACGAAGCGCAGCCAATGCATGAACGTGTTCATCCAGTTTCTGCTGGTCGATTGCACCCTTATCATTTGTTAGAGAACTGCTTCCAATTTTGACTACGATTCGCTTTTTACTCATTATAAACTACCCCTAATTAATTATTTATACAAAAAAAAGCTCAATCATCCCAATATTATAAGGACGAAAGAGCAAGCTTTCGCGGTACCACCATTACTTGAATGTATGCACATTCCGCTTATTCCATAACGCTGGAGCCGTGCCCATCTATGGGACTCTGAAGGCAGGTTCTGCAGGGCGAATATGACGGAATCTTCCAGCTGATAAATCCCGCTCTCTTTCATCTCACTAGCCACATACTAATCCTTCATTAACGTTCGATAATAGTATTGATTTTATTATGGATACTAAAATCGTTTATGTCAATAGATAAATATACAAAAAATTAAAATTTCGGTAATAACTTCTACATGGGCTTATCTATTTCCGCATTTAAAAAGGCTCTTTCCTTAAACTTTTGGACTGCTGTTACTCATCCCTCGAAAAGAATTTGGACTCCGCACTGCTCGACCCATCGAAAAAATTTGGTGCTATTTAAAGTTTCTTATTTCTACATACTGAGAAGATAACTATAAGTATGTGCTTTTCAGTCGCCCGCGGAAAAGCGTAGTATATTTCCCAGAGCGGTCGCCGAAGAGACTTACCTTAATTCATAGTTTATCTCTACTACAAAGTTGATAACAACAATCTATGCAAAAAAGGCATTAAAAAAGAGGCTGCTTAATAAAATTAAGTCAGCCTCTTTATATGCGTTTTATAATTGTGGCGCAGGATCATGTGGTTCACATCACATGTGTTGCGTTATCCTTCCGTCTTACACAAATCAGCTCATCGCTTGATAAGTATAACATTATTTTTCTCCCATTACTAGAACTATTTTTACCGCAATCCATATCTTTGATTATAAACTTTCCCTCCATATATAATGGGATAAAAAAGGGGACGGATAAGATGTGCTTAATAAATTTTCAACTTCATGATCATGCTAACTATAAATTAGTCATCGCAGCAAATCGGGATGAGTTCTACGAGCGACCTACTGCACAAGCGCAATTTTGGGAGGATAAACCAACTATTATGGCTGGCAGAGATCTTATGTTTTTGGGCACATGGCTCGGAATAACGAAGAGTGGACGTTTTGCCGCCTTGACGAATTATCGTGATCCAACGATGGAAGGGCAAATGAAGAATTCCCGCGGTGAGATTGTTACGAACTATTTGACAAGTAATCAGACGCCCGAAGTATTTTTGAAAACACTAAGTGCAGATCGAAACAATTATGCTGGATTTAATGTGATTGTCGGGGATTCTGACCAGCTATTTTATTATAATAACATTCAAGATGACATTTCCCTAATCAGTTCAGGCACACATGCGCTCAGCAATCATTTCCTTGACACACCATGGCCAAAAGTAGTTAAAGGCAGAAGGTGGTTAGAGGAATACCTACAACAAAATAGGGATGTTAATACCGATAAACTTTTTGAAATCGTATCTAACGCGGAAATGGCGAACGATAAATATTTGCCCGATACAGGTGTAGGGGTTGAACTGGAACGCAAGCTATCCCCATTATTCATCCGAACACCTGATTATGGGACACGTTCTTCTACCGTACTATTGGTCGACAAAAATAATCAAGTTACTTTTGTCGAGCGTACGTACAACAAAGGAATCTTCCAAAAAGAAAATCATTATGATTTTGAGCTAACAAAAGATTAACCTTCTATATGTTGGGGTAATTTAACTTATAAGCGAGTGTTCAAAAAGGTGGTTAAAAAGGACCGAGAAATCCGATTTATTTTTTATCGGACTTTTTAAACACCACTTTAAAACATACTTATATCTATCATCCAATTTCCTTTTCACATTATGTTCATTTCAAAGTTGATAATTCGCCATAAATAAATTACATTTCAGCAATGTATCAGGTTATAATTTAACTATGTGCATTGTTTAACAAGCATTTAATGGTGTTCAAGAATATACATCTATGTATGCTCACTAATACACTTGGTTTATAAAGGAGGATGATTGACATTGTTATTTGACGATCCGGTATTTGCCAGTAGATTATTAACGCTGCTAACCCTCTCATTTCACATTATTTATGCAACTATTGGGGTTGGAGTTCCACTCATGATAATGATTGCACAGTGGATTGGAATTAAAAAGAATGATATGCATTATATAATGATGGCAAGAAGATGGGCCAAAGGGTTTGTTGTAACAGTTGCAGTTGGTGTTGTTACCGGTACGATTATTGGATTGCAGCTTTCGTTGTTATGGCCTAATTTTATGGAACTTGCCGGTAATATTATTGCCCTACCTTTATTTATGGAAGTATTTGCTTTCTTCTTTGAAGCTATTTTCCTAGGGATTTATTTATATACATGGGATCGCTTTGAGAATCCAAAAAAGCATTTTCTATTATTAGTTCCTGTAGCTCTCGGTGGAGGTATGTCCGCTGTCTTTATTACGATAGTGAATTCTTTTATGAATTCACCTGCAGGATTCGATATTGTCGGTGGGCAGCTTGTGAATGCCAATCCGCTTTTAGCGATGTTCACACCAGCTATGCCAACAAAAGTGACACATGTCCTTGCTACAGCATATATGACAATAGCATTTATGCTCGCAGCGATTGCAGCATTCAAGTTAATTAAAGGTTCAAATCATGTGTACCATAAAAAAGCATTGTATATGACAATGAAGATTGGACTTGTCTTTGCTATAGCTACTGCCTTACTTGGTGATCTATCCGGTAAATACTTAGCAGAGTATCAGCCAGAAAAGCTTGCGGCAGCTGAGTGGCATTTTGAAACAGAAGAAGGTGCACCATTGCTCATGTATGGTGTATTGGATGAGAATCAAGAAGTGAAATATGCAATTCGTGTTCCATTTGCATTGAGTATTCTCGCACATGGTAATCCAACTTCTGAAGTTATCGGTTTGGATCAATTCGCGGAAGAAGAACAACCTCCTCTAGTCATCCATTACTACTTTGATTTGATGGTAACCATCGGAATGTTTATGATTTTATTAGCACTTGTTTATTGGATAGGTATCAAACGAGCATGGCCTTTTGTCAAATCAACTTGGTATCGTTGGCTGATTGTACTTGGTGGTCCATTATCCTTCCTGGCGATTGAATCTGGTTGGTGGCTTGCCGAAGTTGGGCGTCAACCTTGGATTTTGCGAGGAATAATGACCGTTGATCAGGGGGCAACAACAAGTGATTATGTAGGACATATGTTTATTCTTTTTGCAGGGCTTTACCTTGTTCTCGGGATTGGTACAGTTGTTGTACTCAAACGTATCTTCAAGAATGATCCGTTAGAGAAAGATCTTGAAAAAATGCAAGGCGGTGACCCTTCATGAGTTTAGAAATTCTTGGTATCGTTGTTCTTTGGTTATTCCTATTCGGGTATGTAATTGTTGGTTCCATTGATTATGGTGCAGGTTTTTTTAATGCCCATAGTATTATCACAGGCAAACAGCATATTCTGTCCAATATTATCAGCCGTTACCTTTCCCCTGTATGGGAAGTCACAAATGTATTTTTTGTTTTCTTTTTCGTTGGAATTGTCGGGTTCTTCCCACAAACGGCATATTACTTCGGTACAATCCTTCTTCTTCCGGGAAGTATTGCCCTAATATTGCTGGCCATCCGTGGTTCCTATTATGCTTTTGAATCGTATGGAAATAAAGGACATAGGGGATATGCATTTATGTATGGTCTGTCTGGATTATTGATTCCAGCCTCTTTATCCATTGTTTTGACGATTTCAGAAGGTGGATTTGTATCCATCGTAGACGGGAATCCCGTGCTTGACTATAAAGCATTATTCACAAGTCCGTTAACATGGTCGATTGTCGTTCTTAGTATTGCAGCTGTACTCTATATTTCTGCCGTGTTCCTCACCTGGTATGCAAATAAAACCGGTGATGTAACAGCGACAGATTTGATGCGTAAGTATGCGATAGGATGGTCTATACCACTTATCATTGCGGCAAGCGGCATTATATTTGAATTGAAATTCCATAATGAAGAGCACTTTTCCAGAATTATCGACCTATGGTGGATGTTTGGATTATCATTCTTATTATGGTTAGGAACCGTATGGCTTCTCTGGAAACGAAGAAGTTACGGGGTTGCCTTCGTCTTACTCGCAGGACAATTCGCTCTTGCATTTTTCGCATATGGTATTTCACATTATCCATATTTGCTTTATCCATTCTTGACAATACATGAAGGATTTACCAATAGAGCAATGGCAATTTCACTTGTCGTCGTATTTATACTGGGGATGGCTCTCCTAATTCCTTCATTATATTTATTATTGAAGCTGTTTCTGTTCGATAAGGATTATGTACAGGGTATTAAAAATAAAAAGGAGTGATCTGTTTGTTCAACGACTTTCTAATCTTTGTTGCTCCCTTTCTCATCATTATCGTTGCTATCGCACTCGCATTCCTTGTAGCTGGTAAGGATGACTTAATAAATAAGCAAGATTAAATTAAAAAAGGCAGTCTGAAGGGTGATTAACCCTTTAGACTGCCTTTTTGTTTCATTCGGCGTAATACAGTTCAAATCACTGACCCATAAATACACTCTGCTCAATTTCCTTCATTTGATAAAAATAACCTTTACCATTCATCAATTCCTCATATGTTCCAGATTCTACAATTAAACCCTGTTCTATTACAATAATCTGATCCATTTTTTCAAGCCCTGTCAGACGGTGACTAATAAGAATCATTGTGTCTTCCTTTGCAATATTAAAAAGACTTTCGTACAGTTGTGACTCTGTTAATGCGTCAACGGATGAGGTTGGTTCATCGAGTAACCAGAATGGCGCCTTCCGTAACATTGCCCTAGCAATTGCCAATCGTTGCTTTTCACCACCTGAAAGGTTCTCCCCTTTTTCCAGTACTTGAGCATCTAATGTTAGATGGTCAAGCTGTACTTTACGAAGCACATTTTCCATCTCCACATTACTCAATCCATCCTTGGCAAGCTCCAGATTTTCTTTAATCGTACCATAGAAAAAATGATTATATTGCAAAACGACATTGGAATTTCCCCAGATGCTCTCCTGTGATAATCGCGATGTCGATTGATGATTATAGTGGATATCTCCATCATTTATGTCATACATTTTCAGAAGCAATTGCATGATGGTCGACTTTCCAGAGCCACTCGGGCCGACAATTGCCGTTTTCGTTCCTGCTGGTAGTCGAAAGGATATATCTTTTAGCGTATGACGTGTTTCACCTGGAAAGGAAAAGTTAACATGTTGAAATTCAATGGAGGGTGCAATCCCCTGCTTTATTGTTTCGACATTATTTTGCGCTTGCTGGTATTCCTCATCATTTACGACCGTATCCAATCTAACTGCAGCTTGTCTGCTATCCTGTAGATGACTAGGATATGCTGCCATTGCTGTCGTATTTTCAAAGACTGTCAACGACACCATCACAAGCATTGCAAGAAATATTCCATCCAACTCGCCGACTGTAACCAAGTAAGCACCAACTGCCAGAACTGTTACCGAAATAAAAAGGGATACAAATGTGTTTACCGATTCACTGAACAATTGATGAATACTTTCCCTTTCCTGTTCTTCCAGGTAATTATTCGATGATTGCAATAAATCTTTTTCTTTGTTATTTACTTGCTGATAAATTTTTAAATCGCGGAAGCCATATAAAAACTCGGTAACATCTGTTGATAATTGCCCCCTTCTCTCTCTTACCTTTTGATCGACTTTTCGCTGCCTTAGTCCAAAAAGCGCCGGTACAATAAATGTCGTCAAGAGCAGACCGATAAATATAATTACTGCAGCTTCAACAGAAAAGAAGGCTGTGAAAAATATTGTTACTAGAAATACAAGTACAATAACGATCGGCGGATAAAACACGCGTAGGAAGTAATTTTGTAATGTCTCTACATCTCCAACGATTCTCGATAGCAAATCACCACTACGATATTTCCCGAAAATAGTTGGTGCAAGTGGTTCAAGCTTTTCATAAAAAGATACACGCAAATTACTTAACATTGTAAACGTTCCACGGTGGGAATAATATCGCTCCCCATATCTACTTAATGCTGAAATGATTCCAAGCATTTTTACTACAGCAACAAGAACCATTAAGGTATAAATTGGTGGCACAAGTGCTGCCTGGGATATTAAATACCCACTTGATGAAAAGAGGCCGATAGCAGTTATTCCAGCAATAAATCCACAGATAATGGAAAGAACAATATCCTTCTTTTCTTTTAACAAAACAAGAATTACCGATCTTAAACCTTTCATAGTGCCGCCCCCCCTTGCTGTACATTTACCATATTACGATATGTTTCACTTGTTTTTAATAAATCGGCATGTGGGCCTTTTGCAATAAGTTTTCCATCATCAAGCAAAAGGATTTTATCAGCGTTTTTAATTGTGTGCAGTCTGTGTGCGACGGTAATGATTGTCGAGTGCTTCCCAAGTTCTTTTATCGATGTTTGAAGGATTTGTTCGGTTTGCAAATCAAGTCCGGTTGTTGGCTCATCGAAGAGAATGATAGACGGGCGTGTTAAAAAGGCCCTTGCAATAGCAATCCGCTGTTTTTCTCCTCCAGAGAGCCCTCTTCCAGCTTCCCCAATTGGTGTATCATATCCTTTTTCAAGTGAATCAATAAGTGTAGCTATACCTGCCTTTTTAGCTGCATTAATAATTTCCTCACGGGATGTTCTTTCTTTTGATCCAATTGCAATGTTATCAGCGATTGTTCCAGAAAAAAGATACGGGTCTTGAGAAATATAACTTAAGTTATCAAACCAGGATTTTTCGCTTAATTGCGGTCGTAGTTTTCCATTTATTTTCAGTTCGCCTTCTGTAAGTGCTACAAGACCAGCTATCATATTCAGCAGTGTCGATTTTCCGGAACCAGTTTTACCTATAATGGCAACCTGTTCATATGGCTGAATCATTAAATTAATATCCTTCAGGGAAAAAGTATCCGAACCATAGCTAAACCCGGCATGATTAAGTTCAATGACTGGGGCTTCCTGATGCGGTAACTCTTCTTCTCCCCATTCTATCGTTTGTCCCATTTCAGCCAACTCATCTTCCAGTTTCTTTGCAGCTCCCATACTTGTTCTGCCGGTATGAAAGGCACTGCCCAAGTCTTTTAATTTTGTATAAAATTCTGGAGCAAGAATCAGCATTAAGAAACCGGTAAAGAATGTAACATCCTGAAAGATAATCATACGGATGGCAACTTCCAGTGCAACCAGACCGATACTTAACATCGATATAAATTCGAGTGCCAACGAATTAGAGAATGCTACTTTCAATACCTCCATCGTAGCATCACGGAAATCCAAACTGCTTTTCTTAATTTTTTCCTTCTGTTGCTCGGAGCGCCCGAACAATTTAAGTGTCGTCAAGCCCTGCAATGTATCAAGAAAAGTTCCCGAAAAAGCAGCCATCTTATCAAGCTGTTCTTCCGATTTATCTTTTGTGTTGAACCCAATGATCATCATAAAGATTGGGATAAATGGTGCCGTGATTAATATGATGACTCCTGTTGTCCAATGTTCCATAAAAATGACAGCGAGAAGCATGATTGGAATGATGGACGATTGGATGACTTGCGGTATATAGCTGCTAAAATAGCTGTCAATCTCATCCACCGTATCCATCATTATGCTCACCTTCTGACCTGATTGCCCTTCTAGTGAAGCTTGTAATGGGTTATTCGAAAATTTATTTAAAAGGGTTTTTCTTAGTTTCCCTTTAACAGTAGAAGCCATCTTAATCCCTGTTCTCCCACTCAAAAAATTGAATAGTGTTCGAGTCAAAAGAACTGCCAGCAATCCGACAGCAATGGGCATTATTTCAGTAAAGGAATAACCCTTTAGAAAAATACGATCAACGATAATAACAAATAGATAACCTTGTCCGATTATTGCTAGACCAGATAATATAGCTAAAATGATCAAAAGAACCAATTTGCTTTTCTGTTCCATCATCATTTCCTTAAGCTTGTTCAATATTGTACCTCCTATATGAAAACAGGTTAGTGAACCCCTTCACATAATTATACATGATTATAATCATTGAAGTAAATGCAGGCTCGTTCGTTAACACAAATGTCGATTTTGCAATTGGTATTTCGAGAAGTGAGTACAGATGGTGCTGATATTCTAAAGGGAGTGTAGTAATAAAATTCGACAAAAACAAAGGAATAAAAGGCACTGTTCTATTAAAGAACAGTGCCTTTCTTGATTACAGTTTATCTTCGTCTGTTTTTAAATTGTTTTATAATAAAGTATATAACAAAAGCAATGGCAGCATAAATAAGGAACATGACAATAAAGCCCCATAATCCCATAACAGCATCCGCAAACTCCATATTACCTCTATTCGTTATGGCTTGCTGCAGTTCTATCGCAAAAACTATTACAATCATAATCGTAAATGTATAAATAAATGAAAAGATCGTCGTACTCCATTTCATATGTTCCAACAGTTTAAAAAAGAAATAAACTACAAAAAAGGTGCCCATTCCAATAATACCCATCACCCAAAAATGCAGCTCTTTATCTGACATATTAATGCCAAATATATCTATTAATATATCATGTATATTATTTACGATTTCAGCTAGTATGATTACAATCTCTTTCATTAGAACCTCCAACAATATTATTTTCTTACTTTCAGTTTACTATATTTATAGATATAGAAAGAAACAAAATTTACAAAAAGAGCATATTTTGAAAAAAGTTTACGTTATCTAGTAATTTTTTTAAAACTCGTTACTTATAATTATAGTACAGGTTGTAATTTTTTAAAGCTTAGATGCCTTAATTATGAAGGAGGAATTTTATTTCGATGGATAAATTAAACGATTGTTTCCAAAATCTAAGCAATAAGAACATGTCATTCAACCAAGTGTTTCAATATATTAAGCAATTTATGGACAAAGACCCCAATGGTTGCTATAAACTAATGTTCGGTACCGATTCACAAGTCCATGCCGAAAATACAAGATTTATAACTGGGATTGTTATCCATTGTAAATCGAAAGGAGCCTGGGCATGTGTTCGAAAAGAAATTGTGCCGAGGAAGATGATGAACCTTCATGAACGAATTTCCTTAGAAACTACTTTAACAGAAGAAGTAGTATCGTTGTTCAGCGAAGAAAAGAAAGATCAGCTTATCAATATTATTTTACCTAACATCTATAAAGGTGCCTCTTTCAGTATTGAGGGGCATATTGACATTGGATCTGAAAGCAGAAATAAAACAAAGATGTATGTCGATGAAATGGTATTACGAATGGAATCACTAGGTATCGAACCAAAAATCAAACCGAATTCATTTGTTGCAAGTTCCTATGCAAATCATTTCACAAAATGACTCTATATAATTAAAAATGTCAGATAGTCTATGAGCTCCTTAGAGTCGGGACTAGCTGCAACTTCTTAGTAGAATCCATATAAATTGAATTCGACAAAAATCAGGGAGTGGCTGGCACTCCCTGATTTTCACTCACTGATATGGCTTTTCTAAACTACTTTCCGATCCCAGTGCCTATGTTCTGCAATAGCTTGGATAAACTTCTCTGTAAATCCTTTATTATCCACCGCGACTACTCCTGGACTATCGAGCATATTATTTTCTTCTAACCATTGGATCCCCTCGTGTGTAGCCCCAATCGGTTTATAATGTTTGAAAGCTTCCTTAACAAAGTAATTCGCATTTTTATAAAAGGTATTGTCGATGTTATCTCCGCCTACGATATAGATGGCATCATATAAAACTGGGTCTGTCGTTGAAAATGTATGGTCGACCGTGATATCAATATTATTTGTACCTGACACAACACCTTGCTTATCACTAATCGTCTCATAGGCAACCCCTGCCAGATTCAATCCTTGCAAAATCTCTTTCACTTCTGAATCGTTGAAGCCATTTTGTAAAATCACACCAATTTTCCGGCCGGCAGGAGTTTTGATTGTGTTTGCCTGACTAAGCGCTGGTGATGCTTTGGTTATCGTTGATTCCTCTGCAACCGGGAGAGTTGCTCCAATGTTTTTTGCAATTTGTGTTGCTAAAGCAAGATCAACATTTGCAAACATATCTACTACTTGTTGCCGGACAGCTTTGTTCTTAACACTTCCTACCTCAAAACTAAAAGCGTCTACAATATGCTGTTTTTCAACAGGACTCATGCTATTCCAGAATAGCTTCACTTGAGAAAAATGATCATCAAAGCTTGCACTTCTGGATCTAATAACACTTCCCTCTACCTTCTCCTGATAATGAGCAAAGCCTCCCTGTTCTTCCCTCGTAGGGGCAGGAGTATTTGCGGCAAGTGAATTATTTCGGTAGGTAACTTTTCCTTTATTAATCGTTTGTCTATGATAGCCATCACGCTGGTTATTATGAAACGGACATACTGATCTATTTATCGGGATCTCATGGAAATTTGGGCCACCCAAACGAATTAGTTGGGTATCTAAATAAGAGAACAATCGTCCCTGTAATAATGGATCATTTGTAAAATCGATTCCGGGTACGACATGCCCTGGATGAAAGGCAACTTGCTCTGTTTCAGCAAAGAAATTATCTACATTTCTATTCAATGTTAGCTTACCAATAATTTTGACTGGCACATCTTCCTCCGGCCAAATTTTCGTGGCATCAAGAATATCAAAATCGAAGGCAAACTCGTCTTTTTCCTCAATAATTTGAACACCTAATTCATATTCAGGAAATTTCCCCATCTCAATGGCATCGTATAAATCCCTTCTATTGTAGTCAGGATCCTTTCCTGCAATCTTTTGCGCTTCATCCCATACAAGTGAATGAACACCAAGTTTCGGAATCCAGTGGAACTTCACAAAGTGGGATTTCCCTTCTTCATTCACAAAGCGAAATGTATTAACACCGAATCCTTGCATCATCCGAAAGCTTCTTGGAATTGCACGATCTGACATTAACCACATGACATGATGTGCAGATTCCTGATTATTGGCAACAAAATCCCAAAACGTATCATGAGCACCAGAAGCCTGAGGAATTTCATTATGCGGCTCTGGCTTAAGTGCATGGACTACATCGGGAAATTTAATCCCATCCTGTATAAAAAATACAGGCATGTTATTGGAAACGAGATCATAGTTCCCTTCTTCTGTAAAAAACTTCACAGCAAACCCGCGTACATCTCTTACGGTATCCGCGGATCCGCGAGAACCAACCACTGTAGAAAAACGAACAAATACCGGTGTTTTCACTTTTGGATCTTGTAGAAACTTTTCCTTTGTAAACGGTTTCATTGATTCGTAAACTTCAAATTGCCCATGAGCCGCAGAACCTCTTGCATGAACAACACGTTCCGGAATTCGCTCATGATCAAAGTGGGTCATTTTTTCTCTGAAATGAAAATCTTCCATGAGTGTTGGCCCACGCTCTCCAGCAGTTAAAGAAAGTCCATCCTCTGAGACTTTTAAGCCTTGATTTGTTGTCAATTTCTTGTTAGCATCATCGACTCGAAACTGCTCTAACTGTTCTTGTTTACTATTTTCATTTACTTTAGGTTTATCACTCATAGACAATTTCCTTTCTTTCTGTTGTTACTATGTAACATTCCCAAAAGGAAAGTTTCTATATGGTGAATGGCCTTTTTTACCAGTATAGTATTGTTTTTATATTCTCTTATATGTCAAAAAGAAGTAACCACTGCTCTGAATAAGATGAGCGATTACTTCTTTACGTAAACAATTTCAATAACATAGTTAACCATACTGTTACTACAACTACTGAGTAGTTAGAATGAAATTATTTAATTATACTGTCAATTTAAACAGACAGAGAAATGCTATTTCAAACAAGAAGCAGTCCATCCATATCCAGCACTTCAATTCTTTTATTTGTTTTCTGTTTAATTAATCCTTGCTTTTCCAGATCTGCCAGTTTACGACTGATTGTTTCTGGCGTCGTGCCTAAGTAAGATGCTAAATCTTTTTTACTCATTGGTAACGTAAATTCGTTTGAATCTTCTTCATTATCCACATAGTCAGCAATAAATAATGCAATTCTTGTTTCTGCTTTTTCGGTAGCGAATCGGGTGGTTTGCGTCTCTGACTGCTCCAGTCTTTTCGAAAACTCCGTCAGTATTTTAAATGAAATTGTTGGGTACTTTGAAAGAAACTGTTGCAAATCTGCCTGTTTAACCATGCATACATTTGTATCTACCATTGCTTCTGCGTAGGATTCGTGTGTCGATTCACTGAATAAGGCATATTCTCCTGTGAATTCTCCTGGATTTAATATGCGCACTAGCTGTTCTTTACCAGATTCAGATAATCGGTAGATCCTTATTTTACCCCTGTGTACAATATAAAGGGAGTCCGAGTCGTCACCTGCATGGTAGATAACCTCTCCCTTTTTAAAGGAAACAGATTGTACGGTTTCCATGATTTCATTCATCTGCTCATCTTCCAAATGGTTGAAAATCGGGACCAATGAAACACATGATTGATGTGCTTCATTGGAATGATGTGCGCATTGTTGATGCATTTTCATTGATTTTCCTCCTCACGGTAATCACTCTCTTTGTCTTAAAATTTCGTTTTGTCAGCTGACTTTAGAGTGAATCTATTAGCTATCTTGTAAAGTTTTATGATGCAGGAACCGATTGTCGAGTTAAACAAATTAGTAAAAAGACATTGAAGATTCTCCGTGAATTTCAATGTCTTTCCCTTAGACTTTGTATTGTTAAGAAACTTTTATAGACTTAACTGGATAGCCTAATTTACTAATAGTTTTCTCTATCTTGCTTGCTTCTATTTTAGATTCATCAAATTCTGTTCTGACTTTACTGGAATTAAATAATACTTTTGCAGATTCGCGATACCTTCTGTTTTACTTACTGTTGTTTCAATTTTTTTAATACAGGATGGACATGTTAGCGGTTCTAATTGCGTTGGGACTGCATACCGCCTGCCCCTCCACCAAGATTGTTTGTTATTGCATAAATCAATAACCCTACAATTAGAAACCATATTCTGCTTCTTTCGCCTTTCGAATTTCCGAAAATGTATTCTTTAATACTACTGTATCTTCAACCAAACGACCGATTCGGAATAATACATCATCATTGATAATTTCTTTCAGGTAAAAATCCTTTTCCTCAATAAATACATAGGACTGAACAATTTGTGCTTTCATATATGTGATGATTGGTTTTAATTGTTGTTCAGCAATGAGGTAATGTTTTGGCGAACCTGCTGTTACGAGCATACTGACAACTTTGTTCAAAAATGCCTGTTCTGGTAGTAAATCAAATATATTCTTCAATGTTGCTGGGATGGACGCTTGAAAAACGGGTGTCCCGATAATAATTACATCTGCTTCCATCATTGTTTTTGTTACATATCCTGCGTCACCTTCATATTCCAGGTAATTACGTCCGTCACTAAATGGAATATCATATTCCGCTAGATCAATCAATGTCACATCCGTATCCGGGTATTTTTCAGAAAGAGTTTGAACAACGTAGTTCATTGCCGTTCTAGTTTTCGAGCCTACTTTTGAACCGGATAATCCAACAATCTTCATTTCCCCACTCCTTAATTAGTCGCTGTATATTTTTTAATTGCCGGCAAAATTTCTGTACCGATCAACTCGATATTTTTCATTAATTTATCAAATGGAACGCCACCAAAGTCCATTTGCCCAATATAACGCTGGTGACCAAATACTTCATGCTGATAAAGGATTTTTTCGATAATTTGTTGTGGACTACCGATATTCATGACATCTCGTTTGTCTGCTCCTTGCGCAAATTGCTGCTTTGGATAACCTCGGCCATTCGTCACTTTCATTCCTTCATTAATAAATGGGTAATATTCTTTCTGTGCCTGCTGTGTCGTTTCTGCTACATAGAAGAATCCGGCTGTCGAAACGGGTAACTCCGACGGATCAAATCCACTCTGTCTTGCCGCTTCACGATAGGCCTCAATGGAATAGGAAAAACTGGAAGCCGGGCCACCTAACGTAGCGAGAAACATCGGGACACCTGCATAACCCGCTTTAATTGCACTTGCAGGCGGTCCACCAACCGCTCGCCAAATCGGCATCGAACCGTTTTGTGGACGTGGGATAACTTCAGCATTTTTTAAGGGAGCGCGGAACTCTCCACTCCAATTGACAACTTTCTCTTTATTAATTTTCACCAACAGCTCAAACTTTTCTTCATATAACTCTTCATAATCACGTAGGTTATAGCCTAATAAATCAAAGAGACCTACTCTTGATGCACGTCCAGCTATAATTTCCGCACGTCCTCTCGAAATCAAATCAATTGTTGCAAAATCCTCATATACACGAACCGGATCAGATGTACTAATAATTGTAGATGAACTTGCAAGTTTAATCTTCTCTGTTGCTTGTGCAATTGCTGCTAATACGACAGAATGTGCCTGCGTTGTAAAATACTCCTGATGACTTTCCCCTACACTAATGAAATCAATCCCCGCTTGTTCAGCAAGCTTTGCTAATTCAATGATTTCATGGATACGTTGTTCAGCTGAAATCCTTTCACCTGTTAATGGATTTGGTATATGGTCCCCTAATGTATAAAGTCCGAATTCTAATCCTTTACTTGGATCAATACGATATTTCTCCAACTATTTATCAACCTTTCATTAGTTATACTTTATCTTCTACGTAATACAAATTATATTTTTATCTATGAATGTTATTATAAGATATATCTAATATTATAGGAAGTAAGCACTTTTAAGGAACATAGTATATAAAAAGACACTAAGGAGAATGTTATATGGATAAATCACCCGAACATTGCCAAGTAGAGGATGCTTTAGGTATTTTAGTTGGCAAATGGAAGCCGATTATTTTGTTACATTTATTACAGGAAGGGACAAAACGTTTTAGTGAACTGAAACGAAGCATGCCAGGCATCACACAGAAAATGCTTACAAAGCAGTTACGTGAACTTGAAGCAGAAGATATCATACAACGTGTTGTCTATCCACAGGTACCTCCAAAAGTTGAATATTCGATTACCGAGTATGGTAGGAGTCTTGAGCCTATTTTAGAAGCCATGCACGAATGGGGAACAAAGCATACATTGCATAAACTGCAAAATGGAATCAAAAGAGCTTAAGATGAATAAATAAAACGGGAGACTTCCACATGAAGTCTCCCTGCATCTTTTATAAAACATCATTAATATTTTGTTGTGCTTCTTTCACTTGTTGACGGGTATCATGCAGCTTTTCATATGCTTGCTGAAACTGTGCGTTCTCAGTAGCTTCTGTTCCCGCTTGGTTTTGTGTATTCTGCAAACCCTGTTCTGCTTGTAATAACTGTTGTTCCGCTTGTTCTAGGATTTCACGATCGTATCCTTGTGCTTGTAAAATAGCCTCTTGTGCCTCTTTTATTTGCTGACTTGCCTGCTGTAATTGATTATGCATGTTCTGCTCGGCCATAGAAGTACCCTCCATTTTGAGATTACTAAAAATCTTTATATATTGTTCCCCTAAATTTTTTGTATTATGTATGGGAAATACTATGGTTGATGCCCATCTTACTCTATCCATTTCATCGGATCTTCTTTCCGGAATAATTGTTGGTATCATTGCACTCCCATTAGCTATGGCTTTCGCTATTGCTTCCGGGGTCAAACCAGAGTATGGAATTTATACTGCTGGTATTGCGGGTATTCTAATTTCATTATTTGGTGGATCAAAGTATAAAATTGGTGGACCAACCGGGGCTTTTGTTCCAATACTACTAGGTATTGTGATTACCTATGGCTATGCCGATTTATTAGTTGCGGGCTTCTTAGCAGGAATTCTTTTATGTTTGATGGCTTTATTCAAAATTGGCTCCTCGATCAAATTTATTCCTCGACCTGTTACAGTAGGTTTTACTTTGATTGTCGCTTGGAATATGGCAGAACGTAAACAGTTTGCTCATTTATTAAAGTTGAAAACAGGAGACTCACTTATTTTATTGGTGACATTCTTTCTAACCGTATTTTCCAGCATTACAACAGCAGTATTAGATGGTCTTGCATTGGCGCTTATTTTATTTGCAAAGCGGATGAGTAATTTATTGGTAGTTTCTAAGGTGCTTCCAGATCATACACAAA
This sequence comes from Oceanobacillus rekensis, assembly GCF_002153375.1. Lineage (GTDB taxonomy): Bacteria > Bacillota > Bacilli > Bacillales > Amphibacillaceae > Oceanobacillus > Oceanobacillus rekensis. Next base: position 606,941 of record NZ_MTBQ01000003.1, read on the forward strand.
AAAACGAAACCGTTCAGTCACATTTAGTGAATGATTCCCATGATTGTCCACAAATTAGTATGTATACGATTGAAGGTCCACTGTTCTTCGGGGCTGCCCAACTCTTTGAACAACGCGTCATGGAGACAATCAATTACAAGCCAAAAGTGCTAATCTTACGAATGGGAATGGTTCCATTTATAGATGCTACAGGAACAGCAAATTTAAAAAATATCATTAACCATTTCAAGAAAAATGGTGGTATCGTACTGCTTTCAGGTGTCATTCCTCAATTAAAAGAACAATTGAAGTTATCAGGTTTGTATGATGAAATAAATGGAAAATACTTTTTTGACCATACTGGAGAGGCAATTAATTATGCGATTTCCCAAATTAATCATAATAAATGTTTAGGTTGTAAACATTTTGCTTTTCATGAATGTGAGCAACTTTCTCGTGATGGTGAGTTAGACAGTAAATATATTGAAGGAATCTTTGGAATCGGTAAAGTAAATGAATGAGAATAGCAGTCAGATCAAGGTTAAAACTAACTTGGTATGACTGCTATTTTACTATGTATATTCGACAAAATTCAGGAGTGACAGGCACTTTTAAAATCTAGAATTGGATTGCCGAGTGTTGCAGCTTATTATTCATAGCAAACCTCCCTAATAGATATCGCATTTCTATGGATAACGCAGCATATACTTTGTCTGCTGAACTCGTACATCCAAGCCTTTCCGATAAGTTTTCCTCAATTCATCATAAATTTCAGTTTCACTCATATTTTCTAAATTCCGATTCCTCGTAAAGCGGTCAAGTGAATTCTTCAGCCGCTGTTCTGCAACTTCACTGGTCATCCCTTGTAGTACTATATGATCCACATATTTTTCAAAAGGCTTAATTTGTAGGTGATCCCGATTTTCATAAATCACATCGAAATCCCGGCAATTATCATACTGACCTTTAAATTGTTTATACTGAATGAGAGTCTCCATTGCTATATAATGCAAGACCTTTTCAATTTCTTTATCTGTAAATAAACCTTTTTGATCCACTTGCTCTTGTAGAGAATTGAAATTTTTCCAATGTAGAGAAACTATTTAAGCTTCTTTTTCCCTAATTTGGTTGATATGGTTTTTTCTCATTACTGGAAGAGCGAAACCAACGACAAGAGCTGTCAGTGGAAAACTTCCATCCGCTGCGAGCCACTCCACTACGGTTATAGGTACGAAAACTGCATAAATGAAAATCATTAAAATGAGATACAATCTCCGCCATCTTTTTTCTTTTTTTGACACAAAAACCCTCCTTTTAATCTAATGAAATAGTTGTACTTTCATTCCATATTTCCGTTAAGAAATCTATCTCTGGTCCTGCTGATTCCTGAAAAATATTTTCTTCAATTCCTTCCATAAATCCATCATAGGATACACCTTCCATTTCATTTGCTGCACGTACATAAATTCGATTACTGTCAATCCAAAGTTCCGCTTCATCTAAGACTCCACCATTTTGCAGGATAGTACTTCTGGCCATATCAATTGCTTTGTCTTCGATTGGAGCATTGCGTAATTTAAGTTTAAGTGCATCGCCAATAATTGGGATAGGAAAAAGGACGTCAGTTAAATATCTATCAAGGGCCTGTAATTCACGTTCATTGTCTGACCAATCACTATACTGTGAACGACCTAAGAGTTCGTCTACTGCTTCTTCAAGTTTATCTTCGAGATTTTCATAAGGCAGTTCTTCCTCATCTTCAGCTTCACCTGGATCGTCTGATGATTCCTCTGAAGGCTCCTCTTCAGGTAGGGCTTCTTCATAATCAAAGCCAAATACAATCTCCCGTACTTCTTCGTATACAACACTCGATGCCGCCATACTTGCTTGTTGTGCCGTTGTCGCAGATTGTTCCTTGACAGCTAAAGCCATTCCCATATTGAGTACAAAGACAAATAAGACTCCCATTATTCCGAGCATCCCTAAAACAAAAAGCATAATACTTCCCTGTTCATTGTTAAATCTTGCTCTTAGTTTCTTAATCATTCAATCACCCTGCCATATGCAGTTGCTGAATATGGAACAGATAGCCCCGGGAAATAATTAGATATAAATAATAGATTGATATTTACATTTACTTCTGCTTCAAATTCTTTGTTTCCAGAAGATGGACCCGATATTGATTGTGTCTGTAGATAACTTCCTGTAGACGATAGTATTCTATTAGCCGCATCTTGTGCTTCCGATTGATCCTTCGTGATGGAATACACATTTGCATACTCATTAGCTGCTGACTGGGTTATGAGAACACCATGAATTCCAACAATAAATTGGATAATAATCATCAAAAGCAACAATGCTAAAGGAACAATTCCAAGAAATTCAATTGTGGCAGAACCTTCCTCATTATTAAATCTTCTTCTCCAACGATTCATGCTCAGAGCAGCCCCCTTCTTATTAAAAGATCTGTTATTATAGATGGAAGTAAGTTATAACTTGTTGCATCATCTAATCTAGTTTCGGATATCTTATTTCTTTTCTTAGTGACTTATTTCCTTCATTCTGTATGGTTAAATAATATTTTTTAACAGCGTCTATATGCTCTTCCATTGTCATGTTCTCCATATTTTCTACATGGCTTACTGATTCAATTTCTGTTCGCAACTTTTCTTTACTGTCGGAAAGCTGGTCAATATATTTCTTGACTTTAGTCGTTGCGATAGTTCGAACCATCGTGTCCTGATTAATATGCTCTTTTATAAATTTATAATCGTCAATGAGTTGATAAAGTAGTTGAGACTGTGTGTATTGTATATAATCAAATTCAGCCAATACATCTTGGACCATATCAAGATCTGAAACAGTGAAACATTTCTTCGCCCTCGTATTCATCTCAAAGTCTTCTGTTATCGTTTTTAATTGCTCTTGCAGTTCAATTATCTTTACTATCCCATTGTGGCAATGATTATAAATATCTTTTTCATTTTCAGATAAGCTAACTTCTTTTGTAACCTTTTCAATGAATGATTTTGTTTTCTCTAATGGATCCATTGTTATTCCGACCCTGTGAAAGGCATTATTTTTTATGCTCTGCGTATTATTGAATAAAATAACCAACATTTCAAGAGCAACATTATACTCCTCTATTGTTGGATTTGGGTAAGAAGAGAGCATTCCAAAACCACTATGTTTATTAAATTTCCTGTAAAACACCATATAGAAATCCTTACCATCTACGTGAACATATTTTTCGTTAATATCATAGGTTTCGAAAAGTTTTTTATGCTTTTTAGCTTGTTTATGTAATTCCGCATTTATTACCATTTGAACGACCTTTCTTTATACTTAGTTAGTAATTTACTTTTTTCCTAAAAGCATAGAGTTTAGTAATATGCTTTTAGGAAAATTTGCCTTTAAGCCAATTCCATCCATCCTTGATTTTATTTCCTGCTTTATTAGCGATAGATTTAGTCGTTGATCCCAAATCACCTTTCCAGTTATCTGCAAATAGTTTAACACCTTTTGATACGACCCAAATCCCCGCACCTACAGCTACCATGCCTGCACCAACAGCTTGTCCGCCAGGAATTGCAGAAGCAACCACTCCTGCATTCATTAACGTATCTCCTAAACTTCCAGTAGCGTCTGCAACTGCAGATGTTTTCTCAGCACCAGAAGCGTCGCTCGTTAATACATCATAGGCTTGACCAGCTTTATACCCGGTTTCAAATGCTGCTACCCCTGTTCCGATTGCTGCAACACCAATATTCAATTTTGAAACCGCACCAACTGCACCCGCTGAAGGCGTTATATTTGTTGCAGTCTGAGCTGCATTAGCTAAATCACTCCCAGTACTTGTTGCAGTATATGCATTTCTTACACTCACTAGCTCTTGAACAGCACCGTATCCATCTGCAATATGTGTTCCAGTATCATAAATGTCAAATAATGTCTGATCATTTATGCCTAATTTAATTCCATTTAACAATATACCTTTATAGAGACTGCTGCCATAATTCATCTTGGCATCATAGCTTAGATTTGTCATATTTTCATAGGTTAGCATGTCACCTACATAATCGACCTGTCCGAGTATGACATCTTGAGTAATATATTTTGCTATATCATACCCTTTTGGCAGATCAGGAATAGGTTGATCGCTATCGGATGTGTTAGCAGCCTGAGCATAATGATTAAATCCTTGTTGTGCCCAAGGATATCCCATTACACCAGGAAACCCAGTTCCAGGTTGAGCTAGAAATGGACCTTGCTGGTATCCATTTTGTTGGAAGCCAGGCGTTAAGAAAGGTTTTCCCTGATAACCTTCACCTGTAAATCCCGGATTCGCCCATGGTCCTCCCTGATACCCATTTCCTTGGAACCCAGGAGTTAACCAGGGCGCTCCCTGGAACTGTTGACCTGAAAATCCAGCATAGTTCCATGTATTTCCGTTCCAGGACTCGCCATTCGTTCCAGGTTCTCCTTGCCATGATTCTCCCGTCCAGGAATTACCTTGCCATGAATTGCCTTCCCATTGTAACTCGTTACCATTCCATGAGTTACCTGTCCACGGGGTTCCTGTCCAGGAATTCCCTGTCCATGCACCTACTGCATATACAGTAGGCAAAAATATAGGCTGAAATACAAGAAAGATACTAGCTATTGAAACAAAGAAAATTTTTAGCATTTTATTCATTCCATAACCCCTTACGAAGAATATTAGGCCTTCCATTGGAAGAAGGTATAAAGGTTTCTCTAGTTTAGGTAATTAACACTGTCTTCTTTCACTTCAACTTCTAGCACTTCTAATGACTCTCTCCATTTGATCATATATGAGGTTAAGAGAATAATAATAAATGGAAATACTAAAAGGTTTAAAACCATTTGTGTAATTATTTGAGCAGCATAGGATGGTGTTATATTAAATAATTGAACGGTAATAAAAATACCAAATAAGAACTCAATACTTCCAGTGATTATAAGAATTAATGCGATCTTCCAAAAGTTTTTCTTCCCGATGCGTAATCCCTCTTTATAAGATTTCCAAACCGACTTTTCATCAAAAATACTAAGATATGGGATAGGAAATATTAACGCCAGAAATATAAAACCTGGAAGAATAAATAACATAAAACCTATTGTTGTAAGAATGGAAACAATACACGCAAACAGAAATACCGTAAAGCCATTAGCAATAAAATGATAAAAGGCATTTCGCAGGCTATTTTCGTAACCTCTATATTCGTTATAGACAAATCGGATATAAGGTACTTGCGCGTATATAAACAATAAAACAGTTAAAAGTCCATAATATATGTCTGCAAATGAATAAATTGGTGAATAGCTTGGGGTTACAACATAAATATAGTTTGTTGCAAAATTATGAATGATTAATAGGGGCAGCGTTGTAAACAACATTAACAATAAAATTTTTTCAAATTTCCGTGTGTATAACTCCCAAGCAAACTGTAGTGGTTTTTCCATAATAAACTCCTATTTAAATTTTTGGATGTCTTAGTTTTTTCATATGTTTCTCAATGAATTTTTCAGTGTTTTGTACTGTAGTCTTTCTGGCAACTTCTCTATGTTCTTCTTTTGTCAGCTGTTCCAGATTTGGTACATGGGTCAATTCTTTAATGTTTTTTTGGAGATTAGCTTTACTTATAGTAAATTCTCCAAGATAAGTTTTGGCAGCTTCATCCATAAATGGTTTTATCTCCTGGTCATTTTTTGCTTGGTTATAAATTTCCTTAAATGTTGAAATATTATTATATTGTGTGGTCATCTGGGTATATTGAATATAATCAAATTCACTTAAATAGTTTAATACATTATCAAGAAGATCCTTTGTAATAAATTTAATCTCACCTGATTCTACCTGTCTTGCCCTCGTTAAAAAAATCTCATAATCCTTTATAAGTTGGTCCTGTAAATTAATAATAAAATTCAAAGCATCTAAACCTTTTCTGAAGATTGCTCTATTTTCTGGACTCAATTGAAGGTTAGTTAGTACCTTTTGCAAGAATCCACTAACAGTTGTAAAAGAATTAAAATTTATTGCTGCTCTGAACCCGGCATGTTTTATAACTGATCCTGAATATTGATAGTATCTACTTAACGATTTAAATGCTTCTATATATTCCTCTTTATTATTAGAAGACTGTGAGGATATAATCGCATAACCTGTTATTTTCCTTCTTTTATAGAAAGCAAAATAATATTCGTTATCATTAATCTTAAAGACACCAGGATTAATATCGTATTTTTCAAATATTTTTTTATGTTTCGCTGCTAATATATTTAATTCATTATAATTTTTATTCAAGAATAATACTCCTTAAAATACTTTTCTGTAGGAATATGTACATAATAGAAACGAGTGTAAACTCGTCTCTATTATGAAAACCATCCTTTTACAGTATTCCATCCCTTTTTAGCAATGGATTTTGCGGTTTTTATTGGTCCGCCTTTCCAATTATTTGCTATAAACTTAGTTCCTTTTGAAAGTGCCCAAAGTCCAGCACCACCTGCGACCATAATTCCAGCTGCCGCGCGTGCACCAGGTATAGGGGCAGCTGCAGTTATTGTCCCGGCATTCATTATAGTATCACCAAGGTTTTCTCCTACTTCTGCAAAAGCTGCTGTTTTATCGGCACCAGTTGCATTACTGTTGTATACTTCAGATGCGTTATTAAAACTGTCAACTGTTTTTACACCTGATGTGTAAGCACCTAACGCTGCAGCAGGTAGGCTTAATTTTGATAAAGCTTTCTCAACCGGTTCTGGTGGGCTAGGTATTCTATCTACAACGTTCAGTACGCTTGAGCTCCTGCTTAAATCAGAACCATTTTCTGCTAGATTAAGCATCTCTCGAGCATCAAAAAACTCGCCTGCATTACTAGCAAAAGTTCTGGCTTTCTGGAACTCGCTATAGCCCTCAACTCCATCATATAACTTCGTACCAAAATCATAAGTATCGGTACCAAAATTATCTACCCCAAATACCTTTAAGCCAATGACGAAAACATCTCCATACATTCTTCCGCCGAAATCCCATTTACTTGTGCTACTGGCATCAAGATAACGTTGATATTTCAACCCCTCTGCACCCATAGTGGCTGTACTGCCAACAGACTTCATAATATATTCAGTAACCTTGTAGGGGTTTGTATCATAATATGGAATATTATCGTTATACCCAGTTGATGGGGAAACATTCGGTTGATAGCCATTCAAAAGCCATGGAGTTATTAAGTAAGGGCTACCCGTATAGCCTGAATTATTCCACGAATTACCTGCATATGGGCCGGCCATATATCCTTGTTGTAACCATGGATTACTAGAATAACCGGACTGGGACCAGGCATCGCCAGTAAATGAATCACCTTGAAATCCTGATTGATTCCATGCATTTCCATTATACGAGGAACCATTCCACCCTTGAGACTGCCATGAATCTCCATTGAATCCATTTACATTCCAACCATTTGCTCCCCAGGAATTACCTGATGATGGATTACCAGTCCATGAATCTTCCGTAAAGCCATGCTGGGACCATCCTTCTAAGTACCAAGGAACACTACTCCAAGTGTTGCCATCCCAACTGGTCCCTTCTGTTCCTTGTCTTTCCCAATCATCACCTTGCCAGGAGTCACCTTCCCACTTCAGACTGGCGCCATCCCATGAATCCCCAGTCCAAGAATTTCCTTTCCAGGATTCACCTTCCCAAGAATTACCTGTCCATGCCTCTACAGCGTAAGCGACGGGTGCAAAAACAGGCTGAAGGGTTACAATCACAATTGCCATAAATGCAAAAATGCTTCTTAACCACTTATTTATTACCATCACCACTTTTCAGAAACAGATTACACCCTTCTTTCAACTAATTCTGTACATTACTATTATACTTTTGGTCAATTTCCTCTTTCGTTTGTTCGAGCGTCTCTGTACTCAATTCTTTTAAATTTTCCTTAAGTTCATCTGTTGTTTGCTCCATTTTTTCTTTTAATTCCCTAAATCTCCTAATTAGTTCAGATCTTTGATCATATGTCAGGATTTCAAAATCAACTAACAGGTATCCTAAACTATTCATATTATTAATAGTTGCTGTATTAATAAAATTCCAATCGTTGCCTATTTCCATAATGTCAAAATTACTTCTTACACCAGCAGCATCAACATCTTTTATAGCATCCCTTTTCCATTGTTCCCAAACATCTAGTACTTCTTCTGCCCGCTCAAACTCAGCTTGAAGCTGGTCTTGATTGCTTGCTGAAGCATAGATTCCATTTGCAACTTCCGCGATTTCCTGTAATTGCTTTTGAGCTTCTGCATCGGTTTGAAAGCCAATGACATTAATAATCGGCTTCGCATTGGACGCGGCAAGCTGTTCAGCTACTTTTACAGGATCACCGTCGCAAGTCTCTATCCCATCACTTACGATATAAATGAGGTTGGTATTTTCTTCACTTTTCAAATCTTTCATTGCCTCATTCGATGCTTTCATACCTGCTGCAAGCGGAGTCCAGCCAGCAGGTTCAAATTGATTTAGTGACGCTTGAAAGTCCGACTCATTATAAGGTGCAAACCCATAGACCTGTTCAATGGTTTCGCAAGACAAAGCTTTATCAGCATTGTCACCCGTACCTTCATGACCATATACTCTTAGTGAAATGTTGGCTTCTTCTGGTGTATTTTTAACGAATTCATTGATCGCATCTTTAGCAATTTGCATTCTAGTTTTATCTCCAGCATAGAATCCCATACTTCCACTTGAATCTAATAAAATCTCAATATTGTAATTTTCTTTAAAATGCAAGCGTGAATCTGGTAGATCTGGATTTCCAAAAGCACCGAATTCCCATTTTTTTATAACGTCTTGTGGATTAGAATAATCACCTGCGACTAACCAGTACATATACCGCAAGTAAGTCTCATATTCCTCGTCACTAGGATTTTCACTCATTGGCTGGATTTGTTCAAAGTGTTCTCTTAACTCTTCTTCATGATCATCCTCGAAACTTGGTTGATACCCGCCATAAGGTCCTGGTAATTGATTCGCTAATCCCACTTCATCTGTTGGAATTGGGTCTAGATTTTCCAGTGAAAGTTCCTGTTTAGTAGTTTCTTCAGAGTTCCCAGTCGAAGCTACTTCCTCTCCTGCCACTTGTTTATCCTCTGCATCTTCCACTTCTGTTTCTTGAATCTGACTTTCCGTTTCTTCTACTTGTGTTTGTGCGTTATCATTATCACCACAAGCAACAAGGAGTAACAATGGAACAAGCAGTAAGAAAAGATACCTATTTTTTAACATGCAAGAAAACCCCTTAATATCTTAATTAATTTATTCCTTAACCGCCTATCTGACCAATTAATTCAGTAATCTTGCCCACAACAGCTTCCCCTATACCAGTTGCACCAGCCATAGATGTGGAAATAACTCCCACAAGTATGACAATAACCGCAGCAATCCCAATCCACTCCAATGTCTGTGAACCAGTTTCATCCTTTTTCATACCTGCTACCTTGTTCATCATGTTTACATAAACTTCATTCATCTTTTTCATTTTTCCTACCTCCTGATTTTTTTAAAGTAAATTAAGAATACTATTATCACCCAGCAGCATGTTCATGATCATTAATCCCGCAATCATCAATATGGAAACAGGTGCAATTAAAAATGTTGTTACAAGTGTAACTTTTGGTGATGCTTTTGCTGCCAGTTCTTTCACTTGCTCCTGACGTATTTCCCGTAAGTTTTCTGCCTGTATTTTAAATGTTTTTGCAATCGGCACACCAAGGTTCATTCCCTGTATAAGTGCCTTAATCAATGATTGAAATTCGGGATTGTCATTCCGCAGTAACAGCTCTCGATACGCTCTTTCCCTAGCAATACCTAAGTCGATTTCATTATTAAATCTCGTGAATTCTTCCCTGATAGGTCCATCGAAATGGCGAATCACCTCCCGAAGTGCTTGGTCTAAACTGACTCCAGCCTGTAAGCTTGTACTTACCGTATCCAAAAAATCCGGTAAATCCTGTCTAATTAAATCTTGACGATTTTTCACCTCTCTTTTCATATATAAAATTGGTAGAAAATATCCTAAAATAGGTATACCTATAATCATATATTGTGAGAAAGGAAGACCAATAATGATGGCTAGAATTCCTATAAAGAAACCCGCTAGAAATAAGAAGATTTTCAATCCCTGGAATCGTTCCACTGTCAGCTTCAGTGGATTACCTGATTTCCTTAGCCACTCTGCCACCATATGATTTTCACTGAAAAAATTAATCCTCTGTCCTAGGTCCGTAAAATCATCTGCATATTTTGTTATTTTTTGAAAAAAGGCTGCCCGTCTGTCTACTTTTTTCTTTTTTCGTTCATATGGATCAATTTGTGTTAAATCTGATACATGGGATAAAATACTTCGTTTCCCATTTAAATAAGACCAAAAGTGTTTTAAACATAACAACATACAAAACCAGAAAGCGATGATGGCTAAGATTATTAATGCATCCATAGGCTACACCCTTATATCCGTTATTTTTCGAATTAAAATAAATGACAGGATAATTGCTCCGACAAATGCAATTAATATAATGACTCCAAATCCAGACCATAATGGTTCAATAAAGCCGTCAATCACATTGTTCATAACGAGTAACAAAAATACAGGCATTACCGGTATGATAAATGAAATATATTTCTGTTCTGCAGTCATTGTTTTTATCGTTTGGCTTAGTACTTTGCGCTCTTCGAAGGTTTCTCCCATCGTTTCCAGTGTGCGGGCTAAGTTCCCTCCCGTTTTTTTCTGGATAAGCAGTGTTGCGATAAACAAATTGAAATCCCGTGATTTATTTCTTTTTTGCACAGAGCGTAATGCAGTTTCTAATGGAACACCTAATTTTAATTCATTAGAAATTTGTTTGAATTCAATTCCTGCCGGTGCTGAGACTTCTCTCGCTACGATCTCAATCCCCTGATTGATCGTCATTCCTGACCGTGCAGCATTACCAAGTATCCTGCAAACTTCCCCCAGTTGTTCATTGAAACGGATTTCATAGTTATTTTTTCTAATATAAAATAATAGATAATTGGTAGCGAGCATTAATAATACAGATAATAACAAACTGATTGCCACTGGCATGCTAAATATCGTATAGAAGAATACAAATACCGTCATTCCACCCACGAGTAATGCAGCGATATACTCAGAAGGTAAAAGCTTTACATTGGCACTTTGCAGTTTATTGCGTAAAGCCTTCGATGATTCTCGTTCATCAAATTGATCTCCCAGCTTACTTATCATGCTCTTGCGCTGTTCTTCGGGATACCATTCTTTTACCTTTAGTTTCCATTCTTTCTTTTGGGAGCGATAACCTAAGTAATAATAACCAAACAGCAGAAGCGAAAGTACTGCTAAACTATAGAGTATAGACACTGCTATGTTCATCCGCCATCCCCTCCTCAGGTGTAAAGATATTCATATCTGGGTTTAATCCGTATACATGCAGATGTGGAATACATTTAGGGATAATACCTGTTGAAGTATAATGGCCCAGTATCATTCCATCTGCCTGAACTCCTGTACGCTGAAACTTGAAAATATCGCGTACTTGTATTTTATTTCCGTCTATTTTTTCAACTTCAGAAACATTCGTCACCCGGCGTGTTCCATCCGTTAACCGTTGAACCTGAATGATATAATCCAGTGCTCCGGCAATATAATCACGAATGATGTGGGTAGGGAGATCAAGTCCTGCCATAACAACCATTCCTTCCACACGACTGATGGCATCAATTGGTGTGTTGGAATGCACGGTTGTCAAGGAGCCTTCATGACCGGTATTCATTGCCTGAAGCATATCAAATGCCTCCGATCCACGCACTTCACCAACAATGATTCGATCGGGACGCATCCGCAAAGCGTTTTTTACAAGCTGCCGGATAGTTACTTCCCCGGTTCCTTCCACGTTTGGTGGACGAGCTTCCATTCCTACCACATTTGCCCGATCAAGCTTTAATTCAGCAGAATCCTCGATCGTAATCACGCGTTCCCCCATCGGAATAGCTTGTGCTAAAGCATTTAATAATGTTGTCTTACCACTGCCTGTCCCACCAGAGATTAAAACATTTAGTTTCGTTTCTACTAGGGCCTGCATAAACAGTGACATCGCACCTGTAAAGGTATTATTATCCTCCAGCTCATCCATTACAAATGGATTTTTCCTGAACTTCCGAATGGATATTAATGTTCCATCAAGACTGATTGGAGAAATAACCGCATTCACACGACTTCCATCAGGCAGCCTTGCATCTACCATTGGTGAGCTCTCATCAATCCTTCTACCTAGAGGTGCAACTACCCGGTCGACAATATGCCGCACATGCGATTCATCTTTAAAATTTACTTTCGACCGTTCAAGCCTTCCCTTTTTTTCCACGTATATTTCATTTGGACCATTCACTAGAATTTCTGTAATAGAATCATCCTTAAGCAAAGGCTCCAATGGTCCAAACCCTACACTTTCATCGATTAATTTTGAAAGGAGTGATTCTTTATCATGTCTGGGAATGACTACTTTTTCTTCAGACATAAATTGATTAATATACCGTTCAATTCTTAATCGTTTATCTGATTCACCTAAACTAGTAATCTGTTCTAAATTAACCTCTGTTAATAGTCTTGTTTTATAATGCTCTACCAGTTCATCGATATAACCAGAAGTAGCTATAAAACTGGATTCTATTTCTTCTGTCGCTTTTTCTTTAGCATTTCGTTGAAAAAGTGCCATGTCCCCACCTCCTTATGTAGTGCTTATTTCAGCATGGAGTGAACCCATTTATGTACGTCTTTTGCTACTATAGTCAGCTTTTTCTCTTTCGGTTCTTTCCTCAGTGGCTCTCCTTGATTGATATATTGCTGAAGCCCCTTATCTCTTCTAATCTCAGCAGCGATTGTATATTCAACGAATTTTTCCATATCCTTTTTCGTTAACTCTTTATCTTTGCCTTTGAAATTCATGACTAGCTCTAAACGATCTTGTGTCACGATCCCTAACTGTTTGAATAACTTTTCGACATGGTTCAGCACGCGTATTGCTACTGTATCGATATTCATCATATAGTAGATTTTATTTGCTTCCTCTAAAGCTGCATATACTCTTTCATCCATCCAGACAGGTAAATCAATAATGATAAAATCATAGCTGCGTTTACTGGCTCGGATTAATCGGAATATAAAATCCTCACTTATTTTCTCCGCCATTTCCGCATCTCTCGGACTTACCAATACTTGGAGTTTCGAATGTTTCTCGATTTCTGCAACATTTCGGATATGATGTTCTCCCAGTTCATCGATTACAGGAAGCAGGTCTACCATCGATCGATTGCTATCGATACCAAGGTATGTTTCTGCACCACCGTACTGTAAATTCAGATCAATATATAGAACATTTGCAGTTGATTCCAATTTAAGTGTTTGGGCAAAAGCACTGCTGATTAACGATTTCCCTACCCCACCACTTCCACTGTAAAAAGCATAAACCTTACCGCCACCGCGCTTGAATGATGTCGAATCGGATTCCAGATCGTTAATAGCTGCAGCTGCTTTAGCTGTGGCATCCAGCTTTTCCATAAAGATAATTTCTTCTCCTGGAAAAACATAATAGTCTGAAACACCTAAACGAATCAATCCACGTAATACTTCAAAATTTTCCTCATCATTTACACAAATAATAGAAGCACTTGGAAAATTCGATAAAATGAGTTGTGCATCTTCAACAGCAGAGTTTGTTTCTGAATTAACGATAACAATTACCTGGGCATCATACTTCTTTAATTCTGCAGCAGAAACAAAATGCAATTGATATTCTTCCCTGACTCGTTCCTGTATGGATGATATAAGTTCTTCATTTTTACCAACAACATAAATATCATTTGCTACCTTCATACAACTTCCTCCACCCATTGATCATGATGCAAAATAGTATTACTCATCTGTATTTTGCTCTTCCTTATTTGTATTTTCAGCTTCTTTCTTTTCGGGCTTTTCCTCTTCGGTCTTTGCTTTTTTGGTCTCAGCTGCCTGCTTCTCTTTCGTGCTTTCGCTGTCTTCCTTTTTCTCCGTAGTTTCTTTAGGTGTAGCCTCGGCCTCTTTGTCATTTGTTTCTTCGGTTGCTGCTTCGGCTTCACCTGCACTTTCCTTTGTCGGTGTCAATTGTCCTACATTTGCTTTTACAATTCGCATGCTATCGGCATAATTTTGCATATGTATTAATTCTGGAACTACTTCATATGGTACTTCCACCTGCACCCCAGCAAATCCATCATCTGTCTCCTCTGTATCATCTTTTTTGGCAGCAGCAACCCGAGCCACTTTAACATCTTCCAAAAACACCTCTGTCACTGGTTCCTTTCCCAAGTTATGGGATACTAAAATATCTACACGGTCCAATGCAGTTAATATTTCATCAAAGTAAACTTTATCTGAGCTGAGCAATGTAATCAGCCTATTATCCACATCGGTTACAGCAGATGCATCCTTGAGCATATTCTTGGTAATGATGTTACCTTTTGAAAGTGGGACAGTCGAAACTTTATTGATTAAATCCTCCACATTTCTAACATGCTCATCACGCAAATACTTCTTGGGGATTTCGTCAGTGGTTATATCGTTAGGTGTTATCACTTGGCGAGAATTAACATCCTTTTTCGCTACATAGATTTTTACCACTGTTCCTAAGTCAGTGTTTAAATCTTTTACCTTTTGTAATATAAGAAACCCAGATGCAGCTGCCAATAGAATTGCAATTAAAAAGAATATAAGTGCTTTACGTTTTGATTCCAGCAATTTGAAGTCCTCTTTTCCTCATTAAATTCTCTGCTTTTATAAATAATCACATATATAAAAAATATGTCAAACATGTGACGAAACGTGGGGAAAACTATGTAATCATATAGTCCCAACAATTAAATAATATGGAAAAATTATTAATATAAAATTCAGAAATTAGCATAATTAAGTCCTAGTTTTTTATCAATAATTACCAATAGTAATCTCATTGTAAAAAAAGGTGGTACGAATGGTTTATTTATTGAAATATTAATGTCACTGTCTTTTTCTTAAATACCATACAATCCGTTCATATAAAAAGTTATTTAATAGTATAAAGTAACTATTGGAGAAATTAAAAAAAAAAAAAATCAGCAGTTCCGTTTATGAACTACTGATTTCAAGTGGTATGTTAGATATACAATTTGAATAATTACTACTCGTCCAGGCGATAATCAACGTTTAATTATTCGAACTCCATCATAACTTCTTGCAGTTTTTTCAATTCCTCTTTTGACAAAGTTATCCCTTTGCCCATTTTCTCTTTATCCGGTGCCCAGTCCCGCAAATCATACTTAGGATCCCTTCCATTCCAGCTGATCAGATTCAATTCCTTTGTCCAGCCTTTTGGTGACTCAGAAAGTACTGCAATCGATTCTATAATTTCGTATTTTAATTCTGCCATGATACATCGACTCCTTTTTCTATATTGTAAATTACTCGGTATAGTTAATCAAAAAAATACAAATGCTAATTATAAAGTATTTTTTGAAAGGAAGTTATATATTGAAACATGTAAAAGCTTTAGGTATAAAGTTTGCAATTACTGCAATTGTCCTTTTATCTATCTTGACGATTTTTGAGGCAGCTAATCTTGGAGAGATATTATTCATGAGTGTATTAATAACAGGTACTTCCTATATTATCGGGGATCTTTTCATCTTACCTAAATTAGGCTATTTTATGGCGGCTGTCGCTGACTTTGGTCTTGCCACTATCTCCATTTTGGGTCTAAGTGCTTTATATATTGGAACGGGTGCCCCCATTCTAATTGTTTCATTAGCTGCTGGTTATATTATGGCTATTGGTGAAGCAATCTTCCACATTTATATGAAAGAAAGAGTATTAAATGATGGAGAATCCCAACCTGACTATTTCCGCTATCGTAACCAAATGCAGACGGAGATTGCTGAAGAAGACGATATACATAATTTGAAGCATAAGCCAAAATCTGAAAAGGATTAATTTAAAACTGTTCACTTACATTCTAAAGTTTAAATAGCATTTTTTTGTAAATCTTCTTTCAAAAATCCATATGCTATCCTATAAACTTTTTACAGGAGTGTACTGTGATGAATAATTCGTTTAAAGGTACTCCTCCAGAAATTGGTGATAAGCTATTATATTATGGAGGAATGCTTACAACAATTGGAAGTGTGATTGCATTTGTCGGTTCAACCATTATTTATGAAAGAGACTTTTTAGATTCTAATGTGGCAGAGATGGAAGAAAGTCTTCGAGTAAAGCAATTTGACCAAATGCAGAAACAAATTGACGATTTACAGCAAAAAATAGACCAAATTCAGAACGGGAGAAATCCTTAAGTTTCAATGGATTTTCTCCTGTACTTATGTGTTCAGGACGACAGAACATTGATGTGTGACCGAATGAGTTTTTTCCACTGCTTTCGGGACTTCATAACCTTGATGAGTGACCAAATGAGGAGCCTTCCTCTGTTTTCGGGACGTCATAACCTTGATGTGTGACCGAATGTGGAATCTTCATCTGCTTTCGGGACTTCAGAACCTTGATGAGTGACCAAATAAGGAGCTTTCCTCTGTTTTCGGGACTTCAAATCCTTGATGAGTGACCGAGTGAGGATTTTAAGATAAACGCTGATCACAGATAGACTTTAAGGGACAACCCTCACATATTGGTGTTGATTTACAATGAACTTTAGCGTGTTCGACCAGTAGTGCATGATACTCATTATATACAATTAAATTTCTTGGCATTTCTTTTTCAACTTCATTTCGGAAACCATCATAGCTTGTTGGCATATCAAATCCCAATCTATAAAAAATCCTTCTAGCATAGGCATCCACAATAAATATCGGCTTATCAAATGCGTACAATAGCATGACATCAGCTGTTTCTTTTCCTACTCCATTAATTCTAAGCAACTCATTACGCAATTGTTTACTTTCTATATTTTTGATTTGTTCTATCTTATAATCGTGTGTTTGGAACCATTCCATGAATGCTTTGATTCGCTTAGCTTTTATATTGTAAAACCCGCTCGACCTGATCAACTGTGCCAGCTCATCTATAGGCATTTCATATATTAGTTCGGGTTTAAGAAAAGGTTTTAATTGCAATAATGCTTTATCAACATTTCTCCAGTTTGTATTTTGAACAAGGATCGATCCAATCATCATCTCAAATAATGTATCTGCAGGCCACCAACTTTGCGGGCCATAATAATCATATAAGCTATCATAGATGACTTGAACGTTTTTTTGCATAGCAAGAGGTCCTCCTATCATTTTTATAAAAAAATAATCTTTGGTTACCATAAGATACATATTACCATTTCCAAGCATATTCATTCCTTTTTCCATCCATAACACGTAAACTTTTCTTTGATGTTTAGTAAGTAAGGAGAAAAAAATGACTAAAGTATTTAGTGATATTATACAGTTTAGTGGAAATCATTATGATTTTGGATATAGGCAAGGAGAATTGCTGAAGGATTCTTCAATCCTAAAGCATCGTAAAGATCAAACAAAATTGCGCTGGCGGCATTTTCTTTTTGAAGAAAGTGAAGTAAGACAGATGTTTTCCCTTTTCGCTCCGGCGATATGGGAAGAAATTCATGGACTTGCAGATGCTTTATCCATGAAGTTACCAGATGCCATTCGTGAGTTCGGAGGGTATTACTATGAATATGGTCGTAGTGGCTGCTCCATCTTCACTGATTCTGACTATATGATTCGCAATTATGATAATGCCCCCCATACCTATGAAGGACGATATTTACTTTATAAGCCGACAGATCAGGGTTATGCAGTTATCGGCCCTTCCATGCAGATAACAGGACGGACGGATGGCTTGAATGAAAAAGGGCTTGTCTTGGGTTATAACTTTGTTAATCGTAAAAAGTCAGATGATGGATTTCTCTGCAATATGGTCGGTCGTATTGTGTTAGAAACTTGTGCGAATGTGGAGGAAGCAGTTTCACTGTTGAAAGAAATACCACCCCGTAATTCTTTCAACTATGTTTTACTCGACCAAACGGGTAAATCAGTGATTGCTGAAGTTTCACCAAGGAATGTAACCATTCGACAAGCTAATATTTGCACCAATCATTTTGAAGCATTAACGGATGAAAATCGCTATCAGATGGATGATTCAATAAGAAGAGAAGACAATATGAAAAAGCTTCAAACAAATGTAACAGATCCATACCATGCATACCAAATGCTAAATGATACAGATAAAGGAATCTTTTCTAAAAAATATGGAGCATTTTCAGGCACCTTGCACACTGCTGCATACTTACCAAAGGAAATGAAAGCCTGGTTTGCTCTCGGAGGAAACAGGCCACCAATGATTTTTGATTTTGGCAAATGGCTGAATGGTGAAAAACTTCATGCAACCCGAATAAAAGGTGAACTCGATTCCACTAACGCCTTTATAAACAGTTAACCTAAAATTCGACAAAATTCAGGGAGTGACAGGCACCGAATCTCAATCACTTTACATCTTTTCCGTAAAAGTTTATTCTTTTATTATTCGAAAACTTAGTGAGGAAATTAGCAGGGGGTATTTGCAATGACAATGAAAAAGACATTAACACTCGCCGGATCCGATTCAAGTGGTGGCGCAGGTATTGCAGCAGATCTTAAAACATTCCAAGAATATGATGTATACGGCATGACAGCTTTAACATCCATTGTAACAATGGATCCTAAAAGTTGGGGCCACAATGTAACACCAATTGATGTTGATATAGTGGAGAAACAATTAGATACGATTTTATCTGTTGGCGTGGATGCTATGAAATCGGGAATGCTCGGTTCTGTAGATATCATTAAGCTCGGCGCGAAAAAAATCGACGAATACAATATTGATAAATATGTACTTGATCCTGTAATGGTTTGTAAAGGTGAAGATGAAGTATTGCAACCAGAAAATACAGATGCAATGCGTGATTATCTTCTTCCAAAATCATTCGTTACTACTCCAAATCTATTTGAAGCTGGCCAGTTAGCACAAAATGGTCCCCTTAAAACGCTTGATGATATGAAGGAAGCAGCCGTTAAAATTCATGAACTTGGTGCTAAAAATGTTGTCATTAAAGGTGGAAAGGCATTGGATCATGAGAAGGCTATCGACCTATTCTATGATGGACAAGACTTTGAAATTCTGGAACGAGACAAAGTAGAAACAACCTATAACCACGGAGCAGGTTGTACTTTTGCCGCAGCAATTACAGCAAATCTTGCACATGGTAAATCTGTTAAGGAATCCGTATTTGCAGCAAAAGATTTTGTTACCGCTGCAATCGCAAATGGATGGAAACTAAATGAATATGTTGGGCCGGTCATGCACGGAGCATATAATAAAGTAACAAACTAAAACAGTATTAAATTTTAACCTTGGAAAGCAGAACAATCTGCATTTCAAGGTTTTTTTGTGAAATTGATACCACCACAACTACAATCGATCACAGTATGAATTTGAGGGTGCTTTATCATATTTTATACCCCTTTCCTTAGCTCCGTTCAAATATAACGATGAAGCATAAAAAAAGAGATTGCTCCGAAATAATATCCGAAGGCAATCTCCTATTTTACGTATATTGCAATTTATCTCGTACTAATTTTCCTGTCTGTACTTCGATCATTCACAAAGAAAGCAAGTATAAAGCCTACAATAGAGACAATCCCTATAGCGATAAAGGAAATATTAACACCATGAATCATTCCCTGTACACCTTCATTTGGGATAGTTGCTGTTGTCATAATCGTAATTGGCAATGCTGTTCCAATTGCACCTGAAACTTGACGTAACGTATTATTCACTGCGGTTCCATGTGCTATTAAATGATTAGGCAACACATTTAGACCAGCAGTTGTAACAGGCATCATCACCATGGCTACACCCATCATTCGGAAAGCATGAACCATTGAAATATACATAAAGGAAGTATCAGGCGTCAGAAAACCAAACATAAATGTCGTCACAACCATTAAGCTTAATCCGATAATGGCCAAATACCTCGCTCCATATTTATCAAATAATCGCCCTGTTATCGGGTTCATAATCCCTTGTAATACAGCACCAGCCAAAAGTGCAAGCCCTGACTCTAATGCTGAGAATCCTAACATTGTTTGCATGAATAGAGGCAGTACAACTGCTGCACCAATCATCACCATAAACGTAACCATACCTAAAACAGTTGTAATCGTAAATATTTTATACTTAAACACTCTAAACTCCAAAATTGGCTGTTCCAGTTTGAACTGCCTTAAAATAAACCAGGCAAGCGTTAGTAACCCAACAATCATGGAAATTATAACTTGCTCACTCGTCCAACCAGCGCTTCCAGCAACACTAAATCCATACAATAAACCACCGAAACCTAATGTAGATAAGATAATCGATAATACATCCAGTTTAGGAAATGTTCGCTTCGTTACATTTTTAAGAATAAAGTATGCAACGATAATATCGATAATAGCTATTGGCAAAATCATGAAAAATAATGTTCGCCAAGGAAAATTTTCTACAATATAGCCTGATAGTGATGGCCCTATTGCTGGAGCAAAAGCTATTACCAAACCAAACATCCCCATCGCTGTTCCCCTTTTTTCAATTGGAAAAATCAGCATTAAGATTGTTTGCATTAAGGGCATTATGATACCTGCACCCGCAGCCTGTAGTACTCTTCCTGATAATAAAACGGGAAAACCAGGCGCAACCGCACAAACTAATGTTCCTACAGTAAATAACCCCATTGCTGTAAGAAACAGACTTCTTGTAGTAAAAGTCCCTATCAGAAATGCTGTTACTGGTATCATAATTCCATTTACCAGCATAAAAGCAGACTGCAGCCATTGGACGGTATTTGCATCTAGATTCAAATCATTCATTATATGTGGTAGAGCAGTCCCTAATAGTGTCTGGTTTAATATTGCTACAAAAGCACCTGATATTAGTACAATCATTATTGGTATTTTCTTTATGTTTTCATCTGTTGCTATGTTTTGATTATCCATATTGTTTCCTTCTTTCCAAACAAAACTAATTTTGCATATAACCCATAATATTACTCTGAAGTTATAATAAAATCAAGCAAAACTCTATAGAATTGATGGTGAAGAAAAGGAAGATTATTCCAGAGTTTTAAAGCGTTTAAAAATCAGATATGTTTACTTCTGGTTACTTCGGGAAATATTATATTGTATAATAAATCTTAAGGAGTGAACATATTGAAAAATAAATATTTAGTATTGCTTACCTTGATTCTAATTGCAGTGGTTATCACTGCATGTGGCAATGGAGGAGAAAATACGAACGAAAGTGAAGAAACACAGGACGTTACAGAAGCACCTGAAGAATCGAATTCTACTAATACAGGGAATGATTCTGGTGGTGAATCCAACGCAACTGAAAATGATATAGAATCGGAATATGCATTTAGAAGCTTTGATTTAGAAGCAGACTTTGAAGGTACTGAAGATGCAGTGGAAGTTGACTATGAAATCGATAACGAAGGCACAGAATCTTCATATGAAGACAAACAACAGGGAATTCAACTTACCGGTGACGAAGCCCTGAGTGAGCTTGACAGTATTTTTTCTACTTTTGAATTCAATAAAGATACTCCAGATGACGAAGTTTTAAATACAGTATTCGAAGCGTTTAAAATTCCGGAAGATGCCCAAAATGTTGAACTTGAGATTGACTACAACGATGGAACTGAAAAAGAATATAGGAAGTAATCCGCCAGATTAACATAAATACAGACCTCCTATGTGTTACCATGCAGAGGTCTGTATTTTACTTTGGCTGTTTTCTAGTAAATTAAGACTGCGATTACTCCGACTCCTCACTGCTCGTCTCGAGGAAAAAGAATTGTTGTTTTTATCACAAATTCGCTAAACTACAAAGTAACTGCTATCTATTTCTATCAGTATGTAAAAACTTCGGCGACCGCTCTGGGAAATATACTACGCTTTCCGCACTCTCACCCGGACGGCGGAATATGCACTTACTTATATAAACTAACCTAGCTGTTTACGTCGCATTTCACCTAAACTCGGATCATTATAAAGTAACCATTATTTTCGGTGAGAAGATTAATCGCAGTCTCAAACATTAATTAAGAGCTATTATTTGTTCGAGATCAAAATTGTTTTTTTTAGGATTGTTAGAATGCAGGTAAAATGAATAAGAAATAAAGAACGATGAACATGACAATTAAAAACCGTCATCAGGACAAATGCCCTGATGACGGTTGAATAACCCTTCAAGTTAGCTGTATACTTTAGCGTTTTCCGCCCAGTTCACAAAATTATTAACAACAGAATCTATAAATTGTGCGGTTGGTTCATCTGTTAAATTGCCTTCTTCATCGAATTTTTCATGAACAGAACCGACGTATACTTCATTCCCCGGTAATGTAAGAGTGCCTACTCCTGGAGCATTCAATATTTGACGAAGTTGCATTTGCGCTTTTACAGTACCTAAAGCACCCATAGAAGCACCGACAATCATAGCAGGTTTTCCTACCATTACTGTATCGACACGCGAAAACCAGTCGATTGCATTTTTCATCATTCCAGAAATAGATGCATTATATTCAGGTGTTGCAAATAAAATGCCATCACTTCCTTTAATTTCAGCCCTAATTTCTTTTACAATTTCTGGTGGATTCATTTCCTCATCCTGATTATAAAAAGGCAGTTGGTCAATTGGTAATATTTCGATGTCAACTTTTCCAGCATATCTTTCTTTCATAAATCTAGTCAGTTGCATATTATAAGAATCTGCACGATTACTACCTACAAGCGCTACTATCTTCATATTATTTTCCTCCTGTTTTTCCAGTATAAATTGGCAATACTATATTCTTAACACCTTTACCGGATAACATCAAGTAATGAGCTTAAAGAAAGCTCACTCATACTCTATTCTTAACAAGAGTGACATAAATTATCGAATAATGTAATATAGAAATACACGAAAGGAGCTCCCAATGAAAAAAATTATTAGCTTTGTTCTACTAACTATAGTTCTCACTGGTTGTTCGATTGTCGAAGAAACCAATAATACATTGAATTACGCTACAGAGGCAACAGATTACCTAAATGAACTAAGTAATTTTGCTGAAGAAACTTCGGGTCTTTTAAATGAAGCGACAACAGATCCTGCTGCAAAAGAAGAACTGGAAGATCGCTTGCTATCCCTAGAAGATTCCATTAAGAACTTCAATAATATTGAAGTACCTACGATTGCAGAAGGAATCCATCAAACAATTACAGAGAAAAATCAGCAGCTACTCGATGCTACAAACAATGTTGTCCAGAATGGAGAAGTCGTTGTAGAACAAATGCAGAACTCTGAGATTTACCAAACAATCGAAAATATAACCGAATTAAAAAATCAAATTGAACAGCTTGGATTTTAATGGGGATTAGGAACTCTAGTAGGTTTATGTCCCTCTACTACTATCTACTCCATGGCCATATTTAAAACTAGTTCCACCACATGCAGGCCACTGTTGCTCCATGAAAAAGTATCGACTTCAAACAGAAAATGTCAGCCCCACTAGTTTATAATAATGGGAGCTGACACTTTTTTTACAATTAATACCATGGCATGTTAACTTTAAAAATCACCACGCATACATATCCTCCATTAAGTGGAAAAGGAGGAAGGTATCATTCTCAATTACGCGCATGAGACCATTGACAAATCAAGTCTTCCTATTCTAATCTATATTATAAAGAGAAAACGACGAGAAAAGCGGCTTTGTGAGATAACGTAATATACGTCACTGACCGAGCAGTTTTAATGGAAGATAATTCTCAAAGGTAAAACCTCTGCACGATGCTTCTTTGAAGTGATTATTATGCAGCCAAGGGGAACACCCTTCTAAATCGCAAGAAGAAACTCAGAGTACAAGGACAGCGACAAGGGTTTCTATGTAATTTACTTTTTGAATAGGAGGGGTTTTATGACGTGGGAGGTTTTAAACGCGATTGGAACCATTGCCTTTGCAATTAGCGGTGCGATCATTGCGCTGGAAGTAAAATATGATATCATGGGTGCATATGTTTTAGGATTAATTACTGCGTTTGGTGGAGGAGCCGTTAGAAATCTTTTTACCGGTATCCCTATTATAGAGTTATGGCAGCAAACCGCACTTTTTATTACCGCAATTGTCATAATTACAATTGTCTTTATTTTACCAGGTTGGGCAGTGTATCGTTTAAAAAAATGGAGTGTATTTGATTCCATTGGCTTATCAGCATTTGCAATCCAGGGTGCGATGCATGCATATTCTAGTGACCTCCCTATTATAGCTATTATGTTTTCAGCAGCAATAACCGGTGCAGGTGGAGGAATCATTCGAGATGTTTTGGCGCAACAAAAACCAATCGTTTTCCGCCAAGACATATATCTATTATGGGCTCTAATCGCTGGATTTATTATAGCAATGGGCTGGGCCGACGAGCCTTATCAACTATATATTCTTTTCGGAATGATCCTAGTATTGCGTATTATATCCCACCGTTTTGGATGGAGCTTACCAACTAGAAACGAAAATATATATACGGGAAATTAATTTAAAAATAGATCATCTCTTGTAAGTGCATTTACAAAGAGATGATCTATTTTTAATGTGGCTGCCTTAGATACAGCCATACAGCGACCAAAGGATAGGCAACTGCCCTATTGCATAAATGGAGTAATAGACACTGGGGGAACCAATGCAACTTTTCATCGTCGCTTTTTTTACGGTTATCAGCGATGTGAAAGTAAACTTCACGTTGTTGCCCCTGCGTCCCCATGCTTCTTACTTCTAATTATTCCGCCCAAACTTTATCAGAAATACGTTTAATCAATTCTAGTTTTTTCCATTGGTCTTCATCGGTTAATTCATTTCCTTCTTCTGTTGAAGAGAATCCACATTGTGGGCTTAAGCACAGACGGTCTAGTGGCACATATTGAGATGCTTCTTTAATCCGTGCAATCACATCTTCTTCATTTTCTAACTCTGCTCTTTTTGATGTAACCAGTCCTAAGACGACCTTCTTATCCCCGGAAACATATTGAAGTGGTTCAAATCCACCCGCTCTTTCCGAATCAAATTCAAGATAATAAGCATCCACATTTTCATTTTCAAATAACTCTTTTGAAACAGGATCATATCCACCAGAATAATGCCATGTCGAACGATAATTCCCTCGACAAACATGTGTTGTGACAATTAAATCTTCCGGCTTATCAGCAAGAATACGATTATTCAATTCAACATATTCTTTTGCCAATACATCTAAATCAATCTCTTCCTTTGCTGCGTTTTCACGATAGCTTTTATCACAAAGAACCGCCCAAACAACTTCATCCATTTGGATATTACGGCATCCAGCTTCATAAAACGCGTTGAATGCTTTTTTATACGCTCGAACAATATCATCGTATAATTCCTCTTTGTTTGGATAATGTTTCCTTGTATTTTCAATATTATGTGGCTTCGTGATTTCGAATAAAAATTGTACAGCTGAAGGTAATGTTTGTCTTGCATTCACGCCTTCAGGAACGGTAGATGCTAAATAATTATAATCATCTAAAAACGGATGTGCTGAAAAGTCGATTTTCCCCGTGATACTTGCTGATTCCTTACGTGACTCAATTCCATTAAATGCAAGTCCAACTTCAGTAGCTGACTTTTCTACACCATCTAATCCCCACATAAAATCTAGATGCCACCAACTACGACGAAATTCACCATCTGTAACAGATTTAAGTCCTACTGATACTTGTTTTTCTACCAGCTCTTTAATTGCTTGATTTTCTATTTCACGAAGATTTTCGATTGACATTTTTCCTTCTTTTACTGCCTCACGTGCTTCTTTAATCGCTTTAGGACGTAGGAAAGAACCTACAATATCATTTCGGTATGGAACTGTTTGTGTAATTGTCATGTATTACCCTTCTCTCTTTTTCCTGTTTTAATTCTATTTCCATTCATCTCTCTCTTTGTTTATCTGATTAAAGAAAGTATATCATGCGATGATCAATATAGCGTAACACCTAAATTCTATCACTTTCTATAGCTTTAAACTATATCTGTGATCTTGCAAGTGCAGTTGTTTCTTTTAAATATTCAATATAGACATTGGCCAGCTTGCTGTTTGGTACATTTTTATGGGTAATATAGCCAACAGTAATTCGTTCATCCACCTTTAATGGAACTGCTATAATGTCATGGTTTAATTCTTTATCAATGACTCCTGTCGAGATTGTATAGCCATTTAAGCCAATGAGTAAGTTAAATAAAGTAGCCCGGTCACTTACACGGATATTTTTTGGTCTGGAAAGTGTGCTCAAGATCTCTTCTGAAAAGTAAAAAGAATTATAGTCCCCTTGTTCATACGAAAGATATGGGTACTCGTCCAAATCAGATAATGTTACATAATCCTGTTTTACAAGTGGGTTATTCGAGCTAATAAAAACATGTGGTTTTGCTTCAAATAATTCATGGAATTCTAAATTTCCTTCTCTAAGAAATTTAGAAATAACATTTTTATTAAATTCATTTACATATAAAACACCAATTTCACTACGCAAAGTTTTCACATCAGCAATGATTTCATATGTCCGCGTTTCTCTTAATGTAAATTCATATTCTTCCCTGTCATACTCTTTCAAAAGACGTACATAAGCACTTACAACAAAAGCATAGTGCTGGGCAGATACAGAGAATTGCTGTTGGGACGGTTGAGCAATAGCATAGCGGTTTTCAAGAAGTTCTGTCTGTTCAAGTACCTGCCTTGCATAACCTAAAAATTCTGAGCCTTCGGTAGTAACCATAATTCCCTTATTGGTCCGAGAAAAAATGATAATTCCCATTTCCTTCTCCAACTCTTTAATAGCATTTGAAAGGCTTGGCTGACTAATAAACAACTTCTGTGCCGCTTTGCTAATGGACCGACTTCTCGCCACTTCAATCACATATCTTAATTGTTGAAACGTCATTTTAAATCCCTTTCTTTCATTTCATTTATTATTCCGAATTATACACATCTATTTCATTTTCATCTATCTTTATCTAAAATAAATTAAAAATGGTGCCTGCCCCACTGCTGTTTAAGCGAAGTGGAACAGGCACTATTAATTAAAGTTTTATAGCTATTTATCAGACTCTTTTGCAGCAGCCTTTTTCTCTTTCGCTGTAGTAATCTGCTCTCTTACCCTTGTAATCTCTGTTTGAATTTCTACCATTTTCTTATCATCAAGGCCATAGAATTTCATAGCGATGAGTGAGATAATCCAACCAAGAATCGGAATACCGAATATTAGAATCAAGGTCGCGATAAGTAATGGAGTTGTTAATGCCTCTCCTAATTGTGGGAACTCATCCTTGTAACCAATCATTGCAACAACAATACCAACAAGTGCTGGTGCCATTGCAGACATCACTTTATCGATAAAGGAAAAAATAGTTCCCATCATACCTGGTACAAATCTGCCTGTTCGATATGTTTCATAATCAGCTACGTCAGCAATCATTGGAATAACAATTGCAGGTGTTAACGTCTCAATACCACGAAGCAAGCAATAGAGAACTAAAAATAGTATCGTAGCAAATCCAATATTTTCAAGTGAGATTACACTTGGATCAACAAGCAAGAAGAGTGCCATTAGAATGGCCGCTGTGATTAACCCTACCCATGTAGCTTTGACTAATGCATTCTTTAAGCTTGTTTTCGAAGCTAACCGAACACCTAGTATAGTAATTAACAGACTTGGTACAATTGTAATCATTGAAAAAGTACCGCTAAGTGCATAGTCCCCTAATACAATCCCGAAGAACATAATATAGACTGCTGGCTGTCTAAGCACCATGGTTGCAACTTTATCTGTGGAAGCAGCGATAACTAACATTTGTAACGGTCTGTTTCCTTTCAGAATCGGCCAGTAATCACGGAATCTTGTTTCTACATTTTCACCAGCAAGTCCAAAGTATTCTTTCCTATCTCTACCCTTAATTGCAAACACTGCCAAGATTGTAAATAAACCAGCTAAAATTATGGCAAACATATTCAATTCCGTAAATAGAGCCATCGTAAAATCACCATGTTTAGCTACTAGATAATTGGCTACGAAAACTTGTCCACCAGTGAATACTACAATATTATATGCTGCATCGAATGCACTGAACAGTGGACGTTGTTTCGGATCATTCGTCAGAACGGTTTGTGCTGCTTTCGTACATGCTGTCTGGAATGTATAACCGATAATGTACAAGGCATAAACCAAAATGAAGAATGGTAATTGCCATACTTCTGGCAATAAATGTGTGACATTGTACATAATTAAAACGGAACTAGCTAGAATAACGTTCCCAATAACCATCATTGGCCGGAACTTACCAAATTTGGATTCTGTTTTATCAATAACGAATCCAATGATTGGGTCAGTGACAGCATCAAGTACTCGACTAAGCCCGATAACTGCACTAACTGCTACAACAGTCAGTCCAGCAATTCCTGTCGCATAATAGGCAACGAATCCGATAATGAATAAATACATATTTGTAGCTGTATTATTTAGGGCAAATAATCCAATCTGCCATATCTTTGCAGAATTATATTGATTGTTGTTTTCAATTGCTGTATTCGACATTGTTGTTTCCCCCTTGAGTATATTCTTATAAGTGCTTCTGTTGATAGATTTCCAATGGGTATTACAGTCCGTAATAAATGAAAGCGAATACGTCCATTAAGTAACAACTGGACGTGGCTGTTCATATCTAAGCAAATTTACTGCCCTTTCTATACTTTCCCACCCTTTGAAAAATTCAAAAATCGTTGTTTGAATAACCCTGCCCCAATCTACTATTCTACCTCAATGAATCTTCTTGCCAGTAATCAATAAAATAAAATATAATAACAAATCCCCATTTTTAAAAAGTTAATCCCCGATCCCCTGATGTTTCAAAGATTATCATTACAATCAATGATTCTCTTAATTTCTGAAACAATTGTATAAAATATAGATAAAATCCCCCTTTTGTTACTAGCGCACATAACTTGATATGATTTATCTACAAAATAAATAACGCTTACAATTTGTACTTTTTAAACAATATTTTGTTCGGTAAACAAACTATCAATACAAAAAATTATAACTGAAAGCGTTTTAATAATCAAGTACTATTTCACCGGAAACATGGGGACATTCTCTTGCTTCCATTCCAGCTGATCTTTCCGGCTACATATAGAGGAATCGTATAACGGGGGGTATTTGGTGAAGAAACTAATATGGATTCTCTATGCGTGCATATTAAGCTATTCATCTGAATAAATAACTTACTCTTTAAAGTTATCTTTCATTAAATTTAGCATTATAGCAATAAGAACAGCAAGCCAAATCGGAAAAGTTACAATAATCCAGGTAAATAAATCCATCAAAATTTCTCCTCGCTCTATGAAGTGGAAGAGTCCGACAAGAATTCCATCTAGCTAACATAAGAAACATCAAATATCAAAAGGTTAACCCGAAATAACGGGTTAACCTTCTTTAACTCAAGCAGCCCTTTAATTAAAAAATACATAGAATTCCTAACCTTATTACTCAACTTTCACACCAATAAAATTGGTTCTAACAAGTAACTGAGGTAAACATATAATGGGACTACTAATATCCTAGCCAGAGTTGAGATAAACTACGAAGTAACGTCTAATTTTTTAGATCAGAAGCCCCAAAAATCAAACAGGCTCTTAGGCAACCGCAGCCCGTATAGCGTTTGCCGGTAACAGAATTGTTTACCTGAAAAAAGGGAAAAAAATTCTTCGACAGGAGCTTCACCAGTCCGGGTGAGCGGAGGGCGGTGACTCCTGCGGGAAAAGCACGTGTCCGAAGACCCCGCAGAGTGGTCTTCTCGAGGAGGCTGAGGCCGTGCCCTAAGGTGCGCATCCGCCCGCAGCGATCCCGAACGGCGGCAAAAACACTCATCTTCTTAAGGATGGAAGAAAGTCACGCTACAGTTACTTCGCACTTTATATAAAATCTGAAGTAAGAAAAGTAACGAAATAATGAAGGGTCTACATGTATCCAGACAGCTGAGTGCAAAAGGTTCATCCAAAGTCAACTTGAGCAGTTATCACGAGCCCTCCTAATTCTGCCAAGGATAATTTATCCATTTCATTCTGCGAAAGTTGAGTTATTAGAAATAGAAAAGACAATCAAATTCTGATTGTCTTATTTAAGTGAAGTTATAATAGTAAATGAAGGTCTTGGTAATGGCAATAAAATGGGATAGATACAGAAATGTTTATATTCCTATATCTTGCTTACTATCTGCATTTTTGTAAAAGTCTACATTAAACTTCTTCAAAATCCAGCTTTATTATAGTAATCGTTGGTCAATCTGATTTTGTCTAAATTCTTTTAGTGATGGTTCCGTTCCAAAAGGTATAAGTTCCTTCAGTTTGTCTGTGTTATACTCCGCATTATTTTGTCTTCCCAATGTCTTATATCTTATTTCGAATTCTTCTTGGAATTCATGCATCTTTGTTTCCGAAGATGCCTGTTTCATCCCGAATATCCATGTTTCAAAGTCGTTCATTCCTCTATCAATAATACCGGATAGATCTTCCAATGATTGAGTCAGCTCCACCAAACAATCCAGTCCATTGTTTAAAACAATTCCTTTTTTCTTAGCTTTATCAACAGAGTGTTCAAGCCTGTAAAAATTCTCATTGTAATGAAATTCAACAAAGCAACTCGTACGATCCCAATTGAAATTGTAATCATCAACCTTTAAACCTTTCATGACACGAGTAAGTTTTTTTTCATACATGCCTTGCTCATGATTTGGTAGCCAATTTTGTAATTTTCTTATAATAAGATTCTTCTTAAGCATATCGTTCACCTTCCTAATTTAAATTCGGCTAGTGTTGCGAGACAATGACCTTATACTAATCATTTCTACAAAGTGAACGAAATTCCTTTATTAATCGTATTACATTTATCGACTATTTTTTCAATATCATTAAAAATATAAAAAAGAGCATTACCCTTGTTCCGGTAATGCATCCTTTCGTTGAAGAAGATTTCTACATTGTATTCTCTAATAAAAAATGGTTGCAACAGCGACCATTTTTGATTCACTTATTGTCAATAAAAATAATAAAAAATTATAAATGGGTCTGCTCTCCGATAATATCGCCTAAGCGGCTCAATCCTTTTTCTGACGTAAGAATTATCTCATCAAATAACTGGAATATCGTTAATAAGGCCAATTCTTTCAGATCTTCGTAGGTTGCTCCTTCCTGTTCACGTTCGATAATATCAAATGCAAAGTCAGTTTTAAGGACTCTACCCGGTGCACCTAATGTTCTCTTAGATAAATTATTATAGGGCGGTAAGTTTATTTAGCCTGTTTACCAGAGGTTCTTTCCACTCATCAGCCAATTCTTCAACAACTAATAATCTTTTTATTCCTTCAATATCTTTTTGTTTATGAAAATAAATCTCATTTCCATAAAGAATCGATACTTTTTTAGGGTGCGATTCCAACAATGTAATTTTAGAATCTTTTCGTACAATACCTTCTTCTAAAACACGACATAAATAACCAGTAAAACCTGTTTGTACCATCCTTTTTAGAAGAGTAGGATGATTCGTTCGCTTTGTAATTGTACTACACGGAATTCTACCTTGAGTAACCTGTATAATAGCTTCTCCAAGTTGAAAAATATCTCCAACACAAACATCTTTTTCCAACATATTCGTTACTGTTAAATTTTCACCGAAAGTTGAGGGTGGTAGAGGGTTACCAAGTTCTTTTTCCCACAGAAAATAATGTTCATACGGGTAAACACATACAGCACGATCTAGACTCCCGTGATTCTTTAAGTCTCCAACCCCATTTCCATACATAATTTTTTTCGGTAACCCTATTGAAAAATTTTTTAATTCTATTGCTTTACTATTTATCATTGTAATACTACCCACTTTTTCTTATTATCTTTAAAAAACCGCATTGATGATCTCGTTGTTATATTAAACTGCCAGTTACTAAAAAGATCCCCGCTACTTATCGTAGTAACGGGTGCTTAGTTGAAGAAGAGTTATTAGCTAACTATTTGGGTTATAATATATTCTGCATCAAATCCTACACTTTGTAGTAAGGCTGAGCCACGTCGATACTGCCAGGGTAAACCAATGAAATACAATCCCTTAATAGTTGAGATACCTCGATTATGTACAACTTTTCCTTCCTCAGTTATAGCGTCATTTATCTTTAGCCAAGAAAAGTCTGTTTTAAAACCCGTAGCCCATATGATATTGCTAACTTCTAGAGTTGATGTATCCTCAAAAGTTACCTTGTTTTGTTCGCAACCAGTTACTCTTTTTTTTATGATTACTTCTTTATTTTTAATTGCATTTTTTAATTCAATTCGAATATGGGATCCCCCTTCTGTTGAAGCAATTTTCCTATTAGCGAAGTATGGTTTACCTTTAAAATACCTAATTTGTCAAACCACGAAAAGATGCTTTTTCTTCCTACGGTCAAAGGTAAGTATTTTAAATTCCTGCTACAAGCTAAATATGTTTGCCTTTGTTTAGATAATTCGGCGGCAATTTGAGCACCACTATTGCCGCCGCCTATTACAAGAACATTTCCATCTATCAACTGGCCAGGATTCTTATACTGAGAGGAGTGAAGTTGTTTAACGTTATGTGGTAACCCCCTTGAGAATGGAGGAATGCTTGGGGTTTGAAAAGGTCCAGTTGCGATAACAACATTTTTTGCTTGGTATTCTCCTTTTTTAGTTTTTATTAAGAAATTACCGTTTATCCTGGAGACATTTATAACTTCTGTATTAAATTGAATAGGAATTTTAAATTGATCTGCATATTTTTTTAGATAAGAAACAATCTCATCTTTGGTTGGAAAGCCTTGTTTTTCTCCTTCAATAGGCATCCCAGGTAAAGAGCTATAAATTCGAGGTGTAAATAAAATTAAAGAGTCGTATCTCTCTTTCCAACTTTCTCCTACCTCATTGCCTTTATCAATAAGGATAAATTTTTGCTTGGACTGATTTAAATAATAACCTGCTGAAAGACCTGCTTGTCCAGCTCCTATCACAATTGTATCGTACATTTTTAAATCCCTCCCTACTTTTTTCTTAAACTAATCTTCCTAGTTAGCGAAAAAGCGACTGCCCCTTGTTCAGCCCGCAGCAGTTAGTTCAACTTCTCCAAAATTAAATAATCTTTTGTTTTAGATATTGGTATACTGTATTCGTTAGCGAAACCAATCAAATCGTTATAAATTTTTTCTGGATAAAAATTAGAAATTCGAAAATTAAAGCCATTGTTGTTTTTCACGATTACACATTTCTTTCCCCATCCAATACGTTTAAATTTCATACTATCAATTTGTTTATGGTCAACCTCTTTATTGTAAACTGCAAATATAAATATAAGGATTTGAAAAGTCATGGAACCTTCTGCCATCTTAAACTTAAAATTGACAAAGATTGATGCAAGGATAAATATTGAAAAAGGTATTAAAAAATAATACATTGTAGGATAATCTGTATTAGTAAACATTGCCCATACAGCCCATATAAAGATAAGAAGCTGAACAACTCTTTGTGTTTTTGCACTGTAAGTCAATTCTCCACCCCCTACCTAACAGTAAAAAATCCTATTTAAGTAACCTGTCCGATAGCTCAATACCTTTTTTTATTTAATATAACATAATATTCCTGATATAAATTTGAAAAAGAAAAGACAATCAGACTTTAATTGCCTTGTTCGACTCTTGCACCACTTTGTTCAACAAGGTACACAGTTTTATTACTTTTTTGACTCCCAAGTGGATACTAAAAAAAGAGCCATATTTTTTTCATGAATATAACCCCTTTAATTTTTGTATTGTTCTCTTTCAATTTTTTCTTCCAATTCTCCTGTTATTGCATTGTACATCAAGTAAATCATGCTTTTCTTTGTCTCATCCCAACCAATAACCATCACAAGCGGAAAGTTTTTTTTCGGGTCTTTCGTGAAACCAAAATTATAACCTTTAGCAAAAGTGTCTCCTGGATATATCTTGGTGATTTTTTGACTCTTTTTTAGTAATTTAGGTGTATCATACTTAAATTCTTTAACATTAGAGATAAAGTAATTCTCAGGCATACTATCTAATTCATTAGGCAAATGTGTTTCTCCCCATACTTTTCCATCCCGGATAGTTACTACATACCAATCTGTCTTATTTGGTATACCAAATTGGATGTTCCAATGTTTCCTTCTACCTTCCATTCCTGTTTGCGTTTCATCTCTATCAACGCTACTCCCGTTATATAACATCGCTTCTTTATTCCACTTTAGTGCTTCTTTTTGTGCAAGTCTCAATCGCCTCTTTTAATGTTAAGCTCATTTCTGTGTCAGAGGAAGAAGTAGCCCTGAGTGCATTTAATAGTTCATCTTTATCTTTAATAGATGTTTCCTCTAAGTGATTTATTTTCGGACATTCTGCATCTGGTTGTGCATAATTATGGCTTGGTAAAAAGGTAATAAAAGTGATTAGAATTGCTATTACACTTAAATATTTCATAAACTTCACCTCTGTACTAATATCCCAACACACTCTATCCTTATTCCACAACCTGCCAAATAGCTAACTGGTGCTTCCCTTTAAGCACCAGTTAAAACAATAAGACTTTAGTAATCTTATTAGTGAGATTTCGATTTCAATTTAATAATAATTTCACTAATAAACCCCACTAATATCCCAACAGCGATTGGTGTTAGAGAAATCTCAAAATATGGTAATGAAATATCAAATACAAGAAAATCTATATCGGCAATATTGCCTATCAAATAAAGCAAAATTATCGTTCCAAGTGAGGCAATTAACGGAATTCAAAACGGTTTTTTCACAAACTCCCTCCTTTTATATTCAATATACTATTTAAAAAATTTACGTTTCAGATAATCATTATGTTTCATCTTTAATTAAATTAAACTGCCCGTTATTTTAAGTACATAATTTCACAAAGTTATCTCACCATATATTAGTAAAATTTAAAAAACTCAGCGATATCCTTGTCATTTTAATAATAAAAGCCGTCTAAATTTAAATTTAGACGGCTTTTATTTGCCATTTTATCAGTCAATTTTAATGTCATTTGAGTAGTATCTTTGAAAGTGCACCTCAAAACGGAACCCTTTACTTTATGTTGATCTGCTTTTTTAACTATAATTCTTTCTTCTCTCATACACCGTAACATAGAGCATGCCTGGAACCAACACAACAGCAACAACCACTAATACAATCGCCATTGTACTCATATTTCCTACGTTCATTCCTGACGCAAACGCAACGCCATAAATACTCGAAGCCAATATATTTCCAATAAATCTCGATGTCATAAGCAGTCCAGACGCAATTCCACTTTCCGCGGGCTCAATAAATCTATACAACAGATTTTGCAGTCCAATATTCTGTATCCCATTACTAATCCCCGTAACCGCAAGCACGACACCAATCCAGACTAAAGGTGAATTATCCTTAACAGTAAATAACAAGACTACACCCACTAATCCGATTAGAACACTGGTTAGTAACGGAATTCGAAATCCTGCCCGCTCCATCCATCTAGTGGCGATAGGTGTCAGGATCATTGCAAAAATAGAAAGCGAAAGCATCACGATTCCCGCTTGTTGAGAGCTTGCACCTAACACAATTTGAATAAATGTTGGGAAGCTTAACAGTACTGCAAAGAATATTACGGTTGATAAAATGTACTGAACAAAGATAACTGCCACATTCAAGTTTTTCCGGAAGAAATTCACATTGATAAACGGTTCATCTCTTCTTTTCTCATACATATAGAAAACAATCGTTAGTACAATCGCAAGAATCAATGTTCCAATTTGAACACGTTGCTCGAGTCCAAGTAAAAAGATCATCCAACACGTAATAAATAAACTAAATAACAAAATTCCAAATCCATCTAACTTATAGGATAGCCCCGTGTTTTTCTTATCTTTCGGGATAAACATCAACGTTAATCCAATTCCAATTGCTAGTATCGGCAAATTCACATAAAAAAGAATTGG
Organism: Oceanobacillus rekensis; assembly: GCF_002153375.1. Lineage (GTDB taxonomy): Bacteria > Bacillota > Bacilli > Bacillales > Amphibacillaceae > Oceanobacillus > Oceanobacillus rekensis. Next base: position 643,141 of record NZ_MTBQ01000003.1, read on the forward strand.
CCAGCCCCCGAATTGAATGAGCATACCTCCAATCGTTGGCCCAAATGCCGCAGACGTTGTTGCAAAAACAGCTAATGTTCCAATCACCCGGTTTTGATTATGCTGGATTGTATTACGAATAATCCCAACACCAGCTGGAAAGAGTGCCGAGGTACCAATTGCTTGAATCCCACGTATCGCAAGTAACACAGGCAAATTCGGAGATAATGGTGCCAAAATGGATGACACCACCACTAGCCCAAGACCAATTAAGAAGATCAATTTCCTTCCATAAATATCACTCAATTTCCCAATTAACGGTGTAAAGATGGCACTAATAATAAAATAAGAAGCAATTAACCATGAAATACCTGCCGAACTCAAGTCAAAATCCTTTTGAATTGCTGGTAATGCTACTGTAATCATCGTTGTATTTAACGGGTTAAGGATTACGCCCAATGATACAGCTAGTATAATCATTTTTTCATTTTTCTTCCTCAAAGTCATTCCGAGTCTCCTCTATGATGGTACTATTCCTTAATTTTAGCACAACGACATCATGAGTAGACAATATTAATCCTGTCTCCCTTATCCATAAAACAGGAAAAGGGGCAGTAGATTGGTTTCTTGTCCTGCCTGCCTCCCTCTGCCCCGTGAAACTGATTATTCATACCATTTGTTTATTTAATGTCGTTCGCTTCAGTCGGTTTATATCTGCTCTGGTGATAAACCACAATCAGTGGAATATTCTGACTAAATCACGATTGACTGACGTTTCGCACCATTTCATATTAATTTTTATTATTCTCCTCCAACTCACTGACTCTAATTTTAAGCTCTGAAATCTGTTCTTTTAATTCATTAAATGGTTTTTTAATTCTTTGTGTTAAACCTCCAATAATACCAATTACAGCTATAATAACCACTAGAATAGCTACAACAAACATAATGATTAGTTCCACAGTCGACCTCCTTATAATGCTACTGTATTTTGTTGATTGACTCCAATTTATAAAAAAGCATAATATTCAAATAAATCAATTGAAGAAAAAAGCGATCATTTTTATGACCACCCTATTTTACTCTTGCATCAGTAGCTCCATAAAAATGTTTGAATGGATACAAATAATGTAAATAAAAAGGCAACAATAAATAACCATCCATATGTTCTTCGCTCTCTTCTGAACTCATCTAGTCCCATTACAAACATCAATAAGCTTATGAAAAATGTCATAAATGGTTGGAACTCAAAATTTCCTGTAATTAGTCCATAAGCAGCAAATATTAGAATGATGGCACTTAAAATAATTCTTGTTATTTTGAATCCAATTATTTCTTCATTTTGTTTATACTTTATATGTAATCCTTTATTAGATAAAAGAATAATAACAATCACAATTATTCCTATAAGCACCCACACTAAAATACCTCCTGCTTCTATTACCTCTTATTAAACTCTCTTGCCGGACAAATCAACAGTCTTTTATTTAACATTAACATAATATTCCTAACATTATTAGTATAAATCGATAAGAAAAATTAGAATCTTTCAATAAATGAAAGGACCCCCATTCAGGGAGTCCAATGCATGCCATAAAGCCTCTGTTAAAGGTTAAACTTTACTTCATTCTAATCTCTTGTTTTGGAGTCGCGTTTATCGTCATCGGTATCTCTCTCCATCTTGGTGTCCAACTCGTCACCAACAGCACCTGCAGCAGCACCAAATGGATCAAGAGCAGTAGCTATGTTATCTCCTGGAACAACACCTACGCCACTTCCTACTGCCTTGAAAGCATTGTTATCGTCACGTTTGCGTTTGTTGTTATCAGCCATCTATTTCACTCCCTCGTTTTTTATAGGGAAGTACTAAAGTTTCTGTAGCACTGTCCAGTAACCTATTTTGTCCAATAGTTACAAATTTACGAGGAAGAATTAATGAGCAGCATTTGTATTTTTTTCTTCCTTTCACTCTACTGCCACGTTATCTAAAGAGACGGTCGTATATTGACGATTTCCTTATTGTATTAAAGCATCCGTTAATTAAATATTTACTCATCTGAAGTACCCAGTGTCATTCCACCGTCTACAACAATTTCTGTACCCGTACAATACGAGCTTTCATCTGAAGCAAGGAATGCTACAGCTCGCGCAATTTCAATTGGTTGTCCAATACGTCCTAAAGGGACTGAATCGTAATAAGCAGGAACCTGTTGGCCTTCAGTAGCCATTGTTGTTTCGACTCCACCTGGATGGACCATATTTACTCGAATGCCTTTTGGTCCTAATTCAATAGCTGCAGCTTTGGACATTGCAACCACAGATGCTTTTGTCGCAGCATAAACAGAGGATTGGCTAATTGGAGCAAATGCAGAAATCGATACATTGTTTATTATGGAGCCTTTTTGCTGCTTTTCCATTTGTGATATAACTGCTTGCATCCCCATAAAAACACCAAGTTGATTGATATTAATCAACTGTCGATAATCATCTAGGGTTGTCTCCGTAAATGGTTTGCGTTTTAGAGCACCAGCATTATTCACTAACACATCAAGCTTACCGAATTTATTTATGACCTTATCAACCGCTGATTTCCACTCTAATTCTTTTGTGACATCTAATTGAACTGGAATAGCCTGGTCTTCTCCAATCATCTTAGCCACTATTTTAGCCTCATCATAGTTTCGAGCACCAATGGCTACTATAGCCCCCAGTGTTGCAAGGTGCTGAGCAATAGCTTTTCCCTGTCCTCGATTAGCCCCAGTGACAAGAATGACATGGTTGTTTAAACTCGCCATATCCTCACTCCTTTTTTAAATCATATAAAGCTCTATTTTCATCTAGGTTTGCACTTATTACCATCATCGATTTAAGAATTTCATTTATTTCACTATCCATAAATCCATTAAACAATTGATTTATTTGTTCATCTAACTGGATATTAATTTTATCCAGTCGGTCCTCTCCCTAATAATGTCTTTATCCATTATTTCTCCTTTTGTTGACTAAGTCCATTTTTAACATTAACATAACTGCATACCTAAAACGTGGACTAAGTCAACGTTCTAAGGATACGATTTAAATTTGGTTTTAATCTTATTGGGAATTAATTGAAGGAGATAGTATATGATTATTCGAGAAATTAAAAAGCAAGACAATAAAATGGTAAAAGAATTAATACAACGTTCATTAAAATCACTTGGCTTAGCGATTCCTGGTTCAGCTTATTTTGATCCTCAACTTAACGACCTTTACCAATACTATAATAATTTAAAACATGCGAACTACTGGGTAGTAGAAATGGAAGGAGAAGTTATTGGTGGAATTGGGATAGCACCGTTTCACGAACATGAAAAAGTTTGCGAATTGCAAAAGCTATATTTAAGTCCAAAGACACAAGGTTTAGGATTTGGAAAGAAGCTAATGGAAACAGCTTTGTCATTTGCCTCTACACATTATGAAAAGTGCTACTTAGAAACGATGCATGAATTAGAAACTGCATGTATATTATATGAAAAATTTGGGTTTATACTCTTACATGAACCACTACCAGGCTCTGACCATTCAGCTATGGATGCGTGGTATATGAAAGAATTGAATTAACCATAAAAACTCATTAAATCAATTAAAAGAGCGTCAAACCGTCGTTGGATCAACAATCCTTATAAGTTGCTAATTTTAACATCTTACATATTTGCGTTTGAAACCTAGCTTACCTTTATCCATTTGTTTTTGAATACTTTCATGAGCGTTTAGGAAACTGCTTTTTTTCTTTTCTCTTTTGACTTCTACTATACCTACTTCTGTTGCGGTCTCCATTGCCTTTTCATTTAGTTGTGAATATGAAATCCCCACGGTGTATAGAAAATTATTCATCGCAGATTTCGTTCGTTCTGGCGAATCATGTATCGTATTTTTTATTGTTTCGAGCATATTAGAAATCTTGCTTTCAGAAAATTCACTGTCTGGGCGATTCCCTAAGAGCCAACAGTAACAACTCCAGCCCGCTGACATTCTCAGCTCCTCACCGCTTGTAATCCATTTATCGGCAATGTCCCCGGCAATGTCTGACTCAGATAATGTTACTGCTACCACATAATCGGATAGCATATAAAAATATGCTCCATCCATCCAAGCGTCAAAATCTGACTCTGTCATCGCTTTTGGATCTGCAATAATACCTGCAAAGTACATTGCATCATAGTTACCTGTAGCATATAGCTCGTCAGCTAAGCGTTGATTTATTTTTATTTTCTTTGCGATTGGTTTCATAGCACCTGTAGCCACACCATAAAGTGGCTCGTGTGCACCATTGGATATGTACATTTTTTTCATTCTTTCCTTGCCCAAGGCATCAAGCTCTCGCATAACTGTTTCAAAATCCATCTTTTGTATTTCCTTCCTTATATTTATTTCCACTTAATTTCAAAAAACTCTTCTATTACTTTATTAAAGCGTCCATCCTATTGTTGTAATTCACCCGTTTGCTAAATAAGAAAACAATATTTTTTACTTTTACTCGTTAATATTTAGTGTCTTATAATACCAGTTAATATATAAGCCTACTGTTATTATTTTTTTACGATTTTATTCGGGATAAAATAAGCAATTGTTGCAGAAATAAAGGCAAAAACTAATGTAAGTAAATAATGATTGTTACCACTTTTAATAACAACTTCTTGAGAGAGATTAGCACTCGTATTCCAAGCCTCTGTTATATCCGGAGTATACATAAATGTAAGTAGCAATCCAGATATAACTTGTAATAATGAAAATAGTAATAGAAAACTAATTGCAAATATAATATATTTTTTCATTGTAGACACTCCCAGCATTTTAACGTCTATACTTTCCTACGAATTAGAAAGAAAGGAGTTTCACTATCCACTAAATTGCCCTGTTAATTGAAAATAAGGGGGTCCCTTATTTAAGTAAAGCACGAAATAGTTAAAGAAGTTAAGTTCATTTGCTTATAATAGGCTTAATAATTTTGCTTCAATCAACTATTGTTGCTTGTAGGATATAGTTATATCTCTTTAATAAGTTGTTTTGGCATCTATTCTTCCAATATTTTTGAAAGGCTGAGTTTTATTTAGCTTTATGCTCGAACATAGATTAGGTATCAAATAAAAGTTAAAAACCAGGCCTGAGATAAAGAAGACCTGGTAAAAAGTTATTATAAGTTAACAGTGACATCTGCGTTATTACGTAGTTTCTCAACTAGCGTTTGAGTTGCTTCCCCTTCTTTTTGCATCTTTAGCTGTTCTTCAAGATTTGGTTTCATTTCCTCAAAAGAAGGGATTTCTGATTCGTCTCCAGCCATTTCCTCTTGTTGCGCTACCATCTGGTCATAAGTTTCTTGTAACTCTTCCTCTGTTGGCTGGGTGTCTCCAGCCTCCTCAGTAATAAGCTTATTGACTATTACTTGGGTTTCAACTTGAGACATTAATTCTTCTTCATCGATTCCTTGTGCTTCAAAAGCGCTCATGAGCTCTTCTTTTGATTCAAGCTCATTTTGTTCCATTAATCCATCCATTATTTCATCTATATCTTCTTCTGATGCAGCAATTTCACGATTGTTTGCTTCCTTTATAAGAAGTTCCGTACCAATCATACTTTCTGCAACCTGTTTTTTTAATTGATCCTGGTCAACCTCTTGCCCAGTCATTTGTGATTGCATTGCCATTTGTTGAAATTGCCCTTGGTAAGTGGCTTCAAATTCTTCTTTTGGTATTTCTTCTCCATCTACTACTGCAACAACTTCAGGAAGACCCTCTAAGTCTGCTTCAGGCATTTCTGGCTGTTCTGCAGTTTCTCCGTCATCTTGTGTTTCTTCTTGTGTTTCCGTTTGCTCATTATTTTCTTCGCCTGACTCGTCTCCGTCACTACATGCTGTTATTACGAATAAAGATACAGCAAGGAATAAACCTAGTAACCATCTTTTACTCAAAATAATCTTCCTTTCCTTTATATTTCGTGCAAGTGTAACATAACTCAAGTGGTAATTCATAATATTAAAATGAATCTTATTATTTTTCTTCACCATGTTATTTGAATATAAGCATAGCTTCAAAATCTCCCTTATATTTTGCCCAGCTTCTTAAACAAACCTGCCATTTAACAGAATAAGAACCATCAATTTAAGGGTCTATTGTTTACTCTCTTTATATACCTTCTCTTCCTCTGCATTCAATATACCAGTTGCTTTTCCGATTGTTCCATTTTGCATATTCCAGATCGCATTATGGTCTTGATCTACTCTTGAAAAATCACCATCTGCCCACCGTTCTAAAATATCTCGGTAAACATCCTCATTACTCACATCTGTTTTCTCCAGACTAATCAACAACCAATTAATTCGTTCTTCGGTTATTTCATAAAATCCCTATTTTTCCTCTGCTTTTACCTTCTGATGGCTCATTCCATGGATATATTCTTGATAATCAACATCTGTTAACTCACCCTCATTTTTTCTTTCACCAAACAGGTTTAATCCTTCTTCTTTAAATTTTTCTATTTTCTCATCATCTACAACACCGCTTGCATTTTCTCTGGCATTCCCCTCTGTGGTTTCTTCTGGAGATTCCTCGGATAACTCCGGCTCTTTATCTTCTGTAACAGTATTTAATTCGGTGTAAATGAAATAACCAGAAACACCCAATACAATAAACAATAAAATCACCAAAATAATTAATACCTTTTTATACATCTAATTCCTCCAAATTTTATAAATATTAATATTTATTCTTCGTTTCACTTAAATCTATTCTATTTTCTATATAATCTTGTTCTTCTTCTGGACTTAAAGTATCCGTTGCTTCCCCTCTTTCACTGGATTCCATACCTGATTTCTGGTAAACAGAATTGTGATCGTTAACGACCTCTGAAAAATCCCCATTATCCCAACGCTGTAATAATTCCATATATGAATCATCAAAAGAAGAAAGTTGTGCTGCATCTATTAACCAATCTATTCGTTCATCTGTTATTTCATAGAAAAATGATTTTTGCTCTGCTTTCACTTTCTGATGTGACATATAATGAATATATTTCAAAAAGGTTTCTTCCTCTAATTCCTCCTGTGAAATAACATCCCCAAATGGATTGGGTACCTGTCCTTCTCTTTCTTCATTCGGTTTATTATTCGCATATTCTATTAACTGATTAACATCCATATTCTCTAATTCTTCTTCATCAGAAATTATTGTTTGTTCATCTTCTACAAGCCCGTCCATCTGCGAAAACAAAAAATAAAAAGCTCCAATAATCGCTAAAAAAACAAAAAATAATATTACTATTCTCTTAAACATCAAATCCCCCTAACCAAATATTTATATCTTCAATGAGATAATAGTAAAGGCAATAACTACCATTTACAAGCATAAAAAAGAACAGACTAGGACTCTTGGAAAATCGGTTCATCTAACATCATCAGAACCACCACAAGAAATTCCAAAGCATACTTTGATGAAAATTTTAATTCGATGGTTCAACCGGATAGGACAAATTCTGTCTATTATTTAAATATAATGAACGCTTCATCATGACTATCTCAAATTATTCATCTCTAATTATGAATTCTAAGAATCCTTTCTTAAAACCTCTCGTCTATAATGATGAGAGAAGAATAGGGGGAGGACTAATGGAAGATCAAGAACTCATACGACAGATTCTTAGCGGTGACAAGTTAGCGATACAGAAATTGCACAGCCGCTATGTTGATCGTATTTTCAATTATATTTACTTACAAACGAATAGCTATCATGATTCAGAGGAACTTTTACAGGATGTGTTCTTTAAAACTGCAAGACAATTACATAATTTTGAAGGGAAATCATCATTTAAAACGTGGATTTTCAAAATCACCCGGAATGTGGTGATTGATTATTATCGAAAAAATAATAATAGGAGCAAGTCGATTGCAATGGAGGGTGGCGTCCTGGAAACAAAAGTTGGTGAGGCTGAATCAGCAGAGAATACGGTTCTCCGGAATTTACATATGGGTGAAGTGATGCAAATGCTTAATAAGTTGCCAAAACATTATCAAACGGTTCTCCATTTGAGGTTTATCGAGGACTTTTCTATAAAGGAAACGGCTGAAATTATGGGTAAAACGACGCTTTCCGTAAAAGCGTTGCAACACCGAGCTAGAAAGGAACTGTCTGAACATATCAATTTGGAGGTGAGCAGTTGATGAATAAACGTAAACAAAAGGAAGATCCATTTCTCGATTCTCTAAGTAATGAAAGGATGGAAGCTTCTAATGAGGCACGTGAAAAAAGTCTTCTTGCCTTTCAAGATGGATTAAATCAAGCTGATCTGCGCAAAACCAAAAGTAAGCGGCGTAAGCTCAGGCAACGAGTGATTGGAATTTCTCAAACCGCAGTGGTTTTAGTGATTGCATGGGTGTTAGTTCTTAGTACCGGAATCTTAGGAGATAGTAAATCTGACGTTACAACAGATCAAGGAATTGATGGTAATGTTGCACATCAGGAAGAGGAAAATGCGATAGATGGGCAAAACAACGAACCCAATTATTCATTAGAAACGATATGGAACAGACCACCCTTTGATTACGATGATTTAAACGGAGTATCGACAAGCAGTATTTTCAATAACAATTTAGAAGTTTATCTTCCTAGGGACTGGACAATTGAAGAAACAGAAGGGGACGGTGCATATTCAATTCATATGTCCGGGGAGAATGGCGAGCAAATGAACCTTTTGCTGTTTAATGAAGATTATAATCAAGAAGTATTTGATACCCATCTTCAAGAGTTGACGGCGAGTTTTGCTAAGGCTGAGGAGGTTTCTGTACCTGTTGATGTGTTTATTAACGAAATACAGTTAAGCCACCAGCTCTCTTTCCCTCATGAAAATGTGTTTCCGTTTGAAATAGAAAATGCAGAAATAACGGCATTTTTTGATGAAGAAAACGGGAAGTTCATGGAATTGTATGTCTCTGAATTATTTGGTCATCCGATGATTTTTACTTCTGAGCTATCACTAGATGATCCTGAAAGCTGGATGTTGCCTATACGATTTTTCACTTTCATGCAGGCTAATTATCCCTATACGATTCATGGGTCAGAAGGTGACCTTCACCTGAAATTCAACAGACCGATTGGAAAAAGTGTTCTATTACCAGTAGGTGCAATGGGAGTGGAGGAAGTCGATGTGGAGTTGTATGAAAATGATGATCTAAATATGACTAGCTATCTCCCTCGTAATACAGAAGTAGAACGGATAGAACATGGTCAGTTTACAGAGTGGCGTTTTACAGAACCAAACGTTTCTGAAAACAGCTTTTATGCCTTTGGCAAGCTAAAGGATGGGTTTCCTCTTGAAAACAGGAAGGAAATTATGTTTGAAGCATTGAACATCGACCTTTCTTATAGCGATAACTCGGAAGGGGTGAATTCTTACCATTACTCTTACCAAAGTGGAATGGATGAGGAGTTTTTCGATGGTTATTTCGAATTATTTGAAACTGGCGGAGAATGGTATTACAAGCATAAGCATGCGGATCGAGAGGATTATAATGGTGGTGTTTATACACAAAGATTAGATCTATTTATAGATTCGATGGAATGGCATTAAACGGTTCTTGAGTATCTTATGGGTTGATTGTACATCTAAAAATCAGTGGGAAGAATACTCACTGATTTTTAAGATCATAAGGAAACGGACATTATTTTCTCTCTTTTATTTGATCATCAATAACTCGTGGAATATGAAAACTTACTGCTTTACTTGTGAAATTTGCTAAGCTTTACTTTTAATTGTTCTCGATGTTTTTTATGATACGATTCACTGCCGTCTGGGAATAATATATTTAAGTCCCAAACGTCCCTTATTATGTTAAAGTACCAATTATTATAAGTACATACTGTCACAATAGGTGTCTTTTAAAAAAGTCTTGAAACCTTACGTTCCCATTGTTCCATATCTCCTTACCGGCGAATCATCGCTTTTTCCACCCGGACAACGTATAATAAGAGAAGCAGAAGAGGAATTCATTTTTCCTCTAGTTAAAAAAAAGAGGTGCAAATACTTGAAACAGTTTGAAACAGCATTACCTGAGCAGTACGAAGCATTAAAAAAACAGGCCAATTATACGTCTAGCTGGCGAGAACGCTTAGACGCAGTCGAAAAGTTATCGGCTTATCAACATGACAAAATTATTGATTTATTAAAAAACCGAATGCAGCATGATACTGTCTACAAGGTGCAATTGGCAGCCTATGAAGCACTTTCAGCGTTTGGTGAGGACGTAGAGAAGCCATTACCTGCACGGTTTGATATTATCAAAGACACTGACAAAATTTTCCTGCGGGTGAAAAAGAGCTTACCAAAGGACCACACAGTGGCAGACTTTGCGGATAAGCTAAAACGTATGCGTTTAGATGTTTTTGATGCGTATGAAGGAGACAAAGGTGCAGAATTTATGAACTGGTTAGAGGAACGTTGGACAAAACTGTAAACAGTAGTGGCTATTCATGAAGGAAAGTCATTCTCGCCGGGTGTGGTGGGGATGTCTTTTTCTTATTTTACGGTACTATTCATCGAACTAATATTAATTGCATTACATTTTCTTCTTTGATTATCTATCTTTATTGTCGCCCTGAATCCCCATAATAGCTCTATTAAGCCTTCTTCATCCAAATAAGTAAAGGATTTGAAGTTATCGCTTCCTTCCCCCTATTCACTCCATTAGAAAAACTAGCAATCGATAAAAAAGTAATTATTGTTGGCTTCTCATTAGGTGCACATGTAGCTATTCAAATGTTAAGTATTAATCCCAACTTGATTGATTATGCATTCATTAACAGTGCATTTGATTGAGCCTATTTAGTTCTTGCACCATATAATTCATTTTAAAAAATTGGCTTATCCAGATTGGATAAGCCAATTTCTGAAATATTATGCTATTTTGATAATGCAATTTTTATATGGGCCAAGTGATGCTCTTCATGCCAAGCTAATTTTGCAATCTTTGTTGCAACTGTTATTTCACCGTTTTTCTGGTGAGTAAAAGTTCGATTTAATTGCTCTTCAATTAAACTATTTCCTAAAGATACGATACGCTCATTTATGCCTTCCAGCATTTTTATAGAACTTTCTATAGGAAGCTCTGTATCCGGTTGAACAGCCCACTTGTCTTGATCAAAATTTGGTACTGTTGGATTCTCATCCGTTAAAGCCAGTTTCAAACGTTGATACATGTTCAACTGAGAATCTGCAATGTGATGAACAAGCCCGCGAACTGTCCAACTACCATCACGATAAGTTTTACTTAATTCCTCATCACTTAATGTGTCGACTGTTTCTCTTAATTTTATCGTGTAAGTTTCGATTTGTCTTAACCATTCTTGAATATTTTCAAGTGTCACCTTATCGGGTACTTGTAATTTGCCAATTGGGTATCTTACATCCATTTTCAATCCCCTTTTCCCTATTATATTTTATTTTGATTTTAACCTTTAATATACCTAATCTACTTAGTTCTTGTAAACCTTTTGCCGTAATACAGAACCTACTTGAATCTATGCTCAGTTGAGTGGAAGACCCAGAAAAGATTTCTATAGAAAATATTTTAGATGAAAAGGAGCAAGAAAAGGAGTTCCGCGTTGCCCCTATTAAATTATTGCATCATTTACTTTAAGTAGAACTATTAACATAAAGTATTATTAAAATTACCTTTGCTACAAAAGTGGTTGGAGAAAGGTATCAAATATTTTTTGATAGCCAAAGGGCAAAAACGAAGCTATCAATAAACCAATTACAATATAAGTAGTTACCAAAACTCTTAATTTCCGAAGCGTAATTTCTTTTCTTTTATATGCGATATTTAATACCTTAATTATAGAATAAACAGTGATAAAAATTATTATAGCTGAAAAGATACTAATTATAATCACTTCCATTTTTGAACCTCCTTTAACCCAATCATTTAACTATCCCCGCCACTTTATTACAAGAATCGATTATCCTTGTTTCACACTCGCACCAGTTAACGAAACTAAAACGGCAGGTTTTGAAAAAGCGAAATGGTTATAACTAATGCCGATAAAGATCCCGCAGACAGTAAGGTTATCATTTTTCGCCAATTTATCTCTTTTGAAGGTTTTAAAGCCTCTTGGGAAACCGTAATCCATATCAAAGCAGAAACTATGGCTACTATGACAATAACATCTTTAGACATATTCAATACTCCCTTGATTTATATTTTGTTTAATTTTAAACAAGTATTATTCCGTTAAATTACCTTATGTACGAATTAGAAAAATTTATGTTTCACTATTAAACAATCCTGCCATTTTTTAGGTATGATTATCTGCTCTTTAGGAATTGATTTGTAACTGTGTCAAAAAAGATCTTCTTGTCTATTGAAAATAAATATATTTATTATTAATAGTTAAAAGCCGCATTCTTCTACCTGAAAAATGCGGCTAATTCAAAAAACAATACTTTACTCTTCACATTCTCTCGACCAGCACACATAAGATTTTGGGGGGAAAAAGTTATTTACCACTGTTCAACACTCACGCTCGATTCCTTGTAAGCCTTGGCATGAGGTCTTGAATAAATTCCACTTACTTCTCGGACAATATTAAGCCCCTTCAATCATATCCCGTCTCTTATAACCAAGATAACCAAGTATCATCAAAACGATGCTAATCACGGTTATCATAATGAAAATTAGTGCATCAAACTCTTCAATTGGCATTTTAGGTATCCAGCTTTGAATGGCTGTTTTTGAAAACCATTCTGGTAAGTCTAATATACTACCAAAGTAGTTTAGAAGAAAGGAATAGGCAAGATAAATATACACCACTTTACCTAGTTTCGGTGCCCAACCGAGAGCTAAAGCTGCAAGACTAGTAAAGAATAATACGGATGGTAAGAAGTTGAAGCCAGCAGCAAGAAAATCAAATATATCCATCGTTAATTTATCCCCCATGCTAGCTATAGCTGTACCCCCAAGACTGCCTGCAGCTAATAGAATTCCTGCTAAACCTGCAAAAACAGCTAAACCAATACTGGTCCAATAGAATTGGCCGCGGGTCACTTTTGTGGCATAAAGCTGACTTAAGTGTAATCGGCTTTCTTCAGAGAATAGTTTATTTACAATGGCAATTGGTAATATCGAAACCAAAGACATCATGACCATCATTATCGTTCCAGTGAATGATTCTTCAATAGAAATACCTGAATGCGTAAACATATCCTTCATTACTTCGTTACTTCCAAGGAAGGTTTGCATGTCTCCATAAATTGAGCCATAGGCCGCCCCCATAATAACAAAGGCAATCAACCAACTAATCATCACGCCTTTGTTAATCTTGATAAATAAACCACGGACAGACAGCAAGGATTTCTTAGCACTTTCTCGACCTTCTCTTTCAGGAAGATAGCCAGACCCCATATCGCGAGCACCTTCAAGCCTAAAAGCAATGACCATCATCATTAAACTGAAAATCAAGGCAAAAATAAGAGGAATCCAGTTATTTTCCGTAAAGGGATAGGTTAAATATGTCCATCCTAAAGGATTAATCATGGATAAGTCAACATTGGAGACATCTGTCCCCGCACGAACAATATAAAGCAGTCCTATAATTCCAAGTGCTGACCCTGTTGCACCAGATGAAGCAGGCATAATTTGTGCCATAACCAGAGCAATCCCGGCGCCGAGAATACCAGCCATTCCGATTGAAGCCCCGAATAAAAAGGAACCTTCCACAGAAATCGTATCAACACCAAAGCTCATCATTACTCCACCAATAAAAAGTGCTAATATAACATTGATGAAAAGGATTTCCATCATTACAGCAAGAGAATTTGCTTGACGACCAATTTGAAAGGAGCGCACAAGTTCAGTCAGACCAAGATCCTCTTCTTTACGCGTATGACTTATCACATGTAAAGCAGCGACGACCATTGCAAATAAACCACAGAATAGCAACATTTCGTGTGCATACATTGCTCCTAAGGTGTAATCAACTGCCGCTTCAATTGGTGTAGGACCTACCATGGCTATCATAGCAGGGTTTAGTAATGTTTCGTACATTCCCAACAATCCCTGGCCTTTTGCTATTTCTTCAAAAGCTGGAACAAAAGCAGCTGAAAATAAACCAAGTCCTAAAACCCAAACAATTATTTTTTTCAAATCGCGTTTTAGATATTGCAGAAACAGTGTATCCCAACCTGCAAATTTTTCTTTCATCGTATTTCATCCTCCTTTCAGACGGTTATCCTTCATAATGACGCATGAACAAATCTTCAAGAGTCGGCGGCACAGATTCAAACTTTTTGACACCTAATTTGCTTGCTTCCATTAAAATATCATTGATATACTGATTATCCGCAGAGAATGTCGCTTGATTATCTTTTTGTTTGAAATCAAATACTCCGTTTATACCAGCCATTTCAGCCACATCACCTTCTGTTGCCAACGTTACAGTAGAACGAGTCAAGTGACGCAGTTCATCGAGGGTGCCAGTTTCAACAATCTTACCTTGGCGAATGATGACAACCTTGTCTGCCAAGCGTTCTACTTCACTCAAAATATGAGAGGATAGCAGTATGGATTTACCTGCTTCTTTAATTTTTTCTACTTCTTCTTGAAAAATTGCCTCCATTAAAGGGTCAAGACCAGACGTTGGTTCATCAAAAATGTATAAATCCGAATCAGTAGATAATGCTGCAATCAAACCCACCTTTTGACGATTTCCCTTTGAATATCCCTTGGCTTTTTTCTTTGGGTCCAATTCAAAGCGCTTAATTAGATAGTCGCGCTTTTGCTTATCTCCCCGTCCATGCAATTTAAGGAATAAATCAATAATTTCCCCACCTGTCAACGATCCCCAAAGTGTCACATCTCCTGGAACATATGAAATGCGTTTGTGAATTTCAATGCTTTCTTTCCAAACGTCCTTACCGAAAATTTTCGCATTACCGGCATCACGATGGATAATTCCTAGCAAGATACGGATCGTTGTAGATTTACCAGACCCATTCGGACCAATAAAACCAACAACTTCTCCAGCATTTACCGTGAAATTCACATCACTTAACGCCTGAAACTTGCCGAAGTTTTTTTCTAAACCTTGAATAGTTATAATTTCTTTCATCGCACGGACACTCCTTTTTTAAGAATTTGATAGCGCTTGATAACGTGATTATGGCTTTCCTATTTCAGTCTTATTTGTAAAAGCTGTGCTTCAGTATTTCAGAATATTTCTCCCATTCTTTGAGATATTGATCTCCAAATTCACCGACATCTTCAAAGCTGTTAATTTGCTGGATGGCTTTATCCCCAAATCCAAACATTGTCCAATTAAGGATTTCAATTGCCTTTTCGATATCAATCTCTTCACGGAACATGGTGTAATCAATATTTCTATAAATTATCTCTGTGCCTCGATCATAGATTGAATCAACTTTGTGCTTAATCATATCTTTTACTTCCTCCGACTCCTCTTGGGTGGAAGAAGCCAGGAAATCGAATACGTGAGGGAAATTTCTATGGATATGGAGCTTCTGTAATCCAATATTTTCGATTCTTTTAAATAGATCCGTTTCATTTAGATCTATTTGTTCATAAAGACTCTCGATAATTTGAATACCGTATTCGATTAAATATACATAAAGATCTTTCTTGCTAATAAAATAATTAAATAATGAACCTTTAGATATTTTTGCCTCTTTTACAATTTCGTTTGTTGATGCTTTATCAAATCCGTTTTGGACAAATTCCTTTATTGCTACATTAATAATAAGCTCTTTCTTCTCTGCTTTTAATTTATCAAAGTTCGAGTAAATGGTCGTGAACTCCTTCCGTTGATAATTTGACCACAATGGTCAATTTAACTTTAGCATTAATGACCATTGTGGTCAATATAAAATAAAAAAGAACCCATTTTAAAAAGGAAACGGATTCTTTCTATGTGAATTTAGATACAATTTTCATTAATAAGTTTGCTCATGTTCTAGCTTATGTTGTTCCACAATCTGGCCCGAATGCTGAACAAAAGATGAATAGGACTTTTTCACTAACCTGCTAGATAGCACAATAAAAGGCGACTGCTCTTATTGTCCTATTCTGCCATTATAGTTTAAGACTGATGCTAACTTTGTAAAATCATTTTTTGAAACTTACTTGGTGTTACGTACACCCCTTCACAATCTTATAAACTGATACCTGTCCAAAAGATATCCCATGTTATTTCTTGTAATTTTTCATACTTTCTACTATCTTCATATACTAATTGAATATCCAGTCCATCTAACAATGCAACAAAAGCCAGAGCACACTCTTTCGCACTTATACGGAATGTTTGTTTTGCAAAGCAAGATTCTAATGTACCAGTCAAAATATTTATATATTTATATGGTTTTTGGATAACATCTTCATACATCTCATCCGGTACAAGAAAAGAAATTGTTAGCATTAGTTGTGTATTTGGATTTGTTTGAAACCGTACTTTATGTTCCGTTAGAAAGTGATATAATTGCTGCTCAATCGGTTTCTCTGCATGTTGCAGAAAATAATGCTTAATAAATTGCACTTCTTCTTCTACAGCTTCCTTATACACTTCTTGAAATAACAATCGTTTATGCGGAAAATGGTATGCAAGTGATTGTTTGCGGATGCCTACTTCTTCTGCAATTTGGGAAAGCTTCGTCCCCTCATAACCAAATTTGTTAAAATGAGAGATAGCAATTTTTTTAATTTTTCCTTTACTCAAAAATAACTCCCCTTTCTTCTACATTATGCAGTACGCCTTTTAACATAAAATATAGATAACAATAGGAATAATACATAGGCACCAATTGAAATATAAAATACTGCTGCATATGTATTATACACTTGTGCTACTATCCCGAGTGCCATAGCCCCAATACCAATACCAATGTCGAAAAAGTTAAAAAACGATGCAACTGCGTTCTCATGCTCATGTTCTTCAACTGAACTGATACACCAAGCTTGAATTGCAGGGAAAATCGCACCAAAACCAATACCATAGAGAAACGCAGCAATCAAAAACTGCACATCATTTTGTACAAACACAAGTAAAACAAGCCCAGTCATCGCAACTAATCCAAACAAAATTAACATAAGACCTGGACCAAAGCGGTCATACATTCTGCCAGAGAACAAACGTACAACAAGTCCTGCTAGTGCTACTACTGTAAAGAACAAAGCTACTTGATCAAGCCCTTTTTCAATAGCAAATAATGCTATAAAGGACATAATCCCACCTGCAGCAATTCCTATTAGTGCAATAAGAATCGATTGAAATAGCACTCGTTTTTCAATTAATTTAAATTGAATAGCCGGTGTTGGTTTCTTCTCTAAGCTTTTTGAAACCGTTGATTTACGCGATATAAACAATGTAATGAGTAACGTCAACAACATAAACGCCATTCCGCTCATGAAAAGTCCTTTGAAATCCCATATTTCCAGAAACATTACACCAACTAGTGGTCCAACGGAAACCATGGTCGTTTCTCCTACACCAAAATATCCAATCCCTTCTCCAAGCCGTTCTTTAGGAATATTTTCAGCAGCAATTGTTGTGAAATAGGTCGTCGTAATGCCAAAGCCAAACCCATGAAGAATACGAATCAGGACTAATGCCCAAACCTCTGTCGCTAAATAGTATCCACCAGTTGCAAGTGCCCCAATAGCTATGCCTATTACTAATAAATATTTTTTATCCATTTTCATTGCCATGATGCCTGTAAATGGTCGAATTAAAATGGCAGAAATCACAAAGATTCCTGTTACAAGTCCTATCTGTGTTGCCTCGCCTCCGATACTTGAAACATAAAGTGGCAATGTAGGCGCAAGCATCTCAAATGCTAAAAATAAGAATGCATTTGCTAACAAAACAAAAGTAAATGAGCGACTCCATAGCTTTGCTTTTGGTCGTTGATTCGCAATCGTAATCAATGATATTACCCCGCTTTCAAAAATAAAATTAATCCCATAATAATTACGTTATCTGACTATAGTCAGATTAATTGTACCTGACTATAGTCAGGTAGTAAACTATTAAAAATATTTATTACATTTATTTTTAATTTTTCCAATAGGGGGGGGTACCGCCAGAAAGTCGCAAATTTACAACGTTAAGGCTATTCCAACAACATGGCCCGATTGTTAAAGATAATCAGACGGAACTCTATAGCTAATCTGCAATTTCGTTTAAGTACATTTCTTCACAGTCTCATAATTAAGTTTAACCTAATATATATCTGAATTTTTTATGAAATACATCAGTGAAACTGATTTTTCAAGAAATATAAAATTGCTTTTTTAAATGCTAAAAGCTCTGCTAACATGCAGAGCTTTTTATAATTTGTAAGTTAATTTAATTATTTAATGTTTTGCACTTCAAAACGGAATCCTTTTCTTTTAAGAAGACTATACCAATAATAATATGTCTTATTAAGTCGTTGTCAAAAATAAAAGACACTTTCTTCCACGAATGCGCGCTGAATAAAGTACGGTATATTTTATTATGTATATCTAACAGCACTATGAAGTAGAGCGTTTTATGCTCTTACATCCATTCCTTTTTTCATTGTGATAAAATCAGCTTCATCATTTGAAAATTCCCCTTGTTTAACAAAACCAGCTTTTTCATACAAATGGATTGCTCTTTTATTAAAGGTGGCAACGGTTAAACGAATGTCTTTGCCTTTATGGTTTTCTTCCACAAAGGTAAGTATATGTGAAAAGAATTCATATCCTTTTCCCTTTCCTGTTAATTCAGGTTTCATGCCAAGTCCAATATCCACGCAATCTTCATTGTAAACACCGACCATATCCCCTGCTGGCACTTGAGCAGATCTCCCCGTGCAAAAGAAACCAATGAACTCACTTTCGGTATCAAGTGTCACATAATATTTACTACTTAGTAATTCGAGTATTGCATCGGATGTTAATATATGATTATAAAAGTCATATGGTTTTGGATACTTCCAGCACAAGGCATCAACGGCATAGTGCTGATTCATTTTTTTAATACTCAAAGACATAATCGTTCCCCGTTTCTAATATCACTTTAGTTTAATTTTTCTATTTCCGTAATTCCTTAAGTGATGATTCCCCTCATTTTATGCTCTTGTATATATTCTATAATAATGATTATTTTCCTGCTTATGTTTTCTTTAACCAGAGCTAATCCCCAATAATAATCAAAGAGCCCTTACAAGAGCAAAAAAAAGAAGCTGTAAAGTCCCAGCTTCATCCATACTTACCTGCGAATGTTTCTTCCTTGTTTCCTTTTATTCAAAAACTTTCTAATAAACGGATAAACTATTGGTCCATATTTAATGAGCCTTCTTAATAAACGTCCCATGATTTCTCCTCCATTGCGGTAGAATCTGATTGCATATGTTTATATTTCCTTTAATTGCAGAATTTTAAACAATAAAGATTTTAGCCGTTCCAGACTAGCCTTCTCGAATCACTTCAATTAATCTCTAAATAATCGATGCGATTTCGCTAATTTCATATTCAAACTCCCTCGCTGTAAGAGTTTTTGATAAGGACATCATAACACCTTCCAGCAAAAGAACTCTAGGCATATCTCTGTCTAGTTCATCATTTAAAAATACAACTATCCATAATACCGTCAATGCTCACTCTTGATATCCTATTATTCACTTCTTCAATTAACGTTTTATCCGCTATTCCTTCTACATAAGCAATTACGACTTTCGTTTTGGTGTATTCCCCTACTTCCATCGATTTCATTTTTAACTTTGGGCTACGTATTCTTCTTCGCAGTAAGGAAGTGTTTACAGATAGGGATTCAATAAATCCATCCCGTGGACCTCTGACAACCGCTTCTGCCTGTGGCTCGTCGATTGAACGCTTATCCGATTTTGCGAGTCCTAACGAAAATCCTATTTTTTGCTGATCTACTATGATTACTGGATTACTGAAGAAATCTCCCCGATACATTCCGAAAATGTTTTAACTTCTTTTACACTGGATACCGAAACGCTTTTATTTATTAATGTATCAACTTGGTAGTCTTTCTCTTCCGCCCGTTTCATAAGTGGGGAAAGTACACTATTATCAATCTCCTCAACACTTGAGAGACCTTCAATGTAAATAAGAATAGCTTTATCTTTCTTTCCAATGTAAAAAGACCGAAAGATAACATCCGAGCTATCGCTATAAATGGAGCGAAATTTGATTTCATTATCCGTTAAACGAGTAGAGAGCGGTTCTTGTTCATGAATGGATTGTTTCCCTACCTCGGTTTTATTTTTCTTTTTGGTGTTCGTTGATCTCCTTGACTTAATTTTGGATATTAACCGATTTGAACGTCCCTTATTCATCACAGACATCCCTTCTCATCAAAAAAAAAAATTCGTTATATCTTCGGTTTATACTTGGAAATTTATAGCTCATTACTACAAATAATATTTAAATGGAACTGTCTCATTTTTTTCTTTCCAGTTTGTGAATTAACATTATAAGGGTACGGATAAACATAATTAGAAAAAAGACACCGATAAATGTATGTACCCATGTCCATGTATGATATTCAAGCAAATCTGTATATCTTTCCAAAAGTACCTCAATGAACGTTAAAACAAAGGTAAATATTGCGCATTTTATAATTATGCTAGGATATCTTGAATAATATGTTACTAGATAAAAGTAAATACAGATAACTGGAAGAATAAGATATTCATAAAGAAGGCTGGAACTGAAATGGTTACTCAAAAAGTTTATAGGATATTCGAGCATTTTTTCTTCTACAACTAGAACACCAAGAATAATGGAGAAGTAAGCGGTCAATAAAAAGATTAAAAGCAAATCTTTGGTTGGGGCTTTTCTAAAACTAAATAAGAGTAAAGCAATGCCAATGATGAGCGTTAACCATAAAATTATTTTTTCCAAGTATAATCAGTCCTCCAACAATCATTTTAACGAGAGTCAGGAATTGCTACATTCAAAAATCACTTCATTCGATCTAGAGGGAAATATAACAAACATTGCAATAACAAATGGAATCGAATGCCACATACTCCAACCATTATGATGGAAAATTAAGCCTATGTGCAGGTTAATATATTCGCTTGCAAGATATAGCATAACCCAAATTATGAAATCAAATGAAATATACTTACTCTCCATTTATTCGTCCCAAAAAATTATTTTAGATAAATCAAAATAGTCACCGAGTAACAAACAAACATAATTGCTAGAGAAATTGTTGTATGATTAAATAATAACGAAGGAAATATACTATCTTTAAAGTGCCAAAATGGATATCATGTCATTTACGATAGAGTATGGTTGGATAATACTTTTCCCAATTTCTCAAATCTCCCCACCACCGCCAAAGCAAATAAAAATAAGAAGTTATAGATAAGATGCATAATGTAATCACCCTAATGAAGTAAGTAGACTACATATATGTTTTACATTAATTGTAAATATATCCTCTTTTACATTTTGAAGATAATTTACTTCGGTCTTACGAGCACATCATCAGGTCGGCTCAACTATTTTCTGTTCTCAATTTGCCCCCCGTGGATGGCATATAAGATTGGTGAAGGGTACAGGGTACACTAGCAGATACCATTCTAGATCGAGTTGTACATGATTTCTTAGAATATACTGAAGACTAAATTAAAAGGAATGAGTCCGAAACAACATCGAACTCATTCCCAATAAGCTTTTTATTTAAATAACCTGTCTAACTAGGGTCATCTTATACGTGATTGTCCCTCTTTTTCTTATAAAATATTCTTATTGATTTCCTTTTTTAACCCATTCTGCAACTGTTGTAGTACGTTTAGCCTGATGTTTCACAGCACCTTCCACATCTTCAATCATTTTACCGTCTTGATCGACTGTTACACTCGTTCCATAAGGATTTCCTCCTGCTCCATAAATGACAGGATCCGTGTAACCAGGGGTTGCAATAATTGCACCCCAATGCATCATGGAAGTATACAATGATAAAAGAGTGGCTTCTTGACCTCCATGTGGATTCTGAGCAGAAGTCATTGCACTAACTACTTTATTTACTGTCTTACCATTTGCCCAAATTCCACCTTGGATATCAAGAAATTGCTTCATTTGTGATGGCATGTTACCAAAACGGGTTGGAACACTAAAGATGATGGCATCTGCCCATTCAATATCATCTGATGTTGCAACTGGAACGTCTTTTGTTGCTTCAACAGTTGATTTCCATACTTCATTTCCTTCAATCACTGATTCTGGAGCTAATTCTTGTACTTTTAACACTTTAACTTCAGCACCTGCAGCTTTTGCTCCTTCTTCTGCCCATTTTGCCAACTGGTGATTTGTTCCACCCATACTATAAAAAACAACTGCTAATTTAACGTTTGACATATTTTCACTCTCCTTTGTTCTTCCAAATAGTTTTTCTAAAATTCCCATTTTTTTGCTCCCTTTTCTACTTTCTCTTATAAGAAACCATCTCCATTAAAATGGGGTTTAAAAGGTTCTTCACCTTCTTTTTCCCAAACCTTGAAGAACTTATGCTTAATCTTACATCTCATTAATTTATATTTTTTAGCTGATTTCACATTTGAATCACATAAAATAATTCCTCCATGGAGATATGTATGAAAATAAATGGTTATCGCTTAGTTTCCAGTAATTTTTTTGGAAATCACATCATTTCTGCTACAGAAATTTATTAATGAGTATGAAAAGATATGATCGTAAAATAATAAGAAACATCAATAAGTTGCTAAAAGGATAAACATAGGAGGACAACATGAACAACAGAGATAAAATGAGGAAAATTTTTAAAATTTCTAGCGCCTTTGTTGGAATTATTGTTGGAGCTGGATTTGCCTCTGGTCAGGAATTATTGCAGTACTTTACAAGTTTTGGGTATATGGGGACAATTGGAGCTTTTGTTGCAATCGTTCTTTTTGGATACCTTGGAATGATTTTGACAAAGCTCGGCAGCCGAACACGGGCGGAATCACATCAAGAGGTCATTCACAAGATTAGTGGTCGTTTTCTAGGAGTTATCATCGATTATATACTGGTTTTCATACTCCTTGGTATAGGGATTGTCATGATAGCAGGATCAGGTTCTATTTTTCACCAGCATTTCGGGTTACCTTCCATTGTAGGTACCATTCTGATGGTCGTTCTCGTTATTCTCACACTTATGCTAAAAGTGGATGGAGTCATTAAGGTAATTGGAAATATCACACCCTTTTTGATTATTGTTGTTATTTATTTATTTATTCATAGTATGTTCACCATGGATGCATCGTTTGCCGATCTTGAGCCAATTGCACAGGAACAAACGTCAGCTGCGGGACATTGGCTTATATCTTTATTAAATTATGTTTCGTTCAACATTGCGACGGGGGCTTCTATGACACTTGTTATGGGTGGAGATGAGCGGAATGAAAAGATAGCATCCATCGGCGGACTTGTTGGAGGTATCGCCATAGGTCTTATTATGACGATAGGTCACTTATCTATCTTTTCAAAAGTTGATTCGGTTGGAGACTTGGAAATGCCATTACTGGGAATTGCCAATAGTGTTTCTCCTATCTTTGGCCTTCTGTATGCCATCGTTTTATTCGGAATGATTTTTAACACTGCAGTAAGCATGTTTTTCTCATTTGGTATACGTTTTGCAAAATCACAAAGCACGAAATTTAAAGTAATCGTCATTTCAGCCGTAATGATAGGTTTTGCAGCAAGCTTCTTTGGCTTTGTTAAGCTTGTGTCGTTTTTCTATCCACTCTTTGGTTATTTAGGGATGCTACTGATTATCGTTCTTATCATCACATCATTTCGAATGAAAAAGATTGAGAAAGTTAAAAAATAATGATGCGATTTGATGGGACAAAATTAGATTGGAAAGTTTTAATGACAAAAAGATGAGGAAATTCATAGGTTTAGGTGATCAATGCTGTTTTGCGGTACGATATCCTCGGTCATTATAATAATAAAAGCCGTCTAAATTTGAAGTGACCCCAAAAATTAGACGACTTTTATTTTCCATTTGATCATTCCATTTTAATATCATTTGCGTGTATTTTTAAAAATGCAACTCAAAACGGAATCTTTATCAATTCTTGACAAACTTTTTTTACTATCGAAAATTAATGTCTTACTTCAACTTCATTGCCTCAGCAATTATTTTTGGTAAGTCTGTATTGTCATGGAAGCCGACAAACTTATCTGCTGTTGGTCCATATGCATATACTGGAATATCTGCTCCCGTATGATTTGTACTTGACCAACCAATAGTAGCACGATCACTGACGACTTTATTGATAGCAAAGGACGCATTATTTGCTTCCTGGATGTATTGTGCTTCTTCCTCTGTCAGGTCAAAACCTGTATAAGTATTCACCACTTCATTGACATTAGAGCGGTTTTCATTTAATTGTGCTGCCATATGGTCTCCTGTAGCTGTAACATTTTGCAGTACAGCAGCATTCAGATCCATTTGTCCATTAGATCCGGTAGTCATACCACCAGTATCATGGTCTCCTGCAACGACAACTAAAGTATTACCATCTTCCTCAGCAAATTCAATAGCTTCCTCTACAGCTTCTTCAAATGCTGCAACATCACTCATAGCCCATGCTGCATCATTATCATGACCTGCCCAATCAATTTGACTTCCCTCTACAACAAGAAAGAATCCATCTTTATCTTCTTCAAGGACATCGATTGCACTTCCTGTCATTTCAGCTATGCTTGGTTCTTCTGTTTCACCACGGTGTAATTCTGGAGATAATGCATCCCCAGCAAAAAGACCGAGCAATTTTTCACCATCTTCAACGTCAATGTCATTGCTGTCCAGCAATGCATCACGAGTCTCAACGAATTCATAACCTTGCTCTTCAGCTTGTTCAATCAAGTTAAGTTCCTCTTGCTTTCCACCTTCAGAAGCTGGCAGGAAATAATCTTTCCCTCCACCAAGCATAACGTCGACACCACTTTCAACCAGCTGTCTAGAAATCTCGGTTTCATTATTACGACTTTCAACATGAGAAGCAAACGCTGCAGGTGTTGCATGTGAAATGGTTGAAGTAGCAACTAAACCAGAAGCTTTTCCTTCTTCTTGGGAAGCCTCAAGAATCGTTTTCAGCTCATTGCCTTCAGGATCAAGACCAATCACACCATTATTTGTTTTCTCACCAGTTGCCATTGCAGTACCGGCAGCAGCAGAGTCTGTGATATCGGAATTAGCTGAATATGTAGTAAACGCACCTTTCAAATGCTTATCCCAGATAGCATCTTCCCCTTTATACACACGATAATTCGAGGCATAATCTGAACTGAATCCGTCGGGAATCATATAAATTACGTTTTCTACCTTTTGGTTTCCTTTTCCATTCCCATTATTTCCGTTATTTCCATTACCCTTCCCTGCCCAATCTGGTTTAGCAGCATCCACCGATCCAACACCCAATCCAGAAAGGACCAGACCTGTACTTAATGCAACCGCACCAATTTTACTAATATTTTTCTTAAACATGTTAAATCTCCTCTCAATTTCGAATCTATCATAAGCATAAATGATAGATATTAAGGGAGATTGAATAAACAGTAAATTATATGTGAATTTTTCTCGTGCGAAATAACTACTACTTTCTGCATGAAAAAGGACAAAGGGGGCTGGCAGTGCAAGGATGGGTCCTGTAGATCTTGATATAATATATGGAGTATTTTTTATCTACACTTCAACCACTTTAAATCGAAGCACCGTCTTCAATTTTTCTTGTGGTGTTTTTCTCGCATCCGATATATATATTTCCCTATGTGTTTTCTCTGCTCTTTTCAAGTTATTTTGTGAGCAAAATTCTTCCATCAATTGGAATGTTTTTGGTTCCTCATCATAACTCCCAATGTGCATGGATTGGACACATAATCCTTCCGTTATATTCTCAAATTGAACAATATCCAAGTCTACATTTTTCTTTTTTTGTTTCACACTGTTTATCGCATATTGGAACAATTCTTCTGTCACAAAATCAGGCTGTCTGATCATAAGCTTGTACACCAAATGGTCCTTGTTTAGATAGTCTAGTTTTCTACCTTCTTCATCTAAATCCCAATGTCCTTCTAAAGGAAAAACAGTATATTCAAAATAACCATCTGGAGTTATCCCCTTTTTTGGCATCATCCTTATGGCATATGACAGTCCATATAAGATTTCAATATTATCTTTAAATGGTTCGCTATTCGGATTTCCATTACCTTCTAATGTGAAAAATTTCATTTTAGGAACTTCAATTTTAGTAGGTTGTTCTTTTGGCAAATAGAGTTCCTTTGCTTTCTTTCTCCATTCATACTTACTCATGATTTATCATCCTTTTGATTGTTTAAAAAATTCCACCATTTAATCAGTTCAAACATTCATTTCCTCACTAACCTTTAAAACCATCCGCACTGTTTTCAATATATGACCATCAAATTTATCATTGAATTCAGATACCATTTCAAAACCTTTTGCACGATAGAAATTGGTTCCGATATGATTATTTCTCTCCACGTTCAAATGAATCTCTGAAGCACCCAAATTCTCAATACCTTCCCTTAGGAATGCTGAGCCAATTCCATATCCTTGAAACTCGGGATACAAATAGATTGCACCAAGTTCAACAGATCCATCAGCAGAAACAGGGGAATAGTTAGCAAACCCAACAACTTTTCCATCAACCTCCGAAACAAAAAGGATTGATTTCTTTAGCCGTTTCTTCATATTGGCCCGACTATATGCTGCATCCAGAAATCTATCCTGTATTTCCAGGGGAATAATTCCTTCATATGTTGAATGCCAGCTAGTCCTTGCAACATGTTGGACTTGGGTAATATCCCGCTTCTTCATTTTACGTATGTTGTAATCCATCATTTGTCCCCCTAGAGAAAATTGATAATGAATTCTAATCGTTTTTAACAGTATATCATTCCTCTTTAACTCCCATTTCATGTAACTACCCACAATATTCACTGTTTCTACTTTTTGCCCTTTCTATGAGATATTAAATTCCCGTTTTAAGTAAGTTGTTCTCTAATCCCAGCCTTTAACCATTTCGCTGTTATTGTTTCTGCATGTAGCATTTCTTCTGGTGTACCCTCAAATATAATATGTCCTCCTTGTTTTCCTCCTCCTGGACCCAATTCTATTATCCAGTCGCTCGCCGCGATAAAGTCCAGATTGTGTTCGATTATGATTACCGAATTACCTTTGTTTACAAGATTTTGAAATGCGTCTAAAAGTTTTCCATTATCTCTTTTGTGCAGCCCTAAGGATGGCTCGTCTAAGATGTAGATTTGCCCTTCTTTTTGTAGGTGGCTTGCAAGTTTTAGACGTTGAATTTCCCCTCCGCTTAGAGAACTTGTCGTCTGTCCTAAGGTTAGATACCCTAATCCTACATCTTTTAGCGTATTCACTCTTTTTATGATCTTCGGTACTTTAAAGTAGTGAATAGCTTCTTCTATGGTTAAATCTAATATTTCTACTATATTTTTATCATGATACCGATAGGACAGTGCTTCGTCTGAATATCTCGTACCGCCACATGCTTCACATGGAATTGTCACTGGATCTGCAAATGCTACATCTGGTTTTATGACTCCTTTCCCTTTGCAGACTGAACATGCGCCTAAGGAGTTAAAGCTGAACAAGCCTGCTGGTTGTCCTGTTTTTCTAGAAAATATGGAGCGAATATCATCCATTATTCCCATATATGTTGCTAGTGTCGAACGGTTAGAAATACCTATACTGCCTTGCCCTACCATAATGGTTTCTGGAAACTTTTTAGTGAATGCTTCCATCATTAAAGAGCTTTTACCTGAACCAGATACACCACATACAGAGACAAAAACATTTTCAGGAATAGTTAGACTTATATTTTTTAAGTTATTGTTACTTGCTCCTTTTATCGTAAAATAACTTTCTATATCCCTTGGGTTTTTGTTGATTGTTAGCTTGTGGTTTAGGGTTGTTGCAGCTTTAGAGTTTTTTAGTCCTTCTAATTTCCCTTGATAGACAACTTCTCCACCACGAACACCCGCTTCCGGTCCCATCTCTATTATTTCATCCGCTGCTTTTATTACGGATAGATCATGTTCAATTACGATGACGGTGTTATGTTGGTCTTTTATATTTTTCATCATTTCTATTAACATATCCACTTCTTCTGGATGAAGTCCTGCACTTGGTTCGTCGAAAATGTATGTAATATTGTTTAGGCTGCTCCCTAAATGACGAGCAATTTTTACCCTTTGGGCTTCCCCGCCGGACAGGGTGCCCATTTTTCTTGATAAGCTCAAATATCCTAATCCCAATTCAACCAGTTGTTTTATATGCGGGATTGTTTGGATCGCGATAGATTCTCCCATAGGATCTTTTATGTTCGTTAGTACTTTCAGTAGTTC
Organism: Oceanobacillus rekensis; assembly: GCF_002153375.1. GTDB lineage: Bacteria > Bacillota > Bacilli > Bacillales > Amphibacillaceae > Oceanobacillus > Oceanobacillus rekensis. The sequence continues at coordinate 671,558 of NZ_MTBQ01000003.1, forward strand.
TATAAGCTCTAATTGATCGTATTCTGCGATATTTAATCCATTTATTCTACACTCCAAGACCTTTGGGTTTAGGCCTGTGCCCTGGCAAGTTGGGCATAAGGATTGAGTTGATACTGCTAGGACGTCATCCTGGGTTACTCCTTTCAGTTTTGAGATATCTCTATGGATATAAAGGCGTGTAAACCTGGGCAATACCCCATCCCAATCATGGTCTTGTGGTCCGTGTTTGGTGTGAAACGGCGCATTGACTTTTTCACCTTCTGGGGGACCATATAATAGCAGATGACGCTTGTCTTCTGAGTAGTCCTTTATCGGTTTATCCGGCTCAAATAATCCGCAAGTCATCATCCATCTGCCTTGCCAACCTGAAGGCGATAATGGCTTAAATTTCACTGCGTAATCCCGAAGTGACTTATCCAAATCGACCATCTTATTTAGGTCAGGCGCAATGACCTCCCCAAATCCACTACATTCTGGACAACTTCCAAAGGAACTTTGGCTCAAAAAATCGCTGGCAGAACCTATGGATGGTTTTCCTATTCTTGAAAATAAAAGCCTAATTAATGGATTAATATCCATATAGGTGCCAACTGTTGATCGGGAATTGCCCCCTATAGGTCTTTGCTCTACTACTACGACCGGACTTAAATTTTGCATAAGATCGGCATGGGGTCTTTCATATCTTGGCATTTGATATCTGACATAGTGAGGATAGTTCAACGTCATTTGTCTTCTACTTTCTGTTGCTAATGTATCAAAAACAACGGAGCTCTTTCCAGATCCTGAAAGACCAGTAAATACGATGATTTTCTCTTTTGGTATGTTTAACGCTACATTTTTTAAGTTATTTTCTTTGAGCCCTCTTAGAATGATTTCATCTTTTATTTCTGACATGTTATCATCCTTTCTGATTTTATCTACTGAGAAGATTCCTTAGACAGTTTAGACTCCAATCAATTAATAGATACTAGCCTAATATCCTAATAATATTATTGGATTTTAATAAGAAAAGAATCTAATTTCACATGAAGTAATTAATGAAGAATCCTACCAATAACACTTTTTCTTAGTAAGCGTTTCCCCCATAGAATAAGGGAGATAATTCGAGATAAACAGCAAAACTTTAAGCATGTAAGGGAAATAATCGCTTTCTTCCCGCTTGTTCCCGTTTTCATCCCAATTGTTTTCGTTTTCACTGACATTGATGAAAAGCACGTTATATAAGATAATGTATATATAGAAAACTAGGAGGGAAAAGAAAATGAAAAGATTTATTAAAAAAGTTATTAAAGACACCAAAAAAACCTTTCAAGATTATGCAGAAGGTTACGTAAGAAATTCGCGTTAATATTCTATAAAACTTATGAATTACGATCATTTTCATCAGATCTAGTTTTCAGGTAAACACCTACAATGCACACTTCATTTTTTACCTACCAATAAATACCCAAAAGATAAACTTATTTTTACATCGATAATCTCCTAATTAAATTAAAGCACGCCGTTACTTATAAAGAAAAAGCGATCACCATTAGTTAAGTAACCGCAACTTCACTTTCCTATTCAATATACTTTATGTTATTTTTATGACACCACTTTATTGTAATTTGTTTAAAACGCTCGTCACGATATGAATACCATTGGTCCTCGATTTCAAAATCAATTATCTTGTCCTTAAATCTTCTAAAAGCACCTTTTCCCTTAATTGCTCTTAATAAAGCATCTTGCTTACCTTGATCACTAACCCTTATGCTAAAGTCTTCCATAGCTTCATATTCATTTATTTCATATTTTGTAGGCAGTTCTATATATTTTTCAAAGTTTTCAACTACATCAAGAGCAGTCATTCTATTTTCCTGCTCCCATTCAGGTAAATGATCAAATGGCTTTTCATCTTCGGCAGCTCTCAAGTCATCCGATGTGACTAACACACTATTTCGCCTTAAAGTGTATCACATACATTATAAGCCCGTAACGAAATGAAAGAAAGCCGACATTTTATATCGACGAGTACATCAATATACACCTTTCGAAGATATTAAGGTAATATTCTTTAAAATTCGCACTATTTAGTATATACTACCTGTAATCATAGGAAAAGCATAGAATAAATTTGTTGGAGGTATATAAATGATAACTCGTAACCAATTTCAAGGTGAGCTTGATGTAATGAGTGAAGATATTATTAAAATAGCCAATACTGCTGGCCGAGCACTAGACGAGGCGATGGATGCTTTTTTCAGTAAAGATATGGAGCTGGCTAAACAGGTGATCGATAATGATCAGAAAATAGACCGGAAAGAATTGGAAATCAATGACAAAGCAATTTTGCTAATTGCTAAACAACAGCCAGTTGCAACTGACTTGAGAAGAGTTATTACTACATTGAAGATTCTTACAGATATTGAGCGTATGGGTGATAATGCAAAAAATATTGCTAATGCAACGATTCATTTAGGAAAGAATGCTTCTATCATCCCATCCGATTTAAAGCGAATGTATGAAATGACAAAGGATATGCTGGACTCTGCAATAAAGGCATTTAAATATGAGGATGTTACAATTGCAAGAGAATTAGCAGTGATGGATGATGGAGTTGATAAATTAAATAAGACCATTATTAGTGAACTGCTTGAGGAAACAGCTACAAATCCAGAAAAAATTCAATATGTGATGCAAATGGCATTATGCGCAAAGTATCTCGAGCGATTTGCCGATCATATAACAAATGTGGGTGAAAGTATCCTTTACCTAGTAAAGGGTGAGAATTTTAACTTGAATAAATGAAAATAGGCTGAGACAAAAATGCTTTAGTCAAAGAGAAATCCGAACTATGGTTACGCATTTTTCTGTAAACTCATTTTTAAAAATGGGGAACCCCCCCTCTGTATGCAACAAAACGAGACACAGTCTGATGTATTGAAGCAATTTTCAAGTTAGCTTTAGGCTAATATTTTACTTAAGTAAATTTTCTCGTACAGCAGAAAAATTAGGAACTTGTAATTAAAAAAACACCTCATTGAGATGCAGTACCTTTAGAATAGATTTCATTAATCATTAAAGTAATCCTTCTTCCACAAAATGGTACCAGTTACTTTAAGAGGTTAGAATATTTTTTTGTGTCGCGCATAAATCAATGTATTAAATCATGAAACCATTTCCTGGAAACGTACGTTAAGTGAATAATATTATCGATACCGTTCCTAAGTTAAAATCAATATTTCGTCATTGAAAAAACCTAAGAAGCAGGGATTTAAAACCTGCTTCTTAGGTTTGACTTAAGTACTTATTTTTCCATGTTAGCTACTAATCGACCTGTTACTTTATTATCTTCCAGCAATTGAATACCTTCAGGAATTTCATCAAAAGTAATTTCAGTTATTTTAGGATTTACCTTGCCGCTAGCAAACAATTCATATATTTCTTCAATATCTTGTTTCGTACCCCCGTTACTTCCAACGAGTTTTGCTTGTTTTGTTATCAATGAAGTAACATTTAGAGTTGTTTCTAGTTTACCCATACCGACAAGGACTACCTTACCTTGGAAACCAATCGATTCTAAGGCTTCTCTGGTTGTTACACCAAATCCAGCAAAATCAATAATTACTTCAGGTTGAAATTGTTCAATTTCTTTTACACTTTCATAGGTTCCTGCTGCGCCCAGATCTTTAGCTAATTCACGAGCATTTGGATTTAAATCAATTGCATAAACAGTAGCTCCTTTTGCAACAGCAGCTTCTAAAGCAATTTGACCTAATCCACCAATACCAATCATACCGACTGTCATACCTTCTTTTACTCCACCTTTAGTAAAAGTTGCATGATAGGAAGTCATCCCTGCATCAGTACCAGCAGCTGCTTGGGCAAATGAAACACCATCAGGAATCTTAACTAAGTCTTCAGCTGGCGCTAATACTTTTGTACCGAAGCCTCCGTCATACGCATAACCTGGAGCCGTTTTACTTGGACCAGTAGGGCAGACGGCTACTTTGTCACCAACTTGATAGTCAGTTACACCTTCACCAACTTCACTAATAACACCTGCAACTTCGTGCCCCATAACAACAGGCAGTTCACCAAGTAATGCTTTCCAACCCGGGTCTCTTAAAACACCGACATCAGAGTGACAGAGACCTGCCACCTTCATATCGATTACAAAAATAAAAATTACCCAAAGTATAAGTTCAACAAAAAAAGGTACTTATACTTCATTTGGGATAGCACCAGTTAGCAAAAATATTATCTAATTGTAGTTACATATTTCTATTAGAGTTCTCTTCTTTCCTTTTTCTAAGTTTCCTTTGTACAATAAAACAAGCCAATTAATTCATATTACAAGTAATTCACAATTCTATTACATCCCTAATAAGTCAGATATATTTCCGAATTATATAATGCAAGACTTATAAAACTAAATAAATTTGGAGGGCTTTTTTTATGAAATATATTATTCTAGTAACTTTATTTACAGTTGGACTGTTCCTTTTACCTGACTCAGCTTCTGCTCAAGCAAAGTATACAGTTCAATCAGGGGATGTTTTATTAAAAATTTCTAAGAATCATAATGTAGACATCGATACGTTACTCGCTTCAAATCCTTTTATAGAAAATCCGGATATCATTTTTCCAGGACAAATGATAACGATACCGAATGGAAACGGACAACAGTTTACAGTTACTGCGTATACAGAGGGATATGAGTCAACCGGCAAACGACCAGGCGATCCTGCTTACGGCATTACCGCATCAGGTACAACGGTAAAGGAAGGACAAACGATAGCTTGTCCGCCATCAATTGCATTTGGAACTACAGTACATATTCCAAACTTAGGTCAAACATATACTTGTGAAGATCGGGGGAGCGCAATTACAGATGGGCGATTAGATGTATATATTGCAGATTTGAATCAAGCTTTACAGTTCGGTGTAAAAGAATTGCAAGTACATGTTTTAGATTAACTTAAGTAAATTAAAGATATATGATAACATGCATTTACCCCACTATCATAGTGGGGTGTTCGTGTGTTGTGGGGTAATACATATTAACCATGTATAATAATTAGCTCCCTTTAATGGAATAACATTACTATAGTCATAATTAACCCCTGCTTTTTTTAAAAGGAATACTGTAACAATCAATGCAAACTCCATCATTATCATGAATCCCATTCATCCATTATTTTTCAATAATTGTGGGAAATGATCAGGTGGACACTCACACTTAGAAATTAGAGAGGTATTGGATTATGTATACTTTAGAGAATATTCTTGACCGTATTGAATTCCTCAGAAACAAAATGATAGAGGTGGCTATGAATAAAGGGTTTACCTATAGCGAGTCAGTACATATTAGTCAGGAAATTGACGAGCTATTAAATCTTTATGATGAAGTCAAAAGTAAACAAGAATGACTAGGAAATAATTGGAAATCAATTAATGAGAGTAAAATAATCAATTTTTCATAAAAGTTCGCTATTTTGCGAAAAATAATAAAATGTTCACACAATTTTGATTTATGGCGCGAAATAAGGTATAATGTAATTAGAACTTATGAAGGAGTGTCACATATGCGACCGAAGTCATTAAATTTCGAACAATTAGTTAATGATAATAGACAAGAGCTTCTAAATGATGAAGAAAGTATATCAAGAATAGAGATGCGTTTAGAAAAGAAACAAGAAGCACTTGTCTTTAAACAACGTAAAGAATTAGAATATAAAAGTTAACTACTAAAGCAGGCATGACTATCGGTCATCCTGTTTATTCGATTTTAACACGTAATTTTTCTTCCATCGAGTTGATTCATCAGGACACCACTTAGGATGCACCCCATTCCAAGTATCTGTACATTTATAGTTTCCATAAAGATAAATATACCAATTAGTGTTGCTACTACTGGTTCGATTGTCAATATGGAGGCCTTTGATGCTTCAGTATGCTGTAATCATAAATATAAACGATATAGGCTACTGCTTTTGGCAATAGCTCGAGTCCAACAGCATAAAATAAAAAAGTTGGATTAAATAGCAGTTGAATCTTTTCTGTATATGAAAAAAATGATACTGAAAACACCGGTCCCTATAAAATATTTACTATCCGAAAGTGATTTTAACTTCAGACTTTTTGGTGGAACAATCATCATATATGTAATCAATAAAATCGAAGAAGACCATATCCGTAATGTAACAAGTCGACTAGGAAAAATTCTCCTAGCCGATTTTTTTTGAAAAAATCTTTTCAATTCGATATTTATTGACTATATAATGCTACTAAGTCCTGCCAGATACTACAAAATCAATCACCACTTATTGTGGTAAAGCACCCTTTAACTTAATAACTGATTAACTTTATTTTCCTCTTCCAATTGTTCTTGAATAAGACTTTTCATATCTTCTTCATTGGTAAATTCACTTAACTCTTTACCGTACCAATTTTGCAATTCTTCTTTAGTTATTTTATATTCACCATTTGCAAAAACAAAGGTAATCCACTCTACATTATCAATTAATGCGAATAGGAAAGTAGCATTGTAAATTGCCGTTTCTTTATATTCCTTTTCTATCATAGACGCATCAAATTCATTGTACGTTAAAGTCATACCATATGGTTCTGTGTTTGTTTGAATCGAGACTTCATTGAAATTCACACTATGTTTTAACTGTTCAATTATATTAGTTATTGCACTATTATCACCTATAAGAGTACCCTCATATTGAAAGATATCTTCATTTGTTGTATTTTTCTCATTGTTATTCGAACTACAACCAATTATGAACAACAAAATTAACAATGAAAAGAAAATATATTTTGTCGTTTTTTTCACTTTTAGTCACCCTTTCTGCTGACTTAATTTTTTTGAATATACAAACCCTATTTAAAGTATTCTGCCAAATAGCATAATAAGCTATTACTCTATTGTGCTATCGCACCAGATAGTTTAACAAGAAGAAATAAATATTATTTAAGTAATTTCTGAACGAGTTTCGATTTCCAAATCCCAAAACCTATCAAAGCACCAAGCGTATTAAGAATGAAATCATCTATATCAAAACTTCCCCTTCTTGTAACTAATTGTATAGCTTCGATAAAGAATAACAATATAATCGTTGAAATAGTAAATATGCTGACTTTATCTATTTTAACTATGAAAAATGGAAGCAAAATACCCATTGGCAAAAATATAAATAAATTACCAACAAGGTTTTTGATAGGTATACTAATATTCATACTGCCATCAAATATTGCCTGAATATATGTAGTCTTTCTTCGTATTTTTAATGTTAGCTCTTAAACAATACTGCCATTTACCCCGATATCACTTCTTTCGCTATGCACCAGTTTAAGTATAACATTTCACAAAGAGGGCAACTTATATTAATAATTATTAAAAAAATAACTATTTCCTTATCATTATAATAATAAAAGCCGTCTATTTAGACGACTTTTATTTGCCATTTTATCGGCAATTTTAATGTGATTTGAGTTGGTTTTTAAAAATGCACCGCAATTGATACACTAACATGTACGATTGATACAAATTAATTTCATGGGGAAATGCTGGATTATTTGTGGTAACAGAAGAGATCAGGGGAATTAAATATCCCCTGATCTAATACTGGAATTTAACATCTACCTTTGCAGTAATAATAATTTCTCCTGGTTCAATCGGAGTGGTAAGGTTGTCCGCAGAAGCTGCGAATGCCTTATAGGTAATTATATCATCGGTTACGTCCACGATTCGAATCGGAGTCGGATCAAGATTTAGCTGCATCGTCTGAGCAATCGTCTGTGACTTTACACTTGCATTCTGGAGTGCGGATACAAGTGCTTCCTGATAATAGCGTTGTCTGTCTTGGACGGTAAACTGGATATTTGAAACATGATTGACCCCATTTTGAACAGCAACGTCAATAATCGTACCTGTTTGATCAATTGCTTGGACCTCAACCGTTATTTCATTTCTAACTTCATATCCCCTGAACACTTGCTGACCATCTGTATAATCATATCTTGGAATGATGTTGTAAGCCGTTGTTTGGATATTTTCTCTCAGTATACCTAAATTCAAAAGCGCTTCAATCACCGCATTCATTGTCTGCGTATTTTCCTGCTGCGCCTGACTTAAGGATTCACCTTCCGTCACAACCGCAAGCTGGATTCTTGCAATATCTGGCTGAACAGACACACTCCCGTTACCAGTAACAGTCATCGTACGTAAGCTTTGCTTGGAATCGTCTTGCCGATAATGAGGTACATAAGGATAATACATTTTTCCACCGCCTCTCTTTGTGCTTCTATAAGATATATGCAAGTATTGGCGGAATAATTATATTTTTAATAACCCGGAAAGCTCTCTCATCCCCAATAATTTGGATCTGACATTTTTATCTCTTCTACTGCATCATCCAAATCTGCTGGCGTAATGATAAAGATTGGGTAATCTTTATCAGCTGCTTTTGCTGCATCGTAGAAATAACGATTACCGCCTGGGAATTCTTCATCCATAAGCAAGAGACAACCATCACTTTTTTCGATGAACCATTTATTTTTAGCCTTAAACTGATACGGTCCTTTATAGTCGCCTTTATAAAGTGGCTGATAAAAGTCAGCCAGCATTAATAGTTCTTCATATTTTTCCTTTAAGTTATCAGGCCAACGGTTGTCCTGATTTTCGAATGGTGGAAATACACCAAGTTGAATATCATAGTTTTCTTGTAAATCAAAGATCATTTCTGCTGTCCACATCTCCACACCCATCTGGCCGGAAATGAGAACCCATTCTAATCCCTCTTCGATAAATCCAATCAATCTTTTTTCGATTGCCGATTTAATAAATGTGACACGCGGATCATTTTCTTTAAATATACCTAATTCCATTGATTTATAACCGGAAACAGTTAAGATTTTCATTTCAATAACCACCTCGTTGGAAAACTTACCATATCATTAACCATTACTATAAAGAAAAGCCGGCATTTTTATATGCCAGCCTTATCTCTAGTTAACACCATTTATTCTGTTTTTTCCAGTGATGAGGTCCTGCTCCGTATCCCGGTTGCATTGCTCCTGCTACCTGACCTGGGCCATATCCTGGTTTCTTACCATAACCTGGTTGCATTGCTCCTGCTACTTGACCGGGACCATATCCTGGTTGCATTGCTCCTGCTACTTGACCGGGGCCATATCCTGGTTGCATTGCTCCCGCTACTTGACCTGGTCCATACCCCGGTGACATTGCTCCTGCTACTTGGCCGCCTGGTCCATATCCTGGTGATGGTACATTGAATGACCCACCGTACTGATCCACACTGTTCACAGTATTTTGAACAGATGTTGAATGAGGGAATACGTGATTGTTCTTGACTGTATGATGATTCATTACCGTCGTATGAGAAGGATGAACTTGGTTTACAGTACTTTCCGAATATTGGTTGACACAATTATGCTTTGTCGGATGTACAATTGTTTTACAAGATTGACAGCCGCAATGATGTCTATGATGACGTCTCATAATTAATCCCCTTTCTGTTATAGGTTCACTAATAACCTATGTCAGTTGCCACGGGGATGTAAGAGACAGGTACCTATTAAATGAAAAAAAATCTGAGTAAGTATCCTATTAACTCACCAGTTATCCAGTATTTATGTATAAACTAATTTTGCTTTGCTTGATTTTGCTCCTTTAATAAATCCCTAATTTCAGTAAGCAATTGTTCCTGTGCATCCAATTCTTCCACAACCTCTTCTGCCGCTTCTTCTTTTCGTTTAAATTTACTCAGAAAACGGATTGCAAAGAAAATCGCAAAAGCAATAATCAAAAAGTCGACGAATGACTGAATAAAGTTACCATATAAGACCTCTGCATTTCCTACTGTAATTTTCAAATTGGTAAAATCAATTCCACCAGCCAGCATACCTATTAATGGTGTGATTATATTTTCGACAAATGATGTGACAATTGCACCGAACGCTCCACCAATCACTACAGCAACAGCTAAATCAACTATATTTCCTTTAAAAGCAAATTCTTTAAACTCATTCCACATCAGGTTCTCCACCTCTCTATTCGTTATAATAACAGAATAGATAATAATGGTTAAAGAGCATAACCACAAGTGATTATGCTCTTTATCCATATAGATTTAATTACATACCATGATGTGGATTGTGATTTTGTCGTGAGTGGTTAGCATTTTTTACCTTTTTCGATCCACTCAATGGTTCCCCATATGGCTGGCTTGGGCTTTTCGGTAAATTCACTTTCTCCTGCTGTTTTGGTCCTTTAGGCTTTCCTGACATTTTGGCACCTCCCTTCTGTATAGTTTGTTCAAATGGGACGATATATTATTCAAAATCGACAATCCGAATACTTTCTCTATACATTTCAATAAAAAATTCCAGAGTAAAACGTTGATATAATAGCATTTATAAGTATAAAAAGGCTCTTTTAAAACTTTTTTTAAAAAAAGGTGGATATTTTTTGATCGTCTGTGTTATACTATAATTAATTATTTATGTTCGTTAGAAATACAGGATACGAAAGTAGTAACTCTAATAGTGATTTCGTCTTGGTTTGTAATCTTGAACAGAAATAGTAATAAAAGTGCCAAATGCACATGGAGGTTTTTTCTATGAACACAGGTTCAGTAAAATGGTTTAACGCAGACAAAGGTTTCGGTTTCATCGAAGTTGAAGGTGGAGACGATGTATTCGTACATTTCTCAGCAATTCAAGGCGAAGGTTTCAAAACTTTAGAAGAAGGTCAACAAGTAACTTTCGATATCGAAGAAGGTAACCGTGGACCACAAGCTACAAACGTTAACAAAGCGTAAGGTTAGCTTACTATAGAAAAGGACTTCCCATTTGGGAAGTCCTTTTTATTTTGTTTATGAATAAAAATAAAATTCATAGAGATTCGCAATTAAAGTAGCAGAGCATTCAAAATTGAAATCGCTCTGCTGTTTTTTTACGTTATTAAAAAATATTCTTCATTAAGATGATGAGCGACCGTACTTTGCAGAATGACAAGTATATGGGCACTCATTAAGCCGATGAACGACCGTACTTACCAGAATTACAAGTATATGGGCACTCATTAAGCCGGTGAGCGACCGTTCTTACCAGAATTACAAGTATATGGGCACTCATTAAGCCGATGAGCGACCGTACTTCGCACAATGACAAGTATACAGGCACTCATTAAGCCGATGAGCGACCGTACTTCGCACAATGACAAGTATACAGGCACTCATTAAGCCGATGAGCGACCGTACTTCGCACAATGACAAGTATACAGGCACTCATTAAGCCGATGAGCGACCGTACTTCGCACAATGACAAGTATACAGGCACTCATTAAGCCGATGATTGACCCAACTTTCCAAGATTACAACTATATGGGCACTCATTACTCCGATGAACGACCGTACTTTGCAGAATGACGAGTATAAGGGCACTCATTAAGCCGATGAACGACCGAACCTCAAGCAGCTATTTTTTATTCAATTATTCGGTTGCTAAAGGTATGTTTTACACCCGAAAAAGGGATCCCACTGAATATCAGCGGGATCCCTTTGTTTTTATTATTTCAAGAATTCATCTGTCAAAGCTGTTACAATTTGTTTCTTACGGGATACTACCCCTTTAAGAAGTGCTCGATCATTAGAATCAAGTGTAACGCCGAAGCCTGATTCAACTTTATTCTTTTCTTTACCAACAGCTAAAACCTCAGAATCGTTATTCAGGATATCTGTTGCAACAAATAAGAACAGGTCTAAATCATCGGCAATTACCTTTTCAGATATTTCACTGACAAGTTCGTCCTGTAATTTATAAATGTCACTCGTATCAACTGCATTTACTTGTGCAATCGCGACTTTAGCTTCTCCCATAGAGAATTCCTTCGCATCCATTGTAATTAAATCTGTTACTGATTTATCACTTAGATCAGCACCTGCCTGCAGCATCTTCAGGCCATATGTTTCCAGATTAACTTCAGCAATTTCTGCTAATTTCTTTGCTGCTTGCACATCTTCATCCGTACATGTTGGAGATTTCAATAGCAATGAATCTGAGATGATTGCTGATAAAAGCAGACCCGCAATTTCTTTAGAAACTGCAACTTCTTTTTCTTTATACATTTTATGTAAAATTGTCGCTGTACAACCAACAGGCTCGGCACGGAAATATAATGGTTCTCTTGTCTCAAAATTTGAGATTCGATGGTGATCAATAACTTCCATAATCCGGGCATTTTTAATATTGTCAGCACTTTGCTGAAATTCATTATGGTCAACTAAGATAACTTCTGCGCCATCAGCAACTTTTTCAATTAATTGAGGTGCTTCTACACCAAAATGATCCAAAGCATATTGCGTTTCTTTACTAACCGTTCCTAATCGTACAGGTTCTGCCTCTGCACCTGTTTTCGTTTTCAAATCCGCGTATGCTAATGCGGAACAGATTGTATCTGTATCAGGGTTCTTATGTCCAAAAATTAATGTTTTAGTCATATTCATTCTCCTTCTATGTATATTTTATCTACTAATAGATTACCATACTTTTTTCCCGATAGAGTACTTTTTTTACTTACTCAATATTCTTTAATGTCTCGGTTACTTTCCAAATTTTATCATAGGTATCATAGTCATTCAATGCGATATCTAAGTCATGAAAATACCTGTGCAGATTCCTTACATCAGAAGAATTCATTTCATCTAATGTATTTTGCGCAAGTGTTTGAATAGATTCCAGGTCTATAATAAGAGACTCATCTGATATATCAGGTTTCAACTCTTCTATTGTACGGATAACCTGGTGCGAATTTTCCTTTTGTTCTTCCCAGTTCAAATTGTTAATTCCCCCATACCCGGCTGTCTCGTTATAAAATCCATGCATCATTGCAACAAACTGTGCTGCTTCCAAATTTTCCTGTCCTACTGTCGAACGCACCTTCTCTATTTCATCTTTCCCCCCATCTGTTAGGTCACTTTGATCAGTTGCGTCAGCATCATCACCATTCAGTACCGTAAAATAGAATATGCCTGATCCAATTATAATGACGGTAACTACACTGACCATGGTCCATCCAAACCATCCCATTTTTAATTTTCTTTCTTTTTCTTCCAAAAAAAACAACTCCTTATGTACAATCCTACTAAGTATAACAAATTTATGAAAATTTTTTCACAACTTTTTCCTATACCAATAAAGCATCCCTATATCTCGAGAGCAGATATCCCAATATCATTTCAGTTTCATTAGAATTTCCCTCTAGTCATTCCTAATTACTGTTAAGTTAACCGAACTTCAGGTTATAATCTATATATTGGAGGGATTTAAATGTCAAGAAAACAATTTAATTTAACAAGAAGTTCATTACTTACATTTATCAAAGAACTGGATGAGGATACACTCGATATTCAATCCAATTATTTCAATAATACCATTCGCTGGCATATTGGACATGTGCTTGCAACGAATGAAAAATTTCTATTTATGAAATCGACAAACATACCCGCAGAATATGTGGAGCTATTTGCTTCAGGTACAAAACCTGCTGACTGGACGACAGAAGCACCTAAACTCGATGTGCTTTTCCAACAGTTAGAAGAACAGCAAAATCGTATTAATGAATTTAGTGACTTATTCTGGAAATCAAATGTAAAATTTAAAGTACCATTCGGCAGTATTGAAACACATCGTGACCTATTAATCATGCTTTCCTATCACGAAGCAGAACACCTTGGAAAAATAAAAGCAATGTATCAAGTGGTGAAAAGCAAGTAATATGAATAAGAAATATATTATCATCGGTGCTGGTATTCTTGGGGCAAGCACCGCCTACCACCTTTCTAAAAAAGGCGCAGAAGTCGTTATTATTGATCGTAAAGATTCAGGCCAGGCAACAGATGCAGCTGCAGGGATTGTTTGTCCATGGCTATCGCAGCGCCGGAACAAGGCATGGTATAAGCTCGCAAAAAACGGTGCGCGAATGTACCATGAATTGATTGATGATTTGGCAATGACTGGTGAGACAGATACTGGTTATTCCCGTGTTGGGGCCATCAGCATACATACCGACGAGAAAAAGCTGATTGCCATGCGAGACCGTGCACTTAAACGGCGGGAAGAAGCACCTGAAATTGGAGAGGTCATACTGCAGAATGCGGAACAAACAAAGGCAATGTTCCCCCTTCTATCAGATGAATACAGCTCTGTCTATGTTAGTGGTGCCGCAAGGGTTGATGGACGTAAATTACGAGACGCATTACTGCGCGGTGCGGTGAAAAATGGAGCACAAGTCTTACATGGGGATGCAACCCTATCATATGAAGGAAATAATATTACTGGTGTCTCCCTTCAACATGAAACATTGCATGCAGATTGCGTGATTGCTGCGACTGGTGCTTGGATGAATGAGCTTATTCAGCCATTGGGAATAACGTTTGACGTGACACCCCAACGAGCACAAATCATGCATTTGCAAGTACCTGATATGGATACATCGACATGGCCAGTTGTCATGCCACCAGCTGATCAGTATATGCTGGCATTTGATGATAACCGAATTGTCGTTGGGGCGACACATGAAAATGATGTCGGTTTCGATTATCGCGTTACTGCAGGCGGACTACATGAAATATTAACAAAAGCAATGACAGTCGCTCCTGGTTTAAGTAATAGTACGGTATTAGAAACAAGGGTGGGCTTCCGTCCATTCACACCAGGATTTCTGCCTGTCATCGGGCATCTCCCAGGATACAAGGGTTTATTGCTCGCCAATGGGCTCGGTTCATCCGGCTTAACGATGGGGCCTTACATCGGGCTGCAATTGGCGAAACTTGCTAGTGGTGATGAGCTTGATATTGATGTAAATGAATATGATGTTGCCGGTGCACTGAAATAGGATGAACATCACGTTCATTCTATTTTTGCTATTACGATAGGTTAAAAATTTCATTTACAGTTGGCTATGTTTTTGATACTCTATTCCTTAGAAATGAAAGAGGTGGATGGCTTGAATGGTAAGGCAATTATTCTAATAATTATAATCGGTACACTGGCAGCACTTATATTAGCCTGGTTCTGGATGGAGAATATTATTGAAGATTATGATGTGGACCGTAAAGCAATAACTGACGAGATAAATTATCTAATTTCATGATGAAAACCGGGGAGTTTAATTATTCCTTGGCTTTTTGTCATATCGCAAAACGCCATTTTTCATAAAGTATCTTTTCAAAAATACAATTCTAACCTTATCTGTAGCAATATGATGAAGGATATCCCCCGCTCGGTTACATTCTCCCAATCTAGTTTCTGAAGCTTGTAATTTCATAAATTAGTCACTCCCCATTTATATGATTACCATGCATTCTAACATAGAAATAAAATTACTTCAGAAGGCAAAAATCAAGAATAGACATCAATACACCCTAAAAAACAGAACTTTCTCCATGATAAAATTACGTTTCCTACAAAGAATATCGCTTTACATTTCAATTTTAGGTAAAAAAAAATAGACAGGCAATGCCTATCTATTTTTATGCTCCACGTTCGCTCGTTCGATTATTCGTATAATCCATCTTCAACACAAATTTGCCGCATCTCAAATAAATAAATTGAAAGATTGGACTTTGTATGAAAGTAAAAATGAATGTAAAGATGAACACTGGTCCACCAATAAGAAGACCAATAACAAGTACAATACTCTCTGTAATGATCCGTACCCTTCCAACAGGCGCACCTAATTTATCAGCGAGGGAAAGCATAAACCCATCCCTTGGACCTGAACCAACACCAGCAGCATTATACATACCGCCACCAAAGCCCATTACAATAATTCCTAAAATCATGAAAGGAATATCCACCCATGTATTGGTTGCAACCGGAAGAAAACCCAGCCACATATAAAAATCCACAAATGCCCCGACCAATATAGCATTGGCAAAGGTCCCTATTTTGATATACCTTTTATCAAAAAGCCACGAAATGACAATCAAAATTAATGAAATAATAATATTCCATGATCCAATGGATAAACCAAATTTCTCAAAGAATGCAACATTCAACACATCCCACGGGTGAATCCCCAAATGCTGCATGTTTATCGTCATTGTAATACCCAAACTGAAGATCATGATGCCTACCATATAGAAGGACCAACGAAACTTATAATTCAATAGTAACTACCTCTTTCTAGATGTTCGTAAAAATACAGGTCAAAACCCAACACTTTGATTCATTCCATTCTGGTAAGGAGATTTAAATGAAACTATCTTTACTTGTGCCTGACTATAGTAAATATAGTCATAATAAAATAAAGTAGGAATATTACTTTAAGCTGTATTATATCATAATAGTTGCATGTCCATATTAGATATATCGAATCCCATCAGAGAACTCAGTGGTTACATTAAAGATAGATTTTTTATATGACTTCCCCTTTTCACTAAGGGATTAGGGTCAGGTTCACTGTCTTAGACTGTAAGAGTGAGTTAATATATGTAAAAGATCTGAGTTTAAGAACATGGACAGTGTACCAGTCCCCTTGTCCTGCCCTACATACATAAAAAATAAGAATCAAGGGGAATTTAAATGCGAACACAGCAAGTTCAAAAAAATCGGCATGATTAATAACATTGTAATTTATTATATTTACCTGCCAAACGCGAATGAATGCCAATTTATTATCGAGGGGTGGCGATTTGACTATATCGGTGCATCTTTAACCACATTTATTTACGCCACAAACTTTAGGAGGGACTTATCCTGGTCACTGCAGTCGACCATTTTCTACCCGTTATACCGGAATGGGTGCTAATACTATTTTTTGGTACCGTATTTAAAATGATAGGCTGATTACCCATGCGCGGTTAATCAGAGAATAGGATGAATATTTGATTCGTCTATATAGAAAATGCATGAGGGTTACAGATGCAAATCAACCAAACACTTTAACTTTTGCACGACACTCCGCTTCTTAAAAAAGACAGGCTGGAAAAGTTAAATTTTATAACAACACCACTTTTGGAAAGTCAAACGTATTTTAGGTTCATTTGTGGAAAGATAACCACTGCAACAAAGTAAATAAAACGGATGAGGTGGAATATATGACGATTGTACGACTTGGTTATGTCGCAATGAGTATGGAACTTAAAAATGCATCCCCATCGCAAAAAATGACGTTTACCCAATTCAATAAAATTACTAATCGAGAAGCAGCCATTCGTAAATTAGAACGTATTGCACTATCGAATTTGCATAATACACTTAGACTGTTAAAACATAATGCAGGGTCTGGTATTCATTTTTACCGGCTAACCTCTCACCTTATTCCTTTAGCAAACCACGAAGAGCTCCTTGATTGGAATTATATGAAGCCATTAAAAGAATCGCTTCATGAGATTGGAGATTTCGCGAAAAAAAGTAGAATAAGAATTGATTTTCATCCGGACCACTTTGTTCTGATTAATTCAAAAGAAAAGCATATCTTGAAAAACTCAATACGTACATTAAAGCTGCATTACTTATTATTAAAGGGAATGGGAATTGACCCAACACATCGCTGTGTCATGCATGTTGGTGGCAATTATAAAGATACCGAAATGTCACTGGAACGGTTTGTTGATAATTGGATGGACGTCCCAAAAGTGATTCAAAAAATGATCATGCTTGAAAACGATGATACTTCCTTTACTTTAGAAGACACGCTTTACTTATGTGAAAAACTAGGTATTCCTCTCGCTTTCGATTATCATCACCATCTTGCCCATCACCAAGATCCAAATTGGGAAGCCAACTGGGATAGAGTTGTACAGACATGGAAGCATTCTCCGCTCCCAATAAAAATGCATATATCAAGTCCTAAGAGTATTAAAGCATTCCGCCATCATTCAGATTATATAGACATCGAAATGTTTTTTAAATTTCTTAAAGGAATAAGCGGTAGTGTTCCACAAATTGACTGTATGATTGAGGCGAAGAGGAAAGATGAGGCGCTTTTTAAATTAATGGATGAAGTGAGAACAAGGAAAGATGTTGAAATTATTGATGGCTCTTCTTTTTATTTAAAGTGATGGGGTCCACGGGGACAGGTTCATCGTCCGTCCCGTAGTTAACCTAAAACTAATTGGGACAAACCTGTCCCCATGGTCCTTCTAAGATTCATTCTTATTTTCTTTCTCTTCGAATGCCATTTCAAGTAAAGTCAGTAATATCGCAACTATAAACCCTGTTCTCAAAGTGAATGTAATACTGCTCATAAACACATCTACTATAAAAAGACATAACCAATTTGATAGACTTTGAATACTAAACTGGATAAACAAAACCTCAAATTTCCCAGTTATTCTTTCTGTAATTAGACCAGAAATTGGTTTAGAAAACAGTTCGACAATAGAAGCCAGTATTAAAAAACTGACAACAAAAATACTTAAAGACCAAACAGAAGTATATTGAATACCTAGCAATTCAAAAATACCCGCCATTCCAAACAGGTACATCCCTATAATTAAACCTAATACCACGGCTATAAAGAGCGTAACTCCTACAACTGTTCCTACTTTTTGTTTCATATTCATATCACGAAATGAATCGTCATTATGTTCAGACATATAAATACAACTCTCCTTAAATCAAGAACAAAGGAATTTATTAAGCTAGTTTTATAAAATACTTATAGACCTACTTCAAGATAGTAGCCCATTGCGGCTCAATCATATCTAGGTAAAATCTAACGCACCATTTTGCTTAATAAATACTTAACTGTAATTTTGGGATTAACTCTTTGTAATTCACAAAATCTCTGATTGAAAGAACTGCAAAATAAGAAGAGGGTTCTAAATCAGCTAATAAACATTCGCCATAAATTAAACTAATATACAAATCCTTTTTAGGTTTAATTCCTTTTTCTAAAAGCGAGTTCGCTAATTCCGCATAAATTTCTTGTCCATAGCCGTCAATAGACCTTTCTATTGAAAAACGCCCAGCAAAACTACCCCACCATGATTTAAAGGATTGATATATTGCATTAAATTCATTTAAAGTATCATCATTTTTAACGAATAAGTTCTGATAATACAAGTTTTTCTCCTCCGTAAAAAATTTCAGGTCAACTATTGGTTGTTCAGAAATCTGCTTGGATACTTCAGCCCACAACTCTCTATAACGCATTTCAAAGTCTTTTCGAAACTCACACTTTGTCGGTATGTAAGGGAATTTCAATTCATTATTACCCTGATTTCCATTTAAAAATATATTTTGGATATAAACCAAAAAATTTAATGAATAGGAAGCTTCTGTTGTCATTAACAATGTATTTTTCATATCATACCTCCCTAATAATTATTTTACTTTCAAGTATTACAATAATAGAGACTTTATTCAATGCTTCTTCAACGAACATACGACTTTAGTATAAGAGCCATTAGAAAAGGTCCTAAAAGCATCATCTAAATCTCTCCTCTAAACTTAATACTACTATAATATTCAAAAATCTTTTAATAAAGTAAAAGACAATCGTTTTGAGATGATTGTCTTTTTTAACACCGCACCAGTTAGTTCAATCCAAGTGTACAAAAGTGACACGCTCTATTGTGTTAGTTGTTTATAATCTAACATTTCTATTTTGAAACCGTGGTCACACTCAATCTTTTCACTATCACAAGAAGGATAAATTCTTACTTTAACTAGATCCTCGGTAAATTTATGTGGGTTATCTTTTATATCTATTTTAATTTGCATAGATAGATCATAGGAATGATTATTGTTATAATCTATTCCAACAATTCTACTCAGTTGCCAACCAAAAGCATCTTCGCTCCCATACTTTTCAATAACTTTTTTATCTATAGTTGGAAATACTATGTCTTCAATTATATCCTCAGTTGTGACATAATCATCTTCAATATTGGATGCAGGTTCTGCTTGAACGCTTTGTAGAGAAGTAACAGCAAATAATAAAGCTCCTAATAAGAATAAGCAATTCTTAACCATTTACATTTCACCTCAATTATATTTTTGCCCCTTATTCTCTACAATTTGTCAGTTCTTATTAAGATTATCTACTCCAAAATGGGAAGGAAGCGATTACACATATGCCAGAATATCACCAGATAGTTGAAGTGCTTTACAATTAAGAGTTTATTGGTGGATCTGTTGTGACATATGTTTGTGCAATAAAATCGTGAATTGCACGCTTATCTTCCCTTATCCCTACCATAAAAGCACTTACAATCAATCCTATTCCTAAAGTCATAATATAGACAACGCCTGCTACAATATTCCTCAATACCATTGTGCCAATCCCAACTTTTCTACCATCTATTCTGACAATACGATTACCAGCCATTTTTCTTCCTAATGTGTACCCGTACCAGAAAATAGGCAATAACAAGTAATAGAGGAAACCCAATGAATCTGTAAGGTAATAATTGTCACCATCGTAAAATACCCCGTACAGAAGTTGTGATAAAGTTCCTGTTACCAAAAAAATAATAATGATATCTAAAAAACTTGCTAGAAATCTGTTCTGAAAACCTGCTGGATTTGTAATATACACATAAACTCCCCTATCGCTAAACGAAAGTTTTATTTTTTTATAACCCTTCTTCCAGAAACCTGCCTTTTTAAAGAGCTATATACAATATTAACAAAATATCCATAATATGTAATTAAAATATTCAAAATGCAAATTAGCAGATTGACTAAATGTCGATCAGCTTATTGTAGTAACAGTACCAGTTAGTCATATTAACTTTTCTTTTACTTTTTCTTATCATCAAAAAATCCAAATGCGACCCCAAAAGAAATAATTATTGCCAACACAAACATCCACACTTTTTAACCCCCTTTTAAAATTAAGTAAAAGTGTACCGATTGTTGAACACAAGTTAAACAACACTCTTAAACAAGCCTGCCATTTACCTCGTTAATGTTTCTTTCGCTAATGCACCAGTTTAGTGGAACTATTTTTTCTTTTTAAAGAAATGAGAACTAACCATTAGGATTATCCCTATTATGATTGATGATAAGGAAAAAGGATAGAAGACTTCTGGAATATCTTCTGCCATCACACCATTCTCATTAAAAAGGAATCCTGATATAAAAAATAGAAAACCTAACCAATAAATTACCTTCCCAAGCATAGTAAATTTTTTCATATGTTTTTTCATATTTAGTCACCATCCCACTTCATTTCAACTAAGTAAAAATCAACATTTTTATAATCAACTAATTATTTATATCTTCCTTCAAATACTATTTCAAATGTCTCTTCATTACTAAAATTTTTCGATTTAATTATGTTATGAATTTCATTTTTTATTTTGTTTTTCTTTTAAAGTTGTTTCTTTAATGGGCACTAAATAGATCACTTGAGTTGGAAAATCTTCAGCAAGAGATACAATGCCACTAAGTCCAAACATAGTCCCATCTAGTTTTTTCGTATGCTTTCTCCTAAGTCCCCTGTTCTATCTTCTAAATCATTATAATAGTCTATTGATATTTCTTTTTCATTCATCATTATAGTTTCTTTTGATGGATTTTTTTGATTCGCCTTTTCTTCGGATTTTGAATTAACATTACTTATTAGACCATATAATACAATCAGAATCGTGACAGCTATCAAAGCAACCCTCCCACCACTAAGAAGGTATGTCTAATATATACCAAAAATTATACTTTCTTCTTAAATTACCCAGTCCCGTTAATTGAACAAGAGTGAGTTCCCTAATATAAGTAATGCACCCGTTAGCAAAAATAAACCTTCATCTACCTAAAAGAATCCATCGAAAAGGAAAGAAGCTTGCTATAGGAAAAAGCTATGGCAAGCGATAGTCTCTAGGTGTTACACTATGGATGCGTTTTTATGTTAGGCTTTATTTAACAAAATTTTAAGGAATAGGAAGTTGATTAAATGTCAGGATCAGAACGTTTTTTACTTGTTGGTTCGCTCTTGCGACCAGATGAATTACAAACTTATAACCGCGAAATTGAAAGTCGAGATGATATAACTTATCCCTTCTATGATGACTTAGAAGGCTACGCAGAAACAGAAGGAATAACCGTTACAGAAGTTGTCAATAAGCAAATCGAAGCTGGTATTCCAGAAGTAACGGATGGAGAATTCCAACGTTCTATCTGGCACTTGGACTTTGTCTGGGGCTTGGATGGTGTGGAGCGTTCAATCAGTGATTCAGGTTGGAAGTTCCAAAATGATACGGATGGTTTTGAAGAAGGAACATTTGAAACTCGTAAAGATATCGACGTCAAAGTCGTAGCTCCTCTTCACTCTAACAACCATATTTTCATCGACCACTATAAACGTGTTCGTGAAGAAGCAGGGGATCATTCAGTTAAATTAACCATTCCATCACCTGGTCAAATTTATAACGAATTTGTGCGTTCAATGTCTGACGAGAACGGTTATTCAAACGATGTTTACCAAACGACAGAGGATCTTGGTGAAGGCTTGGTTCAAGCTTGGAAAGAATTCGTAGACGAGTATACTGCTGTGGGTGGTGAAGTACTTCAGTTTGATGACTGTACTTGGGCACGCTTCTCTAAAGACAACCCAATTGGCTACTATACTCAAGATGGAGCTACTGACGAAACTGTTAAAGCGCAAGCAGAAAAGCTTGTT
This sequence comes from Oceanobacillus rekensis, assembly GCF_002153375.1. GTDB lineage: Bacteria > Bacillota > Bacilli > Bacillales > Amphibacillaceae > Oceanobacillus > Oceanobacillus rekensis. The sequence continues at coordinate 694,203 of NZ_MTBQ01000003.1, forward strand.
TCCTTAAACAATGCAGTAGTTGACTATGCCCATGAAAAAGGCTTAACAGTATATACTCATAACTGTCGTGGTAACTACGGCTCTCGTTATGCTATGGGTGGTTCTTACGAGCAAGTTGCTAACTACTTCTTAGCTAATCAAAACTATGACCGTTTCTATTTAGAGTGGGACGATGACCGTGCAGGGAACTTAGTAGCCTTAGAAGCTTTCAAAGATAAACCTGAAACAGAGGTAGTTATTGGGTTCTTATCATCGAAAAAATCTGGTCTAGCTGATAAAGAAGCTGTTTTGGCAGAGCTTGAAGAAGCAGCAAAATACATCCCTAAAGACAAACTATACCTCTCACACCAGTGTGGTTTCGCATCATGTGACGGCGGAAATGACCTTACTCACGAACAACAGTGGAATAAAATCAAACAAGGCCAAGAAATCGCCCAAGCATTCTGGGGCGAGTAGATGAAAAGTTAGTTCCAGACGGTCCCACCATTTTAACAAAAGAACGAAGCTCTATCGGAGTAAATATATAGAATAATAAGATAACAAAAAGAGTGCAGAAATCTGCACTCTTTTATCATCATTAATGATACGGTTCACCGTGACGTATCTAAGTGCGGTTTTTAATAATTGATTCTTATTTTTTATAACCTTTACGTATCTTTCTATTTGGCATTAAATTCATGTATGGTAGGGCAGTAAATTTCCTGTATACCCAAAAGACCTCCATCACACCACCAATGTATAAAATGATGTATATTTAAGGTCTTCTGATTATGGAGCTATTCAAGTAAAGCACCATATAGCTTAATAACACTCGCTAGAATTATTTTACTTTAATAACAAAATCGTAATAGGAACCTCCTAATGAATAACTCTCATCTTCAGAGTGCCATTCCGCTAAGAAATCATAATAATAAATACCTTCTTCTTTCGGAACAGTAAGTACATCATTTACTAGTTCATCTTTTACCCATTCTTGATCTGCGTTGAGCATTCTTGATACAGAAATACTAGATGGCTTCGGTTCATAATTAAATTGGATTTTAATTTTTTCACCTTTTTGAACTTGGAAAGGTACCTTTCCCTCTAGTATGTCAAGTGGTCCAGCATTGTCAACACAACCAGTATTCCAACAATAGGAGGCTCTTACAACTTCGATACTTTCTCCTCCAACACTGGCTATTGGCATTGGTGGTATATCACCTTTTAACTCTTTATCAGAGCATCCTCCTGAAAAAATAACTCCCACTATTACTAGTGAAAATAAAAATGCTCTTTTTTTCATTGCCTCACCCCTATATTTTCGATGCACAAAGTAAACGGTTTTTTAGCAAAAGGGCTTCTACCTTGTTCCACAATCGCCCGTTTGTTGAAATTTACTACTTAATTGAATCTGCTGTGACACCTAATACAGATGCACGAATCAAATCCGAATCATTTAATATTTTCAACTCTGCTGCTGTTCCCGTTACAACTACACCTAATACCTTTACACTGTCGGCAGAAAGAGTGGACGATTCCCCTTTAATATAGTTATAAATCCGTTGAAATTCTCCGAAATATTTCCCATCTTCTATACTGAATCCTGTTTTAATATCCTCAATAAATTCCTCTTCACTTTGAGAAGGGTTATCAGGGGTATTAGTCAAATGTTCAAATCCATATACTTGCGTAGCTAATTCTGGAAAAGCTGGTATTTGATCAACTTCATTATCTATTTCTTCTATCACATCTAGATTAGTGTACGTATCTGCCCAATACCATTCGAGTGTGACATTCTCTGGAATGAAATTACGTACTTCTTCTGGTGTAAATTTTTCTTCAAATGATATGGCCATTTCAACTTGAGTTTCATCGGTAAAATTATTTAAGTTATTCAAGTCATCCCTTACACTATTGTATGTGACTTCTGGATGATAAAATTGCATTATCCTTTGTTTAGTATCACGATCATAATACCTTTCTTGACCATCTTTCTCGTCTGTTAACTGAATCGGTGTGTGGTCTCCTGTTAAACGACTGACTCCACCAAAGATACTATACGTAGCCACTTCATCGCTCCAGTTAACTGGAATTCCCTCAATCTCTTTATATCGTTCAAAAATTAAGATCCCCTCGAAAAGTCCATTTCCCATATTTTGAACACCTAACTCCTCAACGTTCGGATCAGTTATTCTGCTAAATAGTTCAACATCTCGCATTGCATTCTCTTGATTCCATCTCATAATGGATAGCCAAGAAAAACCCAAAACGATCACTAAGAATGATACAACAAATAACGTAATAACAATGTTACGGAGAATGGTTATCATTTTAGCTTTTCTAACTGTTCTTTTAAATGTATTGTTATTTAAATTGCCACGAAAAAGTTCATTTAGTTCCTTTTCCTTTTCACTTTCTTTATGATCAGTCATTTTTTATTTGCTCCCTTCTGAACTTTTGTTTAAACGATTTCCTAGCACGAAATAAATACGTTTTTAACGTACCTATGTTTAAATCCAACATTTCAGCAATCTCTTGATAACTTAACTCCAGATCGTATTTTAACAGTAATAATTGCTTGTAAAGGGGAGTTAATTGGTCAAGTACATCTTGGATTTCCTTTCTCAGTTCATCTTGCTCAATATGGTCTTCCGGCAAAATAGAATCATCAACTAGCTCGAAGTTTTCAAAAGATACCTGAACTTTTCTTTTCTGCTCCCTACATATGTCATAATATTTATTAAGTGAAACACGGAAAAGCCAACTGTATGCCTTTTTAGAATCAACTGAATCCATATATAAAATAAATTTATATAATGCCTCTTGTATGATATCTTCAGCATCACGAGGATCAGCTCCAATTTTTAACAAATACTTAAAGATGATCTCGGTTTTTTCTTGCAAAATTTCTTGCAGATCTGCATTTAATTTCAACAACTCCCCTCCCTTCCACTTATTAAACGTTTTCTATTATAAAAAGTGAACATAAATAAGTGAAATAAATGGAAAAACTTAATTTTAACAGAAAAAAATGATGAAATTCCTTAGAATTGCACCATTAACTTATTAACAATGTATTAATGCTTAGGTTAACTACATACCTCCTGACAAAAGTTATATCTCTATTCAACTAATGCACCCGTTACTTCAATAAAACTTTACTCTGTTCATCAGCATTTACTGAATGATTTCTAATTTTTTATACCAGTCCAATGCTTTTTCTTCAATGTCTTGAACAAGACTGGCTTTACCATTTATATACGATTCAATATCATTAGGAAATTGTTGTGACAATTTTTCTTTCAGATCACCATAACTATTCTTTACATCTTGATGATTTCGTAGGTAATCTCTAAAAGCTAAGTGGCGTTCTATTTCATAACTTCCAACCTGATAAATATGAACGTGATGTGAGCGATTGTTTCCACCTTTTTGAAAGTATCTTCGTTTAGGTATCCCATTCTCACCTTTAGGTTCATATCCAATTGCCTGCATCTCTTTATTGTATTTATCTATAAGGTCAATGTCTTTAACGACAGGCATAATGTCTATTATTGGTTTAGCTTTTAGCCCTTGAACTGATGTACTACCAATATGATGAATATATATGATTTCATTTTCAAAAATAAGTTTAAGTTTTTCAACTTCTTCGGCAAACATTAAAGGCCATTTTTCATTATATGAACACACTTCGACCTTTCTCAAAGAACCGTCCCCTTTCTTCAAATAAACTTGCCCTTTCTTTCAATAACAACGAAGGTGCGATCTCTTTCTTGAAGAAACGCACCAAATAGTTGAAGAAAATCTAAATCTCAAATTCAATTTCTGCATCTTCACCCACTGAATTACCATTTTGATCAATAGGTGCTTTTACGTGAACTTTAATAAATTCTATCTCTTCAATCTTGAATCCCTTTATAGGAAAGACAAAAGAAAAAGTGTTGGGATTATCTTCAAGGTATCCATCTGTTATAAAACCACTTAAGTTCTTATAAGGTTTCTCAAATTGATCATCCATATTTGTTGCTAAAGATATATGGCTATTATCAAATGTTAGACCTTCAATACTATCCGTCGTTGTAAATTTAACCAGTAAATTTACAAATTCCTGTTCTTCATCTTCATATTCAATAATACCTTGATCATATGTTTCCATAATATTATCGGCATAATAATTACCACGAATTAACTCGGCTGATTCAATAGTAAGAGTAATAGGACCTACTTTGATTTTTTCAATATCTGTTGCTTGTTCTATACTATAAAATCTTCCAAAACTATACCAGGAACCTTCATGATTTTCCTCAGGGCCGATTGGTTCTTCGGATTGCTTTTCTTTACTTTGCTCCTGGTTATTACTACATGAAACTAAAATAGATAAAAATACAAACATCATAATAAAAAATAACCTCTTCAAAAAAATCATTCCACCTTACCTTTATTTATTAAGTAAATCAGTTGGTTAACTAGATATAGCTTGTTGAACAAACCTGCCATTTGATTTAATAACAATTTAATTTTAACATTATCTACCAATTCGTTCACTCAAACTATTATAAATATTATTATATTCTGTAATTTGGTAATGCTGTTTAATAAAACCATATTGGAGTGAGTTAGATTGTTCCTAATCGACGCAGCAAAATCATATGAGACGGATAAGAAAATTGAGGGTTTTTCTCCTCAAACATTAAGTGCTTATAACCTTCAAGCTAAGTTATTATTTAATTATTTTGGAAACATCAAAATGATTGACATAACGACTCAGCATCTAAAAGGCTATTTAGCCGAATCAAGCAACGATTTGATGCCATCAAGTTTATCTCATCGTATTAGATTTATCCGTTCATTGTTTCGGTGGTCACACGAGGAAGGAATTATTGAAATAAATCCTGCTAGTAAAATAAAGGAACCTAAAATTGGTAAACGTATTCCAAAATTTCTTACCGAAAGAGAAATAGAGTTTCTAAGGGATGCGTGTTTATCTCCAATGGAAAAAGCGTTATTTGAGTTTATGTTTTCAACAGGGTGTCGTATTGGTGAAATTGTTTCATTGAATCGAAATAGTATTAATTGGGGAAACCAGTCAGCAATTGTTCGTGGTAAGGGTGATAAGGAAAGAGAGGTATATTTCAATATTCGCTGCGACATTTGGCTAAAGAAATACTTAGATATTAGAAATGACCGTGATCCTGCTATATTTGTAACAGAACGATCCCCACATAGAATGAGTATTGCTCAAATGAGATACATAATTAAACGTATTTCAAATCGTGCTGGAATTAATAAAACCATTCATCCTCATCAATTAAGACACAGTTATGCTACTCATCTCTTGAATAAGGGTGCTCCACTTGAAGTTATCCAAAGTCTCCTAGGGCACGAGAAAAGCGAAACCACAAGAATCTATGCTCAATTAAGTGGAAGACTAAGGCAAGAGTTTTATAGAAAATATTTTTAGATTGTTGAAGAGCAACGCTCAAATGCGTTGCTCCTTTTTACTAACGCACCATTTAGCTTAATATTAACATTTGCATATCATTAAAATATTTCCATCAGGATCTTTGAAATTAAAATAATGATTATGTTCGATTTTTGTAATCAAATTAACATCCTTACTACTCATAAAATGAAATGCTTCTTCAATGTTTGTATTGAAGTGGAATGCTGGGTTTTTAAATACTCTATCCTCTGAATAAATCTTGCTATCTAACACAATCCCTGTACCTTCCATAGGTATAACGTAAAGATGACCAAACTGAATTTCTCCATCTGTTTTTAGCCCTAAAATATCGCAGTACCAATCTCTCGCTTTTTCTATGTTGCTTACTGGGATAAATACTGTTCCGATTTGTTTTAAAATAGGATTATCCATAAAAAGACCCCTTTAAATGAGCTTATTAAATATTCCACATATTTAATATAAATTCCTGCCCTTTAGTAAAAAAGACCCCATAAGACGATCTCATTGTTCTGTTAAAGCACCATATAGGTAAAGAGCTTTAATTTCAATTTTTAATTACAGGGACAACTTCTAACGACGTAAATGGTTGTCGATGAATAGCGTAAAATAATTTAGAGTCATCAAAAACCTCTAGTTCTCTTTCAGCTCCATCTCCTAACAGCTTCATTTTTTGAATAGTGTTATCAAAAGCTTTTCCGTATAACACGGATACCTCTAATCCTGTTTTTGTTTCAAAGTCGAAACCATTAGTAGTATAAGGTATATCTCCTTCAACATCAAAATCAAAATATGGTTCACTTCTAAACCAACTAAATCCTTTTTCATTTTCAGTAATACTCGCTACACCAAATGAACCTGCGTGTTCAAAAAAAGCAATTGTTTCCCCTTTGAACTCTTCAACGGATAAAACTGCCGATTCGTCGGTTCCCTCTTGTTCTAACCCATATTCAATGGCTTGCTCTTTAGTATCATACCAATCAGAATTACCTTTTTGATTACATCCCACTAATATTAATAAAATGATGCTACCAAGAAAAACTTTCCTCAAAGAATCACTCCCTAATCTTGATATACTGTGACTAAAAAATAGTTTTCTTTATTTAAACTTACCTGCGTCAAAAGTTAAACAAGGGCGCAATTCCTAATTCAAGAAAGCACCAAATAGCGGAAGAAGTTACAAAACTTCTTCTGTTGCTTCTTTTTTAAATATCCCAACAAATAACATAACAAGTCCTACGATGAAACCTATGGGAAATAGGATCCACATAATCATTGACGCCCAACCACTTCCTACGATAGCTGCGTATGTTAGCCCAATCGCGAAAGATAAGGCTGGGGAAATTGACACCATAAGAGCGAAGCCCCATACCCTATATTTTCTCTTTTTCGACTTTCCTTCACCAAACTGATAAGCCAAAACTGCTCCAAGAACTGCTATTGCATACCCAACGACAATTGCCATTTTAATCCCCCTTTATAAATCTTAAGTTCTCCATCTGAAAGGAACCGGCCCTGTAACCGTCATACCTTTGTTCAAGTAATGCACCAAATAGTGCAAAAGAGAGGAGCTTCTATTAGCTGGTTTAGTTTAAGTGTAATCATTCACGATTTATCACAGGGGAGCCATTCTTTAGGTTGCTTTTCCTTTGCTAAAATAAAGTATATCCCAAGAATAAAAGTAATTATTAAAATGACACAAATTGCCCAGTACATCGAAGGATAGTTATATGAAACTGTTGTAACTCCCGTATCCATATTTGTTATTTTTTCTTCAACAGGAAAATAAATATTATCTAAATTTAGGTATGTTAATATAGCTGTAAGAGTTAGAAATATCCCTACTGTAAGTTTTATCATTTTCACCTCCACCCACACTCTACTATATACGTTTTAGATCAAAAACGAATCCCTTTTTTAGTAATGCACCATCTATTTCAAAATGAAACCACTGATATTCGTTGGTTCTATTCTTCAGCTTTTTTTATAGCCTTCTTTATTCCTGATATAGTCAGAAAACCTATGAGACCAGTTATAATCAAAGTTACAGTAGTATCCCAATCTACAACTTCGCCCAGCAATAAACTCTTTGCAAATGCTACTAAAATCACGACAATAACCCAAGGCACCCAAAATTTCAATATACTTTTAATCACGAACTCACCTCTAAAGACTAGCTTAGATCTATTGTTTAACTCTACTGCCAGTTATTAAAAAACCGCCGCCACTTATTGTAGTAACGCACCCGTTAGTGAAAGGAAAGCTTCATTCATCTTTATTATCTCGTATGAATTTTCCAATAGTATAATAAGTCAGAAGTGTTACAACTACTATCATAACAGCCCATATAATGGATTTCCCCAATTGTTCATCCCAGACAAAATAATAAGCAAGTATAAAAAGACCGAAAATAATTGCAATTTGAAAGATGAGATAGAAAATTCTTTTCCCCAAATTCATCCCCGCCCTTTCATTTATTGCACATTTTTGAATTAAGTTTAAATATTTTACTAACCTGCCAGTTACTAAATAGATCCTCACTACTTATTGTAGTAACGCACCAGTTATTGAAAGAAGAACTATACTTGGATTGGTCTATATTTCTTTGAAAGAGTAAGTATTTTTTCTGCGATTTCCTGTTCGTAATTCCCACTCAATGAAATAGTCTCTTTTGCAAAAGGAGCTAAATGCTCGTGGTAACCAATCATAATTGTATGTAATGCGTTTTCAAACATTGATATATCATTCGTATCGTTCCCAAAAGCAATATATGTATTTTCTTTTATTCCAAGAGTCTTTAATGCACTCCATTTATTTATCCCACTTGGGCTGATATCAAGTACATTCTCGTTACGATGCTTATTTACATATACATTA
>NZ_MTBQ01000004.1 GCF_002153375.1 Oceanobacillus rekensis
AAGTGTTTGAATAGAATCAACATCAGTTAATTCCATTTGTGTTCTTAGCTTGTTGCATACTCAATAAGTGAAACTTAATGAGTTGTTTGAAAAGAAAAACATGTTTTCTTTTCTTGACATACTGGTTGTTTTGTTCAGTTTTCAAAGAGCAAATTGTTGACGCTTTTTTAGCGGCAAGAATTATATTGTATCAAACATTATTGATTAAGTCAACAACTTTTTTGTTGCTTTTTCTTAACCGTTGTCGTCAAAAGGCGACAAGAAATATCTTACCACACTATCAAACTAAAAGTCAACCATCTTTTTTGATTTCCTCTAGCTCTTGTGGCGGATATTTAATATAACATGGATAGATAACTAGATGCAATACTATTTTATATCCAATAATATCCATTTCTTATATTGTTTTATATCTATTTAATGAAGGAACAAGAATTATTTAGCAGACTTAATGACGTACTGAAGGTTAATTGGGTATTCTACCTTCATCAACACTTAGAATGGTTGCATTTGTATAGCCTAATAATGGGGTATATGCCGACAACCACCCTCTACTATTAAATCATGCACCATTCTCACTTAATGTACCGGAGATCCTTTAATTTAGGGCGCTATTATTACTGATGCCATTCATGAAAATAAAATAATGACTGTATCAGCTGAATTACTAGTAGTTAGTCTCGTTTCCCATGCGATACCGATAAAAGATGACATGGGGAATGTTATTGGTAGAGTTGATGTTGGATTAAATGTCGATAAAGCAAATAAACTCTCGGAAGTGGCTGGCTGCTATCAAATGTGATAAATGATGTAACAATAACGTTCAAGAAATGGCACGGTAAATTACTGAATTACGGCAACAATAGAAGAAGTAAATGGAAATGTTCAAAGTTTAGCGGGATTAGCAAAATAAATAGTTTTGAACAAGCACATAAACTTCGAAAAACTAACTAGTCAGTATATTATTGTTGAACGGATGATGGTCTTCCTTTCCTTTCAGGTGATGATAAGACATTTCTCTTTTGAGTATCCTCTGAGATACGCTCACACTTTCCTCATCACATTCTGAAGTTTATCCTTCTTGCATTCATGGTGTGGAATCACTATAAATTGTTCAACCCTTCATGATGTTTATCATTACAATGGCTTCGGCTGACTTCTCACGATAAACCTTTTTCGACCAGCTTTCTTTATAGGGGGACTCCTCAGCTGTCCGTGAGGGACCTCCCAGGGTAAGACAACTATCTTCCCTCTTTTACTCGCCTGATTTACTCTATAGGATTACGCACATCTTTTGGACTTTGACTTGATATGGAGCCTTATCAAGCTATAAAGCCTTGGTATCAGATTTCTGTTCGCCGAGCCAATATTTTGATACACGCTTCCTTCAGCACCTACCTCACGATTAGAGCCTTGCGCTTCTCTAGTGGTTGGTTGATGTGTACCCCCATAGTGGACTGCCACCACCAAGATAGTCGCCATGCCTAGCGTAAATATGGAAACAAATTTAACATTTACCGAGATTAGAGGATTACTTTCTTATGGATTAAATGAGACCATTCAAATCGAGAATGTTAACCTTGCCGGTAGAGGTTACATAGAAAACGGCAACGGTTGTTATTATCAAGTAGAAGAAGAAAGCAGAGTTCAAACTCAAAGTGAACTTAGGCACCATCTGGGATTGGAATCCTTTGAATCATCTAAACGATTTTGCAGATGAGTCTAATGGATTTAATTAAATAAAGAAGAGTTCCTGCTCCAGTTTTATGTTAAAATTATTAACAATACATTTACTGGAGGAGAATTCCATTAAAACGATAATCACATATGGCACATTTGATTTAATACATGCTGGCCATATTCATTTACTCAGACGCGCAAAGGAAATGGGAGACTATTTGATTGTTGGTATTTCTACAGATGAATTTAATAAACTAAAAAATAAAGAAGCCTATCATTCCTTCGAGGACCGTAAATTAATTCTGGAAGCCATTCGTTATGTCGACCATGTTATCCCCGAATATTCATGGAATCAGAAAATCAGTGATGTAAAAGAGTACCATGCAGATCTTTTTGTTATGGGTGATGACTGGAAGGGGCATTTTGACTTTTTAAAGGAATATTGTAAGGTCATTTATTTACCACGGACAGAGGGGATTTCGACTACCTCAATTAAAAACCATATGAATAATAAATGGTAGATTAATTCTCAATAAAATAATAAATGACTTAATCTTGTAACGTCTCTATAATACTAATCGTCTATACTATTGTTGCCCTAAAATTATATTGCATTGTTGGGGACTACTATTTATAATAAAGGATGGATCTGCTAAAGGAGAATAATTATGAGACGTACTGTAATTCGAAAAAAGAGAAGGATTAGGCGTAAACGCTTATTTCTTTTGATAATTATATTAATGTTTATTGGCCTCTTAGGTTTTGGAGGTTACACTGCTGTTCAAACTATGATGGCTGCCAGCAAATCCTATGATGATTTAGGACGAGAAAAATCTGACCTGAGAGCGGAAGCCGTTTCGATAAGTGATGACCCCGTATCTATTCTGTTAATGGGTGTTGAAGATTATTCAACGAATGGGGATAACGGAAGAACTGACACATTAATGGTTGCAACTTTCAGCCCGAATGATGAAAGATTGAAGCTATTAAGTATTCCGAGAGATACCATGGTTGAAATTGCAGGAAAAGGCACACAGGATAAAATTACACATGCACATGCTTTTGGTGGAAAAGAAATGACAATTGAAACGGTCGAGAACTTATTAGATATACCAATCGATTACTATGCAACCGTTAATTTTAATGCTTTCAAAAATGTAATAGATATACTCGGCGGAATAACTGTTGATGTTCCATTTGATTTCCAGCAAAATAGTGATGATCCTAAGGCTGAAAAACTACAATTCTATGAAGGTGAAATGAAACTCAATGGTAGATATGCACTTGCATATGCTAGAATGCGTTATGAAGATCCACGCGGGGATATAGGAAGAAACGAGAGACAGCAAGAAGTTATACAAGCTATGATAAACAAGGCTCTATCTGTTGGTACGGTAACCAAAATTGATGATTTAGCACAAGAAGTAGGAAATAATGTGGAAACTAATATGAAAGTTTCTGAAGGTTTATCCTTCTTCAATCAATACAAAGATTTCAGCACAAGTAAAATTGACAAACTTTCACTTGAAACGTATCCTGAAAGAATTAACGGTGTAAGTTATCAAATTATTGATGATGCGTCATTGATTGAAGTTCAATCTGAGTTAAAGGAACACCTTGAGATAGCGACTAATCAAGACAAATATTCATCTGAGTTAACTACTCCAGATAGTGATTATTAATAAAAATCCCATCCAACCGGATGGGATTTTTTAGTTACTTCTTTTAATTTTCTTCAATTTGAATATTTTTCTCATACCATCTAGAACCGGTTGTTGACCATACATTACAATACCCGCTAATTCGGCCATGATTTGAATGCATAAAAGTGCTATACCTAAAACTATAAAGGAAGTTAGCAATGTTCCACTATTAAATGTTATTGCTAGTGCTCCAAACAAACCACTAAATCCATATATAATCAAAACCGAAGTTCGATGACTATATCCCATCTCTAGAAGTTTATAATGGATATGCTTCTTATCGGCTGTAGCGATTCCCTGCCTATTAATTGCTCTCCTTATGATAGCGAATACCGTATCAAATATTGGTACAGCTATTACAATAATCGGAATGATAAAACTAAATAAAGCTACATTCTTAAACAATCCTAACATTGATATAACTGCGATAGAATATCCAAGAAATAACGCCCCTGTATCTCCCATAAAAATTTTCGCTGGATAAAAATTATGATATAGGAAACCAAGACAGCTTCCAATCAATATGATACAGAGATATGCCACCACTATTCGATAATCCATTATTGCCATTACTAGAATACTAGATAGAGCGATTGTCGAGACTCCAGCAGCAAGCCCGTCAAGTCCATCAATAAGGTTAATCGCATTGGATGCACCGACTATCCATAGGATCGTAATAATATAACCAATTTCATCTAAATAAACTGTTCCAAAAAAAGGCATTGTTAATTTATCAATAATAAGACCTGATGATACAACTACTACAGCCGCAGCTGTTTGCCCCAACAGTTTATATATTGGTTTCAAGTCAAAAGTATCATCTAGTAGCCCCGTCATTAACATAATACATGCACCAATAATGACTGCTGTCATTTGTGGATGTTCAGGTTGTAAGTACAAATAACCGGCAAATGCACCTATAAAAATCGCTAATCCACCTATACTTGCTTTAATTCCATCATGGCTTTTTCTATCATCAGGTATATCTGCTGCATTTATTTTAAAAGCAAACCTTTTAATTAAAGGTGTTACAAGGAGTGTTGTTAAGGCCGAAATAATCAAGGCAGTAATTAACTCAACTGGATTGTACATGTATACACCTACTTAGATATTTTGTGTTATAGACTTTAAGATATTCTATCATAGATTTTAATATTTAACATCAAGTTTCCTTACAATCATACATCCTATTTACTAAAGTTTATAACTTTCCTGAGTTTGGTAAACTAATCAAAAACACCTACTAGATTTCTAGTAGGCGTTTTTGATTAGTTTTACTCTACCTTGCAGTTAGGCCATAGGAATACGCAATTGCCTCCGCTGTGATTCTTGCTAGAGTAGTACGATAGCTCGCACTTTTTAACAATTGGTTGTCAGCACGATTATCGATAAATAAATATTCTATTAAGATGGAAGGCATTTCAGTATTACGCAATACACTAAAGTTTGCTGTTTTCATGCCTCTATCGGAAGCGTTCATTCTGTTGATAATATAATTGTGTACATCCTCTTGCCTGTCTTTCGTCTCTTGTGAAACACTTCCATTATATATAAACGTTTCAAAACCATTTGTACTTCCATTAAATGCGTTGTTATGGAGACTGACAAAATAATCAGCTCCCCAATTGTTCGCCATTTCAGCTCTATCAGTTAGTTCAATGAATACATCGCTTGTTCGAGAAAGTTGTACAACTACATCCAAATAATTAGACCGTAGGAAATTTGCTGTCATCATCGCAATATCTAATACAACATCTTTTTCATTCAGTCCAAAGCCTGTACCACCAGGGTCGTGTTCGCCGTGACCAGGGTCAAGGAAAATCCTAACCCCAACTTTAGCAGTAACATCTGTACGTTTAATAAATCCATATCTTCCACCTAGATTTATTTGATACCAACTATTATATTCTTTTACAACAGGGTACTTTTTGCCTTTTTCAAGATAAGCAAAAGTGACCATATTTCCTTTTCCAGAGTTATCATATACTGGCACCTTAATTTTTGGTGTAAGATAACCTATCGAATTAGTTGTTTTTGCGAGATTGGTTATTGAGTTTCCATTAGATGGTTCAGTTTGGCTTGTACGTATATAGCCCTGGAAATCACCAAAATCAATAGCTTGCCATGCAGGAGAGCCAATTCCTCTCTTATAAACTTGACCTTCTACAAGTTCGCCAACTTTAACTAATTTCCCACTCCTATTATCATAAACTGGAGTATTTTCATCAGTTACCTTAAAGTACTTATCAGATGGAATAAACGTCCTTTTTACTTCTGAATTCCTAATATAACCAATTCTATCTGCTAATATTATATATATCCAATCACCATTATAATCTCGAGCAATAGAGTATTCCAGTCCTTTAGCAATTTTAGCAAATGGTTTTAACGTTCCACTTGTGTTATCGTAGACCGTTATATCTTGGTTAGAAATAACATTCCGCAATTGGTTTTTATATTTACCATTATTCTTGTTCTTAATATTCTTGCCACTTGCTGGTTCTGTTTTTTCTGATTTAACATAAGCAGTAAAGCCGTTAAAATCAATAGCATGCCAGTTAGGAGAACCTATACCTCTGGGATAGACTTCACCTTTAATAAGTTCGCCAACTTTGACTAAATTCCCGTTTCTATTATCATAGATTGGGAGACTTTCATCAGTTACACGGAAGTATTTATCAGATTCCAAGAAATATTCTTTCTGTACATTATCACTTTTTATAAATCCAACCCTGTCTGCAAATATAATGTATATCCAAGCCCCACCATAATCATAGGCAATACTAATTTTCTGTCCGGATTTTATAGTGCCAAATGGAATGAGATTACCAGAAGAGTTATCATAAACCGTAATATCTTTTTTTGCAGTAACGTAGTTATCTTGATTGGAATAAGAATCGTTTAGATTTTTAAGACTTGAACCTGATGCTGGCTCTGTTCCCTCTTTTTTAACAAATGCTTTATAATCACCAAATTGAAGACGGTGCCAGCTAGGGGAGCTCTCGTATCTAGGATAAATTTGTCCCTTTTTTAATTCTCCAACTTGAACTAATTTTCCGCGTCGATTGTCATAAACCGGTAAATTTTCTTTTGCTAAGAAGTATTTGTCAGAATCTGAAAATGCGATTTCCTGTACTTGGAAAATTGAAAATGTACCTATTGCGTCACTTATATTCTGTTCTTCTTCTTCTGCAACATTTGTTTCTGTTGGATCTATACTTTCATTTTTAGCTTTTATTTCTTTATCATTTGGTAGTATTTCAATATCATCTTGGCTCTCTACCGCTTCTTGTTCCTTTTCTTCCACTTCATCTGACTCTGGTTCAACCTTTTCTTCTGCTTCATCTGACTCTGGTTCAACCTTTTCTTCCACTTCATCTGACTCTGGTTCAACCTTTTCTTCCACTTCATCTGACTCTGGTTCAACCTCTTCCTCGACCTCGGTTTCAGTTAAATCTTCTTTAACATTACTTTCGGCAATTGCTTTCTCAAAGTCTTCAGCATTCAGAAAGTGTGGCACGTTTCCAAGTAATATGTATTCGTATTCTTCATTATATAATTGGGTCACTTCAATTTCACCATGCAGCTGAAGTGTTTGATCACTATCCATAGAATATCCATATAAGGCATCTTGATTAATTTCTTCCCCTATAGATTCATCACCTTTATCCAGTGCATTGTGATTAATAAAATTAGGAACTTCGCTGCTATTCCAATTAGTAATGTTTTCGAGTTGGTTACCACTAACCTCGACATACCTGTCTTTGTATTGAATATGTACGAATTCATCTTCTATCAAACCATAGAGAATGGTACCTTCTAGAATATTAATCTCATTATCTATATTAATTGCCTCAGTCACCATAAATAATTGAAAATCCTTTTCCTCTGATTCATTAGTAAGACTGTTAATTGAACTTGCCGCTATTAATATTGGTTGACTGCTGACTAATATTACCAATAATATTAACAGTATTCTATTTCTAAACTTCACATTCAATCCTCCCCCTTTTAATTATAAGTATAAAGTATTTAATTCAAAGTTTCAACGACCTTTTAATAGGTAATTAGAACTAACTAAGGTGTCAATTGACCTAGAATGAGACAAAAAAGAACGCTCGAGTTTCCAGCGTTCTTTTTTAGAAAAGTTAATTGTTTGTAGTTCCTTTAAAGATGTCATATAGACCAATAAAAATGGTGTCCAAGCAAAATAACGAAACTACTGTCTTATTTGCTAGGTCTATTAAGAGAAAGAAATGATTCCATAAGATGTATGAGGAAAATATTACCTTAAAACATTAAGGTAAACTATTACTCTACCATGAATAGACAATATTTTTCTTATGCGTTACACTGAAAGGTGGTTTTATTTATATAAACCATTTTTTAAAAAAGACGATAATAGTAATGACCATATAGTCATCAATTATCCTAGAACTAGGAGGGGTGTATGTATATGGATTTATATAAAAAGCCCGATCGGAAATTCCGATTAGAGATTGAAGGGTTACGTACTGTAGCTTCTATTTTAGTAGCTGTCTATCATATATGGTTAGGAAATGTTTCTGGTGGGGTAGATGTTTTCTTCGTTGTGGCTGGATTCTTAATCACAATCTCACTTTTAGGTCGTTATGAAAAAAATGAAAAAATAGACTTCAGCGGATTTATTTTAAGACTTATAAAACGCCTATTCCCAGCTGCCTTTACTGTATTGTTTTTCACAGGAATAGCCTGTATTCTGTGGCTGCCTGAAGTTAGATGGGATCAAACCGTGCAAGAATTAATTGCTTCTGCTTTATACTTTGAGAACTGGCAGTTAGCTCTGAATTCTGTCGATTATCTGGCACAAAGTAATGAAGCAAGTCCTTTTCAACATTTTTGGGCGATGTCACTACAGGGGCAGTTTTATATAATCTGGCCCGTTCTATTATTATTAACGATTCTTATTGCAAAATTTGTATTTAAAAAACGAATAAGGCCTGTATTTTTGTCGATGTTAATAATCGTCTTTATCGTTTCATTCATCTATTCTGTTTTCAAAACAGATGTTAATCAACCTTGGGCATATTTTGATACTTTTACAAGGGTTTGGGAATTCAGTATCGGTGGGATTCTTGCTTTATTAATTGCAAATATTAAGCTAAAGAAATCCTTTAGCTTTTTACTTAGCTGGTTAGGGCTTATTGGTCTTATTAGCTGCGGAATTATTCTACAAGTTTCTACTGTTTTTCCTGGGTACGCAGCTCTTTGGCCAGTGTTAAGTGCGATATTTATACTAATAGCTGGAGATCAAGGAGGTAAATTCAGTGCCTATGGGCTATTAATTTCGAAACCTCTCGTTAATTTTGGTGAAATATCTTATGGTTTTTATTTATGGCATTGGCCTATTTTAATTTTTTACTTTATTTTAACAGGAAACAAAACTGCTAGTTTAATCGATGGACTGCTGATTATTTTAATGTCTGCGATTCTTGCTTATATCACTTCCAAATTTGTTGAAAAACCAATTAGAAATAGAAAGAGCTTGAATGTTAAATGGAGGACTGCTTTGGTTGCAGTTCTGTTAGCAGCTCCTGTGCTAGTGCTATCCGGATTTTGGTACCATTCAATTGCAGAGCAACAGGCGGAACTGAAAACTATGATTAACAATGAAGATTATCCTGGTGCTGCAATAACGGCATTCGCAAATTCCGATAAAGAAATTGCCGAATCAGTAGTACCAACACCCATGCAGGCAAGGAACGACCAGCCAGCCCTATATTCTGAAGGTTGTCATCAGGAAGTTGGTGAAACAGAAGTTATCGAGTGTATATATGGGGATACTAAGAATCCCGATTATATTGTCGCTCTGGTTGGTGGTTCACATTCTGCTCATTGGCTCCCGGCTTTACAAGGATTTGCCGAAAAGGAAAATGTTGAAGTTAGATCTTATACGAAGAGTGGCTGCCGTTTTTCTGCAGAGGAATTTGAAGCAGAAGATTGTACAGAATGGAATAGAAAATTAATGGAAGTTATTGTGGATGTGCAGCCAGACTTAGTTTTCACAACGGCCGATGTAACAGCACAGCAAGAAGTTCCCGAGGGATATGTAGAGAATTGGGAGATATTAAAACAACACAGTATTCCTGTATTTGCTGTACGTGATAATCCTCGTTTAAAATTCGATGTCCCTTCCTGTGTGGAAGAGCATGGATCTGATTCATTGGAATGTGCCGTGGAGAGAGAAGAGATTCTTCCCAAGGAGGACCCTTGGAGTAAGTTAGAAAACCCACCTGATAATGTTTATTATGTTGATTTTACTGATCGATTCTGTGAGAATCAATACTGTAAATCGGTAGTCGGAAATGTCCTTATTTATACAGACAGCCATCATATTACAGCAACCTATTCTAGTACATTAACTCCGTTCGTACGAGAAGCACTTATGCCTGTATTAGAAAAATATAAATAAAGAGACTCCAGTAGATTAAAAAAAGAGTGGTACTTACATTATTAATTTGTGAAATCACCACTCTATTTTCATTTTTTAATTTTCTTATTCAAGGAAATTATTTGGACATATTAAGACAAAATTACCCATAAAAAAATTGTACACCGCAATAACTAAAGGTTATAATAAATATAATTATACAAATAGAAGGAGACATAGTTTTCATGGAGATCTCTCAAAGTATAAAATTTACATTCAATCCTTTCCAAGATCATGGGCTAGATACTGAAGTTAGATTAGTCTTAAAGGATACAGTAAAAGATGAGTTCATATACTTAGAAGTTATTAAACCAAAAGAAACGTTTAAAATTGATGAAAAGAAATTGGACCACCATTTATTATATAAATATAAGTATCAAGTAAAGATTGACAAAAAATGGGCTGATAAAACAAGATATCAAAATATAGTAAACGAACAGCAAACACCTGACGGTATAAAGTATATATATTTTCCTGGGGTCGAAAGAAAAAAGAAGTTGTTCAGAAAACACTCACCTAATAAACTTATTGTTGTGTTCCAAGGTATAAAAGACTTGAATAGGACAACTTATTATAATTATATTAAAACATTGAAAGACTTTAATGAACCTAGGCTTTTTATTAAAGATGATTACGGAACAGACGAGAATACTCAAACTTCTTATTATTTAGGACCTAATAAAACATTTACCATAGCTGAAAAGGTTCTAAATTTAATTGAAAATGCAAGAACTACGCTAAATATTAGTAAGAACAATGTAATATGTGCTGGGTCAAGTAAGGGTGGTTATGCTGCATTATATTTTAGTCATAAAGGTAACTATGGATATGCAGTTGCAGGAGGTCCACAAATATTAATTGGAAATTATCTAAGCAAGGGAAAAATTGACGGACATGAAGAGAAGTCCATACTCCCTCCTATTCTTAGGTATTTATGCAACGAAATTACTTATGAAAATATAGAATGGGCTAATAACATTTTATTTAATGAGATTTCGAAAACAAAACACCAGCCTAAGATTTTATTACATGTGGGCGAAAATGAACCACACTATAAAAATCATGTTTATCCTTTTATGCAATTTATGGAAGAAAACGGAAGAAAAAATATAGAGATTGACTTAGGAGATTATAATACTCATAAGGAATTAGCTTTACACTTTCCAGATTATTTAATAAAAAGCATTGAAAAAATATGTAAAGATTAATCAATTTTCTTAAAAGCGTATAGAAGATATTACTTATCTCCTATACGCTTTTCTTGTTTACATTCCTAGCTCATTGCCATTAACTGGTAAGTTTAATAGATTTGGAGAGAGACTTCTAACATACTGGTAAATAGTTTGTTAGAGGCTCTGTCTTCTAGCGAAGCTGATAGCATTTTTGACAACAATATACGATTATTAAAGAGAATATAAGTATCGTATGCTAGCTATGCTATATCTCTCTCCAATAACAGCCAACTATGCCATAGGCACATTCTATGCTCCCAATAAAATAGATCTTGATATTCATAATTAAAGAAATTATCTTTGTTAAATTGAGTAATATCAATAAAGTTCTGGAAGGAATTAATTACTTCTTGATCGTTTCTAAATTCAGTTTCTGTATATAGCTCTGCTAACTTGCTGGCATTTAGTTCCTCATCTGTCCATCTTAATTGTACTCCACTGTTTAAATACTCTTTGAGTTATTTTATTTGAAAAAGATGGCATATCAATGCTAGTTAGCAGAAACCCTCTACGATATAGAGAATCAGCGTATTTATTCATTTAGTTTTTTACCCCTAACAAATATAAGATTATTATCATGATATCATACCATGATTTAAGAACTATTATTATAGTGGTGTGTTCATAGCATTTATACTATCTAAACCAAAAGAAAAAAAGCTTTCTCAAGTTAAATTTTGCCTTGAGAAAGCTTTTTAAAGCATATCTATTATTTATAGATAGGTATATCAAATAACAGATCATAACCTCTATTAGAATAGAATTGAGTATAATAACCTACTTGTTTTGAGGCCCAACCAATATCTGTTGCATATTGGTGAGTTGCAGAACCACTTAATTCCATCGCCAATGGATTCCATCTCATGCTATATAATGTGTTTTGGCCAGCATTTATATATTTATCTCCAGCAAATTTTGCTCCACCTTTGATAGCATCTTCAACAGTAAACCATCCTTCATCATAAGCTCTTTTTGCTCCACAGTCTTTAGGACATTTATCGTAAGCTCCGATACCAAAGAAATTATAAACAGTCTTACCATTGTATTTTACGCCTTTAGCAAGAGGAGATGTCCCATGCCCAGTTTCAAGCAAAGCATGTGAAATTAGGTATAGTTCGTTTATCCCTGCATCTTTAGCTGCGTTTCTAAAAATTTCCTCTGTCCCATGAAGTAACTCTTTTCCGGTCAATAGTGTACGTAGTTCAGATAATGGAACTCCTGTATAATATCTTAAATCTAGGAATTGGTATTTCTGAATCTCATCGTTCAAATAATTGGTAGGGTCGAGATATTTTATAGTATCATTTCTAGTCGCATTTCTCCAAGTACCATAACTTACTTTATGCCAGGTACTACCCTCATCAATTACGGTTAAAAGAGCACCTTCTTTAACAGTAGCATAAATATGACTTTCAGTACTAGGTTTCGATTGAACATTTGCATTAGCAGTAGTCTTAACTACTTTAGAGTTTGCCGTTGCCAAAGAACTATGAACGTACAATTCTTTATCAATATTTTCGAGTTGGATTTTATACCATCTCGTACTGCCATTGACTGAATCTCCTCTAACATTATCATCCAAGAGAATGAAAACAGTTCCTCTGCCAACTGTTTTTTCCACATTACTATTTGAACCTAATTTCGGGGATGTACGAATATTAACTGGATTTCCTGTAATGTTACCTCCATCAAATATCTCAGCTAATGAATTACTTATATATGCAGAATCATTTTTGTATTTATCTGTTTGTGGAACTGGATTTGCATTCATTTGAATATTAAGCGCTTCAGCTAATGTTTTGTCATACTTAGTATGCGAATATCCATACTTTTCAACAAGTGAGCTATCCACAAAGCCGACTCTATCAGCGAATAAAACATAAATCCATTTACCACCATAGTCATGTGCAATGGCATATGGATAATTGGCCTGAATCGTGCCAAACGGAACTAAGTTGCCAGAACTATTATCATAGACGATTATATCATTTTCTGAAACAATCTCATTAGCTAGATTCTTGTATTTATTATTGTTTTCATTTTTAAGATTATTTCCATTTGCTGGCTCCGTTCCATCCTTTGTTACATATGCCTTAATATCACCAAACTGAATTAGATGCCAGTTACGAGAACTTTCGTAACGCGGATATACTTGACCTTTTTTCAAGCTGCCAATTTCAACAAGTCTACCGGTACTATCATCATACACTGGTAAACCATCTTCTAATACACGGAAATAATCACCAAACGGTGGGTAATAGTTTCTAATAAGTTCTGAACTTTTAATATAACCAATTCGGTCTGCAAAAACCACATAGATCCATGCCCCGCCATAATCATGAGAGATAACGTATTCTTGCCCCTCTTTTATCACTCCAAACGGAACTAAACTACCAGACGCGTTATCATACACTGTCATATCTGTTGTTGCAGTAACCGTGTCATTTCTAATACTGTATTTTGTATTAATATTTTTAAGGGAATCACCTGTTGCAGGTTCAGTTCCGTCTTTCGTAACATAAAACTTCTTTTTACCAAATTGAATATAATGCCAGTTTCTAGAACTTTCATAGCGTGGGTATATTTGACCTTTTTTCAAGCTACCTACTTCAACTAGTTTACCACTGCTGTTATCATATACTGGAAGATCATCTTCTAATACACGGAAATAATCACCAAATGGAGGGTAATAGTTTCGAATAAGTTCTGAACTTTTAATATAACCAACTCGATCCGCAAATACAACGTAGATCCATGCTCCACCATAATCATGGGCAATCGCATACTCTTGTCCCTCTTTTATTACCCCAAACGGAACAAGATTACCGGAAGTATTGTCATAAACTGTCATATCCTTCGTTGATGTCACTGTTTCACTTTTTATACTGTATTTCGTATTAATATTTTTAAGTGAATCACCTGTTGCAGGTTCAGTTCCTTCCTTCTTAACGAAGTACTTCCCATTGTCAAACTGAATCAAATGCCAAGATGGGGAACTTTCGTATCTTGGATAAATCTCACCTTTTTTCAAATAACCTACTTCGACAAGTTCACCTGTACTATTGTCATAAATTGGTGTATCCACCGTAGTTTTAAAGTATTTGTCAGAAGAACTAAAATCATAATATGGTGTAACTGACTGAGTTGTTATACTAAAGAGACTTAGCTGTTCTTTTGGTGATTCTACTTCGGACAATTCTTTCTCTTTTGTTGTGTCATCTAATTCATTTGCTTTAGTTTCTGTAACCTCATCTTTCTCTTCAGTTGTATCATCTAATCCATTTGCTTCAGTTTCTGTAACCTTATCTTTTTCTTCAGTTGTATCATCTAATCCATTTGCTTCAGTTTCTGTAACCTTATCTTTTTCTTCAGTTACTGCCTCTGCTTCAGAGACTTCTTCTGATGTATTTTCGTGTCGATCAAAATCAGAAGTAAGAGTGTCCTCTTCTTCAGGTAAACTAGATTCTTCGCTTATACTAGCATTTTCTTCTTCACTAGATTCAAGATTGCTAGTATTACTAGGTTCTTGAATCGTAGAATAGTCCAGTGCAACATTACCGATAATAAATAAATTATTGTCAGTAACCGGATATTCTACTTCAGAGGTGAATTCTACAAGTTCAATTTCTCTGTCATCACTGTAAAGAATAGTCCCCTCGGAAAACTTCTGTAGAGTGTCTAGTCTGTCAGTGATATCCTCAAACTGTGGGATGTCAATCTCTGTTTCCTCTATCTCTTTAACATAATCAATGCTAATTTCTACCTCTGCATTTCCATATTGAATGTTTAATAGATCTGAATTATGTATACCATATAGGTAAGTACCTTCCCTTATGAGAATCGAATCATTTAACAAAATCTCATCCGTAACCTCATATAAATTAATATTTTCTTTATTAACCACATTACCTTCCGCAAAAATTGACTGTGGAAGAAGAGTAGAAATAGAAAATATTAGAACAAATACAGACAAAAATATTCTTTTCATTGCGACCTCCCTTTCAACATTAATTTACATCAAAACTCTACCCAATAATACACTTTTTTCCATTTTTATTCAACTTGTCACATAAACAAAAGAGTGTAAAGTTTTTGTAAAAAAACCCTACACTCCCCTAACTTAAACAATTAATTTATACGCTTCTCCAAGAATTTTTATAGTTAGTATACTACCTTTACTATCGAATGTAACATCTTCTAACTTCTTTTTCCCAACTCCAAGTGTAATTACCGTAACAAATTCGACATTTTTCCCTTTTTTGCTAAATATAGCTTGTGTGTTATCTGTAAGTTTTCCAAACTCTTCTGAGATAACAGCACGGGGAGTCTCACTATCTCCAGTAAGAATATCAATACTTTCTACTTCAAGTAATTGCTTAAATTCAACATTATTACCTTCTACTGACAAACTAAGATTATTATTAGTTACAGTGTCAATTTCTGCGTCAGGAGAGAAGTTGAAAATCTGTTGAACCTGTTCTTCTGATTCATTCACAATTTTATCATGTATAACGATAATATCAGGCTTAAAGAACACCACAGACCTAGATAGTTTGCTACCTTCATATGCGTGATTAATACCTTTAACATAATCATATACCGGATTACTCATAAAGTTAGTTGTTTTTATCTTGTTTCTATTTTTAAACGGTTCCTCAATAACATAATCTTTATCAAGTATACTTATTGTTGAGTGTGCCTCAGGTGATAAAAAATATTGTCTTATTTTGTCCTTACTATCATAATTATACCTACCAGAGTCGACTAGAATATCACTTCCATTATAGAAAAGTGAAATAGATAAATCGTCTCTGTGTTTGTGGGTCTTTCTACCATATCCGCTAATAAAGGATAACCAAGTTGACTCGGACTTATTGAGTTCTTCACCTTTAGATTGTAAGATGCTTATACCCGCCTGTGTATCAGAAAAAGAATCATAAGATTTTTTTATCCATGAAACATTACCTTCTTGGGAATCACCAATAATCGGTATTTTTTGGTTGGGCTTAACAATGAATTTTAAATAGTCATTTGACTGTAATAGCTTTTGTCTAATTTCCTTACCTAAGGTTAAATTGTTTTTCTTTAAAAAATCTTCTACTTGATTAAATATTCTTCTAGTCATTAGGTGGTAAGATGGAGAATTCTCTAAGTGAACACCACTGGCACTGAAATCTCTATAAACAGCATTACTTATTCTAAGTTTTCCTTTTTGGAACCAGTGTTTTGATCTGGAATATTCCTCCATAAATATGGATAATAACATGATGGAGCGATCGACCATTATACCATGGTTGTTCTGTACATAGTTTTTATCGTCTTCCAAGAAATTCCCGTGTTCAATAAGAATCTCAGCTATTAACGATTCGTTGATTTCCAATTCATCTTTTGCCAGGTTATAAAAATATGTTATGTTCATAACTCTATTTGCTACAGAATGATCTACCCATTTAAACCTATTTCTTTCTTCATCTGTTTTTATGAATAAAATCCAATCCAGTAAAATAGCGTATGCTTTATATAAATACTTTTTTTCGTCTGTCTGTGTATACGCATCGCAAAGATGGCTAATAACATTAAGGCATTGGATATATAGTCGATATGTGTTTGCCGAATTCGGATGGTTGTAGTTCCAATCTATTGTTTCGCCAAATGAAATGACTTCTAGACTATTCATTAGGAAAAAATCATTAACTAATATACCATCTGCTTTTCTTAGCGTGCCATCATCCGGAGCTGTTGTTTTTATTAAGTTATCAGGATCGATTCTTTTAAGCAGGTTCTCCTTGTTTTCTAATGCTTCTTTATCAAAAAGCTCTAAGACCTTGCTTTCTAGTTCATTAATTCGGAAAAGAATATCCTTCACAAACTTCTCCTCTTTTTTGCTCGATTGCATATTCTTAAAGAGGTTTGATATCTTTTTTTTCAAATTATTACCCTCCTTTAACAGTGCTACTAAAATATTCAGTACAATAAGCAACGAACTCATCATATTTTTGCTTCTTTATAAATTTTTCAAATTTAACCAGTGGTTCATCTAATTCTATAATTGGAGGTAAAGACGGTTTATAGATCTGATAAATCTCGAATAGGATTTCTAATCCTTCAACCGTGTCATTTATGTTTATCCTTGGTATTCTTGAAAAATACCAACCGATAAAGTATCCTGAAAATCTTTTTTCTATATAAGTTTCTAAAAGATTATTTTCAATCAAGAAAGTGTATCTTGCCCTCTCCAGTAATAAATATTTCTCGAAAAAGCTTTTAGAGATAGTATTTGTGACTGAATTTGAAACTGCTGCATAATAGATGTGAATTACTAAATCTACAGCTTTTATTTTTGAGCAATTTAGAATTAATTCTTGGAAAAAGAGTGTGTCCTGCCCTGTGGCCTTTTCAACCATCTTTAGATTATTTTTTTTAATTATGTCCTTCTTAACAATTAATGCTTGGATACTTTGTGCCCGCATTTTTGATTTCTTAAGAAATTCATATGTATCTGAAACTACTCCGGAAGGGTCCCAATTAAATGCATTCTTGGAGTAATTTAAGACCTTTTGTTGTGTATCATCTTTTATTATATCTCCAACTACCAAGTCTAAACTGTTGTCCCCTTGTAGTTCATTAAAGAGGTGGAAATAGCCATCATTAACCGCTTCATTATCTGGATCTAGATAAGTAATATAGTCAGTTTTCGCTAATTCTAATCCTTTATTTCTAGGACGTGAAGCACTTCCACTTCCACCATCCTCAAACTTAAATACAGTCACATTGCTATATAACCTTTCAAGTCTATCTAAAATATTAATGGTGACATTATCGGTAGAACCATCATCCACTAATATTATATCCATACTTTCAAACATCGATGACCTCAACAAGCTCATAAAGCATTTTCCATACAGATATTCTCCATTATTATATACCGGAACAATTACTGATAATTTCAAATTTGCTTCTTTGTCATTCTTGATCAGATTTACATTTAATTCCAATCTATCTATGCTATAACCATTAGCTAATGAAGCATTTTCTTGTATATCTAGTAAATCATTCAAATCAAAGTTTTCAGTCGAGAATAAAGATTTATATTTATCCTTCATTTGGTCTATATAGTTGTGTTCTATTCCATCTATTTTTTCTGAACCTTCATAGTATGAATCTTTTGTAACATATGACACATCAGTGTATTTAAATGCATTTATCATGTCTTCCAGGTAGTACTCCCCATACTCGTAGAACTCATTAAAGAACGTTACGTAATCATATGAATTATAGTTAGCTGATAATTCCTGTTCAGTTAGTAACTCTTTGTGCTCATAGGTTTGGCGATTAAAATTATCAATTATGTTATTATCTAATTTATTTTTAACAATCACCGCAACTTTTCTCACAGTAATATACTCATGATCATAACCAATATAGCTCAATAATTTATTAATTCGATGATAGGATGTTTGATTACGAAGTACTTTTCTTACACCATACATTCTGTGCCTGTATATATCTTCATCACTAACATTGTTCATAATGTAAGTAACTTCATTACTATTTTGTACGATGAAAATATTCGGGAATATGTTATTTATACCAAGACTGTAATTTGAAAGCACTAAATTCCCCATTGCTTGTAATTCGTAGACGCGGTTAGCAAACATTGTTTCGCTTGCCTGCACAGAGTTCAAATTAATTGCCCAAGGAAAAAGTTTAAATATCTTCTGTAAAGTAGAATGATTTATACTTGGAGATATATATTTCAAATATTCAGGAGGGTAAAGGTGTTGTTGTAAATCTTTATCAAAATTACGGTCAATTATTTTCAATTGATTACCAGCATTAATTACCCCATCAAAAAGAATTCGAGAATCCTTTATTCGGTGTGGGTATTTTTCATACCATGACCCTGCAAATATAGCACCCACATCTTTTAAGTCATTATTTATACCAATAGGATTATTATAAATAGGGTTTACACTAAATTCTAATGGATAAACATTCGTATTTTTACAGTCTTTTTTATAATCAGCAATTTTCTCGACGGCAGTGGTAAAAATATAGTCACATCTGGTAGCTATTTCTATGAAACGGTCATAGTTTACTGGATCCTCTTTTGAATAAAAGACAATTTTAACATCCTGTTTCCTAAAAAATTCAATGACTTCAAACAATTCTTCTCTAACATCTCTTCTATTGGGATTTGCTAGCCCTTTCCAATCTTCATACAGCCCTTTCCAAGCAGAGGCAACGATTAATACATCGATTTTATCGGCCAACTCTTTGTATTCATTCTTTTTAACATAATAGAAGTTTGCAACATCTTTAAAAGAGTTGAAAAGGAATTCGTCACAAATAATACCTATATTTACATTAATTTTAGGGAAGAACTTTGAACCGTTACTTTCAGGTATGTTAGAAATCCTCGGAAGTACACGATCCAGAAAATGTTTATCTGCTTTCTGATCTTTTAATTGATTATACTTTTCTTTACTAATAAGTGGCTTTTCCGTGTATGTGTCCTCATTAACGATTAAGGGCCCAATATTAGTATCTATGTCCAAGTTTATATTTGCAAAGTCCTTTAAAAAATCAAGTTCTTTTTTTATTTCCTCTGACAGTTCTTGTTTCAACTTATATATTTCTTTTAGACGTTGCTGTATCGAGCGCAGTTCCACATTAATTTCTCCTTTTATTTCGCAACTTCCAGTATTTTGTTGTTAGTTTTCCTAACTTTGAATTTTTCAAATTATAATATCTGTTTTCTAATTTATTTACTTTCTCCATTAAAACTTCATTCTCCTTTAGGAGTCTTTCTTCTCTCTTATACTGATCTAATATCGTTTTTTGCAATTTCACTTTTTCAACTTTTTCATCCGTATATTTTTGTTTATAGGATTGATCGCTAATTTCAAATTCTCCTATTATTTTATCATTAATTGCTTGCTTTTCTTCTTCAATTATTTTCTTTTCTTCTTCAATTATTTTCTTTTTTTCTTCAATTATCTTCTTTTCTTCTTTTAAACCACTAATTTGGTTAGTTAACTTTTTTTGAGAATTTAATAAATCACGTTCTACATTGTAAAAAGCCTTTTCAAGTTCAACAAGCAAATCCTCATCGATAGCTGTCGGTTCATTTTCATTTTTCTTATATACAACACCAATCCATTTTCCGAAGAACCTAACATCCATTATTGACATGTCTTTATTTTGTAAATTTATAAAGTCGTTTAAATAAAACGTTCTCTTATGATCAATAAAATCATTAATACCAAAAGGAGTTGTTACAATAATATTTCCGTTCTCTTCTAGCAAACTCGATGCTTTAGAAAAGAATGACTGGATATCATTTATATGCTCAAGTACTTCTCCTAAGATTATAGTACTGTATTGTTGTTCAAATTCCTTTAACATAAAGTTTGCTTTTTCAAAGGTTATACAATTGTGGGTTTCTTCTTCCTCTAGTTCTAGGTTTTTTTTTGCATCTTGAATTGCTGATTCCGAGATATCTATTCCTAAAACATTTTTCCCTTCTCTACCTAACAGTATTGCTGTAATACCTTGGGAACATCCAATATCCAAAACATTATTCCCAGTCACGTTCCTACACATCCAATGAGTTCTTTCTCGTACCTTTCGCTGAAAAAGAGTATTTTTATCTGAATAGTAAACATCATAGATTTTGTCTTTAATTATCTCCATTTGAGCACCACCTAAGTTAATATCCCATCAGAACTAAAGCACCAAATAATATCAAAGGTATAAATAAACTTATTCTACTAATTATCGGAAGTACTTTATACTTGGTTTTCTGTCTTTTACCAATTTCACTATTAACTATATTTTGTTCTTCTAACTTTTTATTTTTATAACGTCTTTTTTCTCTATTTGTGAGACCATTTATCCATTTTGTGTGTTTTACATAATTATTAATAACTTCTTCTTTTGGTCCAAACTCAATATTCTCACCATAATGCATCCAAATTACACGGTCACAAAAAGTCCTCATTTGACTTGCAGAATGACTAATAAAAAATATAGTTTTACCTTGTTTCTTAAATTCATTTAGTTTATTCAAACACTTATCTGTAAAAGTACTATCCCCTACTGATAGTGCTTCATCAATTATCAGAATGTCAGGGTCAGTGTGTATAGCTATTGCAAACCCTAACCTTGACCTCATACCACTTGAATAGTTTTTTACCGGCTGGTTTATATGCTCACCAATATCAGCAAAGTCGATAATATCTGGCGTTAATCTTTCAATATCCTCATTTTTCAAGCCATGCATCATACATTTTAATTTAATATTCTCTATACCGCTTAAATTATTATTTAATCCAGCTGATATGGCTATTAAAGATGTTTCACCATTAATAATGATTTCACCGTCAGTTGGTTGTATTACTTGAGCCAACATATTTGAAACTGTTGATTTTCCAGAACCATTCAATCCTACTATACCAATTGTTTCACCCTCATAGACCTTAAAGGAAACATCTTTTACAGCTGCAAATTCCATTCTTTGTTTTTTTCGATTTATGGAGAATAGGTTCAGTAACTTATCGTTTTGTTTTGCATGCATCGGAAATTTTTTATAGACATTTTTAAATTCAACTTTTAATTTCATTGTTAGACCTCATTTCAGGAATTATAAGTAATCCATAAAGTTTTTCCTGAACTTCAGATGTACTCTTGATCCAATAATTAATAATGTCAATGTTAAAGACCAAAAATAACATAAGTATACAGGATCTTCAAAGAACCATTGTCGAGCTAAAAATGAATCCCTAAATCCCTCTATTATATAGAAAACCGGATTTAATTTAAGGATATTCGTAAACCATTCCGGAACTCCTGCCGCTGCCGGATTCCATAATATAGGGGATAAATAAAGAACCATTCTAACCAATGATTGTAGTAAAGATTGATAATCTCGAACCAAAGTGGCTATTGTTGAACTTAGCAATGTAAAAGCAAACAAAAACGCAAACATACAAACGATATAGTATATTAACTGAATCATATAAATTGTAGGAAAGAAACCATATATCATTAGTACAATGAGTAACAATACCATTAAAATAAAAAACTGAAAGCTATTACTAGTAATTTTAATTGTCGGTAATAGACTAACCGGAAATTTCATTTTTGATACCACATTGATCCTTTGATAAACACTGTTTGAGCCCTGAATAATTGATGGATTAATGAAAAACCAGGGAATCAATCCCATTAACATCCATAGAAAGAAGGGGATGTCCCCAACAGAAGTTGAAACTGGTTGACCGCCTCGAATCCCCAACCCAAATACAAACCAATAAATTGAGATTTGTATAATAGGATTTATGAATTGCCACATTGATCCCAAATAGTGTAGTTGATACATTCCTTTCACTTCAAAGATAGACATTCGTAAAATTAAATCTCTATGCTCAATTTGTTCCTTAATAACTTGCCTTACAGAATTAAACATATAAAGTAGCTTCCTTTATCAAATTTTTATAGATATTCATACAAGTTTCCGTAGTTAATATACTGTATACCTTCAGAATATTCTTTAACTACATTCTTCGTATCGAAAACTTGAGGAACATTCATCTTAGTGAAATATCCACTTGTTAACTCTTTGAATTCATTATGGTCACTCACAATTAGAGCTAAGTCCGATCCATCCAATGCTTTCTCCAAGTCCTTTTCAACAAAGCTTAATTTTACATGCGGATCATATGCAACTACTTCATATTCTGATTTTGCATTTAGCATTTCATAAATATCCATTGCTGGACTTTCTCTAATATCATCTACATTTCCTTTATATGTTAATCCAAATACGGTTATCTTTTTACCATTGTGTTTCGCTAACAGCTTTTCGACTGCTGCTACCACATATTCCGGCATGGAGTTATTTACTTCGCGGGCTAAGTTGATAATCTTAGATTGCTCTGGTGCTTTAGCGATAATAAAATATGGATCAACTGCTAAGCAATGTCCACCTACACCAGGTCCAGGAGTATGCAAGTTTACACGTGGATGTTTGTTAGCCATTTCGATTACATCCAATGCATTGATATCTAATTCAATACAGACTTTGGCTAGTTCATTTGCCAATGCTATGTTAACGTCCCGGAATGTATTCTCCATTAGTTTAGACATTTCAGCAGTACGTGCATTTGTTTTAATCAGTTCACCTTGAACAAAGGTTTCATACACTTCTGCACCTTTTTCCGTACACGTTGGAGTGATACCACCAACAATACGATTATTATGGATTAGTTCGTGCATGATTTGCCCTGGAAGGACTCGTTCTGGGCAGTGAACTAAATAAATATCTTCTCCAATTATAAAGCCAGCCTCTTCAAAACGCGGCTTAACAAAATCATCCATCGTTCTTGGTGCAATTGTCGATTCAACAATGATAACATTTCCTTTTTCAATAAAAGGAATAACACTTTCAACTGCTTGCATAACATAAGTTATATCCATTG
Organism: Oceanobacillus rekensis; assembly: GCF_002153375.1. Taxonomy (GTDB): domain Bacteria; phylum Bacillota; class Bacilli; order Bacillales; family Amphibacillaceae; genus Oceanobacillus; species Oceanobacillus rekensis. Next base: position 23,567 of record NZ_MTBQ01000004.1, read on the forward strand.
ACCTATGTTCGTCATTTTTATTTGGTGTAGGAACCGCTAAAATAAATGCGTCAGCTTTTTCTGGTTGGAGAGATGCTTTAAATGTACCCTTTTCGATAGCATTCTCTAATGCTTCCTGTAATCCTGGCTCTTCTATATGGATTTGTCCTCCATTCAACATATCAACCGCTTCTTGTTTTACATCAACACCTAATACATCAACCCCGTAATTAGCAAACATAATTGATGTAGGTAGTCCTATATATCCTAATCCAACTGTACAAAGTTTCACAATAAATTCCTTCTTTCTTTTTCTATAAAATATATTTAATACTTTCGATAAACTTCGAGTAAATTCTCTTGCTCTTTTTCCCAATTATACTTCTTTCGAGCATTTTTGCAATTAGAGCTGAAATAGTCACGCTTCTCTGGATTTTCTAAAAGATAATTAACACCTTTAGCGATTTCATTTGGATCATGAGGATCGATGGTTACACCTACTTCACTTTCCTCGACAGCCTTTTTAATCTCTGGGAAGTCACAGGCAACAACTGGCACTTCATTCATCATATACTCAAATAGTTTATTGGAAGAAGCCGACCAATGGTTAAAGTTAATATTATTTAATACTTGGAATCCTAAATAGGCATTTTTCGTGTACTTAGGTAAATCTCGTACTGGAACCTTAGGAATAAATCGAATTGCGTCTTCCAGTCTCCTGTCTTTAACCATTTGTTGCAGTTTATCCTTAATCTTCCCATCTCCAATAAATACTAAAGTACCTTCTTTAAAAAGCGGAAATGCTTCAATTAGTTTTTCCAATCCTCTTCCAGCCTGAATTCCGCCCTGATAAAGGAGTATCTTTTCCTCCGGTAGAAGACCGAGCATTTCATGAAGATTAACTTTATCTTTATCCTCTACTTGTTGTATTTCCATAGATGGATAGTTATGAAGTACATGAGGATAAAATCCATATAGATCTTCATTAAACTTAGCTCTTGTATTGTTCTCGACCATCATACTATCCATTCGTTTGATAAAGAATCCCTCAAACCTTTTATACCAGGGACTATCATAACCCGTCCTGCTTGTTTGGACTTCATGTGAGTCATACACTAATGGCTTTTTCTTAAATCGCCACTTGGCACTTATATATCCCTGAGGCAGTGTGTTTAAATCATTCGAATGATAGATATCATAATTGCCACAATGGCCTTTTATTATCATTCTTAAAATAAGAGCACCTCTTATCCAAACTACTCTAACCTTCGTTTTTAAAAGTAAACCAACTAATATCGTTAAAAGAATGGTTAACCAGGGAAGGAAGTAAACCATTACACCCCACACTGCCAATATTGGGATGAGCGGCCATTTCTTTCCTACAGCAAAACGATATAATTTTTGTAAAAATAACAGTGTTGTCGGATACCTTTTCATTCGATGCACCCGGAAATGCTCATTTACTTCCTCGTATTGCGAAATGGTTGGGTCCTTTGGATCGTCAATACAAATTAATTCTACATCATAACCATTGTTAGACAACGATGTACATTCTCTCAACACCCTTGCGTCATTCGTAAAATGGTTCCACACAAACATTCCTACACGCTTCATTATAATGTCCCTCTTTATTTAATTATTTCAATCAGTTTATCGATGTTGTTTTCCCACAGAAAATCTTGAGTTACCGTATGGATGCAATTTTCTCCTAAGCGATCAAGCTCTGCCTTATTATTCTTCAATTCAACAATTTTATCTACCATTTCACGAACTGCCTGCTGTTCAAACACATAACCGGTTTGATGCTTTGTTATAATATCAGCAGCTGTACCTTTTACACCAGCAATGATTGGCGTTCTGCATGTCATATAATCAATGATTTTACCAGGTAAAACGGTAGAAAAAACTTCTGCATCATTTAAGAAAGCAATCGCCACATTACTATTTTCGATTAATTCCAAGCTCTTTCTCCTTGTTGTTGGTTGGTGCATATAAACATTATTTAAATTGTTTTTTAACAGATAATCTGTGAATTCCTCCGTTTTTACTCCATAGCCAATTACATCAAAACGTATATCAGCTCCTTTAAGCAAACCTGCAACAAGTTTCAGATTCCCTATATCTTGCGCGAGTCCTAAGTTACCGGTATAAACCACTCGGAATTCTCCATCATAGTGCTTCTTTTCTACAATTTCATGTTGCCTCGGGCCATTGGGTAAGTATACAATATCAGTACTCTTTTTCAATTTTGAGGTTATATGTTCTTTAAAGCCAATACTGTTGATAACTATAAAATCTGCCATTCTGTACATTTTTTTTTCCAAAAAACGAAAGAAATTGATAATAAATTTATTATCAAAAGCTTTAACACCTATTAAGCTATCTGGCCAAAGATCTCTAACTTCTAATATCAATTTTGATTTAAAAAGCATCTTTCCAATAAACGCTGAAAATACAATAAAGATAGGAGGAGTACTGACCATAATATAATCATATTTTTCTTTTCTTAGTTTCCATAAGGCAACTAAAAAGCGGTACATAATCTCCAAATAGAAAAAAAGCCTACTGAATATACGATTCGAAAACTTTTTATTCTTTATAGGAACTCTCATGATTTTTTTTGTTTTATTATTTAAGGATGCTTCATCCCAAAATGTTTGGTCCTTATACATATTTTTATTCGGATATGCTGGCTCAGTAGTTAGTACGTCTGCCTCAATATCATTCTCATTTAATAACTGATATATATTTTTCATTCTATTTCCCGCACTACCGATTACAGGATAGAAGTTCTGTGTCATTACTAAAACTTTCTTTGTCATGAATTACGCCCCTAAGTTGGAAATAAACACCTAGTACATTTTATCACAATGGCAAACATAATTACATTACAATATTTTTTCAACTGTAATAAAACCCTTAAACATTAAATTTACCATAACATGTGGTAAATAGTAAATTTACATGTTTTTACAAAGGTAGTCTCTATAACTAAATGAGATATGCAGACTTACTTGCAGGACCAGGAACAGATTGAGTAAGGGATTAAAGAACTTTCTTACATAAGGATTAGCTGATAATAGCTTAATCTCTTTACCTGTAAACATCTATTTACTCATAATTTTCCCAGTCTCTACAATCTTTTCTATTTATCATTATACCAAAAATACCCTATAGCTAGACTTTTTTAAGTGTCTATTCTATAGGGTACATTTTATCAGCCACCGTTCGGTTTTTTATCCTTTAAAACTTTTATAGTAAAATTCACGTATTATACAGCTGTTTTACCATCTTCTTCAGTTTCTTTAATTTTCCCCTCTTCTTTTAATCTTGCTAGTTCTGTTTGTATCTCTTCCATTCTCTTATCATCTAAACTATAAAATTTCATTGCTACAAGTGACACAATTAACATTAGTGCTGGTAGACCAAATCCTAGTAATAACGTCATTCCAAACATAGGTGTTGTTAATGGATCATTAACCGTTGGGAACTCAGCTGTAAATCCGATAAGTGCCACTCCTAATCCAACAATAGCAGGAGCTAATGATGTAACTAACTTATCAACAAAGGAGAAAAGTGTCCCTAACATCCCTGGTACATAGCGTCCTGATTTGTATGTTTCATAATCGGAAATATCTGCAATCATTGGGTTTACCAATGTAGAAGGTATTGCCCCAAATCCCATTGCGAGCGTGTATAAAGTAACAAATAGTACAATACCGATACCGATGTTACCAGACATGGAGGTTGGGTCACTAATGACTAAGAATAGAGCAACCAAACCTACTAAGGATAAAAAGGAAATCCAAGTTGATTTTATAAATGAATTTCTCATACCACGTTTTCTAGCAATTGCAACTGCTATAAATGTGATCAGTAAGATTGGTAGAACCGTAATCATAGATACTGTCCCACTTAGTGCATAATCTCCCATTAAAATACCAAAGATCATTACCATAACTACGGATTGTCTTAAGAGGCTAAAGGCTAATTTATCCGCTGTTACAGCGGTTATTAGCAATTTTAATGGCAAGTTTCCTTTTAGAATTGGCCAATAATCTCGAAATCTCGTATTTACTGTTAAATTTGCTAGACCGTAAAACTCTTTACGATCCTTTCCGGATATACCAATTACTGCCAACACTGTACAAATTGCGGCAAGAATGATTGCTAGTGTATTTAACTCTACGAATAATTCCATATTAAAGTCCCCGTGTTTTGCAATCAGGTAAGATGCTACATAAACTTGTCCTAATGTGAAGACCACCGTGTTGTATACGCCATCAAAAACAGAAAACAATGGTCTTTGTTTTGGACTGTTCGTCAATACAGTTTGCGCTGCCTTTGTTACAGCAGTTTGGAAAGTGTAACCGATAACATAAAGTGCATATGTCAATACAAAGAAAATTAATTGAAACTCTTGTGGTAAGGTATGCGTGATGCTATACATGAGTATAATCGAAGTAGCTAAGATAGCGTTCCCTAAAATCATTAATGGTCTGAACTTGCCAAATTTTGATTCTGTTTTATCAATAATAAAACCTACAATTGGATCGGTAATACCGTCAAATACACGCATTGCTGTTAACACGATACTTACCAATGCAACGGTTAATCCTGCTACCCCTGCAGCATAATAAGAGACAAATGTTAAAATAAACATATAAAGATTTGTTGCCGTATTATTGAGTGCAAAAAAGCCAATCTGCCATAACTTCGCTGTGTTATATTGTTGTTCTTTTCCAATAGATGATGTTGACATCATTTTCCCCCCCCATTTATTAAACCGCTTACATTGATGAATAAAAAAATAATTTCGCTTTATGAATGTAAAATTACGTCTAAGTTATTAGTTGGCTAAACAAACTAATAATCTATAAATTTATAATATGTCAAAGTGACAAATAATGCAAGCGCTTTCTAATTTAATTTATAAAAAATTATTATCTGCAATATAACCTATACTTCATCATAAAAACTAAAAACGTAATTCTAAAGAGAACATCTCATTTTTTTGAAAGGATTCCATTTTGAGGGTATACAAAAAATACAACTCAAATGGCAATAAAAGTCGTCTGAATTAGTAACGGGTTCTGTTACCTGTTACAAAACTAATAAATGTATAAGAATAGACTTTGGATGGTCTATTTTTCCTTGTCTAGCGGCATTTATGGTGATAAAACTGTCATTTACAATTTGCTCACAAAAAAGTGTTTGGTTAGAAGGTGACTCATAAAGCGGATGAGTCACCAAACAAGGCAAATATACGAAACAGGGGTCACTCATAGTGCGGATGAGTGACCGAACAAGCCAAACATACGAATCAAGGGTAACTCATAGTGCGGATGAGTTACCAAACAAGGCAAATATACGAGACAAGGGTTACTCATAGAGCAAATGAATTACCGAACAAGGCAAAAATTCGAGATAGAGGTTACTCATAGAGCGGATGAGTGACCAAACAAGGCCAATATACGAGACAAGGGTACTCATAGAGCGGATGAATTACCGAACAAGGCAAACATACGAAACAAGGGTCACTCATAGCGTACATGAGTGACCGAACAAGGCAAAAAAACGAGAGAAAGTATTGACAATGAACACCGGAATTTGAAGTACAATATCTATCGTCATATAGAAAAGTACGGAGATATTCAGACGGCAAAAAAGCCTGATTTTGCCACTGGTAATTGCTATAACAGCAAAATGACATATGTCGATTCATATGTCATTTCCTGTGTCATTTAATCGATATACACCTCAAAACGGAATCCTTTATCATCCTTTGGAAGGGATTTTTTCCGCGGTTTTTATGGATTATGCCCCAAACTTTTCTTAATAATCAGCGGTAAAGCATGAAACTACTTTCTAAAAGGAGATAAATACCTTAACGAACCAAATTGTAAGCGAATTCATAAAATAATTCATAAGGAGGATTTCCATTGAAGAAGAAAATAATCAGTTTAACAATCCTTGCTTTTCTCCTCGGGAGCGCCGTTACGTTTGCTGCCTCTAACTATTATGCAGACTTACTTGCAGAACAGCAGGAGCAGATTGAGCAAGGGATTGAAGAAGTTTATAAAGCTCGACAAGATGAAATAAGTGAACAGATTCATCATGATATGGTGACAGTAGTCGAAACGGAAAGACAAAGGGTTATGAATGAAGCTGAAAGTTATTTAAAGCAGAAGTTAAGCGAGGAACAACAAGGTCGGATGAATGAACATACGGCAGCAATTCGGGCTGAAGCCGACCGCATCATAGAGGAGATCAAAATTGAAATTGACCAATTATTTGAAGAATAATAGTTGTATAAAAACCCCTTAATCCCTGGTAGTCCATTGACTTACTGATTAGGGGTTTTTAAATTGATTCTTACACACGTCTCTTCTGTTCAAAGTACCCTAACAGCTGGAAAGGGGATATACATCCATCTGAACTTGCTTACCTATATCCCATCTGCTGCCAGTTAGTAACCGTCTTCGGATAATAAATAGCCTGATACTTTTCCAATTCATCGGTACCAATTAATACGTTGGGAAATTGCTGCATATATTTCATTTGTTCGATTGTATTTACCGGCCAGACTACAATTGGGACACCCATTTCTTCAAATCTTTCCACATCGGTTTTTTTCAATTTATTATAATGAACTGCATAAAATGATAAATTCAACTGTTTTAGATGTTCACATTCATTCGGTAGTAATTCTTTTGACAATGGACCTATTTGCAATTTATTGGAAATAATTCTAAGCCTTGCGAGAGAAAAATGATTAAATGATATGAGATACACCTGACTTAAGACATCCAGATTTTCAATGATTTCATAAACCTTTTGTTCAAGGCCATGATAAAATCCGGTCTGCTTTAATTCAATAAAAACCTTGATACGATCCTTGGTCAAATGCAATACTTCTTCAAGCGATGGAATTTTCTCTTCATTATTAATTGTAAATTGTTGGAGTTCTAAATAGGTAAAATCTTTAATCTCACCAAAGCCATCTGTCATCCGATCGATCGTAGAATCTTGCATAACAATTGGAACGCCATCTTTGCTTAAATGGACATCGAGTTTTGTATGGGTAAATCCCAAATCGATTGCTGCCTGAAAAGAAGATAATGTGTTCTCAGGAAATTTTAGTGGATAACCTTGATGTGCTATACCTCGTATTGTCAACTGAATCATCCCTTCTTGGTGTTGTTAGAGGTTCTTCTATCTATATTTATTATAATTGAACGATATTAATATCATGTGAATGCAACGTATATTGTTTGTAAAGTTAGTCTGTTTACTTTGACACATTATCTATAAACAGCGAGGTAACTGCTGGTTTTGTATCAGTATGCAGAAATTTCGGCGAACGCTCTGGGAAATACACTGCGCGCACCTTAGGGCGGGTGGTGTTAAGCTTGCAAACAAACGATTAACTGCAATGGCTACTTTTATAAAAATTACATCATGAAGCTCACCAGTCCAGGTGAGCGGAGGGCGGTGACTCCACATAGCAGTTAGTTCGTAGTTCACCTCAACTGCGGGGATTAAAGGCAACAATATCTATAGTTAGGACGTTTGAAAAATGATAAAGGCCCATACCTGATTGGCTGGACCTTTACCTAAAAGAGCAATATTATTATTGATTTTTATACTTGTTATTACTTTGGTTCCAATCTTTAGACCCTCTTATTTTCCCGTTAAATTCATAGACTGCAACTGTCCCTGATACCTCATGTGTTGCTGCAAGCAGGTCATATCCTGTTGGGCTTTGTTCTGCTGGTATAAATTGCAGGCCTTCTGGTGATACATCGCCTTTTACATCTTCACTAAAATCGCGACTAGATATTAGCGTTACGTATTCTGGCTTCGTTGGATTTGATAAATCATATACCATAATCCCACTAAAACGTTCTAAGGCGACAAACGCATATTGCTTTCCACCGACTTCTCCAGTAATAACAGTTTCCGGCTCTGGACCTTTGTTATCACTGCGGTCATCCATACCAAGTTCATCATTTGTTACATTGAAATGTTCTGGCATTGCTTCTGCCGTAGTTTTTTCGAATTCATTGCCGCTATCGTAAACCATTTCCATTGTGTCAGCATCAAAGATAGAAAAACTGCGTCCGCCATAGCCGTAGATTGCTTCATATTTCCCTGTTTCTTCATTAAATCCATTTTCAACAGTAACTTTATAGTCTCCTAATTTTTCAAGTCCACCATCAGCTACCAAAGCATCCAATTCTTCTTGTGTGTAGCCCTCATAGTTTTCTGCTTTAAGATCGATTTGATCCATAATATCAGCTAAATCTTTTTCTTCAGAGTATGCATCATAATCACGAGCATCTCCTTCATTCGGTGTGATAATATACGTTTTTCCATCTGCTTTGAATGTATCAATCGCGTCCGGCATATGGAAGGCGAGAATTGGTTGCTTTTCTATATTTATTTCACCGTCTTTAACCGCATCTAGTTCATTACCGGGTGCAGAATGATCTTTCACACCAAGCCCTTTTACATCAATAATCTTCCCATTTACAAGATCCACTGTTGCAATTGCATTGTTTTCCTGCATGGATACATATGCCGTTTTACTATCGGCTGATACGGTTACATATTCCGGTTCCAGCTGTTCCAATGTGGTTCCTTCAGATGTAACACGAACATTTTCATCCAATGTAACCCCTTCAAAGGAAAGGGTATTTACAGAGAAGTCATTCGTTAAATCAATGATGGAGATAGAGCCTTCCGGGTCAACCGAGTATTCATCATTTGGCTCACCTTCATTGGCAACAACCGCTTTTGTACCATCTGGTGTGAAAGTAACCATATCCGGCAACGATCCTACCTTTACATGATTAACATATTCTCCATCTTTCGTAGCAAAAACAATATTACCTGCATCTGTTTTCGGATCACTTACTGCTGAAATTGCAATCAAATCTTTTGTAGGATGAGAAGCAATACTTGTGATATCATCTACTTTTTCAATGCCGAAATCTGATAGATGGACTCTTGTTTGTGAATCAACCTTAGTAAATTTACCTGATTTAAGTCCTGCAAATGATAGAATATCGAAACCTGCGACTGCGCCATTTGTCACAAAGGCTAGTTGCTGGTCTGTGTCATAAGCCATGATTTCCGTTCCACCTTCACCTTGTCCACTATCATATTGTGCAACTTGAGTTACGGATAGGTTTTCTGCTTGGTGGTTAAATAGAGGTGGGGCCTCTGGAGCCACTGCTAATACATTGTATGGTATAACACTCGTAGCAAGCATCGCTGCAGTAGCTATACCAGTCAGGAACTTTTTATTCATTTTCATATGTATTTACCCTCCTAATTTTCACTTCACTAATAAATTATACCTATTTTTTGTTAAGGTTTTGATAAATTAATGTAATGTAAGTGTAAAGATTATTTGCAGTCTGCTAATTTATAACGTGTTTATTTGATTGTTAGTTTCAATTCTGTCCAATCTATTCATAAAAAAACTAAGAGAATACCTTGCGCAAACGTTTGTTCTGTTGATATTTAATCAATTAGAGTGATTAAATACATGCAGATTATTCATATTTAAAAGGACGATAAACAAAAATGCTGTTCCCAGTATGTTAGGAACTGCATTTTAGTTTATCGTATTAGGATTTATATACTTTCAATCTCTCAAGCTCCTGCTCCCCAAATATCATCGGCCCATTCCGGGTTGTCGATAAATGGATTGCGGTTTCCTTGAATATCCTCGATTTTATCATTTCGATTTTGTTCCCATTCACTTACGGGATCCTGTTCATGCCATTCTAACAGGATAGAAAGCTTACCGTGATATGGGGTCTTCCCATTGTTTACTTGTTCATTTAATTCCAAATCCACTCGATCCCCTTGCTCGTAGCGTACTGCCATGTAAAATAGCATTCTCGCAACATCGCCCTTTACTTCATCTGGGGCTTCAAAGGAATCACCATCACGCTTACATTCCACACAGTTTTTCACATTGGCACTGCCGCCAAAATCAAAGTCTAGATTTCCTCTCGAACTATTGACCTGCACATCTGTTGGGCGAAGATGATGAATATCGGTTCCTGGACCTTTCGATGTACCAAAGTCACCATGAGATTTAGCCCATGTGTGTTCGCGATTCCAATCACCAACCATTCCGCCGTTCTTATTTTTCGCACGCGATTCTCCTGAATATAGTAGCATCACATTATTTTGATTGTTTGGATCTTCGTCAGTTATTTTTAATGCATCCCATACTTCACTGTAAGAAAGCTGATGATGGTCATCAATAATCTCGTGTAATGCTGTTTTTAAAGCAGTACCTTCCTTCCCATAAGCATCTGAATAGTAATCATCAACCGGGGCAGGTACTTCAACTTCATCGTCTTCTTCTTTTGCAGCTTCATTCACTGTTACTGAAAACGATTCTTTGACCTCACCCGCTTCGTTTGAAGCAGTAACCGCTACAACATAGCTTCCTTCTTCAAGTGTTAATGTTAGTTCAGCATTCTCTGAATTAATCTCACCGAATGTAGTTTCATAGGATAATGCTTTCCCATTTGGATCTTGAAAATAATCATTTAGGGAAAGTGTGATTGTTCCTCCTTCTTCTACTGTTTGATTCGGGATTGATTTAATTGTCTCTGGTAGAGAAACAGATGGAGAGCCAAGTGGCTTTCCATCCGAATTTGTAATAGTGATGTCTTCTTGGTCGACGCCTTTTCCATATTCAATTGTTTCAATATTTTCAGCGCCTCTGATTTCTTTTACATTCCCTTTAAACTTATCATTGATAATAACCTTTTCTACATCGATTCCGGTAAAGTCAATGATTGCCTCACCAGATTTAGGGTTTATTGTTACAGTGGTATTTTCGAACCCGTCACCGTGGAATTCTGCATAGTTACCTCTGAAATCAACGCCATTTTTAATTTGAGAGTCTCCATTAAGTGTAATGGATACGCTTGGCTGATTAATAACAAGCTTCCCTGTTTTGTAATCGGTGAAGTTGTATACTTTTTCAGGAACAATTTCTTCCGGTTGTTCTGGTGCTTCCTCTTGCCCATTCAAATCAACCTGCACCATCACTGGATCATGATCACTTGCACGTCCTGCCATGTCCGTGAAATCAGCATTGATATGAAGAATATCAATTTCTGTGTTCTCAACTAGGTTGTTGGAAACTAGTATATGATCTAATACTTGTGAATTACCTTGATAAAGATACGTATAGCGATCATTATCTTCTACATGGTTAATCATATTTGTCATATGTTCGCCTTCATGAATTTTCAATGCATCTGTGAATTGGAAATCATTAAAGTCACCGACAGATACGATGTTAGCTTCTGGGTTATCTGCTTTAATGTCTTCTACAAAGCCATTAACAACTTTTGCAATTTCTTTACGTTGCTCTTCACTTCCATATACTGGTGGTTGGGTTGAACCGAATAACGGTGTATCACCAGATTTAGAATTCCAGTGGTTGACAAGTACAACAACACTTTCACCTTGGAAATCAAATTGTGCTGCAAGTGGTTTACGACTATCGTCAAATGCTCGGTTTGTTGGATCAATACGTCCTGGGTTATGTGTTAATTTACCATTTTCATAACCAACTGCAGTTGTTGCATCACCTGCTGGCATACCTTCTGTTAATGTGACACGGTCTGGATTATAAAGGAATCCAACACGGATATTAGAATTCGGTGCACCGCCATCCGCATTATTTACTGGGTCGATATTTGCGTATTCATATTCCACGCCACCAGCATCAACGATCGCTTGAATCAAGCGTTCATAGCTTTCATTTGCTGCTGAATCCCCTGAATCTTGTCCATTATTATCTTGAACTTCAGTTACACCGATAATATCAGGGCTTTGCATATCTTTAGCAAATGCTCTTGCTAGTTTGATTGCTTTATCCTCTGATGATGACGACCTATTATTTGAGAAATTTTCTAGATTATAAGAAGCAATCGTTAGTTCATCCTCATTTTTAACGATCGTTGTCGTTTCCGGTGTTGCATTACCTTCAACATGCTTTTCTTCCATATCTTCTAAATCAGCATAAATTTTATAATTTTGGAAGCCATAATTTACAACGCCTGTAATTGGCCCTTCAAATGTATCGCCTGTAGCTACTTCAAAATCTCTTGCTGCATTATTATCATATAATTTGAACTGAATACGATCAGGGTTTGCTGTTTCTTCTGTTAATTTCACCCCACCATGAAGTGTATTTGTTTCTTTGCCTTCAAGAACAGTAATTAAATCGCCATGCTCCTGTGGTGAAACAGCTTTTACAGTTCCAACTTCAACAAGCATACCTTCCAAGCTCTCCCAGAAATCAATCGCATCTTCTTCCGGATCAAATTCTGCAAATCCGTCATTATCGATCACTTCTGCTGGAAGATTTGATTCATCGATTTGGATTGGTGTTGGAAGCTCTACGCCACTTTCAACTATGCTTACAACTCCACCACGATCATCACGCGCATTAATTTGGGTTACTGGTAAATCTGTATCTGCTTTTGTATCGTAGTAACCATCGATATGATATTCATCAATAGTACCTGTTACATTTACAAGATCACCAATTTGAACATCTGCAGCTCGGTTCCCAGTGTAAACTACAATACCTTCTGATGTATTAGGATTTTCATCCGCTAATTCATCTGGTGTTTGGAAATGAAAGTAGTTTCCACTACCCAATTTGTACGTATATGTAACGACACCTTGGATATCTGTTACAAACGTATTATTTAGTGCAGACTCATGTGATTCTCCTTGGATATCATGGATTTGTATGCCTGCTTCTTGGTCAAAAACATCGTATGCAAATTCTGTTACTGCGCTTGAATCCATTCCTTCTTTAACAGCAATAGCTTTGATTGTCATTGCTTGATCGACAACAATTGGTTCTTGATATACTTCACTATCTGCCGTTGGTTCATCACCATTTGTTGTATAGTAAATGGTTGCTCCGTCTGTTGTTGTAGACAACGCCACTTCAGATCCAGAAGCAATTGTCCCTCCAGCAGGTGTCGCTGTAACAGCCTGTACAGCTGATTCGTCTGCGATAACATCTGCTGTGCTTCTTGGGATAATCTGATAATCATCATTGAATTGCTGAACAATTCCTGTGATTGCATCATAGGTTTTACCTACTGAAAGATCTAATGTAGCTGTTTCATCACGAACAAGAAATTCTGTGCCATCTGTAGCTGTAAAGTTTGCCCAGCCATTTCCTTCTTGAACGGATTCTAGTGTTACATTATGAACCGTTGCTAATTTTGATTCGTTTTCTTCATTTAATTGATCGCCTGTTAATACTGCAGGGTTAGGAACTCCTACTTGATTTACTTCACCAACAAGTGCAGCATTTTGTATTTGTAATAACCCATTGTATTCATCTAATGCACCAGTGACCGTAATTTCATCACCTAATTGAACATTTAATGTTGTTGGACGAACTGCAATTGCTGCTGTTTCATCCTGAATGTGGATCGTATTTTTTAATTTCGCTGTTACTGTACCTTGAACGGTTACTTCACCAGTTTCTTGTGCACGCGCGTCTGCGATTGAAATCGGTTCAGCTGGTTCTTCAGGTTCCGGTTCAGGATCTGGTTCTCCTGGTTTCACACCGCCAAATTCATGGATGCCAAGATTTGAGGCATCATCTTTAGGTAATGACGTCCATTCTGTAGATGGATCAAAAGCATCGTCAATAACAGTATCACCTGAAATGATATCACCGTTTCTTACAAGTGTTACATCCTTCATATTTCCAATTCGTTCACCAGTTTGTCCAATGGAATCGATAACGTTTCCGGAATTCCTTAAAACAACTGGATCATCTCCATTAAAATTGATTACAGTAGAATTCTCCAAATCACCGTTATTTTTAATTTCTTCCATTGCGTCATTATGATAAAGAACAAATGTTTTGCCATCTTCCAATGAGCCGCTCAATTCCAATGTTTGACTCGCTTCTGAGGCCCCATTGGAATATAACTCCAGTGAATAGCTGCTTAAATCAACTGTTTCACCAGTTCCATTAAAAAGCTCAATTGCCTTGTTAAAGCTTCCGCCTTCAATATATTCAGATATTAACAGATCCTTTGCCACAGGTGCAGATTCCTCAACAAACACATATGCACTTGTGCTTTTTAATCCTGGTACACTGAAGTAAGCTTCCAAACTTCCTGTTAATTGAACCTTACGTTGAAAATTGTCCGGATTATCCCGTAAATTCAAATCTGTACGAATGTCGCCACTCGGTAATTGGACAGGAATAATCTTTTCTGAATCCGTTTCAGTCGGGTCATCTGCCAGTCCTAGGTTAGTATGAGAACTAAATGGTGCTTCCTGATCATAGCTTGTTCCACTATTAGCGGTTCCGATAATATACCCTTCAATCGTCGCATCACCACTATTATTTGAAATTGCATCTGCTACAGAAATAACTTCAGCAGCTTGTACTTTGTTACTAGAAACGGGAGTAAACATACTAATAACTAGAATAATAATCATAAAAATACTAGAGTTTCTTCTTAAGCTTTTATGTTTCATTTTTCACCCTCCATAATTAAGACCTGCTCCTTTTTTGGGGCAGGTCTTTTTCCATTAAGTTAATTAAAGAATTGTTTCTCCTGTTACTTCAACACCTTCAATTTGATAATCATCTGTTATAATTCCAAAAATATCTAGGTTTCCTTCAACCTTAATATTGTTGAAAGTTGTACCTTCTTCAAGTTTTCCTGTAAAAATTAAGTTTCCTTTAATAACTACATTTTCAAATTTAGTAACGTCCGTTGTATTTACAGTTACATCACCACTGTATACCTTTGTTTCTTCTTCTGTACCAGAGAATTCACTAGCAGCAACATCACCACCAGGAAGTTCTTCAGGATCTGGAGTTGGTTCTTCTCCTTCAACATCCACAATTCTTCCTTCAATTTCAGTAGGAATAGTTCCTAAACTTACAAGATGATCGCGGAAGTTCTCCCAATCAGAAAGTCCTAAGTCTGTAACACGGCCTTCTTCATATGCTTTTGCAAATACAGTGTAGCCATCCCCACCTTTAGCTGTGAATGCGTTTGTTGCTACTGTATATGTTTCCGAATCCTCGATATCTGTGAAGGTTCCATCTGCATTTTCATATGCAATGGATACAACACGTTCTCCTGCTGGTTTAGATGAATCAAATTCAACCTTTGCACCAGCAGCATGTAAGAAACCGCCACTTTCAAGTGGATATTGGCCAAAACTGATTTCAAAAGCTTCTTTCAATTCTGCACCTGTAACATCCATAGTCGCAAGAGTATTACCGAAAGGAAGCACGGTAATTACTTCCCCAACTGTAATTGGGCCAGCATCAATCGCAGCTCGAATTCCTCCACCATTTTGCAATGCCATGATGACATTTTCATCATATTCCTTTGCTTTTGAAAGCATTCCATCTGTAATTAAGTTACCAAGTACAGTTTCATTTTTGCGTACACTTTCGCCAGTAGTATTTCCTTCATCACCAGTACGTGGGTTTTCCAGGGCCACTTCAGCAGTTACGCCAATCTCTTCCTCGGCCAGTCCATCGACAACTGTTGAATATTCTTCTAGTAATGCAGCTGCTTGAGGATCTTCAGCCTGATCACCAATGGATATTAACTCTCCTGCTTGTTCGACAATTACACCATTATCATCAAATTCAACATCAACGACACCTAAATTACTATTGTTTGCACCTGTTTGAACAATTACGGTAGGATCTTTGACAGCACCATTTTCATCTTTATCAATTACAACTGGTTCCTCTAATTCCGTATGACTGTGTCCACCAACAATTACATCAATGCCTTCAACTTCTGATGCCAATGTTAAGTCATTATCAACGGCAGGATTATCATCATAACCGATATGTGTAATTGCAACTATTTTATCCACGCCCTGTCCTTCAAAAGCAGCTACTGCTTTCTCGGCTTCTTCTTTGTAATCCTCAAATGTGATTGCCCCTGGGCTTGCAAGATTTGCTGTTTCTTCTGTAGTTAGTCCGAAGATACCGACTTCTTCACCGTCAATTTCTTTGACAATTCCATTATAGATGTTGCCATTTTCCGGCTCACTTGAAATTAAGTCACTGAATAGACCTGTAAATTTATCATCTTGGGAGAAATCCACATTTGCACTCACAAATGGGAAATTAGCTCCTGCAACAAAATCCTTTAATGCTTGCAGTCCTTCCTCACTGGAGCCTAAATCAAATTCATGATTACCAAATGTCATAGCATCATAGCCCATGAGATTCATAAATTTTAAGTCTGCTTGTCCCTGGAATTCATTAAAATATAATGTACCGGACATAACATCTCCTGCATCAAGCAAAAGTGCATTTGGTTTCTCTACTCTCACTTCCTTAACTGCAGTAACCCTTTTTGCCACATCATTCAGATTGGCATGTGTATCATTGGTATGCATGATGGAAAGCTTAAAGTTTTCCTCTTTAGGGAATGTAATTTTATCTGGGTTTGCTCCTTTTGCATAGTTCAAATCTTCAATATTTTCAGATCCGCGAATCTCCTTTACCTTATCCCCTTCGATCGTAACTTCGGACATTACTGTTCCTTTAAAATCAATAACTGTCCCACTTTTTTTTGGTTTAATGGTAACTTTCGTATCCATATATCCGTTACCAGTAAATTCCGCATAGTTACCAGTAAAAACTATTCCATTTTTGATATCAGAAGAATCGTCCAATGCAATTGAGACACGAGGTTCATGTACCATCAATTTACCAGTTTTGTAGTTTTTAAGATTATATTCAAACAATTCCGCTTGCACTTCAGATTTAACTGGATTTTTAGCAGCGTCTACGGATACAGGAACTAGTGGAAGCAGCAAATTAACTCCCAATGCTGCAGATAATATAGTAGTTACTGTTTTACTCCGATTACCTTTACTCATAATTAACTCTCCTTTTTTTGGATAAACATCCTAAAATTGACGATCATCAGACATAAAATGCTATGTATACTACTTTTAAATGCCTATGTATAGTCTCCGAATCTAGAATTCTATCAATTTGAGTTTAGTATAAGTACGGATAATTTTTATGTCAATTTATGCTTTGTAAATTTTTAGATAATTCCAATGCTTTAGACTCGGGTCTTTATACCCTTATTATTGTAAAAGGACACTTTAAAGCTATAATGATAAGTATTTCGACCTATATAATAATGAAAATGACTGAAGTTATGCTAAAATTTTTGTTAAAAAAATTTAACGAACGACAGAAGACGTTTATTTTCGATTGAAAGGAAAATTAACAGACACTAGTAATTGGCTGATAGAGTAGAAGTGTGTGGAAAATGCAGCCACATAGGTATCTCTATTTTTATTACTTTCAACTCTGGCAGAAGTTATTATTTCACATATAGTAATATACTCATCATGAACTCAAATTCAAATAGTCAAAATGAAAAGCCGTCACCCTCAGGCACCGGCTTCATCTATATTACATCATCACTTATTCCCTTTCCCGCTATTCCCTTTATTTTCCCCCTTTGCCTTCCCTTGTGGTCCCATAACCACATCTTCCGTTACATTACCAGCATAGTCAGTAGCGGTTACCTTAACAACCTGACTCGGGTGGATACCTGTCAATTCCAGTTCCGTTTCATCTATAATAGGTGCTTCAGAAACAGATTCGCCATCGACGGTCACTTCCCATGATGCAACACCGCTTCCATCTTCATCCGCTACT
The DNA here is from genome assembly GCF_002153375.1 of Oceanobacillus rekensis. Taxonomy (GTDB): domain Bacteria; phylum Bacillota; class Bacilli; order Bacillales; family Amphibacillaceae; genus Oceanobacillus; species Oceanobacillus rekensis. Next base: position 41,304 of record NZ_MTBQ01000004.1, read on the forward strand.
TCTAACGAAACTTCCCTTTGAGCCCGGTTAATGTCCGCTTCTATTTCTGGTGCTGTTGTATCAACTATTACCGGAAGTTTAAATGATTGCCATTCGGCTCCTTCATAGTCAATCACTGCTTCTATTTCCATGTAATACCTGCCTTCTGGTGCTGGTTGGCCATTAATATTTCCGTCCCATGCCCAGTCTGGGTTCAATGTATAGTGGGGTGCTTGTCCACCATCATAATAGTTTTTCTTTAAGAATTCTGCGATTGCTATTGTTTCAACAACATTTTCATTTTCATCAAGAACCTTGAAGTTAGCTTCCTTCACATTTCTTAGGAAAGACAGTATCAGCAGTGAATCATCCTGTACGCCATCCCCATTTGGCGAGATTGCGATTTTGGATGCATCATAGGTTTCCGTTGATGCATCATAACCTAGTAATCCAAAACTATCTTCGTCCAATGATGTTCCGATTCCAGTCATTCCGTAATACGTCATTTCATCCCATATTGGTGTGTCAAGAATTGGTGCACTATCCCATTCACCTTTAAAGCCAACATATGGAACCGTCAGTTGTGGATTCGTATCGGTTGGATCTGTTAGCGTTACAAAACCTTCGAGCCAGTATCCGTTTGTGAAGATACTGTTTAAGTCAGCATCCCAATCACTGACGTCGAGTGTTACGTTGAAGGTTGTGGATCCATTCGCAGGGACCTCAATCGTGCTTGCTGACTCCCCATTTACGGTTGCTACTCCATTAAGCTCTAGAGCACCGAATTCATTCGGTACTGTTACGAGAATACCTGCATCCACAGGTGTGTCTGTTTGCGCATTTGCTTCGACATTGTACGTAACTGTTTCATCTGAAAAGTTCTCTGCAGTCAGTACAAATGTTACTTCATTTTCTGTTACTTCTTTTAATGCTACTTTTGCTTCATTTGTTTCCGATTCTGTTACAACAACCGGAGTAGATAATGCTGCATGAATTTGCATTTTACCTGCCCCTTGGCGGCGAGGTGATACAAGTGCACCATCAAACTCTATCTTGTCCGCTGTATTCATTAATAGATTTTTTGTGAGATTTACACGGTCGGCACCTTCATGGCCAAATTCTTCATCGACCCGTTGCAATACGAGTGCTCCACCACCGGATACATGTGGTGCAGCCATTGACGTACCACTCATCAAGCCGTATTGGTCATCATTTAATGTGGATAGAATTTGTCCTCCTGGTGCAGTGATTTCTGGTTTAAAATCAAGGTTTGGTGTTAGTCCCCAAGATGAGAATGCACTCATTTTTCCTGCATCGGGGTTGTTAATCGTTGTTTGGTTTCCTGTAAAATCTACTGTAACTGCTTGTCCATTACGGGTTGCTTCTACAAGTTCGTCACCATCGCTCTTTAGCATAAACAGCTGTGGAATCATAATCGCAGGATCTGTTGCCATGTTTACGATCCCATCTGTGTTATTGTAGATAATTACACCCTCTGCTCCTGCATCTTGAGCATTTAATGCTTTTTCAGTGAACGGATTACCGCCACGCTGGATCAATACATATTTTCCTGCCGCATCTATTTCTGCAAAATCTTCCGGATATCCTAAGCCCGCTTCAACCACTTCAAATGACTTCTGTTCGATATCATTTGGATGGATGCTGCTTGCCGAAAGAAATGCAGCACTTCCCTGTTCCCCATCAATTGCATAATCGACTGCATCTACTTGCATCATTGTATTTTCAAATGAAGCTACTTGCAGGGAATCATAGGAGACACCTGGTGAACCACTCACACCATAATCTGGATTGGATGCATATGGGTAGAAAAATCCATCTCCAAACAATGCTGAGTTCCCGGCAGAGATGGACATGAGAACACCATTGTCCACTGCATTGGATACTGCAATTTGTTCCGGTGATTCCGGGTCAACGAATCCCGCTGTTGAACCGAGACTCATATTCAATACGTCGGCCCCAAGTTTAATGGCATCATCAATCGCTTTAATATAAATATCCCCATATGTGGATTGCATCTCCGGGTCATTACCAAAAACTTTTAATGCCAGCAGCTGTGCTTCTGGTGCTATACCTAAAATCCCACCATCTGATTCATCCCCATTTGCTCCAACCGTACCGGCAACGTGCATGCCATGAAAGTTGGCTTCTGCATGGATTTCACGAATTTCATCATTATCATCCATATAGTTGTAGCCGTATGGGACCTTTTCCGTGTAAAATTGTCCTGGCAACTCTTCCTCGCTGACAATTTGATTGACGTGGGATTCGGATAATTTACCATTTTCATTATCCGTTAGAACCATGTCACGATGACTGGGATCAATTCCTGTGTCAATAATTCCTACTACCATGCCTTCTCCTTTATAACCATAATCACGCCATGCTTCTTGTGCTTCGACAAGTTCTTTGCTGTATGTCATATTAGGCTCCGCGATTGGTCGTTCATATTCATTTGCGATATAAACTCCTTTTACTTCAGGAATAGACTCAATTTCCTCTATGTCGCCTTGTTTGACTTCGGCACTAAATGCGTTAACAACCGTTGTAAATTCTTCTAAGTATGTCGCATTTATTTTTTTGCCTTCCATTTTATCCTTAACTTTCTTTTGTTGTGCTTTCGCAGACTTCTCCAGCTTTTTCTTTTCTTGTTTTGCTAGTTTGTCATATTTAACGCCTTTTTTCGTTGCATTAATAATCGGTGCCTCATCTTCCATCTCCACGATAACCCTTAACTGCTCATTCGGATCAACCGTTTCTTTCATTTCCTTGGTGGTGAGATTCCCCTTCTTATCCAGTGGCGCAGTCTCCACCATTGCACTTGTGATAGAGAAATTACTAAACATTAATAAAAAAGCTACTACTATTACTCCAACTCTTTTCAGCATACTTCTCCCCCTTTTAATAGATTGCTAGCATCTAAATAAAAATCTCTCCGCACGATAAGACTTAATATTCAGATATATCAATCATAAAGAAAACCTATTAAACAAAATAGAGTAAGAAGACCTATTTAGGTACATATCAAAAACCGAACAGTGCCTGTCACTCCCCGGTTTTTGTCGAAAATTATCCAAAAACCAAAACAGACCATGTATCTCCACACATGGTCTGTTCATCAATGCTATTCAGAAAACTTCTTAAAGATCAGTGTCGCATTATGACCACCAAATCCTAGTGAGTTGGACAATACAACGTTGATGTCCTTTTCCCTCGCTACATTCGGTACATAATCCAAATCAAGTTCTTCGTCTGGTGTTTCATAATTAATCGTTGGGGGCATGATTCCATCCCTCATCGCCAAGACAGAAAAAATTGCTTCCAATCCGCCTGTTGCTCCTAACATATGTCCCGTCATCGACTTTGTTGAGCTGACCGAAAGCTGATAGGCATGCTCCTTAAACACAGCCTTAATTGCATTTGTTTCATATAAATCATTATAAAAAGTGGATGTCCCGTGTGCATTGATATAATCCACTTGCTCAGGATAAATTTCAGCATCCGTTAATGCTAACGCCATCGACCGTTGCGCTCCTTCTCCTTCTGGTGGTGGGGTGGTGATATGATACGCATCCCCTGTCGCTCCATAACCTGCTACTTCGCCATAAATTGTTGCACCACGAGCTAATGCATGTTCCAATTCTTCTAAAATTAGAACTCCTGCACCTTCACCAATGACAAAACCATCCCTGTTTTTATCAAAAGGACGACAAGCTGTCTTCGGATCTTTGTTCGTTGACAATGCTGTCATATTGGTGAAACCGGCAACCGTCATCTCTGTAATCGTTGCCTCTGCTCCTCCTGTAATGATGACATCTGCCTTATCGTTTTGGATGGCATGAAATGAATTTCCAATCGAATTCGTACCGGAAGCACATGCTGTAACCGAACAATCATTCACACCTTTAGCGCCTAATTCTATTGAAACACGTCCAGATGCCATATCCGGAATTAACATAGGAATCGTAAACGGATTTACCTTGCGCTGGCCTTTATTTAAAAACCTGCGATGCTGTTCCTCAAATTCACCTAAGCCACCAATACCAGAGCCTATCCATACGCCGACACGTTCCGGGATAGCGTTTTCACCAATTTGAAGCCCCGCATCTTTCACAGCCATCTTACTTGCTGCAATCGCAAATTGACTGAAACGCCCCATTCTCCTCGATTCCTTCTTTTCCATAAATTCTTCTGGCTTAAAGTCCTTCACCTCGGCGGCAATATGTATATCTACTTTCTCTTTATCCATTAGTCTCGATTCTTCAATACCTGAGACCCCATTCTTTATATTCTCCCATGTTGAAAATGCATCATTACCTAAAGGGGTAACTGCTCCAACTCCAGTTATAACAACTCTTCTCTTCACAAAATTCGCTCCTATTAATTTTCTATTTATACAAAAATTCGGTTTTTATAGTATCACTCTATTATATCTACAAAAGGAGATAAAATAAAATGAGATGCAATCTTAACATCTTATAATAAAACCGAACAGTGCCTGTCACTCCCCGAAATTTTGTCGAAATAAATAAGGCTCCCTTTTCTATTAGAGAAGGAAGTCTTATTCACCGGGAGCGTTGCATTTTCTTCTTTAATTTTCTTAATTGATCAACGATGGGTCGTTTGCCGCCCATTACCAGCCCTGCGAGTTCGGCGAAGATGTGGAGAAGTAATATAACGAACATGGTAATAATGAGTGACACGGTCGGGTTGGCATTGGAGAACAATATCCCAAGTAATCCAAATAGTGCACTGAAAATATAAATGATTATTACGGTTTTCCGGTGGCTATACCCTGCTGCTATTAACTGATAATGGAGGTGTCGGTTGTCGGCGGCCATTATACTTTCTTTATTATAGGCTCGGCGTACCATGGCAACGAACGTATCAAAAATCGGTACCGCCAAAATAATAACTGGAATAATAAAACTGAAGAAAGTTATATTCTTAAACAGTCCAAGCATGGAGATGACCGCAATCATATAACCAAGGAAATTGGATCCGGTATCACCCATATATATTTTCGCTGGGTAAAAGTTGTGATATAGAAACCCTAGATTGGCCCCTATCAATGTGATGCACAAGAATGCAACGATAACTTGTGTATCAATGATTGACATAATAAAGAGGCTTGTCATGGCGATTGTCGTTACACCTGTTGCTAGGCCATCTAATCCATCAATCAAATTTATCGCATTTGTAATGCCGACGGTCCACAGTATCGTTACAAACACACTGAAAAATCCAAGTTCCACGATACCGAAGACAGGAAGTGTTATTCGTTCAATAATCAGTCCAGAGGAAACCAGCAAAATCGCCGCAATCAATTGCCCTGTTAATTTCAAATAAGGTTTAATGGTAAAACGATCATCAATCGCACCAGTCAGAATAATCACGATCGAGCCAATTAAAATCTCAGGTAAATGTTCGTGCAATGGTTGTAAATAAAGCATCCCTAACAGGGCACCGACAAATATTGCCAGGCCGCCGAGTCTTGGGGTTTCAGTTATATGGATTTTTCGACCCTCAGGTTTGTCCATAGCACCAACCTTAATCGCAAACTTTTTCACCGGATATGTAATCAGCCATGATGAAATAAGTGCAATCAGGAAGGCGATAAATAAATCGACATAGTTAAACATAGAATTCTCCTACTGTTCATTGATGACAGTCAGTGAGGTGATAAAACACGCGCAATTTTTCCGCCTCACGCCCATCCTTTATATAACGGACGCTTGCTCTTTTGTAGTTGCAGTAATTGTATTAAATTATACCCAAAGTTGGTTATGTTTAGCAAATTTTATCGCAGAAGATTGGATCATGTGGATTAACATTATGTAATTTTTTTCGAACACCACTGACACCTGCCCAAATCTATGCTACCATAAATCATGGATTCCGAATTATTCGAATAAATTGGAGAGGGGGGGAATTTGTGAGTACCTATCTTTTTGTTGCTGCAGCGGTTATTGCGGTTATAGGAATTATGATTGTTTTTAAAATTAATATGGACAAAATTAAAGAAAATCCAGAGCAGCTTGAAAATGCACAGCAAAAGTTTTTCATTGGCGTTGCGATGAGTGAAAGTATTCCAATTTTATTGGTTATATTTGCATTGATTAACGCAGAGCCTGTTCCGGTTGAGGATCTTTACCTTCCAATGGCAATTGTTATTCTAATGATGGTTTTCGCTGCTTTCTTTATTTTCCTGCAACGGAATGTAGATGTCGAGAAAGCGCAGAAACAGCAAGTGAACACCTTCTCCATGATTGCACTCATGCTTGCTAACGCGATTCCAATTATTGCATTGGTCATGATGTTTATAAACGTTGCCTAAAGTGGTTGCTCAAAAAGTCCGGTAAAATAACACATCGAACTTTGATACACAGGACGTGCTAGTGTCGGTGTGCACCAAAGCTTTTCGATGAAGCGACAATCGCACTCAAGGACTCCTCGAGAACTTAGACGGCGTCGGTCCTTTTATCCTCCCTTTTTTGGACACACTCAAACGAATAGACTGCTCCCACGACAGGGAGCATCTTTCCTTTCATTCGCATATGCTACGGATTATAATAAGGAATACCCTGAGCATGGAAGGTTGGTGTCTTTTTGAAAGAACAGATTTCAATTGAAAAAGTATGCATGATTGCTGGGAAAATCATGCTTGTCAGTGGGGCGGAGACACATCGTGTGGAGGACACGATGAACCGGATTGCCATGGCAAACGGCATTGCTAATCCACAAAGCTATGCCACACCAACAGGGATAAATTTTTCGGTGGATATTGCTACGACAACGAATTCACTCCGAATTATCAAACGGTCCACCGATTTACATAAAATTGCAGAAGTAAATGATGTTTCACGCAATATATCGGCTGGAAAGATTACGTTGTCTGAAGCATTCCACAAGCTGCAAGTAATTGATCGTGAACATGCAACCTATCCGGCATGGATCCAGATTTTAACTGCGGCACTTGCAAGTGGTTGTTTTATGATGATGTTTGGCGGAACTTGGTTTGATTTTCTGCCTACTGCCATCGCGGGAGCACTTGGCTTTATAGCGATGCTTGTATTTGACCGTCTTATCGAAATCCGCTTTCTTGCTGAATTTTTCGGTGCATTTGTTATCGGTGCATCAGCATTTCTATTTGTTAGCCTTGGGTTCGGTAAATTGATGGATATGATCATCATTGGTGCAGTCATGCCGCTCGTTCCGGGCTTGCCAATCACCAATGCAACTCGAGAGTTAATGTCCGGTCATTTTATTTCCGGGATCTCCAAAGGTGTGGAAGCACTCCTTACAGCATTCGCTATCGGAGCAGGGGTCGCAATAATTTTTGCGTTTGTATAGGCCCGTTTAGGAGGGATATAGATGATCATTACACAAATGATAACAAGCTTTATCGCATCTGCAGGTTTTGGAATTATATTTAATGCGCCAAGAAATGCGCTGGTCCAATGTGGCACGATTGGTATGCTCGGCTGGATTTTATATTATACGCTTGCTGAGCGCGGGTTGGATGTTGTTCCAGCAACTATTTTTGCTGCAATGCTTGTCGCCATACTAAGCCAAATTTGTGCCAAATATTATAAGATGCCGATTATTATTTTCAATGTATCCGGGATTATCCCACTCGTCCCCGGTGGTGTTGCATATAATGCAATGCGCAACTTTGTAGAAAATGATTATTTCACCGCTGTTCAGCTATCGGCTCAAGTCATGCTCCTCGCCGGTGGAATCGCGATTGGCTTGATGTTTTCGGAAGTCGTGAATCAGATTACAAAGAAAGCTGGAGCATTGGGAAGGTAGTTAATTTTTGGAAGTTTTTTGTATTTTTGGGGATGGAGTAACTGCGTGAGGGTCGCGCAACCCTTGTGGGAGTATTGCGTTACTTTCATGTAGAGTTGCACAATTCCACAAACCCATAATTTGATTAATTAAATTTTTCCTATAAAATAGAATTATATTTTTAAAAGAAGCGAGGAAACCAATAATGAGTAATGAACTTCAACCAAAAGTAGTCATCGTCATATTCGGAGCGACAGGAGATTTGGCTAAGCGTAAATTGTTTCCTTCTATCTATCGTCTCTATCAAAGTGGGAAAATCAGTGAGAACTTTGCTGTTATTGGCTTAGCTCGTCGCCCTTGGACAGATGAAGTTTTACGTGAAAATGTAACAAAGTCCATTCATGAAGCTATATCACCAGAAGAGGAGATTGAGGAGTTCGCATCCCATTTTTATTACCAGCCTTTTGATGTAACCGATGAATCTTCCTATAGTGGACTGAATATGTTAATAAATGATTTAGATGGTACATATCAAACAGAAGGAAATCGAATTTTTTATCTAGCAATGGCACCGAATTTCTTCGGAACGATTGCCAATAAACTAGAGGAATACGGCTTGAAAGAATCACCGGGCTGGTCACGACTTGTGATTGAAAAGCCTTTCGGAACCGATTTGGAGTCTGCTAAAACATTGAATAAAGAGTTACGTGCTGCGTTCGATGAGAAGCAGATCTACCGGATTGATCATTATTTAGGAAAAGAAATGGTGCAAAATATTGAGGTTATCCGTTTCGCCAATGGAATTTTTGAGCATTTATGGAATAACCGGTTTATCTCCAATATTCAAATCACATCTAGTGAAACACTTGGGGTCGAGGACCGGGCACGTTACTATGACGATTCGGGTGCGACGAGAGATATGGTGCAAAACCATATGCTGCAAATGGTTGCACTGCTTGCCATGGAGCCACCTATCAGTTTGACGACAGAAGAAATTCGTTCAGAAAAAATTAAGGTATTGCGCGCGATCCGTAATATGGATCCTGAAGATGTTGATGACTTCTTTGTCCGCGGTCAGTACGATAGCGGAGATATGAAAGGCGAATCTGTTCAGGCATACCGTGATGAAGCAGAAGAGCTCGAAACGTCCAACACAGAAACATTTGTTGCCGGCAAACTATTGATCGACAACTATCGTTGGGCCGGAGTTCCAATTTATATTCGGACCGGTAAACGTTTATCAGAAAAATCGACGAAAATTGTAATCGAATTTAAAGATATTCCAATGAATTTATATTATAAAAAAGATAAAGATAGACATCCGAACCTACTGATCATTAACATTCAACCAGATGAAGGAATTACGCTTTGCTTGAACGCTAAAAAATCAGGTTCTGGATCCCTTGCTGAGCCAATCCAGCTTGCATACAATCATAATGCAGTCTCAGGCATCAACACTCCTGAAGCCTATGAAAAACTGTTATATGATTGCATGGTTGGGGATGCGACAAACTTTACCCACTGGGATGAAGTTGGACTATCATGGGCATTCGTAGACACGCTTTTAGATGTTTGGTCGAAAAACAAAGCTGACTTCCCTAATTACGAATCCGGATCAATGGGGCCAGATGCAGCAGATGAGTTGCTTGCAAAAGACGGTTTTCATTGGTGGACGATTTAAATTTGTTTTTAGGCTGTTTTCTAGAAGATTGGATTGCGCAGTAAATTAAGGGTTTTTTTCCAAAGACTTGTGTATTTCCTAGAGTGTCGCCGAGGTTGCTTATTTAGGAAACGTAATTATAAAATGCCAATGCATATCGTTATATGCATTGGCGTTTTTTTGGTGTGTTAATATGAATGAACAACCGTACAAAGCTAATATAATTGATAAAAGCCACTCATAAAAGGATATTTGCTCTTCGGTCAGCTCTCTAACCGCCATAGTCGCTCAGAACAACCAACCCACATCAAACAACCTGCTTCCGCTCCGGTCGCATTCCAGAAATAATCAGGATAATCGCTGTAAGTAAATGCATAATCATCCCTACAACAGGAATCCATCCGACAAGGGAAGTTATAATTCCTGATACACTTCCAACAATGGAACCATTATCTCTTCTTGTAATAATTAATGTAATGATATGCAAAATCAGCATGACAAATAATGGTGTCCATGCGTTTGCGATAATGTATGCACCGCCAAGGATTGGGAAGCCGAGTAGCGCTTCAAATAATCCAGTAATCCATTTAAAAATTCGTGATATGGACATGTTGTTGCCTCCTTCTTTCTTTCAATCATTTTCAAACTTAAACTCTTACAATAAGTTCACTTTATTATTCCCTGTTTCCAACGAAATGACACATAAAAAATGAGGCTCTCATTTTATGAGAGCCTCACTCATCTTATTATACTTCTGTTTGCTTCTTCTTTCTTCCTGTAACTTTTGCACTTAAGTCATCAAAGAATGTGTAAATAACTGGTACAAAAAACAGTGTGAATATGCTTGATACGCTTAGTCCAAAGATAATGGTTACTGCTAGCGGCTGCTGTATTTCAGCACCTTCACCAATTCCCAGTCCTAATGGAACCATCGCGAGAACCGTCGTAAGTGTTGTCATCAAGATGGGGCGTAGTCTCGTTCGGCCCGCTTCCACGATTGCCTCTAATCGATCCATTCCTCTTCCCCGTAGAATATTAATATAGTCCACAAGTACAATCGAGTTATTTACGACAATTCCGGCGAGCATGATCAACCCAATGAATCCAGGGATGCTCAGGGACATGTTTGTAATGAATAATCCTCCAATAACCCCAATAATTGAAGTCGGTAAGGCAAACATAATAATGAATGGCTGCAGAAAGCTTTCAAACTGTATCGCCATCACAGCATATACGAGTAAGATCGAGAATACTAAGGCGATAGCCAGATCTGTAAAGGATTCAGCCATATCCTGTGCCTGACCACCCATCGTTACACTGTATCCTTCCGGGAGGTTCATCCGGTCTAATGTTGTCTGGATATCTGCTGAAACACTTCCAAGATCCCTGTCCACCACTTCACTTGTCACATTCATTTGTGGCTGTTGATTTTCTCGGAGTAGTGCTACAGGTCCTTGAACTTCCATTAATTCAGCTACTTCTTCCAGAGGTAGGCTTGCCCCTGTCGGTGATTGTATTTTTAGATCTTTTAGGTCACTGATGGTGCTGCGTTCCTCTTCTGGATAAAGCAATGTGACGTCCATTTCCTGACCGTCTTCACGGAATTGTGTTGCAACTTGGCCATTAAATTGCATTTGGATTTTCCCGGTAATTTGTTCCTGGGTCAGTCCATAGGTTGCTGCTTTTCCTTCATCGATCGAAATCGTCATCTGTGGTATACCTTCATCTGCCGCAGATGTTGGATTGAATACACCATCGATCCTTGAAATCTCTGTTACAATTTGGTCGGAAATTTCACGTAAGACGTCATGTTCAGGTCCATTGATTTGGATTGAAATAGGGTCTCCCATGTTCATTCCACCATCCATCGCACTTGCGGTAATTTCCGCTCCGGCAATATGTTGGAATTCCTCATCCATTTCTGTAACGATAGCTTGTGTGGATTGTTCCCGTTCTGTTGCCGGTGTTAGCTGTACGGTATAGGTTGCCTGATTCCCAGCGTCAAATCCTGTTCCACCAATCGTTACATAGCTTACTTCAATCACATTATCATATTGGTTCATGATTCCATTTACTTGTTCGGTAATTCCTTCGATATATTCGAGACTGCTTCCTGGAGCTGTTTCCACCGTAACTTGTGCCTGACCTTGATCTGATGCTGGGATCAGTTCAGCTCCAATCAGCGGAATTAATCCAAGACTTCCGATAATCGCAAGGAATGTCACCAATACCGTTGTTTTTCGGAATTTTAATACACGTTTTAGTCCGCCACTGTATTTGTCGCGAACCCGGTCGAGAAAACGATCAAACCAATACCTGCGTCCATGCTCCTCCATTGCCTTCGAAAGCAGTTTGGATGAGAGCATGGGGACAAGAGTGACCGCCACCGCCAAGGAGGCCACAAGTGAGAATGATACGGCAAGGGCGAGTGGTGTAAAGAGATCAGATGCCAGCCCCTCAACAAAAACGATTGGCAGAAATACGACCAATGTTGTCGTTGTCGATGCAATAACAGCTGGCGCAAGCTCTGAGGCACCTTTTGTCGCCGAGTCAAATAGACTGTAGCCCTTTTTTCGATAGGAATAGATATTTTCCAAAATAACGATGGAACTATCTACCATCATTCCAATCCCAAGTGCCAACCCACCAAGTGTTAGTACATTTAATGTCTGGCCAGTAAAATACATCAGGGCAAATGTAGATATGAGTGCAATTGGGATCGAGAGACCAATAACGATCGTTGCTCGAATACTTTTTAAGAATAAAAGCAAAATAAATACGGCGATTGCGCCACCAATTAGAATGTTGCTAAGAACGGAGTCCACTGACATTTGAATGAACTCTGATGTATCAATGATTGTTTCCAAATTTACGTCTTCCGGTAAATCTTCATTTATTGCCGTCATACTATCCTGAATATTTGTCGCAACTTCAACCGTATTCGCATCTGTTTGCTTCATAATCGATAAAACAAGTGATGGTTCACCGTTTACCAATGTCGTTGATGCTGATTCCTTGAATGTATCTGTTACGACGGCAACATCTTCCACATGGATGGTTGCCCCTGCTTCGGTTTGGATAATTGTTTCTTCAATATCGGCGAGTGTCTCAAATTCACCTGTCACACGAAGTTGAAGATCCTGATTTCCTTTCTCAACGGTGCCAACAGAGGCTGAACTGTTCGTACTGCTTAAGTTTTGCATGATTCCTTCCGTTGTCACGCCATATTGCTGCATTTTCGCCTGATCCAGTTCCACCTGAATTTCCCTGGTCTTTCCACCCTCAACCGTAACCGAAGCGACACCACCTTGACGTTCCAAGTATGGTACAATTTCTTCTTCGGCAATATTCGTCAATTTCGCTGCATCATCACCTGTTACACCGAGATAAACGACCGGCATCGCTTCCGGACTAAAGCGTAAAATACTTGGATCACCGGCTTGTTCTGGCAGAAAGCCTTTTACCTGATCGACTTTCTCGCGGACATCGAGTAATGCCTGATCAAGATCTGTGCCATTTTTGAACATCATCATGACAAGAGATGATCCTGCTTGTGATTGGGATTGAACGGTATCAATCCCTTCAACCGAACTGACCGAGGACTCGATTGGTCGACTAATTAAATTCTCTACATCTTCCGGCGCAGCATCTTGGTAGTTCGTTGCGACGACTGCAATTGGTAAATCTATTTTTGGAAAAAGGTCCACTGCCAAGCTTCTTACCGAGACAATTCCAAGCGCTATAATGGCAAGGACAATCATAATGACCCCTACAGGTCGCTTTACGGACGTATGTACTAGCTTCAAAACTTATTCCCCTTTCGCTATATCCACTTGATCACCATCAGATAATGTAAGCTGACCAGTAACAACGATTTGGTCTCCGTTCTTCACATCACCCTCAATTGCGGATGTATCAGATTCTGTTTCCTGAATTGCCACTTCTACTTTTTCTGCTGTATTTTCATGTACAATATAAATAAATGAACGCTCATCTTCCTGAACTATGGCAGCTGTTGGAACGAGTATCGCATCTTCTATTCTAGTTTCCGGAACATTCATTTCAGCAACCAACCCAGCTAAAATAGCAGCTTCTGGGTTTTCAATGGTAGCCTCAACTGGATATAAACCTGTATCATCTGGCATAACACCAATTTCTGTTACTGTAGCTTCATATTCTTGATCATTAATGACAGTCGAATACGCGCGATCGTCGGTTAAAAGGGAGCGAACGTGTGCTGTAACAGATAGTTGCAATTTCATTTGTTCCATGTCGGCAATAATGGCAAACGGCTCTTCGATTGTAACCATTTCATCTTCTGCAGCTTGAATTTGTAACACTTGACCATCTTTAGGTGCACGGATATTTTGATTTCCAGCCGCTGTTTCAAGGGTCGCGATGATATCATCTTCCTCAACAGTTGCACCATTTTGGACTTCCAATGTATCTACTTCACCTGGAGTCTGCACCATGATCGGTGTCGTAGCATTTGGCGCAGTACGGCCATAGAGTGTTTTTTCGATAACAAGATCACCTGTCTCGACTTCAGCAGTCTCCACTGGCACAACCCGCTCCTGTTCTTCCTCTGTAGTATCCTCCTCTGAACATGCTGTAAGAATTCCAATCATTAGTACCGCAGCAAATCCAAATAGTATTTTTTTCATAAATCATACTCCCTTTCTTTACACTTCATTTATTTAATAGTTTTTTTAAATTGCATATGTATCTATCGTATAAATTAGCGATATCTATTTCAGTATATAGGTTCAGCGCTTGGTTATGAAGGAAGAACATGTAAATTTTTTATGAACGATTGCATGAGAATAGGAAAAAAGACTCCAGGCTGGGGGATGCCTGGAGCTATCACATATTTCTGCTTAGCGAAAAGTACTTTTCGATTGTAATGATGACGAGGATCGTTCGTTTATATTGACTACCGATTGTCGATTCGGATGCATTTACATCATAAAACGTTATGTATGTTCCTTTTCCTTGTTGTTCAGAGGGTTTTATATGTTGAAAAGCTAGTCAAACACAGTCTTTATTTTTATCCGTTGCCGTCGAATATGAAATATTGTTTTTAATTCATCATTAACGGGTAGACAAGATATATAGATGATTTCAAACCTCAAGGAGGAAATGCAATGACAGATAAAGATAGAAAAGTACAACAAGATGATAAAGATGCGGAAAAAGGCTCCCAGTTACAATCTAATAAAATGGAGAAAGCACAAGGTAATGAAGAGGAAAAAGAAGATAAGGATAAAAAATAGAGTAGTGTGCAACGTATAGGCATTGTAAAAGAATTGGATGCCTATACGTTTTTTTATATGGTATAATTTCCCTAACAAGCATATTTTAGGAGGGATTTCATGGATATTGCTGCGTTGTCTGTTGCTATGTCTTCAACCCGGTACGTTCAAGGGGCGAGCATCGCTGTTATGGATAACATTAAGAATGTTGCAGAACAACAGGGTAGTCAATTATTGGAGATGATGCAGGAAACTGTACCCGAACATCCGACCTCGGGAAACCAGATTGATATTAAATTATAGTTAAAAAAGCAGAACAGCCCTGTTCTGCTTTTTTATTCCTGCTTATTCTTGGTCTTCTTCACCTGGAGGTGTTTCGCCATTATTGGCGCCATTGCCATTACCACCATTGTTACCATTATCGCCATTCATACCGCCATTATCTTCCATCAAACCGTCATCGCCGTTCATACCGCCATTATCCCCATTATTCATACCATCATCTTCAGCAGGGTTTTGATTTTGATTATCATCTTCCTGATTTAATGGAGCTTCATTTGTATCAACCGGATCTTCTTCGTCACCAGTTCCACAAGCTGCAATGAGGGATAATGCCAATACAGGCGCACCTAACTTTATAAGCAATTTACTTTTCATAATAAGTTTCCTCCTTCTATATGTTCGCTATCGCAATTAGCTTAACCATATTGATGAAAATAATACTTATTTTTTTATAATTACTGCGGATTTTAAAGCAATAATGATTTTCGGTAGAACGAGTAAATCTTTAACGTTCTTCGTATGGAATTAGTTAATTTCTCCTTATTACTTTTTCTATAGCCGTACATTAGATATAATGACAGAAAGAATGAAATATAAAGGAGAACAAATCATGTTAGATATTGAACAAATTAAAGAAATCATACCACATCGCTACCCATTTTTATTAGTGGACAAGGTAACTGAAATGGAAGAAGGAAAGCGTGTCGTCGGATTAAAAAATGTAAGTATTAATGAACCATATTTCCAAGGACATTTTCCTGATTATCCGGTTATGCCCGGGGTCCTTATTGTCGAGGCACTTGCCCAGGTTGGAGCAATTGCTGTATTAAATATCGAAGGCAATAAAGGGAAAATTGGCTTTCTTGCAGGTGTCGATAAATGCCGCTTCAAGCGTCAGGTAAAACCTGGTGATCAATTAAAACTGGAAGTCGAAATTCTACGTATGAAAGGCCCGATTGGAAAAGGAAAAGGCATCGCAACCGTTAATGGCGAACTTGCTTGTGAAGCTGAGATTACATTTGCAATTAAATAGCACGCTCGGTAACGATACATATTGACTTCTATGCCGATTACAATTCATCATCTAGAAAATTGCATTAAATTAAAAAAAGCATTTCATCCTGATTAGAGGTGAAGTGCTTTTTATCGCTTTGTGGGTGCTGTCGACCGAATGAGGGAGTGGCGCGACCGTTTGATCGGTGCTATTGCCCGAGTGAGCGAGTGCTGCGACCGTTTGATGAGTGCTATTGCCCGAGTGAGCGAGTGCCGCGACCGTTCGTCGCCTCCGCCTTTGTTTCGGCTAGCTGCGGCTCCTAGAAGCTGCCGGCATAAGCAATTGACACTTCGTACAGGAAACTTCACCTGTACTACGGTCCCTTGCTTATGCGTTCGCTTCTGAACAGTCGCCTCCGCTTTTGTCGGCTAGCTGCGCTTGGGCTAGGGACTACGGGGCAAGCCCGCTACGCTTTTGTTACATCACTCAACTTTTGTAATAATATCTTTAATATGCTGCCAGGTTTCTTTTTTGAGGGCGTCGGTTGGTACGCCGTCGCCAAGGATTCCATAACCAATCATCAATCCAGCAACTAAGGCAGCAGCAGCGATGATGGACACAACAATAATACGAAGCCAAATTGGGAAAATACGGCGTCTTGGCCTTATATTTTTCCTTTTCTCTTCTTTTTGTTTTGTTTTATGCTGTTTTCGGCTCTGCTTGTCCGTCACTGAATTCGTTTTTTCGGCCTTCAGGGATGCTGCATGTTTCTTTCCAGCACGCTTCTCTTCCTTCAGAGCCTTTCTTGACTGTTGTTCAGATTGGTTTGTAGACATAATATTTTAATACTCCTTGTTCCTTTACAAATCACGTTTTTTTATATGATTGAAGTATAACATACAAATTCGTGGTTATATCGTATTTCGTTTTTTGGTATCGTCATCCAGGGATTACGATCGAAGCTGGTTTACGAGCCCCATCATTTGATCGCCCATGGAAATTGTTCGAGAATTAAATTGATAGGAACGCTGTGTTACCATTAAATCAGCCATTTGCTGGCCAATATCTACATTGGATTGTTCCAATGCACCGCTTTGCAGAACTTCCGTATTTAGGTCTGCAGCCTGGATAATTTCTGTCGCGTCAAAACCTAAGTTTTCTGTATCAGGCAGGCGGAACATATTTTGGCCAGCAGCTTCAAGCAATCGTGGTCGCACTGCTTCCACTACCGCAAGTTGTGCTTCTACAGCTTGCTGTCCACCACGTGAAACAATCATCTGACCATTTTCACGAATATCAATGGAATCGAAGCCTTCCGCAATTACAATGGGCCCATTTTGACCAAGTACGGGATTCCCATCTGCAGTTGTTAGCATTAGACTCTGATTATTGTTTACTGGGTTAAGAAAGAATGAACCGTCTCTCGTGAAGAGCGTATTTTCCTGCCCGTTTTCATTCACTTGGACTTGAAAAAGGTGGTTGTCCTGTTTTAAGGCTACATCTAGCGCACGATTTGTCTCCAAAATAGAACCATGTGTAAGGTCTATATTCGTAGAACCCAATTTGGCACCAGATCCAACCCGGATGCCATCTGGTGTCAATCGGCCTTCTGCATTTGCTTGGTCAGACAAATTATTTACTTGTTGAATAAGTAAGGAGCTAAAATCAGCTTGGCGTCCTTTATATCCGGTTGTCTGACTGTTCGCCATATTATTCCCGATTAGGTCGAGTTTCTGTTGCAGCTGGTTCATCGTTACAGCCGCTTGTATCATCATTTGAGACATATTAGTCCCTCCTAGAAAAAGGGTATTGCTATGTTAACCAATTCGGCCAATTTCCGAAACCGTCTTACCTAAACTTTCGTCATAGGCGCGCAACACTCGCTGATTTGTTTCAAACATTCGGTATGCAGTCATCATATCTGTCATTGTTTGTAATGTATTCACATTGGATCGTTCTAGGAATCCTTGCTGAATAGAAAAAGTTGCATCAGCAGGGACGTCCTCAGTCTCACCGGCAAAAAGATCATTTCCCTCTTTTGTCAGTGTATTCGCATCTGCTGAATAGGCAATCCCAAGTGCTATTACCTGTTCTGGCGTTTGCAGCATACCTTCTGGGGTTACCGTGAACTCCATTCCATTTGTCTGAATCGGATTACCTGTATCATCAAGGACATAATAGCCATGATTAGTAACAAGAAATCCCTGGCCGTCCACAGTAAAATTACCATTTCTTGTGTATCTCTCTTCACCGGCTTCATTTTGCACCGCAAAGAGTAAGGTTCCTGCTTCATCGGGTACGTTTCCACCTACGATAGCCAAATCCGTCGTTATCCCCGTTTCTCTTATATCACCTTGCGCAAAATTCGGTACGGTTTCCTGTACATATACACCTGTATTAATGGAACCAATCGTGTTTTGAACTGGAAGGTTTAGCCCACCTTGTGAAGTGGGTATATGTTTGGATGATCCCATTTCATGAAGCAGCATTTCAGGAAAAGCACGGATTGTCGTCTGATCTGCCTTATATCCTGGTGTATTCGCATTAGCAATATTATTAGACAATGCTTCCTGCTGGCGCTGTTGGGTAATCATTCCACTCGCAGCAGTATAAAAGCCTCTTAACATGTGTAAACCTCCTTTGGGACAAAGGGTCAGTGACCCGTCCCAGGGCCCTCTAAAAGTAAAAAGCCTTTCATAAGATAGGCTTTTTACAAAAACTGATAACTGGGATTAGGAACTTGTCCCCGTCCCACTCAGCCGAATTTTTTGCGTTCGATTTTATCGATATTTTCAAGCATAATTCCTGTTCCTTTTGCCACACAGTCCATTGGATCTTCAGCAATGAATACAGGTACTTTCAATTCTTCAGCTAATAGCTGGTCAATGCCATGCAGCAATGCCCCGCCACCTGTCAGGATAACACCACGATCGATAATATCTGCTGATAATTCTGGTGGTGTGTGTTCCAGAACAGCTTTAGCAGCTTGGACGATGAGTGCAACAGATTCCATTAATGCAGCGTGGATCTCTGGTGAACCTACCGAAATTGTCCGTGGAAGTCCACTTACCATATCACGTCCGCGAATATCCATTGTTTCGTTACGAGAATTTTCAAAAACTGTTGCAACATTTATTTTTATTGCTTCAGCTGTACGTTCTCCAATGAGAAGCTTGTATTTTTTCTTAATGTACTGCAGGATGTCGATATCAAATTTATCACCGGCCATTTTGATCGATTCAGATGTAACAATCCCACCCATGGAAAGGACAGCAACATCTGTTGTTCCTCCACCGATATCAACGATCATATTTCCGCTCGGCTGGAAAATTTCCATTCCTGCACCGATTGCGGCTACTTTTGGTTCCTCTTCTAAATAAACCTTCTTGCCGCCGGATTTCTCGGCCGCTTCTTTGATTGCTTTCTGTTCCACTTTCGTAATATTCGTCGGGCAACAAATAAGCATTCTTGGCTTCGATAGAATTCCTTTAACATTAATTTTATTTATAAAATGTTTTAACATTGCTTCTGTTACATCAAAGTCTGCAATTACTCCATCCTTTAGTGGACGGATCGCTTCAATATTTCCTGGTGTACGTCCAACCATGCGAAAGGCTTCTTCTCCAACCTCAAGCACTCTTCCAGTGTTCCGTTCCATGGCAACAACAGATGGCTCGTTTAAAACGATACCTTTACCTTTTACGTGAATCAACACATTGGCAGTTCCAAGGTCGATTCCAATATCTCTAGAAAACATTATCTAGATCCTCCCAGCGTTACTATCTTGCATCGTCATTTTGACATAATGCTACTAATATAATATTTTACCACAAATTACAACAATTAACTGTAGTTTAATCAAATAATTTATGTATAAAAATGTAAAATTCATCTACTACTAAATGAGTTTCACAAAACCTTAGAGTAAACAAAAGTCCGGATAGTTTATCTGGACTTTTGTAAGGGTAGATTATTCGCGATGTATTTTGTCCTTATTCTAATTATTTGCTTAGCCAGCAGGTTTTTCCTGTGGTGCTGTTTTGCCGCCTATTTTATACTTTTGTCTTGTTGCTTCCCCTCCCCTTAGATGGCGAATTGCTTTATGGTGTTCGAGTATTTCTTTAACCTGATTGGCAAGATCCGGATTTATTTCCGGTAAACGTTCTGTCAAATCTTTATGGACGGTACTTTTGGAGACACCAAATTCTTTGGCTATCGTTCGAACCGTTTTTCGTGTCTCCACGACATGCCTTCCTATCCTGATCGTTCTCTCTTTGATGTAATCATGCACACCGTTCGCCTCCCTGAGTTGTTTACTTCCGAGGTGTTTGGCCTAAAGACATGGTGTTGCGACAGGTATTTAGAATTCAAGGAACAACGCTAGAGACAAGAATATTGGTATTGGTTATCACCAGTTCGATAATTGAAAAAATTACGGCTGCGGGGTGAATATTCTATGTGGTTTAAGCATAAGGAAGATAATTACGACACAACATCACACAAGCTCTCACCTCAGACAATTCGATTGCATGTTTGTAACATCTTATTAGATTTGTGCATGCTTTATGATTAAATTTGTACAAAATACTGATAGGACATGCTGTATTGCTGCTTTTTCCTCGGTTTTTGTACAACATTTAAAAAAAGCCGCTGCATCATCAACTAAAATGACAATGCAGTGGCTTTCTTATAGGAATAGATTACTCTTATAGGCTGTTTTCTAGAAAACTGTGACTGCGGTTACACCGTATTTTATATTAACTACGAAAGTTTGAACCAACAATTCTTTCCGGTGGAACTTTGTAACAGCAATCCCAGATATTAGCCAAAGAGTCTTCTCATAATTCTTTTAACGCATTACCTGGTAGTCTGCTGAAAAAGTAGTCACTTTGCTTTTCAATAAAATCGGTATGAGATTTGATTAATATGCTTCTGTCCTCTTTCGCTTTTCCTAAGTAATAAAGTTCAAAAGGGGACTTATCAGGGAGGTCATCAAGCATTTCGATTACTTTCGATTGATTTCCTTTCGCAAGTTCCAGATGTGCTTGTTCCCCTATATTTGTAGTTTTCAAGTTGTCCACTTCTTTAAAATGGGCAGATAAAAAAGGAATATTATTATTTTCGAGCATGTGAACCATATCATGAAAATTGATTGCTTTTGAAATTTCCAATGATTTATGCAGATGGTAGATTCCCTTTTCATAGGTTTCAAATGTATAGGACAAGCCTAAATACATGTGAATGATAGCATGAACGCGCGGGCTGTCTGTCATTGTTAAAGAACGATAGGCATATTTCCTTGCCATAATCAATTCATTTCGTTTCAAATGATAGATCATATTCATTCGATTAATTCGAACTTTAAAAAAGCTTACCATTATCCGCTCTTCTATTTCCAAAAGATACTGCTGGCATGTCACCATGAGATTTCCTGCTCGGTTAATTTCACCTGTCAGGTGATAAGACTCCTCCTTAATTATTTCGATCAAAAATAATAATTCCGGTTCCTTTGTCGTATATTGTTTAGTGAAATATTCCAATTTCTGTATTGTTTCACATGGGGTATCCCTTCTTAATGCCTGATCAAGCATTACCCGATAAATGAGACCCCAAAGTCTGTTGGAGGGATCAACCGACTCTATATTCCGTTCAATTAAAATACTAAGTTCTTCTAGATAACCATATATATATAAATATTCCATACCTTTTTTCTGTATATTCTTAGACGGGGAATGTAGGCAGGTTTTTACCATCAATTCTCTTTCCGACTCCGTATTATTTCCATCTCGTAATAGATTCATCATCTCTGTTATAGTGAGTTCTGATTGCGTTGTCATAAACTTTTCTAAATACAATTTGATTCCTCCCTTTTCCAACTAGTGGAAGTATTTCTCTCTCTTAATTTTGCATTGGTAGGTAATTCGTATACTTATAATCGAGTGCTAGTCAAAGATGTAAAGATACTTTGTTCACCGAACGAAGTATTCCAATATTAAAGCTTGTTATATGCCTTAAATTTCCAACAACATTTCTTATAATACCACGTTTTATTGCGCTAAATGACTAGTTTCGTTCGACATTTTACGCATAAATAAAAGACTTATTCTATGATTGCTTTCCTGTATAAAGCAAAATACCCCGGTACTTTTTTAAGTACCGGGGCATCTTAATTACTATATTTAAGCATTCTTATCTTCTTCCGTGTCATCTGTTACTTCATCGGATTCTTCTTCTGTTTCATCAGCGTCATCTGCTGGTTGGTCTTCCTCTTCAATTACTTCAGATTCATCCGTCGTATCAGTTTCCTCGCTTACTTCAGAATCTTCTTCGGTTTTCGGTTCTTCAATTACTGGAGAATCTTCTTCCGATTCCGGTTCCTCGCTTACTTCTGATTCTTCTTTAGCTTCTTCAGAAATACTTCCCAGGCTGCTTACAGGTTGATCGAAATAGCTTTCCGGGTTTATTTCTTTCCCGTCTTTTCTGATTTCAAAATGTACATGTGTACCATTGTCATTTCCAAACAGGTTTTTACCTGCTGTTCCGACTTTTTCACCCTGCTTCAATTTGGATCCTGCTTTAACACTGACCTCTTCAAGACTCGCGTAGTAAGTCTTCACTTCATCTTCATGTGCAAGCACAACTACATTGCCTAATAGTGGGTCTTCTTTGACTTCTTCTACGGTACCACTGATCGCTGCAGTCACATCAAATGTTTCTGCATCGGCTGATGTAATATCAATCCCTGTACTTTGATAGAATCGATTATTATACTCTACTAAAGCACTCTCGCGATCTGCTTGTTCTGCGTTGTAATCAAAAAATTTAGTTACGATTTCTGCTTGATCCATGTTGGCTACTGGCATTTGAATTAACTCTTGTTGCTCAACCACTGTTTCTGCATCTTCCTGATTCAGAACTGGACTGTATTCCCCATTTTGTTCCTGGTTGTCTGTAGCATCTGGGACTTGATTTTCGATATTCTGATACCACACAACAACAGATAGCAATAGTGCTGCAATCGTTAAATACACTGCCGGGAAGAACCATTTTTTCCGGTAAATGCGACTCCATTTATTTTTTGGACCGCCGTTGAACTCTTCATTCATAATTAATCACCTCTGCAACCATTGTGAGCAGAAATCTAATAATATATACATCCGTTTCAAAAAAAATATTGTTTTTATGGATTTTTTAATGAAAGTGGGGGAAGTTAAGGGTTTCGGTGGATGAAAAAGAAGCATAGGGACGGTTTCTCTTGCTTCCTTTACCATGTGGATAGCTGGATGCTCAGCAATTGAGACTTCATTACTCCGATGAGTGACCGAGTGAGCCTTCTTACTTTGCGTTTGGGTCTTCATTGCCTGGATGAGTGACCAAGTGAGTATTCTTCCTACGCGTTTGGGACTTCATTGCCTGGATGAGTGACCAAGTAAGTCTTCTTCCTACGCGTTTGGGACTTCATTGCCTGGATGAGTGACCGAGTAAGTCTTCTTCCTACGCGTTTGGGACTTCATTGCCTGGATGAGTGACCGAGTGAGTATTCTTACTTTTCGTTTGGGTCTTCATTACCCCGATGAGTGACCGAGTCAGTATTCTTCCTACGCGTTTGGGACTTCATTGCCTTGGTGAGTGTGCTTTTAAAGACCAAAAAACCCCCGTCTACTTAGAGACGAGGGCTGGTACTGCGTCATTTATTGTACTGATCGCTACATCCTTATAATAGTGATGAACGATATCTTCGTATGTCTTTCCTTCTTTTGCCATTCCATTCGCACCGTATTGACTCATCCCAACACCATGCCCAAAACCTTCTGTTGTGAAAATCAAATGGCCATTGTTTTGTTTAATTTCAAAGTCACTTGATTTTAAATCGAGCTTTTCCCGGACATCTCTTCCCGTGAATGTATTTCCTTCAATACCAATTTCACTGACCCGCCCACTTTCGGTTCTTTCCAGCTCAATCAATAGGGCTGATTCCTGTGGCAAATCTAATTCAAGTGCCGATTCGATCTGTGCAATCGTGTAAGTCTGTTGGTCAAGGAACTTTGGTGACTCCTTATCCCATGGACTCTCTACACTCCTTAAATAGGAAA
The DNA here is from genome assembly GCF_002153375.1 of Oceanobacillus rekensis. Classification (GTDB taxonomy): domain Bacteria; phylum Bacillota; class Bacilli; order Bacillales; family Amphibacillaceae; genus Oceanobacillus; species Oceanobacillus rekensis. The sequence goes on from NZ_MTBQ01000004.1 coordinate 65,373, forward strand.
TCTCATTCTCCCAATAATCTTCAGAGTTCTCCGTATGTCCATTACTTGTTGAGAAAAATGCTGCCGTAATTGGTTCTTCATTATGAGTTAATATTTTCCCTTTTGTCGCATCTACCGCTTCTTTTATTTTATTCATTTTTTTAGTGTATTCACTGCCCCACTCTGCTTGCAGTTCTTCTTCACTTTTATAAACCTGATGTTGAACCGTATCTGTTAAATCATAATTGGCTGCATCATCTCCATGAAGCAAATGATTCACGGTAAATGTTCTGGCGGCAAGTGCCTGTGCCTTTAATGCCTCCAGTTCAAATTCTATCGGCATCTCAGAGGCGACTACCCCAGCGACATATGTTTCCAAGGGCACATCCTCTACCGTCTCGACATTGGATCGCATGACCGCCACAGAGAACGGTGATGATTCGACTGCTGCAGCCGACTCTTCATTTTTAACCATCTCACGGCTTGCGATGTCCTCTTGTTTGCTGTCACCAAACAATGCAACGACTATGGATGGAATTGCCAAAATTAACATAAGTAGCATAGATAACATGATGGCGGTTGGTAATTTCCAAGGCCGTTTTCCCCGATCGTTAAAATAAAGCGTTTTTCGATTTTTCAAGGGAATAATTTTCTGTAATTGTGTTGTCTGGCCACTTGAATAATTAGTCTTCCTTTGTTGGCTCTTCATTAATTGCTTTTTTAATGAAGATTTCTTCTTTTTCCATGCTTTCGGAACTGGTTGATGCTTCCTCACAGCCTTCCCCCCTTTGCAGCAATAATTGGATTATTTATTCTAGCATCCCTACTAATCAACTTATACATCTGAACCCCAAAATAGACCATCATTTTTGCACACTTCTTTGACGATAATGTGAATTATTGAATGGATCTTGTATGTTTGAAATATAGTTCAATCAAAACACTTTTGAACCCTGATGTTTTCGTTTAAGCAAGAGTTAAATGGTTTATTACTAATGTTCAAGATTATACACTATAATATATCTTACAAATAAAAATATCCTTTCCATATGTCTAAAAATAACCGACCAGCCCAGTAACATTATCCAAATTCTAAAATTCCCCTTTAGACAAATTACCATCTAAAGGGGGGAGCTTCAAAACTATTTTTTAAAACGTCGCGACTTTATCTCAAATTCACAGTTACCGTTTGTGGTTGCTTTTTGTTAACATCTTTATTTTCAATTGATCCATCATATAAATGGCAGGCAACAAAATGGCCTTGTTCTACTTCTTGCCAAACAGGCTTCTGCTTTGCACAAATGTCCATTGCCACCGGACACCTTGTACGAAAAACACATCCACTCGGTGGGTTAATCGGGCTTGGCAGTTCCCCTTCCAAAATAATTCTTTCCCTTTTTCCCTCGATATCCGGATCTGGTATTGGAATAGCAGAGAGCAATGCTTGTGTATACGGATGTAATGGGTTTTCATAGAGTTCGGCACTACTTGTCAGCTCCACGATATTCCCTAAATACATCACACCAATGCGGTCTGAGAATTGTTTTACCATCGATAAATCATGGGCAATAAACAAAAACGTCAGTCCCTTATCTTCTTGTAATTGTTTCATCAAATTAACTACTTGTGCCTGGACAGAAACATCCAAGGCAGAAATAGGTTCATCGGCAATAATAAAATCAGGATCCAATGCCAATGCCCGGGCAATACCAATCCGCTGACGCTGTCCACCACTAAACTCATGTGGATAGCGGTTGGCATGTTCGCGATTTAGCCCCACTTCTTCCAGCAGCTCATATACCCGCTCGGTCACTTCCTTCTTCGTTTTAAATAACCCATGAACCTCCATCGGCTCGGAGATAACTTCTCTGACGGTCGATCTTGGATTCAGTGATGCATATGGATCCTGAAAAATCATTTGCATTTTGCGATAAAATTTAAATCGCTCTTTTTCATTTAAGTTATGTACATTTTCATTATCAAAAATTACATCGCCATCCGTTTTATTGTACAGGCCAAGAATTGTCCGCCCAATCGTTGATTTACCACAACCAGATTCACCAACAAGGCCAAATGTTTCCCCTCTATTCACATGAAAACTGACATCATTTACAGCCTTTAGTAGCTCACCTTTTCCCATATCAAAATACTTTTTTAGATTTTTAACTTCCAATAGTTTATCTTCCATCATTAGCTCTCCTCTGCTGCTTTCCAATATCTTCTCGCTGCACAAAGTTCCTTTTCATATTTCGTTCCTTTGATATTGGTAATCTCAATTCCTTTGCCTGTTTGCGGGGAATGAAGCATCTTACCTTCTCCATAATAAATCCCGACATGATGGAGACTACCTTTCCCCTCTTCATATGCGAAAAACAGCAAATCGCCAGGCTTCAGCTCAACAAATTTCACTTTCTCCCCCGCCGCTGCCTGATCTCCAGCATCCCTTGCGATTTGATAGCCATTCGCTTTATGCACCGCATAGGCAAGACCAGAACAATCATAACCAAAAGAACTCATTCCACCCCAGAAATAATTGAGGCCAATATAAGCTTCACCCGCATTAACAATGTCCTGTCCACTACCTTTACCCAGACCTTTAGTTGTTGAAAATATCTTTGTTGCATCTATTGGTAAAAACATATCACCATGTGGAGTTAGGACTTTTATTCGCGATGTCCCAGTTTCTTTAACTGGCAAAAATGTCATATAACTAAGCTTCATGAATTGCTCATCGTTTTCTGTTTCCAGCCAAACCTTATCTTGTATGACCGCAGCAGTCTCTGTGGTGTACCATTCACTTTTTTCCACCTTCACCAATTGATTGATCGGCACCCAACCAGGATAGCCACGCACATCCTTTTTCGACCCTTGCGAAGGTATAACAACATTGGCCCAGTCATCAACTATTTCAATAACCAAAACAGTTTCACCATATAAAAGCTGTGTCTGAATCCGGTTTTCATCGCATAATGCTAGGCTATCTTTATAGGAAAGACTATTCACCCATTTATCTATGTTTGTCGGAATGCCAGTTCCATCCGCATCGATTTCCCGCGCTGATTCCGGCTTCGTCCAAACAGTTGCCACCTGCACAGCGGTCACCCATAATTCTTCTGGAAATGGATCTAACGTGTGATTAGACATTTTGGTACTCCTTTCTTGTCTTTGGGATATGGATGCTGGCTTGTTGCGCGACTTCTGGCCGGGATTGCGCCATTTTAGCGCTGTATTGCACTACTTCGAGCCGGAATCGCACCACTTTAGCGCTGTGTTGCACTACTTCGAGCCGGCATTGCACCACTTCAGCGTTGTATTGCACAACTCCATTCAATTCCCCGCACTTTCCTCCAATATAAATGAATCATTAATCGACTTAATTCCTAATCCAGGTTCATTTCCTAATTCAATGGTGCTGCCATGATAAGTAATTCCACCATTTGCTATATCTCCTTTTAGCATTAACGGGGCATCGAAATCATAGCGGGTTACGTTCGGTTGGCTTGCTGCAAAATGGGCTGCAGCTGTGATGCCTATTTTGGTTTCGATCATACTTCCGACCATGCAATCTACCCCATATATAGAGCTGAGTTTTGCAATCTTTATTGCCTCGTGGATGCCACCCGCTTTCATTAGTTTAATATTAATTAAATCGGCTGCTCCCATATCTAAAACTTGCTTTGCATCATGGGCTAAAAATACACTTTCATCTGCCATGATTGGGGTTTCCGTATGATTGGTAACATATTTTAATCCTTCTAAATCATGTGCTTTAACTGGTTGTTCCATTAACTCGATATCAAGCCCAAGCTCTTCCATTTTCCTTATCGCCCGGACTGCCTCTTTTGCCTGCCAGCCTTGGTTAGCATCGAGGCGAATTACTACTTTTGGTCCTATTTCTTTTCTAACTTTCTTGATCCGCTCGATATCTGTAGCAATATCATTTTTTCCAACTTTGATTTTTAATACTGAAAATCCATCATTAATATACTTCCTTGCGTCAGCGGCCATGTCTTCCGGACTGTTCACACTGACCGTATAATCGGTCTCTAAACGTTCATGATATCCCCCGAGAAACTGATGGAGTGGCAGTTTTGCAAGTTGTGCAATACAATCATAAAGCGCCATATCAATTGCTGCCTTTGCACTCGTATTGCGAACCATACTTTTTTCGATTTTCTCAAACAGTTGCTCACGTGCTATGAGTGATTCTCCGATTAATAGTGGTTTAAAAATAGCTTCAATTGCATATTGAATGCTGCTCATGCTGTCACCAGTAATGACATGTGTTGGTGGAGCCTCACCCCAGCCAACGGTACCATCATCGCAGGTCACTTTTACGATAATCGTTTCTGCAACAGTTACTGTTCGGAGTGCCGTTTTAAATGGTGTATGTAGTGGAATAGCACCCCGAAACGTTTCAATTGATTGGATTTGCATGCTGCTCACCTCCTGAGTAGTTTATGCTGTTAGTACCACCCCGCTACAATCATTTAGCACTTACATAACCCCTGGTTCAATTACTAATGTTTTATCCTTGGTTGATAGTTTGGCTATTGCTCCGAGTGGAACAGAGAAATTTGGAATACAGTGTCCTATTTTAAATCCGCTTAATACCGGACCAGTGAAATCCGTAAAATAGTCTTGGAAAACCTGTTCAATCGTGAGTGACAATTTCAAATTTGACTCTGCTTCTGCAAAGTCTCCAATAATGAACCCTGCCGCTTCCGTTAGTTTTCCTGCAAGCCTAAGCTGATTCAGCATGCTATCAACACGGTAGGGCTCCTCTCCGATATCTTCAAGAAGTACAATTTTATCTTTTGTATCCATCTCGTAGGGAGTTCCAAGCGTACTGACAAGTAATGATAGATTCCCGCCAACGAGTTGCCCCTCGACAATTCCAGCAGCATATTCTTTTAATGGATTCAATTTTTCACAATAGATCAAGCGTGTTGGTTCAAAAAGTTGTTGGAACAATTGTCCAGTAAATTCATCAAATTCATCTTTTGCTATATCAGAGGCAAGCATGGGTCCGTGGAATGTGATAAGATCTGTTTTTTGGCGGATTGCTGTATGTAAATAGGATATATCACTGTAGCCCCAGATAATCTTCGGGTTGCGTTTTATTAAGTCATAATCGATTTGGGAGGCAAGACGTCCTGTTCCATAGCCACCCCGGGCAAAGATGATTGCTTTAACATCTTCGTCCGCAATCATGTCATGGAAATCTTCCAAACGTTGTTCATCCGTTCCAGCCAAATAACCGTAAACTTCCTTGATATTTTTTCCTAGTTTAATATGGAGACCCATCTTTTCAAAAAACGGAATGGCCCTATTTAATTTTTCTATATCAGGTGGACCCGCCGGAGCAATAACCCCGATTGTGTCACCTTTTTTTAATCGATTTGGACGAATCATTGGCAACCCTGCTTTCCGGTTATAGATGAAAAGGGAGAGGCTCACATACATACCAAATATGTAAATGAGCCATTCCCCTATTTCTTTTAATTATTGACTACCAAGCATTGCTCTTGCTAGCTACGACTCCTAGAGATTCCCGCCTTAGTTCTTATCCGCATATTTCAAATCAAAGTATCCTACTGGGTGGCGGAGGATGCCTTCGACGCCGTCTGCTTGGAGAACTACTGTGTTATAGTAGCGGATTGGCATTACAATCATTTCTTCAGCAAGTAGTCTTTCAGCTTCATAGAGATATTCGTAGCGCTTTTCTTCATCTGTTTCTGATTTACCTTTTTCGATTAGTTCATCATATTCCGCATTCGACCAACCTGTTCTGTTCATATATGAATCTGTGATAAAACTTTCCAGGAAGTTCACTGGATCACTATAGTCGTTGATAAAAGAGCTGCGTGAGAATTGCAGTTCCAAATTTTGCTGTGCTTCAGAGAATACATTCCATTCCTGATTTTCCAATGTTACATCAATACCAAGATTTTCACTTAGCATGCTTTGCATTGTTTCAGCAACGGCTTTGTTCGTATCACTTGTATTATAGGATAATACGATTGGTGGTAGTTCCGTGTAACCTTCTTCAGCCATTCCTTCTTCAAGTAATTTTTTCGCATATTCTGTATCAAATGAAACAAGATCACCATTTTCATCACGGAAGTCTCCGCCAGATGGTGTTGTAAACCCAGGGGATACAAATCCATATGCAGGTTCTACTCCTGTTTTAACAACGAAATCTGCAATTTCCTGTCTATTGACGGCATATGCAAATGCTTTTCTGATATTTTTGTTTTGGAATGGCTCTTCGTTAACATTAAATCGGAAAAATTCTAAACCACCATAGTTACCGATATAGACATTATCACCATCAATTAGGTCGTCAGATAACTCTGGAGGAATGCTTGCTGTATCAAGTTCTCCTGTTTCAAACATTTGATATTGCGTATTTGTGTCGTTTACCATTGCCCAATGAATTTTATCCAACTTGACAGCATCGACGTCCCAATACTCCGAGTTCTTTGCAAATACCATTTCACTGTCATGTTCCCATGATTCAAGCATGAATGGCCCATTTGCAACAAACGATTCTGCTTCCGCATGCCAGTTTGGATTCTCTTCTGCTATTTTTTTGTTGATTGGGAAAAATGCCGGGTTTGTTAAGACATCAAGGAAGAAACCTGCTGGGGCTTCCAATACTACTTCCAATGTCTTCTCATCGATTGCTGTGACAGCAACGTCATCTGCTGAACCTTCGCCATTATTATAGGCTTCTCCACCTTTAATAAAGTAACCTAAGAATGCTGCAGCAGAAGCTGTCTCTGGTGCAAGCATATATTTCCATGCATACACAAAGTCTTCAGCAACTACCGGATCACCATTTGACCAGTTGGCATCTTCACGGAGATGGAATGTATAGGTTAACCCATCTTCTGAAATCTCCCAGTCCTCCGCTACTCCAGGTGCTGCAACCGAGTCCTGATCTAAACGAGTCAGACCTTCCATCAGATTATTTAATGGAATCCATGAAACTTCATCAAAGCCAATCGATGGATCCAGTGATGTAGGCTCCACTGAGTTGTTCAGATTAAGTATCTTTTCACCGCTTGCACTCTCATCTTCCGCCTGCTCTATTTCTGTCTCTTCTGCTCCTGCATCGTCTGGTTCTTGTCCAGCATCTTCATTTGCAGTACATGCAACAAGTACAGCTACTGTCGTTAAAGTAAGTAAAAATAATAATAACTTTTTCATTTCCTTCTTTTCCCCCTTTTAGAGGATGTTCAAAAAGTCCGGTAAAAATGACACATCGAATTTCTTCGTTAGCTTGCTTTTCCGTTTCTCACGTATTAAAAGCATACGTTCCGATACTCAAAGCTACGCTGCCTCGAACTTCTCGGTCCTTTTTATCCTCCTTTTTGAACACACCCTTTTAAGTAACTTTTATTAGCTGTTTAGCCCGTTCATCCTGAAGCCAGCAGTTCACTTGATGTGAACCGGTAAGCTCGGTATTTTCGGGATAAACTTTATCACACACCTCCATAGCAAATGGACATCTTGCTGTAAACGGACATCCTTTTGGAGGTGAGAATAAATCTGGTGGCGTACCATCGATTGGAGTTAGTCTTGCCTCTTTCAAATCGAGCCGCGGTACAGAATTAAGTAAACCTTTCGTATATGGGTGCTGCGGTTTATAAAAAATCTCCCGCTTTGTTCCCGTCTCAATGATTTTACCGGCATACATCACTGCAATCCGGTCGGCGATTTTTGCTACAACCCCAAGATCATGTGTGATCAAAATAATAGATATTCCAGTCTTGACTTGAATTTTTTCAAAGAGTTCGAGAATCTGCGCTTGAATGGTTACGTCCAATGCGGTTGTTGGTTCATCTGCTATTAAGAGATCCGGCTCACAAATCAATGCGATTGCGATCACAATCCGTTGGCGCATGCCACCACTGAACTGATGCGGGTATTGCTTTAAACGTTCTGGCGGATTGGAAATACCCACAAGATCCATCATCTCTATCGCCTTTTCCTTAGCCCTATCACCAGACACGTTTTGATGTTCCCGAAGGCCTTCCATCAACTGCGTCCCAATGGTTAAGGTAGGATTTAATGCTGTCATCGGATCCTGGAAAATCATTGAAATATCAACCCCACGGATGGAGCGCATTTTCTTTTCAGAAAACTTAGCAAGGTCCTGTCCTTTGAAAAGAATCGAGCCGTTCGTAATTTTCCCCGGTGGATTTGGAATTAGTCGCATAATTGCATTGGACGTAACACTTTTCCCACATCCCGATTCTCCAACGATTGCCAAGGTCTCCCCTTCATTCAAATGAAAATCAACCCCACGGACAGCCTTTACCGTTCCGCCATATGTACTAAACGTTACGTGGAGATTTTCCACCTGAAGTATTTTTTCCATCCCTTACCACCTACTTCCTTAATTTCGGATCAAGTGCATCTTGAAGCCCATCGCCAAGTACGTTAAAAGCAAACATCGTAAAAGATATGAAGAATGCCGGGAAGAATAATGTCCACCAATTACCTGATAGGATGGCGCCTAATGAGTCATTTGCCATCACACCCCAACTCGCAAACGGTGACTGGATTCCAAGTCCAATAAAACTCAAGAATGCTTCTGCAAATATTGCTGTTGGAACCGTTAATGTCATCTGTACTATAATTGGTCCCATCGAATTTGGAAGCAAATTTTTCCGGATAATCCGTGATGATTTTGTACCAAATGATTTAGATGCAAGGACAAATTCATAATTTTTAATTTGCAGAACTTGTCCCCTAACGATTCGGGCCATACCGACCCAGCCTGTAACGGTGAGTGCAATAATAATCGTTGAAAGACTTGGGCCTAATACGACGAGCAAGAGAATGACAACGAGTAAATATGGCAATCCATATAGTATTTCAATAATACGCATCATGATATTATCTGTACGTCCACCTTTATAGCCGGAAATACCACCCCAAATAATCCCGATCGTTACATCAATTAAGGCGGCCATCACTCCGACAAAGAGAGAAATTCGTGCCCCATACCATGTTCTAGTAAACACATCACGGCCAGCATTATCTGTTCCAAACCAATGCTTTGCAGATGGAGGCTGGTATTGATTCGGCAGATTTTGCATATTTACCTGGTACGGAGAAAAAATTGGCCCAAAAATAGCCATAATCGCAAGGAGTACTAAGAACACGAGCCCAAGCATAGCCATTTTATTTTTCACAAGTCGTCTCCATGCATCCTGCCAGTAGGATAGGGAAGGCCTTGCAACTGCCTCTGCTTCCTGCCCATCTTTTTCTAACTTATTAAACCAGTCATCCGGTATTTGCGAAGGAGAATGGGTTGTTTTTACAACATTCGTAGGTTTCAATTTACTCCCCACCTTTTTTATGGAATTTGATTCGCGGATCTAAAATTCCATATGCGATATCAACTAGGAAGAGCATCAAGATAAGGAATGCACTGTAAAATACCGTTGTTCCCATGATTACCGGATAATCTCGCTGGTTAATACTTTCAACGAAATACTTTCCCATTCCAGGAATAGCAAAAATCTGTTCAATTACAAAGGTTCCCGTAAGTATTCCCGCAAGTAATGTACCCATGATCGTTACTACCGGCATTAGGGCATTCCTTAGTGCATGCTTAAAGACGATTTTCCATGGAGATAGTCCCTTTGCTTTTGCCATTTTTATGTAGTCTTGTGTTAACACTTCAAGCATCGTGGAACGTGTTAGCCTGGCGATAATTGCCATTGGCCCTGTAGCTAGCGCAGTGACAGGCAAGATCATATGTGCGGGACTTGACCATGTGGCAGTTGGCAAGATTTCTAAATTTACAGCGATTTGCTGAATAAGCAATGTCGCTAAAATAAAGTTTGGAATCGAAATGCCAAGCACTGCTAACCCCATTGCAAGGTAATCGATAAAGCCATTGTGTTTCAATGAAGCAATAATCCCCAAAATGATCCCAGAAATAACTGCGACGATAATCGTCATCATTCCAAGTTCAAATGAAATCGGAAATCCCCTTCCCAATAAATCATTGACTGACTGATTCGGTTGCTTAATCGATGGTCCAAAATCAAAGGTAACAATTGACTTTAAGTACAGTAAATACTGGATATGATAAGGTTCATCCAAATTATAATGTGCTTCTAAATTCGCCTGTATCGTCTCATTTGATGATTGATCACTATTAAATGGCGAACCAGGGACGTTAATCATTAATATGAATGTCAATGTAATAATAATCCATAATGTTACAAGCATAATCCCAAAGCGTTTGAAAATGTATTTCAGCATAACTTTCCCCCCTGATGTAACAAATTTCTTCTCTGTTTATTATGAAAAATTTGTATGCATCGCTAATTCCGTCATTACAAGTAATGCTTTGTATGCATCGAGAATATGATCCGCCTGATAGCTCACAATGGTTGTTCCTTTTTCCAGATCCGTTTTCGGCATAAGATTTGCCCATTCTGCCTGTCCATAATTATTAAATTCAATTTTTAGCAGTGGTCTTTCTGGAGGGACCAGTGGCTTTACTTGGTGCCTATTTTCCAATGCTTCCGTTACTTTCTTGGATAAAAGCTCTCCTGCCTTTTTCGGTGTTAAGCTTTTGACCGTCGATCTTGAAATCGCTTCTTTAACTGTAACTGTCACCACATTCGGGATAAGTTCCCGGGCTTCTTTTGTTGCCTGATCATCACCTGCCACCAATAGAATGGGAACCCCAAAATAGCCAGCAATATAGGCATTAAATCCCATTTCCCCTACGATATGATCATTAATATAAAAGTTACGTACAGCGTGAATCATGGAATGGGATAAAACACCAGGCATACCGGCCCTTGCATGGTACCCGATAAACATCGCCCCACCATATGTATGGTCTAACCCCTCCATCATCGAAAGCGGTTTCACATTACCGGTTATTAATAATGCATCTGGATGAAGCTCATCAATCAAGATGTTGTTCATTTTTGAATGACTGTCATTGACAATTACTTCCTGGCAGCCAAACTGAAAAGCAGCGTCGACAACAAAATTCGTTTCATCGGTCATGATTTTCCTGGCACGTTCATAATTATGCTCACTTGCGTCGAGAAAAGTATAATCAGGTATGCCAGTAATCCCTTCCATGTCGACCGAAATATACATCTTCATGACAAGTCTCCTTCAATGTTTTATATTATTGTTAATTTTTTATTAATTCTAACATAGGGTTTATAAAAAGAGAAGATTAATTTTTTATTAGTCTGAATCTAGGTTTTATTGATGGTAGATTTGTTGATAAGTTGGGGTTAATATTATGGTGGATAAATAGTTTAATAGGCTCTTTGATTAATGTATTGGGGGACGTGTTAGTCATTACAACGATAATTGTTGCTTTATTATTACCAAATTAGAGATAAACTACGAAGTACTAACACCTTGGCATTGGTAACATCGACCTGAAGCAGTTACTTCGCATTTTAAAGACTTTGTAACAAATAATAACTTTTTTTGCACCGATAATTAATCCCATGCTTCTAGAAAAATGTTAAGTTATTCAGATGTGGATAACTTATATGGTTGAAAAAAATAACAGGCTTGTTGAGAAGTTTAAAAAGGGCATAAAAAAACAGGTAGGTCTTGTTGACTCACCTGTTTCTGATTTGAATAATAAATTATGATTGTAGTTCAGCTGTTATACTAGCACTCTTGTATTCTTCTTGTTCTAATGGCGCAATTACATCTGCATCGTCATCCACTCGCTCAATATCCGCACCGAGGGACGCTAATTTTCCGACAATGTCAACATAGCCACGATCAAGATGTTTAAGCTCTGTAACACGTGTATTTCCATTAGCAACCAATCCAGCTAGGATTAACGCTGCGGCAGCACGAAGATCTGTTGCAGCAACTTCAGCACCTTGTAGATCAGAAATCTCTTCAATGATTACACTGCGGCCTTCAATCTTAATACTCGCATTCATACGTCTGAATTCTTCAACATGCATAAAACGGTTCTCAAATACAGTTTCTGTAATGACACCAGTTCCTTTTGCACGTAACATTAATGCCATCATTTGTGATTGCATATCCGTTGGGAATCCAGGATGTGGCAATGTTTTAATATCTGTTGACTTCAATTCTTTTGGTCCAATGACACGAATGCCATTGTTCTCTTCTTTAACTGTTACATTCATTTCTTCAAGCTTCGATATTAGCGAACGTAAATGTTCACTGACTGCATTTTCAATCAGAACATTTCCGCCAGTAATAGCTGCAGCCACCATAAATGTACCTGCCTCAATACGATCAGGTATAATACTGTGCTCTGCACCATATAGCTTTTCCACACCATGGATGCGGATTGTTTCCGTACCTGCCCCAACGACTTTAGCACCCATTTTATTAAGATAGTTAGCTAGGTCAACGATTTCCGGTTCTTTTGCTGCATTCTCAATAATCGATTTGCCATCTGCAAGGGCAGCAGCCATCATAATATTTTCCGTTGCACCAACACTAGGCATATCTAAATAAATTTTAGCACCCTTCAGGCGACCATCGACTCTCGCCTCAACATAGCCATTGCCAACATGAATATCGGCACCCATTGCTTCGAAACCTTTTAAGTGAAGATCAATTGGGCGCGAGCCAATAGCACATCCACCAGGCATCGCTACTTTTGCGTGTCCATAACGAGCAAGTAATGGTCCTAAAACCAAAACAGATGCACGCATTTTCCGCACATATTCAAACGGGGCTTCTGTTTCTAATTGTTTGGAAGCATCCACAAATACTGTATTGCTTTCTGCATTAAATTCTACATCAGCATTTAAATTCCTTATAACTTCATTGATTGTATATACGTCTGCTAATACCGGGACCTCTGTAATCACACTTGTTCCTTCACTTGCGATAAGACTGGCAGCAAGCACAGGAAGTACTGCGTTTTTGGCACCTTCAACCCGGACGGTGCCATTCAATTGGTGTCCGCCTCTTACGATGATTTTTTCCATGTTTTTAAAATCTCCTTCAGATCCAATTTCACTATATTAATATTCATGTATTAGGATAGGTGTTCCTATCGTGTAGTTCAAATTCATTTCTTCGTCCATTACTACAGCAATTTGTAAATTCATCGGGGCGCCCTCTATGAAATAATGTTGATTCCATATATCTGTATACCCGTAAATCAACTTTTCATGTGTCGAATTTTCTATTGTATCGAATTGTGTCATCATATGTTGTAAGTTAAAATATTCCTCGATTTTTTGAACAAAACTATCAACCTTTATTATACCATTATCTTTAGTCGTCAGACAAGCAAATGATTGTAAAGAATTTGTGAACAAATTATCTTTCATTGACTGCTTGATTGCTAAATAATCCTCTTTTATTTGCTCATTCCAAAGACTTCCTTCGATAACAACGATAATTTCTGTTTCAAACGCCTGATTTTTCGGAACTACAACACTATATAATACGGAAAACCCTTGATTCTTGTGAACGTCCCTAAGGAGATATTTTATTACATTATCATCTTCCGTCATAGTGACTAAATTACTATCTTTGAAATCTCTTATTATCTTTTCTGCTTTTTGCTTTTCTATATGCTCCTTAAACGTAACCTGCCAGCTTTCAATGGCTAACTCATTTTCAACTGTAAAATCCGCTAAATCAATCATCTCATCTCTTTCCATCCCGTTCACCATAGGCTTTGCCGTTATAAATATTAGTAACACTAGTATTATAGTAATCTTTCGCATAAAAAAGACCCCCCGAATTAAACTATTACTCATAGTTTTACCAAGAGGACCTATCTACATACAAAACAAATTATGACAAATAACTTAAAGTGGAGGCGACTGGTTAGAAGCTCAACGTTAGCAATGGACACTTCGTACAGGTGGTCTTTCCTGTACGAAGTGTCCATTGCTTATGCCGGGAGCTTCTAGGAGCCGCAACTAGCAGAATATCAAAAGCGGAGCAGCTTGCTCAGCGACGAAAATATAGTCAAGAGACCGTAGAGCACATGGTCTTCATGCTCGAAGTTGTCCCTTGACTATATATTTCGAGTCGCTATCCCGCAGATAGACTAAAAGCCGCATTGGGTTTGGACTGCAGCTTTTAGTCCCAAATCACATTCCTTAAAAAAGATATATCAAGTCACTAGACCATCTTAGAATCTCTAAGAAAAAGTTACTTACTCCTGTTCCTATAACAATTGTAAGAAACAGAAGAAAGATTGTTCCCTCTGTTGTTCGTCCCTTTTTAATAATAGGTTCGAAATTCATGGCAAGTACTAATCGCCAAGTTATGTAAATAAAGATTATATGTGAAATTATACTGATTAATGCCATTTGTCCGATTGAAATCATATATACCACCTTTAATTATTTTGGCTCTTTGGTTAAACTATAGGACTGCAGTTACCCATCCCAATGAAAAGAATTGGGACTCCGCACTGCTCGACCCATCGAAGGGATTTGGGACTGCGGTTACTCGTCCCACCGAAAAGAATTGTTGCTTTTTAACCTTCACAGTTTCTCTCAACTACGGTTCAAATAACAACAATCTTCGCGAAAAAAACCTTTATATTCTCTAAGTAACTCTGACATCTATATACAAAAATGTCAATCGATTTACAGGTTAGGATATAAAAGTCGATTCTAGGATGTTATACATTCCATTTCCCGGGAAATATCGACAAAGTTATGGTTAATGCCTGCAATGAAAAAACTCCTATAACATGATGTTATAGGAGTTTTTGTTTGTACTATCATTTGCCTATATCCAGGCGGTTTACTGCGCGTCTGAGTGCTAATTCAGCCCGTGTTTTGTCAATCGTGTCTTGTTTTGCTTGAAGACGACTTTCCGCGCGTTCTTTTGCTTCCTTTGCACGTTGTACATCAATCTCCGTAGCCTTTTCAGCAGATTGGGCAAGAATCGTCACTTTATCAGGTTGTACCTCCATAAAGCCACCATTTACAGCCAGTTTTTTCGTCTCATTACCGTTTTTCAGACGAACTGCACTGATTTGTAATGGAGCTACAAGAGGAATATGACCGGGTAATATACCGATTTCACCAGTTTCAGCTTTACAGACAACCATGTCAAAACTACCTTCTAAAACCGGACCGCTAGGAGTAACAACACTCACATCTAGTGTTTTCAATGTAACCCCTCCTAAGACTGGCAAGAAGAACACTTTGATATATATTTTTTGATATCAAAGCATGTTCAAGGTTATCCTTGATTCTTCAAGCAATCGTCTATTATTCCAAACCTTTTGCTTTTTCAACTACTTCTTCAATACGTCCTACTAGACGGAATGCATCCTCTGGCAGGTCATCGTATTTACCTTCTAAGATCTCTTTAAAACCAGCTACTGTTTCCTGAACAGGTACATAGGAACCTTTTTGTCCTGTGAATTGTTCAGCAACGTGGAAGTTTTGAGATAGGAAGAATTGGATACGACGTGCACGGGAAACGATCATTTTATCCTCGTCACCTAGTTCATCCATACCAAGAATTGCGATGATATCTTGTAATTCTTTATATTTTTGCAGTGTTTGCTGCACTTCTGTTGCTACTCTGTAATGTTCATCGCCAACAATTTCTGGATCTAGTGCACGTGAAGTGGATGCTAATGGATCCACCGCAGGATAGATACCTTGCTCAGATAGTTTACGATCCAAGTTTGTCGTCGCATCCAAGTGAGCAAATGTCGTTGCTGGAGCCGGGTCTGTATAGTCATCGGCAGGTACATAGATCGCTTGGATCGATGTTACGGAACCTTTATCTGTAGATGTAATACGTTCCTGTAATTGTCCCATTTCCGTTGCAAGTGTTGGCTGGTAACCAACCGCAGACGGCATCCGTCCTAGTAGTGCTGATACTTCAGAACCTGCTTGTGTAAAGCGGAAAATGTTATCGATGAAGAGCAATACGTCTTGTCCTTGATCATCACGGAAATATTCAGCCATTGTAAGTCCTGTTAGTGCTACACGCATACGTGCACCAGGTGGCTCGTTCATTTGTCCAAATACCATCGCTGTTTTCGCGATAACACCGGAATCTTTCATTTCATAGTAAAGGTCATTACCTTCACGTGTACGTTCACCAACACCTGCGAACACGGAAATACCACCATGCTCTTGGGCGATGTTATTGATTAACTCCTGGATTAATACGGTTTTACCTACACCCGCACCACCAAATAGACCGATCTTACCACCTTTAATATACGGTGCTAATAAGTCTACTACTTTAATACCTGTTTCTAAAATCTCTGTTTCAGTAGACAGGTTTTCAAATTTAGGCGCTGCTCGGTGAATTGGATCTACGCGGACATCTGCTGCTAATGGTTCGTCCAAATCAATCTTTTCACCAAGTACATTAAATACGCGTCCTAATGTAACATCTCCTACCGGTACAGAAATCGGTCTTCCAAGGTTTTCAACTACTGCTCCACGTTTAACGCCGTCTGTTGAAGACATTGCAATCGTACGAACACTGCTATCACCAAGATGAAGAGCAACTTCCAATGTAAGGTCTGTATTATTTTCATTATGGACAACAATCGCGTTATAAATATCTGGTAACTCGCCGTCTTCGAATTTCACGTCAACGACTGGCCCCATTACTTGTGTAACGTGTCCTTTGCTCATCGATTTCCCTCCTAACTAACTTTAAAGCGTGATTGGGTGCTATTCTTGCGCTGCTACCCCACCAACAATCTCCGTAATTTCCTGTGTAATCGCCGCTTGACGTGCACGGTTATAGGTCAATGATAAGTCACCGATAAGGTCTTCTGCATTATCTGTTGCACTTCTCATTGCTGTCATACTCGCCGCATGCTCACTTGCTTTTCCATCTAATAATGCTCCAAAAATTAAGCTTTCTGCATACTGTGGTAAAAGAACTTCTAATATTTCTTCTTGATTCGGATCATATTCATAGTCACTGCTAACTGTACCCTCGTTATGTAAGTTCTCAATAGGAAGCAATTTCTTGGCTGTTACCTGTTGGGAAATTGCACTTACATAGTGGTTATAGATAATATTCAACTCATCAATTTCTCCGTCAATATACATTTGAACTGTTTCTTGGGCAAGTTCTTTGATTTCAGCAAATTTTGGATGATCTGCCACACCAATAATACTTTTTGTAATAGGCAATTCACGCTTCTTACAATAATCATAGCCCTTACGTCCAACGGCAATGATTGTGTATTCATCCTTACTTTGATGTCTTTTTTGGATTGTATTGATTAAGTTTTTCAACACATGACTATTGTATGCACCAACCAAACCACGGTCAGATGTGATTACCATATAACCGGTTTTCTTCACTTCTCGTTTTGTAAGCATTGGATGCCCGATATCAGTGCTGTTTGCAATACTTGCAACAACTTCTTGTATTTTATCTGCATACGGTACGAATCCTTTGGCGTTTAATTCTGCTTTACTCATTTTAGAAGCAGATACCATTTGCATTGCACCTGTAATTTGTTTTGTCTTTTTCGTCGAATCAATTCGAGCTTTTAAATCTCTTAGTGATGCCAAGCTTTTTCACCACACTTTCCTGACTAGGTGGGTCCAGGAAGACATGAGTATTCCTGGTCCATTCTTCTCTTTCCTGAAATCTATTTTGAAGATCTATCCTTTTTCAGGGGCAGATCATCGATTCATTAATTGCTTGTCGGTAAGAATGTTTTCTTGAATGCTTCTATTGCAGATCTCATATCTGCATCATCTGGAAGGTTTCCTGTTTCACGGATGCTAGTCAATAATTCATTACGATTACTTTCAAGCCAAACGTTCATTTCGCTTTCAAAGCGCAGTACGTCTTCCACCGGAATGTCATCAAGGAATCCTTTCGTTAACGCAAAAAGAATCATAACTTGTTTTTCGACAACCATCGGCTTATGTAAGCCTTGTTTTAGAACTTCAACAGTACGTTGACCACGATTCAATTTAGCCTGTGTTGATTTATCAAGGTCAGAACCAAATTGTGAGAATGCTTCAAGCTCTCGGAAAGAAGCCAAGTCAAGACGTAATGTACCTGCTACTTTTTTCATTGCTTTAATTTGTGCAGAACCACCTACACGGGATACAGATAATCCGGCGTTAATCGCTGGACGCACACCCGAGAAGAACAAATCAGATTGCAAGAAAATTTGTCCATCTGTAATGGAAATTACGTTTGTTGGAATATATGCAGCAATATCGCCTGCTTGTGTTTCAACGAAAGGAAGTGCAGTTAGAGAACCGCCACCTAATGCGTCACTTAATTTAGCAGCACGTTCCAATAGGCGTGAATGCAAGTAGAATACATCCCCTGGGAATGCTTCACGACCTGGAGGACGACGTAGTAATAGGGAAAGTTCACGATATGCAACAGCTTGTTTAGATAAATCATCATAAACAACCAATACATGCTTACCGTTATACATGAACTCTTCACCCATTGCTACACCTGCATATGGTGCAAGGTATAATAATGGAGCTGGATCAGCTGCACCAGCAGATACGACGATGGTATAATCCAATGCACCATATCTACGGAACGTTTCTACTGTATTTCGAACAGTTGATTCTTTCTGACCAATTGCTACGTAAATACAAATCATATCCTGATCACTTTGATTCAAAATTGTATCGACAGCAACTGTCGTTTTACCTGTTTGACGGTCACCGATAATCAGCTCACGCTGTCCACGGCCGATTGGTACTAATGCATCAATCGCTTTGATCCCTGTTTGTAATGGTTCGTCAACTGATTTACGATCCATAACACCAGGTGCCGCCGCTTCAATCGGACGAGACTTAGAAGTTTCAATCGAGCCTTTACCATCAATCGGTTGTCCAAGTGGGTTCACAACGCGTCCCAACAATTCTTCTCCAACTGGTACTTGCATGACACGGCCTGTACGACGAACTTCATCGCCTTCTTTAATTTCAGTGTAAGGGCCCAAGATTACGATACCTACGTTACTTTCTTCCAGGTTTTGTGCTAGTCCCATTACACCATTTGAGAATTCAAGTAATTCTCCAGCCATTGCATTATCAAGTCCGTGTGCACGTGCAATACCGTCCCCGATTTCAATAACTGTTCCTACATCATTAACTTCGATATTTGTATCAAAGTTTTCGATTTGCTGTTTAATTAGTGTACTGATTTCTTCAGCATTAATGCTCATACCAATTTCACCCCTATCATCATTTATTTGCTAATTTCCTTAGATATACGGTTTAGTTTTCCGCTGATTGTTCCATCATAAATGGTATTTCCGACTCGGATTTTAATTCCTCCGACAATGGACGGATCTACAACGTTTACCAGATTAATTGCAGCTTTACCCATTCGTTTTGCGAAGGATACTTGCAACCTGCCTTTTTCAACTTCCGAAAGTTTTCGAACTGTATATACAGTTGCGTCTGCAATTCCTTTTGCATCATTTACCAATTGGATATAGTGGTCAATAATAGATGGAATAGCAGCGATGCGATGTCGTCTAGCAAGCAATTTGATTGTATTTACAACATGCTTATGCAAATCTTTGAACACTTCTGCAATAAGTTGTTCCTTTTTCTCATCATTAACTTTCGGATGTTTCAGGAATGTAATTAGTTGTTGATTATTATTAAATACTTCACGAACAATACGGAATTCTTTTATAAACTGTTCCTGTATGTTCTTTTCTTTTCCCAGTTGAAAAAGAGCATCTGCGTAACGTTTGGCAACTACCTGCTCACTCATCGCTCTTCTCCTACCTCTTTAATGTAATCGTTGATCAATTTCTCTTGATCTTGCTCACTGATTTCTTTCTCAATTACTTTACTTGCAATAAGTACAGACAATGAAGCGACCTTATCCTGAAGCGCCTGCAATGCTTGTTCTTTTTCATTTTGGATATCAGCCTGTGCAGCTTGGATAATCCGATCAGCTTCTTTTCGAGCCGTTTCAACTATATCTTTTTCCTGCTTAATTCCAGCAGTTTTAGCGTCTTCAATCAATTTCTGTGCTTCTTGTTTCACTTGGTTCAACTGTGCTGCTGCCTCAATGGATGCTTCTTCAGCTTCCAAGCGGCTTTTTTCTGCAGATTCAATTTCTCCTGCTACATATTCCTCACGTTGTTGCATTTTATTCATGAGTGGGCCCCATGCAAATTTCTTCAATAGTACTAGTAATACGATAAAGAAGAATAATTGCGTAAGCATATCCCCGACTCTCAAACCACCAATAGCGGCTCCAATTGTCATATAGTCAATGTATGAATGCACCGATTTCACTCCTTTCACCGTGACTTCTCATCTATGTTTTCCTGCTTTAAAGTCTTAGAGTTACATAAAGGAATGGCGAAGATTCTATAGTGATGTTCTTCGCCATTATAATTCTAATAGTAATACGTCTTACATGAAGATAGCCATAAATGCGATAACTGCTGCGATGATTGGAATCGCCTCAACAAGTGCTACCCCAATAAACATTGTACCTTGTAGGGCACCTCTTAATTCTGGTTGACGTGCGATACCTTCTACTGTTTTACTTACGATCATACCGTTACCAAGACCCGCACCTAATGCTGCTAGTCCGATTGCGATTGCTGCTGCTAATGCTTCCATTGAATATTTCCTCCTTTTATAGTAAACCTAAATTATTTTTTTATTTAATGGTCACTGCTCACTTTATGAGACATGTATACCATTGTTAACATAACGAATACGTACGACTGGATGGCACCGATAAACACACTGAAGCCCATCCATGCGAGCATCGGTAATGCTGCTCCGAAGAACCCGAGAAATCCTGAACCTGCTAAACTTACCAGTAAAGTTAATAATACTTCCCCAGCATAAATATTACCAAATAGACGAAGACCCAATGTTAAGGTGTTGGTGAATTCCTCAATGATCTTAAATGGTAACATCAATGCTACCGGACTGACATACCCTTTGAAATATTCCTTTGTTCCCTTTACCTTAATTCCATAAAAATGGGTTAATATAACAACCATAGAGGATAATGTTAAGGTTAAGGTTGCATCTGCTGTAGGTGATTTCCACCACAAGTCAGTTCCAACCACCCCGGCAGTAGCTACACCAACAAGGTTACTTACTAGGATATAAAAGATTAATGTTAATCCTAGTGGGAGAAATATTTTACCTGTTTTCCAATCCATTGTGTCACTGACAATTCCCTTTACAAACTCAACAGCCCATTCCATGAAATTTTGCATCCCAGTTGGTTTCATTTGAAGTTTGCGGCTTCCCCACACACAAAAAACGAAAACAATCAACGATACCATAAATACCATGAAAACGTTGGAAAGGTTGAAATCCAGCCAAGAGATGCCAAAGACGTTTTCAACTATTGGAGCTGTATGATTCAAATTTATCACCCCTTTACACTACTTAATAAGAAAATGCTCAAAGTATCTTTTGAACATAGACTATTAGAATCCGCTCATATCCTGCCCTGTGCCAGTGGTTTAGTTGCGTTTTTCTTTATCGGCAATAAGTCTTATACTAATATCCAAACCGATTACGATGTAAGAAGAGATGATACCAAAAACGACGGCAATAATATGAAAGGTTTCATTAAAACGAAGTGCGATTAGTACAGCAAGTATTGTCGAAGCGAGACGTGAAAACGTTCCCAGACCACCACGTACTTTTCCTGTATCAGCAACCGCTTTACCCAGTGCCTTTGTCTTGTGCTGCAATAGCCATAAATTATAGAAACTGACTACACCACCCAATAACAAACCATTAAAAACTTGGTTGTACGATGAAAAACCTAATCCTATTACGAATATTGCTAGCAGATAGAGCATCCATTTGCGCTGTCGTGTTACCATCTTATCGTATTCTGACATAATCTACTCTACTCTCCTAAGTCCCTAAAACAACTACTAGCTTTTATGTAATTCATAATAAGCAGTGCTGATTTGCATCCCTTAGCAGGAAAACGAATCAGATCGTAACTTCCATGGAGTTCGGCTAACCACTAACTTTTAGCTTCCGACACTTCACAGACCAACCAAAAATGCACTTATGTAACAGAAGTCATTTGTTAGGGGAATTATTACATATGAATTGTCGAATATTATATCATCTATTCAACAAATTATAAGAATAATTGCAGTAATAATATAAAACCTTTTATCCCCACATTGAGCAATTTTACATGAGCCTAACTATGGTTGTCAATCAGTAACCAGAGATTATTTCATTTAACTTAGAAAGCCTATTAAATCAGAGAAATTAAAGGCTTTTATCATTTAAAAATTACTTCTGGATAAGACATCGATAGTTGGCTTAGGAAAAGATATGCTCTAGTAATATAAAACGACCTAATTTTCATTATAAATGAAAACTAGGTCTTATAATATGACATTTCTGTGAACAACCTATTTCCGACGTTTATTTGTCACTCTAAATAGAGGATGGACTGATTACTTTCGTATGTCCCATCTTCCAGATAAACAGTTACGATCGCAAGGTAGTAGCCACTTTGGCCGGCTTCCTTTTTGCTTAGTACCCCTTCATGAAGCCCTGCCTCAAGGTCTTCTGCCTCCAATAATTTCCTGTCAAAAAGGAGCGTTTCTGGGTTGTAGAGATCTACTTCAACACGTCTTGCCGGTTCCGTAATATAAATATTATATTGAAATTCATCCTCCGAAAAACCTTTTAATGAAAATTCAAATCCTGCCGATTTTGGTTGATCTGCTTGTTGATTCACAAAAATATATGGGAGTTGATAGTCTTCATCGTCTTTATTTAAGGTAAGCCAACCTTGATGTACCCCTTCGTCCATGCGAGCTGTTGTTACTTCAAGTTCAATTGGGATGGTCTTTTTTTCTTTTGCATCTATTGTAAATGATTGTGGGAGGTCCCAGTATATTCCATTCTGCTTTTTTGGAATGTCAAAGGTGTAGTTTTGAGTTTCATCTGACATATTTTCTATCTTGAGGTCAAATTGAAGTTCTTCCCGATATGCATCCACTTTTCCAAAATTAAGTTGTGGGTTATAAATAATCGTTGGTGTTTCAATCGCTTGTTCTGGCCTGACCATTCCCATTCCTTGGATGGTCGGTTCCAGTTTCTCTGGCTCTTTTAGAAGATCGGCCGTTGTTTTTATCGCTCCAATGATTTGGTCTCTTGTCCAGTCAGGATGCGCTTCTTTTAGTAATGCAACAACACCCGCAATATGTGGTGCTGCCATACTCGTACCGTTCATCTGTTCATAACCCTCTGGTACCGTACTTAAAATTTCCGTTCCAGGGGCAAGAACATCAGGTTTAATATTCCAATTTATCGTAACCGGTCCTCTGGAGCTAAAAGGTGCCGCTGTAATCTCCTGACTAAAATATTCGGTATCTAAGTATAGGGATTCTTTTTTGACCCTGGCTTCTATCCATTCCCCATCTTCCTTGGAGATTGCTGCTACTGGAATGTTAATAGGGTCTTGAACTTGCGCGAGTGACCCTTGAAATGCCCCCTCTTCGCTGTTAGAGATAATGGCTGCAACCGCACCATTTTGTTCTGCCTGCTTCGCTAATTCATAAAAAGGAACTTCCCCACGCCTGAGCAGTACTATTTTTCCGCTCATTGTCTCATTTTGCGTACGAGCGTCAACAATCGGATATGCCTTTGTAATGTCCCATGGTATTGATCCTGCCATTTCAATTAGCTGGATAGCTTTTCCCTCCAAAGATTCATACAGGAACGGTACCTTCTTTGGAGCCATGGATGCTCCGACAGATAATGATTTGTCTGCTGTTGCTGGTGAACCAACCGTCCAATCCCCTGGCCCACTATTTCCATTGGCAATGACAACGGTAATCCCAAGTTCAGAGGCTCGATTAACCGCCAAGCTTGTCGGATAGTCCGGGACATTGACAGTGTTCCCGAGTGAAAGGTTGATGACATCGACACCATCTTCAATTGCTTTCTCCATTGCCGCAAGTACTTGTACAGATGTTCCAGCGCCACCTGGGCCGAGTGCACGGTATGCATAAATTTCCGCATCTGGGGCTACACCTTTTATTTCACCATCTGCTGCAATAATACCTGCAACATGAGTTCCATGACTGGTGGGGATACCTTGTTCTTGAATGGTTTCCATCGGATCATCATCAAGATCAACAAGATCATACCCTAATTTGTAATTTTTTTGAAGGTCTGGGTGTTCGTAATCAATACCAGTATCGATAACCGCAACTTTCACATTTTTACCCGTGTATTCGGTTGTATTCAAATCATATGGCTGTGATTTTTCTTCATCTGGAGTGATGTTTGAAGCAGGTTTTGGCCAGTCAATTGCTTTATATTGCTGTACAGAATGAATGCTTTTTATAAATTCCAATGATTCCATTCTTTCTAGATTTCCAGGAGAACCCTGTAATGCTAACCCATTAAAAATTTTTTCATAGACTGCAACAACCTTGATAAATGGATGGTATGTTTCAATGTATTCCTTATGCTTTCTTGGTTCCCCATCCACTTCAATTATAATTGACTGGAGATTTTCATTTTGTTCTTTATTGTCTGTTGCTGAGGTGTGCGTTGTTGTAGTTGTTAGGAAGATGAGTAGGAATAGGAATAATATAATTTTTCGCATCGCCCGAGCCTCCTTATTTATGATAGGATTTGGAGAAATGCAAGAGATTATGCATGGGCTGCGATTTTCTCGCGGTTAGTGCAAGCGATCATTTTAATCCGCGAATATTTGTCGAATATCCGCGATTCCACGTTTTATTCCGCGAATATCGAGATTTATCCGCGAATCGTTATTTCCCCATTAAAAAAGCCGCTATCTCCCTAAGAAAAAAGAAAATAACAGCTCTAGTATAGTTTTATTTTGTACCGAAGAGGCGGTCGCCAGCGTCACCTAGGCCAGGGACGATGTAGCCATGTTCGTCAAGTTTTTCATCCATTGCAGCAAGGTATATATCTACATCGGGGTGTTCATTTTTGATAACTTCTACGCCTTCTGGTGCTGCTACCAGACACATCAGACGAATATTTTTTGCGCCGCGTTTTTTCAAAGCGTAGATCGCATCATTAGCTGAACCGCCCGTTGCAAGCATTGGGTCGATAACGATCAATTCACGTTCTTCGATATCAGAAGGTAATTTCACATAATATTCAACAGGTTTTAATGTCTTCGGATCGCGGTATAATCCGACATGTCCCACTTTTGCAGCAGGAATCAATTTACGTACGCCATCAACCATGCCAAGTCCGGCACGCAGAATTGGTACGAGGCCGATCTTCTTACCAGCTAATTTTTTTGATTCTGCTTTCATTACTGGTGTTTCCACTTCTACATCTGTGAGTGGAAGGTCTCTTGTAATTTCAAATGCCATTAGCATTGCAACTTCATCAACCAATTCACGGAATTCTTTTGTTCCGGTATTTTTATCTCTTATGTACGTTAATTTATGTTGAATTAACGGATGATCAAATACGAATACGTTTCCCATTTGTAGATCACTCCTTCAAATTAGTTCTATCTTTAAAAGTGTACTTAAAAAAAGTTAAGCTTTCAAGTTTAGTCTGAAATTGTTAGAGAAACGAAATAAGGATGCCCTAAATTTTTAGGACATCCTTACCACTGTTGATTATTGAAATCTCCGTAGAGGCCACGTCCAGCTCCAGCGCCCAGCGACTACCGAGACTTCCTTCACCTCCGTACGATAAGTCAACATCGACTCCCTCCGGTCGTCGTGTTTCCTTTATCTCCTACGGCTCAGTCCAGTCCGTACGTCGCTAACCGGGCGCTTCCGCTTTTGATTATTATGCATACAATGGGAATTTTTCAGTTAAAGCAATGACACGTTTCTCTGCTTCTGCCAATTTCGCTTCGTCTTCATGGTTATGAAGTGTAAGGGAAATGATTGCGGCAATTTCTTTCATTTCTTCTTCGCCGAATCCGCGTGTTGTAACTGCTGCTGTACCGATACGAACGCCACTTGTTACGAATGGACTTTCGGTATCAAATGGAATTGTATTTTTGTTTGTTGTAATTCCGATATCATCCAATGCTTTCTCAGCAACTTTTCCTGTCAGGTTAAGTGGAGTAACATCCAATAATAGCAGGTGGTTATCTGTGCCGCCTGAAACAATGCGGACACCTTCACTATTTAGTGCTTCGCCAAGTACTTTTGCATTTTGGACGATGTTTTTCGCATATGTTTTAAAATCATCTGATAATGCTTCTTTAAAGGATACCGCCTTAGCTGCAATAACATGCATTAGTGGGCCACCTTGAATTCCAGGGAAAATCGATTTGTCGATCTGTTTCGCATATTGCTCTTTACAAAGAATCATGCCGCCACGAGGGCCACGCAATGTTTTATGTGTTGTTGTTGTGACAAAATCTGCATGTGGTACAGGATTTTCATGTTCACCTGTTGCAACAAGTCCTGCAATATGTGCCATATCAACTAGTAAATATGCATCCACAGCATCAGCAATTTCACGGAATTTGGCAAAATCAAGCTTACGAGAATATGCACTTGCACCAGCAACAATCAGCTTTGGTTTTACTTCTTTTGCCTTTTCCAGTACAACATCATAATCAAGCTGTTCTGTTTCTTTGTCGACACCATAGTCAACAAAGTTATAAAGTTTACCACTGAAGTTAACTGGGCTGCCATGTGTTAAATGTCCGCCATGATTTAAATTCATACCAAGTACGGTATCGCCAGGCTCAAGCACGGAAAAGTAAACAGCCATATTTGCTTGCGCGCCTGAATGTGGCTGTACGTTAGCATGTTCTGCACCAAATAGCTCTTTTGCGCGATCACGTGCAAGGTTCTCAACTACATCGACGTGTTCACAACCGCCATAGTATCTTTTTCCAGGATATCCTTCTGCATACTTATTCGTTAAAATAGATCCCATCGCTTGCATCACTGCTTCTGATACAAAGTTCTCTGATGCGATCAATTCAATTTTTTCCTGTTGGCGTTTCTTTTCTGCCTGCATTGCTTTAAATACTTCCAAATCTGCTTGTTGTACATGTTCCATTAATAAAGCCCCCTATGTATGTGGTTTGTTGCATCATATATTTGATCGGACTAATCGTCCCATTGATCACTTAATTACATTTGTTATTCAATCTTGTATCTTCATAATTGGCCCGACTGCCACCAATCAGTTTCGGCCGGGTACGTGCAACTGCAAGCCTTGCATTTCCAATTTGTCTCTGTTTAAAACGGAGCGGCACGGCAACATGCTTCATATGCATTCCTATCATCGTTTCTCCAATATCCATGCCTGCATGTGCTGACCCTTTAATCGATTCAACGACAACAGGGTCTGTCATCTGTTTATATGCATAAGATGCCATCGAGCCGCCAGCTGTTGGTACAGGGATAACCGATACTTCATCAAGTAAATACCGAGCAGCTATTTCCCTCTCCATAACAAGTGCACGGTTGAGATGTTCACAGCATTGGAAAACGAGCTGAATCCCGGATTTCTCCTTTAGGATATTCAACTGTTTGAAGATCACTTCAGCAATTTGCTCACTGCCTGATGTCCCAATAGCTTGACCCGCTACTTCACTTGTCGAGCAGCCAATAACAAACAGCTCCCCATCACGTAAGTAATCACTAGTCATCCATTCTTCCACCATTAACTGCATGTCCTGCTGTAATGTTTCATATGTCATTATTTTTCACCTGTCCTTGTATATTGTCAAGTTTCTTTAGGCTCATACTATGTTAGTCTTAGCAGGTTTTTATTTTTCTAGTTTTTTTATTAATATATCTATGTTTTGATCAAGCTCATCTAATGTTTTCTGATAGACCTGTAGACTTCCTCCAAATGGGTCGGAGATATCATAATTAATCAAGTTGGATTCCAGTCTTTGAATCTTCGTAATATCTTCACCTAAATAGTTCTCGAGTTGCTTATGCAGTTCCACGCCATCCATTTTCGACTGGTTTTCCCGAATGAATTTGGATCGTTTTAATTCATAATTTGCATAGGTCTCCCTTAATAATTGCCATACCTCTTTATCTGATTCTGAAACGTATTCTTTAAGTGTATAATATTTATCTTGATGTTCCGGGAAATCCACGATCATCGATTGCTTATGCTGGGTAGTCATTGTTAATACAACATCCGACCATTGCAGTAACCCGTTTGTCACTGGCTGGGATTGATGGTCCAAATGGATTCCTCGTTTGTTAAGTGCTTGCTTGGCAACTTCATTTGCACGGTGATCCTTTCCGGCAAAAATCCCGGCAGATTGCACACTGGCCTCCGGTATTTTATGTTTTAACAATGCTTCTGCCATCGGACTTCTACATGTATTTCCTGTACAAACAAACAATATATTCATTGCGAAACCTCCGTTCATTCACTCTATGTCAAATATACCATATTTTCAGGCAAAAAAATAAAGAGATTTCTAATAAATTAGAAATCCCTTTAGCCAAACAGAATAAATAAGCCAAATCCACATAATATGCTCCCACCGAGTAATTCACTATATGTTCCGAGATAGCCATGCACTTTCCTGCCAAGCAGCATCCCAAGCCATGTAAACAAACAGCTTGCAGCACCGAATAAAATTAATGTGAGGAACACCTTCACACCTGAGATTCCCAAACCTAATCCAACCGTAAAACTGTCAATACTGACACTAAATGCAATAAGGAACAACCCGGCACCAACTGGCAGGACCCTGCTTTTCACCTCATGATTAAAGGCAGAGAAAAACATTTGGGCACCGATAATAAATAGCAACACCCCGCCAGCCAGTGTTGTCAGTTCACCGATTTGACTGGAGATTGCCTTTCCAAGCAGAATTCCCATAAACGGCATAATAATATGAAAAAATCCAATAACCATTCCGATTATCGCAATTTGCTTCAACCGAATCTGCTGCATTCCCATTCCAAGACTTATGGAAAATGCATCCATACTTAGTGCTATTGCAAGAAACATCAATGAGATAAATTCACCCGAAAAAGACATTCATCATCCCCCTTGGATATGCTTATTAACTATATGCTTGTCCAGGGTGACATATGAATGCCTTTATTGCTTATCATGGAGATGAGTTGCATTTTTTTACTCGTCTATATACTCGGTTGCCGCTTTTCTCAATCTGTTCATAACTGCCTGTCCGATACCAACTTCCGGGAATACTTCACAAATAATCAGATCGACATCCCCTTGTTTAAATTTCCTGAGTGCATCATATAAATGGGTCGCAATCTCATGTATATTTTCGCCAAGAACAATTTTTTCTTCTGCTTTAATATGTTTTGCGGTATAGTTATTCGCAAGCACACCAACCCGATTTCCTTTTTTTCTTTCCCTATCTACAACCTTCTGGATCGTTGCAGGCGCACCTTCAACAATCCAAAGAGGTACTTCAGGAGAGTAATGTTTATATTTCATTCCAGGCGATTTTGGTTTCTCTTTCGCATTCGCAAGTCCTGGGTCAATCATAACCGGACCGACAACCTCTTCCAGCTGCTCTTTCGTAATTCCACCAGGTCTAAGGATAATGGGGATATCTTGTGTACAGTCAATAACGGTGGATTCCAATCCCACCCCCGTTGGCCCACCATCCAATAAACCGGAAATCTTGCCATGAAGATCATCCCATACATGGTCGGCGATGGTGGGACTTGGCTTCCCGGACAGATTGGCGCTTGGTGCAGCCACTGGTACATCAGCTTTTTGCAATAAAGCTAGTGCAACTGGATGATCAGGGATACGGACCCCAATTGTGGATAAGTCTGCAGTGACATTTTTTGCACACATCCCATTACTCGGCAAAACATATGTTAATGGCCCAGGAGAAAATGCTTTGAATAACTTTTCTGTATAATCTGGCAAGTTATCCACAAGCCGCTTCAATTGGTCAACTGTTGCAACATGTGCAATCAGTGGATTATCCTGGGGCCTGCCTTTTGCCTTGAAAATCTTCGCAACCGCAGCTTCATTTGTCGCATCTGCACCAAGCCCGTAGACAGTCTCTGTCGGAAAGGCAACCGCCTGACCTTGCTTGATTAGCTCTGCAGCTTCATCTATTGCTCGATTATTATCAGTTTCATCATTTTTTATATTCCAACGAATTGTTTCCATCATATTGCTACCTCATTTCTATCCTATATTTTAGAGGATAGATACGATTTACGCAAAATGTGGATAACGTTTATCAACCTTTAATAGTTATTAACAGGAAGATAAACGTTATCCACATAATATTAATTTTTATTAACACTCTATCACCACTTATACACAGGCGCCTGTGTATAGTGTGCGTAACTTTGGTAGCGCATTCAAAAAACTTGATAGATTTGGGGTTTTTAACAGACTTTTTGAACATTCTCCTTAAGAAACATTGTATGCCCACCAACTCCCATTGCTAACTGGATACTTATCCTCAAACATTTTCTCCTTTTGTGGATGGAATTGTAATGCTTCAAGTAAAATATCCACAACTGGTTGGTGACTGTGTACATAAATACTTTTTGCATGCTGTTGTTTCGCTAATGTTAAAATGGCCTCCAACAGAATTGGAAGTCTCCCCGCTTCTGATTGTGTAATATAAAGCTGCTTCAGCCAATAGATGTCTGTTTCTAATTGATCGAGGACAAAACATCCTTCAATCTTATTATCGATTTCCACCACATAACCTTTTTCATAAACACTCTTTTGATTAACATTAGGATTCTTTCCGAAAAATTCTTCCAAATTGACATATGATGCTTCTTTAGCGAGTAATATTTTCACGTGGCTTCACCCCTATTAATATTATGATAGAAATATCACGTACCTTTTCTTTCATCCTATGCATTTACTAGAGCATCTATGACCAGTTAAACCACTCAAAAAGGAAAAACTTTACTTCTGTTTCTTCTTCCTCTACTTCAGCGATTTCTGTTTCTTCGTCGCTCTCCGCTTCTGCTACAGATGTTCCATTGAAAAAGTCAAGAAAACATAGGGGTGGAAACAAAACACACCACCAATTGGCACCTTGGCCTTCACCAATCGTAATTAAGATTGCTTCATACTCTCCTGCTGGGTATAGAAAGTCTCCGTAAAGCTTCGTAGGAAAGGATACATTTTCTCCATACTCCACTTTAAAATCATTATTCTTTCCTTCTTCTTCAATCGTTTGTCCAACAATTGCTTGAAGTTCCGGAATACGTTTATCAATTAATGTACGTGCTTCTTCGATATCTGTTATATGTTCAACCCATTCTGTCACCTGTTCATTAACTCGATCACGGACCAATCGTTTTAATTCTTGATCCTCATCGGAATCGCTATTGGCTAAAATTCGCAGTCGAATCGCTTCATCTGGAATCACTTGGTAATCAGCCTCATTTTCTGCTTGTTCACTTACTCCATTTTTTGGCCACGATAAAAATAATATAAAAAAGATAAGTACAATAAAAATTAGTTTCTTCATTTTAAAAATTCCCCTCTCCAACTGTATAATTGTCAGTATGGACAGGGGAGAATATTTTAAACTCGTAATCTATTAAATTATTTTTTTTTAGATATAGTTGCTGATATAATTCGGTCTTTTTTATTAATATCCTGGATGGTCGTAACATTGCTAGTTGGAAACTTCTGATGAATAAGGGCATGCAGCGCGTCACCTTGCTCATGACCTATTTCAAAAGCGAGCAATGCACTGCTTTTCATCACTTCTGGTACCTGGCTAATAATCTGTTGATATGCCGCAAGTCCACCTGCTTCTGCAAAAAGAGCAAGTTCCGGGTCAAAATTTTTCACCGTGTCTGACATGGAAGGTGCATCCTCTTTCGCTATATAGGGAGGGTTCGAAACGATTATATCTGCCTGGATACTTTCATCAATCACTGGTTGCAGGAAATCCCCTTGCAGAAAATGAACATTAGCTTGCAGATTTTCGGCGTTTGCCTTTGCGACCGCAAGTGCCTTATCAGAAATATCTGTTGCATATACGGTTGCAGTCGGTAGTTCCAAGGCAAGGGTGGTGGCAATAACTCCACTGCCTGTACCAATATCAATAATCGTTAATTGCTCGGTATTGCTGTTTTTGGCCGACTGAATGACATGCAGAACAAGCTCCTCTGTTTCTGGTCTAGGGATAAGCACATGTTTATTCACCGTAAATTCCCTGCCATAAAACGTCTCATAGCCTGTGAGATGCTGAACAGGAATACCTGTTTTCGCATGTTTTTCAATATCAGCTTTAAATGGATCGACAACTGCTTTTGGGAGAGGTTCCTGCATCAGCATGAAAAACTGTGACCTAGTAACACGTAAATGGTGCTGCAGGAGAATTTCTGCAACTCGGGCTTCACGACGATGTTTTTCTAAAAAAAGAGAAGCCCAGCGCAGGACTTCGAATTGTTTGAGTTCTTTAGTCATCTTATTCCCCAATCTGTTCCAGACGATTTGCTTGCTCTTCCATCACTAATGCGTCGATAAATTCATCTAATTTACCTTGTATTATCTGATCCAATTTTTGAATCGTAAGACCAATGCGGTGATCTGTCACCCGGTTTTGCGGGAAGTTATACGTACGGATACGCTCGGAGCGGTCACCAGTTCCTACTGCAGACTTTCTATTTTCATCATATTCTGCCTGTGCTTCTTGTTGGAATTTATCATATACACGGGCACGCAATACTTTCATTGCCTTTTCTTTGTTCTTAATTTGCGATTTCTCATCTTGAATGGAAACGACAGTACCAGTTGGTTCATGTGTTAGACGTACTGCAGACATCGTCGTATTAACACTTTGTCCACCAGGGCCACTGGATGCAAATGTGTCTACACGAATATCTTTATCATGTATTTCCACTTCGACTTCTGCTGCTTCAGGCAACACAGCTACCGTTGCTGTTGACGTATGAATACGGCCACCAGATTCCGTCTCTGGGACACGTTGTACGCGATGTGCTCCGTTTTCATATTTTAGTTTGGAATAAACATCTTTACCATCAATCATAAAGATAATTTCTTTATAGCCACCAACACCAGTGGAACTTGCTTCCATCACTTCTGTTTTCCACCCCTGATGCTCAGCATAGCGGGAATACATGCGATATAAATCCCCGGCAAATAATGCAGCTTCATCTCCACCTGCAGCACCACGGATTTCCATAAACACGTTTTTATCATCATTCGGATCTTTTGGAAGCAAGAGAATTTTCATTTTCCCTTCCAATTCTTCCTTTGATTCAGCAAGCTCATCAATCTCAAGCTTAACCATCTCTTGCATTTCAGCATCCAATTTATCTTCCAGCATTTCCTTCGCATCATTTAATTGACTGTTTACATCTTTATATTCACGATATGCCTGAACAACATCCGCCAAACCTGATTGTTCCTTCGAATATTCACGAAGCTTCGTCACATCACTAACAATCTCCGGGTCACTCAACATCTCATTCAATTTATTATAACGGTCTTCCAATGTTTGTAAACGATCTAACATCACGGTCACCTCTTTCTGATTAACAGTCTAATTATAGTATAAGCAGGGTGTAGTGGTCAATTAGTGGCTGGAGTGATGGTGGCGCGGGCTGGGCGCGCGGTGCTTGAGCTGGGTGCGCGGCGCTTGGGCTGGGTGCGCGGTGAAGCTGGCCGCTCTGCTGCCGCAAAGTTTCGATTCCGCGAATTAAGTGCAGAATTCCGCGCTTTTACTTATTATTCCGCGGATTATTTTATATTTCCGCGAATTTAAATTTAATTCCGCGAATATAACTTTTAATCCGCGAATCCTAACTTTCCCACATATAAATAGAACTCTTTGTATTACCTCTCTGTATTAATTTCTCCTTTAATAATATTCTTCGTATAACATCAGGCGATTCCACTAACAAAAATTCCCGTGCTTGCTTATTCGTAATCGTATTTCCAATTAATAATCGATAATCTTCCAGCGCGGAACGGTGTGCGGACCGGGAGAATATTCCGCATGGTGTGCAATGCCACTTTTGCTTCAACCTGATCATCGGTAAAGAGCGACATTCTGGGCAACGTACTCCAAAATTCAAGTCCGATCGGTTGAGTTTGTATTTGTGAAAGAGATTAATTATTGGTGGTGTGTGGAGTTCGATTAATTGTTGTGAGATATCCATTAGCATATTCATGGTTGTTTGATGAGGATATTTGTTTTTCTCCAGTTCCATTATTTTAAAGTAAAGCTGATTGTTATGGATTACTTGTTCCGGAATCTGAATTGTTGGTTGTACTGGTTTGATGATTGTGCTTGGAAAGCTGATGACGACAAAGGATTCTATCTTCAACTCGGGGAAGTTATGCATTCTTAGCCATTTTTGGAGGCGAAATGTTTGGGTTTTAACTTGTGAAATGGGGTTGGGGAAGCCTTCTTCTTCCTCTATACTGCGTTTACGGATAACCTGGCCATTTTCGTCAAAAAGAACTGTGCCCTGCCAGTTTTTCACTTCGAGTATGATATAATATCTCTCCGTGAGTATCAAGGTATCGATTTGAAAATTACCGTTTTCGTCCTGTAGTCTGAGATTATGGAGAATGAGAAACTTATCGGGATTAAGAAAGCCAAGTGGATATTCTATTTCTTTTTCACCGGCCACTTCTGATTTTTTCTTTTTCAAATCACGTATGATGATTTCTTTTTTTGGGTGATAATTCCGTATTCTCCTTTCTAATGCCTCTAGAATTTTAACTTCAATAAATTTATCGTATTGCTTCATGATCATCTTATACAAACACTCCTTCTTCATAGTGATTACTTCTATACCGGATGTCTATTTCCCTCTTTTTTAAAAAACCTTGAGTTAACATTTTATTTCACCTATTAAAAAAGCACCCATCAAGGATGCCTTTTCACTTTATTTAACAGCTTTTATCTGTTTGTGAACCAGATTGCTGGTTGGTTTGTTTGGTACGTCATGATGATGGCGGCATCTTGGTTCATATGATTCGGATGCACCGACAAGGATAATTGGATCATCGTAGGATGCTGGTTTACCGTTGATCAGGCGTTGTGTACGACTTGCTGGGGAACCACATATCGGGCAGATCGCATTTAGTTTCGTTACAGATTCACTGAGTGCCATCAGCTTTGGTACCGGTCCAAATGGTTCACCGCGAAAATCGGTGTCCAGACCTGCAATTATTACTCGGATACCTCTGTTGGCGAGCTCTTCTGCAATTTCAACGACGTTCTCATCGAAAAATTGCACCTCGTCTATTCCAACAATGTCGACATTGTTATCAATATGGTCAAGTATTTCTATTGACTTTTGGATTGGACGTGCGATGGTGGATGTGCCGTTGTGAGAGACGACAGCTGTATCATCATAGCGGTCATCGATGGCCGGTTTGAAAACGCGCACCGATAAATTTGCGTAGGTTGCTCTGCGCACACGGCGAATCAATTCTTCAGATTTCCCTGAAAACATGCTGCCACAGATTACTTCCACCCAGCCGCTTTGTTTCATTTCATACATGTTGTGAACCCCTCTCATCACGGTAAATTACAATTATATTTATGTACTGTGATTAGTTTACCCACTAATTTCGACATAACTAATATGCTTTTTAGTATTATATGCATTAATAAAAGTAAAAACAGGCAAAATGTAGACATTTTGCCTGTCTTTAATATAGTTGATCAAATTTTTGATCAAGAAAGCGAAGTTGACTTCACTTCTGAACAGTCGTCTCAGCCTTCTTATTACATATTATATTTTTTCTTGAATCGGTCTACACGGCCGCCGACTTTGTCTGCTTTTTGTTTACCTGTGTAGAATGGGTGTGAATCAGAGCTGATCTCAACTTTGATTAATGGGTATGTGTTGCCGTCTTCCCATTCAATTGTTTCGTTAGATCCTCTTGTTGATCCGCTCAAGAATTTGTATTCTGAACTAGTATCAAGAAAAACAACTTTTCTGTACTCTGGATGGATATCCTTTTTCATGTTCTTACACTCCTTTTTGCCCTGAGTCCTGTGGAAACAGAGTTATTGTAAGAGCCGTCATAGGTGATATTCACCTTATCAAAACTCACTCACATAGAAAGATTATACCAGTCTGATGTTATGATTGCAAGGGGGCTTAACTTATTTTTCTCTCCCTGAAGTCTACGGGTAGATACGACTCTTTTCCTACTTTGTCATGCCTTTACGCTTCATTTCATTTTCCATGGCCTGTAAAAAATCTTCATTGCTTTTTGTTGCTTTTAAACGTTTTAAGAAGCGTTCGAGGAAATCATGTGAGTCCTGCATTGTTTTACGGATTGTCCACATTTTGTCCAGGTGACTCTTATCAACGAGCAATTCTTCCTTACGAGTACCGGAACGCAGGACGTCGATGGCTGGGAAGATTCTTCGTTCTGCCAAGCTGCGCGCGAGATGCAGTTCCATATTACCTGTACCCTTAAATTCCTCATAAATAACATCATCCATTCGGGATCCTGTTTCAACAAGTGCTGTAGCTAAAATCGTAAAACTTCCGCCTTCTTCGATATTTCTTGCAGCACCGAAGAATCGTTTGGGACGATGGAATGCAGCCGGATCAATACCACCGGAAAGTGTACGACCACTTGGTGGGATAACCAGGTTATAAGCTCGCGCCAGACGTGTAATACTATCCATAAGCACGATAACATCACGCTTATGTTCCACAAGGCGCATTGCCCGTTCCAACACAAGCTCCGATACTTTAATATGACTTTCCGGCACTTCATCAAACGTCGAGCTGACAACATCCACGTCTGGTGCAACAGATCGTTCTATATCTGTTACTTCTTCCGGTCGTTCATCAACTAAAAGGATAATTAGCTTTGCCTCTGGGTGATTTTTGGAAATGCTGTTTGCAATCTCTTTAATTAGCATTGTTTTACCAGCTTTAGGTGGCGCAACAATTAGGCCACGCTGTCCAAAACCAACCGGGGTCATTAAGTCCATGATTCTTGTTGACAGTTTATGTTGTTCTGTCTCAAGCTTAAACGCGCGATCTGGATATAGTGCTGTCAAGCCAGGGAAATGAATGCGTTCCTTCGAGGAATCCGGGTCTTCATCGTTTACTGCGTCTACATGTAATAAACCATAGTAGCGTTCATTTTCCTTTGGCGGACGTACTTTTCCAGATACCTTATCCCCATTTCTTAAGTCGAAACGGCGAATTTGGGATGCGGAAATATAAATATCTTCAGCGCTTGGCGAATAATTAATTGGTCGCAGGAAACCGAATCCTTCTGAAGGGATAATTTCCAGTACGCCATTCATAAACAGAAAACCATCCTTTTCTGCTTGTGCTTTTAGAATTGCAAAGATTAGTTCTTTTTTGCTCAACTTAGAATAATATGAAACTTTATATTCCTTCGCCAATGTATAGATTTCTTTTAATGTCATTGTCTCTAAATTAGAGATTGTTAATGTATCCACTCAATCACCACGCCTATTCCGTTTGATCTTTTGTTAGGAAGGATTTTTTTTGCGGGAAATATTGCTCTTAAAAACTTATTGCCGCATGTCCAACGTCCAATCATATTTTTAAATTAGAAAACTAAAGGTTCGCAAGACTTTAAGCGAATACCTTAGTTGCATTTATAAAGATAGAAAATTTTTATAATTTCTCCTATCTGAAAAAAATAATTGCTTTTTTGATAGATCCACTTCTTATGGAAGGATGTCCTTGAAGAAATGCAGGGTTTAACAGAAGCTATAATAGAAGTCTCAAAATTCTTATTCGCTAATAATGGGCACGTTTTTCGTGTACATACAGATTAGCCAAGATATGCCTGTATTAAACATATATTATATTACTCTTTTAGAAGGAATTATTCAATATCATTTTTATAAATATAACATATCTGCTTATTCAATTGGCAATTCATAGTATACTATAATGTTAGAAAAGGAAGCCAACATACAATTGGCTTCCTTTATTCATTTTAGAAAATTAAGACTTTATAACAAAGATTCGTTTCTTAGATAGACTGTGCTTTTCGATAACAAATCGACCGGCACCGCTTTTTGGCTAGGCCTGCTAGCAGCTGTCGGCAAATGCAATGGACTCTCTGAGGAAGAATAGCACTTCCTCGTCGGTCCCTTATCTATGCCCTCCGTCCCTGGGCAAGCCCGCTACGCTTTTGTGCGGCTAGCTTCGGCTCCTAGAAACTCCGGTCATAAGCAATCCGCACTACAAGCGCCAAACCCCGGCGCTTTTCGGCGTCTTACTTATGCCTGCGTTTCTGAACAGTCGCCTACGCTTTTGTTTTTATGAATTTTGAAATTGAATTATTTCTTTTTCGGTCATTTCTTCGCGCCAGATATTGGCTCCGAGGTTGGTTAGTTTCTCTGTTATTTTTTGATAACCTCGGTCAATATGCTCCACTCCGGTAACTTCAGTGATTCCATTGGACATTAGTCCGGCAATCACTAATGCAGCGCCAGCGCGGAGGTCGGTTGCTTTTACTCTTGCACCTTCCAATTGTACAGGTCCAGATACAATAACAGATCCGCCTTCCACCTTAATTGTCGCATTCATCCGTCTTAATTCATCGATATGCTTCAATCTTGCAGAATAGATTGTATCCGTCACAACACCTGTACCAGTTGATTGCGTTAAAAGAGTTGTAAATGGCTGTTGAAGATCTGTTGGAAATCCAGGATACACGAGTGTTTTTATATCTACACTTTTTAACGGACTTCTCCTGGCGATGTAAAGCTGTTCATCACTTTCCTCAACAGTTACATTCATTTCACGCAACTTCGCGATAAGTGATTCCATATGTTGTGAAATGACGTTATCAATGACAACTTCTTTTCCTTGTGCAGCAGCTGCTATTGCATATGTTCCTGCTTCGATACGGTCCGGTATAATGGTGTGTTTGCATCCGTGGAGCGTGGAGACGCCCTCAATCCGGATAACATCTGTACCAACACCTTTAATTTTCGCTCCCATATTGGTGAGCAGTGTTGCAACATCAATAATCTCTGGTTCTTTCGCTGCGTTTTCGATTACCGTTTTACCTTTTGCCTTAACAGCAGCAAGCATAATATTAATTGTTGCTCCTACACTGACCACATCCAAATAAATTCTGGCACCTCTCAACTCTTTTGCTCGCAAATAGATAGCGCCTTGTTCATTCGTGACTTCGGCTCCGAGTGCTTCAAAGCCTTTAATATGCTGATCGATAGGGCGTGGACCAAGATAGCAGCCCCCCGGGAGTCCAATAACAGCCTTGTTGAACTTACCCAGCATAGCTCCCATAAAATAATAGGAGGCGCGCAGCTTTTTCACCTTTCCATTTGGCAATGGCATTGCAACCATTTTTTCAGGTTGAATGGTAATATCCTGTCCATTCAAGGATACCGTTCCACCAATTTCCTCTAGTAGACTCCCTAGTGTACTGACATCGGAAATTTCGGGTAGTCCTTCAATGGTTACAGCTGAATCTGCTAAAATGGATGCCGGTAGTAATGCTACTGCACTGTTCTTTGCCCCGCTGATACGAACTTCGCCATTTAATTCATGGCCACCTTCAATTAACAATTTCTGCATTTGAATACCTCGTTCCTTCGAGAGGTTGTCCAAAAAATATTTGAACACACGTCATTTCATGTAGTAGGGGTTCCCGAAGTAATCGAGAACCATATTTTATAGCCAAATACTAGTACTAACTTCTTACCTTGTCTTATCTTTTACATTTTTTCCAATTTCATGCATTTATTTTTATTTATTCCAATCAGCAAGGAACTTTTCAATTCCTTGATCTGTTAACGGATGTTTCACAAGTGAAGACAAAACGTTATAAGGAATTGTCGCGATATGTGCACCATTTACTGCAGCATCTGTTACATGTAATGGGTGACGAATGGATGCAGCAATAATTTCTGTGCTAATATCATGACGGTCAAAAATTTCTGCAATTGTTGCCACTAATGTCATGCCATCTTGGCCAATATCATCTAAGCGTCCAAGGAATGGTGAAACATAAGTTGCTCCAGCACGTGCTGCAAGTAGCGCCTGATTCGCATTGAAAATTAACGTAACATTCGTTTTAATGTTCAGATCACTAAACGCTTTCACTGCTTTTAAGCCTTCCAATGTCATCGGAACTTTCACCGTAATATTTGGTGCGATTGCAGCCAATTCTTTACCTTCCTCAATCATGCCCGGTGCGTCTTCAGCTATAACTTCTGCACTTACAGATCCAACTTTTACTTCTGAAGTTATTTCACGTAAACGATCATGAAAGGAAACTCCTTCCTTTGCAACAAGGCTTGGGTTTGTCGTTACACCTGCTAATACGCCAAGTTCATTTGCCTGACGGATTTCCTCTATGTTTGCTGTATCAATAAAAAATTTCATCTATGTCACTTCTCCATTCTTTTTATTATTATATGGGTTTAAAAGCTGAACCAGAGTGGAACAGCTTTTAAGCCTTGTATATTATTTTACTGTGAAAATCGGCTAGCTGTGCGGGGGCTAGGGACTATTAGGCTTCCTGAGACCTCCGCTTTTGTTATGCTTGTTGTGCTGAGCCGAATTCGCGCATTTTACCTTTTACAGTTTCTTTGATTGCTTCTGATCCCGGTCCAAGATACTTACGTGGATCATAAAGTTTTGGTTTCGCATTTAGTGTTTCACGAACCGCTTTAGCTTGTGCAAGTTGATTTTCTGTATTTACATTAATTTTAGCTGTTCCAAGAGAAATAGCTTTTTGAATGTCTTTCGTTGGAATTCCTGTACCGCCATGAAGTACTAATGGTACTTGTACAAGATTTAGGATTTCTTCCATTTCTGCAAATCCTAGGTTTGGTTCTCCATCATATTCACCATGCACGGAGCCTAATGCTGGAGCAAGACAGTCAATTCCAGCTTCAGTAACAAGCTGTTTACATTCATCCTTATCAGCGTACATAACACCACCGATAACGCCATCTTCTTCTCCACCTACTGTACCAACTTCGGCTTCAACAGATACGCCATGAATATGAGCTAATTCTACAACCTTTTGAGTTAAAGCTACATTTTCTTCTATTGGAGAATGTGAAGCATCAATCATTACAGAAGTAAATCCTGCATGAATAGCTTGTGCACATTTTTCAAAGCTTGAACCGTGATCTAAATGGATTGCAACTGGCACTGTAGTACCATATGATTCCATAAGAGATTTAACCATAGCAACGACAACGTTAAAGCCGCCCATATATTTGCCTGCACCTTCAGAAACGCCAAGAATTACTGGTGACTTTTCTTCTTCTGCAGCCTGCAGTATAGCTTGGATGTATTCCAAGTTATTAATATTAAATTGTCCTACTGCATAACCATTCTTTTTTCCTTTTTCAAGCATTTCTTTCATAGATACTAATGGCATTGAAAATCCTCCTTAGAGCTATTATTCTTATACAAGAATTTTGTCTGAAATAAACTTAGTTACATTGTAAGAATACCAATTTCAACTCATTGGCGCAACAACTAAGAAATGCAAAAGAACATTCTTACAATAAAACTTCTTCTACTTGCATGCAGAAATCCTTTATATTAAAAGGTTTTGCGATAATTTTCTTGACCATTTTAATTTTTTCGATTTCTGCACTAATATTTTCAGCCATACCGCTCATCACTATAACAGGAATTTCCCTTCCATCTTTCTCCAATATTTCCAAAACCTTTTTCCCATCAATAATCGGTAATTTATAATCCAGAACCATTAAATCAAAAGACTTGTTATTAACTTGCTCCACTGCTTCTTTACCGGTACTCGCTTGTGATACCTGATAGCCTTCTCCCGTTAAAATGTCAGTTATAAGCAAACGAATCCCTCGCTGATCATCAACAATTAAAATCTCTTTCCCCTTTTCTTCCTCCACATTATTGCCCCCTGCTTTAATATATCCCCTTAACTATTACTTCTATAAAACTCTACAAAAATCCTGCCTAACTTCGAAATTTGGTGAAATCGGCTGCCATCCCCCCGAATTGTGTCGAATATACAAAAGATTCTTTCGTTAATATTTGTTGCTTTTTTACCTTCGCAGTTAAAATAAACTACGACGTTACTTCTGCCTGATATCCAAGACGAGTGCTATGCTTTCGTCCGGGTTCGCTCTGGGCGGATGTGCGCAGTGTATTTCCCAGACGGTCGCCGAAGTTTCTGCATACTGTTAGAAAACCAGCAGTTACGTCGCAATTTATAGATTTTATATTAAAAACAACAAATCTTTTTATTGGGACAAGCAATGCGGGGTCCTATCTCTTTTGGTGGAACTGCATTGTGGATAATTTAGAAATCAACCTAAAAAAGACCACTCAAAGATATTTATCCATTCGAGTGGTCAATCATTTATTTAGTTCGTTTTGCTGTTTTGTTCTACAGAGGCACCGATAAAGCCTTTGAATAAGCTTTGCGCTCTTGTAGGACGGGATGTAAACTCAGGATGGAATTGGCATGCAATAAACCATGGGTGGTCTTTTAGTTCGATTGTTTCCACCAATCTGCCATCAGGGCTTGTACCAGAAAAGATAAAGCCTTTCTCAGTCATTTGTTCACGATAATCATTATTGAATTCATAACGGTGACGATG
Organism: Oceanobacillus rekensis; assembly: GCF_002153375.1. Taxonomy (GTDB): domain Bacteria; phylum Bacillota; class Bacilli; order Bacillales; family Amphibacillaceae; genus Oceanobacillus; species Oceanobacillus rekensis. The sequence goes on from NZ_MTBQ01000004.1 coordinate 107,901, forward strand.
ACGTTCTTCAATCGTATCAGCCCCGTTATATGCTTCTTTTGTTTTCGTACCTTCTTGCAGTTTACATGGATATGCTCCAAGTCTTAATGTACCACCCATATCAGAAATATCTTTCTGTTCAGGCAATAAGTCAATAATTGGATATGGTGTGTTAGGGTCAATTTCAGCTGAATGTGCACCTTCAAGTCCTACGACATTACGGGCAAATTCAACGGATGCAAGTTGCATTCCTAGGCAGATTCCGAAAAATGGAATATTATTTTCGCGGGCATAGCGAATCGCTTCAATTTTACCATCAATTCCACGATCACCAAATCCACCTGGAACGATAATCCCGTCCACATGTGAAAGCTCTGTCTCAATTGCTGCTTTATCCAATTGCTCTGAGTTAATCCAGTGAACATTAATGTCCGCATCGAAATCATACCCTGCATGCTTCAATGACTCCACTACAGATAAATAAGCGTCTGGAAGCTCAACATATTTTCCTACAAGGCCGATGTCGACTTTTTTGCTTAAATTCCTAACTTTGGATACGAGTTTTTTCCATTCATCCATATCTGCTTCACCACAGTCCAAACCAAAGTGATCACATGTCAATTGATCGAGATTTTGTTCCTGGAGTGCGATTGGAACCTGGTACAATGTATCGGCGTCAAGCATTTCAATAACCGCTTTTTCATTGATATCACAGAATAATGCGATTTTCTCTTTAGCTTCTTTGCTAATGGGGAACTCGGTACGTAAAACGATAACGTCCGGCTGAATGCCCAATGACCGTAATTCTTTCACGCTGTGCTGGGTTGGTTTTGTTTTCATTTCACCAGCAACTTTAATATATGGCACAAGTGTACAATGCAAGTACATGACACTATCTCGACCTACATCACTCTTGATTTGGCGGATGGCTTCAAGGAATGGCAAGGATTCGATATCACCAACCGTACCACCGATTTCCGTAATGACAACATCTGCACCTGTTGCTTCGCCTGCACGGTAAACCTGTTCTTTTATCTCATTTGTGATATGGGGAATTACTTGTACAGTTCCTCCAAGATAGTCACCACGACGTTCTTTTCGAATGACACTGGAATATACTTTTCCTGTTGTAATATTACTGTATTTAGTTAAATCAATATCAATAAAACGCTCATAATGCCCCAGATCCAAGTCCGTTTCTGCGCCATCAGTCGTTACAAATACTTCACCATGCTGATATGGACTCATTGTTCCCGGGTCCACATTAATGTATGGGTCAAATTTCTGGATTGTCACCTTTAAACCACGGTTTTTCAATAAGCGCCCAAGTGATGCAGCGGTAATTCCTTTACCCAATGAAGAAACAACTCCACCAGTTACAAAAATATATTTAGTCACGATTCATCCTTCTTTCTATCCTTGTTCTTAGTATATGATTTATTAATGCCTTAACAATGTGAAAATAAAAATCAAAAACTTAAAGCTAGGTTACCGAACTGACGTTGATTTAGATTATGGAAATGAAGGAAGTCCAACAGGTATGGAGTTAGACGTGGTATCTATTTATAAGTTATCCATAACCTACCAATTTTATTTATAATCTCCTATGCAATAAGAAAAGCGTTTCCCCATACAACATGGGGAAACGCTTTGGTTTTCGAATTCAAAGAGCCCAATAAAGATTGTACTTTTACTTCTTCAAATTGTCAAGCAGCCCTTTATTTCTTATCTTCATCGATTTCTTCGTCAACTTCTTCTTCCAATTCCTCATCATCGTCGTCAAATTCTTCATCGAAATCATCGTCATCAAGCACGTCGTCAAAGTCATCAGCAACAACTTCTGCAATTTCGTCATCGACGATATCAAGCTCTTCGGTTTCTTCAACTTCAGCTTTTTTCTTCTTTTTCGTCGCCTTTTTCTTCTTCTTTTTCGGTTCTTCCGTTAATTCTTCCTCCGCCTGCTCTACTGGATACCAGCGTTTAAGTCCCCACATACCAGAACCAAGCGTAAGAAATCTACCATCAACATTCATATCTGTATAAAAATGAGAAATTTCTTCTTTCTTTTGTTTTGCTGTAAAACCTTTGAGTTCGGCAATTTTCTCGAATATTTCTTTGTAATTAATTGCTTTCTTCTCTTCCAACAAGATTTTACTGGCCATTTCGATCATTGACAAATCTTTTAATTCTTCGCGGCTAAAGTTTTTCAAACTCACGGCCATGCACTCCCTTTACTGTTATATTGATGGCTTTTACGCCCATTTTATAATTATGAATAAGACGTACTTGAATACTCTCTACTATACCATTTTTCATTTAGAATAAACATATCTTACATTATAACCAATTATATATGCAAGAAGCCAGAAAAAAAGCATGGAATGCCCTGAGGGCTAGTTTCCCTCGTTTTTCCATGCTTTTTGCTTTTGCTGGGCAGTCGCCTCCGCATTTCTCCCCTGTCTAGTTTCGCAGGGGCTAGCGACTACGGGGCATGGGCAATGGACACTCCGAGCGCCAAAACCGTGCGCTTTTCGGCGTTTTGCTTATGCCTGCGTTTCTGGGCAGTCGTTTCCGCATTTCGTTTTTACATATTCCTTCTATACTGTCCTCCTACTTCATAGAGGGCGGTGGTGATTTGGCCTAGGCTGGCTGTTTTGACGGTTTCTAGGAGTTCTTGGAATATGTTTTCGCCGGATGCTGCTACTTGTTTTAGGTTGTTCAGTGCTTCTTCAACTTTGTCTTGGTGGGTTGCTTGGAATTTGCGCAGTTCGGTGATTTGATGTTCTTTTTCTTCTTTGGAAGCACGTGCTAGTTCCATGGAATCTATTTTTTCGTCGGATGGTGGGTTCGGGTTTAAATACGTGTTAACACCGATAATCGGAAGTTCTCCGGAATGTTTTTTTCCTTCATAATACAAAGATTCTTCCTGGATTTTGCCGCGTTGGTATTGTCTTTCCATTGCTCCGAGTACGCCACCACGGTCATTCATATTCTCAAATTCCTGTAATACCGCTTCCTCTACCAGGTCTGTTAGCTCATCGACAATAAATGATCCTTGGAGAGAGTTTTCGTTCTTTGCGAGTCCCAATTCCTTGTTAATAATCATTTGAATCGCCATGGCGCGTCTTACTGATTCCTCTGTCGGTGTTGTAATGGCTTCATCATATGCATTTGTGTGCAATGAATTCGTATTATCCTGAATCGCGAGCAGTGCTTGTAATGTTGTCCGAATATCATTGAAATCAATTTCCTGTGCATGCAAGGAGCGGCCGGATGTTTGAACATGGTATTTCAACTTTTGACTGCGCTCATTGGCACCATATTTATCGCGCATCGTAATTGCCCAAATCCTGCGTGCAACACGACCGATTACCGTATATTCCGGGTCCAGTCCATTGGAAAAGAAGAATGATAGATTTTGCGCAAATTTATTAACATCCATCCCTCTGCTTAAATAATATTCCACATACGTAAAACCATTTGCCAACGTGAAGGCAAGCTGTGTAATCGGGTTTGCACCAGCTTCCGCAATATGATAACCAGAAATGGAAACAGAATAATAATTGCGGACATTTTTTTCAATAAAATATTCCTGAATGTCTCCCATCATTCGTAATGCAAATTCGGTTGAGAAAATACATGTATTCTGTCCTTGATCCTCTTTTAAAATATCTGCCTGTACCGTGCCACGGATGACAGAAATCGTTTGATCCTTTAATTCAATATATTCTTCTTCGCTTGGTTCACGGTCGTTATCTGCTTTGAATTTATCTACTTGCTGATCAATCGCTGTATTAAAGTACATGGCCAATATAATTGGTGCCGGTCCATTAATCGTCATGGAAACAGATGTAAGTGGATTCGTTAAGTCAAAACCATCATACAGCTTTTTCATATCATCCAGCGTACAGATGTTAACCCCGCTTTCTCCAACCTTTCCGTATATATCCGGTCGTTCAGCTGGGTCCTCGCCATACAATGTAACCGAGTCAAATGCAGTCGATAATCTTTTTGCCTCATCATTTTTAGAAAGATAGTGGAAGCGGCGGTTGGTTCGTTCTGGTGTCCCTTCCCCAGCAAACTGCCGTGTTGGGTCCTCACCCTTTCGTTTAAATGGAAAAACGCCTGCGGTAAACGGGAAGAATCCCGGCACATTTTCTTTCAGCAACCACGTCAGACGTTCGCCCCAATCCTGGAATCTTGGGAAGGCCACTTTTGGAATTTTAATCCCTGACAATGATTCGGTCGTAATATCCATTTCAATTTCTTTATCTCTGACGGAAAAAGTCATCGTATCCCCACGATAGCTTTCTTTTAGTGTATCCCAGGTGTTAAGCAATTTTTTCGATTCAGAATCCAGTTGGTCACGGTACACTTCAATTGTTTGATCAATAACTTCCAGTACAGCTGGATCTTCCAAAACTCCCCTTGTTCCCTCCAGCTGATAAAGTTGTCTTGCGATTTTGCTTTGCTTCTCAGCACGCTCGTGATAGTTACGGATATGTGCAGCAATTTCTCGCAAGTAATGTCTGCGATCATTGTTAATAATACTGTTTTGCTTTTCTGAAATGATCGTTCTGTCAAAATCCACCTTTTCATCCCAACTATATTTTTCATTTAATGTATCAATCAGTGACGCAAATAATGCATTTGTGCCAGCATCATTGAACTGACTTGCGATGGTACCAAACACTGGAAACTTATTTTTATCCTGATGGAAAAGCATATGGCTTCGTTCATATTGTTTGCGGACCTGATTTAGGGCATCCACGGATCCCTTTTGTTCAAACTTATTAATCACAATAAAATCTGCATAATCGATCATGTCTATTTTTTCCAACTGTGTCGGCGCCCCGAATTCCGCAGTCATGACGTACATGGAAAGATCGGTAATATCTGTAATTGCCGCATCTCCCTGACCGATTCCACTCGTTTCCACAATAATGAAGTCATATCCCGAAGCTCTTACGACATCAATAACATCCTGAATTGCTTTGGACAATTCTGACCTAGAGTCCCTTGTTGCGAGTGATCGCATATAAACACGGTCCGTGAAAATAGCATTCATGCGGATTCGGTCTCCAAGCAATGCACCACCTGTTTTTCGCTTTGTTGGATCAATGGAAATAATTGCTACTTTCTTATCTGCCACCTCATTCATAAACCGCCGGATCAATTCGTCTGTCAATGAACTTTTCCCTGCACCACCTGTTCCGGTTATACCAAGAACGGGAATATCTTTATTCCCTACTTCTTTAAGAGATGCTAAGACCTGCTGCAATTCATCCGGATTTGTTTGATCACTTTCCACGTACGTAATAAACTTTGCAATTGCATTCCGATCACCTTGCAAAAGTTTTTCCAAATCCTGTTCCAGATTGATTGGCGGGATAAAATCAGACTGTTCTAAGATGCGGTTAATCATGCCCTGCAATCCGTATTTACGACCATCTTCTGGTGAAAAAATCCAATCGACACCATAATCATGGAGCTCTTTAATTTCGCGTGGAATAATCGTCCCGCCGCCACCGCCAAAAACTTTAATATGCTCAGCATCCAGATCCTTCAGCAGGTCCACCATGTATTTAAAATATTCGACATGTCCCCCTTGATACGATGACATGGCAATGCCTTGAACATCCTCCTGTATGGCAGCATGTACGACTTCCTCCACCGATCTGTTATGACCTAAATGAATGACCTCTGCCCCACTCGCCTGCAGAATTCTCCTCATAATATTGATGGATGCATCATGCCCATCAAATAGACTTGAAGCAGTCACAAATCGAATAGGATTTTTTGGTGAATAAACGTCAACTTGTTCCATTATTCATCCTCCTTCCATAAAATAAAGCGGTTTCATTTTTGGATTGCGTAATCAATCAGCTTCATTTGCATGTCGACATATTCATCCAGTGAAAATTGTTTTTGCAAAATCCATCTACGGAAGCCCCACATATGCCCCTCGACAACAATGTTATTTGCAAGCAGTATTACTTCCTGTTTGGAGAGTTTACCTTCCGTACATGCATGAATAACTTTCTCGATAAGTTTGACCATTTCACGTTCCTTTTGCATGACATAATTCCGTGTTTCCTTTTTCAGTGATTTAACTTCCTGATACAGAATAACGATTTCATCCTGCATATCATCCATTAAATAATAAAAAGAACGAATGCCTTTTTGCATATTGGGAATGGATGGATACTCCAGGTCAACAGCCAAAGCAATTCGCTCCTGCACTTGTTCATAGATGGAATCACAGACTAGGAATAAAACATCTTCCTTTGTCCGGATATATTCATAAAGCGTCCCAATGCTGAACCCGGACTCCTTTGCGATTTCCCTTGTTGTCGTTCGATGGAATCCTTTCTCCTTAAAAAGTTTAATTGCACCTTTAATGATTTGGTTTCTCCGCTTCTTTACTAATTCCTGGTCTTTAACAGATGAAAGGATTTTCTCCTCGTTCACGTTGCCATCCCACCTTCCTTTTTCCACTTTGCAAACAAGTCACTTGCAAGCTTATATGGATCTGTATCCGCTTCTATTGCAGGAAGGTCCGCCCCTTTCTCCATAAAAACTCTTATATCCCGCCAAATCTCTTCACGAATCAGTTCATATACTTCAAGTTCCAACTGCTGTTCGCGTTGTTTTTTCCCAATGTTGGTGGAATACAAATAGTCATGATGCTCGTTAATTTTCTCCCAGAGCTCATCGATTCCTTTATTTTCAGTTGTTATCGTTTTAACAATCGGTATAATATGTTCCTCGGTTGCAGACATCATAACAAGTTCACGTAAAAGTGCTCTTAGTTTTCCCACACCATGCAAATCTGCCTTATTGATGACAAAAAGGTCGGCAATTTCCATGATTCCTGCCTTGAAAATTTGCAGAACATCGCCACTATTTGGCGTGAGAACAACAGCAGTTGTATCAACGACCTTCATAATATCAAGTTCGGATTGGCCGACACCAACCGTTTCAACAATTACAACATCAAATCCATATGCATCACATATGCGTATCGAATCCTTTGTCGCTCGTGAAAGACCACCAAGACTTCCGCGGGTTGCCATGCTTCGAATATAGACACCGTCATCTGTGAAATGCTGATTCATCCGAACACGATCACCAAGCAATGCACCACCACTGAATGGACTGGTAGGATCTACGGCAAGGACAGCAACGGTTTTACCCTCGGCGCGGATATGTGTAAGAAGTCGATTGACGAGGGAACTTTTCCCCGCACCAGGTGATCCTGTTAGCCCCACATAAATGGCCTGTTTCTTCATGGAAAACACATCACTCAACAGTGCGAGCTTCTCTGGATGGTCATTCTCCACCATCGTAATTGCCCTTGCCAGAGCGCGTACATCCGTTTGCTTCATCCGTTCAACGATCTCATGCATGGTTGGTGCTCCTTTCCCCTTTTAGTTGCGTGATTCCGCGATTTCGGCGCGTGATTCCGCGAATATCATATTTATTCCGCGATTTTGACGCGTGATTCCGCGATTATAATATTTATTCCGCGATTCCGGTGCGTGATTCCGCGATTATAATATTTATTCCGCGATTCCGGTGCGTGATTCCGCGATTATCATATTTATTCCGCGATTCCGGTGCGTGATTCCGCGATTTTGGCGTGAGATTCCGCGAATAAGGCACATTGTCTCAAGCCGCACGCTATTTCGTCAGCATTCTCCCAATCACTAGACGCTGTATTTCATTTGTTCCTTCATAGATTTGCGTAATCTTGGCATCACGCATGTAGCGCTCAACTGGGTAATCCTTTGTATAGCCGTAGCCACCAAATACTTGGACTGCTTCCACAGTAATGCGCATTGCAGCATCCCCGGCGAATAGTTTGGACATGGCCGATGCTTTTCCGTATGGGAGACCCTCGGACTCCAGCCAGGCAGCCTGATAGGTTAATAGACGGGCCGCTTCAATATCAGTTGCCATGTCTGCGAGTTTAAAGCTAATCCCTTGATTATTTGCGATTGGCTTTCCGAATTGTTCACGACCTTTTGCATATTCGACTGCTGCATCAAGGGCACCCTGTGCAATGCCAAGAGCTTGAGCGGCAATTCCGTTTCTGCCACCATCAAGTGTTTTCATAGCAATCGCAAATCCTTCTCCCTCTGTACCAAGCATATTTTCCTTTGGTATTCGGCAGTTTTCGAAAATTAATTCTGTTGTTGGAGAGGAGCGGATTCCGAGTTTCTTTTCCTTTTTTCCGAATGAAAATCCTTCTGTCCCTTTTTCAACGATAAATGCACTGATTCCCTTATGTTTGGCATCAGCATCTGTTTTAGCGAAGACGACATAGATATCTGCCACCCCGCCGTTTGTGATCCAAACTTTATTTCCGTTAAGTACGTAATGATCGCCAGCTTCTTTTGCGGTTGTTTTCATGGATACGACGTCACTCCCTGCGCCAGGTTCGGATAAGGCATAAGCACCCAATGCTTTACCTGTTGCCAGTCGTGTGAGGAAGTTTTTCTTCTGTTCTTCATTCCCATATTTATAAATTGGCCAGCTTGCCAAAGAAAGATGGGCAGATAATGTTACACCAGTCGATGCACAAACTCTGGATAGTTCTTCTACCGCTATACAATAACTGACATAATCTGAACCAATTCCACCATATTCTTCCGGCCATGGAATTCCGGTCAAGCCAAGTTCAGCCATTTTATCAAAGATAGCCCGGTCAAAGCGCTCTTCCTCATCACGCTCAGCTGCTGTTGGTTCTACTTCCTTTTCTGCAAAATCACGGACCATTTTACGGAGCATCACTTGTTCTTCTGTTAAGTTAAAATTCATCCAAATTTCTCCTCAATTATTTAATAGGTGCTTGGCAATAACGATATGTTGAATTTCATTTGTTCCTTCATATATTTCCGTTACCTTTGCATCGCGAAATAACCGTTCAACAGGATATTCCTCTGTATAACCATAGCCACCAAAGATTTGAACCGCTTCAATTGCATTCGTCATTGCCGCTTTTGTCGCAACCATCTTTGCCATCGATGTTTCTTTTCCACAAGGAATTCCCTTTTCGATAAGGTTTGCTGCGTGATAAGTTAGCAGTTTTGCAGATTCAACTGCTGTTGCCATATCAGCGAGTTTAAAGGAAATGCCCTGATTCGCTGCGATTGGCTTACCAAATTGTTCTCTTTCCTTTGCATATGCTACTGCATAGTCAAGTGCTGCCTCGGCGATTCCAAGCCCCTGAGCTGCAATCCCGATTCGACCAATATTCAGATTGGCCATCGCAATTTGGAACCCTTTGCCCTCTTCACCTAAGCGATTTTCTTTTGGAACGACACAGTTATCAAAAATCAACTCGACAGTATTTGATCCATGGAGTCCCATCTTTTTCTCCTTTTTTCCAATGACTAGGCCAGGTGAACTCTTTTCAACGATAAATGCACTGATATCTTTGAAGTTCTCACCAGTCCTTGCAAAGGTGATGTATGTATCTGCCACACCGCCATTGGTGATGAAAGCCTTTGAACCGTTGAGAATATAGTTGTCACCAGCCTTTTTAGCGCTCGTTTTTAAACTGCCTGCATCTGAACCTGCACCAGGCTCTGTCAGTGCAAAGGCACCAAGGTATTCCCCATTCGCAAGCTTCGGAATAAATCGTTTCTTTTGTTCATCATTTCCAAAATATAAGATCGGATTTGTTCCAACAGATGTATGCACGGATAATATGACTCCAATGGTTGCACTCACTTTCGAAAGTTCATGAATCGTGCTGATATAGGATGTGAAATCCATTCCACCGCCACCATATTTTTCAGGGATTGGTATGCCCATTAAGCCAAGCTCACCCATTTTCCTGACAACTTCAATCGGGAAACGGTCTTCCGCTTCCATTCTTTCAATTTCACCAGCAACCTCTTTTTGGGCAAAATCACGAACCATCTTCCTTACCATATTTTGCTCTTCGGTAAAATTCATTATCATATTCATGCACCTCTCTTAGGGTGTGGGTTACTAGCTGTATTGATAGAATCCTCGGCCCGATTTCTTGCCGAGCCAGCCAGCTTTTACATATTGTCTCAGTAATGGGCATGGACGGTATTTACTGTCGCCAAAGCCTTCATGAAGGACTTCCATAATGTACAAGCATGTATCTAATCCGATAAAGTCCGCCAAGGTAAGAGGTCCCATCGGGTGATTCATCCCGAGTTTCATGACTTGATCAACATCTTCAGGTGATGCTACACCTTCATATACCGTATAAATCGCTTCATTGATCATCGGCACTAGGATACGATTGGATACAAAACCAGGAAAATCCTTTACTTCAACAGGTGTCTTACTCAATTTATTTGTCATCACCTTAATAGCTTCATAGGTTTCATCACTTGTTTGCAGTCCGCGAATAATTTCCACGAGTTTCATAATTGGAACCGGATTCATAAAATGCATCCCGATGACTTGTTCAGGTCGATCGGTAGTAGCCGCAATTTCGGTTATTGGTAGGGAGGATGTGTTGGAAGCAAGGATTGCATGTTTTGGTGCATAGTGATCCAATTCACGGAAGACCTTTGCTTTCACATCCATATTTTCAATGACCGCCTCAATAACTAAATCACATGTGGCTACATCTTTTAATTCACTGGAAGGGGATAATCCTTTCATGGTAGCTGATTTAACTTCTGCAGATATTTTCCCCTTTTCCACATTACGGCCCAGTCGTTTTTCAATATTTTCGAGTCCCTTTTGCATTGCTTCTTCGTTCATATCATGGAGTAACACGTCAAAACCGGACCCGGCACAAACTTGGGCAATTCCCGCTCCCATTTGTCCTGCTCCAATTACCATTACTTTTTGGATTACCATTTGTGTGAAAGCCCTCCTCCTGAATTTATTGACTAAGCTTTTGGTACTTCAATTAACACTGCGTCACCTTGGCCGCCACCACTACAAATTGCTGCAATTCCTAGGCCACCACCACGTCGTTTCAGTTCATGAATTAATGTCAAAATGATTCTTGCGCCACTTGCACCAATCGGATGACCCAATGCAACGGCACCACCATTCACATTAACTTTATCGTTATCAATACCGGCAATTTTCCCGCTTGCAAGGGATACTGCAGCAAATGCTTCGTTAATTTCAAATAAATCAATTTTCTCTTTAGAATGCCCGGTTTTCTCAAGCAATTTATTAATGACAAGTCCCGGCGTCTTCGGGAAATCCTTTGCTTCCACTGCAACCTCTGCATGACCAATTATGGTTGCCATTGGCGCTTTTCCAAGTTCTGCTGCCTTGTCATCTCCCATAACGACGAATGCACATGCCCCATCATTGACACCTGGTGCATTTCCAGCCGTAATTGTTCCGTCTTTACTAAAAGCAGATCTCAAATTTGCTAACTTCTCGATTGTCGTATCTTTCCGTGGTGCTTCATCTGTATCCACAATGATTGGATTGCCTTTACGTACCGGAACTTCAACAGGAACGATTTCTTCTGCAAACTTGCCTTCTTCTATCGCTTGGATAGCACGCGTGTGACTGCGGTAAGACCATTCATCCTGTGACTCCCTTGTAAGCTCAAGTTCCTCCGCCGTCTTGTTTCCATAATTACCCATATGATCTCCGGTAAATGTACAAGTCAATCCATCATGGACCATCATATCAACAACGCGTTTATCACCCATTCGACTTCCCCAGCGTGAATCCGGTAGAAAATACGGTGCATTGCTCATGCTTTCCATCCCACCCGCTACAATGGTGTCCTCATCACCAAGGCGAATTAGCTGGTCTGCAAGTGTTACACTGCGAAGTCCTGAAGCACATACTTTATTAATTGTTTCTGTTTTCACTTCCCAAGGTATACCTGCAACACGTGCAGCCTGGCGGGAAGGTATCTGACCCTGTCCACCTTGCAAGACGGTACCCATGATTACTTCATCAATTTCGGAACCGTCCATCCCAGCACGGTTCAATGCTTCCTTTATTGCTTTTCCCCCAAGTTGTGATGCGATAAAAGGTTTCAAACCTCCACCAAACTTTCCAAATGGTGTTCTTGCTCCTGAAACGATAACTGTTTTTCTCACCTATTTTCTTCTTCCTCTCTTAAACTATATTTATTTTATACTAATGCCATTTTAACTTTCCGAGAAAAAACTCCAATTGAACGTTCGCTCATCACAATCCGAATAATAGAGGGGTCTCCAAAGCAAGCCCCTCTATTATTCTCTCATGTTGCCTTATGCGGTTTTGGATTGTTCTTCTTCTAATACAGATAGTGCCAATATTTCAGCAACATCCATTGTGCTAATATCTTCATCGACTTCTTTTGCTTTTGTTCCATCACTTAACATGGTTAAGCAGTATGGACATGCACTGGAAATCATCGTTGGTTCAACAGCCAATGCCTGTTCAGTACGAGAAACATTTATCCGGTTTCCTGTTGTCTCTTCCGTCCACATCAGTCCACCACCAGCACCACAGCACATGCCGTTTTCGCGACTGCGATTCATTTCCACGAGTTCTAGTCCCGGTATTGCTGTTAGAATTTCCCTCGGCGGATCATATACCCCATTATATCTTCCTAAATAGCAGGAATCATGATAGGTTAATCTTTCATTTATCGAAAGCACAGGTTTCAATTTACCTGTTTTCACAAGGTCATATAGTAATTGGGTATGATGATATACCTCTGCTTCAAATCCGAAATCTGGATATTCATTTTTAAAAATATTATATGCATGTGGATCAATCGTAACAATCTTGGTAACTCCATTTTTTTCAAATGTTTTAATATTTTTCTCCGCAATCTCCTGGAAAAGAAATTCATTCCCGATACGACGCGCCGTATCTCCTGAGTTTGCTTCCGTATTACCTAAAATAGCAAAGCTTATACCAGCCTGATTCATCAATTTAGCAAAGGCCATCGCAATCTTTTGACTACGACTATCATATGCTCCCATCGAACTTACCCAGAAAAGGTATTCAAATTCTTTATCTTCTTTTTTCAATTCCTTCACCGTTGGGATATATGCTGACTCATCCTCATCACGCCATTTAATACGGTCCTTTTTGGATAGCCCCCAAGGATTTCCTTGACGTTCGATATTCGTTACTGCACGCTGTATTTCAGAATCCATTTTCCCTTCCGTCATTACTAGATAACGACGCATATCAATAATCGTTCCTACATGTTCGTTATTGACCGGACAAGCATCTTCACAGTTTCGGCATGTCGTACATCCGGAAAGTTCTTCCTCTGTAATGATATCACCAATTAATCTTGCACTCTGAATCGTTGCTGCCGCTTCATTACTAGCACTCGCCGCATTACCAGTTGTATTTGAAAAGGCATAAGATGGAACCCATGGAGACTTCCCTGTCACCGCAGCACCTTTTTCAGTGAGGTGGTCACGAACCTTAACCATGATATCCATCGGGGATAGCATTTTTCCTGTTCCAGCTGCAGGACAAACGTCTGTACAACGTCCACATTCCACACAGGCATAGAAATCAAGCATTTGATGTTGTTCAAAGTCTTCTACCTTCCCAACACCGAAAGCAATTTCTTCTTCATCCTCTTCACTTGCTTCATCCATTTCAAAATCTATTTTTTTAAGTTTACCAGGAACTTTTTTACTTAAAAATACATTGATAGGGGCCGCGAGTAAGTGGGCATGCTTGGATTGTGGTACATATACAAGGAAAGACAGCAATGTAATTGTATGTACCCACCACGCGACATAGAAAAGCACCGTTGCAGTACCTTCTGAAAGAAAGCCAAAGACAAAAGCTACTAAACTTGCAACCGGTTCTGTCCATGCTGGATCATGTCCATGCCAGATCATCGCCATTCCGTTACCAAATAAAACAGAGACCATTAGCGTACCGATAAAAATGAGTACTAGACCCGCTTTAAATCCTCGTTTCAGTCGGACAAGCTTTTCCATATAGCGTCGATAGAAAGCCCATACGACGGCAACGAGAATCATTAATGTAACTAGTTCCTGAAAGAATACGAATCCAGGATAGAACATTCCGAATGGCAAATGGTTACCTGGTGAAAGTCCTTTAACAAACATATCAATCGCACCGAATTGAACAAGAAGGAAACCATAGAACATCATCACATGGATCGTTCCAGATTTCTTATCCTTCAACAGTTTGGATTGACCAAATACAATTTTCCCAACCCGTTTCAATCGTAATTTAATTTCACCATCAAACTCAGATTTCTGCCCCAACTTTATGTATGCAATTCTTGTTGTGACGACTTTTGCAAATAAATATAATGCGTAAAACGTAATAATTAAAAATGCGATCCAGTTAATAATCATAAAAGTTTCCACTTCCCGCGCCCCCCTATTTTTTATAAATGATAGCGATTCCATTTTTGCGAATAAATAGATTTATAAGAATACTTACCACTACTTTAAACCTGAACGAACATTCAGTCAATATATTTCTGTTAAAATTTTGAATTTTTCCACAAGAAAAAAATCCGGGAGATTGGCGATCGCCGATAAAACTCCCGGATTGGCTGATAAATTTAAAAATTCGCTAATAAAATTTGTGATTCGCCGATAAGCTGCACAGTGCGTTCGCTTCTGACCAGTCGTCTCCGCTTTTGACCCGGCTAGCTGCGCGGGGGCTAGGGACTACGGGGCATAGTCAATAGACACTCCGAGCACCAAAACCGTGTGCTCTACGGTCTCTTGTCTATGCCCTCCGTCCCCGGGCAAGCCCGCTACGCTTTCGAACGGCTAGCTGCGCGGGGGCTAGGGACTACGGGGCATAGTCATTAGACACTCCGAGCACCAAAACCGTGTGCTCTACGGTCTCTTGTCTATGCCCTCCGTCCCTGGGCAAGCCCGCTACGCTTTTGTTTCGGCTAGCTGCAGCGACCAGGGTCTATTGGACTTCCTTTACCTCTGTGCGATAAGTCAACATCAACTCCCTTTGGTCGTTGTGTTTCCTTTATCTCCGCCGGCTCAGTCCAGTCCATACGCCCCTAAACGGTCGCCTCCGCTTTTGAATTTACATTTTCTCTGGTGCTGTTATTCCGATTAGGTTCATTGCGTTTGCTAGTGTTTGGCGGACTGCTTTCATTAGTGCAATGCGGGCTGTGGTTCTTTCTTTGTTATCGGAATCAAGTACTTTTTCCGCATTATAGAAGCTATGCAGTAAGGATGCTAACTCGTAAAGGTATTGTGTTACCTTATGTGGTGTACGCTTTTCTGCAGCTTCTGCAACGGTTTGTGGGAATTCGCCTAATTTTTTCAGCAGATCCAATTCTTTTTCTGCTGTCAGTAATGTGCCATCAAATGCACCGTCAATTTCAAATCCTTTACTCTTCGCCTGTTCTAACATTGTACAGATACGGGCATGTGCATATTGAACATAGAAAATTGGGTTGTCATTTGATTGGGAACGTGCCAAATCCATATCGAAATCAAGCTGGGAATCATTAGAGCGGGTTACAAAGTAATAGCGTACAGCGTCAACGCCAACTTCATCCATTAATTCTCTTAATGAAACAGCTTTTCCTGTACGTTTGCTCATTTTAACTTTTTCCCCACCAGCAAACAGGTTAACCATTTGAATGATTCTCACATCAAATTTTTCCACCGGGTATCCTAATGCCTGGATAGCTGCACGCATTCTTGGAATATATCCATGATGGTCGGCGCCCCACACATTGATAATATGATCGAAGCCACGATCCAACTTGTTTTTATGATAAGCAATATCTGGTGTCAAATAGGTGTAACTTCCGTCTTGCTTAATTAGTACACGGTCCTTGTCGTCGCCAAGTTCGGTCGTGCGGAACCACATCGCACCGTCTTTTTCGTACGTATGGTTACCTTCTTCAAGTGTATGCAATGCATCGGTAATCTTATCATCTTTATAGAGGGAACGTTCCGAGAACCAGTTGTTAAATTCAACACGGAAATCTTTCAAGTCCTTCTCAATACTTTTTAGTGAAGCGTTCAATCCGTATTCTTTAAAGTATGCCAGCCGCTCTGGTTGATCCTTGGAAACAAACGCATTTCCATGCTCGGCAACAAGTTTTTTTGCAATATCGATGATGGCCTGTCCATGGTACCCATTTTCAGGCATTTGGACATTTCCCCCAAGTTCCTGAAGATAACGCGCTTCTACAGAAAGCCCCAAATTATCAATTTGATTTCCAGCATCATTTATGTAATATTCACGTTCCACTTCAAATCCAGAAGCTGTCAGTACATTACAAAGTACGTCACCAAAGGCCGCATTACGGGCATGTCCCAAGTGAAGATCACCAGTTGGATTTACCGAAACAAATTCAATTTGGACTCTCTCTCCATTACCACTATTTGTTTTACCGTAATCGTCTCCTGCTTGTAAAACAGTTGGGATAATTTCTCCAAGAAAATCATTTTTCATGAAAAAGTTAATAAAACCAGGTCCAGCAATTTCCACTTTTTCAATGGATGCCTTGGACTGGTCCAGATTCGCTACGATATCATCTGCAATTTGGCGTGGAGCTTTCTTTGCAATTCGTGCCAGTTGCATTGCAATATTTGAGGCAAAATCGCCATGTGCTTTATCTTTCGGTTTTTCTAGAATAATCGATGGCAGCTCTTCCTCTTTTGCAAGCTTAGCCTTTATGACTGCAGCCCCGATTTCTTTTTTCAATGTAGTTTCTGTTTGTTCCAAAACGTTCATTGATTTTCCTCCTCTTTATATGCCAGCTCTAATGTATGTTTTCGTTTATCCTGTCCATTTAATTTAACCGTATAGTGAATCCCAAGACTACCTTCAATGGAATCCTCTGAACGGCTATAATCAATCGATTCCGTAAATGTCTCCATATGTATCTTCCCATGTGGATGATGGTATATATTTTCCGTTATCTTTTCTGCTTTAAATTTCTGATTCATCATAACTGCACCAGATCGATTGATACTGACTTTATGTTGTTGGATAGTAATTAGATTTTTAATGATGGCACCATCGTCCAGCTTTTCTTCAAAAATCAATACATCCAATTCCTTTTTTCGAAAGTAATTGCCTGATTGCTTCTGATCATTGTACTCCTTTTGACCATCATCATCAATAACGGTGCGGAGTTGTATCGTTACGTTCTTCTGGATTTTATCCATCCTATCGCACCTCTAAACTAATGAAAATTTTATAATGTCCCTATTATAGCGATAAATGGTTGTGTTAATCAATATTTATATTTTTTACGTTCAAATTGCAAACGTATAGAAATTACCGCTTTTAAGTTTATAACCACCGTCACTATCCCATAATGGAGAATACAAACATCTTTATATTGGAGATTATACTTATGCGACTTTGGCCCAAAAAGCTCATTTATAAAATTATCTTATCACTGGTTGCCACAGGGATTCTTTCTTTTGCTGTAATCTACTTAGCTGCATTTCTTATGGGACCACCTAAACTTGTTGGCGAGCAGGCGACGATTATCTATGATCAGCAAGGTGAAATTATTGGTGAGGAACGTGGCACCCATACGAAGCACTGGCTTTCATTAGATGAAATACCACCGATTGTCGCCGATGCGGCCATAGCGATAGAGGATCAGCATTTTTTTGATCATCATGGCTTTGATTACAAACGAATCGGCGCCGCTGTGCTTGAAAATATTACGAGCGCATCTTTAAAGGAAGGTGCAAGTACATTGACACAGCAATATGCTAGAAATTTATTTTTATCTCCAGAAAAAACTTGGACACGGAAGATGAAAGAAGCCTTTTATACGGTCCGACTGGAGATGTTTTATTCCAAAGAGGAAATTCTTGAAGGCTATTTAAATACAATTTACTACGGACATGGTGCCTATGGCATTGAATCAGCGAGTAACTACTTTTTCAATAAATCGGTCACAGATTTATCGTTGGCTGAAGTAGCAATGCTTACCGGGATTCCAAAAGGGCCTACCTATTATTCCCCATTAAATGATGAGGATAACGCAAAGGAACGGCAACAACTTATTTTACAAAATCTTGTCCAGAAAAAGATTATTTCAAAAAAAGAACAAACAGCTGCTTTACAAGTTGAGCTTACTTATTCAGTTACCCAGGAAAGCCCCGAGATAGCACCGTTTTTTCAGGATGTGGTATTACAGGAAGCTTCGAGTCTGCTAAAGCTTGATCCAAGTGACATAAAAACCGGGGGCTATCAAATCCACACCACCCTGAATCGTAACCTACAACAACAGCTAGAAGATAAAACAAGCGAAACTATTAATGATAAGAGCGAGATTGAAACCGCAGCAATTTCCATGGATCCACATACTGGAGCGGTTTTAGCGATGGTTGGCGGCAGAGATTATAGGCAAAGCACTTATAATCGGGCCATCGATGCAAAACGAATGCCTGGGTCCACCTTTAAGCCATTTTTGTATTATGCTGCATTACACCATGGCTACACGGCAAGTACTCAACTAATGAGCAAACCGACCACTTTTGAAATGGAAAACGGGGAAGTCTATCAGCCAAGTAATTTCAATGGCTATTATGCCAATGAACCGATCACCTTGGCACAGGCACTTGCTTTATCAGATAATATTTACGCTGTGAAAACAAATATGTATCTTGGAACAGAAAAATTAACCAAGACTGCAGAACAATTTGGATTAAATGGGGATTTCCCTGCCGTTCCTTCCCTCGCGCTTGGAACAGCATCTGTTTCGGTTGAGGCGATGACTGCTGCATATGGCATGTTAGCAAATGGGGGTAAGGAAGTCGATACCTATACGATTGGAAAAATTACTGACCGACATGGAAAAGACGTTTACGAAAGAGAACGGGATCGTTCCGAGCAAATACTCGATCCTAAAAAGACATTTATTTTAACCCATTTAATGACCGGAATGTTTGATAAAGAACTGAATGGCTATACCTCTGTAACAGGTTCTCGGATTGCAAGTAAACTGACAAAGCTTTATGCTGGAAAATCCGGTTCAACAAATTCCGACAGCTGGATGATCGGTTACAGCCCCTCCAACGTCACCGGAGTATGGACAGGATACGATGACAACCGCAACATGGAGGTTGTTTCCGAATCTGCCTATGCAAAAGAAATTTGGGCAACATTTATGGAAGCAGCACACGCGGGAGAACCCCAAGATGTATTTGCCATGCCTTCTGGTATTGTTGGCATTCCCATTGACCCAGCAACAGGCAAAATTGCCACTCCTGATTGCGGGAATAGCAGAGTGATGTATTACGAAAAAGGCACAGAACCACGGAGCTATTGTACCGATCATAATACTTTAGAGAAAGATATGGAGTATATTGAGGATACCGAGGAAAAAGGCGTTTTTGAACGATGGTTTGACGCGTTTTTCTAAAACCCCGTTGATTTAATGTTTGGCACTGCCGTTACTCGTCTAACGAAATGCATTGTGACTCCGCATTGCTCGTACCATCAAAATGCATTGTTGTAATTTATTCCATAAGATTTATATAATTCGTTGTAACTGTTGGTTGATTACCAAAGATGTGTGCCATTCCTTTATAATCATTGAAGCAGAGATGAATTGTGACTTGAAATAAGAAACTTCGGCGACCGCTCTGGGAAATACACTTGGCTTTTCCATGGGCGGCTGGTGAGCCCCTTCATGCTGTCGCATTTCAGGGTCTCACCTATGCCTCTCTTCCCATAGGAGTCTCCGTATATTTCCCAGAGCTGGTAAGAAAGTTGCTAACAATTGCAATACCTGCTAATAGCAAAGATAGCAACACACAACTTCACCAGTCCGGCATCGCTGTGGGCGGTGATTCCTGCTTAGAAAAGCACGTGTCCGAAGACCAGAAGTGTGATTTCTCTTCAGGGCTGAGGCCGTGCCCTAAGGTCCGCATCCGCCCACAGCGATGCCGGACGGCGGCAACGGCACTCATCTTTGGTAATCCTAAAGCAACAGTCTTTTCAGTGGGTTGAGCAGTGTAGTTTGCTAATTATTACCAACCTGCAGAGTAACAGTAATCGCATTCTACTAGGAAACCCTCCTTCTAAAAAAAGCAAAAAAATAGCCAACTTTCAGTATAAGTCCGTCTTATCTGATCGTTGGCTATTTTTTTGTCCTAGCAAACATGAGTTAGTCCATGTATCCATAGTTTACAAATTTTTGAAGAAAAGCACAAGAATTTCGGAAAAGATTCACTATTCGGTCACAAATTTGCCATTTTTTTAAGAACAATAAACGTGTCCATTTATAATAGATTAAACGTTTAGCGCATCTTTCAGTTCTTCGGTTGAGTTATTCCACATATCTTCATTAAAATCGATAAGGAAATCTTTCAATAGCTTTTTGGATTGTTCATCCATATGCTCCACAATAATTTTTCCCTTCAGTGACTTTTCCATATGTGTGACATGCTGCGCCATTGACTTATATGCTCGCTTAATTTCACGATCAATACGCATTTCACTGCCTGCAACTCCACCATAATATGGACCGTTCTCTCCACGCTCCACGTTTACCCAGACGATCCAGTACAATTTACCATTGGGCACTTCATTTTTATCTTGAATCCATTTCACACGACGTTCAACTTCACTGCGGGCATGCATGGCAGCCATATCGACATATGCTGTATTCTCATTTGGGTCGACAATGACCGATGACATGTTTTCCAGGCTGACTGTACCAGCGCCATAGCCACCATGACCATCGGTGGAGTCATCTTTAATAATCGTAAAGGTATTCTTCTTTTTATTTGAAGATTGATCTGAACTCATTGTAGAACCTCCTTCTATTTTTACTAACTAATGCGTGTTCAGAAAAGGAACCGTTTATTATTTAGTGTCTTGCCTGAACTCTCCTTATTATTTATTGTAGCATAGGTGATTCAGGCCTTTAAGCTATTTGCTTTACTGCTTTAACTTCGCAATAAAGGTAACAGCTTCGTCTATTTCTTTATCACTAAATTTTTGCTTTGGCTTTACCGTATGGACTTTTTCGATATTTTCTTGCAATGGCAGGTCATCGAAAAAGAACATCGTTGAAACAAGTTCCAGGAATCGCGAGCTCTTAGCCTGGAGCATGTCCACTTTCGAGGTCATATCCGGCATATCCAATGAGAATTGTTGCAGGAAATCTTCCCCGGCCGAAGTTATTTGATAATTATATTGATAATAATTACTTTTATCCTCTTTTTCCTCCAGTAAAAACCCAAGATTGCAAAGCTCTTCAACTCGCAGTGTCAGCTCTTCTGAATATGGACCATAGAAATGGAACTGGTATTTTTCTTCAAAAGGGAGATTGCATTTTTGCAAAATATAGATCATTTTCTGCAGCTTCTTACGTCCGGTTACCATATTGGTCACTGAAAAAAACTGCATTATTTTAGCATGATTATTCAACATCTTCTTTCGCTCCTTGCCCGTACAATATTTCTTTAATGCGTTTTTTAACTGCTTCATCTGTTAATTCATTCAACCTGTCTTTTGGAAAATATAGTTTATGGTCTGTTCTCTTTTTACCCGAAATAGCCTCAACAATATCCGAATGTCTGGAAAGTTCTTTTAAACTCTCGTCTGGCATTAATAGATTGATTGGTAAGCGCTCCTCCTCTTCACCTGGACGATAGAAATCATAGGGAAGATCTGAGGAAGAATCGACGACAAGATAATATTCCGGATCAATTCCGGCCTGTTGGAAAAGCTCATAAAGCTCCGCCCAATCATCCATTTGCAGATTCGGATTAAATTCAGCATATTTAAACAGGCGTCTATTCATAAATCGTTCACATAAATCACTTAGGATTTCATCATCTTCCTCTTGCCACAATTGGAAATAATAATGGACAATCATCTCATCCAACTTCAGATAATCAGAAAGATCGACTTCCCCTTCAAAAAAGGAAACAAAATGTGTTGGTTTCAGTTTAAACGTATAGTCTCTCATCTCGTATAGTACTTTTGCCCTATGGAGAATCTTGGATAGAATCACTTCCGCACTCCTTGTTACTGGGTGGAAATAAACCTGCCAGTACATTTGGTAGCGACTCATAATATAATCTTCAACGGCATGCATTCCGGTTGATTTAATGACGACCTGATCATCAATTGGCCGCATGACCCTCAAGATTCGTTCCATATCGAAATGACCATAGCTGACACCAGTAAAATATGCGTCACGCTGCAAATAATCCATTCGGTCTGCATCGATCTGGCTGGAAATTAAACTGACTACCAGCTTGTCTTCATAAGTTTTTGCTATTGTATCGGCAACCTTTTGGGAAAACCCTGGGCTGACGCGTTCAAGAATTTCATTTACTTTCGTGTTTCCAATTACAATTTGTTGGGTAAAATATTCATGATCCAGTTTGAATACTTTTTCAAAAGAATGGGAAAATGGTCCATGACCCAAATCATGCAGTAATGCTGCACAAAGACAAAGCAATCGTTCATCTTCATTCCAATGTTTTCGGTCATGGAAATTATTAATAATCCGGCGTACAATTTCATACACCCCAAGCGAGTGATTGAAACGACTGTGCTCAGCACCGTGGAAGGTCAGATTTGTTATACCAAGCTGCTTAATGCGGCGCAACCGCTGGAATTCAGGTGCTGCAATCAAATCCCATATCACTCGATCTCTCACATGTACATAACGGTGTACAGGGTCTTTAAATACCTTCTCTTCCGATAGTTTCTCATCTTTATATGCCATTTCATTTCCCCATCCGATCTTTTTCGACAATTTTAGTTTATTATATAATAGATCAACAAGGGTTTAAAGAGTAAGGAGGCAATTATGAAAAACTGGAAAGACATTATTAGTCATACGACCTTCCGATATATCGACCATTCTGAAGAAAGGAATTTCCATAAAAAATCCTATACAGCCCTGACATCATTTGCTGTCGATGATGCCTTAGCAATGTCTGTCAGCAATGGAGATTCCCCACCAGCAATACGACTTTGGGTACATCCACCAACAATTGTACTTGGTATTCCGGATGCCAGACTTCCCTTTTTGGAAGAAGGTGTAAACTATTTGACAGATCTTGACTACCATGTCGTTGTAAGAAACTCCGGTGGTCTTGCAGTTGCACTTGATCGTGGCGTTCTGAATCTCTCACTCGTTATTCCAGGTGTCCATCATCTCTCCATCCAGGACTGCTATGAAGCTATGGTAAGCTTTGTCCAATATATGCTGCGCGATCTGACAGATGAAATCGTTGCCTATGAGATTGTTGGTTCCTATTGTCCAGGTGATTATGACTTGAGCATTGGTGGCAAAAAGTTTGCAGGTATTTCCCAGCGGCGGGTGAAAGATGGTGCATCCATCCAAATCTATCTCGATGTAGAAGGAAACAGTAAGGAAAGGGCATCTGTCATTCGCCATTTTTATGAGCTTAGCAAAAAGAATGAAGCAACAAAATTTGATTACCCGACAATTGAACCCGCTGTGATGGCATCCCTCTCTGAATTGCTCGGTGTGCAACTGACTGTTGATGCGATGAAAGAAAGAGTCCTTGCCGCGCTCGTTGATTTTAGTGAGGAAATCGTTCGTACGGAGTTTTCCGATGCTGAACTTGCTGTATTTGAAAAAAGATATGTTCAGATGATAAAACGGAATGAGACGGTAGCATTGATGCAAAAGTGAGCGATTCGCGAAAATAAAGCTAAAAGCGCGGAATAACAGGAAAATTCGCGGATTAATTTCCTCATTCGCGGAATTATGATGCAAATCCGCGGATAAACTCACAATATTCGCGGAATCCCGTCCGCCGTCCGCCCACTTTACAAAAATAAAAGATCCTGCATCACATAAGATGCAGGATCTTCACTTGTTATTCAGCTACTGCCTGTGCAGCTGTAATCAATGCTAAATTATATACGTCTTCTGAGCTGCAGCCACGAGAAAGATCGTTAACAGGTTTGTTCAATCCCTGTAAAATTGGCCCAACTGCTTCAAATCCACCTAGACGTTGTGCAATTTTATAACCAATATTTCCTGCTTCGAGACTTGGGAAAACAAATACGTTCGCATCCCCTTTAATCTCAGAATCGGGAGATTTTTTCGCGGCAACACTAGGTACAAATGCAGCATCGAATTGGAATTCCCCATCAATAACTAGCGAAGAATCTTTTTCTTTTGCAATTTGCAATGCTTCTACAACTCTTTCCGTTTCTTCTGATTTCGCGGATCCCTTTGTAGAAAAACTTAGCATCGCTACACGTGGATCAACATCAAAGAGTTTGGCTGTCACTGCACTTTCAACAGCGATTTCTGCAAGATCTTGACTATCTGGCGCAATGTTAATTGCACAATCGGCAAAGACATACTTTTCATCACCACGTACCATCACAAATACGCCAGATGTTTTTTTGATACCTTCTTTTGTCTTAATGATCTGTAATGCTGGACGTACTGTGTCTGCAGTCGAGTGTGCCGCACCACTTACAAGTCCATCGGCTTTATTCATATATACGAGCATCGTCCCAAAATAGTTCTCATCAAGCAAGATTTTACGTGCATCTTCTTCTGTCGCTTTCCCTTTACGGCGCTCAACAAATGCTTGAACTATTGTCTCAAATTCTGCGTATTGATTTGGATCAAGAATCGTGCAGGAAGATATATTGACATCAATTTCTTCTGCCTTCTGATTTATACTATCTTCGTTTCCGATCAATACTGGTGTAACAACCCCTGCAGAAGCCAGCTGACTTGCTGCTGTCAGAATGCGCTCATCAAGACCTTCCGGAAAAACTATTTTCTTATTTGAAGACGATACTTTATCTGTTAACTGATCAAATAATGTGCTCACAAAAAAACCTCCATCTTAAAATTAAACATCTACATCCATCTCATCATAAATGATTTCTATTGATATTTAAAGAATTGCACGCTAGTATTTTACATATTTTGACAAAGATTCGACAAAGATATAAATACGAAAGACTTGCCACCCTTTCATATGATTAGAATACCCAAAATGTGCTATAGTAAAAACATACAAGTTATTTTTCTATATGGGCGGTTGTTCAAAATATCACGATAGCAAATTTAACCCCACGTTTTGAACATATCGTCTAATTGAAGGAGTGAATGAATATGGCTGAAGCAGTAGTTACAATGGATGGTTGGTCCGCATTGCATGATACCCGTACATTTGACTGGACCTCATGGAAAATGATATCCGAAGAGGAAAGAGTTACAGCAGTAAAAGAATTCAAAGAACTGATTTCAAAGTGGGAAGCAGTTGAAGAAGCAAAAGAAGGCAGCCACGCTTTATATAAAGTTATTGGCAACAAAGCAGATATCATGTTTATCTTCTTGCGTTCAACGATGGAAGAATTGGAAGAAATTAAAACGGAAATCAATAAAACAAAAATTGGTGATTTTCTAATTCCGGGATATTCTTATGTATCCATTATTGAAATGACGATGCATAACCCGATGGATGAAGGTAAAGACCGTGAATTATCTCCCTACGTAAAAGATCGTTTAAAGCCTATTATGCCGAAGTGGGAACATGCTTGTTTCTATCCAATGGCACGCCGTCGCTGGTCGGATGCTAACTGGTTTGAGATTGATAGGGAAGAAAGAACAAAATTACTTTATGAGCATGGCCTTACAGGTAGAAAATATGCTGGCAAAATAAAAGAAATCATTACCGGCTCCATTGGGCTGGACGAATGGGAATGGGGCGTTACCCTCTTTGCCCATGATGCATTACAATTCAAAAAAATTGTTTATGAAATGCGTTTCGATGAAGTAACAACAAAATATGGCGAATTTGGTGATTTCATCGTAGGAAACCACCTTCCTAAAGAAGACGTGGACAAGTACTTCGCTTTATAATAACTATTTAAAAAGACTTTCTCTCATTCGTGAGAGAAAGTCTTTTTTTATTGTCATCAATTTCAGTTTATAGACATACAATTATTTAGTGAGTTCAAGCCTAAGGAACAGACAGAAATGAGGAATGATATCAACGGCTATTGTTGCAAATACAGAAGCTCCTGAGGTGGATTTCCTTGCAAGACTACTGCGTCTCGAGGCTAAAGGAGATGGTGAACTGGGTATGCTCGTGGTCGGAAACAAAACAAAAGCGGAGCGGGCTTGCCCTGGGACGGAGGGCATAGATAAGGGACCGGAGAGAACATGGTTTTCGTGCTCGGAGTGTCCATTATCTATGCCCCGTAGTCCCTAGCCCGCGCAGCTAGCCGAACAAAAGCGGAGCGGGCTTGCCCAGGGACGGTGGGCATAGATAAGGGGCCGGAGAGCATATGGTTTGGATGTTCAATACCCATGGGAGAGTACCTATCCTTCTCTCCTAAAAAAACACATATAATCATTAACAGGAGGTTTTATAATGAGTGAGAATCAAGGTAACATTAATCCACAATATCAGCAACAGAGTCAAGGTGGCCCGTACTACTATTATCCGACAACATCTCCAGCATATTACCCGATGTACCAACCGAGGCAATTTCCAGTTCCACAACAGCAACAGCAAGGCCAGCTGCAAGCCCAACAGGCACAGCAACAAACATCAGATATCCCAGGCATGCTTCCTTTGCAGCAGTCATACATTGAAAACATTTTACGTTTAAACCGTGGTAAACTTGCTACTTTTTATTTAACATTTGAGAATAACCCAGAATGGAGTGCAAAAACGTTCACAGGAGTTATTGAAGCCGCTGGAAGAGACCATATTATTTTAAGTGAGCCGGAAACTGGAAGAAGAGTTCTTTTACTGATGATTTACTTGGACTATGTCATCTTCAACGAAGAAATCAATTATGAATATCCATATGGCCAACAGCAGCAACAGATGGCTACCTTTCAACCAAGATAAAGGCAAAAGCTTAAAGCTAGGTTAGCGAAGTATGGGACGTAACGGTTTCTGTCTATGAGTTAATTTATGTCAAATCTTTATATTTTCGTAATGGACTTATAAATAAAGGATGACTCCGAACAGATCGGGTCATCCTTTATTACAATTGCTTCACCAAAAGAGAGGCGATTATCTATGAGACACCCCTACAGAAAATTAATTCAAATGGAGCTTATTTCACTGTTATTTGCAATGCTGATCGGATTCTCTGCACTAATTGCCGGTTATATTATCATTATATTTCTATCGATTTACCTTGTCGTTCTGAGTTTGTTTTGTGATGCCATGCTCTTATTATATACTCGTCATCCAGCTGAAGCCGGAAAACAAGCAATACGCGGTATTATGTTGCTTTTGTTTACTACTTATTTCATCTTTCGATTATAGAGGTTGTTCAAAAATTCCGGTGAAAATGACCCTTCCGAATTTCTTCGTCCTTTTTATCCTCCTATTTGAACAACAATTATAAAGTGATAGCTTACAAGATTCATTATACATTTCTCATAACTGCAATACCGACCATTACCCAACCTATTAGAAATGCCACCCCACCGATTGGTGTAATCATAGCAAACGTTTTAATAGATGTTAATGCGTAGGTATAAAGGCTGCCGGAAAATAAAACAATCCCCGCCATGAACATCCAGCCTCCGGTTGTTAGGAGGCCTTCACCTTGGAACCTTGCTAGTAACAATCCAGTAACGAGAAGGGCCATCGTGTGAAACATCTGATAGGTAACAGCCTTTTCCCATGTACCAATCGCTTTTTCTGTAATTCGCCCTTCCAATCCATGTGCACCAAATGCACCGAGTGCCACGGCCAAAAATCCATTAATAACACCAAAAATTAAAAATAGTTTCATTGCTATGTACCTCTTTCCCTATTAAAAATCAAAAATCGATTTCCCATTCGCTTCTTCATGATCAATGATTGGCTTTGTTTCTGATTTTCCCTGCATTTGTTTGCTCGTAGACTGTTCGCCAATCATCGCTTTCATTTCCTCTTTTGATAATTCAGCTTTGTTCACTGTCTGTTGATCTTCCTCTAAAAATAGATCGCTTAATAGTCGAACATTCGCTATATGTGCTACCATTTTTTCATGAGAATGTTGACTCTCTTTCGCCTCGTATAATTCATGTATCATCTTTTTTATAATCGTATCATTTGTTATTGCCACAGTATCGCTCCTTGCTAATCCAATACCATTATTATAGCATGATTAGATTCAGATTTATAGAAAGGAGAGTAATAAGGAGTTTTCCCGAATCGAAGCTAAAGATGGGAATCGTACACCTGTTAAGACAATAAAAAAAGCCCTCTAAATAGAAGAGCTTACAGTTATGAGTTCACTATACCTAAATTATATTCTCTTTGTTTGACCTCAGTTTCTAGCTGTTCTTTCGTGTAGCGTTCGTACAACGTTTGCAAAAATGATATTTCTTCCTCTTGCAAATTCCTACCAAGCCTCACTGTCATACTGTTACAAATATGAAAAAAGCTTTTCATCCCGCCATCACTCCTTTAGATGTGCAACTGAAGTTTATGTGAACATTATAACGGTTACATCTTTAGGAAGCAATACTTATTTTTAAATTTACTGAATTGACTGATTTGTATTGTCGCCAAACAAAAGAAAAGTGAACCCGAAATATGCAGGTCCACTCTCCATTAATTTAACTGATCGTTTTTTTCTGCAAGTTTTTCTTCTAATTCCGTAAGGCGAGCTCTTAATTCATTAATATCTTCTTTTGTCGCAAGTCCATACTCTGTTGCCTTCTTACTCATTTGTTCATAATTCTTGGTGCTCCATTCTTCCTTCTTCATGCCACCTTTATCAATGAAATTCTGCATCATCGTTTTGGCCTGTTCCTGGGTCAATTCATTTTTATCGACGAGTTCTTTTAGTTTTTGACTTAATTTCTCCTTACCGCTTACCGCGGCACCTAGACCAAGTAAGAAGCCTTTTTTAAGATAATCACTCATTTTCGAACACTCCCTTATTTTCTGGATCGAATCATCCTATAGTGGTTTATGAATACCAAGTTCAGTAGGAATAAAAATATCCCTGCAAGCACAAGCCCAATCACAGCCATACCATTTGTTTCGATACTGAATCCCCATATGGTGGTAGCCGCTCCTGTTAATATCATCATAAAGGAAAGTACCTCAACTAGTAAATAAAATTGGTGTTTCATCTGGACATGATGCTTCTCTTTATCCCATTTCCTATCCTTTACCCCATTTTCAAGGAAATTTAACAATGCTCTCGGATAAGCTTCTATTGGTTCAGTCAGATTCTTGACGTATTGTCTGGTTACGGATTCGACAATACTTCTTCTGCCAAACCATTTTTTTATTTTTGGTATTGCCCATTTTTTAACATCCATTTCTGGATAAATAGTGAATAAAATTCCGACTACAATAGATACTGCTCGTAATAAATAGGCATAATTTGCAGGTAATTGTATTGGCTGGTCTTTGACAATCAAACTGATATCTTCATTTAATTGACTCATTACCTTTGAATCAATATTTTTAAGTGAACCGTCTGAATACATATCAACCGTTTCTTTAATTACCTTTTTCAACTTTTTCCTATCTGCATTTGGTAAAATAAAATTCATCTTGTCGAGTGCGGACAATACGATATCATAATTATCAATTATAAATCCCTGGACAAGTAATTTGAATTGTTCCGTATCCTCTTTTTTAATTTCACCGACCATGCCAAAATCAATAATCGCAATCGTCCCGTCTTTTTTTATAAGGATATTACCTGCATGTGGATCAGCATGGAATTTCCCAGGGTTGAGGAACTGGTCAATATAATGATCAAATAAATTCTTCGTTGTTTTCTCTATATTTATATGATGCTGTTGCATAAATAATGTATCTGTTATTTTCGCACCGTCCACCCATTCCATCACAAGCACTTTCTCTGTACAGAGATGATTATAATAGGTTGGAATATGGATATCCTCGTTATCCTTGTAACGATCACTGAAATATTCTCCAAACTCCAATTCCTGCTCATAATCCAGCTCACGGTTCATGACATGGACGAGTTCTTTATAAAGTGAATTGAGATCCGCCTTTTTGCCAAACGCTGTAAATACTTTTAGAATCCAGAAAACAATTCGTAATGCGATGAAATCTTTATGAAAAACCTCTTCAATCCGGTGCCGTCTGACCTTGATTGCAACCGGGGTACCATCTTTAAGTGTTCCCCGATATACATCTCCGATCGATGCAGACGCGATAGCCGAATCCCCTATGTCAGCAAGAGGCTCATAAATAGTGGTGCCCCACTCTTTTTCTATGGATGAAAGAGCTGTTTCATATGGCATTGGTGGGACACGGTCCACCAAGCCATCAAGCTCTTTGATAAATACTTCTGGTAAAAAGTCTGTTCTCGTACTTAAAAACTGACCAAGCTTGATGA
Organism: Oceanobacillus rekensis; assembly: GCF_002153375.1. GTDB lineage: Bacteria > Bacillota > Bacilli > Bacillales > Amphibacillaceae > Oceanobacillus > Oceanobacillus rekensis. The sequence continues at coordinate 138,180 of NZ_MTBQ01000004.1, forward strand.
GAACACCACCAAGTCTTTCCGCCTTCTTTCGATATTCAACTGCCATATGATAAAGCATATTATCCCATTTTTGGACCGTTTTCCTATCCCAAATCTTATTATTAAAATTAAAGTAATAAATCTTTATAATGAACTTTACAGCTAACCATATAATGATAGTACTGCGATAAAGAATATTGTACTTAAATAACTTTCTCACTTGCAACACCCCATTATACTATACCCTAAAGAGTCGTTTCCTAACACGCGAGACGTCCTCTGTTAAGAATATTTTTAGATGGATGTGTATATTTTTACCATTCCTATAGTATTGTATAAATTTACATTATATTGTATAATTATTCATGTGGGATTATCCCCTATAAATTTCTTACGTAGTAAATTATTTTTGGAGGTTATGATGAAAACATATAGTTTAATAGATCACTTAAAAGTTATTATACCATCACTAGTCGGCGTCTTCTTGTTTATGCTACCTATTAATACTGAAGACGGAATGACGATTCCTATAGCCCTTTTGGCAAATTGGGTTCAAGGATTACTTGCAGACCAATTATCTGCCATTATGATGGTTATTATTGTTATTACAGCAGTCATGACGTTAATTGCTAAGGTTGCTGGGAAGAAAGCATTTGCTGGAACACCATTTTTCCAGGGACTATTTTATACGAGTCATTTTTGGACGGCAACACGGACGATTGCAGCCGTTTTTGCGGTAATGGTTTATTTCCAACTTGGACCAGTTGCAGTCTATGGAGAAAATACAGGTGGCATGTTATTAGACAGTTTACTTCATGTACTATTTGCAGTCTTTTTATTTGCAGGTCTATTTTTACCATTGCTCATGAACTTTGGTTTACTGGAATTATTCGGTACGTTAATGACTAAAGTGATGCGACCATTATTCCGGCTTCCGGGGAGGTCTTCAGTAGATGCCCTTGCATCCTGGGTTGGTGATGGCACAATAGGTGTCTTGCTTACAAGTAAACAGTATGAAGACGGCCATTATACAAAACGGGAAGCTGCAGTAATCGGTACTACTTTTTCCATTGTATCCATTACGTTCTCTCTCGTTGTCTTGACAGAGATGGACCTTGCATATATGTTTGTTCCTTTCTATTTGACGGTTGCGATTGCCGGATTTATAGCCGCCTTAATCATGCCACGTATCCCACCATTATCCAGAAAAGCGGATACGTTTGTGTCAGAAACATCAGATGGTATCGACGAAGCAATCCCATCTGGATATAATGTGTTTACATTTGGTTATAAACAAGCATTGGATCGTGCAAAAAAAGAAACAAGTGTCTATAAATTTTTTAAAGAAGGCGGACAAAATATTCTCGACATGTGGATGGGTGTTGCCCCTGTCGTTATGGCATTTGGTCTGATTGCACTCATTATTGCAGAATATACTCCTGTCTTTCAATGGCTCGGTACACCGTTCATTCCGTTTTTAGAGCTTATGCAGGTTCCATATGCGAAAGAGGCTTCAGAAACAATTCTGATTGGCTTTGCAGATATGTTTCTTCCGGCAATCATTGGTTCATCCATTGAAGCAGATATTACCCGTTTTATCATTGCAGCACTTTCTGTGACACAGTTAATCTATATGTCTGAGGTTGGTGGATTACTGTTAGGGTCCAAGGTACCGGTATCGTTCAAGGATCTCATTATCATTTTCCTTTTACGTACTATTATTACCTTGCCGATCATTATCGTGATTGCACATATATTGTTTTAATATCTAAATTAAATAGTATAGTAACGAAAACAGGCGATCCTCAAATGAAGGATCGCCTGTTTTTCTATATTTAAAATAGGGGGTAATTGATTCTATGTCACAACTTCCAAAATGATTCGCTTTTATTATAAGAAATAATTTATTTTCAGTGCATGTTTCTCCCTATAAATATGTGCTAATTCCGCCGTCCGGGATCGCTATGGGCGGATGCTTTCCGCGGGCACGGCCTCAGCCCCGAAGAGAAAATCGCTCTTCTGGTCTTCGGACACGTGCTTTTCCCGCAGGAGTCACCGCCCTCCGCTCACCCGGACTGGTTTAGCTGTATGGTTTGATTTTTATAACAATCACTAATGGAGTTGATTGTTTGTAAGCTTATAATCAGCTCTGGGAAATATACGTAGACTCCTGCGGGAGGAAAGGGATAGGTGAGACAACGTCGCACTTTAGCGCAAGTTGGCTGACCAGCCGCCCTAAGGTACGCGAAGTATATTTCCCAGAGCGTTCGCCGAAGTTTCTTAGCCCATGTCTAATTTTATCGATTTTATAGCAATAACAATAAATCTTTTACAAAACAGTCTTGCCCTTAAATGCTTTTTTAATTATCGAAGCTTTTCCTTCAATAAATGGTTGCCAAATTCCAAGAATAGGTTTGCTGGAAAGGATGATGACAATGAATGCTGCTATTGCTGCAAGGCCGAGAACGTCGATTACACTGTTCACTGCAAATAATTCGTGCTGACGGAAATATTGCACGAAAAAACCATGTAATAAATAGACATATAGTGTGCGTGTGCCAAGCTTGGTTATCCAGCCTAAATTCTTCCCAGGAACCCAGGCAAGAATACAAACTACCATTATGGCTGCAGTCACATACACAAGCAATCTAGCAATCCCGCCAAATTCGGCCATGCCTAGATCACCATATGATTTCGATGCAAGCAACCATCCTGAATTTATTTTCGGCAAATAATAAATCGCAACTGCCAATCCGATCATGAATACGATGGAAGAAACCTTAACTGCTCTATATTTGACCCACATGACTTGTTTTTCCGTTAACCAAAAACCAACTAGGAAGAATGGGAAAAACACAAATGTACGTGACAGGCTGAATGTATGGCCAATCTCACCGAAGTAACCAACAATCAATCCAATCATAACTGCAATCGAAATACTTAATGCTGCAGGGATTTTTTTAAACCAATATAAAAGAATATGCCAACTGAAAAGACTAAGCAGGAACCATAATGACCAATGTGGATAAAATATCTCAGCCTGCCATCCTGCCTTTCCAATGAAAAAGTAATAAATCGTATACAGGACTTGGAAAATAAGGTATGGAATCAGTAGTTTTTTCGCTAGATTCAAAATGTAAGCTTTATTTCCAGAGCCTTTAGCAAAAAAACCTGAAAGTAGTATAAAGGCAGGCATATGAAAGGTATAAATCCATGTATATAAGGTGTTCATTCCGCCCGAACCATCTACAAACGGCTGAATAATATGTCCAAAAACAACTAGAAAAATCAATAAAACTTTTGCATTATCGAAAAATGGATTCCTATTCATCATATCTCACCCTCTATGTTATGTATAAGTATGTATTAATCACTCTACCCCTTTTTTATGTAAAAAACATGAAAGATGAACTATTTTTATTGTTTTGTCACTAATTTGTTAGCAGAGTGAAAAAATGAAGCCGGTTTGTAATATTGGTGGGTAAAATTACCTTAACAAAGAAAAGTCTCCATAATTGGAGACTTTTAGGTTGCTGCCTTTTTCTTTGATGCAGTTGTCTTTGCTTTTCGCTTTACCTGTTTTGGTTGTTTTGGCTTCGGCTTTTCCGATTTGGCCCTTTCCAATGAAGCTTGCAATGCATCCATCAAATTGGTGACATTGTCTGGAGCAGGTTTGTCTTTTGCAGTTGTTGTCTGCGCATTATTTTTCTTTTCCTCAATTAAGTCAAGTAAGGCTGTCCGATAATCATCGTTGTACTTTTCCGGTTCAAATTCGGTTGTTAACTGATCAATCAGCATCTTCGCCGTATCCAATTCCTTTTTAACGATTTTAACTTCCTCTGGAATATTCGGTACATCCTGAACACTGCGTACTTCGTCGGGATAATGGATTGTTTCGACAACTAATGCATTTTCATAAACCCGGATGACTGCAAGTTGCTCTTTGGAGCGGATAATCATTTTGGCAATCCCAATCTTTCCCGTGTCATTTAATGCATTGCGTAATAACCCGTATGCTTTACTACCACCCTCATTCGGTGAAAGATAATAACTTTTTTCAAAATAAATCGGATCAATATCCTGGAGTTTGACAAAGTCGACAATTTCCACTGCTTTGTCCTCCTGCTCCTTCCGTAATGCTTCGATATCCTCATCATCAAGAACAACAAATTTATTTTTAGAATACTCATATGCCTTTACAATTTCTTCACTTTTAATTTCCTTATCACATATAGGGCATACTTTTTCATATTTAACTGGTGACTTACATTCTTTATGAAGCTGCCTGAGTTTAACATCCTTATTCTCTGTTGCTGCATGCATTTTCACAGGGATGTTTACTAATCCAAAGCTAATTGTGCCCTTCCACATCGTATGCACGTGAATAACCCCCTTTTTCTTTAGTTTGCTGGTACAGAACATTTCTATTCCAGTCTGGTTATTATCCCCGAAATGAGCCATTTTAATAGGATTCTGAAAGAAGTCTCCCTCTTCAAGCCTGTACCGGGCTGCGCCCAAGGCTAAGAGGGAGATGAATTTCGGTTTGCGATAGCAAAAACACTTGCACTTTGCAAACATATGTTCTATAGTTGAGTTAGGAGGTGCAAATGATGCTGCTGAATCAAAAATACGAAATTTATCCTTCAGACGAACAAAGAGAACAACTGGATCGCTGGATTTCTTATTGTCGTCAAGCCTATAATTCTGCACTCCTGGATAAACAACGAAAATATAAGCAATCCAAAGAATCATACACACGCTTTGCCATGCAAAAACAATTAAAGTTAGATAAAAGTAAAATACCTTTTCTGAAAAAAATACCTTCTCAACCATTGCAAGAAGTATTCATTCGATTAGATAAAGCATTTGTATATTTTTTTCGAAAACAAGCAAACTATCCAAGGTTAAAGAAATACAAAGATTACAACAGCATAACTTTCCCACAATTTGGCTTCAAACCAAACTCACATCATCGCTACGCAGCATCTTTTGCCACTAATGGAAATCTACAACTTTCAAAACTAGGTCAAATCCCAATTCATTTACATCGTCCGATAGACGGAACGATCAAACAACTCATTATTAAACGACAAGGAACACGCTGGTATGCTTTTTTCAGTGTCGAGAGGCAAGTATATCCAGCACCAATCAACAGAAACCTTGTAATTGGGATTGACGTTGGATTGGACAAATATGCCGTTTTATCCGATGGTAGAAGCTTTGATAACCCAAGATTTCTTCGTCAAACAGAGAAGAAGTTGAAACGAGCACAAAAGAAGCTTTCCCAACAAAAGCGAGGCTCAGCCAATTATAAGAAACAAGTTATCAAAATCCGTAAGCTTCATGAAAAGGTAGCTAACCAACGAAGAGATACCTTATATAAATGGAGCCACAATCTAACGAAATACTATTCCGTTATTGCAGTAGAAAACTTAAATATCCGGAATATGGTAAAAAACAAACATTTAGCTAAGTCCATTTCTGATGCAGGCTGGGGAATGTTTCGCAATATGTTATCTTACAAATGTGAAAGGAACGGTGGATTACTTATCAGAGTCAATCCAGAATTTACGACCCAAGATTGTTCTGAATGTGGTACACGTGTGAAAAAATCCTTATCCATTCGCACGCATATTTGTAAAAGCTGTGGAACTATACTGGATCGTGACCACAATGCCAGCCTAAATATTTTGCGTAAAGGACTAGAACAATTAGATCAAATGGTAGTGATGGATTAATCAATAAAAACTGTAGGGCAAGGTTGTGTCCGAACAGTATAATCAAGCCTGTGGAGACAACATCAGCCATCTTAAGAAATTCCTTCGATGCAGTGGTCTATGAAACAGGAAGCCCTATCTTCAAGCATTCGGAAAGAATGATAAGGTGGGGTTATTCACTAAAAGGAGGTGCTCTTATTGGATATCATGAAGCCTGTTTCAAGTTCTGACATACCGACTGGTGATGCATGGGTATATGAAGTGAAATATGATGGTTTCCGTTGTGTACTGACTTGGAAGTCGAATGGTACGATTCGCTTAACGAGTAAAAACAAGAAGGATCTTACTGGAAACTTTCCAGAGATTGTCGAATTCTGCAAGGAAAATTTTAAATCCATTGCTCCGTTTCTCCCATTAACACTGGATGGGGAGCTTGTCATATTAAATCATAAATACCAATCCAACTTTTCTTGGATACAAAAACGAGGGAGATTGAAAAATAAAGATACCATACAAAATACTGCTCAGATCAGGCCAGCCGTGTTCATGGCATTTGATTTATTGGAGATGAAAGGGGCATCATCCATTACACAAAAATACTCAATGCGGAAGAAAAGTTTAAGCAGTCTGTTTGCAAAACTTGCGAATGCCGATCGGGTGAAGTTAGTAGAAGTCTTTTCCAAAGCAGATGAGGTCAATAGCGCCGTGTTTGAATCTAAAGGAGAAGGCATTGTTGCGAAACGTAAAGTAAGCACCTACCAACCTGGGAAGAGCCACCGTGATTGGTTGAAAATTAAAAACTGGCGTACGATCGAAGTATTTCTAACTAAATACGACATGGAAAATGGCTATTTTGAAGTTGCTGTCTTTAAGGCTGAAGAAGTAGTTACAGTTGGAAAATGCAAGCATGGATTGGATACCGAATCTTTTCAAACATTAAAACAGTTATTTATATCAAATGGTAATAAACATGGACAGGTATATACATTGCCACCGGCTGTCTGTGCGGCAATCCATACCCTTGATTTATATAAAGGTGAATTACGTGAGCCAGAGTTTGCAATGCTACTGCCAAACCGTAAGCCGGAAGAATGCACATGGAATAAATTCCATTTAGATCTGGCGATGCCCCCAAAGAATATAGAACTGACAAATATAGATAAATTAATTTGGCCAGATGCATTCTACACAAAAGGTGATCTCCTTACCTATATGCGTGAAGTTTCCCCATATATGCTCCCTTTCTTGAACAAAAGAGCATTGACTGTTATTCGCTGTCCGGACGGCGTCGACAAGGAGCATTTTTTTCAAAAACATCTGCCTGATTACGCTCCTGATTTTATTATGGGTGTTCCCTCCGAGGATGGGAAAACGATTGTATGTAATAATCTGGAGTCACTAATCTGGTTTGCTAACCATGGTTCTGTGGAATACCATATTCCTTTTCAACGGATTCACAGTACGGTACCAACAGAAATCGTATTTGATCTCGATCCACCGGACAGGGAGCATTTTTACTTAGCTATCGAGGCAGCTATGCTTATTCGCACATTACTGAATGATCTCGAATTGAAGTCATTTGTTAAAACTTCCGGAAATAAGGGGTTACAAATTCATATTCCCATTCGAGAAGGAAGCATGACTTACGAGGAAACAGCTATCTTTACACAAGCAATCGCCTGGACAATTGAAAACATATCTCCTGACTTATTTACTACCGAGCGAATGAAGAAAAACCGAAATGGCAGATTGTATATTGACTATGTTCAGCATGGCAAAGACAAGACATTGATTGCTCCCTATTCCACACGGATGACAAAAGAAGGAACAGTAGCAACCCCCTTATATTGGGATGAAGTTCAGGACGGTTTACACCCTACACAGTTCACAATTGCTGATGTGGTCAAGCGTGTTCAGGAGTTGGGTTGCCCTTTTGCTGATTATTTTGAGACTGCTGCGGTTCAGAAATTGGATAAAGTATTGAAATTAGTAAGAGGGTGAGCAGTTGGGGTGTAACTGTTTTTGACGGGAGTGCGCGACTTTTCGGCGACATTGCACCACTTTGCGGAGGGAGTGCGCACTTTTTGACGATGTTGTCCTTGGATGCAGAGATTATTACAAAATTCAAAATAGAGGTTGAGGATTGTTATGGAGTTGTTAATATCACAAAAGCACTTCTTTCTATTAATACAGATAATACAGAAAGAAGTGCTTTATATTTATTATTAAATAGTGTAATTGCTAGATTCCAAAATAGAAAGAGTGGGGTGCAGAGCAGCAAAGCCATCTTTAGAATACCCTTCCAGTTTACTCAGGAAGATTCAACTGCCAAGAAACTCCAAAGCGGTCATTTATCCAACCGAACTTTTTACTGAAACCATAATTGTCTAAAGGCATAAGTGCTTGTCTATCTTCGCCTAGTTTCTGATAAAGATTATCAATTTCTTCTTCTGTATCACAAGTAATAAAGATGGAAAACGATGGAGTGAAAGAAAACTGATGTGCTATATTACTGTCAATACACATAAATTCCTGACCCTTTAAAGTGAAGGTAGCCTGCATTACCGTTCCCTCATCACCAGCCTCTTCATTCGCTCCGTATCGGATAATATTTGTGATTTTAGAATCCTCAATTAGGGAGGTATAATAATTCATCGCTTCTTCCGCCTTACCATCTTGAAACATTAAGAATGGTGTTACCTTTGCCATAAAATCCCCTGCTTTCCATAATATATTGAGTTATTATTCATTCACTACTATCTCATATTCCTGATGTTCATGTAATCCTTCGTCATCTTCAACATGAATAATTATTGTATATGCCCCATCTTCTTCAAATGAATATTTGCTCGTGTATTCACCTGGAACAGCTTCTTCTGTATCGACCCAATCATGCTTCTCTGAATTACTATCGTTTACAATTTCATAACGAACATTGGCATTCTCAAAAGCTTCGTTATCCATTTGTAAATGAACCGTCAAATCGATTTCTTGATTTACTGTGATTTCTTCAGGTTCCATAAAGTCCATTCCAAATCCATCATTATTTCCTGAATGTTCATGATGGCCATCACTTTCCCCATGGTTTTCTTCACCTTGGTCAGCACTTGCACCTTCACCAATGGTAATCGATTTCTTTGGCATCGTGTGTATAGCCCTTGCACTTGTGTGTGCATACATTTCATAAACTCCATCATGGTCAAATGACACTTCAGCAGAATACGTTCCATCCCCATTATTATTTGCATCAACCGTTATACTATCTTCTTCATTTCCCATTTCCCAATACTCAAATTTTACTTCATCCGCATCTGTAACTTCCTCATCACCATATGTAACGATTGCATTCAGTTCAATTATTTCACCTGCATCAGCTTGCTCAGGAACCTCAAATTCAACATCAAGTGATTTCAGTTCTTCATCTTCATTCTCCGTTTCAGCTGTGCCATTACATGCAGCTAAAACACCAATTAACAATATAAACATAAATAGTAAGCTTTTTCTTCTCATTTTTAAGATCCTCTCTTTCATTATCCTGGTTCAAGAATAAAATCATCTATAACGAACATCGATTACCTTAGCTAAAGTAAAACATTCTATAACAAAATGTATCAGCAAGGGGGTTACTTATCAATAGATTTTATGTGAACAATATGGTTAAACACTGATAACATGACCAAAGTTACTGATTTCGTCGAAAAAATCGCTCCACCAATTTGTGCAGCGATTTTTTCATTATTTTAGATTTGGTTGTAGTTCCAGCTCAACGTTTCCTTGGAGTGCTCTTGAAATCATACAACTTTTCTCTGCCTTTACGACAAGCTTCTCTAATTTCCCTCGCTGCTCATCTGTTGCAGTTTCCTTTAATGAAACGGTTGGACGATGAATAATCTTTTTGTATGTAAAGATACCTCTTCTTACCTCAACAATCCCAACTGATTCCAGGGACATTTCTTCCAGTGGTAATTCCGCTCGTTCGATCAATGCTGCCAATGTAATAATGTAGCAGGTTGCGGCTGCACCTAATAACATCTCATCCGGATTTGTACCAATACCTGGGCCATCCATTTCAGGCGGTATGGAAATTTTTGTATTTAAATTTCCTGCTTCGATATAGCCTTCACTATTTCTTCCACCCGGCCAGTCTGCTTTTAAATGAAAATGATGTTCTGCCATGTCAATCACCTCAACAATCATTTTAACGTAGCTGACACGCAAACAAAAATAAAAATAACTATTTTCCCTACACTACGATAATAGTCCAAGCTACTTTTGACTTTAGTACCATTTGCAGAATGTTAACATCCCGAAACCTTTTAGCTGTCCAATACGTAATAAAAAGTACATACCAGAAAGGTGGTACCAATGGATGCAAGAAAAAATGACAATCTATACGAATAACTTTTACCAATTGAATGATGCGATGAAATGGAAGGTTTCAGATAAAAAAATACTGATGACCATTGCTTCCATGTACACAATGAACAATAAAGAACTTCATATAGATAAAATGCTCCGGATCGCTGATCGAATTAAAGAACAAGCCGGTCTCTTTTCTGCTTTGAAATCTTATTCCAGATTTACTACTGCAGCTTCTCTTGATGTGAAATTTGATGATCCCGAAAATCAAATTGATGCACTGTTTCGTATATATGAGGGATTTAAAAATGCTAAATTCAAAAGTGGCGTATTTACCTATCTGGCAGCAACAATCGCTCTAACAAACACGGATAGTATATTGACACAGGAGGAAGTCATCAATCGAACAAAGGAAATATATGATGGAATGAAACAAGAACACCTTATTTTGACGGGTGCAAATGATTATCCTCTTGCCGTTTTACTCGCTAACGAGCAACAATCGAACATTATTCAGCGGATGGAACAATTTTATAATGAATTAAATGAAAATGGATTTTGGAAAGGAAATGAATTACAGTTTCTAAGCCATATTCTAACGCTCGATAATCAGTCCAGTACTGGAGATTTAGTTAATCGATCTGTTACCGTGATGGATACATTCAAAAAAGCCGGGATCCGCACAAAGCGAATGTATTATCCTATCATTGGTATGCTTGCTCTGCTTCCACAAGACGAATTCAATATGACGGAGATTAATCAAACGTACGACTCCTTAAATAGCAAGAAAGGGTTCAAATGGCAAAAGGATATGAACCTTATTATGGCCGTTGCACTGTATGTCAGTGAAAAACTTGATAATCATGACGCTTTAGAGGCAAGTATCCACACGACATTGGAAACCATCCTACAAGCACAGCAGGCTGTCATGGTTGCAACCATCGCATCCACTACTGCTGCAACAAACTCAAGTAATGGCAGCAATTAAGCAACAACCCTATAACAAATAAAAAAAAGCAATCCGCACCAAATCGGAGCGGATTGCTTTTCATTATGCTGTTTTTTCCTTTTTCGAACCGGAAGCAAACCAGCCGACAACAGCAACTAATACCAATACACCATAGAATATCGATTTCCATAAGGTAGAATGCGGGAATTCGTGTGGTATCCACGCGATATCAGGATGAGCAAATACCATAACTGCCAGCTTTACCCCTACCCAACCAACAATTGCAAAAGCAGCAATCTCCAGTCCTGGACGATCGTGCAGCAAGCCAACGAAAATATTGGCTGCATAACGCATGATAATTAAACCAATCATACCACCTGCAAATATGACTGCAAACTGACCGGTGTCCAGACTTCCAACTGTACCTAATCCAGTCGGTGGAAGCGCTACTGCTAGCGCCACGGCTGCAAGAATCGAATCAACTGCAAAAGCAAGGTCAGCAAATTCAACCTTAACCACTGTAAGCCAAAATTCTTTTCTGGAAGCCTCTGGTTCTTCTCCAACAGGAATTGGTTCTTTCAGTTTGTCTACGTCATCCTCAGTTTTAGGTTTAAATTTCCCATATAAGTTCTTAAACGAAATGAACAGCAGATATAATGCTCCCAACGCCTGAACCTGCCATACATCGACAAGGAAGGATATAATAAATAGCGATCCAAATCTGAGCACAAAAGCCCCTGCTAAACCGTAGAATAAAGCCCTTTTACGTTGTTTTTCCGGAAGATGACGAACCATAATTGCCAAAACAAGTGCATTATCAGCAGCAAGCAACCCTTCCAGTCCGATTAAAACAACTAGAACCCATAAATACTCCAATATTAATTCTGTTCCCATGTGTATGCTCCTTAAAAAATATAATCTCATTAGCAGATAAGAGCACAAAAAGAGACCTTTACCTGCTAATGGTAAAGGTCTCGCTAACAACGTTCGTTGCCAACCAAGCCGGAGATATTATCTCGTAATGACGACTTTAATTGTACAGCTACTCCCCTTTAGGAAATATCAAGTTAATATCATTAAAAGCTATTTTACTTTTTCTGTCAAATCTAAGAACAATTACTTCTCATTCTAACTGGATTTTTTTACAATTCCATCTATCATTTTATCCATTGTATCTTTCAAAGATGCAAGTAATTGTTCACTGTCATCACGACTGTTTCCACGCACACCGTAATAACATTTTATTTTTGGTTCTGTGCCAGATGGACGCAGACAGATCCAACCATCTTGTTCAAGTATAAACTTCATCATATTTTCCTGTGGCAAGTCAATAATATCTTTTATATTATCTGCCACTATTATACGTTCACTCGTTAAATAATTTTCTATTTTTTCAACCTTAATTCCGTTAATTTCCTCGAATGGGTTAGTACGAATTTCATTCATAATAGTTGCAATCTGCTCAGATCCTTCTTTCCCTTTCAAGGTTAGGGAAGACATTCCTTCCAAATAAAACCCGTGTTGCTCATATAAATCATTCAGAGCATCAAATAGTGTTTTTCCGCGCTGTTTCCAATAATAAGCCATTTCTGTAGCCATCATTGCTGCCTGAACTGCATCTTTATCACGGGCAAAGCTTGAGATCAAGTATCCATAGCTTTCCTCGAATCCAAAGATAAATGTTTCACCTGTGGAGTCAAACTGATTGATCTTCTCACCAATGAATTTAAATCCTGTCAATGTATCAATCGTCTCCACTTGGTTTGCATCTGCAATTGCCCGTCCAAGTTCAGTAGTTACCACTGTTTTTATCATACGAGGGTTTTGAATTACTTTTTGATCACTGTGTGCCAAAATATAATCAAGAAGTAATGATCCAAGCTGGTTTCCTGTCAGAACTTGATATTCGCCGGCATCATTCTTGACTGCCACACCTAATCTGTCAGCATCAGGGTCTGTACCTAGCAGTATATCTGCATCTGTTTTCTTTCCAAGTTCAATAGCCATCGTAAACGCCTGATGTTCTTCAGGGTTTGGCGATTGAACTGTAGAAAACTCTGGATCTGGTTTTGCCTGTTCCTCAACAACCGATACATTAGAAAATTGAAGCTGTTCAAGTCCTTTTGTAACAAGGTGATAGGCTGTACCATGTAACGGTGTAAAAACAATCTGTAAGTCCTTTTCCTGCTCCAGCACATCAGGACTCATTTTGGTAATTTGCTTCAGATGTGACAAGTATGCATTGTCTACTTCTTCCCCAAGCCAATTAATCAGCTCTTTTGATTCCAAATCAGTCTTTTCCAATGTTGGAACTGTCAGCTCGTCTTCTGTTTGCTTGATTGCTTCAATAATTTGATCTGCTTCCCCTGGTGTAATTTGCGCACCGCTTTCATTGTATACCTTAAAGCCATTGTATTCTGGCGGATTGTGGCTTGCCGTGATCATAATGCCTGCAGCCGTACTTAAATAACGAACGGCAAATGACAGCAGTGGTGTTGGACGCAATGATTCAAAAAGATGTGTTTTGATTCCATAGGATCCAAGTACTTTTGCTGACTCTATAGCAAATTCAGGTGACATGTATCTCGAGTCATATGCTATAACAACGCCTCTGTCCTTCACATTAACACGGTTAGCCAGCAGGTAGTTCGCAAGGCCATTGACCGCTTTTCTTACTGTATATATATTCATTCGATTGACTCCAGCACCAAGCACACCTCTCATACCGCCTGTACCAAAAGTCAACTCCTTATAAAAGGCATCTTCCAACGCCGTTTTATTATCCTTTTTGCTATGTAATTCTGTTTTTAGTGATTCATCAAGGTTTTCAAATGAATCCCATTTCTTATACACCTTTTCCCAATTTGCCAAGTCGTTACCCCCTGTTATACAATTATATGTCAAAATTTTATCACACTTTCTAGCATTATACTATAAGTCTTGTTTAACAATACCGATTGGTGGAAATATTAGTAAAGGCAATCAAAATATTAATAGTTTATAAACAAACTTTCTAATATTTCATTTTACAGGTAATATATAATTATATGAATACTGTTTTCTAGGGACTGCAGTTACTCTCCCAACCAAAAGATATGTTATTCTTGCTAAAAAACTATATACTGCGTTAGAACTGCTGGTTGTTTTCTATAAATATGTGCTTCTCCCGCCGTCCGGGATCGCTCAGCTGCAAGGATTATAATGCTATAAACATTAATCAAAGAGACTATACGAATAAGTAGAGAAAGTAGTGATTTTATTGGTACATAAACGGTGGTTCCAGGTAATGATTTTCTTTGTTCTTTTATTTTTGCTGGTTTTATTAATATCTCAAACAACCTTTATCTTTTTTCCAGCCATAAAAATATTTGGTGCTGTTGCATTCCCTATAATTGGGGCTGGGATCCTTTATTATTTAACAAAACCAGTTATGCATTTCTTAGAAAAACGTAAAGTTCCACGAATTTTATCTATTATACTCGTGTTCTTACTGATTATTCTTGTTCTATTCTTATTCGTTATGTTCATCTGGCCTATCGTCAGGGACCAAGTTACAAACCTCGTAGATAGTATTCCGTCGATGATCAAGATGGTGGAGAGTTTTATCAATTATTGGCAGGCAAATTACACTGCCATTCCAGATCAAGTTGTAACTGCAATCAATGACTTTGTGAATAACCTACCGACGACTATTGAAAATACAGTAGAATATTTATTTGGATTTATCGGTGTATTAATCGGTCAGGTCATTAGTATTGTTGCAGGTGTTGTATTGATTCCTTTTTTCTTGTTTTTCATGTTAAAGGATGGCGAAAAACTGGTTCCTTTTATAACGCAGACGTTCAGTGAGAAAAAGGCGAAAAATATTAGCAGTCTACTTCATAAGATAGATCATGTTCTATCTTCTTTTATTCAGGGTCAGCTGCTTGTCAGTTTTGTCGTTGGGATATTGCTATTAATTGGTTATCTAATCATCGGCCTCGATTATGCATTGGCACTTTCATTGTTCGGTATGATGACGAATGTGATTCCGTATTTGGGGCCATTTCTCGCGGTGGCACCAGCCCTGCTTGTCGGAGTTTTCCAAGATCCGATGAACCTCCTTTGGGTTTCGATTATCATGATCGCTGCACAGCAGTTTGAGAGTAACCTAATTTCGCCAAATGTGATGGGACAAGCATTAAGTCTGCATCCACTTACCATCATTACCGTCATCCTTGCAGCAGGAAGTATTGCCGGTTTTATCGGTATTCTGTTCGCAGTACCATTCTATGCCGTATTGCGTACGATTATTGTCCATTTTTATGATACCTATGTAGATTCTAAAAAAGATAAAGATGACGCATTAATTTAAGCACGCGTTCAAATAAGAAACTTTTTGAATATTATTCACAAAAATTTAAGGGGGGATTTAATCATGACAAAAGAAGCCTTACAAACAAAACTGGCTGAATTAAAATCAGATTACGTACGTATTCAAAGTGACTTGGATAAATTGGAATATGTAAAAGGAAGAGTATCATCTGCTGAAGGGCAACTTATTCGTCTCGAAGATGAAATAGCGGAAGTTAACCGACAGCTTGATGAACTGGAAGATGCAGAATAAAAATAGGGAGTAAACCAGTAACACGGTTTACTCCCTATTTCTTTATTGTTTCGAGTTTTGGTTGTTATTTAACTTCGCCTCAATTTTTGATTTTTCTTTAATTGGCGGTGTTAAACATACAATTGTATCTCCTGCAACCGGAACAGTTCGCATTTCTTCAGAGAAGAACTTCAGTTGACCTGAAGCTTTTATCAAATATAGAAAAACGGTTGATGGATCTTTATCCTTTTTATAAGTTTCAAAATTATATTTCTCTGTTAGTGTGGTCTGTCGTACGACAAAACCATTTCTCACTTTTTCATTTAGATCTTCAAGTGTAAACTTCTTATCAAATAATATTCTTCCACCAATCTGGGAAACGACATCTTTCGAATATCCATTATCAATCCCGTTGTGAGGACTTACCTTGAACACGTTCGTTCTGCCATACTCCGGTAAGAAAGTTGTACAGATTAATGAATTAAATGAACGCCCACTTGTAATTGCGAGCATATAATCGTATGGAATCGTATCAAAGTGATATTCCGTCTGCTCGGAAAGCATATCCCCATGAAAGGTTGTGAGTCCTGCCTTTCTTGCTATACTCAAGTTTTCCCAAGAAGAGTCTACAATTACGGTGGGTCTTTTTGCCTTC
Organism: Oceanobacillus rekensis; assembly: GCF_002153375.1. Lineage (GTDB taxonomy): Bacteria > Bacillota > Bacilli > Bacillales > Amphibacillaceae > Oceanobacillus > Oceanobacillus rekensis. The sequence goes on from NZ_MTBQ01000004.1 coordinate 154,424, forward strand.
ACGAGTGATTTTGCTAATTCCACAGTAAATGGGTTACTGCCAATGATCAGTACGCCCGGGTTGCCTTCCATGGATAGATTTAACTTTTTCGCTAACCAACCAATGGAAAAACCATGTGCCAACACCGTAAAGAAGACGAGTGCAAAGGTTAGTGTCGTTAAAATGGCTGCATCCTCATATCCTGCATCTGTTAATATGTTAGCAAAGTAACCAGATACCGTTAATGCAACAATACCACGGGGTGCAATCCATCCGAGTAAAGCTTTCTCATTGAAAGACAGTGCCGTACCAATTGTCGATAGAAAGATCGACAATGGTCTTACTGCAAACATCATTAATAACACATAACCAATTATATTCGGACTGAAAACACGAAGAATGGTATCCATTTCCAACGAAGCAGTCAACATGATAAAGATGGTTGACGTAAGAAGAATTGAAATATTTTCCTTAAAATGCCGCATATCTGAAATGGAACTGATTCCCATATTTGCTAATGTAATCCCCATCGCTGTTACAGATAGAAGTCCTGTCTCGTGCATAATCTCATCTGCAACGGTAAAACAAAGGATAACTATCACGATAACGGACGGAGATTTCAGAAACTCTGGTACATGACCCGTTTCAAACATCCAGCCTAGTCCGCGCCCAAGAGCCCAGCCAAGAATAATTGCAAACAATGATGCTGCAAAGAACAATAAAAGTTGCGTGGGATTCGGATTATCTGCTGTCATAAACGTAATAATTTCAAATGCAAAAACCGCTAACAGTGCACCAATCGGATCAACAATAATTCCTTCCCATTTTAAAATTCTAGCTGGTCTTGGCTTCAGTTTTGATTGTCGGAGCAGTGGTAAGATTACGGTAGGTCCGGTTACGATAAATAAACCACCAATAACAAATGAAACCGTCCATGACAGCCCCGCTATATAATGTGCTGTAAGGGAACCAAGGATCCATGCAATAAATGCTCCAATAGTTGAAATTCGAAAAATCGGCTTTCCAATTCCTCTTAATTCCTTGAAACTTAAATTTAAACTTCCCTCAAAGAGAATAATTGCCACCGCTACAGAAATAAGCGGACTATATAAAGCACCAAAGTCCTGTTCAGGATTTATTAATCCAAAGAACGGCCCAATAATTAATCCCGTAACAGACATGACGACGATTGCAGGCATTCGATAACGCCATGCTACCCACTGTGAGGCTATTCCCAGTACAACAATAATCATTATTTCAAATAATAAAGAAGGGACCATACCATACCTCCTGTTTATATTTAACTGACAAAACTCCACATAGTGAAGCATCTATATTATAAAATTATTCTATAGATGAATAGTGAAAAAGTAAATCAATTACGCGAAATTAAACGATTACTTTAACGTTAATTTACAAACATTTAAGTTACCCACCCTTTAATTCTAATTTAGTCTTATAACGCAAAATATGTTAGGATAAGCTTATATATTTTAGAAGGAGGCTCTGAACATGTTAGTGAAAGAAGAAAAAATTCTGCAAACCTATTTTGGCTATGAATCATTTCGTCCTGGACAGCAGGATACAATCGATCATATATTACAGCTGAATAACACACTTGCTGTGATGCCAACAGGTGGCGGTAAATCACTATGTTATCAGATTCCTGGTCTATCCATGGATGGAACTGCAATTATTATATCCCCTTTAATTTCTCTTATGAAGGACCAAGTAGATGCACTACAGGCGTTGGGAATCCCCGCAACCTTCATCAATAGCTCACTTTCAACAGGAGAACAACAAGCTCGACTGCGCGATTTGGAAAATGGCCGGTATAAATTTGTCTATGTTGCACCAGAGCGGTTTGAATCCGGGTCTTTTGTAAATGTAATCAAACGAATCCCTCTAGCACTCGTTGCGTTTGATGAAGCACATTGTATTTCACAGTGGGGACATGATTTCAGGCCAAGTTATCGTTCCATCGTACCCAACTTGAAACGATTATCCAATATTCCTGTCCTTGTTGCATTAACTGCAACAGCTACAGAGGAAGTCATTTCCGATATTCAGGAACTATTAAACATTACGGATAACCATGTTGTCAATACCGGTTTTGAACGGGAAAATTTATCCTTCCATATCGTGAAAGGAAAAGATAAACCTTCCTACATACGGTCATTTTTAGAAGAACACCAGGACGAATCTGGCATTATTTATACTGCCACTAGAAAACAGGCTGATGCATTATATGACCAGCTTTCCAAACGCGGAATTAATGTTGCTAAATATCATGCCGGCTTATCGGAAACAGCGCGTAAACAGGCACAGGCTGCATTTATTCATGATGAAACGGCGATTATGATAGCGACAAACGCATTTGGAATGGGAATCGATAAATCCAATGTTCGGTATGTTATTCACTATGCCATGCCAATGAATATTGAATCCTATTACCAGGAAGCAGGAAGAGCCGGACGTGACGGAGAACCTAGTGATTGTATTCTACTCTTCTCCCCGCAGGATGTGCAACTGCAGAAATTTTTAATCGAGCAATCTCTTATGGACGATACCGCCAAACAAAATGAGTATCGCAAATTACAGGCGATAATCAATTACTGTCACACCCATGGTTGTCTAACATCATTTATCCTCGATTACTTTGACGATACAGTAACAAAGGAAACATGTGGTCGTTGCAGCAACTGTGTGGAGCGGCAGGAAAAGGTCGATATTACCGAAGAAGCTCAAATGATATTATCCTGTGTGAAACGAATGGATGAACGCTTCGGCGTTGGCATGACTGCTAAAGTATTAAAAGGATCCAAAGATAAAAAAATAAGAGATTTTCGTCTCAACAAAATTTCTACGTATGGAATATTATCAGCCTATACAGAGAAAGAACTTACCGAACGAATTCATTTCCTAATTGCCGAGCAACTACTTGGAACTGAGGAAGGACAATATCCTACATTACGATTGATTCAAAACTCTGTTGACGTGTTAAAAGGGAATCGGCGTGTTGAGATGTATACAGCTCCAATTCCAACAAGTGATGATGCCGATTACCATGAGGACTTATTTGCAGAACTGCGCGCATTACGGAAGCAAATTGCCGATGAAAAAAATGTCCCACCATATGTTCTGTTCTCTGATGCTACCTTGAAAGAACTAAGCCGCTACTTCCCTACTTCTAAGGAGGATATGCTTGAGATTAAAGGGGTCGGAGAAAAGAAATATGAACAATATGGGGAAGAATTTTTAGCAATTATTAAGGAATGGCGCGCTAATAATCAGGATGTAAAAAAGAAGGTTCGTATCGCTGACACCTCAGCATCCAAACCAAAAGTTAAAAAAACGGCCGATGATCGTCCGAGTCATTTGATTAGCTATCAAATGTTTCAATCTGGTAAGTCTATTAAAGACATTGCAGCAATCCGAGATTTTTCTAAAATGACGATTGAGAATCATATTTTCAAAGCTTTTCAAGATGGCCATCCCCTCGCATGGGAAATCTTCTTCGATGAGAAGGAAGAAGCGGCAGTGATTGCTGCGCATAGTCAAATAGATGAGAAAAAGTTGAAACCATTGAAGGAAGCATTATCAGAGGAATATGACTATACGAAGATTAAAGCAGTTTTAGTTAAAAATGAATTAATGTAAAAAGAACAGCCTGGCGTTTTTATGCCAGGCTGTTCTTTACTTCAACGACCGAACGAATGTGATAAGGCCGCATAATGTCTGCGAGAGCGCCTGTCAGCGACCGAACGAACGCAATTAACCAGCATATAGTCCATGAGAGTGCTTGTCAGCGACCGAACGAACGCAATTAACCAGCATATAGTCCATGAGAGCGCTTGTCAACGACCGAACGAACGCGATTAACCAGCACATAGTCCATGAGAGCGTTTATCAACGACCGAACGAACGCGATTAACCAGCACATAGTCCATGAGAGTGCTTGTCAACGAACGAACGCGATTAACCAGCACATAGTCCATGAGAGTGCTTGTCAACGAACGAACGCGATTAACCAGCACATAGTCCATGAGAGTGCTTGTCAACGAACGAACGCGATTAACCAGCACATAGTCCATGAGAGTGCTTGTCAACGAACGAACGCGATTAACCAGCACATAGTCCATGAGAGCGCTTGTCAGCGACCGAACGAACGCGATTAACCAGCACATAGTCCATGAGAGCGCTTGTCAACGACCGAACGAACGCGATTAACCAGCACATAATCCATGAGAGCGCCTGTCAGCGACCGAACGAACGCAATTAACCAGCATATAGTCCATGAGAGCGCCTGTCAGCGACCGAACGAACGCAATTAACCAGCATATAGTCCATGAGAGCGCTTGTCAACGACCGAACGAACGCGATTAACCAGCACATAGTCCATGAGAGCGTTTATCAACCGAAGTAATTGCAAACGGCATTTTATCAGCTCTGGGATACGCGTAGACTTCTGAGGAACGGAGGCATCGGTGAGATAACCAAATGCTATAGCGTAAGTTGGCTCACCAATCTCCATAAATTGTAAATGTACTTCCTAGAGCGGTAGCCGAAGTTGCTTCTCTTACGTTACAGCTTATATATATTCCGTCTAAAGCAGCAAAAGTTATTATTCACCTCTGTCCAGCTGCGGCTCCTAGAAACTCCGGTCATAAGCAATTGACTCTCTATGCAGGAAAGTTCACCTGCATGTCGGTCCCTTGCTTATGCCTGCGTTTCTGGTCAGTCGCCTTCGCATTTCATTTTACGTTCAATGCCCATGTTCCATTACGGAATACGGCTTCGGTTGTGCCGTCTGCTTGTATGCCATCAATATCCAATTTTTCGGAACCAATCATGAAATCAACGTGGATTAGGCTGTCATTTACACCATGTTTGTCGAGTTCTTCGCCATTCATCGCTGATCCGCCTTCCAAATTAGTTGGATAAGCTTTTCCTAAAGCAATATGGCATGATGCATTCTCATCAAACAAGGTGTTATAAAAAATAAGGTCCGATTGTGATACAGGTGATTCATGTGGTACTAATGCAATTTCACCAAGTCTACGTGCACCTTCATCCGAATCAAGCAAATGTTTTAAGACCGCTTCCCCAACTTCAGCTTTAAAGTCAACTACTTGACCGTCTTTGAATGTGAGACTAAAGTTATCGATCAGACTGCCACCATAATTAAGTGGTTTTGTACTTGAGACCGTTCCACTCACACCGTATTTATTTGGCATGGTGAATACTTCTTCTGTTGGGATATTCGGATTGAATGTCACACCACCTTCGGAAACAGCAGATCCACCTTTCCATATATGGCCTTCAGGTAATTCCATTTCTAAATCTGTTCCCGGCGCTTTAAAGATGAGCTTCTTATAATTCCTGTCATTCAATACCTCACGGGCAGTTTTTAATGTTTCATTGTGTGCATCCCAAGCAGCAATTGGATTTTCCTGATCAACACGGACAATCTTCAAGATGGCATCCCATAAGCTACTTACAGCCTCTTCTTTTGACTTTTCAGGGAAGATTTTTTGTGCCCAGTCACCCGATGGAATAGAAATAATCGACCATGTAATTTTATCGTTCATTGTATATTTACGGAAATTCACCATTGCTTCTGCTGCTGCCTTATTTGCTTTTGCAACAAGAGATGGTTCAATATTCTTTAATAAATCCGGGTTCGTTGAACGAATGTGTAATACTGCTCCACCATCTTCTGCAAGTGTATCATGAAGCTTCACTTTCCATTCTGGGTAATCTGTAAGTACTTCTTCCGGCGCATTTTCATATTTCAAAAGCGTTAATTCGTCATCCGTCCAGTTAATATGCACATCTTTTGCACCTAATTCATATGCTTTGCGAACAACAATTTTAGTGAAATCTGCTCCTTCAATCGGTGCATTAATCATCAAGGCTTGTCCTTTTTGCAAATTAACACCTGTACGTAATGCTAATTCCGCATACTTTTCTTGTGTTTGTTGACTTACCATCATTTAACCTCCAAAAGATATCATAGTATGTGTTACTAAAAAACGGCATGGCTTGAACACTGTCTCTTGTATTAATAAAAACACATTATAAATTCATTATTCCATATTGACCGGAAATTCGCCAAAATTTAATTTCCGTTTATGATACTGCTCTTTTAAAAGATCATCGAAGTATTGCAGTCCTATTTACCTAATCGCCAAAATATGTTAATATTAAAGAATAAGTTACTTTTTGTAATCAATCATAAAATTATAATATTAACGAATCATAACGATATTTAAAAGAGTGAGGTGATCTTTATGGAGAAGTTATGTCCACGTTTTGAAAAGGCAATGGGACTTCTGAGCACAAGATGGGTTGGTTTAATTCTATTTGATCTATTAAAAGGAACGAAACGTTTTTCAGAGATGGAAGCAGATTTGCCTATAAGTGGAAGATTGCTCTCTGATCGATTAAAATTACTCGAAAAAGAAGGTATCGTCAAACGTAATATATATTCTGAATTCCCTGTTCGTATTGAATATTCCCTTACTGAAAAGGGAAAATCGCTTGAACCAGTTATCAAAGAAATTCAAGACTGGGCCGATAATCATGTTACCCCAGAAGAAGTTGAAGACCAAAATGCTTAAGTTTAAAAGAACTTCCTCGGTTTGAGGAAGTTCTTTTTATATTGTATAGGATTGCTTTTTACCCCGCTAGCTTATGCTTTTCCGCGAATAATTAATTTTATCCGCGATTAATTATTTTATTCCGCGATTATTTCTTTTTATCCGCGAATTCGTGATATTATTCCGCGCAAATCATCTTTATTCCGCGATTCAAAAGAAAGAGCGCTAAAACCAGCGCTCTACAGTCCCTTGCTTATGCGTCCGCTTCTGGACAGTTGCCTCCGCTTTTGTGTCGGCTAGCTGCGGCGACCAGGGGCTATTGGACTTCCTGAGACCTCCGTACGATAAGTCAACATCGACTCCCTCCGTTCGTCGTGTTTCCTTTATCTCCTGCGGTCCAGTCCAGTCCATACGCCCCTAACCGGGTCGCCTCCGCTTTTGTATACTATTCCATTACATACTTCGTACCGAATGTTTTGGCGAGGTTTTTGGAGCTTTTTCTTCTTTCTTCTCGGTGTTTTGCTCGTTGTGGTGCGCTTTCGTGGAGCATTTTTTCATTGTCTGATTCAGGGAAAACTGGTGGTACTGGGACTGGTTTTCCATTTGAGTCAATCGCTACAAATGTCATGAAAGCAGTCGTACATACTTGTCTTTCTCCTGTTACAATATTTTCAGTGATGGCCTTTGCAAAGACTTCCATTGATGTGTGATGTGTCCATGTCACAAAGGCTTCTATGGAGATGTAATGACCGACTTTTACCGGTGCAAGGAAGTCGACTGAATCTGTTGATGCAGTTACTACCGGATTTTTGGCATGTTTTGATGCAGCGATCGCAGCAATATCATCTATATGCGCCATCAATTTGCCACCAAAGAGGGTGCCATAAGCATTTGTGTCTGGTGGTAGAACGTGTGTTGTTTTTAATGCCAGTGATTTTGAACAGGCTCTTGCTTCCATTTTATTTCCTCCTAATGAAGCTCGTTTTTTAACTTATAAGATTGGGGAAAGCAATCTGGAAAGGGACTCCTTAAATCGTATCCCTATCGATCGTTTCTCATAAAGTTTTTCCGTCATTTGAGTGGATAATTCAATATCTTTACTAAATTGCTGTGCTAGCTTTTCGGAAATCCCCGAACCATAAAGGAATGCATTCACCTCAAAGTTTAGTCGAAAACTGCGCACATCAATATTTGCGGTTCCTACTGATGCAATTTTCCCATCGACAACAATTGTTTTCGCATGGAGAAAACCATTCTGATAAATATATACTTCTGCACCAGCATTTAACAAGTCACCACTATTAGAAAGGGTGGCCCAATAAACAAAAGGGTGGTCCGGTTTATTTGGAATCATAACCTTTACATCTACACCCGATAAAGCTGCAATTCGCAATGCATCACGAAGACTCTCGTCAGGAATGAAATAAGGTGTCTGAATATATACATACTCCTTTGCTGCCAAAATCATTTTGATATAGCCATTTTTGATTTGCTCCCACTCAGCATCCGGTCCACTTGTAACTATTTGGACTCCGACATCACCACTTGGACTTGTATCATAATAGTGATCATCATATAGAATAATATCCCGTGAAGCTTGATTCCAATCAAGAATAAATCGTGTCTGCATATTTCGAACGGCATCCCCAGTTATACGTAAATGTGTATCCCGCCAATATCCGAATTTCTTTTTCTTACCGAGATATTCATCACCAACATTAAACCCTCCGATATATCCAACTTTTCCATCAATAATTGTCAACTTTCTGTGGTTTCGAAAGTTAATTTTTAAGTTGAAAATAAATAACGCTGGGAAAAAAGCATCGACCATGACACCAGCATTTTTTAATCGTTTAATATAGCTTTTCTTTAAGGAGCGGGAACCCATCGCATCGTATAGTACGCGAACGCTCACACCTTCATTAGCCTTCTTAATCAGAACTCCGGCCAGACGCTCGCCGAGTTCATCACTACGCATAATATAATATTGCATATGAATATGATTGGTTGCTTTTTGCATATCTAGGATTAAAGCATTAAATTTTTCTTCTCCATCAGTAAGAATATCGATATTATTATTTTGTGAAAATATTGCATCATCATTCCGTAATTGAAGGTATACCAAATCTTTGTATATCTCCAATTCCTTATGATTAAAGACAAATTCCCTTTCCTCCAGTGACCTGAGTTGAGCCTGAACAGCAGTTTTGACACCTATTCTACTTTGTTTATCCCATGTGAAAATTCGCCGTTTACTTATCGGCTTCCCAAAGACCAAGTATAGAAAAAATCCTGCTATCGGTATAAACAGAAGGACCATTAGCCATGCCCATGAAGAAGTAGGGTCTTTTCTCTCTAAGAATATAATGGAAACTCCTAATGCAATATTAAAGATAATGATAAATACTAATAAATAAGAAAGTATCCCCATGTTTTATGGTCCTCCCTTTCTGTTTAATATGTAACTTCTACCTATATAATATAGCATAGAAATTTCTTCCAAGATAATAATGCAAAAATAAAAAACACGCCTGCTCCATGTTTTACTGGGGTAGGCGAGTAATGCATACTCTCTTATATTTGATTCAAAGCCTGCTCCAAGTCGGACCAAATATCCTGCCATGCCTCAAGGCCAACAGAAAGACGAATCAACTGATCACTTATTCCCATTTCCCCGCGGGTTTCAGCCGGAATCACCGCATGGGTCATTGTGGCAGGATGCTCAATTAATGTTTCGGCATCGCCAAGGCTTACGGCGATTTTCATGAAAGCTAAACGGTTCAGTAATTTCTGTGCGCACTTTTTATCACCTTTTATTTCAAATGAGATAACACCGCCACCACGCTTCATTTGCTTTTCCATGATAGCAAAGTCAGGGTTATGTTTGTCGCCTGGATAATAAATATGTGCAATATTATGATGTTTCTTTAGTTTTTCCACGATTTTTTCTGCATTATCACAATGACGGTCAAGTCTTACCGGTAATGTTTTGAGTCCCCGGAGTAATAGCCAGGCATCAAACGGGGAAATCACGCCACCCATATCCTTTAAGGTTGTGCGTGCAACCAAATCAATAAATGACTGCTTTCCTACTGCCAAACCGGCAATAACATCTCCATGTCCACCAATATATTTCGTTGCACTATGGATAACGACATCACAGCCCAGTTCTAAGGGGCGTTGTAAATACGGGGTGGAAAACGTATTATCAACGACAACAGGTATATCATGTTCTTTGGCAACTTCAGCTACCATTTCCAGATCGACGAGCCTCATTGTTGGATTAATTGGTGTCTCCACATAAATAACAGCAGTTTCCGGTCTGATTGCAGCTCGGAGTTCTGCTTTTGTTTTCATATCTATATAATCGGTCTTCATATTGTATTTTTCCTTCATCATCGAAAGTAAACCAAATGTGCAACCATATAATCCGGAAGAACAGACAATATGATCATTTGCCTTTGTCAACGCAACCAGGACAGCTGATACTGCTGCCATTCCCGACCCAAATGCAAGACCTTTTTCCCCATTTTCAAGTACTGCAATTCTGTCTTCAAGTATTCGAACAGTCGGATTACCAAGTCTTGAGTATATATATCCATCCTCCTCACCGGCAAAGCGACGTTCTCCTTGTTCAGCTGTTTCAAAAGTGTAGGTGGAAGTTTGAAAAATTGGTGGGGTGAGACTGCCGAGCATATTTTTTGAATCATACCCCTCATGGATTACCGCTGTTTCAAAATGACCCCGTTTCTTGCTCATGAAATAGCTCCTCCCATTCATTTGAGCTTGCTTCCATTTTAAAGGAAACTAGTAATTTATGAAATCGTTTTTCTTATAGATTTTTAGCCAATAAATTGCTTTATTAATTTTTCCAATTTACTATTATCTTAGGCTTACCAGAAAAAGGAGAAATATAAATGGACAATCGTCAAACGAAATTTGGCATACTATATACATTTAGTGCCTATCTGTTATGGGGTTTTCTTACAATATACTGGAAACAACTTGAATATGTTCCACCGGGGGTTATTCTTGCTCAACGTATTGTTTGGTCATGTGCATTCATGCTTCTACTTGTTACCATATTAGGCAAATGGCAACCATTCATTAATGAATGCCATAACATTATTCGGGATAGGAAAAAACTATTCGGTATTACGGCAGCTTCCATTGTCATCAGTTTGAACTGGTTCCTATTTATTTGGGCAGTTGTCAGTGGCCATGTACTTCAGGCAAGTCTTGGCTATTACATCAATCCGCTCATCAGTATTTTACTCGGAATTATTATTCTAAAAGAATCCGTTTCCAAAGGACAGATTATTTCTTTTATCCTTGCAGCTGCAGGAGTACTTTATCTAACTTTCAGCTACGGGGTGTTTCCATGGGTGTCATTGCTACTCGCCACGTCATTCGCCCTATATGGCTTGTTGAAAAAGACAGTGGATATAGGTGCAATGTACGGTTTAACGATTGAAACTATGATTGTTGCTCCGGTTGCCCTTATTTATTTAATCATGATTCCAGTGAATTCCTTTACATTGCAACCATTCATAACCACAACGAATCTATATTTAATTGGGGGCGGGATTGCAACAGCCGTTCCATTGTTACTCTTCTCAAGTGGTGCTAAACAAATCCCACTGGCAATGGTAGGTTTCTTGCAGTACATCACCCCAACAATGATGCTTATATTAGGTGTATTTTTATACGATGAGACATTCACCAAGGCCCATTTAATTACCTTTATCCTGATATGGACAGCATTATTTATTTATATGTTCAGCGTTTACAAAAAACCAAGAAGAAAATTAAAGGTGCAAAACTAGTTTATATTCTCAGTCTATTAATTATTTCAGAAAAGATGTTGACAATTAATTAAATTCATTATAAACTCATAATAATTAAATATTAATAAATGCAATCTCTTATCAAGAGCGGTGGAGGGAATAGGCCCTGTGAAACCCAGCAACCAGATGCAGATTTCTCTGCTGTTAAAGGTGCTACATCCTACAGATTATCCATTGATCTGGAAGATAAGATGAGGACCGGTTCGTACATACGCCCTCTTCTTAGGAAGAGGGTTTTTAATACCAATAAAACCAACCAAATTAGGAGGGATTATTTATGACAAAATTTCATGTTCAGAATCCAGAAACCGTGTTACTTCATGGTGGCCAGCAACCAGACCCGAGTACAGGCTCACGCGCTGTCCCAATCTATCAAACTACTTCCTATGTATTTCGTGACACAGAACATGCCCAGAATCTATTCGGTTTAGCGGAACCAGGTAACATCTATTCCCGAATTATGAATCCAACTGTTGATGCATTTGAACAGAGGGTTGCCCTGCTTGAAGACGGAATTGGAGCTGTTGCCACTTCATCTGGTATGGCAGCAATCACTCTATCCATCCTGAATATTGCTGGAACGGGTGATGAAATAATCGCGGACAGCAACCTATATGGTGGTACATATAATCTATTTGCTACGACACTTCCACGTTACGGAATAACCGTCAAATTCGTGGATGGAACTAACCCTGAGGAAATTGAAGCGGCCATCACAACAAAAACAAAAGCTATCTTTGGAGAAATTATTACCAATCCAAGTTTAAATGTATTTGATGTGGAAACGGTCGCTGATATTGCCCATGCACATGGAGTTCCACTAATCATTGATAGCACATTCGCGACTCCATATGTAACGAAGCCAATTACATGGGGTGCTGATATCGTTGTTCACTCTGCAACAAAATGGATTGGCGGACACGGTACAACAATTGGCGGCGTTGTTGTTGATGGTGGAAGATTCAATTGGGATAATGGACGCTTCCCAGGATTTACAGAGCCTGATGAAAGCTATAATGGCCTGAAATACAATGACCTTGGCCCAGCAGCCTTCATAACCAAATTGCGTGTTCAACTTCTGCGTGATATCGGTGCATGCCTAAGTCCACAAAATGCGTTTCTACTATTACAAGGACTGGAAACACTTCATCTGCGTATGGAAAGACATACTAAAAATGCGGAAGAAGTTGCAAATTATTTACAAGATCATCCATCCGTAGAATGGGTTAGTTTTCCTGGTTTGTCTGAACATCCATCACATCAGCTTGCCAAAAAATATTTTAAATTCGGCTATGGATCCATCATTACTTTTGGAATCAAAGGTGGTCGTGATGCTGGCAGAAAGCTGATTGACAGTGTTAAATTATGGTCACATGTGGCCAATGTCGGCGACGCAAAATCATTAATTATCCACCCTGCCTCAACTACACATCAGCAATTAAGTGAGGAAGATTTAAAGAATAGCGGTGTATCAGAAGAACTTGTCCGTTTATCAATAGGGCTTGAGGCTGTGGAAGATACGCTTGCAGATTTGGATCAGGCAATTGGCAATGCTACCGGGAAGACGGGATTAACGAATGTATCAGAAGAAGCAGAAGCAATCAAATGGCTACTATCATCCCCATTTGACCGTAGTAATGGGCCGCGCAGGAAGGTAATTTTATCCCTGGGTAGTGATGATGCTTCAAGAATAGCTCTGGAGAAACAAGGCTTCCAAGTTATTCAAATTAGAGATGATTTCAATATTTCAGACTTGCCAGATACTGTTGATGCATTATGGGTAAACAATAGCGAACTCCCTTCTGCTATAGTCGAGCAAGTGATTAATAAAGAGGGAAAAATTATCTTTGCAGAAAATACAAATAACCAGCAAGCATTAAAACTTGCTAAAGAAGCTGGAATCATTGTTATTATAGATCAAAACCCTGCCACTGAAGCTTTAGCACTTCGAAGTAATACGATTAGGGAGAAACAAAATGTTTGATAAACGGCTTTACTAATAGGATACTAAGGGAAAGAATCCCACACTGACTAAAATCACCTTCTTTCATGAAGGTGATTTTTTTGTTCAACCCGTTTTAACATCATCCTTTATTGAGTACACTATTCATAGGTTATTTATGATCTACAAGTAAAATTGCAAACCATACTAAAAACTTTCATAGATTTGTACTTTTCGAACATGATCCATTAGGGTATATTATTAGAATAGATAAAGGACAAATAGCCACCCGTTTTCATAATATATATAATAGATAACTGCTTAGGATGATGACATGAAAAGAAAATGGATATATATGATTGCTTTATTCTTAATTATTGGGATAGCATTCATTTATTTTATGACAGGAACCGATTCAAGTATCCCTGATTCCGCTACAAAACTCGAGGTAGCAGAAAAAGAAGCAGCATTAGAAGAACAGGTAAAAATTGAAAAAGAGGAAGAAAAAGCAGAGAAAAGGAATGAGACTGAAACGGAAGAAACAGAACAACGAGCATTTCCACAAATCGTTACAGAAGCAGTGCAAGGCACCGTAGATTTCTTTACAAAACGTGAAACACATATAGTTGCCATTGGTGATTCCCTGACGCATGGTGTTGGTGACGAAACAGAACAACATGGCTATGTCGGTATTTTAGATCGGACGATTAATGGTCATAAACAAATTGCTCATATTGATAATTTCGGTAAGCGTGGAAATCGGACAGATCACCTGTTAATGCGTTTGGAAGATGATGAAATTGCCAGTTCGATCAGTGATTCCGATATCGTATTAATGACGATTGGTGCCAATGATATTATGCAGGTCGTTAAAGAGAATTTCACCAATCTGGTCATGGAGGATTTTGTTTTTGAACGGGATGGTTATGAGGAAAGACTCCGTGAAATATTTGATGAAATTTTAAGATTAAACCCGAACACCGAGATTTACTTACTTGGATTTTATAATCCTTTCAAGCAGTATTTTGACGATATTGAAGAACTGGATTTAATTGTTGAAACATGGAATACTACTGGAAATGATGTTGCAAGTGACTATGAAAATGCCACCTATATACCAACAGATGATTTATTTACAGATGAAACTGCTGAACTTTTTTCTGATGATAACTTCCACCCAAATTATGAAGGTTATTACCGAATTGCTGAACGGGTTTTAGAATATATTACGATTAGATAAAGGATGAACGCTATGACAGACAGAATACAGCGTTTGAAAAAAACCAGTAAATGGAAGAAGCTTTTTTTCAGCTTACTTGCCTTCAATATACTTATTATTATAATGCTGCTTACACTGATTTTCTGGCCTGTATCAGAAAATCGATTAGTCATTACAGAAGAGGCTTCAGAGCAAACTAGCTCAGAATTTGTAATTAGGACTTCGAAACAGAATCTGAATAGTCTTGTCAATGCCTACATTGAAAAATTACTTGGAGATTCCAAACACCATTACAGAGTATCTTTAGAGGAAGACGTCCATCTGATTGGTGAGCTCCCTGTGTTTTCATCGACGGTGCCATTATCTGTCCATTTCGAACCATTGGTGCAGGAGAATGGGGATCTTATTTTAAAACAACGCTCCATTTCCGTTGGGTTACTTGAGTTGCCTAATCAAAAAATTATGGAATATATGGATAAATACCTTCCAATGCCTGAGTGGGTAACCGTCAATCCGAAGAATCAGGAAATCTATGTTGCTGTAACCGATATGGATATACAAAGTAATTTTCAAGTCGCAGTTGAGACCATTGATTTAGAGGCAAATAACTTAGCATTCAAATTAAAAGTACCTTATGAAACATTGGGGATAGAAATGCTACGTGATTAGTGAACTGAGCTGTAGCAGTTGGGAAATGCTGTGATATAAAATAAGTCTCTCGGCAGCCGCTCTGGGAAATATACTTCGCGCACCTTAGGGTGGCTGGTGAGCCAACTTGCGCTAAAGAGCTACGTTGTCTCACCTATGCCTTTCCTCCCGCTGGAGTCTACGTATATTTCCCAGAGCTAGTTAGGAGGACGCTGACAATTACCACACTTGCTAATAGTTAAAAAGCATCATGCAACTTTA
The DNA here is from genome assembly GCF_002153375.1 of Oceanobacillus rekensis. Taxonomy (GTDB): domain Bacteria; phylum Bacillota; class Bacilli; order Bacillales; family Amphibacillaceae; genus Oceanobacillus; species Oceanobacillus rekensis. Next base: position 169,922 of record NZ_MTBQ01000004.1, read on the forward strand.
CCAGTACGGGTGAGCGGAGGGCGGTGACTCCTACGGGAAAAGCACGTGTCCGAAGACCTGAAGAGTGGTTTTCTCTTCGGGGCTGAGGAGGCCGTGCCCTAAGGATGCGCATCCGCCCAGAGCAATCCCGGACGGCGGTAATAGCACGGGTTTTAGGATATCAACTAGTAGTTACTGCTGAATTTATGTCAAATGCGATAATTATAAAGCGACAATGCTTTTCGGTGGAACGAGTAACCACAGTTCCAAATATTAATCAAAGAACCTATTAGAAAAAGGGCTACACGTTCGGATGCATAATTAAAAAGCAATAATCATTAATCAAAGAGTAAACATGAAAAAAGAACCATCTACATTGTATATGGTTCTCACTTTATACGGATCGTTTGAATCGATTGGATATAAGAAATATAAATGATTGCTTTGGCAATGTCTCTTCTTCGATTTTAACCTGTTGTTGCTTCTGGTATTCTTCGAGTATCCCTTGATATACTAACTGCATTCCAGGAAACCCGCGAATATCTGCGGGTGTAATAAAACATGCTGGTTTTTCAAATTGGAACCTATCTATATCCCTTAGTACCGTTGCGACAAACTGGGAACAAAACAAAGCAGATTTACGGTGAATTTCAATATCCAGCATCACACCAAATAGGCCGATAAAATTATATTTATAGTATTCTTTCCTTTTTTCAATCTCTTTAATATTATGGATAATAGCGTTATAATCTTCGTCCGAAACAGGAAAACTGTAAAGTTCACAGCTTGCTTTTTTAAGAAGCTCACTGTGGATATCTTCCTTTATAAACCCTCCGATAAACGGATTCCTTGGTTGCTTTCTCCCGAAACTGTATAACTCATTGAGCTGTGGGTCAAAACCGATGGATACATGGTTCAATGATCTTTTCGTGTAATAATTAATCGCTTTTGATAAGTAGCTTCCTGTATCTGTAAAAAGGAAGTAAATTAGCTTTTCACCCATTTAATTTCCCTCCTTCCAATGATTGGGTGACTTTTTATTCTTTTTTCTAGCAATAAATGACGTTCAAAAACCAGCAAATGATAAGTGGCGAATCTCGAAGAATGCTTGCCTTTTTCTGTGCTCAACGTTTCGTCATCTCGTGACTCAATTTGGCATTTTTTTGAAATACACTAATAGAGCCCTTTTTACTACTATTACAAAAAAACAGGAAATATACAAGACCATTTCTGAATGTGTACAAAAATTAATTTCCTATTTATATAGCATATGTCATTTTGGTTTATTTGGAAACAGCAAATAGCTAGTCATGCACATAAAGATTCACCCGCGATACCTTGCAATATTGCGCTAAATGACGTAAGCTAAACGTGATTACTATTTAGTTTATTGGAGGAAAAACCAAGTATGATAAATGTAAATAATGTTAGTTTAAGATATGGTGATAAGAAGCTTTTTGAGGATGTAAATCTTAAATTTACTCCTGGAAACTGCTATGGCGTTATTGGTGCAAATGGTGCAGGAAAATCAACATTCCTTAAAGTTTTATCTGGTGATGTTGAGCCACAGTCAGGCAATGTTTCCATGTCCCCAGGGGAGCGTCTAACTTTCTTGAAGCAGGATCACTTTGCTTTTGAAGAATATGAAGTAATTGATACGGTATTAATGGGTCATGAGAAGTTATATAAAGTAAAAGAGGAAAAGGATGCAATCTATATGAAAGCTGACTTTTCGGAAGAAGATGGTATGCGTGCAGCTGAACTCGAGGGCGAATTCGCTGAGATGAATGGTTGGGAAGCAGAATCTGATGCAGCTGTTTTACTAAAAGGACTTGGCATTAAAGAATCGCTTCATTCAATGAAAATGGCAGAGGTTTCTGGAGATCAGAAATTAAAAGTATTGCTTGCACAAGCATTGTTCGGCAGTCCTGATATCCTGCTTCTTGATGAGCCTACCAACGGACTTGATATCCAAGCCATTCAATGGTTGGAAGAATTCTTGATAAACTTTGAAAATACGGTTATCGTTGTTTCCCATGATAGACACTTTTTAAATAAAGTGTGTACACATATTGCCGATGTTGACTTCGGGAAAATCCAAATTTATATCGGAAACTATGATTTCTGGTATGAATCAAGTCAGCTAGCATCCCAAATGGCACAGGATTCCAACAAAAAGAAAGAAGAAAAAATTAAAGAATTACAAGCCTTTGTCGCAAGGTTTAGTGCAAATGCTTCTAAATCCAAACAAGCAACTTCCCGTAAAAAGATGCTTGATAATATTTCATTGGACGATATTAAACCATCCTCACGTAAATATCCATATGTTGCATTCACACCGGAACGCGAAATTGGAAATGACTTATTACGTGTAGAGGGATTATCAAAAACAATTGGTAATGTTAAGGTCCTTGATAAAATCAGCTTTACGATGAACAAAGACGATAAAATCGCGCTCGTTGGAAAAGATGATATAGCCAAAACAACGTTACTAAGAATATTAGCTGGTGAAATTGAACCAGATGAAGGAACCTATTCATGGGGAGTAACAACGTCACAGTCCTATTTCCCGAAAGATAATGCAAAGTACTTTGAAAATGGCGATTTGACATTAGTTGACTGGCTTCGTCAATATTCACCTGAAGATGAAACAGAAACATTCCTACGTGGATTTTTGGGAAGAATGTTGTTTTCTGGGGAAGAAGCGAAGAAGAAAGCAAATGTTTTATCAGGGGGAGAAAAAGTACGCTGTATGCTATCTAAAATGATGCTTTCACATGCGAACGTGCTTATGCTTGATGAGCCTACAAACCATTTGGATTTAGAGTCTATTCAATCATTGAACAATGGATTAATTAAATTTAAAGGTTCAATCCTATTTACATCACATGACCATCAATTTATTAACAGTATCGCAAACCGTCTGATTGAAATTACACCGTCTGGCATTATTGATAAAGAAGTAAGCTATGATGAATATGTTTCAGACCGCAAACTGCAAAAACAGATAAAAGAAATGTATGCTTAATAAAAAGAGCGGAGGTGCCCACTTAAGGGTCCCCCGCTCTTTTTATTATTTTATATATCTCCACACGTTTTCCTATTCAACTCCACGATTCCAGTTATTTAATTTACTTATTTAACGTTTATCCAATATTTCATCTTTGCAAATTGATACTCACAAAAAATAATATTATTTACCGGACTTCCCTATGGTCATTTTCAGTTGCATCTACTATACTATTACTATATATTTTTTAAATGTTGGAGGATACGTTAAATGAGAAAGGTTTTACTTGCAATATTTGCAATAATTATTCTTGGAATTGGAATTGTAGGATATAATGATATAACTGATAAACCTAATGAAGTTATTGATGAGAAGGGACATTCCACTGAGATTAAATTATAAGTGTTACACATATATATTTATGTTTAATATTAACGACAAAAAGGAAAGCACCTAATAGAGTGCTTTCCTTTTTATTTAAAAATTACTCAACAATTGTTACGTTAACTGTTTGAACACCCCAAGCAAAGGCTTCATCTTTTGTTGGAACATGTAAATCAATTTTATTTCCTTTGATTGCACTGCCAATATCAGCTGCAATTGCATGACCATAACCTTCAACATATACTTTCGAACCTAACGGAATGACATTAGGATCTACAGCAATTACTTTGGCATTTGGATCTTTATTCAAATCAACACCAGTATACGTTACACCTGAACAACCATCACATTTTGCAGTATAGGCTGTTGCTGATACTGAGATTGTTTTACCTTCAGAAGCTTGTTCTGAGTTGTTGTCCACTTTCTCAGATTTAGCTGCTGCAGTGTTTACTGTGCTTTCTTCACTAGATTTCTTATCTTCCTTTACAGGTGCTTCTTCTGCTACTGAATTTGTTTCAGCCGGGCTTGCATCTTCCTGGCTTACGTTTGCACCCTTGATAGATAATTCTTGACCGATTGTGATAATATCTGTTGATAATTCATTCCAATCCATTAACTCTTCTACAGATATGTTATATTCTTTACTTATACCGTTTAATGTATCACCGCTTTTGACTACATATGTAGTATTAATAAACAGTAATTCCTTCGGGTGAATCACAGTAGATTTTAAATCATTTATATCCATCAACTCTTCAACAGTTGTGTTGTAATCATTAGCTATCTTCCAAAGACTTTCTCCATTTTGTACCCGATGTTCTTCAGCTGAAACAGATGTTGCAGCCGTGACAGTAACAATAAGTGCTGCAGTAAGTGCTGCGACTATTTTTTTCATCTGATGTACCTCCTTGAATTTCTGACAATCCCAATACTACCACAGGAAAATATAGAATACAGTTACAAGAGGTTTAAGAGTCTATTACAAGAATTACTAAAATCTATTAATTTATTACATATGTAACATAATTGTCATAATTCGTGCTTCCTTCCATGTTTTTGTTACAAATTACCTAGGAATGGTCGCTTTTTGTAATAATATAAAGTCATCATTTATCGTAATTTGATAGATTTGTAGTAGTTATCAATAAAAAAGAAACCTCCTACCATTTATAAGAGGTTTCTTTTAACAAATTTTCTATTTTGCTTTGGTATACAAATAAAAACCACAGATTATAACAAGTGCTGATAAAACCATTGCTGTTATAAACATTTGAGAATAGCCCGTTTGAATAATTTCTGATACATCATGGATAATTTCACTTTTTATAGTAGGCTCCTCTATTTGATTAATGCTTTTCATAACATCCCCATAATTTGTACCAGATACAATTAAAGCTTCACTATATTTATTTTGCACAAAAGAACTAGCCTTCGATATGCTTCCTGTCATAAACCCGGCAAACAGGGTAGGGAAAACGGTTAATCCAATCTGTCTAACCAACGATAGCGTACCTAATGCAGACCCTTTTTCCTGTTCCAAGGCGCTTTCACCTGCAAGTATATTTAATGGTGCTCCCAAAAGCATTCCAAGTCCCGTTCCAGCAAATATACTTGCAATTAAAAATAGAACGAGTTCTTCTACGAAAAAGGAAAACAAGAAAAAGCCGAATAAACCGATAAAGCCGGAAATAATAATCGTTTTTATAGCTCCATACTTATCTGCGAACACACCACCAAGTCCAGCACCTACACCTGATGCCACTGCTAGTGGAGTAAGCCAGAAACCTGCATTTTCAACTGGTACAAATAAAACCTGTTGCACAAAAGCAGGAATGAAAATAATACCTGCTAAAAATCCACCAGAAAGCAATCCAAGTAATAAGGTAACTTGGTAGTTTCGTTGATTCAGTAATGAAAAGGCGATAATCGGATCACCATTTCTCTTTTCTACATGACGTTCATATAGGATTAGTACGATAAATAAGCCACTACCTGTAATCAGAAATGCCAATGTACCAATATCTAGGAAACTATCCATAATAGAAGTACTGTCCAAACGTGTTATTCCATACATAAAGGACAGAATTGCTGTCGATAAGAGGAATGTACCACTTAGATCCAACGGCCTTTTCTTTCCAGGTTTGGAATCTTTAATTTTTAAAAAGCCAAAAATGATTAGAAATAAAGCAATCGGTAGGTTTATCAGAAACATCCATTGCCATGTTCCGGTCAGGCCTAAGATGACTGCACCTAGATTGGGACCAATAAGAGCAGAAAGTCCATGCATACCTCCAAGTAATCCCAATGCTTTCCCCTGACTTTTTTTAGGTAATGTGGACAGAATGTGTGAAGTTCCAATGATGAATATCCCTCCACCACCAACTGCTTGAATAAATCTGGATATAAGTAAAAAAGTAAAATTTGGGCTAAGAGCTACCGCTAAAGATCCGATACCGAATAATAAGATTTCCATGATAAACAGTCTTTTTCTACCATATCGATCAGATAATTTGCCTATTATCGGTACACTTATTGCCATACCTAATGTATAAATAGTAATACTCCATGTTCCCCAGGACGGAGAAACATCAAAGGAATCATTAATTGTTGTTAAAGCAGTACTAATTATCCCATTGTCGAGCCCAGCCATAAATACTGCTATCGTAAAAAGCGTAATGGCCCATTTTTGTGATACCTTGTTTTGCTCCATTATAATCACTCCATGGCAGACATAACAAAAGGACTCGGGTGGTTAATGGAGTCCTTTTGCTGCATATAAATTAGTTAGACAATCCCTTGAATAAATTGCTTATAGATTGGAAAATTTCACTAAAAAAGTTAGCAACCTTTTCCCAGAATCCTGCATCAAGACCAAGTTCATCTGCTTTATCGACAATAGAATTGGCGATGTCCTCCAGCTGACCTTTTACCGCACCAAAATCAATATCCAAATCGCGCATTTTATCAAACAGGTTAATCAGCATTTGCCGATCTTCCTCACTTAAGTTGATTTCCAGATTGTTCAATTGCTCACTGACGATTTGCTCGACATCTTCCCTTGTTGCTGGATTTTGCTCTGCAATCATTTGTTTAATTTCACTTAATAATGTACTAACCTCTTCCTGTGATACACCCTCATTTTCGGCAAGGTCTGTTGCAACATTCAACTCTTCATTGGCTACTTCCATCCGTTCCTTATCCAGTTCTTCGCCTTCTACATTATAAGCTTTATAAATACCGGTTAAAGCAGAATGTCCACTCACCCTAACAGGGGAAACCACATCAACGGTAGCATTTTCAGCTCCAGCAGTCAGTAGAGCATTTTCATACATTGCTGCAGTAACTTCTGTAATATTTTCAGGAGTGACAATATTAACTGTCAGTCCGGTACCTTCATTTTCCAATACAATTCCTGCCGAAGAATACATGTTAGAATCTGGATTTCCATTGATAAAATCTGCGTAGTCCTGACCTGTCACATCATACTCTTCAACAGGGTCTGATTCTGTTATTTCCAAAAGTTCACGTACTTCCGCACGCTGCGCGTCTGTTAATTTCTCACCATAAATAATGATTGTATTGGATACTGCTGCTGCGGGTGCAGCGAATCCGACGATAAACGCAAAGACTATAAGAATTAATCCAACCATTTTTAATGTATATTTCATCGTTTAAAAATCTCCTTTTCAGGCTGGGTTAGGAGAGTATATTGATTTACTTTGTCCTGTCAACACCCAGCATTCATTTTAATAATCAAATTTATGTTTCCCTTTTAGTATAACGGTTTTTAATTCATTATAACAGGATACTATCATTTATTTTACCTTTAACTATATAACCATGAGCAGATAGTTTTCCACTTATTTCGCGTTAATGTATATTTAGGGTAACGAAGTAAAGTTCAAGAAAGAAGGTCTTTGGAATCTCAGATACAAATCAAGCAGTAAACCGTAATTTAATGATTATGTGGTTTGCTAACTTTTTTGTTAGCGGTAGTATGACAGTGGTTATTCCATTTATCTCTTTATACATTGAATCCATGGGGGACTTTTCCGATGCCTATGTGCAAACATGGTCAGGATTAACCTTTGCAGTAACCTTTATTACTGCTTTTATTTTCTCTCCGATTTGGGGAAGAATTGGTGATAAGTACGGCAGAAAAAAGTTACTGATTCTTTCTGCATTTGGTATTGGAATTTCTGTTTTTCTTATGGGGTTTGCCACAACCGTATGGCAGCTTTTTTTATTGCGTTTAGTAATGGGAATTGTGACCGGGTTTATTCCAATGTCACAGGCATTCATAGCCACACAGACACCCAAGGAAGTCGCCGGGAAGGTGCTTGGCACACTTCAGACAGGAAGTATCACAGGTGCATTAATGGGGCCAATGCTTGGTGGGCTTTTAGCAGATGCATTTGGATTTACAAGCACATTTAAATGGGTGTCCATTACAATCTTCATTTCCGGACTACTTGTTATGTTCGGTGTTAAAGAGGTTAAACTAAAATTATCCAACGATAAAAATGATTATAAATCCTATAGCAGTAAAGAAGTATTACAGCATATTATCGCGAGGCCTGTACTGCTTGTTGTCATGTTACTATCTACACTTGTACAGATTGCCCATTTCAGTATTCAGCCAATCCTTTCTTTGTTTGTTGAAGAAATTCACGGCCCGGTAAATATCGCATTTTTCGCTGGCATGGCTTTCTCTGCCGCTGGACTAGGGAATCTGTTGATGGCCAGGAGTTGGGGTAAATTTGGAGACCGTATTGGGCATATTAAAATATTGATTGCCCTATTGTTCTTAGCGGGTATTGCTTATTTACCTGGCGCATTCGTAACCAACATATGGCAACTAGTTGTTCTCAGATTCTTGCTTGGAGTTTCTATTGGCGGAATCGTTCCATTAAGAATTGCTTATATTCGTCAGAAAGCACCATTATCCATGCAAGGAGAAGTACTTGGTTATAATACTAGCCTCCGTTTCCTTGGTAATATTATCGGACCAGCACTTGGTGGTTTGATTGCAGCTGCATGGGGATTCTCTTCTGTATTTGTAATAACAAGTATACTGCTTATATTAAGTGGAACTATCATGCTTATTGTCTGGTATAAATATGAATACTCACCAAAAGAATCACATCGTTTTTCATCCCGATAAACCGTAGAAGATGAAGACAGGAAGCAGTGTTGCTTCCTGTCTTTTTATACTATAGAATATATTTTTAAACGCAATGATTGATTTTTCTTGGCAAATATGCTAAAACTAACAGAGTTCGATTAAAACCTTTTAAGAAAGAAAGTGATGGCAATGGGTATAGTCGTTGTAGAAATCTGTGACGGTAATGCAATCACTACATTAGATATAGAAAGTATCATCGAAACAGAATTTCCCGAAGTGGCCGTTCTAATGAATGAATGTCTATCGTTTTGTGGCTTATGTGCGTTACGACCATATGCGCTCGTGAATAATAAACGTGTTTCCGCTAAAACTCCAGAAGAATGTCTGGATAAAATAAGAGAACAAATAAAAAAAGAACTTGCTGTATATCAATAAACAGCAAGTTCTTTTTACTTTTTTCGACATTATTTCCAGGGAAATAATGAAGATATTCTGTATTACATTATAGACTTGCCTTAAGTATATCGACAGAATCCTGTCTGGAGAGTTTTTTATAAACACCATATTCCGGTCTGGCAATAACTGTTTTACCAGCCATGATATCCACAGAACTTTCGTCAATGTTATAGTCAGCCAACGCTGATGGCGCACCAATACTATTCCAAAACTCACGTAGTCTGTCAATTCCTTCTAATGCAACTTCCTTGTCCGATTTACCTGTCGTCTCCACTCCAAATACGCGAACAGCAAGCTGTTTAAATCGATCTGCATTTTCTTCATCCAATACATGGCGCATCCAATGAGGGAACAGAATTGAAAGTCCTCCACCATGTGGAATATCATGTACGGCAGATACAGCATGCTCCAGATTATGTGTGGCCCAATCACCTTTATACCCCATGTTCAGCATATTATTTAATGCTAATGTTCCCCCAAGCATGACTGTTGCCCGATAATCGTAGTTTTCCGGTTCCTTGAGAAGTTTTGGAGCTGTTTCCATGACCGTTAATAGTATCCCTTCACACCAGCGATCCTGAATCGGCGTATTTTCCGTCTTGTGAAAATAATGTTCCAGGACATGTGACATCATGTCCACGATTCCATATATTGTCTGGTCAAGTGGAACGGAAAATGTATGAACAGGATCTAGAATGGAGAACCTAGGAAATGTATGTGGCGTACCCCATCCATGCTTTTCATTCGTTTCCCAGTTTGTAATAACAGATCCAGCATTCATTTCCGATCCGGTTGCAGCTAAAGTTAATACGGTACCGAACGGAAGGGCTGCCTCAGCTTTTTCTTTCTTGGTTACTACATCCCACATATCCGCTTCTGTTGCAGCACCAACTGCAATTGCCTTTGTACAATCTATTGTACTTCCACCACCGACTGCCAACAAGAATTCAATTGCTTCCTTTTTACAAATCTCTACACCTTTGCGAACAGTAGTAATTCGTGGATTCGGTTCAACACCTGGCAATTCAAATATTTCCGCTCCGATTTTGCCTAACTCATTTATCACATTATCGTAGACACCGTTACGTTTAATGCTGCCACCGCCATAGACGATAAGTACTCGCTTGCCATATAACTCTACTTCATCAGCTAATTTATCCAGCTGACCTTTACCAAATATCAACTTCGTCGGATTCTGATAGATGAAATTCTCCATGAAAACTACCTCCAGTTATTTGGTGTATACTACGACATCCATTTCAATTAGGACATCTTTTGGTAAACGACTCACCTCAACCGTTGCTCTTGCTGGGTATGGCTCTGCAAGAAAACTTCCGTATATTTCATTAACTTCTGCAAAATTTTCCATGGATGATAAATAAATAGTGAATTTAACCACTTTGGAAAAATCAGTGTCTGCTTCATTTAGGATTGCTTTTAGATTTTCCAGTACCTGTTTCGTCTGATTTGCAATTCCATCGACTACTTCACCTGATTGTGGATTAATTGGTATTTGCCCGGAAACATATAAAAAGTCACCTGCCTGAATTGCTTGTGAATATGGACCAATTGCTGCTGGTGCCTTTTCTGTATGAATTGCTTTTACCATTTGAATTCCTCCCATTTCATTCCCTTTTATCTAGTATCGCATGTAATAAATCACAATACTTTCCTTAATCTTACCAGTTTCTTTATTCCAATGCTAATACGTCCCTATATTGCATAACAGATTGAACATAGTAGATGTCCCCATAACAAGCCTCGTACTGTTTGGCCTCTTCACGAAGGCATGTATAGATTGATTGATCTGGTGCATTTTCATACATATGTTGGGAGAAGTCGATTGCCGTCTCCACTGAATAGTTTCCCTTTTGTTCCTGTACATAATCAATAAAACCACGACCGAAATTATAGGACTGAATAGCAAGCTTCAGGTCTCCCTCGGCATCCTCTAATGTTTTCTGGAAATAATAGACTCCCTGTTTAATAGATAACTCTGGATCTTCTATACAACCAATTTGTCCACAATAGCTTTCGGATGATTGCATCGGATCAGTTCCCCGACCACCTGATTCCTGCATCATCATACTCATGAGAACATCAACATATTCTGTTACATTGTGCTCCTTCGCATACTTTTCGACCAACGGTTCATAATTCCGAACTTCTTCACTAATCATGGCGGATGATTTTTGTGGCAACTTACTCGGGCTTTCATATGTCAAAAATGACAGGATGAGGAAGGCTCCAATTAGTAGTAATCCTATTAACAAGACTTGATTAAGTACCTGTTTTACTTTTCTTTTAAGTTTCATTTATATCGTCCTTTTGGCTCTATGATTAATGTTTTTAACTGCGGTAACTTGTCCCAACGTTACTATAAAGCTCATAGTTGAGATAAACTGTGACATAAGGTAAGTTTCTTCGGCGACCGCTCTGGGAAATATACTTCGCGCACCTTAGGGCGGCCGGCTGGTGAGCCTCTTCATGCTAGCGCATTTCAGAGTCTCACCTATGCCTTTCCTCCCGCAGGAGTCTCCGTATATTTCCCAGAGCTGGTATTAAGCTTACAAACTATTAACTGCATTAGTGATTGTTGTAAATCATATCATATAGCTTTACCAGTCCGGCATCGCTGTGGGCGGTGACTCCTGCGGGAACAGCACGTGTCCGAAGACCCCGCAGAATGGTTTTCTCGAGGAGGCTGAGGCCGTGCCCTAAGGTGCGCATCCGCCCGGAGCGATCCCGGACGGCTTTGAAAAGCACATACTTATGGATACAACCAGCAGTTACGAGCATTTTATAGAATTCAGAAAAACAACAAATCTTTTCGGTGGGATGAGCAATGCACAGTCCTAAATCTTTTTGGTAGGACGAGTAAACTAATCTTCTAGCACAGCCTTACTTTTTAACTATCAATTTGACTACTAGAAACCAAACTATTATACCATAAAGAATATGCCCACTAATCCAGTAAATTAATGCAACGATATCATCAATTGCCGGTGTTCGTTCTGATAGTTTAGTAGTAATATACAACATTCCACCGATTAAAGCATTCATTAGGATATAAGGAATCAACCTAGTAACGATATTCCACTTTGAGAACAAAAAGTAAATCACAAATACGAGCAAAATAGATACCATTAAATGCAATGCAAATTCAGTTATAGCGTCTATTTCCCAACTGCCTACCACAGGGAAATAGTCTATATTCATTAATAGTACATAAACTGTTTTCCCTGTAAAGCCCTCTATGAGCATTAGAAATCCGCCAAGTAGTAATCCGGAAATAATTCCTATACTAAAAAGCTTGATAAATAGTTTCATATATTATCTCCATTATTTTTATGGCTATCTTCCTCTAAACAAATCCTTTTTACGCCATTTGCCAAACCGGTAATACAGTGCAGCAACTACACTACTTACAATAAAGCTTGCACCCATCCCTATTGCAATTCCTGTCTCACCAAAAATAGATGCAAATAATGCAGTAAGTGGATAACGTAGGACCCAAAATGAGATGATATTTAAAGCCAATACTTGATACATGGCACCAGCAGCTCTTACAATTCCATTTAAAATAAAATTGATACCCAGAAATGGATAACATAATGCAATAATCTGTAGATACCTCGTTCCGAATTCTACCGCTTCTTCTTCACGGATAAACAGTTTTACACCATACTCCGCAAAAAAAGCAACGATGATGCCAATAAAAAGCATAACTGAAAAATTGTATAGCACTCCATATTTAGCAATACCTTTCACTCGGTTCCAATTTTTAATACCAATGTTTTGGCCTGCCATACTACTAACTGCTGTACTTAGCGCATGGGCAGGAAGCATAAGTACACTATCCAATCGTTGCGCTGCACTGAATCCCGCAACTGCTCCACTGCCGAACGTAGTGACAACTGTCATGATTGCAGCTGATCCCGCAGAAATTACAGACATCTGTAAACCTGAAGGAATTCCCAGGTTCAATATCAGACCTATCTCCGCACTTCGGGGCAACGTTGGAACACTAAATGGTGCAAGTTTTTTATGTAAAACATAAATAATTCCATATAAAAAGGCAATCCCTTGTGATATTACAGTTGCATATGCTGCACCTTCCACTCCCCAACCAAGCACACTTATAAATAGCGGGTCTAAAACGATATTCAATAATACAGCTATCGTCACAAAACGTAGTGGTGTTTTACTATCACCGATAGAACGCAGGACCGTACTAATGAAGTTATAGCCAAATAAAAACAATATTCCAAGGAAGTTAATTTGAAGATAAGCGTTTGCTTGTTCCAGCATTTCTTCCGGTGTTCCAAGGAGCAATAAAAACTGTTCCGAGAATACAAATCCTATACTGCCCAGCACAATAGCAATAGTTGTCAATAGTACGACAAATGCATTTAAATACCGTTTTAGACCATCCTCACTGTCTTTACCTTTTTGCTGGGACAAAATGGTTAAAGCCGCATTATTCAAACCGATAACGAATGAAAGTACGATAAAAATTATTGTACTCGCAACGGCAATGGCCCCTAGTGCGGTTGCTCCTAATAAATTCCCTACCCATAGACTATCAATAAACTGGTAGGACGTTTGTAATAAATTGGTGAGGATAATTGGACCCGAAAAAATGATTAGTTGCTTTACTATATTTCCTTCCGTAAAGTCATGTTGCCTTTTCATGAAAAAACCAGCCTTCTACCTTTAATTAAGTCTTATTTTCTAAGCAGTTAAATATATAAACGAGTTAAGGCAACCAGGCAGAACACCCGATCACCTTAATTATCAGTATAACATTATGCTTAGCTAGCCGATCTCTGTATGTTACCCTTTTTATCTTCTCGCTTCATAATTTGGATAATGAGGAGAACAATAAATATTCCTAATCCAATCATGTCTGTATTTCCTTCTGGATATAATAACATTAAACCTGTTATAAGTGTAATAATCCTTTCAACCCAGTTTAGCCTTTTATACCAAAAACCAATCATACAAGCACCAATCGCTATCATCCCAACGAGTGCTGATATAAGTGCCCAGGCTATATCCAATACAGTTCCCTCTATCATTAACAACGTTGGGTTTAATACAAACATATACGGGATTATAAAAGCTGCAATCGCAAGCTTAGATGCATTAAATCCTGTTCTTATCGGTTCTCCACCCGATATTCCCGTTGCAGCAAAAGCAGCAAGAGCAACTGGTGGCGTAATATCTGCGACAATACCAAAATAAAACACAAACATATGTGCAGCAAGTACAGGAATAGCAACCTCAAGCTGGTCGTTCAAAGCCAAAATAGCTGGTAATGCTATCGTTGAGGTAATAATGTAGTTAGCTGTAGTTGGCGATCCCATACCTAAAATGATTGAAGCAATCATGGTAAAGAATAATGTTAGAAGCAACTGCGCTTCCACAGAGCTTGCAAGTGTACCTGCAACACTTACTAGACTATTTCCCAATTTAAGTCCAAGCCCTGTCTTTGTTACAACTCCTACAATAATCCCTGCGCAGGCTGTAGCTGCAGCAACCCCTAGAGCAGTTCTTGCCCCAGATTCCAATGCCACGATAAATTTAGCCGGCGTAATTCGTGTATCTTTTCTAAATAAGCTGACGAGAATCGTTGATAAAATACCATACAGTGCTGCTCTTTCCACACTAACGCCGATAAAGAGAAAGTATACAATAGCTAATATAGGTAATAGTAAATGTATCTTTTTTAATACAACTTTTTTACTCGGTATGTCTTCGTCGGGCAATCCATGTAATCCAATTCTTTTTGCTTCCAGGTGGGTCATAATCCAAATTCCAGCGAAATATAAAATTGCTGGGATTGTTGCTGCCTTCGCAATGTTCCAGTAGCTCTCACCAGCAAATTCGATCATTAGAAATGCTGCTGCCCCCATAATCGGTGGCATGATTTGTCCGCCTGTAGATGCGGCTGCTTCTACAGCACCAGCAAAGTTTTTATGATATCCAAGTTTTTTCATCATTGGAATCGTATAGGAACCGGTAGTCACTGTATTTGCTACGGAACTACCTGAAATCGTACCATTCAATGCACTAGAGAAGATGGCAACCTTTGCAGGTCCACCTACACGTTTACCAGCAATCGAAATAGCTAAATCATTAAAATAGTTTCCAACACCAGTTTGAACAAGAAAGGCACCAAATAATAGGAATAAGAAAATATATGTTGATGATACCTGTAATGGCGTGCCGAGGATACCTTCTGTTGTAAAGAACATCGAACCAATTAATTGATGCAAACTTAATCCACGGTGTGCCAACATCCCTGGCATAGAAGGTCCAAATAACGCATAGACAAGAAATAGAACAGCAATTATTGTAATCGGTAGCCCTACAGCACGTCTAGCAGCCTCTAATACGAGTAATATCGCAATCCCACCAATAATTGCCTGTGCATTATCAATCCCACCAATTTTCTGTACAAGTGTTTCATAAAATACCGGCCAATAGGCACATACGATAATCGATAATACTACGAGTACATAGTCATACCATGGTACCGATGATCTTTTTGTCTTTCTTCTCGCAGGAAATAAAAGAAAAATCAAGGACAATGCAAATCCCAAGTGGACTGTTCGTTGTATGTAGGCGGTATACTGCCCGAATATACCTGTATAAATCTGAAACAAGGAAAAGAGGATTAATGTAAGAAAAATGACCTTACCAATTATTCCGCCGACATTACGTGTATTTGATTCAGCATCATATTTCTCTAATAATTCTCGATGTTGTTGTTCTGTTAATTCATTGGAATCTTTTTTATCACTCATGAATTTTCACTCCTTTCAAATATTCCATTAAAGTAAGCTTCTCTACTTTCACTGTAAACCAGGCACCAGGGTCAAAGTAATCATTAAACCAAACTATATTTATGTTTTCGGGAGTAATTTTATCGGATTGAGATTCTTCCCAAGCAAGGCGATTTTTCGACACTGTTTTTCCATTTCTAACTTTTATCTCAGGAAAATAATTATCCAAATCTTTCACATGGTATTTTCCATCTTCGTAAATGAACTTTTCACCCTCCTCAGCGTTCGAAGGCATACCGATACCGAACTCTTCATAAACAATTTCAAATTGCTTTATACGATAATCGTCCATCACCTCGTATTTCTCAGAAACATCTGTTAAGTGAATCGAATGAGTAAAAATTAATTGAAATGAATCACCTATCGATATTGGCAGAAATGCATTTATATGGTCGGTATTCTCTTCATAAAAAACCAGGGCAGTACGAAAAGGTAAAAGCAAGATGAATCCTAATACGCTAAGTAAAACTAAAACTATTATTGCGACCTTTATTCTATGTTTCATCTATAAACCACCTATGAAATCTTACAGGGATTTTTTGATGCTTGGTGACAAGCAAGCTCATTACTGGCGACCTTAACTCCAAAGTAAAAAATAGCCGACAGCCAAGGTGGGCAATCGGCTATTTATTTATCTATCTACTCTGCACTAACTCCTTCTTCATTAAAATATTTCTGTGCACCAGGATGCACATCAATACCAACACCATCCAAAGCAGATTCCAATTTAATAAATTCAGCTTTTGCATGGGCCATACTTGATGCATTTTCATAAATTGCTTTTGTCAGTTCATATACGGTATCTTCTGGGACATCTTCCGCTACAGCTAGCATTGCAAGAACTGCTACAGTAGTCACTTCTTCCTCGAGTCCGTATGTTCCAGCTTCAATTGTATCTGCTGCATAATATGGATACTGTTGAATCATTTCATCGACTTTTTCCTGTGCAATAGGAATAATACTTACATCAATCGTTGCAGATAAACCTTCTACAGCCCCTGTCGGAGTACCAGCTGTAATGAATGCTGCATCGATATTTCCATCTTGAATACCACCGGTTGATTCACTAAAGTCCAGATTTTGGGCATCGATATCATCCATTGTCATTCCATGAACCTCAAGAATCTGTTCCGCGTTAATATATGTTCCTGACCCAGGTGCACCAACAGATACTGTTTTACCAGCTAAATCTTCGACAGTTGCAATCCCAGAATCAGCTGTAGTAACGATTTGAATAGTTTCTGGGTAAAGTGATCCAACGGCAAGCACATTATCAACTGGATTACCATCAAATGCATTAACACCTTCCACAGCATTTGCTACAACATCCGTCTGTACGAAAGCAAGTTCTGCTTCACCTTCCTGTAGAGCAATTACATTATCGGCAGATGCGTTTGAGGAAACAGCACTTGTTTCAATCCCAGTTGCGTCTGAGATATTGGTAGCCATTTCTCCACCAAGCGGGTAATATGTTCCACTAGTTCCTCCTGTTAGCATTTGCAAGAATTCTGGTTCACCTTCACCGTCTGTAGACTCCCCATCGTCTGCATTGTTACCGCTCTCATTTCCACCACAAGCTGCTAATAATAGAATCATTGCCAATAATAGAGCGGCCTTTGAAAACAAATTTTTATTTCTCATGTAAATTCCCCCTTATTATATGAACATAGTAAAATCATCTTACAACGGAATCTACATTATTGTCAAATTATTTTAAAAATAAAATCACTTAGACAAGGGATGGAAAAGTTAGAAAATAAGTTTCTAAGGAAAAGCCTAATAATAAACGACATTATTTTATAAATCCTTACTATTACCACTTTACAGATAAATGGGATTTATAAGATTTTTGAAAGCTTAGATACTTGGAGAGGCAGCTGAAAACCCTTTTATATAAAGGGTTTTATAACCGAGCGAAACCTCCTAAAGTCTTATCCCCTTAGTTGTAAAACACCCTTTTCATGATATAATCAAAGTCTATGTATTATATCAAATTATAGAAAGGATGTTAGCAATATATGAGCCATTCGACAGAACATATCGACAATACAAGAACTGTTGAACCATCAAACCCGAATCCAAATTCAAATCCACGGTTCAAGAATTGGAAAATTGTCTTTCGGAAACTTAAGAAGAATAAATCCGCTATGATTGGTGGTTTTTTCATTCTTTTCTTTATAATTGTTGCAATTATTGGACCTTTCCTGACAACTTATGCTCCTGACACACAAAATCTCGTAAACAAACTTCAAACTCCATCAGGGGAGCATTGGTTTGGGACAGATAATTTCGGTCGTGACATTTTTAGTAGAATCATCCATGGTACAGGACTTACTTTACTTGTTGGATTTTTCTCTGTGTTGCTCGGAGCAACAATAGGAATATTACTCGGTATTATTGGCGGTTATTATGGTGGACGTACAGATAGTATTATTATGAGATTTATGGATATTTTGCTCGCTTTCCCTGGAATTCTTCTTGCACTAGCTATTGTTACTGTACTTGGAGGTAGTCTAGTAAATGTAATTATCGCAGTTGCAATATCATCTATTCCTGTCTTCGCTAGAATTGTCCGCGGATCAACTCTATCCGTTAAGAAACTGGAATACATAGATGCTATGAAAGCACTAGGAGCTAGTGATACTCGAATCATCTTTAAACATATTTTCCCAAATATAACTTCACCAATTATTGTTCAAGCTACACTGAATATCGCAACAGCGATCCTTTCTGCAAGTGGTCTATCCTTCCTCGGGCTTGGTGCTCAGCCACCTACACCAGAGTGGGGAGCCATGTTGAGTGACGGACGGAACTTCCTATATAATGCACCACATGTTGCACTATTTCCGGGTCTGGCCATTGTCGCAGTCGTACTCGCATTTAATATGCTCGGTGACGGTTTAAGGGACGCATTTGATCCTAAAACGAAAGAATAGAAAGAGGTGAACGGTCTTGTTTAAATTTATTATCAGAAGAATCATTCAAACGATCCCTGTATTAATAGGGGTTTCTATCTTAGTATTTAGTATGATGCATCTAGTTCCAGGTGACCCTGCACAGATTATGGCGGGAGAAAGCGCGCCTAAGGAACAAGTTGAAAATATTAGAGAACGATTAGGGCTAAACGAACCCTTGCCTGTACAGTATTTCTCTTACATTGGAGACGCCATTCAAGGTGATCTTGGTAATTCCATGAGGAGCGGAAGAGAAGTAACCGAGGAGATTGGTACACGCTTCTGGGTGACAGTCGAATTAGCACTATATAGTACGATTGTAGCAGTATTTATTGGATTAATTGCAGGAGTAATATCTGCAACAAGAAAATATTCTTTTGCCGATACTTCACTCATGCTTATTGCATTATTTGGTTTATCCATGCCTAACTTCTGGCTTGGACTGATGTTAATTCAATGGTTTGCGATTGGTATTGATTTGCCGAGCTGGGTTCCATTTATAAGTGACACAAGCTGGTTTAAACCATCCGGATGGGGGAGCTTCCAGCAGGTCGTGTTACCCGTTATAACGCTTGGAACGGGTAGTGCAGCAATTATCGCTAGAATGACCCGTTCCAGCATGCTTGACGTTATTGGTCAAGACTATATTCGGACAGCAAGGGCGAAAGGTGTTAAAGAACGTATTGTTATCTATCGACATGCATTAAAAAACGCTTTAATTCCTGTTGTAACTGTTGTCGGACTACAATTCGGTGGTTTACTTGGTGGCGCAGTACTTACGGAAACTGTATTTGCAGTAAATGGAATGGGTAAGTTAATTATCGACTCGATTATGGCTCGTGATTTTCCAGTCGTTCAAGGTACAATATTAGTAGTAGCTCTCTTGTTCGTATTTGTAAACTTATTAGTAGATATAGCTTATCGATTCTTAAACAAACGTATCGATTTAGATTAAGCTTTGACAGATATAATAGATTGAAAGAAAGGAGCAACTAACATGACAAGTACACCTAAACATTATGAAAATATATTAGAAATAAAAGAACTACAAACTTCATTTTTTACGAAAGAACTTGAAGTGAAAGCGGTGGACGGTGTCTCATTTACCATTCCTAAAGGAAAAATCCTTGGTGTTGTAGGTGAATCGGGTTCAGGTAAAAGTATCACTGCCCTTTCTGTTCTACGTTTAATAGAAGAACCTGGGAAGATTGTTGGTGGAGAAATTCGCTTCAAGGGTGAAAACCTACTGAATAAAAGTGAATCAGAAATGCGAAGTATCCGTGGAAATGAAATTTCTATGATATTTCAGGAGCCCATGACTTCCTTAAATCCAACCTTTACAGTAGGACAGCAAATTGGTGAAGCTTATAAAATACATCAAGGTTTAAATAAGAAGCAAGCAACCGAAAAATCAATTGAAATGCTTAAGCTTGTTGGTATTCCATCACCTGAAAAACGTGTCCATCAATACCCACACGAACTATCTGGTGGAATGAGACAACGGGTCATGATTGCCATGGCACTTGCCTGTGACCCTGAATTATTAATTGCTGACGAACCAACTACTGCGTTGGATGTAACGATTCAAGCTCAGATTCTTGATTTAATGAAGGATTTACAAGAAAGACTCGGCATGGGTATTTTATTAATCACACACGACCTTGGTGTCGTTGCAGAGACATGTGATTATGTTGCAGTTATGTATTGTGGAAAAGTAGTGGAGTTTACAGATACAAAAACATTATTTAAAGCGCCAAAACACCCATATACAGTAGGTCTAATGAAGTCCATCCCACCACATGATCATGATATAGAAGGCGACCTGTCTGTTATTCAAGGTTCGGTACCTAGCCCCGCGGAAATGCCTAAGGGATGTCGGTTTGCTCCGCGTTGCCCGTTTGCTACAGACATGTGCAGAGAGAACTTACCAGACCTCATGACAGATGAAAATGGGAATCAAATTCGTTGCTGGATCTATTCAGATGAATGGGATGGCGATCCGGAGGTGAACGTTCATGCAGAAACAGAAAGAACTTCTTAAAGTTACCGATTTAAAACAACACTTCCCGATTAAAGGCGGAATTCTAGGCCGAACAGTGAACCATGTTAAAGCTGTTGATGGGGTTACCTTCACTGTTTATGAAGGTGAAACGCTTAGTATTGTAGGTGAGTCTGGTTGCGGTAAATCTACAACTGGTAGAGCAATCCTGAGACTGGATGAACCAACAAGTGGTGAAGTAGAGTTTGACGGTAATAACTTACTTGCATACAACAAAAAAGAAATGAATAAAGTTCGAAAAGACATGCAAATTATTTTCCAAGATCCATATGCATCAATTAATCCGCGTCATACAGTTCGTCAAATATTAACAGAAGCAATGGAAATTCAAAATTCCGTACCTAAAAGTGAGCGTAATGACCGTGTACTCGAACTAATGCAAACAGTTGGTCTAGGGCCACATCAGGCAGATCGAATGCCACATGAGTTTAGTGGTGGACAACGTCAGCGGATTGGAATTGCTCGTGCCCTTTCCGTAAACCCGCAGCTGATTATCGCAGATGAAGCTGTATCTGCATTAGACGTTTCCATACAAGCACAAGTTATAAACCTGCTTAAAAAACTACAACGGGATTTTAACTTAACCTATTTATTTATTTCTCATGATTTGGGCGTTGTACGCCATATCTCAGATCGGATCATTGTTATGTACTTAGGTAAAATTGTCGAAATTGCGGATAAAAAATCGCTGTTTAATAATCATATGCACCCTTATACGCAGGCACTACTTTCTGCAATTCCAAGTACAGATGTAGAAAAGAAAAGAGAAAGAATTATTTTAAAAGGAGATGTCCCTTCTCCAATTGATCCACCTAAAGGATGCAGATTCCACACTCGGTGCCCATTCGCTACGGACCTATGTAGAACTGAAACACCAGAACTGCGCAGTGCAGATAGCATGTTGGATGGCCATATGGCGGCTTGTCACTATATGGAAGAGATTAAAAGTGGGGAACATGAACCAACAGTAGTCTAACTCCTTAGAAACTCCATTCTATGAAATGGAGTTTCTTTTTTTATGTATACAAAAATAAGCCCAGAATAGTGAATCTACCATTCCGGGCTTATTTTATACCTTACTCTTCTATATAAACGTCTTGCAATCGTAGAATCTGTGTTGGGTCCTGCCAAAATCCTTTAACAGAATCACTAACACCAACAAGGAAATCTTGATGATGAATATTCAAAAATGGTGCAACATCTGTCAACAAGGTTTGAATTTCACTATACAATTCAAGGCGATTATCTGGATCAGCTTCTTGACGTGCTTCATCAAGTAATGCATCTAATTCATCATTCTCAGTGAATGTACGGTTACCAGGTTCCCCAACCATGCTAGAGTGGAATAATGGATATAATCCATAGTCAGCATCACCTGTTACAGTACTCCAGCCTAGGATAAACATATCATGCTCTCCATTGGCAGTTTGCTCTAAGTAAGCACCCCACTCAAGTACTTCAATTTCTACATCAATTCCGAATTCAGCAAGTTGCGCCTGTACAACAGTAGCCATATCAATACGTTCTTGGCTATCATTTGTCCATAAAGTTGTTGAGAACCCGTCTTCATAGCCAGCTTCTGCTAAAAGTTGTTTCGCAGCTTCTGGATCATATTCAAGTCCTTCTGCATCTTCATCATAACCAAATACATCTGGAGCTAAAGGTCCGGCAGCTGGTGTACCAATTCCATCGTATACACCATTGATAATTGCATCTCTATCAATTGCCATGTTTATTGCTTGACGTACTAATGGATCGTCAAATGGTTCTTTTTCATTGTTGAAACCAATATAAGATAAACTTACACTGCTTTGTTGGGAAATACTTGCATTTTCCATTCCTTCAATACGTGGAACGTCATTCGGGCTAACATGATTTGCAATATGGGAATCTCCTGTTTCAAGTTCAGCAACACGGGTTCCACCTTCACCAACAACTTTAAATGTTACGCTGTCAAGTTTTGCAGGTTCACCCCAGTATTCTTCATTATTAACGATAACGATTTCTGAACCTGGATTCCAACTTTCAAATTTAAAGAAACCAGTACCAATTGGATTTTCGTTAATCACACTACCAGGTTCTTCACCAGCTTCCATTGCAGCATAATCAGCATCAATTTGTTCAAGAGAAACCATTGCACCGCCATGATGCGCTAAATGAGCCGGTAGCGGAGAAAAAGGATA
Organism: Oceanobacillus rekensis; assembly: GCF_002153375.1. GTDB lineage: Bacteria > Bacillota > Bacilli > Bacillales > Amphibacillaceae > Oceanobacillus > Oceanobacillus rekensis. The sequence goes on from NZ_MTBQ01000004.1 coordinate 192,923, forward strand.
CTCTGTTACAAATTGCACGGTATAGTCGTCAACAACGACAACTTCAGTTACCATATCATATAAGAATGCACGTGGTGATGCCACTTCTGGATCCAATATACGATCAATATTAGCTTTTACAACATCAGCATTGAACGTAGAACCATCATGGAATGTAACATCTTCGCGCAATTTAAACTCCCAAACGTTATCTTCTACAGCTTCCCAGCTTTCGGCAAGTTTTGGCTGTACTTCCATATTTTCATCCTGTGTTGTTAAAGATTCAAAAATATTCGCTTGTACATCACTTGAAGCGGTATCATTTGAACCTGCTGGATCTAAGGAAACTGCATCTGAAAGGTTTGCAATGACTAAATCTCCTCCAGATCCATCTCCACCTTCAGTATTTTCTATGCTATCTGTTTCTTCTCCACTATCATCTGTTGTACCCGATTCATCTGGTTCACTTGCGCAAGCCACAAGTACTACACTTAGTAGTAATCCGAAGACAACTAATAATAGTGATTTTTTAGATATTTTCATTCTTATTAACCCCCTATTTCTTGTAATAGCCAATATAATAGAAATCTAAGGCTACCTTATAATAGATTAACCTATAATTCCAAAAGTTTCAATGAAATACAAGTGAAACTTTCTATTAATACAATTGAAACATCAGCTTCATCATTGCTTTTGTCTTATATAGCCTTCTTGACAATAGTAAGAAAATTCAATATGATGAACCTAATAAATAGTATAATTAGTATACTTTCCCATCTCTGTAAAGGAAGGAGGAAGTACATGCATCTAAACGAACTGGAAACAGCGTTACGAGCCTTAACGAAGGAGGTTGCCAGCAAATTCTCCATCGCAGTTCATACTGATGAAGGAAGTATAGCAATCAATGTTCGTACACCCAGAAAAGCAGCAAGTCTTGCAAAGTTATTTATCTTAGGTGAGGCATACCAGCAAGTGGAAGCAACGCAAATTTCTTTGGACAAACTCGTTTATATCACTCCCAAATCAATGGTAGAAGGATCTGGAGTTATTACGTATTTAACAGACGCCCATGTATTTAGTTACCAAAATCTATTAGAACTTATGATTATTGTTTCTGATAATACAGCATCAAATATTTTACTTGATACGATAGGAATGGAATACATCAATCATTTTGCAACTAAGATTGGCTGTAATCATACATCACTTCAGCGGAAATTTATGGATCAGAAATCACATTTACAGGGAAATGAAAACGTTACCACTTCTGCTGATATCATTTGTCTACTGAAGCTTTTCTCAAGGGAAAATGACTTCTTTTCAAATGATAGTCGGAAGCAAATCTTAAACACTTTAGGTAATCAACAATTTAATAGCAAATTATCAACCTATATAAACGATACGAGCATTAAAATTTATCATAAGACCGGCGAATTACATAGTGTGGAACATGATGCAGCAATTATGGAAGCAAACGGAAATGTGTTAGAAGTAGCAGTCCTGACAGATGGTTGGGAAAATAACGGTGATGCCAGTAAGTATATGGCAGAAATCGGACGTTTGTTAATGAATTATCTGGTCAGCTGATATTTTTCTGAAATGAGATACTAAAAGGGTGGTTTAATAAATTGAAAACAAAAATTGCAGTGTTTGGTCGGACGGAGATTTTAAACCGCGTGAATATATTAACAGAAGAATATGATAATGTTGAAATCCTCCCTTTCGTTTATGCACATTCAAGTGAAGTTACAGAAATAATTGAAAGCGCTTTGATGTGTGACGTATACTTATTTACGGAACCATTATCCTATCTATATGCACGAGAGAAGATAGAAAAGGAAAAGTTACCTGCTGTACTTGTCGCCCATAATGAATATATGATTCTTGGCTCCCTCTATAAACGGAGGGATATTCGGAATCAAAAACATGACAGAATTTCTATTGATATTCCAAATAGAAAGCATATGTCAGAAGTGATAAAAGAATTTGGAGGCGAGGAACAAGAGTTTTATTACTATAGTTACGAAGATGATGATGCTCCTGATATTGATAAAATTGTAGCATTTCATAAGAAACTTTGGGATGATGGCTCGATCGACTACGTTCTTTCATCCAGTAAAGAAGTTGAGTCACATATGAAGCATTCTGGTATACCCGCCAGTACAATGATCATTCCTGATATCCTGTTAAATCAGGCTATTCAAGAGGCCAAGTCCCTAACTATATTGAATAGAAATAAAGGTGCACTGCTTGTGACTGGATATATCCGCTTGAAAGAAACTGGAGTAGCTCCTGCTGAAAATAGTCGGACTTATGAAGAGAATATCTATCAATTAAAACAAATCCTGACAGATTTCGGAAAGCAAACAGATGCCCTGCTCGTACATAATAGAAGCGATCAATTTGTTATGGTTGGAACAAAGAAATTACTTGACCATTTGCAGAATCATTATCGCGAATTTCCGCTCCTTAGTGAAATCCAATCAACGTTAAGCATGGCTATTGATATGGGATTTGGACTCGGTCTTACGGCAGAGGAATCCCAAAAACATGCACATCTTGCACTGGATAAATGCAGCAAAGATAACCGTAGTATTTGTTACATTACCAATGAACGCAAGGACACCATAGGGCCAATCGGAATCATGCGAGATATTGATACTTCCCGCTTATTCCAAGCACTCATCCATAAAGCCAAGTTGAATAATGAGCTATCCTATAATTTTATTGATTTTATTACAGACCGAAATAATGAGCCATTTTCCTCCAATGATATTGCAACTTATTATAAAGTAACCAAGAGAAGTGCAGAGCGAACAGTTAATAAGCTCCTGACAGGAGATGTTATTAAAGTATCCGGTGAAGAACGCCCATATTTGAAAGGTAGACCAAGGAAGTTATTTACTATAAAGGTTTAATCTTAGATTGCAGGATTAAGTGTCCGAAACCTTAATTCCTGTAACTTTTATTTTTCTAACTTAAACCCGTTTTTTTCCGATACTATTTTGATTGCTTCGTCAATGTCTTCCCCTTCAACTTGGGCTTCAACCAAATGGGTTATTTGCTCATCATTTCCCTGTGAAATTCCCTCCTCACGTAAGCCACCATCCAGTGGTATTGCACCTGTCATACTCTTTGTAGTTCCGATTGGAGACATTGGTATAAATCTGGCGTCTTTACCTGCGTCAGGAATACTGTCTACGATTAAATTGTTACTTTCAGTGTTTGTAATGCCGAACGAGCTGATTCTGCATCATTTTCAGTTCTGAAATAGGCGAGAATATTTTTTGTCATTAAGGATAACATCTTTTCCACGTTATTTTTTAACATATTTCCTCTTTTTATTTACTTCAATATAATTAGGTACATAAAAAAAGATAACTAGCCGTTATAACGGACTAATTATCTATAAATTATGCTCTCTTCATGATTGTTCTATCTTTATAAACTCAACAGTTCTCTGACGTCGCCTTCGCTTAAGCTGGAAAGCATTGTTTCGCCTGGTTGGATTACCTGGTCGATGAGTTCACGCTTTTTCTGCTGTAGGGCATATATTTTTTCCTCTATCGTTCCTTCTGTTACAAGTCGGATTACTTGAACAACATTCTTTTGACCGAACCGGTGTGCACGGCCTGTGGCTTGGTCCTCCACTGCTGGATTCCACCACAAGTCATATAAAATAACCGTATCTGCACCTGTGAGATTCAAACCGGTCCCACCAGCTTTTAGCGAAATAAGGAAAATATTATTCTCGCCATTATTAAATCGTTCACTCATTTCTACCCTTTCCTTTGATGGTGTTTGCCCATTAAGGTAGAAATAACCATAACCTTCTTTTTTCAATCGCTCGATAATAATTTCATGCATGCTTGTAAACTGTGAGAAGATCAACATTCGTTTACCGTTTTCCATGGAAGCTTTGATTGTTTCCATTAATTGCTCAAGCTTCCCAGAATATCCCTCGTAGTTCTCAATAAATAGTGCTGGGTGACAGCAAATTTGACGTAAGCGGGTTAATCCTGCAAGTATTTTCATCCGATTCTGGTTGAAACCACTATCTTTGATGGATTGTGCTGCTTCCTGCTGTACTTGCCTCAAATATCCAACATATAAATCTTTCTGTTCCTTTGTAAGCTCTGAAACATGTACTGACTCGATTTTGTCAGGGAGTTCTTTTAACACATCTTTTTTTAGTCGCCTTAAAATAAACGGCCGAGTAATCATCGCTATTTTCTCATTTGATAATTGTTTAAAATTCCGGTGATTTGGCATCAGGCCTGGTAATACTACCTGGAAGATTGCCCATAATTCATCAATTGAGTTCTCTATCGGCGTTCCGCTCAGTGCAAATCTGCGTGTAGCTTTAACCTCACGGATTGCCCTTGATGTTTTGGTAGCATAGTTTTTAATATATTGTGCTTCATCAAGAATCATTGTTTGGAAGGTCATTTCACGGTAAATTTCAATGTCCTGCCTCAATGTAGCATAAGAAGTAATCCAAACATCCGTATCAGCCGATTTTTCAATTAACTGATGGCGTTCATCCGGAATCCCTGTCAGAACAGCGGCAGTCAGATTTGGTGCAAATTTATCAAGTTCATTTTTCCAATTATAAACAACTGATGAAGGTGCAACGATTAAATGTGGACCAATCGTTTCGCCCTCTGATTCAGACGAAATATATGCAATTGCTTGCAAGGTCTTCCCTAGCCCCATGTCATCCGCTAAAATACCACCAAGATGATAATGGCTGAGAGACTTAAACCAACTGAAACCGGTCAACTGATAGTTCCTTAAGGAAGCAGTGAGTGTTTCCGGCAGTTCATATACCTGATCTTCCGGTGACTTCAATTGATCCAGCAGTTGCCTGAAGGATGGATCATAATTCTTTTTCGTATCGATCAGCTCATCAAGCTGTGTTCCCCGATATACTGGCATATGAACATTTCCATTAAGCAGATCGTCTTTTTGAATGTCCATGTCCTCAAAAAAGCGCTTCATGGAAGAGAATTCTTCCCCTTCCAACGACAGCATTTCTCCATTGTCTAAGCGATAATAACGTTTCTTTTCGATAACTGCATTAAGGATTTCATTGATTTCCGAATCGTTTACACCGTTAATATCGAATCCAATTTCCAGTAGATTGGATGACGATTCCAGACGTACACTTGTACTTGGCAGGGGATCATTTTCAACGATCATTCCACGGATATCCTGGGTCAGAAATAACTCGACATGATCATTAAGCAATGGAAGTACATAATAAAGAAAATCATATAGTTCATCTTCCTCTGCTTCCATGTAGAGATCCTTGCCATTATAATGAAAATTCGCATGTTCGATTAACTGCATAATCTGCTGTTCTTTTTCGACATCACGAATAATAATGATATCATCATTTTCTTTTCGACCTGTAAATGGATCAATCAGCTGGTCACCATAATGGTATTCCAATTTACCTGTAATCCAGTCAGCCTTTAATTCAAGATATAACTTTGCACGCAATGCAACCTGCACAATTTCTGAAGTGATTTTCTCTGAAACATCTACATTTCCAATCTTCTTCAAAGATGGCATAACCTCAGATAAGAAGGTATCTGCTTGTGAATTTTTTATCGGTAGCTCAAGTTCTTTCATGCCAAATCGGGATATTTCTTCGATAATCTGTACTTGATCCTTAGCAGGATAATAAAAAATTCCTTGATAAAACATCATTTCATATAATGGAAAATATGTAGCTCCATCCGCATCTCCCATTTTCAGTACCAAATCGTCCTGATTATTCCTCGATAAGGAAAAGTTAAATGGTAATGTATCCTTTTCTATTGCAACATCCCGAAAGCCTCTTCCCTTTGTCTCAACCGTGAAATCCCTTTCGGACAGTTTCTCAAGCAGCTCCTTTGCAGCAAGAGGTGGAATCGTTAAATACCGTTTATCACCATTCCTTCCATCCATGTAAAAGGAATTATGATAAATTTCTTCATTTCGTTTAATTGCAAAAAGCGACTCGAATATTTCATAGTCCTTTTGCAAGAAATAGTGTGTTTCCGGATTATAGGCGAATTTTTTAGTGAAATAGTGGTCACGTCCATGAAGTACATCCCTTAAGAACTCAAACGCATCCTTAACAACATAGCAATGTTTTTCACCGGTCTTTATTTCAAGCTGCAAGTTTTTATCAAAACTCCATCTGCAATAATATTCGACATACATCGGAATCTTATCTGTTAAAACTTCGGCTGTTTGTTGTTGTGGTACTTGGCTAATTGCTTGTATAAAGCTGTTTGTCAACTGGTAATCTGGTTTTGCTGGTGTACCTGCAGCAGCGGATTCCTTATTAATAATACTGATAAGTGTCGCTGCAATATGCTTGCAGGATCCAAAAGTCGAAAAGGCCGGACAGTCACAATACGTATCAATGGAACCTTTGTCAAAATCCTTCATATTGATTTCCACGAAGTAATCTTCTGAACCATGTACAGTGGATGTCCAAACCTGGTAATTTATATCGTATAAAAGATCGCTCACCTTATTTTGTTTATAATAATCCATCCCTCGCCTGTAAATCACAGCTGGGAACAATTTCTGGATGTTAATATCACTTAAGTTTTTCAAAATAAAGGAACCCACCTTCTAGTATCTGATTCTATTATTGTATACGAAATTATCGTCATTTAGAAATAATCGAGCTTATTTCTTCTTCATTTTCAAGACTAAAATTAGATAAATAACCATGGATATGACAATCGATACTGCTGATGCTATGTATATGGTCGAGTAATTGGAAAATGAAGCAACCTGGCCAAATCCAATTGCACCAATCCCCACTCCCAGGTCAAAAAAGGAAAAGAAGGTCGCATTGGCCATACCTTTTCGATTTCCCGGTGCAAGGTCGACGGCCCATGCTTGTAATGCCGGCTGTACACCGCCAAATCCTAGTCCAAATAATCCCGCTGCAATCAACATCGTGGTTGTGTTTGGTAACCAGGACAAGAGAAGCATAGAGATGAAAATTAATAATGTTCCAGGGAGAAATATAAATATATGTCCTTTCCGATCGTAAAGTCTGCCGGCAAATGTTCTAGATACCATGATAAATATAGCAAAAACAAGAAAATATAATTGAATACCAGTTACATTTTGCTCTAATGCATGTAATGGAAGAAATGTTGCAATTCCCCCAAAGGCAAGCGTTATAAAAAATAAAAGGATCGATGGCTGTAATGCTGTTTTTTCAAAAATATCAAATCTCACCGTCTTGGTCTTATGTGGTGATTGTACTACCGTTTTATAATGTATTTTTGCGGAAAATAATAATGCAATCAATCCAAAAGCAGCACAAATGAGAAACAGGTGGGAAAATGAAATGATGCCAACAAGTGTCAGGCCGAGTGCCGGACCAAATGCTAAGGCAATATTGCCAGAAAGGCCAAAGTAGCCCATACCCTCTCCACGCCTTTTCGGTGGAATAAGATCTGTTGCAATTGTTCCTCCTGCTGTTGTCGAAAGTCCCCAACCGACTCCTTGCACCATACGTATGATGATTAAAAGAAACATACTGGCCGTAAAAGCATATGCACCGACTGCAATCACAAATATACCAAGTCCCACCATGTAAACAAATCCACGGCCCTTTGATTCCAACGCATGCCCAGCATAAGGTCGGATAAGCAATGCCGAAAATGTAAAAATCCCTACAATTACCCCTACCATTTGGTCACTTCCGCCAAGCTCCTTAACAAATAACGGAATGGTCGGTAATGTCATTTGAAATCCGAGAAAAACAAAAAAGTTAGCAATGCAAATAAACAGGAAATCACGTGTTAGAATTTTGTTTTCATGCGGTGCTACTTGTACTTTTGCCTGTTGGTTCATAGAAAAAATTCCTCTCCCATCATTAATAGCATATTATACAGGAGATGGACCCTAAATGAAATGATTCAATTATCAGGCTATTAGAAGTTAACCGATGATTTATTATTTCTTAAAGCAAATACGGAAATCATCACCCGAAAAACGCTTATCCAACGTTTTATTATATGAAATATGGTATAATTTAATTGAATAATAAATATAATTAAAAGACCCAGCTGTCACTGGGCCATCAGATAAGCGGTTCTCAGAGAGGAATCGGATGGTGATTGTAAAGGCCTCTCCCCTATTCACTTTAGACGGAAAATAGAGAGGGCCTATTTTTTATTGATTAAGGTGATGACCAATGCGAGCAATGCAATCAGAAATGTACCGAAACTCCCCAAAGTCATCATTACTTCATACATGCTCATAGGCATTCCCCCTTTCTGAAAAAGGGTTTAGCCGACCTTGTTCCTTTTTGAACCACACTCTATGAGAACTTTATCTCCGTCTATTATAGCATAACTAGCACATAAAACAGAACGTATATTCTGCAATCGTGGAAATTGATTCTTTTTGACTATATTCGTTTATTCTCCAATGACACCACATGCAATTCTGTCTCCAGCATTACCTGATGGCTGGGAAATATAATCGTCCGCATCAGAATGGATGATTAAGGATGTTCCGTCTTCCGTATACAATGTATTCTCAGCGCCCTGTTCCAGTGTTACCATTTCGGCCATTACTTCCACATTTACCGTACCATCATCAGAGACGACAATATTCTCAAGGTCGCCTGCATGTGGTCCTTCCGGATGATCGAAACCATGTTTTGCGCCAGTGGGATTATAGTGACTTCCAGCAGATTCAAAAGTCGGAGGCTCACATACGCCCGCTTCATGAATATGGAATCCATGTGTACCTGGTGGTAGATTTTCAGCTTCCAAATGGATGCTTACCCCAGAACTCTTTCCCTTTAATGTTGCCGTACCAACAACCGCACCCTCTGTGTTTTCTAGTGAAACTAAAACCTCTTCTTCTTTGGTAGCATTTGTCTCCACCGCTTGTTCTTCATTATTCAAATTACTTTCTGATGATGTATTCTCTTGATTTTGTGTATCCGTTTCTTCCTCATTGTTTGTGCCACATGCTGTTAAAAATATAGCAACCAATAATACGGATATAAGTTTCGCCAAACGATTCATTGTATGTAATCTCCTTTCAGTATTGTATTACGTAGGTTTCACAATCTAATTGGAAAATAAACATATACTAATGAATAATGTTATCCATAATGCTGCCGTCCGGGATTGCTGCGGGCGGATGCGCACCTTAGGGCACGGCCTCAGCCTCCTCGAGAAACCCACTCTGCGAGGTCTTCGGACACGTGCTTTTCCCGCAGGAGTCACCGGCCTCCGCTCACCCGGACTGGTGAAGTTGTAAGATGCTATTTTGAGCTATTAGGAAGTGAAGTAATCGTCAGCGACCATCAAACTAGCTCTGGGAAATACACGGAGACTCCTACGGGAAGAGAGGCATAGGTGAGACACTGAAATGCGTCAGCATGAAGGGGCTCACCAGCCGCCTTAGGATGCGCGCAGTGTATTTCCCAGAGCGGTCGCAAAGTTTCTACATACTGACAGAAATCAACCAGTAGGTACTTCGAGGTTTATAGATGATGCTTCAATAACTACATTAATTTCATGGAATGAATAACCGTAATCCCAATCTTCTAGAAAAAATCCATAATAAAAGAGCCGCTCTATTCAGATTGGCTCTTTCAGAAGATAGTTATGCAACGGCAACTTCTTTTTTTACTTTGTTTTTTGCAATTGGAGTGTGATCTTCCAAGAAAGGAATAACCCATCTGTCTAAACCATATCTTCCTGCATTAAATCCAGCTACGATAAGGAAAACGGTTAGTAGTACCATTTGTGCGTTTGTGCTGACTGTTCCACTGAATAGGAAGGCAAAGTTCATTGTAATTCCCATCAAGGCAGCGAAGTTTGTAAAGATTCCTAGAATTAGTGCAGCACCAACAAGCAATTCACCCCACATTACCATGAAACTAAACAGTTCTGCGTTTGGCAAGGCAACTGCATTGAGGAATGTCCCCCACCAAGCTTGCACGGTAGCACCTTCCCCTGCAGAGTTTGCAACGGCTCCTTGAATAAAACCACTTGCATCAAATCCACCACTAGTAATTTTTCCAAGACCACCCATGAACCATGTATATCCAATATAAATTCTGAGTACTGCCCATATTCCAGCTGCAACTTTGTTGTTACGAATGAAGTTCATAATCATTTCATCCAGCTCCTTATTTATTATAATTTTATTAGTTCCCTTGTTCACTGTTTCACAATATATTGCAAAGGTGTTACTTGGTACATTCATAGAATATCATGGCATAACCTATTTGAAAATAGTTTGTGAATATGTTCACAAGTTAGAAACAACTTTGTGTCTTTTTTGTGAAAAAGATGATTATTACCAACTAAAAGTGAGACCCTTGCTAAATTCCAGGGACATTTCGGACAAAGAAATAAGACGGTTTAACGAAGAGCCCATTGTGTGTAAGGGTTCCTTTTTGACTCTAAAGGGAAACTATCACATATTGATGTATCAAACTATGATATACCTATAGACATATATATCACATTATGATATATTATTTTCAAATATATATATCGTTTTATGATATATCTTAAAAAGATATAGAGGGTGATTAATTGAAGAAAACTGAGCAATTAACAGATTCAATGTCTTATATTATGGCTGCATTAACTAAACCAAGACATGGTTACGCTATTATGAACTTAATTGAAGAAACAACAAAAGGTGCAATTACTATAGGTCCTGCTTCAATGTACACGATTATTAAAAAGTTACTAAAACAAGAGTGGATTTATTTGCATGATGAGTCAGATTCAAGACGTAAAACATATCTGCTTACTGAAAAGGGCAGAGAAGTATTAGAAGAAGATGTGAAGCTAAGGAAACTGATGATTCAGTTAGCGGAAACTGGACTCGAGGAGGCCCGAGAATGAGACAAACAAAGTATATTATGTCAGGTGGATTAGCTTTTTCTGAGGATAAGGATATGGAAAAATTATGCCGATATTCATTGAAGGGTTGGCATGTCAGTGACTTTACATTTATGGGGTATGCGCTTAAAAAAGGAGAAAGCTCAGATTATATCTACAGTGTAGATTATCGTTGGTTAAAAGAGGATGAAGCAGAGGAATACTTTGACTTTTTTTCATCTTCTGGATGGTCGCATGTTACCTCAGAAGGAGATATTCACTTATTTCGGGCACATCCTGGTACAAAACCGATTTATACTGACCGCGAAACAACAGTCGAGAAATATGAGAATTCAATTAACTCTATGAAAAACTTGGCAATTCCGTTTGTTTTTCTAACAGTACTCGTATGGGTTGGAACAATAATAAGCTCTGGCACCTTAAAAACAATACTTCTTGTAGTAGCTGCTATTCTCAGTGTAATTGCGATCCCAACAGCTTGGACTGTCATCACAACATACAGTAACAAGTGGGAGGTAGAAGGAAGAAGAGGAGTAGTCAATCTAGTGAAAACTATACCATTCCTTCTCTTATTAATCGCTGTTATTATTTTGTTATTTGTCGGTGGTATAAACACTACAGTTGACATCTTAACCTCTATGATGATTGGAGGCATCGCTCTTCCAACTGCTATTTGGGTCATCATGTCCCTTAATCATAGAATCAAAGGGAAGAAGGATTAGAGTAGGAATGATAATGAAGTAAGAAGTAATCAAACTGAGGATTTTAGGAAACCTTTTGACTGCTTAACCGTATTACGTATTGGATCTTATCGGAGACCGTGGAAGGAGGCTCTAACAGCAAGCTACCAAACGCTCTAGCCAATAGAGGGGAGGTTTCCGAGTGACTTTAGCTATTATCCAGCTGCTGTTTACACTTACTTTTACAATGTGATGGAAGGACGCTACATTGTATATCGCACATATGCAAGAAGGAAGTATCACAGTTGCTGAAAATGATTCGGTCGAAGAAGGGAACCCAATTGAACTTGTTTGAAGATTCGGAAATACAACGGAACCATATCTACATATTCACGTAGAGAAAGATGGAGTACGAATTCCGATACGATTTGATGGTGATTTTCTTGTACGAAATAACATAGTAAAATAAGGAACGGAGGAGATAGAATGGAAACAATGTTAACTGTAAAAAATTTGGAAAAATCCTTCAAGGATAAACAGGCATTAAAAGGCATTTCCTTTGAGGTACGAAAAGGTGAAATTATGGCCATTCTTGGTCCAAATGGTGCCGGGAAATCAACAACGATACGAAATATCATGGGAATCATGTATCCCGATTCAGGAAGTATTACTTTTCATAATTATAGTGGAAAAGATATCCCAAGAAATAAAATTGGCTATTTGCCGGAAGAAAGAGGATTATACAAAAACGTTAAAGTAATGGATATATTGCTTTATCTCGCAGATTTGAAGGACTATCCAACTGATAAAGCAAAGGAACGTATCCTCATGTATTTAAAAAAGTTCGATTTGGAAGGTAAAGAAAATGTCTCTGTCGAAGAACTTTCCAAGGGGATGGGGCAAAAAGTCCAATTTATCGGATCAATTATTCATGAGCCCGAACTGCTAATTTTAGATGAACCATTCTCTGGTCTTGATCCGGTTAGTCAGGAAGTATTTAAAGAAGAGATACGTAGCTTGGCCAATAATGGAACCGCCATTTTACTATCATCCCACCAAATGAATCTTGTTGAAGAAATGTGTGATCGTCTGTTTCTCATTCAGCGGGGAGAAAAGGTGATTTACGGTACGTTGGGTGATGTCAAGAAACAATATGCGAATTTCAAATGTACCATTAATGGCAGAAACCAATTAGGAGATTTGGAGAGTCTTCCCGATGTGCTTCGAGTCGAACAAAAGGGTGACACAACTATCCTGCATCTGGATAAAGACGTGGAGCCATCGATTTGGTTGAAAAATCTTCCTGATCATCTTGTCATCCATGAGTTAAAAATAAACCGCATCTCTTTGCATGAAATCTTTATCGATATTGCAACAGATAAGAATTTACTGAAGGAAGAAGGTGTCGTGCATGCGTAATTCGATAAAAGTTGCCAAATGGGAAATCAAACGAAACATGAAAAACAAAACCTTCCTTATTGGACTGTTTATCTCACCGATTCTTTTCCTAGCCTTTATGTTTATTGGAAGTCTGTTTGATGACTCAGATAATGATGAGCCAGAAACTACAACTGTTTTTGTCAATGACCAATTGGGTGTATATCCTGCACTAGAGGAGACCGTCGAACAAGGTGAATTTAACTGGGAAATGGAATCGACAGAGTTAACCGAGTCTGAAGTACCTGATTTGGCTGGAAATGAAAATACAGCATATATTTTCATCAATGATCAGGCAGTGGAAAGTGGCACTGTTCCTGTCTATATGAGTGAGGAAATTGATCCGTTTTTCATAAACCAGGTACAGGTATTAAGTACCCCCCTTCAAGCGATGAAGATTGCTGACCTTGGATTTTCAGAGGAGGAAGCAACAACTTTACTGCAAGGTATAGCCTTTGTTGAGACAATTCCAGACACGGATGCATCCGAGGAGTCATCAGCAGAAGCGGGTGGGCTTGATGATGGCTCGATGGAACGACTCGTACCAGGAATTTTTGCTGGAGTCATTATGTTATCCATTGTGTTCACTGGAATGGCAATCTTCCAAAGTGCCTCACAGGAGAAAAAAGACAAAATTGCTGAAATTATATTATCATCTTTAACCCCTTCTGAGCTGATGCAAGGGAAAATCATTGGATATTTTGTGTTGGGACTTATTCAAGTTGTGGTCTTTATCGGGCTTCTCTTTCCTTTTGTCCTATGGAAAACCGATATTCCGGTTATTGAATATTTACTCGTACCGGAAACTGCATTATTAGTAGGTATTGCAATCCTCAGTTATTTAATGTTCGCGTCTATATTCGTTGGAATTGGTGCAACAATGGCAGACGTGTCAACTGCAGGGAATTTCCAAGGGATGGTAATGATGCTTCCATTCTTACCATTTATTATGATTGGTCCTGTGCTCAGTGATCCCAATGGCCTCGTTGCCCAGATTGGGACCTATATTCCATTTACGGCTCCTGGTGTTCTGATTATGCGTCTGACAATGCTTGAAGAATGGCCATGGCTGGAAATTATTATTTCACTTGCCGTTATAATCGTAAGTATTTTTATTTTCATGAAACTGGCAGGGAAAATATTTAAAGTTGGTATTTTAATGTATGGGAAAAATGCAACACCTGGTGAAATATGGAAGTGGATTCGCGCCTAAGTCCTTAACATATATGATAAATTATTGTAGTCAAATTCCTTTCCAAGTAAATTTGTCAAACAAATCATATTCTCTTCCAAGTTGTTTTATACTATAATAATAGTAAATGGATGTTGTAAACCACAGTTAGGAGGAATTATTTATGCTTATCGCTGTGATTGCTATTTGTGTTAGTCTGTCCGTTAGTCTGATTATTGCAAGTGAGGTATGGGACTGATACATTAAAATGGTTACTAAATATATAAATGGCAGGTACCTACTGGGTGTCTGCCATTTAAATTCTTACACATGTTATTGGGTTTTGCATCATATACTTATATGAAAGTTGCGCCCCTCGAGTCTTACCTTCAAGGAGGATGTATATGAAAATAATCGTCTTTCACGGTTCAACCCGTGATAATGGAAATACAGAGTTGTTAACTTACCAAGCAGTCCCAAAAGAAAAAGGAACACATATTTACTTGCGTGATTATAATGTCCTTCCTATTATTGATCAACGTCATGATGAAAGTGGCTTTGATGTCGTTGAAGATCATCACAAAGATCTTATTAATCAAATGCTATCCCATGATGTAATTGTTTTTTCGACACCAATTTATTGGTATAGCATGTCAGCGCCGATGAAGATTTTTATTGATCGCTGGTCCCAAATCTTAAGGGATCCTGGTTATGTCCATTTCCGTGAAGAATTATCGAAAAAGAAAGCATATCTGATTGCAGTTGGCGGGGACACACCAAAGATTAAGGGACTACCACTTGTCCAGCAATTCAATTATATTTGCCAGTTTTATAAAATGACTTTTGCAGACTATGTTATTGGTAAGGCAAGCAAACCTGGAGAAATTACAAAAGATACGGCTGCATTAAAGGCTGCCTCCACACTGATCAAATGACCTGTGGCTTTCATTATTATTTTAATTATCAAATCAAAAAAAATAAAACATAAATAGCGTGGTGATTATGACAATCAGCACGCTATTTATCATGCGAAAATCACAATCCTTACACTCCCCGTTTCGTTAACACCTATCATTCCTTTTGCCTTTCGTAGCAATTTCGACCTTTATGCTTAGGCTTAAATCCATTTATCATATACTATCGCTAGTCTAATTGAATGATTTTTTGTCAGATATTAGTATAATTCTTGTCGATATATCTGGAAACTATTATGATGTATGTAATAGTCATAATAGTGGGAGGCATATATGAAAAACTTTCGAAACATGATAGCGGTCATTGGAATTCTTATTACCGCATCTATCTTTCTATCAAATTCGACTTATGCTAGTGGTGGACAAACCTATGAAGTCAGTCCAGACTCTCTAAATGTCCGTAGCGAACCTGCTGCAGATTCACAAGTAGTTGGATCACTCGGAAAAGGCAATAGCGTAATGGCTTTTAATGAGAAGTATGGGTGGGTACAAACCTACTACGGTGGAGAAGAAGTTTGGGTGGCTAAGCATCACTTAGTACCAGTTGGAACCAACAGTCAAGATCAATCAACTGTTTCCCAGTCTACAACCGATACCATTACTGTTACAGCTTCCAGTGTCAATATTCGTTCTGGTCCTGGATTGGATTATTCCATTATTGGTGGGGCAGGACCAGGCAATCAATATTATTTAGTAGAGACATCTGGAGATTGGTATAAAGTTGATCTTGAAAACAATTCTACTGGATGGATTGCTGCATGGTTAACAGATTCTAATTCTTCTGAGACCCATGTAGAATCTGTTACTACTAATAACAGCAGTAACGATACGGAGTCCGCCTCCAATGGGTCATTGAATGGTTATACTATCGTACTTGACCCTGGACATGGGGGTAAAGACCCTGGCGCCATCGGTCTTGGTGGTATATATGAAAAAGAATTGGTATCTTCTGTTGCAAGCAAAGTGGAAAATCAATTAAAAAATGCTGGAGCCAATGTTATTACGACAAGGCAGGGAGATTATTACGTATCTCTCGATGAACGTGTCACTGTTAGTAACTCCTATCAAACAGATGCATTTATCAGTCTTCATTTTGATTCCTACCCAATTCTTTCTATCAACGGGGTAAGTACATATTTCGCCGACAGTACTGATCGCAAATTGGCACGGGATATCCAATCATCATTGGCGTCATCTGTAACCTTGAATAACCGCGGAATCATGCAAGGGGATTACCGCGTTTTACGTGATACGACCGCACCATCTGTATTGGTAGAACAAGGGTTTATCTCTAATCCAGGAGACCTCGCTACCATCCAAACAGCGGACTACCAAAACAAAGTAGCTAGTGCAATCACAAACGGACTAATTGAATACTTCCATTAGGAAAAACAAACAGCAAACAGTGCCTGTCACTTCCCGAATTTTGTCGAATCATGGGTAGTGACAGGCACCTGTGTTATACTATAGGCAAATAATCCAATTTGTGAGGTGTTGACATGGACGAGAGGCTAAATAAAGTCATTAATTTGACAGCTGAGAAGTTTAATCTTGAAAATCACTTTTTAAAAAGGCATCATATCTTCCGCGAACAATCGGATATGAATGAAACAACATATATATTAAATATGGAGTGGTTTCCTAAAGATGCTGATGAAACCGACGAAGATTATAATCCTTCCGGTACTGCCAGCATTGATGTGGACCTTCAAACTAACTTGGTCAAACGAATTATCTTTGTTAACGGTGAAAACAAAACAGAAGCTGATTTCCCGCCTGCCGCAAGTACAGAACTTGCCATTGAATGGATTGAAAAGCAGACAGGATTAGAGTTTGGCAGACAATTCAAGCTGATTCATGAAGAAGAGAAGGAATTGCTTTTTCAGGCAGCTGTTGATAATGTTGCCGTATTTCCATCCGGTTCCATTGAGATGGAATTTAATGAAGAAGGTAAGCTTTCATTATTTTCCATCGATGGTATCTTTCCAAATGAAGAACAGCTAAACTGGGAGCCATTTGCATTAACAGCCAAGCATTTGGATCCAATTGCAAAATCACAAAGCAAACTGCTCGAAATCCCACTTGAAGATGAAGAAAAGTGGGAAGCTATTTACGGTACAACAACAGTTTTTGTAACGAATGATGGTAGGCGCACCGTTTCTTTTGAAGAAGTGGAAAGTCCAAAATCTTATATACAAAAAGATGTACTTCTAGAATGGCAGGAACCCATTAAAGAAAAACTTACAAAACAGGATATTGATCTTTCATTGGAAGCAACACCTGAGGAAGCATTCAGTAAGGAGAAAGCTTTAGGCAATGATATATTAACTGTTGATGATCAGCAACATGCTGAGGAGACAAGCAGAAACTTCCTTCGCAGTGAATTTCCCGAGGATAGTGGAAAGTGGAAATTATCCGGGTTATGGCGCGAAATGGGTTATATTTTTGCTGAGATAAAACCAGTTGCTCCGGATGCACGTGTCATTGACCGGAAAATCAAACTAATTATCGATGAAAAAGACTACAACGCAATGAACTTTATAGACAACCATCCCATCTTGAATTTGTTTAAGAATTTCGAGAAGGCCGAACAACCGAAACTATCCAAAGAAGAAGCATTTAAAAAGCTGCGTGAGCATATTGAATTCACACCAGTATATGTATTTGATAAAAAGCAGAATCGCTATATTTTATGCGGTAAAATCGATTGTGAATATGGTGTAAATGCTGTAACTGGTGAGGTTGTATTGCTGAATGAATTGTAAAAGGAGAAGAAGCATGAAGATTAGAGATTGATCCTAATCTTCATGCTTCTTTTTTTCTTTGGACTCTTTTCATAAGCTCGTTGCCTTTTTAATCCTCACAGTTGAGATAAATTGCGAACTAAGATAAGTTTCTTCGGCGACCGCTCTGGGTAGGCGGCGGGCGGTGACTCCTGCTGGAAAAGCACGTGTCCGAAGACCAGAAAAGTGGTTTTCTCTTCGGGGCTGAGGCCGTGCCCTAAGGTGCGCATCCGCCCAGAGCGATTCCGGACGGCGGCAATAACGCATATATTTACAAAACAGCCAACAGTTAGTTCGCAGTTTATAGATTTTGCGACATAAACACCCACTCCCCTGTATTAGGAGGTGAGTTCAAATTCCGATTACAAGTCATCAAATCCATTCATATCACTTGTCTTCGTATACTGTCTTGACTTTTGTTCAAAGAAATCGGTCTTTGTTCCGTCAAAGTTATCCACATAGGCACGAATCCACTTCATTGGATTATCCACATGTTCCGGATAAATTTCACTTAATCCCATCATTCGCAGCATTTTATTGGCGCGATACTTAATATATCCAGACATTTCATCTAGATCGATTCCTTCTACATTTTCCAAAACATAGTTAGACCATTCGATTTCCAAGTCTACAGACTCCTGAAAATGTGCATAAACCCAACTAGTAAATTCTTCTGTATTATATTCCGGATTCTCAGCTAATGTCGCACGGAAAAGCTCTGCGATAAAGCGGCCATGCTCCAGTTCATCACGATTAATATAGCTGATCATCGTTGATGTGCCGACCATTTTATTATGGCGGGCCAGATTATAGAAAAAGGCAAATCCGGAATAGAAAAACATACCTTCCAGTAATGATGTATATACCAATGTTTTTAGGATATTTTCCATCGTAGGGTTATCCACAAAGTTATTATATTGCTCCACAAGATTGGCGTTTCGTTTTAACAGCACGTAATCTGTCCTACCATGTTGAAATGCTTCATTTTGCTTATCAAGCGAAACGACGGATGATAGCACATAGGAATAGCTTTCATTATGAACCGCTTCCTGCTGAGCAATCACCGCCATAATCGACTGTACAGAAGGATCTGTCGCATATAGAGAAATAAGCAGTGCCGTCCTTGTCTGTGGCGCATCCAATGTGGATAACAATCCAATTATTTTGAGATATGCCTCTTGTTCCTCCTCCGTTAAGGAAGAAAATTGCTTTACATCGCTCGACATATTCACTTCATCTGCCTGCCAATAATTTCCGACCAATCGCTTATACATTTTATACCAATGTGGATAAGCAATATCATTCCAATTCAAAATTCCACTGGATTTCCCACCGAATAATGCCGTAGATTTATTTGGATGCATTGGTTCCAATGTTTTCGCCTTTTCAAGCAATGCTTTTGGCATGATGCAACACTCCTTCCACCCATGATTTAACTTTCTCTTCCTGACTGCCACGTGGTGACTGCTCCACCTTTAAACCGCTCCATTTACTTCGATAAAATGTAACCAGTTTATCCACAGCCCTGCAAAACATATCATCACCACCGAATTGCGTGTCACCTGAACCAAATACAGCGATATTGCTAGGCTTGTAACCTATCTCTAACACAAAGTCTTTGATTTCTTCCGGTGTGCTGCCCATCTCCCATGTAAATGTACCGATAAAGAGATAATCATAATGCTCAGGATCGATTGGTGCATCGATTCCGATTCGATGCACCTCCACAGAGACTCCCTCTTCCATTAATTTGCCTTCCACCAGTTCAGCAACTTCTTTTGTATTTCCACTATAAGATAAATACGCAATTAGAGCTCTCAACTTTGACACCACTCACATTCTTCGACATCATTGGATGTTGAACGTACATAATATGTTGTCTTTAGCCCTTCTCTCCATGCCTGTAAATGAAGATCTAACAGTACCGATGCACGTATCGTATTTGGTACATAAAAGTTAAATGAGATACTTTGATCAATATGCTTTTGTCTAACAGCATTTTGCTTCACAGACCAGCGCTGATCAACGATATATGCTGATCGACGATAGATATCATACGTATGATGATCCAAGTCAGGTGCTGTCACAGGAATTTTAAAGTCTTTTTTCTCCTCATTGTAAAACACATTGAAAATGGGATCGATACTGGCAGTAGAACCTGCAATCATCGAAGTAGTTGAATTTGGTGCAACTGCCATCAAATATCCATTTCGCATGCCATGCTTCGTAACCTTAGCCGCAAGCGATACCCATTCTTCACTTTCATATCCCTTGTCAGAAAAATAGGCGCCTGTACTCCATTTGCTGCCCTCAAATGCTGGGTAGCTTCCTTTTTCTTCACTTAGTTCCATACTATTTTTAATCGTTAAAAAGGCAATTTTCTCGTAAAGTTTGTCTGCATAATCAACTGCTTCTTCTGATTCCCATTTAACATTTTCCAAGGCCAGCAGATGATGCCAGCCAAATGTCCCAAGTCCGATCGCACGATATTTTCGATTGGTCAACTCCGCTTGTTTGATTGGTAATGTATTGATATCAATCACATTATCCAACATACGCACTTGAATTTTTATCAGACGCTCCAAAACATTATCCGGTACTGCTTTTCCTAAATTAATCGAACTCAAATTACAAACAACATAATCCCCTGCTTGATACTTTTTAACAATTGTGTTCTCATTTTCCAAAAATTCCTCGACAAATTGTGTTGGTGATTGATTTTGCGTAATCTCTGTACATAAATTCGAGCAATAAATCATTCCATTATGTGCATTACTGTTCTGTCTATTGACTTCATCCCGGTAAAACATAAACGGTGTACCTGACTCCAACTGGGATTTCATAATCCGCTTCATTATATCAATGGCAGCTATTTTCTCCCGCGAAAGCTTGTCCGATTTCACGCAGGCTTCATACTTTCTGCGCCACTGGCCATCCCCTTTTTCCTCATCATAAAAATCCTCAAGGGAAAAACCCATCACTTGGCGCACTTCATGCGGGTCAAACAAATACCAATCCCCGCGTTTTTCCACTTGTTCCATAAAGTAATCCGGTAAAGTGACACCGGTAAAAATATCATGGGCACGCATTCGGTCGTCACCATTGTTCAGCTTCAGGTCTAGAAAAGATTCAATATCTTTATGCCAAACATCTAAATAGATAGCGATTGCGCCTTTTCTCGTACCAAGCTGATCGACACTTACCGCTGTATTGTTCAATTGCTTGATCCATGGAACTACCCCGCTCGACATCCCTTTAAATCCTTTAATTGAGCTACCTCTCGAGCGTATTTTGCCCATATAGACCCCAATACCTCCACCATTTTTGGAGAGCTTTGCGATATCGGTATTGCTGTCAAAAATGGATTGCAGGCTGTCATCAACCGTATCGATGAAGCAACTGGATAATTGCCCATGTGTCTTTCCTGCATTGGTAAGTGTCGGTGTGGCTACAGTCATGTATAGGTTGCTTAATGCCCAATATGCTTCTTCTACCAGTTTGGAGCGCTTTTCCCCATCTTCATCCTGCATTAAATACATCGCTATAATCATCCAGCGTTCCTGTGGCAGTTCATAACTATTTTTATGATGATCCGTCGCCAAATACCGTGTCGCAATTGTATAGATTCCTAGATAATTAAATAATAAATCACGATCAGGCTGAATGAGTTGCTCAAAATAATTCATCTCTGATTCCGTATATTTAGAAAGAATATTCGGTGCATAAATCCCCTTATCTGTTAACGTTTGAACCAATTCAAACAATGATCCATAACGGTTATCCTGGCTATAATTGCGATTTTCTGCTGCATGACGGTACAGTTGTTGTAAATAAATTCTTGATGCTACATATGTCCATTCCGGATTGGTCTCATCAATATTCTCCAAGGCAATTTTAATCATAATATCTGTTGCTTTTTCAACTGTAGCATTCGGGTTAATCGTTTTTAGAGCCTTCTCCTTCAATAAGTTTGAATCAACGGACAAACCCTTTGTAGCCTTATCCATCATTTGTCCAAGCTTGTTCTCTTCCACCTGCATATCTGTAATCATATTTCCTGCCTCCCATTTTTTATATGTACACGAAGAAAGCCGTTCACCCCAAATGGATGAACGGCTAAAACGACAGAAAAGTAGAATATCCCTATCGTTTCACCATCTCTCATCCCGGAGAAATGAAACTTCAAGTAATGGCAGGTCTCCTGACTTGTGTTTCGTTTTACTAGAGTCCTTCCCATATTGTTTTAAAAACAATACAGTGGAATTCTCGTTCATCCACACTTACAGTTGCGGGGACAGTCCCGGATTTACGCCGGGTTCCCTTTTAAGACATATGATGCAATGTCACCTTTACTCAATATATAACATACAATATATAGTGTTTTAATTTTATTAATTATCAATATCTTGTACTTACATTATCACACAAAAAGTATGAAATCAATAATTAGCGTCAACTAATTTTGGAATTTTTCCAGTCGACTATAGAAGTCTTTTAAGAACTCATAAAATATGACCTCTGTCGGTAGCAGCTGGCGGTCAACAGGAATAATAATGCCGACCGTCCGGGATACTTCGGGTTCGACAATCGGCACTTTAACTGTTCCCGGGGGCAAGTTGTTCATTAAAGTAATTTCTGGTATAAGTGTTACGCCAAGCCCTGCAGATACAAGCCCTTTTAATGCATCTGTATCCTCACCCTCAAATGATATGGATGGGGTGAATCCAAGCTGATTACATGCATCCATAACCAATTCTCTCAAAATGTATCCTTCTTTGAAAATAACAAAGGAATCGTTACGGAGCTGGTTTAAATTTATAACACTTTCACCTGATAATGTATGTTTTACTGGCAGTAAGGCAACAATATTTTCAGTAAACAAAATGGACCCTTTCAATCTTTTATCATTTGGTGGCAGCGGACCGAGCAGCGCCATATTAATTTCTCCACTTATTACTGCATCAACTAGTTCATAGTAGGTACCTTGTTTCATTTTAAACATTACGTCGGGATGTTGTTCACGAAAAACTGATATAGTAGAAGGAAGTATATTGCCTGCCAAGCTACTCGGAAAGCCAATATGAATCGTTCCCCTCTCCGGATCAGTGTATTCATTAATAACTCGCTCAGCGTCATCAACAACATGCACAACCTTCTCGACATGCTCTAAAAACACCCGTCCAACAGGGGTCAATCGAACATTACGACCCTCACGAATAAATAAGCTTACACCTAATTCAGCTTCCAAGTTAACAATTTGGCGACTCACAGCAGATTGGGCGACATGCAAGAATTCGGCAGCTTTAGTAACATGTTCTCGTTTTGCTACTTCAATAAAATATTTAATTTGTTTTAGCTCCAAAATGAACACCTCTGATTCCATTATCTCATATCGGCATCAATTATATCTATATTTTATATTGTTTCGATTGATTAACTAAAGTAAAATAAATCTATCTTATAAATTTTCAAAATATATCCTAGGAGGTTTTCATGATTATTATGACACGACCATCTAACACAGACAATAGTAGAGAACTTACAAAAGAAGCACGATATTTAGATGAGGTATATAACACTGTTGTAACACGTAATCCAAATGAATCTGAATTTCACCAAGCTGTAGCATTAATCTTCAAATCCCTTCTCCCAATACTCAAAAAACACCCTGTCTATATGGAAAAAGGTATCCTCGAACAACTCGTCGAACCTGAACGGGTAATTACTTTTCGAGTACCGTGGATGGATGATTACGGCAAAGTACATGTTAATCGCGGTTTCCGTGTTCAATTCAATAGTGCACTCGGACCGTATAAAGGCGGCTTACGTTTTCACCCTTCTGTAAATGTTAGCATCGTGAAATTCCTCGGTCTTGAACAGATAATTAAAAATGCTCTTACCGGACAGCCAATTGGTGGCGGTAAAGGCGGGGCAGATTTTGACCCTAAAGGGAAATCCGACAACGAAATTATGCGTTTCTGCCAAAGCTTTATGAGTGAGCTCGCGAAGCATATTGGACCTGATACTGATATTCCTGCTGGAGATATCGGTGTTGGTGCAAAAGAAATTGGCTACATGTTTGGTCAATACAAAAAAATGCGTGGCAGCTTTGAAGCTGGCGTACTTACAGGTAAAGGGATTGGTTATGGCGGAAGCCTCGCCAGAAAAGAGGCAACAGGTTATGGTCTCATTTACTTCGTTCAGGAAATGCTGAAAGATATTAACCTGTCCATAAATGGTAGTACGGTAGCTGTTTCTGGCTCAGGAAACGTAGCAATCTATGCGATGGAAAAAGCAATCTCGCTCGGCGCTAAGGTTGTTGCCTGCAGTGATTCAAATGGATTTATATACGATGAAAACGGACTTGACCTAGATACAGTGAAAGAAATTAAAGAAGTAAATCAGGATCGAATTGAAACCTATATTGATAAACATCCTTCCGCAAGCTATTTTGAAGGCTGTAATGGAATTTGGGGTATCCCTTGTGATGTTGCCCTACCTTGTGCAACTCAAAATGAACTTGACGAAGCTTCAGCGAAGAAACTTATCGAAAATGGTGTTAAAGCCGTTGCTGAGGGCGCAAACATGCCTTCTACACCTGAAGCAATCGAATTATTTATCGGAAATAATATTTCATTCGGACCTGCAAAGGCAGCAAATGCAGGTGGCGTAGCTGTTTCCTCTTTAGAAATGTCCCAAAACAGTATGCGGATGTCCTGGAGTTTTGAAGAAGTGGATGCAAAATTACAGCAAATCATGAAAAATACGTATGACGCTTGTTATGCAGCTTCCGAGGAATTTGATGTAACAGGAAATCTTGAAATTGGTTCTAATATTGCAGGCTTTAAACGAGTTGCCGACGCAATGGTTGAACAAGGGCTAGTATAATAGACATTTGTTTTTAGCTTAAAACTATTTTCTTTTCGTTGGGACGGCGTAATTCTCGTCCCAGCGAAAAGATTTTTTGTTATTGCCATAAAATCAATAAACTACGAACTAACGGCTGGCTGTTTTCCAGATATGTGCTGTTGCTGGACTGATAAAGCTGTTGGATGAATTTTATAACAATCACTCAATGCAGTTAATAGTTTGTAAGCTTAAAACCAGCTCTGGGAAATATACGAAGACTCCTGTGGGAGGAAAGGCAATAGGTGAGACTCTGAAATGAGTTAGTATGAAGAGGCTCACCAGCCGCCATAGGATGCGCGCAGTATATTTCCCAGAGCGGCCGCCGAAGACTCTTAACTTATGTCGCAATTCACCTCGGGCTGCGAAGAATTTAAAGCAATAAAAATTAATCAAAGAGTCTAGCTCAAACACCAAAAAACACATGCCCACTCAAGTGGTGAGATAGCATGTGTTTTTTTATTTCTATAAGCAGAATAAATCAGATTATCCCAATACAACCCGGTCGTCTTCAAATTGCTCTCCACGAATCCTTTGGAATTCCTTGAGAAGGTTCTCTACTGTTAGTTTTTGTTTAGCCTCGCCTTGTGCCTCAAATATAATTTGCCCTTTATCCATCATAATCAATCGATTCCCTAAATCCAATGCCTGTTGCATATTATGTGTCACCATTAAAGTTGTCAGACCCGATTCCCGGACCACTTTCTCAGTAAGGGATGTAATTAATTCTGCACGGGATGGATCCAATGCCGCTGTATGTTCATCAAGCAGAAGGATATTGGGTTTGGTGAATGTGGCCATTAATAGTGAGAGTGCTTGCCTTTCCCCACCAGAAAGCAATCCGACCTTGGCAGACAGACGGTCTTCAAGCCCCAAGTTTAATGTTCTCAGATGATCACGAAACATGCTTTTTCTTTTTTTCGTAACACCTATTTTCAGCTTTCTTTTCTTATCACGTGAATAGGCCATTGCAAGGTTTTCTTCAATTGTCATGGATGGTGCTGTACCTGCCATAGGATCCTGGAAAACCCGCCCAATCAATGCAGACCGTTTATATTCAGGCAAATGAACGACCTGTTTCCCATTAATTACAACGTCCCCCACATCTGGTAATGTGTTTCCCGAGATAACATTCATCAATGTTGATTTCCCTGCTCCATTACTACCAATTACCGTAAGAAAATCACCTTGTGCTAATTCAAGATCAATCCCATTTAATGCCTTTTTCTCATCCAAGGTACCTTCGTTAAAAGTTACGGAAATATTAGCGATATTAAGCATGTTTTCTGCCTCCTGACTGTACACTTAGCTCCTGACGTTTTTGCTGTCTGCGTTTCTTCTCTTTTCTCATTTGAATGAATTTCGGACCTACTAAAGCAAAGATAACAATGATTGCCGTAATCATTTTCATATCACCGGTTTCCAAAAAGTCCACTCTTAGCGCAAGTGTTACAATCATACGGTATATGATTGCACCACCAATGACAGCCAATGTTGCTCTGGCAATTGTCTTCGTACCAAATAGTGCTTCACCAATAATAACGGATGCAAGACCGATAACAATCATTCCAATCCCCATATTTACATCGGCAAATCCACCAAGCTGACCAATCAATGCACCTGAAAGGGCAACAAGTCCATTTGATATTCCAACACCGACAATCGTCAGGTTATCTGTATTTGCAGAGAGACTTCGGATCATTCTCTTATTATCACCAATTGCTCTTAACGCCAGGCCAACTTCCGTCTTCAAGTAAAAGTCTGTAACAAGCTTAATTACAACTGTAACAAGAAACATAATAATAACAATGCCCCATGTACTAGGGAATCGATCTAGTCCGATTACAGAAAGAAGTCCATTTAACACAGCATCTATTCCAGTCATAGACCAGAGTGTATCCAACTGATTAAACACAGTTGTCTCATTAAGCATGGATAAAGTAGGCTGGCTCAATATGCGTAAATTGACGGAATAGAGAGCTGTCATCATTAATATACCTGCAAGCAACGCATTTACCTTACCTTTTGTATGTAGTAAGCCAGTGATACAGCCTGCTATAAATCCAGCAAGTAATGCAAACAATGTTGCAAGAACTGGTGGTACACCATTCACAATAGAAAGAGCTGCTACTGCTGCTCCTGTAACAAAACTACCATCCACTGTCAGATCAGGAAAATCCAATACACGGAAGGTTAGGTATACGCCTAAAGCCATAATGGCATAAATAACTCCTGATTCTACAGCGCCAAACATTGATATAAACATGATTATTTCCTCCCGCTACATTTAAGAGGATGTCAAAAGGTCGTGTAAAAAAGACACACCGAACGCTATCTTCCGTTTTGAACATGCACTCTAAGTGAAAATATGTATTCATCTCAAATATGAAAGGAGCCAGATTATACCTGGCTCCGAAAAAAAGTTACTCTACAAATTGCGCCTTATCATCCCACTCTGAATTCCATTCAACACCTTGTTCCTCTGCACCTTGCTTGTTGATGAATAATTGAATCTCTGGTGGATATTCAGCAGGGAGATCACTTGGTGACTTCTCTCCAGTCAAGATTTCAGCAGCCATTTCTCCAGTACGGTATCCAATTGTATGGTAATCAATCCCAAATGTTGCAAAACCTCCGCCAGCTAATGAATCAGGCTCACCCACGATTAGCGGAATATCCTGTTCATTTGCAACACCTACAACACTATCCAATGCTGAAACTACCGTATTATCTGTAATGATATAAAAAACATCTGCTTCACCGACAAGTGTTGTTGCAGCCTGTTGAACTTCAGATGAGTTCGCTACTGTACGCTCAACCACTTCCAACCCTTGCTCCTCAGCAGACGCCTTTACAGAGTCAACCTGGGTTACAGAGTTCTGTTCACCGGCATTGTATACCATACCTATTGTAGCGTCTTCAAAGTAAGTACCAATGAATTCAACTGTCTTATCAATTTGTTCCGGATGAAGATCAACGACGCCAGTAATGTTCTCACCTGCTTCATCCATCGACGGCACAAGACCAGCATCTACAGCATCTGTCACAGATGTGAAAACAATCGGGATATCACTTGTTGCCTGAAGGGCACCAAGCGCACTAGGTGTTGAGTTTGCAAAAATCAAATCAACATCATCTGCAACAAAACCATCTGAAATTGGCTTTACATTATTTTGATCATTTTGAGCACTTTGGAAATCATATTCCACGTCAAGTCCTGCGTCTGTCAAGGCGTCTTTAAACCCTTCATAGGCTGTATCAAGCGAAGGATGTTCCACAATCTGTGTCGCCCCAACCTGGTATGTATTTTCATCATCTGAAGATGCGCTATCTGTTTCATCATCAGATCCACAAGCTGCCAATGTGATTACAAGAACAGCAAGCATGAGCATTAGTAACTTCTTCACATTTATTCCCCCATTCGACTCTTGTCTTTTTTCTAAATATTTAAACGTGATTATATCATACTATTTGCTCATTTGCGATAACTTTTTTATAGCTCTGAAGTGATCGCCTTACATTCTTTAGAAGTACCTTAACATTAAAAAGAGACGGTCTCCTTAGTTAACCATCTCTTCGGGGCTATTCTTCTTTGTTTTCACCCTTTACATATTTCCCATAATCTGGTACTGCAATTTTTTTAAAATTCCCCACAAGTTTTTGTAGACCTGCAGTCAAATCATCTCCAGAGATTGGTCTGCCATGTCCGGTAATTGCCTTTTCCGGATGGAGTGCCGCTAGCTTTTGAACGGAAGCTTCTGATGCTTTCCAATCCGGAGTGAAATATCTAGGTGGTCCGTTAACTTCAACTGTCTGCATCATTACCTTTAACAGTTCGTCCTGTTTTACCGTCGTAAATGCATCTCCGGCAATTAGGAGTTTATCAGAGTCACGGAATAAAGACACATGGCCCGGTGCATGCCCAGGAGTGTGCAGCCATTTCCAGCCTGGCATTCCTGGCACCGTTCCATCATTAGGTAGCAGGGATATATTGCCATTTAAATTAATTGGCTCTTCTGGAAACAAATCAGAAATCTTAGCGACCATCCCTCCTTCAACACTCGGATCTGGAAATGGATAGCTTTCTTTCCCTGTTAAAAAGGGGACTTCCAATGGATGAGCAAAAACGGGAATATTCCATTTTTTCACAAGCTCTTCTGCTGCTCCAACATGATCAAAGTGTCCATGTGTTAAGATTATTGCTTTTGGCTTTGCACCTTCACCATAAAGGGTTTCCACTTGCTCCATAACTTTATTGAATGATCTTGGCATTCCGGCATCAACAAGCACCCAGTTATCCACATTGCCCACAAAGCATAGGTTGACAATCTGATTTGTAAAACAATGTACATCATCAGCAACTTGTGTCAGATTTCCGCTTTGTACAGACGTCATTGGCATGTATTTATCATGACCATCATTTTTTTCCACAAAAAAACCTCCATGAAATTAGTATGTAATTCCATTCCCCAATAATCAGCACTTAACCTAATACAATTTGATATTACTGTAAATGTTTTGGCGGGTTATTATTATGATGATTCCGCTTTACTTCAGCAAAAAGATTCTCCTGCTCAGTTGCTGGAAGCGACTGTTTCTCCAATCTCTGCAACAATTCATAACTCCTATCTTTATCGGAGTGCATTTCTCCAACTATCTCTGCCAATAGTTTAGTAAGCTCGCGGAATTCCTTTTTCGTTACTGGTTGTGCCTCTTGCTTCAAAGTAAACCCAATTTTTCCATTTGGTTCGAGTGTTGCCCATTCAACATCACTGATCTTCGAAATATTGGCTTGTCTAAGGTTCATCTCCAGCTGATCGACCGTGAGTCTAAGTTTTTTCAAATTTTTCTCCTGCAATGTACCATTCTCAATTAAAATCTTTGCATTACCAGTCAATATTCTTTCAAAGAAATTACCTTTAATTTGAATATATTCCATAAAAATTAAGGTCAAAATCAAGATGAATCCTACACCAATAGTCGTCCATACACTTTCGCCTGCTAACGGCTGTATTAATAATGAACCTATACCAATCATGATTACTGTTTGCGCAAGTGTCATTTGTGAAATAGATTTCCTGCCAGCCAATCTCAAGAGGAATGTACCTGCCAGAACAATAAGGATTGCCTTCCATATCCAATCAAATTCCATTGTTCATATCTCCCTTCCGTTATGATTAGTATTTAAAGATATAGAGTTTTTATTCTCCCTAGTAGCATTAAAGAAGCGCAATCATTGTAGATTGCGCTTTTAATTTTATTTTTTATCTAGAATTCATACCTTTCTGCAATTTATTTAACTACTTGAAAGCTTTCCAGCATATAATGAAATCTCGCTCCATGTCCTTCTGCCGCCTCAAGGAAGTATGCTTGCTTGATAACAAATACTTGACCATCAATTTCATCCGTAACATAATATCTATGAATTGGTGTATCCCATTGATGACCTGTTTTCCCAGATTCGTTTGTAGTCTCAGGTCCCATTCCTTGAATCATTTCTGCTTCAATTGGTTCGGTAACTCGCTCTTCTCTGCGCAATTCCAACTCATCATCTTTTTCAATTGTTTGTTTAATTTCTTCTAGTACTTCTTCTGTGGAAGTATTCTCAAAACGTGTGATTTCCATTTTAACATCAGGATATCTATCCCCTAGTGGTTCGATTGTTTCAATTCGATCAATCGTCTCACCCTCAACCATTTTGTAACGTTCTTCATCGATATAGATGATATAACGAAGTTCTTCATTCACTTCCAACTGTACATTCGTATCTTCTTTCTGACCTTCCAACTCGATTTCCTCTTGTTTTTCTTGAATAAACATATCTTTTAGATTGTGAAACATCGCCTGCCCCGGTTCTGTTGTCATTCCTAAAAAAAAGATAGTTATTATCGCGGCAACACTTAACCCAGCAATCGTAATTCCAATTCCTTTCTTTTTCTTCTTTCTTTTGGATGTGTTACCAGTTGTGGATGAGAATAGTTCACTGTTGATTTTATTCCATGTTTCTTCTTTTAAATTAACAGCGTCCTCTGTCTGCTTTTTTAATAGCTGCTCTATTTGTTTATTCATTTTTTCATTACTCATCAACAACACCTCCCAAAACTGCTTTTAACTGTATTCTTGCCTTATACAACCTAGACTTTACCGTATTCACATTTAACGCAAGAACTTCGGAAATCTCTTTTTCGGAAAAGCCATTTAAATATTTCAAAATGAGCACTGTACGATGATCGTCACTTAGTTGCTCCATTGCTGATTCCAGCCGTTCGAAATCCGGCTCTTTTTCTAACTGATGATTAAGGTGGTCCAGTAGTTGTTCTGTCTCAATACTTATTGCATCTTTGGATTTCCTTTTCATATACCTTCTACTTTCATTAACTAATATCTGGTAAAACCAGGCTCTGAACGGTTTCGTAGTATCATAGGAGTTGATGTTCCGATATACTTTGATAAATGTTTCTTGCACAATATCTGATGCATCACTATTATTCTTTGTTATGGCATATGCAGTTCGAAGTGAATAATCTACGTACATGTCATATAGCTTCTTAAAGGCGTGTTGATTCCCTTTTCTTATCTTTTTGATGAGTTTTATTTCCTGATCAGCCAACAGCAATACCCCCCTTTATCAATCGCTCTATACTATATACCTTCTCCACTTGTAAAAAGTTTTCAATGCATTAAAAAAATACCGAATAAGATTTTCATCCT
The DNA here is from genome assembly GCF_002153375.1 of Oceanobacillus rekensis. GTDB lineage: Bacteria > Bacillota > Bacilli > Bacillales > Amphibacillaceae > Oceanobacillus > Oceanobacillus rekensis. The sequence continues at coordinate 224,468 of NZ_MTBQ01000004.1, forward strand.
ATTCGGTATTCGCTATATTATTTATTCATACTGGAGAAGAAATCATCTAAAGGATCTTCATCCTCTTCTTCTTCCACTATTTCTTCTTCATGCAAATCCAGACCATCAAGACTAAAATCATCCAGATCTATTTCCGGTTTTGGCTCTTTTTCTACTACTTTCACAGGTTCTTCTTGAAGATATAACGCTTCATCAATATTACTTGTATTACTGTTCATCGCTGCCAGCAAGCTGGTTGCCCGCATTGGATCACTTAATAGATGATAAAGGATACTTCCAATAAGCGCTTCTGAATGCTCATGCTTCAGCCAGCTCCTCTGTTCTTTTGTAAGCTGCTTTGGCAGCGGGATTGTTACTGTTTCCTTTTCTCTAACAAAGGTTTCATTAACCCCTTTAAGTACAAAACTGGCAACCTTACCTGAAAAATTCCTTCGTTCGGTTTCCTTCAGGTTCTGCAATTGCTTTAATAGATAATCAGGCGTATCGGAGGGAACACGGAAAGTAATGGATTGTCCCCTCTCTATACTATTTTTCGACATGATCTCACCCTACTTATTTTGCCTTTGAAGTCGTTTTTTCTTCTACCTTGATACCTTTATCAGCTTTATCAGCTTTAATTTCATTTTTACGGATAAAATCAGTTATCAATTTATAATAGGCATTTGCCATCATCCAAATACTCTCATTTTCATCCTCGAAAAATTCAATATTATAGCCAGCCAGTTTATTGTTCAATGCAATTATATAATCTTTCAGTACTGCAGATCCCCCACCAATGAAATAGCAGATTTCTGATTGTGAGTTTTTAGCCCATACATTTCTTAAGAAGCGATACTCCTTTTTCGCAAGTTCAAGGAGAATATGATCTGTTATATCATGTACATTCGTTCTGCTTCCTTTTACCATAATATGGTGCCGATCATTTTTTCTCGTAATAATATCCACGACATCACGACGGCTGTCCAATTCAACACCGTGTTTCGAGCGTATTTCTTCTCGAATTGCTTCCAACGATTCCGAGACACCCAAATTGAATCCTTGTGCCTTATCATCATCCACATTACGATTTTTAATCACAGCGATATCTGTTGATAAACCTCCAATATCTTGGATCAAAATCTGCTTATCAATCAATTCCTTATTAATTACTTTTAAGTCATTATCCATAATCAGATTCACATATGCCGCAAAACCTTCTGGATACACTTTTACTTCTTCAAATTTAATATTCACCTTTTTACCCTGGTGTTTTGGTGTTACAAGAAATTCTACTTGGTGGACAGATCCAAGAAGCTGGGATCTGTATCCGACATCTTTACCTTCTTTTACTTCTCTTAATGGAAGTCCAGTCCCTAATGTATAGGTTGCATCAATAATATTATTTCTTGCATAAAAATCATCCGTGTTAACTGCATCCAACGCCAATGCAGTTAAAAGCATGATTATTGTTTGATCTTCTTCTGCTTTATTACTGCCTGGATCAAGTTCTTGAGAATTACTTGTTTTCGTTGCCAGATTACCAACACGATAAATGATATTATTTTCATCTAAAGCAGGAGAGTGTACTCGAATATGAATATTATCCAGCACATCTTTCGTATCCAAGTCCTCTATTCCTATTACAGGCCGATCTTCTAAATCAGGTGCGATTACATTCGGAATATATAATTCATTCTCCAGCTTACCAAAGTTTCCTTTTAATGCATCATTTCCGACATCAACTGCCGCGACTCTTGTTTTTACCATTTATTAATACCCCTCTCTAAATTTCCATATACTACTAGAATAAGTGTTTTTCATAGAATATACAACAACGTTTACATGTTTTCTTTACCGTATACATGTAAACATTCTGCATTCGTTATTAAATCAGCATGCAAACGATTTTGTGTACTTGTTTACATTATTGAAAACAACATTACTACCAAAGTATACATGTAAACATTATTGCACTCAACTAATATCTATCATGTTAATCTATTTCTTACCCCTCCCCCTCACCAAGATGATTTGGAAATATTTGTTTTGTAGAAAAGATATAAACTGCGAGGTAACTGCTGGTTGTTTTTTAAAAGTATGTGCTTTTCCCGTAGGAGTCACCACCCAGAATGATACCGGATTGGTGAAGCTGTATGATGCTATATAGGTATTGTAAGTTTATTAATTATCAGCATTCTTCTAACCAAGTCTGTGAAATATAAGGAGACTCCTCCGGGAAGGGAGGAACTTGTGAGACACTGAAATACGTTAACTTGAAAGGCTCAACAGCCGCCTTAGGGTGCGTATAGTGTATTTCTTAGAGCAGTCCACCAAAGATTCTTATCCTAAGCCACAGGTGTTTATACCAAACGCGACAATTATCATGAAGTAATACTAAAAAATAGCCTGTTATTAAAACCTAAAAATAAACTTAAGCACTTTCTAACTCTTATTAATAATTTACGTTATTATAATTGGAAAATAAGGATTATTGCCTAGGTGTAATCCAGTGAGGGAGTTTTCTAATTTTTTTAAGTAAAAACAACCTTTCATGTACAACTTAAACTATTTCGGGTTCGTATTTTCACAATTGGATAATTATTGCTGTTGCATCTTGTTCGTTAAATATAAATATATTACCTTATTTGAAGATCTTTTTTGTGTATCTCTTATTTACTACACTTTGTTCGCATTTAAAAACAGATAATGTAAATATCGTTTACAGCAATTCTTACGGGCTTTCTTTTGTATTTGTTAGGCCATTGGAGGAAATTTTATTTAAAATAGTTAATTGGTTTTATGTATACATTTAATGGAAAAAGACGTGGACAGCCCGTGAAGTTAAATTTTTACATACTTTTATAATATTTTTTGGGGCAGTATTAATTCAATCATTAGGATAGTTTATGGGCTATATCCTTATGTTAATATGACAACCTTTTGTCTATTAAGGACTAATAATTCTAATTGTTGCTTTTATGAACACCCTAGCATCGTTCCTGCTCCTAACATTCATATTTCCGGTAATCATATTGGATAGAATTTATGGGACTTTATTAAAAGTAAAAATCTATTAGAAATTTTTATAAAAGCAGTCTCAATGAATAATTTCTTTTTCATTGTATGCATGAAATATTTAAATGTTTTCTTTACCGTATACATGTAAACATTTTGTATTCACTATAAAATCAATATGCAAACAACTTTGTGTACTTGTATACTTTATTGAAAACAAAACTACGTATAAAGAACACATGTAAACATTTTTGTAATCAACTAATATCTATACAATTAATCTACTTCCCCCCTCCCCTCTTCCTATCAATTAGACGATCCAAAAAAGGATAGATGTTCAGCGTCCCTCTTTATAGTTGCATCCTATACAAAGTATGTTTTTCTAAAGTTTAGAACTACAACTGCTCATTCCATTCGAAAAAATTTAAGACTGTGATCACTCGCCCCACCCAGAAAATTGTTTCTTATGTTACAAAATCTATAAACTGCAAAGTAACTGCAGGTTGATTTTTATAAATTGTGCTTTTCCTCCGTCCGGGATCGCTCCGGGCGGATGCGCGAATTGTATTTCCCAGAGCGGTCGGCGAAGAACTTAACTTAGTTCGCAGTTTATCTCAATTACACAATTATAAAGAAACAATATCTCCGAAAAAAAGCCGAAAATTAATCTTAAACATTATTTATATTTTCAAACTCTTTTTGTAAAAATATGCTATTATAATAATTAATGGTAAATTTTACCTAGGCCAATTGCAATGCATTAACTTCCTAATTCGCTTATGAAGGGACAACCTTATCATGAACAAATTAAAGATATTTTTGATTGGTATTTTCATAACTGGACTAATCGTTGCTGTTGCATCAGGTCCGTTAAATATAAATTTATCACTTTATTTCAATCTGTTTTTTGTGTATCTCTTATTTACTACACTTTATTCACATTTAAAAACGGTCGTTAAAACAGGTAATGTAAATATCGATTACAGCATCTCCTATGGACTTTCCTTTGTATTATTTGCTGGGCCATTAGGTTTATTTTTATTTGAAATTGTTAATCGGTTCTATGTTTATTTTTATCGTAAAAAGACCGGAATAGCAGATGAAGATGAGTTTTTACATACGTTTTATAATATTGGAGGGCCAGCACTACTCCATTCATTAGGCTATTTTATCTTTTATTGGCTGTATCCTTATGTTGGTGATATTTCATTTGGCTATTGGGGACTGTTGATTACAATTGTTGCTCTTATAGACACACTATCATCAATCCTGCTCCTCATCATATTTCATATATCAGGCAATCTTCATACTGGACAGGATTTATGGGACTTTATTAAAGGCAGAAGCTTCATGGATATTTTAAAAAAGGCACTCTCTAACGGTTTATTATTCATTTTCCTATTGGAGCAGCAATGGGAAGTTCTAATCGCCCTATTTATCTTATATTACCTTGTCAGTAGATCTGCGGTGTTCCAATCCAGAAGCATCCAAGATAAAATAGAGCGTGACCGATTTAAGAAGATGGCATATACTGATTTTCTCACAAAGGTTCATAATCGTACATATATGAATAAAGTTATGATTGAATTAAACAATACAGAGGAAGAAATCGGTATCATTGTTGGAGATATCGACACATTTAAACGTGTTAATGACACATATAATCATACTGTTGGTGATAGTGTCATCCAACATTTTGCATCAACTGTAAAAGGCATGCTGAGTGATGGGGATTACCTATTCCGAAGTGGTGGAGAGGAATTTACCATTATTTTAAGGAATAGAAGTTATATAGGATGCGTGCGATTGGTTGAACAATTGCAAAATAGCATTCAAAATACACCTGCAGTTGCACAATTTAAGTCAAAGCAGATAACCATCTCGTATACTGCGTCATTTGGTTTATATTTTTATCAGTCTAATTCAGAAACTAATATTAAAGATGCATATGTACATGCAGATGATCTGCTTTTTGAAGCAAAAAATAGAGGAAAAAATCAAGTCTCCACTTTAAATTCTATAATTGACTTACCATCGAAAAGGGCATAATAGCAGCCTTACTACAAAATTATAGGAATATAAGTTAACCCCCTCATCTAATTGTTAGATTTAGGGGGTTCTATTGTTTGTTTATACAGCTTTTGATTTCTTAATCTGTTTACTTCTTAACTGCCCACATGCAGCATCAATATCTGCTCCGTTTTCCCAACGAACGCCACAGTTAATTCCTCTTTCTTTAAGCGTTTCAAAGAAAGCCTGGATAGAATCGGATTGACTTCGTTGATACTCAATATGCTCATCTACCGTATTGTAAGGGATTAGATTAACATAGGCTAAATGACGATGATTTTTGATCAAATTTGCCAATTGTATTGCTTCTTCCCTATGATCGTTTACATCTCTCAGCATAATATACTCATAGGTAATACGTCTGTTTTTCTTCTCCAGGTAGTAATCCACCGATTTCATCAGCTTTTCGATTGGAAATGCCTTATTGATCTTCATAATCTTCGTCCGAAGTTCGTTATTCGGTGCGTGAAGTGAAATAGCTAAGTTTACTTGTAGATCTTCATCCGCAAATTCGTAAATTTTATGGGCGAGTCCACTAGTTGAAACCGTAATATGTCTTGCACCAATATTAAGACCGCGATCATCATTTACGACATGAAGGAAGTCCATTAGATTGTTGTAGTTATCAAACGGTTCACCAATACCCATGACAACGATATGGCTGACACGCTCCTCTTCGCCTCTTGTATCCAAGTGTTTTTGTACATTCATAATCTGTTCAACTATTTCACCACTCGATAAATCTCGGCTTTTTCTTAAAAGACCACTTGCACAGAACGTACAGCCGATATTACACCCTACTTGTGTTGTCACACAAACAGATAATCCGTATGCAAAACGCATCAATACCGTTTCAATTAAATTCCCATCTTCCAGCTTAAACAAGAATTTAATCGTTCCATCCTTCGACTCCTGTCTGATTTCTTCCCCTAACGTATGCAGGACAAAATTATCATCCAGAAGCTCGATTGTTTCCTTATTCACATTTCTCATCTCATCAAAATTTGAAATGCGCTTTTTATATAACCAGTTCCATACTTGATCGGCACGGAAACGCTTTTCTCCATGCTCTATAAGCCATTCCGTAAGTTTTTCATATGTTAGTCCATAAATGGATGTTTTACTCATTGTATACCCTCATTTCGATTCATTGCTCTTCCCTATCCTACAGTTTACTCCATCTGGGACATTGTAGCAAATGGTTTTTCATTTGGTTTAGCATGGATAGGAGCGTTATATCGCAAGTACAGTCGTTGGGTCTTTAGGGCATTTACTTATATTTTAAACTCCAGCATTCCCTTCCAATTCATTCTTTAAACAGTTCTCATGGAAATTGCTTGCGTTATATCGCCACATAAAGCTAATAATTAGACTCCCCCACCAAAAACCAGTATCATTTCTTACTAATAAAACAAAGTTCTACGGAGGAGTGAAGTAATGGTATCTACTATAAAGAAATTCAATAATATTCCCTTATCTGTTCTAGATCTTGCACCTATTGCAGAAGGAAGTAATGCGACACAGTCCTTCAAAGAGAGTGTTGAATTAGCCCAGCATGCTGAAAATTGGGGGTTTAATCGCTATTGGCTTGCCGAACATCATAATATGCCTGGGATTGCTAGTTCAGCTACCTCAGTACTTATTGGACATATTGCAGCAAATACCAATCATATGCGCGTTGGCTCTGGTGGTGTTATGCTCCCTAACCATGCTACATTAGTTATTGCTGAGCAGTTCGGTACACTTGAATCGCTTTTTCCAGGTCGAATTGACCTTGGGTTAGGTCGTGCTCCGGGAAGTGACCAGGCTACAGCCTATGCTTTAAGACGAACATTGAATATGGGGCCGAATGATTTTCCAATGCAAGTTAATGAACTGCAGGATTATTTCTCAAGTACACCAGTTTCCCGTGTAAAAGCTGTTCCCGGCCAAGGTCTTGCTATTCCTCTATGGTTACTTGGATCCAGTGACTTTAGTGCAAGACTTGCGGCACAAAAAGGATTGCATTTCTCCTTTGCAAGCCACTTTGCGCCTGCGTACACCATTCCTGCACTAAAACTATATCGAGATAACTTTGAGCCCTCAGATACGCTAAAAAAGCCATATGCAATGGTGGGGGTAAATGTTATCGCAGCTGAGACAGAAGAAAAGGCAAAGTATTTAGCAAGCTCCCATCAATTACAGTTTTTAAATTTACGTCGTGGGGAAGCAACGAAGCTATTGCCACCAGTTGAAAATATGGATGAAATATGGTCACCTATGGAAAAAGCAGCTGTGGAAGAATCACTTGATCCACGCACAACGATTGTAGGTACCCCGGATACCGTGAGAAAAGGCCTTGCTGCTTTCCAGGAATCCACAAAAGCAGATGAAATCATCATAAGCTCTCAAATATATCATCTGGAAGATCGCCTACGTTCCTATGAAATAGTATCAGAGTTGATGGACTAAAAGGTAAAGGCCGAGGCCAAAACAAAGATATAGAGCCTCCAACAGATAGCAGGGTGCTATTGGAGGCTCTATTCTTATTCCTTTATCTCTAATCCAAGAATTCTCGCAAATCCAATTGCCTGTTCCGTATTAACCATGCAACCTCGCAGGCTATCCAATGATACTTGCAGCTGGTCGAATGAACAACTGCTTAAATCAACTCCGTCTAATGACGTATTTGCAAAGTTTACTTCGTTTAAACTACATCTTTCAAAAGCTACCTTATGAAAATTACATTCAAAAAAATCCCCGTTATGAAGTGAACAATCTTCAAATAGAACCTGCTTTAACTTCGCAAACCCAAAAGAACTTAAATTACCTTGACATGTATCAAATCTGACATTGCCAAGTGAGGCATCAGAAAAATTTGTACCAAGCATTTTAGAGTTCTTGAACTCCACCCGGTGGATACTTCCCTCGCTGAAATCAGCATTTGATAAGTCACAGTGATCGAAAATACAGTCGGTAAGCTCAATATTTTTAAATGTTACTTCTTCAAAAACAACATTTTGAAACATGACTTCATCAAATGTGATGCGATGGATATTCTCCCCGAATATCGAACAGTCTTTAATGGTCATACGATGATAATAGAGTTCTTCTTTCACTTCAAAGGGTTCCACCGGCAGACCATGAGCCATTTTTGGTTTTTGAATTATAATACCTGCCATACAATCGAGCTCCTTTCCGGGAAACCTCTATTCCTCTTTCTTTTCCAGCAACCTCTTAATATCTTGTAGTTCCTTCTGTACTTCAGCAAGCTTAATATCCGTTGGAGTGGGCTTTTCTTCTCTGCTTGCCTCTTCTACATTGTTAACGACAACACCAACAAATAAATTAACAATGACAAAGGAGCCGATTAAAATAAATGTAACGAAATACCACCAGGCTGAGGGGTCTTGTTCTAGTATTGGTCTCATCACACCACTTGCCCATGACTCAAGTGTAATAACTTGAAATAGCGATAACAAAGAATCATGTAGCGTACCAAAATACTCTGGTGCAATCGATTGAAACATCATCGTCCCGATTACTCCATAAATGTAAAAGAATATCCCAAGCAATAACATAATCGTTCCCATTGACGGGATTGTAAGCAGGAGGGCATTTACCATACGGCGAAGGGATGGAATAATCGAAACGGCCCTCATTACACGGAGAACCCGCAATACTCTTAATACCGTTACATAATGAGCTCCAATTAATATATGTCCACTTGCCACAATAAGAAAGTCAAATACATTCCATGGATCTTTGAAGAACGATCCTATTGACTTGCTTCCAATAAGCCGAATTAGAATTTCTATCGTAAAAATCCAAAGTAAAAATTGATCAGCTATATAAATCCAATCTGAAAAATTAGTAGCGAAGTATGAGTATGTCTCTAGTCCCACTAAGATTGCATTGATTAGGATTAAGCCAATAATTATATTCATAAATATAGGATGCTCGGAGATTTCCGCGCATTTTTTTCTTAAATCATTCATAATAAAATTCTTCCCCCTCACCGAGTATTTTACTTTCTTGTTCCGCATCTGTCACTTTTTCTGATGAATTGTCATTTTTTCTTAATTAATATTTTTAACTAACTCTAACTCTCACACCAATAAAATTGGTCAAACCGTTAACTGGGTTTGTCGTCAAAGTCACTCTGCCAAATACCCTAATATTAATTTTTCTTATAAATAGGATTAGTTATCAGGCAAACATGGGTATATGAATAGGGATAAGGAGTGGGAAAATGAAGAAGAAACCAATTATCGGATTAACGAGCTCCATTATGGATATGAAAGTAAAAGGGGAAATTAACCCTGCTGTCCATACAAACCATCAGTATGTTAAATCCGTTACTGAAATTGGTGGAATACCAATAGTTATTCCTGTTTCTAATGCGGCTCTAGCCAAAGAATATGTATCTATTTGTGATGGCATTATTTTTACAAGTGGTGAGGATGTGGACCCTTCAAGATATAATCAGGACCCTTCAGAAGAGCTGCAAAAGATCAATTTCGCAAGGGATGAAACAGAGTTACCACTCGTACAGTATGCGGTAGATAAAAACATACCAATTATGGGTACCTGCCGTGGTCTTGCGGTCATTAATGTTGCTCTTGGAGGGACAATGAACCAGAATCTCGAGGCAGAGCACATTCAGGAAGCATACCGAAAATTACCGACACATGAAATCAACATCATGGAAGATAGCCAACTTTTCCATTTATTTGGGGAAAAGAAGGCTATGGTTAACAGCAAGCATCACCAGGCCATTGATCAACTGGCTGATTGTCTAAAAGTCACAGCCGTTTCAGAAGATAATGTCATCGAAGCCGTAGAAGCTAAAGATAAAGGCCAATTCATCCTTGGACTGCAATTTCATCCTGAAGAATTATTTGCCGTTAATACAAAGATGCTCCATCTATTAATGTCTTTCCAACAAGCATGTGTGAAAAATAGAGATAAAAATAAGACCAGTAACTAAACTGGTCTTATTTTTACTATATTTAGTGGTTTCACAATCCCCTGAATACATATTATATACGTCTGACATTTTTCATGACAAACCTGCTTTTTGGTATGGTTGGAACCCTATTCAGCCGATAGCTCAAATCCTGCATAGGGACATCATAGTTAATCTTACCCGCTAAGTAGTAAAGGCTTATATTCATGATTTGAACAGTAATCCCTTCACCGGCACAGCGATGACCAATGTCATATTCCCCGCCACCCTGCGGAATAAAGTTGAATGGACTGCCATCCCATTCAGCAAATCTTTCCGGCCAAAATACATCCGGATATTCCCATATTTCTGAACTATGATTCGTACCATACAGATCCAGTAATACTAGCCTTCCCTTTTTAAATTCATGGTCTTTCCAGGTAAAGTCTTCACGGACGATTGCACCAAGAAATGGACCGAATGGGTAATAACGTCGTACTTCCTGGATAAACATTTTCCGAAAATCAGCTTCGTTAGTAACTATCTGTTCCCGCTTTTCGGGATGTTCATATAAAGCAACAGCACCAAAGGTAATAAATCTCCCTATAGCAACAATTGGGCGTAAAATATTGATTAGTTCCACGGCAGCGGTTTTTATAGGAAGCAGATTGCCATTCAGGTCTTCATGCCAAGCAATCTGATGTAATGCAGTATCTTCTTCAGCACCCATCTTCCCTGTTCGTACCTGTCTAATAATATAGGATATCCATCGTTCTGTTCGGTTACGTGCCCTTCTGCCTTCCCAATGTCTTGGACCGACAGCACCGAAAGCATCAATCATGGCACTAAGATCTAACGTCCGAAGTTCTAGCTCCTTGGCCCATAATGGTACACCTGCCCACATACAGGCAACACGACACATGATTTTCTCCGTTTCTTCAAACAGTACAACAGCGTCCATATTCTCCCATTGGTCAATTGCTATTTCCCATTGCATCTCGGTGATTTCATCCAATATTTTCAATCGTTCCTGTGTCATTAAGGACATAAACATCGCTTTACGGTGACGATGTTCTTCACCATCCATTCCTTGAACGCCACCCTCCCCAAAAAGGGACTTTTTTATTCGACCGGGCGCAACACCCTTTCTCTTAAACCGATCCGTATTATAGAAAATTTCGGCTGCTTCTTTGCCACTTATACAAATTGCTTTCTTTCCTAATAAACGTGTTTCAACTATTTCTGATTCGGAATCACTCATTCGTTTTGGAATAAACTCATATCCTTCTTTAAGTAAAGCTAGTGTATGATCGAAACCTTCCTCTTTGGAATTCGTAATTGTTGAAATCATTTTTTTATCTCCTTTAAAAAAGCATCATTATAAGTAAGTTTTCCCAAGATAGCATCATATGAAACCAAGAACAAAAAGGGAAACCCTTGGACTATTGAGAGTAATTGTTGAGTTTAATTACGGAGGTAAGGCATGTCTTGCTTCTGCTTTAAGGCTGGGTTGGGACAATGCAGTTTAGTCTGTGAAGTTATTGCTGTTAATCCAGATAAATTTTATTGTATAAAAAAAGTAAGTAATCATACAAAAAGATTACTTACCTTTATCTTCCTCTCTATTTTCAAAAACATCCTTCAGTTCATCTTCAACAGTAGAATCAGCCATTTTTACACCTGCTGAATATGCCGCTCTTGTAATCAGATGTCCTGCCACTGGAGCAGTCAAGAAGACAAACACGATTCCAAGCAGGAGCCTAACACTGTAAAATCCTTGTTCTACAGCAAAGTGAAGAAATGCTCCTGTAAGTGTCAATAAAACTGCCAATGTGGAGCTTTTTGTTCCTGCATGTGATCGTGTATAAACATCAGGGAAACGTATAATGCCAATTGCACTGATCATAGCCATGATTGCTCCAATTAACATTAAAAGGGCTGCAATAAATTCAATTATCTCTTTTACGTTCAATTATGACACCCCTCTCGATGTATTTGGAGAAGGCAATGGTACTAATAAAGGCTAAAATAGCTAGAATAAGAATAACTTCCAGATATGCTTTTGTACCTTGCAAAACAGATATAATCGCAATGGAAGAAACAAGCATTACTCCAATCATATCAAGGGCAACAACTCGATCCGGTAGACTAGGCCCTGCAATAATACGGTAAGCACTTATCGCAATGGCAATCCCATATATAAAAAGAGCGGTAAGTAACATAGCTTCAATCATTACCTTGTCACCCCCATAATCGCTCTTTCAAATTTCCCCAATGACCTTAATAGCATTTCCTTTGACTCCTCTACATCCATGGCATGTACGTAAACTGCATCACCCTCAGGCGTTACTTGGATGACAACAGATCCTGGAGTCAATGTTAGAAGCAGAGCTAGCCCAGTAATTTCCCATTCGCCTCTCAAATCTGTTTCATATTTAAAAATACCTGGCTTGATTCGTATCTTCGGACTAAGAATATGTTTTAGAACAAGTATCGTGGAGGAAAATAGCTCTACATTGAAAATAAACAAGAGCTTAACCAAGGCAAAGAAGCGACTCAAATAAAATCGTTCACCAAAGAAACGATGCATCAAAAATACGATGCAAATCCCAACTAAATACCCCATTACCAATGTAGTAAATTTTAATTCATCTTCATCACTGATTAATGTCCAAAGTACTGCTATAAATACGTTTAATAAAAATTGGGCAGGCATTCTTAGTTCCACCTCCTCATGGTAATTACTTCTAAGTTAATCTTTTAGAACCGCATCAATATAAATTTGCGGATTCATTAACGTGTTAGCTGCATCTTCTACATACACTGCAAGCGGCTCAGCACCTAGACCTAACACGATGGTTCCTATCGTAAGAAGAACACAAGGAATGAGCCAGCCATTTTTCATTGGTACTTTATCTTCTTTACTAATAATTGTCTCTCCCCAAAAACTGTTTAAGAAAACCCGAAGTAGGGAGTACAACACGAAAATACTGGAAATGAAAGCAAGAGCCAGTAGTATATATGAACCTGCTTCAATTGCCCCATGGCCGACTAAAACTTTACCTATAAAACCACTTAATGGTGGTACCCCGGCAAGGGAAAGCATCACAATAAAGAAAATCCACCCAAACAATGGGTAATTTCGAATCAGACCACTCATATAGTCAATTCGATACTCTCCTGTTACAGTAATCATTGTACCCGCAAGCAAGAACAGAAGGGCTTTAACGATCATGTCATGTATCAAGTAATAAATCGATCCTTCCATCGCTATAGGGGTCGCCACTGCAAGTCCAACTAAAATAAAACCTACTGCAATAACAACATTATAGGCAATAATTTGGCGAATATCCTTATATGCAACAGCACCGATACTCCCACCTATTAATGTTAATCCAGCCAGAATACCGATAAGCGTATGGGTAATTGACTGCTCATGATAAAACAATAACGTAAAGACGCGAATCATCGCATAAATACCGACCTTTGTCAGCAATGCCCCAAATAAAGCAGCTACTGCAGTTGATGGCACACTGTAAGAGCCAGGCAGCCAAAAGTATAGTAATAAGCCCGATTTCAATGCAAACACAGTTAAAAATACAATACTTATAACGGTCAGTAGCGGTGTTTGGCCAGATTCTGCAATTCTTTCAGATAAGTGGGCCAAATTCAAGGTACCAACAGTACCGTACAAATATGCAATTGCAATCAGGAAGATCCAAGAAGATACGATATTAATCACGACATATTTGATGGATTCGCTCAACTGTCTCTTTTTCCCTCCAAGAGCAACAAGTACATAGGAGGCCAAAAGCATAATTTCAAAGCATACATAAAGATTAAATAAATCACCTGTTAGAAAAGAACCATTTATACCAGCAATCAAAAAGTTTATAAAAGAATAGAAAAACATATTCTCATGCTCTTTTCCAACAGATGAGAATGCGTAAAGCAAACAAATTGCTGTGACAATACTTGTAGTCAGAACGAGAATAATGGAAAAGGAGTCGGCAACAAAGAGAATGCCAAACGGTGGCTCCCAGCCTCCAAAATCTAACCTAAGTACACCCTCTGTTTGAATACGATTTAATAAGTAAACGGCTATCCCAGCATTTACAATCATGGTGGAAAAACTTATCCATCGTTGTGCCTTGATGTAAGGGCGCAGGAAGATCAAGAGAATACCGACCATTACAGGGATAACCATTGGCATCACCAAAATATTATTCATGTTTAATCCCCCGCAATTCATCTAGTTTATCCGTCCCTGTCTCCTGGTACGTACGATATGCCAATACGAGTGATAATGCAGTTACAGCAAAGCTGATTACAATCGATGTTAATATTAACGCCTGTGGCAGTGCATCAACAGGTGGCCCTATCCCCTCATCCAATATAGGAACACTTCCATTCTTCAGACCACTCCCCATTGACATAATTAATAAATGGGCGGCATGGGAAAGGATTGCCGTTCCTAGGATAACCCGAATAAGGCTTTTTGAAAGAATTAAATAGGTAGCAACAGTTACTAATACACCTGCCAGGATGGTTATTAACGTTTCCATAAATTATACATCCTCACTAATACTTAGAATGATGGTTACAACTACCCCTACTACGACGAGTGCTACCCCAGCCTCAAAAATAGTAACAGTAGTCAGTTCTGTTTTTCCGAAAAAAGGTAGATCAAAATATGCAAACGATTGGCTTAGGAAAGGCGCACCAAATAGTAAGGACCCAAAACCTGTCCCGACGGAGAGAAAGGCACCAAAAGCCGCTAGTTTTTTAAAATCCACAGGTATTGCATTTTTAACCTTTTCGATATCGTATACAACAAAAAGCAAAACAAGTGCAGAAGCAAGGACTAGTCCTCCTATAAAACCTCCACCCGGACTATTATGACCGGATAAGAACAGGTAAACGGCCAACGTAAGAATAATGAAAGCGACGATTTTTGCAACTGTTTGCAAGATGACATTATTGATCTTCAACACTTTCATCCTCCTTTTTGGCTTTTAGTTTGATGATTGAATATACACCAATTCCAGCTATTAGAAGGACAACAACTTCAAGCATCGTATCAAATGCACGGAAATCTCCAAGAATTGAATTTACGATGTTTTTACCACCTGCAAGCTCATAGGAATTCTCAAAATAGCCAGAGATGGACTCGAATAATTTACCGCTTTGAACAGTAAGTGCAATAACAGTAAATACAATCCCAACTGAGATGGAAATAATTAAATTCACATTTCTTGACTTGCGTGGCACATCTTCCTTTTTCCATTCGGGGAGAAAATAATATGCCACAAGAAATAGAACAGTGGTAACAGTTTCCACAATGATTTGTGTTAAAGCAAGATCAGGTGCACGGAAAATCACGAAAAACGTTGCGACCCCGTACCCGAGAATACTGTTTAATAAAATTGCTGTAAGTCTTGATTTCGCAAATAAAACAGATATGCCAGCAATGATCATCACCAAAACAAGGATCCATTCAAATTCAGAAACAGATGAATTTCCTGATATATCAAATGCATATACACCTGTATAGATAATGGTCCCGCCAATAGCGACAATAAAGAAAAGATAAATATATACCATATAATCGCGAAGGTATCCGGTCATATAACTATTTGTAATCGTTGTTGAATGCTCTTCTAATTTCTCAAGTGAATAACTGTAAAAGCTATTAAACGACCATTTTTCCGGGAATAGTTTATAAACAAAAGCCCATTTCTTTCTAGTTTTATATAATGCGAACCCAAAAATGATGACTCCAATCGTCATCCATAACTCCATACTTCGGAATCCATGCCAAGCAGAAATGGGAACACTAAGATCGGCTGCTGGAAGGGAAGGAAAAATACCCATCATTGCAGGGGTCAATATATAATCTCCCAATACGTTCGGGAAGAAAAATATTCCGATAACAAGTAATGCCAAAATTCCTGGTGCAATCAGCATACCAACGGGGGGTTCATGTGCCGGGTGTTCTAGCCTTTCCTCTTTATATGGGCCGAAAAACGTTTGAAAAACGATAATCATCGAATAGACAAAGGTAAAGATACTCGCTACCCAAGCGATAACGGGCAGGAGTGTACCCCAGGTATCCAAAGAGAATATACCAGCCTCACCAATTGTCAGAACAGCTGTAAAGAACATTTCCTTACTTAAGAATCCGTTAAAAGGTGGTAATCCTGCCATGGAAAAACTTCCGATCATGGCAATTGTAAATGTAATAGGCATCAAGGTCACGAGACCACCAAGCCTTCTGAGGTCACGGGTTCCAACTTCATGATCGACGATTCCAACAACCATGAATAAGGCACCTTTAAATGTTGAATGATTTACGAGATGGAATAACGCTGCAAATGTAGCTTGCGTATAAACAACTGACACTGTGGAATTGCCAAAATGAAGTGCAGCAGAACCAATACCAAACATGCTCATAATCATACCAAGCTGACTCACCGTCGAGTATGCGAGCATTGCTTTCAAATCTGTTTGACGGACCGCACTAAAAGAGCCCCAGAAAAGGGTTAACAGACCGACACCTGTTACAAGCCAGAACCAAATTGACTCACCACCAAAAATTGGAGTAAAGCGAGCAACAAGGTATATTCCAGCCTTCACCATTGTTGCAGAGTGTAAATAAGCACTGACAGGTGTCGGAGCTTCCATCGCATCCGGAAGCCATATATGAAATGGAAATTGTGCTGATTTGGTAAAAGCACCAAGCAATAGGAGCAGCATTGCAGGGATAAACAAAGCGTGATCTGTAAAACTTCCAGCCATGGAAATAATTTCCCTAATACTCCATGTTCCGGTCATGATATAAAGCATAATAAAACCGATAAGCATTCCGAATCCACCACTCACTGTAATCAGCAATGACTTCTTTGCCCCATCCCTTGACCGTTTACGCTGATACCAGAAAGCAATCAATAGAAACGACGAAATACTAGTCAATTCCCAGAACACATAGAGCACCATGATATTATCTGACAGCACAACACCAAGCATTGCCCCCATAAAGAACAATAAATAAGTGTAGAAACGCCCCAAAGATTCTTTGGAAGAAAGATAAAATATGGAATACAAAATGACAAGCGTACCAACTCCAGTAATTAGCAGGGCGAGAATCAGACTTAGACCATCTAGATAGGCTGTAAAGTTGATTCCATATGAGGGAATCCAATTAATTGTATTTGCAAATGTTTCTCCATTTGCTATCCGAGGAACATATCGTGCAAAGTAAATAAATAATACGAAAGACACAAGCATTGCAAACCAGCCAATATGTAGTTTCCGTATTTTATTATATAAGAAAGGAATTACTATAGCTGCAATAAAAGGAAATATTATTGCAATATTCAACGTTGACAAGTTTTAACCTCCAATCAAAATACAGTCTGTCCCATTCTCCTCGAAAGATCACTATAGGGAAGGTAAACTGGAAATAAAAAGAAATACTATTTATAAACTTACACAACAATATGGCAGAAGTGACATGTATGCCTCATACATCAACTGCTTAAGACAGCCCCGAGACTATTAAAAGCGTATGCACGCCTTGAGTTTAAGTGGAATAAAAAGAGTGTAACAGCAAATTTAACATGCATTATTACAGTAGTTTCGTTGTCCATAAAAGAAGTAAGTTTTCTTAGGTTTTTTACTCTGAGGTAATAAGAACTATCTATTTTATTATACAGTAAAACCGGTGTTTATGCATTTTTTTAAAGCTAGGTTAGGGAAAACTTAAATTCACTGGTATTAATGTTCCAAATCGCGTATGCTATAAGATATTCAAAGAGTGCTGCTTCGATAGTAAAGGTTCAAGAATATCGGGTAGGACTTTTTTACAAGTTTTTTTGAATATCTTTCTGCAATCTAAAATAAATAAAAAATATTGTCGCTTTTGGGTTCACGAGTACGAAATAACGTGTTAGAATGATACAGTTTCAAAGATAAATAAGTAAAAAACCGTGGGTTCTCCCACATTTAATGAAGCGCAGTTCCCGGCGCATATCTTATCAGTTTCTTCTTGGAATCGGATCAGTTAAACCGGATAAATCGCTAATGAATATTATAAGAGGTGAACATACCGTCATGAAAAAAATCAGAGGTCGGATGGATGAAAGCATCCTAGTGTGTGTTTATTATGGTCCCAATGGAGAGCGCCTGATCAAACGTGGTCATAAGCTATCTCAAATTATGGATTGTCCGTTGTATGTCTTAACCGTAGATGCATTACCATATGATGAGTTTGATGCAGAGAAATCAGGATATGTGGACCGTTGGAAAGAGCTATGTGATGAATTGGATGTTGAAGATTTTATTATTCGTGATAATGAAAAGCGCACATCTGTTAAGGCAATCGCAGAAGTGGCACATAACCATAACATTACACAAATTATTATCGGTCAAACTCCACAAAACAGATGGGAAGAAATCACAAAAGGATCATATGTTAACGTACTATTACGTGAAATGTCCTTCATTGATATCCATATTGTATCCATTGACAGAACATATAAGAGCGTAGTCGATACAGAATTTGAAAAAGGTGTACGTGGATTCCTGCAAAAAGATGAAAAAGATACCTACAGATTAAGCTTTGTAAGATCAAAGGATA
This sequence comes from Oceanobacillus rekensis, assembly GCF_002153375.1. Taxonomy (GTDB): domain Bacteria; phylum Bacillota; class Bacilli; order Bacillales; family Amphibacillaceae; genus Oceanobacillus; species Oceanobacillus rekensis. The sequence goes on from NZ_MTBQ01000004.1 coordinate 243,097, forward strand.
ATTTGTATGAAGGTATTTTCTATAAAGAGATTGGAACAGACTTTAATAATGGTATATTTAAATTTATTAATAATAAAGGAAAAACATGCCAAGTTCATGTAACAGAGGACATGATAACCGGGCGACTAACAGAACCGCCAAACGTTAAAAAGTAATTTGAAACAAATATATTAAAGTGAAGAGCAGGATCCTCTACCGGTTCCTGCTCTTCACTTTAACTCACTTGCTAATACATATCTGGAACTCTGCTTTCAAAAACAGGGACAGCCTTGCGAATATCCTTTGCCAAGTCCAGTGAAATGGACTCGACTAGTGTCTCTTCTTCTGTCTCACTGCCAATTTGTAATATTTTCCCCTGTGGATCAATAATCATGGAAGTCCCCGCAAAATCTTCTCCATTATAATTACCTATTCGATTACAGGATACAACAAAAAATTGATTTTCAATGGCACGAGCTATTTGCAATGCCTTCCAGTGATCTTTCCTAGCTGTTGGCCATTCTGCAACGACATATAATACTTCTGCGCCTCCTAGAGCCAAAATCCTAGCAAGTTCAGGAAAACGTAAGTCATAACAAATGATGATTCCCATCTTTACACCGTCCAGTTCAAACAGTTGAACTTTCTCCGTACCCCCTGTCAGGTAAGCCGGTTCATCCAGCATTGGTACAAGATGAATTTTATCATACGTATACACAAGCTTGCCTTCTCGATTAACCACTAAACTGGTGTTATAAATGTTGCCGTTTTTGATATTGGCAATGGATCCACCAATAATATTTATATGATACGTTTTTGCAAGGCCCTGCAAGAAAGATGTTGTCGGTTCTCCGTCAGTATCCGCGAAGTCTGCTAAACTCTCAAGTGTATATGCAGTTGTCCACATTTCCGGAAGTACAATAACATCCGGTTTTTCCCTTTGAGCCGTCTCCTTTACCCACTTTTCCACCTTCAAACGATTCGCCTCCGGATTCCCCGGAACAATATCCATCTGATAAACCACCTGTTTCATGGTGCCTTTCACTCCCCGATTTTTGTCGAATTTTGTAATGTAGCTGTACTTTTCGAGTTGCGGCTAGTTCCGGCGACCAGGAGCTCTTAGACTTCCTGACACCTTCGTACGATAAGTCAACATCGATTCACTTCGTTCATCGTGTTTCCTTTATCTCCTACGGTGCAGTCCAGTCTAATCGCTCCTAAACGGTCACCTCCACCTTCGTATATTTTCACTCCCCGCTTTTTGTCGAATTTTGTAATGTAGCTGTACTTTTCGAGTTGCGACTACATTTTAGTTATTTAAACCAGCCTTTTTCCTTCAATCTGGAGACAGCTTCAATGCGATTACTTACATGCAATTTATCCATAATCGTCGATACATAGTTCCTTACTGTTCCATTTGTTAAATAGAGCTGACTTGCAATCTCTTTCGTGTTCTTTCCTTCAGCAATTAATTGTATCACTTGTTCTTCGCGTTCTGTTAATGGGTTTTCTTCTGAATAGGCCATGTCTATTAACTCGGGAGCATATACTTTACGTCCACCCAAAATAACCCGAATCGAGTTTGCTAATTCCTCGCTTGGACTATCTTTCAGTAAGTACCCGCTTACATTAGCTTTACGCGCCCGTTCAAAGTATCCAGATCGGGCAAAAGTTGTTAGCACAATCACTTTACAAGAAGTATCTTTTAACACCTCTGCAGCATCCAATCCTGTCATAACAGGCATTTCGATATCCATAATACATATGTCTGGTTGATGCTGCTCGACTAATTGCAATACTTCCTGGCCATTTCTTGCCTGCCCGACTACTTCCATATCATCTTCCATATCAAGTAAAGCACCTAATGCCCCCAGCAGTAGGCGTTGATCTTCTGCAATTACAATTCGTATCATAGAGATCCCCCCTGTCCCATTTGTTGAATCACTCTTGGTATGATAATAGTGAGTTTTGTCCCATTTATTGAATCTATTATTAAATTGCCATTAACAAAGTCAAGTCGCTCCTTCATGCCAATAATGCCATTTCCTTCAATGTAGTTGGTGTGTTGGATACCTTTTCCATTATCCTGAATGGTTACGACCCATTTTCCATTTGTATCGATAGTTGAAATCGTACATTGTGTTGCTTCACTATGTTTTACTACATTCGTTACAGCTTCCTTTACACACATACCTAATACATTCTCGACCAACTGTGGTATTTCCTCGAAATCTGGGTTACCTTCCAGATGGAATTCAATTTGAGCCGCATCAAGAAGCTGCCGCACACGGAGAATTTCTTCTTTTAGTTTAGTGCCTTTCATACCGGCAACCAATTCACGAACTTCCTTTAAGGCCATCCTTGCCGTTTGATTAATATCCCTCAGTTCCAATGCTGCCGATTCTGGTTTTGCTTGAATTAATTTCCCTGCCAACTCACTTTTTAATCCAATTAAGGAAAGCTTTTGCCCCAGTGTATCATGTAAATCACGGGCAATTCTTTCGCGTTCTTCGACAACAAGCAATTGGGTAATTATTTCTTGTGCATCCTCTAACTGATCCTCCAGCTTCTCACGTTTATTCCGATTATGCATATTAAATGGAAGCAAAATAACACCAATTAGGCAAATAATCACAAAAGGTATCTGATTGTAAAGAAATTGGCCTTGGGTGAAGAATCCAAGCGTTATGGCTGCTATGGTCGTTACAAGATGGGTGACATATAACGTGATAAAGCCAGCTTTATTTTGAATATTACCAATGTAAAAGGCAAGAAATAATGAGAAATAAACATAGCCGAAGTAAATGGTCATCCCAATGCTTATAACTATTTCTATTCCCACCGATACATAGACAGTCCATCCTTTTTTAATGAACGATAGACGATATGTAGTAAAAAACAATAAAATCAGCAGAAAGCCAATCATAATTTCAGCAATCGTTGAGGACCTGAATATAAAATAAAATGGAAGCAGACAAAAAGCGATCCATGCAAAGAGGCTAAGCCCTGTATTTTTTGGGAATATATGGTACCAATTCTGCAACACAATCTCTCCCACCGTAAATTCTTAATTTATTTAAGTATAACAAAAGCACAGGGAACTGGCTTGGTTTATCAGCGAATCAATCATAAAAGCAGAGCCGCCCGGTAAAGAAGAATGGCAGATTTGAGGAAAGTCCAATATGCTTAAGCTTTTTTAGGACGTGTCTCTTTATGTCCTTGATTTTAATTATCGCCATATTTTCATACCTTCTAAAATCATTAAAACCCTTCACATGTGCATGGAAGGGTTTTTAATAATTACTTTTGCGGTAAAGAGGTTTCTCTATTTTTTAGGCTCAAGTTTAGTCTGTGTTTACGTTTTAATTCTTTATATTCCTTAAAGCTTATAAACGATCTAGATGCCTGATCATACAATCTAAAACGAATCGATTGCAAACTTGTTTTTAATGTTATCGTAGTTGCTTGGTGTAGTGGTGGTGTTGATTCATGTGCCTTTTCCAAATTATAATTAGGAACTCTTGGGCTTAAATGATGTACGTGATGGTAACCAATACTACCTGTTAACCACTCGAATACTTTCGGAAGCTTATAATACGAACTTCCATCCACAGCAGCTTTCACGTAATCCCATTCATCTTCATTTTCAAAATAGGAATCTTCAAATTGATGCTGTACATAGAACAACCATATACCTGCTGCTCCAGCAATAAAAAGAATAGGTAGCTGTATAATTAAAAATGCCTGCCAGCCAATTGCCCAGATTAGCAACGCATAAATAACCAAGATTGAAATGTTAATGATATACGTATTTAATCTTTCCTTACGTTTTGCACCTTTTCGGTTAAAGCGGTTCGATATAAGAAAAAGAAATATCGGTCCTAATCCAAACAACACGATTGGAGTACGGTAAAGTCTGTAACTTAATTTACCCCAGAAGTTTGCTTCTTTATATTCTTCTACCGTCATGACCCAAACATCACCAGTTCCACGTTTATCGAGATTACTGCTTGTAGCATGGTGAATTGAATGGTCTCGTTTCCACTTTTCAAAGGCAAAGTGTGTAATAATCCCGGTTATTGTCCCAAAGAACCGGTTAGCTTTTGCGTTTTTGAAAAATGACATATGTGTACAATCATGAAATATAATAAAGATGCGAATAACAAACCCTGCCGCAATGACCGAGATTGCAAGTGACAACCAAACGGATACTTGTAAACTTTGGTATGAAAGAAACCAAAGTAAAATAAATGGTACAATTGAATTAATTAGTTGAATAACACTTTTTTTCGTATCAGAACTCGCAAATGGGGCTACACTTTTTCTTAACTGTGCTTGTTTTTGTTTGCTCATTATTTATCCTCCTAATAAAGGTCTATCTGTACTTTATTTTAGGTTAATTCGCTTTATTTTATAAGTCATAAACGTCATGAATGAATATGACAAATGTCATATGGTAAAATTGGATAAATTAATAAAAATAGAGCAGGCAAAACATTCCACGCGACAATTACGACAGAAACCGGGGAGTGAGTCGATGTTGATTACGGAGGTGTCAGGAAGTCTGGTAAGCTCCCAGGAGCCGGAAACTAGCAGTCACTCGTATAGTCAAATCACTGTAACGATTATTCGACAAAATCCGTGGAGTGACAGGCACCGAAATAGTGCATCGAAAGGGGATGAGGTTATGGATGTGTCAGATATAATTGTAAAATTGCAGAATCGGGTACCATCTATTATGGGACATGAGAGTTTCAAAAAATCGGCTGTACTTGTTCCACTTGTTGAGATTGAAAATGAAACACATGTTTTATTTGAAGTCAGATCGATGAGTATGCGCAGCCAACCTGGTGATATTTGTTTTCCAGGAGGGCGAATAGAATTAGATGATCCTGACCCCAGACATTGCGCAATCAGAGAGACGACGGAAGAATTAGGCATCGTTACGGAAGCTATCAAAGAGGTTATACCACTTGATTATGTCATAAATGATTTAGGAAGGATTGTTTACCCATTTGTTGGCAGAATTACTAACCCGAAACAGATTATCCCGAATAAATCCGAAGTGGAAGAGGTTTTTACCGTTCCACTCTCTTATTTCGTCAATACAGTACCAAAGAAGTATAAAGTTAATTTTCAAGTGTCTCCAGAGAATGATTTCCCTTATCACCTTATTGTTGGTGGTGAAGATTATAATTGGCAAGTTCGGCATATCGAAGAGCTGTTTTACCAATATGACGGGAAAGTGGTTTGGGGATTAACTGCGAAGATACTAACACACTTTATTAGTTTATTGCATAATGAATAACTCAAAAAGCACATGAGAAGTCATTCTCTCATGTGCTTTTATTTGTTTTAAACCATCAATTCATACGGACCGGCAATACACCGGCAATATCCTGTCCATACTTCTCACGTTCTTCTTCCTTTAGCCAAATTTGAATCACACCATAATCCAAACTCGTTCGGATTAGACGACCAACTCCCTGACGCAGACGAAGCAACATATATGGTGCATCCACTTCTTTCTCTGCATCTAAGACATGATTTCTTTTCGCCTGAAATACCGGGTCTTTCGGTGGAAATGGCAGTGAGGCAATAATCACCTGTGTTAATGCAACACCCGGAACATCAAGCCCTTCCCAAAGATGATGTGCACATAATACAGATGTTTCATCTTTTTGGAAGTTCTGTACGGTTGCACTAATCTCTTGATCACCTTCATAGTGAATTCCAAATGTAAAGGTCTGACCCTTCGCCCATTCTCTAAAATGACTCATTTCCTCTTCAGTGGAGAACAAGACCAGTGAATGTCCATCATTTGCTACCAATTGTTTTCCGATATTTTCCCACTTTGAAATGATGTCCTGCTCTATATGACTATTTATTTTCATTTTATTTTCATAATCGAATGGTGATGCTACGGAGAAGGAATCAAATTTCCCTATCCCTAAACTGTTGGCCAAGTAATTGAAATCGCCACTTTGTGATAAGGTGGCAGATGAGAACACAAAAGGAATACTTTGACTAAATACTTCTTTTTTCAATACATCTTCCACGAGACGCGGCATAACGACTAAACTTGTCGCCGTTTCATTTTCTTCCAACCAGTAAATTCCTTCGTCATCTTTTAACAGAATCGAAAGTCCATAAGAGAAAAACTCCAAATATTCCTCGATGATTTTAGTATGATATTCATCCATAGTAAATAATTCAGAATCAAATACTAAATGTTCCAGCAGCTGTTGAACCATGCCATTTAGCTTACTTGCCATTTCAATCATGGTGTTTGTTCGGGGAATTTCCTGCCGGTTGGACCCTGCGACGATAGAAGCTGTGCCGTCAAGCAATTCAAACCATTCATCATTCAACGCCAAAATATCCTCTACAAGCAACAGTGATTCTTCACGAACATCTTGTCCCATATAACCTGTAAGGACATTCGTCAGATTTTGAAAATTAAATCGATAGGTCAATCCCTTTTGGGCAGCAAATTCCAATAGATGACCTTCATCAAATACGACAGAGCTTGCTTCCGGAAGTAATGGCATCTGCCCTTCACGCTTACGGGATTCCTTCGTCCACACATGTTCCATATAAAAGTCATGGGAACAAATAATGATATCCTGTGCATGCCTATAGTATTCGCGATTTAGCGTTTGACCGCTACGGTGTCTCCAATCACAGGTCGAACACTGCTGGAGTGGATCCCATGCGATCTTTTCCCATTTCTCATCTGGTACCCATGGATATTCCTTCCGATCACCATAACGTTCAAACGACTTCATCATTGCACTCGTATCAAAAACAAAATCCGGTATCTCATCATGTACCCTTAAAATATCCATATCATCCGTTTTATTCGCCAGTGGGTCAAGCTTCTTTATACAGACGTAGTTTTCCCGTGCTTTTGCCAAGCGGACATCCACATGGAGGCCAAGCGCTTCCTCGAGTTTTTCGATATCCCCGCCCTTTTTCACAAGCTGTTCAATTAGCGTCTCATCGGCACAGGAAATGATGGCCGGCTTTCCTTTATAACGCGCATAACAAATTGCATACAATAAATAAACAAGCGTCTTCCCTGTACCAACACCAGCTTCAGCAAAAATAGTACTCTTATTTTTAAAAGCCTGTTCCAATTGAAAGGCCATGTAGATTTGTTCATCACGCAATTCATAACCCTTTTCAGGTAAAATATCATAAAAAACATCACCGACGTAATCACCCAGTCGGTCAAAGAAATTTTCAGTCTTAGAGACAGTAAATGGTAGTGACGTATTTCTTGTCATAGTAAACTCCTTTTTAGTATAGAGTCCAAAAGTAGGATAAAAAGATTTAAGGAAAGAACATTTTGAATATCCTCTTTTACTTCTATTCAATAAGCTTTCATACTAGCATAAATCATAAAAAAACTGCAACTAAACTTTATATTCAAAGCATGCATTGCTATTTATTTTTTTGTTAGTACAATATAAATATAACGCTAATTAAGGAAATTCGTTTCCCAACTTATAGAGAGAGAGGAAATTTCATGGAAAAGGCAATTGATAATAAACCCAGGTCCCAATTTAATAACCAACCAATATATTCTATTTTATTTATTATTGGAACATGCCATCTTTTAAATGATTCCTTGCAGGCTGTGATTCCAGCTATGTTTCCTATCCTGGAACAATCCTTAGGGCTTACTTTTACACAGCTTGGACTTATTACCTTCACTTTAAATATGGTTTCATCCGTAATGCAGCCATTTGTTGGGATATATACGGATAAACATCCGATTCCCTATGCTTTACCAATTGGGCTTACAAGCAGCATGTTCGGGATGTTAGGCCTCGCTTTAGCTCCTAATTTCTGGACGATTCTAGTAAGTGTCGTTTTCATTGGGTTAGGTTCTGCAATTTTTCATCCAGAGGGGTCACGTGTTGCTTACCTTGCTGCCGGCAATAGGCGCGGGCTTGCTCAATCGATATATCAGGTTGGCGGTAACTCCGGACAAGCATTGGCTCCCCTTATCACTGCACTTGTCCTCGTTCCACTAGGACAATTTGGCGCAATCTGGTTTACATTAATCGCCTTTTTAGCGGTATTATTTCTTTCCTATATTGCTAGATGGTATGCTGGTCAAATAAAAGCATATTCCAAGAGTTTAAAGGATAGCAAAGTTGTAAAACAAAATAAAAATGTATCAAAAGCAATTAAAGGCGCACTTATTGTTCTCATACTCATCGTTTTCGCTCGTTCCTGGTACACAGCAGCAATCTCTAACTTTTATGCTTTTTATGCCATCGACAGCTATGGACTTACAATTGCAAAGTCACAAGTTTACATCTTTACCTTCCTGGTGTTCGGCGCAGTCGGTACTTTTTTAGGAGGGCCTTTAGCAGATCGATTTGGAAAAAGAAATATTATTCTATTTTCATTAATCGCAGTTGCCCCACTCGCCATTCTATTACCATATGTCGGACCAATTAGTGCTATTATTCTGCTTGGAATTATTGGGCTTATCTTAATGACCAGCTTTTCGGTAACCGTTGTCTATGCACAAGAACTCGTTCCCGGCAAAATCGGTACAATGTCTGGGCTGATTGTTGGACTAGCCTTCGGGATGGGGGCAATCGGCGCTGTAGCACTCGGTTCCTTTATTGATTTAGTCGGCTTAACTCCTACAATGATTAGTATATCATTCTTACCATTTTTAGGATTTTTAACATATTTACTGCCTTCTGATGAAAAAGTTAGACAATGGTATGCGTAAATTTTACATCTAGTAGCTTTGTTCTAAGCATGAAATTAGAGAATATGCATATAATCAGACACCTATGTCTTTTTAAAGAAGAAAGGGGATTATATGCAATATTTCTATACCGTCCAACCTGCTGACACGCTATACAACATCGCAAAAAGATGGGAAATTCCATTAGCCTCCATTATCGCTGCAAATAACTTAACAGACCCAAATACGATATTCCTAGGACAACAACTATCCATTCCACCTGGAGTAAATCGTTATCGTGTGAGACCAGGAGATTCTATTTATCGAATTTCACAGTTTTTTAAGGTACCAGTTTCTGTGATTATAGAAGCTAATCAGCTTCAACCACCTTACTCTATCCAAGTTGGTCAATTAATTAAAGTCCCACCTGGCTTTCCGTATTATACCGTTCAGCCTGGTGATACGTTATATTCTATTGCCGGGAGATTTAACGTCGTAACGAATGGGATTAGGAATATCGAATTAATTCAACGGGCAAATCAATTACCTACAACTAATATTACACCTGGGATGATGCTGCATATCCCGTATGCTCCTCCAGGCGATGAAGGACTGATTGCCTATTTTAGTAATCAGAGTGGGCTATTTGATCTTTGGTTGTACAATCCTGAAAGTGGCACTCCTGTTCAATTAACAACTGGACTAGGTGACTCTTTTTCAAGCCCTGAATGGTCACCAGACAGCAGGAAAATTGCCTTCGTTGGAAAGAACAGAATATTATATGTTATTGGTCTTGAGGAAGGTTCTGTGGCATCCATCGATCAACTAGCCGGAAATGATAGTCTACGGTTAGATTGGTCCCCTGATAGTACAAAATTAGCATATACAACCAGGAATCAAATCATCATATATGACCTTACCACTTATCAACCTCAATCCATCCAGCAGCCCGAAGCAACAGATGTGCAATGGTTTCCGAACGGCATGGAACTTCTGTATCAGGCACCTGATGGAGATGGGATTAGTCAGCTTTATCGTATTTTTACAAACGGCACACAGAGAAGGAAAATTACAAACAATACAGATGGGCCACTTCATGATATTCAGTTGTCAAAAGACGGGTCCTTTGTACTTTATACAACTCCTGGAGCGAGCATATCACTCATCCATACAATTGAATTAGCAACAGGTAATAGTTTTGGTATAGAGGGCGGTCCACTTGCAAAAAACTATTATCCGAGATGGTCTCCCAATTCCAGAGTAATCGCTTATAGTGCAACAGCATATGAAGATCTAGGTTATTTTAATCAAATTCGCACGGTGGGAAGCAGAGATGAAGGTGAAACCATTCATGCATTATCAAATTGTTTTTCCTCACCCGTCACCTGGTCACCAGAGGGAAATAAGATTGCCTATCTTTCCGGTTGCATGGAACAGGAATTTGCTCATGAGATTTGGGTAGTAGCCCCGAATCACCCTGTTCCGATCCAGCTGATGAAAGGAGCTATAATTACATCACTCCAGTGGTCACCTACATCTGTAAATCACTCTTCTAAACGCACTTTTACAAATCAAACATATCGGGTCAGATTTCAGTATCCATCTCACTGGAAAAAGGTGAATAATGAAAGATATGTGGGTGCTGACGGCTTTTTTCAAGTTTCAGCAATAGCAGGAGATAGCCTAGAAGATGTTTGTCAGGGTGAGGCACATCACCCATTAATGCCATATGGATCCAAGCCGCAAGTCATCCCTACCACCATTCAAAATGAAGCAGCATGTTTTATTTTTCCATCGACAGACCAACCTGCTGAAATGAATCGACAGGCTACCCTAATCGTCTCCTATCCAGAACCAATAGAAATTCAGGGATCAACATATAATTTCCTTATTTTATGGGTTGATGAGACACATCTTAGGGAAATCGCATCTACACTTAAATTTATATAATACCCTTACTTAAGAAACCGGCACAAAATAAAACACATGAGAAGTCTGCCCTCCACTCATGTGTTTTACTACGTTACTATATTTTTAACCCCTAATGTTTCTCAACAAATTTCTACAAAATCCGGGAAGTGACAGGCACCGATACTGCTGCCACCGTGTTATTCCTGCTCTACTAATACCCGTCGCATTGTACCGTGTTCTTTAAAGTTTGTATGCCATGATAATGCTTTTTCCAGCACATGAGGGGTCTGCCCTCCACGCTCAAGTGCTTCATTATAGTAATCCCATAATTGCTCACGATACGTTGGATGTACACAGTTTTCAATGATTATTGGTACACGTTCTCTCGGTGCCAATCCACGTAAATCTGCATAGCCCTGTTCTGTTACAACAACATCTACGTCATGTTCTGTATGATCTACATGTGGTACAAATGGAACAATACTGGAGATGTCTCCTCCCTTAGCGATTGATTTTGTAACGAAAATTCCCAAGCGGGCATTACGGGCGAAATCACCCGAACCACCGATTCCATTCATCATTTTTGTCCCACTGACATGTGTGGAATTGACATTTCCATAAATATCAAATTCTAAAGCGGTATTAATGGAAATAAGGCCAAGTCTACGGATAATTTCCGGCTGATTTGAAATCTCTTGAGGTCTCAAGACTAATTTATCTCGATATTTATCAAGATTATTGAATACTTGTTCCATTTTTTCACTGGATAATGTTATGGAACATGCAGAAGCAAAGTTAACTTTCCCCGCATCAATGAGGTCAAATACCGCATCCTGAAGTACTTCAGAATATACTACCAAGTCTTTAAACTCCGAATCAACCATGCCATGGAGTACCGCGTTAGCAACGGACCCAATTCCTGATTGTAAAGGCATCAATGATTCACTTAATCGCCCGGCTTTTACTTCAGACCGTAAAAAGTCCAAAAGATGATTAGCCATAATCTTCGTTTCCTCATCTGGTGGCATAATTGTGGATGGAGAATCCATTTGATGCGTAAACACAATTCCTTTTACTTTTTCGAAATCAAGCGGAATACCAATTTTTCCGATTCGCTGGTCAACGCCTGTTAATGGAATAGGTTCTCGTTCACCCTGCTTGTTTGGAATGTAAATATCATGCAATCCTTCTAAATCTCCCGCTTGTGCTGTGTTCAACTCAATAATAATATTTTCTGCTGTCTCAATAAAGGATGCCGAGTTTCCAACAGATGTACTCGGAATCATTAGCCCATCTTCGGTAATGGATATTGCTTCCACGATTGCATAATCAATTCGGTCCATCACATCTGCACGCAGTAGCTCTGAAGTATGCGATAGATGTTGGTCGACAAATAAATGACCCCCTGTATTAATTGCTTTCCGCATCGAAGGGTCTGCCTGAAAAGGTAAACGCTTATTAACGATACCTGCTTCTGCAAGCACTTTATCTATATTTGACCCTAATGAAGCTCCAGTGTATACGTTTACTTTAAGGTCCTCTCCATTTTCTGCTCGCTTAACAAGTGCAGTTGGTACAGCTTTTGCATCTCCTGCACGAGTAAAACCGCTTAATCCCAATGTCATCCCATCTTGGATCCATGATGCAGCTTCTTCCGCAGAAACAACAAGATTATGCATTCGCGAATCATGTATGCGCTTTAATTTTTCCTCCATCAAATAATCCCTCCAACAAATAGCTATTAATTATAATTTTAACTATTTTTTAAAAGTTATAGGAAAAAGAGGGAGAAAAAAGATAATTTTTGATTAAACCATTCGGATTTTCGGATGGAACAGAATGACTTCGGTTTAAAAACCAAGTAATTTCCGAAAATAGCTCGAATAGGACTGACTAACAGGGATTCTGACATCGCCCTCCATCGCCAGAAGAAAGGTGGAATGTGTATCTGGATAGATTTCTTTAATATGATTTACATTTACGATAAAGGAACGATGGCAGCGGATAAAATGCTCTCTTGGCAGCATGAATTCAAACTCCTGCAATGTACTACTATGGGTTCCTGAATAACCTTCCGAAAATACATGGGTTTTGCGATCTTTTGCTTCTATATACTTTACATCCATAAAAGGAATTGGCTTCCAACCATCCTCACTTCTAACTGTGACAACCGTTTTGCCATCCGTATATGCAGGAAATATAGCTAATACACAACCTTCCAGATGACCTTCAAAATGAAACGGTACTGCCATACCATGATATGGAACACCAAGAATATCCCGATTAACAAATTCAGATACCTTCTGTTCCGATACAATTGCTTTATGTGCAAGCGTGCCCTCCTTAATCGGATCTCCAACTCGTATCTTCAAATCAATTCGTTTACTTCTGCGATAATAAAGATATTTATTTGTATTTGCGATTGCAATCGAAATCTCATCCGAAAAAAGCTCCCCAATCACATCCAAAAGCGAATCCAAAGTCAACCTCTCCATAGTTCCTGTCACTCCCTGGTTTTTGTCGAATTCCCATGTTACTCTTTCTCCACTATTATTGTTTTTGTTATGATATTTCTATTATACTATCTTATTTTCAGTCCTTACAAACCTACTGGATTAATTAATATATTTTATTAACTAATTAAAATATTCATGAATCTTTCCGAATATCGTGAATGATGACATGGACGCGTAACTTTGGTAATCTATTAGGGGGATAAGTATGAGAACGTCTCATTATAGAGGGGGTTAATCATGAAAAGGTTAGTTATTATTGGTGGTGGTTATGGTGGAATTAAAATCCTTACGGGGTTACTTGATCAATCATTACCTGAGGACATACATATAACACTAATAGATCGGAATCCATTTCGTTCATTGAAAACGGAATTTTACACAATTGCAGCAGGTACGGTTGCTGATCAGGATGTGCGAGTGGACTTTCCTGAAGACCAACGTGTAAATTACGTTTTTAACGAAATTAGCCAAATTGATACTGAAAAAGAGCAAATAATATTTGATGACCCAGAGATGGAGCCTATTCCATATGACTATTTGGTCATTGGTGTTGGTTGTGAGGATAATTACCATGGTGTTCCTGGGACTGAATTCACCGAAAGCGTGCAAACATTTACGAAAGCGCGTCATACAGGAGTCGCGATCGGAAATCTAAAAGCTTATGGGAAAGTATCCATTATCGGTGCGGGACTTAGCGGGATTGAGGTAGCATCAGAAATTCGCGAAAGCCGTCCAGACCTTAACATTAGGATACTGGATCGTGGCGCAACCGTCTTAAAAGCCTTCGATTCTAAAATCCAAAACTATGTGGAAGAATGGTTTATTAAAAACGATGTGGATGTTATTCACAATTCAGCGGTTGAATACGTAGAAAAAGACGGTGTATGCAATAATGGTGTGTGCTATCTTAATGATGTAACCATCTGGACCGCTGGTGTACAACCAAACCGACTAGCGAGGGAATTACCATTTGAAAAGGATAATCAGGAGAAGATAGTCGTCAATGAATTTTATCAAGTCCCCGAGAAAAGAAATATCTATGTTGTAGGGGATTGTGCTTCAAGTGAATACTCACCAAGTGGACAACTTGCAGGACTTCAAGGGGAGCAAATTGCTGATGTTTTACTGGCAGTATTGAAAGATAAAGCACCTAAGATGCCAAAGCCATTAAAACTGAAAGGCACCCTTGGATCACTTGGTAAATCAGATGGCTTCGGAAATATGATCAGAACACCAATGACAGGGCTTCTGCCACGGTTGGCTAAAACTGGTGTATTATGGCTAAGTAAAAGACATTAAATTCAGAGAATGTACAAAAGTTGCTGAGAAAGATGGCTCCTTTTGGAAGTTACACTCGGGTAAATGAGGAAGGAATCAGAAATCTGGTTCCTTTTTCTTTACATAAAATTAACCTTGCGTTTGCAGTTTCTTAAACATCATACGCTATACTGAAGGTAATCATTACGAATCCCTATTGGAGGTGCCGTATGCGATTCCTTGCAAAGGTCAGTGTCAGTCTCTTAGCGGTGATGCTTTATTTATTCTAAAATTGTGTTTACTTCTCATTTATTCGAATATATTAAAAACGGAAGGCCTATACCCCCTATTTAGGCCATCCGTTTTTTAGTTTCTAAAGGGTAATTCCTTCAGCACTTCTTCTATTGCGAAAGCTACCCCATTTTCTATATTTGTATTCGTTTCGTAATTGCATAAATCTTTTATTCCCGGGGCAGCATTTCCCATGGCAACACCACGCCCAGCGATTTTAAGCATGCTGGCGTCATTCCAGTTATCACCGAGAGCCATAACATCTTCCATGCCAATTCCTTTGCTCTCGGCAAGGATCTTCACCGCAATCCCTTTTTGTGCCTCCGGATGGTTAAATTCCAAGTTTATATCACCAGAAGAGGTAATTTCAACTTGGCTTTCGCTTTCCATTTGGGAGCGAACTTCTGTTAACTTATCCTTTTCAAGTGAAAAGGATAAGATTTTATAAATAATTAGATTTTCCTTTGTAAATATTTCATCATAATCATCAATAAATTTTACCGGTTCAAGCTGAAAACGAAGCTCTGCCTTTTCGCGAACTTCTTGTTCGGAAATCTGTGGGTTTGCTGATTTCATAATATCTACAAGCACTTCAAGGAAATATTCCCTGCTCCCGGAATAAATACCTTCATTTGTAAAAAGTTCGATATACATAGCTGCATCTCTGCACACATTCATAACTTTCTTTGCGATATTATGATCCAGTGGAATACTTCTTAGTTCTTCTTTATCTTCGGAAAAGGCTATTGCACCATTTAAGCTTATGATTGGACAGGTGATACCAGCAGCTTGGAGCGGTTTGCTTGCCGCCTCATAGGATCTGCCCGTCGCAACAACAAATTCCATTCCTTGATCAATTGCCTTTTGAATGGCATGGGCATTTTCTTGGCTTACGAGGCCTTCTTCGTTCAGTAATGTTCCATCTAAATCTGACGCAATCATCTTCATCGGAATTCGCCTACCTTATGAACTATAATACTTTTAGTATAGACTAGTTAATCCAGTAGATTCCAATATTTGCTCTGCCTTTGCAATTTGTTGCTCCACACTGCTTCTGGCTGTTCCACCTTCCACCTTGCGTGCATTCACAACTGTTTCCGGTGCAAGTGTATCGAAAATATCAGATTCAATTAAGTCTGAATAAGATTTAAATTCATCAAGTGTTAAATCCAATAAGTATTTTTCATTATTAATGCATTCTAATACTACTTGCCCAACAACTGCATGTGATTCACGGAATGGCATACCCTTGCCAACAAGATAGTCAGCCAAGTCCGTCGCATTAGAGAAGTCATTTGTAACAGCTGCATACATATTGTCTTTTTTAACTTGCATCGTTTCGATCATTGGTGCAAATAATGCAAGTGCACCTTTTAGCGTTTCAAATGTATCAAACATACCTTCTTTATCTTCTTGCATATCCTTATTATACGCGAGAGGAAGTCCTTTCAGCGTGGTGAGCATGCCGATCAGGTGGCCATAAACGCGACCCGTCTTCCCCCGAACAAGCTCTGCCACATCCGGGTTTTTCTTCTGTGGCATCATACTGCTTCCAGTTGTAAAGGAATCGTCCAGCTCAATGAAATTAAATTCTGCACTGGACCATTGAACAAGTTCTTCACAAAGACGAGAAAGATGTGTGGAGATTAACGACGCATTTGCCAGAAACTCAACGACAAAATCACGGTCACTGACTGCATCCAAACTGTTCTCACATACCCCATCAAATCCTAACTTTTTAGCAACAAACTGACGATCAATCGGGAAAGTCGTCCCTGCAAGTGCACCAGCCCCGAGCGGAGATTTATTCACACGCTTTAAACTGTCCAGCAATCTTTCTGTATCACGCTGAAACATGAATACATATGCCATCATATGGTGACCAAATAATACAGGCTGCGCTCGTTGCAAGTGCGTATATCCCGGCATTACGGTATCCAGATTTGTCTTCGCCTGCTTCATGAGAGCCTTCTGCACATCGACAAGCAACTGAACGATTGTACCAATGGAATCACGTAAATATAAACGCATATCCAATGCTACTTGATCATTTCTACTCCGACCAGTATGAAGCTTCCCGCCAACAGCACCGACTTCTTCAATGAGGAGCTTTTCGACGTTCATATGAATATCTTCATGCTCCTCACTAAGTTCAGCCTCTCCAGACTCTATTTTTGAAAGAACGATGTTTAGTCCTTTAGCAATTTGATCTGCATCATCCACAGAAATAATTCCACATACCCCAAGCATTTCTACATGGGCGAGACTACCTTGAATATCATATTTCGCTAATTTTTTATCAAAATTAATTGATGCAGTATATTCATCTACTAATTGATTGGTTGGTTTTGTAAAACGTCCGCCCCATAGTTTCACTTTTTAACAGCTTCCTTCACTTCAAGTTGTACTTTCTCAATTGATTTCTTTTTGCTATGTGTACCATTAACAGATGAATGTACCTTTGTTGGAAGTCCCCATAGTTTGATGAAACCAAGTGCTGCATCATGGTCAAATGCGTCCGCTTTGTTGTATGTTGCAAGATCAAAATCATAAAGAGAATTTGCAGACTCACGCCCGATTACTTGTGCCTGACCTTTATACAATTTTACCTTTACGGTTCCAGATACATGTTCCTGTGTTTTTTCAATAAAGGATTGCAATGCCTCTGTTAGTGGTGAATACCATAAACCATAATAAACAGTCTGTGCTAGTTTTTGCTCAACGACAGGTTTGAATTCAGCTACTTCTCTTGGCAATGTCAATGCTTCGAGCTCCTGATGTGCTGCAATTAATGTCATTGCAGCAGGTGCTTCATAAATCTCTCTTGATTTGATCCCTACTAAACGGTTTTCAACATGGTCGATTCTACCGACACCATGAATGCCTGCAATTTCATTCAATTTTAGTATCAATTCATCTAATTTCATTTCTTTACCATCCAAGGAAACTGGTTTTCCTTTATCGAATGTAATTTGAATAACTTCTGGCGTATCTGGTGCATCGATTGGGTCTGTAGTCAGGTCATAAGCATCTTTCGGTGCTTCTGCCCATGGATCTTCCAAAATACCGCACTCATTACTTCTTCCCCATAAATTCTGATCAATACTATAAGGACTATCCAAGTTGATTGGGATTGGAATATTATGTGCTTTAGCATATTCAATCTCTTCTTCTCTGGACATTGCCCATTCACGTACAGGTGCGACAATTTTAAGTTCAGGGTTTAATGCTGTAAAAGCTACATCAAAACGCACTTGGTCATTTCCTTTCCCAGTACATCCATGTGCAACAGCAGTGGCGCCTTCTTCTTCCGCAATATCAACAAGGATTTTTGCAATCAATGGACGAGAAAGAGCGGAAATCAGTGGATATTTTCCTTCATATAAAAGATTAGCCTGTAATGCTGGCAATACATATTCTTCTGAATATAGCTCTTTCGCATCAATGACATACGATTTAATTGCTCCGACATCCAATGCTTTCTTTTTAACAAAGTCCAAATCTTTTCCTTCACCTACATCAAGTGCCACCGCAATAACATCATATTGATATTTATCTTGTAACCATTTAACTGCAACGGAAGTATCAAGACCTCCGGAATATGCTAATACAATCTTTTCTTTCGCCATTTTATATTTCCCCTCTCCAATTTTGCTTCTGTGTATTATTATGCATTATGTTGTATAATAATACAACAGTTAATTTGCAATTTATTTGAAAATAAATTATTCAGTATGTTTCGTCAAATAAAAAGCATGCTCCAGATATGGAACATGCTTTTTACTGAGTACCTTTTGTAGGGTAATTATTATAATGCTTTTACTGCTTCGGAAATTGGAGTGTCACCTGACATTAGGTCAAATCCCTTCCGATAGGTGCTTTCTTCAGTTAAGGATGCAACAATCACCTTGGCGACGTCCTCACGTGGAATGGACCCTGCCTCGATATTTTCAGCAATCTTAACCTTATCTGTAGCTGGCTCATTCAATAACCCACCAGGTCTTACAATGGTATAATTCAGACTACTTGCAACCAGCGCTTTATCTGCAAAATGCTTAGCAACCATATAAGATTTAATCGGACTGTCTGCCCAACTTTCTCTATTATGTGCCTGGTATGCGCTAACCATTACAAAACGGTCTACTCCAGTCTTCTCAGCTGCTTCCATGGACTTAACAGCACCATCCAAATCAATTAATAATGTCTTATCAGCTCCAGTACTCCCGCCTGAGCCTGCTGTGAAGATAACTGCGTCGGCTCCGTTTACTGCCCCAGCTATTTCATCGACACTACCTTCCAGATTTGCCAATACTGCTTCAATTCCATTATTTTTCAGCGTTTCAATTTGTTCTTCTTTTCTTACCATTGCCTTTACCGTATGCTCATCACTATCTTGAAGTAAACGTACAAGATGTTTCCCTATTTGCCCATTCGCTCCGATTACAAGCACTTTCATTTCGACATCTCCCTTTTTACTTTAGATTTTTAACTTATTCCATTATTTCAAAAGCAAAGGCGATTATCAAAGAATGTGTTTACGAAGGAATCTACATAAATAGAAATACCATCATCGGTGCAATAATCGATACCGCTATAGCACTCAACACCATTGCAATCGTACTTACTGACCCTTCCAGTTGACTGGACTCCATTGCTTGTGCAGTACCAATTGCATGCGATGCACTTCCCATTCCAACACCACGTCCATAGACATGCTTAATGTTAAATAATTTAAATATAAATGGGCTCATGATAGCACCACCGATTCCAGCAATAACAACGAAAACCGCTGCAAGCGACATGACACCGCCAATCGAATCGGTAATAACCATAGAAACTGGTGTTGTTACCGATTTAGGAATCAGGGAATAGATGATATAATCCTCCACACCAGTCCAGATAGCAATAATCATACCCGAAAATACACCAACAATTGCACCAACGAGTGTTCCACCTAACACCGGGTAAATTAGTTGTTTAAGCAAGCGACGCTGCTGGTAAAGTGGGTATGCTAAAGCAACTACCGCCGGACCAAGCAGCTGATTGATCCACTCACCGCCAATCATATATGTATCATAAGGTATATCAAAAATAACCAGTCCAATAATAATTATTATAGAACCCATAAATACTGGCAATGTAATCGGAGAATCTATTCTTTTATGTAATTTCCATGTAAGTAGATAAACAGTCACAGTACCAACAATCGATATAATTCCAATAAACAAGCTATTCATGTGGTACTTCCCTCTTTCCCATCAACCATTGTGTGACCAACCCAGATACCACCATAACCATGGCTGTACTCAAGAGAACAATGAAAACGATTAGAAGACCTTTTCCAGAAAACAATTCAAAGTAATTGATTACTCCAACCGTTGCAGGAATGAAAAATAATGTTAAATGGTTTACGAAAATTTTCGTTCCTTCCTCAATCCATTTTATTTTTATTACATTAGATAACAGCAAGACGAAAAAGATCAACATGCCAATTACACTACCTGGAACGACCAAATTCCATGTTTGCTGAATCCAATCTCCAATTAAAAAGATGATATATAATACGACAATATGAATGAGGATTCTACTTATTCTAAGCATTACGGTGCACTCCAATATTTTTATGATTCACCTATTATAACAATTGCTGCCGAGTTTTACTTGTTTCTCACTTAAAAAATGCTCCCTGCCATTTGACAAGGAGCATTCATATCTATTTATCCAAACCTTCCAGAAATATAATCTTCTGTTCTTTTGTCTTCAGGAGTTGTAAAAAGTTTATTCGTATCATTAAATTCCACAACTTCACCATTGAGGAAGAAAGCTGTTTTATCAGAAATTCGAGCAGCTTGCTGCATGTTGTGGGTCACGATAATAATAGAGTACTCTTTTTTCAATTCCTGCATTAACTCTTCGATACGTAATGTTGACTTTGGATCCAGTGCAGATGTTGGCTCATCCATTAAAATAACGTTCGGCTCAATGGCTAAACAACGGGCAATACAAAGT
Organism: Oceanobacillus rekensis; assembly: GCF_002153375.1. GTDB lineage: Bacteria > Bacillota > Bacilli > Bacillales > Amphibacillaceae > Oceanobacillus > Oceanobacillus rekensis. The sequence continues at coordinate 263,776 of NZ_MTBQ01000004.1, forward strand.
CGTTGCTGCTGCCCACCAGATAAACCATAGGCATTTTCATTCAGTCGATCTTTCACTTCATCCCATATGGATGCACCACGAAGGCTCTTTTCGACAATTTCATCCAACACTTTTTTGTTCCGGATGCCATGAATCTTCGGGCCATACGTAATATTGTCATAAATAGACTTTGGAAAAGGGTTGGGCTTTTGAAAGACCATTCCGACATGTGTTCTAAGGTCTTCTACTTTAAAGGACTTGTCCAAAATATTTTTACCTTTATACGTAATCGTTCCAGTTGTACGAACAGATGGAACCAATTCCACCATACGATTTAATGTTTTAATATACGTCGACTTACCACAGCCAGATGGACCAATAATTGCTGTTACTTCTTTTTCATGAATGGACAGATTAATATCCTTTAATGCATGTGTTTGTCCATACCATAAGTTTAAATCATTTGTATCATAAACAATTTCATTTCCTATAGGTGAGTCATTATTTCCTTTTACATCAACTTTAACTTTTTTTCCATCATTTAAAGGACTCATTCATTTACACTCCTTCATGTTTATCACGGGTTGTACTTTGTTAGATACAATTCCTAATATCTTTGTTGAAATTTATTTCGAATAATGATGGCGATTGAGTTTAACAAAAACAAAAGTACTAGTAGGACAATAATTGTTGCGGCAGCTAAGTACGCATATTCTTGAACAAGGGAGGAGTCAAGTGTCCAGTAGTAAATTTGCATTGGCAGTGCAGTAAATGTATCAAATATGTTCCCAGGGAATGGTATTAGTAATGCAGGTATTCCCAATACTGTCAGTGGTGCAGTTTCCCCAATAGCTCGGGAAAGAGCTAAGATGGATCCTGTCAAAATACCTGGTATTGCAGCAGGTAGTATAATGCCTTTTACTGTTTGCCATTTGGTGGCACCCATTCCATAAGAAGCTTCACTTAAATGCTGTGGTACTGCACGAATGGCTTCCTGAGCAGCTACAATTACGATCGGCAATACAAGAAGCGAGAGCGTTAGTCCACCTGCAATAATTGCGTTCCCAAAATCCATAGCTCTCACAAAAATTGTTAACCCCAGCAAACCATATACAATCGAAGGCACACCTGCTAGATTGGAAATATTAGTTGCCACAAAGGACTGAAATTTCCCTTTTTTTGCATATAACTCCAAATAAATTGCAGTCCCAACTCCAATAAAAATAGTTACCGGAATTACAATAAGCATAAGCCAAGAAGTACCTAAAATAGCTCCCATAATTCCAGCACGATCCGCATTTGTTGATAATCTTCCTGTCAAAAAGTTCCAATCAATCCACGCAGCACCCTGTGAAATAACACGAATCAATAGGATGGCTAATACTACCAAACCAAACAGAGTTGCTGCTAAAAATAAATTCTTTAATACATTATTTTTAGTTACTCTGGAAGACATACGCTTTTGTACTTGTACATCATCTATATATTTCATTTTAATATTCCTCCCTAAATTTACGAGAGACATATCTTGCAAGTAAATTCATGATTAATGTAAAAACAAAAAGTGTCAATGCTACAGCATACAAGCTGTAATATATCGTCGATCCAGCAGGTGCATCCCCACCAGAGACTTCAACAATATATGCAGTCATTGTCTGCATAGATTGGGTTATGTCGAAAGTAAAGTTTTTGGAGCTCCCACTTGCAATCGTTACAATCATTGTTTCACCGATTGCACGTGAAATCCCAAGCACGAAGGAGGAAATAATTCCGGATAGTGCAGCAGGAATTACAACCCTGAATGTTGTTTCCAATTTTGTTGCTCCCAATGCCAGGGCACCCTCACGCATGGAGTTCGGCACAGCAGTCATAGCATCTTCAGAAAGGGATGCAATCATTGGAATAATCATAACCCCCATAACAATACCGGGGCTTAGTATATTAGTTGCTTCAACAGCCGGGAAAATCGATCTAATGACTGGTGTTACAAACGTAAACGCAAAAAATCCATAAACAATTGTAGGTATTCCAGCAAGTATTTCCAGTAATGGTTTAATCGTTCTTCTTACTTTATCTGAAGCATATTCACTTAAATAGATTGCAGACATTAATCCAATAGGCCCTGCTACAAGCATCGCTATAATTGATGAAATAACGGTTCCTGTTATCAAAGGCAAAATACCAAATTCAGGATTCTGACTCAATGGTTTGAGTACAGTTCCCGTAAAGAATTCCCAAATTGGGACAATTTTAAAGAATTCAATTGACTCAGCTAATAAAGTATAAATAATTCCTACTGTTGTCAGAATAGAAATAGATGCAATGATAATCAATATAGTAGGAATCATTTTTTCCGTTACATTGGAAAAATTCCTCTTTTTTTTCTTCTCTGCAATCATATCTCTGACATTAACAGCGTTTTTTTTGTTCAAATCGCTGTTTGTTGCCATTTTATGGAGCACCCCTTTCAGAGTATAAAAGTCACAACAAGATGAGAGCATACCTTAGGGCTCTCATCTTATTAGACTTCATTTTCAATTTTTACAAGTTATTATTTAAGACCTTCCAACTCTTCAACAAGTGCTTGTGCTTCTTCATCTGGGATTGGTGCAAAACCAGTTTCGCCAGCAAATTCATTCGTGCTGTTCATTACATAAATTGCATAATCAAGTACTTGTGCTTTTTCTTGAGCATTGTTCACGTTTAAGTAAGTGAATACCGGGCGAGTAAATCCAGCATAGTCGCCATCTTCTGCAATAGTATCAAGAGATGGTTCAACAGGACCGTCACCAAAGTCAATGCTTACAGCGTTAATGCTATCTTTGTTGCTGTCATAGTAACCGAAGCCGAAGAATCCGATTGAATTCGTATCTTCACCTACAAGTGTTACTAATGTTGAGTATTCTTGTTGTAAATCAATAGTTTCAACTAAATCTTGTTCTTCAAGAATATTTTCATAGAAGAATTCATACGTACCATGGTTTTCGTTTGGTCCGTAAGGTTGGATTTCTTCATCAGGCCATTCTGGATTGATTTCAGACCATTTCGTAACATTTCCAAGGAAAATATCTTTAACTTCTTGTTCAGTCAGTTCAGTTGCCCAGTCGTTTTCAGGATGTGTAACGATTGTTAAACCATCCAATGCAACTTTAAGTTCCATTACTTCGATACCAAGCTCGTCTGCTTTAGCTTGTTCTTCCTCTTTAATTACACGGGAAGCATCATTGAAGTCTGTTCCATCTTCCATAAGGAATTTTTCAAAACCAGCACTTGTACCAGCGCGGCTTACCTCTACAGATACACCTTGTTGCTCATTAAGCATATATTCTTCTGCAAGTCTAGCCATTAATGGATAAACTGTACCCGATCCATCAATTACAACACTTCCTTCTAACTCAGCTGACTCACTATCCGTTTCTTCTGAAGCCGTATCTTCGGTAGTTGTCTCCTCTGTTTCTGTCTCTGTTTCTGTTTCTTCTGTGTTCCCCTCGTCTGACCCGCCACATGCTACCAGTACTACCGCTAAGGCTGCAACTAGTAAAAACATTAAGTATTTTTTGAAATTCATCTTCAATTGTCCTCCCCTGATTGATTTCTATTATTTGGGCTGTGTTTTTGCCCTCAATTGATAGTATAGTAGGGAAATGTTAAGGAAGTATGTGTCGAATGTAAAGGTTTTGTAAATTTCTAGGGATTTAGTCGCCAATTTCTGTAATAAATATAAAAAAAACCGGCCTTTCAGCCGGTTTTCCCATTATGATTTTAAATAATTATTATTGCCTTGTTTGTTTCTAATGTTGCCTACAATAATTCTCTAAGCTTTATTTATTTCCCCCATTATCTGTGACCAACTCTCGTGCGAATCAGCTATATACCATCTATTATTTTCTGTCTTATCTATTTCTATCCCAAGTCCTCCTATAATAAACTTTAATCGAGGAATATTGGCAGAAAGTCCATCTATGTATCTCTGAATGAGCCTATCGTCCCTACTAGAAGTAGAGATCGCTACCATATCGATATCTTTATCCTTCAAAATTCCCCCCAGTCCTTCCAACGGTGTGTCCGCTCCTATGTATGTCACTGGATACCCGTTCTCCTTTAGAAATAAAGTGAACAAAAGAAGACCTAGTTGATGTTTCTCTCCTTGCGGGCATATTGCCATCACCTTTGGCAGATTTGCAGAAGGCTGGAAAATGCGAAAGAAACTCATTAATCGCTGCAGCACAATATTGGTTATCAAATGTTCCTGTACGACATGTAACTCATCCTTTTCCCATGCATCTCCAACCTTATACATTAACGGGGTAATAATTGAATAGAAAACTGTCCGATAATGGAATTGAGAAAAATATAAATCAAGTAAAAGGTGACATTTGGCTGCATCCAAATTCTGTACAGTCTGATACAGCTCATCTATTTGTACTTGGTAATTTCCTAATGCTGGGGAAACTGATTGTAAAGCATCAGCTGACTGTTCTTCTTTTAAGGAATGAAGTTGCTTTACAGCCTGACTTACTTTTATCCCATGTTCTTGAACCTGCTCTTTAATCCATTTTAAATCATTTATATTTTCTTTCGTATACTCACGGTGCCCAGAAGTAGCTCGTTCTGGTGTAATTGCCGCATAACGTGTTTCCCAAGAACGAATGGTTACTGTTGGCATATCCAATATTTTTGACACTGCTTTAATATTATACATTTGAGGTACCTCATTTATAATCACTGTACGTTATCTATAAAAAGTATAAATTATATGTTCATTTAAATCAAAAAGAGGGGATAATTTCCGCTCTGATTAACACTCAACTTTCGGTACCCTTCTGTCGAAAAACAAAATAGCGCATAAAGAAAAAACTGGCTGTTGAAGATAAAAACATTGCAACACTTTTGGCAATGTTATTTTGCACAAATGCCGGTATTGGGAAAGATCCTAGTAAAGCGATTCCACCAATAAATACTAAGTTGCTGATACCAAGGCTTACTAATGCCTGTAGACAGAAAAAAATTAGTTCCTTTTTATTCTTACTCGACTTTTTCCTGAATGTCAGATTGGCATTGCATAAATAACTATTTGTAACAGCTAACGTATAGGCAATTGTATTATATAAAATAAGTAATTGATTATCACTTGTAGGCCAAAAGAACAGAAGAAGGTTCAAAATCCCAATATCAATAAGTGCATTCATTCCCCCGATGGCGCTGAACTGCATTACCTGAAATGTAGTCTCTTTTTTATTTACCATATTAAATGACACCTGATTCTTAAAGTTTATTTTTTGCCTATCTTATCATAAACTTGCCCACTTCACTATCTAATTTGACAACTGCAGATAGCACAGGCTACTTTTCCCAAAATGGAGAAAAGGTGTGGATCAACGTAATGATCCACACCTTTTTCATTTTCTGTCCGTCAAATACTCATTCGGTGCTTCGCCACTTTTCGAGTTATGATTCTTAAACTGGCTTTTACGACCATTACGCTGCTCGCCGGAATTTTCATTTTCCTTAAACTGATTGTTATGCTTCTTATCGTTATTGCTCATTTATATGCCTCCTCCAACTTATTATCCTTAGTTTTGTCGAAGTGGGGCGAATTATGCGTTTTGTATCCTGTACGTAGAGAGTAGATCTTGATTTAACCACGATGAGAGAATACGTTCTAATGAATTTTAACTCCCTTTTTCGACAGAACATGAGACATAAAATTGTTGCAAGTGAACCAAACGGTGTTATCTTCAGAGCAAATTACATTCGTAAATATTACTGCTTTCCGAATAAATCCGCTTGTATCTGTTCACTTATATGTGTAATGGAAATTTATTAGAAAATAATTCTCCGGGTTATTCACCCCCAAATATAATCTCTATTCGATTGTATTTATGAAGGGTCGTATTTATTTTATTTATGAATAAATACACCAACTAATCACTATATATCAGGAGGAGATAGCCAATAAAATTTATTTAGACCCAAGTCATGGCGGAACAGATTCAGGTGCTTCAGCAAATGGATTAAAGGAGAAAAATGTTGTCTTAGATATCGCTTTAGGAATACGCGATATCTTATCCAGTGACTACGAGAATGTTAGTATCCGTATGAGCTGCACAGATGATAGTAATCAAAGTTTACGCCAACGAACTGATGAAGCAAACACATTCAGAGCTGATTATTTTCTATCCATCCATTGAAATGCCTGTAATTGTATAGCTGAGGGGGTATGAAGACTTCATTTATAACAGTTTAACTGAAGACTCAAAAACCAGAAAAATTCAGAATATCATGCATGAGGAATTCGTAAAGGTAAATCAGTTACGAAACCGCGGGAAAAGATGGCAAATTTTCATGTGTTACGCGAAACCACAATGCCTGCCTTTCTATCAGAAAATGGCTTTATCGATCACCCTGTTGATGCTGCATTGATGAAAAAGAACACATGGAAACAATGTGTTGCCGAGGGCCATGTAAATGGGTTGGCAAAGGCTTTTAATCTAAGGCGAAGAGGAAATGACATAGGTATAGATACAGGAAGTCTGTACAAGATTATCGCGAGTTCCTTTCAATTATAGAATAATGCTGATAACCGGGTATCTTTTCTACATTCAAAAGGGATTGATGCCTTTGCAGACCGTATAACTATTTCAGGAGTACATTCGTATCTTGTCCAGGCAGGTGCATTCACAAATAAGGAACAGGCAGAAATTCATTTACGGACAGTTAGGGATACGCGGGTAGAGTGATACATTATACAATAAGTAAGAGCGTAAAAAGGGGAGAACTTTCCTCCCCTTTTACTTTTTCCCCAATAACTCTTTCGTAAATGCAATATAATCTGTAAAATAACCATCTACACCCAAAAATTTTACCCGCTCTTGCTCATTTTTTTGTGTATCCAAGTCAGTAAAAAACACATGCACTTCTTTTCCATGTTTGTGTAATTCCTTTACAATTCTTCTTGTTACATCCGTTGATTCGATGCCTATAATTGGATAGTCGACAGATGTAGCCTTTTTCAGGTTGAATTTCCCTTTTCCAAAGAGAAATGTTAAAGGAATCTCAGGAGCCAATTCTTGAATTCTCTCCAAGCTTATTTGGGAGAATGATTGAATAGTAACTAATCCTTTAGAAATTAGCTCATGCTCATTTAACATCTCAATTAAAGGCTCTTCCATCACAGGCTTCCCGTCAACCAATCTTGTTTCAATATAATAATGTTCGGTAGCTGAAAAAACTTCCATAATTTCTTTTAATGTTGGAATTTCTTCTACAATAGTTTGATTACTAAAGACTTCCACTGACTGAAAATCCTTTATTTCGTTTAGTTTGTAATCAGAAACGGCCCCTGTCCCGGTTGTCGTACGATCAATCGACACATCGTGCATGGCGATAAGCTCTCCATCTTCAGTCATCCGAAGATCTATTTCAAGTGCATCAACACCATAGTTGGCAGCAATCTCGTAAGCCGGAATAGTACTTTCATTATATTGATCATTGGCACCACGATGGGCAATCACTTTTGGTGAATCAACCATCGGCGTTGCTGTATCGACTTCCCCCGGATTAAGCCAGATAATCAAGCCTATAACTAGAAAAAACAGGGAAGGGATGGTTATTATCTTAAACAAATGCCTTTCGCTCACTTTTGAAGAAGAGAGCCTTTTCCGGGAAATCAGTCATGATGGTATTAACTTTTAAATCTAATAATTGCTTCATTTCATCATTGCCATTGACCGTCCAAACACGTATCTTGTCATATAAATCTTTCCACTGATGGACATTGGTTAATACGAGGTTCTTCTCTATATGCAAGGCATCAATTTGAAGTTCATTTAGGTAGTCCTGCAGCAATGGTACAGATTGATTCAGAAGCCATGCAATCTCTGCTGCAGGATTCAATTCTTTTATACGCAAGATACTTGGTAGATGAAAGGAAGAATAGATTGTTTTGCGCCCATTTCCATACGATTCAACTAACGAGAGGATTTTCTCCTCTATTCCTTCATAATTGAATACATAGGTCTTTAATTCAATATTTAGTTCAATATTATATGGCTTCAGCAACTCGAGTACTTCCTTTAATGTAGGAACTTGCTCCACCGACCAGGAGGCACTATCAAACTTTGAAAAATGCTCATACTTATTACCACCAGCACTATATTGCTTAATTTCATTTAATGTAAGATCTTTAATAAAGCCAGTACCATCCGTGGTTCGGTCCAATGTTTCATCGTGAATGACAACAATTTCACCATCTTTTGTCATATGTACATCCAATTCAATACCATCCACACCTTGCCTGATAGCCTCATGAAACCCTAGCAATGTGTTTTCTGGATAATCCCCCATACTGCCGCGATGGCCATATACCTTCGTTTCCGTCATAGAAATCACTTCCCTTTCATTGTTATAGAAAATAGATATTATAAAGTTTTGACAGCAATTAACTTACACACATAAACAGCCACGTCCGATAAGTCAACATCGGTAAAAGAATAGGATGTTCGGTTAAAAACACGACGTCCTGTCGCAACACCGAACTGCCCTACGTCCTATAGGTCCCCGGTTTTCCTTATCTCCACCGGGTAAAGGATATGTCTATACGTCGCTAACCTAGCTTTAAGCTTTTGTTATAGAAAAGAGAATAAAACAGCAATGGCTGGATTATTCCCTTTTAACTATACTTCCTGTTATTCGCCTCTCGCTGCATTTGCCTGTTCAATTGCACCATTGAATTGGTCGACAGCAGTATTGTATGCTTCATCTAGATCTCCGCCATTGTAAACTGTTTCAAGTGCTGTTTCCATAATCTTACGCCCTTCAGGAATCATATCCATTAGTCCCCCTTGTGTTGCGTAAGATGGCTTTGTTGCTTGTAATTGATCAACAGTCACTTGTAACTGTGGCATTTCTTCATAAGCATCTTTTACAGTCTGCTCTTCATATGCTGCTGGATTGATTGCAAAGTATCCAGTTCCCACATGCCATTCTGCTTGAACTTCCGGAGTTTGTAAATACTTCATAAAATCCCATGCAGCCTGTTCTTCTGCTTCTGGTTTGCCATCGATCATCCAAAGACTTGCACCACCAATAACAACACCAGCACGTTCCTTCTCTTCAGGATGTGGTAAGAATCCAATACCGACTTCAAATGGCGCATTATCGATAACGTCTCTTGAGCTTGCAGATGATTGCAAGAACATGGATACATCACCAGCAAGGAAACCAGCCATCATATTATCACCATTTGTACCATAGTTAGCAAAAGTTCCATCATTAACCATATTCTCTACCCATGTAAAGATTGATTTTCCCTCTTCTTCTGTCCAGCCAATTTCAGTAGAAGTATCTGTACGTCCATTGTTATTGTTCAATAATAATGCACCTTGGTTTGCCAGTAATTGTTCATATAACCAACCATATGCCTGCAATGCAAAACCTTTCATATCCGGATTGGACTCAACAATCTTGGTGCTTGCCTCTTCTACTTCTTCAAACGTTTCAGGTGGTGCTTCTGGATCTAGACCTGCAGCTTCAAATGCATCTTTATTGTAGTACATGACAGGTGTAGAAGAGTTAAATGGCATAGAATAGAATGTATCATCTAATGAATAGTAGCTTACAATATTTTCTTCCAATCCACTCATATCATAGCCATCTGCATCAACAAATTCTTGAATTGGTACGATATTACCACTATTGATCATGGACATTGTTCCAATTTCAAATGTTTGAATCATTGTTGGTGCACTATCGGTACCTGCAACAGCATTAAACTTTGTTAAAGCTTCATCATATGTACCTTGATATTCGGCATTTACCTGAACAGCACCCTGTGACTGATTATACGAATCCACAATTGCTTCCAATGCTTCCTGTCCAGCTCCACCCATAGAATGCCAGAATGTTACAGTTTGTTTTTCACCATCTGCTTCACTAGATTCACTTGTTTCTTCTGACGACCCATTTGCTTCTGCACTTGAATCATCCTCTGATGCTTCACCTTCAGAACTACATGCAGCGATAAACAATACAAGACCTAACATAAGTAACGCGAGTAACTTCTTCATTCTTCTAACACTCCTTTTTATTTATGAATCTAGTTATTTTATCCCGGCAAGGCGGGAGCTTACACCAATTAAAAGAGATCCTTGTTACTTTAACGCACCTTCCGTTAGCCCTTTTTGCAGCTTTTTCTGACCAAGGAATAATAGAATCAGAGTTGGGATGACAACAATAATCGCGCCTGCCATGATGACACCCCAGTCATTCAACTGTTCCTGTGTCTGTAATTGTTTTAGCCCAATTTGTACGGTACGCACACTATCATTTGTTGTAGAAAGCAATGGCCATAAATACATATTCCAAGATGTTAGAAATCCATAGACACCAAGTGTGATCAGACTTGTTTTAGCGACTGGTAGTACAACTGTTAAGTAAAATTTGAAATCACCCATGCCAGCAATCTGACTTGCCTCTCTTAACTCTTTCGGAATTTGCCTAAAGTTTTGTCTCAGTAAAAACGTTCCGAATGCCATTGCAAAAAATGGTACAGACAGCCCTTGATATGTATCAATCCATCCCAAATCACGGATAATATGAAAGTTCGGGATAATCGATGCTTCAAATGGAACCATCATCGTAGCAATGAATAAGTAAAATAGTAGATCTCTTCCTTTAAACTCCAGAAACACAAAAGCATATGCAGCCAGGCTCGATAACAACAATTGTCCAATCATAATTATAATCGATATAAAAAAACTGTTAAATAAATATTTCAGTAATGGGAACTGACCAAATGCTTTTACATAATTATCAAAAGATAGTGATGTTGGAAGGCTTCCGGTCATAATATCTTTGTTTGACATAAAACTCATCATGAATGCCATGAGGGTTGGTGCAAATACAATTATTCCGGAAACAGCCAGTAATACATAAAAAATTATTTTCTTACTGATTGGCATTGTCACTGGTAATGAACCTTCCTTTCACCAAATTTAAATTGTAGCAATGTCATCAGTAAAATGATGATAAACAGGACTACTGCCTGGGCACTTGCAGATCCAAACTGATAATTCACAAATGCTTCCCTGTAAATGGAATATACAATTAGGTTTGTTGTATTCTGCGGTCCGCCTTGGGTCAAAATATCGATCTGCCCAAATGTTTGAAAGGCATTAATGATTGTGACCGTAACTACAAAGAACAATGTTGGAGACAACATCGGTATCGTAATACGTCTAAGTTTGTAGAAATAACCCGCACCATCGATATCTGCACTTTCATAGAGATAAGTATCAATGGACTGCAACCCACCAAGGAGAATCAAAAATGTAAATCCGATATTCATCCAGATTGTTGTCACCGACACAGCTATCAATGCCCATGTTGGATCTGTTAACCATCCAATATTTTCAAATCCTAGCGTACCTAAAATAACATTTAGCATCCCAATTGTTGGGTGAAACAGATACAGCCAGAACACGGATGCTGCTGCAACAGAAATTCCCATGGTCGATGAGTAGATTGTCCGAAAGAACCCAATTCCCTTTAATTTCTCGTTAGCAATAACCGCGAGAAATAAGCTTATAATTATGGTTACAGGTACCGTATATAGGACAAATAGAAAGGTTGATTGAATGCTTTGTATAAATATTGGCGAGCTAAACATATTGATAAAATTATCAAAACCAACAAAGACAGTCGTTACACCTTTTGCATCGGTAAGGAAAAAACTTAAATAGATCGTACGAAGTAGCGGATAGAACAAAAATATACTGAATAAAACAATGGAAGGAAGTAAAAACATCATTCCTTTCAAAAAGCTTTTTGTTCGCTGCTTCTTTTTGATTTGTTCAAAATCAAGTTGCTTCAACTCGGTTGTTCGCACTACTGCGTTGCTCATACTCATATGGCAGCAACCTCTTGCTTTCTGCCAACATTTGCAGATCTGATTAGCTCTCCTGTTTTTGTATCAAAAAAACAAAAATTTTCCATTGTAATATGTACTGGAACAGAGTCACCTACGTTAATATCCCATTGACCGGGCCACTTTGCCGTCCATAGTTCTAAGCCGATATCGAAGGCAATAGAAGTTTCATTCCCTAGATGCTCTACATTCACAACCTCAAGTTGATGTGTCTGCTTCTCATCTACACAAGGAAAAATATGCTCTGCCCTAATTCCAATCGTCAAGTTTTTATGTATAGATAAGATGTCTAAATACGTAGAATCAACATCAATCGCTAATTTTTCTTCGATCATTAACTGTCTTAAATCTGGTTTGTAAACAGCCTTTCCCAAATTCATTTTCGGGGACCCAATAAAGGATGCCACAAATAAATTTGCTGGCTCATTATAAAGTGTTATTGGCTTACCGACTTGCTGAATCTTCCCGTCATTTAACACCATTATTCGGTCACCCATTGTCATTGCTTCTACCTGGTCATGTGTTACATAGACCATTGTTAAACCTAGCCTTTTCTGAAGCCTGCGAATTTCCACCCGCATATGTGCACGTAATTTTGCATCCAGATTGGAAAGTGGCTCATCCATCAAACAAAGAGGTGCTTCACTGACGACAGATCTTGCGAGTGCGACTCGCTGTCTTTGACCACCAGATAGCTCTTTTGGTTTTCGTTTCAGCAGTTCATCCAACCCCATCATTTGTGCAGTTTCTACTAATCGCTTCCGCTGTTCCTTCTTATCTACCTTCTTTGCGTTTAAGCCAAAAAGAATATTTTGCTCAACCGATAAATGCGGATATAATGCATAGTTTTGAAAAACCATGGACAAATTTCTATCTTTTGGCGGGAGATGATTAACAACATTACTATTAATTTTTAATGTGCCTCCCGTAATCTCCTCAAGTCCTGCAATCATTCGAAGCAATGTGCTCTTTCCAGAACCCGAGGGCCCAACAAGAACGAAAAATTCCCCTTCTTCAATGGATAAATCTATTTCATTTAAGACACTCTTTTGTTTATCATACGACTTGGAAATACCTACTAACTCCACTTGGCTCATTTTCCTGTTCCTCCTTGCTTAAGCATTTCTATTAAAGCATATCTTTCTTTCAAAAAAGGATATTTTACTAAATCCTAACAATTATCTTATAGAAAATTAACAACATTTACGTTGTCTTAATACTTCCAAACTTAGAAATAAGGATATATCGGTGAATAAAAAATAGGAATTCCAGAGAGTTTCCCCTCTGAAATTCCTATTTCCATATTACGTTTAACTTTAAATTGCCAATTCTTTTGATGGCTTGCCCTTTTTATTCATTAGACGGATATCAGTTGGTTCAATTTCTAAAACAGTGAATTCTGGGTCTTCCGGTCCTTCAAAGTATAATTTCATATCGTCATTCCAAAGTTCCTTCTTCAGTTCATCAGAATTATTGAATGAAACTTTACCCTGATACTCCACATATTCGTCTCCAAATCCTTCCCCTTCATACCCAATTAGAATATGTGTATAAGGATTGTCCTCAATTTCATCTGTTTTATCAGTATTCTTGTTTGTTGCAGTGTAAAGTTTCAAATCTCTATGGAAAAACATCATATATCGGGAGTGGGGCTTATTCCCCTTCACAGTTGCCATTGTTCCGACTGGGCTTTCTTTAAAAATTTTTTCAACGGTCGATTTAATTTCTTCCTGACTCAAATTAACACACTCCTTTATATTCATATATATTTATTATTCCTTTTCTATGTAAAATTAAACAACAAGCACATAATGAAAAGAGTGGCTCATGTTTGAGCCACCCTTTTCATTATTAAGAAATAAAATTAATTGATACCTCTCATGAACTTTTTCAGTTTTGGAGAGATAATTAACAATATAATTCCAAGTAGTATGGCAAACCCACCGATTACCCCGAAGTATATTGCCTCCGTTTCTACCGAGTAAAAACGAACAACCTGTGCATTGATTGCCTGTGCTGAGACATTGGATGAATTCCAAAGACTCAGCATCTGGGCCGCGAATGCAGCTGGTGCAAGTTTCGTGGATGCGGATAAACCAACTGGTGTTAAGAGCAGTTCCCCAAGCACAACAAGGAAAAAGCTAAAAACAAGCCATAGCGGACTTACTAAGCTTTCCGTTCCATTGATTAATGCTGGGAAAATCATGACGATAAATGAAAGCCCTGCAAACATGAGACCAATGTAGAAAAATGGAAATGTTCATATGAAAGCCTTGGAAACACTATCTGGATTTTAAAATTTTTTATAAATAATTCCGTAACACACTACTTTATATTCTCCAAAATGTATGTGGAATTCGTAAAAATCTATGGTATAATAGACTAATCAATTTAATACCTGCTTTGCGGGAGAGGTTCTAGAACAACCCTCTATAAAAAACTAAAGAATCAGCTATATCTTTCTTTAGGATATAGTTTTTTATTTGCCTTTTTTTATATTACCTAGACTTATTTATAGAGAGAACTGTTCTGCTAAAATCCTCACACTTGCAGTAGGTGTTCCCATTGAAAAGCGATAAAAAGGAGCACGAACATGCGAATATTCTTTTATCTTATTGTAATTATTATTGCGAATGTTATTACGGCAAAGTTCGCCCCGTTACATCTCGGTGTATTCATTATTCCTTGGGGGTCATTTCTGATTGGTTTAACATTTATTTTACGGGATATGGTACAGAATAAATACGGCAAGCGAAACACATACCTGTTTATTGGTACTGCATTAATTCTATCTGCTATTTCCAGTTATTTGTTAGGCGATACATTATGGATCGTTTTTGCTAGCGCCATTAGCTTTCTAGTTTCCGAAACCGTTGATACCGAGATTTATTCCCGTGTCAAAAAATCGATGAGTGTCCGGGTATTATATAGTGGCACTGTTGGCGGAATATTGGATTCAACTATTTTTGTGATTATTGGTTTATCACCATTAGGTGCTGGAATGGTGCCATGGGAAGGTGTCTGGATGGCAATCCTGGGGCAGATTTTTATTAAAGTTATCATGCAATTTGTCGGTGTGCTTATCCTTCAATCATCAAAAACGATTCGCACAGAATTTGCAAGTTGACTAGAGAAAATAGAGATTCATTTCATTTAGGAATTCCCGCTTTTTTATATCTATTTGTGAATCTAGCTATTAATAAGGGACAGCTTATTAATAGCTGTCCCTACAGGTTTAATTATTAATATATTTCTTGAAAACTGCTCCAAAATCTTTTTGATGATAGTCTTTACGAGCTGATTCCATCCAGGAAAATCCAAACTCTGTCAGTTGCTTATATTGGGATGCAAGATCTGCTTCAGAAGTTCTTGAATTTTGCAGAACGGATACTGCTTTATCCAGACTCTGACCTGCCATATTAAGCATTACACTATTATCATGCATTTTTTCTGAAATATACAGCAATGCTTTATAAAGATCTTTCAGCTTGTCAATCTCCTCTTTATGAACATCAATACTAAAAACTTCGTTACCCAAAGAAAATTTAATCTCAATATCTCGGTCAATTTTTCCCGCTGTTTCAAGAAGAACATTTGAAATCGTATGCTGAGAATATGGATAGCGCTTCATCGTACGTTTGGAAGATGCTGCATTTTCACCGTCCACATGAATCAATGCCAAATTAGTAAAGCAATATTCATCTGCTTTCGTCATAATTAAAAAGTAAATTTCCTCATTGTCCTCATGTCTAACATAGTCATCTGCATCTGTTTTATCATAATCCTGTGGCTCAATAATCTTTCCAATGTCTGATAACCCTAATGCGTCGGAAGCTAGTTTTTTTAACATACTTTGTCTCCTTTAATGAGTAGATTAGATTAATGCATAAGTTAACATCCTTCTATGATTATATTCTATCATAATCTCAATATCGAAATATATTATCATAGCTTAGATATAATAATTATCTTAAAAACCCCAATCCAAGAGCAATACAATGCTTTCCCGGACTGGGGTTTTATATATTCACTATATTAACAAAATTGATCTGACTTTTTTGGATTATTCAGTCCAAATAAAGGTCTTATAAACAACGCCAAACCGGTTCCAAGTAATGCCATTATTCCCCAGACCCATCCATGAAGACTGAATGACGCAATCCCACCAAAGTAGGCACCAATATTACAGCCAAATGCTAAACGTGACCCATAACCCATTAGAAGGCCACCAACAACTGCTGCTCCAGCAACTCCTGGTTTAATTTTCTTAGGTTTGAAAGCCCCTTGTGCTGTTGCTGCGATAAAAGCTCCAAGTATAATACCGAAATTCATGACACTTGTTGAATCAGCCAATACCGATTGCGACAATGCTTCACCTGCTGCACCTGAAAAGTAACCCCATGTCGTAACGTCAACACCAACCGATTGAAGTGCCTTACCGCCCCACAAAGCAAATGCAGATGTAATTCCCCACGGTTGGCCTCTGACAGTCAGTGTCAAAGCATTTAAGATTGCTAGAATAATACCCGCAGTAAAGAGCGGCCATGAACCTCTGAAAACCTTCTTCCAACCACTCGTAGTCGGAAGTGGTTTCATTGAAGGGGGATTTTTCCGTTTGGCAATCTTAACAGTTATTCCATAGATTACCGCAAATAATGCCATCTGAACGAGCCAGCCACCAAAAAAACCGAAACCTGTGGATTCTGCCAACGAAATTGGAGGTAAAGCGGGTGTACCCATCCAAAATGTAAAATGATATGCTCCAATGGTTGATCCGATAATAAAAGCAATCAGCGTTAATATCATTGAGGATGAACCACCACCGAAATTATACAATGTACCTGATGCACACCCATTACCGAGCTGCATCCCTATTCCAAAAATAAAGGAACCGAAAATGACACTCAATCCTACAGGAGATACATATCCAGAAGGTGATACTCCCGTAAAACTAAAACCTGTTCCAAGTATAATTGCAAATAATGTTGTTGCTACTGCAAGCATCACCATATGTGCCTGAAGACCTTGTACATTCCCTACGGATGCAAGCCTGCGAAAGGCTGAAGTAAATCCGAATCTGGCATGAAGTAATGTAGCACCTAGTGCAATTCCAATAATATATAAAACACCTTGAACCCAACCTGCCACAGCAATCGTCGCAATTAATAATGCTATTGCTATAATAACCCCCACTGTCATGAGTGGTTTTTGCATTGGGTTGAGATCCGTTATAACGGTTGTCGGTTTGAAATTAAAACGTTTTTCTTTAACAAAAGTTTGTTCCATTCTCTGAAGACCCCCTTAACCAATTTACTTGGTTGGATTTATATTATATTACTCCAGATTAATTAAAATGTAAAGTATGCATTTTTCAGATGCCACGGGAAAAGCTAACTATAATTGCTGTATAAAGGAGGTGCCGAATGGATAATACAAATGAATTTATCAAGAAATTCAATGATACGAAGAAAAAGGACCTACAAAATAAAAAACGCCAAGGTAATGGTGATCCAGCAAAAAAATTGCCGAATAAAAGGCATTAACTAACAGTTGAATACTATAAAATAATAAAATTTATAAAGTCCATGGAGGTTATCCTATGAACACTCAAAGAGCGGAAGAAATCGTACAATCGCCTAACTTAGTAACGGTAATGTACAATGGGGAACAAATATACATCCAGCATGTTGACGAACAAAAACAACTTGCGCGTATTTATCCATTGGACGACCCTCAGAATGAATTCGATGTACAAATAGAAAACCTGATTGAGCAGTAACTGTATATAACTTAGGTAGATAGGAAACCATCATGATAACGCCCGCCATGGTGGTTTCCTATCAACTAAAAAAGGCTGCCACTAGGACAACCTTTAACCTCTTATATTATCGTAATGATTTAAATGCACCAGTCCAGGAAATAAGCTGATCAAGCATGAGATTTGCATTATCTTTATGATAATCAGCAGGTTTGAATTCGCTCATGTTTTCGAAATCAGCCATTAGTGAGAATGTTAGTGCTGTACGTACGTCTGCTACTTGAAGTTCACCTAAGATTAGACGAAGGTTTTCATGTGCACGAGCACCACCTAAACTGCCATATCCTACAAATGAAGCTGCTTTGTTAGCCACTTCAGGTTTTAAATAGTCTAGTGCATTTTTCAATGCCCCACCAATTGCGTGATTATATTCTGGTGTTATAAAAATATACCCATCAAAAGAAGCCATTTTTTCTGACCAAGCTTTGATTACTGTTTCTGATCCAACTTGATTTGCTTCCGTTAGTTCTTCCCCAAGCATTGGTAGGTCGTATTTCGCAAGGTCAACTACTTCATATGCCACGTCATCATTACGCTTTATTGCAAAATTATATACCCATTTAGCAACTTCTTCCCCATTGCGTCCCTCGCGTACACTGCCTTGAACGATAGCTATTTTTAATTTTTCCTTTTTGACTACTGTTTCTTCTTTATGTTTATTTGATTTACCAAATAATTTATCTAAAAAACCCATGTAGAGTACCACCTTTTTTTATTAATTAAAAGGGCAGTTTCCCAACTAACAACGGTGAATTATCGCAATTGTTACGGGGTAAACTGCCCTCGAAAGCCGGGTTAAAGAAAAATATTTTGTTTATTTCTTCTCACAGCTATTTTTATACCAAGTATTCCTTACCTTGTAGGCATAACTTTTCTTATCTAATCTTATCGTACTGTTTTTAAAGCGCCGCTCCAAGCGATTACTTGGTCAAGCATTTCATTCGCATTCGCTTCATGGAAATCAGCCGGTTTGAATTCGCTCATGTTAACAAAATCAGTCATTAATGAGAATGTTACTGCTGTACGTACATCTGCAACTTGTAATTCTCCAAGGATTAGGCGAAGGTTTTCGTGTGCACGAGTTCCACCTAAGCTGCCATATCCAACAAAACCAGCTGCTTTATTATTTAATTCTGGATTCAAGTAGTCAAGTGCATTTTTAAATGCTCCACCTACTGCATGGTTGTATTCTGGTGCAATAAAGATATAACCGTCAAATGAAGCTATTTTATCAGACCATGCTTTGATTGCTGTTTCAGCTTCTGCTTGTTGCGCTTCAGGAAGTGCAGCACCAAGGAATGGCAATTTATAATCAACCAAGTCTACGATTTCATATTCTACATCATCATTTCGTTTTGTTGCGAAATCGTAAGTCCATTTTGCAACTGCTTCCCCATTACGTCCTTGACGAACACTACCTAAAACAATACCTATTTTTAACATATAATTTCCTCCTATTTTCAATACCGTTACTTTTAATTAAAGTATATTTAATTAATTAAACTATAACACCTTTTTTCGGTTATTGCAATACATTTAATTCTTTTTTATTATAAAGTTATAAATAGTAACCGACAAATTTTAGCCGGGCACCATAGTTGCATCTATGCAGTAACAGTAACAAAGCAGCTATAATTTATTAACTGCTTAAAAGTCACCCTTTATCAGTGCAAGAAAAAACAGAATTTCTACTTAGTCGGAGAGAAATCCTGCATGATATATTAAAAGGGATATGCTGATTCTTTTGCCTTCTTTATTTCGATTGCTGCCTTTAAGGAATAGACTGTATCCTCTGCTAGTCTGTCGAGTCTGAAGATAATCTCATCATCAACGATTTCTTTTAGGTGATAATGCGTTTCTTCAATAAATACATATTTCGGAACAACTATAGCAAGCATATATGTTAATATCGGTTTCAATTGCTGTTCAACAACTAAGTAATGCATCGCTGATCCAGCCGTTGAAACGATTCCGACTACTTTATCGCGGAAGGCATCCATCGGCAGTAAATCAAACAAGTTCTTCAATGTTCCTGGTATGGAAGCCTGAAATGTAGGCGTACCAATAATAAACCCGTCAGCAGCCATTATTTTTTCCAAAATAGTTTTGGTATCACCTGTATAATCACGGTAATCCCTACCATCACTGAAAACCAATTGATATCCTTTCATATCAATAAGTTCCACTTCAACATCTGAAAACTGCTCCTTGATTTTATCTAACACCCGCTCCACGGCTATCCGGGTTTTTGAACCAACAATGGAACCGGAAATTCCTATTATCTTCAATGTTAACCCTCCTCGAAAAAACTATTTATTGTGATCGTTATATATCCTTCAAAACATTCCAATCACATTATACCGATTCAATTTATTGAAATACAAAATAATGCCTGCAAATACATCATTTCCATATAAGTACTTATTCCATTATACTTCGGGTTACGTTGAATTGTTCTTATGGATGTAAATCTTAAAGGCCTCTCTTCTTTCGGTCTGGCTATTTTCGTATAGATTGTTGTTATCTACCCCGAAAGTCGATATAAATGCGAACTAACTGCTATCTATTTTAAATTTTAAAAACTAATAACTGCATTAGTGATTGTTATAAAAATCTCTTCATTTAGCTTCACCAGTCCGGGTGAACGGAGGGCAGTGACTCCTGCGGGAACAGCACGTGTCCGAAAACCCGAAGAGTGGTTTTCTCTTCGGGGCTGAGGCCGTGCCCTAAGGTGCGCATCCGCCCAGAGTGATCCCGGACGGTCGCAAAAACACAATTATTGGAAATCAGCCAGCGGTTACGCCACTTTTTTTGATGTTGTGGATAGAAGATAGAAATCTTCGCACTTTATAGAAATTGCGAGGTAAAAAAGCTACAAGTCTTTTGATGGTATGAGCAGCGCGTAGTCCCAAGGTTTAATCAAAAAGCTTCAGTAAAACAAAAAAACCCGAAGCTTATGCTTGGGGATTCTTGATTTCGAATGTTTCTATAACATTTATACTTCCTTTGACAGATTGCACCATGGAACAGTTTTTTGTTGATAGTTCGAGCGCTTTTGTCACTTTTTCTTCGGAAAGGTCATTACCAAAAATAGTAAAGTGCAATTTAATCTCTTCCACACGATCAGCTGCGTCCGGGTTTCTTTTTACATCAGCAGCTATTTTGATATCATCAAATTCAATACGCATTTTAGTAAGAACCTTCTTCAAAACCCCACCACTGCAACCTGCGACAGATGACACTAAAAGCGCATAAGGTCTAAAACCAAATTCATCATTGCTGGAAATCGTTAGTTTCCCAAAATCAAATTCAGACTCAAAGCCATTCTCATGCATCGTAAATTCCATCTTTATCCCAACCCTTTTATTAGTTTTCATAAGTATAACGAAAATGAGAGCTAAAGCGCAAGCGCCCGGTTTGCGACGTATGAACTGAACTGTAGGTGATAAAGGAAACTCTTTTGGAGCGTAGCGAAACGATGTTGAATTATCGTACCGAAGTGAAGGAAGTCGATCAGTCTGGGCGCTGAAGCGAGACGTGACTGTTTATATCCAAGAATTAATTGCCGCCAAATTACTACAATTTTTAAATGATTGAAAATTAGTAAACTTATGCTCTTGAGCGTCAGTTATATCTCCCAGGTATCAGAATTAATAGGCTGTTGGTATATTTCTAAATCAATACGCCCTGACCCACTTACCTTAATGCCTTCATCTTCAAGCCGTAATTTTTGTTCCAACCGGGTCTCGTTGTCCTTCATGGCGATCTGCCCTTTCGCATTGATGACTCGATGCCAAGGCAAATCATGCTTCCTGCTCATGGAATGGAGAATTCGCGCAACTTGTCGAGCTGCACGGGGATTGCCTGCAAGTTTGGAAATTTGGCCGTAAGTCATAACCTTTCCCGCTGGTATTTTCTGTATAATCTGTATAACGATTTCTGTAAATGGGTTCATCTGTTTATTTCCAATCTATTCAGGCCTCTCCCTTGATTGAGGAAAGCACCCAGGTATTGTTATAAATGAGGACAACTACTCACCAATATATACAAATTTTACTTTGTATATTCTACTATATGCAACAGAAAATAACATATAGCCATACAAAGGAGGATCCCATGGATAAACAACGTGCACAGGAAATTATGGAATCGATTGCGATGGTCAATGTGAATTACCATGGCATTCCAGTCTATATTCAAGCATTGGACCAAACTAATAACACAGCCACAGTATTTCCACTTGATAACATGAATCATGAGCAATCTGTTGAGTTAACTGGACTTGAGGAAGTTAAAATAGGAAAATAGCGATACAGCCTGTTCAGAATTGCATTTTGGCTAACCCTTAATTTGTGAACTTCCTCATTTCTAAAGTTTCTGCTACCTGCATAATTTCTATTGGGGAGAATGCTCACTTTACAGAGGTTCTCCCTATGATACTTCGGTGCCATTCTGAATATATACACGTGGTACTCGCTTCCCAATCAGACATGCTGCTTCATAATGGATTGTATTCATTTGATCAGCTACCTCACCGAGCGAAATATAACCATCTGCCGGTTCGCCAAATAGTGTTATAATGTCACTCGTATGGATGGTACCTATCGCTGTTACATCAATCATTGTCTGATCCATACAGATTCTTCCTACAATTGGGGCGTTCATGCCTTTAACAGTGACTTTTCCCGTATTAGATAGCTGCCTTGAAAATCCATCTGCATAGCCAACCGGTAAGGTGACAATGGTCGATTTTTTATTCGGAGTATATGTGCAGCCATAGCTGATCGGTTCTTCTGCCTCCAGACTTTTAATCATAACAGGTTTAGTTTTAAAGCTCATTACCTGCTTCAATTTGATTTTCCCCTTTAGTTGGTCACTAGGATATAGTCCATATAAACTTATCCCGACACGCACCATATCCATATGGAATTCGGGATATACAATGGTACCTGCACTGTTGCAACAATGTTTAATTGATATATTCACATCATGTCCTTCCAAATAGGCAATAACCGTTGTGAAATGTTTAAACTGCTTATATGTATAAGTAGAATCAAGGTTATCCGCTTCAGCAAAGTGCGTAAAAATCCCTTCAAGCATGATCTCAGGGGCAACTTTTATGGATTGGCAAATTCGGAGAGCTTCTTGTTGATCACGTATTCCAATCCGATTCATCCCACTGTCAATTTTGAGATGGACTTTTGCTGTTTTGTTGAATGCTTCTGCAGCATTCTTAATTTCTTTTATGGATTCATCTGAAAAGATGGTGATTGAAATATCATGCTTGACTGCTTCCCGAACCGCAGTTGGGGGTGTGTAGCCCAAGATAAGGATGGGTGTACGGATTCCCGCTTCACGAAGTTTCAAGGCCTCGTCCAAAAAAGCAACACCCAAATAATCTGCACCAGATTGAATGGCCGATTTCGCTACTTCGACTGCTCCATGACCATAGCCGTCTGCTTTCACTACTGCCATGAGTCGACTATTTTTCCTTATATGCTTTTTGAATGATTTTACGTTCGCTTCGATAGCATCCAAGGATATTTCTACCCATGTATCGCGGTAACTTCCATGATTCATGAAGTTTTCCTCCTTCACTTAAAACTTTTTAACCGAACCCTTTGAACAATCGCTTTTAGTCATTTTACCATTCCAAAAAGTGAATTCACAACGCTTATGATTATATTTTTATCGGCGATACAGCATCGCAAACTGTATCGCCTCTTTTTATTTATTACTTTTTTCTTTTTGCTTTTGGGATATTAGATAGCTTTTTTGCTGTTGGTCAGATCCTGAAGTCATGCTTCGTATAGAAGATGATGTCTGGTCTATTTTTTCCGACAAATAATTGGTACGTTCAAATAAAAGACCTCTAAAATAGTCAATCTGCCTCGTTATTTTTTCCATTACTGCTTCCTGATTATCCAATCTCAGCGTAAACTTTTCATTGGAACCACTTTTTGCGGCTATTTCCTCAGACATTTTTTCCTGAGCATTTGTCTGTTCATCCATCTTTAAAATTAGCTGATCGTTTGCCTCTGTAATACTTTCCAACATTTTCTTGACCATTTCTTGTGAAGATTTTAACTGTTCAAGCTGACCCATCACTTGCTGTTTTGATAATTTCTCTACTTCGAATTGGTTTTGAAGCATTTGATGACTTGCATCAGCTTGTTTTAATTGATCCATAACCTGTTGTTCCATTATTTCATGATGCGCATTCATCTGTTGCAACTGGTTTAATTGGCTTCTTAATTCTTCCCACCTTGTAGAATGGTTATCTTCCTGCTCGTCATATCTATTCGATAGCTCATGAAACGAACGTAATAGTGTCTTGTTTACTCGTTGCTGCTCCTGGATTACTTCAGATATATGGCTTTTTATAAAATATCCCTGATTGGGTGGCAGTATATTTTCCATATTTTTATACATGTTTTTATGGTTTGTATCATTAATGTATAATCCCATTGATTTGCACTCCTTATCCATTACTGCTTCTATCCTATGCATTTCTCAAACCATGTGGAAGTAAAGAAAAACAGCCATCTTTGATAGCTGTTCTAAGGATTTTAAATTATAGAAATTAATGTTGATGGATGGAATGCAGGACATCTCTACTAGCTACTGTACTCGGCAATCTACTGCCTTTCACGCTTTCTTAGATGGAGGAATAAATTTCAGGTAGGTGGTTACACATTTGCTTATAAATTACCTTTGCTTTGGTGCAATGTTTCACGGTAGTTCTTAAATGCCTTGACGAATGCCTCCGGAGATGTCCTTAATATATAGGAATATACCCCGTTTGTTGTATGTAAATATAATAATCCGCCATCACTACCGATAAAGCGATAAGAGATATCCAGAACATTTTCTATTAAAAACTCTCTATGCTGGGTCACAATTTTTTCATCATATAAATAAATCATTCGCTTCTGTTCAATATCTATTTGATCCAGACTGCTTACTTCCCGAACAATCTTTACATACGCCTGCTCTGCTATCAAATTCATCATAACCCTCCATTACATGACACCGTGCTTCCTTTTATTTCGTATCTTTTAGCTCTCTGCAAGGCTAAGGTGATTCATTCTCCATTGCAGCCATTGATGTTCACGAGTCTTTCTAGGAAGAAACTGACGAATATCATCTTCATGGTAGCCTACCTGGAGTCTCTTAGAATC
Organism: Oceanobacillus rekensis; assembly: GCF_002153375.1. Classification (GTDB taxonomy): domain Bacteria; phylum Bacillota; class Bacilli; order Bacillales; family Amphibacillaceae; genus Oceanobacillus; species Oceanobacillus rekensis. Next base: position 288,680 of record NZ_MTBQ01000004.1, read on the forward strand.
GACAATAATTGGACTTCTTAGTAGTCTTGGATACTCCTGAATTAATTCGAGTAGCTCTTGTAGTGGCAATGATTCAATATCAAGATTCAAATCTTTATACACTTTTGACCTTGTAGAGATAATTTCATCTGTCCCCTCAACGGTCATTCGTAAGATACTTTGAAGTTCATGAACCGTTAATACATCTCTCGTCACATTTCTTACGACATAATTAATATTATGTTTGGTAAACCACTGTTTAGCTTTTCTTGTGGACGAACAGGCAGCTCCATAAATAGTTACTGTCATATATCATACCCCGTTTTCAAAGTTAATTTTTGAATTTGTTTAAAGATATTCCCTGTAATACTTTGTTTACTACATCTCAATGTGACACATCGTCATCTCTGTAATTCTAATGATAAATAACACAATGTCATATGTCAATATGTTTCATGACAAGGTGTCACTTTTATCATTGAAATTTGTCTAATTTATGACTGAAATATTCAGGGTACATAATCATTCTTTATTGTTCTTCCCTATTCTTTAAAACTTTAATCCTTAACACACTATTTTTTTATTAATTGAATCAGGAAAGTTACTAATCGCTACTTTTACAATTGCAGGAAAAGCCCCTGCAAAAAAGCAGGAGCATGTTAAACCGTTTAAACCATTACCTTGCAAATATCATTTGTGAATTCCACAGGATCATTGATTGGCAGCCCCTCAATAAGCAACGCCTGATTGTACAAAATATTTGTGTACAATTTCAACTTATTTTCATCCTTCTCTAGTAAGTTCTTTAATGTCTGGAATACGTCATGGTTTACGTTAATTTCCAGTACTTTATCAGCCTGAATATGTTGGTCATCAGGCATCGCATTAATAATCTTTTCCATTTCAAGGGAAATTTCCCCGTCTGCAGTTAACACAACCGGGTGAGATTTTAATCGCTTGGATGCACGTACGTCTTTCACTTTATCAGTTAGAATTCCTTTCATTGCTTCAAACAAATCTTGGTTTTCATTTGCCTCTTCTTCCGTTGTATCTTGATGATCATCTTCAAAACCTAGGTCACCACTTGATACGGATTTGAACTCTTTTTCGTTATAGTTCATTAGCATCCTAATTGCAAACTCATCAATTTCATCGGTGAAGTAAAGAATTTCATATCCTTTATCTGCAACCATTTCGGTTTGTGGAAGTTTTGCAATACGCTCATTCGATTCGCCCGATGCATAATAAATATATTTTTGATCTTCAGGCATTCTGGAAACATATTCCTCCAGTGTGACGAACTTCTTCTCTTTGGAAGAATAAAACAGGAGTAAATCCTGCAGCAGATCTTTATTTTGTCCATAATCACTGTAAACACCGAATTTCAATTGCTGACCAAAAGACTTATAAAATATTTCGTATTTTTCTCTATCATCCCTTAGGACGCTGAGCAATTGAGTTTTAATTTTCTTATTGATACTTTTAGCGATTATTTTTAGTTGTCTATCTTGTTGCAGCATTTCTCGGGAAATATTTAGCGAAAGGTCCTCAGAGTCTACCATCCCCTTAACGAAACTGAAGTAATCTGGAAGCAAATCAGCACATTTATCCATAATTAATACACCGTTGGAATATAGCTCAAGCCCTTTCTCAAATTCTCTTGTGTAATAGTTATGTGGCGCATTTTCTGGAATGTAAAGAATAGCATTATAACGCACTGCACCATCCACATTAATATGAATATGTTTTAATGGTTTATCAAAGCCGTAATGTTTTTCATGATAGAAGTTCTCATAATCCTCATCTGTCAGCTCACTCTTATTCTTTTTCCAGATTGGAACCATTGTATTGATCGTTTGTTCTTCGATGATATCTTCATATTCATCTTCACTGCCCTCTTTAAGCTTGCTTTCGGTTATATCCATTTTAATTGGATAGCGAATAAAATCGGAGTATTTCTTAATGATTTGTTTTAGACGGTATTGCTCCAAAAACTCATCATAATTCTCTTCTTTTTGGTTCTCTTTGATTTCCAATGTGATTTCTGTACCAACTTCTTCTTTTTCAGCAGGTTTGATCGTATAGCCATCAGAACCTTTTGATTCCCAAATGAACGCTTCATCACTATCGATAGATCTGCTGATTACGGTGACTTTATCCGCTACCATAAATGCAGCATAGAAACCTACACCAAACTGCCCAATGATATCATGGCCATCTTTAATCTCATTTTCTGATTTAAACGTATGGGAACCACTTTTGGCAATAACTCCAAGATTACTTTCCAAATCTTCCTTCGTCATTCCAATACCAGTATCAGTAATCTTTAATGTCCGATTATCTTTATTTGCATCAATCTTTATGTAATAGCTGTCTTGATTGAATGTTAAATTATCATCTGTTAATGCTTTATAGTAAATCTTATCAATTGCATCACTCGCATTGGAAATAAGTTCTCTCAAGAATACTTCTCGTTGCGAATAAATCGAGTTAATAACCATATCCAAAAGTTTTTGGGATTCTGCTTTAAATTTTCTTTTACCCATTATTTTCTCTCCTTCATAAAATCTATCTTTTAGCACTCTCGATAGCAGAGTGCTAACCCTATACTTTTAATAACATATTCACTTTTAACTGTCAATTATAATAGCCGGACCGATGGATATGAATGTATAATGAAACTTATAAAACGCTCTGGAGGGAATCATATGCTAAAAAAGTGGTTAGATGAAGCTAACTATACGGTTGTTTTCACCGGTGCAGGAATGTCGACAGAGAGTGGACTTCCTGACTTCCGCTCTTCCAATCAAGGATTATGGCGGCAAAAGGACCCGAGTGAAATAGCAAGTACAGATGCATTGAATACTAACGTAAACGAATTCATAGAATTTTATCGTGAGCGCGTACTCGGTGTGAAGGAATATCTTCCACATAAAGGACATTACATCTTGGCTGAATGGGAAAAGCAAAGCAACATCCAGTCAATTATCACACAAAATGTGGATGGTTTTCACCAGTTGGCAGGTAGTAATCGTGTTGCAGAGCTTCATGGTACATTACAAGAATTACACTGCCAACGTTGCGGGAAAATTTATGACAGTAACGAATATGTTAAAAAAGAATATCACTGTAATTGTGGTGGGGTTCTTCGCCCATCCATCGTATTATTTGGGGAAACATTGCCAGAAGAAGCGTTTCAACTTGCACTTTCCGAAGCACAAAAAGCTGATTTATTTATCGTGTTGGGCTCCTCATTAAGCGTAACTCCAGCAAATCAGTTTCCTCTAATTGCCAAGGAAAGTGGAGCGAAATTAGTTATTGTCAATCAGGAAAAAACGGAAATGGACCTTTATGCAGATCAGGTTGTAAACGATAGAAAAATAGGTGAGCTACTGCAGGAATTAAATATCTCAATATGAAGCAAAGGAATCTCTTAATCTAAAGGAGATTCTTTTGTCTTTAGCTTAGGCTCTTTGATTAATGTTTGGGATGCGGTTACTCGCCCCATCGAAAAGAACTGTTGCTTTATAATACTCGCACGGAAAACTGCGACATAACTTTAAGCTTATTCACAAAAAATTATGCTATTGCCGCCGTCCGGGATCGCTGCGGGCGGATGCATTCCTCGGGCACGGCCTCAGCCCCGAAGAGAAAACCACTCTTCTGGTCTTCGGACACGTACTGTTCCCGCAGGAGTCACCACCCTCCGCTCACCCGGACTTTTGAAGCTTTATGATGAGATTTTTATAACAATCACTAATGCAGTTAATAGTTTATAAACTCCAAACCAGCTCTGGGAAATATACGAAGACTCCTGCAGGAGGAAAGGCATAGATGAGACTCTGAAATGCGTTAGCATGAAGAGGCTCACCAGCCGCCCTAAGGTGCGCAAAGTATATTCCCCAGAGCGGTCGCCGAAGTTTCTACATACCTTATAGAAATCAACCAGCAGTTACTTCGCAGTTTATATCTTTTGTGGCAATAGCAACTATCTTTTCGGTGGACGAACCCTTGATGCAGTCCCAATCTATCAGAAAACAGCTCTAGCTTATTAGGCCATCCATTTCGGTGGTGTGTTTTTATCCCAATAGATTTCTCCAATATCATGGTGCTCTTTAAATCCTTCACTACTTAAATGATAGTGGAAATTAAAATAGTGCCCTTCCAATGGGCGGTTATCACGTCGGACATGAAACGTTGCGACATCCTCTTCTTTTTGATGATCATACACGTTAAAGATTCTTTCACCATACCCTTTTGCAGGTTGTTCTGTAATCGCGAAATATGTATAATCAGTTTCCGCGTTTTCTTCCACTATTGTATGGATTACTGCTTCGATATTCGGTAAAATGACTGCCGTAAATTCATCTTCCACTTGGCTGGCAATTTTAGGGCCAAATTTAGTAATTGTTTGTTCTTTTGCTTTTTCAGTAAGTTGATTAATCACATAGTCTTTACTATAATCGATGTCAAAGTCAATCTGTTTTGCTTCCATCGAATCGGAAACAGCTTCATTTACAGCTGCTTTTGAAGAAACATTATCATTGCTGTCTTCTGCATCTACTTCTAATAGAGTTGTCGGCGTATACAAACCTAATGTTAAAATCGTAATAAAAACAACCGCTATTTTTCTCATCCAAAGTTTCATCGGATTTTCACCTTCTCATGTAGCATTCTTAATTAAATTTTACCACGCTAGAAAAATATGTCTATCTTATTTTTGACCTTTACTAAAAATTTACATAATTTATCCACTATAAAAATTTGTCGATTTTGAATCTACAAAAATTCATCAAATTTTGTTATCGTTCTATGGAATAATTAACGAATGAGGAATGCCTTATTTCCATTTTTTTCGGGGAGATTAAACTGTATTCTTTTTAGAAGCCTCCACATAGCATGAAGGCTTCATTCATTTCCTTTATCAATTACTTACAGATGACGGGAAGAAACGATCTTTCAGCCTGGTTGATATAACCTCCAAAACAATCGCAATAATGAGGATTGCATAAGTGATAAATCCAACCTCTCGAAGATCGAAATAGAATCCTGATGCCATAAATAATTCAAATCCTATCCCACCTGCACCTGCTGCTGCTCCCATTGCAACAGCAACGCCGAAGTTAATTTCAAACCGCAAAAAAGTCCATGATAATAAATAGGTAAATGTGGAGGGTAGTACGCCATGTGTGACAATATGCCACCAGTTGGATCCAGTTGCCCGCATTGCTTCCAAAATACCTGGATCGACTTCCTCAAAAGCCTCTGAGAAGGCTTTAACTAGATAAGCTATCGAGTGAAACAACATCCCAAGTATAGCCGCTTCACTTCCGAGTCCAGCTGCTATCGCAAAAATTAGTACCCATAATACTGTCGGTACGGCACGAATAAAGGCTACAACTACTCGCACTGTTTTGGAAATCCATGGTTTGGATAGATTTTCTGCAGCCATAAAGGATAAGAAGAGGGCAATAATTCCTCCAATAATTGTTGCTAAAACACCCAAACCAACCGTAATACCAATTTGGTGAAATGCTTCTCCCCAACTGAAATGATTCAAAGTCGGTTCCAGAAACATGACTCTTAAATTATAAGCAGTTTCCGTGATCGCTCGTACCAGCTGTAATCCAGTATAATCAAAGAAGAAAAAAGCCATTATTGATAAAACCGTCAGCATGAAAATTGTCCACTTAATCACCAGGTCAATTTTATTTCCCGAACGTATATTTATTCGGCCATTCTTTGTTCTTTTTATGTACGCTGTATCGATTGTTTTTATTGTTTCTGTTGTCTCCATTATAGAATCACCTTCCGTATTCGGTTTGAAATCAAATCAATAACAATGACGGCGATGACAATTGTAAAAGTAACGAGTGCAACAGCATTATAGTTTAACGTTTTATAATACAGGTCAAATACATATCCAATTCCAGTACCTGTTAAAATTCCAACCAATGTTGCACTCCGTATATTTGTTTCAATCATGAATAGAATCCAGCTAAGCATTTGTGGCAGGCTTTGTGGGATAACTGCCTTGTTAACAATATGGAAATAGTTCGCTCCAGTTGCTCGTAATGCTTCCACTGAACTTACACTTGCCTCATCAATCGATTCAATAAAAGCCCTCGTTAGGAAACCTAGTGTCCCAACAAATAATGCCAGAAATCCTGTTATTGAATTTTGACCGAATGAAATCAGCAAAATAAGTGACCATGCCACAACTGGAATATTCCTTGAAAAGGAGGCAATAAACCTGGCGATAACACTAAAAACATTATTAACCTTTGTCGTTTTCGATCCCATTAAACCTAAAAATAAGGAAACAACTGCTGCAAGCGTTGTTGCTGCGATGGACATAAAAATAGTTTCGTTTAATTTAACTAATATTGTAGGTAATTTCTCTAATGATTCCTGGGTAATAAACAAATTTGCAACAATCCAGCTCAATGCTTGCGGAATGGTTGCAAGACCTTCTATAAAATTAAACTCGGTAATTGTCGCTGATGCATACGTAATGACGATTATAATTATTAGGGAAATCATAGGGATCCATCTGCTCTGTCTCATCTTTTTATCATTCACGTTAATAGCTCCTTATAGAGGTTGTTCAAAAGTACGGTAAAAGGAAGCGTCGAACTTCGATCCACAGGACGTGCTAGTGTCGGAGCTATAACTAAGCTTTTCGACGGAGCGAGTAACCGCAGTCCCAATGTTTTCGGTGGGACGAGTAACCGCAGTCCCAAGACGCCTGAGAAATGAGCTGACCTCTCCTTTTTACCCTCCCTTTTTGAACCCGCATTTATACTGTTATTAATTCCCTCAGCTCTGTTCCGTAAATATGATTAATCTGTTCTTCACGAAGCAATCGGCCCATTCCGTCAAAAACAATTTCACCTTGTTTCAAACCAATGATTCTGTCAGAGTAATCTTGAGCTACTTCCACTTGATGTAAGTTCACCAGGCATGTAATACCCATCTCTGTAGTAATGGACTTTAAGTGGTCCATGATAACCTTTGAGGAGTTTGGGTCAAGAGAAGCAATCGGTTCGTCACAAAGGATCAGTTTCGGATCTTGTATAAGTGCCCGGCAAATTCCAACTCGTTGCTGTTGCCCACCACTTAATTGATCACAGCGTTTATAAGCATGATCTTCAATACCAAGTTTTTGAAGCAGGAAAAATGCATGTTCCTTTTCTTCCTCTGTGAATCTGCCTAATATACCTTGCATTGTCGTTTTATAACCAAATCTACCATGAAGTACATTCTCGATTACCGTTAAGCGTGGTACTAGATTATAATGCTGGAAAACCATTCCAATATCGGTACGCAATTTTCGCAGTTCTTTTTTCTTTAATGTACCTACGTCAAGATTATTAAAAAGGACCCTGCCCTCATTGATTTCAACCATTCGATTAATACAACGTAAAAGCGTGGACTTACCTGCGCCTGATGGGCCAATAATGGAAACAAATTCACCTGTTTTCACTTCAAAATTAACATTCTTTAATACTTGGGTTTCCGATTCATAGGATTTCCCAAGTCCTTCAACTTGTAACAACGTCATGTTAATTGGCTCCCTTTTTATTTATTTAAAGGCTCTTTGATTAAATTTTATTGCTTATTTAACTTCGCTGTTTCTATAAACTGCGAGGTAAATGATAACTATAAGTACGTGCTTTTCGCAGGAGTCACCGCCCTCCGCTCACCCGGACTGGTGAGGCTATAAGATGCTTTTTCAGCTATTAGCAAGTATAGTCATTGTCCTGTAACCCTCTAACCAACTCTGGGAAACACACGTAGACTTCTGCGGGACGAGAAGCATCGGTGAGACAACGTAGCGCTTTAGCGCAAGTTGGCTCACCAGCCCCCGCGAAAAGCGTAGTGTATTTCCCAGTGCGGTCGCCGAAGTTGTTTATCTCGACAACGGGGTAGATAACAACAATCCATGCGAAAACAGCCTTTTTAAAAGATTAAAGTATGCATGCACTATTCGTACATGCATACTCTACAAAGCTCAGTGTTTATCGTTACTATTCTACTCGTTTAGTTGGAAAGCTCACGAATCGGGTTAAACCATTCGTCTTCAACTTCTACAAATCTTTCATCTGCTGATTTGTGGAATAATCCCGGATTTCCTGAATCTTCAGGTACAAAGATTTCCTCATTGTTTGCAACTTCATCCGAAGTAAATAATTCTTGCAACGTATCAAAGTCTTCCTGACCTAAAACATCTAAATTCGCTGCAAAAGGTGCATTAAGTACTGGAGTTACACTCATTAATGTAAATTCGCTACCTGTTACGGTGTTGAATGGTTCTGCTGCATCGTCCTTAACTTTGTAAACAGCACCTATTGTATTCACATCACCTTCAGCAACTTCTACATAATTCTCTACACAAGTATCACAAAATGCTGCTACATCTGCAGTACCATTAAGTAAGTTAACGGCTGATCCTTGGTGAGAACCACCAAATAATACCTGGGAGAATAATGGCCCACCTTCCATTAAGTCTTCCTCTGTTAAATCTGCATACTCCTCTTGTTCAGAAAAATGAGCTAGGATACTTGATGATGGCACTTTAAATCCAGATGTTGAGCTGTTTGATACAAACGAAAAGCTTTTATCTGCGATTGTATCAACTGAAAATTCACCGTCTACTTTGAAATCCTCTTGGTTCTCGACATTCACTGCTAACCAGCTATGATATACAGCATCATCTAATGTACCTGATTCTCCCGATGGTACGACTAAAGGCGTGATCGCATCATTGCCATTTTTAGCTTCGATATATCCTTGTGCCCCCATAAATGCCAAATCTGCATTATTATTAACCAATGTTTCAATCGCAATTGCATAATCTGTCGTTAAATGATGTTCTACTTCCTTACCCGTTGCTTCTTCAATGACACTTCCAATTTCATCACGAGAAGACTTCATATCATTACCAGATTCATTTGGATACCAAACAATGTCTATAACTTCATCTACTTCTGCACTTCCACCCTCAGCATTCCCACTTGAACAAGCAGCTAACATTAAAGCAAATACGAAAAGCATTCCAACTAAAAAGTTATTCCTTTTCATCATCAAATCTCCTTTTCACTTTTTTATTTAGACTTGCCTACTTACCTTTCTCCGGGTGACCGATTGAAGGAAGCAATAAATTAAATCGTATAGCTTACCCAGACATGTACCATTTAAACATAATTTTTTGGGGAAAATCGGATATTTACAATGTCTTAACAGTAAATTAAGAAAGTTTATATTCACAAAACATTTGCATATCTGGACTGGTAATATCCCCAATAGAAATAGCTGTTCCAAAGGAACCATGATAATCTGTTCCACCTGTCATGAAAAGACGGTACTTTATAGCTAATGACTCCACTCTCTGCATATCCTCTAGATCATGGTCCATATGATTACGCTCAATACCGCTAAGTCCAATGTCAACAAGTTCCGGAATTATATCATAGGAGTCCAGCTGACCTGGATGGGCAACAACCGCCAACCCGCCATCAGCTACAATAGCATTTACAGCATCAAAAACGTCTACATACTTAATATCACCTGCTGCCACGCCTTTCTGTTTAAACAGTTGTTTATAAAGCGTTTGATACTTCTCAGAAGAAAAAGATTCCTTCGTCAGATGCTGCATAATATGCTGCTTATAAACTGCCATACTTGGTTTTGCAGATTCCATGATTTCTTGCGTCTCAAGCATATATCCGGCTGCTCTTATCTGTTCGATCTGCCATAGGGAATGCTTATTCCGGCGTTCCAGTATTGGCTCACAAAGCGCTTTGATATTCACTGCATCTGGATGATAGTTGTATCCAAGCACATGGACCTTTCGATTCCTTTTAAAGTCATATGCTGAAATTTCTATTCCTGGTATAACTTCAATTCCATGTATATCGCCTTGTCGTCGTATTTCCTCGAGTCCCTGGACCGTATCATGATCTACAAAGCTAATATGTGTCACACCGTTTTGTTTTGCTAGGCTCATCACTTCCAGGACTGAACTTGCGCCATCTGAATAGGTACTATGAACATGTAAGTCAGCTTTCATTCGAAATACCAGCTTCCCAAATCAATTGTCTCGTTTTCATATCGAAGACCTTATCACAAAGTCCTTCCATAAATTCAATATCATGGAAAATACCGACTAATGTTGTCCCATCCGCTTTTAATTTTTCAATGATTTCACGAACTTTTATTTTTGACTGTTGATCCAAACTTGCCGTTGGTTCATCGAGCAATAACAGCCGCGGCTTTTTTACTGTAGCCATCGCTATATTCAAGCGTAATTTTTCCCCGCCGGAAAATGTATTCGGATAGGTATCCCATAGTTTTTGATCAATTTCAAAATGGTTTAATGCTTGTTCCGCTTCCATTCGTGCGACCTTTTCAGTTGTACCCATTTCAAGTAGTGCCTTTTCGACAAGTTGCCTTGATGTAGTTCTAGGCATTACATTTAAAAACTGAGATACATAACCAATTTCATATTTACGTAAATATAATATTTCTCTTTCCGAAGCGTTACATAAATCGATGCTGCCAAAACGTTCAGAATTAAAGAAGATCTGACCAGTATCAGGTAAATAGGTACGATAGATACTCTTCAAAATGGTTGATTTTCCACTGCCACTTTTTCCTACAATACCAATGAATTTCCCCCTTCCCAGCGAGAAATCAATATGCTCAACAGCATGCATCGTTTTATTTAAATGATGAATCGTAAATCGCTTACCAAAATCAACTACTTCAAGCATTGGCATTAGGTTACCCCCTCTTTATTTAATTCGATAATTTGTCGTGGTAATAACCGCCCCATTTACCATTGTTGTCGTAAGCATTGGATAGCCATCGTCCATTCGTTCTATAATGAGTAAATCAGCTTTTTTACCACGCTTTATCGAGCCTATTTCATCGTCCATTCTTACTGCTTTTGCCGGGTTTAACGTGACCATCATAAACATACGGTGCAAATCATTCCCATACTTTTCATTTAGCTCGAATATTGCATGTAATAATGCTGCTGGATAGTAGTCACTGCACAGAATATCAACACAATCGTGTTTAATTGCTTCAGCTGCGGATAAATTCCCTGAATGTGACCCGCCTAACAGCACATTTGGAGCTCCGGCAATTGTTTGTAGTCCCATTTCTTTGGCTTTTTTAGCAACTTCTAACGTAATTGGAAACTCGCTAATCGTCGTTCCAAATGATTTTACCAAGTCTAATTTGCTTATATTGTCATCATCATGTGATGCAACAGCAATCCCTTTAGCAAGTGCAATTTCTGCAACATCTTTTATTTTTTCAATGGTCATAAATGTCGAGCTTTGGCGTTCTGCAATAATCGTTTGAACATCGCTGTCGGTCAGGTCGCGATAACCTTTTAAAGTATCCCGATATACTTCTAAATCTCTATACTGTCCTTGTCCTGGCGTATGATCCATAAATGATAGTAAATGGACCTTATCATTTTCAATATTTTCAATAAGGCGGTCAACCTCGTCAATATTGTCTATTTCAAACCGGGCATGCAAGCGATGGCGGATCAGATGCAATTCGTTATGTGTTGCATCAATCGCATCTACTAAACGCTGAACATTCTTCGGATAGCGCATCGGCTTATGTGTAAACACGTCTTCCCGATAAAAAGAAAGCGAATGAAACATCGTTGTAATTCCATGACTGATTAATATTTTTTCTGCCTCTCTTAAACTAATATTGATATCCATCATGCTTGTCGGTCGTGGCGAGACGATTCCCTCAATATAATCAGAATGAATATCTATAAAACCAGGTGAAATATAACCACCCTTTGCATCAATCAGCTTTGCGTTTGGATAATCAGATATCCTCCATTGGGGAATAATTTCCTGGATAACCTCACCTGCAACGACAATCGCATGATTATCTAAAATTTTCTCTTCTGCTATAATTTTTCCATTATGAATGATATACACCGTGACTTTTCCTCCTATAATAGTGAATAGACTAATTGTTGCGTGTAAGCATGTTGTGGGTCCTCCAAGATTTGGTCTGTCAAACCTTCTTCAATGATGGAACCATTCAACATAACAATAGTACGATCTGCAAGCATACGTATAACTGCTAAATCATGGGAAACAACAATCATACTGATGCCTAATTCCCGTTGCAGTCTTTTGATTAAATCCAGTACACTCGCCTGGACAGATAGATCCAGACCTGTCGTCACTTCATCTAAAAAGAGAATTGGTGGATTGTTCGACAGTGCCTTGGCAATTTGAACCCTTTGCTGCATACCACCGGAAAAATTCCGAGGCTCTTCTTTCATTCGAAACAAGGGGATATGTACGCTTTCCAACAACACTTTACTCGTTGCTTCCATTTCAGATACATTGCGATTTCCTGCTTCAATCAACTTCTCTGCAATATTTCCAACGGAGGAAAAATTCATTTTCAACCCATGTACAGGGTTTTGGTATACCATGCCATATTGATGGTTTCTTATATAGCGCTTTTGCTGCCTGGACAATTCAAATATATTCTGGTCTTTTAAGTCGGGTTCACCATTGATATAAACTTCACCTGACGTTACATCTGCATCAAAATATAAGCATTGCATCATGGTAGATTTACCACTGCCGCTTTCACCAACTATTCCTAATATTTCTCCGGGAAATAAATCAAACGATATATCTTGGCAAGCATAAACAGTGCCACAGGCCGGACAATAATTTTTCTCTAAATTTCTTATAGCTCCTTGCATGCAATGCTTGCATCCATCTCCAAATTGTTTTTCTAAATTTCGCACACGTAGTATTGGTTCTTCATACATAGCTGCCTTCCACCTCAACTTTTTCTACCGCATTTAACCGATCCATACAATAGCTCGTATCATTACATTGAAAAAGGCTTTCACCTGTTTGATTATCTGCCAATTCATCCAAAAAGACGTCTGTTGCACCACATAAGTGGCAGTGCTTGCCTTCAAACGATTCAACTGTAAATGGATAGTCATCAAATGCCAGTGACTCCACATCTGTAAAAGGTGGTATGGCATATATTTTCTTTTCTCTGCCTGCACCAAGAAGAATTAATGCTTCCGACTGATGCATTTTTGGATTATCAAATCTTGGAATTGGACTAGGTGCCATTACATAACGATTATTCACATATACTGGGTGGTCCGCTCCAGTAGCCGTTCTTCCATATTTCATAATTTGTTCAAAAAGCATTAACCATGCACCACTATAATCATTCTCTGAATGGAGGATTTTTGTCATGAATTCTCTAGCCTCTACCTTCCGAAGTGGCTCCGGTTCTGGAACTTGTAAAACGAGAATTTGTTCTTTCGTTAACGGCACCTCTGGAATACGGTGCCGCGATTGAATGATCGTTGCATCTTGTGTGCGTTCTACCAGTTCTACTCCTGTCGTCGAATGAACTAGTTTCTTAATGCTCACTGCATTAACAGATTCATCTGCACCTTGGTCAATGACTTTTAGCACATCGCTCTTACCGATAATCGACAGTGTAATCTGTAATCCTCCTGTTCCCCAACCACGTGCGATTGGCATTTCCCTGGAGGCAAATGGAACCTGATATCCTGGGATGCAAACAGCTTTTAAAATGGCACGCCTTATTTCCTTTTTGGATCCTTCATCGAAAAATGCAAATTGCGTTTTAGTCTTCATTTATATGTCCCCCTTTCTTTACTTGACGGACACTATCCAATTTCGATTGGAATGTAACATAATGTGGTAATTTTAAATGGGACATAAAACCTGTTGATTCAACCGAATCGATGTGCAATAAAACAAACTCCTCGTCATGTGTGGGAAAGTTCGACTCTGGGTCTTCCAAACATTGATCTAGAATACTCATTGCAATTGCCTTTGTTTCGTTTTGCCCATAACAGACGCCATAGCCAATTTCAAATTCCAACTCCTGTTCATTGTTTTCATTTTTGACTGTAACTGGAACGAATGATTCCACTTCTGTTATGGTAATATCACCAATGTAAAATTCATCCTCCATATTCTGTTCCGCTTCATTTGGATGAGATACATAAATTGGCAATGACCCGACACGAACTTCACCAACGGTAGGATGTACTTGTCCATAACCTCTTAAGGATGCATAACCAAGGGACGTCACTGCGCCTGTTTGCCCCCGTGTTAGCACTTGTAATCTTGCACTACGAGATGCAGGAAAATGTAAACTCTGTTTCGTTATATCTGTTGGCGGTGTATTATCGGCTTCATAGTTTTCAAATAAACCTTCCTCACGCAGATAGTCGACCACCTTAGGAAAATATGTAACACTTTCCGCTGCTTCGATTGTTTCTAATTCTTTTAAATAGTCATCCAACCACTGTTGATTACCTTCTGCATTTTCTTCTATTAAATCAAAATCGAGTAATCGATGTGTATAGTCTTTTGTTGCACCTAATAATTGGCCACCCGGTATATCTTTAAAACTGGCTGAAATACGCCTCTCAACAAGCATTTCCTCAGATTCAACCGTTTGGCTGTAATAGAGTCTTGGTAATGTAGAACGATGTGCGCGCATAAGGAACACTGCTTCTTCCATGCTTCCCTCTGCCTGTTTAATCGCCAGTGCGGCGAGATATGGTGAATACAAACTACTTTCAGACATAACTTGGTCAACCATACTTCTCATGGAAGACAGAATGGTGTTGATTTCGATTATTTCCTCACCTTTTAAGCGTTCATACTTTAACCGCTTAATGGAGGCCTCAATTGCATTTGTTCCACCCTTTACTGCAACATAGCCCATTAGTCCACCTCCGTCATTTCTATCTTCGTCGTTCGGGGCACACAGACAAGCTGTGCTTTTTCGTCTGTAAAAATCATGTCAATTCCTAATGGATATTCCTTCGTGCACTCATTTCTTGTTTGCCACAAAGCTTCTGTAAAGCTCGCCTTTAGTGTTGATGTCGTTTTAATTCCCGGACCCGATAATAGGCGGCCCCTTTCATTTGATAGTGGTGTGCTTTCTATAATCCATGTTGAAGATTTTTGAGGATCTATTAAATTACCAATTTTACATTGCTCCATACAATCGATAATCTCTGCTTCCGTATCCTCACGTAATATAATGATAAAGTCAGCTTCACTAGCCGGAGCATAGCTTGCCAGTGTGTATTCAGAGATTTTCTCAATTAGATCCTGGTTATTCTTTGAAAGGATATGAAATGTAACCTCTGCATCAAGAAGTGTCATCGCACAAATGAATGTTGCATCATAACAAGGCAGATTGTGACCCGCCCTTTCGACGGTTTCCTGAATGAATGAAATCGAACCCGGGCGTGACATACTATGCAATAATTCCCGATAAACCGCCTGTAAATCATGTACTTGATCAATCGCCATACTTTTCTCTCCTCTCTGTATTTATTTAGACGTCCATTGTTTGAAAGTCCACCTTCGTTTCAAATAGTTCCGCTTGTTTCTTAGCCCGCTCCCGAGTGATGTTTCGTTCAGCTTCCAAAAGTCTGGGCTCCCATTCTACTGTTTCGGGTAAATCGGCTTTATATGCCGCATCTATAATCGCTAAATATTTAGCAAGTTCTTCCTGTATACCTGCGACAATTCCAATTCCGAGATTGCCCTTAATTTCCACCTTTGCCTCCGTCACAAGGACCTCACCAATATAAAATAAAGAATTCTTCGCAGACTCACGCATTTTGACCATCGTAAGTCCATATTGCGGGGGAATAATTTCCTGACATTCGTATGTAGTTATAATGGATTCAGCAAGGTTTTCAGCCAATAAGGGATCACCTTGAATCAGAATTTCTGTTCTTCTGCGCCTCTTCATTATTCGATGTAACCTCCTTTATATAACTAGCTTAACTTGTCGCCAAGTTCCCATGTTTTAAGTTTCTGTATGATATTTGTAAATCAGCTTAACAATTGACATAAAAAAACAGGTAGGAAACCAATACGGATTCCTAACCTGTTAACAATCTAGTCCATTGTTATATCATATTTAAACCTATCACTTCGGTATAAAACCTTAGTATGTTCCAGTAATTCTTTTGAATGTCCATCCATACAATTACTCTCCACGACAATGAGGGGAACCATACTTTTACAACCAAGCATTTGCTGCTCATCAGAGGTCGGAAAATTAATGCTTAGCAATGTTTTACTGCTTGAAAAGTCTTTATGTCCAAGCTTTCGGTAATACGCAAACATCGATTCAATTGTCGGACCGTCTTCCTTAATCATTGGAAATTTCGATTCACTTACAAATGAATAATGTATCGCGATCGGTTCACCATTTATATAGCGTAGCCTTCCAACCTTATAGATGCTATTCTCTTCATTCGCATGTAAAATCTGATAAATGTCAGGGTCAAATTTAATTTTTTCACAATAAATATTCCTTGTTTCCACATCATAGCCTAATTTCTTCATCTTTTCTGTGAAACTGATTTTATCAGTTAAATGCAATTGAATTTGCATAGATCCTTCTTTTAAATATCTCCCTTTTCCCTGATTTGAGTAGATATAACCTCGTTCCTCTAATTTAGTAAATGCATTCCTTACTGTTATTCTCGGTACATGATAATGCATTGCAAGTTCATTTTCAGAAGGAAGCTTTGCACCAGGTTTTAATTCTCCCGTCGCAATACAGCGTAGAATATCATCAACAATTATGGCTTCTTTTTCAGCTGAAATAAAAATCTACTCCCTTACTCGTTTAATCTCACTATTTAAAGTATGACTCTTTCGATTATATTATATCTAAGATAATTAGGAAAAATATAGGTATTCAGGTTACGGGCCATTTTCCCTGTAGTGATAGTACAAAATAATCTCTATCATAGATTATTAAATGTTTAGTAGAACAAAAGTAACGGATTAATGTGATTTGTTTAAATATTTACACAATAACTTAACACTAAGTTAAAAAAGTTGCTTTATACTGTAGAAGAGTCAAATTTTTTAGGAGAGGTGATTAGGTTGAAACTGAAAAAGTTAACAGTAGGCATGATGATTGCTCTTCTTTCTGCAGGCATTTTGGTAGGCTGTGGAGCTGAAGAAGAAGAGCCAGTAACAGAGGATCCAGCGACTGAAGAACCGGCAACTGAAGAACCTGCATCCGGAGATCCAACAACTGAAGATCCGGAAACTGAAGACCCAGCAGAACCGGATGAAGAGGAAGAGGAAGAAGCAGAATAAGCGTATAGTTTACTTAAGAAGCCTTCACTTCACGTGAAGGCTTCTGTTTGGATTTTTTATTTATTTTATGGGACTATGTCATTTCTTTTCGGGCTTTCTCCTATATAAATTGCTTTTCCCCAATAACTCATTTGCAGCATCCTGGAATGCACCTACAATTAATTGAAGTTTGTCTTTAACATGCAGAATATCTTCCGCTGCTAATTAAAAGTACACGTACATTTGGAATTTAGTTGATCAATTGTTTTATTATATCTTTATTGCGCTTTTTAAAAATTTCATTATGTGAAGAGACCATTCCGACTTTTTCGGCATCCGGTTGGATAAACTGCTTTGCCTTATTAACTGCATTTGCAGCATCTTGAAATGCTCCTGCTATTAAATTCAGCTTGCCATCATGATGCAGAATATCACCGGCAGCATATAAGCCAGGAACCGAGGACTCGCTGCTGGCACTACCAGTTATATAATAACCATTAGCGATTTCTATATTTAGTGGACTATTGTTCAAGAAAGATGTATCACGTTCATAGCCATGATTAATAATAACCTCATCGATAGGCAGTAAAACAACTTCTTTTGTTTTATTATTTGTAAGTTCGACGTGTTCGATTAATTCATTATTCTTCGATATTAATTTTGTAATGGAGCAATTGAAATAACAGACTGCTGAACTATTGTTGAGTCGAGTAACTTCTGCTTCATGGCCTGACAAAACATCTTTTCGATAAGTAAGATAAACGTTTTTTGCAATGTTTACTAATTCATTTGCCCAATCAACCGCCGAATCACCACCCCCAGAGATGATTACCGTTTTATCTTTAAACCGTTGCATTGATTTTACTGTGTAGTTTAAATTTGTTACTTCAAATCTTTCAGCACCCTCTATCATCAGCCTTTGCGGATTTAAAATACCGCTACCAACAGCTACAATCACTGTTTTTGAGAAATGCACGTTTCCAGAAGCTGCTGTTAAAACGTATATCCCTTCCTCGTTTTTATTGATGGATTCAATTTTTTCATTGAGGCAAACAGAAGGATTAAATGTTAGACCTTGCTCAACAATTTGATCAATTAATTTCGAACCTTGAATTGGAGTTAATCCACCGATGTCCCAGATCATTTTCTCCGGATAGACATGCACCTTTCCACCAAGCATTGGCTGGTATTCAATAATTTTAGTCTTCATTTCCCGTAAACCACTGTAAAAAGCTGAATATAGCCCTGCAGGACCTCCACCAATCACCGTTATATCAAATATTTCATCTTGCTTCACAAACATTCACTCCTTTAAAACACCGCGATTGATTATCATTCTCATTTAATAGTTTATTTTTGTCAAGCGTTTACAGCATCATTTATGTATTGACAAATTAAATAAATAACCCTATAGTTTAGTGTATCTTATGATAATGATAATCATTATCATTGGTTACTTTGGCAGATAGGAAAATATAAAACTTTCTTTCTGCATAAGCGCAACTAAGAAATGAGGGTTCTGTATGTCTCGTCTACAGACGGATAATATCAACATCGGTTATGGTGAGCAATTAATTGTAAAAAATCTTAGTGTTACGATTCCAGATAAAAAGATTACAACCATCATTGGGGCAAACGGCTGTGGCAAGTCAACATTATTAAAAGCGATTACAAGAATTATTTCACATCAATCCGGATCAATTGTTTTAGATGGAGAGGATATATTAAAACAAAATACAAAACTCCTTGCAAAAAAAATGGCAATCCTGCCTCAGACAACGGAAAGTGCAAACGGTCTAACTGTTGGTGAACTAGTCTCCTACGGTCGTTTTCCATATCAAAGTGGATTTGGCCGTTTGAAACAGAAGGATTATGAGGTTATTGATTGGGCACTAGATGTCACCGGAACTGCGGAATTTAAATTTCGTCCAGTGGAATCCTTGTCAGGGGGACAACGCCAACGCGCATGGATTGCTATGGCATTAGCACAGGAAACCGATATTATTTTCCTTGATGAACCTACTACCTATTTAGATATGGCACATCAGCTGGAAGTTTTAGAACTTTTACAAAAGTTGAACAGGGAACAAGGGAGAACGATTGTCATGGTGCTTCATGATTTGAATCAAGCAGCCCGTTTTGCTGATTCCATTATTGCTTTAAAAGATGGGGAGATTGTGAAAGCAGGAGATGCTGAAAAGGTTCTTACTCACGAGGTGCTGGAAGAAGTTTTTCAAATCGATGCTGAAATAGGAAAAGACCCACGAACAAATAGACCAATGTGTATCACATATAATTTAAAAAAGAAGGAGATCGGAAAATGAAAAGGCGATTAATACTTATCCTACTACTGTTTGTATTGCTAACAGGCTGCAATAATGATCCGAAAGCTTCCGAGAGCAATAAGAATGCTTCAACAGAAGGAAGCACATCGGAAACCATTATCTATGAATCTGAAAACGGACCGATTGAAGTTCCTGCCGATCCACAGCGGGTTGTCGTTCTTTCGTCCTTTGCAGGTAATGTGTTGGCTTTGGATGTAAACCTTGTTGGGGTTGATTCCTGGGCTAAAATGAACCCTCAATGGGAAGACGAATTAAGTGCCGTAGAAGAGGTTACTGATGAGAGTCTGGAGAAAATTATTGAATTAGAACCAGATCTGATTATTGGGCTTTCAAACATCAATAATCTGGATAAATTAAATGAAATTGCTCCTACAGTAACTTTTACTTATGGCGCAGTGGACTATTTAACACAGCATCTTGAGATCGGTAAGCTTCTAAATAAAGAAGAAGAAGCCAATAACTGGGTTACTGATTTCAAACAACGGGCACAAGAAGCCGGAGATAAAATCCGTGCGGAAATTGGTGAAGATACAACGGTCTCGGTAATTGAGAGCTACGATAAACAACTATATGTATATGGCGACAACTGGGGACGTGGTACGGAGATTCTTTATCAGGAAATGGATTTAAAAATGCCTGAAAAAGTGGTAGATGCAGCACAGGAAGCAGGATATTATGCTCTGTCTGCGGAAGTCCTTCCAGAATTCGTTGGTGACTACATGATATTCAGCAAATTTGATGAAATGGACAATTCATTTACCGAAACAGAAACATATAAAAATATACCAGCTGTAGCTAACGATCGTGTATTTACAGTTAATGGCTACGAGTTTTACTTTAATGATCCTCTTACATTGGATTATCAGCTGCAATTTTTTAAAGACGCATTCCTTGGTGAATGATTAGGGAAAGAATACTAGAGCATAGAAAAGATGGTAATCTATGAAAAAACATTTACAGCGAACAACCCCATTTATTTTTAAACTGATAATCATTTTGTTGGTTTTTATAGGAATGTTTATCGCTTCGATCGCTTTTGGTGCAGCTGATATTAGTATCCATGATGTATGGAATGCACTTTTTTCTACCACATCAGGTAGTGATATTTCTATCATCCGTGAAATTCGCCTCCCTCGTGAAGTAGGGGCTGCATTTGTTGGAGCTGCACTGGCAGTTGCGGGTGCCATTATGCAAGGGATGACAAGGAATCCACTTGCAGACCCCGGCTTACTTGGACTCACATCCGGTGCGAATGCAGCATTGGCAATTACAATTGTATTTATTCCAACGGCAAATTATTTTGGGACGATGATAGCATGCTTTATCGGTGCTGCAATAGGAGCCTTAATGGTATTTTTTATCGGTACTTCTGCACGCAATGGCTTTTCCCCTTTTAAAATCGTGCTTGCTGGTGCAGCCGTATCAGCTTTCCTGCAGGCAATTGCAGAAGGCATCGGAATTTATTTTAAAGTCTCCAAAGATGTATCGATGTGGACTGCCGGAGGACTGATAGGTACAAACTGGGGCCATCTTCAACTTGTTATTCCTTTTATTACCTTGAGTATCCTGATTTCTATGATGCTTTCAAGACAGCTTACGATTTTAAGCTTAAATGAGGAAGTCGCAGTCGGATTAGGGCAACGAATCGTTCTCATCAAAGCTGTTCTTTTTATCATGATTATACTCTTGGCAGGATCAACAGTCGCCTTAGTCGGAAATATGACTTTTATTGGATTAATGGTACCCCATATTATTCGGACCATTGTAGGTACAGACTATCGTTATATTATTCCAATGTCGGCATTTGCTGGAGGTATATTGATGTTGATTGCTGATACACTCGGGCGGACAATAAATGCACCCTGGGAAACACCAGTAGCTGCCATTGTTTCGATCATGGGTTTACCCTTCTTTCTATTGATTGTGCGCAGAGGGGGTAAAGCATTCATATGATACATCCTAAATGGTTAAAAAAACAGCGAGTTCTATTATGCCTCTTAATTATTCTGATCATTTTTACGGCTTCAATTGGGATTGGATTCGGTGTTGCTGCTTTAGATTATAACCGTATTCTTCCTACCTTATTAGGGGAAGGTTCATTTAAAGAATCATTTATTTTATTCTCTGTTCGTTTACCACGGGTTATTATTACAATACTTGCAGGGATGGCACTCGCCTTGTCCGGAGCAATTCTTCAGAGCCTGACAAGAAACGACCTTGCTGATCCAGGGATTATTGGTATCAACTCAGGTGCCGGAGTTGCTGTAGCCGTATTCTTTTTATTTTATCCCATACAGGCAGGCTCGTTTGTCTATATGCTACCATTGGTTGCTTTTGCAGGAGCAATTATAACAGCTCTTTTCATCTATCTTTTTTCTTATGAAAAAAATACGGGATTACAGCCAACCCGCATGATTCTTGTTGGTGTAGGGTTCTCCATGGCATTATCCGGAATTATGATGGTACTCATTTCCTCGCAGGAACGGGAAAAGGTGGATTTTATTGCCAAATGGCTGGCTGGGAACATTTGGGGAGCGGATTGGCCATTTATTTGGGCAATCCTCCCATGGCTAATTATTCTCATTCCCTTTTCACTTTACAAAGCTAATCGATTGAATTTACTCGGCTTAAGTGAATCTGTGGCAATTGGTGTTGGAATCGCCATTGAAAAAGAGCGTATCTTCCTTTTAATTACAGCTGTGGCACTTGCCTCCTCAGCAGTATCCGTAACTGGGGGAATCGCATTTATTGGACTGATGGCTCCTCATATTGCAAAAGCATTAGTAGGACCACGTAATCAATTGTTTATACCTGTAGCCATTCTCTTAGGTGGTTGGTTATTATTAGTTGCAGATACAGTAGGGAGAAATATCATGGATCCGGATGGTATACCAGCAGGGATTGTCGTCGCACTGATTGGTGCACCCTATTTCATCTATTTATTATTGAAAGACAGATGAATTTTATTTCTCCCTATTTAATCCTAACATCTAAATTTCATTATATTATTAAAAAAACTAGTAATATGACTTCTAAAGTTTTATAGTTTTAGATAGAGTCAGGTGGAAAGAGAGTGAAG
The DNA here is from genome assembly GCF_002153375.1 of Oceanobacillus rekensis. Taxonomy (GTDB): domain Bacteria; phylum Bacillota; class Bacilli; order Bacillales; family Amphibacillaceae; genus Oceanobacillus; species Oceanobacillus rekensis. Next base: position 311,275 of record NZ_MTBQ01000004.1, read on the forward strand.
AGTATGGGACGTAAATGGAATAATATTAAGGAAAAGAAAGCTTCAAAGGATGCGAATACAAGCAGGATATATGCAAAATTTGGACGAGAGATTTATGTTGCTGCAAAACAGGGTGAACCAGATCCAGAGGGTAACCAGGCTTTAAAGGTCGTTCTGGAACGAGCAAAGACATATAGCGTTCCCAAGCATATTATCGATCGTGCCATTGAAAAGGCAAAAGGCGGTTCAGAGGAAAATTATGATGAGAATCGCTATGAAGGCTTTGGACCAAGTGGATCGATGGTAATTGTCGATACACTAACAAATAATGTTAATCGGACAGCATCTGAAGTTCGTTCTGCGTTTGGCAAAAACGACGGTAACATGGGTGTTAGCGGGTCTGTTGCCTATATGTTTGATCATGTTGCTGTCTTTGGTCTAGAAGGGCAAACAGAGAATGACGTGCTTGAATTATTAATGGAAGCTGATGTAGAGGTCCGTGACATTATGGAAGAAGATGGAACGATTATCGTGTACACGGTACCCGAGCAATTCCATGCAACTCAGGAAGCATTTAAAACGATTGGGATTACGGAATTCACAGTTGCGGAACTTATGATGCTGGCACAAAATGATCTTACCCTTTCCGCTGATGATCAGGAACAGTTTGAAAAAATGATTGAGGCGCTGGAAGACTTGGAAGATGTTCAACAGGTATACCATAACGTTGACTTAGATGATTGATAAAGTATAGTGAAAAGCCAACATTTACCTTTTGCAGGAAAATGTTGGCTTCTTTTCTACGCACCTAAGCATCCTTCCATACTTTCGCATACTTCTTCTGATACTTAGGATCCCCTTCTATCTTAATCAATTCCAATGCTAACCGTTTTATCTTTTCATCTTTAACCTCATTATATAAGTTTCGCAAATCTTGAATAATATCGAATCTGATTAATGTATAGTTCTTTTCGTCTTTACAATTCTTAAAACGATCATTTAAATGGTTGATCACCATCTCTTTTTGCTCCGGTCCAGCTAAACCTACTTTCCAAATCGATTGCAAAGCGTGCCTTGCCGTTACAAATTTCTCATCCTTGGTCACTTGCCAAAGGGCAGGGAAATTATTGATAATCCGTTTATCCGGATCACTTTTTGCAAGGCCTGATAGAAACTGAGCATATCGTGAACGCCTATGGTTATCAGCTGAAGACAGCCCTGCCACTAATTCATCCCATACCACATATGCCCAGTCCACCTCATGCTCAATTGCCTTAATGATATGATTAAAGGCCTCATATTGTTCGTTTTTATCTTTAGAATCAAGATTATCAAAATGAGTTTGAACTGTTTTATCCATAATATCCGTCCTTTTTATAATAACTGTTTAATTAAAATATATCATACAGAGATTAATTTGGCGTTTGATTCATCAGCTGCTATGAATATGTCAATACTAATGACAGGTATTAGGGATGATTATGAACTTTCTTTTAATAATATAATTGCTGACATAATAGTTTTTTTCAGATAAGATATTTAAATAATACCTTTAAAATTCCTCTTACATCAGGATGTCTACATATTTTTTCAGGAGGTTATCTACAGATGAAAAACATCATGGTCATTATCGGCTCCCTAGTTATTGCATTTGCCTTTAACTTTTTTCTAGTACCTTTTGAAATTCTTAGTAGTGGAATTAGTGGGATTGCCATTTTAGTCGGATTACTTACCCCATTTGATACTGGATTATTGAACTTTCTTTTTAATTTACCAATCCTTATTTTTGGCTATTTTAAGCTTGGAAAAGAAATTACAATCAATACACTAGTATGTGTTATCGCACTCTCTTTCTTCTTATACCTCTTGCCTGTAGTGAATGTAACAGACAATATCCTGTTATCAGCGATTTTTGGAGGGGTAATAAGCGGAATTGGAATAGGAACCATTATGAAGTTTTCCGGTACTTCAGGCGGTTTAGATATTATAGCTATTTTCATTTCCCGAACAAGTAATATGAGTGTTGGCCTCCTTCTTACTGGCATGAACGGCATTATTGTTCTTATTTCTGGTGCTATTTTCAGCTGGGACATCGCTTTATATACACTATTATCAATTTATTTAACAGGGAAAATGATTGACAAAGTCCACACGAACCATATTAAATTAACGATGCAGATTGTGACAACCAAGGGTGAGGCCATTCGTGAAGAATTGCTTCAATCTATATACCGGGGCATTACGATTACAGAAGGTTATGGTGGTTATACGAACGAGACTAAACAAATTATCATGATGGTCGTTACACGTTATGAAACATTGCATATTAAAAATGTTGTTCGTTCTCATGATGAAAAAGCGTTTATTAATATATTTGAAACAGTTGAAGTTGACGGTGAATTTGCTAGAAATTAAAGAAGGGATAGACTAGCCTATTCAATCAATTAAATTAGGGAGCACCAATCCTCACTCATCTTTTTGTATTTCTGGAAACTTGTAATAATTTAGTATGTTTATAATGAATATAGATAGATTACCTATTATTTTTCGCGAACCACCCTTTGCCACTAATTGCTGGCGCAGGGTGACTTTCTTTTTCCCTAGTATTGGAATTCCTTCTGTTTATAAAAATCCCCCATATCACAAAGAATAGTAATATCATCTCAATTAAGAGAACTTAATATAAACCCTATTTATTCAATATTTACTTTTATTAAATCGAAGAATGAAAGGAATTGTGCTTGAATATACTTGAAAGTAGGTTATAAAATGGAAAGTCAAAAAGAAAAAATGTTGGCTGGAGAAATGTATGACCCATCTGACCCTGTATTATTAAAGGAACGCGAGGAAGCGAGACTTAAAGTTAGAATATATAATCAAACTTTAGAAAGTGAAGGAGAAAGACGGACGAAGTTATTAAAGGGATTACTAGGATCAACTGGAGTAAACCTATCCATGGAGCCAAATATAAGATTTGATTATGGCTATAATACATTTGTCGGAGAAAACTTTTATGCAAACTTTGACTGCACCATTCTAGACGTATGCGAAGTGCGCTTTGGAGATAATTGTATGCTTGCTCCCGGTGTTCAAATCTATACAGCAACACATCCACTTCATCCAATTGAACGTAATTCTGGTAAAGAATATGCAAAACCGATTACCTTTGGAAACAACGTATGGATTGGAGGAAGTGCAATAATAAATCCAGGAGTAACGGTAGGAGATAATGTTGTTATTGCGTCAGGCGCTGTAGTTACTAAAGATGTACCGGATAACGTTGTAGTTGGCGGTAATCCAGCTAATATAATTAAGCAAATTGAAATATAAGCTATCCTTTTTATTTCGTAATATGGATTCACTTTATTCGAAATTTAGATTAAAAACCCTAATCAACTTCTATCATAACTTTACCGGCCCAAGTGAGAGTTCCTTACTTGGGTTGTTTTCCACTCCTTAATTAACTTTGGAGAGATGTTAAATTACACAACGAACTACCCATCCGAATATGGTAATTTCTCAAAAATCACCAATAACAAAGTTGCAATCGGTCCGAGAAATAGCGACGCAAGAAACCAGTTCAGTCCGCTTCGATTTTTCCCTTGTGCAATACCTGCATTAATCAAGGTTAGCGGGAAAAATATATTTACTATCATAATTTAACACAATAATCTGAATGTTTATAGTGTATAAAAGCCCTAATAAAAAGGCTCAGCGTCATAAAGACTGAGCCTTCTTCATTCAAATTTATTCTATATCTTTATTACATCGCTTCGTTCTTGATTCTCTAAGATCTTATGATCATAAATGCGTCCATTATCCAGAATAATTGCTGGACGTAATATATCATTTTTCTTTTCCTGACCCATCATAATTATTGGTAAATACTTCGATACCTCTTCACTAATTGATTTGGAAGCCGTTTTGTAAAAAATACTTGGCGTATGATCGACCGCATAATGAAGGACACCACCCACATAATATATCGGCTCTTCAATCGTTGTCGGTTTGCTCGTTTCAATTCCCATTCCCTCATCACAACTTATATCAATAATCATTGCATCTTGTTTCATTTTCTTTAAATCCTCTTTATAAATAACATGGTCTGTGCGAGTCACATCCCATGTAATTGCATTTACAAGCACATCGTACTTTCCTGCTTCTTTTCGAAATAAATCCTCTGTCCGCCTATCATAAACGGTTACTTCTGCACCTAGTCCAATTAATATTTTATATGCACCACGTGCCACATTCCCCCTACCTAAAACGGCAACTTTTGTATCATACGGCATTTTCCCATAACAGCTAAATGCATGCATGATTGCTGCTTCTCCGGCAATCTCGTTATTTCTCAAAAAGACATGTCTTCCTTCTTCATTCATATCTTCCCAAGCAATGCCAGTCAATCGTTTTGATAAAAAGGTATCGGTTAGTTTCTTATTTTGTACTGCATGAATCCAACCAAATACAATTTTTCCTTCTTGAAGGTTCTCAATATAGCCTGCATCCCCAGCTTTCGGGTCACAGATGATGTCTTGCTCTAAAACCTTCTCCCTGCTAACAACATGGACGCCTAGTTTGATTAACCTCTCATCCGATACAGCAAACGATGCACCATACCCTTTTTCAAAAAATAACTTGTCCTTATGATTCATTTTAGCAATATCTTGAAGTATCATTGCCTGTCTTAGTTCATTTTCTTTACTATTTAGTGGAAAACCTACTGTTCTAATCAAATAAATCCCTCCAATTATTTTCAAAGCAAAAATCCATATAGATTTTCTAACTTTCCATGCATGAGCTAGGATGAAAATGATTGCAGTTCTTACATTTAATTAAATCCTCCCATCATAAAATAACACCCTTGCTTGCAGAGCAAGCAGCGATATTACCGTAAAGTTCATCTTTTGGAGCAACCAATCAAGCTTTTGGGGGCTTGTATCAAGGATTGTAGCGGTGAAATGAAGAATTTGCGGAATAGGGCGATAATTAACTTCTTCTTATTTAGTATAACACACTTGGTGATTTCACGTTTTTATGTCATACTTATTGTTTTGTACAATATCTATATCGCGTTGGTGAATGGGAAATATATATTCTGGGACCAGGTTATGATTCCGATTAGTTGTCACCACACTCTTATTCCCTGAACACATATAAAAACTAGGTCAAGGTATGAGAGTTGTATCCCATTCCTTGACCTAGTTCTTTTAGGAAAAAAATATATAAAGCGGACCTGTGATACATTTGGCAGTTACAAATATCCCGTCATCACTTTTCAGCCTCAAATACTTTCAGCAACTTACCCTTCACTTTTGTATCCTTCATTGTTTTCAAAACCAACGGACCTTTGCCATTCAGTATTTCTACATACGTAGACGTATCCATGATTGTAATAATTCCTATATCACCAGCTTCTACGCCATCAATTTTAGCTATTGTCCCTACGAAATCAACCGCCCTAATTTTCTTTTTCTTTCCGCCATTAAAATAGAGCTTCATAATTTGTTTGTTTAATTGCTCACTTTTGGATTTTTTGACTTCCGGGTACATTTTCATTTTTTCCTGAAAAGCTGACCTGCTTCTGTGAACTTCCTCTTTGGAGGGCGGAGAAACTTTTGGGATTGTAAAACCAATATAGTCTTCAATCTCTCTTAAAAAGCGATTTTCATATGGTGTAACAAAGGTTAGAGCCTTTCCTTTTTGTCCTGCACGTCCTGTTCTTCCCGTACGATGAACATAGCTTTCCTTCTCTAATGGCAGGTCATAATTGATAACATGCGTGATGTTATCAATATCAATTCCTCTTGCAGCTACGTCTGTTGCAACTAAATAGCGGAATTCACCTTTTCTAAAGCGGTTCATAACGACAATCCGATCATCCTGTTCCATCCCACCATGGATTTTATCACTGCTATAACCTTTTCGTTTCAATTGATCTGACACAGTATCAACACGATCCTTCGTTCGGCAAAAAATAATACAACTATCTGGATTTTCAACAACAGTAATATCCGTAAGTCTCATAAATTTATCGTCTTCAGGAACTTCATAGAGTAAATGATCGATTCTCTCTGTCGTTAGTCCTGTTGCTTTAATCTCAATATCCGTAGGTGCTTTCATATACTTTCGGCTTAAGCTTTTCACAGCCTCAGGAAGAGTTGCCGAAAATAGCATTGTCACTCGATTCCCGGGCAACTCTTTTATAATGGCTTCTACTTGTTCGATGAATCCCATATTTAACATTTCATCAGCTTCATCAATAACGAGATAATCGATTTTATCTAGGACAAGTGTTCCTCTATCAATATGATCTGTCACCCGTCCTGGAGTTCCAACCACAACATGCGTTTTCTGCTTTAATTCCGTCTTTTGAATGGCAATAGGTTGCTTCCCATAAACTGCAGTTGCTTTTATACGCTTAAATCTGCCTATGTTTGTAAAATCCTCTTTTACTTGAACAGCCAGCTCTCTCGTTGGTGTGAGGATTAATGCCTGTGGTTTATTTTCCTTCCAATCGACCAATTCACAAATCGGAACCCCGAAGGATGCGGTCTTACCGCTTCCTGTTTGTGATTTTACTACAAGGTCCTTCTTATCCAACGCAAGCGGAATGACTTTACTTTGAACCTCTGTAGGATTTTTGTATTCCAATTCTGTTAAAGCCTTTATTATTTCATCACTTAATTTATAATCCTTAAAACGCTTCACGCTCATTATTTAGCCTCATTTTTTTAAGTATTTTCCCTTATTGTTTCCATGGGTATTATGACATTATACAAGTTATTATCATTAAAAAACCACTCTAATTGAATCTCTTTCCTTTATATTAACAAAGAAGGTCAGCCTCTGAATACATATTGCGAACCTATGATACATTTGTAATTCACTTCCTATATCAATCCTAAACTGTCAATCAGCAAATATATTCCAGTAAAAAGTAAAATAATATAGGCAAATTTGCGAAACGTATGTTGGTTAATACGTTCAAATAATAGCTGTCCTATGTATAAGCCTAATAATACCAATGGTAAAGCAATTATACTTGAGGTCCAGACTGTTTTATTCGTTCCCGCAAAGATTACTTGGATGATTAAACTTACAAAATAAATAAACAAATAAAATGCAAGTGTTGTCCCACGTAATTTTTCCTTTTGTGTATCCGTTCCTGAAAAGTATAATAGTAAGGGTGGACCTGGCATGCCTATACTCGTTGTGAGGGAACCGGAGAGGCCGCCTACAACCAGGTCTCTCTTCCAACTCTGTTTTATTCTGAACCTAAGTATCAGCATACAAGTTAAAGCCAGAATGATAATACTAACAATCAGTTTCAGCTTATTTATATCTATCAATAAGAAGATAATGATACCAATTAGAAGGCCGACAGAACTCCCAACTATTAACCTTTTAAGGATGCCAAAATCAACATCCTTTCTTACTTTTTTTATTAAAGCAGTGGATATAACCAATGATAAAGCTAAGTTAATCTGTATTGCCTCTACCGGCTCAAATAGCAAAAGAAGAAAAGGAGTGGCCAAAATCGAAAAACCAAAACCAGTACTCGTTTGGAGAATAGAAGCAACCAATATAATCATCATAAACAATACTATTTCCATACAACACCTGCTCTCAAAACTGAAACCCAGTTTTAGAACTTCTTTTAACCTCAACTACTCTCAATCAATTTTTAATTACGAATCCATCATTGTCAAGATAACCCTATCGCCAGCTTGTACACCTATGCTTTCGAATCTCATAGTGAAAAGTCAGACGGTTGGTATTTTTTTAAACAATCTAATATCCTTATTAAAGGAGATGATATGATGTCAGATTGGCTTACAAGTTTAAAAACAGACACACCTCAACAAGGGTTTGAGCTTGCTATCATGCTAGCTAGAAATGCTGTAGCATATACACAGCCATCCCCAGAAATTAGGGAGAGGTTAAGGTATATTTATGCAGAAAACGCCGACAGTTTAATAGCCACTTCACATGTTGTAGCAACACACTTCCAAACGGTTGCTGCCGCAAATAATTATTGGAAGTAAACAATTCTTTTATCAAGCCTTCTGCATAACAACACGAATATATCGTTGAACAAGAGTGGTTTAATCGTTAACCACTCTTGTTTAAAAGTTAATAAAATAATAAAGCCATTTTTCCCGAGTTGATTTATAAATGACGTGGATTAAAATGATTTATGACATTTAAATATATTCGGTGGATAAGTTGAATAAATACGATTAGCCATGCAGCTATTGCAATAAACACCATAAACTTAGGAATCACTATTAAAAACGGAACCTCTAAAGCCTTAGATAACTGGAGTGTACTAGTCGTATACATGGCTAACGGGAACACCATACCCCAAAATTGCGGGTCATATGTTAATGGATAGCGATGGTAAATATGGCGCCAGATCATAAAAATAAATAATAATGGGATCCACCATGTACCAGTGATCCAGAAAAATAATGTAAATCCTTTTAAAAAGGGCGTTATTTCCTGGAGCAAGGGCCAATATTCAGCATGTAATATAAGTGTCGACCCTGCCAATGTAGTAATGGCAACTGCCCCCATATTAATCCAATAGGGAGGAGTAAGCGCATCATGTTTTAGCTCTACAAACGTAAATCTGTAAAAAATAAGTGTAATGATATTCAGATATAACATACAACCCAAAAAGAACATACATAATGTAAAAAACAAGATGACAATCCGCCCACTTTCTACATATGGTATCAAAAGCGTCCCTAATACGGAAATGGATTGAGTTGCTACAGCAGCAATTAACCACGCCCCATTAATACCTTCTGCGATGGTAGGCTTATTCTTTCGCACTGTTACAGCTGTGAAAAAGGTATACATGACCACTATCCAAAGAAGAATTGCTAGTATCCATAAAACAAAAGCTATTGAGTAATTATTGGCAACAATGGTTACTTGGCTGCCAAATACACTAGTCCCAGCGATTAATGTAAAAAAACCTGGTCCAAGTGTATGACTTGTTATATCTTTTTTTATTTTTGGAAAAAAGAAAAACAACCGGGTAAGCGTAAGTATCCATAAACTGATATAAGAAATTACATTGATCCATAATAAAACATTGGAAATAAATTCTTCACCAAGTAAAAAATCCTATCGATAATGCACCTGTAGCCATGACGAGTGCAAAGTAACCTGAGAAGAGATTCTCAGATTGCTTTTTTAAAAAGCTAAACATATTGCCCATCCCCTAATGTTCACATACTAAAATGATTCGATACCTATTATATCAGATTAGCTGTTCACTAGGATATTTAGCTATTTCCACCCTATCATCACTCTCTATACCTCACGGATTAGATTAGAAGGCTCCAAAATCAATACCATTCAGCTGATAAGTCAAAACTGTCAGCAATAGCAAGTATCCAGCCATCAGCCAATACAGATCATACTTTGGCTTATCCATATGTGCAAGGAAAAGATAAATATGAATAACGCCGTATAGCATTAGTGCAAACACATATGTAATTACGAATAGATCTACCATTAAAAATCCAAAGAATAAAATTACAAGGCCAAAAATAACGGTAAAAGGAATGTTTACAATCGCATATTTCGTTAACAATTCACGATGGGACATTTTTCGATTTCCTAAATAGGCTAGGAAAATGTATAATGATGCATATCCAATGGCAAATGTCACAATCCATGAAAGAGTATTTGTAATAACAAATATAATTCCAATATCCATAAACATGCTTAATAGACTATCAAATCCAAATTTATAAAAAAGAAAACTACAAAGACCGATGATCAACGAAAGCAATACCAGTATTAAAACACTTGTTTCAATACTTACGGTATGATTTGAATTCACCACAGAGTGCGGTCTAATAACAGCATCTTTCAAAATCCCCTTCGCCTCATTCAAAATTTTACCGAAATTAAAGTTTATTTTATTGTCCTTTTTAACAGAGTCCGATTTGATTTCAACACTATTCACAATCTCCTGCATACTTGCTTCTTCCGTATTAGGTTTTTCCTGATTCAAATCTTTATCCACTCTTCCACCCCATTAATTCTTTTTTTAAAACTTAACTCTTCGTTTTTCAATGATTCATTGATAACTATGTTTGCTGTAATAAAACTAGAGTCCGCTACTTTCCTCTCTCCTTCAAAGTAACCCCACATATTGGTATTACTATCATAAACACCTAACTCAACCTGCACTGTTCGATAACACTTGATAACAACACGTCAATAATGACCTGGCTTCCGTATTTTTCCTGTGTAATTGATACACTTCATATCACATCATTTAACTTTATAAATCACAATAGTTTTCTACCAATACCGTCCACTCTCAGCTGCTTTGTTAGGCTAAAAATCTTGCTAACCGTTCAATGTTTATTTATCAAAAAAAAACACCCTCATCATGCTTGGCCTGCATATGAGGGATTATCTACCATCTAAACTTATGGATGCTCTTAATTCTTAATCTCTGCCCCACCGAGTATCGTAAGACAATTAAGTTTCAATACGACAACTTCTTCATTTTCTCTATGGTTCCTTGTCTTATCTTCCCAACCACCTAATATTGGGACACCAGATATGTCAACTTGAACATTCTCTGGAACAATGATGCTCACCCCACCCAAGACAGAAGTGAAGTCTAGCGAAGCTCCCTCAGCAATGACCGCACCACGAAGGTCTATTTCCGCACCTCCGAGTATCGTCATCACACTTCCACCTTGAAAGTTTTTCGATTGACTCTTAATTTCTGCACCTGAAAAAAGGACAAATGTATTAAGACTCTCACCTGTATGAGATGGACTTCCACGTTTGACACGGGTAAAAATAATAAAAATACCAATAAAAATAAAAATAAGCGGCCATAAATAAGAGAGTAAATTCAAATCAAACCATTGATTTACGAAAAAAAAGACACCAATTAATAAAAATACGAAACCTGGGAATGCAGTAGAATGTGTACGATTAATTAACTGAATAATACCGATAATAATTAATAGAAGCGGCCACCAAGCAGACAATAATTGCCCTAAGTCAATGATATCAGCTTGATGCAAAAGAAATCCAGAACCAAACAAAAGAAAAAACAGACCTAACCAGACTCTTCCAGACATGGATATCCACCCCTAAGATCATTTAGATGATGATTGAGAAAATTTTTAATGAAGTAATTATTATTTATTAGAAATGCTGAATTTCATACTAATTATACTATTCAGGTAATTAAGCTGTATGTCAATTAGTTTTGTTAAGACTTTCTTTAACGATAAAATAAAAAAAGACGAGTAACTAATGTTACTAGTCTTTTCTTATTGTTTAAATAGCACCGGGTGTTTATCACACGAGTTGATGTTCACCGATGAAATCCTTTAAAATATCGCTTAAGTTCGGACCGTCCAGTTCATCTAAATCATAGTATACACGTGTACTCGGTTTGTTTATTGAAATGACACGATTTAAATCGATTGGTGTCCCAATAATCACGGCATCACAGTCAGCATTATTAATCGTCTCTTCAAGATCTTTCAATTGCTTTTCACCGTAACCCATCGCTGGAAGGACGTTTTCAACATGTTTGTATTTATTGAATGTATCTGCTAGTGTACCGACTGCAAATGGACGTGGGTCAATGATTTCTGCAGCACCCAAACGTTCTGCTGCAACTGTACCTGCTCCAAGTTTCATCTCTCCATGTGTAAGTGTCGGACCATCTTCAACGACTAAGACACGTTTCCCAGCAATAAGTTCCGGATGATCGACTGTAATCGTTGACTCCGCTTTTATAATCGTGCTATTTGGACTTGCGGATTTTATATTATTTTCTACAATTTGCACAGCTTCCTCTGCTGCACTATCTACTTTGTTAATAATGGCAACATCGGTTGTTCTTAAGCATACTTCACCAGGATAGTATTTCAGCTCATGTCCTGGGCGATGTGGATCCAAAACGGTAACAGCTAGATCAGGCTCGAAAAATGAAAAGTCATTATTCCCCCCGTCCCATAAAATAACGTCACAGCCATCTGGGTCATTTTCAGCTGCTGTCAAAATATCTGCATAATCTACGCCAGCATATACAATATTTCCACGTGACACATGCGGTTCATATTCTTCCATTTCTTCGATTGTACAATGATGTTTCTTTAAATCCTCAACTGTCGCAAAGCGCTGAACGCGTTGTGCGTTTAAATCTCCGTAAGGCATCGGATGTCTCACTGCAATGACTTTTAAATCATGCTGTAGTAATGTTTCAATAATTTTCCTTGATGTTTGGCTTTTTCCGGTTCCAGTCCGCACCGCGCAAACAGAAATAACAGGCTTATTGCTTTTTAACATCGTGCTGTTTGGACCTAGCAATGTAAAATTAGCACCAGCTGCATTCACTATCGCTCCAACGCCCATTACCTCTTCATAACTAATATCACTAAACGCAAAAACACATTCATTTACATGTAACTCTTTAATCAACTCTGGTAACCCGTCCTGTGAATAAATCGGGATCCCATTTGGATAGAATTCGCCCGCCAGTTCACTTGGATATTTACGCCCATCGATATCTGGAATCTGTGCTGCTGTAAAAGCAACAACATTATATGCCTCATTATCGCGATAATACGTATTAAAATTGTGGAAATCTCTTCCTGCCGCACCTATTATTATTATATTTTTTCTCTCCATAGCACTCTCTCCTATAATTACAATGAATATTATAATTATAACCCAAAATGTATATTTATACAATAATATTTTTAAAAATTGAGATATTATATTAGGATTATAGGTTAATAATTATGATATTCTTTCAACCTATAAACGGTTTCTCCTATACAAAAAGGACAATCAAATATGAATCTGATTGTCCTAGTACCTTTAGGTTTGCTTCGATGAATCTTTACCAATGTCCAGCAGCCCATGGTATGATTGAATAATGAACCATTAAAAGAAGATAAACTAACAAAATAACAACTTGGCATGACGCTATGGAGAGTCAGACCATTCATAACTTAGAAAAATCGTGGATATAAAATTTATCTACCAACAAAATGAGCCTTCCTATTCTCGACAAATGCAGTCATGGCTTCTTTTCGATCTTCTGTCGCAAAGACACCATCAAAAAATGCGCCTTCAACCGTTAAGGCTGACTCAGGATCCATATTAGATCCTGTACGTACAGCTGATTTAAGCAATCTTAATGCAACAGGTGCTTTCTGTGCTAACTTTTCAGCCCATGCTTTTGTTGTGGACAACAGTTCTTGCGGGGCAACGACTTTGTTTACAATCTGTAATTGATAGGCTCTGTCAGCAGCGATTGCCTCCCCAAAATACAATAATTCGTTTGCGACGCCTTGCCCAACTACTTTTTGGATGCGTTGTGTACCACCACCTCCTGGTATAACTCCTAAATTGATTTCAGGAAAAGAAAATTGAGCTTTTTCAGAGGCAATACGCAGATCGCACGATAAAGCCAGTTCAAAGCCGCCACCAAATGCCACTCCATTAATTGCAGCGATTACGGGTTTGTTCAAATTTTCAATTTTTGAAAAAGCAATTCTTGTAATCTTAGTTAAATCCATCATTCCAACTGTATCCATTTCTAAGATTTCATTAATATCTGCTCCAGCTACAAATGCTTCATCACCAGCACCGGTGAGCACAATCACATGAACGTTGTGGTTTTCCTCCAATTCGCCCATTAATTGGGTGATTTCTTGATAGACCTGTGTATTCAATTTATTCCCAGGCGCATTACTTATTGTTACAACAGCTACTTTATTTTCGATATCACTTAGTAAATATTGATAATCCATTTTTTCCCCTCCTAAGTATTATTTGTTGTATTAATTATACTAAGATTACCATATGTTTGTAATTATATTTAGATAATTTACACATTTTTTAAACTTAGGCGATAAAAATTGATATTAGACCTTTCTTATAATTCAAATCTTTGTACTTTTAAATAGATAGGCAGTATACTAGTATATAGAAAAATGTTTTTACCTAATGTACCCACTTAAATGTAAGCGGAAACATTGGAATGCTTTTAACCAATAAAAATGGGAGGCAATACATTATGATTTATGCAAATCCAAATACTGATGGAGCCCTTATTCATTTTAAAGAAAGATATGACAACTTTATCGGTGGCAAATGGGTTTCACCGATTAAAGGTGAATACTTTGATAATAAAACGCCGGTAACTGGTGAAGTCTTTACAAAAGCTGCCCGTTCTTCGGAGGAAGATATTGAATTAGCATTGGATGCTGCATATGCTGCAAAAGATGCTTGGGGGAAAACGTCTGCAGCTGAACGCGCACGAGTCTTAAATAAAATTGCTGATCGTTTAGAAGAAAACTTAGAAACTCTTGCCGTAGCAGAAACTTGGGATAATGGGAAAGCGGTTCGCGAAACACTAAATGCTGATATTCCATTAGCAATCGATCACTTCCGTTATTTTGCTAGTATCATTCGCGCTCAAGAAGGCCGTACTACGCAACTAGACAATGATACCGTTGCATATCACTTCCAGGAGCCACTTGGGGTTGTCGGGCAAATTATTCCATGGAACTTCCCAATTTTAATGGCTTCATGGAAACTTGCACCAGCACTAGCTGCAGGTAATTGCATTGTATTGAAGCCTGCTGAACAAACACCAGCATCGATTATGGTTCTTGTGGAGTTAATTGAAGACTTGCTTCCTGCAGGTGTACTTAATATTGTTAATGGTTACGGTGTTGAAGTCGGTAAGCCACTTGCTACGAACCCGCGTATTGCTAAAATTGCTTTCACTGGTTCCACTGCGGTTGGTCGCCAAATTATGCAATACGCAACAGAAAACATCATTCCGGTAACACTTGAACTTGGTGGTAAATCACCAAACGTATTTTTTGAGGATGTGATGGACAAAGACGATGAATATCTGGATAAAGCAATTGAAGGTTTCGTCATGTTCGCATTAAACTCTGGTGAAGTTTGTACTGCCCCATCTCGTGCCTTAGTCCAAGAATCCATTTACGATAAATTCATGGAACGTGCATTAGAAAGAGTAAAAGCCATCAGAGTAGGTAACCCATTAGATACTGAAGTGATGATGGGTGCTCAAGCATCTACGCAACAACAGGAGAAAATCCTTTCTTATATCAAGCTAGGTAATGAAGAAGGAGCGGAATGTTTAATTGGTGGCGGTGAAAACCATCTTGGTGGCGATTTGGAAAATGGTAACTACATTCAACCAACAATATTTAAAGGTAATAACAAAATGCGTATCTTCCAGGAAGAGATCTTTGGACCAGTACTCGCTCTTACAACATTCAAAGACTTTGATGAAGCAATCGAAATCGCAAATGATACTCTTTATGGCCTAGGTGCCGGCGTATGGTCGCGTATTGGTGATACCGCTTATCGTGCCGGACGTGCTATTCAAGCTGGTCGTGTATGGACGAATACTTACCATAAATACCCTGCTGGTGCTGCATTCGGTGGCTATAAATTATCGGGTGTCGGACGTGAAAATCATGCGATGATGCTAGACCATTACCAACAAACGAAAAACTTATTAGTAAGTTACGATAAAAACCCTCAAGGATTCTTCTAAACTGAAAGGAGAATTTTGCCCATGACCGAGCGTGTTGTTGCAACCGATGAAGCATTAAGTTTAATAGAATTAATTAAAAATCGACACGGGTCCATCCTATTTTACCAATCTGGCGGCTGTTGTGATGGTTTTGCGCCAATGTGTTATCGGGCAGATGACTTTAAGGTTGGTGGTGCTGACGTCAATCTTGGCTCAATAGGCGGAACACCCTTCTATATGCATAGAAGCCAATATGAGTATTGGAAGCAAACAAAATTAATATTGGATGCTTCAGATGGACAAGGGCCGGAGTTTTCACTTGATAGTGTGGAGGAGAAGCATTTTATTTTTGCGTACTCGCCTGCTTAACAATGGAAAGAATGTGAGTTCTTTAAGCAAAAGTTCGTGACAATAACTTCTTACAGCTGTTTAAACTAAGAAAACAATTGTGACAATAAATAATTTCTTTATAAATAAAGGGATGTCTTAAGAGTCATGTTACATGGCTCTTAAGACATCCCTTTTCTCTTTATATTTTCACACTTACAGCCAGCTAAGGATATGAATAAAACAACTAAATCTTTTCAAACTGCGCTACTATTTCGAAAACAGCCAATGTATATGCGGTAACTGAAACGATTAGAATATCTAATTTTATAGCTAATAGCTTTTAACCAGAGGACCTTCAAGATATCCATAACATTCGCGAAGGAACAGTTATTTCTGCTTTGACCATCCAAGAGTTAATAAATAATTTTAGTAGCTCTCCATTACCTAAAAAGTCTTGAAGTAGCGAATTTATTATGTAGAAAGTTCTATTTATCAAGAATAAACAGCTATTTGGAAAACTTTTTTCTTCATCTGCACAAAACTAATTTCCCGAGTATCACAAAATAAATAACCTAACTTTAATAAAGGAATAAATAACAGCCACCTAAAAAAAGTGGTTGCTATTTATTCCTTTCGGTTTTACCCTCACTTATGGTACGGTTCCCCTCGAATAATCCGAAAACCCCGATAAACCTGCTCCAACAAAATAAGCCTCATCACTTGATGTGGAAATGTCATCTTAGAAAAGGACAGCGCTATATCACTTCGCTTCTGTACGTCTTCACTTATGCCCAATGAACCACCGATCACAAAGGCAAGTTTGCTTTTCCCATAGGTTGCGAGCTCATCCATCTTGGCGGCAAGCTGCTCTGAGCTCAACATCTTCCCATTAATCTCCAGCGTTATAACGTATGTATCGTCATTAATATGAGAAAGAATGCGTTCTCCTTCTTTCCTTTTAACTTCCTGCATTTGGGCTTCACTCATATTTTCTGGTGCCTTTTCATCGGCAACTTCGATAATATCCACCTTTGCATAGGCAGTTAGCCGCTTCATATATTCCTGAATGCCTTGCTTTAAATATTTCTCCTTTAATTTTCCGACTGAAACGATAGTTATCTTCATAAGTTTATCAATCCTTTGCATATTCCATTTTCATAAAGCTTGGCAAAAATCCCATCTATCAAATGACAAATGGGATTTTTTATATATTATTTAATTATCTGTACCTGCTTAATCGACCTACCCTCAACCTCTAAAATCCTAAATGTAAGGTTTTCCCATTCAATGACATCGCCATCTTTAGGAAACTCATTAAATTCCTTTAAGAGAAACCCTGCAAGAACGTCTTCTTCTTCAGGTATATCGGTGTTGAAAATGGAATTCAACCGATGGAGGGTGATCTTACCATCACAAACAATTTCAGTTTCTGTAAGATTTTCGACGAGGGCATCCGTATCGATGTCCATTTCGTCCTCTATTTCCAAACCAATCATTGCTTCAATAATATCTTCGTGCGTCAAGATACCTTCTGTTCCACCATATTCATCCAACACGATTGCCATATGTTTTTTCTCTTTTGTCATCTTGCGGAAGACGTATTCAATCGAGTGGAATTCATATACTGTCAATGGATCTGTATCACTGTAGTACTTAAGTGACTTTCCAATTTCAACAGTCCAGGCAATCAGGTATTTAGAATGGAAAACACCTACAATATTATCAATATCATCTTCGTAGATCGGATACCTTGTAAATGGATTTTGAAGAACCGTGTCTCTCACTTCTTCATAAGTTGCCGTACTAGGAAGTGAAACAATTTCTACACGTGGTGTGTTAAGTACGTCCTTTACATTCATATTATAAAAATCGAGGACCCCTTTGATACGGTTGGATTCATCATCTTTAAATGTGCCTTCTGAGTCAGCAATATCTACAATTGCTCTTAGTTCTTCCTTGGAAATCGATGTATTGTTTGGTTGGCCCTTGGAAAGTGCCTTTGTAATCAATCCCGTTAATCCATTTAGGAATATCGTAATCGGTTTCAATATTGTTACAACAATTTTAATGATCGGATAAACGAGATATGAAATCCGATCTGGAAAACTCGCTGCAATGGACTTTGGGATTACCTCAGAAAATATAATAATCGCAACTGTTAAAACAGCGGAAGCTATGGCGACATTCCATCCGTATTCAAGTGCCAACATGGTAACAAGTGTTGGCAGTAATATATTGGAAATATTATTTCCAATTAATATGGCCGTAATAAACTCACTTGGCTTTGAAACCAGGTCTAAAATTTTCCTGGCTTTTTCATCATTATTGTTGGCCTTTGATTGAAGTCTCATTTTATTTGTAGCTGTTAATGCTGTTTCACTTCCAGAAAAGAAGAATGAAACAAATAGTAATACGATGATCGCAATGATCACGAGTAAATTCCTCCCCTTACATATACACAAAATAGTTGAGTTAACTATAACTTATTTATCTCTAATAAAAAAGTATTATGTCTCTGTATCTGATTACATTTGCAACTTTTTTCATTCTAAAATTGGCATCATGGTGTATTTGATTACTCCATAATCCGAAATATAAGTATGTTTACAGTAAGTATCCAAAAAGCAACCTACAGAAAAGCACTTTCATGATGTGAAAGTGACTTTCTTAATTTTTTAGGATAGATTCTCGATAAATACCCGAATGACATCAATGCCACCTATTAATGTGCCTAAAGAGCTTCCTAAGTTTGCAAAAATGACGACAAGCAATACCCGAGTAACTTTATTTCTCCAAAATCCCTTTACGGTGTGTACGTCATCCGATAAGCTTTCAAAGTCGCCGACATTTGGCTTCTTAATATAGGCTTGTGCAAATCCAGCGAACCAGCCCGCAGCAAGCAGTGGATTCAATGACGTTATTGGCGCTGCCACAAATGCAGTTACGATTGCTAGTGGATGTGCAAGTGCTACGATTGCTCCGATTGCTGACATAGAACCATTCCATAGTACCCAGCTAATAGTTTGTTGTAGACCTGCAGAGGGATTCATATAGAATGTATAAGCAATAATGGCAAGAATTAAAACTGGAATTGTCCATCCAATAACTTTTGGAGCTTTAGATTTTTTTGGACGTTGCGTAAGCCGCTTTAAATCATGTTCTCTATGGATTTCCTTTGTTATTCCTGGAACATGTGCTGCACCAAGGATCGCTACAACTTTTTCTCCAGGTGCATTCTTTATTTTCTGTGAGAGGTACTGGTCCCGCTCATCAATAAGTGGCGTTTTTAATTTAGGAAAGTGATCCGTAAATTCTTGAAGCATCGCGTTAATCGTATCCTGCTCTTTCATCTTTTCCAATTCATCTTCAGATATCTTATCATTGCTGAAGATACTGCCAATTACTTGCATTAAGAGCATTGTTTTGCCTTTCAATCCAATATTTCCCCATATACGGGAGAAAGTGACTTGAATATCTCTGTCAGCCAAAACCAACTCAGCATTATTTTCCTTCGCTGACTCTATACCTTGAATCATTTCCTGTCCAGCATTAATACCAAACTGTTTCGCCATCCGTTTCTGGAAGGATGATATTGCCAAGTTCATCAATAATAGTGTTGCTTTTTTGCCTTTTATTATTTCAAAAATATCGGTATCCTTCCATTTATTACCTTCTGAAATAGATTGATACCGTCCCTCATCAAGTTCAATACAAACAGAATCCGGCTGTTCTGCCTCGATAACTTCTTTTACTTGCTCTGCACTATGCTTGGAAACATGTGCTGTTCCAATCAGGATATACTCTTTATTATTCATATGTAATCGGGTAATATTTTCTTCGGTCATAGTTAAACCTTCCTTTATAAACTACATCAGTATTCTTATTCTAATACAAGCTATCTTAATCATAAACTAGAATGGCATAAAATAGAAATTAAATTTTAAAATACAGCGAGGAATTGGATACTAATATGGAAGACGTGCCAGAATAAAACCCCTTAATAGGCTAATGGACAATGAGATTGAACAGGGAGTTACTTAAACATAATGGAGCAAGCGATGACCGTTAGCTATTGATTGGAACACCACTGCTGGATGATAGTCATGCACTGCATACTCTTGTTGCTCTGATACAAGTCTCATTACTTCACCAGAAGCACGTTCTGAATCCCAAGGGGTTAATACTAGTTCGATTTCTTCTCCACCTACCGTCTCTTCTCCTTCTGTCCATTTATTTACTTTATCTTGATTCTCTTCTACCCAATTATTTGCTGCTTCCTCAAAGTTACGTCTAATAATATAAACTATATAATCATAGAAATACTCATTTTTATTCCGTATTATGTAAAATAATGATTAAGAATAAACTTTTAATTTGCAAGTAAAAAGGGATTTTGGGCGGGTCACGGAAATGGCCATAAAAAGACAAAAGCTACTTATTTTTGCAGACTACTTTTATGGTATGATGATTTAAATTGAAATCAAAAAGATTTGAATAGGTGGGATAATCCATGTTCATCTATGAAGTGGATGAGAATGTAAAATTAAAACAATTGAAACTGCAGGATGCGAATGAGCTATTTGAATTAACCGATTATGCTCGCGATTACCTTCGTGAGTGGTTGCCATGGATAGACACGACCATCAAGCCTGAAGATACATTGGCTTTTATTGATCAAACATTAAAAGCCGCTGAATTTAAAACTGGTTTTACTACCGGGATTTTCTTTAAAGAGAAATTAGTTGGAGTGATTGGTTTTAATCAATTGGACTGGGCAAACAATATTGGTTATATCGGTTATTGGCTTTCCCCAGATTACCAAGGGCGCGGCATCATGACAAATGCTGTTAAAGCACTAATCGACTATGCCTTCTCTCAGTTAAAGCTCAACCGGGTGGACATTCGGGCAGCATATGAAAACAAGAAAAGCAGGTCGATACCCGAACGTCTTGGTTTCAGTAAAGAAGGGCAAATCAGACAGGCAGAATGGTTGTCTGATCATTTTGTAGATCATGTTGTGTATGGCATGCTCGCAAGTGATTGGTACAGATTTTAATTTGGAGATGGTAATTTTCCCTTAAGCGAAGAAACGGATAAGTAACAGGAGCTACTGATCCGTTTCTTCAAAGGTTATATTTATCAGTTCATCTGTCTCCATATCATATTCAATGTCAATAATGACTCCAAACTCTCTACTTTCTTCCTTTAACCATAACTTAAACTTCTCTACCGCTCTAGCATCAGGAGTTGTTTCTTTACCAATATGCAGATAATCAATCACTTTCGCTTTCGGGTACTTTGATTTCGTTTCCTTTACAGCAAGTTGCCCCCACTTCGCATAGGATGGAATCCCTTCCTCTGTTTGCGCTGTTACATTGTTTTGATTTTGTACAGATGTGAAGGTATTCGAGACAAGGATCAGTACAATAGCAATAGCGATAGATAAATAAATTTTTCTCAAGTTTTCAACCTCCTTTAGCTACGTCCAGCTACAGCGCTTAAACGTATTGAACTTCCCTAACCTCTGTACCGATAAGTCATCATCGGCTCGATCGGGCTCATACGTCGCTAATTGCGCACTTCCGCTTTTGTTATTAGGATGTGTAAATCGAGCAATTTTATTAAATCCAACAACAATTAAACCTCCTCATTTATTTTGAGGAGGTTTAACATTTCCCGGGAAATATCGACAAATGATGGGAAATTTGTCGAATACTTCTTTTTGCAATTTGATGCCATTTTGTTAATTTTCTAACATATCAACAGGCTTATTAACAGAAATAGGGGATAACTCTCCTAATTTAATGAAAGTATCCTGAATACTTAAAAGTTACCCACAGAAGTTATTTATAAATTATGGTGTAACAGTTCCAGAGCCCCGCGCAATTCGACAACCGATACTTGTCCCGGTGCAGACGCTTGCCCTACAGCACCGAATGTTAATGCGGAACCGAAGACCTCTCCAGCTAAACGACTGATCACGCCTTGTCCGGACATGGACATCGTAATAATTGGACGATCAGCATGTTCCTCCTTCATAATTCTTGTCGCATCCATTAATGTCAGTACATCTTTAGGGCATGTCGGCATAACGGCAATCTTCGGTATGTCTCCACCTAATTCCTGTGCCCGTTTCAACCTCGAAATAATCTCCTTCTTTTCAGGTGTTTGATGAAAATCATGGTTGGAAATAATTACAAACGTCTGATGTTGATGCGCTGTTTCAATTAATGCCCGTATATCTTTCTCTTCATTAAACAATTCCACATCAATCAGATCAACCTTGCCCGTTTCGGAAATGATCCGATTTAATTCCATATAGTAGCTGTAGCTTATCTCTTTTTCCCCACCTTCTTTAGCACTGCGGAAGGTGAAGATAAGGGGAGCTTCAGGTAAAATATCGCGAATTGCATCCAATGCTACCTTCACTTTCTCTATATCTTCTACTTGTTCGAAAAAGTCAACACGCCATTCCAGGACATCATACTCTACCTGCTTTAGAAAAATTACTTCTTTTTTTAATTGTTCAAGTGTTTTACTGACCAGTGGCACACAAATCTTCGGTATTCCTTCCCCAATGACAACATCTTTAACCTTAACAGTATGATTCATTATTTGACCCCTCCATTAACTCATCTGTACATTATGCAATTGTGCAAATATACCGTTACGCTCCAGCAGTTCTTTATGACTGCCTTCCTCTTCAATTCCATTCTTTGTGACTACCATAATCCGATCTGCGTTTTTAATTGTTGCAAGACGGTGGGCTATCACAAGCGTTGTACGATTCTTTGCAAGTTCATTTAGTGCCTGTTGGATAATCATTTCTGTTTCGGTATCGAGTGCAGATGTTGCTTCATCGAGAATTAGGATTGGTGGGTTTTTTAAGAACATACGTGCAATTGCAATACGTTGCTTCTGTCCTCCTGACAATTTCAATCCACGCTCACCAACCTGTGTTTCATATCCATCTGGCAATTCTTTAATAAATTCTTCCATATGGGCCTGTTTTGCCGCACGCTCAATTTCTTCGTTAGTAGCATCGAGTTTCCCATAAGCAATATTTTCACGCAATGTCCCTGTAAATAAGAAAACATCCTGTTGGACAACACCAATCTGACTGCGTAGCGATTCTTTCTTTATATCACGAATATCGATTCCATCAATTTTAATACTGCCATCATTCACATCATAAAAACGTGGAATCAGAGAAGATATGGTCGTCTTTCCAGCACCTGATGGACCGACAAAAGCGACTGTTTCACCTGCATGGATATCAAAACTGATTGACTTTAATACAGGCTCATGGGATGTCTCATAGCCAAACGTTACGTTATTAAATGTGATATCGCCCAATACATTCTTCATGTCCTCCGCATCTTTACGGTCCTGTACATCAGGGTTCACATCCATCAATTCCGTAAATCGTTTAAACCCTGCCATTCCCTTTGGGTACATTTCCAATAAGGCAGTAATCTTATTAATTGGATTCGTCAATACATTCACAAACAATATAAAACTAACAAGTTCACCATAAGACAAACGGCCATTAAAGTTCAGCCATGCTCCAGCAACAAGGACAAGTAATGTAATTAAACGCATGAGCAAATAAATATTAGAATGAACAATTGCCATTACTTTATATGCACCAATCTTCGCTTTTTGGAAGCTTTTATTATCCTTCGAGAAACGCTCCAACTCAAAGGGCTCATTAGTAAAGGACTGTACAACCCTTACACCTGAAACAGCATCCTCGACCCGGGCATTTACACCGGCAATTTTCTCATACATCGTTTTCCATGATTTATTCATTCGGATATTGCCAAAGGTTATCAGGAAAATCAGGATAGGAACAGCAATCAAAATTATTAATGCCAATGTAGGATTTATTGTAAACATAATTATGAAAGCCCCAAGAAATGTCATGATTGAAATGAAAAAGTCTTCTGGACCGTGATGTGCAAGTTCTCCTAAATCAAACAGATCGTTCGTAATTCGACTCATAATATGTCCGGTCTTTGTGTTATCAAAAAATCGGAATGATTGCATTTGTACATGTTGAAATAGGTCCTTGCGCATATCGGTTTCTATGTTTACTCCAAGCTTATGACCGATATAGGTGACCACATACTGTAAATAGGTGCTAACGATATAAACAAGCAACAACAGTACCGCAACAGTAACAATTAGATTCCAGTCATCGCCAGGTAACAGTTCATCAATAAACCATTGCACAGCTAATGGAAATGCCAATTCAAGCAGTGCAACGATTAATGCTGCAGAGAAATCAATAATAAATAACCGCTTATGCGGCTTATAATAGGAAAAAAATCGCCGAATCAATAATCGCACTCCCTTTAATTCTTAGTCTAAAGAAAATTATAGAGTTAATTATCCACATTAGCAATTAAGAGATTCATGCGAAACTTGATGTGTGATTTTTATCGGGATTTTTGAATATCCTCTTTACAGGAAAGATTGTCCACAATGAAACATAGATTAGTACAAAGGATGAATCAGGGAGGTTAATCATTGAATAGAATGGAGACAACAAAATGGATTTGCTATGCTATTGGCTATGTATTTGTTACTGCAGGAATAATGAAATTGGTTAATGCTGATTTTAAAGGGGTGTTCTTTGGTCTTGGACTGCCTTTTCCCGAGCAGACTTTATTTTTAGTGGCAATTGTGGAACTCGCTTGTGGGATGTTGATTATAGGAAGGATGTATATGAAGATAGCTGTACCACCACTCCTGTTAATTATGCTCGGTGCACTTTATTTCTCCAAACTACCAATTTTGTGGACGGAGGGACTTCTCTCCTTCGCTATGGGTGCGCGATTGGATATTGTCATGATAATTCTATTGCTGCTTCTTTGGCAAAACGTTAGGAGAGCTAAAATAATAACTTAATTAACAAGATGGATTATAAACATGTTGATAACTCGTGTATAACATCCAAATATTATGTATAACTTATGGTTATCCACAATTTTATCCACATATGCACAGGTGTTCGTACTTATTTTGTTATGGAACGTCTTTTCTATTCCATATATTGATTCACTCTAGAAACTTATCCACGTTTTGTGCATAAGTATTGAAAACTGTTGATAACTATTTACGCATAAATTAATGCAAACTCCCTTTACGGGAGTTTACCCTTATTGGGTTCCAAGCGCAATTGTTGTTACATTTCTTTCACCATTTCGGTAATACACAACTTCGACTTCATCACCAATATTCTTTTCTTGGTATAATATTTTCCTGAGGTCGATCATATTCATAACCTGTTTTCCATCCAGTTCGGTAATCACATCCAACCGTTTGATACCCGCATGATCTGCAGGTGATAAATCTTCAACAGTCCAAACATAGACGCCACCTTCCACTTCTGAAGGAAGATTCAATGTGCTCTTCCACTCCGTTTGTGGAACCTCATCAAGGGAATAAATTTCAACACCTAAATAAGGACGTATAACCTCACCTGTGGATTCCAGTTCTTCAATGATTGGTATTGCAGAATCGATTGGTATTGCAAATCCGATTCCTTCGACTGCTTCCTGATTGATTTTCATGGAATTAATACCAATTAGCTGTCCATAAATATTTATCAGTGCACCACCACTATTACCTGGGTTAATAGCTGCGTCCGTCTGGATAACTTCTGCTTGCCAATCAGCACGTCCATCCTGATTAAAGTCCTGTGGAATCGTTCTTTCGGTTCCACTGATAACTCCTTGGGTTACCGTACTAGATAAATACAGCCCCAGTGGATTACCAATCGCAATCGCAGGTTCACCTACTTTTATAGTTGCTGAGGAACCAACTTCAATAATCTTATCTACCTTCGATCCATCCATCCGCAATACTGCCAAATCAGAGAATAAATCACTTCCAACAATCTCCGCCTCGATATGGGTATCGTTGGATAACACGACTTCTACCGTATCCGCTCCTTGGATTACATGGTGATTGGTTACGACAAATGCCGTTCCATCGTCATTTTTGTAAATGACACCTGACCCTGTACCTGCTTCAACGCCTTCTTGTTGATCCCAAAAGTCGTTACGCTGCTGAATATTTGTAATCCCAACAACAGATGGCGTTACTTCTTCAATGATTTCTGTTAGCTGTGTTGTAACATCAACTTGTACTACCTGGTTAATAGACCCATCATCATTTGTATGAGTCTCTTGTGTATCATTATCACCTAAGGAAGCTGTATCCCTGTCCGTTTGAAACAGCTCTGGCATAACAATGAATACCAATAAACCACCTATTGCTATTCCCATCATTAAAGGAATTAACCATCTTCCTCTTTGTTTATGTGGCCTCCTGTAGTTCTGATCATAGTATCCCATGTCTAAGGTCTCCTTCTAGAGGTTGTTCAAAAAGTTCGGTCAAAATGAACCTTCGAATTTCTTTAGTGGTCCTTTTCATCCTCCATTTTGAACACGCACTTCTATATGATATACATTAGTATTACCTTAAACTGAAAATTATTAACAGCAATACACTATCCAACTTCATACAATGCCGTTGAATTCTTTGGATCTGTATCATGTAGCTCGATTTCAATTCCTCGCTCACGTAGAACATTCTCCACAGACATGCGTGCAAGGTCTTTCATATTATTATCAAGGCTTAAATGTGCAAGGTAAATGCGCTTTGTACGATTACTTATAATCTCCGACAGGGCTAGTCCACAGTCTTCATTGGATACATGTCCAGAGTCACCAAGTATTCTGCGTTTTACACTCCATGGGTAACGCCCCATACGAAGCATGCCCACATCATGATTCGCTTCAAAGATATACGCATCTGCATCTTCCACCGTTTTTTTGATGCGTTCTGATACATAGCCAAGGTCTGTAACAAGAGCTACTTTCTTTCCATCATGGTGGAACGTATAGAACATTGGTTCAGCAGCATCATGGGACACACCGAAAGACTCTATATCCATATCTGTAAATGTCTTAACTTCCTCCATCCCAAAATAGAATTTCTGATCCAAAGAAAGTTTTCCTAATGATTTTTCCATTGCTTTCCATGTTTTTTCATTTGCAAAGATTGGAAGATTATACTTCCTTGCAATAATGCCTAATCCTTTAATATGGTCACTATGCTCATGGGTCACTAAAATCCCTGATAGTTTAGCAGGATCTACCTGAACCTGACTGAACAAATAATCCAGCTGTTTCCCACTTAATCCAGCATCCACTAAGAATTTCTGCTCATCTGATTCAATATAAAAGGCATTGCCTGTACTTCCTGATGCCAAAACACTAAAACGTAATGTCATTCTAACTCACTCCGATTTTCCTCACTATCAAGCTTTTGATTTAAAACTACTACTGCAGGTGCTTTCATATCATTTTCTTCTGGTAAAAGTCTAATGATATCCAAGTTATTAATAATCGCTTTTTGGATAAAAACCGACTCCTCCTCTGAATAAACGAGGCCCTCAATCGCGTTCACAAAGTAAATCTCATCCTCATTAATAGTAACCTTCCATGTTGGTGCAAAGACTTGTGATTCGATACGGGAGAGGTATCCCAAGGAGACATCTGATACATTTTCATCTTGCGTTAACGATCCACGGTCATAAAGTGAACCAATCGCCTTTATTGGTGATATAATTTCTTCGGTATTCCCTTGTTGTTCAGCATCCCCAAGCATTGTTTGTGTATAATGCGTAATTTCATCATTATCATTTACATAAAATAGCAACAATGCATTCTGATTAAAATAGATAGGTTTATTGTCCTTTTGTTGGAAAAACATGAATATATTCGATTCTTCATCCCAAACCCAATACGTATACTGCTCAGGATATAACAGGTATGGCGCAACAAGATCCGATATATTATCTTTAGTTAGATTTGCTGGCAATGATAAAGGCCTTTCAAATTGGGCGAGGATAAAATTATCGTCAATCAATGTTGCATCAAGACCATCAATATTGTTTAATTGACCAACTTCTTCATCGGTAAACTTCTTCTCAGATACATTAATATAATTAGTTTCAGACAAATCCTGACTTAATTCTGCACTGATTGTAATATTTTCCTGTTCAAATAACTCTTCATAGCTTACATTCTCATTACTACTCTCCAAGACACCCATTTCCGCTGAATTCTGCTGTCTTTCCACGAATTGAACTAGCAAATAGATATTTAATACGAGGAAACTGAGAATAAATAATGTTTTAATATGACCCCATTGCATCCTCAATCTCCCCCTCTTTGACTCATTTCACTAAATAAAGGCACCCGCCAATTCCCATCATATTTCACATGCCAGGCCGGCTCTAGTTCAATAGCATTTTTTTCTGAATTCACATTCAAACGATAGCCAATCCTTATATCCTGAATTTTATCTAATGTATAACTCTGATGGTTTTTTAATTTAGTAATCAAACTTTCCGCCGATATCAAATTAACATCGGAATGTTGCAGAGAGTTTATTAAACGAAAAAGTGGACGACGGTATTCTTCTAGTTGTTGACTGTTCCACTTCTGTTCAATAACCGATAAGTCCGGATTTGCAGAATTAAATACTGGATATCCACCATAATGCAATCGATACCTCACGAAATTTTGATAGACATTTAAATCTGTTAATTTAAAGTCACCTGTCCAGCTGCCATTCTCGTTTAGATTTGAAATACTACTATCCAAAAGACTAACAACAGTAAGCGGACGATCTGAATTCTCCGTAAAAGGATTGACATATTCCATCCCCAAATTATTAGCTCCCATTCTTATTTGGCGGCTGTCAGTAAAGTATGTCAATCCACTTGTTGCGATGGTGGATTCCATGACAACTGCTGGATTTGGAAATAAAATATCTCTCATATCAGAAGGATCAATCATTTCAAATGAAATAGCTTCTTTTTTTAGTTCCATTTCGCCTGAAGGAATGTAAATGTTCTCTCTTCCAGTATTCATTACCGTATAATCTACAAACCTATCGGTTTCCAAGCTTGTCATCATTGTCCACATTTGTTCATAATCAGTCGGGTTATTTACCGTGGCTGTCGCTTTTTCATTCCCACTCGTAGAAATAAATTCAATATCCATTGATTTTGTATCCGTGAATGTAATAAATAACCGTTTAAATGACCACTCTGGAAAGAAAATATCCTCTTCATTAAAGGACATGATACTGCCAAATAACTCCAATGGAATCGCATCAGGGAAAATAACTTCTATTTCATGATTATCGGGGTTTCTCTCACTTGCAATTTGTGTTGCAAAATTAGTGAATGTCCAGGAATACATTTGTTCATACATTTGTTCGCGTCCCTTTGGTTTTGCGAAGCCAAAGAAGTTGCCATGTGATTTAAAAATAATCTCACTAGGTCGGACTATCGTTCGCTTCGATTCATCCCTTGTACCACCCAAATTTATTTCACCGATCGATTCATCACTTAGATTCGTTACATCTGGTTGGTAATTCCGCATTCCAAATGTAAGTACTAAACTAGTACCTATAAGAATAATTAATATGAAGGTTTTTGCCGTTTCCCATTTCATTTCATATCCCTCCGCTTCTTACTCATCAGCGGTAGTGTAAAGAGAATCGTTGTCCCTTTACCTTCTTTACTTCTTGCCCATATTTTCCCATGGTGAGCTTCCACCATTTCTTTCGTAATCGCAAGACCTAATCCTGTTCCTCCAAGTTTCCTTGTTCTTGCTCTATCAGCCCGGTAAAATCGCTCGAATATTTTTTCCAATTTATCATAAGCAATACCCATACCTTGATCCTGAATGCTTACAAGCAAGAAATGACTCTTTATGTCTAGCTTCATGCGAATTTCCCCACCTTCTGGGGAATATTTGATGGCATTGGAAATAATATTATCTAGAACCTGTGTCATTTTATCTTTATCCATCCACACAAGAGACTTTCCTTTTGGTATTTCTCTGATTAACGTTATCTCTTCCGGTGAATTCATTTCAAAACGATCGATTACTTGATGGAAGTAACGTACAAAATCAGTACGCTCCTTATGCAGTGGCAATTCATCTGAATCCATTTTGGAAAGTTGAAGCAGGTCGTTAACCATGCGAATCATTCGATCTGTCTCGTTTTGGGTAACTTGAAGAAATCTTGGGGCGATTTCCTTATCTTCCCATGCACCTTCCGTCAACGCTTCAATATAACTTTTCATAGTTGTTAGTGGAGTACGTAATTCATGTGAAACATTGGAAACGAAGTCACGACGTTCCTGCTCTATTTTCTCTTGTTCTGTAACATCACTAATAACGGTTATAAATCCGGTTATTTTATCTTCATCATCCAAAACAGTCGAAAAGTTAGACCTTACTAAGAATGGAGTGTCATCCTCACTGAAATCGATAATCATGGATCCACTTTCCGGTAGTTCCGTCAAATCGACTTCTTTTCTATCCAGCTGTAGTAAATCAAGTAAGTAGTCACCGATAACCTCTTCTGGATTCTCCCCAACCAGCCTTCCTGCTGCATCATTCATTAATGTGATAGAACCTGAGTTATCGGTTGCGATAACCCCATCAGACATATTGGATAGAACCGAACTAAGCTTTCGCCGCTCCTCCTCAATTGTTGCATAGGAGTGTTTTAATCGGCTATTCAGGTCATTAAATGTTTCCGCCAACTGACCAATCTCATCTTTCCCATAAATATTTACTTTTTGGGTGAAATCGCCGTTTGCCATTACCTGGGCTTGTTCTCTCATCTCCATGATTGGCTTTGTAATGGTTCGTGCCACAAGGATTCCGATGATTGCTGAAATACTGATTGCCAGAATGGACCCTTGTAAAAAGATTCTATTAATATCTTCCACCTGACCATAGACCGCATCCAATGAGGATTGAAAAGAAATCACTCCAACCGCTATACCCTCTGAGTCAATTAATGGTTCTACATGTACCCATACACGACTTTCGGCTTCCTGATCCCAGAATTCCTGCTTTTGTGGTGAATCAAAAAATAACGCCTGTTGGACCAATGGTTGCGTAATCTTTTTTCCAATCTCATCCTGTTGGTTGATTTTATTTGTTCCGATAATTCGGCTCTGGTTACTAATTACATTCACTGTTGTAGCTATATTATCTGTATTGATATCTTGCACGATTTGTTGAATTTCTTCCTCTAAAGTCGGGCCATCATCCTCTTCGCTTCGCTCTCTATCAAAAGCCTGTTCCAGGTTATAGCTCAGCAGTTCCACTCGATCATTTATCGATACTTTAAAGTTATTAAGGAGTTCTTCCTCCAGCCTTTGCGTGAAAAAAGATCCAATAACCTGAACAGCAAGAAGCAATAGCAGAATATAAATGATAATAAACTTTAATTGAATGGAACGAAAAAAACCAACTTTATTCATCACAACTACTCCTGTTCGGGATTACGCAAATAATAGCCGACACCACGTCTTGTAACGATCCATATCGGATTGCTTGGACTCTCCTCAATTTTTTCACGAAGTCTGCGAACGGTAACGTCAACGGTACGCACATCTCCAAAATAATCATAACCCCATACCGTTTCAAGCAAATGTTCCCTTGTCATCACCTGTCCGATATGACGGGCTAAATAATGCAATAATTCAAATTCACGATGTGTCAATTCAATCTGAACACCTTTTCTTGAAACAACATATGCATCAGGGTGAACCGTCAAGTCTCCAATAACGATATCTTTCGTTGCTTTCACTGTGTCATCCGGCACCTGTTGCCTGCGTAAATTAGCTTTGACACGGGCAATCAGTTCACGATTGCTGAAGGGCTTTGTCACATAATCATCTGAACCAAGTTCAAGGCCCAACACTTTATCAATCTCTGAATCTTTTGCCGTAAGCATGATGATTGGCATTGTTTGTGTCTTTCTTACTTCCCTAAGAACTTCATTTCCATCCTTACCTGGAAGCATAATATCTAATAAAATTAAATCAGGTCGTTCCGATTCTGCAATTTCAATAGCTGTATCGCCATCATTGGCAACGATTACCTGATATCCTTCTTTTTCTAAGTTGAATTTCAATATATCTGCAATTGGCTGTTCATCATCTACTACTAGTATTTTTTGACTCAAAATTGCCACATCCTTTTCATCCATTACTACTTCCTATTCTACCGCACTTTGGTGGTGCCTGTCACTTCCCGAATTTTGTCGAATTCTGTTTATATTGATGCAACTATATGAGTTTCGGCTAGTTCCGGCTCCCAGGAGCTCGTGACTTCCTGACACCTCCGTTCGATAAGTCAACATCGACTCACTCCGTTCGCCGTGTTTCCTTTATCTCCTAAGAGGGAATATTCAACAAGAACGCCACATCACGTGGCTACGTTGAACCACCCCACGTCCTGTGGGGCGCAGTCTAATCGCTCCTAACCGGTCGCCTCCACTTTTGAATGTTGTCACTTCCCGAATTTTGTCGAATAATCATGTTATTACGAAAGAGGCTGTCATGCAGACAGCCTCTTTCGTTTAAAGTTTCTGATTTAATTATACTATCAAAACCTATTATACCTGAATAAAAATAAAACAGGCTGTAAGATGAACCAGCCTGTTTTATTATAATCTTTATTATTCGATTCCTTCTGTCCATTCAGCTACTTTATCGGAATTTTCTTCCACCCATGTTGCTGCAGCTTCCTCTATATCTGTTCCTTCATTAATATCAAACATTATAGATTCAAGATCTGCAGGAGTCCAGTTAAAGTTATCCAGAACTTGGTACGCTTCTGGCATATCTTCTTCCAATCCTTCACGAACCATTGTATTAATTGTTTCTGCTTCACCAAATGTACCTTCTGGGTCCTCTAGGTATTTCAAGTCATATGCTTGGAATTTCCAATGTGGAGACCAACCAGTAACAACAATATCTTCTTTGTTTTCATATGCTTCACCTAATGCTGTTGCCATAGCACCACTGGAAGAAGTTTGTACTTCCCAGCCTTCAAGGTTTTCATAATCTTCTAGTGCTTGCTCGGATGCCGCAACCACACCTGCACCTGGCTCAATACCAGTAACGGTTTGATCAGCTTGTCCTTCTAAATCAGCAATTGAGTCAACATCCATATAGCTTGGAACAACTAAGCCAATAGCCGCACCTTCTAAGTTTGGACCTAAATCAACAACTTGATCTCCGTATTCTTCAAACTGTGCAGCGTGAGTTCCCGGTAACCAAGCCGCAACCATACCATCTGCCTCACTATTTGCAACTGCTTCCCACATAACAGCATTGTCAAGTGCTGTTAACTTAACATCAAAACCTAAGTCTTCTAAAACCTTACCAATGACATTTGTGGATGCAACCTCTGTATCCCACTCCACATAAGCCAATTCAATTTCCTGACCTTCCACGGATGAAGATTGTTCTGTATCTTCACTTGTATCTGTTGACCCAGTATCGGTTTCTTCTTCCTCCGCAGCTCCACAACCTGCTGCAAACAATGCTAGTGAAAGTCCGGATACTAATCCTAGACGTTTCCAGTTAAATTTCAACATAAAATATCGACTCCCTTTTCTTAAAATTTTTATAGAGGTTGTTCAAGAAGTCCGGTAAAAATGACGCATCGAATTTCTCGGTCCTTTTTATCCTCCTTTTTGAACACACACTTATATGGAAACTTTTCATAATGAAAAGATAGCCAACAATTAATTAAGCTTCCTTGCGATTTATATTTTGTGTAATTCGATCGATAATAATCGCTAGGATAACAATTCCTATTCCTGCAACAAAGCCCGGCCCTACGCTTGCACGTTGTAAGGAAGATAGAACCTCTTTACCTAGACCTGGTGCACCAATCATCGATGCGATAACAACCATGGATAATGCAAGCATTACCGTCTGGTTAATCCCAGCCATAATGGTAGCTTTCGCCATTGGCAGCTCTACCTTAAATAGTTTCTGTGCACCTGTACTACCAAATGCATCAGCAGCCTCAACCAAGTCATTCGACACTTGTCTGATTCCTAAATTAGTAAAACGTACCGTTGGAGGTGTTGCAAAAATAAGTGATGCAAAAACGCCTGGTACCATCCCAATTCCAAAAAATGCAACGGCAGGGATTAAATAAACAAATGCCGGCATGGTTTGCATAAAGTCTAATATTGGTGCGAAAATTGTATTAGCTACCTTACTTTTCGACATTAATATCCCAATTGGCACCCCGATAATGACGGATAACAAACTAGCAAGTAATACGAGGGTGACTGTATTCATCAAGTCTTCCCAATGACCTTGATTATAAATTAGCCACAATCCCACAATAGAAAATGCAGCGAGTCCAAATTTCTTACCAGTGACAAAAAATGCAATAAGGGCAACTAGGATAATAAAAATAATAGGTGGGATGTTCATTAATACACCCTCAGCAACGAATTCCATAAGATTCCCAAAGTGTTCCTTAATTGGATCAAATAGAAATGCAAACGTATCTTTTAACCAATCAGTCACAGCCTCTGTTGCTTCTGATATTGGTATTACTGGAACAAAATCCAACATGTTATTAAGCATTTTCCAAATTCACCTCGCCATCCCCAGCTAAAGCGGCAATTACAGCTCCACGAACGATAATTCCTTTTAGTTTATTATCTTCAACGACCGCGACAGGTGTTTGTGAGTCGTGAATAATGGCAAAAATATCATGCATCGTTGTTTCTGGATTAACTTTAGGGATATCCGTTCGTAAAATATCCTGTAAATTACTACTTTCTTTCTTACGTGCAGCTGAAGCATCCTCTGCTGTAACATAGCCTTTTAGATCACGTTTACCGTCAATTACCAAGATACTTGAGATTCCCTCTTCGCGCATACGTTCGAGAGCAACTCGTGGGCCATGTTTATCTATATTCACTGTCTCCGGTCGTTTCATAATATGATGTGCCGTTAATATCTTGGATCTGTCTACATCCTCCACAAATTTTTCCACATAATCATTTGCTGGATTCACTAAAATTTCTTCAGGTGTTCCAATCTGGACAACAACCCCATCTTTCATCAGGGCAATATGATCGCCTAAACGCAGTGCCTCATCTAAGTCATGAGTGATAAATATAATGGTCTTCTTCATAGAAGATTGTAAATCAATCAGCTCGTCCTGCATTTCTTTTCGAATCAATGGATCCAATGCAGAGAATGCTTCATCCATCAGTAGTACTTTCGGGTCATTGGCTAATGCACGGGCTAAGCCAACACGCTGCTGCATCCCACCAGATAATTGTCCTGGCTTCTGGTGCATATAGTCACCAAGTCCAACCAATTTCAAAGCTTCTTCAGCCTTTTTCTTGCGTTCTTCTTTTGGTACGTTTTGAATTTCTAAACCATACTCTGCATTTTCTACAATAGTTCGGTGTGGAAATAGAGCAAATTGCTGGAAAACCATACTCATCTTTTCCCTACGCGCTTTTCGCAACGATTTTTTATCCATCGTCGCCAAGTCTTCCCCATCAATTAAAATACTTCCTTCAGTAGGTTCAATAAGGCGATTCAGTAACCGTACTAAAGTGGATTTCCCACTACCGGACAGTCCCATGATGACAAATATTTCTCCTTCTTCCACTGAAAAACTAGCCCGATTTACCCCAACGGTATTCCCAGTTTCCTTTAGGATTTCCTCTTTGGTTAAGCCTTTATCCATCAGTTTTAAAGTCTGTTTTGTATTCTTACCAAAAACCTTTGATAAGTTTTTTGTTTCAATTATTGGCATATTTTTCACCTCTTATAGTTCGTTTTTTCCTATTATAGACAAAATATGTAAATGGTCGTAAAGTCGTACTACCATTCTATCATCTTGTAAACACGGGAAAAAAATGAATCTATTATCGATTCATTTATGTTAAATCCTTAAAACCGCACAGTTTTCCATCAACTTATTAAGTTTAAACTTAATAAGTACTTATTACAAACCTTAAAAATAGCTGTTTTTGGAAGTAAATACTGGCAAATTTGCTTGTATCCTCCGTAAATTGAAATAACATACAATTGCTCATTATTCCTTCAAAATACGAACTAATTATTGGAAAAAGGGGATTTTCAATAAAACGGGACTCCGCATTGTTTAACCTATCGAAAGGAATTGTTGCTAGTGTCACAAAATATATAAAATGCGAACTAACTGCTGGCTGTTTCCCAAAGATAGGTGTTGTTGCTGCCCTAAGGTGCGCGAAGTATATTTCGCAGAGAGTTGCCGAAGTTTCTTATTTAGTTCGTAGTTTATCTCATCTCTATCAATACTTAAAAGGCAATTCCCTTTGGCAGGACGAGTACCGCAGTCCTAAATATTAGTAAAAGGGCCAAATATAAAAAGCAGCCAATGGCTGCTTTTTATTTGATTGCTATGCCTGCATCATCGCAGGGGGTACGTCACCCTCTTGGTAGCGGTGATCCAGATCAACAAACTTGTTGTATTCTTTCACAAATGCAAGCTCAACCGTCCCAGTTGGGCCGTTACGCTGCTTGGCGATAATAATCTCGATAATGTTTTGTTTCTCTGTTTCCTTATCATAGTAATCGTCACGGTATAAGAATCCTACAATGTCGGCATCCTGCTCAATACTTCCGGATTCACGGATATCAGACATCATCGGTCGTTTATCCTGGCGTGATTCTACACCACGGGAAAGCTGTGATAATGCTATCAACGGAACTTTTAACTCTCTTGCTAGTGCTTTTAAGGCTCGGGAAATTTCCGATACTTCCTGTTGGCGGTTTTCCCCAGAACTCCCACTACCCTGTATAAGCTGCAAATAATCAATTAAAATCATACCAAGCCCATGTTCTTGTTTTAAACGCCGACACTTGGAACGAATCTCACTAACGCGAATCCCTGGAGAGTCGTCAATATAAATACCTGCATTGGATAAAGAACCCATTGCCATGGTTAGTTTTCCCCAGTCGTCTGCAAGTAGTTGTCCATTACGGAGCCGCTGTGAATCTATATTTCCTTCCGCGCAGAGCATCCGTTGAACAAGCTGCTCTGCACCCATTTCAAGACTAAAGATGGCCACATTTTGTTCTGTCTTAACCGCTACATTCTGGGCAACATTTAAGGCAAATGCTGTCTTACCAACTGATGGCCGTGCAGCAATAATAATTAAATCATTCGGCTGAAAACCGGAAGTAATTCGGTCTAAATCATGAAAACCGGTTGGGACCCCTGTAACATCTCCACTTTGCTGGTGAAGCTGCTCAATATTGTCATAAACATCAATTAAAACATCTTTAATGTTTTTAAAGGAACCCGTGTTTTTTCGACCGGATACTTCGAGAATATTTTTCTCAGCATCATTCAGTACATCTTCAACTTCATCTTCTTTTTCAAAGGTGGATGTGACGATATCTGTTGCTGTACGAATCAATCGCCGGAGTATCGCCTTTTCTTCTACTATTTTACTGTAGTACTCAATATTAGCTGCTGTTGGAACACTTTCCGCTACCTGTGATAAATAGGTTACACCGCCAGCCTCTTCCAGCTGTCTCTTATTATTTAAGTGGGTTGTAACGGTAACAACGTCAATTGGCTCACCTTTATCGGAAAGACTTATCATTGCAGCAAAAATTCTCTGGTGACTTGCACGATAAAAATCTTCAGGTACGAGTAATTCAGATGCTGTCGAAAAAGCTTGCGGTTCTAGAAATATAGCGCCAATTACCGACTGTTCGGCTTCTATATTTTGTGGTGGTGTACGATCATTCAACGTTTGGCTCATCATTCTCTCCCCCCTAAGTTTAAGAGGTACATGATTTCCTCTTTATCCATTTCTACCAAATTATACAAATCAACTGTCAATATAGAAGAAATCGGCATTAAGCCGATTCCTAGGTCATTTTATTCTTTTATCATAACTGTTTACTGTTCACTTACATGTACTTTTACAGATCCAGAAACCTCTGGATGAAGCTTAACCGGTAACGTTGTATATCCCAATGCCCGAATTGGCTGTTCAAGCTCTATTTTTCGCTTATCCACTTTATATCCATGCTGTTTGTTTAGTGCTTCAGCAATTTGCTTGCTTGTAATGGATCCGAAAAGACGACCATTTTCTCCCGATTTTGCTTTAATTTCAATCGTTAATTCTGCCAAAGTATCTTTAAGATTCATAGCATCTTCTTTTTCTTGTTGCTCCATTTGATTACTCTTTCGATTTTGAGCTTCTAATGCTTTCAAACTCCCTGCAGTTGCTTCCTCTGCAAGTTTATTTTTTAATAGATAGTTGCGTGCATATCCATCAGGTACATTTTTTACCTCACCTTTTTTTGCTTTACCTTTTACATCTTTAAGAAAAATTACCTTCATTCCGATTCTCTCCCCTCATAATACTCATTTAATATGTCTACTAGGAATGCTTCTGAATCATCAATGGTTGTATCCTCTATTTGTGTAGCAGCATTGGTTAAATGACCACCACCGCCCATTTTTTCCATAATAACCTGAACATTTACATCACCAAGTGACCTGGCACTGATACCAATTCTCCCATCACTTCTTTCAGATAGGACAAATGAAGCGGTAATCCCGGTCATTGTTAGCAATGTATCTGCTGTTTGTGCGATTAATACAGGGCTATATGCTACCCCTGTTTCTGCTTTTGCTATTGCGATATGATCCCGATAAATCCGGGCACCTTCAATTATTTTACTTCGCTTGATATATAGTTCTAAGTCTTCCTTCATAAATCTCTGTACTAAGACCGTATCAGCACCCTTGGAACGCAAATAGGAGGCAGCATCAAAAGTTCTGGATCCGGTTCGCAATGTAAAACCTTTCGTATCGACAATGATGCCTGCCAGTAATGCCGTAGCTTCCAACATTTTCAGCTTTGTTCCTTTTGGCTGGTATTCCAGTAGTTCTGTTACGAGCTCTGCAGTGGAAGAAGCATATGGCTCCATATAAACCAATGTTGGATTGTCGATAAATTCTTCGCCTCTGCGATGATGATCAATAACTACCTTGTATTCCGACTTATTAAGCAAACTTTCAACCGCCACCATAGATGGTTTATGGGTATCTACAATAACGAGTAAGCTTCTGCCAGTTATCATTTCCTCCGCCTCATCTGGTTCGATGAAATAACTCCATAATTCCGCGTCTGCTTTAATGGCATCAACTAGACGGTATACCCCTGTATCCAAATCATTTGGATCAAAGATGATATGGCCACTAACATTATTAATTTTAGCTATATTTAAAACACCAATCGCCGCACCAAGTGAATCCATGTCTGGCGACTTATGTCCCATAATAATAACGTTGTCGCTTGCCTTTACCAATTCTTTCAATGCATGGGATATTACTCTAGCCCTGACACGCGTTCGTTTTTCCATTGGATTTGTTTTACCGCCATAAAAACGTACTTTACCCTGATCTTCCTTAATAGCAACCTGGTCACCACCGCGTCCCAACGCCAAGTCGAGGCTCGATTGTGCTAATTCTCCGAGTTCGGGTAGATTGATAGCTCCTACCCCTACACCAATGCTTAAGGTAACTGGGTTATTATCTACACCATTCATCTCGCGTACTTCATCTAAAATATCAAATTTAACTTTTTCGAGCTTTTGAAGGATTTCCTTCGTTCCAACAGCCAAGAATCTTTCTTGTGATGTCCGTTTCAAATATAGACCATAGTGACTGGACCATTGATTTAGAACTGTAGTAACTTTTGAGTTCAATTGGCTCTTTACAGTATCATCCATGTTTTGAGTGATTTCTTCATAATTATCTAAGAAAATAATTGCCAAAACCGTTTGTTCATTATAATACATTTGTTGCAATTCTTCCTGATCGGTTCTGTCCATTAAATAAAGCAATCGTTCTTCTTTTCGAACAACTGTTTGAAACTTATAATCATCCAATTCAAACCAGACATTGTCCTTATTCTCTTTAATCATCGGAATCAGATTCTCAGATAGCTTATTAAGTGAATTCCCGACAAGCGATTCATTTTCCTCATTGAATTTATTCATATATGGATTAGCCCACTCAATATTATAATCTTCATTATACAGAATAATTCCAAATGGCATTTCCAATAATGCTTCTTCCCCAACCTTCTTAATTCGATGGGAAATCGTGGATATATATTGCTCTGCTTCCTGAAGAAGTGCTCTTTCTGTCCTAATACTGTAATAAAAGGAAACAGCCAAGACGACAGTCATAATCAGGCCCAATATCCATTGAAAGTACCATATAACACCAAGCAAAATAAGGGATAATAAATAAATTACCCACAAATGACTACTTAGTGTTGGTTTCTTTTGTATGTCTGGCATTGCGTTCAGCTCCTATAATCTCTTGTCACCTATCTATTTCTTTTCACTTCCCAGGCGATCTCTTAGCCTAAAGCCTATATCAATTATACCTAAGATTCTAACGAAATAAAGTAAAAATGTCGGAAATAGTATTGTAAGGACAATAATTAGAATCGGAATAAACTTTGATATCTTCTTATGATGGGCGTAAAAGAATATAAATGAAAATCCTTGTAGCGCCATTAGTAGACCAGTAAGTACAAGAATATTCTGTACTGCCATGAAGTAAATACCTGATGGATCAAGATTAAAGAATGACAAAAGCAATGCAAAGAAGTAAACCCATATCAATGATGATGGGAATCTCAAATTACGAAATGGTGGGAACCTGAGCTGTTTCTTTTCGATGCGATTTATAAATTTATACCCAATCCATTGCGAAAGAAATGCAAGCACGATAGCAGTTAGAGCCACGCCCACAGGTAACAGATCAATTAAAAGGTCTATTTGCAACTGCAGCAGTTCCTCTAGTCCTTCCGTTTGCTCAGCAACCCCGAATTGTTCCATAAACGATGAACTCATTTCCATGGATTCTGACACAATCATTTCAAATTCTTCAACCAAATTGATGGAAAATAGTAATTGACTAAAAACAAAAACAAATAAAAGACCAATTACAAATCCCAGTGTTCCTCTTGCCCATGTTTCATAAGCTGATAATCCTTTATGGATGGCACTCCCGACGGCCAAACCACCCAATCCCATTAATATTGTGAACGGTAATAAAAAGACAGCAAACAGTGTAGTTAACAACAATGCTACTGCGAACATTAACAATGATGACTTAAACCCATATCGGGAAGTAAAGAAAACAAATGGAACCGGCAATAAGATTAAGCCGACTATCGATATTATAGGAACAAAAATAGCAATAAGCATTAATCCCATAAATATTGCCAACGATACCGCTCCATCAGTTATTTTTTTTGATTGATTCATTTATTGCACCCCATCTAAGCTACGAATAGAAAATAAGATTACTTTTTACGTATTATCATATGATAACATGATTTTTACAGAAAGGCTTGTCGAATAATGTTGTATTATTTATTTCCCGGGTAATAAAAAGTCAAGAATCTCGCCAGTTGAAACGGATTAATGAAGCTCCTTTTTGTAAAAAGCTGTCATAAATTGACAGATGGATTCAACTCTACGACGAGTCTTTAAATAATATTTGCGACAATAAATTATGGTGGTGCGAGTAACCATAGTTTCAACCTTTTAGAAAAAGCCTTAACGACGATAGACGCATTCTTTTAGCTTTTCTATTATAATGAAAGTAATCACACATAAATAAGGATGAAAATCATGACACATCTACAAGTTTTTCTAAATAGTATCAAACTACCAAATAAAGAAGCTATGTTTCGCTTGAATCGGATCGGGATGGATGTTGCTCTCATCTATATGTTCATTCTCTTGGCTATCGTCTGTATTCCTGAATTAATAGATAGGTTAACTGCGACGAGCGGATTTGGAGCAGAACTTAATATTATTTTTCAACTCATATACTTCTTTATGTTTTATTATCTTCCATTGACTATTATAGCTTTAATCAGTCTCTCTCTTATTGCATATATTGGAAAGACGATTGCTTCTCTGATGCAACGTAAATTACGCTTCCCCACACTATGGAAATTAAGCGCATTTACGACGACGATTCCACTCTTACTTTATACAATCATTACATTAATCATTGATATGAGCGATATTTTTCTCTTCATTGCTTTTTTATATACTATTGGAATGCTAATAAAGATGATCTCCATTTATCCAAAACGCAGAGCGAGATAATGATTAGCAAGTTATCTTTTAACAAATGAAAAACCTCAAAATCTAATCAAGATTTTGAGGTTTTTTTATTACTCAGATACAAATGGAAGTAATGCCATTAAACGAGCACGTTTAATTGCAATTGTAAGTTTACGTTGGTATTTTGCAGAAGTTCCAGTTACACGACGTGGAAGAATTTTTCCGCGTTCAGAAATGAAACGTCTAAGCAAATCTACATCTTTATAATCGATATGTGTAATTCCATTTGCAGTGAAATAACACACTTTACGACGCTTTGCGCGTCCGCGACGAGCTGCCATTAATACCCCTCCTTTTTAATTCTAGAATGGTAAATCATCATCTGATATATCGATAGGCTCTCCATTATTTTTAAATGGATCGTCTTGATTTTGGTTCTGGTTTTGCTGGTTCTGGTTTTGCTGGTTCTGATTCTGATTCTGATTTTGATTCTGAAATTGGTTCTGATTTTTGTTTTGCTGGAATCCGGATGGATCCTGTCCACCAGAAGAAGAACCTTTTGTTTCCAAAAATTGTATGCTTTCGGCAAGAACTTCGGTCACAAATACTGTCTTACCATCTTGTCCTTCATATCTACGCGTTTGAATACGACCATCAACGCCAATCAAGCTTCCCTTTTTCATATAGTTAGCAAGATTTTCAGCCTGTCTGCGCCAAACAACACCATTAATGAAGTCTGTTTCACGCTCACCCTGCTGATTTGTAAAAGGTCTGTTCACTGCAATAGTAAAGTTAGCAACGGCAACGCCATTTGGTGTATAACGTAAATCGGGATCCTTCGTTAACCTGCCTACCAATACGACACGATTTAACATCAGAACCACTCCTTATTATTGTTCATCTCGAATTACAATATGACGAATTATATCATCAGAGAACTTAGCTAGGCGATCAAATTCATTGATTGCTTCATCACCACTGCTGAAGTTTATTAGAATATAATATCCATCACGATAGTCATTGATTTCATATGCAAGGCGTTTCTTGCCTTTTTCATCTACTTTTGCAATCTCCGCTCCATTATCTGTTAAGATCTTGTTGAAACGCTCTACTAAAGCAGTTAGAGCCTCTTCTTCAATGTCTGGGCGGACGATATACATAATTTCGTATTTTCTCATCCGTTACACCTCCTTTTGGTCTTAGCGGCTCCTACCTGTCAACAAACTTTATAAGTTATATTAAGCAGAAGCAAGGAATAATCATAATTTAATTACTCACAATGATGAATTATACCAAATTTCATTTCATTTGACAAGTATTCGAGAGATCCTAATTATACGTTATTATACTTTTTACTACTCCGACTAACCATTCTGCAGTCTTTTACTAATATTTATACATTAAATCGGAAATGAATGACGTCCCCATCCTGAACGATATATTCCTTTCCTTCCAGCCGAACTTTCCCTTTTTCCCGTGCATGCATCATGGATCCTCCTTCAACAAGATCCGTATAGGACACTGTTTCTGCGCGGATAAATCCTCTTTCAAAGTCCGTGTGAATTATTGCAGCTGCCTGTGGTGCTTTAATTCCTTCACGAAATGTCCAAGCTCGCACTTCCTGAACTCCTGCAGTAAAATATGTTGCCAAACCTAACAGACTATAAGAAGCTTTAATTAGCTTATCAAGACCAGCTTCAGTAATACCTAAGTCTTCAAGAAACATTTCTTTTTCCTCTGGGTCGAGTTCGGAAATTTCTTCTTCAATCTTTGCACAAATAACAATTACTTCTGCATTTTCTTTCGCAGCAAAATCTTTT
The DNA here is from genome assembly GCF_002153375.1 of Oceanobacillus rekensis. Classification (GTDB taxonomy): domain Bacteria; phylum Bacillota; class Bacilli; order Bacillales; family Amphibacillaceae; genus Oceanobacillus; species Oceanobacillus rekensis. The sequence goes on from NZ_MTBQ01000004.1 coordinate 355,049, forward strand.
ACCTTTTGCACATTTTCATTCGAATCGGGGTCTGCAACTTCATCTTCACTAACATTCGCAACGTATAACATTGGTTTACTTGTTAATAAGTGAAGTCCCTTAACAACCTTCTGCTGGTCATCTGTAAATTCCAAAGCTCGTACTGGTTTTTCTGCTTCAAGTCCGTCTTTGATTTTCACAAGTATATCATGTTCAGCTACTGCATCTTTATCTTTTTGCCTTGCAAGTTTTTCAATCCGTACGATCCGTTTATTTACCGTTTCTAAATCTGCCAAAATCAACTCTAAGTTAATAATTTCAATATCATCAATTGGATCGACCTTGCCAGAAACATGGGTAATATTCTCATCCACAAAACAACGGACCACTTGACATATTGCATCCACCTGGCGGATATGTGAAAGGAATTGATTTCCCAAACCTTCTCCTTTACTAGCGCCCTTTACAATACCAGCAATATCCGTAAACTCAAAAGCCGTTGGTACTGTTTTTTTCGGTTTTACTAATTCTGTTAATTTATTTAAGCGTTCGTCAGGAACTTCCACAATTCCTACATTCGGATCGATTGTCGCAAACGGATAGTTCGCTGCCTCTGCTCCAGCCTGTGTAATTGCATTAAATAATGTAGATTTCCCCACATTTGGAAGTCCAACGATTCCTGCTGTTAATGCCATTTAACTTTCACTCCTTAAGGATTCCATTCATATGAACGCGATCGTTACTTCAATTATAGATAGTCGTAAGTAAAAAGACAAGCAAGTAAAAAGCAAAAATAGGCATATATAAGATGCCTATTTTTGCTTGTAACCCAATTAATTTTCATTTTTAATATTTCTTATGTTTCTATAATACTATTTTAAAGGTATTATAGCCAATTTTAACTAATTTAAAAGTTTTTTTATAAGCCTTACTAGACAAAGATAATCCGGTTGCTACCTTAATTTTATTCCTCTGCTTTTTCTATAATCTTTTTGATTTTTTTTGTGAAGTCTCTACGTGGAATCATGACACTATGTCCACAGCCTAGGCATTTTATACGAATATCCATACCCATGCGAATAATCTTCCAGCGATTCTCCCCACATGGATGGGGTTTTTTCATTAGTACAACATCATTCAATCCAAATTCTTTCTCCATTTCGGGCTCTCCTTTTTTATTTCAATTATAGCAAAAATTAAAGCCCGCGGTCTCTATTTTCATTCATTAGTTTTTCTTTTTCATCATTGGAATACATAACAAGCCGTGGTGCTGGGATCTGAATGCCCGATTTGTATAGTTTATCTTGCATTTCTTTTCGAATATTTCTTTCCCCCGCCCATTGGAAACCTGGTAATGTATCCGCAATAACACGGATTACAAAATGTGATACTTCTAAGTTCTGTACACCGATTATCTCTGGAACACCTACAATAAATTCGTATTTTTCTGGTAATGTTGCTGCTACTTCATTAATAACCTTTTCTGCATCTGCAACGTTACTTTCATATGGAATATTAATATCAACGATCGATAGCCCATTGTGAAGTGAATAATTGGTTACTTGTGTCACATTGCCATTCGGAATGATATTCATTTCACCTGTCCAGCTTAACACTTGAGTTGTCCTGAGTCCGATCTCTTCTACCGTTCCTTCCACACCAGCAACAGCCACATAGTCTCCAACAGAGAATTGGTCTTCAAAAATGATAAAGAATCCAGATATGACATCCCTAACTAGGTTCTGTGCACCAAAACCGATGGCTAAACCTAATACCCCTGCACCAGCAAGTAATGGAGCGATATCAAAGTTAAACACGCCTAAGACCATGACAATGGCCATAAAGTATACAACATAGGCAACAACACTTTTAATTAGCTTTTTAAGTGTTTTCTCCCGTCGTTGTGAAATTCGGATGGGACCTTTCGTCCTTTCCGTAAATGTTTTATCGATAAGTGTTCTTATGACCTTAACAATAATCATTGCAAGCAAAATAATAACAATAATTCTAAACAATCCAAGTAATATACTTATCCAAAGATCTGGACCTGTTATATATGTCCATAATGCTGATAGTTGTTTATTTATTACTTCCATTTCAATCCTCCAGAATTCTATTATTTCCATTTGTCCAGCTTATTCCATAGTGGAAATAATAATAATCTGGCCAATATATACAAATTAAGTATCCCATAGATAGGATAAATAAAGCTAACCAATGTTGAGAATCCAAATGTTGTTAAAGGAATCATTAATATCAAAATTACAATTACCAAAACATACATTGGTTTTTGAAAGTATTCCTGTAACCTTGTCACAATTCCAAGCATCCCAGAAGCTGCTGTAGTGAAAATAGCGAACCACAAGAGAATAGACATAAAGACAAGAATCTCAAATGGATAATGCTTTAAAATCGCGAATAAAGGAATCTCATATACAAGGATTTCATCTGCAATTTGGATCAGACTATTATTATATATATAAGAAATAACACCAAGACAAATACCACTTCCCCAGCAGGCAATCATAATTTCCTTTTGGGATTCAATTTTGTTTCCAACCGCCCCAAGAACAGCTACAAGTGGCAATATATTTAATGCTGTAAATGGGAATGCTGCCAACCAGTTTCTTTGCTCATGCCAATGGGAAAATAAGGCCAATTCCTGATCAATAGTAAACATTATCAGAATATATACTAACCCCCCAAGTAAGATTGGCAGAATGAATTGGTTAATACTTAATAGCCCATCGACTCCATTACTAAATAGTAAAACCAGTGCTACTACTATAATACCTATTCCCCACCAATAGGGAAAATTAAACGCCTGGCCTGTCGCCCCACTGCCTGCGATCATTATAATAGTGGTCGTAAACAAATACAATAAAATCATAATATCAAACACGCCGGTTAATTTTTTCCCCACAATTTCTTCAAGTACTGGTAAATAATTTGGTGTTTTTAACTTATACCCTATATTCATGATTACCGTACAGCAAATCGAGAAAAATAAAGCAAATAATAATATAGCCAGTCCACTTTCATGTCCAAAAAATTGCCATAGTTCTCTACCTGAAGCATATCCAGCACCAATCGTTGTACCAATTATTAGAAACATCCACTTAAAACCGGATCCCCACATTCTGTTTCCCCCAATATTTTCAATATTCGCATGTATAGTTCGTTTGAAAAAACCGTATACTATACCAATATGTTTCTGGAGGATAAGCTATGAATCTAAATAAACGATTTGATAAATCTACTGATTATTTTCGAATGCCCTATACGGACTCCGACCTTTCTGCATCCATGTGTGAAAGGGTCCTATCCTGGTTCCCTGACATCCCTCGTGAATATGTCATACTCTGTATAGGAACTGACCGTTCTACAGGAGATGCTCTTGGTCCATTGGCCGGCACTTTCTTTCAAGAAACAAAACCAAAACATATGCATATATATGGAACACTTAGTGAACCAGTGCATGCAGTAAACTTACATGAAGCAATCCATACGATAAAAGACAATCATAGAAACCCTTTTATTATCGCAATAGATGCCTGTCTCGGACGCAACACTTCCATTGGACATATCATCATTGAAAAAGGTGCGTTACAGCCAGGGTCAGCCTTAAATAAGTCCCTACCTGCAATAGGTGATATCAGTATTACTGGTGTAGTTAATATTAGTGGGTTTATGGAACATTCTATTTTGCAGAACACCAGGTTGTCCATTGTCATCGATATGGCAAAACAAATTTCTGACATTTTAGATACAATTGATCAGCGTTTAACCTATCCGTTATCCCCTTCTGTAATTATTTCAAAGAAAGGCCAAGAAAATAAGCGGACTGTTTGATACACCTTTACATACAAAAATACACCCGTTGTTTTTTTTAGAAAGCAACAGGTGTATTTCGTGTGAATCCTTTAGACAATCAGCTGATAAAAATAATAAACGAATCCAACCGTGACGATAGCCGGTAATAGATTGCCGACTCTTATCTGTGTTATTTTCAACAAATTTAGACCAATGGCAACAATGAGCAATCCTCCAACCGCAGTAACCTCGACAATCATCCCATTCAAAAAAGCCTCTGGAATCCACTTTTCAATTTGTGTAGCCAATAAAGCAATCAAACCTTGGTATAGAACTACGGGTATAACCGATAAAATCACACCAAAACCTAAAGTGGTTGTAAGAACAAGTGCAGTGAAACCATCTATAACCCCTTTTGTTATCAATACTTCATGATCACCCCGTATACCACTATCTAAAGCACCAATGATGGCCATTGCACCAATACAGAAAATGAGTGTTGCTGTTATAAATCCTTGTGCAATACTAAAGTCACTGGATGAAGAAGTAAACTTACTCCCTATCCATTGCCCCAGTCTATTCAATCCCTCTTCCAAATGAATCAATTCCCCAATAATCGCACCTGATAACAGACTTAGGAGAACTACAATAATATGCTCTGTCGCAAACGCCATTTGCAAACCAATCAAGATAACCGCTAGACCAATCCCTTGCATAACCGTTTCTTTATATCTTTCAGGAATCTTTGTAAAAAAAACCCCAAGGATACTACCTATAATTATTAAAAGTCCATTAATTAATGTTCCAAATAAAATCATCGCTATCTCTCCAGCATATGTATTCGTTAAAAATGTTTCACGTGGAACATTTTCATAAGGTGCTTAGTAACCTCAGCTTTTGTTCCTAAATTATTAAACAATTACCTTTACAAAAATATTTTTGATTCATTTTTTTGCATTATTAAATTCGCATTTGATATAAACTGCGAAGTAACTGTTGGTTGCCTTCAAAAAAGCTATGTGTTCCCGCCGTCCGAGATCACTCTGGGCTGATGCGCAGTTAGGGTACGGCCTCAGCCCTCCGAAGAGAAAACCACTCTGCGGGGACTTCGGACACGTGCTTTTCCCGTAGGAGTCACCGTTAAAAAAACATAAAATAAAGCAAAAGACTGACTAATGTTTTGTCAGTCCCTAGGATTAGATGGTTATTTATCTAAAAACTCAATGATCCTGTTAAGATCATCTTCATTATAAAACTCAATTTCAATTTTACCTTTTCGTTTCCCTTGGTGAATATTAACTGCTGTACCTAATCGTTCCCTTAAAGCTGACTCTCTTTCTGTAATAAAAACATCTTTTTTTGGTTTTTCTTTTTTCTTGACTGGCCTCTCATTTAGTTCAATGATTAGCTTTTCTACTTGTCGTACATTGAGTTTTTCCTGACGAATTTTATGAACCATTGGTATTATTTTATCCTTATCCTTTAAACCTAGTAATGCACGTCCATGCCCCATCGATAATTCTCCATTATTAATATAGGCTACAACTTGTTCTGGGAGGGAAAGTAAACGAACGATATTAGCAATATGTGACCTACTTTTCCCTAGTCGTTTGGACAATTCCTCCTGAGTAATTTTTAATTCACTCATTAAATTAGCATATGCATGCGCTTCTTCAATCGGTGTTAAATCTTCTCGTTGCAGGTTTTCCAATAGTGCAATTTCCATCATTCTTTCATCAGTTAAATCTTTAACTACGACTGGAATTGTTTTTAGCCCAGCTTCCTTAGCTGCACGGAATCGTCTTTCACCAACTACTATTTCGTATCCTTTAATACTTTTCCTTGCGATTAATGGTTGAATGATACCATATTCCAATATTGACTCTTTCAATTCCTCTATAGCATCCGCATGAAACGTTTTTCTTGGTTGATATGGGTTTGGTCTACATTCTGTGATAGCAATTTCTTGAACGGATACATCTTCCTCTTGTTTTTCAATATCAGGAAAAAAAGCATTCAACCCTTTACCTAACCCTTTCGCCATTAGCTATCACTTCCTTCGCTAATTCAAGATAAACTTCTGCACCTCTGGACTTCGAATCATAAACAATAATAGGTAATCCATGACTTGGCGCCTCTCCCAATCGTACATTCCTTGGTATGATTGTTTTATAGACTTTATCTTGAAAATATTTTTTAACTTCCTCTATTACTTGAATTCCCAAATTAGTTCTTGCGTCCAGCATTGTTAACAGTACGCCTTCAATCATAAGATCTTTGTTTAAATGTTTTTGAACGAGTCGAATCGTATTTAGTAATTGACTAAGTCCTTCCAATGCATAATATTCACATTGGACAGGGATCATTACCGTGTCGGACGCAGTAAGCGCATTAATTGTTAATAATCCTAGTGATGGTGGGCAATCTATAATAATATAATCATACTGTTCTTTTAAACTTTCAAGTGCTTTTTTTAGTCGTATTTCTCTTGAAATAATTGGTACTAACTCGATTTCAGCACCAGCTAGTTGGATGGTTGCAGGTATGATATCTAGGTTGTTTACATTTGTCGGAACTACAACCTCTTCAGCAGGTAAATCCTCTACCAGTACATTATAAATACAGTTACTGACATCTGCTTTGTTAACCCCAACCCCACTAGTAGCATTACCCTGTGGATCTGTATCAACGAGCAACACTCGATTTCCTAAAGTCGAAAGACATGCACTGAGATTTACAGATGAAGTTGTTTTTCCTACACCACCTTTTTGATTTGCGATGGACATTATTTTTCCCATGTTGACACCTACCTAACTATATAAAAGGATGTTCAAAAAGTTCGATAAAGAATACACGACGATGTTCTAGTTAGCGAAAGTAGATCTCCTACTAAAACGGCAGTCCCACCGAAAGTATTTGTAGGTAACGTAGAAGTAATTACAACATGTGCAAACCCGTTTCTCACGTATTAATTGCAAAACGTTCCGATGCCGGGAATTTTAGTTGTTTCAAACTTCTCGATCCTTTTTATCCTCTTTAGAACATACAATATATAAATACTATACTATCATTTTTTTCACTAAAGAGACTATTAATTTTACTAGATTTGTAGAATTTTCATTTAAATCACTTAATAACTAATGTAACGCCCTACTATAATTCTGATTATATAGAAATACCCATCTCGATCAAAGATGGGTAAGCGACAAAATGTATAATTAATATTATTTCTTTTTTGGTATTTTTATCGTAATTTGATAATAATCATCATGTTCTTTTTCATCGGACTCCACCGCTACACCGGTATCTGATACCATACTAAGAGACTGTCGAATTGTATTCATAGCGATACGAATATCTTTATTTACTCCCTTTAATTTAGGGCTTTTTCTTTTTGGCTCTTTCGGCTCATTTATGTTTGCAATTCGTTCTTCAGTCTGTTTTACATTAAGATCATTATCCAAAATTGCTTGCAAGACCAATAGTTGCTTTTCGGTGTCCTTTAATTTAATTAATGCTCGTGCATGTCGTTCCGTGATCAGCTTATTTAATAAGGCTGACTGTACTTCCTCAGGTAGTTTCAATAACCGAAGTTTGTTAGCAATTGTTGACTGGTTTTTACCTAACCTTTGTGCTAGAGCCTCCTGTGTCAATGAATGCAATTCCAGAAGTTTAGCATATGCCATTGCTTCTTCAATGACCGTTAATTCTTCACGTTGTAAGTTTTCAATCAATGCAACAGAAGCAGTCTCCGAATCAGACATATCTCGTATAATTGCAGATATCTTATCCCATTCCAAGAATTGAACAGCCCGCCACCTGCGTTCACCAGCAATCAGCTCAAAGTTTTCTTCATCAATTTTCCTAACCACTATAGGTTGAATCATACCATGTGTATTTATTGTTTGAGCCAATTCCTTAATTTTATCTTCATTAAAAATCGTTCTTGGCTGAAAACGGTTTGGTTGGATTTTATCTACTTCAAGTTGAATCACTTCATCCGGGGTATAACCTACTTCCTCCGGTGCAGCATTCCCCTTGTCTCCCATACCAAATAACCGATTAAAAGGATGTACCACTACTTGACACCACCTTCTTTATTTAACAGCATAATATTGCTTTCTATCTATGTATAAAAATTGTTTCACGTGAAACAATTTGAAATGTTTGTCAGTTTAATAATATAGAAGTAAAAAGAGTTTCCTAAGAAAAACGCCACAGCATTGCTGCTGTGCGTAGAAAGTATATGAGTATATCTATTTTACCATATTTGAGCATGAAAAAGAAAAGAATAGTTTTTCCCTTTGCTATTTATTTATTGCAAGACAATTTTTTTATATAATAGGCTCCTTATTTGGTAGTCCTGCTTTTCTTGGATACTTTTTAGGTGTTTTTCTTTTTTTATTTATAATAATAATGGAACGCTCACTTTCTTCTTGTGGAAGTTGAAATGTGTGAACAGCAGAAGTTTCGCCACCCATTAATTCAATCGCATTTTCACCATCATTCAGCTCTTCCTTTGCCTGGGCTCCTTTCATCGCAATGAAGACCCCGTCTTTCTTAACAAGCGGAAGACATAACTCACTAAGTACCGACATTCGGGCTACAGCTCTTGCTGTTACAATATCAAATGTCTCTCGGAACTGGCTATTTTTTCCAAAGTTCTCTGCGCGATCATGATAAAAAGCCACATTTGTCAGTTTAAGTTGTTCTGCTAAATGATTGAGAAAACCAATACGTTTTTGAAGGGAATCGACAATTGTTACTTTTAATTGTGGAAAGCATATTTTTAAAGGAATGCTCGGAAATCCTGCACCAGCCCCAATATCACAAATTTGGAGTTCCTTATTCATATCATAGTAAAAGGATGCGGTAATACAGTCAAAAAAGTGTTTTAAATAAACTTCTTTTTCTTCAGTAATTGCAGTTAAATTAATTTTCTCATTCCACTCAACTAACGTCTTGAAGTAAATGGAAAATTGTTCGCGTTGTGTATCATTTAATTCAATCCCATATTCTTTTAATGCGGATATAAATTGTTCTGGATTCATTGATTAATGTCTCCTTCTTTAATAATTGAAATATAGCGGCGTATCATATATAAATACGCCGCTATCTCAAATTTTAACGTTTATTTTTTAATTAGCGATCCGGGCAATGCTCCCATGTTGAATGTAAACAAGCAATATAGATATATCCGCGGGGTTAACACCGGAGATTCTAGAAGCCTGCCCCACTGACAACGGACGAACTTTCTTCAGTTTTTCCACTGCTTCTGTTGCAAGACCGTGTATATCGTCGTAATCAATATCTGCAGGTACTTTTTTATCTTCCATTTTCAACATACGATCCACTTGTTCGTTAGCCTTTTTAATATACCCTTCATATTTAATCTGAATTCCTACTTGTTCTTTCACTTCAGAATCAATTTCAGAATTGCTTTCAATCATCCGATCAACTATATCATAGCTAAGTTCAGGACGTTTTAATAAATCATAGGCTTTAATCGCTTCTTTTAAACGTGTAGCTCCGGCCTCTTCCATTACTTCATTTACCTCATCTGTTGGTTTGATAACAATTTTGCGCAGACGTTTTTTCTCTCCTTCTACAAATTGTTTTTTCTCAACAAATTTATTATAACGGTCATCTGAAACAATTCCAAGGTCGTACCCCAACTCAGTGAGACGCATATCGGCGTTGTCATGACGCAATAGCAGTCTATATTCTGCACGTGAAGTCAACAAGCGATATGGATCATTTGTACCTTTTGTTACAAGGTCATCAATCATAACGCCGATATAAGCTTGAGATCGATCTAGAATAACTGGATCTTTTCCAATAATTTTAGCAGCAGCATTGATTCCTGCCATCATTCCTTGGCCTGCAGCTTCTTCATAACCCGAAGTTCCGTTGATTTGCCCAGCTGTATATAGACCAGGGATTTTTTTCGTTTCTAATGTTGGCCAAAGTTGAGTCGGAACGATAACATCATATTCAATCGCATATCCTGGACGCATAATTTGTGCATTTTCCAGACCTGGAATTGTTTTAAGCATCTCATGCTGAACAGACTCAGGTAGTGATGTTGATAAGCCTTGAACATATACTTCTTCCGTGTCTCTTCCTTCTGGTTCAAGGAATATTTGATGACGAGGCTTGTCGTTAAAACGAACAATTTTATCCTCAATGGATGGACAATAACGTGCACCCGTGCCACGTTTTGCACCAGAATACATCGCGGAAAGTCCTAAATTATTATTAATAACCCCATGTGTAAATTCATTTGTATAAGTTAACCAACATGGTAGCTGTTCAACCATTTGTTCTGCTGTATCATGGGAAAAATACTTGGGATTCTCATCTCCAGGTTGTATTTCTGTTTTTGAATAGTCAACAGAATGACTGTTCACACGTGGCGGTGTTCCTGTTTTAAAACGCGTTATTTCAAAACCTAAATCCTCTAGATTTTTGGAAAGATTGACCGATACACGTTGATTATTTGGGCCACTTTCATATTCCAAATGACCCATCAATACTTTACCACGCATAAATGTACCAGTTGTTACGATAACCGCATCAGCATAGTAAGCTGCTTTAGATTCCGTTACAACACCTTTACATATACCATCTTCAATGATTAGTTCATCAACCATCCCTTGACGGATAGTCAAATTTTCTTCGTTTTCCATTAACCTTTTCATTTCTTTCATATATACCGGTTTATCAGCTTGGGCACGCAATGCTTGTACAGCTGGGCCCTTCCCTGTATTTAACATCCTCATTTGTATATAACTTTTATCGATTACTTTACCCATTATCCCACCTAGGGCATCAATTTCACGTACAACGATTCCCTTTGCAGGACCGCCAATTGATGGATTACATGGCATAAAAGCAATCATATCTAGATTTAGTGTAAGCATTAGTGTTTTAGCACCCATTCGTGCAGCAGCAAAACCAGCCTCTACACCAGCATGACCGGCACCAATAACAATTACATCATATTTACCAGCATCAAATGTCATTATTTTTCATCCTTTCTTTTTTAAGAGGTTATTCAAAATAGTAACCAAATCATAAGCAACTTATATCACAATCATGCTTATTTCTAATCAGCAGCTTTTTGAACACGCATTAAAATAATTTATTTTCCTAGACAGAACTGTGAGAACAACTGATCAATTAAACTGTCACTCGCAGTATCTCCTATAATTTCACCTAAAAATTCCCATGTTCGGGTTACATCTATTTGAACGATATCTAACGGCATTCCAAGTTCGATTCCTTCCATCGCATCTTCAAGTCCCTGTTTTGCTTGTTTCAGTAATTGAATATGTCTAATATTGGAGACATATGTCATATCGCCTGTATCAATCTCTCCTGCAAAAAATGTGTCAGCAATTGCCTTTTCCAGTTCGTCTATGCCTTCTTCTTCTATTAAGGATGTAGTAACGATTGGTTTATTTCCTGCAAGTTTCCGCACTTTATCCATATCAAGCTTTTGATCCAAATCGGTTTTATTGATGATGACGATATATTCAAGTCCATCGATTGCATCAAAAAGCATTATATCTTCATCAATAAGTTCATCATTATAGTTTAACACAAATAATATCAAGTCGGATTCCTTCAATACTTTTCTAGAGCGCTCTACACCAATTCGTTCGACAATATCCTCCGTCTCACGAATCCCTGCTGTATCAACCAACCGAAGTGGAACACCTCGAACATTCACGTATTCTTCAATAATATCGCGTGTCGTTCCAGGAATTTCAGTAACAATTGCTTTATTTTCCTGTACGAGTGTATTCATTAACGAAGATTTCCCTACATTCGGTCTTCCTATAATTGCTGTGGCAAGTCCTTCACGTAAAATTTTCCCTTGTTTGGCAACACCTAGCAGTTCAATGATTTCTGCATGAACTTCTTTTGTTTTCTCCCGCATCATATTATGTGACATCTCTTCCACATCATCATATTCTGGATAATCAATATTAACCTCTACATGTGCAACTGTTTCCAGTAATTCCTGTCTTAATTTCTGGATCAGACCAGACAAACGTCCATCCATCTGTTTTAATGCAACTGACATTGCTTTATCTGACTTAGCCCGAATTAAATCCATAACAGCTTCGGCTTGTGATAAATCGATTCGCCCATGTAAAAATGCACGTTTTGTAAATTCACCTGGTTCAGCCAAACGTGCCCCTTTAGCTAAAATAATTTCAAGTACTCTATTTACTGCAACCATTCCGCCATGGCAATTTATTTCGACAACATCTTCACGAGTAAATGTTTTTGGCGCACGCATTACGGAAACCATTACTTCCTCAGCAATTTCCTTTGTCTCCGGTTCAATAATCTTTCCGTAATGAATGGTATGTGAATCAACATCGTTTAAGTTCTTGCCTTTAAATATCTCAGTTGTTAGAGAAATTGCCTGTGGACCACTCAACCTCACGATGGCTATTGCACCTTCACCAATCGGGGTTGATATCGCAGTAATTGTATCTGTCTCCATCTCCGTCACCTCCAACATTTTTATTACTTCATCTATATAAATTAACATTATTATAATTTTAATCTCACTAACAAAATAGAATAACATATTTTTAAGCAAAAATATACTTATCCACACGACTTTTTTATTATAAACCTTTTTTAATAATTATCAACATGTGGATAATTATTTTCATTTGGCTATTTTTTTAAAATTTTCTTTGCTTTATAATCCTCGTAGTTGAGATAAACTGCGAACTAACCACTATGTATTTAGATTCTATCCACAAAATCATAAAAAGTGACATAACTGCTGTCTGATTTACAGATACGTGTGCTTTTGCCACCGTCCTGGGATCGCTCTGGGTGGATGCGCACCTTAGGGAACGGCCTCATCCGGACTGGCTGTGTCATGAGATTTTTTGTAGTTAATAGTTAGTAAACTTCTAATTAGCTCTGGGAAATAATTGATAACTCCTACAGGAAGAGAGGCATAGGTGAGCCCCTGAAATTCGTAAGCTTGAAGGGGCTCACCTATGCCTTAGGATGCGCGCAGTGTGTTAACCAAAGCGGTCACCGAAGTTTATCTTACGTCGTAGTTTAAAAATTTTGTGCAATAGAAACAATTCTCTCGATGGAGCGAGTAACCGTAGTCCCAATCTTAAAGCAAGCAAAAAAGCGTGGATATCCACGCTTTTCCTGAGGTAATTTTTTATAGCTTTCTTGGAATTTCTTCACTATTTGCATGATCATCACGGTCATTTTTACCTTCCATCCGATCAATCGTACCTTCCATATACGTATCTGATACTTGTTCATGTGATATAGCCATCCCTTTAGAGAGTTGGTCATTGCTGTAGTAATCAGAGTACTGATATGTTTTATCAGCAACAGTCTTTGCTTTTTCATCTATTTTCTTATCCAAGGAACATACCTCCTTTCATTATGATTTTTTTAAAGTATCCATAATACCTGCAAGATCAACAAGTAATTCTGCTATTTCTTGTTCCTGTAAGAGTATTGGAATTTGGTCATTAACCGTTATCATACAGGAATCTTTTTGATTGGTTAAATAATGATTGAGCTGCATTAATTTACTTTCCGACAAATTAGATGCTGTTTGGAGGTTTTTAACTTGAGTAAGGTAAAATGAATCCTTAAATTCATCTACCTCTCCACTAAAGATATTTCCTGAGAAATTTCGCACATTTTAACCCCTTTTTTGAATTTGAATTAAAGGATTTAATCATAATATGTGCATATTGGCCATTTTTCATACAATACTCTTTAATTAATGTTAAGTGTTAGAGAACACTGATGTACCGGAACAAGTAACTTAGATAACCGAAGCCCTAATTTTCTAAAAAAACCAAAGAAAAAAAGACCCTAGGAATGCCTAGGATCTCAATATTATTATATCTAACTAAGATTTTAAGGTTTAATAACAATGTGGCGATGTGGTTCAACACCATCAGAATAAGTCGAAATATCGCCTTTTTTCTGTAGCGTACTATGAATAATCTTACGCTCAAATGCAGGCATAGGCTCTAACGCAACTTTCTTATTCATCCGTTTCGCTTTGTCAGCCATTTTAAGTGCCAGCGATTCAAGTGTCTCTTTTCTACGGCCCCGGTAACCTTCCGCATCCAATGTTACCGTATAATACTCCTTATTATCCTTATTAATTGCCAAATGTGTTAAATATTGCAGAGCATTTAAGGTTTGTCCACGTTTACCAATAATGATTGCAATATTCTCCCCATCCAATTCATAAGTCACATGATTTCCAGTAACAGAAGTAGCAATTTCAACAGTCAAATTCATGTTACTTGTTACATCTTTAATGAATTTTTCCGCTTCTTTAATAGGGTTTTTTGCGAGTACTACTTTAACAATGGCACGTTTTGAACCAAATATACCAAAGAAACCCTTTTTACCTTCATCTATCACATCGATCTCTACTTGGTCCTTCTTGGTGTTTAACTGCTCTAATGCTGATTGAACCGCTTCTTCAACTGTTTGTCCACTAGCAGTTATTTCTTTCACGATTGTCTCCTCCATTACTTGTTCGTCATCATTGGTTTATTAATGAGTAGTGTCTGAACAACCATAAAGATGTTCCCTGTTACCCAATATAATGCCAATGCAGCCGGGAAGAATAAGGCAAATACACCAATCATAATCGGCATTACATATAACATAACCTGCATCTGAATTGCCATTTGCGGATTATTTTTCATTGAAGTATTCGTTGACATCATCAATTTCTGCTGCAGGAATGTAAATGTAGCAGTCAATATCGGTAAAATAAAGTATGGATCCGGTGAACCAAGTTCAAACCAAAGAAAACTGTATGAATTAATTTCATCTGTACGCATAATCGCATGGTACATCGCTATCAATATTGGCATCTGAACAAATATTGGCAAACAGCCCGCAAGCGGATTCACACCATTTTTTTGGAATAATTCCATTGTTTCTTGTTGCAGCTTCTGCTGTGTATTCGCATCTTTTGAACTATATTTATTCTGAACTTCCTTAAGTTTAGGTTGAATCTCTTGCATTGCTTTTGAACTTTTTATTTGTTTAATATTCAATGGCATTAATATTAATCGAGCAAGAATCGTCACAATAATAATGGATAACCCGTAACTATTATTAAAGAACTCAGCTATTTTTATAATTAGCCATGATAGCGGGTAAACAAATATCGTGTTCCATATTCCTTCACTTTCTGGTGTAATCGGTTGGTCAATCTCTGTACAACCAGAAAGTATTGCCAGCAAACCAATTAAGGTTATAAGCAATAAATACTTTTTACGCAAATTATTTCCTCCTAACAAACCCATTCATACTATATAGGATAGTTTACCGTACTTATAACTAAGATTCTATTTTAAACTAAGATTTCCTTTATTTCTTTAGTAATTTTTCTTTATATAATAAATGTATCAAACTCTTTTTGAATTCTTCATATCCCATATCCTTTGTTGGATTCCTGGCAATGATGACAATATCATACGGATACCGGATACGGTCTTCCAGATCCTGAAAAGCCTGGCGCAAATATCGTTTAATTCTATTTCTTGTTACCGCATTTCCAATCTTTTTCCCGACAGATAGGCCTATACGAAAATGCTCTTGATCTTCCTTCTTTAAATAATAAATAACAAGCTGCCGGTTAGCAAAAGATTTCCCATGTTTAAATGTGGATTGAAACTCTTCATTCTTTTTAATACGAAATTCTTTTTTCATCTCTATCACCTTTATTACTTCTTTTCACCTGCAGGACCTGTAACTGTATCTATGTAAAGAAGCAGAAAATTTACTGCTTCTATTATTTCCATATTCTTAAATTGCAGAAAAAAACCACTGATATTTCAGTGGTCTATGCAGATAATACTTTTCTTCCTTTACGACGACGACGTGCTAAAACATTACGTCCATTTTTAGTACTCATACGCTTACGGAAACCGTGTACTTTTTTACGTTTACGATTATTTGGTTGAAACGTTCTTTTCATGTATCTTGCACCTCCCCAAGGGAACCCTTTTCGATATCTAAATTTTAAATAATAACTAATCCATAGACAGTCCTTGATATTATACGAAAAATTACTACCATCTGTCAACACTGTTTTAAAAACAAATTATCCACATACCCAGTTAATTAAAAATGTTAATATTTTTTCTATCCACAAGTTGGTATTACAGGTTAATCACAAAATATAGTGGTGTGGATACTTTCAATGCACAAGCAGTGGGATATGTGGATAACCATCTTAAAAACGTTGCTTTATTACGTTTTATTTGATACTATATTAATGTTTTAACCTGTGGAAATCCAAAAAGAACAAAACACTTATTCACAATCTGTGGATAAGGTGTGGATATTTGTTCACATAGCTCCTAATAACCTTATCCACAGATTTGTTGATAAGGTTTATAACATCTTTCATCTCTTTTATGAATTGTCTTTATCTATCCACAGCCATGTTTCTACAAAAAGATACAAAGATAGATATTTCATATTGTATAGGAGCATATATAGGATATGCCTTTCCATCTTATTTAAGATTGAGAGAGGCTTTTTCATGATTATAAAACGGAGAAGCTGACTATAAACGGCATGTCCTTATTATTAAGTAATATCCCTGAAAGGAGTGATATCGATTTGGAAAACATCGAAGAACTATGGGTTGCTACATTGGAGAAAATTGAAGAAAGAATCAGCAAGCCCAGCTTTGATACTTGGTTAAAAAATACGAAGGCAGAATCTCTTGAGAAGGATCAGTTAATCATTTCTGCTCCAAATGAATTTGCCAGAGATTGGCTCGAAAATCAGTATACCGAACTCATTTCTGAAATTCTTGATGAAGTAACAGGCTCCAAATTAAAAACAAAATTTATTATTCCTGATTCCACAATAGAAGTGGAAGATCTTAAACCGGTAACAAAGTCAAAAGTGGGTATGGGTTCAGCAGATATACCGAAATCCATGTTAAATTCCAAATATACATTTGATACTTTTGTCATTGGTGCAGGGAATCGATTCGCCCATGCTGCATCATTGGCTGTAGCTGAAGCACCAGCTAAGGCCTATAATCCACTCTTTATCTATGGTGGTGTCGGGCTCGGTAAAACACATCTCATGCACGCTATTGGCCATTATGTACGGGATCATAATCCAAAAGCAAAAGTGGTTTATATCACTTCCGAAAAATTCACCAATGAATTTATTAATGCCATTATGGAAAATAAATCAAATAATTTTAGAAATAAATATCGAACTATTGATGTCCTATTAATTGATGATATTCAATTTATTGCTGGAAAAGAATCAACTCAGGAAGAATTTTTCCATACCTTTAATGCTTTACATGAGGAAAGTAAGCAAATTATCATCTCCAGTGATCGCCCACCAAAGGAAATCCCTACATTGGAGGATCGTCTGCGTTCACGTTTTGAATGGGGACTGATTACCGATATTACACCGCCTGATTTAGAAACTAGAATTGCTATTTTAAATAAAAAGGCAAAGGCTGAGGGACTTGATATTCCGAATGAAGTCATGCTTTATATAGCAAATCAAATTAATACAAATATTCGCGAGCTTGAAGGTGCATTGATTCGCGTTGTTGCATATTCTTCACTTGTCAATCAGGATATTGATGCATCACTTGCTGCCGATGCATTAAAGGATATTATTCCAAGCAGCAAACCTAAGGTTATTACGATTCAGGGTATCCAGGAAATTATCGGGGAAAGATATAATATTCGATTGGAAGATTTTGTAGCGAAAAAACGTACAAAATCAATTGCATACCCTAGACAAATCGCCATGTACTTATCTAGAGAGCTAACAGACCTATCATTACCTAAAATTGGTGAGGAATTTGGTGGCCGTGATCATACAACGGTTATACATGCACATGAAAAAATTTCTAAATTATTGGAGCAAGATTCCGATTTAAATCGTGATATAGAAGATATTAAGGAAACATTGAAGTCATTCTAATCTATTTACGTAATTATCCTAATCCTTTTTGAATCAATTAAATCTTTTATTTAGTTTTCCACATGTTAATAGTGTTCATAACTTTACATAGTTATGAACAAATTATGCACATGTGGAAAACTTAGGCTCATATAAAGATTTTCCACTTATCCACATAATCACAGTGCCTATTACTACTATTACTATATATTTATAAATATAATTAATAAAAAGAACTTCCATTAGGAGGATATTTTGATGAAATTTATAATTCAACGAGATCGTTTAATTGCAGGTGTACAGGATGTTATGAAAGCAATATCGTCCAGAACTGTTATTCCAATACTTACAGGAATGAAAATCGAAGCAAAACAACATGGAATAACATTGACAGGAAGTGATTCTGATATTTCCATCGAATCCTATATACCTGCAGAAGAAGACGGTAATATACATGTCGAGCAAATTGAAGAAGGAACAATCGTCCTACAGGCAAAGTATTTTCCTGACATTGTTCGTAAATTACCGGAAAAGACGGTGGAGATTGAGGTCGATTCCAATCTGAAAGTAACGATTCGGTCGGGGAAAGCAGAATTTAATTTAAATGGTCTGGATGCTGATGAATATCCACATCTGCCCGACTTGCAAACCGAAAATAGTTTCGAAATGCCAATTGACTTGTTAAAAAACATGATTAAGCAAACCGTATTTGCCGTTTCAACGATGGAAACACGCCCTATCCTAACAGGGGTTAATTTAAAACTAGCAACTAATGTATTATCTTTTACTGCAACAGACAGCCATCGTTTAGCTAAAAGAGAAATCCCTATAGCAGATGCAACTATCGAATTTCAGCAGGTCGTTGTTCCAGGAAAAAGTTTAAATGAGCTATATAAAATTCTCGATGATACGGAAGAAAAGGTGGAGATTAGTGTTACGAACAATCAGATCTTGTTCCGCACTAAATATCTGAATTTCCTTTCTCGTTTACTTGATGGGAATTATCCAGAAACATCCCGTCTTATTCCTGAACAAAGTAAAACGAAAATCCAAGTAAAGACAAAGGAATTGCTTCATACAATTGATCGTGCATCCCTTCTTGCTAAGGAAGAACGTAATAATGTCGTTAAACTAACTACGCAAGGTGATACCATTATCGAAATTTCCAGTAATTCTCCAGAGGTTGGAAATGTAGTAGAAGAAATTGCTGTTGATGTTATAGAAGGTGAGGAACTGAAAATATCATTCAGCTCCAAATATATGATTGATGCACTAAAAGCCATCGAATACGATGACGTAATAATCGAATTTACAGGGGCAATGCGTCCATTCATTATTCGCCCACTTAACGAGAATTCAATTTTACAATTAATTCTCCCGGTCAGAACTTACTGATGGCTGAACGAGTCTGCTTATGCCGGTGAATTAATTACTGTCAAACCTTTTACAATCTGAATGAAAAAAAGCTCTATTTAGGGCTTTTTTTCTTTATATACTTAAAATAAGGGGTAATTTAAGCGTTTTTAGATGAATTGAGGGTCTTACCTTCCCTTTCATCGAAATCTTTAGTAAAATAGCTATATAGGGCATTTAAAGAACGTTGATATAAAATAATAAAGAATTTGGTGATAATATGTATGAACAAGTAGAAATAAATACGGAGTATATTACATTGGGCCAATTTATAAAATTACTTAATATACTGGAGTCTGGTGGAATGGTCAAAGCCTTTCTTACGGATGTAGGAGTATTAGTAAATGGCCAATTGGAGCATCGGCGCGGTAGGAAACTTTATCCAAAAGACGTGGTTGAGGTTGAAGGCACTGGTTCTTATATTGTAATTAAAGAGGATTAGTTTGCATGCACATTGAACAGCTTAGGTTAAAAAATTACCGCAACTATGAAACGTTGGATATGACCTTTGATGATAAAGTGAATGTAATTATCGGCGAAAATGCCCAGGGGAAAACCAATTTAATGGAGGCTATTTATGTACTGGGCTTTACGAAATCCCATCGAACAACAAGGGAAAAGGAACTTATCCAATGGGACAAAGATTATGCTAAAATAGAAGGTAGAATAAGCAGGCGAAAGCAATCTATTCCACTTGAGATCACCATTTCTTCTAAAGGGAAAAAGGCCAAGCTAAATAGACTTGAGCAAAGGCGGTTAAGTGATTATATAGGGGCTATTAATGTTGTCATGTTCGCTCCTGAAGATTTAACTCTTGTAAAAGGACCGCCTCAAATTAGAAGACGCTTTATAGATATGGAGCTCGGCCAAATTCAACCACGTTATATTTATCATTTGGCACAATATCAAAAAGTGTTAAAACAGCGAAATTTTTTGCTAAAACAAATGCAGCGAAAGGATCATCCAGATTTCACGATGCTCGATGTACTCACAGAGCAATTAACGGAACACGCCGCAACATTACTTGAAAGACGATTTATTTTTTTGGAATTGCTACGTAAATGGGCCCGTCCTGTACATCATGGTATCAGCAGAGAACTGGAAGAACTAGAAATTCGCTATCATTCAACAATAGAAGTATCAGAATTGGAAAACAAGGAAAAAATAGGAAATATATATAAAGATAAATTCCATGAGATTAAAGAAAAAGAAGTAGAGCGTGGAACAACATTGATTGGTCCACATAGAGACGATCTCCTCTTCTTGGTAAATGGCAAGGATGTTCAGACATATGGTTCTCAAGGGCAACAGCGAACAACAGCATTATCGATTAAATTGGCTGAAATTGAACTTATAAATCAGGAAGTAGGTGAATATCCAATCCTGCTTTTGGACGATGTTCTAAGTGAATTGGATGATTTTAGACAATCCCACTTATTGAACACCATTCAAGGACGTGTACAAACGTTTGTCTCCACAACGAGTGTGGATGGAATTAATCACGCTACATTAAAACATGCAGAACTGTTCCGAATTACCAATGGAAAAGTTGACAGTTAAACTCATAACTAGGAGTGACATAATGTTTATTCATATTGGAAATGAAAATGTGATTCATTCGGAACAGATTATTGCAATCATTGATTGTAACCTGGTTTCTTCCTCAGTAATCAATGATGAAATGATGACAGCATCGAAACGGGAAAAGAAAGTGATCGGTCCGAAAAAAGATGCAAAAGCAGTCGTGTTAACAAACGACTTTATTTATTACAGTACATTATCTGTTTCCACACTAAAGAAGAGATCAAGCATGATGTCAACAATTGATAGATTGGATGATTATTCGGAAGAAATCAGCAATAGTTAATATACCTGTAATTCAGAAGAAATGAGTGTGAGAATATGTCAATGGAAGACAAAACAACAGAAAATCAAGCATATGGTGCCGACCAGATTCAAGTGCTGGAAGGCTTAGAAGCAGTACGGAAAAGACCGGGGATGTATATCGGTTCTACTAGTGCAAGGGGATTACACCATCTTGTATGGGAAATTGTAGATAACAGTATTGATGAAGCACTTGCAGGATATTGTGATCATATCCAATTAATCATCGAAAAAGATAATAGTATTACCGTAAAAGATAATGGACGTGGAATCCCTGTTGGTATTCAGAAAAAAACAGGACGTCCTGCGCTCGAAGTCATTATGACAGTTCTCCATGCCGGTGGTAAGTTTGGTGGTGGTGGTTATAAAGTTTCTGGTGGATTACATGGTGTAGGGTCATCTGTCGTTAACGCATTATCAAGTAATCTGGAAGTACATGTGCACCTTGATAATAAAATTCACTTTCTAGGCTTTGCTAAAGGGGTACCACTTGGAGAAATCGAAGTGGTTGGTGAAACAGATACTACTGGAACGGTTGTACACTTTAAACCAGACACGGAAATCTTCACAGAAACGATTGAGTACGACTTTGATACATTAGAGCAGCGTGTACGTGAGTTAGCCTTCTTAAATAAAGGCTTGACTATCACGATTGAAGATAAACGTGAAGATAAAGAGCCAATCTCTTACTACTATGAAGGTGGGATTAGTTCATACGTTGAGTATATAAATAAAACCAAAGAAGTATTACATGAACCTTTCTATGCAGAGGGAGAAGAGCAAGAAATAGCTGTAGAAGTTGCGATTCAATATAACGATGGATTTGCGAGCAATTTATATTCCTTTGCAAACAATATCCACACCTACGAAGGTGGAGCACATGAAGTTGGATTCAGAAGTGGGCTTACCCGTGTAATTAACGATTATGCCCGGAAAAATAATTTGATCAAAGAAAATGATACAAATCTTTCAGGTGATGATGTTCGTGAGGGCATGACCGCTATCGTGTCAATAAAACATCCTGATCCACAATTTGAAGGGCAAACAAAAACAAAACTTGGAAATAGTGAAGTCAGAACAATAACTGACTCCGTATTCAGTGAGACATTTTCTAAGTTTCTCTATGAAAATCCATCTATCGCCAAAATTATTGTCGAAAAAGGTTTAATGGCATCCCGTGCACGCCTTGCTGCTAAAAAAGCGAGGGAGTTAACACGAAGAAAGAGCGCCTTGGAAATTTCTAACTTACCGGGGAAATTAGCTGACTGTTCATCTAAAGATGCAACGATTAGTGAATTATATATCGTTGAGGGTAACTCTGCAGGTGGATCTGCAAAATCAGGACGTGACAGGCATTTCCAAGCCATTCTTCCATTACGTGGTAAAATTTTAAACGTAGAGAAGGCGCGACTTGACCGAATATTATCGAACGTTGAAATTCGTTCTATGATTACTGCACTTGGTACAGGTATTGGTGAAGAATTTGATATAACAAAAGCCCGTTATCACAAAGTGGTTATTATGACAGATGCGGATGTTGATGGTGCACATATTCGTACATTACTATTGACATTTTTCTTCCGTTATATGCGTCCTTTAATTGATTATGGCTACATTTATATTGCACAGCCACCATTATTCCAAGTAAAACAAGGCAAGACAGTGCAATATGTTTACGATGAAAAAGAATTAAACAAAATTTTAGAGGGATTACCACCTACTCCAAAGCCAGGAATTCAACGTTATAAAGGACTTGGTGAAATGGATGCGGAGCAACTATGGGAAACCACAATGGATCCCGGAAGTCGTACATTGCTCCAAGTTGAATTATCGGACGCAATTGAAGCTGACCAGGTGTTTGATATGTTAATGGGAGACAAGGTAGAACCTAGAAGGAACTATATTGAAGCAAATGCAAAGTATGTAAAAAACTTAGATATTTAAAGCAAATCATCAAAATAAGTGTGTCTGTATAGTGATTGGACCAGTTAATAATAAAAGTCAGAACAATGATGTAAGAGGTAAGAAGTAAACGTTTAAGATTATAAATCTAATAAGCATATTGCTTGCGGTTATACTCTTTCGTAAATCTCTTACTTCTAGGGAAGCACCTGAGTTGTTTTCCTAATGGGAGGTAAATAAAAATGGCGGAGGAAAATCGTCGAAACGTTCAAGAAGTAAATATAAGTAATGAGATGCGTACGTCCTTTCTAGATTATTCTATGAGTGTTATCGTTTCAAGAGCTTTACCAGATGTACGTGACGGTATGAAACCGGTACACCGAAGAATTTTATATGCGATGAATGATTTAGGTATGCATTCGGATAAGGCACATAAGAAATCTGCCCGTATTGTTGGTGAAGTTATAGGTAAGTATCATCCGCATGGTGATTCAGCAGTTTATGAAACGATGGTGCGAATGGCACAAGATTTTAGTTATCGAAAAATGCTTGTAGATGGTCACGGAAACTTCGGATCTGTCGATGGCGACCAAGCAGCAGCCATGCGTTATACGGAAGCTAGAATGTCTAAAATCGCGATGGAGCTCGTGCGTGACCTTAATAAAGATACCGTTGACTTTAGGGATAACTATGATGGTTCTGAACGGGAGCCCGTAGTTTTTCCTGCCAGGTTCCCTAATCTACTTGTAAACGGAACTTCTGGAATTGCGGTTGGGATGGCTACCAATATCCCACCACATAACTTAGGAGAAACAATTGATGCTGTTTTAGCGATTAGTAGAGACCCAGAAATAACAATTGATGAACTGATGGAAGAATATATTCCCGGGCCAGATTTTCCGACAGCAGGAATCATTATAGGCAGAAGCGGTATCCGCAAAGCATATGAAACAGGAAAAGGTTCCATTACAATGCGTGCAAAAGTAGATATTGAGGAACATGCAAATGGAAAGTCGACCATTCTTGTTACAGAATTGCCTTATCAGGTAAACAAAGCTAGATTAGTTGAGAAAATAGCGGAGCTTGTTCGTGACAAAAGAATCGAGGGAATTACAGATTTACGGGATGAATCGTCCCGTGTTGGGATGCGTATTGTCATGGAAGTCCGCCGCGATGCGAATGCCAATGTCATTTTAAATAACCTGTATAAATTCACTTCTTTGCAAACTACTTTCGGTGTTAATACGTTAGCACTTGTAAATGGAGAGCCAAAGGTATTAACGATTAAGCAATGTTTAGAGCATTATTTAGAACATCAAAAAGTAGTTATAAGACGACGTACTGCCTTTGAATTAAAGAAGGCAGAAGCACGTGCACATATTTTAGAAGGGTTACGTATCGCCTTAGATCACTTGGATGAGGTCATATCGCTGATCCGTAATTCGGAAACAACAGATGTTGCGCGTAATGGCTTGATGGAACGTTTTAACCTTTCAGAAAAACAATCACAAGCTATTTTAGATATGCGATTGCAACGATTAACAGGTTTAGAGCGTGAAAAAATTGAAAATGAATATAATGAGCTCATGCAACTTATTAGCGAACTAAAAGCGATTCTGGCCAATGATGAAAAAGTATTGGAAATTATCCGCGAGGAACTGACAGAAGTTAAAGAACGCTTTAATGATGATCGCCGTACAGAGATTGTTGCCGGTGGTGCAGGATTCTTTGAGGATGAGGATTTAATCCCTGTAGAAAACATCGTTATAACGCTGACACATCAGGGTTATATTAAACGTCTACCTGCATCAACCTATCGCACACAAAAACGTGGTGGCCGCGGTATTCAAGGTATGGGGACAAATGAAGATGATTTTGTGGAACATCTTGTATCGACGTCCACCCATGATACGATGCTTTTCTTTACGAACAAAGGAAAGGTATATAAAGCTAAAGGATATGAAGTTCCTGAATTTAGCCGTACTGCAAAAGGAATCCCAATTATTAATATGCTTCAAGTTGAAAAAGGGGAATGGGTCAATGCAGTTATCTCTGTAAGTAATTATGATGAAGATTCATTCTTATTCTTCACGACGAAATATGGAATTACTAAGCGTACGTCACTGGATAAGTTTGCAAACATCCGTAAAGGTGGATTAATTGCGGTCGGACTTCGTGAAGATGATGAGCTTATTTCTGTCCGGTTAACCGATGGAAATAAAGATATGATGCTTGCTACAAAAAATGGCTATCTTATCCGTTTTGAAGAAACACAAATTCGTGCAATGGGCCGAACTGCTGCTGGTGTGAAAGGTATTTCATTGAGAGATGATGACATCGTTGTTTCCATGGAAATTATTGAAGAAGATTCGAAAATCCTTCATGTGACTGAAAGAGGATTCGGTAAACAAACAAATGAATCAGAATACCGTCGAATTAATCGTGGAGGAAAAGGTGTTTTCACTTGTAAACTCGACGAAAAAACCGGTGATGTTGTCGCTGTTAAAGCCGTTAAGGGTAATGAAGACCTCATGTTGATTACAATAGCTGGTGTATTGATTCGTATCCAAGTATCGGGGATTTCCGTAACAGGCCGTAATACGAAAGGTGTACATTTGATTCGTCTACAAGATGGGGAAGAAGTAGCAACCGTTGCTAAAGTGGACGAAGAAGAAGTAGAAGCAGAAATTGAGGAACAGTCCTTAGAAGAGAAAGTGAATGAGCAAGAAACTGAACAGGGTACAGCTGAAGAGACTGAGATTACAGAAGATAGCCCTACAGATGAAGAAGATGAATAAGTAAATCCTTAATGGGTGCTGGCTCGTTTAAGGATCAACTTTTGAAGATGACTTCGGATATGCACCCAACTCCTGAGTCATCTTCTTATCTTATTTAACAATGGGGGGAATTACATGCGTGTAAAACCATCACAATTGGTCCCAGGCTGTGTGTTGATTGATGAGGTAAAGGGAAAGTCCAATCGTCTAATCATGTCAAAAAATACAATTTTGAATGAAAAACATATAATAATTTTAAAAAAATTCCTGATTGAATCTGTGGAAGTATCGACGAAACTATCCGATGACAATGAATTCAAACCTGAACAGGTACATAAAGATGAAAAAGACCAGGCTGTAAAACAACCTGGTCCAGCGAGTACGAGTGAACTTTCATTTATAGAGCATTACTTAGAGGCAACAGCCTCTTATAAGAAAAACTATAAACAATGGAAAAATAGTATGCCGATTGATATTGCATCCATTCGAAAGTTTATTATTCCATTGTTGGAACGTATAGGGAATATTAATTCAAAAGAAATCTATTCCCTTCATAAGCATGTTGAGAAGAATGATTATATTTTTTATCATGGTGTGGCAGTTTCTCTTATTTCAGCGCTTTTAGGGGAAAAACTGGGGTTTTCCAAAGGCGAATGGTTGCAAATCGGACTGGCTGGATTACTGAGTGATTGCGGAATGGCCCGTATTGATTCAAAGATAATTACTAGCGCTAAGCCCTTAACACCCAGCGACTGGAAGGATATTAAAAACCATCCAACCTATTCCTATCGAATGGTGGAAAATCTACCTACCATAACTTCTGGAGTGAAATTAGCTATCTTGCAGCATCATGAACGCGTGGATGGTAATGGCTACCCACTTGGTATCACCAAGGAGAAAATTCACACATATGCTCAAGTAATCGCTGTTGCCGACATGTATCATGCGATGACAAGTGAACGACTGTACAAAGCAAAACAGTCACCATTTAAAGTGCTCGAGGAAATACAGAAAGAGCAGTATTTAAAATTTGATGCTAAAGTTGTAAAATGCTTCCTGGGACTTTTCACAAACTTGGCGTTTGGCGCAAACGTAATTTTGTCTGATAAAAGAAGCGGGGAAATTGTATTTATCGATCCGGATAAACCTACCAGACCATTGATCCGTATCCATGGTAGTGAGGAAGTTATTGCACTGGAACAGATACCTGAATTATATATCGAGGAAATAACAGGGAGCTAGCCATTATAGGAGCTCCCTGTTTTATATTTAAACCTTTATATCTTCGTAATTGAGATAAAGCAGCGAAGTTATATGTTTGTTAGATCCTATCTACAAAATCATAAATAGTAGCAACTGCTGGCTGATATCCGAAAACATATGCGATTGCTACCGTCCGGGATAGCTCAGGGCGGATGCAGACCTTAGGGCACGGCCTCAGCCCCGAAGAGAAAACCACTCTTCTGGTCTTCGGACACGTGCTGTTCCCGCAGGAGTCACCGCCCTGAGCCATCCCGGACTGTTAAAGCTGTAAGATGCTATTTTTGCTATTTACGAGGATAGTAATTGAAAGCAACCTTCTATCCAGCTCTGGGAAATACACGGAGACTCCTACGGGAAGAGAGGCATAGGTGAGACACTGAAATGGTCAGCATGAAGGGGCTCAGCAGCCGCCCGTGGAAAGCGAAGTGTATTTCCCAGAGCGGTTGCCGAAGCTTATCTTACGCTGTGGAATCTCTCACTAACATAATAATTTTTTTCAGTGGGGCGAGTAATCACATTCGAAAACTTCTGGAAAAAACAGCTTGTGTTAAGATATTCCCCCGTATTTATCCATGAGTTTTTTTCCAATCATATCGGGAATTTTCTCTGAAGTTATTTTTAGGAAATGATTAATAAACGGATAGTCTATGTCAGGCCTTGATACTAACAAATCCCCCCACCATTCTGCTTCATAACGACATAACATGCTCAGATTGAATAAAATCAAAAAATGGGTTATTACTTCGGAAATTGGAAGAAAATCATTCCTATGTGCAGGGAAATATATTTTTTTGTTATACATATGGATAAAAAAGGGCCCAGGAGAAGATGGGATTAATTCCTCCAGGTGAATTGATATCCTGTTACTATCTATTTCTATATCTTTAATTGTTGGTAGGAAACCTTCGATTCGCTTGATAAATGCCTGTTCAGTTAAATGATAGTTATCTAGTAATTGGAGTGGAAATCGCAGTATGCTTGAGTCCGCTCTACCAATATCCATCATCTTTTCATTCTTTTGAAGGGAGAAGAAGTCATTCATTTCGGGTATTGTACTAAAGAGCATTTCCATACTAATTTTTTCAAAAGAAAATTTTTTAAAGGAAAAGAGATGTTCGGAGAAGTAAGGAAATAGCCCATGTTGCTGAATTTTTACCTCATCGTTCATAAAAGTATAATTTTTTTTCTTACGCTTTCTTGTTGTCACACCATGTGCAAGTAAAGTTGTGGACTCAGGATAGTCGGGGCGTTCGGTTAATAGATATGCCTTCAACAGATGTACCATGCCGTAAAAATACAAAACAGGTTGTACCAATTGATCAGCCCTTCTTCCATTTTCATAGAAACGGAGTCCATGATCTAAATAGTACATAAATGTATGACAATTCTGATAGCTTTTTGATGCAGCATCTTCCATTCGTTCATAACAGATATTCAAAAATTCTTGGGCTGTTTGCTGAGCGTTTAAATACGTATAAAAATCTTTTATCTCCATTAATTTTCTAACCTCATAACTGTTTTAATATTTAGAATCTAGATTCTTTTCATTTTCCCCTAAATTGGGTTGAAAAAGCAGTGGGTTTGGAGTAATGTATATAAAAATAGATATACGTATATAGTTTGAACGATAATGTCTAACTTCATTCATAGTTGTTTGCAACTTAACTAAAACACGCTAGTTATTCAGAACGGGCATGTAACGGTAGTTGTAGATTTTAATCTATCGCAATTATTAAGGGAAACATAACGCTATATAGCTTAAAAGGAGGAGGAGTAAGGAATGAGAGAAGATAAGTTTGCCAAAGAAGGATTAACGTTTGATGATGTATTATTAATTCCAGCTGAGTCAGAGGTGTTACCAAACACAGTGAATCTGGGTACACAGTTAACAGCAAAGTTAAAGTTAAATTCACCATTTATCAGTGCTGGTATGGATACCGTTACAGAAGCAGAAATGGCTATCGCAATGGCTCGTCAAGGTGGATTTGGGGTTATTCACAAAAACATGAAGATTGAAGAACAGGCGGAGCAAGTAGATCGTGTGAAACGCTCTGAAAGTGGTGTTATAACGAATCCATTTTTCCTTACTCCAGAGCATCAAGTATATGATGCAGAGCATCTGATGGGGAAATTCCGAATTTCAGGAGTACCGATTGTTAATAATACGGAGGAGCAAAAACTCGTTGGTATTCTGACCAATCGTGATCTTCGTTTTATTCAGGATTATTCAATCTTAATTTCAGAAGTTATGACAAGTGATAATCTCGTAACAGCTCCAGTTGGCACGACATTGGAGGAAGCTGAAAAACTCCTCCAACAATACAAGATAGAGAAATTACCACTTGTGGATGAAAGTAATATTTTAAAAGGACTTATTACAATCAAAGATATTGAGAAAGTAATTGAGTTTCCGAATTCAGCTAAAGATGATCAAGGGCGATTACTTGTTGCAGCTGCAGTTGGCATAACGGGTGATGCAATGAATCGAATTCAAAAACTTGTTGAAGCAGGAGTCGATGCCATTGTTATTGATACGGCACATGGTCACTCCAAAGGTGTGCTTACGCAGTTAAAAGCAATTCGAGATGCTTTTCCTGACCTGGAAATTATCGCGGGTAATGTCGCTACTGCTGAAGGAACAAAAGCGTTAATTGAAGCTGGAGCATCCGTCGTGAAGGTCGGAATTGGCCCGGGATCAATTTGTACAACGCGTGTCGTTGCAGGAGTTGGTGTACCACAAATTACAGCTGTTTATGACTGTGCAGTAGCAGCAGCTGAATATGGTGTTCCGGTCATTGCAGATGGTGGAATAAAATATTCCGGTGACATTGTAAAAGCACTAGCAGCAGGAGCACATGCTGTCATGATTGGTAGTATGTTTGCTGGTACAACCGAAAGCCCTGGAGAAACAGAAATCTTTCAGGGAAGGAAATATAAAGTTTACCGTGGAATGGGATCTGTTGGTGCAATGAAGGCAGGGTCCAAAGATCGCTACTTCCAAAGTGATTCCGATAATAGGAAGCTTGTACCAGAAGGTATAGAAGGACGTGTAGCCTATAAAGGCGTACTTGCTGATACATTCCACCAGCTTATTGGAGGTCTGCGTTCTGGAATGGGTTATTGTGGAGCAGAAACAATTGAGAAGCTGCGCAACGATTCTCGCTTCATCCGTATCACAGGAGCGGGACTTCGCGAAAGCCATCCACATGATGTCCAAATTACAAAGGAAGCACCAAATTACTCTGTACAATAAATATAAATCAAATTACTCAGTTAAAAAAATGGATGAGGGACTATCCTCGTCTGTTTTTTTGTTTTTTTCTATGGTAAAATAATATGGTGCCTATTTAGGCATCATGAAAAATAAAAATAAATGATAAAGCTAGAGTAGCTTCTGGAGGTACATAAAGTTGAATAATAATTTTAAAAAAGTCGTTTCATTGGTACTTACAGCATTCGTATTAATGACGTCACTCATAACACAGCCATTCACCGCACAAGCTTCAGGTGAACTTGAATTAAAGGCTGAGTCAGCAATATTGGTCGATGCAGGTACAGGGAAAGTTTTATACGCAAAAAATCCAGATCAAGCACTCCCACCAGCAAGTATGACAAAGATGATGACAGAGTATCTAGTGTGGGAAGCAGTTGAAAATGGGCAAATCGGTTGGGATACGACAACACAGATTAGTGATTATGCATATAGTATCTCATCGAATAATGATTTTTCTGGAGTTGGCTTAAGGCAGCAAAAGGATTATACGGTTCAAGAATTATATGATGCAATGGCGATAAATTCCGATAATGCAACAAGTATTGCGTTAGCTGAGCTCATTGCCGGTTCAGAAGGTGAATTTGTTAAGCTGATGAATCAAAAGGGTGAGGAAATGGGCTTAACAGATTTCAAATTTGTTAATTCAACCGGACTTGACAATAAGGACTTGGGAGATAATTACCCAGAAGGAACAGATCCACTGGCAACTAACCTATTATCTGCAAGATCTTCAGCCTTACTTGCATACCATCTTGTAACAGATTATCCGGAAGCATTGGAAATATCTAAGATTCCCCAAACGCAATTTGATGGACAAACTATTAATAATTGGAACTACATGCTCCCACATGAAGGTGCCAACTTAGAACAATTTTACTATGAAGGTGTGGATGGTCTGAAAACAGGAAACACAGATTTAGCAGGCTACACTTTTACGGGAACGGCGAAAAGGGATAACACCCGGTTAATTTCTGTTGTGATGAAAACTTCTACAATAGAAGAACGTTTCGAGGAAACAAAAAAGCTGCTAGATTATGGTTTTTCCAATTTCCAAGCAGAAGAGCTTTTTCCTGCAGGTTTCCAGCTTGAAGGAGAAGAAACGATTCCTGTAGCTAAAGGTAAGGAATCTGCTATTAATGTTTCTATAAATGAAGCTATTAACATTCCGATTAAAGCAGATGAAGCAGAAATGTACAGCATACAATACCATATTGATGAAGATAAATTAAATGAAGATGGTGAACTTGTTGCTCCAATCGAAAAAGGTGAAGTGATCGGTACGGCCGAACTTGTCTATGATGGCGAAGCAGAATATGGATACATCTTCGGAGACACTTCAAGCCAGGTGGATCTTGTAACGAATGAAGCAGTTGAAAAGTCAAATTGGTTTATGCTTACATTAGGCGCTATTGGAGACTTCTTTGCTAACCTATTCACAACTGTCGTAGATTGGATAAAGGGACTATTCAGTTAAGAATACTTGCATCTTCACACCAAATTGATTATGATAACAATAATTAAAAAAGGTTGTTCAAAAGGGCCGAGGTCGGCTAAGTTCGCAACGTCCTGTGCGTCGAAGTCGAGGCGGCGTAGCTCCTGAGTAGCGGAACGTATAAAATTAATACGTGAGCAAAACGATCTAGCACGCGGGAAAAATGTTTTTCTTTTCCAAGGAACGGAAAAGAAAGGATTCGCGCAAAACTCGATGTGTCATTTTTACCGGACCTTTGAACACACATTAAAAGTAAAAGTATTGATAGGAAGCAGTAACAGTTCTTCTTTTTCTAGAGAGCCGATGGTTGGTGGAAATCGGTATGGGAGTTTTGTGAATCCATCCTTGAACTGGTTTGCGGAAAAGGGATAAAACCCTAAAGTAAGCAGACCCGGTCCATGTACCGTTACCAACTTTGAGCCGGAAGATTTTTTATCTTCAACAAGGGTGGCAACGCGGGAAATATACTCTCGTCCCTATTTTTTAGGGACGGGGGTTTTTTATTTTTGTACAGATAAGAAAGTATAACCATTTTTAGGAAACCCGTATAGGTGCAACTAAGGATTTCGCTACTAAAGTTCGGCGTTAAGCCAGAGTTTTCTAAAAGTAAAAATAAAGGAGGAATTCTCATGCTGGACATGAAGTATTTACGAAATAATCTTAAAGAAGTGCAAGAGAAATTGGCGCATCGTGGTGAGGACCTATCTGATTTGGACAAATTTGGTAGCCTTGATGAAAGACGCCGGGAGCTGATTGCAGAAACAGAGAAATTAAAGGCAAAACGGAATGAAGCAACGAAGCAAATATCTATATTAAAGAAGGAAAAAAAGGATGCTGAGCCGGCAATTAAGGAAATGCGTCAAGTAGGTGATGAAATATCTGTTCTTGATAAAGAGCTGAAAGATATTGAAGGAGAGTTGCAACAAATAATGCTTTCCATCCCGAATATTCCACATGAAAGTGTTCCCGTTGGTGAAGACGAAGATGATAATATCGAAGCGCGTAAATGGGGAAATGTACCAGGATTTGCCTTTGAAATTCAGCCGCACTGGGATATAGCCACGAATCTTGATATTTTGGACTTTGAACGTGCCGGTAAGGTAACGGGAAGCCGCTTTGTCTTTTATAAAGGACTGGGGGCAAGATTAGAACGTGCATTATTAAACTTTATGATGGACCTTCACGCGGAGGAGCATGGTTATGTAGAAATGCTTCCACCAGCAATTGTTAATCGCACAAGCATGACAGGTACCGGCCAACTGCCAAAATTTGAAGAGGATGCCTTTAAACTCGAAGAATGGGACTATTTCATGGCGCCGACAGCTGAAGTTCCTGTGACGAATTACCATCGTGATGAAATTTTAACTGGTGACGCACTTCCGAAAAAGTATGTTGCCTACAGTGCTAGCTTCCGTTCTGAAGCGGGATCTGCGGGTCGTGATACACGCGGATTAATTCGCCAGCATCAATTTAACAAAGTTGAACTTGTCAATTTTGTAAAACCTGAAGAATCTTATGAGGCTTTAGAAACATTGACAGGAAATGCAGAAAAAGTATTGCAGCTGTTACAACTGCCATATCGCGTTATGAGTATGTGTACAGGTGACTTAGGATTTACGGCAGCAAAAAAATATGATATCGAGGTATGGATTCCAAGTCAAGATACATATCGCGAGATATCTTCTTGCTCTAATTTTGAGGATTTCCAGGCGCGTCGTGCGGGAATCCGTTTCCGCAGAGATACAAATGGGAAACCAGAATTTGTTCATACATTGAATGGTTCTGGCCTTGCAATTGGACGTACCGTTGCAGCCATCCTTGAAAACTATCAGCAAGCAGATGGTACGGTTATTGTGCCTGAAGTGCTTCGTGGCTATATGGGTGGGAAAGAAGTTATAAAATAAATTGTAAAAGAGGAGGCAATCTTATCTCCTCTTTTACAACTCTTTACCAGATAAAAAAATGACGAAAAAGGTCGGAAAATAATTGACAATCGACAATGGGTCATGTTATATTTACTCTTGTCGTTATAACGGAGGTATACCCAAGTCCGGCTGAAGGGATTGGTCTTGAAAACCAACAGGCGGGTCAAACCGCGCGGGGGTTCGAATCCCTCTACCTCCTCCATTTTTAACTTAAAATATAACAATTGAAGATAAATAAAAACCGCTGAGCTAAAGCGGTTTTTTTGTTATTTATTTCTCCCACTCTCCCACTTCTCATGTAAAAAGGATTTCAAAAAGCTGTTAGGTAGATGGATTTTATCCTCATTAACCTGCAAGTAAAAAAAGTCTTCATCTTCTATACTACTTTCTATTTTTATATGATTTACTTCTTTATTTAATTTCTCCATTTTAAGATCCAATTTATTGGCTACTGTTGCTGCTTCCGTTATTTCCATTGTTAGACTATCAGGTATTTTCCCGTTGTATTTATAGTAAATTTTATGCTCGAGGCTTGCCCAGAAATCCATTGCTATAGTTCGTATTTGAATCTCTACAAATACTTCATCTTCCCGATCGGACAAAAATACCGGAATAGACAAAATAAGATGCAGACTTTTATAACCATTTGGTTTTGGATTTGCTATGTAGTCCTTTACTTCGATAACTTTAATGTCCTTTTGCTTTTGTATCATAT
Source organism: Oceanobacillus rekensis (assembly GCF_002153375.1). Classification (GTDB taxonomy): domain Bacteria; phylum Bacillota; class Bacilli; order Bacillales; family Amphibacillaceae; genus Oceanobacillus; species Oceanobacillus rekensis. Next base: position 389,481 of record NZ_MTBQ01000004.1, read on the forward strand.
CGCTTATTTTATAAATATCGGAAATGAATGAACAGACAACGCGTATTCCAACTATATCTTTAATATTTTGCCTAATGGAATCTATGGAGATATCCAAGTTTTTTCTTGCCATTTTTTTAAGAATGCTTTCGGGAGATTTAATGCGTGACTTCAAATGCTCGATTGGATTATATTCATGAATATATTGAAATTCTTCTTTTAAAATATTTAGCTTTGTATTCATCTCGTCCAACCCAAACTTATTGGTTGCCATAAAACGGGTTAGTTCATTGCGGACTTGCTTCAATGCCTGAATTTCTTTTGATTCCATTATTCTATTTCCCTTCCATCATGCAGGATATAATTTAGTATAACAAATGATTTTGCACTTATATACTTTCTTGACAAACATTAGCTAAACGCTTATAGTACAGTCAATCAAATGAATACATAGATGACCGTGATAGGCTAGTAAACAATGCTTAATTGATAAAAAGGTATAAAACATCCCCTCTATCTGCATAGATGTAACTTGGCAAATGTCTTCGTTAACTTATGTAATTAAGAAAGTATTATTATAATTCTCATTTGCCAAAATAGGGGCACCGCGGAAACTAATTCCGTCCTTTTAAAAGGATGAGACATTGGTTTTTTTATGTTTAGGAGGAAGTATATGAATAAAAAAATAGCTTTTCTAGGAGCCGGTTCTCTTGCTGAGGCGTTGATTTCAGGAATTATCAAATCAGGACTAATTTCAAAAGAAAAAATTTATGTTACTAACAAAAGTAATTTGGACCGCCTGAAATACTTGGAGGCAGGTTATCAAGTTCAATGCAGAACGAATAAAGAAGAGCTTGCTAAAGTGGCAGATCTCATTGTATTAGCTATGAAACCAAAGGATGCAATCCCTTCAATCGAATCCATAAGACCCTATTTAACCAATAATCAATTAATTATTTCCGTAATTGCAGGTTTATCTACCGATGAAATTGAGCGAGCGGTAGGAATAGACATTCCAGTTATGCGTGTGATGCCGAATACTTCAGCTATGATTGGCCATTCTGCAACAGCACTAACTCCTGGGAAGTACGTGACCGATGAGCATATAAAAGAAACAAATCAATTGTTTCAAACCGTTGGACTGACAAAAATTGTCCCTGAAGGCGATATGCATACCGTTACAGCGATTTCGGGTAGTGGACCTGCTTTTATTTATTATATGGTTGAGGCGATGGAGGAAGCGGCAATAGAAATGGGATTGGATGCAGAAACGGCATCAGTATTGATCGCGCAAACGGTCATCGGTGCTGGAAAGATGTTGCAGCAATCAGGGGAAACACCCGCAGTGCTTAGGGAAAATATTACAAGTACTGGAGGAACAACCGAGGCAGGACTTATAGAGTTGGCCAGCCATGATTTTCAGCGAATTGTTACATCTTGTATCAATCGGGCACGTGAGCGCTCTATTGAAATTGGAAAAAGTAAATGAAGGGGATTTTGAGATGGGAACACCAACTTGTGCGTACTGTCATAAACAGTGGAGCTACTTTTCCACATTAAAAAACTTATTTCGGCCAAAAATGAGCTGTGCTTATTGTGGTAAGGAGAACTACTATGAATCGACTGGTAAGAACAGTCTGTTAACTTTATTAGTTGCACCCGCTATAATTATTATTGGTGCTTTTCTCAATCTGCCCTCAGGCTGGCTTATCGGGATTTCTCTCGTGCTCATCCTAATTCATTTCCTGTTATTCCCGCTTCGTACGAAGGTTAAAAAAGTGAATAAAGGAAAATGATGTTCCAGTTTATTTAATAGAACATCATTTTCCTTTTACCGTTATGCTGTTTTAAATTATTTTGTCAGTTGTTTCCTTGTATAACGTCTGGAATGTTGTAAAGAGTGGCCGACTTTTTCCAAAATTAACGGGATGGAGTTTTCCTCTTTGATTAAATCATAGTCAGAAATATTAACCCGTAATATTGGACATGCATTGAAGTTATCAATCCAGTTTGTATAACGCTTATACATTTCTTCCCAATAAGTTATAGGAGTACTTTTTTCCATATCACGACCACGTTGTTGGATTCTGTTGATGATTTCGTCAAAAGACCCTTCCAGATAAATGAGCAGGTCCGGATGTGGGAAATATGGTGTCATAACCATTGCATCAAATAAACTTGTATAGGTTTCATAATCTGTGGGTGACATTGTCCCATTATCATAATGCATTTTTGCAAATATTCCTGTATCTTCATAAATAGACCTGTCTTGAATAAAACCTCCACCATATTCGAAAATTTTCTTTTGTTCCTTGAAGCGTTCAGCAAGAAAATAGACTTGAAGATGGAAGCTCCAACGTTCAAAGTCTTCATAAAAGTTTTCAAGATATGGATTTTTATCTACTTTCTCAAATGATGTTTTAAAGTTTAAAGCATTTGCTAATGCCTTTGTCATTGTTGATTTCCCAACCCCGACAGTACCAGCGATTGTTATTACACTGTCGTTTGGGATATGATACTTTTCTCTTAGATTCATGTGTAGTGCTCCTCCTGCTGTATCATTTAAGTGTGATATTGGTTAAATGGGTATTTACCGTTTTAATAATTTGATCAAGATCATCCTGGTAATTCACAAAATCTGTTGTATCACCATTAATCCGGATGACAGGTATTTCTGGGTGTAAAATTTCAAATGCATTCATAAAGTCCTCATAATCGCTTGCAAGCTGTTCCAGATAGGAAGACTTAATGTTCTGCTCAATGTCCCTGCCACGCATGCGAATTCGCTCCAAAATAGTATCTAAACTTGCATTTAAATAAATCAACATGTTAGGAAGAGGCATATCCTTTGTAAGTATTTGATATATTTGCTCGTATTTTTCGAACTTATCTGCCTGCAATGTTCGTTTTGCGAAAATCATATTCTTTGATATATGGTAATCAGCAATTACTGCTTTATTTGATTTCAGGTATACCTTCTCAATATCTTCCAATTGTTTGTATCTGTTACACAGAAAAAACATTTCAGTTTGGAAACTCCATTCATTAATATCATCATAAAACTTTCCGAGAAATGGATTTTCCTCAACGATTTCTTTTAATAAGTGAAAATCAAAATGACTGGACAGCTTCTTTGCGAGGGATGTTTTGCCAATGCCAATTGGACCTTCAATTGCAATGAAGGGTACTTCTTTCATCGCTATTCCTCCAATCACTGTCAATGGACAGATGTCTTTTATTTTATCACAGAATGGTCCCATCTACTATATGAACAGAAGAAATTCCTTTCCAAATCAATAGTAATTTAGTATAATAAACTTTGTACTCTCTAAAAATATGGCTCCGTAGCTCAGGGGATAGAGCATTGGTTTCCTAAACCATGTGTCGCAGGTTCGAATCCTGCCGGGGTCACCACAATATATTACTAATCTCCTTCCAACAAATTCACTTTGATTTACCATATTCAAATATTGACATCAGAGAGGACAAACTATATGAGTCTAACAAAAAAGATTTTAATTGCGCTTGTATTGGGGGTCATTTTTGGAATAGGTTTCACCTTTGTTCCCCAAGAACTATTTACAACGATTAATACATATATATTAGACCCAGTTGGGCAAATATTTCTTAACTTAATTATGATGCTTGTTGTTCCACTTGTATTCGTATCGATTACTCTAGGTACGGCCGGTTTAGGAGAACCAGCGAAACTTGGTAAAATTGGTATCTATACTGTTGGATTTTTCCTTGTTACAACTTCATGTGCGCTTGTAATCGGACTAGGACTCGGGTATTTATTAGAGCCTGGAAAAGAAGGCGTATTTGAAACAACGGAAGAATTTGAACCAGGTGAAGCACCACCAATTATGGAAACAATTGTGAATATTATTCCTGAAAATCCAATAGCGTCCATGGCAGATGGAGAAATGCTTCAAATCATCGCATTTGCAATATTTATTGGGATTGCCTTGGCTTTACTTGGAGAAAAAACAGCAGGAATTTATCGGCTCTTCGAACAAGCAAATGAAATATTTAATTGGATTGTAAACTTTGTTATGAAAGCAGCACCATATGGAGCATTCGCGCTTGTTGCATCTGCTATTGGGGATGCAGGTTTAGATGCAGTAGGTTCCATGGCGATGTACATGGTTACTGTTGTGCTTGGATTAATTGTGCACGGATTGGTTATTTATAGTTTAGCGATTTGGTGGATTGGAAGGGCAAACCCATTTAAGTTTTATAAAGGTTTTTTCCCTGCGATGTCAGTTGGTTTTAGTACATCCAGTTCTAATGCGACATTACCATTTTCCATGAAAACCGCTCAAGAAAACCTTGGTGTCAAGAAAGAAATCAGCAGCTTTGTTCAGCCACTTGGGGCAACTATTAATATGGATGGGACAGCCATTATGCAAGCTGTTGCAACAGTATTCATATCCCAAGTATATGCCATTCCATTAGAATTCACGGACATGCTAATGGTCGTACTAACAGCAACGCTTGCAAGTATTGGCACGGCAGGTGTACCATCGGTTGGCTTAATTATGCTTGCAATGGTACTTGCACAAGTGGGACTACCTGTAGAGGGGATCGCACTGATTGTTGGTATTGATCGTTTATTAGACATGCTACGTACTTCCTTAAATATAACCGGAGATGCAACATGTGCCTTTATCATTTCTGAGCAGGAAAAACGTAAGGAATTAAAAGCAAAACAATTATAAATGAGAAAACCATTCATACTCTAGTGGATGGTTTTTCTTTTTGGAATCGTAGTCACAGCGCATCTAATTTACAGCTATTCTAATCGGCCAATCTACCCCATTTAAAAAAACAAAAAATAATTATCGATCGAAATACTTTCAAAATGTCACAGAATGTTCTAAAATAAAAAGTAGTTACCGAATGTTTCAATAATTTCATGTAATTAGAATGTAATCGTTTACAAATTTGGTGTGAGGTGATGAAATGGATATGCAAGTAGTACCTGCTCGTAAAGGCAATTATAATTTACAAAACTATGAAAAGATGCGTGAGAAATTTTCATGGGAAGATGTGAAGGAGAACTTTACCTGGAATAAAACGGGTAAGGTAAATATGGCTTATGAGGCGGTTGATCGGCATGCAGCTGATCCAGCAAAGAAGGATAAAGCTGCGTTACTGTATTCTTCTCCTGAACGAGAAGAAGTCGTCACATTTGGTCAATTAAGCATAGAGAGCAATAAGTTTGCTAATATACTTAAGAAGTATGAAGTAAATAAGGGTGACCGTGTATTTCTTTTTATGCCTAGAAGCCCAGAATTCTATGCGGCATTTTTTGGTATTTTAAAAACTGGTGCCATAGCAGGTCCGTTATTTGAGGCATTTATGGAGCAGGCAGTCAGGGACCGTCTGTTGGATAGTGAAGCCAAATTCCTGATTACAACACCTGATTTACTGTATCGCATACCACAGGATGAATTGCCAAATCTGGAGAAGATTATTCTCGTTGGGAACAATGATAAGGATGCAGAGAAATTTATTGATTATGATAAAGAAATGAAAGCAGCATCGACAGATTTTTCCATTGAATGGGTAGATTTGGAAGATGGGATGCTCCTGCATTATACCTCTGGTTCCACTGGAAAGCCAAAAGGTATCTTGCATGTGCATAATGCAATGATTCAGCACTATGCAACAGGTGAATGGGTATTGGATTTAAAGGAAGATGACGTCTATTGGTGTACGGCCGATCCAGGTTGGGTGACCGGTACAAGTTATGGTATTTTTGCTCCGTGGTTGCATGGTGTTACGAATGTCATCCGTGGTGGCAGGTTTACACCAGATGATTGGTATAAAACATTGGAAAATAATAAGGTTTCCGTATGGTATACTGCTCCAACTGCATTAAGGATGCTTGTAAGTCATGGAGATAATGCAGTGAAGAAGTATGATTTATCCTCACTAAGACATCTTTTAAGTGTTGGTGAGCCACTTAACCCTGAGGTTATTACATGGGGATTAAAGGCATTTGACTTAAGAATTCACGACACATGGTGGATGACGGAAACTGGCGCACAGCTTATCGTTAATCTTCCATCATTAGAAATTCGTCCGGGATCAATGGGAAAACCAATTCCAGGTGTGGAAGCATCCATCGTGGATAATGAGGGAAATGAAATTCCAGCGAATCAAATGGGGAATCTGGCAATAAAAGAAGGATGGCCCGCAATGATGCGCCAAGTATGGAATAACCCGGGTAAATATGATAGTTACTTTATCAATGGCTGGTATGTATCTGGTGACAGTGCATATCGCGATGAGGATGGCTATTTCTGGTTCCAGGGACGGTTGGATGATGTGATTAACACTTCCGGTGAACGTGTAGGACCATTTGAAGTGGAGAGTAAGTTGATTGAACATCCAGCAGTTGCTGAAGCGGGTGTTATTGGTAAACCAGATCCAGAGCGTGGAGAGATAATTAAGGCATTTATTACACTAAATGATGGCTATGACAATACAGAAGAGCTTCTAGAAGATATTCGCAAGTTTGTCAAAACAGGTCTCAGTGCGCATGCAGCACCACGTGAAATAGAAGTAAAAGATAGTATTCCGAAGACGAGAAGCGGTAAAATCATGCGCCGTCTCTTGAAGTCATGGGAACTTGGACTTCCAACAGGGGATACTTCAACATTAGAAGAGTAATCAATAGAACTTTGGTTTTTGCCCTCATGCGGCAGGGCCAAAGTTTTTTTCTTTGGCAGTTAAGAAGTGGAACTAAGGTCGTCACTTAAAGCTTGGCGACAACTAAGTTTTCTATTTATACTTAGTAGCATTAATAGGAAGAGGAGAATTCCAGTATGAGAGAATTAAACAATCGTACACATTATTATCCGGGTACATCCATTCGAATGATTCCAGGTGATGTCCTCTATTCTCACAAGACTGCATTGTCTTCATTAGTCGTTGGACACTCCGGGATTGTTGGTGAGGATTATCGAATATACCACGTAAATAAATTGGGGAGTAAGGGACATGCAGATCGAATACCAACTTATTTAAGCAGGCATAAGATTGGCGAAAAATTAACCATTTTACGAGGAAATAATTCAGATGAGGCAAGAAATGCAGCAAAATGGGCCAAGGATAATATCGATAGCGCAAGCACATATTCTTATACAAGAGACCTTCAAGATGTCGAAAAAAATTATTGCTCTAAATATGTTTGGCAGGCCTTTTATTTTGGAAGTGGTGGAAAGAAAGACCTTACTAGCAGAACATTGCATCAAACTTTAAAGAGATATATTAAGCCCGCGCAGATTTATCGTAGTTTGGAAAAAATCGGTATGTTTGATTATGATTTTCGTAGGTATTAGATAAGGGAAGATTAGAGGGATATGGCAATGGGAGAAAAAATAGACACTAATTTATTAATTAACTGAGGTGTAATTTATGCTGAATAATGAAATTACAGAACTCTTAAAGATAAAGTATCCGATTATACAGGCGCCTATGGCAGGTGGGATTACTACAACAGAGCTAGTTTCCGAAGTCTCAAATTATGGAGGTCTGGGAATGATTGGAGCAGGATATATGACTCCAATTCAAATACGTACACAAATTAGAGAAATAAAACAGTTAACATCAAATTCATTTGGTATCAACCTATTTGTACCAAATGAATTCGATGTTACTGACCAAGAAGTCAAATCCGTTAATCAGATATTACGGCCAATTCGTGAGCAATTGAATTTGCACCCAATTGATAGCTTGGAAATTCCGACATTTAATCATCTATTAGAGGAATTTAATGAGCAAATTAAGACGGTAATTGAAGAAAAAGTTCCGATTTGCTCCTTTACATTTGGTATTCCTCCAAGAGAAGTGATTCATGAGTTAAAACAACATCATATTATTCTAATGGGAACGGCTACTACGGTTAGAGAGGCATTGGAAAATGAAAAGGCAGGAATGGATATTATTGTTGTGCAAGGCAGTGAGGCTGGTGGACATCGAGGCAATTTTACCCAAGGGTATCAAGAGAGTTTGGTTGGTTTAATGTCACTGATTCCACAAGTTGCCGACAATGTAAGTATTCCTGTTGTTTCCGCTGGAGGAATAATGGATGGAAGAGGATTAACGGCCTCTATATGCTTAGGTGCGAAGGGGGTTCAGATGGGAACAGCCTTTTTAACTTGTGTGGAGAGTGGTGCTAATGAGCTACATAAAGAGGAAATTCTCAATGCTCACGAAGATCAAACTGTTTTAACACGTTCATTCTCAGGAAAATACGCAAGAGGAGTCAAAAATAAATTCATTTCAGAGATGCTGCAAAATGAAGCATCTCTCCCAGATTTTCCCGTACAAAACATATTAACAAAGGGAATTAGAAAAGCCTCTTCTTCGCAAAATAATCGAGATTATATGTCGCTTTGGTCGGGGCAAAGTCCAAGATTAGCTAAAAGACAAACGGTTAACGCGTTAATTAAAGGAGTTATTTCAGAGGCAAACAATATCAGAAATGGCAAATAAGAGAATTAAAAGGAGTCCATCATAGAGATCGGCTCCTTTTTCTATCTTATTGTGTAATATCTTCAGGAGGTCCAAAGATTTCAAAGTGTATGTCAGAATCTGCGACATTTAATGCTTTCAAATGCTTGTATGCTGCACGCATGAACCCTTTTGGTCCACAGAAATAAAATGCTGCGTCACTCGTTGGAAGAACAGTTGATAGCCACTCCTGATCAATATAACCCTTTTTATCATACGTTTCTCCTTCAGTAGGACTATCATATACGGTTAAGCTTGTAACATTTTTTGCAGCAGAAGCAATTTCATCCACACGGTCTTTCATGGCATGGAATTTCCCTGATCTTGCTGCATGGATATAAATAATCTCTCGTTCTGGTTGATTCTGTGTCACTGTTTCAAGCATACTCATCATCGGTGTTAACCCGACACCACCACTAATTAATATTAACGGTCTTGTGTCACTTTGATCGAGATAGAAGTCACCAGATGGTGCGCTGATTGGTATAACACTACCTTCCTCTATATGATGGTGCAAGAAGCTGGATACAACTCCTTTTGGATTTTCTGAGGTAGCATCTTCACGTTTAACACTGAGGCGATAATATTCTTCTCCAGGAGCACAGGATAGGCTGTATTGACGTAAGTGATTATACGATTCACCAGGAATTTCAGCTTTCACCGTAATATACTGTCCAGGCTGGTAGGAAGGAAAGGCTTTCCCATCTGCGGATTGTAAATAGAATGAAGTAATGACATCACTTTCCACTTCTTTCTTAACAACCGTAAAGTCACGGAAATCAACCCAGTCACCAGTAGTATTTTTCACTTCATCATACATTTCTTTTTCGAGGGAAATGAAGACATCAGCAATCACTCCATATGCTTTTGCCCATGCGTCAATAATATCATCTGTTGCTGCATCACCTAAAACGTCCTTTATCCCCATTAATAGATATTTTCCGACGATTGGATAATGTTCTGGTTTGATATTCAAACTTCTATGCTTTTGTGAGATTTGCTTTACTGCTGGTAAAATCGCTTCCAAATTCTCAATATGCACTGCAGCTGCATACACGGTATTTGCCAGTGCTTTTGGCTGGTCGCCTTTTCGTTGATTGGTTTGGTTGAAGATATTTTTCAATTCTGGGTGATCTTTAAACATAAGTTGATAGAATCGAGTTGTTATTGCAGTTCCATGTTCTTCTAATACTGGTACAGTAGCTTTGATAATTTCAATTGTATCCTGATTTAAACCGATAGTAGTTTCCGTTGCCATATCAAGCACTCCCTATTATTATTTAAAGATGTATTTTGTATACATGTTTAATTATATAGTATCTATTTGAACTGTATCAATAGCGAAAACTAACTTTTGTGTTACAATATTGTGAAGAAGTTATCCTCTGAGGTGATTATGTGCAATTAAAAAAATATACCGATTACGCACTGCGCGTTTTAATATATACGGGAACCAAACCGAATAATGAACTTGCTAGTATTAAAGAAATATCTGAAGTCTTTCATATATCCCAGCACCATCTGGGGAAAATCGTTTTTGAGTTAAATAAAATGGGGCTAGTGGAAACGATTAGAGGGAGAAACGGTGGTCTCCGTCTTGCTAAACCAGCAGATGAAATTAATGTTGGCTTGCTTGTCCGAAGCTTGGAAAGTGATTTCACCTTATTGGAGTGCTTTGATCAAGGTACCAATCATTGTGTAATATCACCTGCTTGTACATTAAAACATACTTTAAATAAGGCGTTACATGCCTTTTTTAAGGTGTTGGAAGAATATACAATCAAGGATTTAATTAAAAATGAAGAAGAATTAAGAGAGCTAATGGGCATGAATAAATAATGTTTTGTTTTGTCCCAAATGGGAAGACCCATTATGAATCAACTCAGAAAAGGAGCGGATTTTAAATGGGTAAGAAAATAGCAACAGTCATTACGGATATGTTTGAGGATGTTGAATATACGAGTCCGGCAGAGGCATTCAAAGAAGCAGGCCATGACATCGTTACCATCGAAAAGGAAAAGGGTAAAGAGGTTACAGGCAAGAATAAAGAAGCAACGGTAACTATTGACTATGGAATCGATGATGTTAATCCAAGTGATTTCGATGCATTATTTATTCCGGGCGGATTTTCCCCGGATCAACTGCGGGCAGATGATCGATTCGTGCGATTTGCCAAACACTTCATGGATGAGAAAAAGCCAGTATTCGCAATTTGCCATGGACCACAGCTGTTAGTTACGGCAAAAGCATTGGAAGGCCGTGATGCAACAGGTTATAAATCCATTCAGGTGGATATGGAATATGCAGGTGCAAAAGTTGTAGATAAGGAAGTTGTTGTTTGTCAGAACCAGCTAGTCACAAGCCGACAGCCAGATGACATTCCAGCATTCAATCGTGAATCATTAAATCTGTTAAAATAAATAATAGGAAAAGGGACTCCTTGGAGAGTCCCTTTTGCTTTGCTTAGTATTTGTGTATTTACTCAATTTTTGTAATTGTAAATTGATCATTCAGTAATAGCCAGTTTTGTGGAAAGGCTAGACCGAGCTTCCAATAAGCGATTCCCAGTAAGTTAAATTCCCGAATCAAATCAAATTTAGCTTGAATTGATCTAGCATCTTCAAACCATACTTCATGCTGTAACCCTTCATCGTCCGTATAGATGAAGAATGGTGCCTGTGCCGTTGTGTCATACTTGATTTCGGCATTGTTCTCCCATGCAATCTCAATTGCTTGCTGTGGACTTACTGCACGTGCTGCGGGCCCACCTTCAACAAAGGGAAGTGTCCAATCATATCCGTATAAATTTTGCCCCATTAATATTTTATTTGTTGGGATGACAGATACAGCGTATTCGATTACCCTTCTTACTTCATTAATAGGTGAGACAGCCATTGCGGGCCCGTAACTGTAGCCCCACTCATAAGTCATTAATACGACAAAATCGACAATTTCCCCGTGTGCAGCATAATCATGTGCTTCATACCATTGTCCTGCCTGTGTTGCGCTTGTCTTGGGAGCCAAAGCGGTGGATAATAATATATTTTCCTGTGATAATCTTTCTTTTACTCTCCGAAGAAAAGTATTATACGCTTCTCTGTCCTCTGAAAGGAGAAATTCAAAATCAAAATGTACATCTCTGAAATCTCCAGCAATAGCTGTATTGACGATGTTATCCAATAACGTATTCTGAACTGCCCTTACAGTAAGGATGATATGTGCGAGCTCATCACTGAACCCACCTTCTTCTAAATTGGTTACGACCATGGTAAGTGCTGTATTATTGCGATCTGCAATTTGTCTAAGATTCCCCATTGGCGGTTCATTTAATGTCCCATCCCTATTGACCTGGTAGCTGAATAATGCAAGGTAGGTTAAATAGGGGGAATTTTTTGCGGCGGCATTTTCAAGTGTTTCTGAAACGGTCTCACCAAAAGGTTCTATATATGCATAGGAAGTGATCGGACTTTTTTGTAAAGATGGAATATAAAGACGTTGTCCCACAGAGAGTATTGATTCTATGGGGATATTATTAATTTGGGCTAATTCCTGATACGAAATTCCAAATTGGTTTGCGATCGTATATAAACTGTCACCTGGTTGGACAAAATAAAATTGGCCAAGTATGGGTATTACTAGAGCTTGCCCGATGACAAGGGAATCTGGAGCTTCTAGTTCATTTGCATCAACAATAGCGGTAATACTCGTATTGTATGTATTTGCAATGGAAAACAATGTATCAGCCGGATTTACAATATGAATTTGCAAAGAATCTTCCTCCTCTATTCGTTTCTTTTACCAAATTTATGTGGAGGAAGTGTAAGATATGATTCAAACTGGTGTAATATCTGCATCCATGACTGAATGCAGCAAATGTAGAGCATAATCATTATTTTCCTTTAGCTCAGATGCCATGCAATTTTCCGGAATATGAAGATTAAATTGGTACATATAGGCATCTTGTGCAGAAAAAAGAATACATATATCTCCTGCAATTCCTGCCATAATTAGATTAGTTCTGCCCAATTCTATAAGCAATGAATGAAGAGGTGTCTGGAAAAAGGCAGAATGCTGTGGTTTAATTAGGAAGTAGTCATCATCATTATCAGGTGCAAGTGCTTCAATAATGTCATTACTTCTTTCGTTTTTACACTTGTCGATGATTTTCTGAAAGTCAGCTTGCCATAAACCATAATGATCATTAACATAAATGATAGGAAGTTCATTTTCCTTCGCATAGTTTTTCAGTTTGATGAGATTGGGTAAGATGGCTTTCGTATTCTGGTATAGGTCATTTCCGCCATCAAAATCAAAATCGTTTATAATATCTACAAATATAACGGCTGTATTTGAGAGTGATTGATTCATTACTATTCTCCTTTACTAAAAGCTGTTTTCTAAAAGATTGGGATTGTGGTTCTCATCTTACTGTAAAAAAAGTGGATCGGTACTGCTCATCCACCTAAAATATTTGATGCTATGGCCGTAAAGTCTATAAACTGCGATGTAAGATAAGCCTCTTCATCAACCGCTCTGGGAAATAAAATTTGCGCTTCCTAAGGCGACTGGTGAGCCACTTCATGCTGATGTATTTTATCTCGGGTTAAGAGGATTATAATTTAGAAAATATTAATTAAAATGCCTTTTTTAAAAATAAATTCCATTAGCATATTTATTACCTTTTTAATGGTAATTCAAACTATAGAAAAGTGTTGTGATTTGAGTGAATGATGAAAAATTTATGCAAGCAGCGATAGAAGAGGCGAAAAGGGCCTGGATTCTTGACGAAGTGCCAATTGGCGCAGTTATTGTTCATGGAGATGAAATAATTGCTAGAGGCTTCAATCTGCGTGAATCATTGCAAACGACATTAACGCATGCAGAACTGTTTGCCATCCAGGAAGCCAATGCAAAAATAGGAAGTTGGCGCCTGGAGGATTGTACACTGTATGTGACACTTGAACCATGCCCAATGTGTGCAGGTGCTATTGTTCAATCTCGTATAAAGCGAGTTGTATATGGTGCACCAGATCCAAAGGCTGGTTGTGCAGGGACACTGATGAACTTACTTGAAGAACCACGCTTTAATCATCAAGTAGAAGTAACAAAAGATATATTAAAAGATGAATGTGCATCTCTACTAAAAGAATTTTTCCGAGAATTAAGAAAAAGGAAGAAATAGAATAACCGTTATTTTCCATTGCATTTTCCTATGAATGTCGTTATAATAATAAATACCGTGCTAGGCGGGGAGGTAGCGGTGCCCTGTACTCGCAATCCGCTATAGCGAGGTTGAATTCCCACTCAAGGTGCGGCGTTTTTATGGTCTGCCTTAAGGGAGTGGTGTTGACACCCGGGTCCTGCGCAACAGGAACCCATGAACCCTGTCAGGTCCGGAAGGAAGCAGCAGTAAGTGGAATTTTCTGTGTGCCGTAGGGAAGCCTAGGCCGAGCCATGAACTTAAGTAACGCATAGGGACGTCGCATCGACAGTGGGTGCACGGCTACATAGTAATCAAAACCTTATCATTCACTTGATAAGGTTTTCTTATCTTTAACCGTTATAACGCGTTATGGTGATGAAATAAACTACAAGACCAAACCTTCAATGATGACAAAAATAGAATTGTTATGTTCCTATGTGTAAATAGGAGACCAACCCTTAAGAATAACCTTCTACAACTACAATCGAAATGAAAACCTTGAAAGTGGCATTGTTTTTTAAAAAATATAATTAACCTTCCAAGGTTCACATTCACCCCTAAAATCGGGTATAATTAGAAATAGATCATAGAGGAGAATCTGAATCATGAGCTATCAGGCATTATACCGCGTTTGGCGTCCGAGAACATTTGAGGATGTTGTTGGTCAAACACATATTACTAGAACACTGCAGAATGCAATTGAGCAGGGAAAATTTTCGCATGCTTATTTATTTTCTGGACCAAGAGGGACAGGGAAAACAAGTGCTGCAAAGATTTTTGCTAAAACCATTAACTGTGAGCATGCACCGGTAAAAGAACCATGTAATGAATGTTCCGCATGCCGTGGCATTCAGGATGGGTCTATTTCAGATGTAATTGAAATCGATGCCGCTTCCAATACAAGTGTTGATGATATCCGAGAAATTCGTGATAAAGTAAAATATGCTTCAAGCTCTGTACCGTATAAGGTCTATATTATTGATGAGGTACATATGATTTCCATTAACGCATTTAATGCTTTATTGAAAACATTGGAGGAGCCACCAAAACATGTTGTCTTCATTCTAGCAACGACGGAACCACATAAAATCCCATTAACGATTATTTCCAGGTGTCAGCGTTTTGATTTTAAACCAATTTCCAACAAGGCAATTGTAGATCGAATGCGAGCTATTATGGAAGCTGAAAGTATAACAGTATCAGAAGAAGCAATGGATACAGTTGCATTAGCTGCTGAAGGTGGAATGCGGGATGCATTAAGCATTCTTGACCAGGCAATTTCCTATAGTGAGGACCAGGTCGGACTTGAAGACGTACTGGCCGTAACTGGCGGGGTTTCACAAGGAATCCTGACTGAAATCGTTAAAGCAATGCATGAAAAAAATGTAGAAGATGCCTTAAAGTTATTAGATGATTTGATTCAACGTGGAAAAGACCCTGGTAGATTTGTGTATGATCTCATTTATTTCATGCGTGATTTACTCTTGTTTAAGAGTGCGCCAACTTTGGAAGGACTACTTGAACGTGCGAGAGTCGATGAGAGTTTCCTTGCTCTAGCAGAATCTGTAACAACCGAGTGGATTCAAGATGCGATCATGCAACTGAACCAATGCCAGCAGGAAATTAAATGGACTAACAGCCCAAAGGTTTTTATTGAAATTACCGTATTAACAATTACCAATCGCTATCATACGGAAGAACAACAACCGACCGCAACTTCAGTGGATGCGGAATTAGTTTCAAGACTCAGTAATAAAATGGCTCAACTGGAAAAAGAAATATCTAACCTAAAAGAAAACCCGGTTGCACCGGCACAACCGCAAGCTGCCAAGGAGAAAAGAAGGCAGCCGGCAAGATCATCTAAAAATGGATATAAAATACCGTTTGAACGCATCCGTGATGTGCTCAGCCAAGCTGAAAAACCTGCACTTAAGCAAGTGCAATCACAGTGGGCTAATTTTCTAAGTAAGTTAAAGACAATAAATGCACCTGCACATGCTACAATACAAGATAGTAAGCCTGCAGCAGCGTCCACAGATACACTAGTTGTTGCATTTAAATATGAAATCCACTGTTCCTTGTTTTTAGACAACAGGGAAACAGTTGAATCCGTACTTGCCAGTGTAATGGATAATCAATTGACCATTATTCCAATTCCAGATAAAGATTGGACAGAGTTACGTACGGAATATATAAACAAACAAGACAAGCCAAAAATCGACCAAGATCAAGCAGACCCTATCGTAGAAGAAGCCAAAAAACTCTTTGGCGAAGAACTAATAGAAATCCATGAATGATGAAGGAAAGTTAAAGCGGGCTTGCCCGGAAAATTAAAGCAATAATATAAGGAGGTATTTTCCATGAAGGGAAATATGAACAATATGATGAAGCAAATGCAAAAAATGCAAAAGAAAATGATGCAGGCACAGGATGAGTTACATGAAGAGTCATTCGAAGCATCTGCAGGTGGCGGAATGGTTACTGTTATCGCTAATGGGAAAAAGGAAATTATAGATGTGCAAATCAAAGAAGAAGTAGTAGACCCAGATGATATTGAAATGCTTCAAGATTTGATTCTTGCAGCAACAAATGATGTATTGAAGCAAATTGACGATAAGACAAACTCAACGATGGGACAGTTTACGAAAGGGTTAAATATGCCTGGCATGTTCTAATCTATGGAATAAAAGTGGAAAAGAAGTTGTTAGCTTCTCGGGTCCACGCATATGTAGCTACCCGGTTTTTACCGGGTAGCTATGTATAGTAGTAGGAGGCAATCTTGATGTATTATCCAGAACCAATATCGAAGTTGATTGACAGTTTTACCAAATTGCCTGGGATTGGACCGAAAACCGCTGTCCGCTTGGCATTTTTTGTTTTGAATATGAAAGATGACGATGTACTTAACTTTGCAAATGCATTGGTAAATGCTAAAAGGGAACTTTCACATTGTCCGATTTGCGGTCATATTACAGATCAAGACCCATGTGCAATTTGTCAGGACACTTCTCGTGATAATTCCGTTATTTGTGTTGTCCAAGATCCAAAAGATGTCATCGCAATGGAAAAAATGAAGGAATTTCACGGGAAGTACCATGTTCTTCATGGGGCAATCTCTCCGATGGATGGCATTGGTCCGGAAGATATCAATGTTCCTGATTTGCTCAATCGACTGAAAGATGAAGAAGTGAAGGAAATAATTCTTGCTACCAATCCAAATATCGAGGGTGAAGCAACAGCAATGTATATTTCACGCCTTGTGAAACCATCAGGAATACGTACGACAAGAATTGCCCATGGTCTGCCTGTTGGTGGAGATTTGGAATATGCAGATGAGGTAACATTATCGAAAGCATTAGAGGGTAGAAGAGATGTATAGTTTTTAAAATTATCCTCTAATAGGAGTTAGGTGAGGAACATGGGTAAAAGGCTTACGAAAAAAGATGTGGACAACGATTTAATGAATGCAATTTTTCTAACGGAACAGGAATGGAAACAAATCCAATCCATTGTGGAAAAAAGTTTCGACCTAACACATAGTGGTATGCAGCACGAGAAACTTGCCCGGTCAAAATATTTATTTCTGCTACGTGAAGCCAGATATCGGGAAATGAATGCAATGCGAGTTTAACAGTTTAACCTGAATAAACATACACCAAAGGCAAGGACAACGAAATTTGTTTCCTTGTCTTTTTTTATTTTAGGAAGTTATATGAACTCGGGAGAAAAGATATTAACATGTTGGAATATGGATAGGATTTATCAGTTCTTTAGTTAAATTGGAAGGGGGAGTTAAAGTTGAATTTAAAAGTTGGAGATATAATTAGGTTTGAACGGATATTTACAAAGGAAGATGTTGAAATGTTTATAAAAGTATCCGGGGATAAAGGTAAGCACCATACTGATCCCGATGAACAGGGGGAGATTAGTTATTCAAGGATTGTTAACTGCTACATTACCAACAAAAATTGGTGGAGATAACAATGTACTAGCTCGTACGATGAATTTCGAGTTTTTGAGACCGGTTTTTACAGGTGATGCAATAATATGTGAAGTAACAATCGAGGAGTTTGAAAAGCAGGCTAATAATAGAATATCTATTTTGGCATCTTTCTTATGCGCAAATCAGAATGAGAAACAAGTATTGAGAGGAAGTTTTTCGGGAGTAATATTATTATCCTTCTAGAGGATGTTATATTTATCTTCAACTACCATGAAGATGTTCTAAGGTGAATGAGTAATACATCTCGTAGAACATCATTACAAAACGAAAAAGTTAAATTTAAATGGAGATGAACCGTAAATAATCACTTTGGTAGATTTCTTTCCTTCAGGTGAATTGCAAGGTGACACACCTAATCATGCGGTTCTTTTTCTGCTACCTCTTTCATATGTAATAAAGAGAGCCATATAAGAAGGGGGTTGTTTCTAGTTGAGTGCTTCGATCGTTATTTCCATTATTGTAGGTCTAATTATCGTTTTGCTTTTTGTTGGTGCACCAGTAAAACCGATGAAGTTTATTGGACAGGCTACAGTAAAACTAGGAATAGGAATTTTAATTTTATTTTTCTTTAATGTTTTCGGAGGAATGCTAGGATTGCATATTCCTATTAATCTGTTTACTGCAGTAGTGTCTGGTTTTCTCGGGTTATTTGGATTGGCTTCACTAACTGCAATTCATTTATTTATCCTCTAATATGTGTTCAAAAAGGAGGATAAAAAGGACCGTGAAGTTCGAGGCAGCGATCCTACTTCAGTGAATTTGCTTCATAGCTTGCTTGCACCGAGGAATTTCCTTCCCCGAATACGCTTGTAGACGGAGGTGCAGAATCTATTCAACGTATGCTTTTAATACGTGAGTAAACGTTCTCGCATGCAAGGAAAAGTGTTTTTCTTTTCCAAGGAACGGAAAGGCAAGCATTCGTGAGAAATTCGATGTGTCATTTTTACCGGACTTTTTGAACATTCTCTTCTAATATTTTCAAAGTTTCCCCGTATAACTTCCGTAGAATAGGAGATACTAATTTAAAAACGGAGGTGGGGAAATGGAACAGTTAAATTCATTAGGGCACTGCGGTATTTGTGAGGAAGAAAAGGCAACTGGAATTCATTTATACACGATGTTCATTTGTACAGATTGTGAGTATAATATGATTCATACCGAACCAAGGGAAGAAAAGTATAACTATTACCTAAGGAAATTAAAAAATATCAATCAACCAAAGTTATATTCATAGAGCTGTCCGTGGATATTTATACTATCTACCATAGAAATATGGAAGTCTTTGCTTGCAAAGGCTTTTTTTGTTGCCTTAGTATGAAAGTACAAAATCCAGAAAGGAACTAAAATTATGAAACAGGATCACTACAGAATGCCTCTTTTTCAAAAACTAAAGCAATTCACTGCTGAACAGCCATTATCCTTTCATGTACCGGGACATAAAAATGGAACATTGTTTCATGGGGATGCTGTAGGTTATTTTGAAAATATTTTAAAGTTAGATATGACCGAACTTCCTGGCTTGGATGATCTTCATGCACCTACCGAGGCAATCGCTGAAGCAGAGCAATTAGCAGCTGATTTCTTCAAGGCTGATGATACTTTCTTTCTTGTTGGTGGCAGTACTGCGGGGAATTTAGCGATGGTTTTGGCAACATGTTCTGCTGGGGATAAGATAATTGTGCAGCGTAATTGTCATAAATCGATTATGAATGCATTAGAATTAAGTGGGGGTAGACCTGTATTCATTGCTCCTATCTATGATGACATCGTTGAACGGTACACGAATCCAGATATATCTGTATTAGAAGAGGCTTTAAGTAAGCATCCGGATGCAAAAGCATTAGTATTAACTTATCCGGACTATTTTGGAAAAACGTATCCAATAAAGGAAATGATTGAGCTCGCACATAGCTACGACATTCCTGTTCTTGTGGATGAAGCGCATGGTGTACATTTTTCACTTGGCAAACCATTTCCTGCATCTGCATTGGATTTAGGTGCTGATGTTGTCGTTCAATCGGCACATAAAATGGCCCCTGCTATGACAATGGCTTCCTTTTTACATATCAGATCAACTTTAATCAAAAAAGAAAGGGTCGCACACTTTCTACAAATGATCCAATCCAGTAGCCCTTCTTATCCACTAATGGCATCGCTGGATATAGCACGGTCCTTTTTAGCGACATTAAAGAAAGAAGAGATAAATTCAATTATGGAGAGTGTATCAACTGTAAGGGAGATTTTACACGACTCCAGTTTTGGTCATGTACTGCCGACCGATGACCCATTAAAAATAACGTTTCACGTGAAACAAGCGTTTTCGGCAGGTCAAGTGGCTAATTTACTGGAGGTGGGGAACGTTTATCCGGAGCTAGTAACACATAACCAAATTTTGTTCATACATGGGATTTCCCCATTTGAACAGGTAGAAGCATTTAAGAAAATAATAAAAAGCATTGGGGAACAATTAAAAAATCATACAAATCATGCTACAATAGAGATAGGAAAGCTTTTTTCAGAACCAATTCAAGAATTGGCTTTATCCTATCAAACAATGAACATATTACCATATAAACTCGTACCTTTTAAAGAAGGCATCGGTCATATAGCAGCTGAGGCGGTTATTCCATATCCGCCTGGGATTCCCTTCATTCTTAAAGGTGAAAAAATCACAGCAGCACATATTGCAACAATGGAACAACTTCGCGAACAAGGAATACGAATCCAGCAGCGTGAAGAGGGCATCAAGATTTATTGATATCATGAAGGGGACACATATATGAGTGGTTATTTTATTACATTTGAAGGTGGCGAGGGCGCAGGTAAAACATCTATTCTTCACGCCATTTACACAAAACTAAAAGATCTGGGATATGATGTACTAGCAACACGCGAACCAGGTGGAATTGAAATCGCCGAGCAAATTCGCAAGGTCATTCTCGATCCAGATCATACCGAAATGGATGAGCGAACAGAGGCCTTATTATATGCCGCTGCACGGAGGCAACATTTAGCGGAGAAGGTGTTACCAGCGCTTAACCAAGGGAAAATCATTCTTTGTGACCGTTTTATTGATAGCAGTCTTGCGTATCAAGGGCATGCACGGGGGCTTGGAATGGATGAAGTCTTTTCCATTAATCAATTTGCCATCAAGGATTGTATGCCAAACTTAACTTTGTTTTTTGATATCGGGCCAAAGAAGGGTTTAGATCGTATCGCAGCGAATAAAGATAGAGAGAGAAATCGTCTCGATCTTGAAAATCTAAAGTTTCATAAATTGGTATATGAAGGATATACGATTCTCACAGACAGATTTCCCGACCGTATTCAAACAATTAATGCAGACCAATCCATGGAGGCTGTAGAGCAAGCCGCTTTCGATTGTATTATCTCTCATATAAACTAAAGGGGGCTTTTGTACATGAAACTAATTATGGCTGTTGTGCAGGATAAAGATTCCAATCGTCTTGTGAATGCTTTGGGAGAAAAGGATTTCCAAACAACCAAACTAGCTACTACTGGTGGATTTCTAAAAGAAGGAAATACAACATTGATGGTAGGGTGTAATGATGACGAAGTAGATAATGCCCTAGAAATCATTAAAGATAACTGTTCCCACCGCGAACAAATGGTGGCGCCAATTTCACCAATGGGTGGCAATGCTGATTCCTATATCCCAAGACCGGTAAAAGTTGAGGTTGGAGGAGCGACGGTATTTATTCTGCCGATTGAGTCGTTTTACCAGTTTTAATGAAATAATCATAGAGTAACTTCTAGAAAGGGGGGCTGAGCCGATGAAAATTACGAATGAGCTCCACACCAAGACAGAGCCGATATATACAAGGCAAACAAACGGTGACAATCAGATTTTTAATAAGATGGTTCAGACCCAGACCCAGAGTTTAAAACAGCAGGAATTACAGCAGTTGATACAGAATATTATTGCACAAGGAAATAAATTAGCCAGATACCGATCATTTCGGGAATTCGCTAAATTTAAGCGAATGGTAAAGGGATTTTTACAGGAAACAGTTAAGAATGGCTATGGCATGCAGAAATCACATAGCTTTGGATTAAATGGAAATCGCCATTTAACTATTGTCAAGCAAGTCGATGAAAAGTTAGTCGAGCTTACAGAAGAATTGATGAATCAGGAAAAGAAGACAGTAGATATCTTGGGCCTTATTGGAGAAATCAAGGGATTACTGATTAATATATATACGTAGTTTTTCACACTGCTAAAAAGCATTACAGTGTGAATGAATCTTTTTACTTTGAAGGCGGGTACACATATGAAGACATGGTCAGAGGTTGCCAAGGTGCAGCCACTCGCAAGCAGAATAATAATAAACAGTATAAAAAAAGGCCGGGTTTCTCATGCGTATTTGCTTCAAGGTGAACATGGAACGGGGAAAGAAGCCATTTCATTATTGATTGCAAAAGGGCTATTCTGTACGAGTAAATCAAGTGTGGAACCGTGTCATGAATGTAATAATTGTAAGCGGATTGAATCCGGTAATCACCCAGATGTCCATTGGATCGCACCGGAAGGACAATCGATTAAAATAGAGCAAGTAAAAAATTTGCAAAAAGAGTTTATTTATTCAGGTGTGGAATCGAATCAAAAGGTTTATATTATTAAGGATGCAGATACACTTACAGTTAACGCTGCAAACAGGATACTTAAATTTTTGGAAGAACCGAGTAAACAGACTACAGCGATTATGCTAACGGAGAATAGTCAGTCCATCATTCCTACCATCCGTTCACGCTGTCAGGTTATTGATTTGCAGCCGCTAAATACGGAAACCTTCCAAAATCAATTAATTGAAAATGGGATGGAAAGAAATGATGCCGTGTTAATGAGTGCGTTGACCAATAACTTTGCAGAGGCATTTAGATGGAATGAAGATGCGTGGTTTGCAGAAGCAAGAAAATTAGTGGTACAATTAGTAGAAATGTATACAATAAAGCCGGAAGACGTCTATCTTTTTATTCACAATCACTGGGTTCCTCATTTTAAGGATCGGAAAGAACAGGAGCAGGGATTGGATTTATTGCTTTTGGCTTTTAAAGATATCCTTTATAACCATATAGGAAATGAAGGTGCATACGCCTTTTTCACCCTTAATAATGAATTAGTTGAGAAGGCTGCAATGTCCTTTTCCCAGGAACAATTAGTGAATACGTTGAATCTCGTTCTGAAGGCAAAAAGGAAATTGAAGCAAAATGTTCAACCAACACTTGTGATTGAACAATTGGCACTTCAAATACAGAGGTGAAATAATGATAGAGGTTATCGGTGTTCGCTTTAAAAAAGCGGGTAAAATATATTATTTTGATCCAGGCAAAGGAAATATCTCCAGCGATAGTTATGTTATTGTGGAGACAGTTCGCGGAATTGAATTCGGAAAAGTTGTCATTACGAATAAACAAGTGGATGAAGAAGATGTTGTCCTTCCCTTGAAAAAGGTTATTCGCGTAGCTGATGAGAAAGATAAATTGTCAGTTGTCGAGAATCAAGAACAAGCTGAAAAGGCTTTTCATATATGTTCAGATAAAATATTGCAACATAGGTTGGATATGAACCTGGTAGAAGTTGAATATACATTTGACCGTAATAAAATTATTTTCTATTTTACGGCAGATGGCAGGGTCGATTTCCGCAACCTGGTAAAAGATCTGGCTTCCATGTTTAAAACAAGAATTGAACTGCGCCAAATTGGAGTTCGCGATGAGGCAAAAATGCTTGGTGGTATTGGTCCGTGTGGCAGAATGCTCTGTTGCTCCACTTTTTTAGGTGATTTTGAGCCAGTTTCCATCAAAATGGCAAAGGATCAAAACCTTTCACTAAATCCAGCAAAAATATCAGGATTATGTGGCAGATTGATGTGTTGCCTGAAGTATGAAAACGATGATTATGAAACAGCAAAGCGTGATTTACCGGATATTGGGGAAGCTATTAAAACCCCATTTGGAAAAGGAAAAGTCGTTGGATTGAATATACTCGAACGACTTGTCCAAATCGAAATCCCGGAAAAGGAACGCGTTGTTGAATATACATTAGATGAATTGATAGAAGAGGGAATTTTAGCGCAAGCCACAGAATGATGAGGTGAGTGGGCGTGGGGAACAGAGAAATTTTTGACCAGGTTTCTGATATGGAGAAGCAAATTGGCGAGTTGTATGAGCAACTTGGTGATCTAAAGAAAAGATTAAGTGATCTGCTTGAGGAGAATCACCGTCTTGCTGTTGAAAACCACAATTTGCGTCATCACCTGGATCATACGGAAGCAGTTAAAGATAAGACTGTCAAAAAAGGATCTACAAAAGGGAATCTTCCTGGTGAAGGATACGACAATCTCGCTAGGCTATATGAAGAAGGGTTCCACATTTGTAATCTTGAATTTGGGAGTCCAAGAAGAAATGAAGATTGTATTTTCTGTCTTGATTTCTTCGACAAAACAAAATAAATTTACTTTCTGTATTCTTTATAGGGAGTAACAATTGCTGTCTCATAACCCGAGGCAGCTTTCTTTTCAATTAAGCGGAAATTCGTAAACGCTTATTAATAATGTAAATGATGTAAGGAGTTAATGATGGTACAGTTATTTGACGATGAACGGATTGATTATTTACTGAACGACGCGTGCATGCGGATTATTCAAAGTCCCACTGCTTTTGCTTTTTCACTCGATGCTGTCTTGCTTGCCCATTTTGCTTATGTACCAGTAAAAAAGGGAAGAATATTAGATTTATGTACGGGAAATGGAGTTATTCCACTTCTCCTCACAAAAAGGACGAATGCAAGGATTATCGGTGTAGAAATCCAGGAAAGAATCTTTCAAATGGCAGAAAGAAATGTAGAATTGAATGATATGTTCGATCAACTCCAAATAATCCATGGAGATTTAAAAGAAATGCAACCAGTGTTGGGCCAGAGCAGTTTTGATGTAGTGACTTGTAATCCACCGTATTTTAAAACACCGTCAGACACAGAACATAATCATAATGAATTTTTGACGATTGCCAGACATGAAGTATGTTGTACATTGGAAGATGTTATAAAGGCATGTAAATTGCATGTTAGACCAGGGGGAAAGGTCGCGATGGTACACAGACCTGGAAGACTGGTTGATATCATCGAGCAATTTAGAAAATATAAGCTTGAACCGAAACGAATGCAACTTGTCTACCCTAAAAAGGGAAAGAATGCGAATATGCTATTGGTTGAAGGCATTCGGGATGGAAAGTCAGATTTGAAAATCTTGCCACCTTTATATATATATGAGGGAGACGGATCCTATACGAAAGAAGCAGGAGAAATTATTTATGGCAAGTGAACATATCGTTTACATTTTACGCTGTAAGGATGATAGTCTTTATACTGGATATACAAATAATTTAGAAAACCGGCTGAACATGCATGAAAGTGGCAAAGGTGCAAAATATACAAGAGGCAGAGGACCATTTAAAGTAGTGTATGTCGAAACATTTAGTACAAAAGAAGAAGCCATGAAGATGGAATACCAGATTAAAAAACTTTCCCGAAAAGATAAACAACTGCTCATAGGGGAATTGTCGAAGGAAGGTTTACCGCATGAAAACACAAAAAAGCTTTGATGATGAAACAAAAGGGGCACTTTACGTTGTCCCAACCCCAATTGGGAATCTGGAAGATATTACATACCGAGCATTGAAGGTTCTCCGTTCTGCTGACTTAATCGCTGCAGAGGATACGAGAAATACGAAAAAGTTACTTAATCACTTTGATATTCCTACTCATTTAATCAGTTACCATGAACATAATAAATTAGCTCGCGAGGAACAATTACTAGAGCGGATTGAACGAGGTGAATTAATTGCTGTCGTCAGTGATGCAGGAATGCCGGCAATATCTGATCCTGGATTTGAAATCGTTCAGGCGGTGATTGAAAGAGATCTAAAGGTGGTTGTCTTGCCCGGAGCAAATGCAGCATTATGTGGACTCGTAGGATCTGGTCTTCCTTCAAGCGAGTTTTATTTCTATGGTTTCTTGCCACGAAAGAAAAAAGATAAGATGGAAGAGTTAGAACGCTTGAAACGGCTAAAAGCAAGCCTCTTATTTTATGAATCCCCATATCGGATAAAAGATACTTTAAAAGCTATCCAAGAACAGCTTGGAACACGGCGCATTGCAATCGCCCGTGAATTGACGAAACGATTTGAAGAGTTTGTACGCGGCACTACTGAAGAGCTGATTACTTGGGCAGAAGAGAATGAAATGAGGGGCGAATTTGTTATTATAGTAGAAGGCGGCAATGAATCTACAGAAGACCAAGCTGATCCTGATTGGTGGGAGGAACTTAGCGTTGTGGATCATGTGGACTACTATATTAGAGAGAAAAGTTATTCGAGTAAAGATGCGATCAAGCAGACGGCTGTTGATAGAAAGATTCCTAAACGAGATGTATATCAAGCCTATCACATTAAATAAATCGGCTTTTTATAAAATATTTTACTTTTCTTTCTTCATACTTTCTATAAAGTGCGAAGTAAATGCTAGGTTCTTTAAGTACGTGCTTTTCCCGCATCTGGGGTCGCTGCGGGCGGATGCGCACCTTAGGGCACGGCCTCAGCCTCCCGCGGGAAGCGAAGTATATTTCCCAGAGCGGTCGTCGAAGAAACATATCTTAGTTCGTAGTTTAACTCTATTCTGTTAAAAGCAACCATTCTTTTTGGTAGGACGAGTAACTGCGGTT
This sequence comes from Oceanobacillus rekensis, assembly GCF_002153375.1. Classification (GTDB taxonomy): domain Bacteria; phylum Bacillota; class Bacilli; order Bacillales; family Amphibacillaceae; genus Oceanobacillus; species Oceanobacillus rekensis. The sequence goes on from NZ_MTBQ01000004.1 coordinate 415,933, forward strand.
TAAACCTATTAGCAGAAGGTCAGAATAAAAAGAGTTGACGTGCTAGTTGCAGGCGTCAACTCTCAGTAAGACTTAGGTATTGATTTATTAAGTAACCAACGTATGCAGTTGGTTATTTTAAACGTGTTTGAATTTCGTCCATCAATGCGTTTGCACCCACGGGACTGAGCACCAGCTTACCATCTGCAAATGACAGGTTGTCATCTGAAACGTCACCAGTAATATGGCAAGTCATATTAGGTCTATATTTCTTTAAGATAATATTATCGTTTTGCACATGGATTTCTATTGTATCTCTTTCCTGGATATCCAGTGTGCGGCGAATTTCGATAGGTATGACTACACGACCCAGTTCATCGACCTTACGCACAATTCCAGTAGACTTCATTGTTTCCACCCCAATGTTGGTAAATAGGAATAAAAGCGATTCTCCTACTTATCTATAATTTTTCAACACAAAAAACCGCAATTATTCGACATTATTTAAAAATAGATTACCAAGTTTAGCCAAGGGTGTCAATAGAGTTTTGCTATATAATAAGAAAATTTTATTTAGTTAATTAATTTTTCAAGAATAGATAGGATTTGCGCAGTATTTGGCAAATTACGTTATAATGGCTACAATAGATTTTATAAGATTTTGATCGATGGTTAAGGAGGCAAGTATATGTCAAAAAATGATAAAACGTTTTATATAACGACACCGATTTATTATCCAAGCGGTAAGTTACATATTGGTAATGCTTATTCTACAATCGCCTGTGATGTCATGGCCCGTTATAAGCGAATGAAGGGGTTTGATGTATTCTATTTAACAGGCAGTGATGAGCACGGGCAAAAAATTGAAAACAAAGCTAATGAATTGAATATCTCGCCACAGGAATACGTAGATGATATGGCTAGTGGTATGCAGAAATTATGGGAATTGCTTGAAATCAGTAATGATAAGTTCATTCGAACAACAGACCCAGCTCATAAAGAAGTGGTTGCAAATATCTTTGAACAATTTTTAGCGCAAGGAGATATCTACCTTGATGAATATGAGGGCTGGTACTCCATTCCAGATGAAACATTCTATACAGAGACGCAATTGGTTGAAGTTGAACATGATGCAGAAGGTAATATAATTGGTGGGAAATCACCTGATAGTGGACATCCGGTTGAATTGATTAAAGAGGAATCTTATTTCTTTAAAATGAGTAAGTATGCAGATCGTTTGTTGGATTATTACAATACTCATCCAGGTTTCATTCAGCCTGAATCACGTAAAAATGAAATGATCAATAATTTCATTAAACCAGGTTTAGAAGATTTGGCTGTATCTCGTACTGTGTTTTCATGGGGAATTCAAGTGCCGAGTAATCCCAAGCATGTTGTTTATGTATGGATTGATGCATTAGCAAACTATATTACCGCACTTGGCTATGGTACAGATGATGCAACGTTATACGATAAATACTGGCCTGCAGATGTGCATATGGTTGGAAAGGAAATCGTTCGTTTCCATACGATTTATTGGCCAATCATGTTAATGGCTTTGGATCTCCCATTACCGAAGAAAGTCTTTGGACATGGTTGGTTGTTGATGAAAGACGGTAAAATGTCGAAATCAAAAGGAAATGTCGTCTATCCGGAAATGTTAGTGGAACGCTATGGTTTAGATGCATTACGTTATTACCTAATGCGTGAGGTTGCCTTTGGTAGTGATGGCGTGTTTACACCTGAGGATTTCGTTTCCCGCGTGAACTATGATTTGGCGAATGATTTAGGAAACCTATTAAATCGCACCATTGCGATGATTAACAAATACTTCGCTGGAGACGTTCCAGCTTACGAGGGAAATGTGACAGATTTCGATGAAGCACTGAAAACGACTGTTGAAAAAGTAATTACAGGATATCAAGCAGAAATGGAAAACATGCAGTTTAGTAATGCACTTAGCCATGTATGGACGTTAATTGCACGTGCAAACAAATATATAGATGAAACAGAACCATGGAAACTTGCTAAAGATGAAGGGAAAAAAGCTGAATTAGCAAGTACCATGGCCCACCTTGCTGAAAGTTTACGCGTATCTGCTATCATGCTCCAGCCATTCTTAACGCATGCACCAAAAGAAATCTTTAATCAACTTGGTGTTAATGGAGAAGCGGCAGGGGATTGGGATACTGTTAGCTTTGGTGGATTCCCAGAAAATGCGAAGGTAGTTAAAAAGGGAACTCCAATCTTCCCACGTCTAGATGTGGAGGAAGAAGTAGCATATATCCGTGAACAAATGTCTGGTGGTACTCCTACTTCTGATGAGGAACAGGAAGACGCATCAGATTGGGATCCGACTGAAACAGAATTGATTTCAACAAAAGATAAACAAATAAAATATGATGACTTTGATAAAGTTGAATTAAAAGTTGCTGAGGTCATTAATTGCAGCAAAGTGGAAGGTGCCGATAAATTACTCAAATTCCGCCTCGATGCTGGAGATAAAGATCACCGTCAAATTTTGTCGGGAATTGCGGAGTGGTATCTAAATCCGGAAGAGTTAATCGGTAAAAAAGTGGTAATCGTAGCAAATCTGAAACCGAGGAAAATGCGCGGTGAAATTAGTCAAGGTATGATACTTTCTTCCGAAAAAGATGGTAAATTACAAGTTATTGAAGCACCAATCAATGCGCCAAACGGATCTGAAATTTCATAAATAATAAATACCCTGCTGGAAAACTTAGCAGGGTGTTTGTTTTTGAATTCGGCGTAAATGCTCGAGGCTGTACCCTAAGACGCACCTCTACCAAGAACGATACCGGACGGCAGCACTAGCGTAATACCTTTAGGAATATGCATAAAGTTATTTCGCATAGTTAATAGTGAGCGATGCGCGACAGAGCCTAAATATATTAAAAAGGATGAGCAATATGTTATTTGATACACATGTGCATTTAAATGCAAGGCAATTTGAAGAAGATAGGGAAGAAACGATACAGCGGGCTCTTGATGCAGGGGTTCGCTATATGGTTGTCGTAGGATTTGATAGGGAAACCATTCCACTCGCCATTGAGATCGCTGAACAGAATGAAACAATCTATGCTGCGGTCGGCTGGCATCCCGTCGATGCCATAGATATGACCGATGAGGATCTGCAATGGATCAAAGATTTGTCAGCACATCCAAAAGTTGTTGCGATTGGGGAAATGGGCCTTGATTATCATTGGGATAAGTCACCGAAGGAAGTTCAAAAGGAAGTCTTTCGTAAACAAATCCGTCTCGCAAAAGAAGTGAATATGCCGATTATCATTCATAATCGGGAAGCTACAGGGGATATCATTGAAATACTTAAAGAAGAAGAGGCTCGAGAGGTCGGTGGAATTATGCACTGCTACAATGACTCTGTAGACTATGTACAAGCATGTTTGGATATGAACTTTTATATATCCCTCGGTGGTCCTGTAACCTTTAAAAATGCGCCATTACCGAAAGAGGTAGCTAAACAGGTACCATTGGGTCGATTACTGATTGAAACAGACGCACCATATTTAGCACCCCACCCAAACCGCGGTAAGCGAAATGAACCTGCATACGTTAAATTGGTTGCAGAAAAAATCGCAGAATTAAGAGAGATGGATGTTGAAGAACTTAGTGAACGTACAACTAAGAACGGACTATCATTATTTGGAATTAAATAACTGTTAAAATGTTTTTAATATTTATATAAACTATGAAAGGAGATTGATACCAAGTCAGTCTCCTTTCATAGTTTATATAAAGTGCGAACTAACTGCTAGTATGTGCTTTTACCGCCGTCCGGGATCGCTACGGGTGGATGCGCACCTTAGGGCACGGCCTCAGCCCCGAAGAGAAAACCACTCTTCTGGTCTTCGGACACGTGCTGTTCTAAGCAGGACAAGGAAGGCTTCGGCAGCTTTTGCATCTTCGTAAGAAAATTGGTTTGTATTTTCAAGGAGTCACCGCCCACAGCGATGCCGGACTGGTGAAGTTGTATGATACATTTTTTAACAATCACTAATGCAGTTACTAATTTGTAAACTTCTAACCATCTCTGGGAAATATACGAAGACTCCAGTGGGAGGAAAGGCATCGGTGAGACTCTGAAATGCGTTAGCGTGAAGAGGCTCACCAGCCGCCCTAAGTGCGCGAAGTATATTTCCCAGAGCGTCGCCGAAGCTTCTTATTTGGTTAGTAGTTTACCTCGATTACGTACCAGATAAATCAATTCATTCAAGCTCAGAAACAGTGGATCGTTCAGCGGCTTTTTATGTTCCGTTGCCTCCGCATTTGTCCGTTGTAACCTAATTGTAAACAAACCGTAAAATGAATGGCTTTGACTTTGCATACACCAGTTTATATAATCAATTGGTAATAAGGGGGCAGGAGCATGCGAAATTATTCAAAGCTATTGCCGGCATCGAAAATGAAGCTGGTTATTTCAAGTATTGGTGTTTTAGCACTACTTGTATTTTCTGGATTTGTACTATTTGAAGCAACGAAAGCGGAAGTAGTTTTTGCAGAGAACGGAAAAGAACAAACAGTAAGCACGCACACAAATACAGTTGAAGACTTGCTTGATGAATTAGGAATTACCATTGGACAGCATGATGAATTATCCCATGAAATGGACACACCCATTGAACATGGAATGTCTGTTGAATTCGAGGCTGCTAAGGAAATAAACGTTAGTATTGATGGAGTAGAAGAGACCTACTATACAACCACTGAGACAGTGGGAGCCTTTTTGGCAGATGAAAATCTTTCGTTTAAAGAACAAGATATCATATCACATAATGCGAAAGACTCAACCAAAGATGGATTACATATTGAAGTGTTAACTGCATACGAGGTTGCCATCAATGATGGTGGTAAAGTAAAGAAGATTTGGACAACCGATGGCACTGTAGAAGACTTATTGAATAAAGCCGAAGTAAAATACGACCAAAATAGTGAAGACAAAGTCGAACCTGCGCTTGATGAAGTAATAACAAAGGGTGACAAAGTTTCGATAGTTCGTGTTAGTGAGGAAGAAGAGGTCTTGATTGAACCATTGGCTTATAAAACTGAAAAACGTGAGGATGGATCCCTCCTAAAAGGGAATGAAAAGGTTATTTCAGAAGGTAAAGAAGGGACCGTTAAGAAAGTATATAAAGTTATAAAAGAAAATGGTAAAGAAGCGGAACGTGAGCTTGTTAATGAAGAGGTTACCGAAAGTGTTGCCCAAATTGTTGCTATTGGTACGAAAGAAAAAAAACAGGAATCAAATCTTGTTACAGCTGCAAGTAATCAATCAAATGCACAAGCCACATCGGCGAGTAATTCAGGTGGTAAAACGTTAACCATGACCGCTAGTGCATTTACTGCAGGATGTAGTGGGTGTTCTGGGATGACTGCTACAGGAATTAACTTGAAAGCAAACCCAAATAAAAAAGTTATTGCCGTTGACCCAAACGTTATTCCTTTAGGAACACGAGTATGGGTGGAAGGCTATGGAGAAGCGGTTGCTGGTGATACTGGTGGAAATATTAAAGGGAATCGTATTGATATTCATGTTCCAAATAAATCAGAAGCTTTTTCATGGGGGATTAAAACGGTCCAGGTAAAAGTTCTGGATTAATGATGTAATTATATATTTTTATAAAATGGGAAAAGATGCTCTTATCATGCTATGATGATAAGAGCTTTTACATTCTATTTCACAAACAGGTTATAACTCGTATGACCGCATTTATTGGAGGAAATCTTTTGAAGATCAAGGAAATAATAGTTGTGGAAGGCAGAGATGATACAGCGAAAATCCGCTTGGCGGTAGATGCGGATACAATTGAAACCAATGGGTCTGCTGTTAATAAGGATATTTTGATCCGTATTAAGCATGCAAAAGATAAACGTGGTGTCATTATCTTTACCGATCCCGATTATCCAGGAGAACGTATACGACATATTGTAGATCAGGCTGTACCTGGTTGTAAACATGCTTTTTTGACTAGGGACCAGGCCAGAGCTAAAAACTCAGCAAATAAAAGTCTAGGAATTGAACATGCAACAATTGAGTCAATTCGTCATGCGTTGGAAGATGTTTATGAATTAGCCGATATAAGGGATAGTGGGATAACCAGAGCAGATCTGGTAAGATATGGACTTATTGGTGGTCCGCAATCAAGTATGCGACGCGCAAAGCTTGGTGAGTTATTGCAAATCGGGCATACTAATGGAAAGCAACTCTTGAAGCGGCTAACCCAATTTCAAGTTACAAAACAGCAATTTGAGCAAGCAATAAACGTATTGCAACAGGAGGAAAAGAATGTCTAAAAAATATATAGCAACTCCTTCAAAGACGAAAGAAATACTTAATAAATACAAATTTTCTTTTAAAAAGAGTCTAGGCCAGAACTTTTTAATTGATGTAAATGTATTGGAAAATATTATTAAGAGCACAGGGATTAATAAGTCTTCCGGTGCCATTGAAATTGGTCCTGGAATGGGAGCATTGACGGAGCAACTGGCGATTCATGCTGATAAGGTTGTCGCATTTGAAATCGATCAGCGGCTCTTGCCAATTCTTAGGGACACGCTTGGGGATTATTCGAATGTTGAAATTATCCACCAGGACATCTTGGAGGCAAATGTAAATGAAGTGATCCAATCCCAGTTTGAGCGTGGGCAGGACATACATGTTGTAGCAAATTTACCGTACTATATTACAACCCCAATCCTAATGAAGCTTGTAAGGGATAAATTACCGGTATCAAGCTTTACTGTTATGATTCAAAAGGAAGTTGCAGAACGTATGGCTGCTAAACCGAACACCAAAAGCTATGGTTCACTCACCATTGCTGTGCAATTTTACACAGAAGCAAAAATTGTTATGACGGTGCCTAAAAGTGTATTTATGCCCCAGCCAAATGTTGATTCAAGTATTTTGCAACTGGTTATGCGTGAAGAGGCACCCGTATATGTTGAGAATGAGGAGTTTTTCTTTAACTTGGTTCAGGCAAGTTTTGCTCAGCGAAGGAAGACATTGCGTAATAACTTAACGAGTTATTTTAAAGAACGATACACAAAGGAAAAAATTAACGACCTTCTTGAACAAAGTAATATTGATGGTACAAGACGTGGCGAGTCCCTTGATATGAAGGAGTTTGCGCTAATTGCCAATACGTTCTATAAGGAAGAACATTAAGAATGCAGCTATTGCTCATGACTGGGTAATAGTTGCATTCTTTTTCATATCCTAATAAATCCAGTGAGGAACAGGTGCCCTGATATCCTCATAGTCTATAGGAGAACGAAGTCTAAGAGGTGGATATATGGATATTACTATTGGTGAACTCGTTACACGAAAATCATACAAACATGACTTACTGTTTCGTGTAGCAGCAATTAAAAAAGACACAGTAATTTTACATGGAGCTGACATAAGGCTGGAAGCAGATGCTCCGATGGATGACCTTGTTATAGCAGACAGCAGAGAAGTTGTGAAACGACAGGAAAGGGAAAAACAGAAGGAAGAGTTTTCCTATCGGCTTTTTAGACAGGATTATCAGCTTATGAAAGAAAAAAGAACCTATCAAACAACAGATGGCTATCTTCACGAAGGTAAGTTTTTTCAACTGCCGGCAAAGGTACTTCATATGGATGGGGATCAAACCTATTTAAGAAAATGCATTTCTTTATACCAGCGTGTTGGTCTACAGGTTCATGGTGTTCATATCAATGAGAAAGAAATGCCGAATGAAATCGGAAGCCTTGTGGAGCGAATACAACCAGATATTATTGTGATAACCGGCCATGACTCCTATTCTAAAAGTAAAGGTATGAAAAACAATCTCCATGCATATAGACATTCCAAATATTTTGCAGAAACGGTGAGAGAGGCAAGGCGAATCAATCCAAATCTTGATCAACTCGTCATCTTTGCTGGAGCTTGCCAGTCCCATTTTGAATCCCTTATCCGTGCAGGGGCCAACTACGCCAGTTCACCTTTACGAGTTAATATTCATGCGCTAGACCCTGTCTATATCGCTGCTAAAATTGCTTATACCCCATTTATGGAAAGTGTCAGTATTTGGGATGCCTTAAGAAACACATTGACAGGGGAAAAAGGAATGGGTGGAATTGAAACAAGAGGTTTGCTTCGAACTGGAATGCCATATCTCGAGGAAAATGAAGAGTAAATTTGGGAAATTATCCTTATCCTGAAGTGATAAGGTCCCAATCTTTGCTGTGGACAAGTTATTTTTAAAAAATTTGATGAAATAATACATATATTGCTAACAATTACAAATAATATAGGAAATAGGCAAATTTAATTGTTGACAGGGAAAAAGACTTACTGATATAATATAAAGTTTTATTTGACTATTGGACGGGTTTGTGATAAACTATAATTAGTGAGGTGGAGTGTAGTGGCTAAAACATTAATCGAAATTAAGCAAGGTCTTGAATGTCATGTTGGAAAAAGGTTGAAATTAAAGGCTAACGGCGGAAGAAGAAAGACGATTATTCGGTCAGGAATTCTGGCAGAAACATATCCTTCCGTTTTTATCGTTGAGCTTGACCAAGACGAGAATGCATTCGAACGTGTTTCGTACAGCTATGCAGACATATTAACAGAGACGGTTGAATTAAATTTTTTAGATGGAAATAAAGCATTGGTAATGGAACAGTAGACATTTGTCTACTGTTTTTTTGCTTTTAGTATGTGTTCAAAAAGAGGATAAAATAACAAAGGATTCATTTTCACTGGACTTTTTAAACAGAAAGCTAAGATTATTGCCCTCATACGTTATAAATATTTCCTTTTTTACATACATCTGACTGGAGTTTATAAAGGGAATCGGCATAAACTAATATTGTCGTAAAGAAAGCTCAAACAGAAAGGGGTTGTTCTTTCATGGGTAGACGCCGAGGGATCATGTCAGACCATTTGAAGGAAGAGATTGCCAAAGAGTTAGGGTTTTACGACACGGTACAACAAGAAGGCTGGGGTGGCATCAAGTCAAGGGATGCCGGTAATATGGTGAAACGAGCAATTGAAATAGCCCAAGAAAGTATGCAAAAAGGCAAATCCTAACGGGTTTGCCTTTTTTTATCCATTTTACCCTGAAGTTGATATTCTGCCATAGCACAATTTGGCTCACAAGCCCGGTGAATAGCTTCGTGTATTCCCAATTCGTTCGCCGAAGATATGTCGTAGTTTATAGACTTTGTGGCAATTGGGAAGGATAAACTGTAGTTCTAACTTCCTAAAAACAGCTTTGTTTTATAATAACGGTTAGGGGAATTGGAATAATTACATGCATGTATTTAATTATTTCCCATCGTTAACAACACGCGGGTCGCCTATGTTTTTTTATTATGTTACAATTACTTATATTTTCTTAGAACGTGACAAGGTGGTGATAACAATGACTATATTAGAGAAAGCCCCAGCGAAGATTAATCTGTCTCTTGATGTTTTAAGAAAAAGAGATGATGGATATCATGATGTGGAAATGATTATGACTTCCGTTGATTTGGCTGATCGTATTGAACTAGAACGAATAGATGAAGATAAAATTGAGATTTCCTTAGAAAGCAGATATGTACCGAATGATGAACGGAATTTAGCTTATAAAGCGGCACAGGTTTTTAAAGCTGCTTATTGTATTTCGGAAGGTGTCCATATCAGGATTGACAAATCGATACCAGTATCAGCTGGTCTCGGTGGCGGCAGCGCAGATGCAGCAGCGGTGTTGCGGGGGCTTAACAGACTATGGTCATTGGATATCCCACTTAAAGAATTAGCAGATCTAGGCTCTACCATCGGTGCAGACGTAGCTTTCTGTGTATATGGGAATACAGCAATAGCAAGAGGTTATGGTGAAAAAATAGAAAAATTACCATCCCCACCTCCCTGCTGGATTATTTTAGCCAAACCAGACATTGGTGTTTCTACACGGACTATTTTTGGGCAAATCAATGTGGAAACAATCGCACATCCAGATACACCTACGATTCTTGAGGCATTAAGGGAAAAGGATTTCAATAAACTATCTAAAAACATTGGAAATTCACTTGAAGATATTACGTTTGCATTACATCCAGAAGTAATGCAGATTAAAGAGGCAATGATACATGCTGGTGCCGCTGGGGTGCTTATGAGTGGTAGCGGACCGACTGTTTATGGTTTAGTCGAACACCAGGGGAAAGCAACCCGCATCTATAATGGCATGCGTGGGTTTTGTGATGAAGTATATCTTGTTCGTTTATTAGGATAAGCGTTGCCAAAACGCGTATAATAATGGTATATTACTTATTAAATATACGGTTTTGGGGTGTAGTAATGAAAAGAAGCAATCGACTGGTTATATTAACTGATTTTTTCCTGGAATATCCAAGAAAACATATACAATTGCCATATTTTGTATCACTTTGTGAGACAACGAAGTCTTCTATTAGTGAAGATTTGGATATTATAAATGATGTTTTTCAAAAACAGGGTATGGGCTACTTGCAACGTACTACAGGTGCGAGTGGTGGAGTTAAGTATATACCTGAGTACTCTCATAAAAAGAGTATGCAATTCATTGATGAATTAAAAAATAAACTCGAAGATCCCGCCCGGATTTTACCTGGTGGGTATCTTTATATGAGTGATTTACTGGGTGATCCGACAATAGTAAGAGAAATCGGCCGTGTTTTTGCATCTGCCTTTTCCAAGATGGATATCGATGTTATTGTCACGGTTGCAACTAAAGGAATTCCATTGGCATATGCGGTTGCCTCTTTCCTGAATGTTCCTGTTGTCATTGCCAGAAGAGATCCGAAAGTAACGGAGGGATCCTCTGTAAGTATTAACTATGTCTCGGGTTCGTCACGGAAAATACAAACGATGGTATTGCCCAAGCGCAGCCTTGAAGAAGGTGCCAATGTCTGTATTATTGATGATTTCATGAAAGCAGGTGGCACCATTACAGGTATGGTCAATCTGCTTGCTGAATTTGATGCGCATGTACAAGCAATAGGGGTACTTGTCGAAGCGGATGATGAAGAAGAAGAACGTGTCGTAAATAGCTATACTTCCTTAGTGAAAATAACTAACGTAGATATTAGACATCATAATATTGAAATACAAGCAGGTAATTATGTGGAGAATCACATCAACTAATTTCTTAATTTTGATTGATTAATTGTTAACCTTTCTTTTTGAACTTACATGTTATTTAAAATATTTAATTTTTTTCGTATTTCAAGCAGGAATTTAAGGTTGTTTTGTTGAAATAGTTTAGTGTAAGTTCAAATGGGAAAAGGTGGTGAGACATCATGGAAGTAACTGACGTTAGATTACGCCGCGTTAATACAGAGGGCAGAATGCGAGCTATTGCATCTATTACGTTGGATCAGGAGTTTGTTGTCCATGATATACGCGTAATTGACGGTAATAATGGATTATTTGTGGCGATGCCGTCAAAAAGAACTCCAGACGGGGAATTTCGGGATATAGCACATCCAATTAATTCAGGAACAAGGTCAAAGATCCAAGATGCCGTTTTAGAAGAATACCGTCGTGTAGGTGAAAGTGATAGTGAAGGTGAAATTAAATACGAAGAGGCCGGTGCTTCTTAATAGGGACAGTCATGATTAATCAAGGGGGTCGAACCTGTAACAGGTTGACCTTCTTTTTTGTATTTCCGTATAGATTTTTTTATCTGCCCCGTAGTGGAGGTAAACTTCGAAGTAACTTCTATCCTTGTTAAATCTTATCTATAAACTCATAAAAAGTGACGTAACTGCTGGCTGATATACAAAGACGTGTGCTATTGTTGCCGTCCAGGATCGCTCTGGGCGGATGCGCGCAGTGTATTTCCCTGAGCGGTTGCCGAAGTTTATCTTACGTTTTAGAAATGCTGCGAAGATTAAAAGATCTACTATTCTTTTCAGTGGGACGAGTAACCGTAGTTTTGATATTCCAAGAAGTTCCAAAAATTCTTTATTTATTTGTCCTCCATTGCTGTCCTTGTTGAAATAGTATGGTTTTTACGATATATTTTAAAGTGGATAATTAGAATTGATGGAGGTTTCCTTATGACGAATCGTTATGCTGTCATTCTAGCGGCAGGGCAAGGAACTAGAATGAAGTCTAAGCTTTATAAAGTATTGCATCCTGTTGCTGGACGTGCAATGGTGCAACATGTAATAGATCAATTAAATACAGTGAAATTAGATAAAATGGTAACTATCGTCGGATTTGGTGCAGAGAAGGTGAAGGAGCAAATTGGCCAGGAAAGTGAATTTGTAATCCAGCAAGAACAATTGGGAACAGGACATGCTGTTTTACAGGCAGAGGAATTATTGAAAGATAAAAAGGGTACTACCATTGTTGCTTGTGGAGATACGCCGCTCATTAAAGGAGAAACATATCAGGCACTATTCCGTCATCACGAAGAATCGGGCGCAGGGACAACGATTTTGACCGCGAAAACGGATAAACCTGCGGGATATGGCAGAGTTATTCGAAATGAAACGAATGAAGTAGAACGAATTGTTGAACATAAGGATGCGAGTGAAAGTGAACTGCTTGTAGGCGAAATTAATACTGGTACGTATTGCTTTAATAACCAGGCTCTCTTTGCGGCATTACAGGAAGTTTCTAATGATAATGTACAGGGAGAATATTATTTGCCTGATGTCATTGAAATTATGCGAAATCAAGGTGAAAAGGTTAGTGCCTTCTTAACATCCGACTTTGAAGAGACGTTGGGAGTTAATGATCGTGTTGCATTGGCTGAAGCTGAAAAAACGATGAAAAAACGTATTAACGAGAAGCATATGCGTAATGGGGTATCGATTATTGATCCTGATCACACGTATATCGAACCTGATGTGGTGATTGAGTCGGATGTTATTATTTACCCGGGGACTATTTTAAAAGGGAAAACCATCATTAAAACGAATGCTGAAATCGGGCCAAACAGTGAAATCACAAATTGCTCGATTGGAGAAGCTACCATTGTTAAACAAAGTGTGGCAAATGACAGTAAAATTGGTGACCGTGTAAATATTGGTCCATTCGCACATATTAGACCTGATTCGGTGATAGGTAATGATGCTAAATTAGGTAACTTTGTAGAAATAAAGAAAACAGAACTTGGCGATAACAGTAAAGTTTCTCACTTAAGTTATATTGGTGATGCAGAAGTAGGAACCAATGTAAACATTGGTTGTGGTACAATTACTGTTAATTATGATGGAGCGAATAAATTCTTGACCACCATTGAAGATAACGCATTTATCGGTTGTAATTCAAACCTGATTGCCCCAGTGAAAATCGGTAAGGGATCGTACGTTGCGGCTGGTTCCACTATTACGGATGATGTTCCTGAAGATGCATTGTCTGTCGCTAGAGCTAGGCAAACGAATAAAGAGGACTATGTTACAAATTTAAAAAGTCGAAAAAAAGATTAACGGAGGTATATTTCATGACATCTAGATACAAAGATCCATCGTTAAAGGTCTTCACATTAAATTCTAATCCTAAGTTAGCGGAGGAGATTGCAGCTCATATCGGGACAACACTGGGGGAATGTACAGTATCAAGTTTTAGTGATGGGGAAGTACAGATTAATATTGAAGAAAGTATACGCGGTAGCGAAGTATATGTCGTTCAATCCACATCTGCTCCAGTTAACCAGCATCTGATGGAATTACTTATTATGATTGATGCTCTAAAACGCGCATCAGCAAAATCAATTAACATTGTTATGCCGTATTATGGCTATGCTAGACAGGATAGAAAGGCAAGGTCACGCGAACCAATTGCAGCTAAATTGGTAGCTGATTTAATTGAAACTGCAGGAGCTGACCGAATGATAACACTCGATTTACATGCTCCACAGATTCAAGGGTTCTTTAATATTCCGATTGATCACTTACAAGGTGTTCCAATTTTATCTAGTCACTTTGAAGATAAAAACTTGGAGGATGTCATTGTCGTATCGCCTGATCATGGTGGTGTGACGCGTGCACGTAAAATGGCCGATCGCTTGAAGGCACCTATCGGAATCATCGATAAGCGTAGACCGCGTCCGAATGTAGCTGAAATCATGAACATTATTGGTAATATTGAAGGAAAAACAGCTATTTTAATTGATGATATTATTGACACGGCAGGAACAATTACGCTTGCAGCGAATGCTTTAATTGAAAATGGAGCGAAAGAAGTATATGCTTGTTGTACACATCCAGTACTTTCAGGTCCGGCAATTGAGCGTATTAATAATTCTCAAATTAAAGAGCTTGTTATATCAAATAGCATACCGCTTCCGGAAGAAAAACAGAGCAATAAAATCACGGCTCTCTCCGTAGCACCTTTAATCGGGGAAGCGATTATCCGCGTGCATGAAATGAAATCCGTTAGTGTCTTATTCGATTGATTGTTTAGATAGACCAATTTTCGGGTAATAATTATATTGATCTATTACATGCTCTACGATAAACATATGTAATGAATAGATAAAATACTTAACTGTTCGAAGAGATGTTTTTAAAAATTTGGAGGGTGATTAATATGTCAACGAAATTAACAGCAACGAAAAGGGAAAATCTTAAGAAGTCAGCAACGAAAGAAATTAGATTAGACGGAAAGATTCCGGCAGTTGTCTATGGAAAAGATAAAGAAACGAAGAGTGTTGCAGTAGATAATGTTGAATTACTTAAAACTGTTCGGGATGAAGGAAGAAACGCAATTATTACATTGGATGTCGAAAACGATAGTACAGTGGATGTTATGCTTCATGAATATCAAATCGATCCAATTAAGGATCAATTAATCCATGCAGACTTTTATGTCGTTAATATGTCCGAAGAAATGGATGTAGCTGTCACACTTCATTTAGAAGGAGAGGCACAAGGCTCAAAAGCTGGTGGTGTTTTACAGCAACCATTATACGAAATTCAAGTAAGAGCAAAACCTGGCAATATTCCAGAAGTAATTACAGTAGATGTTACGAAGTTAGATATTGGAGATACGCTTACTATTGCTGATCTACCAACAGAAAGATCATATGAAATTCTGGATGAGCAGGACATAACAATTGCTACCGTTGTTCCATCAACTACAGAAGAAGATCTTGAAACAGATAATGATGAGAATGCTGAGCCAGAACTTGTAGGCTCTAAAGATAATAAAGAAGAAAAATAAGACTAAAAGCGTAAACTCTGGTAACTTATTATAAACAACGAATTACCCTCCATTAAGAATATTGCTTCTTAGTAGGAGGGGTTGTTGTTTTTTAAATATTACGAAATTAAAAGGAAGAGCCAAATGAAATGTATTGTAGGATTAGGCAATCCAGGAAATAAATATAAACAGACACGGCATAATATTGGTTTTATGGTTATTGATGAACTTTTGGAACGCAACCATTGGAGCTTAAACAAATCAAAGTTTAAGGGCGATTACTCCATGGAAATGTTTGAAGGTGAGAAAGTAATACTGCTAAAACCTCAAACCTATATGAACCTTTCTGGTGAATCCATTCGTCCGTTAATGGATTATTATAATGTAGATCTGGAAGATGTCCTTGTTATTTATGATGATCTCGATTTATCGACAGGAAAAATACGGCTTCGCCAAAAGGGTGGCCATGGCGGTCATAATGGAGTGAGGTCGACAATTGACCAACTTGGTACCAAGGAATTTAAACGTATTCGATTGGGTGTCGGTAGACCAATATCACCGATTCCAGTAGTTGACTATGTATTGGGGTCTTTTCCGAAAGAAGAGCATGAGGATGTAATCATCAGTATTAAAAATGCTGCAGATGCAAGTATATCCTGGCTTGAAGGAAAGTCATTCATTGAAGTGATGAATGAATATAATAATTGATACATATGCTTATTATGTATAATATGCCATCAACCGGATAAACTTTTAATAAGATGTTCAAAAAGTCCGGTAAAAAACAACTTCTTAGTTTTTTTATCTTCCTTCCTGAACATTATTTTGGTAGAAAGATATTCGAGGTGGTTGATGATGTCAATTATTTATAACTGTAGACACTGTGGGCATACAATTGGAAAACTGGAGCAAAAGGTGATTGAAACATCTATGCTTGGTTTCGAGCAGCTAAATAAAAAAGAATTGGAAGAAATGATCCATTATGAAAGTAATGGTGATATTCAAATACATACAATTTGTGAGAACTGTGAGCAAGCCTTAGGCCAGCATCCTAACTATCACGAGTTGGATTTTTTTATACAATAACATAAGTGGCAGAAGCTTTGGTTCAGTAAACCAAAGCGTTTTTGCGCTTATATATGCATGTTAAGAGGGGTAGAACGATGAGGGGCATTAATAACTATCTAAAAACGAAAGAAGATATCCATTCGATTTTAAGTGGAATTACTGGGGGAATGAATGAACAGCTTATAGCAGGGCTTTCTGGCTCTGCAAGAAGTATGCTTGTTTCGGTCATTAATCAATCAATTAATCGACCTGTTCTACTAGTAACACATCAACTGGTACAAGCACAACAGCTCTATGATGATCTATCCGAGTTCATGGACGAAGAAAACGTATATTTATACCCGGTAAATGAGTTAATAGCTTCTGAAGTCTCTATATCCAGTCCGGAACTAAGGGCACAACGGATCGAAGCGCTGACAGAATGGTCTCAGAATAAAACAGGCATATTAATCGCTCCTATTGCAGCATTGAAACGAATTTTGCCTCCGAAAAGTTATTGGGCAAATTATCAGCTGCGTTTTATAAATGGAGAAGATATTCCGATCGATACCTACCTAACGTCTCTAATCGATATGGGATATGAACATGCTTCTATGGTTACCAGTCCTGGGGAGTTCAGCCGTCGTGGAGGAATTATTGATATCTACCCAATTACAGAACAGCACCCAATACGTATTGAATTATTTGATGAAGAAATCGATTCGATACGCTATTTTGATGCTGAAACACAGCGGTCGCTGAATAAGGTAGAAGAAGTGACTATCGGTCCGGCTACAGAATTACTTTTAACGGATGAAGATATCATAGCAGCTTCAACAAGATTGGAAGATGCACTTGCTGCAACACTTAAAAAAATGAAAGCCACAGATGCAAAAGAACAACTAGTGGAAGTAATGGAACACGATATTAGCCGTTTTAGAAACTTAGAACGATTTTCAGAAATGTATAAATATATCGGTTACCTCTATTCAAAACCTGCTAGTTTAATAGATTATCTGCCATCAGATGGTCTTATTATTCTGGATGAGATGAGCAGAATTCAAGAAACGGCTACAAACCTTGATACAGAAGAAGCGGAATGGTACAGCAGTTTACTTGATTCAGGCCAGATGGTAAGAGATAGTAAATTCTCATTGGATTGGAATACAGTTCTCGATATAATGAAACAGCAACGTATTTATATGTCTGTATTCCTAAGACATATTCCGAATACCCAACCAGAAAATATTATTAATCTATCGTCAAGAGTCATGCAGGAATTCCATGGACAAATGCATTTATTTAAAAATGAGTTAAAACGTTGGGAAAAGGGGGATTTCTCTGTTTTAATTCTTGCTCCAACCAAAAAGCGGGCAGACAAAATCCACTCTATTTTAGCAGATTATGATATTGAATCTACGGTGACTAAGAATTTGAATCTACCGGTAGATATACCGACGATTGCAATTGGTAACATTACAAACGGTATAGAGCTTCCAATGCACAAATTAGCTGTCGTAACTGAAAATGAATTATTCAAAAAGAGGGCAAAACGCCCAAGAAGGCAACAAAAGGTTTCTAACGCAGAACGTATAAAAAGCTACCAAGAATTAAAAATTGGCGACTATGTTGTCCATGCTAATCACGGGGTTGGTAAATATCTGGGGATTGAGACACTGGCAGTAAATGATTTGCATAAAGATTATATGCTGATTAGATATTCTGGTGATGATAAATTATTTGTTCCAATTGATCAAATTGACCTTGTTCAAAAATTTGTCGGTTCAGAAGGCAAGGAACCGAAATTATACAAGCTTGGTGGATCTGAATGGACAAAGGTTAAAAGAAAGGTACAATCTTCTGTTGAAGACATAGCAGATGAATTGATTAAGCTATATGCAGAAAGAGAAGCGAGAAAGGGTTTTGCCTTTTCTGAAGACACCGAGATGCAGCGCGAATTTGAGGCATCCTTTCCATACCAGGAAACAGAAGACCAGATTCGTTGTATTGAAGAGATTAAACACGATATGGAAAGAGAAAGACCGATGGATCGCCTGCTTTGTGGAGATGTAGGTTACGGTAAGACTGAGGTTGCCATTCGAGCGGCATTTAAAGCGATAGCAGATGGTAAGCAGGTTGCCTTATTAGTTCCAACAACAATATTAGCACAACAGCATTTTGAAACTATTCAGGAGCGTTTCCAGGACCATGCGATTACGATTGGTCTTCTTAGCCGGTTCCGAACGAAGAAGCAACAAACCGAAACACTTAACGGGTTAAGGAAGGGAACTGTCGATATTGTTATAGGAACACATAGAATATTATCCAAAGATGTAGAGTACCGGGATCTTGGGCTACTGATTGTGGATGAGGAACAGCGATTTGGGGTTAAGCATAAAGAAAAAATTAAAAAGTTAAAAACAAATGTTGATGTGTTGACCCTAACAGCGACACCTATACCAAGAACCCTTCACATGTCCATGCTTGGGGTTCGTGATTTGTCCGTGATTGAAACGCCACCAGAAAATCGTTTTCCAATTCAGACATATGTTATGGAATACAATCCAATTTTTGTTCGTGAGGCAATTGAACGGGAGATGGCGCGAGGTGGCCAAGTGTTTTTCCTTCACAACCGAGTGGAGAATATCGATAAAGTTGCCAGTGATCTTGGCATGCTAGTAGATAATGCAAGAATTGGTGTTGCCCACGGACAAATGAATGAAACGGAATTGGAAAGTGTCATTTTTGGATTTTTGGAGGGCGAGTATGATGTCCTTGTCAGTACGACAATCATTGAGACGGGTGTCGATATTCCCAATGTAAATACCTTGATTATAAACAATGCAGATCGGATGGGATTAAGTCAGCTTTATCAATTAAGGGGACGTGTAGGACGTTCAAATCGTGTTGCATATGCTTATTTTACCTATCAAAAGGACAAAGTACTTACAGAGGTTGCTGAAAAGCGCTTACAGGCGATTAAAGAGTTTACAGAGCTTGGTTCAGGATTTAAGATAGCGATGCGTGACCTTTCCATCCGTGGTGCAGGTAATCTGTTGGGATCCCAGCAACATGGATTCATCGATTCCGTTGGTTATGATATGTATTCACAAATGCTGATGGATGCAATTGAGGCACGTAAAGCAGGTAAAGATCTTGAAGAAGTTGTGCCATTTGAGCCTGAGCTCACACTGACTCTTGATGCATATATTCCGGATGAATATATTAACGATGAGAAGCAGAAAATTGATATTTATAAACAATTTCAAGGGATGACCCTTACCGAAGATATCGAAGAACTAAAGGATGAATTAATTGACCGTTTTGGTGATTATCCGAAAGAGGTAGAAAATCTATTTATCGTATCCTCTCTAAAGATTCATGCGAAAAAGCAACGTGTGGAATCCATTACGGAACGAAATAAGAAAATTGTGCTGCTTATTGATGACAGTCGTAGCCAGCAAATTGATGGTTCGAAGCTCTTTGAATTGGCAAATACCTTTGGGCGCAATGTCGGGTTGGGGACAGAAAATAACAACCTAAAAATTGTGTTCAGTTGGTCCAAAGAAACAGAACACAGCAAATATGATGTTGTTGAAAAGTTTATTAAGAAATTAAGTGACGTTAATCGGGACAAGTAAACAAATACGACATCACATGCTTCTGGACTTTTGAACAACCTTTAAAAATAAAATATTCCATGGAATGTATAGTTATTTCTGGATGATTTATACTAAAACCACACCTGGTGATTTTTACACGTTAAGTAAAGGAACGGATAAAATGGTAATCATCATTAGAAAGTGAGGCAGCTTAGAGATGAAAGCAACAGGAATAGTACGTCGAATTGATGATCTAGGCAGAGTTGTTGTTCCAAAAGAAATCAGGAGAACGTTACGTATTCGTGAAGGAGATCCATTAGAAATATTTGTTGATAGAGCAGGGGAAATTATTCTGAAGAAATATTCCCCAATAAGTGAGTTAGGGCATTTCGCGAAAGAATATGCTGAAGCACTGTTTAACTCTTTGCAATCACCTGTAATTATAAGTGACCGGGATGAGGTTATTGCTATTGCGGGTGAATCAAAAAAGGATTATTTAAATAAAAATATTGCTGCTCCATTAACAAAAGTGATAGAAAGTAGATCACAACTATTTGAAGTGGATCCGGTAACAATGGAAATAATCGAAGGTCAGGAACAGGAAATAAATTCCTATTGTATCAGTCCCATTATTGCAAATGGAGATCCTATCGGGTGTGTGATGATCTTCTCTAAAGAAGAAAAAATCGGAAAAGTAGAACAAAAAAGTGCAGAAACAGCTGCAGTATTTTTAGCTAAACAGATGGAATAGTACTTAATGAACGTGTCTGTCTCAGGAGTTCAACTCCTTTGAGGCAGATTTTTTTGGATTTATAACCTATGTTATAATAAGGTAAAATCAACATGAAGGACGCGGGTTATGAACGGAAATGAAACAAATAAGCTGGTGAAAGGTGCATTGCTTCTAACATTGGCAGGACTCATCAGTAAAGTATTAAGTGCAGGCTACCGGATCCCCCTACAGAATCTGACAGGGGATATTGGATTTTATGTATATCAGCAAGTATATCCGATTCTTGGAATTGTTATGATTCTATCGTTATACGGGTTTCCTTCTGCCATCTCCAAAATGACAGTGGATTTAAAGGCTTCAGGTAAAAGCCTCTCCTTTACGAGCTTTTATCTTCCGGTTTTTTTAATTTTAATTGCAATAAATGGATCTGCATTTCTCTTTTTACTATTAAATGCAGAGTCGATTGCGGGTTGGGTAGGGGATCCTAATCTAGTACATACGTATAAACTTACAGCTTTTGTTTTTCTGCTGGTACCATTTGCTGGTTTATTTAGAGGTGTGTTCCAAGGGAAATACTATATGAAGCCAACAGCCTTTTCCCAAATAGGGGAACAGTTTGTCCGTGTGTTTATGATTATATTGGCAGCATTATACATTGCCTTTGGTAATCATCCGTTATATCAAATTGGACAGGCTGCAGCGTTAGCATCCATATGTGGTGGTATCGTTGGAATTGTTATTTTGGTATTTTTCTTTATCAAAAAAAAACCTGTTTCCAGTGACAAATATGAGGTTCCCTGGAATTATTATTTAAGAACCTTACTGATTCTCGGTATTGTTGCAGCATTTAATCATATGGTATTGATTGTTATTCAATTTGCCGATGCATTTACATTGATTCAAAGCCTGAAGGAATTTGGGTTAACTCAAATGGAGGCCATGGAAGCAAAAGGTATCTTTGATCGTGGACAACCCCTCATTCAGCTTGGAACTGTTCTAGGATCATCTTTTGCATTGGCATTGATCCCATCCATTTCAAAAGAGAAGCTGGAAGTAGAACCGGTCACTTTTTACAACTATATCCGCACTGCACTGCTATTTAGTTTTTACTTAGCCGTCGGTGCGACCATTGGATTAATTGCTATTTTCCCGGAGACAAATCTTTTATTGTTCCAGGATACCAAGGGAACAATGGAATTACAAGTACTTGTGATCGCGATATTCCTCTGTTCGGTTGCCATTACCGCTTCTTCTATCCTTCAGGGTTTGGGGCATATTAAACGGACCGCTGGGTTTATTTTAATTGCCTTTTTCGTAAAATGGACGGGTAATCAATTACTCGTACCAATCTGGGGAATTATGGGGAGTGCAGTTGCAACGATCGGTAGCCTACTTGTGTTATTTATCATCGTAATGATAGAGCTGAAAAGGAAATTGCCAGGACTAGAGTTTATAAACCGGATTAATTGGTTGGCACTTATTCAAGCAAGCATCACAATGGTAGTTTATATTATATTGATTGATTGGATTGTTTCCGATGCTGTAGAGGCAACTCGAGTCTTATTATTGGTTTATGTTTTATTTATCTCAATAACGGGAGGACTCATTTTTATTATTACACTTCTAAGAGGGAGAGCTTTTACAGAGGATCAATTAGCGATGCTTCCAAAGGCGCGGGTTTTTATTTGGATTTACAAGGGAGGAAAATAAATGAGTAAAATTGAAATCATTGGACTTGGTGCTGGAGATGTAGATCAGCTTCCATTAGGTATTTATAAAAAATTAACAAATACGGAAAGCATTATCTTTACACGTACCATCGACCATCCAGTTATTAAAACATTGATTGAAGAAGGAATCCGATTTGAATCCTTTGATGCAATGTATGAAGAAGAAGAACAATTTGGAGCTGTATATAATCGCATTACAGAAACCTTACTAAAGTGTGCATTAGGCTCAGACGACACGCTTATCTATACGGTTCCAGGCCATCCGATGCTTGCTGAGAAGACGGTACAACTCTTACTAGAGCAAAATGAGGTGGAAGTAACTGTTGTTGGGGGACAAAGTTATTTGGATGATTTATTTACTTCTCTAAAGATAGATCCGATTGATGGATTCCAATTTGTTGATGGAACTGCATTTAATCGCTCTGCATTGGATTACCGCCATCATCTGATTTTTTGCCAAGTATACGATCGATTTATTGCCTCTGATGTAAAGCTAGCTTTATTAGAAGATCTTCCAGCCGATTATGAAGTTACCATTGTTGAAGCTGCAGGAAGTAAACAGGAAAAAATTACAACTATTCCATTGGAAGAACTCGATCATTCCATGGAAATCAGTAACCTAACGAGTGTGTATGTCCCGCCCGCACCACCAACAGTATTGAATCATACATTTAACCGCCTAAGGGAAGTAATGGCAACATTAAGGGGCCCGGGTGGATGTCCATGGGATCAGGAGCAGACACATGAATCACTCAGAGAATATACGATTGAAGAGGTATATGAGCTAATTGATGCAATTGATGCTGAAGATGATGACAATATGATTGAAGAACTGGGCGATATTCTAATGCATGTCATGCTACATAGTCAAATTGGTGCGGATGATGGATATTTTACAATTGACGATGTTATCCGCTCCATTACAGATAAGATGATTTTCCGCCATCCACATGTTTTTTCAAATACGAAAATCGGTTCGGTTGATGACGTCAAGAAAAACTGGGAAGAGCTAAAAAAAGAGGAAAAAGGCGATCAGCGCAAATCCGTCCTCGATGGTGTTCCAAAGCATCTCCCTTCTCTTGCTAAAGCTTTTAAAATCCAGAAAAAAGCTGCAAAAGTTGGTTTTAATTGGGAGAACGTAACAGATATCTGGGGGAAGCTTGATGAAGAAATGAAAGAAGTACAGGAAGCTATCGAAACGAAATCCAAGCATGAAATAGAAGATGAATTCGGTGATGTTCTATTTGTACTGGCTAATTTGACAAGGTATTATAAAATTAACCCGGAAATTGCATTAAACAGAGCAAACCAGAAGTTTTTATCGCGTTTTACATTTATAGAGAAGCAGTTTGAAAAAAAACGGGCAGACATCAATCAGGCGACCCTTGAAGAGATGGATGCCTACTGGAATCAAGCAAAGGAAAGGGAGTGAATCCGATGCGATTGGATAAATTTTTGAAAATATCACGGATTATTAAACGAAGAACATTAGCCAAAGAGGTAGCTGATCAAGGCAGAATAACGGTAAATGGAAATCAGGCCAAAGCTTCCACAACCCTTTCTGCAGGCGACGAGCTAATTATTCGATTTGGTCAAAAACTCGTAACAGTGAAAGTCAATGATTTAAGGGAAAATGTAAAGAAAGATGAGGCAGAAACATTATATACAATCGTCAAAGAAGAAAAGGTTGAATAGAGTTCTATACTTGTCCCTCCTATCATAAATTAATAGTGATAAGGAGGGTTTTTTTAATGAACTATTATGAGAACAAGGACACGGTAAATCGTGTGCAAACAGACCACTCTGTAAAAATGAATAACCGTAAAAACCTGGAGATCACTGGAGTAAAAGAAGTGGACAGTTTTGACAATGAGGAGTTTTTGCTGGAGACAGTTATGGGTTACCTGATAATACGTGGACAAAATCTACAATTGAAGAACCTTGACGTGACAGAGGGTATCGTTACTATAAAAGGGAAAATTTATGAGCTTTCCTATGTCGATGAACAGCAACAGGAGAAAGCTAAAGGATTCTTTAGCAAGTTATTCCGATGACACTCAGTGTCCAATTTCTAACTTTGATTGCCATGGTTTCAAGTGGCTTTTATTTGGGTATCGTACAAGAAACGTTCCGGCGCTTTACACCGTATTGGAAGAAAAGTATATTTTTAACATACCTGTTGGAAATAATTTTTTGGATAACTCAAACGGGAATCATTTTTTATGTCCTATTTCGTGTGAATGCCGGGGAACTAAGGCTCTATGTTTTCCTGGCCTGTTTTCTCGGATTTTCGATGTATCAAGTTTTTGGAAAGGCTGTATACAAACGCTTGCTGGAATCGATTATACGAATTGCGACATCTATTCTTCGGTTTTTCAGGAACTTGATTCAAGGTCTGATTATCACGCCAATTACATGGATCATTAAGTTTATTCTACGTATTATTGTATTCATCATTACATTAGTTGGTTCGATTGTCCTTTTCGCGTTAAAAGTGATTTTGACTCCATTCAGATGGATTTTAATTGGTATTTATCGATTAATGCCTAATAATTTCAAAAACATTTCACACAAATTAGCAGGATTTTATAGTACAATAAAGAATATATGTTATAAGTGGCTGAAGTATCTAAAGTTTAAAAGGAGGTAGTGGCTTTGTCGTCCGAGGAAAAAACGATTACAAGATTAGACTCGAATTATATGCAGCAGTATGATGCATACATAGAGAGACAGAAGAGGAAAAAGCAGCGGTTAATTCGACGTCTTGTGTTATTTTCTATAATCATAGCGATTGCTATTGGCAGCACTGCTGTATACCATTTTAATCAGCGTGAGCTTCAAGCGGAAAAAATAGAACAATATGAACAATTGAAAGAAGAACTAGCAACATTGGAGAAAGAGGAAGCATATCTAACGGAAGAAATTGAACTGTTGCAAGATGAGGATTATGTACTGGATATTGCCCGAACGAATTACTTCTTCTCCAAAGAAGGTGAACAAATATTCAAGATTCCTAATGAAGATCCGTCATATTGACACTTTTGAAGTGGATTAATATACTATATTAAGAGGATGTTCAAAAAGCCCGATAAAAATGACACATCGATGTTTCTAGTTAGCTTGCCTTTTCCATTCCTAGAAAGAAAAGCTACCCTCTCCAACGTGCGAGAAAATAAAAACATACGTTGAATAGAACTCCTGTACCTTCGTCTATAAGCGTATTTTGGGAAAGGAACTTCTTGGTCCTTTTTATCCTCTTCTTTGAACTCATATTGTATAAGAACTACTACATTTAATCTTTTAAGGAGGAGCATTTTTTTTATGTCAATCGAAGTAGGCAGTAAGCTGCAGGGGAAGGTAACCGGTATAGCTAATTTTGGAGCATTCGTGGAATTGGAAGCGGGTAAAACGGGTCTGGTCCATATTAGTGAGGTTGCTGATAACTATGTTAAGGATATTAACGAACACTTGAGTGTTGGTGATGAGGTAACAGTAAAAGTCATTAATGTCGAAAAAGACGGTAAAATTGGTTTATCCATTAAAAAGGCAAAGGATCGACCAGTACGTCAAAAAAGCCCGAAAGAACGGACTGAAAATTTCGAATCTAAAATGAACCGTTTTCTCAAAGACTCAGAGGATCGTTTGGCCTCTTTGAAAAAGCACACGGAATCCAAACGTGGAGGTCGAGGTGCCAAAAGAGGGTAGCAATGCTGTCTATGGACAATGCTCTAATATATATAAAGCAGGCATCGAATAGATGCCTGCTTTTTTGTGTGTAGAATTATAATGTTTGGGACTGTCGTTACTCGTCATCCCGAAAAGAATTCTTGCTTTATAGGAAACGCAGAATTGAGATAAACTACGAACTTAAGATATACTTTGGTGACCGCTCTGGGAAATACACCACGCTTTTCGCGGGCTCACCGATGCCTTTCCTCACGCAGAAGTCTCCGTGTATTTCCCAGAGCGATCCCGGACGGCGGCAAAAACACTCATCTTCTAAAGGATGGAAGGAAGTCACGCTTAAGCTACTTTGAAGTTTTTTATAGATTTTGTGTCATTTATGATGGGATGAGTGAACCGCAGTCCCAATTTTTTAGAAAACAGCAAATAAATAAAAGGTCCACCCAAGGATACAACCCCCTGAGTGGACCTTTTAATGATAGCGGCAGAGGGGATCGAACCCACGACCTCACGGGTATGAACCGTACGCTCTCGCCAGCTGAGCTACGCCGCCAAATTAAGTCAACAGAAATTATGATACAACAGAGAAAGGGTTGTGTCAATAGATTTCATCTAAAATCAGTTAAAACTCTATTTTATCATGTTTAAGGGGGAGTCATAATGCTCCTATGTACAGAGCATTATAATTCTCCTATCTAGTTTGTGATGTATTTACTTGGTGGGGTCCTTGTACTTTTTGTGTTCCCTTGCTAGTAATTTGATGATTATATTCCTCATCTTCTTCGACAGGGGCCGTCCGTTTAATAAAGATAGAAATAATAAATCCTAAAACAGCAAATAATGTCGCAACCATAAAGGAGTCGTTTATTCCTTGAATGGTTGCCATATTTTCAAGTGTTATGAGCTGCTTCTCCGTAGCTATCCCCGAAGCAGACATCGAATCATTCATATATCTTGCTGTCTGGCTAGTCATGACTGTCACTAAAAAAGCTGTACCAATGGATCCTGACATTTGGCGCAATGTGTTAGCCATTGCTGTACCATGGGAGTATAGTCTCCTTGGCAGCTGATTTAATCCGGCAGTCATGATCGGCATCATAATCATCGATATACCAACCATTCTCAAACTATAGGCAAACATCAAAAAGTAATATCCAGTTTCATTCGTAAGATTAGAAAACAAGAATGTCGTGATTGCAGTAATCCCAAGCCCTGTTAATGCTAATGGACGTGCACCAATTTTATCAAACAACTTACCTGTTACCGGAGACATAAAAGCGGATATGAGTGCTCCTGGCAATAAGAGTAAACCCGACTCAAGTGGTGAAAATCCACGGATATTTTGTAAATAGATCGGTATCAGAATCATTGCAGCGAACATTGACATGGTAACAACGACACTAATGATGGTTGTTAAGGAAAACATACTATAGTTGAACACTCGGAACTCGAGCATTGGTCTTTTAATCCTTAGTTGTCGTGTTATAAAGAAAAACATAATAACTGTGCCAATTCCTAATGGAATATATACCCCGGCACTAGTCCACCCTTTTTCACCAGCACTACTAAAGCCGTAGAGTAACCCACCAAATGCAAGAGTAGATAGGATGATTGATTTATAATCCACTTTCGGATTGGATAGTTTTGTTACATTTCGTAATAGGAAATATGCAAGAGCAATATCAATAATTGTAATTGGCAATACAATGAAAAATAAAACACGCCATGAGTAGTTTTGTACGACAATACCTGATAGTGTAGGACCAATTGCCGGTGCAAACATCATTGCAAGCCCAATATATCCCATTGCAGAGCCACGTTTCTCAATCGGAAATAAACTTAAAACGACATTCATTAATAGTGGCATCATTATTCCCGCACCAGCAGCTTGGACAATTCTCCCTGCAAGAAGGGATGGATAGGAAAATGAAATTCCGCAAAAAAGTGTACCAAGGGCGAAGAGTGACATAGCCGTGAGGAATAAATGCCTTGTCGAGAATCTTTCCATTAAAAAAGCGGTAATTGGAATTAATATTCCATTTACCAGCATGAATATGGTAGTTAATGATTGAGCAGCATTCGCTGACATACCCATATCAACAATCATCACTGGTAATGCTACGTTTAAAAGCGTTTGATTTAGAATAGCAACAAAAGCCCCTAATACCATGACAAAGATTATTGGTCCTTTAGGCACTTCCGAAGCATCTACAAAAGCAGTTCTATCTCTCAAGTTTACTCATCTCCATTTACATTCATCTTTTCTTTTACTAACTGGTGAAGCTTCAGCAGACTTTTGACATCTTCATCACTAATATCATTTAAACCGTGTAATCGTTTATAAAATAATTCATGGCCTTCCTTTTCTTTCTCATTCCCTAACACTGTCAAATTTAATACAATCGCCCTTCTATCAATTGTGGATTGTTCTCTCATAATGTAGGAAGCCTTTACTAAGCGATCAACCGTTGCACTCACTGTACTTTTATTAATCTCCATTTTCTCGGTGAGCTCCTGTAAACTCAAATTTGGCTTTTTAGAAATTAATTTAAGTATTCGCAATTGAACAAGGGTAACCCCTAACTCATTCGCATGATGCCACATCTGTTTATAAAAAAACTTATCTACTTCTCTAAAAGAGGAAATAATGCTTGTGATTTTCTCATCCTTTTCCATATCGCAACTCCTTCGTAACTAGAAAGGTTCATGCATGAACAATTCGCCTATGAACAACTATAACTATATTTTACCACTTTAGCAAGTGACTTTTTAGTAGAATAAATGCGTGTTACATGGAATTTGAACACTTTATTCGTCAGAACATCTTGGAATTCGGCAAAAGCCAGCGATTACTATATATAGCCAAGCCTCATTAAAGGCTTGGCTATATATTTATTTCTAAGAATTTGTTGAAACCTGCCTCTTATTTAGAAAGACGTCGAACGATTTATGTATTAAGCTTTGCCATTTTGACAAAAAAATAATGGGTAATGTGGTTTACTAGTTTGAAAGATAGGAGTGGGTGAAAATGATGGGTTCAATTCCAAGGGTAGAATCACAAGGTTACGGTGTGGAGAAAACCGAAAAGAAAGGAAAATTCCGCAAAGGGATCTATTTGAAGCTAAGATTAATTCTGCTGGAGAATGGGTGGCTTTTCTATATCGGGGGTTTTTTACTTGGACGGGCTGTTATTTTATCTGCGGTTTCTCCGTTTGCGGTGGCGTTTGTCGCTTCCATGTGGTTTATTCACAGAGAAAAGAGTTTTAAAGCAATGCTTGCCGTTTTGGCAGGAGCATTGAGCTACTCCATGACACATTCTATTTTTATAGGGTTGTCAATGGCGGTATTTATTTTACTTGCAGCCTTATGTAAAAAATTTAAAAATCAGCAGGTTATCATACCTCTTGTTGTATTCGCCTCGACATCACTTCCGAGAATGTTCTTGTACTCTTTACGTGATACGATCACATCGTATGAATGGATGCTACTTATTGTCGAAGGCGTATTGGGGACCGTCCTAGTTTTAATATTTATGCAGAGTATTCCACTATTATCACCTAAAAGGTACAAACCAGCATTAAAAAATGAAGAAATTGTTTGTATGATCATTCTTATCGCTTCTGTACTAACAGGAATGATTGGCTGGGAACTTTATGGTGCTTCTGCAGAACAGATTTTTTCTCGTTATTTTGTACTGCTTTTTTCTTATATTGGTGGCGCTGCCATTGGTTCAACAGTAGGGGTTGTTGCTGGATTGATTTTATCGCTTGCAAATGTGGCAAATCTTTATCAAATGAGCTTACTTGCATTTTCCGGGTTACTTGGTGGTCTTCTAAAAGAAGGAAAGAAACCGGGGACGGCTGTCGGCCTTCTTGTCGGTACCTTTTTAATTGGTATTTATGGGAACGCAGTTACGTTAATTCCTTCTCTCATTGAATCATCTATAGCAATCCTATTCTTTTTACTAACACCTGCATCTTTTATTAGTAGGATTTCCAGGTATATACCTGGTACGGAAGAGTATACCAATGAGCAAGAGCAGTACTTGCAGAAGGTTAGAAATGTGACAGCAAGAAGAGTCGAACAGTTTTCTGGAGTTTTCCATGCGTTGTCAAAGAGTTTCGCCGTATCGGAAACATTTCCAACGGACGAGCAGGAGGCGAGACGGGAAACAGACTATTTTCTTAGTCAAATTACCGAAAAGACATGCCAAAATTGCTTTATGAAGGATAGGTGCTGGCAAAAAGAGTTTGATCAGACCTATTCTTACATGGAAGAGATGAAGGGTGATATCACGGAAGGGCTGGAGCCAAATCGAAAGGTAATGCGGGAGTTTGAGAATCATTGTGTGAAATCAAGAAAAGTAGTAGAAGCGATGAAAGAAGAAATGACAACCTATGAAGCTAATCGCAAGCTGAGACAACAGGTACTGGAAAGTAAGCGTTTAGTAGCAGACCAATTGCAGGGAGTATCTGAAGTAATGGATGATTTTGCCAAGGAAATATTAAAGGAACGCCAGCATCACGACATACAGGAAAGCCAAATCATCGATGCGTTAAAGCATATGGGGATTGATTTGGAAAAGTTGGATATTTATCAATTGGAAAAAGGAAATGTGGATATTGAAATGACAGCATCTTTCTATAATTATCATGGGGAAGGGGCTAAATTAATTGCACCAGTACTTTCCGATATTCTAAGTGAAATGATTGTTGTCAAACAGGAGGAGATATCACCCTTTCCGAATGGTTACAGTCATCTTGCATTTGGTTCAGCAAAAGAATATGCAATTCAAACGGGGGCAGCAAGTGCAGCAAAAGGGGGAGGTCTCGTATCCGGAGATAGTTTTACAACCATTGAACTTGGAGCGGGTAAGTTTGCGATGGCAATTAGTGATGGCATGGGGAATGGAAAAAGGGCGAGGGAAGAGAGTATGGAGACACTTCGCTTACTGCAGCAAATACTGCAAACGGGAATCCCAGAAAATGTGGCCATTAAGTCAATCAATTCCATTCTCTCACTAAGGACGACTGATGAAATGTTTGCCACACTGGATCTGGCTGTAATTGATTTACATGATGCATCCGTCCGATTCCTGAAAATAGGCTCAACACCAAGTTTCATTAAACGTGGAGACAACATGATGAAGGTTGAGGCAAGCAATTTGCCAATGGGTATAATTCAAGAATTTGATGTAGAGATAGTAAGTGAAAATCTATATTCCGATGACTTGCTCATTATGATGAGTGATGGCATCTTTGAAGGGCCAAAACATGTAGAAAATATTGATCTCTGGTTAAAGCGGAAGATTAGGGAGATGGCAACAGATGACCCACAGGAAGTGGCAGACCTGCTGCTTGAGGAAGTAATTCGGACAAGGTCAGGTGAAATAAATGATGATATGACCGTTCTTGTTGCCAAAATTGCTAAGAACACACCGAAATGGGCGGCGGTGCCTATTTATGGTAATAAGGCATTATAAGGAGTAAGGATGCCATGTCTAGTAACGCAAGGTCTAGCGTGTACGGACATAATCAATAGACACTCCGAGCGCCAAGATCATGCGCTCTACAGTCTCTTGACTATGCCTCCGCGGCTGGCAAGCCCACTATACTTTTCTATGTCCAGCTGCGGCTCCTAGAGGCTACCGTCATAAGCAATGGACACTTAAGCGCACAAGTTCATGCGCTTTACGTCCTTTCCTTATGCGTTCGCCTCTAACCAGTCGCCTCCACTTTTCTATGTATAATCCCTATTATTTCTGGTGATGATGGTAGTGGATTAAATAGGGAGGTTGGGGCGTTGAAGAATGGGACGTTGAAACAGATATTATTGCTTACGGATGGTTGTTCGAATAAGGGGGAGGACCCTTCAGCTACTGCGGCACTTGCATATCAGCAAGGTATAACGGTGAATGTAATTGGTATACTTGATGATGATCAAACTGAAAGTCCAGATGGTTTACAAGAAGTGGAAGATATTGCTTTATCTGGTGGAGGGGTTAGTCAAATTGTTTACAGTGAATCCCTATCCCAAACCGTTCAAATGGTAACAAAACAAGCAATGACGCAAACACTACAGGGCTTTGTTAATAAAGAGTTAAGACAGATACTTGGTTCCAATCAAAGTCTTGAAAATCTAGATCCCGAAAAGCGCGGTGAAATTATGGAGGTTGTTGAGGATCTTGGTGAGACTAGTGATCTTGAAGTTCTTGTATTAGTCGATACGAGTGCAAGTATGAATCGTAAACTTCCAACTGTTAAAGAAGCCTTAATAGATCTTTCTATCAGTCTGAACTCTAGGATTGGCAGGAATCGTTTTTCTATTTACAGTTTCCCAGGAAAGCGTAAAGATATTCAAAAAGTGTTTGACTGGTCTCCGAGACTAGATACAATTTCAACTGTATTTCCTAAGCTGACGAGTGGTGGAATTACACCTACGGGACCAGCGATTCGCGAAGCAATGTATCAATTTGGTAAAAAGAGCTTATTAAGGAGCTTTAGGTATGAAGATGAATCCGGCATCGAAGAAACAGGGAATTGAACTAAGATCAGGAACAACTGTTAGAGGGAAATGGCATCAAAATAAGTATACCATCGGGCGAAAGCTTGGAGCTGGAGCAATTGGAACGGTTTATCTATGTGAACATAATGGAAAGCCTGCAGCACTTAAAATTAGTGAGAAGGGTACTTCGATGACCGTGGAAGTTAATGTATTGAAGTCATTGAAGAAGGTCCAAGGAAATCATCTTGGACCTTCTTTACTTGATGTGGATGACTGGATGAATCCTAGAGGCGAAGTTTATTCATTTTATGTTATGGAATATTTGAATGGTGAAACATTACCTCATTTTATTAAAGCTAATGATAAAGATTGGCTCGGTGTTTTTATGATCCAATTACTGGAGGACTTGGATAGATTGCATCAATCAGGTTGGATATTTGGAGATTTAAAACCGGAGAATTTAATTATCTTGTCACCACCTCCACGAATTCGCTGGGTGGATGTAGGTGGAACGACCAAAACCGGAAGAGCAATCAAGGAATATACAGAGTTTTATGATCGTGGTTATTGGGGTATGGGTACAAGACGTGCGGAGCCTAGTTATGACCTTTTTGCATTTGTAATGGTGTTTTTAAACATCTATTATCCGAATCGGTTCATTAAAAATGGAGAGCCATCTGAAAAGCTGCTATTCAAGAAAATCGATCAAGTCAAGGATCTATATCCATATCGAACTGTATTGAAAAAGGCAGTCAAGGGTACCTATGCGTCGAGCGCAAATATGAAAAGAGAACTTATAACCGTTTTAAACGTTACGAAAAAGCGACAAAACTATCACAGAACGAAGAAATTCCCGAAAACGAAACTCCAACTTGCTGAACCAGGAGGAATTGGAATTCTTGCTGTACTTTATTACCTTTTATCTCTACTTTTTTAGCGTTAACAGTTATGATGGAGATAACAAGTAAAAATGGGTATATAACTAAAAAGCGAAATAGTGTTGGAGTTGGTGATCAATGAAGAAAGAAGTCCTTACTTTTATAAAAAAAAATCAGTTATTGAGAGAAAATACAACCGTTCTTGTTGGTGTTTCGGGGGGGCCGGACTCCATGGCATTGCTGCATTTTTTATCGACCCTTCAACATGGATGGAATTTGAAGCTCATTGCTGTTTCTGTAGATCATCAATTAAGAGGGGAGGAGTCCTTAGCAGATCTTGAGTATGTTAAAGGAATTTGTGACGAATGGGGTATTCCGTTTGTCGGTACTTCAATAGATGTTGTTTCATATAAGAAAAAGAATGGTATAAGTACAGAAGTGGCAGCCAGGGAACTTAGATACGAATTTTTTAAGAAACAAATGGAAATATTCCAAGCCGATTTTTTAGCACTTGGTCATCATGGGGACGATCAAGTGGAAACAATGCTGATGAAACTTAGTCGTGCTGCATCATCCAGTTCTTTTGCGGGAATCCCGGTTCGAAGAGAGTTCGCAACAGGCAACATTATTCGTCCGTTTCTTTGTATAACGAAGGATGTGCTTGAAGCATATTGTAGGAAACATCAAATTGAAGTAAGAATTGATCCGACCAATTATGAAACGGAATACACAAGAAATTTTTTCCGTAATAAGGTTATGCCATTAATAAAAGAAAAAAATAGCAATATACATAATACTGTTCAACATTTAAGTGAAACACTTTCGGAGGATGAGCAATTTCTCAGAAAAGAAGCGGAAATAGTGGTTGGACGGATCGTAAAATTCCAAGCTGGAAACAAGTTGGCAACCTTCGATACAAAATTGCTCAAAAACCACGCCCGCGCTTTACAAAGACGAGCCTATCATCTAATATTAAACTATCTTTACAAGGACCTGCCAAAGGATTTATCCTATGTACATGAAGAACAGTTTTTTGCATTGTTGCAACGTGAAGAAGGAAATGTGCGACTTGATTTTCCATCTGCCTTAAAATTGGAAAATTCATATGGTAGAATGTCTCTTTACTTTTCTGACCAACAAACGGTTCCTAATCATTCTTATCACTATACGTTGAATATTCCTGGTAAACTTGATTTGCCGGATGGTTCTACAATTACAGCAAACTTCGTTGAAAAAAATAACATACAAGAAAATCTTTCCTATATTTTCTCTGCTGAACAGGTTACACTACCCCTACATATCAGAACGAGAGAACCAGGAGATAGAATGAGCTGGAAAGGACTTAGTGGTAGCAAAAAACTGAAAGACATATTAATAGATGCCAAAATACCATTAAGTGAAAGGGACCGTTGGCCCGTTGTTACAGATGACCAGGGAGAAATCTTGTGGCTCATCGGACTGAAAAAGGGAAAACCGAAAGCACCATGGAAACATGGAAAGACCATTCAATTATATGTTGAAAAAGGGAAAACTTAGGAGGATTTCAAATGGTACAGGACAACATGCATGGGGAGATTGACCATATATTAATTACAGAAGAAGAAATAAAAGCAAAATGTCAGGAAATTGGGAAGCAGCTAACTGAGGAATACAATGGTAAATTCCCACTTGCGATTGGCGTACTCAAGGGAGCCCTGCCGTTTTTGTCCGATGTACTTCGCTATACGGAGGTTCATTTGGAAATGGACTTCATGGATGTTTCCAGTTATGGTGGGGGGACAACATCTTCAGGAGAAGTAAAAATCGTCAAGGACCTGAACACAAAGGTTGAAGGACGGGATTTGATTATCGTTGAAGATATTATAGATAGTGGTTTGACACTTAGTTATCTGGTCGATTTATTTAAATACCGTAAAGCGAAATCCATTAAGATTGTAACCTTATTGGATAAGCCTTCTGGAAGAACAGCGGCCATTTCGGCGGATTTAATCGGCTTTCATGTACCTGATGAGTTCGTTGTTGGTTATGGGTTGGATTATGCAGAAAGATACCGTAACTTACCATACATCGGGGTATTGAAACCGGAAGTATATGGTGGCGAATAACCGTTTTTAATAAGTAACGGCTAAGAAGATAAGGAGTAATTTCCCTCTAGGGAGGCAATATCCCGACAAGGAAAAAATAAAACTCCATTTTAAGTTATATAAGTTGTATTTCAACTTTTTCGTATGATACGATATACTATAGTTTTTCCCCGCTTGGGAGGAGGTTGGCAATGAGTCAAATATTTCGTAATGTCCTATTTTGGATGCTCATTTTCTTTGTAATCATTGGCGTAATTGGAGTATTCAACGGGCAAGGTGAAGAAGCAGAAGAATATAATGTACAGCAATTTATGGATGCATTAAATAACGGTGAGATTGAAGAGTTGACATATCAACCGTCGCATGGAATTATCCGTTTTAACGGAACTTTGACGGATGGAGAAACAACTTTTATTGCACAGGTTCCCGATAATACAGAAATCATAGCAGAAATAACGGATTCAGCAACAGAACAAAGTATTTTAAATGTTGCTGAAGAAGAGCAGCCAAGTGCATGGCTAACTTTTCTTACTGGGATCGTTCCATTTTTATTAATCGGTCTTTTCTTCTTATTTATACTTAGTCAAGCTCAAGGTGGCGGCGGTGGTGGCCGTGTCATGAACTTTGGTAAAAGTAAAGCTAAACTGTATAGTGAAGAAAAACAAAAGGTGCGTTTCACAGATGTTGCAGGAGCAGATGAGGAAAAGCAAGAACTGGTCGAAGTTGTTGATTTTCTGAAGGATCCTCGCAAATTCTCGGCGGTAGGTGCACGTATTCCTAAAGGGGTACTGCTTGTAGGACCTCCGGGTACTGGTAAAACATTGCTTGCGCGTGCAGTAGCAGGTGAAGCTGGAACACCATTCTTCTCGATAAGTGGTTCAGACTTTGTGGAGATGTTTGTCGGTGTTGGTGCTTCCCGTGTACGTGATTTATTTGAAAATGCGAAGAAAAATGCCCCGTGTATTATTTTCATTGATGAAATTGATGCAGTTGGTCGACAACGTGGTGCAGGCCTCGGTGGTGGGCATGATGAACGTGAGCAAACGCTAAACCAGCTACTTGTTGAAATGGATGGATTTGGAGCAAATGAAGGAATCATTATTATAGCTGCAACAAACCGTGCAGATATTCTTGACCCTGCATTACTACGTCCAGGACGTTTTGACAGACAAATTATGGTAGACCGCCCTGATGTTAAGGGACGTGAAGCTGTACTTAATGTTCATGCTAAGAATAAACCATTTGATAGTACGGTTGACTTGAAAGTAATTGCAATGCGCACGCCAGGATTCTCTGGTGCAGATCTTGAGAACCTGCTAAATGAAGCTGCGCTTGTAGCCGCAAGAAGTGATCGTAAATCGATTAGCATGTTAGATATTGATGAAGCTACTGACCGTGTAATTGCAGGGGTCTCTAAGAAAAATAAAGTTATTTCGCCAAAAGAAAGAAACATTGTTGCCTATCATGAGAGTGGACATACTGTCATTGGCATGGTCTTAGATGATGCAGATATGGTGCATAAAGTTACCATTGTGCCACGTGGTCAAGCTGGAGGATACGCAGTTATGCTTCCAAGGGAAGATCGCTATTTCATGACAAAAC
Organism: Oceanobacillus rekensis; assembly: GCF_002153375.1. Classification (GTDB taxonomy): domain Bacteria; phylum Bacillota; class Bacilli; order Bacillales; family Amphibacillaceae; genus Oceanobacillus; species Oceanobacillus rekensis. The sequence goes on from NZ_MTBQ01000004.1 coordinate 452,960, forward strand.
CAGAACTATTTGATAAGATAACAGGTCTTTTAGGCGGACGTGTAGCGGAAGAGGTTATCTTTGGAGAAGTGAGTACGGGTGCTTCCAATGACTTCCAACGTGCTACATCGATTGCTAATAAAATGATTACCGAGTATGGTATGAGTGATAAGATTGGACCACTTCAATTCACAAGTGGTGGGGGCGGTAATGTCTTCCTGGGCCGTGATATCAATAGTGAATCAACTTATAGTGATGCCATTGCGGAAGAAATCGATAAAGAAATGCAAAACTTTATTAACTATTGTTATGATCGTGCGAAGAAAATCCTGACTGAAAACAAGGATAAACTGGAGTTAATCGCTAAAACACTTCTTGAAGTTGAAACATTGGATGCAAGACAAATTAAATCATTATTTGAAGAAGGTAAACTACCAGAACCGGTAAAACCAGAGGATGTTAAAGTAACCATTCAATCAAAAGATGATGAAGAAGCAGAATTTGTATCGTATGAAGAAGCTAAAGAAAAAACAGAAGCTAAAAAAGATAATAGTTATATCGACGATCCGATTATGGACGATAAAGATTCTGAGAGTAATTCAGAAGATAAGAACAATAAGTAATCAAAAACAAAAGCAGCCCAGTTATGTGGCTGCTTTTGTTTTGGTTCATAAAGGCTTTATGCTACTATTTCTAATGAATTCCAAAGTATGTTATATTTAAAAAATAGAAATGCTAGGAAGGTATGGTGGGACATGTTATTTGTACTTGACGTAGGGAATACAAATACAGTTCTTGGTGTATTTGAACATGATAAATTAAAGTATGAATGGCGGATTAAAACAGATCGCCATAAAACAGCAGATGAATTTGGGATGCTGATTAAATCTCTATTTGATCATAAAGATGTTACTTTTTCAGATATAGATGGAGTTATTATTTCTTCCGTTGTACCACCTATTATGTTTGCTTTGGAAAAAATGAGCAGGGATTATTTTAGTATAGAAGCAATGGTTATTGGTAAGGAAGAATTTGCCACTTATTTAAAAATGAACTATCCAAATCCTAAGGAAATTGGTGCAGATCGAATTGTTAACGCAGTTGGGGCAATATACGAACATGGGTCACCATTAATTATTATTGATTTTGGAACTGCCACGACCTATTGCTATATTAACGAAAGCGCAGAATATTCTGGTGGCATTATTACGCCAGGGATTAATATTTCAATGGATGCACTATATAGTAAGGCGTCCAAGCTACCGAAGATTGAGATACAGTCACCGGATCATGTAATAGGGAGATCGACTGTCGAAGCAATGACATCGGGTGTGTTTTATGGATATATCGGACAGGTTGATGGTCTAATTAATCGGGTAAAAGAAGAGGTAAAGACCAGTCCAACGGTTATTGCAACTGGAGGACTATCCAAGTTGATTGCTGATGAGTCGACGACGATTGATATCGTTGATCCGCATTTAACTTTAAAAGGACTTTACTTAATCCATCAGAAAGTAAATCAACAACGATAAAGTGTGTGTTCAAAAAGGAGAGAATATTAACGATGAAAGATTACCTTGTAAAAACAACAATATATAATGGATATGTACGAGCATATGCGATTACGTCAACCAATACTGTAGAAGAAGCACGGAGAAGACAAGATACTTGGGCTACCGCTTCTGCAGCACTTGGAAGAACGATTACGATAACAGCTATAATGGGAGCAATGCTTAAAGGCGAAGATTCCAATACGATTAAAATACAGGGAAATGGACCAATCGGAGCTATTATTGCGGATGCAAATGCAAAGGGACACGTACGTGGCTATGTTAACAATCCACATGTGGATTTCGAACTGAATGAAAAGGGGAAATTGGATGTAGCTCGTGCAGTAGGAACAGAAGGAAGTCTAAGTGTTATCAAAGATCTAGGTTTAAAAGATTATTTTACTGGTGAAGTACCAATCGTTTCCGGAGAGATTAGTGAGGATTTTACGTACTATTTTGCTACATCTGAACAATTGCCTTCAGCTGTTGGGGCAGGTGTATTGGTGAACCCGGATCATACGATTTTGGCTGCTGGTGGATTTATCGTTCAAGTTATGCCTGGTGCAGATGAAGAAGTGATCACGAGTCTTGAGGAACAGATTCAATCTTTCCCAGCCATCTCAGGTCTTATCCGTGAGGGAAAGACTCCTGAACAAATCTTACAGCAATTATTTGGCGAAGAAGAAGTGAAGATTCACGAAACCATGCCAATCGAGTTTCGTTGTAAATGTTCAAAAGAAAGATTGGCAAATGCAATTACCGGTCTTGGAAATGCAGAAATTCAAAGCATGATTGATGAAGATCATGGTGCAGAAGCAAATTGTCATTTCTGTAATGAAACATACCTATTCACAGAGCAAGAGCTAGAAGAACTGAAAAGCTAGAAAGGAAGTTAACAATTATGTCAAAAAAGTTATTACTTGGTATCATTGTTGTACTTCTTATCACAAATATTGCTTCCCTGATAATCTGGAATCAAGGTGAAAATGTTTCCGTTAATGGAAATGATGAAACGAAACTTAATAGCAATGAACCAGTGGCATCCATTGCAGACGAGGAAATTTCCTATCAGCAATGGATGGATGAACTCCGGACAAATCATGGTCAAAAACAGTTAAAGGCAATGATTGATAATAAAGCAGTAAAGGAATTAGCAGATGAGGGACAGGTTGAGGTTGATGAAAAGCTTGTGCAGCGAGATATTTCTTTTCTTTATACCATGCAAGGACCTATGACAGAAGAGGAAGCAACAAAGGAAGAAGAAAAATGGCGAGAAGATATTGTATATCGTTACCAACTACAACAGTTGTTAACTACAGATACTTCCATTCCTGAGGGAGAACTACAAAATTACTACAATGAGTACGGTGATCAATATAATTTTTCATCATCTTTACAGCTTTCCCATATTCTTGTCGATGACTTTAAGACAGCAGAAAAGGTTTACGCTGAGTTAGATCAGGGGGCTTCTTTTGAATTACTTGCAAGAGAGTACTCTACCGATAAGGAAACAAAGAATGATGGTGGATATTTAGGATCGATTTATACATCAAGTCAATTCCTCCCAAGTAGTTATGAGGAAGAAGCAACTAAGATGGACGAACATAATTATAGTGAACCTTTTCAGGCTGAAAGTGGTGTAGCTATCCTATATCTGCACAAAAAGCTGCCAGCTATTGAATTTACATATGAAGAAATTAAACCATATATGGAAAGTGAATTGGCATTACAGGAACTTGGACAAACATTGAATGCAGATTCCTTATGGGAAAAGTTAGATGTTGAGTGGATATATGAGTAATTACCCAGTATTTTCAGATTTTTTTATTGACATTTTTGCAAAAAAGCCGTACATTATAATAAATCATATAAATTTACTCAGGATTGGGAGGAGTTAACATGAAAGTAGCAAATAATATTACTGAATTAATTGGTGGAACTCCAATTGTTAAACTGAATAACCTGACAGACGCTGAAAGTGCAGATGTATATGTAAAACTTGAATTTATGAATCCGGCAAGTTCTGTTAAGGATCGGATTGCGGCTGCCATGATTGAAGCAGCAGAAAAGGAAGGCGGCTTAAGTGAAGGTGACACCATTATTGAGCCAACCAGTGGAAATACAGGTATTGGTCTAGCAATGGTTGCGGCTGCCAAAGGATACAAAGCTGTTTTGGTTATGCCTGATACGATGAGTCAGGAACGTCGTAATCTATTGCGTGCATATGGAGCTGAACTTGTATTAACACCTGGAGCTGATGGGATGAAGGGTGCAATTGCAAAAGCAGAGGAATTGAAAAATGAGAACGGCTATTTTATGCCGCAACAATTCAATAATCCTGCAAATCCTAAAATTCATGAGCTTACGACAGGTAAGGAAATTGTTGAGCAAATGAGTGACGGTTTAGACGCCTTCGTATCTGGAATCGGAACGGGTGGTACAATAACTGGTGCTGGTAAAGTCCTTAAGGAAAATTTTAAAGACGTCAAAATATATGCAGTAGAGCCTACAGCTTCTGCCATTTTATCCGGTAAATCACCTGGGCCACATAAAATTCAAGGAATTGGCGCTGGTTTTACACCTAAAGTACTAGACACGGAAATCTATGATGAAGTGTTAACAGTAGAAAACGAAGAGTCATTTGAAGCATCACGTAAAGTTGCTACAACAAATGGTATTCTTGGAGGGATTTCCTCTGGTGCTGCCATAGCCGCTGCTTTAAAGGTTGCTAAACAGTTAGGAAAAGGTAAAAAAGTACTTGCAATCTTACCGGATAATGGGGAAAGATATTTGTCCACGGCGCTATATCAATTTGAAGAAAACTAATCAAATTAATTAGAGGGAAAGGATTGGCATAAACCTGCTGGTCCTTTTTTTCTTGTTTTAGATACGGTACGATAGAGAAGAATACATACTGTGGATGCATCACACACTATAAATAATGAAGGTAGGTTTTATAGTAATGATTTTAAAAACAAAGACAAGGACATATGATTTATCGGAAAGAACACTTATTATGGGGATTTTAAATGTGACACCAGATTCTTTTTCTGACGGGGGGGACTATATAACAATTGAAAAGGCAATTGAGCAAGCCCTTCTAATGGAAAAGCAAGGTGCAGACATCATTGACATTGGTGGAGAATCAACTCGTCCAGGACATGATCCGGTTTCAATAGAAGAGGAAATTAAACGAGTTGTCCCAGTTATCCGAGCGTTAAAGGAAAAAATTAATATACCCATCTCTATTGATACATACAAGGCAGAAACAGCTAAAGAGGCTGTTAAAGCAGGCGCAGATATCATCAATGATATTTGGGGTGCGAAAAAGGAACCAGAAATAGCCAAAGTAGCAGCAGATTACCAAGTTCCAATTATTTTAATGCATAACCGGACAGATGAAAATTATATCTCTATCATCGATGATATGAGAAGGGATCTCGAGGAAAGCATTCAAATTGCGGTCGATGCAGGTGTACTAAAGGAAAGTATCATTCTAGATCCTGGTGTCGGTTTTGCAAAGTCTGCAAAAGATAATCTTGTTGTAATGAATAATCTAGAACAATTGGTTGCAATGAATTTCCCATTCCTTTTAGCGACATCCCGAAAGCGATTTATTGGTAGTGTGCTTGATCTACCTGCTGGAGAACGAGATATTGGTACTGTTGCAACGACAGCTCTTGGCATTGTTAAGGGTGCACATATTGTACGAGTACATGATGTAAAGGGGAATGCAGAGGTTGCCAAAATGATGGATGCCATGCTTGCCGAAGGAGGGAACAACATTGGATAAAATTTTACTGAACAATATGCAGTTTTATGGATTTCATGGTTTATTGCCAGAGGAAAATAAGCTTGGACAGCGATTCAATGTTGACTTAGAACTTCATCTAGACTTGAGAAAGCCTGGTCGGACAGACAATATGTATGATTCTATCCACTATGGTCATGTCTATAACGCTGTAAAGGAAGTAGTGGAAGGGGAAGCGAAAAATCTTATTGAAGCAGTTGCAGAAGGAGTCGCAGATAAGCTGCTCGTTACTTTTGATTTGTTGGAGGCATGCAGGGTGAAGGTCATTAAACCTGATCCGCCGATACCTGGACATTATCAGTCTGTAGCAGTAGAAATCTATCGGGAGAAGAAAGAATGAATATAGCATACGTAGCATTAGGGACGAATATTGAACCAAGAAAAGAACATCTCTGGGAAGCCTTGCAAAACATTGCGGAAAGTGAGTCTATTTCAATAAAAAAACAATCATCAATTTACGAAACAGCTCCCGTTGGTTATACCGATCAGGCTGATTTTTTAAATATGGTCATCGAAGTGGAGACAACCCTTCCCCCTATGGAACTACTGGGATTTTGCCAATCAGTGGAGTTACAGCTAGGCCGTAAAAGGAATATTCGCTTCGGACCCAGAACAATAGATCTTGACATTTTGACATATAATCAAGAAAATAGTACAGTAGAACGATTGATAATACCACATCCGAGAATGCATGAGCGTGCGTTTGTGCTTGTTCCGTTGCAGGAAATCGTACCAGATATGATACTGCCTGTCTGGAACCGACCAATCACGGATTTTATTAAAGATCTTCCTGATACAGACATAAAGGATGTAAGATTATGGACAAAAAACGAATTGGGAGAAGAGTAAAGGCATTTCGCAAACTTAAAGGATTTACACAAATAGATTTTGCAAAGGAAATAGATGTATCTGTTGCGCAGCTCGGAAATATAGAACGGGGAACAAAGCTAGCATCTGATGAATTGCTAGATCAAATTGCTGGGAAGCTATCCATACCAAGGGACGAGCTTACATTGGAAAAGTCCGGTTCAGAGACAAAAGAATAAAATAACTGTGAGAACATCAAGATGAATTAGATTGGGGATATTACAATTCTTAATCGTGTGGCACTAGCACCGATGGCAGGTGTGAGTAATTATGCCTTCCAAACCCATCTCCAAGGTAAAAGATTGATGTTTGCAGCCTACATATGTAACGCCTTGTTAAAATTAAAGGTGAAATGTTGCTATCATGGAAATACGCAAACATGCATCATGGTTCCTAAAAGGGATAAAAGGCAACGACAGTGTAAGAAAAATTATTAATGCGGCAGAAACTCGCGAGCAATTATTGGATATTTTATATACCTTTGCAGACAAAATTGATGCGGAGCAGGTTTCCTAATCATTTATTTATTAAAGTTGGGAGTCTGCCGTTTTTTTATGGCAGGTTTTTCTGCTTACATATACTGTGTGTTCGAAAAGGAGAATAAAAAGGACCAAGGTCGGCTAAGTTCGCAACGTCCTGTGCGTCCGAAGTTCGAGGCGGCGAGCCTAGTTCAGCAAATTTGCTTGTAGGCGGAGGTACAGGACTCTATTCAACGCTATTCAACGTAGGTTATCAATACGTGAGTAACGGAAAAGCAGCATACGTGCGAAATTCGAAGTGTCATTTTTACCGGACTTCTTAACAATCATATATAGGAGAAATCAAGGGAATAGACGTGAAAGAATAGGCGTTTTACTATATACTTACTATTATTAATGACTGGAGTGATATAAGTGTCAGAAGAATTAAATGAACAGATGCGCGTACGTCGCGACAAACTAAGCGAATACCAGGAAAAAGGACTCGATCCTTTCGGCGGAAAGTATACAAGAACACATTTATCAAACGAACTTATAGAAAAATATGATCGATATTCCAAAGAAGAATTGGAAGCATTGACTGATAAAGTTACGATTGCTGGCCGTTTGATGACAAAACGTGGCAAAGGAAAAGCCGGCTTTGCACATCTTCAGGATCTGAGTGGGCAAATTCAATTGTATGTGCGTAAGGATGCAATTGGTGACGATGCCTATGAAGTATTTAATTCTGCTGATTTAGGTGATATTGTTGGTGTGACGGGATTAATGTTCAAAACGAAAGTAGGGGAGCTTTCTGTAAAAGCTACAGAATTCCACTTGCTAACCAAATCACTTCGACCATTGCCTGAAAAATATCATGGATTAAAAGATATCGAGCAGCGTTATCGTCAGCGTTACTTGGACCTAATTACTAATATGGACAGCAGGGAAACGTTTGTATTGCGCAGTAAAATTATTCAATCCATGCGAGAGTATTTAAATGGACAAGGTTTCTTAGAGGTTGAGACTCCAATGATGCACAGTATTCCAGGTGGAGCCTCAGCGCGTCCATTTATTACTCATCACAATGCACTAGATATCGAGTTATATATGCGTATAGCAATTGAACTGCATTTAAAACGCCTTATTGTTGGTGGACTGGAAAAGGTATATGAAATCGGCCGTGTTTTCCGTAATGAAGGTGTATCGACAAGACATAATCCGGAATTTACGATGATTGAACTATACGAGGCATATGCAGACTATCATGATGTTATGGCACTAACGGAAAATCTGGTGGCACACATTGCAAAAGAAGTACTTGGATCGACAACAGTTACTTATGGTGACTATGAAATTGATTTAGAACCAGAATGGACAAGACTTCATATGGTAGATGCAGTAAAAGAGAAAACAGGTGTGGACTTCTGGAAGCAAATGTCAGATGAGGACGCACGTGCTTTAGCTAAAGAACATGGTATAGAAATAAGAGAAACAATGTCATTTGGTCATGTCGTCAATGAATTCTTTGAGCAGAAGGTAGAAGAAACATTAATACAGCCGACGTTTATCTATGGCCACCCTGTGGAGATTTCCCCGCTGGCTAAGAAAAATAAAGAAGATGATCGATTTACAGATCGCTTTGAATTATTCATTGTAGGAAGAGAACATGCCAATGCATTTAGTGAATTGAATGACCCAATTGATCAACGGGAGCGTTTTGAAGCACAAGTTAAGGAGAGAGATGCTGGAAACGACGAAGCTCATTTGATGGATGAAGACTTCTTGGAAGCGATCGAATATGGTATGCCTCCAACTGGTGGACTAGGAATTGGTATTGACCGTCTTGTCATGTTATTGACAAACGCACCATCGATTCGTGATGTCCTTCTATTCCCGCAAATGCGTAAAAAATAATAATTAGTCTCTATTATGGATAAAGTGTTATATCCTTAATAGGGACTTTTTTTACCTGCATATAAAAAGCGGTAAAATCATCCGCTTTGAGCTTAATAAAGACTGAATTGACCGCATTATGAGTGGCGGGAATCAAGTGATACCTTTATTGTAGGACTAATTACCAATAGAGGATGGAGAAAATCCTACTCAACAGATGAAAGTTTCGTGTTAATACAGGTTTATAAGATAGGGAAAAGGGAAAGTATAATCATACAGAAACTGGTGATACTTCTATAAGGATTATAGCCGAAGGATAGGTTGAAAATACTGCAGAAATAGATGGAATAATACAAATACTATCTTTCGTATATTTCTTTGTAAATTCCTCTTGATTTAGTTTTAGAAACATGGTAAATTAATAAACGTTGCTTTAAGGAAACAAACAAACAAGCATAACTCGAAACAAACTACTCAAAAGTAACTTTAAAAAAGTGTTGACACAAACAACATAACATGGTATATTAATAAAGTCGCCAATTTGAACAGCGACTTACAAATTTGCTCTTTGAAAACTGAACAAAACAACCAGTATGTCAAGAAAAGAAAACATGTTTTTCTTTTTAAACAACTCATTAAGTTTCACTTATTGAGTATGCAACAAGCTAAGAACACAAATGGAATTAACTGATGTTGATTCTATTCAAACACTTTTATGGAGAGTTTGATCTTGGCTCAGGACGAACGCTGGC
>NZ_MTBQ01000005.1 GCF_002153375.1 Oceanobacillus rekensis
ATCACTTCGAGTGAGTAAGATCCCTCAGAGACGATGAGGTTGATAGGTCCGAGGTGGAAGCGTGGTGACACGTGTAGCTGACGGATACTAATAGATCGAGGACTTAACTAAACTTCTTTATTGATATTGATGTGTTGATTTACTCTTATTTAGTTTTTAAGGTATAAACCTTAAAATATATGTCTGGTAGCAATAGCGAAGAGGTCACACCTGTTCCCATCTCGAACACAGAAGTTAAGCTCTTCAGCGTCGATGGTAGTTGGGGCTTTGCCCCTGCAAGAGTAGAACGCCGCCAGGCAAAAGATTATTTCACAGTACCTTAACGGTAGATCAACGACTATTCGTCGATTGGTCGTAGATTCGAAGTTCAACCTTTGAAATCTACCTGTGGAATTATTTATTTGTTAATACATAGTAAGTTTACCAGGCCCGTTGGTCAAGCGGTTAAGACACCGCCCTTTCACGGCGGTATCACGGGTTCGATTCCCGTACGGGTCACCAATATGGAGGATTAGCTCAGCTGGGAGAGCACCTGCCTTACAAGCAGGGGGTCGCAGGTTCGAGCCCTGCATCCTCCACCATTTTTAAACTTTTAGATGAATATTAATTTATCTCCCAAATCGCGGGGTGGAGCAGTCTGGTAGCTCGTTGGGCTCATAACCCAAAGGCCGTAGGTTCAAATCCTGCCCCCGCAACCAATATTTTCAATAATTATAAATTGGACTCTTAGCCCAGTTGGTTAGAACTATCGACTCATAATTGATGGGTCGCAGGTTCGCTTGGTAGCCCAGCAATTTACACATAAAATATGAATCCCTCCTATAAGCAGTTCCGATACTGTAGAGGGAGAAACTCCGCTTACATTTGTATCTATACGCTTCATTCACTTTGTGATTATAAATGAGTTTCATTACCCCTTTTGTCTTAATGGCAGGGAGGTTTGAAACAAAATCACGCCTATTAAATAGAATACGAACTTTTCTTCATATCTATTTTCACTCTAACCTAAGTTTTAGCATCTTTGCATATCGAGTATTTCACGAATACGGTACAAAAAACTCGCAGATCATTATCTGCGAGTTTTTTTGTGAAAGGAAAGTATTCCAATTATCCATATTGAAAAGTTAATTTCTCCCTTTATTGATCTACAAAGGTTCAGTAGCTTTATTTATTCAAAATAAACATTTTATTCTCTAACGGTATTTGAATTTAAGTTACTAACAATTTCTGTACTTGAAATATCTAAATGACTTTATAACACGGTCTTTGTTTCATCCAATGTAACTTCATTCAACAACCAGTAATACGTACCCCACTGGGAGTCAGATCCTTCTAATTGTATATGTTATGACAAATTTCGAGAACGCAGGAAATAAGCATTCATTTCATTTTATTATGATTTGTCTTTCGTGAATTGTATAATCATTACAAATTGTAACTACTGTAGTAAATTTAATCTTTATCGGATTTTTAAGAGTATCCTAAACACCGACGTTGAGATTCCTTCTGCGTGGTAAATAAAATAGCCTCACAATATTCCTTTAGAAAGTCAAAATGCCCCTTCCAGTCATCACCCATAACAAAAAGATCTGCATGGTACTCTTTTACATCACTGATTTTCTGATTCCACGAATATTCGGGGATAACATGATCGACATAACGAATTGCATCCAGAATTAACTTGCGATCCTCGAACGGATGATAGGCTTCTTTATTCTTCAGTTTACTAAATTCTTCTGTAGAAATACCAACAATCAAATAGTCTCCCATTTCCTTTGCGCGTGTCTGAGTAAAGGAATATGGCCAGCATGTATTAAATCAAATGTGCCATATGTGATTATCGTTTTAATGGAATTCTCATCCAGTAAATGTATTATTATAATTTTAACATAAAACTGGAACTAGAATTCTTCTTTAATTAATTAAATTCATGAGGATGTTCTAAGAAATCGTTGGACGTTTCAGAGGAGTCCAACCCCAGATGGTACCTAAGTTCATTTTGAGTTTGAACTCTACTTTCTTCTTCTACTTGGTAATACCAACCGCCGCCGTTTTCCATGTAACCTCCACTACCGGCTAGGTTTACATTTTCAATTTGAATCGTTTCATTTAATCCATAAGATAGGAATCCTCTAATCTCAGCAAATGTTAAATTTGTTTTCATATTTGATCCTACTGCAGTAAGTACATCTTCCAGTTTGAAAAGGGAGGATGCAGAAGTAACTTCTTTTGCTATTTCTTTAAGGATTTCCTGCTGTCTTTTTCCTCTTTCAACATCACTATCATATTTTCGCGTACGAGCTAATGCCAAAGCCTCTTCACCATCCAGCAGTTGATAGCCTGGGTATAAGTGAATAGCATCTCGTACATCCCCTGAATCCGACTCAACGATTTCATATGGCACATTAAACCGTATTCCGTCCAATGAGTCCACCACTTCAACAAAAGCATTGAAGTTCATGCGCACATAATAATCGACCGGTACATGCAAAAACTCCTCAAGTGTTTCAATCGTTGCCAGTGGTCCACCATATGCATGTGCATGATTAATCTTTGTTGAATAGTTTACTTCTGGCACATATACATAGGTATCTCTTGGAATACTCAACAATTTTATAGAACTATCATTCTTATTAAACGTAGCGAGTATTAATGCGTCTGATCGACTATTTTTACTATCCCGATGCTCGCTGTCATCGACACCAATAAACAAGACAGAAACATTATCTTCCACCGGATCAACAGGACCATCTCGAAGTGGAGAAGTTTCATCATCCCGGCCAACTTTCTCATGAGAATCCGTTACTATATTCGCTGTCTTATTATAAAGATGTGCAGCATAACCTATTCCGGATCCCACTAAAATAAGAAATAAAATTAATAACGAAACAAATATCTTTCTCTTTTTGGTAAATCTCTTTTTATTATCTTTAGACATAAATTAACCCCTCACGACAAAACATAACACTATTTTACCATAACAAGATAACATCATGGAAGCATGGGGACGGTTCTCCTTACTTCCTCGTATTTGATGTTCTGCAATTCATTATGTGAAGGCTAACATTTTTTAAAAATAATAAAGGCCTCTTCCAATTACAATCGAATAACCATCTACTAAAATGGTAGAAAATTTTAAGAACCCCCTTCGCACCCCCTAATCCAATCTCCTTTCGATTGTAATTGTGAAAGGGAGGTGAGAAACATGGCAGTAGCAGATATCACAAAATCCACATTGCAATTAGTACTTCAAGATGGGATTGATTCCGAATCAGGATTACCCATCTTGAAGTCGAAAAGCTTCAACAACGTAAAAACAGATGCAACAGCAGATCAGCTATATGCAGTTGCAACAGCTTTGGTAGAACTCCAGGAGCGTCCGCTTTATAACATTAATCGTAAGGATACGGCGGATATTCGGGAGGCGTAGTAATTTGAAATCTATTAAATAGAAAGGAGTTGTAACCATGAAAAAACTTGAAATGAAATTTACGAATCAAGATGGAAAAATTGTTACGTATTCATTGGACAAGCCTATAGAACCTGTCAATGTCGCTTCGATACATGCAGCAATGGATGAGGTCATTGCACAGAATGCATTTACTTCTACTGGTGGCGATCTTATTGAAAAGAAGAGTGCTCGTTTGGTTGAACGTATTGTGGAAGATATTGAATTAGGTTAATTTAGGTTTTGAAGCTTCATTACTAGAAAGGAAATATCACAACATGACCAGCGGCATAGCCTCTGGTCTGTTTTTCTTATTAAGAATAGCTTTAAATGGATTCTGAGTTTGAGGTTACAATTGTCTTTTACTATATTTATTATTCACCTAATTAAAAACCTGTAAACGGAAAAAATTCCATTACTCTATCACAATCTTACATTAATTAATACCTATTTGATTGAAAGAAAAGAAAGAAAGTGGTACTGTAAATAGGATTACAATTAAAGAATAAATGAAAAAATAAAACAACAAAATCTATTACTCGACATGCATTTAAATGTTATTAGCAGTAATGAGTGGTAAAATATATTTAAAATTCATTGGAGTGACTTGACAAATGAGTAAACGTATTAAGGTAATGACAATTTTTGGAACGAGACCCGAAGCAATTAAAATGGCTCCACTTGTTCTTGAATTAAACAAACGTTCGGAGGAGTTCGAATCGATTGTAACTGTAACGGCACAGCATCGCGAAATGCTGGATCAGGTTCTTGAGATTTTCAACATCACTCCAGATTTTGATTTAAACATTATGAAAAAACAACAATCCCTTGCACAGATAACTACCCGTGCATTAGAGGGTCTTGATGAAGTAATGAAGGAAACACAACCAGATATCGTGCTCGTGCATGGTGACACGACGACAACGTTCGCAGCATCTCTTGCAGCATTTTACAACCAGATTGCAATTGGTCATGTTGAAGCAGGTCTTCGTACATGGAATAAATATTCACCATATCCGGAAGAGATGAATCGCCAGCTTACCGGCGTGATGGCTGATTTACATTTCTCACCAACTGAAAAATCAAAGCAAAATCTGCTTAATGAAGATAAACCAGCTGAAAACATTGTTGTAACTGGTAACACAGCAATTGATGCATTGAAAACAACGGTTGATGAGTCGTATTCAAGCCCTGTTCTTGAAGGGATTGGCGATAAGCGACTCGTACTCATGACTGCCCATCGCAGAGAAAACCTTGGCGAAAATATGCAATCCATGTTCAGAGCTATAAAACGATTAGTAGAAACACATGACGATATTCAAGTTATTTATCCAGTACATTTAAATCCGGTTGTTCAGGAAACAGCAAATAAAATCCTTGGTAACGATGACCGCATTCAATTAATTGAACCACTTGGTGTGGTGGACTTCCATAACTTCGCATCCCATGCCTATTTAATTTTAACGGACTCTGGTGGTGTGCAAGAAGAAGCGCCATCCCTTGGTGTACCAGTGCTAGTACTGCGTGACACAACGGAGCGCCCAGAAGGAATCGATGCAGGTACACTGAAATTAGCTGGTACAGATGAAGATACAATCTTTAACCTGGCAAATGAGTTACTTTCTGATAAAGAAGCCCATGATAAAATGGCTAAAGCCTCGAATCCATATGGAGATGGGGAAGCATCTCGGAGAATTGCTGATGCAATTGTTAGTTATTTTGAAAAGAAATAGGAATAAAAAAGAGCCGTCAATATTACGATAAGGGTTGCATTTTTGATGTGCATATTAATTAAATGACAAAGGAAATGACGTATGAATTTTCATACGTCATTTTTACTGTCGTATCACTGCTTGCTGTTTGAATTAGGCAGTTAGATCAACAGAATTTTATTCGATGTTAACATAATATTCATAACATTATTCAAGAAGGAAAAGACAATCAAATTATGATTGCATTGTTTAACTCTCGCACCATATACTTTAAGTGAGACTTCCGCAATCGATGAATGATGAATAAGTCTTTAAAGATGTATGTACAAAATTTTTGCCAAAAATATTTTAAATTTTGTTAAAATTGTAAACAAATGCTTGTGTTGTGACAACCACCGTAATAAGATAGGGAAATAGAGTATAAAAACGGAGGTTAAGTGATTTGGGAAAATTTCTTGATTTAATTTATCAAGGTTTTAAATACAAGCTATATGTCCCTGGTGAATATAATACAGATAAAGAGTCTCCGTTGTTGGTGATGCTTCATGGATGTGGACAAGATCCAGATGATTTTGCTGCAGACACAAACATGAACACACTTGCTGAAAAGGAGAAATTCCTTGTCCTCTATCCTGATATGAACAATCCGTTCAATCCTTCAGATCCGGCCGGGTATAACTACTTTGGCTGCTGGAACTGGTTTTTAGATAAAAATCAGCACCGCGGGAAGGGACATCCCAAGCTTATTTATGAGATTATTAATGAGGTGAAAAGTAAATACAAGATTGATTCAAATAAAGTCTACGCTGCTGGATTATCGGCAGGCGGGTCACTAGCCTGTATTCTTGGTGCTACGTATCCAGATGTTTTTAACGCTATAGGAGTTTGTTCGGGACTAGCCTATGATGCTGCCAATGTATTTTTTCTAACCGACCCGATGGCTGAGGAAGCTAAAAAAAGTATGGAGAAAGGCGTGCCTGATCCATATGCATGCGGAAACAGTGCATTTAAAGAGATGGGAGAGTATAAGAAAAAAATACGGGTGATTGTTTTCCATGGAATCAGTGATACAACGGTCCATCCCATTAATGGCCAGCAGGTTATCACCCAATGGGCTCAAACCAATTTTCTTGTTGAAGGCGGTATAGGCCTTGCTGATGTTACCCCTGCCCTAGTCAAATCAGATATAATAAATGGGAAAAGCTATACCCAGCATATATATAATGATGGGGGCGGCGAACCATTATTGGAACTTTGGATGATTGATAAAATGGGGCATACCTGGTCTGGTGGAAGCCCGAATGGTTCTCACACGGACCCCTCTGGCCCAAGTGCAACAGAAATTATATGGAACTTTTTCAGTAACCATCAACAACAGCCGGAAGAAAAACGAATGGAGACTTCGGCCAAAAAGCCAATCCCGGTACCAGCGGAATTACCAAATGAATCATCAGTCAAAACATCGATTGAGTTACCGGTTAAACCGCAGGACGAATCACCAAGTGAAACACCAAAGAAGAACTTCTTTAGAGCTCTCCTGTCAAAACTTATGAAAAAGAAAAAATAAAACAAAAAACTAAAGAACCATCCCTATTAATCAAAGTTGGCGAGGTTCCCCCCGTAATCCGGCTACTAAGTTTGTAGCTGCTAACATAGTTATTTTGAATCTCGTTACATTTCTTCTGTCAGGTAAAGCCCTTCCGGTTGACTCAGGGTTTTTTCCACCTAAAGCGCGGGGATGGCTCTTTGCTTCTGTCTGGAGCTTATCCCGAAGTGAACTTTTGTAGAAATTTATCTGCAAAAAGAACTAAATAAGATTAATCAAACGTTTGAACAATAGAGAGAAAAGGAAGCATGGGGACGGTTCTCATGCTTCCTTCTTTGCTTTTATCTTAGAGTTCATCTTGCTAGAATTCGCTACCTTGAATAGTTAGATAGACTTCCTATAATCTACAATCGATATGATTCACTTATAGTAGCAAGAATTTTTAAAGAATCCTTCTCCACACCCCCTAATCCAATCTCCCTTCGATTGTAATTGTGAGAGGGAGGTGAGAAACATGGCAGTAGCAGATATTACAAAATCCACATTGCAGTTGGTACTTCAGGATGGGATTGACTCCGAATCTGGTTCACCAATCTTTAAGTCTAAAAGCTTCAATAACGTAAAAACAGATGCAACAGCAGATCAGCTATACGCAGTTGCAACAGCACTGGTAGAACTACAGGAGCGTCCACTTTATAACATTAATCGTAATGACACGTCGGATATTCGAGAGGCGTAGTAATTTGAAATCTATTAAATAGAAAGGAGTTGTAACCATGAAAAAACTTGAAATGAAATTTACGAATCAGGATGGCAAGATTGTTACGTATTCACTGGACAAGCCTATTGAACCAGTCAATGTCGCTTCGATACATGCAGCAATGGATGAGATCATTGCACAGAATGCATTTACCTCTACTGGCGGCGATCTTATTGCGAAGAAGAGTGCTCGTTTGGTTGAACGTATTGTGGAAGATATTGAGTTAGGTTAATTAAAGATGAGGCGATAAGGTTAGAGCTCGATTACTAGAATTTAGGAATATGACCAGTGGCTTAGCCTCTGGTCATATTCTGATAGAGAGAGATTATATTTTAGAGTGGATTTAAGAGAAGGTTGAAATAAAGGAGATGAGTTGTGCGATACAGAGGTGAAGTTGTGCAATAGACTCAGAAAGTTGCGCGGTACAGACGTAAAGTTGCGCAACCCAGACAGAAGGTGGTGCAATACCCCCAGGAAGTTGCGCAAATCATCCTCGAACTTGTGCAATAACTCTGTCGCAATCACCAGTATAAGTAAAAACTAACTGAAAACGATTCTTCTTCCTCTATCAATAATAAAACCAGACAGGAGGGAATTCACATGGAAACCTGGATACCATTCATGACTGAAGTAGGCTTTCCAATCGCGGTTACATTTTACTTGCTTCACCGTATTGAGGGAAAGCTGAATCAATTGATTGAATCGATTCATGCGTTGCCGGGAAAAATGAAATGATAGGAAAGAGAGCTTCGATTTGGAATCCGAAGCTCCTTTTCAAATTATTTTGTAACTCAAGACCTCTGCAAATATAGACAAGCAACGGAGATATATTTCATTTCCCGGGAAATATCGACAAAATAAAATATAAATTTGTTTAATTATGTTTGAATTACCCACTCTACAAGGTATAGTCAACTTATAATATATTTTTGGGAGGGGGGAGCCGGTGGAGATTTCACCAATTTACATAAAAGATGCAAACGTCTACAAGGAAGATAATAAAATTTCCAAAAGTAATATCTACATAGAAAATGGCCAAATTCAAACTATATCAAATAAGGACGACTTTGAGAAAGGATTGGAAGAAGATGTGCGCATTATCAACGCTACCAACCTAAACGCGATCCCTGGCTTCATTGACGGACATATTCACGGGACAAATGGAGCAGATGTAATGGATGCGACGGAAGAAGCATTGGACACGATGGCGGCAGCTCTTCCACAAGAGGGGACGACAAGCTTTCTGGCAACAACCATTACCAACTCCCCCGATAACATTGAAAAAGCATTGGTCAACGTTGCAAACTATAAAAATAAGCCCGGGCAGGCAGAAATGATTGGTGTACATTTGGAAGGCCCTTTCATCGAAAAGTCAAAGGCCGGTGCACAGCCACTGGAGTACATTATTGAACCAGACAAGCAGGTATTCAAAAAATGGCAACACCTTTCTGGTGGGAAGATAAAGACAGTCACGATGGCGCCGGAACACGATAGGGATGGTTCCTTTACTCGATACTTAGTAAGTGAAGGTGTTAATGTGTCTGCAGGCCATACTGGAACAGACTTTGCCGGAATGAAGCAGGCAGTAGGCTATGGTGTTCGTCAGGTCACACATCTTTGTAATGCCATGTCAGGAATTCACCACCGTGATATTGGTGTCGTTGGTGCAGCATTTCAATTGAAGGAATTGCGTGGGGAGTTAATTGCGGATGGGATTCATATTTCTCCTGAGATGTTGCAGCTGATTTATAATAATATGGGCAGTGAGCGGCTTATTCTGATTACCGATGCAATGCGTGCGAAGGGATTACCTGATGGTGATTACGAACTTGGCGGGCAGCCTGTTCAGGTAGCGAACGGGAGGGCAGTGCTTGCAGATGGCACATTAGCTGGGAGTATTTTGAAAATGAATGAGGGAGCCAAGCATTTGCTTCAGCTTGATGGAGTAGCAGTTGAAGATATTATCCAAATGGCTTCCGTAAATCCAGCGAAACAATTAGGTGTTTACGACAAAAAAGGAAGTATCACTGTAGGGAAGGATGCAGATATTTTATTAGTTGATGAAAATTTTAATATAAAATATACCCTTTCTCGTGGTATTATTACTTTCGTGGGGAAATAATAGGGTATATTACAAGTTTGTTCAAACGTTTGATCAAACAGAACAACGCCTGCTAATTCCTTAATATGGCAAATAATATGTATGGAGGTTAATTATATGAAAGTAATTAAAGTAAAAGACTATGAAGAAATGAGTACAGAGGCATGTACCTTTATTTTAAATAAGCTCAAGCAATTACAAAAACCCGTGCTTGGATTGGCTACAGGGTCGACTCCGGAAGGTTTGTACAAACGTTTGATCAATAAATATAATGAGCAGGAAGTCTCTTTTAAAGACATTTCTACATATAATCTAGATGAATATGTAGGGTTGGAAAATGATGATCCGAATAGTTACCACTATTTTATGCATGATAAGTTATTCAAACATATAGATATTCCAGAAGATCAAGCTCACGTGCCAAACGGAGTTGCCAAGGATATGGATAAGGAATGCCAGAATTATGAAAAACAAATTAGTGATGCAGGCCAGATTAATATTCAAGTACTTGGAATGGGTTTAAACGGGCATATCGGATTTAATGAGCCGGGAACACCTTTCTCCAGTAGGACACATATCGTTGAATTGGACGAATCAACGCGTGAGGCGAATGCACGGTTTTTCAATTCACTTGAGGAAGTTCCTAAAAAGGCAATTACGATGGGGATTGAAACCATTATGGAAAGCAAGGAAATTTTAATGCTTGTTTCCGGGGCCAATAAGAAAGAGGCGCTTGACCGGTTGCTGAATGGTGAAGTAACTGAAGATTTCCCAGCTTCAATCTTGCAACAGCATGATCATGTTACTGTTATAGCAGATGAAGCGGCTTTAGAGGGTAAATAGGACGCCCGAACGGTGCCTGACACTCCCCGCATTATGTTAAATAATATCAAGAGAGGGATGAGCAATCCGACGCTGATCCCTCTCCCTGAAATTATCGTTTCTTCACTGCAATAGCCGCGGTGTAACGTGTTATTCTGCAATCCTCCAGTTCTTTTCCCTCGAGCAGTCCAAGTTCAATTGCTGCGTTAATTTTCCCGTCATCTGGTTTTTTCACCACGTTAATTAGGTCGTCCAAACGAAGCTCCTCCAACCGTTCTACAGTATCCTTCTCGCTAAATTTTTCCGATTTCCTGATCTGCCTTAATAATGTAAATCCACCTTCCGTGATTTCTCCCTTTTCATTGGCACCCGCAAATTTATCCATGCAAGCATGGAAATTAGATTTTAACTGACTCATCTCTGCCTCTATTTCTTTCTTCATCTTATTAAGATCATAAAATCTAGCTAACATTTCTTCAGTTATAAGCAGGTTATCTACACTCATCCATATCCCTCCAGATAAAACCTATTTCTAGAGTTTATTTTAATGAAGGAGGAATTATTACAATAATATGGACAGGAACTTGAGAACCGTCCCCATGCTTCCGTCAAGTCACTTCATTTGCTTAAATTCTCGCCATCAAATATTATAGATTATTGTTTAATACACATAGGAGATGACAGTATGAATAATGTATTTCAAAATAAATGGTCGGTAATTGGGATTGCGATTTTTTGTTCTGTGTTATGGGGGAGTGCGTTTCCTGTACTAAAAATCAGCTACGAGGAATTGCAGATGGCACCGGATGATACGATTGCTAAGGTCGTATTCGCAGGGTTGCGTTTCCTGCTTGCCGGCTTGATTGTATTGGTTGGTTTATTGCTTACAAGTCCAAGGCATTTACTGGTGACACGCAGGCAGATACTCGTTTTAATTATTCTGGGCATCTTCCAAACGTCCCTGCAATACTTTTTCTTTTACAATGGACTGGCAAAAGTATCGGGCATGCAAGGTTCCATTCTTTCGGCCAGTGGGACATTTTTCACCGTTATTATTGCGCATTATTTTTATAAAAATGATCGAATGAATTGGAATAAGACAATCGGGTTAATTGCCGGGTTTACGGGGATTATTATCGCGAATTGGGGTCAGTCGTTTGAGCTGAGTTTTCAAGTGACTGGTGAAGGTTATATGATACTGGCAGCTTTGACGGGAGCGATTGGAACGATTATGGCAAAGGAACTTGCAACGGGGATCCATCCATTCGCACTAACAGGTTGGCAGTTGGCGATTGGAGCATCAATATTGCTCATCATCGGTCTTCCACAATTAGAGGAGAATGCGATTATCTTTAACCCGCTTGGAACAGGGCTATTCATCTACTCTGCAATACTTTCCGCGGTCTCATTTGCGCTCTGGTATTCGTTATTAAAATACAATAAAGCAGGCGAAATCAGTCTATACAAATTTGTCGTACCAGTATCAGGAACAGTACTATCAGCATTGTTTATACCAGGAGAAGAGATGAATTTGTTTATTGTCGGATCTATCGCCCTCGTTGCTGTAGGGATTGTTGCGATTAATTGGAAGCACGGGGACGCTTCTTCCGCTTCCGTTTCTAAGTAATTGGAAGAAAGAGAACCGTACCCGTGCTTCCTAAGAAAAACGATAGGATTAAATTTCAGCTATACCACAATGTTTCTCGTTGTGGTATTTTCAGTGTGTGGAGAAAAGAGCTTCTTGAAACGAGTCTTATTTGATAAACTATTAATATTAGGAGGCATTTTTAAAATACGGGCGAGAGCAGCACTCAAACGGGCGAGAGCAGTGCTCAAACGGGCGAGAGCAACGCTCAAGCGGGCGAGAGCAACGCTCAAACGGGCGAGAGCAGCGCTCAGACGGGCGAGGGCAGTGCTCAAACGGGCGAGAGCAACGCTCAAACGGTCGAGAGCAGCGCTCAAACGGGCGAAGGCAGTGCTCAGACGGGCGAGAGCAGCGCTCAAACGGGCGAGAGAAGCGCTCAAACGGTCGAGGGCAGTGCTCAGACGGGCGAGAGCAGTGCTCAGACGAGGACGGTTCTTCAGCTTCCGTTTCTAAGTAATTGGAAGCAAGAAAACCGTCCCCGTTCTTCTGTAAAGCTAATGCATGAAGCTGACCAAATCAGGCATCTTCTATTTCCTTGTCGATATAAGATAGTTCAGGCAAATTCATTAATCTATAATTTTCCATTTTTCAGCTTATTTTGGCTAGAACGTTCATCGAAGAACATAACCGTGTCATCACAGTTCTCGCAAAGTGCAAATCCATACGTTATTGGATTTCCACAGAATTCACAAGGCTCTGTTTTAGGATATGGCATTGCATTCCCTTCCTTCTTAAGGCAACACTTATATAGGTGTGGTTACCTTTTTATACCTATCCTGTCCATTTATCAAACCTAGTAAACTACCAGAATCCCAATTTACGTGAATTGTACCAATATCATCTACAAAACTAACAGTTCCTCTTGATCCGGGCGGTAACTTAAGGTAGGGGTCATATAACGAAATCACTTCAATTCGTGTTCCTTCTGGATACCTCTTACGAATCATTTCCACTACTTTACTTTTTGTAGCTACAATCACAATATTCATTCCTTTCATAAAAGGTTGTATCTTTATCATACCCTGAAAACTTACAGTTATATCCTTTTAATTTTTGAAGATTGTTAATATTAAAAGGTTACCGAGCTAACGGTGCTTCCACAAAGGTAGCTTTGCCATATTAAATGGTAAGGCTATTTTTGGATTGTCGACAAAAAGATTAATTTCAATAGGTTCAATAGTTGGATAAGAGGATCATTCTGCTGTGCTTATCTATTCGGAGTAAAATTTTATAACTGGAAAACTCATAAATACGTCTCAACCCAGTGAAAAGTATGGAAACTAAGTTAAAGATCAAATATGATATTCATCCAAGCGTTAGTAAGATCACCAACATATCATAATGAAAATGCATAAATGAGGTGA
The DNA here is from genome assembly GCF_002153375.1 of Oceanobacillus rekensis. Taxonomy (GTDB): domain Bacteria; phylum Bacillota; class Bacilli; order Bacillales; family Amphibacillaceae; genus Oceanobacillus; species Oceanobacillus rekensis. The sequence goes on from NZ_MTBQ01000005.1 coordinate 13,399, forward strand.
TTTTTATCAAAGTTCGCCAGTATAAAGGATGTTGTCCACATTATCCTATTTCTAAAACACCAAAGAAAAAAGGCACCTGTCCATCTAGGAGGAGAGGACCAGCGGGACCACCAGGACTAGAAGGACCAGCAGGGCCATGGGGACCACCAGGACCACCAGGACCACCAGGACCACCAGGACCACCAGGACCACTAGGACCAGCGGGACCAGAAGGACCAGCAGGACCAGCAGGACCAGCAGGGGAAGCGGGAACTGGCTCAACCTTCTTTACTACACAAGCAAACAATACAGTTGACCTGCTTACTTCTTCTCCGATTGTAATGGACCTTCCACCTTTAACAACTTCAGAGGGTCAACAGATAAAGTTGGATTCCACGTTTAGACTATTTTTCTCAACAGGAAGTGTAACGAACTATTCGTTAAACGTGAATTACCAACTAGTGAGAATGGGTACTAGTCCTACTACGTTGACAACCGCACCAGTAATTCGAACTAGAACGTTTTCTTCAAACACAACTACGTCTGATACGTTTACACCAAATATCACGTGGATAGATACACCGCCACCAGGTACACACACTTATAGAATTATCATTACAAGAGTCACTTCAACAAATATCACAACCTTGCAAGTCACAAATCGAGCATTAAACACTGTGGCACAGATTACGGTTGACCCTTTTAATATCTATGTCAGAGCAGGGGAAGTAGATGGGGATGGAAGTCAAGAAAACCCATTCGGAACAATTCAAGAAGGTATTGCAGCAGTAGCTCCGACAGGAACCGTTCATATATTAGAAGGAACTTATCCCATTGTGTCCCCAATTAACGTTAATAAACAAGGAATCACTTTACTTGGATACCCAGGAAATATGATCGTACTGCAAGCAAATGTCAATCCTTTCGTCGTAACTGGAAGTTCGGTAACCCTTGAAGGATTAACGATGACGAGTGATATCCCATATCCTAGGGAATTTATTCGAATTAGCGGAAGTGATCATCGGATTTTAAATAACACTATTTATGGACCTGAGCAAACGCCGCCATCAAGTGGCTGGGTAACAAATCGTGCAATTGTTCCACTAGCGGGTAATATGACAAACCTATTAATAGAGGGAAATACCTTCCACTCGCTTAGACAACCTGCATATTTAAATCCAAATACAACTGGAGATATCATTAACAATGTGGTATACAATACCCGTGGCTGGGTAGTAGACAGAGCTATTTTTGTTTTCTCCGGAAATTCCTGGGGAATCCCTGGAAACTTCGTTGATATTGCTTTGTTAGCGGGAACTCAATTCGGTCCTCCCTATGACCCATTATCTGAGTTATCGGAAAATAATAGTGATGCTACAATCGACGATCAAAGAGTATAATAATAATTCATATTGGAAGCAATAGCATGGGTTAGCATAAAATATTCCTACTAAACTATAAAGGAATTATTCTATGCTTAACCCTAACTTCCAATCCAACAACATATTAATCGGCCAGAAAAGTTCTGGGTTGTACATCATTTCTAATAATCGAAGTCTAATTGGATAAGTGTAGAAATCTCTAGATACTGAATAAAAGATACTTTCCGATTAGTACTTTGTAAATAGTAGTGCAGCACCTGAAGAGCTTCCCTATGTAAATAACAGAATTACTATTACTTCAAATATGGCAATATCAAATCGATGGTCTTCTGAAGACTAGCCTTCTCTTCTGCAGACAACGTATTGGCCTCAAGGTTATTTGTCTTTAGTGATAAGCTTTCCAAATCAGCTTGTAGCTTTTTTAGGGGCGCTTCCAGCAGTGGCCTTTCTTCAGCGATAGGCTGTTTTTCTTTATCCACATATTTATCCACATATACATTTCCACGGGAGTCCATCTGGGCGAGGAAAACCTCCTTGAAGTCTTTTGCCCCTTGCTTTTGTACCTCACCGAGTAACCATTCCTTCGAATAACCGTGTTCCTTCAAGCCCTTATCAAGCAATTGACCATCCATAATCAAGATGGTTGGTCCATGTTCCGGTTCCGAGGGAATCCCTAATGTATGCGGTGTAAGCGGCTGCTGATCTGTCTTCAGCATGACACTAAGCTGCCCGTTCGTCTCCAAAACAGCCATCTCCACATCGGAAACCTTAAACGTCCCTTTCTCCCTGAGTAATAGCATCAATTCATCGATCGTAAACAGATTCTTTTTCATGTTTTTTTCCAGTATTTTACCGTTCTGTATCATTATCGTTGCAGTACCATCCATCATTTTTGTAAACCACATAGATTTCAAACTCATATATGCCAGGATGATTGGGAAAAGTCCCCAAACAAGCAATGCCATCAGTCCGGTTGCTATTTTAACATTCTGATCGACAGACAAGGTTGCGGCAATGGATCCAATTGTAATTCCCACGCAATAATCGAAAAAAGTAAGCTGAGAAATTTGCTTCTTTCCCATAATGCGAGTCATCAGCAACAACAACAGAAACGCAGCTATCGATCGAATTAGTATCAACACAAGTTCGGGCATGGCATATTTCTCCTTCGTCCATTATATGATGTAATCTTTTTCCATTATCGGGCAATATAGGATATGTTATTCAAACTATTGGGAGGAAATATCATTGATATGAAAACGATTATCTATTTGTCGCTATTCATCCTGCTTTCCGGATGTGCTCAGACAATCGGTGGGGATATCTTTTTCAAGCCTATGGATGAGCTTGAACAAGCATTGGACCAACCAGAATGGGAAGAAATTTCACTCCAGGCCAATGAACTCAAAAGTATTTATGAAGATAATAAATGGAAAATACAGTTGCTTGGCGATGAAGGTGAATATGAGGGATTAAATGAAAGCATTAATAAAATGATTGCGGCAGCAAAAGAAGAGGATACGACGAATGTAAGAATGGAACTCGCAACGGCCAGATCCCTTATAAAAGACATCTATTCATTATAGTTTTCATCATATAACAAAAATTTTAAATAGAGGTGAAAAGGTATGATATAATATTAAATTGAAAAGACAAAGGATGTGACAATTAAATGAATTTAAAAATATTCGCCATTGCTATTTTGGCTGCTGTTGTATTAACTGCTTGTGGTGCAGATGATACAGTCAAGGGGGAATCTTCCCAAGAAAATGAAACAGAAAACATGAAAGAATTGGTGCGTGATTATAGTACAGGTAATTTAAAAGCTGAGGCTGCTTCCATTACTTCTCACCAACTGATGGTAAACGATAACAATGGAAACGAGTTAGTCTATGACCTACCTGCAGACGACTTTTTTGTTTCTATTGCACCGTATGTCAATGAAACCCATCCATGCACAAATCATAGTTTGACAAGCTGCCAAGGAGAAATGACAGAAGAAGTGTTTGATATTTATATTGAAGATATGGAAGGCAATGTAATCATTGACGAAACAATGAAATCTCAATCTAACGGATTTGTCGATTTATGGTTGCCACGCGATAAAACGTATCGAGTTAAAATTAAGCATGAAGGACAAATGATTGAATCAGAATTATCTACTTTTAAAGGCGACAAGACTTGCATTACAACGATGCAACTGATGTAAACAAATGAATATTTACTTTATACATAAGAAAGATACTCGAAAGTCGATTATTATCTATCGACTTTTTTTATCGTTAAAAGAAGCAGTTTCATAACTCGGTTAAGCTATACATAATAACGTTTAAAAATAGTGAAAAGGGGAGATAGTATGAGAGGGATTTAAAATATAAAAAGTGGGAGGAAATGTAGCGATGAAGAAAAACAAATTAATCATAAGGATACTTGTTATTATGACAGTGCTGGTTTTAGCGGCTTGTGGTGGAAATGAAGAAACGACAACCAATGATGATGCAAATACTGGTACTGAACCTCAACAAATCACGTATGTGGGTGATGAAGAGTCTGATTCTGTCCAAGAAATGCATCATTCAAGTTCAGGTGAAGTTCCAGGAGGTTTGGTGGAGTCAGAAAATCCTACATATCCAGTTGATAGTGAAGCAAAAATAAACGCGGACCATATGGGTGGTATGGATGGCGCTACAGCAACAATTACTGGAGCATACGATACGACTGTTTATATGGTTTCATATACCCCGACAACAGGTGGTGAACCAGTGGAGGATCATAAATGGGTGATTCATGAAGAACTCGAAAACGCTGGGGAAGAACCATTTCAATCTGGAGATGAAGTTGTATTAAATGCGGACCATATGGAAGGAATGGATGGAGCAGCGGCTACGATTGATTCGGCTGAACAAACAACAGTATATGTGGTGAGTTACACGGATACCGAAACCGGTGAAGAAGTAACAAATCATAAATGGGTAACAGAAGGCGAACTTTCACCAGTGGAATAAATTATAATTAAACTTTAATTAGTAAATAAAGAGATCCCTTCACGAGTGGTGTGGAGGGATCTCTACTTGTAATTCGCGGCTAGCTATTGATAGAAAAAATCACGAAGCAATAGATCCTGAGTTGAATCATATTGAACATGTAGAAGAAATGGTGACGTTTTTCTTTTGAACGATGTGGTGTATGAATCATAGAATATTGAAGATCATAGTTCGGTTAATAGAAGTGAGATGATCCTTTCCCATGAATATCTATTTTAAAATTATAGAAGAAGTAATTTTTAGTTGTTCTGGTTGAGGGAGTGTCCAGCATTAGCATATATAGTAAAACATGATTTAAAGTCTAAAATTTCATTCAAACGTTTTATTTCATCATAAATTTCTCCTTTTAAAGTATTGTCCGTACACCTTTCGTACTCGTCTTCTAACTTATAAATTTCTCTTATGAAAAGAAGCCTTTCTTCAGGAGAAATCATAATCATCACCATCACCTTCTAACTGATAAGTACTTTAAGTGTAGTTACTTTGTACTTCATTTACAAGAACTTATATTGTCGAATTTTGGGAATTTATTAAAAATATATATTTAGATAGTATGGCAATATCGGATAGAGTTACCTGAGCGAATTGAAAGGTTAATGGAAGAAAGAGGATTCTAAATCTTAATCAACGAACGGGTTAAAAAACAGGTATGATTTTCTATAATTTAATGAAAATCATACCTGTTTGTTCTAGCTACATGCTCTTTTGATTTAGTTTCCCCATTTTATGCAGTGTATGGTTTGTTCCCCACTCATGCATGGCTTCTAAAATCGGTTCTAAACTTTTGCCATATTCCGTAATAGAATACTCCACTTTGGGAGGAACTTGCGGGTAAACTACGCGCTGAATTATATCCTCGCTCTCCAGTTCTCGCAACTGCTTCGTTAACATTTTTTGCGTAATACCAGGCATGCCTCGTTTCAATTCACTGAAACGTTTTGTGCCTTCCTGCAGTAAATGCAATAAAATAATTGGTTTCCACTTACCTACTAAAATGCCTAAAGCATCCTCTACGTTACAATGTTCTGGTTCTTTCTCCATGATTTATTCCCTCCAATAGTATCCTTTTGTATACTATACCACTTTTAAGTGCGTACTTTTAAAAAGTAATTTAATAATTTATAATAAGGATGTGCAATATAGAAAATAGGTATAAGAGGAGAGTTCTATTAATATGAATATTTTAGTAGTAAAAGCAAATAATCGTCCTTCAACAGAGGCAATCTCTAGCAAAATGTATGAAACATTTATGGCTGAATTAGAAGGTAAAGAAGTAAACGTAACAACTTATGATGTGTATGAAGAAGACACACCATACTTCGGTCAAGATGCCTTTAATGCTTTTGGAAAAGTCCAAAATGGTGGAGAATTAACAGACGTTGAATCACGTCTTTTAGCAGCAAAACAAAAAGCAATGGATGCAATCACAGCTGCAGACGTAGTCGTATTCGCATTCCCATTATGGAATTTAACAATCCCAGCTAAATTACAAACATTCATTGATTATGTATATGCTGCAGGATTTGCATTTAAATATGATGCCCAAGGCAACATGATTCAATTAATGACTGATAAAAAAGCTATGTTCCTAAACGCTCGTGGCGGAGTTTACTCCGTACCAGAAGCAGCTCCAATGGAAATGGCTGTTAATTACATGCGCAACGTATTCGGTGGCATATTCGGTATGGAAATTATCGATGAAGTGATCATCGAAGGTCACAATGCTATGCCAGATAAAGCGGAAGAAATCATTACTGCAGGTATGGAAGAAGTAAAAGCTTCAGCAAATCGTCTACTAGAAATGACGGTTACTGCTTAATTTAAAACTTTATCAATTGAGAAAAGGATCCATTTTGATTAATTTATTTATCAAAATGGGTCCTTTATTTATCGTAAAATCTAGTGGTTCTTCTAAATACAATTTCAGTTGTTTGAATTTTATGTTAATATAAAAGTAGAGTTCTAAAGTTGAAAGATAATATTTTACAATAAGAAACGATTGATCCATAAGTGTAGTGGTATCTTGTTTGAAAAGAGAGGAGAAGAAGTATGATTGAAGTATTTGGCAGGAAGTATCAGTTAAATGTTTTGATATTTTCCTTTATTTTTATCATTAGCCTAGCGATTATTTTATTGAATGTTTTCTATGCTATTAAATTTGGCTCTAGTATAGTCAATCTGAATATGGGTGTTGGATGTGTATTGCTTATTTATTCATATTGGAATCTATCGTTGAAGTAAATAAGAAACTTCGGCGACCGCTCTGGGAAATATACTTGCGGTTGCGGACGGCTGGGGTCTACTTATATTTCCTAGAGCTGGTGTTATGCTTGCAAACTATTAATTACATTAGTGATTACTATAAAAACACATTACACAGCCTCACCAGTCCGGCATCGCTGTGGGGTGACTCCTGCGGGAAAAGCACGTGTCCGAAGACCCCGCAGAGTGGTCTCCTCGAGGAGGCTGAGGCCGTGCCCGCGGAAAGCATCCGCCCGGAGCGATCCCGGACGGCGGCAAAGCACATACTTATAGTTTAATGGTTTAACTATTTTAATTTTTTCAATGTAATTGGAGAAAAAGGAACTTAAATCATCCTAAATTAACTGTTATAACTAAAAGGAGCGAAACGATTTGAAGTACTGGCTAACATTTATTGGTATTTTAATGACAACAATATTTGGTGGAGGATTTCTTATTCGCTTTATACGAGATTCAGACTTTTATATTGTTGAATTTATATTAGGTATGATAGGTATTATCATTTTAACGATAGGGATATTTATCAAAGCTACGATGAAACGAGATGAAAATCCCTTCCTAAGATAGGGTGAAATAAAAACAAAGAAGATAGTCAACAGATACTATCTTCACAAAAAACAAACTATTTTCCAAATTCAATTGTTACAGTTCCCAATCCTCCAAATTCCGCTTTAAACGTATCTCCATTTTGTACTGGGACAGCTTTCGCAAGTGCACCTGCAAGAATTACCTCTCCAGCATTCAGTGCAATATCATATTCTCCTAAAGCGTTGGCAAGCCAGACTACTGCTTCTAAAGGATTCCCCAAAACCGCAGAACCTAGTGCCTGATCCAGAAACTCACCATTTTGATATACTGTCATTTCTACATTCGGTAGATCAAGATCTTCCAAGCTTTTCTTACTCTTACCAAATACAGCACCAGCTGATGAACCGTTATCTGCTACGGTATCCTCGAACTTGATTTTCCAATCTTTAATTCGACTGTCAATAAGTTCTGCTGCTGGAACAGCATAATCGATAGCTTGTTTCACATCTTCCAATGTAATACCAGGACCTTTAAGGGAATGCTTCAAAACGAAAGCAATTTCAAATTCCACTCTCGGAGCAATGAAACGGTCAGCATCGATCGGTGTTCCTTCCGAAAAAATCATATCATCTAGTATGTGACCATAGTCGGGGCGGTCAACGCCTAGCATCTCTTGCATCGCTTTACTTGTCAGCCCAATTTTTTTCCCTTTAACGGTAGCTCCATTTCTTTTACGCTCTTCCACATAATTCAATTGAATTTGATATGCATCGTTAACGGAAATAGCCGTATCTGTATCTGTAAAGGGATCGATTGGCTGGCGATTTTTCTCTGCTTCGTAAATTTCCATTGCAGCATCTTTTATCTTTGCAACCATATCTTAAACTCCTCATCTCTCTATAAAATCATATAACCTTTCATTAGACAGGCATTTCCTCCATCTAACAGAAATGTCTGAACCGTTAAGGTCATCTCGCAATTTTTTATCTAAAATCTCAAACTTGCTTATCTCTGGATCGTTTTCGACTTCTGTATAAAAGATTTCACTTCCGGAGTGAATCGTCACTTCATACACGCCGCTTCCAGGCAGCATATAATAGCTTTCAGGAGAAAAAGAATCGTTTACTATTTTCCCTCTAACTTTATATACGCGCCCCATCATTGCTGAAAGGTCTTCTAACCGACCTTCAGCGATGGTATTTCTAATGCGGGTGGAGCTTATCTTCTGTCCCAAGTACTCAATTTTACTGACCTTTGTTACATCCAACTTCCCGGAAGAGTCCTCTATCATACGGTCAATAGTACCCGCCCCCATTTTGCCATACTTAAAATCATACCCTGCTACCGCATGAACGGTACCGAACTTTAATAGGTATTTATCCAAGTATGCTTGAGGTGAGAGAGAGGCGAATTCTCTATTAAACTCAACAATATAAAATCGATCTACCCCTAATGTTTCCAGCACATCTGCTTTTTCCTGTAAAGGCATCAAATAGTCAAACTCTTTCTTTCCACCTGAAAGGACAACTTTAGGATGGGGGAAAAAGCTCATCACCGTTAAATCCACATCTCTTTTTTTAGCTTCTTCTTTAGCCGCCAGTATTACTTTTTGATGCCCCTTGTGAATCCCATCGAAAAAACCTAAAGCGATTACATTTTCACTGGAGTGTTCCTGCCAATAAGTCAGGTTTTGTGAATTTAAATAGATTGTTTTCATTAGCTTTCTCCCCCTCCTATTAAAAGTTTAGACAGATACGCTTTCGAGTTCTTTCAGTTCACGGTATTTACCACAGTTGAAAATTAATGGATCCCCATCTTGCAAGTCCAATCCTGTTACCCGTCCGATAAACAATGTATGATCACCTTCGACGTGTTCATTGTAGACTTCACAAGAAAGTTGAGCCAACGCATTTCTTACGACAGGTACTTGTTCTAAATAATCGAAATTGAATGCATCTTCCATTTTCTTCTGACCAGCAAAAATCATCGATTCTTCTTGTTGCTCGCAAGAAAGAACATTTACTGAAAAGCGATTACTTTCCTTTATTTTATCCAGCATCTTTGCACCTTCTTTGATTGATATAACAATCAATTTTGGATCAAGTGATACAGACATAAAGGCGTTTGCTGTCATACCGTGAATTTCACCATCTGTTTCCGTTGCAATAACATTTACCCCAGTTGCGAATTTCCCCATTGCATTTCTAAATTGACGATCATCCATTAAAATTACCTCCCATAAATAATTAAATGCTTGATTGATAATGATTATTGTTGTTGTAGCTCTGCCGCTACTTCTAGAATCATATCTTCCTGGCCGCCAACAGCTTTGCGCTTACCGATTTCCATTAAAATATCACGGGCATCGACACCAAATTTCTCTGAAGCTTTATTTGCATGTAGCAAAAAGCTTGAATATACACCTGCATACCCTAGTACGAGACTGCCCCTCGTAATTTCCTGTGGCTGCGGTAAGATAGGTGCGATAACATCTTCGGCAACATCCATTATTTTATAAATATCAATACCGGTTTGAATCCCCATTTTATCTAGAACACTCGCGATTACCTCTGTTTGCGTATTGCCAGCTCCTGCACCGAGACAGCGAATACTTCCGTCTATACGTTCTGCACCGGCTTCAATTGCCGCCAATGAATTAGCTACGGCTAATGATAAGTTATTATGAGCATGGAAGCCGACTGGTACGTCTATTTCTTGTTTTAATGCTTTGATGCGTTCTGTTACTTGATATGGCAATAATGCACCAGCTGAATCAACAAGGTAAATGACATCAGCCCCGCCGTTCACCATAATCTTTGCCTGTTCCACAATTTTACTTGGTTCAGCCATATGGGACATCATTAGAAATCCGACCGTTTCTAGGCCTAATTCTTTGCCAAGATTTAAATGTTGTAGGGACACATCTGCTTCTGTCACATGTGTGGCAACACGCAACATAGAGACCCCTAAGTCAGCTGCACGTTTTATATTCGGCTTCGTTGCAATTCCAGGAAGTGACAGGACTGCGATTTTTGCGTTCTTCGCTGTTTCCACAGCTGCCTCAATGAGTTTGAACTCATCTGTTAAGGAATGCCCATACTGTATGGTGGAACCTCCTAAACCATCGCCATGCGTGACTTCGATATAGGGCACATTGGCTTCATCTAATCCTGTTACTGCAGCACGCACTTGCTCCTCTGTAAACTGATGGCGCATTGCATGACTACCATCGCGTAAAGCGACTTCTGTAATGATGACATCTCTTTTCATCCGATAATCCCCTCCCTTAAACAGTGGCTTTTGCTTTTGACCATTCCTCTGCGATTTTGACTGCGGCTGCAGTGATAATATCCAAGTTTCCTGCATAGGCAGGTAAATAATCTGCTGCCCCAGAAACCTCTACAAATACTGAAATTCGATTTTCTTCAACAAATGGACGGGATTTTAGGCGGTAGCCTGGTACATATTGCTGTACCGCTTGCTCTGTTTGAAGTAATTTCTCATATAGAGCATCTTCATCCACTAATGTCTGATCGACTATTAAGTGAATCGTATCGTTCATCATAATTGGCGGCTCCGCAGGGTTTAAAATCATTACGGTTCTCCCTTTTTTGGCTCCACCTACAACCTCAATAGCGCGGGAAGTTGTCGCGATAAATTCATCAATGTTCGCACGCGTTGCAGGACCAGCACTCTTACTTGCTATCGTTGCAACGATTTCCGCGTATTCTACCTCATAAAGTTGAGATACGGCATGGATAATTGGAATGGTTGCCTGTCCACCGCATGTGATCATGTTGACATTTTTAGCATCCGGATTTTCATGAAGATTGACAGTTGGTACGGTGAGCGGCCCGACTGCTGCCGGTGTTAAATCAATCGCACGAATTCCATGGGCTTCAAGCTGCTCCGCATGTTTTATATGTGCGTAAGCGCTTGTCGCATCGAATACAACATCTGCCTCCTCAGGATTTTCTAAAAAGCCATCCAAACCTGTGTGAACGGTTTTGAAGCCTGCTTCTCTTGCTTTACGAAGACCGTCTGAATCCGGATCAATACCAATAACTGTCGTTAGCTCCAGGTGCGGTGAACGCATAATTTTTTTCATAAGGTCGGTTCCGATATTTCCAGAACCTAAAATAGCTACTTTAAGTTTAGACATAAAATGCATCCTCCTTTGCTATAAAATTTAAATTTACTCTAGCCTTGTTATAAGGGGGGATAATTCTTCTCTTTTTGATTTTTCCTGTGGTATAATGATATACAGATTAGATACCTGAAAATTTTAAATCTTGACCATTTAAAATGTAACCGTTAACAAGTTTTTTAAAAGATGAATAAGGTTTAAAGCAAGTATTGTGAATGTTCCCCAACCCCTTATAAACTTTGCTTGGAACTCAATAACCAAATAGTATCACTTATGTAAATAAAATGAACCCTATGATAAATAGCAATTTTCAATTATTTTTAGTGTGAAACGTTTTAAAAGCTAATTCGAATGAACACGATTCATGATATGAAAGGGTGTATACAAGTGAATGTCGATCTAAGCAGTACAACATTAAATGATGTATTTGAATTGCCCAAAGAAGAGGCCTTAAAATCTTTTTATGACCGCATGGTTACCATTCCGGTTACGGCTATGTCGGCTTTAAAAAAGGAGCTTGTAGCAACTATCGGAGATGATCGCACGAAGGGGATTTTTATTCGATATGGTTGGCATTGTGGTGTTAGTGACGGAGAAAAAGCGCTCACTTCTCAGTGGGAAAATGAAGTTGATCTAATTAATGCTGGACCAAAATTGCATCGATTACACGGATACCTCGATGATGTTATAATAAATGCTATTGACTATGATAATGAAGGCGACTTAGCGTTGATAGATGCCGACTGGTTTAATTCATTTGAAGCACATGAGTTTTTAAAGAGCGGTATTCATAGTGATCAACCTGTTTGTCACACCCTTTGCGGCTATGCGAGTGGCTATTTATCAACGGTTTTAAATAGGCCTATGATCGTTAAAGAAACTAAATGCATGGGGATGGGTCATGATAAATGTGAAACCATTATTATACCTCAGGAAAAGCTGGGAAAAGAGCTGGAAAATGAAAATAGATATTACCAATCTACCAGTATGATTCAGGAATTGGATGAAATAACAGCAAAATTAAAAATTGAACGTGATAATTTAAATAAAACATATACCATTCATCGGAAATTAATTGAAGAATTATTGTCAAAGAAAGGGCTACAAAGCATTGTAGACTCATTATATAAAACAACAGGCCTACCTACATTTATTGAAAATGAACACCATCAGATTATGGTGAAATCGGATGATGTTACGATTGATTTTGATTTGGGGAAAATAAGTACGGATACGACTAGTTTTATAAATATTTCTCCTGGAATAGGTATACTTCGAACACCTATTTACTTTGAACAAAAAATTAAGGGGTATTGTTCGTTTCTTTATTCCACAGATCATACACCAAATGATTTGGATTACATGATTATCGACCAAGCTTCACTCACAGCATCGATTATATTGCTGAATGAAGATATTAAGATGAATACCGAGCTGAACATTAGACGTGATTTCTTAAATGACATTTTAGAGAACAGATTAGAGAAAGAAGAAATCTATAAAGTTGCCTATTATCTTAATTTTAATCCAGATGATTCTTACTGGATGCTTACGATGGAAAGAAATATCAATGAATCCGAGATGAATCATGAGATTGAAGTCAATGAGGAATTAGTCCGTTACGTAAACTTTTTTTTCAAGGAGAGAAATATAAACGCAATCGTATCGCAAAAAGCGGATAAAATTATTATGGCAATGGAATATTCCGCATTTGAAAAACAATATATGAAGCAATCAAAATTTATTAATCAGTTATTAAAGCATTGTTTACGCCGTTTCACCAAATATAAATTTTTTATTGGTGTAAGCACAGTCGTTCAAAAAATCGACCAGCTTCCTATACTATATGATGAAACGTTGGCAACATTAAAAGCGAAAAATCCGAAGAAACAAATTCATTATTTTGAGGACTTAGGGATTGAAAGTGTCTTATTTCAAATACCTGATGAGACATTAATTAATCGTTTTGTTTATAAACAAGTAGGGGAATTGCTTGAAGCGGACAAAAGTTGCGATTTAATTAAAACGTTATATGCCTATATAGAGAACGGTATTAATATTAATAACACCGCTAAAGCTCTTACGATGTCTATAAGTGGATTACGGTATCGTTTAGAGAAGATTAGCGATATTTTAAATATCGATTTGAACGATACAAAAAGTGTTTTCTCCGTTTATATGGCATTGAATGTGTTGAAAGCGAGGGGAGAGATTACGGTTTAATTGATTGATTATTTATGAATTTGCAGAACAACCTTAGGAGAAAGCAGTTAGTCTGACTGTTTTGTTCTGGGGTTTTTAACTTTTTATTTGATTTTTACGAGTAAAGATTTACTTACAAACTTCTATGTTTCCGTTTGAGGTGTGCTGAGGCCCGAGTGGAGTTTCGTTTGGCCCGTATGAGGTGAGCTGAGGCCCGAGTGAAGGTGTGTTTGGCCCGTCTGAGTTGAGCTGAGGCCCGAGTGGAGGTGTGTTTGGCCCGTTTGTGGTGTGCTGATGCCCGAGTGGAGTTTCGTTTGGCCCGTCTGAGTTGAGCTGATGCCCGAGTGAAGGTGTGTTTGGCCCGTCTGAGTTGAGCTGATGCCCGTCTGAGTTGAGCTGAGGCCCGAGTGGAAGTGTGTTAGGCCCGTCTGAGTTGAGGTGAGGAGCGGTTTTCTAAACCGCTCCTTATTCGTAAATTTTTTAAAAACCATTTGAAACAATCGAAACCAGTAAGAACAAACCTTAAAAGAAAGCAGTTATGACTGTTTTCTTTTTTAATTTGATTTTTACGAATAAAAGTTGTACTTGTAACCTCTATATATGAAGATACAGGTGCTTATTTATACTTATTAGTATATAAAGTACGAATAAACAGTGAACTTCCGTACTTTATATAGCTATCTTCGTGAATGTAAGGCAAATATAATGGTAATCTATTGAACAGAATTTTTTGACAATACAATTAATTTTAAGAAAAAGGAAGGATGATATCTTCCCCACATTTATTTCTTGGTATGTCTATTATCAAAAGTTGGATTTGAAAGCGGTTTCCAAGATGGATTTGGCCCAGGTAAACACAAGCTGGTGTGCTGAGGCCCGAGTGGGGATGTGTTAGGCCCGTCTGGAATGCGTTGCCGCCCGAGTGAAGGTGTGCAAGGAAAAAGGAGGATGATTGATTCAAAATGGATCATAGTAAAACATCACATTGCTGCAGTATGAGTCGGAGTGACATCGTGGCAATAGACGATGATTCTAGACAAGAGCTAGATTTTGAGGAAAACACTCTATCATCTGTAAAAGTAGAATCGGCTAAACAAATCTATATTCCTGGTGGTAGTTTCTTTATGGGTACGAAGGATAAGGACGGTTACCCGGAAGATGGGGAGGGGCCAGTTCGAAAGGTTACGGTAGATCCTTTTTATATGGATGCCCATAGTGTTACAAATGCGGAATTTCGCGATTTCGTAAATGAGACAGGCTATGTGACGGATTCAGAGCGATTTGGATGGTCATTTGTTTTCTATCAATTTGTTAGTAATCAAACAAAACGTAAAGTAAAGCAAGTCGTTCAGCAGACGCCATGGTGGCTCGTTGTACGTGGAACATCATGGAAGCATCCAGAGGGACCGGACTCAAGCATTGAAAAAAAGATAGATCATCCGGTTGTACATGTGTCATGGAATGATGCGAGCGCTTATTGTGAATGGGCAGGGAAAAGGCTGCCGACAGAGGCTGAATGGGAGTTTGCGGCACGGGGTGGATTAGAACATAAGAAATTTCCGTGGGGAGATGAACTTACACCAAATGAGGAACATCTTTGTAATGTTTGGCAAGGAGAGTTTCCAAAGACAAACACCAAAGAAGATGGTTACATAGGTACGGCCCCTGCTAAATCCTTCCCGCCAAACGAATATGGCTTATACAATACGGTTGGGAATGTTTGGGAATGGTGCTCCGATTGGTTCGCGAAGAGTGTACGGGACCGTGGTGGAAGGAATAATCCTAAAGGGCCAAAATCAGGTGAATCACGTGTGATGCGTGGTGGTTCGTATCTTTGTCATCATTCCTATTGTAATCGGTACCGTGTAGCAGCAAGATCAAAAAATACACCGAATAGTGCATCAGGGAATATAGGATTTCGCTGTGTCACAGATGTTTAAATTTATCATTAAAAAGGGAGGAAATGCTCTTGGAATATAAAAAGAGAGATGAAAAGCCATGGTCAAAGTACGTTAACAAATTTTCCATGTTCAGTACGGCGGCATTGGCAGCAACTATTTTCTTAGGGGGATGTCAAGCTCAGACGGAAGAAGCTAATGCTGACGCAGGTCCCGTGGAGGAAGCTGAAAATCAAGCGAAAATAGAAGAAAAAACGAATGTGATGTATATCGTATTAGATGATTCTGGTTTTTCTGATTTGGGTAGCTTTGGATCTGAAATAAGTACGCCAAATATAGATGCGCTAGCAGAAAATGGTTTGAGGTATAATAACTTTCATACAGCACCAGTTTGTTCTCCAACACGTGCCTCCTTGCTAACAGGAAGAAATACTCACGCTGTTGGCATGGGGAATGTGGCGAATTTTGATTTTGGTGAGGAGTATCCAAGCCGTAGAGCTGAAATACCTAAAGAAGCTGGTTTTGTAACAGAAGTACTTGGAGAAAATAATTATACAAACTTTGGACTTGGAAAATGGCATATTACACCGACAGTAGAGCTTTCTCCTGCTGGTCCATATGATAGATGGCCACTTGGAAGAGGATTTGATCGATATTATGGAAACTTAGAAGATTCTTCTGATCAGTTCCGTCCAGAATTATTTAGAGATAATAGCATCGTACCTTTACCAGATGTAGAAAACTATCACTATTCAGAAGATATTGTTGGGAATGCGAGACAATATATCACGGATCATGTATCCATTCGACCGGATGATCCTTTCTTTATGTATCTTGGTTTTGGTGCACAGCATATGCCGCATCAAGTACCTGAGGAATATATTGAAATGTACGAAGGTAAGTATGATGAAGGCTGGGATGTTTTGCGGGAACAACGATTTGCAAAACAAAAGGAACTTGGAGTTATTCCAGGAGATGCAGAACTTGCTCCAAGTGATCCTGATGTACCTGCATGGGATAGCCTAAACGAAGAGCAAAAGAAACTTTATACTAGGTTTATGGAGACATATGCGGGATTCTTAACACACACCGACGAACAAGTTGGGAAATTAGTTAATTCCTTAGAGGAAAAGGGAGAATTAGATAATACGCTCATTGTATTAATTTCCGATAATGGTGCCAGCTTCTCAGGTGGAGAAAATGGGGCAACGAATCAGGCCCTTGCATATAGTAAAGTTCCTGAAGAATTTGAATCGATGCTTGAAAAATACGATCAAATTGGTGGCGAACAGACGAATAGTGATTATCCTTCAGGTTGGTCCCAAGTAAGTAATACACCGTTTGCGAAATTTAAAGGCACGACACATGCTGGTGGAATACGTACTTCTATGATTGCTCATTGGCCGAATGGTATCGAATCAAAGGGTGAAATCAGTACACAATTTACACATGTTAGTGATATTACAGCAACAGTATATGATGTCCTTGGAATTGAAGTACCAGATCAATTAAATGGCATTGAGCAAATGGAAGTGACAGGAATCAGTTTTGCAGAAACATTTGATAACCCGGATGCGAAGACGGGTAAGGATACACAATACTTTGAACTTAGTGGTAAACGTACGATTTATCATGATGGATGGAAAGCAATATCCAAACACGAGCCAGGTACAGATTTTGAAGATGATGAATGGGAACTTTACAATGTAACAGAGGATTTTTCAGAATTATATAATGTGGCAGCTGACCATCCAGAATTAGTTGAGGAACTGATTGACCTTTGGAATGAGGAAGCAGAAAAGAATAATGTATTCCCATTATCAGAAGGCTTCTTAGAAGGTCTAGCAAATTTACCAGAGGGTAATATAAGAGCAAGAAAATCGTTTACGTATTATCCAGGAATGTCACATTTAAGTGAATCAGCTGCACCACTGACATTAAATCGTAATTATGAGATTACCATTCCAATTGTTTCAGGTAAAGGAGATGAAGGGGTACTACTTGCTTTAGGTAATGATAAGAGCGGATATACCTTCTATGTAAAAGAAAATATGCTTCATTATGAGTATCATAATGGTGCAGAAAGATTTATCATCACCTCAGATAAGAATTTAGGTGAGGGGGAGAATACTGTAACATTTGCCTTTGAAAAAACAGGTGAGCATCAAGGTACGGGTACATTGTTCATCAATGATGATCCTGTTGGTGAAACGGAAATACTATCACTTCCGTTCAAAACGTCTTTCGAAGGGTTGGATATTGGCAAAGATCTACTATATCCTGTAAGCCCTGAATATGCGGATAAGGAAAGTTTTCCATTTACCGGTGAAATTGAGAAGGTTCAATACGATTTTGAAGAAGCTGAATATATATTAATTGAATAGGTGAGGAGCGGTTTCGAAACCGCTCCTTTTTCTTTTAAAAAAACTGCCTGAAACAGTGGGAACTAGTAAGAATGAAACTTAGGAGAAGGCAGTTAGTCTGACTGTTTTTCTTTTGAGGTTGCTTTTTATAAATGAAATATTTACTTATAAACTTTTATGTTTCTTTTTGGGAAGTGCTTAGGCCCGAGTAGAGCAGCGTATGGCCCGTATGATGTGTGCTGAGGCCCGGGTGGAGTTGCGTATGGCCCGTATGATGTGTGCTGAAACCCGAGTGAAGCTGCTGTTACCAGGAAGATGGGGAGCGGATTTCGAAATCGCTCCTTATTCGTAAATACAAACCTTATCAGAAAGCAGTTAGTCTGACTGTATTCTTCTAAGGTTTGTATTTTTTTAGAAAAATAATGTACTTTTTATAAATAGAAGTTCCCTATAAAAACGCTTACCATCACTGGCTTTTGCAAACATTTAGAAAAGTCAATTAGTATATAAAATCTAAAAATATAGTAAACTTTAGTATTTTTAATAGCTATCATAATGAATCGATGCCAAATATACTATAACTAGTCAGACAGGTTGTTTGTAAAAAATGATTGCGTTTACAAAAGAACATGAAGGAGGAATTACATTGCCAATCAGTACTTTAGAAGCTCAGAAAACATTTAATAGAGAAGAGTTGCTTCAAAAGGCAAAAGAAATTGGAGAGTTAGCTGAAAAGCATGCTTTACAATCAGATAATGATGCGAAATTGCCAGATGTAGTCATTGAAAAAATGAAAGAGGCTGGCTTTCACAAGCTGCATAGACCGAAAGCATATGGTGGTCAGGATTTAGATTTTCATACCTTTGGTGATATCGTTCGAACGGTAGCCAACTATAGTGTTCCAGCTGCTTGGATAACATATTTCGCTATTATTCACGAATCATGGCCGGCATTTTTACCAAAAAAAGGTCGGGACGAAATGTACAAAACGAATGCTTTATTGGCTGATGTCTTTGCACCAGTTGGAAAAGTTACAGATGATCCTGATGGAGAAGGTTATCGAATCAGTGGTCAATGGAACTTCTGCAGTGGCGTATTATGGAGTGATTACATTGGCCTCGGTGCGATTCACAAGATGAGAGATGGCGAAGAGCCAGAGCTAAGTTTGTTTATCGTCCATAAAAAGGATGTAGAGCTCGTTGAAAACTGGGATCCAATTGGCCTTCGTGGGACAGGCAGTAACGGAGTGAAGCTAGATAATGTATATGTTCCAGCCCATAATGTTTTCCCAGCAAAAAGAGTTATTAATGGTGCCACAGCTCCAGACGGCAACTACGAAGAGGACTACCAGATTTTCAATGTACCTTATATGGCATACTTCCTATCTGGATTTTCACAAGTTGCAATTGGCGGTTTGGAACGACTCGTTAACGACTTTAAAGAAAAGACAAAGGGACGCATTCGTATTTACAACAATAATGCAAGCGAAAAAGACGGTGGCAGCGCCCAGCGTACACTTGGTGAAATATCCATACAGTTAACAGCTGTAAAAGCTGTAGCGAAGCAATATATGGATAAATTAAGTTATTATCAGGAAAATGGTATTCGGGTTTTAGAGGAAGAAGAGCGTGAACAGCTGTTCGCGATGCGTGCGTATATTGCTAAAACATCAGCAGATACGGCAACACGGATTTTAACAACACTTGGTGGGAATTCAATTTATAAGGATCAACATTCAGAAAGATTTGTTCGTGACATACTTGCAGTTGCAGCACATCCATCACATCTATATGAAGATGCAATGGTAGCGTATGGAAAAACGATTCTCGGATTTGATGGACATCCAATCTGGTAAACGGGTAATCCTTTAAAATATTAAAAACTAAATTTATTGGGGGAAAATGAAATGACAAAAGAACGTATTTTTGATATTGCACATCTGGCACATATTGAGATTTATAGCCCTAAATTAGAGGAATCTGTAAAGTTTTTTAAAGAAATTTTAGGAATGGATGATGTATACCGTGAAGGAAAGTCGGTTTACATGCGTGCATATGAGGATCACTACCATAATACATTAGTTATCACTGAGCATCATGAGGCTGGATTAGGTCATCTGTCCTTAAGAGCTACATCGCCTCAAGCACTTGAGCGTCGCGTAGCTGAGATTGAAAAGATGGGCTGCGGTATTGGCTGGATCGATGGAGATATCGGTCATGGCCGTGCATATCAGTTCAAATCACCGGATGGTCATAAGATGGAAATCTTCTGGGATGTTGAATATTATCAAGCACCTGACGATCAGAAAACCCCATTATTGAATCGCCCGCAAAAACGTCCGAATCGCGGTGTACCTGTCCGTCGTTTAGACCACATTAATTTACTGGCAAAAGAAACAAATAAAAATGTGGAGTTTTTGGAAGAAGCACTTGGCTTTAAAGTTCGCGAGCGTATTTTAGCTCCTGATAATACAGACGTTGCTGCATGGTTAAGTGTTAGTAACTTAGTGCATGATGTTGCGATTATGGGAGATGCATTAGAAGAAGAAGGGCGTCTTCACCACATTTGTTACTGGTATGGTTATCCACAGCATTTAACAGATGTTGCAGATTTATTGATTGAAAACGGATACGAAATCGAAGTAAGTCCGATTAAACATGGCGTATCCCAGGCAGCATGTATGTATGTTTTCGAACCAGGTGGAAATCGTGTAGAACTATTTGGTGATGCAGGTTATCTAATCTTTGACCCAGATTGGAAAACAATCGAATGGGATGCTAAAGATGTAGATCAAGCTATTCTATGGCATGGTACGCAATTGCCTCAAGAGTTTTTCCAATATGGAACACCTGTAAGAAGCAAAGAGCCAGTGAAAAATTAATAGCGTTTTTATAGTATAAGTTGGGGGAACATGAAAGAGGGAAGGATCGTAGGCTTCCTCTTTCATGCTCATCTTTTTAGGTTATACGATTGTTATCTGTTTGTTTATTGGCGGTTTTCGCGTAGGTTGCTTTTATCTGCTTCGTAGTCGAGGTAAACGGCTGCGAATGGAAGATAGGTGACATCGGCGACGCTCTGGGAAATATACTTGCGGTTCGCGGGCGGCTGGTGAGCCCCTTCATGCTAACGCATTTCAGTATCTCACCTATGCCTCTTTTCCCTTAGGAGTCTTCGTGTATTTCCCAGAGCTAGTTTTAAGCTTACAAATTATTAACTGCATTGGCTATTAATACAAAATCAGATCACAAAGCTTCACCAGTCCGGGGGAGCGGAAGGCGGTGACTCCTGCGGGAAAAGCACATGTCCGAAGCCACCGAGAAGAGTGGTTTTCTCTTCGGGGCTGAGGCCGTACCCTAAGGTGCGCATCCGCCCGCAGCGATCCCGGACGGCGGTAGAAGCACATAATTATAGTAATTATCTAGCAGTTACATCAGATCTTTTCGATGGGACGAGCAACCGCAGTCCCAAAGTTTACTTAAAAAATTCATCCATTCAACAGTTATCTATCAAGCCTTATAAAAAGGTAATAGGAGGGTTTTACTTGCAATTACAAATCAGTTCAAAACAAATGAAAATCAATGGAATTAATACACATTATCATGAAGAAGGTTCAGGAACAGAAAAGATGATCCTCATACACGGGTCAGGTCCTGGTGTATCAGCATTTGCAAACTGGAGACTCGTTATTCCGCGTTTAAGTGAATCACTTCATGTGTTTGCACCGGACATCGTTGGTTTTGGCGAAACAGATAAGCTTTCAAAAGATGAATACACACTTGATCTGTGGGTAGACCATCTGATTGGTTTTATCGAAGCAGTATCAGATGAACCCGTACATTTAGTAGGAAACTCATTCGGCGGAGCCCTGTCACTTCATGTAGCACATAGAAGACCTGATTTAGTGAAGAAATTAGTTTTAATGGGAAGCGTTGGGACGCAGCATGAAATATCATATGGTTTAGACCGCGTCTGGGGATACGAGCCAAGCTTTGAATCGATGCAAGAATTGATTCAACTGTTCTCCTATGATCAAAACGCAGCAAAAAATGACGAACTGGTTCGCATGCGTTACGAAGCAAGTATCCAACCAGAGTCCAGAGACGCATTTGCAACGATGTTCTTTAATAACCGACAAGAAAGACTGGATGAACTTGCATTGCCGGACGAAGAAATTAAGAAGATTAACACGGAAACTTTATTATTCCACGGCTTAAATGATCAAGTTATTCCATTTGAAGACACAAGTTATAAATTAGTTCAGCTATTACCACATGCCGAGCTCCATTTATTCACTGAATGTGGTCACTGGACACAAATTGAAAAAACAGAACCATTTATTGACCACATACAAGCATTTCTTAAAAACTAAAAAACTAATACAGAGGAAGCACGGGGACGGTTCTCGTGCTTCCTTTTGTGCAGATATGGAAGCAAGAGAACCGTCCCTATGCTTCCAATTAGCAGACTAATATAAAAAAAAGGATGAATGATGATGAGCGAAACTTACCAATATGAGATTGTGCTTCCTTCGAACGGTGTGAAAGAAAACAAGAAATACCCAGTTTTATTCGCTTTACATGGAATTGGCTATAACGAAAATGAAATGTTGTCCGTATTTGAAGGATTGAAAGAGGATTTTATATTAATTGGTATTCGAGGAAATTTAACGTATGAGGAAGGCTTTGCTTATTATTATTTACAAGAATATGGAAAGCCGGGACGTAAACTTTTTGATGAAAGTATGGAAGGGTTACAAGATTTTATCGAAACTTCCTTGGATAAGTATCCAATTGATCCAAACCATATTTATTTAGCTGGATTCAGTCAAGGAGCTGTACTTGCCAACTCACTCGCATTAGTTGTTGGCGATAAAATAAGCGGCATTGTTTCCATGAATGGTTATGTACCAGATTTTGTTGCCCGTGAGTACCAGGTAAAATCCATTGATCAGTTATCTGTCTTTTTAACGGATGGAGAAAAAGATAACATCTTCCCGCCGGAAATCGGGGAAAAGAATTATCAATTTTTCAAAGAAAAGGGTGCTTCCGTTAAATATAAAACGTATCCAACGGGGCATTTAATTGGTAATGAGAATAAAAATGATGTTACGGATTGGTTGCTTGCGAGAGTTCATAGCATTAACAAGCAGTAAATCTTATGAGCATATCAATTGTAAGAGTTGATGGCGGAGTATTTTTAACAGGTAGGTACCAAAATTATATTTTTAAATAGATAGAGTAGGAGTTCCCTTCTACTCGACTGGTCCAAGAAAGGATTGATGCCCTATTCTTTGAACTTGTTTAACTAAAGAGGCACAGAGCATAATTAAAAAGTGCTCTAACGTTAGAAAATGTTGGGGCACTTTCTATTGTTATTTGTGTTTACATTTGCTTCTTCATTCGAGAGTTTATTTCCTTTATTTAAAATAAAGAGCAATTAACATAAATAGCAAAGCAAACCAGCGCTTTGGACCAAGGGGAATCACAAGCTATTGAACCAACCAAAATGCTTTTTCAAATTCAATAATCCGGTCTTCCGTGAATCCACCTGTAACCACGATCTTAACATGCCCAAAACCTTCTTTATCAAGTGTTTCTCTTAATGTATTTAGCAATTCTCGATTAATTCCACGCGGATCAAAAGTCCCCATCAAATGATAGTTTCTCATGAAATACTTATCTAGAGCATACGTGAAGTGTCAAGGCGAACAGACCTAAGCTTATCACCGAATTCCCTTGCTAATTTCAACGAGTCCGCAATGAGATCATCATTATTATAATTAACAAGTGCTGGCATTCATCTTCAGGATGCATCCCATGATAGCCTTTTGTAGCTGCAACTATTATTTGGAAGGTATTCTGGCACGAAAACATTCGTTGCAACAAATGTATACAACGTGGTAAATTACACACTTTAAATATTAATCATCAAATAAGTAGCTTCCTGCTGCAAGTCTATTATTCCGGTTAAAAGCTAATTACATGATTTCCATAGATCAAAAGAATCTTTAATTCAAAATGTTTTTGTTGCATTTCACTAACTTGAGGTGTAAAGTGATAGTAACGAAAGGAAATGAGTCAATTGAGAAAAAATACACATGGTTCACTAATCTGGTTACGTATAGCTCGTTTTACTCATCAAAGTAATTTACTATCGAATGAATTCTTAAAACAGTTCGGTATTACGGCTGCACAGTTTGATGTATTGAATCAGGTTTCGACTTATCAGCCGATTACGCAAAGTCAGCTAGCTGAAAAAGTAACGGTGTCGGAAGGTGGAATTTCACGCATGCTCTCTCGTCTTGAACAAGAGGATTATATACATCGTAAGCAGGATTGGAAAACCAAATGGATTACCCTTACTTCCAAAGGGGAAGATAAAATGCAGGAAGTCTTTGAGCACCAACTTACTTTCCAAACGTCCGTTGTCAATGGGTGCTTGACAGAGGAAGAGCAGAAAACACTATATATACTAATGACTAAGCTACAAAAACATACTGAAGATAAATTAGAAAATTAAATGCCCCCTTTTCCTTGTGGTAATTCGAATATTATTATTTTTTTAATTATCACTTGACTAGTAAATTGAAAAAGGAGGAATTATATTTGTTTACAATACCAGGACATCATCACATCTCGATGATTACAAAAAATGCAAGTCAAAATAATCACTTTTACCGATATGTGCTTGGTTTACGTCGTGTGAAAATGACGGTGAACCAAGATGATCCGTCGATGTATCACTTATTTTATGGAGATAAAACAGGTAGCCCAGGTACAGAATTATCATTTTTTGAAATTCCAGCAGTAGGCAACACATATCGCGGTACCAATGCGATA
The DNA here is from genome assembly GCF_002153375.1 of Oceanobacillus rekensis. Taxonomy (GTDB): domain Bacteria; phylum Bacillota; class Bacilli; order Bacillales; family Amphibacillaceae; genus Oceanobacillus; species Oceanobacillus rekensis. The sequence goes on from NZ_MTBQ01000005.1 coordinate 38,043, forward strand.
ACGAGAATCGGATTACTTGTTCCGTCAGAGGCAAGCCTATTATTCTGGAAAGTACGTTTTGAGGAGTATGGTGTACAACATGGGGAGATTACAACTTATGCTAATCATCCAGCTTTAAAATTTGAAGATCCAGAAGGTTTACAGATGGTATTGCTTGTTTCTAACGGTGTAAAAGTAGCACATTGGGAAACATGGGGGAAATCCGAGGTCCCTCTCGAACACCAAATTCAGGGAATGGGCTCTGTGGAAATGACGGTACGAAGACTTGATAAACTTGCGAGCACCCTTACAGACATGTTTGGCTATATAGAGATAAGTCGAACGGATGATGAAACTATTTTTCAGTCTATCAAAGGAGAAGTTTTTGGTGAAATCGTTGTAAGGTATTTAGACGGTCCAAAAGAAAGACCGGGCCGAGGAAGTATTCATCATTTAGCTATACGGGTTCAAAATGAAAGTGAGTTACTCTATTGGGAAGAACAAGTGAAGCAACGTGGATTTCATTCATCGGGAATTGTCGACCGTTTCTACTTTAAAAGTTTATACTTCCGTGAATCGAACGGTATTCTTTTTGAAATTGCCACCGATGGACCAGGTTTTGCGATTGATGGAGAAGTGGAACATTTAGGCGAAAAGCTGGATTTACCACCATTTTTAGAAGAACGCCGTAAAGAAATTGAAGAAAATCTAAACCCTATTGAAGAGTACTGATGAACAAACAAACCGTATCACATTAATCTAACCAATTATACGATTAAATTTGAAATTTCTAGGAGGAAAATAAAATGAACCAACTAAAAGGAATGCACCACGTAACAGCTATTACAAGTAGTGCAGAAAAGAACTATGAATTTTTCACCTATGTATTAGGTATGCGCTTAGTTAAAAAAACAGTCAATCAAGATGATATTCAAACCTATCATTTATTCTTTGCTGATGATAAAGGTAGTGCGGGTACAGACATGACGTTCTTTGACTTCCCAGGTATCCCGAAAGGTACACACGGAACAAATGAAATTTTTAAAACTTCATTCCGTGTACCAACAGATGCCGCAATAGAGTATTGGGTAAAACGTTTTGATAAATATGATGTGAAGCATGAAGGTATTACCGAATTATTCGGTAAAAAAGTATTATCCTTCGTCGACTTTGACGGTCAGCAATACATGCTTATTTCCGATGAATTCAATGAAGGGATAGCTTCAGGAACCCCTTGGCAAAAAGGCCCTGTGCCACTTGAATTTGCGATTACAGGTCTTGGTCCAATACATGTACGTATTGCGCAGTTCGATTATTTTAAAGAAGTATTAGAGAAAGTGATGCTGTTTCGTGAAATTGCAAAAAATGATTCCCTTCACTTATTCGAAGTAGGGGAAGGTGGTAACGGTGCACAAGTAATCGTAGAGCATAATGCCATTTTAGCCCAAGGACAACAAGGATATGGTACTGTGCATCATGCAGCGTTCCGTGTTGAAGATACAACTGTATTAAAGGAATGGATTGACCGCATGGATAATTTTGGTTTACCTACATCAGGCTATGTCGATCGTTTCTTCTTTGAATCCTTATATTCCCGTGTTGCACCTGGTATTTTATTTGAATTTGCTACAGATGGTCCTGGATTTATGGGAGATGAGCCTTATGATACGCTTGGGGAAAAATTATCTTTACCTCCTTTCTTAGAGCCTAAACGTTCAGAAATAGAAAAGATGGTTCGTCCAATTGATACAGTAAGAAGTACAAAGGAATTCATCAAAGAATAAAAGGGAAAATATTCAACCAAACAGCTATCTATGAAAAGGTAGAAAACTTACGCTAAACAACTTGATTGGATGCAATGTACTTAAACTTTAGTCGAAGATGATGTTTAAATAAATTATCATTTGTTTGGGTAACTTAATTTTAGGTAATACACATGTAAGAATTGCTGAATGAGAAGGTAAAAAAAGAAGAAGAAAACTTAAAATGAAAAAGGATTATTTTATATGACAGTAAGTAGATGAGCTAACCGGATAATAGCAATCGGCACTACCGAAAGGGGTGATACATGTACTGGGAGATATAGTTACTAATAATGAAACATGAAGGTATCCCAGCTATTTAGCAAGCGAAACTTACTGGAATATTCCGTAAGTAAAGATTCCAACAGACTTTCAGGAAAGTTTATTAAAAGCAAAAATACTACTATATTACTATTTGAGGTAAGAGACAGTTTTAACATAAGAAAGGGGCAATTAACAATGCAAAAGAAAGTGTTTATTTCACCGAAAAAATATATTCAAGGTGCAGGGGTTCTTAATCAAATTGGTGAAGAAGTTGCGAAAATAGGGAAAGCACCACTCGTTTTATCTGATAGTAACGTTTGGGGAATTACCGGAAGTACAGTAGAAGAAAGCTTTAAAGCATCTGGTACTTCTTATTTTTATGAAGAGTTTACTGGTGAATCATCGACTACAGAAATGGATCGTCTTACTAATGTAGGAAAAGACAAAAATGCGGACGTAGTAATCGGACTAGGTGGCGGAAAAACAATCGATACTGCAAAAGCAGTTGGGGATGCACTAGGTATTCCAGTTGTTGTTGCACCAACAACAGCTTCTACGGATGCACCAACAAGTTCACTTTCAGTAGTTTATTCAGATGATGGTGTGTTTGAGGGTTACAAATTCTATAATAAGAATCCAGATTTAGTTTTAATTGATTCAAAAGTAGTTGTTGGTGCACCAATCTTTCTTCTAGCTTCAGGTATGGGAGATGCAATGGCAACACTTGTTGAGGCAAGAGCTTCACAAAAACGAAATTCAGATACAATGGCTGGTGGGAAAGCAACCCTTGCGGCGCAAGCTATTGCTGAAAAAGCAGAAGAAGTTTTATTCGATCAAGGAATTGCAGCATATAGAGCAGCTAAACAAGGATTAGTTACTCCACAAGTTGAAGCTATTATTGAAGCAAATACACTATTGTCTGGATTAGGATTTGAAAATGGTGGAGTAGCTGCAGCACATGCGGTTCATAATGGATTTACTGCATTAGAAGGTGAAGTTCATCGTCTAACTCATGGTCAAAAGGTAGCGTATGGTGTCTTAACTCAATTAGTACTTGAAGGATACTCAGAAACTGAAATCTTACGTTATGCTAACTTCTTCAAGGAAATTGAATTACCAACAACATTGAAAGATCTTCATTTAGAAGATGCTACTTATGAAGACTTACTTAAAATTGGTGAATTAGCAACTATAGAAGGAGAAACATCGCATAACATGAATCCAGAACTTACACCAGAACAAATTGCAGATGCAATTTTAGCAGTAAACGAAATTACAACTGCTTAATTTTCGTCGATTGATTTGAAATGAGTCATGCTTTAGTAGAAAAGTAATATGTTTAAATAATTTACGAAGCCTTTCCCCTTTGGATATAGAATCTAAAGGGTTTTTTTTAGTGAAAGAAAAGACTTTCTAAATTAAAAGATGGATGCCAAAACAGATTAAGCACCTACATAAAGCATCAAGTTGTCATGAAGGAAATTACATATTTATGACTGATAAGTAATTTTCTTTCTTATTCGACATTCATGCCTTTTTGAATTAAAAGTAAATGGCTCTTTTACAAAAGAGTGCAAGTCTCTTTCATTATTTATTGCACAAATGTATGGTATCGAACTCAGCATTGCACAACAAATTACATTAATGTTAGTTCTGATGGTTACTTCTAAAGGAATGGCTGGAGTACCTGGTGTATCCTTTGTCGTGTTACTAACTACATTTAGTGCGATGGGATTACCTGCAGAAGGGTTAGCGTTCATTGCTGGTATCGACCGTATTCTTGACATGGGACGTACTGCAGTTAACGTAGTAGGTTACTCACTAGCAACGCTAGTTATTGCTAAATGGGAAGGTCAATTTAACCCTCTAGTTGAAGAAGAGAAAGTTGTACAAGTTTCATAATATTACTTTTAGAAACACTCACAAATGTTGATCCATTTGTGAGTGTTTTTTAGTTTCTTAGGGAAATTGCTGTGAACAACAGTTGTTTCTACTTTGTTCTTTGTACAGGAGAACGAGCAGCAGTCCATATTTCGACAATCCGTACGCACAAGAAGAAGCTGAGTTACAATTATTCAGCTTCTTCTTCAACTTCTAATTTAGTTGTTGTACGATGCTCCAATAATAATCAATAAGATAAACAAAACAACAATTAATGCAAATCCGCTTCCATTATTGTTAGACATATTTTTCACACTCCTTAAAATAAATTGAAGTAAGCTTACTCCGTATTACTATATTCTTGTTAAAAGAAAGTGATAGGGACAACCAAATTATGCTATTCGTGGAAATTCATAATAGTATCAATTTTATTCAGGACAATAGTTTATGCCTTTTTTATGCGAAATTATGATTCTAAGACGGTTTGTCTATACATCGAATTGACGGTAAACATAACTTATTTTAGATTGTCTTTTAACTGCAATCTATTAAAAAGTAAAGGAGAGGGAAAATGTCTAATCAACAAGCGGATAGGAATGCATCTTCAAACCAATTATACGAGAGTATAGAACAGCAGGTACGATTATTGAATGACATTTTATTAGAAAAGAGGAGAAGGAAAATGTCTAATCAACAAACGGATGGGGATAAATCACCCGAACAGTTATACGATAAAATAGAACAGCAAGAACAATTATTGAATGAAATTTTATTAGAAATTAGGAAAGATCAACCATCGTCTAGACCACCATCAAAATCACCTTTTAGTTTTTTAGAAAATATTGATTTGGATGTGGAGAAACTTTCAAAAATTGCTATTTTTATTTCAAGTCTATATATGGATAGTAATGAAGAAGAAGATGAAGTTCAATCGAGTAGGGACGGTGATTAATCTCTCGAACTTCCATACTTTTGTTTGATAAACGGTGATTCATTTTAAATCTGACCCAGTTGTATATAACGGACATCATATGCAATCCTCAGTAATATAATCTTCGCTTTTTTTGCAGTTTGGTATACTTGCTCGTTTATATGAATTCAGATACAAAAAGGCAGAAGCTGAATTGCAATCCAGCTTCTGCCTTTTTTCAAATTCTATCTTAGTACCATGATGCTCCAATAATAATCAATAGGATAAACAATACAACGATCAATGCAAATCCACCGCCATAATTGTTTGAGTTGTTAGACATACTTTTCACACTCCTCAAAATAAATTGAAGTAAGCTTACTCAGTATTAATATATTCATGCAAAACGAAAATGATAGGGACAACCACATCAAGCTTTTTGTGGAAATTTATAATATTGATTAATTGGTGATCGGGGCGAGGAAAAGGATTTTAAACATGACAGAGTTGTGCGGTATTTAGTGAAAGTCGCTCCATAACCTACAATAGTTGCGCGACATCACCTAAAAGTTGTGCACTAACTATTCTAAGTAGTGCAATCTCTGCTAATTGACATATATATAGAAGGTTAGGTAGTCAATTGCTTAAGCAACATTGGGTAACGGGACCCATTGGCAAATACCTCTCGTTCTTTCGGGATAAACAGGGAAAATAGTCAAGGGTATTCAGACATCGGTTATTGTGGTAGCTCTCTTTCATCAAAAAAAGGTATTGAGACCAGTTTTTTCAATATCGAATGGATTAATTGATATTTCCCAATTTCTTGAGGTGAAATGTGATTCTTTAATGTACAGCACTAACTAATTTTAATTATTTATTTTAATTTATTTATTTTCTTGACCGATTAAATAAAGTTTCTTATTCACACCTTTTTTAGGGATTCTCTTTAAAAAAAGCCGAAACAAAGACAAGTGCACAGGCAAAATGTCCTGGTATTAATATTCATATAGTATCCCTTATAAAAGGAGCTTTAGATAATGAATAGTATTAATAAAAAAATTCGCGCTTATCATCCTAATAAAAAAGGCCATACTTATTGTCCTCATTGTTGTAAAATTTCTTGTTGTTGTGGCTATTCTAGAGGACTAAAATGTCCAAAAAGACCGGCCTGCCTAGCAGGACCACCAGGACCGGCCGGCCCAGCGGGAGCGCAAGGAGAAGCGGGAGTACCAGGCCCAGCAGGAACACCAGGAGCAATCGGTCCATCAGGCCCGGCCGGCCCAGCGGGAGCTCAAGGAGAAGCAGGAGAACCCGGCCCAGCAGGCCCAACAGGGGCATCAGGAGCAGTCGGTCCATCAGGCCCGGCCGGCCCAGCGGGAGCACAAGGAGAAGCAGGAGAACCAGGTCCAACAGGAGCAACAGGAGCAATCGGTCCAGCCGGCCCAACGGGAGCGCAAGGAGAAGCGGGAGAACCAGGCCCAGCTGGCCCAACAGGCCCAGCTGGAGCAACCGGTCCAGCCGGCACAGCGGGAGCGCAAGGAGAAGCAGGAGAACCAGGTCCAACAGGAGCAACAGGAGCAATCGGTCCAGCCGGCCCAGCGGGAGTACAAGGAGAAGCAGGAGAATCAGGCCCAGCAGGACCACAAGGAGAGCCAGGCCCAGCAGGACCGCAAGGAATACAAGGGCCAGCAGGAGGAGTATTGGCATTTGCAGACTTCTTCGCGTTAATGCCACCTGATAATGCAGATACCGTAGCACCAGGTACAGATGTAGATTTCCCTCAAGATGGACCAAATAGTGGAACAGGAATTGCCCGTACAGGTCCTTCATCATTCAACTTAACTGATATCGGTTTTTATCAGGTGTTGTTTCAAGTGAGTGTCACTGAAGCAGGACAGCTTATTTTAACACTTAACGGTGCAGACCTAGCTTATACAGTGGTTGGAAGAGCAACCGGTACTTCACAGATAGTAGAAATGGCAATCATTGAAACAACAAGCGTCAATTCAATTCTTACTGTACGAAACCCTGCTGGTAACTCTACAGCACTTACGATCACTCCTTTAGCTGGGGGAACAAGACCTGTTTCAGCGCATCTTGTGATTACCAGACTTCAATAAACAGAATAGATTAGTAGAATCAGGACTGTCGTGATGATAAATCTCGATTCTAAATAGGTAATTGAAGTACTAAAGTAACTGTAAACAAATTAAAAATAGACCACCAAATTAATTTACAAATTTTGGTGGTCCATTTTAATGCCTTTTATAATTTGTATCATAGGTATCGGAACATGTTACTTTATTGCTGTTTTAGCTTGCACTCCCAGCCGAAACAGCAGATGAACAAGAAGAAACAAAACACATCCCGAAATACAAAAAAGGAAGCACGGGGACGATTCTCGCGCTTCTTTTTTGTGCAAATATGGAAGCAAAAGAACCGTCCACATGCTTCTTCTAATGCTAATTTTTAAATAATCGGGATGCCGTGGCGTTGGTATGCTGCGGCTTCGAGGTTTGACATTCCTTGGATTTCAGCAAAGGATGCAAGGTTGTCCGAGATTTTAGGTTCATAATTTTTCGGTGGTGCTGCATGTCCCATTCTACGCTGGTTTCCGGAATTTCTGCGGGCGAATGGTCCCCAAATCGCAAGTGTTAAGCCTGGTGATTGAATATTTACGAAAAAGGTCTTTCCATCAGGAGAAAAGGTCGGTCCAGCAAGCTCTGAGTTATTGAGCATATTTTCAGCGAAGACATATGAATCTCCTTCCGGTGTGATTCCTATAATCCGGTCTGTGCCATTGCCATCTTCAGCAATCCATAGATCTCCCCATGGTGTAATGGTAATGTTGTCCGGTGATTCCAAATCATTTGATTTCGTTGATTCATAGAAAAGCTCCAATGTATTTGTTGCGGGAATATAACGATAAACTGTACCTAGATTTTCACTGCCGCCAGACGTATCCGAGAACCAGAACACACCGCCAACAAAATGGCATCCTTCTAATCTGGAGAACTGGATACAACCTTGTTGTCTGGCTTCGAAAGTAGGTTTTTCAGGGTTCACATCTTTCCAAACGATTCCAAACTTTTGCCCGGAGTAAAAACTACTCGCCTCATCCGAACTCAATTCCTCAAAGGCAGCAGCCTGTAATTTGCCACCTTTTTGTAAGGAACCAATCTTTTGACTGCGGTCTACTGGAATGTAGCGATAAAAATAACTTGGTCCAGCGTCTTCAGTCAAATAGACAATTCCAGTCGCAGGATCAACATCCACAGCCTCGTGCGAGAAAGCACCCATATCACGAATTGGCGTTTTTGACAGATTACTTTCCGGATCAAGCGGATCTACTTCGAAAACATAGCCATGTCCTTCGTTAAGCGTCTCTTCACATGTAAGCCAAGTTCCCCACGGAGTAGCGCCACCTGCGCAATTCCGTATGGTACCTGCAGAAGTTACGTATTCATCTTGTACTTTGCGGTTAGCACCAACAACAATCGCTGTCGTGCCACCAGTATTTTCTTTATCATATGGATTTTTACCAATAACAGGATTATTTGTACTACTAGTCAATTCATGATTGCGTACGAGAATAGTAGAGTTATTACGTCCATTAAATGCTGCCATCCCATCAAACATCGATGGAATCGGACGCCCATCAGAAAGCTTGCCACCTTCTTCCGAGATAATCCGGTATTGAAATCCTTTTGGAAGCTTGAAAACCCCTCCAATATCATTTACTAAAGGGCCATATCCACCGAATACACCTTTTGCACTTGCTTGCGTTGAAGCTGCTAATGCACGATTCCCTCCAGTAAGAGAAAGAATGCCTGTTGCTCCTAATGCAATGCTTGCCGTGCCCATTCCGCCTACCTTCAGAAACTTGCGCCTGTCCATTTTAGATTTTTCACTCATGTAATTCCCACCCTTTAGATAATTTTGTATTTCCTATTGAAAAGTCTAATGAATTGCAAATCAACTCTACTAATAGGGTAACAATACTTTATTAACTTGATATGTACTTACAGTAAAGGTAGTGTAAATTCTGGGATTATTTGTCTTTTTATTAAATGAGGAAGCAAGAGAACCGTCCCCATGCTTCTTCTATAAAATCCGTACGTTTTATTTTTATAATTGTGTAATATATGTTATTGACGATGATTGTTGGTCGTGTTACGATTACTCAGTCATAAGGTTATTATAGAGTCGAATAAGGAGATGTAACGATGACGTTTAAGGAACAATATGAGGAAATTAAAGCTATTGCTGATAAAATATATGCAAATCCCGAATTGGGATATAAGGAAGTTCATACGAAAGAAACGATTATAGATTTTTTAAAAAACGTAAATCCGGACGTTAAGATAAATGAATTTAGTACAACGGGTTTTCGGACAACACTTGGGAATGAAGAGAAGGATGTACACATCGCGTTTATTGCTGAACTCGATGCAGTCTATGCACCGACACATAGGTATGCCGATAAAAGTAATGGGGCGGCACATAATTGCGGGCATTATACGCAAGTGGCAATTGCGCTTGCATTATATAATTATCTATTAAAATCGGAAGCTTACAAACAGTTTGATTACAACATCACCTTTGTCTTTGTGCCGGCAGAGGAATATTTGGATTTGCCATACCGTGAAGCGTTAATGAAGCAAAATAAAATTACACATTATGGTGGCAAACCCGAGGCAATGAAGCTTGGGGTGTTTGATGATATTGATGTTGGCATATGTGTTCATGCCATGGGTGGGGAGTTCGAGAAACGAAGCATTGAAATAAATTGTGATTTGGCTGGATTTTTATATAAAAAATACAATTTTATAGGAGAAGCAACACATGCTGGCTTTGATCCATTCTCCTCAAAAAATGCCTATAATATGTCATCCTTATTTAATGTTGCAGTGGGATTAAGCAGGCAGCAGTTGAAAGATTCGGAACAAGTGAGAATTAATCCAATCGTTATGGAATCGGATATGTCGACCAATGTCATTCCAAATCATATTAAGGTAGGAACAGACTTACGAACCAAATCGATCGATTATTTAAAAGAAGTTGCCGGAAAATTGGATGATGCTGCAAAAGGCAGTGCTATGTCTTTACAGGGAGAAGTAGAAGTGGAAACGCAAATGGGTTATATGCCATTTATACAAGATCGTTATTTATCGGAATTTGTGAAGGAAGCTTATAATGAAAGTGAAGAGATAGAAGATATTATAGAGAATAACTTTATTAGTGCTGCGGGAGATATTGGTGATCTTAGCTATATGATTCCATGTATTCAAATTGGCTATAGCGGGTTTACTGGTACGATTCATGGGGATGACTTTATCGATGTTGATCCGGAATACATCTATGAAACGTTCCCGAGATTTTTGGCCCAGGTTTTCGAAAAAATAAACGGAAACATCGACAAGTCTAAATTATATCGAAAAACGTATGAAGATTACGTCTCAATAATAGAAGCTATTATTAAATAATTATGCCACCCAAGGAAAGAGGAGACTCCATGAAGAAAAATTTCATCTATTTAATTGTTTTTGCTCTACTCGTTATTACGGTTGCTGAATTTATCGGTTTTCAAAGTATTCCTATAGGGTCATTTTCAATCGGATTACTGCCATTGGTTTTTGCAATTGCCATTACAATGATTCTTGGTTTGAGTATTTTTAGAAAAGGATTTTGGAAAAAAGTATATAGCAAAGAAAACGTTGATTTTGCTAGTAAATATTTAATCTTCATCATGCTTCCATTAATGGCCAGATATGGTGCCGACGTTGCTCCTCAAATTGGCGAAATCATTCAGGTAGGCTGGGTATTTATCATCCAGGAGCTAGGGAATTTGGGAACCGTTCTGATTGGTCTTCCACTAGCTATTATGCTTGGATTAAGGCGTGAAGCAATTGGTGCAACCCTCGGAATTGGCCGTGAAGGGGAACTCGCATATATCTCAGAGAAATATACATTGGAGTCTAAAGAAGGGCGTGGCGTTCTTTCCATCTATATAATTGGTACATTGTTTGGGGCAATCTTTTTCAGTATTTTCTCTCCGATCCTACTACAGTTAGGATTTCAGGTGGAGGCATTAGCAATGGCCACCGGGGTTGGTTCGGGGAGTATGATGAGTGCGGCATCGGCTAGTTTGGTTGCGCAAGTCCCTGACATGGAAAGTACGATTCTTGCCTATGCCTCTGCAAGTCAGCTATTAACTAGTTTCCTAGGTACATTTACAATGGTATTTCTAGCGGCTCCGCTACAACAATTGATATACAAATTTTTAGTGAGAGGTGACAACTAATGACTAATGGAATGAATAAATATGTTAAATATGGTCTAATTCTCTTGCTCAGTGTTGGTCTCATTTTGTTTACACAGGAAATTAAGTCGTTAAAGGATCCTAATTCCATGCCGGTTACTGGAACGACAGTGCTTGGACTTGGTGTTTTATGGCTGTTCTCCATGATAGGAATTGGTATTTCAGATGTCATGCAAAAATCATCAGTGAAATTTATTCGTGACTTTCCCATATTAGGATGGGTATCGATTACATCACTGGTACTTTGTTTAATTTCGGATTTCTTTGTTCAAGCAATCCAGGCTGTAGACTTTTTATCCATTACAACACCAATCCTTACATTTGCAGGAATCTCAGTAGCAAACCGCCTTGTGGATCTAAGAAAAACATCCTGGAAAATCGCCCTAGTCGCGATCTTCGTCTTCACCGGAACCTACGCAGGCAGCGCTCTACTTGCCCAACTTGGACTATATCTAGCAGGGAATTAGGAAGCGCGGGGACGGTTCTCTTGCTTCCATTTTACGCATTTGGAAGCAAAAGAACCGTCCCCGTGCTTTCACAATACTTTATTAACTAAATATGTACTTACAGTAAAGAGAGTGTAAGTTCTGGGATTATATGGATTTTAATTAATGGAACATATTAAAATTGGAAAGTAAGGATAGAAATGATGAGAATTATACATAGTTGGTCCAAACAGGGGGATGTTCAGAAGGTTTAATCGGTATACCAGGATTGAAACTGATTGCAGTTACCGCGTTAATTAAAAAGGCTTCTAGAGATTGGAAGAGCATCAGGAGATACCTTACGTGAACTAAAAAATATATACGCCGAAACAGCATTTTTTCCTTTTGCCACTGGTCTTTAAATGTATCCTTCTTAAATGCTTCAGAAATCATTTGTCTTGAATTTCGGATAAACCTTCTTTTAGCATTAATACTGTAATGTAGTTGTTATTGATGTCATAAGTCCTCAGAATACAAATGGATGGAAACCTGCAATAATAAAAAATAAATAGGGGGTTATATACCGGTGTTACAATTGTTTCCATAACCCCTGCATGTCAATCGCGTTAAAACTAGGCCCTGTTCAATACCTCTTGAAACGCATACTCCTCGTCATTCATATACCCTTTGAAAATGATATCCTTAATACTTGAATGATTGAATACATACGTATATTTCTGATCGATGTAGCCCTCCGGATAAGGCACACCAACATAGTCATACACTGCATCCGCTCCATCTTTCATTATTATCTGTTTTCTCCCGTAAATCATCAGTTTTTTGTCGCCGTTTTTCAATAAGACAATCGTTCCGTTCGGTAAAAGTGTTTCTGCCATTGTTTAACCACAATTCCTTTCTCATTTAATTTTCCTCTTATTTTATTATAGTTTGGCCTCAGAAGAATTATGTTTACAAAGAAATATTTACTTGATTGCTATTTCTTTTTGCTGGGATTCCTTTCTATCATATGCGCTGCTCAAGCCATTGTGATAAAAGAATCACCAAGACATAGAGTGGGGTTTATTTATGGATGTGGGAATGGGATTTGGTCCTTACATCATTGGTTATATATTTTGGTGCAAAATAACCATGACAAGCTAAAAGGCATACGTCATTTCGTATGCCATTTAGCATGTCATTTAACCGATATTACCTCAAAACGGATTCCTTTAAACGGTTCTCCTGCTTCCTGTACCGGTTTGGGGGAATGGTTTTAAACATAACAGAGTGGTGCGATATTTAGTGAAAGTCGTGCGATAACCTAGAGGAGTTGCGCAATAACACTTCTAAGTCGTGCGATAACCTAGAGAAGTTGCGCAACAACACTTCTAAGTCGTGCAATAACCTACAAAAGTTGTGCAGTAACTATTCAAAGTCACGCAGTCCCCACCAATAGTCGCGCAATCCTCCACTTTTAAATCGTATCACTCCCTGAGTTTTATCAATTCATGTCGAATATGTAAGCAAAAGAACCGTCCCTATTGTTGCTGAAATACTCTATTCGCAATACCCATTGCTTGTACAGCTTTGGGGAATCCGGTGTAGCCGGCGCAGTGGATGATGATTTCTTTGATTTCGTCTTCTGTTAGTCCTACTTTTAATGATGCTTGGAAGTGGACTTCGAGTTGTTCGAATGCACCTTGTGTGATGAGTGCTGTCAGTGTGATGACTTCTCTTTGGGAATGAGATAGTGCCTTTCTTGAATAAAGGTCACCGAAGCCGAAAGAGACGATCATTTCCCAGAAGTCTGGTGATATTTCCTTCATGCCTGACATGACTTCGCGGACTTCTTCCGAGAAAAGTTCTTTCATGGCTTCTATGCCGACATCATATCGTTTATTATTTTCCATTTTATTGCCTCCCCATTGTTGGTGGTATTTCGTATTGGTCGACTAAAACTTCTACAAGAACAGGTTTGTTTGTTTCTTCAATCGTATGTAATGCTTGTTTGATATTTTCTGCTAAATCAGCTGGCCCGTGGCTCGTGTACGATTGTAATCCCATTGCTTTGGCAAATAATGCTGCGTCCATTGGTGTATCATACACGCCCCCGATGGATGAGCCGGTCATTTTATGCATGCCTTTTTCGACCATATCAAGTCTTCCATTATTCAATACAATGAAAAGGACGGGAGAATCATAGTTGTAGGCGGTTGAAATCTCTGTGCCGTGCATAAACATACAGCCATCTCCGACTAAGCAAACAATGGTTTTCTCAGGCGCTGCTAGTTTAGCCCCGATGGAATAGCCAATGCCATGACCCATTGCACCGAAAATATCATCAAAAAAGAATGTTCCCGGATGATAAATATCAAAATGTTTTATACCATAAAATGTGTGACTTCCATCGTCCCCAAAAACAATCGCGTCTTCAGGAAGGGAGTTTCTCATGACTTGTAATGTTGTGACAGCAGACATACGCTTATCTGGATCATTTTCCACCGGATGAACGGGCTCCCTAGGGATGAAAAACTCATCACTGCTTGCAGGCTTGGGTAAATCTTTTAAAATAACACTCAGATTAGATCGAATATCTCCAAGTACAGGAGTAGTCGGTACCTTGATAGATTTCCCGATAAATGTCGGGTCATAATCAAAATGAATGATATGACTTGGGTACATATCTTCTGTAACACCTGGGATGGACATATCGCTTAGTCTTGTTCCGATGACGATTAAAACATCTACACCTTGCTGGAAGTAGTTCTTAGCTTCATCTGTTCCGCCCAGTCCAAATGCACCTAATGATAATTTGTGATTGGTTCGGAATGTTCCTTTACCGCCTGGTGTTGTGATAACGGGTATTCTCCAATGTTCTGCGAATTGCTGGACCTCCGCGTAGGCTCTGCTCGAATGCACACCTTTCCCTAAAAATAGAAGGGGACGCTCAGCAGAATTTAATTGATCAATAACATCCCTGGTAGCCGGGGAAACCATCTCATGCGCTATTGGTAAGTCAATTTTGAAGGGCTCAATTTCTTCTATTAAAATATCAAATGGTATCGATAAATGTACGGGTCCTTTGACACCGGAAACTGCTTTTTCCAAGGCATGCTGAAGATAGGGTTGCAACATCTCAGCACGTTCAATCCGGGCACTGAATTTAGTTACCGCTTTAAACATGTCAACGAGATCTGTACCGAATATGCTGGAATCTTGCCCCATTGCTTTACCAGTATCTCCCGCGGATGGGTGACCGGTAATAAGTAATAGCGGTACATTTGATGCCTTCGCTTGTCCAGCGGCTGTCAGCAAGTTCGTTCCACCTGGCCCGGAAGTTCCGACGGCGACTGCTATTTTCTGATTCATTAATGCATATCCAGCTGCCTCAAATCCAGCTCCAGACTCATGTTTACTTAATACAAATGTCAGGTCATTTTTCTCCAGTTGAAATAAGATTGGTGAAATAGCCTTTCCTGGTATGCCAAAAACGTGATTGATTCCCCAATGTTTAAAATTTGCAGCTAAAATAGATGCAGATGTTTTCATTATTGTTTTTCCTCTCTCGTTGTTTCTTTATTTTAAATATAGATTTGTTCAATTTCCCGAGCTGGAATTGGTTTACTAAAGAAATAACCCTGTGCAATATTGCAATGGTAAGTCTTTAGAAAATCCACCTGTGCTTGTGTTTCTACACCTTCAGCAATGACATTCAAATTAAGATTATGTGCCAATGTAATAATCGCCTTCACAATGATGGCATCGTTATTATCTTCCACTATTTCACTAACAAATGATCGATCAATTTTAATATAATCAATTGGGAAATCCTTCAGATATTTTAACGAGCTATAGCCTGTACCGAAATCGTCGATACTTATACAAATGCCAAGGGCTTTTAATTGTTTTAAGACTTTGACGGAATACTCATATTCCATCGCCATATATTCTGTTATTTCTACGACTAAATATTGCGGATCGAGTCCTGTTTGATAGAGTACTTTCTCCATATATTGCACCAAGTTCCGGGTCAAGAATTGTTGAGTCGATAAATTGACGGCGATTTTTACGGGCTTCATGCCAGCATCCTGCCATTTTTTATTTTGGATGCATGCTTCATTAATGACCCACTCGCCAATTTTCGTGATCAGACTGCTTTCTTCCGCCAATTTGATAAATTTATCAGGATAAAGCAAACCGAGCTTCGGATGCTGCCAGCGGATCAATGCTTCGAGTCCAACTAATTTTCCCGTACAGTTATCAATCTGTGGCTGATAATGCAATATAAACTGATCCTTTTCCAATGCTTTTTTTAAATCCCATTCCAGTTGAAGCTCATCAATCATGTTAACGAGCAGTTCATTAGAATAAACGACGTAACGATTTTTACCAAGTGATTTCGCCTGATACATCGCATTATCTGCAAAAATCATGAGTTGTTCCGATGTAATTACGTATTCTGGATAAATCGCAATACCGATGCTTGCTGTCGTATGCAGTTCGTTTGTTCCTACTTGGAAAGAGGTTTGGAACTGATCCAGTATTCCTTTAGCCCTTGTTCTTAAGGCGCGCTCATCTTCAAAATCTTTTAGCAACAATACAAATTCGTCGCCGCCCATCCTGCCAAGTACATCGTTTTCCCCGAGACTCATGGCTAGGCGCTTACTCACTTCCACGAGAAATTTATCTCCATTGGAATGGCCAAAGTTATCATTGATTATCTTAAAACGATCTAAATCCAAAAATAGCATTGCCCAATTTCGTGTAATACCCTGTCTTGCGTCTTCAATTAACGTATCAATTTCACTTTTAATATATCTTCTGTTCGGTAAAGAAGTCAGGTCATCATGGTAGGCCAGGTAGTTATATTTCTCCTGCAATAAATAACTGTCAGAAATATCCCTGAATTGGCCAAATGCTCCAATTATACGATTGCCTTCATAAATTGGCTGTGCATCAAATAAACAAACAACATCATCACCGTTTTTATTCTTGAAATGCAGCACTTCATTATTAAACTTCTCTTCCTGCTCGATCACCTTTTCAAAATAATCTCCAGTTAACGAAGACTCACGAATATCTCTTCCAACTACAGAATCCTTGCAATTACCTGAAATTTGCTGGGCAAAATCATTGAATTCTGTCGTTATCCCTTTTTCATTTGTGATGACAATGCCATTACTCGTTCTGCTCAGCATAATTTGATTCATGATGTTGAGCTGCCTGTTTTGCTTTCTCAATAATAATTCTCTCTCAATCGAATCAACCGACTGAGATAACATCGTTAAAAACAGCGGGTTCTGAAACTGAATCGGCATCATGAGGGACACGCTGCCAAGTAAATTATCTTCATCGGTATATTGGAATGTAGCGCCATAACAGGCTACATCATAGAGGAATTTATGGTAATGATTTTCACCTATGATACTTATCGGATGTTTCTGTTGTAATGTTAAACTGACAACATTTGTTCCCGTATCATCCAGTGTAAACAGACTACCTAATATAATCCCGAATTGATCGGTGGTAGACTTTATCGTTTCGTCACCATCTATATTCAAAAGGTACCCATCAGCATCAGAAATAACGACTAATATCGGTGTTCCTTCCAATGAATGTAGTAACTTGTTTGAGAAAAAACTTACAACAGACAGAATCTCACGATAGGATTTCCGCCTTTCCACCAATTCATCATCCGTTAAAAACGTCTTCGGACGGGACATCACATCCGGATCCATCCCAAGCCTTGCGCATCTCTCCTTCGACTCCCTTATATAAAACGGCTCCTCAACACTCATACCTAGCACCACCTTAAGAGGAAGCACGCGAACAGTTCTCCTGCTTCCATTTTTACATTTATGGAAGCATAAGAACTGTCCCCATGCTTCCATCTATTTAACTTACTACCAAATTATAACATTTAAACAATCTATTATAAGATGAAATAAATTCGATTGTCAATCCACTGAAGGAGCTTGGCGACGGTTCTCCTGCTTCCTCAAGGGCTTATTTATTAACTTTTTGTGAAAGAATTTATTTTATAGGGAAGGACTATAGTTACCTATAAGTGGTGCGTTTAGGATACGTTTGTTAAACTACTGGAAGATGGAAGCATGGGGACGGATCTCCTGCTTCCTTGTATCGGAGCGGGGAAGATGATTTATACATAGCAGTGTTGTGCGAAATTTAGCGAAACTCGCACGGTAACGTAGAGAAGTTGCGCAATAGGACCTGAAAGTCGTGCGGTAACGTGGTGAAGTTGTGCTATAGGAGCTAAAAGTCGCGCACTAACTATTCAAAGTCTATATTATCAAAAGAGGAACCGCGAGGACCGCGCTTCCGATAAAGGAGCTGAAATGGATGAGGGATGATGATTTATGGTATCGGCTTGATAATGCTGGGAAGTTATATTCTTCTCTCATTTCATCCCGGGCAACGACTTTGTTTAGGGTGTCTGTGACGCTTGATAAGCCGATTGAACGTGGTCTTTTGCAGGCTGCTTTGGAAGCGACGTTGGAGCGGTTTCCTTTTTATAAGGTGCAGTTAAAGCAAGGTTTCTTTTGGTATTATTTTGAGGGGACAGATCAAACCCCGCTGGTGGAGGAGGAAATGTATTATCCATGCATGAGTTTATCCATTAAAAGGCGCGGGTCATTTCCGTATCGGGTGTTATATTTTAAAAACCGGATTGCCCTGGAAGTTTCCCACAGTATTACGGATGGTACGGGTGCGCTTAAATTTCTGGAAGAGCTTGTCGTGCAGTACCTTCATTTGAAGGAGTCTGTCCCGATTCACAGCGAGAAGGTAAGTGAAGAACAGCTGCAAAAGGAGACGGAGAATGCATTTCGTAGGTATTATGAAAAAAGTATTCCTGCCCCGAAGTCTCGCGTTGGGAAATCATTTAAATTGCCCATCCAACTTGATAAAAAAGGGCATTATCATATCGTAACGGGTATTTTAAATGTGGATACATTAAAGAAAAAAGCAAAGGAATATAATGTGTCGATTACGATATTCCTGACTGCTATTTATATTGAGAGTCTGATAAAAATACAGGAGCAAACGGTGAGGCGTAAGCAGCCGATTGTTATCAATGTACCCGTTAATATGCGGTCGTATTTTGAGAGTGAAACGATGCGGAATTTCTTTGTCAGTATCACGCCTTCCATCGATGCAAGGCTTGGTGAATACGAATTTGAAGAAATTATAGCGGAATTAAAAATTGAGTTCAGCCGATTACTGGCACCTAAAAAGTTAAAGCAGTATATTAAGCGAAGTGTCATCAGTGAAAAATCGCTAGCCCTACGATTAATGCCATCACCGATCAAGGATATTGTGGCACCGTCAATCTATTCCTTCTTTGGTGAAGGCCAATATACGAGCGGGTTATCCAACTTAGGGATTATTCGCATGCCAAGTGAAGTGGAGAAGTACATCAAAAGAGTGGAATGTTACCCACCGCCAAGTATCGGGAATAAAGTAAAGGCATTGATGTTAACCTATAATGATTATGTTTACATATCTTTTGGAAATTTAACGAAAGATCGAATGCTGGAACGTGAATTTTTCCGGAGAATTCGTACGCTTGGAATTCCCGTGACAATTGAAACAAATGATGAGGAGTAAAATACAATGGCCTATTGTCCAAAGTGTGGCATTGAAGTGGAAGGAGATAACAGGCCTTGCCCACTATGCAATTTTCACATCCCTAAAGTAAATGAATCCGAAGAAGCAGTCGAAAAAAAATTCCCGAAAGCGGCCAACCCATACCCTGTCCATTTGAGAAGGGTGCTGAACCGGATTTTCGTTTTTGTAAGCCTATTGGTATTCGTCTCGGTGAGTCTTATGTTCTATATCGACTATGAATTAAATGAAGCATCTACATGGTCAAGGTATAGCAATATAAGCGTTATGGCCGGATGGGGTGTTTTATACTTTTCATTCGGTTATGTTCAAAGCTATTATAAAGTAATTATCGGTATCGGCTTAATCGCGTTAGCACTATTATTTGGACTGGACATGTTCAGTGGCAGTCTTGACTGGTTTGTCCCATTAGCATTTCCAATTGTTGTCGGGACTACTGCAATTGCTGTCAGCTACTGGAGTTTAATCCGAGCCTTATCGGTAAGAGGATTTAATGTCGTCGGCTTTTTCTTCATCGCCGTTGTCATTCTCTCCATGTGGATAAACTTCTTCATTAATAGTTATCAAGCTGAAACAGATCTAATAAATTGGATCATCGACACGGCCCTGCAACTCTTACCAGTAATTCTAATTATGATCTATGTTAAATATCTTATGCCTGAGCGGATTAAGCAAAAAATTTCTAGAAAGTTTCACTTATGAGAGGAAGCAGGGACTCCTGCTTCCTTTTGTTGTGGATGAGTAGGCGGAGTCCTCGACTTCGGCAAGGGACCGCGCGAGTTCCGGTCCTTATTGCACCACTTCGGCAAGGGACCGCGCGAGTTCCGGTCCTTATTGCACCACTTCGGGAAGGGGCCGCGCGAGTTCCGGTCCTTATTGCACCACTTCGGGAAGGGACCGCGCAACTTCCGGTCTTAATTGCACCACTTCGGCAAGGGACCGCGCGACTTCCAATCTTTATTGCACCACTTCGGCGTGGGACCGCGCAACTTCTGGTCATTATTGCACCACTTCGGCAAGGGACCGCGCGAGTTCCGGTCATTATCGCACCACTTCGGCAAGGGGCCGCGCAACTTCCGGTCATTATTGCACCACTTCGGTTAGGACTGGGGCGTATATTTGGGAGGATTTATAAGATACTAAGATTGATTCTAAAAAGATTAGAAGCTAATTGTTAATCAAATAATATGAATAAAGGATGATGACTTGCTATGAATAACCGTCGAGGTATGATGAGTTCATTACTTACTATTGGTGCAGCAAGTGCTGCTATTTACGGGATTACAAAAGGGGTCCAAAACGGAACATTCCAGCGATTGCCAGAAACCATTTCCAATACCCTCAATAGCCCGCAAGTTCAACAATTAACGCAACCACTACAGAATCTGGTAAATAACCAAAATACGCAGCAATTAAACAACGCAGTGCAACAGGGAACGGATAATCTACAACAACAAATGGGAATCAATCAAAATAATCAATAATGATTGTTGTAATCAAGATGGTTTTCGTTTAGAAAGCCATCTTGATTAACCTATAAAATAACGAAACATATCTCTCAAGATAAATGTACATTGTTCCCCCCTCCTCTACTTTTTAGTAGAGGAGGGGGGACTTTTAATTTTTATAATTAGAGATGTTTTGTTTACGTCTGAAGGTTAAAAAACGTTATAATCGCTCTCTCTTAATGATTTACTCTAAATGGCCTTAGCCCCATATTCTACAGGGCTAAGGCCATTTAGTCGTTCATTGTTATAAACCCATATAATCCATCCACATCCTTACAAACCTCTTCAAAGTACCATATCTATTAGGTACTATTTCTCGCATTTAAGTGTTTCTCAAAAAAACTCTATTGGTCCATTATCAAAACATCTACCGAGTTAAGAAGGTGTAATGTTTTGGCTGCAGAACCTCTACCAATTGGGAGAGGAATAAGTTCATGCGATTTCCATTTAAGACCTTGCCCAACCATTGGCATCAAGGGGTTTTGCCTGTTTTCACAATACTCAACAAACATACAAACTTTAAGGTTTTTTCTGCATTTACTATAAGTAAGAACATGCATAGATACATGATCTACGTGCTCTGTAAATTAATAGCAGGAGGGTAGCGTGTGAAAACAATAGTTTTTTTAGGAGCAAATAAATCAGGTTCCAGCCGAGAGGCCATTAAGGCTGCAGAACGCATGGGTTATTTAACTGTACTCCTAACAAATCGAAGTAAATTCTTGCTGCAAAGAACGGAGTTTCCTGATGTTCACGAAATGATGTTTAGTGAATTCACTAAAGAAGATTTGATTCAATGTATTATTGAACTAGAGAATCAAGGGAAAGAAATTGCCGGTATTCTAAGTTTTATTGAATCTTATGTGTGTCTAGCATGTGAATTATCGGATGAGTGGGGCATTTCTTCATTTTCAACAGAAGCTATGCGGAAAATGGAAAACAAAATCGAAACACATCAAGTGCTTAAAGGAATCACTTCAGCCAAATTTGAAGTTTTTCACCCATTCGATTCACTATCTATGTTCTTAAATCGTCATAAAAAAGGAAAATGGATTGTTAAACCTCCGAATTCTACTGGTTCAAAAGATATCATTCTAGCTGACAATCAAAACAAGTTAAGACAGGCAATTCAACATTTATCTAATAAGCGTCACGGTCAACCTATATTAGTTGAGGAATATTTGGATGGTCCACAATATTTAGTGGAGGTATTAATCGACGCTGGCACTGTCCATATTGTCGCAGTCATAAAGCAATCATTCTCTGAGTTTAATCCTTTTGTTGTCACAGGATATTCTATTCAAACAGATCTCGAAGAAGTCTTTTATAACCGTTTATATGAGAATGTCACTTCCATTATTCAAGCCTTTAATTTTACAAAGGGGGCATGTCATCTAGAATTAAGGTTTGTTCGTGGAGAGTGGAAACTCATCGAAATCAATCCACGGATTTCCGGAGGAGCCATGAATGCCATGATCGAGAAAGCTTATGGCATCAACTTAGTTGAGCAAACGATACGGCTTTATTTAGGACAAACACCTAACTTGTCTAGTCAATGGAAAACAAATATTTACACGCATTATGTAACCGTCAGTAAGTCAGGGAAATTATTAAAGGTAACAGGGCGTAATAGAGCTGCAAGGTGTCTAGGGGTAGAGCAAGTTTATGTGAAACCAAGAAAAGGTATGATAATAAGCCCACCTGTCTCCATGGGAAAACGCTATGCCTATGTAATAGCAAAAGGTCATACGTCTGAACAAGCAAAGATAAACGCTCAAATCGCAGCGAAAGAACTGCATTTTCACTTAGAGGAGGAAGAATATGACAACAATTGGCATGCTTTCTCACCGTAATGATCCAAAAACTGTGTTTAAGTCGTATGCATATGCAGCAGCTGCAAAGATGGAGGGGGTTGATTTTTTCTTCTTTTCTCCTGGGAGAGTTAATCTCAAAGAACAAATTATCCTTGGATGGGTTTATGAAATGGGAGAATGGATAGAAAAAATGGTCCCTTTTCCAGATGTCATCTACAATTCTAGTCCACCAATAACCGAAAATCAGGAAGTAATCGTTGATGCGTTGCGTCAAAATATACCTTTTACGAGTAACCCCATTGGTGACAAAATGAGTGTCTACAATCGAATAAAAAAGGATGGAACCTTTTCAAACTATTTGATTCCTTCCGTAGACATTACGCAATTCGATGTAGTAAACGACCTATTAAATAGATATCAAGAGATCATTGTTAAACCTGCATCTGGTGCAAAAGGAATAGATATTGTTTATATCCAACAAGAAGATGATCAGTACACTATTTTTCAAAATCAGGTAAAACAAGTTCTAACCAAAATAGAACTCCAGCAGTTCATCGAAAATATTATAAGGAATGATGACTTCCTATGTCAGCCCTTTATACAAAGTAAAACGAATAATGGATTATCCTACGATTTTAGGTTGCATACTCAAAAAGATGGAGAAGGAAAGTGGACATTGACAACTATTTATCCAAGAATTGCTGGGGAAGGTGTTGTTGCGAACTTAAGCGGTGGTGGCTATGCAGCCATGTTCGAAAGTTTTTTAAAACATGAGTTTGAAGAGAAATATTATGATGTCAAAAGAACGTTGGAGCATTTTGCCGTCCATTTTTCTACTCATTTTGACGGTTTGTATAATGAACCACTTGATGAATTGGGGATTGATATTGGCTTAGATGCTAACCGGAAAATTTGGATATTCGAAGTCAATTGGCGACCAGGACCTCCTGCACTATTTAGTCTAGAACAAGATGTTACCAAGCGTATGATTCGCTATGCATGCTATTTACACCTGCAAAAAGCGCGATTAATGCAGAGTTTAAGGAAATATAACTGATATCCAAAACATGCAAATGATATATTCATCTGTAAAATGAGGAATCTACTTTAATATCGAGGGATCTTAACGTTAAGTGTACGTATCGTATAGCAACGAGGGGAGCGATCAATTACGAATAGCATCGCTGCCCTCTTAACGTTAGTCAAACATCGGTTTCTTCTATCGTAAGTAATTCTTTTATATCCTTGACATCTAACTCGTTTACTATTTTATCTATCACGTTCCTGGGAATATGTTTATTTCGGTTATGGTAAAGATCATTAATTGTTCCCGGTCGGATTCCGATTGTTTCGGATAGTTTCGCTTGGGACATTCCGCGTGATTCAAGTAAATCCTTTAATTTGATTTCGACTTTTTTCATAAAAGGAATCCTCTATTCTAAATTAATTGTATTAACTTCATTATGGAACAAATTAAACTATATTAATCAGAGGTAATCGAATGAGTTTCGAATTGATCGGAGCGGACGGTAAAATTTATTCTATCGATGGTACGCGCATTAAATAACAATGACCCCATCGTTCTCCAAAACACAGGGCCGACTATACTACGTTAGCAGCGTCTCCAAAAATATACAACCCCGCTCGAATTTCCCGCGATACTTGTATAAATAATAACTACCATGTATATTGTCTTATTTTGTCGAAAACGAAACACAAGAAACTCCCCACGCTTTCAGGAATTATATTCCAATTTTACCATTTATGTGTAATAATTAGTTATAAAGGAGTGTGTATTTGCAATTTTCTATTTAAGGTAATAATTTACCGGGTGATTATGTTTTCATAATTTGGTCGGAATATTCATAAATTGGAGGGTGGGGATGGCGTTTTATAAAATATGAAACATCATTGTTATGTATTACTCGCCAATAACAGAAGGGGTATTGATATATGAAGAGAGTATTTCACCAGGGATTAGGGTTTGTAATTAGTTCGGAATATCACACATAAATTGGAGGAGAAGGGATGAATTTTTGTAAAGAATGTGGGTCTTCTTTGAAGGGGGCTGCGTTATTTTGTAAGGAATGTGGAACCCCCGTTGTTGCTGCAAGTGAAAGTAAGTCAATAGAACAGAAGGAATCAGCACCAGAACCACAATTAGTACCGAAACAACCGATGCCGAAAAAAACGAAGATTATGTGGATATCGATAGGCGCAGTGGTTGTATTATTTTTTGGACTACATACATTTATGAATACATTATTATCTAAAGAACGTTTAATTGATGGTTTTCAAACCGCGCTGATAGAGGGAAATGCGGAAGAAATCGCTGATTATCTCACATCAAAGGATAAGCAGCTAGAGATTGATAAGGATGCAGTAGCAGGTCTGCTCCGTTATTTCCAAGAGCATCCGGATGAAATCAATCCGCTTGTTACTAGTTTAAACCAACAATCGCAATTGCTCGACCAACCGAATAATGCTTTGGCAGTTGATCCATGGAATGAGAGTGATCTTATAAAGTTACAGGCGGATAGTAAGCTCTTATTTTACGATCGCTATAGCTTAGTAATTGAGCCTGTCTATCTTACTGTAGAAACAAATTATAAGGATACTGTTTTATCTATAGATGATGAAGAAATAGGTACTGCAGATATCCCTGATTATTCAAGTACATTTGGTCCTTATGTTCCTGGATACCATTCCGTGAAGGCTGCATTGAGTACGGATTTCATTGATTTGGAAAAAGAAGAGAAAATTCTTCTAATGCCGGAAAACGGTACGGAATCCGTTGGGATGAACTTGGAATCGGATCAAGTGACTGTTGAGATGCCAGCATCGGACGGGAATGCAACGTTATTTATCAACGGTAAGGATGTAGGGATAAACCTTTATGAAAACCCTACATTTGGCCCTGTGTTAACCGATGGGTCGATGACGCTTGCTGTAGAAGTGGAATTACCTTGGGGAACGGTAAAAATGGATGAGCAACCAATTGAAAGTGACTATGTGGAACTCAATATGATGAATGAAAAATTACAGACTGTTCTCATGGAAACAGCAAATGAGTATAATCAGCAATGGATTCAGGCAATGGCAACTGTTGATACTAGCGAATTAAATACGGCAACAAAATCACTTCAGGAAAGTACCCTGGAGGAAGCAACCAATGCGATGGAAAATGGCCAAGCTCTAGAAGCGGAATACCTTGGATCTGTTTATGATTTGGATTCCATTCGTCTATATAATGAAGAAGATCATTGGACAGCTGGAATGTCATTGGAACTAACAGGAAACTTTACAAGCTACGATATCGATTACCCCGAATATGCGGATACAGAGGATCGTTGGACTCAGGATTATGAGTTACAATACGATGAAAAAGCAGAGGCATGGCTAGTTAGTTCACATCGAAGCGGCTGGGGCATCGATAGTGAGAATGTGAAAGAATATACTGTCGACGAGCCAGTCATCCATAAATCTAATTGGATTGATGAAGATGTGGCAAGTCCGAGTGAAACTACGACTGCCACTGTAGAAGACTCTGATGCCGGGGAGTTCGTGCTTCAATTTCGTGATGCCTATGAGAATTCATTGAATTCAAAGGATTTTAGTTTGATAGAATCTTATTTAAAAGTGGATAGTCATGCATATGATGAATTAGAGGAATATGTCGGTAATTTAAAAGATACTGCCTACGCATATGAATTCACGTCGAATGAAGTGATTAATACAAAGGAAATTGATGATAGTACAGTTGAAGTAACTACAAATGAAATTTTCGTTTTTACGAATCATTTGGATGAGCAGATCGATTATGATCGTGACAAAGTTTACAACGTTAATATAACGGATGATGGTTATGAAATTACGAAAATTGATTATGTAGAAACAAATAGAGACTGATAAAAGAGGAGATATGAAAAAATGAATAAATGTTTCAAATGTAATCATGAACAAGATTCGGGTAAGTTTTGTGAACTATGCGGAACAACAATGGGTAGTGACGTACCGGCCGGTGTTCAAGTCAAACAGGAAACTGCTGCATCTGTAGCATCCAATGTGCCAATCCAGCAATCGAATATAGATGCGAAAACAGCTTTAAAAGACTTTGGAGCGTATTTTATGCGTCTGTTGAAGAATCCCTCAGCAGCATTGTCTTCCAATGAGAACTTATTCCTGAATGGATTAATTAACATTGCTATCTACGTGATAGCATTGGCAATCGGCCTTTATCTCTTGATTAATTCTGTATCAAAAGCAGCGATGGGTTTTGGTAGTATGCTAGGAAGTGATATGAACGTAACTATTCCTTTCTTTGCCATTGTATTCCGCGTCATTTTTATTACATTAATATTTATAGCTATTTCTTGGGTAAGTACACTTGCGATGAGTAAATTAGGAAAGAGTACCGTAACTAGTAAAGAATTAATTGCACAATTTGGTGGGTTGTTAACCCCATTTATCGCGATCAATATATTAGGTTTATTAGCAGGGCTGGCTGGATCTATTCCTACTACATTAACCTTAATGTCACTTTCCTTATTCTTTGTAACATTCATTCTTCCAGTAGTTCTAGTTTCAGAAAAGGTAAAAAACACATCGAATCAAAAAGTGTATATAGCGCTTGGCTCCTCTGCCTTAGCGATGTTTATATCTTATATCATTATAAGAAGTATCATATTCGGAATGATTGAAGACCTTGAAAGTTTAACCAGCTTTCTATAAAAACACGGGAGAAAGTGGACTGAGATAGTCATTATTGTAGAAAGAGGAAGCAGGAGAACTGTCCCTGCGCTTCCTAAAAGTGAACCCGGCCATGGGATGTGGAATCTTGGCCGGGTTTTGTTGTGGGTTATTATAATTTTAGTAGGTTCTATCCTTGGAGTATGGGGTAATGTTATGTTTTTATATCATTCCCAATGTCTTTTTAATGCGTTGTATGTCTACTTTATGTGCCCAAGTTTCTTCACGAATAAGTTCTTGGTTAATAGCTGCTGGGCTGTTTTCTTCTATTCGTGTACCAAATTCCTTCGCATTCCCAATCTTCATTCCATCCATTTCTGCTTTTAGATACTCTTGTCCAGATCGAAGTGCAGTTAATATTTGACCGTGTTCCCCTAGTTGAGTGCTATGTTCTTTAAGTTGAACGCTATGCTCCTTAAGCAAAATCCCATGTTCCCTCAATTGAGTGCTATGCTCCTCAAGAATGCGACTATGCTCATCCTGTTTCTCGAGAATCTTCTCCAGCATTCCAATAATCTGATCTTCTTTTTCCATGTCAGTCACCTCCTCTTTAGATAGTTATAATATAGCATAAAAAAATCCAAGCATAAATTGACATGTTTTCAGTAAAAAGGCCAAAAAGTATATCAAAACTCAATAAAACTCCCTTTGATAAACTGAAAATTAAATTACCAAAGACCCTGCGGCAATTTTCGACTAGTTAAATTCAGTAAAAATTAAATTTCAGCAAATTGCTAAATCTACCATTGTCCTTATACTATAGTTAATAACTAGTAGGGAGGAGGAAACGATGATTATTAAAAAACGTACAAAACCACTTCTGTTGAAAAAATACGAAGCGCTTATACCCAGACTTAGGAAGAACTTTCCGGCCCTTCCGGAAATTCAATATGAATCGGCGAAGTACCTAAAAGGCTATACAGGAGAAGTGAAGGTCGATTATTATTTATCCCTGATTGCCGAAGCTTATACGATTCTACGGGACGTTTGTCTAAACCTAAACAACCAGACATTTCAATTGGACAACCTCGTTATCACACCTCACGCAATCTACATTATCGAAGTTAAAAACTATAGCGGAAGGGTTATATTCGATACCATACTCAACCAGTTCACACGCGATGACGGTAAAAGGGAAGTGGGCTTCAATCACCCGATTACACAGGTCGAAATCCAACAAATTAAACTTCAAAATTGGCTAGAGCACCGAGGTCTTCCAACTATTCCAATCTACTATTTAATTGCCTTCAGTGAACCAACTACGAAGATTGAAGTAATAGGTGATCAGCAAGCTATCGCTAAAGTAGTTACACGGGGAGAAAATATCCCAAAGAAAATAATGGAGATGGAAAGCAGATTAACCGAAGCGGCTAATTACCAACATCAGAAAATCGGATATACCCTATTGAGGGAATGTAAGGAATATGATAAAAATGTTATGGCAAAGCATGGGATTGAAGGAAGTGATCTATCGCCAGGAGTGCAGTGTCCCGAATGTAGTTGGCTAGGTATGGAGCGTATCTATAATAACTGGATTTGCAACAGATGTAACCATCAATCAGCCCATGCACATGAAAAATCACTAGAAGATTATCTACTACTAATCAGCCCCTGGATTAAGAACGCCGAATTCAGGCGATTCCTAAACATTAAATCAAAAAATATCGCTACCAGACTCATGAGGAAATCGGGATTAACCCATGATAAACAGCGCAGGAGGTGGCATAAAAAGTAGCATCCCACAATACTCGGTCCGCAGCACCCACCAAACGGTCGCCGCCCGCGCCAACTCGGTCCCCAGCCCTCACAAACGGTCGCCACCCGCCCCAGCTCGGTCCCCAGCACCCACGAAACGGTCGCCGCCCGCGCCAACTCGGTCCTCAGCCCTCACGAAACGGTCGCCACCCGCCCCAACAAGGTCCCCAGCCTCCGCCAAACGGTCGCCGTCCGCTCCGGCTCGGTCGCCAGCACCCACCAAACGGTCGCCGCAAACTCCAGCTCGGTCCCCAGCACCACACCGCCGCCCAAACAACACCCACACATCAAAAGAAAAGGCACTCCAGCGCAGCTGGAGTGCCTTCTCTTTTCCCTAACAACCGGCCCTTCATAAACCTTATTTAATCAAAACCCAGCCACCCAAACCACTAAGCTAATAAAACCCACCCAACAAAAAAGAAGCAGGAAAACTCCCCCTGCTTCCAAACTAACCCTTAATAAAATCTCTTATAACTATCAAAATGACTCTTCCAATAAGGATTGTCCAAACTAGTAACCTCTACGCCACTAGACCCAGCTTGGATCATTTTATTATTTCCAATATAAATTCCCATATGAGAAATTCCTGCTTTATATGTTCCTTCAAAGAATACGAGGTCTCCTACTCGTGGAGTGTTAACGTAATAGGAGCGGTCAAAGTATCCTGCTGCAGATGTGCGGCTGATGTCCATGCCTGCTTGTTTGTATGCATAATAAATGAATCCACTGCAATCAAACCCGTTTGTAGTTGTGCCTCCCCAAACATATGGTGTACCAACTGCGCTATTTGCTACGCTGATTAGTTTATCAACATTATAATCAACGTCCGTTGCTGGAGCTTTACTTGAACTACTAGAAGGTGCTACCGAAGCTGATCCAGATCCAGCTTTCCCGCCAATATTCAATTTCTGTCCAATTAAAATCAAATCAGAACTTAACCCGTTCCATGATTTCAAGTTAGAAACGGATACACCATGCTGTGATGCGATTCGTGATAATGTGTCACCAGACTTCACCGTATAAACAGTTGATGAACTTACCTTACTGCTACTGGAAGAACTGCTCGATGAACTAGAACTCGAAGATCCTCCCGCACTCACCGCAAACTTATTCCCTGGATAGATCAATGTTGTGTCCAAGTTATTCCATTTCATCAAGTTTGATAGGGAAATTCCGTGTTTTGAGGCGATGCCGCTTAGGGTGTCACCACTTTTTACTGTATAAGTTGTAGATGTATTAGTAGATGTAGTAGTAGAATTAGAGTTAGATTCTGATGTTGTACCCTTATCTGTTTCAATTACTTGATTCGGATAGATTACATCGGATGTTAGATTGTTTATTGATTTCAACATGGATACGCTTGTACCATATTTACCTGCGATTGCCCATAGGGAATCACCACTTTGAACTTTATGTGATGCTGCTTCTGCTTCGTCTACTGCAAAGAATGCTGATGCAATCGCTGCTGAGGCAGTAACCGACATAACCATTTTCTTATTCGTCAATTTCATTATCCCCCTGTTGTCCAAATCAAGCTCACGAGTCACGCACGTCCTTAGCCTTTGAGCCTTTCTTTAGACTCTTGCAAAAACAGGTGCCCTTATTTGCTCTTAATTGGAAATCTATCTCTGTTTAGCCAATATCTAACAGAAACTATCATCATTATAGCTTCTAAACTAAAAAAATTATAGATTAATAGGATATTTGTAATCATTTTGTAATATAGACGCATCAACGTAATGTCCAGACTATAGGCTACTAGTAGTGGTTCCCAACAATTGTTTAGAAATTTTTACAAAACTTTTTCTGGAAATACCGCGAAATATGTTATAATTCCCTTTATATTGTCGATATAGAATGATAGGGTTAAAACATATAAATTAGAAACAGCACTCATTACAAGACTTAAAGTCGCCATCAACAATAGATGGTAAACACAATGGAGGTACAAGAATGGAAGAAACGATTTCCCTCAAAGAGATCTTCGAGGTCATCAAGAAGCGTTTGCTACTCATTATCGCGTTAATGTTGGGGGCAGCAATAATAGCTGCAGTTATTAGTTATTTCGTATTAACACCAACATATCAAAACAGCTCCCAATTTATTGTGAATCAAAGCAATCCAAATCCAGAAACACAATTTACACAGGCGGATCTTCGGACAAATGTGGAACTGATTAATACTTATAATGTAATAATTAAAAGTCCAGCAATCTTAGATACGGTTTCAGATGAATTGAACTTAGGTTTGACGAGTGGTCAATTATCAGAGAAAATCCAAGTTGCAAGTGCAGAGAACTCACAGGTTGTTACTGTAACGGCAACAGATCCTGACCCAACACAAGCAGCAGAAATTGCCAATACAACGGTAGAAGTTTTCCAAGAAGAGATTCCAGAAATAATGAATGTGGATAATGTTTCCGTATTATCACAGGCACAGCTTTCGGAAAACCCCACACCAGTAGCGCCGAATCCAGTCCTTAACATTGCAATTGCGATTGTTCTTGGAGCAATGGTTGGCGTAGGGCTAGCATTCCTGCTTGAATACTTGGATAACACGATTAAATCAGAAGAAGATATAGAGAAAAAATTAAATGTACCTGTACTTGGTGTCATCTCACATATTGATGACAAAGATATACATCTGGAAGGTTTCAATCATGCAAGTAAAGACAGAGTGGTAAGGGGTGGTTTCGATGGCGCGAAAAAAACAGTCTAAAAAAGGAAATAAAATGCGTCATTTAATTACAAAATTGAGTCCACGCTCACCTATCTCTGAACAGTACCGAACCGTCAGAACGAATCTGCAGTTCGCGTCAGTTGATGAGGAAGTCAGGTGCATCATGCTAACATCTGCTGGTCCAGCTGAAGGAAAATCGATGACGACAGCGAACCTAGCAGTTGTTTATGCGCAACAAGGGAAAAGCGTCCTGCTGATTGATGCAGACTTACGTAAACCGACCGTGCATTATACATTCCGTCTGGATAACTTAAAAGGCCTAAGCAATGTATTGGTAGGAGATATACCCCTAAAAGATGCGGCAGTAGCGAGTGATGTAGATAATCTTGATATTATCTCATGTGGACCAATCCCGCCGAACCCATCCGAACTGCTTGGCTCGAAGCGGATGCAGCATCTCATTCGGGAAGCGCGTGAAGTATACGATGTTGTCATCTTTGACACACCGCCAGTGCTTGCCGTAACCGATGCACAAATCCTTTCCACCTTTGTGGACGGAAGTATTCTAGTCGTTCGCAGTAAGAGCACCGAATTTGAAGCGGCACAGAAAGCAATTGAAGCATTAGAATCTGTCAATGCGAAAATCCTTGGTACCGTGCTAAATGATCGTGAGAAGAAAGAAGCTAATTATTACTATTATTATGGTAACTAATAAAAAACTCCCTTTCCGTTAATAGGAAAGGGAGTTTTTTTGTTGACCAATTATATATAGCATGACTTTTGTTCTACCAATGTGACTTTTATGTGACCGAAATACACTATTATCCTACTTAGTTCTCTGATAAAATTGAAATATAAGGAAAAAATCCTAAAGACTAACAAAAGAATTTATATAAACGGTAACTATTAATAAGGGGGTAACAGTTTTGATCGATATAAACTGTCATATTTTACCGGGGTTAGATGAGGGGTCCAAATCGATTACAGAAAGTATTGCGATGGCAAGAACGGCAGAAAAAGAGGGCATTAAAACGATTATCGCAACGCCGAACCACCATAAGGATTCATCATGGAACGATCCGATGGAAATTATGGGAGCGGTCAAATTCATGAACGAAAAGATGAAAGAAGAAGGAATCGACGTGGAAGTCCTTCCAGGTCAAGAGACGAGAGTATATGGGGAGATGTCAGATGATCTAAAAGCTGGCAAAATCCTGCCGATAAATGGAAGCAAATATATATGTGTGGAGTTACCGTCAAATCAGGTGCCAGAGTATACGACCCAATTATTCTTTGAAATTCAAATTCTTGGGCATATTCCAGTAATTGTGCATCCGGAAAAAAACCATGAATTTAGGGAAAATCCAGATAAGTTGTATCGAATCGTGAAAAATGGTGCACTGACACAGCTGAGTGCTGCAAGCTTGGCTGGGAAATTAGGCAGAAATACAGAACGGTTCGCAAATCAGATTCTGGATGCAAATCTAGCCCATTTTGTCGCATCCAATGCCCGCAATAACAAGAAACAGGGATTTTTTATGAAAGAAGCATTTGCACGTGTGAAGAAGAATTATGGCAAGGACTTCGCGAATCTTCTAATAGATAATAGTGATGCACTGGTCCATGATGAAGCAATCTTCAAAGATGTACCAGATCGAATTGCGGTCAAGAAAAAATGGGGTATGTTTTAAACTTATTTGTCAAATTATTTCAAATTAATATAAGATATAGTAATTATAATAAAGAACTCCCTGCTGGTTCTCATCGGGGAGTTCTTTATTTCCATAAATAGTATGTTAAAAGTTTCTTATCTTTCTGCTATACTAACGTTAAGTAAGTTGGGACAATTGTAAAGCATTAGTGACTTTACTATACTATTGGATAACTATAGATTAATCTGGAGTAATTTCACATACAAAAACGAGAGGACGTGGTTTCGAATGATAGATATCCATTCTCACATTTTACCCGGGATAGACGATGGAGCGAAAACGGAAGAAGACAGCATCGAGATGGCAAAGGCAGCTGTTGCCCAGGGAATAACGGCTATTATTGCGACTCCTCACCATAAAAATGGAAAATATGAAAATGACCGTAATTCGATTGTTAACCATGTTGCGATATTAAATAAACTATTTAACAATGAAAATATTCCGCTTGAAGTGCTTCCAGGGCAGGAAACACGAATCAATGGTGAAATGATAGAAGACATCCAAAACGAAAGTCTTCTTTCTTTAAATCACTCCAAATATATATTTGTTGAATTTCCGTCTGGACAAGTACCGCGATTCGCAACCCAGATGTTATTTGATATTCAGGTGGCAGGCTACACCCCTATCATCGTACATCCGGAAAGAAACCAGGAGTTAATTGAACATCCATCCAAGCTCTACGAATTCGTTAAAAAAGGGGCACTCACCCAAATCACCGCAGCAAGTCTCATCGGCAAATTCGGGAAAAACATTCAAAAATTCACCGATCAATTAGTCGCAGCGAATCTTACACATTTCATCGCCTCGGATGCCCATAATACGACAACCAGAGGATTCTGTATGGACAAAGCATTTCAATATGTGGGTAATCATTATGGAAACGACTACCATTATTTGTTTACAGAGAACAGTCAACTGCTCGTTGACAATATGAATGTCAATCGAATGGAACCCGTAAAAGTTAAAAAGAAAAAGTTCCTTGGCCTATTCTAAAGCTATATGCATACACGCTTATAGGCTATACACAGCTTTGTATAGCCTATATTTTAATTTACAAAAGTAGAGGAGATGGGAAACGAAATCTATTAAAAGGGGCATTCAAATCATGATTAACGTTCTTATTGTAGAGGATCAACGATTGTTTCGCGATGGGGTAGAGGCAATTATTGGTCGTACGGACGATATAAGCGTCGTTGGAACAGCTGAAAATGGAGAAAAGGCGATCGAACAGATGAAGCTTCTTCATCCAAAGGTTGATGTTGTATTAATGGATATCCATATGCCGAATATGGATGGGATTGCAACAACGCGCTTTTTAAAGGAAAACTACCCGGAAGTGAAAGTAGTTTTGCTCACCACGACGGCAGATGACGATATGGTTATCTCTGGTATCGTTCTCGGGGCAGATGGATTTTTAATTAAAACCCTCTATGCCGAACGGTTAATTGACGCTATTCGTATGGCGTATGAAGGGGAAATCGTGCTTTCTGGCGACGTTGCCAGAATACTTGGGAATCGTATTCGTGAATTGACCATGGATAAGAAACAGATCTTTACACTAAGACTCGATAGAATGGGATTTAATTTCACAAGACGTGAGATTGATATTGCCTATTTACTAATGGAACACAATTCCAATAGCCAGATTGCCAATAAGCTATTCCTTGGGGAAGGCACCGTTAAAAATTACATTAGTGAAATCTATCATAAACTTGACATTCATAATCGAGCAAAGGCGATTACCTATTTCAAACAAATCATGCAAGAAACTGAATAGGAAAAAAGTACAAGTTATGACTTTAATTGTCGAAAATCACTAATAA
The DNA here is from genome assembly GCF_002153375.1 of Oceanobacillus rekensis. Lineage (GTDB taxonomy): Bacteria > Bacillota > Bacilli > Bacillales > Amphibacillaceae > Oceanobacillus > Oceanobacillus rekensis. The sequence continues at coordinate 73,310 of NZ_MTBQ01000005.1, forward strand.
AGATGACTATGTTTATAGTACTATTTAAACATATCATTTCAATGGTAAAATTAAATAGGCGGGGAATACGAATGATTACAATTACATATATAAGCAAAAACACTTTCTCCACACAGTTTATAGAAAACGTTCTAATGCAACCCGATATGGGGCTGAATGGCCAGGTTTTTTTCTCGGAAGACACGGTTGCCATTACGAATAAATTAGATCCAGAAGTTATCTTGATGGATTCAGATGAAATACCTATTAGCAACACGATGGAAATCATGACCCAACTGAAAGAGACAAATCCCAGTGTGAAAATCCTCCTATTGGTAAGCACCGTCAATAACGGTAACCTTTTCCATTTCATTGAGGCTGGTGCAGATAGTATACTAGAAAAGCATTCGACTGTTACGGATGAAGTGATAGATACCATCCGATCCGTACGGAATGCTCATTTTGCCATGCCGCAAAAACTAATTGAAGAACTAATCGAGAGAATGGTTGAAATGAAGGATGATAACTATGACTTCTTTCAGAAAAGACTCACGTCAAATGGTGCCGTATTATCGGTAAAAGAATCTGAAGTTGCCTATTACCTCAAGCAAAACATGCGTAACCGGGACATAGCAAAGCAAATCGGAGTGATAGAAGGAACGGTGAAAGTACATATTAGTAATATTTATAGAAAACTTAATATAAAGGGCAGGAAAAATGTGGTAGAATATCTTAATAGAATCATGTCGAATAAAAACGATACGGAAAGAAAGCTCGAGTTTAGTAGTATATAAGAAAAAATCATAGGAAAGGAGCATAATATATGTCCTACCGTAAAAGGCTAACATCGCTCATCATCTTAGATTCACTCATTGTCAGTTCGGCAATCTTTATTGCGTTCTGGGTCGTGTACCCGTCCTATCCGAACGTATTTCTGACACAGGAGCTTATTACTAGCGCGGTTGCACTCTTAATTTTCCACCATATCTTCGCGTTTATTTATAAGCTGTATAACAAGGTTTGGTCGTATGCGAGTGTTGGTGAGCTTGTTGCCATTGCGAAAGCTATCACCTTCTCCATCGTTGGTGCAGCGGTTGTTCAGCTCATTGTAAATGGCTCTATCTTCAGCCGAGCATTGCTAATCACATGGATGCTGCATATTCTACTCATTGGCGGTTCACGCTTCGTATGGCGGATCTTCCGTGATCGATACATAGCGAAGGATACCGAGCAGAAGAAACGCACATTAATCGTTGGTGCCGGATCTGCCGGGGCCATGATTGCAAGACAATTGAAAAATGAACATAACAATACCGAGTTACTCCCTGTCGCATTTGTCGATGATGATAATAACAAACAAAAGATGCAGGTGTATAATTTACCAGTCGAAGGAACAACAGATGATATTGAAGCAGTTGCTGAAGCACAGAAAATAGAGCATATTGTTATTGCCATTCCATCGTTACGTAATGGCCAACTCGAGAAAATTGTTGAACAATGTAATAAAACGAATGCAAAAGTACAAATGATTCCAAAAATCGAGGATCTCATGACAGGAAAAGTATCTGTCAGCCATCTGAAAAATGTCGAAGTGGAGGATCTGCTCGGTCGTGATCCGGTCAAGCTCGATATCGATATGATATCCGATTATGTCACTGGGAATACGGTGATGGTAACTGGTGCAGGTGGATCGATTGGTTCGGAAATCTGTCGTCAGCTCATGCGCTTTACACCAAAGAAAATTCTACTTTTAGGCCACGGAGAATACAGCATTTATAATATTGATATGGAACTTAAACGTGTCTATGGCGATACCGAAACAGAGATTATTCCAATCATCGGTGATGTACAGGATAGACAACGTATATTTGATGTTGTTAATCAGCATAAACCAGAAATTATTTACCACGCTGCAGCACATAAGCATGTACCATTAATGGAATATAATCCACATGAAGCTGTGAAAAACAATATTATCGGTACGAGAAATGTCGCAGAAGCTGCCGATGCATTCGGCGTCAATAAATTTGTGATGGTATCTACCGATAAAGCAGTAAACCCTACAAACGTGATGGGTGCAACGAAACGTGTAGCAGAAATGGTTGTCCAGGATATGGCACAGCGAAGCAAGACGAAATTCGTCGCCGTACGATTTGGTAATGTGCTTGGAAGCCGTGGTAGTGTTATTCCACTCTTTAAAAAGCAAATTGAACGCGGTGGACCTGTGACCGTTACTCATCCGGATATGACCCGTTACTTTATGACGATACCAGAAGCATCGAGACTTGTGATTCAGGCAGGGACACTTGCGAATGGTGGAGAAATCTTCGTCTTGGATATGGGTGAGCCTGTGAAGATTGTTGATTTGGCTCGAAACCTTATTAAATTATCAGGTTATACAGAAGACGAGATTCCGATTGAGTTTGCTGGGATACGGCCTGGGGAGAAGATGTATGAGGAGCTTTTGGGTGAGGATGAGGTTCTTCCGGGTGAGGTTTATGAGAAGATTTATGTTGGTCGGACGGTTGAGGTGGATTCGGTGTTGTTGCTTGATTTGATTGATAAATTTGATTGTTATGATGCGGTTGAACTTAAAGAAGAGTTGATGGGGATTGTGTTTGCGGAGCGAAGAATGGAAGCAGTGAGGGGTTAAAATAATTGATTAGATAGTAAATAAAGAGAGTTTAATAACTTATTTTACTTCAGCTTACGAGCCAATTAAATTTTGAACTCTGTTTAATCTATATTAATAATATAGCTAGAAATATTTGATTAGTATGGGAGGAATATCAGTTGATATATGAAATAAAAAATAAATTTAGAAAACTGTCTCACTCTAACAAAATTTGGAAGAGTGCTTATTCGGTTGCTAATCAAATTAAGATTCGTTTATTATCTGAAATGAGCGATGAAAAATTTGCAAAGCTAAAATATAAAGAAAATACTGGGGAAACATTAAACATAAAGGACCCAAAAACATATAATGAGAAACTATGGTGGCTAAAGATTAACAATAGAGACCCACTATTGACAATTTGTTCAGATAAGTACAAAGTACGAGATTACGTGAAAGATTGTGGATTAGATAATATATTAATAAGAACCTATGGAATATATGATTCTGCTGATGAGATTGATTTTAGGGAATTTCCAGAAAAGGTAATTATTAAATGTACTCATGGTTCAGGTACAAATATAATTTATGATAAGAATAATAAGAATTTTGAAACAGAAAAATTTAAGAAAAAATTTAATGTAGCATTAAAACAAAATTATTATTATCAATCTAGAGAGTGGAATTACAAAAATATTCAATCAAAATTAATAGCTGAAGAAGTATTGGAAGATAAAGGAAATAAGTCATTAATTGATTATAGATTTTTATGTTTCGATGGAAAAGTACAATTAGTTTTAGTCGATATAGATACAATGGCACCAGACGGAACTCATGCTCCAAATGCAAAAAGAAATATTTATGATTCTAATTTTAATCTTATTGATATGAAAATCGGAAGAGAAAATTTCGATGGGAATTTAGTGCGAAAACCTCAAAATTTCGAGACAATGGTTGAATATGCAGAAATATTATCTAAACCTTTTCCACATTGTAGAGTTGATTTATATAATATTGAAGGACAAATCTACTTTGGAGAGATAACATTTTATCCTGGAGGTAGTACACAAAAAATCACTCCTAAAGAGTGGGATATAAGGCTTGGATCATGGATAGATATTAATAGCGAAAAGATACTGAAAAATTAGTGGATATATTGTTATAATTATAGAATTGAGGGGAAGATTTGTTACGACATACATTAATATATGCCTTGGCGAGAATAATCCCTGGCTTAATAAATCTTGTTGCACTACTTATATACTCGAGACTATTATCTCCAGGTGAATATGGCTTATATGCAACTATAATATCTATAGTAACTTTTTTAGGAATCTTTTTCTTTAAATGGCTAAATACAAGTATTATAAGGTTTGAATCTGCATATCAAAAAAATGAAAATATATTTATATCAACTATAATTGGTAGTTTCATTATATTGGTCTTTATATCTATATTTCTGATTCCTATTCCGATTATTTTAGTTGAAAGTAAATACTATTTGTTTTTAGTACTAGCAATATTATACTTTTGGTCACAATCTTGGGGAGATTTAAATTTAGAATTAATTAGATCTAAATTAAAGCCGACAGTATATTCTTTAATGTATTTAGTACGATCTTCTATCAGTGTAATTTTAGCTATTCTATTATTATATTGGGGTCAGGGAATTGAAGCTCTTTTTATTGGTCTAATATTAGCTAATTTATGTTCATCTTTATTAAACTTAAAATATTGGTTGAAATTCAGATTTAAATATATAAAAATATCGATTATTAAAGAGTCCCTTAAGTATGGATTTCCATTAACAATTAGTACAGGCCTAACAGTCATAATTGATTCCTCTGACCGCTGGACGCTTGCAATGCTAGGAAACCAAGAAATGGTGGGTATATATTCTGTAACTTATGATTTAATACAAAGAACAATTGGGGTACTATTAGTCATAATTAATACAAGTTCTCTACCATTAATAATAAGTTATTATGAAAAAAAGGATAAAATTAAATTAAAAAGCTCTTTAAAAAATACTATTAGCATGCTATTAATAATAGGTCTTCCTGCATTTGCAGGTTTAACATTACTATCTGATAGTGTGGCAATTGTATTATTGGGAGAGGATTTCTCAAAGCAAAGTGACTGGTTAATGCCAATTATAGGATTAGCTATTCTATTTTCATGTATAAAGGGTTACTATTTCAATATTCCTTTTATTTTAAAAAAGGAAACAAAATTCCAATTAAATATTTCTATAGTTGGTGCAATACTAAATGTTACTTGTAACTTAATAATGATTCCTTTATATGGAATAATGGGAGCTGCATTGGCGACGTTATTAACATTCATAATAGTTATGGTGATAACTTGGTATTTTGGAAAGGATTTACTTGCTTTACCTTTCCCGTTTTTAGATTTTACTAAAATTGTTATTTCAACATCCATAATGGTTATTGTTATAACCAATATTTCCTTTCGCCCTAATTTAATTAATTTATTAATGATTGTAACACTTGGCCTAGTTTGCTATACAATATGTTTGTTTTGCTTTAATGTATCTAATTTTAGAAAGAAAATAATTACTGTTGCTATTCGTTATAGAAGAAAATACTCTTGAATCTAGAAGGAGTTTTAGTTATGTACAAATTTTCAATTTTCATTCCTGCATATAACCGTGTTCATACTTTAGAGAGATTGCTAGTAAGTATTGAAAATCAAACATATAAAAATTTTGAATGTATTATTGTTGACGATGGTTCAAAAGATGAAACGGCGAATTTTATAAAAGAAGTTAGAGATAATTTTTCATTTCCAATTATATATGTATATCAGAAGAATAGTGGAAAACATGTTGCTCGGAATAAGGCTATAGAAATCGCTAAAGGTAAGTTTTTTTTGACTATTGATTCTGATGATATTTTGTATCCCACAACTCTAATGCAAATGTTAAATATATGGGAAAATGAAATTCCCGAAAGCGACAAATTGGGTTATGCAGGAGTGGAAGGATTATGCGTTAGAATGGGAGATAAAAAAGTATTAGGAGATAAGTTTCCGGAAGAAATATATCATTCAGATCACTTATATACAAGATTTAACCTTGGGGTTAGTGGAGATAAAATTAGATTTATTAGAACAGAAGTATTGAAAGATAATTTATTTCCTGTTATTGAGGGAGAAAAGTTTATAACAGAGAGTACAGTTTGGAATAAGATAGGAAAAAAATATAAAACTGTTTATGTAAATTATAAATTTGCCGAGGTAGACTATCAAAATGATGGTTTGACTAATAATAGTCTAATTAATAGATTAAAAAATCCAAGGGGATGTAGATTGTATTATAAAAATTTCCTATCATATATCTCTCCTACGTTTAGGCCTGAAAAAAAATATATAATTAGGAATTGTATTAATTATTATAGATTTTCATTTCATTCAAGAATACCATTTAAAAAACAAATAAAAGAAATACCTTTAAGTAATATTTATAATCTTTACATAATTATTGGATATATCTGTTACAAGCAAGATAAGTGGAAAACGAGGAAGAAAAAATGATTGCTAGTAATAATTTATCTTTAGTTAATTATCGTATTTTTAGTTTTCTATTAATAACTGCGTGTTTACTTTCTCCATTCTATACATTAAGAATTGGAAATATATTATTTACAATTTCTGATTTTCTATTTTTGTTAACTATTTTCTATTTATTTATAATTAAAGGTTTTTACTTTAATAAACAGGTATTGCTATATTATTCACCACTATTTTTTGGAGTATTCTTAATTGTCTTCGGCCACAGTGTAAGTGTTATTATTAATGGGTTTTCTGATGATTTAATTACTGAACCTTTACAGTATTTATTTGTGTATTTACTACTTCCATTTATATTGATTTCGGCAAATGAAGATACAATTCTTAGATCTATTAAAGCATATGTTTGGGGGATTTCTTTAGTTATTTTAATTGGTGCGATTCTATTACTATTTCTACCTGATGTATACAAAACTCTAGAGTCACATGGTATTTTTATAGGAATAAGTAGAATGGGGTCATTTTTAGGTGCGAACGGTTTAGCCAAGACAGTTGCTCTAAGTATTCCGCTATTATTTTTAATAAGAAAGATTGGGTTAATTAAGAAAATTACTTTTTACTTTTTTTCTATTATCTTTTTAATAGGAATTCTTCTCTCAAGTTCATATGGGGGATCTATTGCTGCAATAATCTCACTAATAGTTACATTCTCATTGAATTTCCTAATATCTAAAAAAAAGAATATTATATTGGACTTACTTAAATACTTTATTTATTTATTATTATTCATTGTTGTTTTTTCTTTCTTCCTATATTTAGATAATAAACTTGAATGGAATTTAACCAGCGGCTTTCAAGAACGAATAATTAATGTATTAGTTTCTCAAGAAGTTAATGAAGCAGGTAGCTACTTAATTAAGTTAGATCTAATGAGAGATGCAATAGAGATCATTTCGCAAAATCCTATAATAGGAATGGGTCCTGGTAACTATCTAGAACAAAGTATCTATTCACAAAATGTTCATAATGCTTATCTTGGATTGTGGGTAGAGTCTGGTTTATTTAGTATAGTAGGTTTATTAATTATATTATTAACTTCCATTTTTTATTCATTAATATCCTTATCAAGTAAAACTAGAAAGTTAAGAATTTATGGCATGACGGCCTTTGTTGTCACGCTAATTTTGTGCATAAATTTATTTACGGATACTACAGTGTATGTTAGGTCAACAATATTACCCATGTTAGTCTTATTTAGCTTGGTTGTGAAAAGTTTATATATTGAAAGGAAAAATATAAGAATGACTAACAAACAGATTTGAAAGAAAAAGGATATTATGTCAATGCTATAAAACTTCTTAAATTACTACTCGAAAGAGGTTATTAATAATACAAGTGAATTCAATAAAAAAAATCTCCTGAAATATAAAGTAATAAATATGTAAACATTGATTATATTTTAAACAAGTGAAGTGATAAAATGCCAAAAAAAAAAATTACCCATATAATAACTGGTTTAAATATGGGTGGTGCTGAAACAATGCTATATAAACTACTAAAGTATGTAAACAATGAAAAATATGATGTAAGTATTATTTCAATGATGGATGAAGGAGTTTATGGAGAAAAAATACGTGATTTAGGGTTCAAGGTTATTTGCTTAAATATGAAACAAGGTATCCCTACTATTAATAGCTTTATTAAGGCAAGAAAGCATACCAAGAATACAGATATTATCCAGACGTGGATGTATCATGCTGATTTGTTTGGTTATTTACTATTTAAGTTTTCCAGTGCAAAAAAGCTGATATGGGGTATAAGAAGAAGTAACTTAGATCCGAATTTAAATAAAAAAAGCACAATTGCAATAGCAAAAATAAATTCAAAACTATCAAAGAAAGTCGATGCTATAGTTAGTTGCTCTATTAAAGCTAAGGAAGTACATAGTGAATTTGGATACTATGATAGAAATATGATTGTAATTCCAAATGGATTCGAATTAACTGAATTCAGCAAAGACCTCCAGGGTAAATTAAAACTCAGTATGATCGTAGGAAGAGGAGAAGATATTCCCTATATTTTACATGTAGGTCGATGGAATAATTTGAAGGACCATAAAAACCTTTTGAGTGCATTATATAAACTGAAAAATAAAGGCATCAAATTTCATGCGGTTTTAGTCGGACCTAATATCGATGAAGAAAATAAAGACTTAGCTAATCTCTTAAATGATTTTTCTCTTAATAACAATGTCAGTCTATTAGGGAGAAGGAATGATATTACAACACTAATGTCGGGAGCAGATATTTTTGTTTCTTCCTCTATTGATGAAGGTTTTCCAAATGTAATAGGAGAAGCAATGGCATGTGAAACCCCCTGTGTAGCAACAGATGCAGGTGATTCAGCGTATATTGTGGGGAATACGGGAAAAATTGTTCCTACCAGGAATTCTACAGCGTTAGCTACCAGTATTCTTGAAATGCTAGATTTACCTAAATTCGAGAGAAATAAGCTGGGTTTATTAGCAAGACAGAGAGTTAACGACCAGTTTGATATTCATAAAGTAACAAGTCAGTTTGAAGAATTATATAAAATATAAATAGGGGTTGCGTAAAAATGAAGAATAAAATTCTAGTAACAGGTTCAGCAGGTTTCATAGGTTCGCATTTATCCAGAAGATTACTTAAAGAAGGCCATCAAGTAATCGGAATCGATAACATCAACGACTACTATGACCCGCAATTAAAAGAAGACAGATTAGCACAATTAACAAATGATAACTTCACTTTTGTCAAAACAGATTTAGAAGATTTAGAAACTATTAATCAAACGTTTGAACAATATAAACCAGAAATAGTAATTAATTTAGCAGCTCAAGCTGGTGTTCGTTATAGTCTAGAAAATCCGCATGCTTATATAAATTCAAACGTAGTCGGCTTTACCAATATTCTTGAAGCATGCCGCCATTATAAAGTGGAGCATCTTATCTATGCATCTTCAAGTTCTGTATATGGCGCGAATACATCCAAGCCATTTTCAACTAGTGACAATATTGATCATCCGTTAAGTTTGTATGCAGCAACTAAAAAGTCAAACGAGCTATTTGCACATACATACAGTCATTTATATGGTTTACCAACTACTGGATTAAGATTCTTTACGGTTTATGGACCGTGGGGCCGTCCGGATATGGCGTTGTTTCTTTTTACGAAAGCTATTGTTAATGACGAGCCAATTGATGTGTTTAACCATGGAAATATGATGCGTGATTTTACGTATGTAGATGATATAGTTGAAAGTATTACTAGATTGACTCAACGACCTGCTCAGCCAAACCCTGATTGGTCAGGTGCTAACCCAGATCCGGGTTCAAGCTATGCACCATATAAAGTTTACAATATCGGAAATAATAGTCCAGTTAAATTAATGGAATTTATTGAAGCAATAGAGAATAAATTAGGCAAAACAGCTAAGAAGAATTACTTACCGCTTCAAGCCGGTGACGTACCAGAGACATATGCAAATGTAGATGATCTATTTAGAGATATTGATTTCCGACCGCAGACAACTATTCAAGATGGTGTAAATAAATTTATTGATTGGTACTTACAATATTATGGGGTGAAATTATAATGGAACAAACAATAGCAGTAGTAGGATTAGGATATGTAGGATTACCGTTAGCAGTGGCATTTGGGAAAAAACGCGATATTATTGGTTTTGATATTAACGAAGAACGGATTGAGGCATTAAAGCAAGGATATGATAAAACGAATGAAGTAGAAGCGGAAGATATGAAAAATACAACCGTTGAATTCACAGCAAATCCTGCTGATTTAAATAGAGCAAATTTCATTATCGTTGCGGTTCCAACACCAATCACAGAAAATAAACAACCGAATCTAATACCTTTATTAAAGGCCTCAGAAACTATCGGTGAAAATATATCAAAAGGTACAATAATAGTTTATGAATCTACTGTTTACCCTGGAGCAACAGAAGAAGAATGTGTACCAGTTTTAGAGAAAGCCTCTGGATTAAAATGTGGAGAGGATTTCTTTGTTGGATATTCTCCAGAACGAATTAATCCTGGTGATAAAGAGCATACATTTACAACAATTACGAAAGTTGTCTCAGGACAGAATGAAGAAGTATTAGAAACTATAGCTGCTGTATATGGTTCAGTTGTTGATGCTGGGGTACATAAAGCAAGCTCAATTAAAGTTGCTGAAGCAGCAAAAGTAATCGAAAACACTCAACGTGATTTAAATATTTCTCTAATGAATGAGCTAGCTGTTATCTTTGAAAAGTTAGACATTGATACTGCAGAGGTATTAGCTGCAGCAGGAACGAAATGGAACTTCTTAAACTTTTCACCTGGTTTAGTTGGTGGACACTGTATAGGAGTAGATCCTTACTATCTAACTTATAAAGCTCAAAAGGTTGGTCATCATCCTGAAGTTATTTTAGCAGGTAGAAAAACAAATGATAACGTAGGAAAATTTATCGCGACGTCTTTAGTAAAACAGATGATTAAGAAAAACATGCCTGTACAGGGTTCAACGGTTACACTTCTTGGATTTACATTTAAAGAAAATGTTCCTGATTTACGTAATACGAGAGTAATAGACATTGTAACTGAGCTGGAAGATTATGGAATAAAAGTGCAAGTTACAGATGCACAAGCAGATCCTGTCGAAGCTCATGAAGAGTACGGAATTGATTTAATTTCATACAAAGAGCTAGTCCCTGCAGATGCAGTTGTTTTTACAGTCCCTCATGAGGAATATTTAAATGAAGGATGGGGAATTTTTGATCAATTATTGAAGCATGGTAAAGGTATTGTATTTGATGTGAAGAGTAAACTTGATAAAATGACTCGTCCTGAAAATATTGAATTATGGAGATTATAATTTATGAAAGGTAAGATACTGCAGGTTTGTGCGATAGATTTAACTGTAGATAAATTGCTCAAGCCACTGATATTAGAATCAAATAAAAGTGGATTTGAGACGCATGTTGCCTGTACAGATACTGGATTATTCTCGAAATTGAAAAGCGATGTACCAAACATGCATAATATCCGAATTGATCGTTCTATTAATTTAGTCTCTAACATTAAATCTATTATATCTTTGTACAAGCTAATAAGGAGAGAAAAATATGACATAGTGCATGTTCATACACCAATTGCTGCATTGCTCGGGAGAGTTGCAGCAAAACTAGCAGGTGTAAAACATATCGTTTATACTGCACATGGTTTTTATTTTCATGATGATATGTCAAAAAAAGAGTATAAATTCTTTTATACAATTGAAAAGTACGCTGCTAAATTTCTGACAGATTGGCTACTTCTTCAAAGTGAAGAAGATTATAATTTGGCTATAAAGGATAGATTTATAAAAGAGGATAAAACGATTCATTTAAGTAATGGTGTAGATTTAATAGAAGTGTTCAATCCACAAAAGCTAAATAAGGATGATATCTCTAACTTAACAGAGGAAATCGGTGTTAATGAAAATGATGTTATATTTACCTTTATTGGTAGATTAGTTAGGGAAAAGGGAATTATAGAGCTATTGAAATCTTTTAAAGAAATTTCATCCAAATATCCTAATGCAAAATTGCTATTGGTTGGTGGCTTACCGGATAGTGAGCGAGATACTACTTCAATTAATGAGATTAAAGAACTTATGGAGCAAGATAATGTGATTTTTTTAGGCTTTCGTGATGATATTCATAATCTCTTAGCTTTAAGCGACATTTTTGTATTACCTTCTTATCGTGAGGGGTTACCTCGTTCAATCATTGAGGCGATGGCGATGAATAATGCTATAATTGCTACAAATATCCGTGGGTGTAGAGAACAAGTCGTTGAAGGGGAAAATGGATTTTTGGTAGAGAGAAAATCCATTAAGGAATTAGCAGATGCTATGAATAAGATGTTAAGCCAAACAGATCAGATTGAAAATATGGGATTAAGAGCTAGAGAAATTGCAGTTCATAAGTTTAATGAAGCAAAGGTATTGGAGAAACAGCTGATACTTTTTGAAAAATTAATGTTTGGTAAAAACTTTAAATCGTAAAGCATAACAGATAGAATTTCTACCTATAAGACCTACGTGATACTAGAAATAGGATTCGTAGGTCTTGTTAATAAATTAAGATTTAAAATGAAATAATAGAAATAAGTAGGTGATCAAAATCAAAAGATGTTTCGATTTCATAGTTGCGTTAATTGCACTAGTTCTTTTATCCGTGTTCATAATAATAACAGCAATTTTCGTTCGATTTAAACTAGGGTCACCCGTTATATTTACACAACAACGTCCAGGTCTACATGGTAAGCCTTTTAACGTATATAAGTTTAGAACAATGACAGATGAGCGAAATGAAAAAGGTGAGCTTTTACCGGATCATGTACGTTTAACTAAAGTTGGTAAATTTATTCGAAAACTAAGTCTGGATGAACTCCCACAACTGTTTAATGTCCTAAAAGGAGATATCAGTTTAGTTGGCCCTCGTCCGTTATTGATGGAATACTTACCTTTATATACTCCAGAGCAAGCTCGTCGTCATGATGTAAGGCCCGGAATTACAGGTTGTGCTCAGGTGAACGGAAGAAATGCAATCAGTTGGGAAGAAAAGTTTAAATTGGATGTTTGGTATGTAGAAAATCGCTCCTTTTGGCTAGACTTTAAAATTCTATTTCAAACTGTGTTGAAAGTATTCAAGTCTGAAGGAATTAATCAGGATGGACAAGCTACGATGGAAAAATTTAAAGGTACTGATCACAAGAAGGTCTCCAAAAATCGTTAAATTAATTTTAATAGGCAGCGGATAGTAGTACTAGATTGCTAGATTCTTTACAAAAGAAAGATTATAAATATTGTATAGCAATTGGAAGAATTATGTCCGTAAAAAAATTTGATAAATTTTTTATCCTGATTGAGCAATATGCGATTGTAAATCATCCAACCGCGGTAAGTCTACTAAAATAGGTAATTGAACTGTGATTATGCTAAATTCAATGGTTAATGCAGACTCTGTAATCGGTAACCATTCTATTTTCAATGCAGTCTTTGGTTGAACATATAATATATTGAGGGTTATGTATACTTCTCCAAAAGCAACTTAGCTGGAATTGTGTCTCTAGGCTAATGAAATCAGGTGCGCAGGGGCTGTTGTGATCTCTGGAAAACATGTTGGAGGTTGGAGTGTTGCCGAGGGCGTTGTTGTGAATGATATTGGTGAACAGTGTTACTGCAGTTGGAGTTCATACAAAAGTAATAAAATAGTTATGAAAAGAGATGAAAGTAATGCAAAAACAAAAAAGAATCTTCCTCTCATCCCCACACATGAGCGGAAACGAGCAAAGATACATTCAAGAAGCATTTGATTTAAACTGGATTGCTCCACTTGGTAACAACGTGGATGGACTAGAAAAAGATATTGCAGAATATAACAATATAAGAGGTGCAGCTGTAGTTGTTTCTGGTACTGCAGCAATTCATTTAGCATTAAGACTTTTAAATATTGGACCCGAGGACACTGTTTTCTGCTCATCGCTAACTTTTGTGGCTAGCGCAAATCCAATTTTTTATCAAGGGGCAACACCCGTTTTAATAGATTCAGAAATGGACACATGGAATATGTCTCCAGTAGCATTGGAGCGTGCATTTGGTGAGGCACGTGAGAATGGAAAGCTCCCAAAGGCTGTAATTCTGGTTAATTTATATGGCCAGGCCGCTAAGATGGATGAATTGATGTCTATCTGTGATTCATATGGTGTGCCGATTATCGAGGACGCTGCAGAATCATTAGGAAGTACATATAAAGGGAAGAAAAGTGGTACATTCGGAAAATACGGTGTGTATTCATTTAATGGCAATAAAATCATCACAACATCCGGTGGTGGTGCTCTCGTATCGGATGATGAGGAAGCATTGAAGAAAGCTACATTCCTAGCAACACAAGCCCGTGACAAAGCAGTACATTATCAGCATAGTGAAGTCGGCTATAATTATAGAATGAGTAATATTGTTGCTGGCATCGGGCGCGGACAGATGGAAGTATTGGATGAGCGTGTTGCACAAAAGCGTGCAGTTTTTGAACGCTACTATGAAGCATTTGGTAACTTAGATGGAATTGAATTCCAACCAGAACTCGAAGAAACAATGTCAAATCGTTGGTTAACTGTATTGACCATTGATCCTGAATTAACCGGGGTTTCACGTCATGAAATAATTAAGAGACTTAATGAAGATAATATCGAAGCACGTCCAGTATGGAAGCCAATGCATTTGCAACCGTTATTTGAAGATGTGAAGTATTATCCGCATGAAGAAGGAAATAGTGTTTCAGATTATTTGTTTGAATATGGTTTGTGTTTGCCTAGTGGGTCGAATATGAGTGTTGAGGAGCAGGAGCGGGTTATTGAAATTTTAAAGGGTCTTATAAAAATATAAATTCCGATGAAGGTTAAATATCTGCTGGAACTAATATGTTTTAAAACTCTATTAGAACTGGCAGTATTTATTTTTATTTATGGAAGTACAATAAATGGACCAAAATACAAGTTGTTACAATTAGACTCTAACTTATTTATTACTTATAAGAATAATGCCGAAAGTATTATTAGAATTGTTATTAAAATTTTGAAACTTGGATTTAGAATATTACATAATTATGGTACAATATAATCATTCGTTCGACGAACGAATGATTATATTATTTGGAGGGAGTCCAATAGATATATTAAAGAATACAACTCTTTTTCACCCAACTGCAGAATTAAAGGAATTGATGGTTTTAGAAATGTTAGATAAAGATACGAACATTACGCAAAAAGAGTTGTCAAATAAGCTCAGTGTAGCAACGTCGATGATAAATCAATATATAAAACAATTAGAGGAAAAGCAATTTCTAGTCAAAGACAAAAAGTCAAGTAGAAATGTTAATTATATAGTTACAAGTAGAGGAATAAAAAGGAAAAAATACTTATTGATGACATACGTATATGAACTATTACAACTCTATAACCTGGCAAAAGACAGCTTTGATTTTATTTTCACAAAGATTGAATCAAAAAAAATTAATAATATTTTGTTATATGGTGGAGGTGAAGTAGCTGAAACAGTAATAAATTTAATAAACGAAAGAGGTGATACAGATCTTAAGATTACTGCAATTATTGATGATGATGATAAAAAACAAGGGGATAAATTATTAGGTTATGAAATAGTTGATCCTAGAAAACTTAATTATAGTAATCATATTATTTTAATAACAAGCTATACTTATGAGCAACAAATAAGGAAGAAGTTAAAAACACTAAAAGTACCTGAAGAAAATATTTTAAATGTTTTTGAGAGATAACATAGGAGGAAAAATAATGAATGACATAGTTATTTATGGGGCTGGCGGATTTGCAAGAGAAGTAGCTTTACTAATTGAGCAAATAAATGCAGAAAAACCTACATGGAACTTACTTGGTTTTATAGATGATAACGTGGAGAATACTGGGAAAATACTAAATGGGTATTCAGTATTAGGTGATAGCAAATGGATTGAGGATTTTGATAAGGAGTTAAGTGTTTCTTTAGGTATAGGTTCACCAAGAGCCAAGGAAAAAATCATTAATAAAATTAAGCATATAGATAGTATAGGCTTTCCAAATATTATTCATCCGACTGTGGGTATTAGTAATACAAATATCCTAGGTGAAGGAATCATTATTTGTGAAGGCAATATTCTAACATGTAATATCTCGTTAAATAATTTTGTAACTATTAACCTTAATTGTACAATAGGCCATGACACTATTATTGATGAATTCTGCACTTTACTTCCGAATGCATCTATCTCTGGAGGTGTTAATTTAAATAAGAGAGTAGACTTTGGAACTAATGCAACTATTATCCAAGGAATAAACGTAGGAGAGAATACAATCGTTGGAGCTGGAGCAGTGGTAGTAAAAGATTTACCAGCAAACTGTACGGCAGTAGGAATGCCTGCAAAGCCTATTAAATTTCACGAAAACTAAGATTTATTAATAACAAATAAAATTAATGTTTAAAGGAGTTAAATATGATTAAAACCGTAACAGTACTAGGCGCAAATGGCACAATGGGTTCTAATGTTTCTGGTATTTTTGCTTCATTTGGAGGAGTAAAAGTATATTTGGTAAGTCGTACAATTGAAAAGTCAAAAAAGGCTATGGCAAATATAGCTTCTTCAGTAAAAGCTGATTCTGTTAAGAAGAATCTAATTCCAGCAGATTATTCCATGCTTGAAGACTGTATTAGGGAGTCTGATTTAATATTTGAAAGTGTTGCAGAAGATTTAGATACTAAGATAAAGATAAATAATGAGATATCTAGCTGGGTAGATGAAGATACAATTATCTGTACAGGATCATCTGGATTATCTATAAAGGTGTTGGCTGAGGTATTTCCTGAAAATATTAGAAAGAATTATTTGGGTGTTCATTTCTTTAACCCTCCTTATAATTTAACCTTATGTGAGATAATACCATCGGAGTACACAGAAAAAAAACTTTTAAATAATATGAAAGATTATGTAGGGAGTAAATTACATAGAACAGTAGTACAAGTAACAGATAGTCCTGCCTTTCTTGGAAATAGAATCGGATTTCAATTTATAAATGAGACTCTGCAATACGCTGAAAAATATAAACATAAAGGTGGTATTGATTATATTGATTCCATACTAGGACCATTTACAGGTAGAAGTATGCCACCTTTAGTTACCTCGAATTTTGTAGGATTGGATGTTCATCAAGCAATAGTTGATAATTTATATGATAATACAAATGACTATGCTAAAGAATCATTTATTATGCCCAACTTCGCAGTCTATTTAGTAAATAAAGGAATTCTTGGAAAGAAAACAAATGGTGGATTATATAAAACTATAGTTTCAAATGATGGGACTAAGAAATATCTGGTATATGATATTTCATTAAATGAATATAGAGAAGTTAAAAATTATAATTTATCTTTTACAAATAAGATGGTAGATTCATTGAGAGTAGGAGATTATAATTCAGCTTTCAATACATTAATTAATGATAGTAGTCTTGAGGCAAAGTTATGTTTAGAGTTCCTACTAAAATATGTTGTATATTCATTAATTACTTCAAAATATGTAGGTGATAGTATTCACGCAGCAGACGATGTTATGGCTGCTGGCTTTGGCTGGTGTCCTCCATTAGGAATGGTACAAGCATTATTTGGTATAGAGAACTTTGTAACTTTAGCAGAAGAGAGATTACCAGAAGCAATCTGGAATGAAGTTGAGATTGAACAATTATTTTCGGATATCTCATCATCAAAATACGATTACCGTAGATTTTTCCAAGCGAAACATTAATTTATAAATATGGGGTGTAACGATGAATAATGTATATGTATTAGGTGGATCTCAAACTGACTTTCAACGGAATTGGAGTAAAGAGGGTAAAAATGAAATTGCATTATTAAAAGAAGCTATAACAGATGGTTTAGATGATGTAGGTATTTCTTTTGAGGATATAAGTCAACTAAATTCAAAAAATAAAGTTGCTTTTTATGTTGGTAACTTTATAGCTGAGGAATATATACAACAAGGTCATATTGGTGCCTTAATCACAGAAGTAGATTCTTCTTTTTATGGTGTCCCAACTGCAAGATATGAAGCGGCCTGTGCATCTGGATCTGTTGCTTTAGATGCTGCTATTACTAAAGTGAAAACCGGCGATTATGACGTAGCTATAGTTGTAGGTTGGGAATTAATGAAGACCGTTAACTCTAAAGTTGGTGGAGATATTTTAGGTAGAGCAGCATATTATGAAAAAGAAGGGAAAGGTATTGATTTTCCATTCCCAAAACTTTTTGGCAAGTTAGCTGATGAGATTATTGAAAAATATCAATTAGATGAGCAAAGATTTATGGATAGTCTTTCTATTATATCTAATAAAAATTACAATAACGCAAAAAGAAATCCATTAGCACAAACTAGAAACTGGTTTATGGATTTAGAACAAGCTAAAATGAGGGGCACAGAAACTAACCCTTCAGTAGGTGGTAGGTTAGCTGTCTCAGATTGTTCACAGGTTACAGACGGAGCTGCTGTAGTAGTTTTAGCTTCAGAAAAATACATGAAAGAAAACTATGAAAAAGAATTTCCCATAGTAAAAGGATATGGCCACAGGGTAGCACCTATGCTATTTGAAAAGAAAATGAAAGATAATAATAACTCCCCTTATATTTTACCTTGGACAAGACAAGCGGTTGAAGATGCCTATAATCGTTCTGGATTGTCAGTAGACGACATTGATTTCTTTGAAACTCATGATTGCTTTACCTCAAGTGAATATGCAGCAATTTCTGCTTTTGGGATTACAGATCCAGGTAAAGAATATGAAGCAATTGAAAAGGGAATAACCGATTTTAATGGAGAGAAGCCAATTAACCCAAGTGGTGGACTTATTGGCAGTGGTCATCCAGTAGGTGCAAGTGGCGTAAGAATGTTCCTGGATTTATATAAACAATTAACTAATAATGCCGGTTCTTATCAACTAGAAAAAAGTGATAATGGAATGATGTTAAATATAGGTGGCAGCGCCACTACTAATTATGCATTCATTTTAGGTAAAGAATAAAGATATTAGATAATTATCTTTTTCTGTTTTATTTTGAGGGATATGGGGTCAAACACCCAATGCGTTAATTTGCCATAGGGGGGCTATGGGGTCAGACCCCCACCGCTTTAAAGCGCTAAAGTGTATAATTAAAAATTAGAGTAAATCATAGGATTTACTCTCCTTAATCTCTGGTGCCTGTCCTCCACTATGTTGGGTTGATGAAATTCCAAGAGTTAAATAATGTTTGATGTTTGAAATGATTCGGATCCCACCGCTTTGACCCTCCACTTTAAAGTATTAATGTCCATAAGCATAATATTTTTAGCGAAAGAAGTAATAGATAGCAACGTTAATCTATGGGCTATAGTAGTTCATTATGTATTGCAAGAATGAAGACTCTAAACGAAATGTGTTTCACGATTAGTAAAATTAAATAAAAGTGCTACCATCTGGTATAGGATTCAAAAGCATCAACATCTCCAACCCACTTATCTCCGGCAGTCTACCTAGAAAGTCATCGAGTTCCAACCGGTTTCGGAAACTAAAGGCAGCTAATTCCTGTACCGGTCGATATATACGATCTTCATCAAGCGCTAATTGATATAAACGTAAAATAAGAGTAGAACCTACTTCCTCAGTAAGCGCTGAAACTGCAAAAATTTCATTTGTAGGTGAGAATATAGTTGTGTCTAATGTCATTTTTTCTAATAGTTGTTTTGGGAAAACTACATTTGGTTCTGCATACATATTCATAACCTCCACTTTTTAAGTTAAATAATGCTTGATTTTGAAATGATTGGTGTTAAGCAATAAGACCCGTTTTTGAAGATTAGATTTAATATAACAATTCATTGAAAAAATGATTATTTGTAATAATTTGCTTGTATGTTCCCAAGTCTTTAATAGGTAAGTTTGTCTCTAAACTGTAGCAGCTTTGGTGTGTCACCGTATTCAATTCATCCATGAAAACAGCATCATTATCTTGTAATGGTACGTGACATACTCCACAATGGATCCGTCTTTTTTGATTTTCCATTTTATCACTCCTTATTTAATTTTATTTTACCTATTAATCTATTTAGAATCAAGTGTATATCCTGCTTTCAAATGCAGGTGCCTGACCCCCGACGCTTCGTGCCAGAAAGGAATTGCGACAAAGAGTGGAGGAGATACTTAGAATTTCGGAGGTTTGTTTTCTTTGGGAGGATACCATTAAAGGGATTTTCTCTGCTGAAAACCCCTACCTATTCTCAGAGATCGTTCAGCCCTTGCAGCTCCTATTAAATATTGATGTCAGTCATGCATTTATTGCACTCAAGGGGGACAAGGATCGATTGCAACAGCATTTGCAAAAATTTCATCCCTATACAAACTACTTCCACCTTGTCGATTCTAGTGAAAAGCATGATGCATTGCCACTAGGACAAGGAAACATTGATTAGAATATGGTGAAACCCTATGTAGGTAAGAAGAATTTCATCTTTGAAATTGATTGATGCATTCAGATTTTCTGGATTGTACACCGATGATAAGAAGTGTGGAGCATTTTAATAAGATTTAGGGTTATAGGGACAGAGAACCTGTAAGCCTAAGTTGGGGAAAGGGTGGAGCTTCTTGTTTTTTAAAAAATAAGCCCTTCGATTATTCCCACAATCAAAGGGCTTTAACATTAATGAAAAGCTAGTTCGTATTTAATTTATTTCATCACTTTTTCTAATGCTTTCTTAGTAACAGGTCCGTATATTCCGTCTGCCGCTAATCCATGAGTTGACTGGAACCTTCTAACCGCATCAGCCGTCTTGGGACCGTAAACTCCATCAATCCCATTATTCTTCGCACCTTTATCCGGGTAGTAATAAACGCTTGCTAGTGTCTCTTGTACAGCCCTAACACCGCTGCCGCTAGGATATGGTCTAATTGCACGATAAACAGTGTTGGGTAGAGACGTTCCACTATTTGGAGGCGTTTTATTGCTATTTAGTTTATTATACACTTGTTTACCTGCTAATCCATCCTCGGTTAGACCGTAATAACTTTGAAATCGCCTTACAGCATCTTCCGTATCGTCACCGTAATAGGAATCAATCCCATTGTTATTAGCTTGCTTATTTGGATAGAATGGTGGATTGTTGTTCGAAAGTTTCGTCTGTAATTGTCTTACAGGTTCACCGTATTCACCGTTTCCAAGAGTTTGACCAGTCCAATTACCAGTTACTTTTGTCCATTTAGGTTTAGGTGTACTAGGACTAGGGGACTTAACTGGCTGCTCAGGTTGACCTTCAGAAGTATCTCCACTAGCACCACTGATCATCCGATTGAAGTCAGCCCAATCAATTCCTTTACTCCCATTTCGTAAGTTAGTCGGACAGTTCTTACCACTCCAGCGGTGATGCTGAACCACATTCGTTTGTGGAATACCCTCATCTTTCATGATTTTCTTAACTAATTCCGCTGCATTCTCAACCGCCTGTTTGAAATCTCCGTCCCTGTTAACGCAAATTTCAATGGCGATAGAATTCATGTTACCATCACCACGACCATCTCCTGCATGCCAGAGCCTAGCCGTGTGTTCAAACGATTGTATAGCTTCTTTATCGTCCACTTGCCAATGCCAGGATGCGGTAAAACCATTAGATTGTAGATTGGCATGTGTTTGTGCATCTGCACCACGGCTTGTATTGGCGGTCTCATGAATGGTGATAAACTTTCTACCATTGATTCCGGTGTACCCACTTCGGCTTGAGTAGACGAGTTGCTTTTTAATAAGCACCATCTTAACACCTCCTTATTATATTATTTAAAAAACGAGCCGCCTGATTGGACTAGTTGTTTGTACTAGATAAGCAGCTGACTGGATTCCTTATTTCAACCATTTTCTATGCAATTCTTCATTTTGCTTCTGTGCCTTTTTCTCATTGAAGCAGTTTTTGGGGCTATGGAGGAATAAAGTGGATTTCTATAACTACAATCGAAATTAGATTGAAAGAAGGGGTGTTCAATGGGGCAGACACCCAATGCTTTAAAGTGTTAAAGAATACAGGTGCCTGAACCCCGCCGTTAAAGCGCTAAAGTGTAAAGGGTTTATGGTGGGGAAAGGTAGTGGCAAATGGAAGTCATTCGTGAAATTATGAAAGGTATTGTTCGTAAAAGCGCGGCATATATTTTTCAAAAAACGTATTTGACCAAAAGAAAACCACCCCGCGCCGTCGCAAGCAAAAGGGTGGTTCTCAGGAACAAATAAAGTTGTTTGACAACCATCACCCAGACGGTAGTGGTTGCGGGAGGAGTGTTAGTTGCACTTCTCCTTTTATCTATATCCTTTATACATGAATTTATTCCAATTCTAGTAGCGATAGGAATTTTAGAAGATTAATGAAGGTATCCGTTCATAGATCCTGGTGCCTGCACGCACTGTTATGCTTCTCGCCTACCAATCGCATAACTAGGAAGTCTAAGGATAAAAACAGTTTAAGCATTTCTAGTATCTTTTAATTTCCTAAAAAAAGAATATTTAAACGCTAGAAAAAACTAGACGTGGAACTCTGTCTACTGGGAAGGATTGAAGTGGTTGCGATTAGGCTTAGTTTCTAATATATTAAATAAGCCGACTCAAAAATGTGGGTCCGTATTTTTAATATATTGTTAATGGACGTGATTTAATGATTGATCTATCAGTTTTTAATATTTTAACTCTTTAAAAAAGTACTTGATTGTTAAAGCGCTTTCAATTATAATCAAGAAAAGTATTTAGTTTGTTTGATTGACAAATAATATTATGAGGGGCTGGGGATAGAAATTATTGGAGTGATTAACAAGTGATGAGGCGTATTTAATTCAGGGGAATCTTGTATTTTTAAATTCATTTAGGTTTAAAATGTAAGCGTTATATCGTTGCTGTGCAGAGCAGTGAGCTAGTTTAGTTTTTAGGACTTTTACCCATTTTTATGTTTCGCGTTAATGCAGGGGTTAATTCGAATGGATAGGGAGAGTTAGCTTTCAGGATGGAATGGGCAAATGCCAGTTAGTAATAGACAACAGGGGGGAAAAAATATGTCAAATTTAAAAATGGATAGTGGTTACGAATATAATACGGCAAAGCTATGGCAAATTGCCTTCTTTACACTAAATAATACAGCAACTAATTTATACATGTTTGCGATTGGATTTGTATCCTATTATGCAACGGGTATAGCTGGTTTATCTGTCGTTGTTGTTAGTACAATCCTAACGTTAATGCGAGTATTTGATGGTATTACGGATCCAATTATTGGGTTCTTTATCGATAAATTAGAATCGAAGTTTGGAAAGTTTAGACCAATGATGATTATGGGGAATATTATTCTCGCTGGTACGTTATTAATTATGTACAACGTCACACATCTATTACCAGAATCCATGCAGTTTTTATTTTTTGTTTTCATATATGCAATTTATATTATCGGTTATACGATGCAAACAGCTTGTACGAAAGCAGCACAAACCGTATTGACGAATCATCCGAAACAACGACCGTTATTTTCCGTATTCGATGCTTCCTACAATATTGCTATCTTCACAGGTGGACAAATTTTCGTAGCTTCCTACCTTGTTGTTAAACATGGTGATTTTAATCAGGGGTTATTTACAGAATTAAACACATATGCAATTATCCTTTCTGGTATGTTTACGATATTAGCTGTAATTGCACTATGGAATAAAGATCGTAAAGAGTTTTATGGCTTAGCAGAGGAGAGTGTTCAAACAAGATTCCGAGACTACTGGCCAATACTAAAGGGAAACAGACCGATGCAAATGCTTGTTTTAGCCGCTTCTACGGACAAGCTTGCTAGTTCCCTTATTCGCCAGCCAGCTGTTATCATTATGTTCTTCGGAATTATGCTTGGCGATTATGCGCTCAGTGGAACAATCTCATTGATCACCATTGTGCCGTCTCTTTTAATAACCTTTATCGGTGTAAGGCATGCGACAAGAGCTGGTTTGAAATCGACACTGGTAAGAGCTACTTGGTTGGGACTTATTTCGTTTTCATTACTGGCCATTTTCTTGTTGGTAATTGAACCATCAGCGATTTCTCTGACGAATATCGGGATCACGACGATTATTTTCCTTATCTTGTATAGTTTAGGAATGGGTTCTACGTCGCTTACTCCCGCGATTGTAATCCCGATGATTGCAGATGTGTCCGATTACGAGACATATAAAACTGGTCGCTATGTGCCTGGTATGATGGGAACCATTTTCTCATTTGTAGATAAGCTAATCTCTTCATTAGCGCCAGCACTCGTCGGTTTTCTATTATTCTTTATTGGCTATCGAGATGAGTTTCCTCAACTGGGAGAAACGCTTACTGTAGCATTGCTGATTATGACATTAGTGATGAAATTCGGTATTCCGATTCTTGGCTGGATTTGTACACTGATTGCTATGAAATATTATGATTTGGATGATAAGCGAATGAAAGAGATTCAAACAGCGATTGCAGAAATTAAAAACAACGCTAAGGAAAATAACGATAATCCAAAGAGGGTCGTTTAACCCCAACGCGTTAATGAGCTATATGTAAGATTAAAGGAGAGTGAACCTTAAGGGTTACTCTCCTTTAATTCTGACGATCATAGGAATCACATAGAGTGTCAACGTTACACTTAAAACCGTTTGACCGTTTCGATGAAAATAAATGGCCGTGATTGAAATGCAGGTGTCTGACCTCCATCGTTAGTGAAATAAAGGTAGAAACGAAAGCTTGTGGAGAGCGATAATTCCTTCTCCGCAAGCTCTTTATATTTAGAACCATGCCGACTTATAAAATTCTGCTTTAAAAAAGATACGACCAAGCTTTATGGAAACGCATATTTCTAAACCTTAGATTTCTTTAATATCAAATGAAACGATTCGATCTGTGTTTGGATTATAAATAACATTTCCTTGCACTCGGATTGTTTCCTGTGGTGACTGGAGAATAAATTCAAAGGATTCTTTTGTCTGTGAAGCAGAAATCTCTGATTTACCTAAATGTGCATAATTCGTTATGTTATAGCCCGGATATGCTGTTTGCGTAACTTCCATTAAATAGTTTCCCCATTTATCCACTTCTAACTGTGGATAAGGTAAGATCTCAATATTAAAAACGCCAACATTCGGATTTACTCCCAATGCTTGAAAAGCTCTTCGGTGCAGGTTAATCCTGTTAGATGGGTAACCAGCCACCTGGTCAACGACTTTTACGAGAATTTCCCTGCCTACAGGTGCCGAAACATTTCTAATCTTAATGGTGTCCCCACATTGATAAGGGGAATCTTCTCCAACTGCTGCTGTCATGTATTCGTTATCTGACCAAGGGATATCGCATATTGTTACTTGTCCACCTTCAGTCCAGGTTGCCTGGCCTTTTATTGCTTGTTGACGACCATTATTATCATAGGAGTAACCCACTTCATTATATATAGGATTAGGATAGATATATGGATTTATTGGATAAGGGATTACCGGTTGATTTAAATATCGCATATTTGCAAAATAAGGGTGCATCATCTTACTTACCTCCTGTCATAAACTTAAACCTTCTTGTTACTATATGATTTTATAAGGTTAACTTGTGACAGTTGCTGTAATAGTAAAATATTTTTTGTAATCAAATTATAATAATTTCCAAGTTTTATGTATGTTAATTATGGGAAATAGTCATTATATAATCATTACATTCTTAGAAAGGAATGATTCATATGAAAAATTTTAAATGGTTAGGAATTGTCCTGCTTTCTTCAGCAGTTTTAGTTGCTTGTGGTGATGAACCTGCGGAAGAAATTGAAGAACCAACAACTCCACCTGTAGAAACTCCGGCAGAGGAGCCTGGTGGTGAGATGGAGGATGATGGAACAGGAACTGAAGATGGGACAGAAACTGAAGATGGAACAGGAACTGAAGGCGGAACAGAGACTGAAGATGAAATGAATGATGACGCCGATACAGGTGCTGAAACTGAGACTGAAACAGAAGAAGATAGTGAACAATAAAGGGCATGAATATAGGTATAAAAATAGTAACAGACCTCTAGGACCTCTACTAGGGGTCTGTTTTTCATTCATAAATTTCAGATGAATTTTTCGGGACAAAGGGACAGGCACCGCGTCCCAACGGTTTTTGCCATATTTTGTGTATCCATTGAGCTGAGAATTCAGATGCTTGACAGTGCGGAAGGTGCAAGCTCGTAATAAATAGCGAGTGGGATTTCTAACGAAGGAATGCCGGGGTCAGACTCCCACCGCTTCAATTCCGTCAATTATCGTATTAAGTTGAGCATCTTTAAATATTTCCTTGAAGTAAAAGTAATTAGCCAGTTCTGGATACCCAACATTATACCGTTCATGACATTTAGGACAACCTGTATGATGAATAGTTCGGTTTTTAGCTTGAGTTTCCCAATTATGGCCACATTCCTTACACCGCCAAACAATATACTCATCACAAATGCAGGAGCCTGACCCCCACCGCTTTAAAGTGCTAAAGTATTTTTGAGAAATGTTTAGACGAAGACAGAGGAAACACTGAATGGAATGACACCACTAGAATATAAGAATGCAATCGCAGCTTGACCATCATCATTCAGTAAGCTCACAGGCCTTGCTCGCTTACTGAATGATGAGGATGAAGTTGCAGAAGACTTCCTTGCTTATTTTGAAGCTCCATCAATGTGTAACTTTTATTGCAGATTGAACAGCTTTAGGCTAGGGACGTGCTAATTCGTCATTTCCCGGGAAATATAGACAAGTTATTGTAAATATAAAGTCGATAAGTGACAATGCTGTTCGAGAGCTATGGGGTTAGTCCCATTCCGCATTCGCTATTTCGTTTTTCTGGTAGCAATTCAGGGTGTTATGAAACGAATTAAAGCTAAGGGGATTGAAGTAGTTGTATATGAGCCAGCACTTCATGAAGAGACATTCTATAATTCTAGAGTAATTAATAATTTTGAAGAGTTTAAGAGAGTTTCAGATGTAATTGTTGCAAATCGATTGTCAGATGATTTACGGGAAGTTGAGGATAAGGTGTATACGAGAGATTTGTTTAGTAGGGATTAATAAATTGACCGCCGGGCCTGGAACACTGGGGCAGGCACCTTGGTCTGAAAAGGACTTAGGGCCAGTTCTCAACAGGTTTCCGACGCCAACTATTTTAAAGTAGTTTTTTTACAGGAAATAACAGTGCCTGTCTCTACCACTTTAACGCTGTGAAGCGATAGGGGACAGGACCTGTTTTCCAAAGAAGTAAAATCAGTTAACGGTGCTACCACTTGGTAATGGATTCAAAAGCATCAACATCTCCAACCCACTTATCTCCGGCAGCCTGCCTAGAAATTCTTCGAGATTCAACCGGCTTTGGAAACTAAAGGCAGCCAATTCCTGTACCGCTTGATATCCACCATCTTCATCGATCACTAATTGATATAAATGTAGAACAAGAGTAGGACCTACTTCCTCAGAAAGAGCTGCAACTGCAAAAAATTCATTTTCGGGTGAAAATATAGTTGTTTCTAATTTCATTTTTTCTAATAGTTCATCAGGGAAAAATATATTTGGTTCTGTATCCATATCATAACCTCCAATTTTTATATAAATGATAGCATGTTGAAGCAGTATAAATC
Source organism: Oceanobacillus rekensis (assembly GCF_002153375.1). Lineage (GTDB taxonomy): Bacteria > Bacillota > Bacilli > Bacillales > Amphibacillaceae > Oceanobacillus > Oceanobacillus rekensis. The sequence goes on from NZ_MTBQ01000005.1 coordinate 100,721, forward strand.
TACGTTATCTTTATTAAGTTTTTGTATAGTTTTGTTATCTACTAGTTTCGGTTTTATGGGGTTGCTTATTCGGATTATTACAAAGGATTTAGGTTTCGATTAACTTATACCTATTTAAGTAATTTGAATCGATAGGGGTGGAGGGAAAAGTGAAATCATGTGGTGTTCATTTTAAATGGTTTTGGCTTCAAATTATTTAAAAAGCCTAAATCTAAGAGAAAAGGCATTTTATACAAGAATAATGTTGTCGGTGTAATGGAAGAAAGTAAATTAATGTCGTGAACTTAAATAAAAATACCTATGTTATTTTAGGCATAACTTGTTGATAATAATAGTAGGTGGTGTGTATATGATCAAACTATGGCATAGGTTCAGATTGATGTATTTTAATACAATTTATCAAGATTGCATCGATGCAGCGGTAAGAGAAAAGATACGGAAGAAAATAAGACACCATGAAAGTTATTTATATGATTTGGAACAAAGTGCGAACTAGTGAATACTCAGAAAATATTTAAAGGCTTCCTGAAATCAGGAGGTCTATTTCTATGTAAGAAATGAGGTGATTAATTGGATATTAACCAGGACGATGTTTAATTGACCATTATCTCAGAATAATTAGCACCATTCTGAAAATGTGTGATTACAGCCAGCGAAATGTACCATCCTTGACATGTTTTTTACCACTGAATGACAAAAAGTGTACCAATGAATGACAGCCTGTTTACCACTTCCTACCTTCAGGTGTAATGAACAAGGGTAAAATATCATAGGTTTTTAATGTTAAGTTGTTATACAAATTTGATTGTTGTTCAATAAGATCAGTCTTCCGCAAACGGGATAGATTGTTGGAGAATATTATTACTGTAGTTGCGTGACCTTACCAATTTATTTTCGCCTAATCCCTAGAGAAATTAAAGGGGAGGTTCTATAAGAGTTAGAAAATAAAACCTATCTACTCTTGGAAATAACAGTACGGAATGTCTCACCCTTATCCGTTACAACCCAAGCAGGATCATCTTCCTGATTAACAGATTGAACTCGAGTATCATAACGCAAGTCAATTCTAGGACCAGCTTCGGCTTCTGCCCATAAGATAAATACAAAACCACTTTTACTTGAATTTTATAACCCCTATCATTCGCCTTTTTTTAACCCTTAATCTTCTTACCTATACAATATTATTTCGATTTACATACCGTATAGAAAGGAGGTGAAATTTATGGAGAAATTTATCGCTAAGTTAAGAGGGATAAACGAAGTACCTCCAGTAAAGACGGATGCTTTTGGAGTAGCTAAGTTTCTTGCTAATAAGGATTGTACAAAAATTGAATTTGAGCTAGAGGTCAACAATATTAGAAATTTCATTCAAGCACATATTCACTTTGGAGCCAGCGGTGAAAATGGACCTGTTCTCACTTTCCTTTTTGGGGCTGACCTAGCGACTTTAGAAGATCAAAATGGGATAACCACTCGCCGAGGAGTAGTTACGGGAGTTATTACAGATAAGGACATCGTTCCTAATGACGCAGGTGTAAGAAATGTCAATGACTTACTAGTACTGATGCGAAAAGGATTGACGTATGTAAATGCTCATACCGAACAAAATCCTGGTGGGGAAATTAGAGGTCAAATTATTCCCATTCACAAAAGATACTAAGTGTCTATTTTGCCTGTCTGTTCCCCACCTCTTAATGGGTGAAAGACAGGCACAGGATTTGATATATTTTAATAGATTTTGATTTTACGCAATAGGGCGCTATTGTTGAAGACCATAAGCCTAATTCCTCGTTTAAAATAAGGAGAGATTAGGCTTTTTATCTTTCAATATCCTTAACGTTATATATCCGCACTTTCTTGACGTGACTCCCATTGGTAATTGGCAATAAGTGGTAAACTCATTGGCGAACACTGGTGAAAGACATGGCAAGGGTGGTAAAATCACGTGGCCGTAATCAAATGTGAGTATTGCAGATAAATTGAGCCACTTGTGCGGAGTTTTGAGCTAGTGATTGCGGCGGAAAAATCCACGTAAACGATAAAACAAGAATCATAAATTTAACAATCTAAAAATGCAATATATCGTATACTAGTTCCATGTTTGTCAACTTATCCCAAATTATTATCAAGATTGTTATTAATAAATAATACTTATAGTAAGTGATAAACGAATGAAAACGTTTTATTAGGAATTATGAGAAAATTTTCATTAAATGCATTGCTTTTTGTAGAAATATTGTGTAATATATTGCGTATTACTTAAATAGGCAAAGGGGTTGCAGCAATGATAACATTCATCGGGTCTATCTTATTTTTGATTGTAGGTTATATAATATATAGTAAGGTTGTTGAACGAATTTTTGGGATTGATGATAGACAGGAGACACCTGCCTATTCCAAACAAGACGGTTTAGACTTTGTACCAATGAAATGGTGGAAAGGGAGTTTGATCCAATTATTAAACATTGCTGGAACCGGGCCAATCTTTGGTGCCATATTAGGTGCTCTATACGGACCGGTCGCATTTATTTGGATTGTTGTTGGTTGTATCTTCGCTGGAGCTGTCCATGATTATTTCTCTGGCATGATGTCACTCCGGCATGGTGGGGCACAATTTCCAACACTAGTCGGAAAATATTTAGGGAAATATGCGAAATTTTTCATTACGATTATTTCCATTTTCTTGATGATTTTAGTGGCTGCAGCATTTACAGCGGCGCCTGCGCAATTGGTTTCTTCTATAACACCACTTAGTTTCACGGCATGCTTGCTTATCGTTTTTGTTTATTTATTGCTTTCTGCCATTCTTCCAGTTGATAAAATTATCGGGAAGCTTTATCCGTTTTTCGGTGCAATTCTTATTTTTATGGCTGTATCCATTGGGATTGGGATGTTCTTTTTCGAGACACCGATACCTAATTTAACATTAAATAATCTACATCCTGGGGATATGCCGATATGGCCGTTGTTGATGGTTACTATTTCCTGTGGTGCGATATCTGGATTTCATTCTACACAAAGTCCGATCATTGCACGTACCTTGAAAAAGGAAAGTGAAGGTAGGAAAGTATTTTACGGTGCGATGGTTGTTGAGGGTGTTATCGCATTAATTTGGGCTGCAGCAGGTATGACATTCTTTGGCACTACTTCAGGTCTTCAGGAAGCACTAGCAGTAGGTGGTCCTGGTGGGGTTGTAAGTGAAATCAGCATCTCTACCCTTGGCACATTCGGTGGAATTCTAGCAATCTTTGGAATCATCATTCTTCCAATTACGACAGGTGATACGGCACTTCGATCATCGAGAATGATGCTTGCGGATTTATTAACACAAATCACGAAAAAAGATTTAAAAAAGAAAGGGACAGTTGCTTTACTTATCATTCCTGTTGCATTGCCAGTACTGTTTCTTTCCATGATTGATTATAATTTCTTGTGGCGCTATGTTGGGTGGACAAACCAGCTTGTTGCAACGGTGATGTTGTGGACAGGTGCGATGTATTTAGTGAAAAATTACAAGTTCCATTGGATTTGTAGTATACCGGCATTATTTATGACAGCAGTTGTTACTACCTATGTCTTTTACGCACCAGAAGGATTTAATATGGGTTATGGCATTTCGATGATGCTCGGTTCTATACTTTGGGTTGTTGTTGCGATTTGGTTTGTAAGTAGGTTGATGAAGCAGAGAAAAGTGAAGGATAGTGAGGTTGCTGTTGGTCGTGCTTCGTAGTGAGGGTGTTGTGTTAGACCCCTACTAAAGTGCATCAATTGGATTGATTCATTGTTACTTATTGGTTTAAACGTTGTATTCATCTTTTCGTTTAGTTACATTATTCTTTTGTAACTGAACGGGAGGGTGTTTTTTTATATAGACTTATATATCATGCGGCTTGGGGGTGTGGTTTCTAGAAAGATTGAAAATAGTTTTATATTGCTGGTTAACCTATTAGATTATAAATAAAATTTAACATTATTTTCATATAATTTTAATATTTCCGTGGTACTATATAACTATGGTAAGGGTAAGTATATTTGCCTGCTTTATTTTTTGGAATAAGGTAATACAATGGGATACATATTTTAACATCCATGAAAATAGCTAGCTTAACGTCAAAACATAACAAGCTACTATAAACCTCCTTAGACATCCTGCACCGAACTTTTTCAACTTCAGCTGTCAGTTGGAACGATTAAAAGTAATATTTTACAGATGGCTACTAATTCATTTATGGGAACTTTTGTTCTTGTATACATATTATTATGAGGCTTCTTATAATGAAGCTTCAAATATATTAGGAGGAAATCCAATGATGAAGGAAGCAAAAAGAATTGAGTGTCCTATGTGTGGACACAGGTTAATGGACAAAAAAGAAGGAGCATGTGGGGCTGTTCAGGTAAAATGTATAAAAAGTAAGCATGTATGGGAAGTTGAATTAAGTAAACCTACTTTTAAGCTATTACGTGGAAAACTATACCCAGATGGTAAGGGAGTAGTAATGGTAGATTATTAAGGTTGACTTAAGGTCTGGGTAAGAACAAGTATGAATCGAAATTTTCACTTATTATATGTAAAAATTAAATACCAAATTATACCGAGCGAGGAATCTTAAGAATTACCCAGGCCGGATAATCACTTCTAATAGAAGGATTATCTGGTTTTTTTGCGTTCTATAGGGGACGCAGGGACAGGTTCATTGTCCCGGAAAGGGGAGGTCAACATGGAGAAAAATCAGGATTTATCGTTTGAGGATATTTTTAAACAGAATGAGAGGAGGATTTATTATCACATTCAGCGATTAGGAATTCGCGATGTTCATCGGGAGTTTTATGTAGAGGGAATGTATGCGATGTGGATGGCTTACAAGAAATACGAGCCGGATAAAGGCCCACTCGCTACCTATTTCAACTATACCATTCGCAATCGCCTCATCGACTTGGTGCGAAAAAAGACGAATGATGGTCAGCGGGATGAGAAGGTCCAACAAGCGCATTTGCTCGAGGGATCTTCAGGGAATTCTTATGGCGGCGGAAAATTGCTCGTCACTGAGGGTGAGGGTATAGAGTTGGCTGACGATGCCCACTGGCAGGAGATCAAGGGCATGCTCACCGAGAAGCAATGGAAATGGGTGTATTATTACGTCATTTTGGATATGCCTCTAAAGGAAATTGCGGAGCAGGAAAATGCAACTATAGAGGCGGTAAAAAGCTGGGGGAAAGAAGCGCGGAAGAAACTGAAGGGGGAGTATGGGGAAGGTACTTTTGCTTCCTTGGAGGAATAGCGGTTTGCGTGGTGCCTGCCTGTTACCTTTGGGTGCGACGCGGGTGCCTGTCACTCCCTGATATTTGTATAATTTTGTCGAGAGGTTAATAGAATTTGAGAGGTTGTTAGGGAATGGACTAGCTATTCTTTAGCATTTTTCTAGCAGCTTCTCTTCATAATCATAGAGAGTTATTTAACTTGAAAGGGTGGAAACGATGAATTACATAAAAGAAGTGAATGCATTTTATACCCATTTAGAGACGAATCCATTATCAGCTGCGGCAGCGAATCTTTGGCATGTGTTGATGCATGTCAATAATCGAGCAGGCTGGAGGGAGGAGTTTACGGTTGCGATGTCGGTGCTCTGCTGTAAAGCGAATTTAACTGAAAGTACATTTAAACGAGCGAGGACAGAATTGCGGGAGAAGGGATATATTTGTGTCAATTCGCAAGGTGGGAATCGTGCAGCGGCTTATCAAATTGTCTCGTTGGATAGGGTGATGGATCAGGGGAATGAAGAGAGTTTCGAAGTGAGCGAGATTAAGGACGGGAGTGCGGTCTACATGGTGAACCGTAATTTGACCCACAGTATGGACCGCAATTTGGCCCCCGATGTGAGCGGCAATGCTGACCCATTAGTTAAACTAAAAGAAACGAAACAAAACGATACTACAAATACAACAGACGCGATTCAATTTTTCCAAGAGAATTTCGGTTTGGTTAGCCCATATGTTGCGGAGGATATGATTCATTGGATCAATGATTTAGGTGAGTCGTTAGTTTTATTTGCCATGAAGCGTGCACTGGAACGCGGAAGTTCGAACTGGGGATATGTGAAGGCGATTCTTGATTCTTGGGCGAAGAAGGGAATTCGTAATGTGGAGGATGTTAAGGCAGAGGAAGCGGAGTATCGGCGTCGTCGGGAAAGAAAAGGAACGCGTCGTTCGAGTGGACAGCGAGCTGGTGGTTCTGGTGTAGCGGAAGTGGTGCCGGATTGGTTTAGGGAGGGGAAGCATAGGGTGAAGCCGAAGAGAGAGCAGAACGAGGATAAGAATGTGAATGTGGAGAAGGAGGTGGCGGAAGTTGCAAGGAGGTTGAGGGAGTATGCGAATGCTTGATGGGGTTGGTTGTTTTGAAACTGGCAACTGAATTGCTTTCTATAAATAAAATCGAGATGAGATTGAAAGATGGGGTATTTTTAAGTGGGATGGATTTTAATTATTTTTTATGCCACCAAAGGCAATTTCGTTTCGATTGTGGTTGTGAAGGTATCTAAAAAGCAAAGCTTTTTAGATGGTAGAGGGAAATTATGTAAGAATATAGATGCTTCTCACCGTTAGAATATTAAAGAGAATAAAAAAATATTTTGAAGTAAATTTTACAAAAACAGTTAAACATTTAAAAGTTATGTCGATATAAGTAATGAGTCATCAGGGAGGATGTTATGCCATGGCACTGATGATAGATAGAAAGATAGAAAGCCTGGAGAAAAAGTAATTATCCAGGACGATTAAGGTAGAGAAATTGAAGTAAAAGTGGTAAAGGCGAAGGGAAGCGTGAAAAACGCTCTTAAGCTCAGAATCACAGCTCCACCCGAATTCAATATTGTTCGTGGAGACATTAACGATGGTAATAACTCCTGATTCAGGAGATATTATAAAACTAGCATTTCACAAGGATAGGTCTTGCTAGTAAAATAAAAAACACGGAGGTAAGGAAACATGATTATTAATCACAATATTTCTGCTATTAATGCACACCGCCAATTAGGGGCAAATCAATCAGCAACACAAAATTCTTTGGAGAAGCTTTCTTCAGGTCTTGGAATTAACAAAGCTGGAGACGATGCTGCAGGGCTTGCAATCTCTGAAAAAATGCGTGGACAAATTCAAGGTTTGGAACAAGCTCAAAGTAATGCTCAAGATGGTATTTCTTTGATCCAAACTGCTGAAGGTGCAATGAACGAATCACATGCAATTCTACAGCGTATGCGTGAATTAGCTGTTCAAAGTTCCAATGATACGAATACAGATACTGACCGTGCTGAGTTGCAAAAAGAAGTAGATCAGTTAGCAAATGCTTTAACTGATATCTCTGAAAACACGGAATTCAACACAAAGAACCTATTAAATGGTGAATTTGAAGGAACTTTCCATGTTGGAGCTAATGAAGGGCAAAACTTATCTGTTGAAATTAATGATATGAGTGCAAGTGCACTAAACGTAGGTGGAGTTGAAGGTGCATCATACGCTATTGCTTCAACTGCTGGTGCAGGTTTGACTAATGATACAACATATAATGTCACTAAACTGGATGAAGGCTCTACTGTTAGAAACAATGCTAATAGTGCTGATGTTGCTGTTAACTATGCTTTACAAGATGACTCAGGTGATATTGTAGCAGTTAGTGCGGATGGGAAGGATTATCAAACACTCTCTGCAAGTTCATCTAAGGAAGATTTAGCTACTGCAACTCAAAGTACTGATGCTGCTTATGCATTTGCTGATGCGGTTGTTAGTGGAAGTGTAGAAGTTAATGGAAGTGGCGTGGCAAACGCAACAGCTACTGCTACCACTGGTGTCGATCTAGCAGATGGAACATATACAGTAGTTGGAACAGAACATGCAGCAATTAGTACTGGTAATGGGTTGTTAAATGACAAGGGTGACTTAGTAGCTACGTCAGATGATGGACAGGATTGGAAGTCTTATTCAGATGCTAATAAAACCGTACTTACAACTGGTACAGCATTACAAACAGCAGGAGCTGAAATAACAGTTGGTTCTGGTGAAGGGTTAAACATCTCTACACAAAAATCAGCTGATGCAGCAATCACAACTATCCAATCAGCTATCGACACAGTATCTGCTGAACGTTCTAAACTAGGTGCGGTACAAAACCGTTTAGATCACACAATCAATAACCTAGGTACTTCTGCAGAAAACCTAACTGCTGCAGAATCACGTATCCGTGACGTTGATATGGCGAAAGAAATGATGGAATTCACTAAGAACAACATCCTTTCACAAGCAGCACAAAGTATGTTAGCTCAAGCCCAACAAATGCCTCAAGGAGTTTTACAACTTCTTCAGTAATTTGATGGAAAGGGCGTCTAATCTGGTAACGGATTAGAGGATTACTGGGTGAATTGCTGGAACTTCCTAAAGTGTTTTGTACCACAACGTAGCTGGAAACGGCAGACGTGATGGTTTGAAAAACAAAGCAATGGAACAATGGATAATCAGCAGCCAAACGCCTGTGGTGAAAACCTGGCGAAGGTTCAACGACTAGAATGTACTGCCTAACAGTTAAACTTAAGGCAATGAGATTCGTAGGGTGATCAAACGATGATCATTCGAAGTGCCCAGCCCCTAGAGATTTTAGGGTGAAGATATAGTCTATTCTACGATTGAAAGACGTAGTGGCAAAGCAAGCCAACCAACAACCACAAGGTGTTTTACAATTATTACAATAAGATTAGAATTTTGGGAGGGACTCTGGCTTTGGCTAGGGTCTCTTTTTAAAATAGAATCATTTTACTTTATTTAGCTTTATGAGAATGGGTTATTTTTATAAAATTTTATTTGATAGAGGGGAAATACTATTTGGATAATTTACTTAGAGGAGATTCATTTAATTTTTTTGTAGATGAGGTTTATGCTGTTCCAAAAATAACCAAAAATAGTAATGAAGAATTTAAAAGTGATAATTTATTCGGTGCTTTATTAATACCAGATATAAATTCAACTTACTTTCCTCCATATCATTTACGGAGAATACTATTTCCAGCAACTTTTCTTTCTAGTGATTATTACAATTATTATAGAATGAAATATCCAACATTAGGGAATATAAGTGATTCTGAGTTTAGCGATAGTATTGTAGAGGGTCAATATTATTCGCTTAGAACGAATGTATTTACAGACTACAGACTTCCTGAGATTTTACCACCGACTTTTCAAACTCTTTTAAATCAATCTAAGCTAGATTCCCCTTATAGAGACAGCTTAACGGATAATATAAATGATGAAGGGCTAGCCTTATTGAATAGTGAAGAACATGGAGAAGAAGAAAAAATATTACTTTATTGTTTTAATGTTGGCCAAGGTGATTCGATGCTTTTAATATTACCAAACAAAAGTGTGTACATAATAGATACTAACTTTTATTCAGGGAGGAAAATTACAGACTATATTAATAACATAATTCGAATATTAGAATCGAATGGGATACATTCAAGGAAAATAAAAGGTTTATTAATTACACACAAGCATCTAGACCATATAAGAGGTGCTGCACAAATAATAGACTATGGAGATCTTGTATTCGAAAGTTTCATAATAAATTTTGATTATGTACATTCAGGTAAAAAAGTAGAAGAGCTTTTGGATGTTGCAAATAGGAAAATTGCAAATCATATAAATGTAAATAAACAAGATACCTTTTATGAAGGTAAGGTTAAAATTTCTGTATTAAACCCAAAGCCTGATACTTGTAACAAAACAGTCTGTAGCGATTTAAATGACAGTTCAATTGTATTAAAGTTAGAATATGGAGAAAGTAAGGTTTTGTTAAGTGGAGATGCTGGATTTCCGATTACCAATAGTGTTATCAAGGGACAATCAAATAATTATTTGTTGAAAGTTTCACATCATGGGAGTAGAACTGGTACTGATAAGGTTTTATTGAATAAACTCCATCCATCCTATGCATTTATTTCAGCTGGGAATCACAAGGGCTTTAATCATCCACATAAGGAGGCAACCGATTTACTAAATGAATATGATGTTGATTTTGATAACTCAAGGGAAGTAGGTTCTATAGTTTATGAAATTACCGAAAATACTATTATGAAAAATCCATTTACAGCTACTTAAGTTTAGGTAATTCGTATATTGGATTAGAACAACTCCTACTCAAAGTGCCCAGCTCCTTTTCAGAATAAGAGTGAAAATATAGTCTGTTCTATGATTGGAAAACGTAGCGTCGTAGCAAGCCAACCAAATGCCTTAAGGAGAATTACAGTTATTACCATAATTTTAGAATTGAAAGGCACTCTGGTTTAACAAGGTCACTTTTCTGTAAGCATAAATCTCAATTAAACAAGCTAGTAAATATATATAGTACTCCCGAAATCGGATGCCTGTCCCCCACCGATTTAAAGCGCTAAAGTGAAATGTATAGAAAGAAAAAGATCAGATTTAGAGTAAATCTCAATTATCTAAATGTTAGGATGACTAAATGAATAATTCACACGGCGAACACTACCATCAACTCCAATGGACAAAAGACAGAATCAAATACTTAGATGTCCTAGAAGGAAAACTTCAAATAATGCGCGACCTTGCAGAAGATGCAGCAAGCGACCAGATAACAGAAAATCAAAGAAAACAACTAAACAAGGAATTCCAGCAACTCCAAGAAGAAGTAAATAACATGGTGAAAGAATGGAAATATAGAGAGAATTAATCGTACACATAATTTATTGTAAGGACGAAGACGAACGGTGCTTTTAGCTACTTCTATACCAGTATATTTTTCTAACAACATTAGACGATACGTTTAAGAACTACATCCCAGATAAAACAATCAACCACCCATTCCCAATAACATCCAAATATAGTATAATTTGGATTAGTTCAAATTTACTATATCGGGGTGTTTCTTTATGTATAACTCAGACTTTTATAATAGTGTATTCAGTAATGATGACGTATTCTCACCGTTACCAGAAACACTATATGTGAAAGAAAACGTACTTGATGGAATTTCAATTACAACGGGGAATGGTTCAACAGTGATGGAAGCTGCTCCAAATGTAACTGGTGGGATGACGGTTGACTTTGGAAATGGGGAGACAGCAACTATTCAGGAAAATATCTATCAAGGGACATCCATTGATATGCCAGGTATCGAAAATGATATTATAGGCAGGCCAACAATTTTTGGTGGTGAAAGCTTTACACAAAATGCGGAGTATGTTGGCACGTTAAGTCCTAGCCTGCTTGGTGATGGGTATCAGTTTACAGATTCTGCAGGTGATACTTTATTTACCACTTCAACGGCTTTTAACGGAAGTACACAGCTTGATATCAATTCCTTTGCAACAACTGATCTTGGTACAAGTACTGCAAGTTCCTTCGATATTGCGGATTCCTTTTCAGGGATTGATGCTATTAGTTCACAGGTTTCCGTGGCAGATTTAGGCTCGGCAACAGATGCCATGGATGGATTAGATGTATTGGGGATGCTCTAATGGCAATGAAAATAGAACAATTTTTCCGTGATACACAACTAGAAATAGATCATATGAAAAAAGATCTACAAGCAAATCTTCAACCAAATGTGACAGAAGAACTGCTTCTGTTTGCAAAACACCAGACAGGGTTAATGATGGACAGCGTTTGGCAAAATATTGGTTGGAGATATAATCAACTGCAAGATCTTGATGCATATTTTCCGGAGAATCCGTCAGCAGAGCAACAGCAGGAATATAGAAAAAATTTCTTCAGGTTGACAGATCCAGGATCCATTTCAAATGACTTGAAGAAAGCACTGAAGCTGGATGATTTTGAACTGGAATACTGGCATTTTATTAACACAATGGAACAAAAGGAGTACGGTGCAATTTTCAAGCGGTATGAATATCCGGAAGATTTCTTTGCGGCAATTAAGAAAGGAATCTTTAATCATATCGAGGCGTTGGTGGGAGCTCTTCAACGTTATGCAGAGGCGCTGGGAAAACATGCCCTGATTTTAAAGGAGATGAAAGCTTCACAAGGAGAAAAGGCAATTATAAAAGGTAGTGCAACAGCATTGGGATTGCTTGTTGGGTTGCCATTTGTAGGAGCAGGTGTTGGTGCACTTCTCGGTGGCAATGACCGTTCGAAAATAGCTGATTCCCTTGGGACGATAAGTAAAGATTGGAATACATATGAACAACAACTTCATCAGTTTTTAAATCGTTTGGAGGAACATCTGGAATTAGCGATACTTGCTGTCTACGGTGGAACAATCCTCAGGGTGAATGAACAGTTGAAAACATTAAATCTTCAGATACAAAATTTGGCTATGGATGATTATGGTTACATTCTTGAATTGACGCCGGATGAGCGGTTGAATATTTATGAATGGGTTCGTGAAGCAACAGCAGGTATCCAATCTTTAATAAAGCAAGGGAGATTCCAAGAAGCAATCCAGGTTGCTAATAAATTCCATGCAGCTGTGAAAAAGCATCCTGTGGTTGGAAGAGATAGGATAGAGGGCAAGCTTTCCACATTGTATATTGCCCATCAGCATACATTTATGGCGTATGAGGAAGCACTTCTTACAGAATATCGTAACGGTCATATGGATAGCTTTTACCAAATGGCGAAACAGCTTCTCGGTGAATTATATTTACTTGTGAATAATAAACATCTTTACACAGTTCAGGAGGAGCTGCTATTTCGCTTTTTGAAAGAGGCTTTAAAGCGTAAGCAACATGAAGATATCAAACTGACTACGGAATATACTAAACGCGTGGAAGAGCGGATGGAGAAATACCAGCTATATGCCGGTGAGTTGACGGAGCGATCCACACCTGAAGAGTTAGCGCTACAATTCAATGACGATTATAAAGGATACATAGCAATCGAGCAGTTTATGGAAGAAGTATTAGGGATGGACGTGGGGGAGAGTGAGGGAGACAATCCAATACTCACGAGGAAACAGTGGAAACAACTGATTGAGATTGATGCTTCAATTGGCCAAGTAGATGCATTCACAGTATTTTTACGTAAAAAACTTTGGAAATATGCAGGCCGGAAATTTAATAAACATAAACGAAAGATCGCAGCCACGGCAGCTGCTATTATGATAGGTGTAACAGGACTTCAATACGGAGACGATGTCTATTCCTACGGTAGTAATAAACTAGCAAGTGTGGAATGGACGGCATGGATTGGTGGAAGTGAAGAGCAAGCACAGGCGAAAGAAGTTTTCCAGATTAATACAGATTACGGTAATATACGTAAGGACGCCTCCTTGGATGCGCAAATTGTGACGGTCGTAAGTAGAGATATGGATTTAGTTTCACTGTTAGAAATCAGGACTGACGGTGAAGGTAGAGAGTGGTATCTAGTGGAAGCGCCAGATGGTGTACAGGGGTGGATTAGTAGTGGGATTGTGGAGTAAGGTTTTTTTTGAAAGTTTCTGCAGTATTTGGATGCGTTAGCACGCCAGATAAATTTTAGGGGCAGTGGGACATTTCTATTAGTATGAGTCCCCACTATACTAATAATTTAATGTAGCAGGGGACTGACTGTATTATTAAAAAGTTTATATATATCATGGTACAATTTAACTATATACTATTCCATTAATTACCAATAAGTCAACTAGAAGGGAGCATCTAAATGAGTGCAAATGATCTTGATAACGGGCCACGGAGAGATTACTGTGAATTTACGTTTTGTCATAGAAACGATGTGAGTAGATATACCAGCTTTTTCATGACAAACAAACAAATAATCTTTACAGATAGTACATTTGAACCGATAGTGTTTGCAGACGTTTCGAAAGTGACCGTTGAAGAAGAAGGTGTATTGCTTCTAGAGGGAAACTTACATCAAGATAATCAGGTAGTCAGAAAGGTCCGATTAAACTTCTTTGCGCAAAATAGCATAAAAGAAAAGGTAATCTTGTTAATTAATAAGAAAAGTGTCAGTGCGAAATTAATCATGACAAATGGAACAACGCAAAAGGAGTTTCCAGTGGAAATCATTGATGATGAAGATGTACTTTCTGTGAGTATAACTTCACTTAAGAGGAAAATCCTAATCATTAATAAAGAGGATAAACTTTTTAAAAGTAAGCGTGTACTCTTAATTTTTAATTCAGATGGGTATCCGTATTATTTAGAATTTGAAAATAAAATACCACTGGACTTAAGTAATTATAATGTCTCTGAAAATGCTTATTTCCACTCATTTTGTGACATTTATGGTACTATGGGCGCCGAAAAATTTGATGATAATGGACTCAGTATTTTATTAGATAGCGAAATGATCTACATAATTAATAATTATTTTGAAATATTTTCTTTTACCTATCCGCAGTTAAAGATAGTTAATCGAAACAAAGACAGTATGATATTTCAAGTTAGTTCCACTTCGGGTGAAATCTCATATGTAACCTTTTCAAGAGTTCCTGAGAAGTTAGTATCGCTTCTTCCTCCTATGGAAGAGCAAGATAGTTTGATTCGGGTAAATCATAATCCGTATATGCTTACATATGAAGATAATGAAATTGGTTTTTATCAATCTAGAGACACAAAGCTTTATATTCCTTATAAAGATATCGAGTCGATTGATGTCATAGATAACAAGGACTCAGACTATGTGACGGTTCAGTTGGAATTAAGGGAGAATTCGATACCGATATCGCATACGAAGACAATGGCAGGGGCAGATACTGAGGAAATGCTCGATGGAATTTCGATTTTAAATCAATTTGTTTCCAAGGAAAATATTAATATAAAGCCCCCTCAGTTACAAAAAATGTTAAAGAATGTTTATATAAAGAAAAAGTACCCACTCGTGCAAGAGGCATCAGTAACAGAACTGTATTCTAGTTGGAGTAGACAGATAAATGATTTTCTTTTATATAACTTATTTGGCCAACTCGTTTTATTGAAAAATGGAATTCGTAAAATTCAAGAAAATACACAGACATCTGATGATACTAAAAACAGACAAATCTTGAATTATATGTATTATACAATCCGAGGTCAGAAAAGACAGTTAGATAGAGTATCCATCCAATTCCCGCAAATGCTATGGAATGAGGAACAAAGATTAATAGATAAATCTGACGAAGAAACTTATGAACAGTTACAAAGGCAATTATTATCGATATCTGGTCAAATGCAACGACATTTTGTAGAAATAGAGATTGCGCTAAATGCATTATCTTTTGCAATTATACCGAAGGAAAAGTTTGATAATACAAAGGCTAAAAAGAAAATGGGTTATATTGGTGCAGGTGCATTAGGTGTTCTAGGCGTAGCAACGGGTGGTATAGCATTAGTAGCAGCCGGAGCATTTACAGCTTTTAATACATACAGTTCTAATGAAAGTCATAAAGATCAAGAACAATATAATGAAGAGAATGAAAGAATAAGAATTGATTTTTATATTAACAAAGCGCTAGATTCCTTTAATCATATAATGGAAACGATGCTTCCTTACTATGTAAATCAAATTAGTAAAGTATACTTTTTGGCTGCAAGACATCAAAGTAAAGGACTAAAAGACCTTACTGAGGTCGATAAGGCAAAAAATAAGATGGCTATATTTAATAGACTCGCTGATTTTTATGTAATGAAGCAACTACCGATGGAGCAAGGGGATTTAACCAATACAGAATCAATTATTCAGTTGTTATTCGAAATACCTGATACAAATGAACGAAAGTTATTGGAACCAATAACTGACTAGGAGGAAAACTATATATGGCTTTTGACAATCCGTTTAGACCAGGGGGATGGGAGCAGACAGATCCATTTTTGGATATGAATGAAAATAACATCCCAGATAAGCAAGATCTATTTACAGATATTGATAGAAATGAAATTGACGACTCAAGTCAAGTATGGATAGATTTAGATAAAAATAATAGGAATGACCGAAACGACGATCCTTTCTTCGATTTGAATCAAAATGACATCCCAGACTCGAATGAATTGTCTTTAGATGTCGATGGAGATGGCATTCCAGATGAACATGATTTACATGTAGATTTAGATGGGAATGGAATTAATGATGGAGGGGTTTCGTTTTAGTGAAGGAAGTAGTTTTACAAAGTTGCTCTGGTTTTGAAAATTCTTATTAAACGAAAGCTTTTCTTTGAATGCTGATGGCTCTCTTGCTATCGAGAAGTGGGACGAGAGTGAGGGACACCGGGCCAGGAACCTTGGTCCATGAGGTTTTAATAGGTTAGACGAATTGCTCGAACCACTCGCTCTATTTAGCCCCCAGTACTTTCAGCTGTAATTGTGGCAAATCGATTGTCTGATGATTAATACAAGTGCCCCGCCGCTTTAGGAGCCTGTGATAGCTTGGCGGCTTGTTTTATTTTTGTTGAGAGTATAAACGTATAGATTAAGGGCGCATGCATATAAAGACTAGCGCCCTCCCATTAAAGAAGCACTCAACTTACATATTCATTCTCTTTAAAACAAATCAAATACGTAAAGCATCTTCATAATCACCTATTCAAACCAACTTTAATTTCCTTCTTTTAATCATTTCCCGTACGACATCTGGATTCGTCCCACCTGTAACACTCCTACTTTCCACAAAATGCTTCGGATCCACAATCGCCTCCCAATCCTTCTCCTCTAACTGAACATACTCCAGCCATTCATTTACAAGGGCTAACGGAACATCATACAATTCCTTACCCGTTTCACTCACCTTTGTTGCAATAATACTCGCTTTCTTGTGCGCTTCTCTAAATGGCACATCATAATTGCGTGCTAGTATATCTGCTAGGTCAGTGATGGTTATCATAAGGGACAAGGGGACAGACACCTTGTCCCGGAATCTTCCCCATCCCTAAGAAAGATGCTAATAGAAATACAGGTGCCTGACCCCCAACGCTTTCAGATAGAGTTAATCTCAGGGAAGAGAAGTATGAGGAAGAATCTCATTTCACGCTTCCTTACGTTGTTTTGTAGGCGGAAGAACGGTCTCTATGAGTGAAATGGGAAATATGAAGCTAGTGTATACAAAGCATAATGTGACGGTGCTCGAAAAGATAATACCAACCCTTTTTAAAAGAGTATTGAATAGGAATGGTGAACAAATTAATGCAGTATGTAATATTGAAAGGGAGAACCTGTTGCAGCTCGGTGTAAGAAATGATCGTATACGTTGTGAGTACCGGCAAAAAAGAAAAATCGAACATTAAATTTTCTTAAAGATTTATTAATTTATAAATTTTCTAGGCATTGCCTTGATATAATGGTAAGGAGATAAACCATATAAGGGAGTCATACTATGGAAAATGTACGGTTGAAGGCTTCGTTAGACCCTTTGCAAATTGAAAATCGTTTACATTATAAGCCGGAAATTATGGAATTACATTTAGTAGAAGAAGATTTGTATCATCCGGAAAAACTCGTGGAAGTCGTACATGCGTTGAGAGCTCAAGGAATTCAAGTTTATTTGCATCACCCGATGAAATATAAGGGGAAGTTTATAGATATTATTAGTTCTAATCAAGAGATTCGGGATTTTTATGATTGGTCTAGTCGGGAGTTGGCAGCTATTTGCGAGCAAGAAGGGATGCAATGTGTCATACACTGTCATTATGCCAATTCGGAAAGTAGTGATTATACGGATTCCCATTCAAGAAAGGAAATGCGACAACGAGTGGAGCAGATACTGAGCATTTCGGAAGACTGTTTCCTCTGGGAGGATACCATTAAAGGGATTTTTTCTGCTGAAAACCCCTACCTATTCTCAGAAATCGTTCAGCCCTTGCAGCTCCAATTAAATATTGATGTCAGTCATGCATTTATTGCACTCCAGGGGGATAATATTCGTTTGCATCAGCATTTGGAAATATTTCATCCCTATACAAGCTACTTCCATCTTGTCGATTCTTTTGGAGAAAGTCATGATTCCTTGCCACTAGGACAAGGAAACATTGATTGGAATATGGTAAAACCCTATGTAGGTAAGAAGGATTTCATCTTTGAAATTGATCTGAAGCATTCAGATTATCTGGACTGTACGCCAATGATGAGAAGTGTGGAGTATTTTAATAAGATTTAGGGGGATATTTCTTATAGAATTTCCCTTCAAGCTTTTTTATTCCCTTGAAAATTCTACTCTATCCCATTCAAACAAATACAAGCTCCACTAATCTACCTTTACGAAAAACTTCAAAACAAATGCATAACCAAAAGAAATTACCGTGCAGCCCAATAAAGCAGTAGCCAGCATGCCAAGTCCAATTCCGTACCATGGATTAACGACAAACGCAACGAAAAAACTAACACTGAATACAATAATGCTCAGAAAGAAACTTACGAGCACTGGAACATAACGTTTCTTTTTCGAATGAAAGATAAATAGATACGTGCTTAATAAGCCTATTAAGACCACATATAGAATAGCCACTGTCCAACCATGTGCCAATGTATCGATTGTTTTCGGCAACCACTGGCTTGATTTTGGAGGGGACATAGCGAGTTCAATCGGATGGATTTCTTCCGTTTCCAGGTCCATGACGTTAAGAGCATGTTCTGCAGGTTCTCCCGGCCAATTCGTATTTTCCAAAAAGGCAATTTGGTTTTGTTCGTGAAAAAACCTCGGTGATACGATGGATGAATCAAGATTTGTCAGTCTTTGATCCTCTCCCTTTTTAAGATCAAGCAAAAATAATTCATATCCAAACAGCGAACTATCCCGTGACTCTTCCGAAACGTACGTGTAAGCAATCTTACTTTCATCAGGTGAATAGCGGAAATGGTAGGATTCATAAGGGAGCCTGTTTGCTTCGGGTGCTGTTTTTTCTAAACCATCATCAAGTGAAAATGCGGTCACTTTTTCTCTGCCCTCATCGAATAAGCTGTAATAAATTTCTTTCCCATCTTGTGAAATAGCCAGGGAATCCATCGTAAAGTAGTCTTGATCGGTTAGTTGGTCCATCTCTCCTGATTGGATATCCACGGAAAATAAATCATAGCCGTCCGTTGCTTCTCCTTCAACCTTATTAAAACTCTCAGCCGGTATTCCTGTGAAAAACACTTCTTTACCTGTGACAGAAAAAACAGCATCCTCCACATGGATGTTTCCTGTTGTTAGGCTTTTCTGCTCCTTGCCATTCTGATCTGCGACGTACAGCGTGTTAACTCTGTCGGGATTTTCACCTAGAAAAAGAATTTGCGAAGCCTCGCTGGAATACTTCGGATGATGTAGCCTTTCCGATGAAGAATCTGTTATTTGCTCTATATCTGTTCCATCTGCATTGGAGCGGTAGATGTTTTCCTTTCCATTCAAATAATAGGAAAAGATATAATGTTCGTCGTCAGGTGAGAGATCAAAGGAGCTCCCCATCCCTGTGAAATACCGGTAAGGATCATCTGCCCGCATCAGGCTAAAAACGATCGATGCTATAAGTAAAAGAAATGTAATCAAAATTAAGGTTATCCATTGCTTTCTCTTTTTCACTTTCTCCATTCCCCCTATGTAAATACCTTTTATAAATATATTCATAGTGTAATCACATTATTGTGAATTGTACATTCTTTTTGGGGTAATTTAACTTATTATTAGGAGGATAAAGTAATGGAGAAAACCAAGAATAACAAAAATTTAATTGATTCTTACTACGTAACTATGGAAGCAAGGATGTTTTTTAAAAGTGAAGAGGATTCAAAGCCGCAATTAGCTTTCAGAGAAGCTAGATATCCTTATACTTATAGACAAGGAAGTGAGAAGAATGGAACCAGAAGTACTTTTTAAAAGGAATACTACATGCATGCATTCAAACCTCATTCACAGTATGTTGATCGAAGAATGGAGAGTTGAAAACCGACTTAGAGTTCATGATGGGCGATGGGTTTAGCTGGTTTAGATTAAAAATTCCCAATCACGAATTTCCTTCTTGCTCAGGTAAAAATTTTCAACTTATTTTAAAACCCACTTTTTACTTTTCAACCAGTCAACTATTACAGACAGGATAAGCAGTAAGATTCCAATCTCAATCGCATGATCAGCTAGATTGAGCACGCCTCCAGAGCGGACAATAAAGTCTGTCACTTGTCCAAACAATAGTCGATCAATGGCATTTCCAATCGCTCCCCCGACTAGAAATCCGAAACTGCTATCAATAAGCAGACCCTTCCAATCCTCTGTTTTGCGAATGTAAAGAACAAAAATCACGAACAGAACAGCTATCACACCGAAAAGCCGTGCATTTCCTGGAAATAATCCTCCTGCCATCCCACTATTCTCAATATGTGTAAATTCCATTCCCAACCACGTAAATCTTTCATTCATATCAATAAAGATTCTAACTAGATTTTTAGAAATTTGATCTATTAGAATAACAATGATAGCAATCGTATAAAATAGCATATAATCCTTCTTTCTCATTTGGGAATCGGACCTTTTATTCTAATTCTCATCCTAACATTAGAGGGATTTTAATTGATAATCAAATTTGAGCTATATGGCAAAACTAATTGCAGTACTGACTGCAAATCAATCTGTGAGTATTGAAGTGATGTCCATATCGATTGGCTAGGTCCTCTAGGCAACAGGTTGTTTGATTACAGGATGTCTATTAGAATGATTCCACTTAGCCGACTTTAAAGGTTACTTTCGATTTGATTGAAATCAATATCATATGTAATGGGAACTGGATCGATTGTTTGATGATATACGTGAAGTATAGGATAGAGGCAAATACTGGGGAGTTGTTTAGTGACGTTTAATAAATTATACCCGTCGACCTGATGGCTTGGCGTGTGGTATTTTTGTGGGAAGTTAAACGAATTAAGGGCGCAATGCTCACATAGAATAGCGCCCTCCCATCATAGGAACACTTATCTTACATTTTCAATCTCTCTAAAACAAAAGAAAAACTTGCGCATCTTCATAATCATCTATTCATCCAGCTTCAATTTCCTCCTCCCAATCATTTCCCGTACCACACCCGGATTCGTCCCACCTGTAATACTTCTACTTTCCACAAAATGCTTCGGATCCACAATCGCCTCCCAATCCTTCTCCTCTAACTGAACATCCTCTAGCCATTCATTTACCAGTATTAATGGGATATCATACAATTCTTTACCCGTTTCACCCACCTTTGTTGCAATAATACTCGCTTTCTTATGCGCTGCCCTAAATGGCACATCATAATTGCGTGCTAGTATATCTGCTAGGTCAGTAATTGTAATCATATTTTCCCGTGCTTGTTGATATGCCCTTGGTTTGTCAAAATCCAATGTAAGAACAACTGCTCTCATTAATCGCAATACCCGTATCGCCTTTTGATAACCTCCATAAATATGTGGTTGCAAGTCATCTTCAGTGTCATTAATATCGCCAAATGGTGTGTTGTGGATCATGTGAACGACGGCCATACCTTCTGCTGCCGCACTGCTAGCTATGGCACGGGAATGTTCAATGGAGACTGGGTTTCTTTTTTGTGGCATGATACTGCTGATCTGAATGTACGCGTTTGAAACTTTAATCAACCCGACTTCTTTGGAAGCCATTCGCAGAAATTCTTGTAGCCATCTTCCCATATTCGTCATGAGGCTTATTAGCGCTTGCGCTGCTTCAATTAAATAATCACCCGCTCCAATTGCATCATATGAATTCTCTATTAAACCATCAAACTCAAGTAGTTCCACCATTCGTTCTCGATTGATAGGAAAACCTGTCGTCGTTATTGCAGCGGCCCCCATTGGAGACTGGTTTACGGTAACATATGCTCGTTTCAACCTTTCAATATCACGACTTAAATTATCGAAAATAGCTACGAGATAATGCCCAAAAGTTGTTGGTTGTGCAGGCTGTGTATGCGTATGTGCTGGCATAATTGATTCGGTATGTTGTTCTGCTTGTAAAAGGATAGCTTTGCTTAACTGTTCTGCGTCTTCAATCGCTTGCTTAATATATTCTCTTATAACGATGCGATACATCGCTTCACCCATATCATTTCTGCTTTTTGCGATATGCATTTTCCCAGCTAACTCTTCACCGATACGTTCCCCAATCCTAGACTCTACCAGAAAAAATAAATCTTCATATTGAGGGGAATATCGTATTTCGTTTTGATCAAGCATTTTCACCTCATGAAGGCCGTCCAAAATCGTTTGGCATTCCACTTGCGTAAGGATTCCTTGCTCTGCTAGCATCGTTGTGTGTGCTTCATGAATTTTGAACATCGCATCGAATAGATACATTTTTTGATCCTCGAATACTGGTTTCAATAGTTCATCAACGTATGTTTTACCAGGAAAATGGACCCCGTCATTTACTTCAAACTCATCTCTAATCAGCTTCATATAAACACCCCTGCATTCGTATTTACTGTAATTAAGTTAGTAAAATTTACTTACTAAACATTGTATAGGAATACTTTTGCTATTGTAAAGTATTATTTATAATAGTGACTCTAATTAAAATAATAAAAATATTAAGTTTGTAACCGTTGACAACGTATAATTTTCATACTATTATAAATTTAATTGATAAGTAAACTTTACTAACTTATTGGCTAAGTTCATAAGGAAAGGAGTGAGGAACAATTACTATCCGTAACGTCCAAATGGATTCAGGTTCAACAAAGCATGTAAATAAACGGAAGGTTTTGCAATACATTCAAAATAAACAAGGCCATTCACGATCCGATATTGCAAAAGCCTTAAAAATTAGTAAACCTACTGTCTCAACTATTGTTGATGAACTATTAGAAGAAGGATGGATCAGGGAAAAGGAAAGTGAAAAAGCAAGTTCATCTGGCGGTAGAAAGCCCTTTCGAATTTCCTTTAATGAGAATGCATCCTATATTGTTGGAATTGACATTGGGGGAACATCTGTTGAAATTGCAGTTTTAAACTTAACAGGGAAGATGATACGTAAAATTGCTTTTGACACACAGAAACATATCGGCAAGGACTTTATCCATACGATTGCTGATCATGTTAATCATCTCTTAAGAGAAAGCGGATTCGAAATAGCACAGATATTAGGAGTCGGAGTTGGTGTTCCTGGGATTACGGATGTGGCTAATGGAATCGTGATTGATGCACCGTCATTAAACTGGAAACATACGCCCTTAAAATCACAGCTGGAAAATCTCCTTCACTGTCCGGTATATATCGATAATGATGTGAACGTTGCAGTATTAGGTGAGTGGTGGAAAGGTGCTGGTGAAACAAATAATAATATGTTAATGATCACACTCGGTACTGGTATTGGATGTGGACTTATCATCAATGGCGATCTATACCGGGGTGCCTCCTATGCGGCTGGAGAGATAGGGTATATGGTGACCGATAAAGATGCGGCACATAAGGAATATGACCAAACTTTCGCTGGGTATGGATTCTTAGACAGCCATGTTGGTGGCCCGTCCATTACAAAAAGAATGCTTCATTACTTAGGTGAAAGTGATAAAGCTTCCGAGAATTGGTCTGCACAGAAAATATTTCAACTGGCAATCGATGGGGATGAAATGGCGTTAAAAGTCATCCATGATTTCCTCTCACACCTTTCCTATGCATTAATCAATGTTATTTCTATAATAAATCCACAACAAGTTGTTCTAGGTGGGGGAATATCAAAATCTATGGGGTCCTTTTTACCATATTTGTCTGCAACAATGAACAAACACTTACCCTTACAAACGGAAGTATCCATCACGACGGTTGAAGATGTCTCTTTAATCGGTGCGGGTTACTTATTATTAAAAGAGCATGATTCTATTTTGAAAGTGTAGTTTTCATCCTGAATTAGAGTGACTTCGGTCCTTTAAAATATTTTTATAGGGGGTTTTTTAATGTATAGAAAGTGGCAATTTATGTTGTTGGGAATTTTATTATTGCTTGTACTCGCTGCATGCTCAGGTGGTGAAGAGGATTCCTCAAGTGACGCAAAAACAGATGAGTCAGAAGGTGCAGATGGTGAAATCACACTTGAGTACTGGCAATACTCTTTTGATTCAAAGGTAACATTGATGGATGAATTGATTGCGGAATTCGAGGAAGCAAATCCTGGGATTAAAGTGGAGCAAACAAATTTCCCATATGATCAATACAACGAACAAGTAGCGGCACAAGTTCCCGCAGGTAGAGGGCCAGATGTTATCAATTTATTTTATGGATGGGTACCAACCTATGTAGATGCTGGTTATTTACAGCCACTACCACAAGATGCCTTTCCACATGATGAAATTGAAAGTGAGTTTTTCCCTTTAGTGGAAGCTACAAAAATGGATGGCGAGTATTGGACCATTCCAACGGCAGTAAGAACACTTGCATTATTCTATAATAAGGATTTATTTGAGGAAGCAGGACTTGATCCAGAATCCCCTCCAACTACATGGGAGGAACTGGAGGATTATGCAGTGCAATTAACAAAAGCCGATGATAGCGGTCGTTTAGAACAATCAGGTATGGCTTGGGAACCTGCACAGCAAGGTCACCAATGGCTTAGAGATGGACTGACAATCCAAGCAGGTGGTCAAGTGTTAAGCGAGGATCGTAAAGATGTCGTTTGGGCGGATGACCCTGCAGGTTTGGAAGCATTTAAATACTGGCTAAGCTTCCCAACCGATCTTGGTACATCGGAACAAGGATTTTATACAGATGATGTAACCGCCTTTGTTACCGAAAAAGCTGCGATGAACATTGATGGGTCATTTCGAATTGGTACATTGCAAAGTGATGCACCTGATTTGAATTATGCCGTTGCACCACTTCCAGGTAAGGATGCACAATCAACTAATTCCTCTTTCTGGACGAATGGAATTACAGCAGGAGTCGAAGGGGAAAAGCTAGAAGCGGCTACGAAGTTTCTAGAGTTTTTAACAAGTGATGATGTGATGGAAAGATGGTTAGACGCGACAGGTGAACTACCAGCAAAAGAAGCAGTAGCAATGCAGGATAAATATGTAAACGATGAGATTTATGGTCCGTTCATTGAATCCTTGCCTTTTGCGAATGCACATTTCTTCGTGGATGAAACAAAAGAGCGTGATCTTGTCATTGACGCTGCAAATAAGGTGTTGATGGAAGGAATGGATCCTGAAGAAGCGTTTAATGAATTAGTGGAGTCCACCCAGGAACTTTATGATGCATATTGGAGTGATAAATAATACTTTTTTAGGGGATCAAGGGTTACTCTACCTTGGTCCTTATCAATTAGGGGAGGTGCAAGATGGAGCAATTTTCTGATTCAAATCATAATCATGACAAAAAACCAGACCGCAAAGAAAAGAAATCATTAACTTCTAAATTTAGAGGTAATCTTAAATATCAAAAATACTTATTTGTGTACACCTGTTTACTACTACCGATTATTTTTTATCTTGGAATTCGTATTTTACCTACTCTATTTACATTCAATGTAGGGTTTAGAGATTGGAATCTTCTCTCTACAGATATACAACCGTTCGTGGGATTTGAAAATTATGTAACGCTGTTCAAGGATGAAGTTTTTATTAAATCGATTTTTAATACATTGATATATATTGTGTTAGGTGTTTCTGGGCAATTATTATTCGGTATCGTTGTTGCATTATTATTGCATAAAATTAATCGATTTGTTGGTTTCTTTAGGGTTATTTATTTCATACCTTATGTAACGAGTATCGTTGCAATCAGCTGGGTCTTTCAGTGGATTTTAATGGGTAATGGAATCATTAATGACGTATTAATAAATTTAGGGCTTCCACCGCAACCCTTTTTGAATTCACCAGATCAAGCAATATACGTTATTATCGGTGCAATGATTTGGCAATCGATCGGTTTTCAAATGATTTTATTTTTGGCTGGTTTAGAAAATATACCAGAAATGCTATATGAAGCGGCCAATATTGATGGTGCTAGCTCATGGCAAAAGTTCTGGCATGTGACATTACCATTGCTGAATCCAAC
Source organism: Oceanobacillus rekensis (assembly GCF_002153375.1). Lineage (GTDB taxonomy): Bacteria > Bacillota > Bacilli > Bacillales > Amphibacillaceae > Oceanobacillus > Oceanobacillus rekensis. Next base: position 126,649 of record NZ_MTBQ01000005.1, read on the forward strand.
GATTGTATTTTCAGCAGTTATTGGAACGATTACGTTTATTCAGGTATCATTCACGCAAGTAGTCAATATGAGTATGGATGGAAGTGGTGGTCCGCTAGATTCAACTATTTCCGTTGTCGTCTATATTTATCAGCTTGCATTCAGGCAATTTGATATGGGACTAGCTTCCGCTGCTACGGTTATATTATTTCTGTTTATTCTAGCTTTAACTATATTCCAAATGAAAGTTCTAACGAAGAAATTTGATTACTAGCAAAGGAGGTTAGAACAATGAAATTCAGAAAACTGTTGCCATACCTACTCTTAATACTTGGATCTGTCATTATGCTGTTTCCTTTTGTTTGGATGGTTTCTACCTCTTTAAAAGCACCAATGGATATTTTTAACTTAAGTATCATCCCTGAAAATCCTACTTTAGGAAACTATCTTCAGATTTTAGAAGAAAGCATGTTTGTCAGATGGTTCATTAATAGTTTTATCGTTGCTGTTATTACAACAATCAGTGTGCTATTCTTTGATACTCTTGTTGGATATATTATCGCTAAATTTAAGTTTGTTGGCCGTACCGTTATTTTCGTATTAATATTAAGTACATTAATGGTTCCTACCGAAATGCTGATTATTCCATGGTTTATGATGAGTTCAGATTTAGGATGGACCGATACATATTGGGCTGTCTTGTTTCCTGGTTTAATGACTGGTTTCGGGGTGTTTTTAATGAGGCAATTTATGGAGAAAATACCAGACGACCTCTTAAATGCAGCCCGAATTGATGGCATGAATGAGTATGTCATTTTCTTTAAAATAGCTGTACCTCAAGTATGGCCAGCAATATCCGCCCTAGGTATTTTTACATTTTTAAGTAACTGGAATGCTTTCTTATGGCCACTCATTGCCATTGAATCACCTAGTCTACGAACACTGCCAGTAGGTTTATCCTTCTTTTCCTCAGGAGAGGCCGAATCACAATGGCATTTAATTATGACGGGGGCAACGATTTCTGTCATACCAATCATTCTCGTATTTATTCTGCTGCAACGACATATTATAAAGGGGATCACATTGACGGGGATGAAATAGGGACACGGGGACAGGCACCTTGTCCCGTTTATTGGAGTAGTGCAATATAGCGTTGAAGTCGCGCGGTCCCGGGTCGGAGTAGTGCAATAGAGCATTGAAGTCGCGCAGTCCGGGCCTGGAGTGGTGCAATGCAGCATTGAGGTTGCGCAGTCCCGGGCCTGGAGTTGTTCAATGCAGTATTGAAGTCGTGCAGTCCGGGCCTTGAGTTGTGCAATGCAGCATTGAGGTTGCGCAGTCCCGGTCCTGGAGTTGTGCAATGCAGCATTGAGGTTGCGCAGTCCCGGTCCTGGAGTGGTGCAAGAGGGACATGCATCGTGTCCCGAAATATCTTCTTTACGCAGGTTCCTGAGGCGGGAAACTTAGCAGAAAAATAACCCAATAAGGATATATTTACCTTATTGGGTTATTTTTTAATAATTAACTCTTACATATAAACATCCACATCCAGCTTCAGTCCGTAATAGCTTTAAGCTTTTGTTTTAATCATTACTATAACTAATTAAATTGGTGAATATGCGATAAGCGCCAGGGATCTGATTATCAATTTGGCGGTAAAATACTAGATTTGTGTACATATACGTTCCTTCACCATAGTCAGCAAGTAAGATACCACTTGTAAATGGATCTTCGTTCGGATCTTTCATGCTTACGAACGTTTCATAACGATCATCCCAATTCATTGGGAAATAGAGTCCTCTTTCTTGTACCCAATTATCCCAGTCACTGTTTGTAATTTCATTCGGATAGTTAAATAGTTTGTGTCCGGGTTGGAGCACGTTTACATCTGCGGTTTCATCTGTCACACGCCATTGGATAGATGGTCTACCAATTTCTAAGGAATATGGCGCAGTTAAACCTGTATCCCAGTTATCACCAGGCTTATGATATTGCACGACGTAATGTCCACCGTTCTCCACGTAATCAAGTAGTCTTTCATTATTATCTACAAGATCCTGACGTGATAAATATGCTCTTATTCCTGTAACAATGGTATCGTACTGTGATAGATCACCTGTAGAAAGGTCTTCTTCTGTCAGCTTTTCCACATCCATGCCAGCATTTAATAAATAATCTGCCACTTCATCAAAGCCACTTTCGATATACCCTATTTTAAGGTTATCCTCTGTTAATAGTTCAAATGCTATTGTGTTAACTGTTGATGGATACTGGAAGTACGAATCGTTAATATGGTCATAACTGATCTCCTGTACGGTTGTATCAAATAGCTTGCCATTTGATTGGACAACAGCATCAAATGAGAAATCACCTTCATTGATTTCTGCAGGTGGATTGACCTCAAATGTCACTTCTTTCTCCTCAAACTGCTCTTTAAAGGATACCTCGGTCTGTTCCGGATTACTTGTCCATCCATCAGGTAGATTTAGAGAAACAACGCCATCATTCTCACCTTCAGAATAGTTCTTAATGTGAACCGAAACTGGAATATCTGTCTGTACATCAGCGGTATTGATTGTTAGATTCTTAGGTTCTGGAGTTACACTTAATTCTGGTAATACTGCAACGGTATTATCAAAATCAATCAATTTAGTCACTGTAGTACCGTTCTCTTTAAATTCAAGATTACCTTGTAAAACCGGTTCACCATACGGCTCATAGTAATCTGCATCACTTGGTACAGTTATATCAAATGTAACCGTTTTTGACTGATTAGGTTTCAAGTGACCGATATTCTGTGATCCTACTTGATTCCAATTTTCTGGAATCGCAAGAGATGCTTCGATATGCTTTATTTTTTCATTTCCTTCATTCGTCACCTTCATTGTCACTTGGCTTTCTTGCCCTTGTGTTAAAACGTTGGAATCATTCACGGCTGCCACCTTGAGACTGGATGTTACAAAACTTACTTCCTGTAATTGCTCTTCTTTTAATTGAAGTTTATGAAGCAGGTCATTTTTTATATCTTCTTTTATTTTGGATTTTTCGACCATTCTTTCTATCTTCTGTACATTTTTTAATGCCTTTTGAGATAGAGGTAAAATAGCTTCTCTACTTGGATATAAGTCGATGATTTCATCTAATTCTTGTTGTAATTTACCCAATTGTACTTGTACATTTTTTGCAGGTATCATTTCAGCCCATTCATTAAAATCAAATGGTACTCCTGCAAATAATTCATCATTCTCTTCATTGTCATTGGTTTGTTTGATTAATTCTAGGTGGGTTTGTCTAGGTTCAGCAGGAATATCTCTCCCCATTCCCTGACTTTTATGCATATACCTGGATTCTTCCCCAAGTTGTGGATAGGTCATCCCATAGATTGGGTCAAAGTCTCCAATTTCTATCGAAGTGGTTGCTGTTTCTTCCGATTCTGCTGGTAGGTAGAATTTCTTAATTTGCCAAACAGATAATCCTTCTTCTAACTGTTCCGGGAAAACAGAAGGATCTGCTGCATCTTCAAATGCTTGTTCTGATAAAATAGATATTGCTCGATGATGGCCATGCTGACTTTCAACATCGCGAAATGACGGCATTACAATATCAGGTTGGTAGGTTCTGAGAAATCGAATAAAGCGTTCATAGGTTACATCTTCTCCCCAGTTTTCCAAGGTTTCGTCTGGTGATTTAGAAAAACCAAAGTCATAAATAGCATCTGAGGTAGTTTCACTTAAGTGATAGGCTTTTACTCCTGTGATTTTAGCCGCTTCAATCATTTCATTGGAACGGATAATCCCTAACCCATTACCTAATTCTGTCCCTATCTCATTTTGCCCACCTTCACCACGGTTCGCTATTAAACTCGATGTTTTTACACCTAGACCACGAGATAAGTAAGCTAGAAAATCACTGCGCTCATCATCCGGATGCGCCCCAGTATTTAAGAAAGTGACAGTCGTACCAAGCGGCTTAACTACATTCCAAAGTTCAACGTCAGGTTTTTCTTCTCCATTTGCTAGTGCATGAAGAGGGAAAACGGAAACGATAAGTAATAGTGACAACAGTAAATAAAGCGATTTTTTCTTTAACATGACTTAAACCCCTTCCAACGTATAGTTAACAAATACGAACCATCTACCCTCCTTGTCTATTAAGTTAGTTAGCAACATAAACTTACCAACTATTCAGAATATTATATTCATAATAAACAATAGCAGGTGTGGGGGGTGTAGTAAATATTACTAAAGTATCATTTGTGAGGATTTTGTAGGGACAAGGGGACAGGCACCTTGTCCCGTGGAAGCATATTAGAAGTAATTGGCGATAAAGTAAAAATCAATTTAACGTTTGCTGATATGAAGGAAATTGAGCATTCCGAAACACGACACAATATTGAACAAATCTAAATTAATGGGAGTGGAAAGGGAGAAGAAGGTGTTTATTATTATATTGTTCCGAGCGGGTGAAGAAGTCGGAGACACTTAAAGAACACTTGAATATTGAGTAGTTTACGATTAGGTGTTCTTTAACAAGTCAAAAGATATAGTATATTGGTATTGCTATTCTTTACACAAAGTTTGTACATCTTTCATAATCTCTCTATATTAAAAAGCTATACTTGTTTAGAAGATAGAAAAATTGGAGGATTAGAGATGAAAAAAATTGTAATTGTTTTATCATGCGCAGCACTATTTTTATTTACTTTTCTTATACAATCAAGTACTACAGATGCGAAGGCACCAAGAAAAGCAACTATATTATATTTTAATGATGCCCACGAAATTAGCCCAGTTGTAAACGAGTATGGTGACCGTGGTGGTGTCGCTAGACTGAAAACGGTAATCGACCGTGTGAAAAAAGATAATAAACATACTGCTGTTGCTTTTGGTGGTGATTTAGGTGGTGGAACACTTTTTGGTGGGGTATACAAAGGGTTTCCAATTGTAGAAGCTTTTAATAAAATAGGAATTGATATAGCTAATTTTGGTCAGCATGATTTTGATTTCGGTTCTGAGGTGACTGAGGAGTTAGTTACAGCATCGAATTTTCAATGGATTACTTCTAATTTAACAGATACAGAAGGTAATGCATTTGCTAATCTGCCAACCTATCAAATTATCAACCAACGTGGTATTAAAATTGGAATAATCGGCTTAACGGATGACATGTATACGACAACAAATGACGGGAAGGTTATTCAGCAGGATATTATTCCTTCAGCTAAAAAAGCTGTCGAGCAAATCAAGAATACACAAAAGGTTGATGTGATTATTGCATTAACACAGGAATCGCTTGAGAAGGACAAGCAATTACTGGATGCTGTACCGGAAATTGATGCCGTATTTACAGAAGAAAAAGCAGAGGACAGGTCCTTTATTATCGAGCATGGTAACGGCTATATAGTAGCATCACAAGGAAATATCGGTTCGATGATTCGCCTAGATATTACAAAGCATGCGAAGCATATTAAACTCACCCCTACTGTTATTGAAGTCGATCACACCGTTCCGGAAGACCCAGAATTAAAAGCGTTAGCAGACTATTACCAAAACAAGCTGGAAGAAGATTTAGGCCAAACGATTGCGCAATTAGATACACCTTTAGTTTATGGAGATAATCATGAATCAAGATACCTGGAAACCAATATCGGTAACTTTATAGCTGATAGTTATCGCGATCATTTTAACGCGGATATTGGGCTAATGAATGGTGGCGGAATTCGTACAAGTATTCTTGCTGGAGAATTCACTTCACGAGATGCATACGCTATTTTACCTTTTGGCAACAAAGTAGTTCTTGCTAATGTAAAAGGAGAGACAATTCAAGCAGCGTTCGAGAATAGTGTTTCACGTGTAGAAAGTTTAGGCGGAGGATTTTTACAAGTATCGGGAATCCAATATTCCTATAATCCAAGTCTTCCAGTTGGAGCAAGAGTGCAGTCAATTACAATTAACAATGAACCCATTGATTTAGAAAAAGACTATCTCGTTGCCATGCCAAATTATATTGCGGGTGGTGGAGATGGCTATACAATGTTTGCCGATAACGAGACTCTTGTAGACGACACCAATGCTCAAACAGATGCGGAAGTTCTAATCCAATATGCAAGCAAGCTAGGTACTATTAACGCAAGCCTAGAAGAAAGAATACAGGTAATTCAATAAGTCGTAGGGACACGGGGACAGGCACCGCGTCCCGGAATATTTCCATAGTATAGACTGAGTGTTAGAGACACTTGGTCTTTTTTAAATCTAAAGATAATAATGTGAATTAGCCTTCTCAGGTGAAATATTCACCTCTGTAAAATTGTATTTTGCTCACATAATTCCTTTCGTTTATTAGGTTTTAGGATTTTGACATAAGCAACGGTTGTGACTAGTATTAAGTTAAGAGAATAATAGAGGGAATCCGAATCAAGTGACTAGGGGTCAAAGGGCTATAAATTGTTGGGCTTTACGGATATTTCGGTGAAGCATTTGGAATGCAGGTGCCAGCTCCACGACATACAAGAAGGTTTAACTGTAACCCAAACCTAGCTATGCGTTCAGACAGGATACGATGGATGCGATGGACGATCTTTAAAGAACGAACAGAAAAAACCTTGGGCAGAACAGATGCGACAAAAAATTAATGATCTGTAATAATCCGCAATAGCGGGATGCCTACAAAGACATCTCTCTAAAATTAAACGAAAATTAATTATTTTTTATTAAAAAGACTATCTAACACCAGAAAAAACAAATCGTTGTAAAAGAGAGGGAAATCAAACGATGAAATTAGAAAAGGTTCGTTGGGGAATTATCGGATGTGGTGATGTGACAGAAGTGAAGAGTGGACCAGCATTTCAAAAAAGCAAAAATTCAGAGCTAGTCGCCGTGATGCGTAGAAATGGCAAACTTGCAAAGGATTATGCAGAAAGACATGGTGTGCCGAAGTGGTACGATGATGCCGATGCATTAATTAATGATTCGGCAGTAGATGCTGTCTATATTGCAACACCACCAAGTTCTCATAAAGAATATACAATTAAAGTAGCAAAAGCGGGCAAACCAATCTATGTAGAAAAACCGATGGCACTCAATATAGAGGAATGTAATGAAATGATTGCTGCGTGTAAAGAAGCGGGTGTTCCTTTATATGTTGCATACTACCGCCGAGCAATGCCTCGATTTGTGAAGATAAAAGAGTTATTGGATAATCATGCAATCGGAGACGTTCGCTTTGTATCAACGACACAGTATCAAAAACCAATGGAAGACTTAAAGGATTCTTGGAGGGTTAAACCTGAAATATCTGGTGGAGGGCTGTTCTTCGATGTGGGTAGTCATACGTTAGATATCTTAGACTTTCTACTCGGTCCTATTAAGGAAATAAAAGGTTTTACGGCCAACCAAGCAGGAAATTATGAAGTGGAAGATATTGTAACGGGTGCCTATTTATTTGAATCTGGTATCCATGGTATGGGAAATTGGTGTTTTACTGCTTATGACAATGTAGATAAAAATGAAATCATTGGAAGCAAAGGAAAAATAACTTTCTCCACCACAGGAAATGAGCCGGTTGTTTTAACTACGATGGATGGAACAAAGGAATTCGCCTTTGACATACCGCAGCATGTGCATCAACCTCTTGTAGAAACGATTGTGGCTGAATTGACAGGTCAAAGTGATAAGTGCCCAAGTACAGGAGTTTCCGGTGCTAGAACGAATATGGTTATGGAACAGTTTTAGGGGACAAGGGCTGCACCTGTCCCCTTGTTCCCCAGCGCTCAAGTTAGTCCAAATTTTTAGGAGTTTTTTTAAGAATACAGATAATATTGTTATTATAGTAACTACATGAAGCGGATGGGCGGTTGGCACTCCCTGTAAGAAAGGGGGGTGTTATTATGGTGACTTACGAAGCAATGAATATGCTATTTCAATTTGGCATTTTTTTGGTTACAAACATTAACAACAGTTGTAACAGTTATCGCTGTTGTCACCAATAGAAAAAAGAAGTAGCTACCCACCGCTCTGATTAAGTGTAGGGTAATTACTTCTTTTTAAAAAACAACGTATACACTAGTCAGCCGCTCTTCATGCGGCATGTTTGTTGCTTAGGTGGAGTGTTCGTCGCACTCTGCCTTTTTTTATTTTATGCTTTATATAAAAATATTATACCTGATATCGTTAGGATGTTCAACGGGGACAAGGGGACAGACAATGTGTCCCAAGAAATATCCTTCATGCAGGTGCTGTGAGATTATCCCTATAAGGTAGACTCCAGATCAAATGAGGATGTTATGTTTTCCTAAAGGAGTGGTGGGTTGTGTCTAATAACCGTTATACAAAAGAATTCAAGAAGAAATCGCTCAGGATTATGAGAATCAAGCTAAGCTTAGATTTTTATGTATTGCATGGATTTTTGATATCCCTTGAAGAATGCAGGAGCCTGACCCTCGCCGGCTTTTATCTATCTAAAAGAAAAGGTTTGCAGGGGATATAGCCATCAACAAGCCGCAAAAGAAGGAGTCACCTTATATATTTTTTGAAGAAATAATAAGGGAAAAGTGGGAACAGGATCTTTATAAGACCACGTTCCCACTTTTAAATTTCAATACTAAAACTAATTGCAAACTAAAAAAGCTCTTCTCATAAGAGAAGAGCTTTCATAATGTTTACTTACGCTTTTTCAACGTTTGTTGCTTGTGGTCCGCGGTTACCTTCTTCAATTTCAAAAGAAACTGCTTGGCCTTCATCTAATGATTTGAAACCGTCGCCTTGAATTGCTGAGAAATGTACGAATACGTCATCTCCACCTTCAACCTCGATAAAACCGAAACCTTTGTCTGCGTTAAACCATTTTACTGTACCGTTACTCATTAAAAAAACTCCTCTGTGCTTTATAGCACGTTTATTACTTTTTGGTTCAAGATCATAGTTCAAGATGATGATAATCACTAGTAAGTTTTACAAATATCTTGTTTTGCTAAACCGAACATCAATAAGTTAATCTTATTATAACACATAATAGTAATTATTAAAATATTTATAATGATGGATACGAGTGAAGGTTAGTGGGACACGGTGCCTGTCCCCTATGTCCCTACATCAACATCTCTGGCAAGAACATCGTTATCTTCGGAATAAAGGTAATGATAAGTATCGCGATAAGAAACAGGACGTAAAATGGAATCATGCTTTTTGATAGGCTTCCTATTTTTTCTCCTGAGATCGCACTACCGATAAATAATGTCAGACCTACTGGTGGGGTTACAATCCCAAGTCCAAGTGTTAGCATCATAATAATCCCAAAGTGAATGGGGTCAAAACCAATTGACGTGGCGATTGGTAAGAAAATCGGCGTTGCAATTAGAATAATCGCTGCCATATCCATAACCATACCAAGTAGTAAAAGAATAAGAAGAACCAACAACATAATCATAACTCGATTTTCCGTTATACCCATAATCCCCTCGGAAACGAGCTTTGGTATGCGTACATACGTTAACAACCAACCAAATGCATTTGAGGTTGCGATTAAAATCATTACCATGGAAATCGTTCTTAGTGCTTTATCTAAAATCGAACCAAATTGTTTAATCGATATATCTTTGTAAATGAAAAATGTAACGATAAACGCGTATACAGCAGCTATTGCTGCGGATTCTGTTGCGGTGAAGATACCACTGACCACACCAAAGACAATAATCAAAATAGTGATTAATCCCCAGAATGCGCTACCGATTGTTTTCCAATAATGTTTTTTACCAACATTTTCTGCTTTTGGATATTTTCGTTTAACGGAAATAATAAAGGTATAAATCATCAGTATAAGTGCTAATAAAATCCCAGGTACTAAACCTGCCAAGAATAGACCACCAATGGATACACCACCTGCAGCTAATGAATAAATAATCATATTATGACTTGGTGGAATTAAAATGGCTTGTACCGAGCTCGCCATCGTAATCGATGTAGCTGTTTTCGTGTCAAAGCCTTCCTTTTTCATCATTGGAATCAATACAGGACCAAGTGATGCTGTATCAGCCGCTGATGACCCGGAGATTCCACCGAAAAAAGTACTCGTTAAAATGTTTACTTGTCCAAGTCCACCTCTAATTCTGCCGACAAATAATTTTGCAAATCCTATCAATCGATCAGAAATCCCACCGCGACTCATCAATTCACCAGCTAAAATAAAGAAGGGAACTGCGAGCAAGGAAAAGACATTCGCGCCATTGACCATGGATTGTACAATTTGTGTAAGCGGCAATTGCAAGTACATTGCTGTCATAACAGAGGAAATTCCAAGTGCATAGGCGATTGGTATCCTCAGTAGAATCAATAATAAAAAGCTACCTATTAAAATAATCGCACCGATTGCTTCTACACTCATTTTAATTGCCTCCCTTTATAGATGAGCTGGACCATATTCAATAAACCAGAAATCGGGAATATCGCTACAAGCCATGCAGTTTGAATACCGAGTCCAGGCATACTGCTCCCCATACTCAGCATGGTCATTTTTGTTCCTTCAATCACCATAAAAAGAGAAAATAAGAAGAGAACAATGATTGCAAACCAATCGAATATTTTCCGGAATGCTGGGGAAAGAAACTCATCAATCGCATTCAAGCGAATATGTGTATCATCCCTTAAACCTAAGCTTGCACCGAGGAATGTCATCCAGACTAGAAATAACCTTACCAATTCCTCTCCCCAAACTGGGGTATCATTCATGACATAGCGCATAAACACAACATACGTTACAATCAATGTCATCAGTACCAATAAACTATTACAGATCTTTTCGATTACAAGATTAAAATTAGCAAATGTTATTTTCATCCCAACCACCTCCACGAAGTCATGTATGTAAAAATGTTTCTTCTGTAGAACCTAAATAAAAGGAGGAAACAAGGAATGATTTCATCTATCCCTTGTTCCCAAAAACTGAAATTACTCTGTTTCTATAATTCGTTCGATAAGTTCTTCATATCCCGCACCATGTTTTTCATACAATGGCTGAACGGCATCTTGCCAAGCTTGAGGATCGTCGATTTCTGTAATTTCTACACCATTTTCCTCTAGTTCAGCGAGTGCTTCATCATCTGCAATTTGTGCAATTTCTTTTACAAATGATTCGGTTTCTTTACCTGCTTCAAACAATAGCTCCTGATCTGCTTCACTTAGCTCATCCCATGTATTACTGGAAGTTAAGATAAAGTTTGGTGCGAACACATGCTGATTCAGAGTTAATTTATCTGCTACTTCATAAAAAGCATTCGCTAAATATGCTGCTGGTGGGTTCTCAGCACCTTCTACAATTCCTGTTTGCAAAGCACTATATAATTCACTATAAGAGACTGGTGTTGGAGATGCTCCAAGTGCCTCTACAAGATCCACCATGAGTTCATTTTCCTGTACTCTTACTTTAATTCCTTCCATATCTGCTGGTGTTTTCACCACTTTATCTGTAAAGAAGAAATTCCTTGCCCCTTCTTCGACAAACATGACTGTCTGGAAACCAGTATCACTTGAATTAATATCTTCCTTCAGTTCATCCCCGATATCGCTATCAAGTACGTTCCATAAATGTTCGCGACCTTCAAAAATAAATGGTAGAGATAGTACATTCATTTTCTCTATACCAAAGTTTGCAATCACACTTGGGTTTGCTCGCATAAAATCAATCGAACCCATTTGCAATCCTTCCATATTTTCTGTTTCATTTCCAAGCTGTCCTGCTGGATATACATTGATTGAAATTCTTCCATCACTTTTTTCATTTACTATTTCAGCGAACTTTTCAGCAGCATCTGTCATTGGATGCCCTTCAGGATTTACTTCTGCATACTTTAATTCAATGGTTTCCCCTGATGTTTCTCCATCCCCATTTTCTGCATCACTTGTCTCCGAATCACCAGAGCATGCTGCTAATAAGGTAATAACAGATAATAGCATCATTACGATTAATATTTTTTTGTTGTTAAACATATTGCTTCTCCCCTTTTCTTTTTGTGATATTGTTTACGCTTTCAAATGTATAATGGAAGTGCTTTCATGTAAATTAACAATTTACAATTTGAATGAACAGTGCGGTTATTGTTCATCTGGTGTGGAATTTGTTCATCACGCCTTCAACACAGGGATTGCAACGGTTTCATTAATAAAAGACAGGGACAATTAGGTGAAGGGTTCCGTTTTGAGGCTTTTCAAAAACACAACTCAAATGACATTAAATTGACCGTTAAAATGGCAAATAGCAAGGAAATGGTCACTCATAGAGCAGATGAGTGACCGAACAAGGCAAAAATACAAATGAAAGGTGATTCATTAGGCAGATGAGTGACCGAACAAGGAAAAAATACAAATGAAAGGTGACTCATAAGGCAGATGAGTGACCGAACAAGGATATTCGGTGAAAATTAGCCTAATTTAACCAGTAAGCATTGATATAACCGACCAAATGAGGTATGCCAATTCATACGTCATTTGGTCGGTCATTTATATGCTCCACAAAACGGAACCCTTTAACAATTAGTCGCGATCTCGATATTGTCCCGGTGTAATACCTTCATATTTTTTAAACACACGCATGAAACTTTGGATACTATTGAACCCAATTCGAAACCCAATTTCTTTAATTGTCAGTTTGGTACTACTTAATAATTGCTTCGCTTTTTCGATTCGCTTCATATTTAAGTATTCCAAAAAACTTTTTCCAGACGTATCTTTAATAATTTTGCTCGTGTAATTCGTACTCATCCCGATCCAATCGGCAACATCTTGTAAAGCCATATCATGATGGAAATTAGCATCAATATACTCTAGTATTTTTTTTGATGTATCCGGAGATTTAGCACTGTTACGTTTACTAATCTCTTTTTCAACCGAATCCGTAATCATGATGAAAAATTTCTTAATATCATGGAGGGTCTCTTTTTGGTTATAATCGTCATAGATCGTATAATCTGAACCAAACAATTCCTTTATATCAATGTTCTGATCAATCAGCAATTCAATAATGGAACTAATTAATTGCAAAAACAATTGATTAATTTGCTCATATGGAATCGTCCCATTGTCTGTAATATCCTGGAATAGGGCGTCTAATTCTTTCTCAATCCCGGATTTATTTGCTGTTTTCATATTATTGATCAGTTTTTTCACATGATCATTATTATAGTAGTACAACTCATTCGACGTGATTTCAACATCATCCACATTAATAATTTGGTCTTTTCCTTGATAAAATTTATATTCTAATGCACGTATTGATTCCTCATATGATTTTTTAACCTGGAAAATAGTTGGATACGCTCGTCCTAAACCAATCGTAATGGTAAATGGGAAACGATCGGCAACTTTCTTTTGCAAATCTTGCATGAGCTTCACAAGTCGCTCATTCATATCAATCGTATTAATTTCCTCTGGATAATTGATGATAACAGCTATCTTGTCTGTTTCTGTCTCCCCAGACATGGAATGAAAGAGCTGATTAATCGTTTCTTCTATTAAACTTGTAAGCCTACCCTTATGCAAGCTGCTTTCTAATTCATCCCTATTTTGATAGAAACGATTATAATCATCAATTTGTGCCGTTAATACAATATAATATCGCTCGTTAAATTGGATATTTAGTAGATGAAGCTTTTTATCCACTTCCTCGTTGCTGATTTTCTTATTTGTCAGCAAGTTATCCAGCAATTTTTCCTTGATAACCGGCTTTGTTTCGGCAATTACGGTTTCCATATTTTTATTATCACTGATGATATCATGATACACATTATCCAGATAATCGTACTCATCTCTGTATTGTTCCTTATCATACTTCTTCCTTGATCCAGGAACTATTTCGACAAGTTTTTTTATCGGGTTACTTACATACCTTGTCAATAAATACGCCAAACTAATGCTGAATAAAAGAGCAACTAAAATAATGGAAAAGACGATTGTCGTAATTTTACTCACCACACCATTTAAATCATCTATTGATATTTCATAAACGTATTTCCAATTATTCATCATCGACGTAATGTACGTGTATAGCTGCTCTCCTTTATTTGTTTTCTCAACAAAGAAATCCGTATTATTATTAAAAATGGACATCGAAATGTCTTCGTCTTCAATATTTGTGTAGAGCATCTGTCTATTTGGATGTAAAATGACTTCTCCTTCACGATTCATAATATAGAAGAGGCCGTCCGAGTCATTATTCGCTCCAACCATTCGTTTATAAAGCTGATCGGCATTTATATTTACAACGATTGCTCCATTCTTTTCGAAGGAGTTATATGGAAGGTGATGAATAAGTGTCATCGCATTAAAATCATTTCCATAACCATCGGTAATTTCCCTTGTTTCCATTATATGCGTACCAACTAGATCATCATTATAAAACTCCAGCCAATCAGTATCATAGAAATCCGCAACCGCATAGATTTGCTCATTCGAACTTATAATTTTATCTTTTTCAGTAGAATAAACATAGGCTGATATGATAATTTGATTTGAATCTGCCAAATTCCTTAGTCGACGCTGTACATTTGTAACATTTTCCATTTCTTGATTATCTTCAGTAAGCGTTGTCATAATAAAGTCATTTATATCCGAGTTAAATGCCGTTTGCTCCATAACCTCTCGTGTTTCATTAATCATGACATTCATCATATGTTTATATTGATTCAGTAAATCAACCCGAGCATCATGAACATTATTTTTTATGATCGAAGACGCTTGATTGTAAATAACAATATTTGTAGTCAAAATAACCGCACTAAACAAAATAATAAGGATAATAAAATAGCGAAAAAAAACACTCTTAAACAATTACTCTCACCCCCGGTACATAGGAACAGGTTTGTCCCATTAATGGATAGTAACTTTATAATAGCAGATTTTGAGACAAGGGGACAGGCACCGTGTCCCGGAATCCAGGGCTAGTGAGATTATCCCTATAAGGTAGACTCAGATAAAATGAGGGTGTTACGTTGTCCTTAAGGAGTGGTAGATTGTATCTAATACCAGTTATACAAAAGAATTCATGTAGAAATCGCCCAGGATTATGAGAATCATCCTGAGCTAGGATTTCTAAGTATTGCATGGATTTTTTATATTCCTTGAAGAATGCAGGAGCCTGAACCCTCACCGGATTTAATACCTAAGAGAAAGGGGACAGAGTTTGAGGGAAATATGGCCATCAACAAGCCATAAAAGAAGGAAAGTAAACATATATATATTTTCAGAAAAATAATATGGAAAAAGTGGGAACAGGGTCTATATAAGACCATGTTCCCACTTTTTAATTTCAATACTTAGACTGATTGTTAACATTTTTTTGGACTTTGGATCCATTGATGCAAGGCAATGGGGGAGACCTCCATCACGTTCGGCTTTTTTTCAGGCATTATCAGTTTTAATCTTACACTACCAATAGCTATAGAGAATAGATTTAACCATTCGTTAGGGGGGGACAAGGTGCCTGTCCCCGTGTCCCTATCCTCCATTATAGTCCCATAGGATTTTCCAAGAATCTTTTGTGTTTACAACATACACCGCCTGTGAAAAATGGAAATTCCCATATTTCCCTTGATACGATTGGATCACATTGAATATATAAACTTCCTTTAAGGATGGTGAATCCTCCGTCATTTTCCAAATGTCTGCCTTTCCAACATCCTCAATTGCAAATTCAAAGGTTTCCACGCCAAAGTGTCCCATAAAAACATGTGCTCGATCTGTTAAGTAAGCTGTTTTACTCCATCTCTCTTTCATGTAGGGATGGAGTAACCCCCAGGATTCATTAAAAGCAGCCTTCTGTTCATAGCTATAAAACTCATTAACTATATTTTTTGCTTGCTGGCTTGGAGAAAACAATGTCAATTGAAAAACGAAGATTACAAGACACACAACGATGGCAAAAGCAGCGATAAAAAAATATTTTAATTTAGACCGCTTCCTCATGTTTAACTTCCCCTTCGATAAATCGCATATTAAAGAATATGGTAAACCAAGCGACTTTATTAACGTTTCCGCTCTCCGTTATTTAGGGTTAAAAGTGTTATTCAGCGGGAAGGCACGCCAAGCCAATTTTCTTACAAAATCGAAAACAGTGGAAACTGCAATACCTATCTCATCAGCAACCTCATTAATAGTACAATTCACTATCCGCTGTGGCTGGTTTAGAATATAATTTGCAATTTTCTGCTCGGTCTCATTAAACGAATTATAGTTGGAACGAATTTGTATGAGACAATGTTACATCTCTCCTACATCCATATCGACCACCCCTATTTCAAATGGCTATACCTATCATAATATGAAACAGACTAAAGAGAAAAGAGATTTTTAATGCAGATACAAATAAAAAAAGATCCGCGGAAACGGTTGCATAGGAAACAATTTTCAAGTATGATAGTTTTGCAATACAACTTGTATATACTAGTTCTCAATGAATCAGGGGGATATGCCTATGAAACTAGCAATGATAGGGTTAGGTAAAATGGAATTATACTTAACCTATAATTTAATTGATCATGGCCATGGAAGGGTTGGATTTGATTTGTCGGAAACATCGATGTAAATAGCAAAGGAATACGGTGCTTCCACTGTGGATTCTCTTCCAGATGTAATCTATCATCTGGAATCACCAAGAAATCTTTGGATGATGGTTCCTGCCGGAGAGGAAACAGAAAAAGTTATAACTAAATTGATTAGATAGATGCAAGCCGGTGTTATTCTAATCGATGGAGGAAATTCCGACTACATAGGTGTGATTAAACGTGCGCAACAGCCTTAAGAAAAAGGTATCCATTACTTAGGTGTAGATACAAGCGGTGGTATGGAAGGTGCAAGAAATGGAGCATGTAAGATGATAGGTGGAAAAGAGAATGTATTCAAACATGTGGAAAAACTTTTTTCTGACACACGTACTGAAAGCGGTTACCTATAAGCAGGAAATCAGGAAGCGGTCAATTTTTAAAAATGGTTCTCAATGGCATTGAACATGGTATGGTGCAAGCCATTGCGGAAGGGTTCGAAATTCTCGAAAAAAGTGAGTTGGATTATGACTATGAACAGGTGGCAAAGATTTGGAATAATGGTCCGGTTATCCGTCTATGGTTAATGGAATTAATGGAGAGTGTATTTTCAAAGGATGCTCGTCTAGATGAAATAAAAGGTGTCATGCATGCTTCTAGTTAAGGGAATTGGACCGTTGAAACGGCATTGGATTTGCAAGTGGCAGCACCAATCATTGCCTTACCATTAATTATGCGAAATCGTTCTTAGGAGACAGATACATTTAGCAGGAAAGTAGTAGCTGCATTACGCAATCAATTTGGCGGACATGCTGTAGAAAAACAAGACAATCTAGGGGGAAAACATAATGTCATCAACCATGTTGATTTTAATAGCAGTAGCAGGTATTTTTGGTCTATTATATTTAGTCATTCGAACAAAGCTGCATGCATTTGTATCTTTAATGCTAGTCAGTTTACTCGTCGGTATTGCAGCAGGCATGCCGCTTGATGAAGTAATTACATCGGTAGAAAGCGGCATGGGTGGCACATTAGGTTTTGTTGCTATCGTCGTTGGTTTAGGTGCGATGTTTGGGAAAATGCTTGAAGTTTCAGGTGGTGTCGAACGATTAGCACAAACTTTGCTTCAAAAATTTGGAGAAGAGCGCTCCCAGTGGGCTCTAGGGATAGCCGGATTCTTAGTCGCGATACCAGTTTTCTTTGATGTTGGTTTTATTATTTTAGTTCCTATTGTATATGGTTTAGCGAAAAAGACTGGAAAATCTTTATTGTACTATGGTGTTCCATTGTTGGCTGGTTTAGCAGTTACACACAGTTACATTCCGCCAACCCCTGGACCTATTGCCGTAGCTGATCTTATTGGTGCAGAGCTAGGATGGGTTATTCTATTCGGTATTCTTGCCGGTATTCCATCCATGATCATTGCTGGTCCGCTTTTTGGAAAGTATATTGCTAACAAAATACATATAACCGTACCAGATTATATGAATTTTGAAGAAAAAGAATACGACAAAGATTTGCCAGGCTTTAAAATGATTGCAGGAATTATTTTAGTTCCATTAGTACTTATTTTAATCAATACGTTATCTACTGTGATATTTGCAGAAGGCCATATCGTAAGGGAAATCACAACATTTATTGGTAATCCAATTGTGGCGTTGATTATTGCTACATTATTAACGTTTAAGCTATTAGGAACAAGAAGAGGCTATACTAAACAAGAAGTTCAAGATATAGCAACGAAGGCATTGGAACCAGCTGGTATCATTATTTTAGTTACTGGTGCTGGTGGTGTGTTCAAACAGGTATTAATTGATTCTGGTGTTGGGGAGGTTCTTGGTCAAATGATGGCAGGTTCCTCACTACCACCAATCTTACTCGCCTTCCTTATCGCAGCTGTTGTTCGGGTTGCACAAGGATCGGCAACAGTATCCATGGTAACAGCGGCGGGGTTAATCTCACCAGTTATCGACATTTTAGGAATGGAAGGTCCAGTTTTAGGTCTAATCGTTATCGCAATTGCCGCTGGTGCAACCGTTCTATCCCATGTCAACGATTCTGGATTCTGGTTAGTAAACCGATACTTTGGTCTGGATGTAAAAGATACACTAAAAACATGGACAGTTATGGAAACACTTATCGGTCTTGTCGGATTGGGTGTTGCTCTTGGACTTGGATTGTTTATTTCATAGTGAGACAAGGGGACAGACACCTTGTCCCGAAATTTCTATTTGATTGGACCAAGTGTTAGAGACACTTGGTCTTTATTAAAACTAAAAATAATAGGGGAAAAATATCAACAAGCCACAAAAGAAGTAGTAAGCTTATATTTTTTGAAAAATAATATGAGAAAAGTGGGAACAGGGTCTATATAAGACCACGTTCCCACTTTTAAATTTCAATACTAAAACTGATTGTTAACATATTTTTGGACTTTGGATCCATTGATGCAAGGCAATGGGGGAGACCTCCATCTTATGCATGATAAGTTTCCACTCATACACTACCAACAGCTATAGAAAATAGAGTAGATTTAACCATCCAGTTACTCGACCAAAGTAGCCTGTACAATATAACGATCAGGTGCATACCCGATAAAGTCAAATGGATAACACGTCGTCAGTGTCAATGTTGGCTCCTCTTTTTCGACAATAACCGTCCGATCATCTGCATCGGTAATCCAAGTCTCATTGATTTCATATTTAAAGGTTTCACCGTTATAATGCAATTCTAGTGTATCACCTTGACCTAGCTCATCTAGACCGGTAAAGACGGTATCCCGATGACCGGAGAGTACTGTATGACCACCTTCGCGATTTGGAACCGTTGTCCACTCACTCACATACATCCCAATGCCTTGATCGAGGGTACGCTCATCCGCTCCCCAATACGTTGTGAAACGCTTGTCCATAGCCGGAATATCCAGGGCCGCTACCTCTGAGCCTGTTTCTATATCAAAATTGTGTGTTAGTGGATCGACTGTCACTTCACTTACTTCTGGTATATTCTTTTCTGTTACATCAACGGCTGCAGCTTCAACCTTATCCGGTATTTTCTGAACCGACTGTGTCGCCTGAAAATAATTCCAACCGTTATAAGTAACAACAATGAATCCAATTACAAACAAGAGTAGCGATAATTTACGGATCATTGGTCTTTCCTCCTTACATGAGACAAAGGCAGACGATTAGATCGCCTGCCTAAGTTTTACTGACGCTTGCGCAAACCAAGTGCACCAAGTGCCATAGTGCCTAAACCGCCCAGAATACCAAGCGGTAACGCTGTTGCAGTATCTGGCAGCTCGCCGCCCTGTTCCTCAGACGATGTTGATTCATCTGACGTTGCAGCATCATCGGATGATGTAACTTCTTCGGAGGAAGCAGATTCATCGGTTGATGCGTCCTCTGATGCTTCAGCCGATTCATCCGTATTTTCTTCGGATGCATCGTCATTGCTTGAAGCGGTAGAATCTCCATCCGGAAGATTCTCACAAGCAATTCCATCTTTATCTCTATCCAAACCATCCGGATCATTTGTATCCGCATCGAAATGTGCCTGTGCTTCTGGTTGCGTGTCAAAATCGTCGCAGTTCAGATTGTCATTGGCAAAGACCGATGGAGCTGTACCGAACATAAAAAGAACGGAAAGCAAAACTGCTAAAGTTAAACGTGTCCCTTTCATTTTGTTAATCCCTCCTAGTATGTGTTTTAAAAAACAGTAGTTACAAGATGATTCTATTATTTACAAAATCTACCATCTATGTAACTACAATTATTGTAACATACTGAATATTATTATACAAAATTATCTGACAAATGAAGTAAGAAAATGCTTTATTAGCTCATAAATGAACTCTATTTCTCCCAATTTGTCGGAAGGACACGGGGAGAGACACAGGGACAGGCACCGTGTCCCAGAATATTTCCATGGGTGAGGCGGCGAGTGTTAGAGATACTCGGTATTTTTTACCTAAAAAATGAATTATAGCGTAAGTGGCTGGCTCTAAAATACAATTTCCAATTATATAAAATTGAAAATTGCTGACCTAATTCAATTCTATTTTGAGATTTTGGCATTTTGACAAAGGCATTAGGTTTCGATTAACTTATAGCTGTTTTAAGGTAAAAGAAATGATAGGGGAGGACAATGGTGACGACTGTATCTAGTATTGGGTTAAACGGAATAGAGAGATACCCGAGTACATGAGGAGGTGCAATTACTACCGGTGTGGAGGGGTAAGTATTGTTGGGCTTCCGGATGCTGGCAGGTCAATCCCCAATACTTTAATATGCTAAAGCCCACAATTTTGAAGAGTAGAAGGTTCATTAGTTAGTGGTCTATCTTTATTCATAGATGTTGTTTAAGAATATTGCTATTATTATAATCGTAGTTACTCATGTATTGCAGTGGGCGGTTGACCAACCAACGGAAACAAAAAAGGGAACCATTTCACTTAAACAAACTAAAACTAAAAAAGCTCTTCTCATAAGAGAAGAGCTTTCATAATGTTTACTTACGCTTTTTCAACGTTTGTTGCTTGTGGTCCGCGGTTACCTTCTTCAATTTCAAAAGAAACTGCTTGGCCTTCATCTAATGATTTGAAACCGTCGCCTTGAATTGCTGAGAAATGTACGAATACGTCATCTCCACCTTCAACCTCGATAAAACCGAAACCTTTGTCTGCGTTAAACCATTTTACTGTACCGTTACTCATTAAAAAACTCCTCTGTGCTTTATAGCACGTTTATTACTTTTTGGTTCAAGATAATAATTCAAGACGATGATAATCACTAGTAAGTTTTACAAATATCTTGTTTTGCTAAACCGAACATCAATAAGTTAATCTTATTATAACACATAACAACAAAAAAGATACCACTTTTTTAAAAGTATTTATAAAGAGGGATATGATGGGGTGAGACAAAGGGACAGGCACCGTGTCCTGCAGATGCCTGATTCCACCGCTTTATGAAAAACGTTAAAGAATAGAAGTTGAAAATTGATGTTTCAGCTAGCTTTTCAATAACGATCATATAAATCACTTAAATTCTCAACTTTACAAATAAAAAAATGACCAACCTATTTAGGCGAGTCAAGTTCCCGATATGCTTCCTGGTATTTCCCACCTGAAGCAACCTCAGCATGGTACAAGGCCTTAAGCGCATAGCTTTTCTCAAGATCATGTTCTTTCATTATTTTCTTTAACTCTTTTTGTAAATCTTCGTTGGCCATAACTAGTTTTTTCATGTTAGATGTATAATATTTCATCTGCTACGTTAACTCCTTTTTTCGTATCCGATTTTTCAGTAAGTATAGCATTCATACTGTGTACTTGCATTATTTCCTTATAATTGCTTTCACAACCTCTGTGCAATGACTTCATGAGTAAATAATCCTGATAATCTTTTTTAGTGACAGCACCGTTGCATTATTTTTTGTCGCTGTTATTATTTAAATCCATTATTATACAGGGGAAATTCCGTATTAACGGAAACGAAAGGGTATCTTTTCACCTAAACAAATTTAAATAAAAAAGCTCTTCTCATAGGAGAAGAGCTTTTTATGTTTACTTACGCTTTTTCAACGTTAGCTGCTTGTGGTCCGCGGTTACCTTCTTCAATATCAAAAGAAACTGCTTGGCCTTCGTCTAATGATTTGAAACCGTCGCCTTGAATTGCTGAGAAATGTACGAATACGTCTTCTCCACCTTCAACCTCGATAAAACCGAAACCTTTGTCTGCGTTAAACCATTTTACTGTACCGTTACTCATTAAAAAAACTCCTTTGTGCTATATAGCACGTTTATTACTTTTTGGTTCAAGATCATAGTTCAAGATGATGATAATCACTAGTAAGTTTTACAAATATCTTGTTTTGCTAAACCGAACATCAATAAGTTAATCTTATTATAACACATAACAACAAAAAAGATACCACTTTTTAAAAACATTTATAAAGTTAATATGCTACTTTGATTAAAGCCAATGAAATGTAAAACCTCTAATATAATTTTTACCAGAAAATGACGGAATGTTTCCTACTTCATACTTTCTGAATGATCAAAGATAAAATCATATTTTCAGGAATTAACAATGGTATACTTGCCTGGGCAAATTTGAATGGTTTCAATCAAGATAAGTATTTCGCATACAGACCATATCCTTGAATGATAAACTGTGTAAATAAAACGTAGTGGGAAAAAATATCTTTAGGATTAAAGGGAGGAAGAATCATGTCCAATAACGTAAGGCCAAGAAGCGTCATTTTAGATTTAGCAGTTACTTTAGATGGTTTTATTGAAGGGAAAAACGGTGAGGTTGATTGGTGCATCATGGACGCTGAGATGGGTTTTACTAATTTCTTAAATCAAATCGATACTATCTTATATGGAAGAAAGAGCTATGATTTATGGGGACAATTTACTCCGGAAATGGAAGATAATGATACTGAAAAAGTAATGTGGGATTTAGTTCATAGCAAAGAAAAGTATGTGTTTTCCAGAACGCAAAAAGGGACGGACAATAATGCGATATTCATAAATGATAATATTCTTGAAAAGGTAAATGAACTAAAGAATAAGCCCGGTAAAGACATCTGGCTTTATGGTGGATCAAGCCTAATTACAGCTTTCATCCATTTAGGGCTTGTTGATGAATTTAGATTATCTGTTCACCCTGTTATTTTGGGAGAAGGGAAACCGTTGTTTATTGATATAAAAGAGAGGTTGAATTTAAAAATGGTTGATACAAGAACGTTCTCTTCTGGCGTTGTGCAAATGATTTATCATTTGCACAGGGATCAGCCCGCTTCCCAAAATATCTCCTTTGATTAGACTGAGTGTTAGAGACACTCGGTCTTTTTTTGACTTAAAAAGTAACTAAAATGAGTTTAGTGTAATTCGTGGTTGAAAAAATACGATTTTCATTGATGGATGATGTGCTATTGGAGTCAATAAATGACATCATTGATACAGAGCTATCAAGAATAACAGGAATATCTAAGAGTGTTATTCAATGGGCAATCGACGGAAGGGGGGATTTCTCTTTCTACCTGAGAGGATGCAGAGGGAAGACCTACCAAACCTATTGTTGAAGGTGATTTGGGACAAGGTGCCTGTCCCCCTGTCCCATTCAATCACAATAGGGATTATTTCTGTAAATCAAACTGGATATAGTCCAGTTGATGGAAACTAGGTGAAGTGGTATGGATAGCGAAAGTGTGAGTTCCTTTTTCCAGAGATCGATAATCCCACTCTTGGAGTTCAAAAGCGCGGGTATGCGTAGTGTTTTCCACTTCTATCTCCTCGCTAAAGTATCCATCCAATTCTAATCTGATGGTACCTGCTGGTGCGACGGAAGCAGACACGCGTCCTGAGATTTTATACAAACCTGATTTCGGAATGTTCACTTCGTATTTAGCCCATTCTCCCTCCTGGTTTGTCTTTACAACGGTTGCACCATCTCTATCATAGACATCCACCCAGTCTGCATCTGAAGGGTCATTGCGGTTTGGATCAAGATCATAATAACCGACGCCCTGTCCGCCTGGTAGATGGTCCTCAGCCTGAACACGGACGGTTCGATTTCCTTTTTGCGCATCCCAGAACTTCATATTACCTCCGTCGCGCCAGTAATCCAACGCCTCGATATTGTCGGTTTGCAGAATGCTCGCACCAAGGTCCGTTACAGCTTTCCATCCAAGATTTACATCCCGTAGTGATGCCTCATCTGTATATTTCCCGGCAAGGCCATACCACATGACGTTGATAAAAACCCTGCTGTTTTTCTGGATTTGTTGTACTTTCTCCGGTTGAATTTGTGGATCTTTTAAATCATTAAAAACGATCTCATAGGCTACTGGCTGGCGTCCCGGGAATGTGTCTACTGTATCAGCATTGTTATTATTAATAATGTGCATATACAAAATTTCCGGATCCTTTGCCATAAATCCTGCCGCTTCTTCCACATTCGGGCTTCCCTTGAACAATCCTTGATCAACCGTATCTGTTTCGACAAGCACGTCGTACATTTCCTCACGGATATTCCAGCCTTTATCAAGGTTTACGATAGCCCGATCCTTGGCTGCAAGCATAGCTTCCTCTAAAGTGGGAACCGTGTAGTCCGTTAACTTAGCCGTTTTTCCGCCAAGACCTTCTTTTAGGCGGAGTTCTTTAATTTCTTCCAGAGTGAAATCACTAACCTTTCCTGTTCCGTTGGTAGTTCGGTCCACAGTTGAATCATGCATTAAGACAGGTACCCCGTCCGCTGTTAGCATAACATCGATTTCAACGATTTCAGTTCCATCCTCGATCGCCTCATTAACTGATCCCAGCGAGTTTTCGGGGTATTCACGCCACTGTCCACGGTGTGCAGCGATCATAAGGGGAGCATTTTTTCGATGATCTAGCAGTTCGGAATGAAGCTTATCATATGTTTTGCTATCAGTGATAGACGTTTGCGTTTCTGTAGAGGCACTAGCTTGTTGTGTTCCCCCTATAATTGTAATCATAGTTGCTGCCAAACCAATTATAAGTAATTTTTTAATCTTCATTTTTCATTCTCCTTGTGATGAAATAAGTAGGGTTAAATCTTTTAGCCCCCTCTAAATATCCACACGTCTTTTTATTAGTAATTAAACCCTCCAATGCTCATTTTTTTGAACGTGTCAATTTCTGAACAATTACATTATATTTCTTTATACTAAACTATCAATATTATTTACCTAAATTTAACAGAAATTTTACAGAAGAAAGATAAATTCATACGTGTGGGACACAGGGACAGGTACCTCGTCCCAAAATATCACCTTTGATTAGACTAAGTGTTAGAGACACTTGGTCTTTTTTAAATTAAAAAGACCAAAAATGAATTAGTGGATTTGGTGATTGATACAATCTTCATGGATGATGTGCCATTGGAATCAATAAATGGTATCACTGGTACAGAGCTATCAAGAAAATAGGAATATCTATTAGTGTTATTCAGCGGGACGATTAACGGATGGGAATTTCTCTTTCTACCTAAGGGGATGCAGAGGGAAGACCTACTATACCTATTGTTGTAGGTGATTTGGGACAAGGTGCCTGTCCCTCTGTCCTATCTGAATTGTATATTTTTATTTACAATCTTTACACTATTTTAACTATAAAAGTCGAAATTTGTGTGTTAAATTTATATTGCATTAAAAAATTGACACGTTCCAAAAAAACGGGAGGTAGGAGAAATATGATTGTTAAAAAAATATTATTCACAATGCTTGCAGTATTAATGCTAGGAATTATTACTGCTTGTAGCTCAGCAGGATCTGAATCGAAGAATAACGCAGAGGAATCTCAAGAATCAAACGGTGGGGAGCAAATCGCTTCTTCTGATGAAGCTTTAATTGTTTATACCAATTCCGCATCTAACGGTAGAGGTGATTGGTTAAAGGAAAAGGCTGGAGAAGTTGGATTTAATCTTGAAATTGTCGAAATGGGTGGTTCTGATTTATTCAATCGTCTATTAGCAGAGAAGAATAATCCAATCGCAGATGTAACATTTGGAATGTCACAAATGGATTGGCAAACACTAAAACAAGAAGAGGCTTTAGTAGCTTATGAGCCGAGTTGGATAGATGAAATACCTGATGGATCCAGTGATTCAGATAATTTCTATCATCCCATCGCAGAACAACGGATTATTATGCTTTACAACCAAGATACATACGATGAAACAACAGCTCCACAGGATTGGCCGGATCTTTGGGAAAATGAAGAATTTCATGGCTTGTACCATGTTCCTAGCACTTTAAGTGGTGGAACAGATCGTGCGGTGATTTACAATATTTTAACTCGTCATTTAGATGAAAATGGTGAACTTGGTGTATCTGATGAAGGTTGGGCTGCTGTCCAAGCATATATCGAGAACGGATATACCACTCCAGATGGAGAAGACCGCATTGCTAATCTAGCAGATGGTACGATTCCAATTTCCTTTTATTATTCTTCTGGAATTCCAGGAATTGAAGAGGAATTTTCATTTGAAGCAGGCATTGTTTCTCCAGAAATCGGAGTCCCAGCAACTGTTGAACAGGTAGGAATCATGAATCATGGAGATGGTCAGGATTATACATTGGCACATGAATTTATTGATTGGTTTGGATCGGCAGAGATTCAAGGAGAATGGGCAAATAATTTTGGTTCCCTGCCTGTAAATAAATTAGCAGTGGATCAAGCGACTGACCGTATGAAGGAAATTGGACAATCGACATCGGTTCAAGAGATTGATTATGATTTGGTAGGTAAATATATAGATGAATGGGTAGAGAAAATCGAACTGGAAATATACTAATGCAATCTATCGTTCTTTGAAATTTTAAATGGAACTCCCACCAATTGGAGTGGGAGTTCTTATATTTTACTATGGGAAAGTATCCCGCCAAATAAACATCTCTTTAACTTAACTTATATATATTTAGGGGGCAAAACTATGATTGAGTTTAAAAATATTGAAATTAAGTATGATGATTTTATCGCCATTCATCATCTTAATCTTGAAGTGCGTGAAGGTGAATTTTTCACATTATTAGGACCTTCTGGTTGTGGTAAGACAACGACATTACGTACATTAGTAGGCTTTGTAGAGCCGTCTAAGGGAAATATTATTGTGGATGGTGAAGATATTACAAGCACTCCTATTGAACAGCGCCAAATCGGAATGGTATTTCAAAGTTATGCCTTATTCCCTACCATGTCCGTATATGAAAATATTGCATTTGGGCTACGTGTAAAAAAGGAAAAGAAGCAAAAGATAGAAGAAAGAGTAAGAGAGTTAGCGAATGTTGTAGATTTGTCAGATCAACAGTTACAAAAGAATGTATCGGAATTATCAGGTGGGCAGCAGCAGAGGGTTGCGATTGCAAGAGCTTTAGCACAAAAACCAAAAATTTTAGTGCTAGATGAACCGCTCTCTAATTTAGATGCAAAGCTCCGAAAACAACTAAGAAAGGAATTAAAAAAGTTACAAACCGAATTTGGTATTACTTCTATTTATGTCACACATGATCAGGAAGAAGCGCTAACCTTATCTGATCGAATTGCAGTCTTTAATAAAGGGCATGTAGAACAAATCGGAACGCCAGAAGAAATTTACAATCAATCTAAAACAGAGTTTGTATGTAATTTTATCGGGGATGCCAATCATCTATCGAAGGAAATAGTACAAAAAATTGTAGGTGCAACAAATGCTGATTTAGATCCAAACCAAAGTAGCTATATTCGTACGGAAAAGGTGAGTACGGTAAAACCGAAAGACGTAGAAAATGTTGCTAGATTAAAAGGAAAGATTGTTAACAAAGAGTTTTACGGCAACTTTTCTCACTATAAGGTAGTCGTATTAGATTCAGAAATTATATGTTTTGAAAAGGAAGACGGAAGCATGAGGCATGCAATAGGTGATGAAATAACCTTATACATGCATCCTGAACACATTCTTCAATACAAGGAGGATTATGATGAGTCGTCTAAAACCACAGAAGCTTAATCAAAGAAACAAGGCGCATAATCCCAAACGAATCTTATTACCCTTTGTTTATCTGGCAATCGCATGGTTTATTATTGCTTTCTTAATTGTACCGAATATAAATATACTGATGTCAACTTTCCTTAAGGATGGTAGCTTTTCATTCGATTCCATAGAAAAGATCCTAAGCTCAGAGCGAGCAATGGATAGTTTGAAAAATAGTTTTATCTTGGCTTTCTCTTTAGCTATTACCTCAAATATTGTTGGTATTTTTCTAGTATTATGTACCGATTACTTCGATATAAAAGGTGCAAAAATTCTACGTATTGGTTATTCAACGACACTTGTTTTTGGTGGAATTATCTTAGCAAACGGATATTTGTTTATTTATGGAAAAAACGGGTTTATTACAAATGTACTTACTTCCATTTTCCCAAACTTCAACGAGGAATGGTTTATCGGGTACCCTGCCGTCCTGTTTATGATGACATTTGCCTGCACGTCCTTACATATGATTTTTCTAAGAGGGGCACTAAGCAATGTTGATTATCAAACAGTGGAAGCAGCAAAAAATATGGGGGCAAGTCCGTTTTATATTATTCGCAAAATCGTTTTGCCATCCTTGCTTCCTGTTTTATTCACATTAACGATTCTATTATTTCAAACCGGTTTAGGTGCTATGTCCGGGCCTTTAATTGTTGGTGGAGAAAATTTCCAGACGATTAGCCCTATGATTCTGACCTTCTCCCAGCGACCAGCTTCCAGGGATTTGGCGGCTTTATTATCTATTATATTAGGAATAGTACAACTGATTCTATTATTCATGGTGATGAAGGCTGAAAAGAAGACAAATTATATATCCGGATCTAAGGTGAAAATGAAATTGAAAAAGCAAAAAATCAATCATCCAGTAGGAAATGCTATGATGCATATAGTGGCATGGGGATTATTTGTAATTTATACGGTGCCGGTAATTATCGTTTTAATCTTTTCATTTACCGATTCGTATAGTATAAGCACAGGGACACTTTCTCTTAGCAGCTTTACGTTGGAAAATTACCTTTCAATCCTCACTGATTCAGCTAGTTATAGACCATTCCTAACAAGTGTTATTTATGCAGGATTGGCATCGATAATTGTCGTGATTGCTATGCTGTTCATTGCTCGAATGATTCAAAAGTATCGTAATCGATTAACTACTATCATGGAATTATTGTTATATATTCCATGGCTTTTACCAGGATTGTTATTTGCACTAGGATTAATAATAACTTATGATCAACCAACTTGGCTGATGTTTAATAATGTGCTTACAGGAACAACAGTTATTATGTTAATAGCCTATATTATTGTCAATATTCCTTTTACATTAAGGGTAATTAAGTCTGCGTATTATTCTTTTGATGAAAGTTTGGAAGAAGCAGCACGAAATTTAGGAGCAAATGGTTTCTACACTTTTATAAGAGTTATATTGCCAATTGTACTTCCTGCAGCTCTCGCTGTATTTGCTCTTAATTTTAATGGGCATCTATCAGATTATGATTTATCGGTATTTTTATACCATCCACTTTTTCAACCATTAGGAGTGGTTATCTATAGTGCTACCGACGCAAATGCTACGGCTGATGCCAAGGCAATAAGCATGGTTTACTCCGTGATTCTAATGGCAATAAATGCGATTGTCCTTTACTTCGTATACGGAAGAGGGAATAAAATTAATACCGCATTATAAAGTGGAAAAGCGCAGATAGGGAAGTTTTATATTTTCCTATCTGTAAAAAAATGAATTGAAAGTGAGAAAATGATGATTGGAAAACAAGTGTTTCAAAATATAAATCAAGTATTGAATAAAAAATTATTGGAGAAGCCTTTTTTAATCGCTTCTCACCGTGGATCTATTAGTGGCAATATTATTGAGAATACCATTCCCTCCATGATTGCCGCATATCTTTCTGGATCAGATATTGTTGAAATAGATGTAGTAAAATCGACAGACGGCAAGTTCTATTTATTCCATGATGGTAATGAACAGAGATTATTGAGAACGAGTAAAAATATAATCCAGATGAAATCCGAGGAAATAGAATCCTTCCATTACTATAATTATATAGGGAAAAAGATTCGTTATAAAGTGGAGAAATTGGAGGATTTATTACATTCTCTAAAAAAAGACCAGCTTATAAATATTGATCGTACATGGAATGATTGGGAAACATTTTTACCATACCTAGATCAGTTTGGATTAGAGAAGCAAATTTTATTAAAATCACCGGTTAAGGAAAAATTCTTGCAACAATTAGATAATCACTCTGTGAAATATATGTATTTTCCAATTGTGAAAAGTTTAGATGATTTAAAAGTGTTAGAAGCGTATGATCAAATTAATATTGTTGGAGTTGAACTTATCGCAACAAATCGAAAGTCACCACTCTTTCAAAATGAACTTATTGTACAATTGAAGGAGAAAAATTTATTTGTTTTTGCCAATGCCATTCGCTTAGATGATGATACTGTATTGTTCGGTGAATTAGATGATGATAACTCTATTTTAAAGGGTCCTGAACATGGTTGGGGAAAAGCAATTGAAAAAGGTTGCAATGTTCTTCAAACAGATTGGACAGGTCTATTAAATGATTACCGTAATCAACTCATATAAGGTGCCATTGGAATTACTGTGGCAACTCGTTTTATAATACAATTAGAGTATAAGATTAAAGGAGAATACGTTAATGGTAACGATTCTGGATCTTGCAAAGGAAGCTGGTGTTTCTCATGGTACGGTTTCAAACGTACTAAACAGAAAAGGGAATGTCAGTATTGAAAAGATAAAAAAAGTAGAAGCGGCTGCTCAAAAATTGGGATATCAAATGAACTATAAAGCAAAATCATTACGTTCAGGTGAGAGCAAAAATATAGGAATTGTCATCCCAAACTATGAGCAAGAAGAATATATTAATCTATATATCGGTCTGGAGAGAAAATTGCGTCAAAATGGATATCATCCTCAAGTTTATGTAACAAGTGAGAAAAAGGATATTGAGAAGGACATTGTCTCCCAGTTATCCCAAGATACTTCATCGGCAGTTGTTACTGTTTCCTGCCTGGAACAAGCTGATTTCTATTATAGGACTCTAGAAATCCCTGAAGATAGAATTCTATTTGTAAATCGAAAACCAGAACATGCTTCCCATTATGTGTCCTTTCATTTTGAAAGTGCAGGTCGTGAAATTGCGGAAGTAGTGAAAAAAAATAATTATAAACAAATCGGTATTTTATTGACAGATGAAGATAATTTGAATCAAAAAGTCTTCATCCAAGCCTTTAAAAATGAACATCCTTTAGGAAATATTCGTATTTTCTCTACAAGAGTACAGGACATGAATCGAGTTGCATATGAAATTGCTCAAGAATATGATTTTGATTGTTTTATAACAAATAGTAAAGACAAGGCAAAACTCTTACAAAAATCTTACCAATATGGAACGTTTAAGGAAACTCCTCCCATTATCTCTCTTTCGCTCAATCACAATGGAAGAGATGAAGGGATATTGACATATCATCTTAACTATTATGCAATGGGACTGGATCTTGCGCAAAAAATTATAGACTCGATTGAAAATAAAAAAAAGATACAGCCTGAGATAATATATAGGAATGATGGATTTGAACTGGGAGGTTTATATAATCGTAAGGAATTACGTCTGTTACGTATTTTAACGGTGCATTCCCCATCCACCGAAGCATTAAAGAAGATTCTGCCTTATTTTCAAAAATTAACGAATATTAAGGTGCAGCTCGATATCGGTTCATATGAGGAAGTTTCCAATGTATTGATGTCAGAGGAGAAATATAAGAACTATGATTTGATTCGTACGGATATGGCATTATTTCCGTGGTATGCGGAGAGAATATTTCGGCCTATTTATGGGATAAACCCTAATTTAGATAATGTTCTCGACGAGTTATCTGAGAAATCCCGATATTATTATTCAGACGTGAATGAGACTAGCTATATGATTCCGTTTGATCCAAGTGTCCAAATGATGTTCTACCGTAAGGATCTATTTGAAAATCAGCTTATTAAAAGAATGTATTTTAAAGAAACAAAGTCACAACTCGAACCGCCTAAAGATTATGAACAACTTATTCAGATTGCTAAATTTTTTAATGAAGAGGACAAAATGACCGTCGGGGTTGAATTTGGAATTTCCTTAAATACGAAAAATCCTGCAATCATTGCCGCAGAGTTTCTCACTTGCTATTATTCCATCGGAGGTAAGCTGAAATTCAAAAATCAAATAGTTCAATTGGATGCGGATAAAGGGAAAAAGGCAATTAAGTTATACCATGAATTATATAAGCTAGCAAAAAAGGAAGAGGCGAATTGGTGGGAGCAATCCGTAAAATCATTTACGGAAGAAAATACAGCGATGGTTATAGGATTTGTCAATCACTTGACTGTTGTGTCTCAGAGTAAAATTGGTACATCCGTTGGTTATAAGAATGTACCGGGTGATCATCCATTACTTGGGGGAGGAGTAATTGGGTTAGTAAATCAATCAAAAAAAATAGATGAGGCCATTCAGTTTTTAATATGGCTAAATCAAAGGTCTGTTGCTGAAGAGATAACAAAACTAGGTGGTCTATCAGCGAACCAAAAGATAAATGATGAAAAAGATATTCATTATAATTACCCATGGCTAAGACATCTAGACAAAATTGCAGATACAGGAATTAGAGAGAGCAAAACAACTAACGGGCATCCAGTTAATGTGTTATCGGTAGAAAAAAATATTGGGCTTGTTATTAAAAATAATTTTTCAAGATTAAATGAAGCGCAGGACGTATTAAAGGAAATAAATCATGTGCTTGAAAAAAGTGTTGAACAATGGGTTAGGGACACGGGGACAGACACCGCGTCCCAAAATATTTCCTTTGATTAGACTGAGTGTTAGAGGCACTCGGTCTTTTTTTGACTTAAAAAATAACTGAAATGAGTTTAGTGTAATTGGTGGCCGATAAAATACAAGTTTCCATGGATGATGTGCTATTGGAGTCAACAGATGGCATCACTGATACAGAGCTATCAAGGGTAAAGGAAAATCTAAAAGTGTTATTCAGCGGTGCGAGGGAGGAATTATTATTTTTACCTGACAGGATGTAGAGGAAAGAACTACCAAACCTATTGTTGTAGGTGATTCGGGACAGAGTGCCTGTCCCCCTGTCCCTACCCCCCACTTGAAAATACAGCAACATTTTCCTCCAAACTATAATCCTTATAAGCAATATCATTCTCTGGTATGTCATCACTTAGCGTTAATATTTTATTCAGCACACGTTCTGCTTCTGTTCCATCCAATGGTGTTGGTTGGTAGTTATTTCGATTTGTAACGGAAGAAATACTTGTTGGGATAATCTTTATATCCTTTTTATCCGTTAGCTCATCAAAGGCAAAATGAAAGGTTTGCTGAAAAATAAATGTGTCTTTATCATCAGGATTTCGGTTTCCACCAAACATAAAGTTTCCAAGACTATAAACAATATATTTTGATTTATATTCCTCAACCCCTTGTACCACGTGCGGATGGTGACCAAGTACTAAATCTGCGCCTGCATCAATGGCGAACCTCCCCAGAGATTGCTGTGTCGCATTCGGATGATAATGTCGCTCATCACCCCAATGAAAGTTAGTAATGACGATTTGTGCACCTTGTTCTTTTAATGAGGAGATATCTTTTTCAATTTGCTTGCGTACTTCACTTGTATCATTCCATCCGTTATAGCCTAAAGCACCGATTGTTATGTCATTTATTTCTTTTAGAAAAACCTTGTCGTATCCGAACGAATCGATATTATATGTATCAAGATTGGTAACTGTGTCTTGGTACCCCTTATCCAGATAATCAAACGTATGATTGTTAGCGAGATTTACTGCTTCAACACTCGATAAATTTAAAATTTCCGTATAGGAAGGTTTTCCAGCAAAGCGAAACGTTTTCTCAGCTTTATTTTGGCTGTTCGTTAAAGTGGTTTCTAGATTCACAATCGTCAAGTCGTCCTCTTCAAAGATCGGGGCAACATTTTTTCCGAAATGATCAAGGCCTGATTGGTCTACTTCATGATGAAATGTACCATGGTATCCAAAGCTATCATCACTGCCTATCGTCACATCTCCTGCAGCACTTATCGTTAACGTGTTTTCATAATTAATTACGTCATCAACAATAGTAGCAAAATAATCTAAGTTAAGCGGGCCCGGTGTGCTAGCTGCCTGTATCTCTAGTTGTTGATCCGGTTGGTGAGATAAAAGAAAGGTAAGGTAAAGTAATAAAGGAACAGTCAGTTTTGCCATCTTTTCAACTCCATTAATTATTGTTTCATTCTCATTTCTAGGATACGTTTTACATCATGTGTTTAGAATGATTATATAATTATAGCAAAATTAGAATATTCATTTATGGGTAATCGTACGACAAATACTTACAAAAGTCGCGGGACATGGGGACACGGGACATGGGGACAGACACTGTGTCCCGAAATATTTCCGTGGACGAGACTAAGTGTTAGTGACACTTTGTATTTTCTTGCCTTAAAATACAAAAGTTAATTATTGCTTTCATATTATGTATTTGATTTATTACCTAACAATTGCTTTCAAAACCTCTGTTCAATCCTACATACGGAATACAAGTGCCTGCCCCACTGCATTGAAATGTTATAGTAGCAAAAAACTAAAAGGAGTGAAAGGTGTGTCGCTATAGACAGCTATCAGGGACGGGATAACAGAAAAATATCTAAAGAGTGTTATTCAGCGAGTTAATTGAAGGAGCGAAAATTTCTTTTCTACCTGATGGTAAGAGGAGGAGACCCACCAAGCCAATTAATGTAGATGTATTTGGGACAAGGCGCCAGACACCGCGTCCCGAAATACTTTCATGGACGAGACAAAGTATTAGTGATACTTGGTCTTTTTTTACCCCAAAAATATAAAAGTGAATTATAGCAATCATATTATGTCATTGCATTATTGCCTGATAATTGCTATCACAACCTCTGTCCGATCACCTACATATGGAATACAAGTGCCTGGCCAGCTGCATTGAAATGTTATATTAGAATAACTATAAGGAATAAAAAACAGTAGTATCTAAGGAGTGTTATTCAGCAGGTTAATTGACGGAGCGGAAATTTCTTTTCTACCTGATAGGATATAGAGGAAGGACCCACCAAGCCAAATATTGTAGATGTATTTGGGACAAGGTGTCTGTCCCCGTGTCCCTTTAGCATAGTTAAACAAAGTCCTTCATATATTAAAATGGATTTATCCTTTTCTTCCCTTGTCCAGTATGTCTTCAACATATTCCTTTAAATCATCATTATGTTTATGAAACATAGGATACAACTCCTTTAAAGCCTTTAGTTATTGAATATCATGTACGTGAAAAGAGGTTCTTATACATGAAAATAGAAATTGAAATGAAGGATGAAACGTATGAAAAGATAAAAAATGTGGTCGACTGGATTAATTTAGATAATTCGATTCGCGGAAAAAGTGATACCCCAGAAGCCAAGATAGAGGATTTTATAAAAGGCGCAACCATTTCGAAATTAATGGATGTAGAAACATTGGCCCCTTTATTAAATTCTGTGGGAATGGAAAGTTTAGAAATAAAAAATCGGTTTAAAGACATTGCTAAGGAAAAGAAAATGAAACAAGTTGATATTTGTAATAAAACGGGACTTAAAAAGGCGAATCTTAGTTTGATCTTTAATAATGAAAAAACGTTAAGAGCGGACACATTTTTTGCTATTTGGCTGATATTAGGTTGTCCACCTATTCATGAGTGTTTATATATTGAAAAAGCCGAATGAAATTATAGATATTTTTAGACAAAACGAGTGAAAAACTCGTTTTTTTTTTATTTTTTGGAATAGTACAAGTCACTACCGCCATACGTTTAACTAAACTAAATAAAATAAGGTGAAAGTTTCTAATGGTTAAACTTCAAGTCGGGCTTTTATTGTAGAAACAAATCTTTTTCAACAAATGATAATTTTATCCGTCAGCCCCAATAAAAAGGAAGGGATCCATCCAGGACTAGAAGGAAAGCAGAACCCATCACTATATTCCTTTTAGAATGAAAGGGGGTGTTGCCAATGACAGTATACGAGACAGTATATCTGATGGTTTCTTTCGGAATGCTAATCGTATCCATCCTGTCATTTCACAATAAAAAATAACCACCCTAAGCCTGGTCAGCTAATTGTAGGTGGTTATCTTATCACTTGAATAAGTGATTCGGCCCCTTAAAGGGCTATCGCGCTTTTCCCGTTAGTGTATCCGCACTAGCGGTCATTTACATAGTATGTGGTAGTTCCTTCTTTTATGAACGGGGACACAGGCACCTTGGCCGAGAAGGTTGTACACAGCTCCCACCGCTTTAATTTGGTAAAGAAAGCGAATGCGCCAACCCCCATAGCCATCGAAATACCACCCATTTGGTAATGGTTTCTTGTCAGTTCTATTAAACCAAATGGGTGGTATCCTTTTTTGAACCATTATATAATTTAAATATCAGTTTGGATTCTTAGTATCCCTTGACCTATCCCGCTATCTCACTTATTCAAATAAGCCCAAGCATATTGTGCGTATAATTCCGCACCAGTTTTAAGTGCATCCTCATCGATATTGAATCTTCCGTGATGGTGTGCCCATTCTGTATCTTTTTCTGGATTTCCACTACCGACTAATGCAAAGCTTCCGGGTGCTTGATCTAGGAAGAAACTAAAATCTTCTGCCCCCATGGTAGGCTGTTGGTCATAGACGGCGTCTTCACCAAAGGCTTCTTGTGCAATCTGCTGAACGAGGTGGGCACTGTTTGTTTCATTAATTACTGCATCGGTTCCTCTTGTATATGTTACTTTAGCTTTTGCTCCATAAAGACTCGCAACTGTATTCGCATAGTGCTCTAACTCTCTTTCTACATGATCTCTCGTTTTACTATCAAAGGTACGAACGGTACCTTCAATGAGCGCATTTTCTGCAATCACATTAAATCTTGTCCCGACAATCATTTTCCCAATCGTAAGCACTGCTGGCTCAAGCGGATCAATGGTTCTAGATACGACCGATTGCACATTCATGACGAAGGAAGAAGCAACGACTGCTGCATCAATCGTATCTTGTGGTATTGCGCCATGACCTCCTCTACCTGTAAACTCTATTTTGAAAATATCTGCTGCAGCGAATGCTGGACCTGGATTACACACGATCTTATTTGTTGGGGTTTGTGACCAAATATGAATACCGAATACATTATCAACCCCGTCCATTGCACCTTGTTTAACCATCTCTTTGGCACCTTGTGCTACTTCTTCAGCCGGTTGGAATATAAGCCTGACAGTTCCAGGAATTTCATCTTTCACTTGATGTAAGGCCTTTGCCGCAAATAGAAGCATGGAAGTGTGGGCATCATGTCCACACGCATGCATTTTCCCTTCGAATTTAGAAGTGTAGGCCAAATCTTTATTTATTTCCTGAACAAATAATGCGTCCATATCGCCGCGAAGTGCAACCGTTCCACCTGGTTTAGCCCCTTTAATTTCTGCAATTACGCCGGTAGGATTTGTTCTTCGATAGGCGATACCTAGTTGATCTAATTGTTCACAAATAAATGCAGTCGTATTTTCTTCTTCCCAAGATAGTTCTGGTTCACTGTGTAATTTTCTGCGTGTAGCGATTAATTCTTCTTCATGTTCGGTAATATATGCTTTGATTGCTTCGTTGATCATCCAATTTCCGCCTCCGTTAATTTTTTTGCTGTTTCAAATAATATGTCTACCCCTTGAGCTAAATGTTCTAGATCAGACCATTCCTCTGGACAATGGCTTAATCCGTCTTTACTTGGTATAAAGATAAGCCCGGCTTCTGTGAAATCTGAAAAGATCATTGCATCATGACCAGCACCGCTTTGCATCGGAATATAAGAAATCCCTAGTTTTTCAGTGGATTCTTTAAATGAAGAACGGACCTCTTTACTTAATTCTTTCGGTTGCATATATAAATGCTGGTGGATGGAAGTATGAATCCCATTTTTTTGATGAGATGCAATGAGTGTTTTTGCTTTTTGCATCACCCGCCTGATCGATGCTTCTTCACCAGAGCGAAGATCAATCGTAAAGACTACTTTTTGTGGAATAACATTCGCGCCATTTGGATATACGGCAAACTTACCAGTTGTAATGACTGTACCATTCGATTCATCTTGTACTAGATTTGGCAATTCGGAAACAAGGCTTGACGCTGTAATTAATGCATCTGACCGGCGATCCATTGGTGTTGTACCAGCATGTCCTGCTTTTCCTTCTACTGTCACTTCGAGCTGTGTCAATCCGACAATAGTATCGACAACACCGATTGAAATATTTTCTTCTTCTAAAATCGGACCTTGTTCAATGTGTAATTCTAAAAATGCTTTCATCGTTTTTTGTTCACGATGTTTAGGGAGTGTTGGATCGAGTCCCGCCTGTTGCATTGCTTCAGTAACAGAGATTCCATCCTTATCACGAATCGTATGGAAATCCTCCTCATCAATCAATCCATTCATCCCACGGGAACCCATTAAACCTTCACCAAAACGAGAACCTTCCTC
The DNA here is from genome assembly GCF_002153375.1 of Oceanobacillus rekensis. Taxonomy (GTDB): domain Bacteria; phylum Bacillota; class Bacilli; order Bacillales; family Amphibacillaceae; genus Oceanobacillus; species Oceanobacillus rekensis. Next base: position 165,297 of record NZ_MTBQ01000005.1, read on the forward strand.
CTCGATCATTGCGATCACTTCTAATGGATATGCCGGTTTGATTTGCTGTTCCTGGAATAAAGCTGCAACTTCAAGCCCTGCGATCACACCCGCTGGCCCGTCAAAATTGCCGCCATGTGGGACGCTGTCAAAATGAGAACCAACCAGAACGCTAGGAGCATTTTCGATCGTGCCTTCCAACTTTCCAAAAATATTACCAAGACCATCTTCTCTTACTGTTAAACCATATTGTTCCATCTTTTCTTTAATATACGTACGCGTTTTCACGTCTTCGGGACTATAGGAATATCGTGTCATTCCTTCATTTGGTGTTGCGGTAAACTTACTAAATGTTTTAAAATGATGCTTGATTCTCTCTTTATTTGCCAACTCCATCACGTCTCCTCCATATTAAAAAGCTTATAGCCGGGCTTAGAAAATGGAAAAAATCGAGTAAGTGTACTTACCCGATTCATCCCTAAATCCGCAGAGCAGATCTTAATTCTAATCTATCCTTACTGCAAGAATGTGACAAAGGTTCCTGCAAGGATAACAGATACAATGGTTACCGTAATAAATCCACCGACTAACATTGGTGGCAGCATATGACTTAGCAGTGCTGCTCTCTCTTTTTCATCACTTGTCATCGATTCTACCACTTCATTCGTAATAATATAATCGGCTGGGAATCCATATAATGCTGTTAGGGATACAGCATATGCCATTTCTTTACTAACTTTTAAGACCTTGCCCATAATCCAGGAGAAAATATACATTCCGATCATACCTATCACAATCGTACCTATTAATAAACTTAGAATTTCAAGCAACATACTTGGGGTAGCATCTTTTAATCCATCAAAAATAAATAGCAGTAAAACCAATATCGTAAAGCCAAATCCATTTGCTTTTTCAAGAACGCGCGGTTCTAAAAAGCCAATACTTGCAGCAATAACACCAAATAGTAAACAAAGCACGTATGGATGAATCGTTACGATTGGTTCCACTAACACGGAAGCGAGATAGGCCAAATAGGCAACGACGGATAATCTAAAGAACTTAAAGAAATTAGTGTTGTATTTTTCAGGTAATTTTTCAAATAGTTTTAGCTTACGTTCCTCAGCAGCTTCAGGCTCCACGGCCCCCGCTTCAACTGTTATTTCGCCATTACGAAATTTCTGCAGGTAATTTTTCCCTTCTCTTTTTAACATGATTGAAGTTAAAGGGTAACCAACGAACCCTTGCACAACATAAATGACGATAGCAAAAACAGATAAACTGGTAAGTCCTGCTACCTGAGCCCCCTCAGACATAATGAGTGCCGATACAATACCACCTACCAAAGGAGGAACGGCGACAATCATTGCTTCAAAACCAAATATCATGGTTCCAATAGTAAGTAATAATACAGCTGCCCCAGAAATACCGGCCAGTGCAATTAAAATGGTTTTCCATTGTTTTTTTAATTCTTTCAATGAAAGCATGGTACCCATATTTGTAATGAGCAAGAAAATCGCCATCGTCACCACTACAGGTGGAATACCAGCAATTTCCACAATATCTCTTGGGAAGAACGTCCAATACCCAATGATGAAAAGAACTGCACTAACAAATACGGATGGTATCCAAGCTTTCGTACGTATGGACACTGCATCTCCTATAAATAAAATAGCAGTTAATAATACTAGAGCTAACATCTGAGACATTTATCATACCTTCTTTCTACAAAATTCGACATTTTTCTAAAAACATAAGGATTATTATAAACAGTTTCCTTACAGAATTCAATGACAATTTAAGGGACATGGGTAAGGGACTAGGGGACAGGCACCGCGTCCCGAAATAATTCCGTGGATGAGACTGTGTTAGAGTACTTAATTTATACTATGTATTTGTATTATGGCTTTATAATTGCTTTCATAACCTGTCCGATTACGTGAAGGGACATGGGGACAGGCACTTTGTCCCAGATTAATTCATGATAGAGATGAAGTGTTAGTGATAAAAGGGGTGAAAGGTGCTTCTCGACAGCTATTAGGAATATATAAAGGATGTTATTCAGCGGGTTAAATGACGGAGGGGGATGCCTTTCTTCCTGATAGGAGGGAGGGAAGATTACTATTGTAGACGCTTTAGGGACAAGGTGCCTGTCCCCCTGTCCTACATAACCATAAATTGGATTAAAATATAAGCAATAGCGATCAGAATCACAATTAGTAAAACGAGTGAACCCCATATGACGAAGAAATAGGAAGATTGAAAGTTTTGCGCTTGGATTTGTTTTCGCTTCCTTAAATATTGAACAGCCGCAGTTATAATCAGACCAATACCAAACACGCCGGATAGGATACTAATCAGAACCGCCAGAAGATCACTTACCCGATGACTTTGCCCGATGGTTAAATGATAACTGATGGTTAAAAAACCAATTCCTATGATTGCTAATGCTGTCCGTATCCAAGCTAAATACGTGCGCTCATTAGCCAAGTGCTGCTGGGCAACTCTCAGTTGATTTTCTTCTTTTTCCTTATTCCAAATTTTACCTGCCATAGATTCCAAACCACCTAAATAAGAAGTTATTTCATACAAACAAAATCATCAATATGTATCTTTATCCGTTACACAGCGAAATCCGGTATTTCCTGTTGAACTGTCTGGTGTATTGGATGACCTTGCTGCGACCCGGTAACGATTACAGTATGAATCATGACAAAGATATGATCCTCCGCGAATCACCCTGCTCATTCCGAGTTTCGGACCCTTTGGATTATCATTGCTGCCTTTTTGGTCAGGCTGGTCAGTAAACCAGTCCATACACCACTCCCATACATTTCCGGCTGTATTATAAAGTCCGTACCTATTCGGAGGAAATGACTTTGCTGGAGCTGTACCGAGATAGCCGTCTTCTGCCGTATTCATTATTGGGAAATCACCTTGCCAAATATTGCAAACATGTTTCCCTTCCGGCATGAATTCATCTCCCCACGGGTAGCGCTTTTGTTCCAAACCACCACGGGCAGCATATTCCCATTCCGCTTCAGTTGGAAGCCGTTTGCCTGCCCATTTACAGTATGCAGCTGCATCATTCCATGACACATGTACAACCGGATGATCCATTCTGTCTTCAATCGACGAATCCGGGCCTTCCGGGTGATTCCATGCTGCCCCTTCCACAACGACCCACCATGGAGTTCCAGCGACAGTCTGGGTCACAAGCTGCATCGCTGTTTCCGATAAAAATAAATGAAATACAAATGACCAGCCAAATTTTTCAGCATCTGTGACATAGCCTGTATCCTTGATAAACGTTTTAAATTCTGCATTTGTTACTGCATATGTATCCAAATAAAAGGAATCGACAGTCACATCGCGAATTGGCCCTTCGCCATCTGCCGGAAAACCGTCCAGGTCCTCGGTACCCATTTTAAACGTTCCGCCCGGGATAAAAATCATTTTAGCTCTTTCTATCTTTTTCGCTGCTTGCGTAATTTCTGTAACCTCTGATTGATTTGAGTTATTTATCTGCAGGCGACTGGCACTGCAACATGATTTCTTTACCATTTACCGTCGCTCCCATTCTTTTCCCTTCTATTTTTCCCGATAAACAAATGGAATAATCCTATTTTTTACTTTTACCTAATCAAGATGCAACGGTAACAGGAAATTGCATTGTTCAGCAACAGAACGGGTAAACTTATTAGATAGATTAATTTTCGCAAACAATCATGAGGAGGACAAAGATGGCGAATAAAAAACCGAACGTCGTAATCATTTTTGCTGATGACTTAGGATATGGAGATGTTTCCTGTTTTAATCCGGAGTCCAAAATTAAAACAAAAAACATGGATAAATTAGCTGAAGTTGGAATGCGTTTTACAGATACACATGCCACTTCGGCCTTATGTACCCCGTCCCGGTACGGATTGCTAACGGGGCGTTATAATTGGCGTTCCAGCTTGAAGAGCTATGTCGTGCCAGGGGATTCCATGCTATTAATTGAAGAAAACCGCAAGACGATTGCCCATTTACTAAAAGATAACGGCTATAATACCGCTGCTATCGGAAAATGGCACTTAGGCTTGAAATGGCAGCTGAAGGATCACTTTGATTATGAAAAATTTGGGTTGAATCCAGATGAGATTCCTGGGAAAGAAACACGATTTGGCCGCGATGGTATTTTTGATATTTCGGTAGGGAGAATGGACTTTGAAGGGTTGGATATTGATTATTCCAAACCTATCACATTTGGTCCAAATCAATTGGGATTTGACTATTTTTATGGAACACCCGCATCGCTTGACCAGCCACCATTTGTCTATATTGAAAATGACCGTGTGGTAGAGGAGGCGACAGAAGTAACTGGAACAGCAATGCTTGACCGAACGGGAGTAACCGACCAGACAGAATGGCAAAATGGCGTTGCCGCACCGAACTTTGTGCACAGAGAAGTTCCGGATAATATGCAGAAAAAAGCATTAGAGGTTATCGATAGATTTACAGAAGACGACAAGCCATTTTTCTTATATTATCCAAACCACTTGGTGCATGGTCCACTGATACCTAATGAGCAATTCGAAGGGAAATCAGGCATTGGCCCATACGGCGACTTCGTACTTCAGCTGGATCATTATGTTGGTGAAATAGTCGATAAACTGAAGGAAAAAGGTATTTTCGAGGATACTATTTTTATTCTTTCCAGTGATAACGGGGCATCAGGCGTAGCTGATTTCGAAGGGTTAAAGAAACATGGACATAACCCAAGCTATATTTTCAAAGGAATCAAAGGAGATATTTGGGAAGGTGGACACCGGGAACCAACGATTATTTCCTACCCACCAATGATACAAGGGGGAACAGCCTCCAACCATATGATCAGTCAGTCTGACATCTATCGCAGTATTGCAGAAATCATCGGTGCAAAAATTACCGACGATACAGCAGAGGACTCCATTTCCAATATTCCATTATGGCAAGGAAAGAATGAATCTGTACGCGAAGATATTGTCCATTCTTCCGCCAATGGAGGATTTTCAATTCGCCGGGGCGACTGGAAGCTGGAACTTGTCTACAATGGGGGCGGATTAGCAGACTCCCGTAAAGGGGCAGAAGGTCAAATGTTTCAACCTGCAGAATTATATGATTTGAAAGAAGACATAAGTGAAACGAATAATCTCATTCATGAGCACCCAGAGCTTGTGAAAAGCCTCAAAGAGTCATTGAAAGAATACATTGTTAAAGGCCGATCCACTCCAGGGGAGCCACAGGAAAACAACCGGAATAACCCATCAGGAGAATGGCCGCAGATTAGATGGATGGACGGATATGAGGAGTATATTGCGAGGTTTAAGTATGATTGATGCGGGACATGGGTGCGGTATGGGACATGGGGACAGGCACCGTGTCCCGGAATATCTCTATGGCTGAAGTGGCGCAATCCCGGGCCGTAGTTGTGCCATACAGCATTGAAGTAGCGCAGTCCCGGCCTGGATTTGTGCAATGCAGCATTGAAGTAGCGCAGTCCCGGCCCAAAGTTGTGCAATACAGCATTGAAGTAGCGCGATCCCGGCCCGTAGTTGTGCAATACAGCATTGAAGTAGCGCAGTCCCGGCCCAAAGTGGTGCAAAACAGCATTGAAGTAGCGCAGTCCCGGGCCGGAGTTGTGCAAAACAGCATTGAAGTAGCGCAGTCCCGGCCCGGAGTTGTGCAATACAGCATTGAAGTAGCGCAGTCCCAGCCCGGAGTGGTGCAATACAGCATTGAAGTAGCGCAGTCCCGGCCTGGAGTTGTGCAAAACAGCATTGAAGTAGCGCAGTCCCGACCCGTAGTTGTGCAATACAGCATTGAAGTTGCACAGGCCCGGCCCGGAGTTGTGCAATACAGCTAGGACACTTGGTCTTTTCTACCCACTATGAGTTAATCGCCTTCACACAGCTTATTGGTGAAATTATTTAAAATATTTGATATTATTAAATAATCCAGTAAGACAAGGAGCAAAACGAATGAAGGATAAATTACAATTACGACCACTTGAGAAAGAAGACTTGGAATTCGTTTATAAAATGAGAACGAATCCTGATGTGATGGATTATTGGTTTGAGGAACCTTATACAACGATGGAAAAACTAATGAAATCTTATGAGGCCGGACAAGACAGTGACACACAGAGACAATTCATTCTTTATCATTACAAAGAAAAAGTTGGTTATCTTGGCCTTTTCGGTATTGATAACCGTCACCGAAATGCAGAATTCGCGATCATGATTGCTCCTTCCCAACAAGGTAAAGGTTATGCGACCGATGCAACAAGACTGATTGTCGAGTATGGATTCAATCAATTGAATTTGCACAAATTATTCTTGTATGTTGTTAAACACAATGAAAAGGCAGTTCATATTTATCAAAAAGTCGGATTCCAAATAGAAGGAGAGCTGAAAAAGCATTTCTTTGTGGATGGCGACTATCATAACGCGTTGTTTATGAGTTTGTTTCGGGAGGATTATGTGATTGAGTAATAAAAGAGGGGCTGGTCAAAAAATGATATTGGATCATTCCTCGGTATTTTTATCTCTCGAAATCTCATTAAATCATAATTTCGATGCTTTTTATTAATTTCCTCATTGCACCAGTTACATTAAGGACATTCCCTCTCATATTATAAAAACCGTTTTCTTTCTTCCCGTAAAGGTAACGTACAGCTTTCTTTTTTGCCAAACCATTTATATCTATTGTTAGCTATAAGTTCATAAAAGAAGTCTCGGATCTTTTTTGGAATGACAAGGAGGATATATGGTATCTTCCATGCTCCTTTCAAATTTTTGCAGATTCGAAGGGCTGCCGATGATTTAAAATAGTAAGTGTCATCTTCAATAAGAACCATACTGTCTATGTCCTCTGGAATATGATGCTTATTAAATAATTCCATTCCGATATCACTTTGTAACGAAGCGAATTTAAAGTGGCCTTTTGGGTCTCTTTTGATGATGAATTGAACACTTTTGTCACAAAAATTACAATCTCCATCAAATAAAATGATTCTTTCCATTCCAATCCCACCTTTCTATTAGTATACCATCTCCATTATAACTTCTCTTTTTTTCAGTACTATTATATGTTAGATAATTTGGATAGGCTTAAGTAAAAACCAGCCTGTATCATAATCTAATCTAAGATACAGGCTTTCCATTTTAATATATTTTTTATTAGAGCGTTTGGATAAGACACTATATTAGCTTACGATGGTAGGATCAACAATATCCTTTCTTCGGTAGACGTTCAGAATAAGGCCTAAGATTGCAGAGTAAACGAGCAACATGCTTCCTCCATAACTAATAAACGGCAGGGGTACTACCATGGTTGGGGCCATGCCAACCCCCATTAGAATGTTCCAGCAGGTGGGAATAATAAATAATGCAGCCCCTCCGATTGCTAATAATCTGCCGAATAAATCCTTTGTTTTAAACGCATTTAACGAAATCCGCAAAATAAATACAAACAGTAGGATACAAAGGATAATTCCGAAAGCCCAGCCTAGAGAATAGACGAGAAATGGGAATACAAAATCTGTATGTGCCTCAGGAAGCTTTAGATCATTGTAAAGTCCCTTGCCGAACCACCCGGCCTGTAAAAGGATATCCTTCACTAGAATATATATATATCCTGCTCCATTTGGGTCCGTATCTGGATTTGCAAATGCCATAAGTCTATCAAAGAAATTGCTATTACGGGAGTTAAGAAGCATCGCACTAATAAAACTGATACCTATCAGCAAATTACCCATGGCTACTTTAATGGCTAATTTTTTATGAACATGTGAAAAAACATACATCGTTACTACGCATAAAAAGTAAATGATCGTAAACATAAATTGTGGAAGCATGATGTAGAGAAGGACTGGTGTCCAAAACAGGAAAAATAGCATTCCTTGTTTTTTCCATCCCTTAAACGCATTCATTTTGGCAAAAATCCCAGCCCACGCTATGAAAAATAAAAATAAGGATATGGCTGTAACATCAATCGTCATACCTCCAAAAGAGACCCATCTTTTTGCTCCGTTAACCTCAATGCCAGCTAAATGAGCTATAAAAAATAGGATGATGCCACCTCCATAAAAATACATCCACAAATTTTTTAATTTCCTGTAATCAAAGAAAAGAAAACCTACTAGAACAAGAATAGCAAGGATGATCCAGACGACTTGTCTTCCTAGAAAAGAGAAATTAGGTATGGAAACACCGCCAACCAGTGGAAGGAAACTAATACCTATAAGGATGACAAATAAAATAATAAGGAGCCAATCCATTTTCGGTTTATGAAGATGGTTTAAGTTTTTACCAATGGTAAAGGGATTTCCCATTTCCTGCAATGCCTTTTCATCTGCATCCTCTTTAGATAATCCTCTCTTCTGGAAGGATTGGCTTAATTCTACCATATGATGACTAAGCTCTTTTTTGATCATACCGTGAGCTTCCTTGGATTTCACTTTAGAGATCACTTTACTTAAATACTCCTCAAATGTAGAAGAACTCATAAAGAAGCCTCCTCGATTAAGTTTTTTAGCAATGCACTTTGTTGAGGTCCTCTATGTTTGCAAGCAACGACATATTTCTTTCCTTTCGTAGTTAGGGAGTAGTATTTCCTATCATCGCTCCACGTTGAAGTAAGGATTTTCTTATTTTCAAGTAGATGTAAAAGCGTATAAAGCTGGCCTTCATTGCTTTCGAAACTACGTTCATTTTTTCGGAAAAGTTGGGTGGAAATATCATATCCATGCTTTGATGCATCTTGCAGCGAATCTAATATACTAATTAGGGTCTCTTCTTTCCAAGAATGGAGCTCGGGATGAGATTGTTTGCTTCGAATTGTTTCTTTTACTGCGTTTTTTCTCTCCTCGGAAAAGGAAAAACCTTCAAAGTCTTTTTTCATCGAATGCTTCAGGTTATCGAATGGATCGTCCATGGTTATACCTCCTTTTTCATCTGGTTCTTTAATAATTCCCTGGCACGTTTTAATCTCGTTTTTATTGTATTAATATTTACAGCTGTAATCCTGCTTATAGTTGCTAAAGAAAGCTCCTCATAGTAATGCAAAAAAACAACTTCCCTGTACTTTACTGGTAAGTTCATAACAGCATTCGTTAAACTGTTTGCAATATTTTTAGAGATGAATTCCTCATCAATCATTTTTGATTTGGACGGAATATAATCAGAAATTCTTTCACTAACAATTATTTTGCGATAATGCCAACTACGCAAGTAATCTTTACAATGATTAATAGCAATTCGATAAACCCACGTTTTTATGGATGATTGATGATTAAACTGATCTAGTTTTTCATAGCACTTAATAAATATCTCTTGCGTTAAATCCTCTGCTGTCGTTTGGTTTCTTACGTAAGTAAAGACAAGATGCAGGACATCATCGCTATAGTCATCCATTAATTGGCCAATAATTTGTTCCGTATTTTCTATATTAGTAACATTTATTGTTATTTCCCCCTGTTCAGCCATCTAAGTTTCACCTCTTTCTACATATTAGACGAAGCAAGCATCATGGTGGTTTGAAAAAATTAAAAATCATTAGATATTTCTTTGCGTATGCAGGAATATCCTGAAAAGGCTGGCCCTTGTCCTTTCTTTGGATTCTTGCCGAATTATGGTCGATTGAAATCTATGGGAATCCGACATTTTCTGTTATTATAAGATGTGAATCAGATAGGTTTGTCTTGTTATCATAAAAAGGAGGTACGAACTATGTCAAAATTGACGATGGTTGCAAAACTGCTGAACAATCGCAAAGTGAAAAAAGCGATTATAGAAAAAGGTGTACCGATGATCAAGAAGGAAATTGAAAAGAGGAAGAATAGATCGAAGTAAGGCGATTGCATGTTGTTGCGGTTGTCTTTTTTACCTATGCATTATGCCTCATGATTGCTTGCACAACCCCCTGTTCCTTCAGCTTACTGGTGAAATTATATAAAAAATCCAGTAAGTTGTATAAGCTTCCTCAAACCAATCATCCATCACATCAGGGTTCGTTCCCACATAAATTTCCCGAAACAAACTCATAAATAACGCGTTAGCATAGCTTCCATCCACAAAGAAAAGCTTTCTATTATAAGAACTGTTTACTTTCTTCTGGTGAAGGTAACCTACAATTTTTCATTTGTTCCAATCGGATTTATATCTATTTTTCCCTATAAGTTCATAAAGGAAGTCACGGATGGTTTTTGGGATAACTAGGAAGACATAAGGCATCCTCCAACTCCTAAAAAGGATAAGGATGACTTCGTATTCTTCATTGACATTAAATGTAGCATGTAATAACCTATATATGAACATATGGTCATATATTAGCATATACATATTGTAAAGGAGTAAAAATGATGAGTGAAGAACAGAAACATGAAAAGATGTCTAATGAAGAAATGCAGGACTTGGATGAGGAGACGTTATTTGTTGTCTCGCAAACGTTCAAAGCATTGAGCGACCCAACTAGAATTCGCATTTTGAATTTATTATGTACAGGTGAGCATTCCGTCAATGACATTGCGGAGACATTAAATTTAGGCCAATCGAGTGTCTCCCATCAATTACGTTTTTTAAAAAATTTAAGATTAGTTAAATATAGAAGAGCAGGGACAACGATGTATTATTCGGAAGATGACGAACACATCATGAATTTATTAAAGCAGGCTATTGAGCATGCTTCACATCATTAATTTAGGGGGATTCTAAAATGGGACATGATCATGGACATGACCATACACATGGCGCAAATAAAAAGACGCTAATGATCAGTTTTATTATTATTACAGCTTATATGATTATAGAAGCAATTGGAGGGTTTATGACCAACAGTCTTGCGTTATTATCTGATGCAGGACATATGTTAAGTGATGCCATATCACTTGGGATTGCATTATTGGCTTTTACACTTGGGGCAAAGGCCGCCAATCATAGTAAAACATTTGGGTATAAGCGATTTGAGATATTAGCAGCGGTTCTTAACGGGATAACACTTATTTTAGTTGCATTATACATTTTTTACGAAGCAATTGGGCGTTTTCAAAATCCTCCTGAAGTAGCTTCAACTGGAATGTTAATCATTGCTTCAATCGGTTTATTAGTCAATATTATTGTTGCGTGGATTATGATGCGTGGTGGGGATGTGGAAGAGAACTTGAATATGCGTGGAGCATACTTGCATGTCATTAGCGATATGCTTGGTTCCGTGGGTGCCATTATTGCTGCACTACTTATCATATTCTTCGGATGGGGCTTTGCAGATCCACTTGCAAGCGTTATTGTTGCGGCACTCGTATTACGCAGCGGCTACTATGTTACAAAATCTGGGCTTCATATCCTGATGGAAGGGACACCACAAAATGTAGATGTGGACAGTGTGATTCAAACAATTAAAAATGTAAATGGTATTCAAAACGTTCACGACTTGCACATTTGGTCAATTACAAGTGGGTTAAATGCACTTTCCTGCCATGCAGTTGTAGCTGATCAAGTGTCCATTGCAGAAAGTGAACAATTGCTTCGTCAAATCGAACATGATCTTGGACACGAAAACATTCACCATATGACGATTCAATTGGAAACGTCTGCTCATCTCCATGATGATTCCATTTTGTGTAATGTGGAAGCAGAACCATCTGGACACCATCATCACCATCACTGATGAAGGAACACGGGGACAGGCACCGCGTCCCGAAATATCTTCTTGACTTCGACTGCGTGTAATTATTAAGCAGCTAATTGGCTGGTGTGGATGCGGTGTTGAACCGGGTTCATTCCCGCCAATTTTTGCTTTTGGGACAAGGTGCCTGTCCCGATGTTATAAAGTAAAGATAGCTTTATATCAAAAATATATTATAATAGAAGTATGACGTACGATAAGGAGATAACACATGTCCAACGAAAAAAAGCTTAGTACGAGAGAAATAGTACAGCAGCAGCTGGAACGAAAAAAACAAGCACAAGCAAATAATAAAAATACCAAAAATGGCTATGGTTCAGCAAAGCATATGCAAAGCCAACTCGCAAAGAAAACGAGTACTACTCGCCGTAAAATGGGAAGTTAATGACTGATAGGGACGCGGGGACAGACACCGCGTCCCAAAATATTTCCATAGCTAAGACCAAGTGTTAGATACACTTGGTCTTTTTTTACCCAAAAAACACAAAAGTGAACGGTGGGACCCGGGACAGGCACCACATCCCAAAATTATCTCTCTACCTATATAATATAAAAGTAATAGTTACCAAGCCAATTGGTATAGATATATCTGGGACAAGGTGCCTGTCCCCATGTCCCTACCTACCTATGTCCCTAATTTGAATTATGCAAACAATCCTACTTGCGAATAAATTAAGTCTTGACTGGATGGTTATAATGGGTTAGTTTATATAAATAGAATTTAATAGTACATATCTCTTATCAAGAGTAGCTGAGGGACAGGCCCTATAAAAGCTCGGCAACCTTTTATGTTAAAGCATAGAAAGGTGCTAATTCCTGCAAAACGTTAATGTTTTGAAAGATGAGAGAGGACTTCTGTAATGATTACAATCCTCTCTTTCTTTTTAAAGAGAGGCTATTTTATTTATATAAAACTATACAACAGGAGGAAACAAAATGAAGAATTTAGGAATTATTTTATCGATTATTTTATTAGCTGGAGTACTTGTTGCTTGTGGTGATGATGATTCTACTAGCACACTTAATGAGGATAAGATAGTGGTTGGTGTTACTGCTGGCCCACATGAACAAATTGTAGAAGTTGCTGCTGAGGTTGCTGCTGAAAACGGGCTTGAAGTTGAGGTAAAAGTATTCTCTGACTATGTCTTACCAAATACTGCTTTATCTGAGGGAGATTTGGATTTAAACAGCTATCAGCATGGACCATTCTTAGATCAATTTAATGAAGACCATGGTACAGATTTAGTTCCTGTTGGTAATACGATTCTTAACCCAATGGGTGTTTATTCAGAAACATACGAAAGCATAGACGATCTACCTGATGGAGCAACTTTCGGTCTGCCAAATGATCCAACAAACGGTGGACGCGCACTATTTATTTTAGAAGAAGCAGGTATGATTACATTGGAAGAAGGCAAGGAAGAGACTGCTTCCATCTATGATGTTGTAGATAATCCGAAGAACTTAGAATTTATTGAACTAGATGCTGCACAAATTCCACATCAACTTAGTGAAGTTGACGCAGCAGCAATTAATACGAATTTTGCTTTAGGAGCGGGAATTAACCCGAAAGAGGATTCTATTTTATTAGAATCAACCAACTCTCCATATGTAAACTTTATCGTCGTACGTGCTGAAAATGAAAATGACCCCGTCGTTGAAAAATTCGTTCAAGCATATCAATCCGATAAAGTAAAAGCATTTATTGAAGAAGAGTTTCAAGGTTCTGTTATACCAAGCTGGGATGAATAAGTAAACAAAGAATGTTGCGACAATTGGAGCAACATTCTTTTTCAGGAAGGAATGTAGGTTAAATGATCAAATTAGAAGGCATCACGAAAACATTCCCATCTAAGAATGGGAATGTAACAGCTGTAAATAATGTTAACCTTCATGTGAAAAAGGGAGAAATCCACGGTGTTATTGGCTATAGTGGTGCAGGGAAAAGTACATTAATTAGACTTGTCAATTTACTAGAAAAACCGACAAGTGGAAGCGTGTCGATTAAGGGAACTGAATTGACATCACTAACACCAGAAAAGCTACGCCAGACCCGACAAAAGATGGGCATGATTTTTCAACACTTTAACCTAATGAAAACGGCAACCGTTTATGACAATATTGCAACTCCGTTAAAGCTTCTCGGTTATGATAAACATGAAGTGAAAAAACGTGTTGAAAAGTATCTAAAGATTGTTGATTTATTCGAAAAGCAAAAAAGCTATCCCTCCGAACTATCTGGTGGGCAAAAGCAACGGGTAGCAATTGCTAGAGCATTATCGCAAGAACCAGAGATTCTGCTAAGCGACGAAGCAACAAGTGCGCTCGATCCGGAAACAACAAATTCAATCCTCGACCTACTCTTGAAAATTAATGAAGAGCTCGGGATAACAATTTTACTTATTACTCATGAAATGAATGTTATACAGAAAATTTGTGATTACGTGTACGTGCTTGAAAATGGTGAAATCATCGAAGAAAGCTCAAGTATAGAATTGTTCACAAATCCTCGTAAACAAACGACGAAGAAATTTTTAGATACCATTTCCCAACGTAAATTATCAGCATCACTGATTTCCCAATTAAAGCTCAATGGTACGGTAACAAGACTTACATTTATTGGCGAAAACACAGGCCAACCATTGCTTGCTCAAGTAAGTCAGAAATTTGGCGTAGAACCAAATATTCTAACTGCAAATATTATGGAGTTGAAAAATGGCATCGTTGGAAACTTAGTCATTCACCTCGTTGGTGAAGCAGAACAAATTAATGCGTCCTTACAATTCCTGAACAATCAAGGTGTGACAACAGTAGAAGTGGAGGGTGAGTAAAATGGAAGCATTTATTCAAGATTGGTTACCTATTATCGGACAATCCGTCATCGAAACATTCCAGATGGTAATTATTTCACTGTTTTTCGCGATATTAATTGGTGTCCCATTAGGAATTCTCATCGTCCTTACACGCCCCGGTCAAGCGATGGCAAATAAAGTGGTCTACCAGCTGCTCAATTTATTCATAAATATTGTCCGCTCGATTCCATTTATTATTCTATTGTTCTTTATTTTACCATTCACCAAGTTTTTAGTTGGAACAACGATTGGAGTCCAGGGCGTTATCGTTCCACTCGTTATTTATACAGCACCATATATTGCTAGATTACTAGAAACCTCCTTACTAGAGGTGGATAGTGGAGTAATTGAAGCTTATAAAGCAATGGGGATTAAAACAAGACAAATTATTTGGAATGTGATGCTTAGAGAGGCACGTCCATCCATTATTTTAGGTTTAACCATTGCAACTGTCAGCCTAATCGGTGCTACTGCAATGGCAGGCCTCGTTGGAGCAGGTGGACTCGGAGATCTTGCATATCGTTTCGGACATTTACGATATGAAGTGGATGTTATGTACGCTACTGTATTTATTCTAATTGTACTCGTTCAAGGAATTCAATCCCTTGGCAACAGACTCGCTGCACGTTTAAAAAAGGATTAATAATCTATATTCAAAAAGGCGGATGAAAAGGACTGCATCAGTCTTTTTCACCGGCCCTTTTGAACAACCTTTAATTGGAGGTATTAAAACATATGTCTAAACAACTTTATATTGAACGGGATGGTGCGATTGCATCCATCATCATT
The DNA here is from genome assembly GCF_002153375.1 of Oceanobacillus rekensis. Taxonomy (GTDB): domain Bacteria; phylum Bacillota; class Bacilli; order Bacillales; family Amphibacillaceae; genus Oceanobacillus; species Oceanobacillus rekensis. The sequence goes on from NZ_MTBQ01000005.1 coordinate 180,620, forward strand.
AACCGTCCTGAAAAAAAGAACTGTTTCTCACTTGCTATGTTTCAAAGATTAGAAGAATTACTGGATGAACTCAAAAAGGATAACTCTATCAAGCTCCTTATTGTTCGTGGTGTAGATGAAACTTCTTTCTCTGCAGGGGCAGACATAACGGAGTTTCTCGAAGTGCGATTACATGCAGAAAAGGCAAAAGCTTATAACGATTTTGCACTCGGAGCAATCGAAAAGCTATACCGTTTTCCTCGTCCGACCATTGCGATGATCCAAACACTGGCAATCGGTGGTGGCCTTGAGCTAGCAAATTCTTGTGACTTTCGATTTGCTACGACAGGTAGTAAATTAGGTATCACTTCTGCAAACATCGGCATTGTTTATAATCTATCAAGTACGAAACGACTATATAACTTAATCGGAGCTTCTAAGGCAAAGGAATTACTATATACAGCAAAGCTAATTACCGCAGAAGAAGGGCAAGACATTGGCTTAATTGATTATGTATGTACACCGGAGGAAATTGAGGGGGAAGTAAACACATTGGCTCAGCGTATACTTAAGAAATCTCCGGTAGCTAACTCCGGGATTAAACAAGTCATTCAATCGATTGTCGATGGAGATAATGAAGAAACCGATGCTATTTCAAACGTCATTCTGGAATCATATAGCTCTGACGATTATATGGAAGGTATCCAAGCTTTCATAGAGAAAAGAAAGCCGAAATTCTTATAAAGGGGTGAACCGTGATGACATCAATAAAGAAAAGTGATTCATTTATCGATCGTCTCGTTTCATCTGAGTCATTCCCTTTTAGTGCAGAGGAATTAGAAGCAGCAGCCAAAGAAAAGATATCTACTGAAGCATTCGGTTATACCCGTTCGGGAGCTGGTGGTGAGGAAACATTAAGAAAGAACATCACTTCTTTTGAAAAATACGCTATCGTTCCAAAATATTTAAACGATGTGTCTGTTGCGGATACAAGCATAGAATTATTTGGCCATACATATGCACATCCGTTTCTACTCGCGCCTGTTGGAATGCTGAAAATCACGCACGAGGATGCTGAAATTGCTGTCTCAAAGGCAGCTGCAACATACGATGTGCCATTTATTCAAAGCACGGTGTCCAGCTACTCCATCGAGGAAGTAGCTGCAGCTTCTGGCAAAAGTCCAAAGTGGTTTCAACTCTACTGGTCCAATAATGAAAACATATCGTACAGTATGGTAAAAAGAGCGGAAGAAGCAGGTTATGAAGCGATTGTCTTAACGATAGATACTTTTATGTTTGGTTGGCGAGAAGAAGATATGCGAAATCGCTTCTCCCCGCTAAGAGAAGGTTATGGAAAGGCAAATTATATTACGGATAATGTCTTTTTATCTACCCTAGCACATGATGATCATGAGTCGGTTATTCAAGAGATATTGCAAAATATTTACCATCCCACGCTTAATTGGAAGCATGTAGCTGAGCTGAAAAAGCGAACATCCCTACCAATTTTATTAAAGGGAGTCTTACATCCAGCAGATGCTAGAGTTGCAATGGAAAGTGGTGTCGATGGAATTATCGTTTCCAATCATGGTGGTCGTCAGCTGGATGGGGTTATTTCCAGTATTGATGCGCTCTCAAGCATTGCAGAAGAAGTTGGCGGAGCAATTCCTGTCTTGCTTGATAGCGGAATTCGCCGCGGAGCAGATGTCGTGAAAGCACTCGCCTTAGGTGCAGATGCTGTATTATATGGAAGACCATATGTATATGGGCTAGCAATTGATGGACAAACTGGTGTAGAAAAAGTACTATCAAATTTTATTCAAGAAACAAAGATTTCCCTCGCACTTTCTGGTGCATCCAGTGTGAAGGCAGCTCGAAATATACAAGTGGTAAAGCAATAATTTTACACAACAGGTATTTGACAAAATTTAGTTAAGGAGTGTACATCATGGAACAGGCATTAAAAGGCATGAAAGTAGTTGATTTATCTCAGGTTTTAGCAGGACCATACTGCACAATGGTCTTAGGTGATATGGGTGCAGATGTTATTAAAATAGAGAAATATCCAATCGGCGATGACACAAGGTCAATGGGGCCATATATCGATGAAGAAAGCTATATGTACATGATGGTTAACCGAAATAAAAGAGGCATGTGTCTCAATTTGAAAAATGAAGCAGGTTTAAATGTTTTATATGACCTCATCAAAGATGCCGATGTCTTTGTAGAAAACTATCGACCAGGTACAACGAAAAAGCTTGGCATTGATTATGACACGTTAAAAGAAATCAATCCTAACCTTATCTATTGTTCCATCTCTGGCTACGGCCAAACCGGACCATATCATAAAAAGGGCGGATTTGATATTATGGCTCAAGGCCTTTCTGGTATGATCGATATGACTGGTGATAAAGAAGGTAAACCTGCCAAAGTTGGAATTGCTATTCATGATATTGCTGCAGCAGAAACCGCCATTCAATCGATACTCACTGCCTACATCCATCGCCTTAAAGGTGGAAAAGGGCAATACATTGACATTTCACTCGTCGACTCTGGGCTAGCATGGACAGTTTGGGAGGCCGCTGCATACTTCGGTGAAGGTGAAGTTGCAAGTCGTAACGGAACGGCACACCGGGTCTCTGCGCCATATCAAGGTTTTAAAACGAAAGATGGCTTTATCCTAATCGGAGCAGGGAACCAGAAGCTATGGGAAAATTTATGTCGCTATGTTCTTAAGAAGCCGGAATGGATCCAGGAGCAACGCTTTTTAACAAACAGCATACGGGCAAAAAACGTGGCAGAGCTTGAAGCAGAAATGGAGCAAGTACTGACAATCGAATCAAGTAATTACTGGCTTGACCTATTAGATACACACGGTATTCCATCTGGTCCAATCTTATCCTATGATCAAACGTTAAATAACGAACAGATTAAATCGCGTAACATGATCTTAGATTACGAACATCCCGTTGGCGGTTCCATGAAGACGCTCGGATTCCCTGCTAAATTTTCCGAAACACCTGGAAGACTAGCAAAGCCTGCACCACTTCTCGGACAGCATAACAAAGAAGTCTTAACAGAACTCGGATACACAACTGAAACGATTGAACAACTAGTTGATGACGCAATACTAAGGTAGGGACAAGGGGACAGGCACCTGTGGTGCACCCCAAAAGTTGGAGTTAGAATCTAACTTTTGGGGTGTTTATTGTGGTCAAAAAATATAGTGATAGTTTAAAGCTAAAGGTAGTAAGAGATTACCAAGAAGGATATCTAGGATTTAGACGTGTAGCCAAGAAACATGGTATACAGTCAAAATCCCAAGTTGAAAGATGGGTAAAATTATATGAGAAGTTTGGTGAGGAAGGAATAATAAGTAAGAAAAATAAAGAAACTTATTCTGTTCATTTTAAGCTGGATGTATTAAGCTTTATAAAGAGAACAGGTTCTTCAGAGACGGAAGCAGCCCTTCATTTTGGGCTGAAACACCCCACGCTGATAGCTTCATGGAAGAAAGCTTTTCGTGAGGGTGGTGCTGAAGCCCTGGACAGATCGAAAGGACGGTCTCCCATGTCTGATACATCTAAGAATAGAAAAAACAAGCAAATAGAAGGAAAAAACATGACAGACAAACAAAAATTAGAAAGAGAAAACGAGCTTCTTCGTTTAGAGGTAGAATACTTAAAAAAGTTGCGAGCTTTTCAGATGGATCCGGAAGGTTATCTCGAAAAGCACAGGCAGCGTTATCACTCGAACTCAAAGAAAAATTCCGATTAAAAGATGTTTTACACGTAGTCGGTATTCCTGAATCCTCTTACCATTATCATATAAAAATGATGAAGAAGGAAAACCCAGATCAGGTACTAGAAGAACTTATCCAATCAATTTATGATGAAAACGATAGAAATTATGGTTACCGTCGTATTTACCTAGCCTTGAGAAACAAAAAATATAAAGTGAATCATAAGAAGGTTCAACGAATCATGAAGAAATTAGGACTCCAAGGCAATAAGTTCTGGAGAAAAACACGCAAGTATAATTCTTACAAAGGTACCGTTGGAAAGGTTACAAAAAACCTTATTAATCGCCGATTTTATACAAATGTTTCCTATCAAAAATTAACAACAGATATCACAGAATTTAAGTGTGCTGGGGGAGCAAAGTTATATTTAAATCCAATTATGGATATGTTTAATGGTGAAATTCTTTCGTTTGGGATAAGTAAACGTCCAAATTTAGAACTTGTGATGGAACCCTTAAAGGAAGCTATAGAAATAGTAAAAGACTCAACGTACAGAACAACGATTCATTCGGATCAAGGATGGCATTATCAACATAAAAAGTGGGTAAAAACACTTAAAAAAAATAGAGTTTTTCAAAGTATGTCCAGAAAAGGAAACTGTTTAGATAATTCACCAATCGAGAACTTTTTTGGTTTACTAAAACAGGAGATGTATCATGGAGAGGCCTTGTGTTCTTTTGAAGTATTAAAAAACAAGATTGAGAGATATATAGATTATTTTAATAACAAACGTATCAAGCAAAAATTGGCGGGAATGAGCCCGGTTCAATACCGCATTCACACCAGCCAATTAGCTGCTTAATATAAACTCTAACTTTTGGGGGTCACATCAACCGCGTCCCAGAATATTTTTATGGTTTAGAGACTGAGTGTTAGATACACTTGGTCTTTTTTTTATGCCCGGCATGTCTCGGGACAGGTGCCCTTGTCCCTCTATTATTGTTTCAAGTTATCCACTTTTTTATTTAAATCGGTCAATGATTCATGAATTTTGAAGAATATAATTAATAGTTCACAATAAACACGTGTAATTAGCGGTCCAACAATAATAGTAATGAGTCCTAAGATTACGGCAAATCCACCGTCAAGCATGATAATTAATCCTGATAACACGGAAAATGCAACACCTATCCAAAATAAAACTTTAATGAGCGTGGGTGTTAACATTTTATCAAAACTGACAAATTCTTTAAACATGCAAGTCCCTCCCTTAAATATGAATATGTATAAATGCTTCTTTCAAAATATCTTTTGCAACGCTAAATTTTTGCTAGCCACCTTTCTATTTCGTTTCAATTATCATAACATTTTTTTGGGAATTAATGGTAGAAATTAACTATCCTATGCTACACAAAAACCCTAAACTTATGAGGGACACGGGGACAGGCACGCGTTCCGAAATACATCCTTGGATTTAGAATGAGAGGACAGACCTCCATCTTTCCCGATATTTGGTAAAATGGAAGTGGCTAAAAACAAAATTCGAGTTATTTTTCATGCTAATAAATAATAAGGGAGTGATTGAATGGCAAATATTAGTCCAAACAAGGTATTTAATTTTTACAATGAAGTCCCCCTATCAGATTCGGTGGAAAAATTTATATCGGAAAAAGAATCTGTGGAATTTTGTATAAAAACACTGCGGGACATAGCGGTTTTTACGGATAAAAGAATTTTAATTGCGGATAAACAGGGGATTACAGGCAAGAAGGTAGAGTATTATTCCATACCTTTTAAAAGTATCGTTACCTACTCAATTGAGACGGCAGGAAGACTGGATTTAGATTCAGAGATTAAACTGACGCTGTCTGGTGGCTTAACGATCGAATTAAAATTTATGAAGGACAAGAATATGAATGAACTGTTATTAAAAACGTATGATTTAATTAATGAATTTATTATTGAATAGTAGTGGAAGGCTTTAGATGACGGAAGAGGGACGCGTGGGGGAAGGACATAGGGACAGGCACCATGTCCCAAAATAGCTTCATGAAAAAGACTAAGTGTTAGATACACTTGGTCTTTTTTTACTTAAGAAATACAAAAATGAATATTATATTATTTCCTTATAATTACTTACATAATCTCTATCTATCAGGAATATCTAAAGAGTGTTATTCAACTGGTTAATTGGCGGAGGGTTTCTTTCCTTACTACCTGATATGATTTAGAGGGGCAGACCCACTAAGCCAATTGTTTTGATTTTTTTGGGACGCGGTGCCTGTCCCCCGCGTCCCTACTTAGTTAATTTAACTAATTATGTTATACTAAGTGTAACGAATTAAAGTGAAGGCGGAGGAATATCATGCAACGTGGCTCATTTCAATTAATGAAATCAGTAAATAAAACAAATGTTTTAAATAAGATTCGAACTTCAGAACCGATTTCCCGAGCTCAAATTGCAAAGGATACAAAGCTGACCCCTCCAACTGTCAGCAGTATCGTTAAGGAGCTAATTAATCAGGGACTTGTAAGAGAAAGTGAACTTGGTGTATCTAAGGGTGGACGAAAACCGACAATGCTGCTTATCAATAGTAATGCTTTTTATGTTATTGGAGTAGATGCAGGGCCGGAAACAGTGGAATGTATTCTTGCTGATTTATCGGGTGAAATCTATGAAAGAACATCCAGTAAGCTTAAAAATTCAATTTCAAATGATGAGTTTATTACGATTTTAAAAGAAAATATATATAGATTATTACAGTTTTCTGCAACAAACCAAGACAAGATTATTGGGGTTGGTGTGGCCATGCATGGTGTGGTGGATGTCGATTCAGGTACATCTCTTATTGCACCAAACCTAAACTTAAAAAACATTCCCATCAAAGCAGAACTGGAGCAGGAATTTAACCTCACGATAAAGGTTGAAAATGATGCTCGAGCAATGGCACTGGGAGAGTCTTGGTTTGGCGGTCATGGGGATTTAGATAGTATGGTTGCTGTCAATATTGGACGTGGTGTCGGTTCTGGTATGGTCATCAGTGGGAAGCTGTATCATGGTGCACAGGATATCGCTGGTGAGATAGGACATATGACAATTGATATCAATGGTGGAATTTGTGAGTGTGGAAATCGAGGTTGCTTACAAACCTTCGTAAGTGGAGATGCAATTGCCAAGCAAGCCAGTAAAAAAATCGAGGATGAAGCAATCTCTCGAGCATTAACAGGAAAGAAAGTGTATGAATACGCCCAAAATGGGGATAAGGTTTGTATTGATATTTTGCAGGAGACAGGGATGGTTATCGGTATCGGGTTAACAAATTTAATACATTTAATTAACCCAAGCAAAATAGTATTGGGTGGTGGGGTGTTGAAAAGTGAGAAGTTCATTTTACCTGTCATTAAACAAACAATACAGGAGCGAGCACTTACACCTCAAGCAAAAGAGACAGAAGTAGCGGTTTCGACCCTTGGTGATGATGCAACCCTATTAGGTGCGGTCTCACTATTATTAGTAGAGTTATTTGATGATGTTTAAAAAGTGCCAGAGCACCTCTTCATTAGAAAAGCTGAACACGATTATGATGTGTTCAGCTTTGTTTTTTTAAGACTATTCTTCTACATCAAACGAAAACAACGTTTGCTTGCTATAGTCTTCTTCGGGTTTTAATATAATACTAGATAATCCATCATGATGTAGTGATGCTGGGGATCCTTGGGTTTCAAAACAGACACCGAGATGTTTTCTAGATATTCCTTCCGTCAATGGGATTCCTTCTTCTAAATCATTTGCCGTATACATAATCATTCCAGGTTGATTCGTTTTCACGGTCAATCTGCGGCCATTCTCCGTATCCCTTAGTAATACACTGTTTTCTTTTTTATGGTCAAAAATAAAATAGTGATCATAACCCCCCAGTACGACATGATTCTTTTCGGAGTGGCGCTGTAACCCTTCACCAAGTACACGACCATCACGAAAATCAAATAGAGTCCCAGTGCTGTCTACTAATCTGCCAGTTGGAATTAGCTCTTGATCAAGCTCGACGAATTTCCTGCTATCGATTGCTAGATGATGCTCCTCTATCGTATTTTTTAAATTACCGCTTAAATTAAAATACGAATGATTTGTCAAGGTAAGTGGCGTTGCTTTATCGGTACTTGCAGCGTAATCAATGGTGAGCTGATTATAATTATTAAGCGTGTACGTAACTGTAACTTTTACGTTTCCTGGATAATTTCCTTCGCCATCTGCGCTTTGGTGGGTGAGCTTCAATCCAACGGTATCTTCCGTTTGGAATGGCGCCGTATGCCAGATAACTTGATGAAACCCGTGCGATCCTCCGTGTAGATGATTCCTACCGTCATTCGTTTCCAAATGATACGCCTCGCCATCAAGTACAAATGAAGCGCCCGCAATTCTCCCGGCAACACGTCCAATTAAGGCACCAAAATAATTGGGGTTCTGCTCATAATTTTGATAATTTTTGTAGCCAATTACAACGTTTTCCAAATTTCCGTTTCGATCGGGGACCATTATTTTTGTAATGATCCCACCGTAATTAAGAATACTAACAGCCATACCTTGGTCATTCGTCAGCATGTATTCATTCCATTTCCCTGAAATATCTTTTTCCTTTATCTTCATCATCCGCACCTACTTATTTATTTTCTCAATAAACCGTTCAAAAGCAGCCCGCTCTTTAAATACGCCAGCATCTTCAAGTACTTTTACGAACTTTTTCCCAAGCTCTTCCTGTAAAATCGTATCCACTTGTTTTGGGTCTGTAACCGTTCCATATTTTTGTTTCATCCACTCTGCCCACGCTAGATGATGTGTTTCTATAGCACTGGGGTCATCCATTAAGTACTTTTTAATATCTGCTAGTTCATCTTTCAGTCTAGGGGGCAACACAGCGAGTCCCATTACCTCAATCAACCCGATATTTTCCTTTTTTATATGATGTACATCCTCATGTGGATGGAAGATTCCTTGTGGATGCTCCTCTGATGTACGATTATTCCGCAATACGAGATCTAACTCAAAGACACCATCACGGTTTCTGGCAATTGGCGTGATTGTGTTATGCGGTGTTTGATCAGTAAAGGCAATGATGTTTGAGTGTTCATCTGAATAACGTTTCCAAGTTTGTAAAATATGATCTGCAGCAGTAGTGATTGAATCGATTGTATTCCCTTTTAGACGGATAACGGAAAGTGGCCATTTTAATACAGTTGCATCAATTTCAGGGTAACTGCTTAATGAAAATGAAAATGCTTGCTCGGCATTTGCCATCGCAAATTCATATCTCCCTGCCTGATAATGATCGTGGCTTAATATCGAGCCGCCAACAATCGGTAGGTCTGCATTTGATCCAATCATATAGTGCGGGAATTTCTCTGTGAAAGTTAGTAGTCTTGCAAATGTGTGTTTATCAATTTTCATATTACGATGGTTTTCTGCCAGCAAAATACTGTGCTCATTGTAATAGACGTATGGTGAATATTGAAGGTACCAGTTTTCATCTAAGAGTGGAACCTTAATAATGCGGTGATTAGATCTTGCCGGGTAACCGGTTCGGCCTGCATAGCCTTCATTTTCAATGCATAACAAACAGTTAGGGTAGTTTCCCGTTTGCTTCATTTCTCGTTCCCGCTTAATTTGTTCTGGGTCCTTTTCTGGCTTTGATAGATTAATGGTAATATCCATTTGGCCATATGCAGTATCTGCTTTGAAAGAAATATTTTTCCTGATTCGATTCAATTGAATATAGTTACTGTTTTTACTGAGATTATAAAAATAGTCTGTTGCTGCAACGGGCGATTGTTTATATTTCTTGTTAAACGTAGCTTCTACAACCGATGGCCTTGCAACGAAGCAATTCATTATATTTGCTGATAGAATTTCTTTATCATCGAAAACATCATCAATGACATGATAAGCAATGGCATAGTCGATGATTTTTTCAAGTATATTCGGAATAGAGTCAGCTGTACTAGAATCAACGTTATCCGGAAATGACTCCAAATGTAATAGATTCATAACTTGATTTTGAACATAAATGGTATCTTTTGGCTCAATCAGTTTTACTTCTATTCCTTGTTGGATTAGCCCGGCAATGTTTTCGTAAATCACTTTTTCACAACCTTCCCGTAACCACTTGGATGAGCTACATGCCATCTCCAAGCATCCTGTATGATTTGATCAATGGAAGTACGTTCTGGTTTCCATCCCAGTACTTGTTTTGCCTTTTCTGAGCTTGCAATTAAGATACTAGGATCGCCTGCACGTCGATCTCCGATTGTTACGGGAATTTCTTTGCCAGTTACGGTTCTAGCGGCCGCAATCATTTCTTTTACAGAAAATCCTTGACTGCTTCCCAGGTTGAAAATATCACTTTTACCATTTTCTAATAAATAATCAAGTGCCAGGATATGTGCGCTAATAAGATCTTCCACATGGACATAATCACGAATGCATGTGCCGTCTGGTGTGTCATAATCTTCGCCAAAAATAGTGATATGGGGACGCTGACCAAGTGCTGTTTGTAATATAATTGGAACTAAATGAGACTCTGGCCGATGATCCTCACCGATTTCAGCAGTTTCTCTTGCGCCGGCAACATTGAAATAGCGTAATGATACAAACCTCACATCATGAGCTTGTGCGGTCCATTTCATCAGTTTTTCCATCGTTAGCTTTGTTTCGCCATAGGCGCTGGTTGGATTGGTTGGCAGGTTTTCTGTGATTGGAACAGACTCCGGCTCTCCATATGTTGCGGCAGACGATGAGAACACAATACATTTCACATGATGTTCAACCATTACTTGCAGCAAAACCTGTGTTCCATAAACATTATTATCAAAGTATTGGAGAGGTTTATCCATTGATTCTCCAACAAGAGAGTTTGCAGCAAAATGAATAACCGCTGCTATCGATTCTTTTTCAAATACTGTGCGGAGGAATTCCTTATTTCGAATATCCCCTTGGTAAAACACTGCTTCTGGATGTATGGATTCTCTATGGCCGGTCTCAAGGTTATCGACAACTACGACATCTTTCCCCTGATCCATTAACTGGTATACGGCATGTGATCCAATGTAACCCGCTCCACCTAGAACTAAAATACTCATTGCACTGCCCCCTCTAAAATTTCCTTTGCTCCATCTCCAATTGCAGCCATGTAGAAAGTTGCATCGTACCCGACTTTATCGCGATAGATTGCATTGACATTGTTCTTAAATTCCTCCATCTTATCTTTTCCAACGATTGCAATCGCACAGCCTCCGAACCCTGCACCGGTCATCCGTGCGCCTAGCACTCCTTTTTGTTCCCAGGCAGCTTGCACAACAGTATCGAGTTCAAAACCGGTAACTTCATAATTACTCTTTAGTGAAATATGAGATTCATTCATCAATTTCCCAAAAGCCTGAAGATCTGATTGTTGCAGTTTATTTAGAGCCTCGAGTGTTCGAGCGTTTTCATAGACGACATGTTTGGCACGTTTCTGATTGATGTTATCCGAAATAAGATGTTTATACTTCTCAAAGTCTTCTATCGTTAATTCACCAAGACTTTCGATTTTACATTCCTTTTGCAATTCTAGAAGTGCAAGCTCACATTGGGCACGCCGTTCATTATAATTAGATCCTGCTAATGTACGCTGTTTGTTCGTATTAATAATCACCACAGCGTGTTCCTTTAGTTCCAGTGGTGCATACTCGTATTCCAATGTTTGACAGTTTAATAGAATCGCGTGATCTCTTTTGCCCATTGCGATTGCAAATTGATCCATGATTCCACTATTAACACCGATGTATTCGTTTTCAATCCTTTGACCGAGCTGAATCAACTTCATACGATCAATGCTTAAATTGTACAGTCCTTCCAAAAGCACACCAGTTGCCATTTCAATCGAGGCAGAAGAAGATAGACCAGCTCCATTTGGAATGTTTCCATAAAATAAAATGTCAGCACCATGGGTAATTTCATATTCAGCGTTTTTTAAGTAGAGTAGCATTCCCTTAGGGTAGTTCGACCAATTGTCTGCTTTATTGTAGGATAAATCAGCTAGGTTACATTCTATGATTCCTTGATTTTGGAAATTGATAGAGTGGAGTCGCAGCTTTTGGTCATCTCGTTTTATTCCTAGGGCGTATGTACCGTAAGAAATGGAAGCAGGGAAAACATGGCCTCCATTATAGTCTGTATGTTCGCCGATTAGGTTAATTCTCCCTGGCGCAAAGAAGGTCCTTGGTGTTTGGGTCGTGTTGAAGATTCTTTGGAATTCTTGAATTAAATTTAGTGAAATCATCATCATAACCTCCTTATTCGAATTTGATAATTAATTACTGTTGCTAAAACGGAGTTAATTAGGTATTATATTAATTAAGTTAATTAATTAAGTTTAGTCTACTATTTTTTTAAAAGATATGCAACAGGAGTAAATAGCGGGAATGAGATTTTAATTTATATATTTGCCCTATTTGAAAGCGTTTAAGAGGAAAAATAATTAATTGGGAGGATCCTATATTGTCTAATAAAGATTATGAATTATTGTCAGTCTTAGAGAAAAACCGCCTTAAAGAACGATCTTATTTTATGTCCTATAAGAACCGAGCTGAGGCTCTAAGTTATGAACGAGGATTTGCAAATGGTTTCTTATTATTAAATGGACAATGGAAATTTAACTATGCTGAAGCACCTGAATTAGCAAATGAAGAATTTTATAAAAAAGAATTTGATGTAAGTGAGTGGGAAGATTTGCAGGTACCATCCAATTGGCAAATGAACGGGTATGGAAAACCACATTATACGAATGTTCAATATCCATTCCCTGTGGATCCTCCTCATATTCCTTCTGAGAATCCAACCGGGTCATACCGAAGAGATTTTAACATAGCAAAAGAGATGCTTGATGAATCTATCATTTTACGTTTTGAAGGGGTAGATAGTGCTTTTCATATATGGATGAATGGCGAATTCGTTGGCTACAGCACTGGAAGTCGATTAGCATCTGAATTTGATATCACTTCTTATGTAACAGAGGGGAAAAATACAATCGCAGTACGTGTATATCAATGGTCTGTTGGGAGTTATATCGAGGATCAGGATATGTGGTGGTTGAGCGGGATGTTCAGAGATGTTTACGTAATCACAAAGCCACAAGTCCATGTCAATGACTTTTTCGTAAAAACAATGCTTGATGAAAACTATGATCATGCTGTTTTAAATGTACAGTCCCTGATTAAGACGCGTGGAAATACTAGTGAAAGATATAGTCTCGAATATCAGTTGCTGGATAATCGATATAAAGAAGTGAAGACTGCAAAGCAAGAATTAACTTTTAATGGTGAGAAAGATCATGAGCAATCCATAAGCATGGATATAACTTCTCCCCTTAAATGGACAGCTGAAACCCCTTATCTCTATCACTTACTCATTACATTGAAGGATGAAACTGGTGAAATAGTGGAAGCCATCCCTTCGAAGATGGGATTCAGACAAGTTGAATTGAAAGATGGCCTCATTCAGATAAATGGTGTACCGATTATGTTTAAAGGGGTCAACCGTCACGAACATCATCCGGATTTAGGAAGAGCGGTACCAATCGATTGGATGGAAAAAGATATTCAATTAATGAAGCAGCATAATATTAATGCAGTTCGTACGGCGCATTATCCAGATGATCCACGGTTTTACGATCTTTGTAACGAATATGGATTATATGTGATTGATGAAACAGATATTGAATGTCATGGATTCACACGTATTGGTGATCCACATCAATTGAGTGAAGATCCAGATTGGAAGGATGCATATATCGATCGTATGAAACGAATGGTAGAAAGAGACAAGAACCATCCTTCTATCATTATCTGGTCTTTAGGAAATGAATCAGGGTTTGGTCAGAATCATTTGGATATGGCTAAGTGGGCGAAACAATATGATCCAACAAGATTAATCCATTATGAAGGGGAAACCCGCTTTATTATGGAGGAATCAAATCATAATCCGGAAGTGTTAAACAATGCTGCGGACATGTTCTCGACAATGTATACTTCCGTAGAAATCATGGAACGATTAGGCGCAAGAAAAGATTTAAAACAACCGCATATCCTTTGTGAATTTGCCCATGCGATGGGAAATGGACCTGGCGGGTTTAAGGAGTATTTCGAAACTTTTTACAAACACAAACGGTTGCAAGGCGGTTTCGTTTGGGAATGGATGGATCATGGAATCCGTCAAACAACGTCGGATGGGGAGGACTATTTTGCCTATGGAGGCGACTTTAGCGAAATACCCCACGACTCCAATTTCGTTATTGATGGAATGGTAATGCCTGATCGTACGCCATCACCTGCATTATTAGAATATAAGAAAGTCATTGAGCCAGTTAAGATGACAGATGTAGATTTAAAAAATGGAACGATTCGAATTACAAATCAATACGATTTTCGTAATTTAAGTCATTTATCAAGTTCTTGGTCCCTTGTAGCAGATGGGGAAATTATCGACTCTGGATCACTGGATATTACCGATATTAAAGCTGGTGAAGCAAAAGAAGTAGAAATTCCATTCACAGTTCCACCATTCATGAAGGATAAAACGGATTATTGGCTAACGATTCAACTCTATCAGAATGAAGATACGAAATGGGCAAAAGCAGGACACGAAGTTGCTTGGGAACAGTTCCTATTGCCAGTTGTGCAAAGTGACAAGGTAGAGTCTGCTTCTCCAGCAACTATCAACGGGCCTCTAGTTGTGAAATCACAAGACAATCAATACTTAATGGTTACCGGTGATACGTTCCAAATGATGTTTAATAAAATTTCCGGTGTTATCGATTCTTGGAAATATAATGGAGAAGAGATAATGGAAAAAGGTCCTACCCTAAACTTTTGGCGTGCGACAACGGATAATGATCAGTTAGGTTCTGAAGAATTCAGTTCACCTGTAGAGGAAAAGAATTGGAAAGAGCAAGGAATTCATATGATGCAGCAACGAATAAAAGATATAAACTATGAATCTTCTAAAGGAAGAGATGTTGTCACGGTTACGGTTGATGGAAAAGTGTCACCTCCTGGATTTAGCTGGGGATTCGATACAATTATTACGTACAAAATATTTAATGATGGTACTGTTACGATTGCTGTTTCAGGTAAAAAGATTGGGGAATCCTCTGAAACTTTACCACGAATCGGTTTGCAAATGAACCTAGCCAAACAATTTGATCAGGTGGACTGGTATGGTCGTGGTCCTGGTGAATCCTACGCCGACAGTAAGCAGGCAAATCGCTTTGGTGTTTGGTCAAAAACAGTTAACGAACTGTTTACGCCATATGTAGTTCCACAGGAAAATGGAAATCGCACAGATGTTACGTGGGCATCCTTAACGAATAATAGTGGAGTGGGCTTGTTTTTAGCAGGTGATGATTTTAATTTTAGTGCGCATCATTACACGACTGAAAACCTGCAGGAAGCTCGTCATACGTATGATTTAGTGAAGCAGGATTATATTGTATTAAATATGGATCATAAGCAACAAGGGATAGGTTCTGCAAGCTGTGGACAAGGCGTAATGGAAAAATATCAATTAAAAAATGATGATTTTTATTTCTCAGCTACATTCAAGGGCTACTCGAAAAATGAGTTTTCTCCAAATAAGTTATATAAACGTATGAGTAGAATTTGAATCTCTTCATAGGCTCACTATTAGAAGAAGCAAAGGCTTACGTTTAGTTCAAGAAGTTTTGTTCATAAGCATCGGACATTTCAAGTGTGTAAAATCATGCTTGAAGGTCTTTTGCTTATGTGCTGCTTCTAAATATTCATTTTTTCATTACTGACAGGGGACTTTTATATTTTGTTAAGATTGAAGTAGGAATCTATAGAAAAAATTGTCGAAACAATGAAAATAGATGGCTATCTGTCATTGACAAGTAGAGAATTAACGTATAATATAACTATTAATTAAATTAATTAACTAACTATATTATGCGGAATTAATTTAATAGAATACGAGATTGTTACTAAGTTATGAAGGTGCACCAAAAATAATTAAAACAATTTATTTTTAAATCTTTATGAAAGCGCATTAATGTTTGATAATTTTAATTTTACGTTTATAAATTAATCAAAATCTGAGGAGGGAATGAAATGAGAAGAAAAACACTGTTGCTACTTAGCTTCGTTGCAATCCTTTTTGTAACAGCATGTTCGAGCAGTTCTACAAGCAATGGGAAAGGTTTAGAGGAATTAACTGTTTGGGCTTGGGATCCCAGTTTTAATATTAAGGCATTGGAAATGGCTGAAGAGGAATATAAAGCGGAACACCCTGATTTTAAACTGAATATTATCGAGAATGCACAGGACGATATCATTCAAAAGCTAAATACGACTCTAAGTTCAGGATCTACAAAAGGATTACCCAATATCGTTTTGATTGAAGATTATCGCGCAAAAAGTTTTCTTGAAGCCTATCCAGGTTCCTTTTATGAACTGACAGATAAGTTTGATACAAGTGATTTCATACCATATAAGATAGCTGCTACAAGTATTGAAGATAAAAATTACGCAATTCCTTTTGATACTGGTTCAACCGGGCTATATGTGCGAACAGATTTATTAGAGCAAGCTGGATACACGGTCGAAGATTTACAAAATATTGATTGGAATCAGTACATTGAAATCGGTAAGGATGTAAAAGAAGCTACTGGTAAGAAACTGATTACGAATAACCATAATGACCTCGGAATACTTCGAATCATGATGCAGTCTAGTGGAACGTGGTATACAGAAGAAGATGGTGTTACAACAAATATAGCTAATAATGAAGCGTTAAAGATTGCTTTTAAAGTTTATAAAGATCTAGTAGATGAAGATTTAATGAATGTGCATTCTGATTGGAGCCAACAAATACAAGCACTTAACAGCGGAAAAGTGGCATCTATACCAATTGGTAATTGGATTACGCCATCCATTAAAGCAGAAGAATCACAAACAGGTGATTGGGCAGTTGCCCCAATACCGAGTCTTCCAGGTATGGAGGAATCTGTACATGCTTCCAACCTTGGTGGAGCTTCCTGGTATGTCCTAAATATTGAAGGCAAGGAAGAAGCTGTTGATTTCTTAACTACTACATTCAGTTCAAATGTTGATTTCTATCAAGAGCTCGTTTCTGAAGTAGGTGCAATAGGTACATACATCCCTGGAACAGAAGGGAAAGCATACAAAGCAAAAGATGACTATTTTGGTGGGCAAGCAATTTATGAAGATTTTACAAATTGGTCAAAAGAGATTCCAGAAGTAAATTATGGCATGAATACGTATGCGATTGAAGACATCATCATTGTTGCCATGCAAAAATATCTGCAGGGCGGAGATCTCGATACGATCCTAGAAACTGCCCAGGAACAAGCCGAGAAGCAGATTAGATAAGTAAGCTGGCTTGAGTTCATTGCACACCGTCAAAAATGATTTGTTGTTGTTTATTTAGTTTTTTATAAAGGAGTGAGCCACATGGAAACTACTAATATAAATAAGAGTGTTAAACAAAGGAGAGGGAAATCTAAATTCAAGCCTAAAAAAGGCCTCAGTGGCTGGATATTCATTCTAATATCCGTTATATTGATTTTTCTTTTCTATTTTTATCCTATGTTACAAGCCTTATTATTATCATTTCAATCAGGTCCGGGTGTGAATCTGGAGTTTGCAGGATTTGAAAATTATATTCGTTTATTTTCCGATTCCACCTTTCTAACGGCAGTTTTTAACACATTTATCTTTTTCTTGATTCAAGTACCATTAATGATTGTTCTTGGTTTAATTTTCTCAGTGATGCTAAATAATAAAAAATTGAAATTCAAAGGATTATTTCGAACAGCTATATTTTTACCAGCTGTTACATCTCTCGTAGCTTATTCCGTTATTTTTAAATACTTATTTAGCAATGATGGGATTGTTAATATGATTCTAATGAACTTCTCTATCATATCGGATCCCATTTTATGGCTATCAAATCCGTTTTGGGCAAAGGTATTAATTATACTAGCTATCACTTGGCGTTGGGTAGGTTATAATATGATTTTCTACCTTTCTGCTCTCCAAAACGTAGATGAATCAATCTATGAAGCGGCTAGAATCGATGGAGCATCGGCCTTTCAACAGTTCACCAAAATTACCATTCCGATGTTAAAACCAATCATTTTATTTACTTCCATTACTTCTACTATTGGTACGTTGCAGTTATTTGATGAACCAATGAATATTACTAGTGGTGGACCGGGTAATGCAACTTTGACCATTTCTCAATATATCTATAATTTATCTTTTCGATATACACCAGACTTTGGATATGCAGCAGCGGTTTCGTTCGCAATTGTTGCGATGATAGTATTCTTCTCTATCATTCAATTTAAACTAGCAGGTGATAAAAAATGATTAAACTAAAACAAGGATTTATATATGCGTTCTTAACCATTGTTTCTATCATATCTATTTTTCCGTTTTTCTTTATGCTAGTAAGTGCTACTAATAAGTCGATTGATGTAACTCGTGGCAGTCTTCTCCCGGGTGCACATTTGATTGAAAATATAAAAAGTCTATTAGCAACCGTGGATATTGGCCAAGCAATGCTGAATTCGGGAGTCATTGCTATTGTTACTACTGTGCTGTCATTGGTGATCGCATCACTCGCAGGGTATGGGTTTGAAATCTATCAAAGTAAAGCAAAGGATATTGTATTTAATATTTTGCTTCTTTCCATGATGATTCCTTTTGCGGTTTTAATGGTTCCTTTATTCAGGATGTTTGGAAGTATTTCTCAAGTAGCTCCTGCAATAGGAATTGATACCTTGCCAGCAGCGATTATACCTACGCTTACAACTGCTTTTCTAATATTTTTCTTTAGGCAAAATACAAAATTGTTTCCAAGAGCATTATTAGAAGCAGGAAGAATAGATGGTCTTTCAGAGTTGGGGCTTTTCTTCAGAATTTACATTCCAACGATGAAAACGACGTATGCTGCTGCTGCGATTATTACATTTATGAGTAGTTGGAATAACTATCTATGGCCACTCGTTATTTTGCAATCGCCTGAAAATCAAACGATACCATTGCTGATTTCCAACCTTGGATCGAGTTATTCACCTGATTATGGTGTTATTATGCTAGCCATTGTCATTGCGACATTACCAACGGCATTAATATTCTTCTTCCTGCAAAAATATTTTGTAGCAGGTATGTTAGGATCCGTTAAATAAAAGCATTCCATTTACTCGAGATTCTGGTAAATCCGATTCTCGAGTATTTGAACGTTTCGAAGAGTATTTAAATATGTTAAGTATAGTTTTACGGAGGTGTTATGACACATGATAATTTATAATGCATCAACAAAGGAATTTCATTTGCAGACACAATATAGCAGTTATATCTTTACTGTACTAAAGAACAATCAACTGGGTCATTTATATTATGGGAAGAAAGTCCAACACCGTGAAAGTTTTCAACATTTAATGACGGAAAGACAGAGGTCGAATACGAGTTATGTATATGAGGGGGACGAGCGTTTTTCATTGGAGATTTTAAAACAAGAATATCCTTCTCATGGAACGACAGATTACCGAGAACCGGCATTTCAGATTCTTCAAGAAAATGGAAGCAGAATAACCAACTTTGAATATAAAAGTCATGACATTTACCGGGGCAAAAAGCGCCTAGATGGACTGCCAGCAACCTATGTTGAAAGTGAAGTTGAGGCAGATACACTAGAAATTATATTATATGATGCATTGATTGATGTGGAAATGGTTCTTTCCTATTCCGTTTTTGAAAAATTTAATGCAATCACTCGAGCCGTGAAATTTAGGAACTATGGAAAAGAAGATATTAATCTAACTCGCGCTTTAAGTATAAATGTAGATTTCTTTGATGCTGATTTTGAAATGATTCATCTTTCTGGTGCATGGGCAAGAGAAAGATATATGAAATCAAGAAAGTTGGAACAGGGAATTCAAAGCATTACAAGTACGAGAGGAGCAAGTAGTCCCCATCAAAACCCATTCCTTGCATTAAAGCGTCCGACTACTACAGAAAATCAGGGTGAAGTTTATGGATTTAGCTTGGTGTATAGTGGGAATTTCCTAGCGCAAGTAGAAGTGGACCATTATGATGTTGCTCGTGTAAGCATGGGGATTAACCCGTTTGATTTTAATTGGTTGCTGGAGAGTGGGGAAAGCTTTCAAACACCTGAAGTAGTCATGGTTTATTCTGATGATGGCCTGAATGGGCTGAGCCATACTTACCATGAATTATATCGCAAGCGGCTAGCTCGGGGAAAGTGGAGGGACCGTGTTCGACCGGTTCTGATTAATAATTGGGAAGGTACATATTTTGATTTTGATGAAGAGAAAATACTGGATATGGCAAAGGAATCAAAGGATATAGGAGTAGAATTGTTTGTTCTCGATGACGGTTGGTTCGGAAAAAGAGATGATGATACTTCTTCCCTCGGAGATTGGTTTGTAGATAAACGTAAATTGCCTCATGGGATTACTGGTCTTGCAGAAAAGATTAAGGAGCTAGGGTTAGAATTTGGGCTTTGGTTTGAACCGGAAATGGTCTCCAGATTAAGTCAATTATATGAAGCACATCCCGACTGGATCATCCATGTGGCCGAAAGAAATCGTTCACACGGCAGAAATCAATATGTTTTAGATTTTTCCAGGGAAGAAGTGGTAAACCATATTTATGAGATGATGAAAAAAATATTATCTGATGCATCTATCTCCTATGTGAAATGGGATATGAATCGTTATATGACTGAAATTGGCTCGTTAAAATTACCTGCAAACAAGCAAAGAGAAGTTGCTCATCGCTATATTCTTGGAGTTTATAACTTATATGAAAGATTAACAACTGAATTTCCAGATGTTTTATTTGAATCCTGTGCAAGTGGTGGAGGGCGTTTTGACCCTGGAATGCTGTATTATACACCACAAGTCTGGACGAGCGATGACACAGATGCAGTTGAACGACTGAAAATTCAATACGGTACCTCTTTAATCTATCCGATTAGCTCGATTGGCGCGCATGTATCAGCCGTACCAAATCATCAAGTTGGTAGATTATCCAGCCTGGATACAAGGGCAAATGTTGCTTATTTTGGTGTTTTTGGATATGAGCTGGATATAACGACATTGAATGCTCAAGAAAAAGAAATCGTAAAAAGACAAATTGGATTTTATAAGGATAATCGAAATTTACTAATTAATGGAATATTTTATCGAATAGAAAGTCCATTTGAAAACGATGGAAATGTAACGAGTTGGATGGTTGTTTCTAAAAATCAGGAAGAAGCTCTTGTTGGTCGCTATCAGGTGCTTTCTCTAGCAAACGCGGGATTAAAACGCTTATTATTAAAAGGATTGAATGCTGATTTTGAATATCAAATCGAGGGATTAGATGGAACTTTCTATGGTGACGAGCTTATGCATGCTGGGTTACAGATTGATCTCTTTCCTGGTGAAGATTGGTCAACTGACTTTTCATCTCGAGTTTTTAAATTGGAGCGGAAATAGATGGACAGAGGGGATAGGTTCCTTGTCCCAAGTTTATATGTAAATGATTTGACAAAACCCAGATAAACAATTTGTGATTATGGTTAAATTTCAACCACTGTTTTGTTCCCAAGTGCTTCATTATCCAAAGACCTTGAAATGGAATTAACTTTAAATAATTTGGGACAAGGTGCCTGTCCCTCTGTCCTGAATTAAATATTGAGAATTCTGAGACTAGCGATACATTTCTGCTAGTCTTTTTGGTATAGTAAAGACAATAGACTTTTATTTACATAAAAATTGAAAAGGGGATGGGTAATTATGAAGGAGAAATACTTAGATTTATTGGCACAAAAATATGATACAGAAGAAAAAGTAGTTACGGAGATTATTAATCTTGAAGCCATCCTTGATTTGCCCAAAGGTACAGAGCATTTTGTTAGTGACTTGCATGGGGAGTATCAGGCATTTCAACATGTGTTAAGAAATGGTTCGGGTAAAGTAAAGGAGAAAATCCGCGACATTTTTAAGCAGGAACTATCGGAAGAACAAATTAATGAATTCGCGGCATTGGTGTATTATCCGGAAGAAAAGCTACAATTAATTCGGGACAGATTCAACAATAATGAGGAATTAAACGAATGGTATGAAACGATCATTGATAAGATGATACAACTCATTTCCTATGCCTCATCCAAATATACACGGGCCAAATTACGAAAAGCATTACCGAAGCAATTTGTATATGTTATCGAAGAGTTATTATATAAAAATAATGAATTCACAAACAAAAAGCATTACTATTCTACAATTGTCCAAAAGGTGATTTCCCTTGGTCAGGCAGATAAACTCATCATCGGGCTATCTTATACGACACAACAATTGGTTGTTGACCATCTGCATGTAGTGGGGGATATTTACGACCGGGGACCAGAACCAGATAAAATTATGGAAGCGCTTATCAATTATCATTCCGTTGATATTCAGTGGGGAAATCATGATGTATTGTGGATTGGTGCCTTCTCGGGATCAAAGGTTTGTCTAGCTAATATTATTCGTATTTGTGCGCGTTATGATAATTTGGATATTATTGAGGATGTGTATGGTATTAATCTCAGACCATTACTGAATCTTGCGGAGAAATATTATGGGGACAATCCAGTGTTCAGACCAAAGAGGCCATCTGACAAGCTATCCGAGCAGGAACTATTGCAAATCACAAAAATACATCAAGCGATCGCGATGATTCAATTTAAACTGGAAATGCCAATCATCAAGCGACGTCCATACTTTAATATGTCCAGCAGGCTTTTGCTTGAAAAGGTAGATTATGACAATAGTGAAATAACGATTCAAGGCAAAACATATCAATTAGATAACACCTGCTTTGCAACGGTTAATCCAGAACAACCCGATCAATTACTAGAGGAAGAGAAACAAGTGATGGACAAACTATTATTTTCTGTCCAGCATTCCGAAAAGCTAGCAAGACATATGGACTTCTTGATGAAAAAGGGTACGCTCTATTTGAGATATAATGGAAATCTATTAATACATGGCTGTATCCCAGTAGATGAAAAAGGAAATATGGAAAAGATGGTAATTGAAAATAAAACCTATGCAGGCCGTGAATTATTTGATGTTTTCGAAAGTTATTTACGTCAAGCATTCAGAAACCCGGAAGAAACGGATGATCTTGCGACAGATATGGTCTGGTATTTATGGACTGGAGAATACTCTTCGCTCTTTGGTAAAAGGGAAATGACGACATTCGAAAGATATTTTATTAAAGATAAGGAAACACATAAAGAGGGAAAGAATCCATATTATTATTTACGAGAAAAAGAGGAAGTTTGCCGTAATATTTTAGAAGAGTTTGATCTTGACCCAGATCAGGGCCATATCATCAATGGTCATACACCAGTGAAAGAGATTGACGGAGAGAATCCGATCAAAGCAAATGGGAAAATGATTGTCATTGATGGTGGTTTTTCTAAAGCCTATCAATCCACAACGGGCATTGCTGGATATACATTATTATATAACTCGTTCGGAATGCAATTGGTTGCCCATCAGCATTTTAGTTCGAAGGAAGATATTTTACGAAATGGAAATGATGTATTGTCGGTCAGACGGTTAGTAGATGAAGAGTTAGAGAGAAAAAAGGTTTTAGAAACGAATGTTGGAGCGAAGTTATTACAAGAGATTAATATGTTGAATGGCTTGATGAAATATCGATATATGAAATAAAAATAATAGTTACCAACCCATTTACGGACCTTGTTGCATTTGTCAATTAAATTCATAGATTTTCGTTAAATAGACATATTTATTTGACAAGTTTGTGAACATATTGAATAATGTAAAGAAAGGGGATGTTTGGGATGGAAATGAACGCAAAGTTATTGAAAGCAACTTCTTCTATTTGTGCAACATTATTGGCAATCGGTACAGCACTATTTCTTTATGGGTTTTTTGGAAGCGGTTCCTCTGAGATAACCGCCATTGGAATCGGTACTGTAATGGGTGCAACCTTTATCTTCATCATGGGGATTTTCCTTGTAGCTACAGAGGAGACGATTGATGAGGGGAAAAACCGAAAGAGACAGTTATTATAATGATAAAGAGACTGTTCATCTGGGATGGGCATTCTCTTTTGGTTTACAAGTCAACTCTATATCTATGCAAAAAAAGGTCTGGTTCATCATAGTGAACCAGACCTTTTCTATGTTTCCTAGAAATAACCCCAGACCATTGCAAGCAGGGAACCAAATACGGTTGCCAGTGCAATAAAAACTCCATAATACAGGGTTGTATAGATTGTCTTGCTATCTTCACCTTCACCTGCATGCATGAATATGATCAGCTGTACGCCGGCTTGTACGAATGCTGTGATAAGCAGAATTGTAATGCCAAGCTCGAATGACATATCCAGGAAGTAAACACTGAGTGCGATCACTGTTAGCAGCAATGAAAATATAAAGCCATTGACTTGTTTCATTGGAAATAATTCTCTCATGCTACATCATTCCTTTCAGGTAAATAAAGCTGAAAATGAAGATCCACATGACGTCAAGGAAATGCCAGTATAGCGAGAATATAAATGATTTATTCGCTGTTTGAGGTGTCAATCCCTGTTTTTTAATTTGCAGGAAGATGAATAGTCCCCAGAATAAACCGAACGCTACGTGTGCTCCATGTGTTCCAAGAGTCGTGAGCAGCATGCCGGTAAATGCGCTCGTTTGTAGTGTTGCTCCGACATGATAATAATGAATGAACTCATATATCTCAACACTTAGGAAACCAGCACCTAAGACTAATGTTACAGCAAGGAATCCAAGCATTGCTTTCGTACGACCTAAGCGCATCGCATTGACGGCTAGGCCAATGGTGA
Organism: Oceanobacillus rekensis; assembly: GCF_002153375.1. Taxonomy (GTDB): domain Bacteria; phylum Bacillota; class Bacilli; order Bacillales; family Amphibacillaceae; genus Oceanobacillus; species Oceanobacillus rekensis. Next base: position 205,293 of record NZ_MTBQ01000005.1, read on the forward strand.
AACTACTTGTTAATAGCAAGATTGTTTCGATTAAAACCGGTGTAATTTCAAAGATCTCTGCACCAGCTGGTCCGCTTCCTGTACGATTTTCATAGATAAAATAGGAAGTGAACAATGTTGCGAAAAGCATAATTTCGCACCCAAGGAAAATCCAGAAGCCTAATATATTCAGGCGATTTTGTTCGGTGCTGTATTCAAGAGGTTGTGTGGAATTTACATTCATTTATTCGCACCTCCAAATTTATCTTCTGTTTCTTTAATTTCTTCTACGGAAATATAGCGTCCATCGTCTTTTTCGAAGGAGCGGTAACCCATAAAACCGAAGATTGCTATAGCCGAAAGAATTACTCCAGCCCAGATATTAAAGATAAACGAGAAACCAAAGACAAAGAACAGACCAGCCACCATAATTGGCCATCCGGTGTTGTTTGGCATATGGATTTTTTCTATCTTATCCCTAAATATTTGGTGACCACGTTTCTTCTGATCCCAAAGTGCTTCAGATGAAATAACATGCGGTGTTACAGCAAAGTTATATTCTGGAACCGGGTTATGTGTAGCCCATTCCAGTGAACGACCGCCGTTCCATGGGTCGTCTCCAATATTTCTTGGTGATTTTCGGAAACTGTAATAGATATTGTAAACAAGAACTGCAAAGCCGATTGCCATTAAGCCAGCTCCAAAGAAGGATAGCATGTTCAATGGTCCAAATCCAGTTGATTCAGAGTACGTGTACATCCGGCGTGCTTGACCATCCAACCCTGTAATATACATTGGGAAGAAGGAGAAACAGAAACCGACTGTGATGAACCAGAATGCCCATTTACCAATTTTCTCATTCAGCATAAAGCCGAACATTTTTGGCCACCAGTAGATTAATCCGGCAATCATTGCAAAGACAACACCAGGAATAATAACATTATGGAAGTGGGCTACAAGGAACATTGTATTATGATACTGGTAATCCGCACTTGCGATTCCAAGCATTACCCCTGTAACTCCACCGATAGTGAAAAGTGGAATAAATGCGATGGAATACATCATTGGTGTCGTAAACCTGATTTTCCCTTTCCACATGGTGAGCAGCCAATTAAATATTTTTATTCCGGTCGGAACGGCAATTGCCATCGTAGTGACTGAGAATATACTGTTCGTTAATGCTCCCTGTCCCATCGTAAAGAAGTGATGCAGCCATACGAGGAAGGACAGAAGCGAGATAAGTACCATGGAGGCAACCATCGATTTATATCCATACAGATTACGCTCGGAGAACGTCGAAATAATTTGACTGTAAATACCAAATGCCGGCAGAATCAAAATGTAAACCTCTGGATGACCCCAGATCCAAAACAGGTTGGCCCACATCATATCCATACCGCCGTCTGTTGTTGCAAAGAAGAATGTTCCTAACTGACGGTCGAATGTACCCATTAAAAGAGCGATTGTCAGTACAGGAAAAGCGAAAACGATAATGACGTTCGTGATTAGTCCTGACCAGACAAACATAGGCATCTTCATTAGGGTCATACCTGGTGCTCTCATTTTCAAAATCGTTACGATAAAGTTAATCCCTGTCATCAGTGTACCGATACCCGAGATCTGCAGTGCCCAGTTGTAATAGTTTACACCAACCGAAGGGCTGAACTCATTGTTTGCAAGCGGATAGTAGTTGGTCCAACCTGCGTCAGGTGACCCACCGATAACAAATGAGATATTAAATAACATGGCACCAGCAAAATATAACCAGAAGCTCAGTGCATTCAGTCTTGGGAATGCGACATCTCTTGCTCCAATTTGCAATGGAATAACAAAGTTCATTAATCCGATAATAAATGCCATTGCCATGAAGATGATCATGACAACGCCATGTGTTGTAAATACTTCATTATAATGCTGTGCATCGAGAAACGCATTCTCAGGTACAGCTGTTTGCAAACGCATCATGACTGCATCTGCGCCGCCTCGGAAAAGCATGAGCAGGGCAGATATGATATACATGATACCGATACGTTTATGGTCTGTTGTTGTTAACCATTCACTCCATAGATAGCCCCATTTTTTAAAGTAAGTGATACCAACAGCGATTGCGATTGTTACAAGAGCAATTGCAACCATGGAGGCATAGATCATTGGACTTGGATGGGGAATGGCGAACCGTTCAAAAAATTCCATATCTAGTTAGCTCCTTTCGAGAGTTTGTTCGTTTATATTACAAAATATATTTTTCGTTTAATGGTTACTGTGATCAGTTTCTTCACTCTCGGAATGCTCATCATGTGAGTTTCCATCTGAATCTGATTCGGTATCATTTTCTTTCGGTGCACCGTGATCATGCCCGCCATTTTCGCCTTCAGGTGCCGGTTTGAAATCTTGGTGTGTTCCAGTGAATGTCATTAGACCAAGATGGCCGGGCTCCAATAGCTCAGTGAATTTTTCCTCTGTGAGCGGATCGGCAGTTTCATGGATTTCTTCTATCCAAGTATCGAATTCATCATGTGGCATTGCGGTAACATTAAATGTATTTTCCGCAAAACCTTCACCATTAAAGTTTGCATTTCTACCGACATATTCACCAGGTTCCTCGGCCACGACATTTAGTGTATTGACCATGTCAGCCATGGCGTATTTCTGTCCGGCTAGCTGTGGAATCCAAAAACTACTAATTGTACCGTGAGAATAAAGTCTGAATTCGATTGCTTGGTTGGTAGGAATAAATAGGTAGTTAACCGTTTCTATATCTTGTTCCGGATAACTGAAATGCCATTTCCAGTTCGATGAAGAAGCGTAAATAACTAATGGTTCCTGCTCTTCATATCCTTCAGGTGTACCTTCGACCGCGTAAGTTGACATGACCGATACGACGGAAAGAAAAGCTACAATAAGAATAGGAATACCTACAATAATTCCTTCCACAATTGGATTGCCTTCAATATGTGGTGGTTCATAATCAACGGGCTGTTTGGAAGCACGATATTTTACAAGCATATTGACTAACATAGCAATTACGACAATAACAATGACTGCCATTGTAATAATCGATATCCAAATAACATTGGCAGTTGTTTCAGCCTGGGGACCTTTAGGGTCTAAAACGAGTAAAGGTTCACAACCTGCTAAAACTGTGGCAATAGTAATCATGAATGTTAAAACAATCCATTTAAACTTCATCTATATACCCCTTTCTATTAATCTTGTAATTTATTTATTTATTTAGCAGTAATAAAATGCTCATAATTTAACATAATATTATTCGGAAACCAAAAAAACAATACTTTGATAAATCCTTCACAAAATGTTCACGAAGATATGTAGATTTCAGGACAAGGGGACAGGCACCTCGTCCCGGGCTGAGACGGGGGGACATGAGACGGGGGGACAGACACCATGTCCCACTTTTTTTATGGCTTATACGGAATGTTAGAGACACTTGGTATTTTTTCGTAAAAAATCTCCAAAATTGAATTTTGATGCATTTGAAAGCCCTTAAAATTCAATTTTCCCCTATACATAATTGAATTTTACTCACTTATATCCATTTGATTTTTGAATTTTGGAGTTTTGACAAAGGTTTGAGATTTCTATTAACTTATACTTATCAAAGTAAATGAAATGATAGGGACTTTGGCAACGGTTCTGGCTAGTGTCGAGGTGAAGAAATAGAGGATACTCGAGTACAAATAGATTACATAAAAAGAATGCACTAAAATATTCCACTACGAGGTGATTTGCAGATGCCAAGAGGACCAAGAAGGAAAAGCGGCAGCGGTATCTATCATATTATGGTGAGAGGTATTAATAGACAAACCATTTTTGAGGATGATGAGGACAAGAAGAGATTTCTAGAAACATTAAAAAAGTACAAAGAGATATGTAATTACCAGATTTATGGTTACTGTTTAATGGATAATCATGTTCATTTGTTATTAAGAGAGACGGATGAAAGCATTTCGGAAGCTATCAAGCGAATTAGTTCCAGCTATGTATATTGGTATAATATGAAATATGAGCGCTCTGGGCATTTATTCCAAGGAAGATTCAAAGGGGAAAATGTCGAAAATGCTGCATATTTTCTAACCGTTCTTCGTTACATACATCAAAACCCAGTTAAAGCAGGTTTAGCAAATAACACATTTGCAACAAAATGGACGAGTATAACCGAATATACCCAACAAGTTCATATGGTAGATATTGATTTCGGGCTTGATTTATTTTCTACAGATAGAAATAAAGCGAAGAGATTGTATATTGAATATATGCAGCAACCTAATGATGATCAATGTCTAGAAGATACATTCATAGATAAAAAATCGGATGATGAAATAAGGGAAATTCTTTTTCAATTAGGAATTCCAAACAAAAGCATTCTACAGAAAATGAACAGAAAAAATAGAAATGATATATTAGCAAAACTGAAGGCGATGAACGGTATATCACTGAGACAACTGTCAAGGATAACTGGAATATCTAAGAGTGTGATTCATCGGGTTGATTGATGTGAGGGGGGATATTCCTTCTGCCTTGATAGATACAGAGAGGGAAGACTCACGGACCAATTGTTGTGATGTATTAGGGACAGAGTGCCTGTCCCTAAGTCCCGCGGTCACTCATTAAGATTATGAAGTCCCGAAAGCAGTGGGAGAAATCTCGTTCGGTCACTCATTAAGGTTATGAAGTCCCGAAAGCAGTGGGAGAAATCTCGTTCGGTCACTCATTAAGGTTATGAAGTCCCGAAAGCAGTGGGAGAAATCTCGTTCGGTCACTCATTAAGGTTATGAAGTCCCGAACACAGTGGGAGATTCCTCGTTCGGTCACTGGACCAACATACTTGTCCTTCTGTACAAATTATTGTGATGTATTCGGGACAGAGTGCCTGTCCCCCCTGTCCCGTTTTAAAGTCTGCGGAATATAATGTGTATAATACAATGTCGTCAATCGGCATAATTTAAAGTAAGATGGGATTTAAAGTAAGCGCTTTCCTTAGCGCGTTACTTAATTGAGTACGAGAGGAAGGGATGCTATATGTTAGCGTTTCCTAAACAAGAGTTTCAAGAGAGACTGAAAAAAACAAAACAAAGAATGGCGTCTGAGGGTATTGATGTGTTGTTAGTGACAGACCCAGCAAATATGAACTATTTGAGCGGGTATGATGCGTGGTCCTTTTATGTACACCAGTTACTCGTTGTTATAATTGATGAGGAACAGCCATACTGGATTGGTCGGGGGCTTGATGCGAATGCTGCCAGGTATACAACTTGGTTGGATGAAGCGCATATTTACCCCTATCCAGATAACTATGTTCATTCGACAGTGAGACATCCAATGGACTTTGTTTGTGACTTTTTGAAAGGGAATAAACGAGATAAAACAACCATTGCTGTGGAACTTGATGCTTACTATTTTACGGCTCAATGCTATATTCGGCTAACGCAAGGGTTAAAAAATGCTTCATTTAAAGATGGTACCAATATGGTTAATTGGATTCGTATCATTAAATCGGATCAAGAAATTGACTATATTAAAAAGGCTGCCAAAATTTCTGAAAAGGCAATGCAAGTAGCATTCGATACTTTAAATAATGGTGTCAGGGAATGTGATGTCGCAGCGAGTATATCGCATGCACAAATAAGTGGAATGGATGAATATGGTGGTGACTATCCATCCATCGTACCACTATTACCAACAGGTAAAAAAACCTCTGCATGTCATTTGACGTGGACAGATGAAACGTTTAAGGAAGGGAATCCGATTATTATTGAATTGGCCGGTTGTCATAAGCGTTATCATTCTCCACTCGCACGTACTGCTGTAATCGGCATGCCAAATGAAGAAATACAACGATTAAGTGAGGTTGTTATTGAAGGATTAAACACGGCGTTGGATGTAGTTAAACCTGGCATTACTTGTGAAGCAGTTGAATTAGCCTGGAGAAAATCGATTGAAAAAAATAGTTTGAAGAAGGAATCTCGTATTGGTTATTCTACCGGTCTGAACTATCCACCAGACTGGGGTGAGCATACGGCTAGTTTAAGGCCGGGTGATCGTACGGTATTGGAACCGAATATGGTTTTCCATATGATTCCTACAATTGATTTGGGGCATGTTGGGATGGAAATCAGTGAATCATTTCGCGTGACGGAAACGGGCTGTGAAGTGCTTGCCAATTTTCCAAGAGAGCTGTTCGTTAAACCAAATATCCGGCTTGCATAAATTGGAGCGTGCAGGAGAGAAGAGGGAGAGAATCCCTCTCTGCATACATAGTTTCCAAGTGTTGGAGAGTTTACTAGTTGCAAGTTATCACGGAAGTAGACGGACTGCCATATTTAAACGATAAAATAGCCGTATCACAATTCGTGTTACGGCTAAAAAGATTATTTTATAGAGGTTGTGTGACTAGATTCGGTGGTTTCTGTCCATTTAACCCCGCTTCCAGATTGTATGCAGCAAGCTCCGACATTTTGAGTTCGGTCTCATGTGTGGAAGAACCGATGTGTGGTGTTGTAACAACATTCTTCATATGTAATAGGGCATTATGTCGCTCAATCGGTTCCTTTTCAAAAACATCTAATCCAGCTGCAGCAATCTGACCGCCTTTTAAAGCGTCGATTAAATCCTGTTCGACGATTGTTTTCCCCCGTGATCCGTTAACGAAAATTGCCGTTTTTTTCATTAACTGAAATTCACGTTTACCTATAAGTCCCACGGTTTCCGACGTCAGTGGCGTAATGAGACAAACAAAATCGGATTTGGCCAAAAGTTCATCAAGTGTACAATAGGTCGCATCAAATTTGTCCTCGACATCTGGCTTTTGGCTTCTGCTATGGTACAAAATTTCCATATCAAATCCGAAATGTGCACGCTTAGCGATTGCTTGACCGATGCGTCCCATACCTATAATACCTAATTTTTTATGATGAACATCCATGCCGAAGTATTCAGGTTCAATCGATTCCGTTATCCATCCACCACTTTTAACCAATTGATCCAATTCCGGGATTCGCCTTGCGGTTGCGATAAGAATCCCAAATACTGTGTCTGCCACCGTATCTGTAAGTACATCCGGTGTGTTTGTAGCCATAATGTTTCTTTTGGTTAGTTCTTCCATGTCCAGATTGTTGTAACCGACAGAGACGTTACTTATAATTTTCAAATGTGGTGCATGGTCTAATAGTTTTTTGTCAACGGGAAGTTCCAATCCAATAATGCCTTCCACTTCGCTTAATTTTTTCAAAAAATCCAGGTCATTTTGTGTATCGATATTCTTAAAAAATGTCACATCGTACTTTTTTTGTAATGCTTCCAATACAGGCTTCTCGACACGGTTATATGCAATGACTTTTTTCTTCATTTAATTCCTCCATTCTGAATAAAGTAAGTAAAGTAACTACCCCTAAAATAGATACAATAGTTGCAAAAGTCAATATAAGAGGATATTCAAAAATTCCGGTAAAAATGACGCTTCGAATTTCGCACGAATGCTTGTTTTCCGGTACTCACGTATTAATTGCATACGTTCCGTTCCTCAAAGCTACGCAGCCTCGAACTTCTCGGTCCTTTTTATCCTCCCTTTTGAACAACGCATTATAAATATAAAATTCAGAAAAGTTAAAATGTAGATTGACATTCAGAATAATCTGATTTATTATAAAGCTAGGTAATGTCGACAATCGACATGAAACAAGGAAGGATGTTCTGTAGATGGATATAGACAGTTTCATCGTTCAAGAACCACTAAGTCAGCTTATTGCGGATCGGCTAAAGAGAAAAATTTGGAATAAAGAGATTGCGTTTGGCGAGCGGTTACTTGAAAGTGATCTGGCGGAAGCATTCGATGTAAGCAGGAGCACGATTAGAGAAGCATTTAAGATTCTTGGAATGGAAGGATTAGTAATCAGCAAAGCACGAAAAGGTACATATGTAGCAAACCTCACGGAACAAGACGTGGCTGAAATTATTGAACTCAGAACATTAATCGAAACGCATGCTTTCACACATGCAATACCACGCTTAGAGAGTAAGCAATTTGAGGATCTGGAAGAGATTACGGAAAAAATGCGGGAGAAAGTTTTAGAAAAAAACTGGAATGACCTGTTTGATCTTGATATGCAATTTCATTCCTATGTTGTTAGATATAGTAATAATTCACGAATTATTAAAATATATGATTCCCTTCAAGTTCAAATCAGAACATTCCTCATGAACCTCGATCAATTATATTCCAGTCATCAATCATTTTATGATGAACATAGAGAATTACTCAATGCCTTGATTTCAAAAGATGTGCAATTAATTAATGAAAAAGTGGAGACTCATATTAAGTATGTGGAGGCAAAATCAGTTGGGGTTTAGAACAAAAGCATATGCAAGCCTAATGCGGGGTATCCAGTCCACCCGCATTGACTATAGATGTACTCACTTTATGGAAAATACGCTTAGATCTAACAGAGTATAACCGAAAAGAGGAGGCTTCATCAATGAGTAAAAAATTTGCTTACGTTCAAACCGAATTACCTGGTCCAAAGGCTAAAGTATTGCTGGACCGGAGACATGATGTTGTGCCACAAGGGGTAGGTTACGGGATTCCGACTTTTGTTGATAGTGCAAAAGGTGCATTGCTGGAAGATGTGGATGGCAATCGTTTTATCGATTTTGCAGGGGCAATTGGAACAATCAATGTTGGGCATAGTCACGATACGGTTGTAAGTGCTTTACATGACCAGGTTGATCGCTATATTCATACAGGTTTTAATGTGATGATGTACGATTCGTACATCGAACTCGCTGAAAAAATAGCAGCACTTGCTCCAGGTCATTTTAAAAAGAAAGTCATGTTTTTGAACAGTGGTGCTGAGGCTGTTGAGAATGCAGTGAAAATAGCTCGTAAATATACGAATCGTCAAGCAATCGTTTCATTCTCCGGTGGGTTCCATGGACGTACGTTAATGGGAATGTCATTAACAGGTAAGGTGCGCCCATTTAAATATGAATACGGACCATTTGCACCGGAAATTTACCGTGCACCGTTTCCTTATGCATATCGCCGTCCGGAATCGATGAATGAAGACGCATATACGAAGCATATGCTAAAAGAAGTGGAGAATTTTTTCATAAGTGAGGTTGACCCGAGCCTTGTGGCGGCTTTCATTATGGAACCCGTTCAAGGAGAGAGTGGTTTTATTATACCGGATAAAGCATTTGTGCAAGGGGTATACGAACTTTGTAAACAGCATGGCATCTTGTTTATTGCAGATGAGATCCAAACTGGTTTTGGTCGTACAGGGAAATACTTTGCCATGGAGCATTATGGGGTGGAGCCTGATCTTATTGCTATTTCGAAATCAATGGCTGCGGGATTGCCAATTAGTGGTGTGATCGGTCGGGAAGAAGTGATGGATACAGCGAAACCAGGTGAATTGGGTGGTACGTATTGTGGCAGTCCACTTGGGTGTCGGGCGGGAATTGCAGTTCTGGATATCATGGAAAAAGAAAAGCTGAATGAACGTGCTGCAATCATTGGTGAAAAAGTAATGGATCGATTTAAAAAGATGTACGATCGATTTGATGTGATTGGTGATTACCGGGGACTTGGTGCAATGTGTGCATTAGAGTTCGTGGAAGATAGAGAGAGTAAAACACCAGCAAAGGAATTGAGCAATCACATACTAAAAGAGGCACATCAACGTGGACTGATTACATTAAAAGCAGGTGTGCATGACAATGTTATTCGCCTACTAATGCCACTCGTAATTACAGATGAGCAGTTGAGTGAAGGATTGGCAATTTTAGAAGAATCAATAGAGGCTGTACTTGGCAGTTAAGAAAGTATAAATAACTTCTTACTGCATAAATGCGGGCTCCTGAGCATACGCCTAAAGGCTTGGCGAGAGCCTTAGTTTTCTAATCACAGATCGGAGTGAATCTGGAAATGAATAACTATTTAATGCATATTCATGGGGAGTGGGTTGGAGAAGAGCTTGATACATTAAGTGTCACTAACCCAGCTAATGGCGGTCAGGTAGGAACCGTACCGAATGGAGGAAAGGCAGAAGCCGAAAAAGCGATTGCTGCTGCGCACGTTGCTTTTGAGCCATGGTCAAGGCTTACCGCTTATGAACGAGCAGAATATTTGAAGCGGTGGCATCAGCTCCTATTGGATAACGAAGAAGAGCTCGCACAACTCATGACATTAGAAATGGGGAAGCCAATCCATGAATCAAGAGGAGAAGTGAAGTACGCTGCTTCTTTTATCGAATGGTTTGCTGAGGAAGGAAAACGTATTTACGGGGAGACGATCCCAACACATGTGAGTGGTAAGCGACTGCAAGTTTGGAAGAAACCTGTTGGTGTTGTAGCGGCAATCACACCATGGAATTTCCCTGCTGCCATGTTGACACGAAAGATGGGGCCAGCGCTTGCTGCCGGTTGTACGGTTGTGGTGAAACCTTCCAGTGAAAGCCCGTTAACCGCTATTAAATTAATGGAGTTATGTGAAAAGGCCGGTTTTCCAAAAGGTGTTGTTAACTTAGTCACAGGATCTTCAACGAAAATAGCGAAGGAAATTATGGAAAATGAAAAGGTTCGTAAAATTACATTTACTGGTTCAACGGAAGTGGGGAAAATTCTCATTCGGCAAAGTGCTGATCAAGTGAAGCGGTTGTCATTGGAACTTGGTGGGCATGCTCCACTAATCGTTTTAGACGATGCGAATGTTGATGTAGCAGTTAAAGCTGTCATGGCTTCTAAATTCAGAAATGCTGGTCAAACATGTATCTGTGCCAACCGGATTTACGTTCAATCAGGTGTGTATGATCAATTTGTGAAGAAGTTTGCCAACGCAGTGGAGAAATTAAAAGTTGGTAATGGTGTTGATGAATCCGTCGATATCGGCCCATTAATTAATAAGGCAGGTTTGGATAAGGTAGAACGTCATGTACGGGATGCTGTAACGAAAGGAGGAACCGTTGTAACAGGTGGTAAACCGATTACGAATGATGGAGGCGTTTTCTTTCAACCAACCGTAATCAAGGATGTCGATCAAACGATGGTTATGATGCAGGAGGAAACGTTTGGTCCTGTTGCACCTATTCAAAAAGTAGAATCAGAGGAAGAGGCGATTAAGCTAGCTAATGATACGCCATATGGTCTGGCTGCATATGTTTTCACAGAGAATGTTGCACGTGGCACCCGTGTAATCGAACAGCTACAATACGGAATTGTTGGCTGGAATGACGGCGCTCCATCTGCTGCACAGGTTCCTTTCGGAGGAATGAAGCAAAGTGGGATTGGGAGAGAAGGCGGACATGAGGGGATCGACGCTTTTGTGGAGTCACAGTACGTTTCAATTGGAATGGAATAAGGTGAGCTAAAAATTAAAGGGCATCTTATTAGTAAAGGAAGGGGTTGGTTTTATCTAGCTCCTTTCTTTTTAGAAGGGGGATTCTTTGTGAGTAATAAACTTCATCTTCAGGCAGAAAAAATGTCTTCACAGCTGATTGAGTGGCGGCGCAGACTACATATGTATCCAGAGTTGAGCTTTCAGGAGATAGAGACATCCCAGTTTGTTGCACAGATGTTAGAAAAAATACCTGGAATGAAGGTGGAAAGAGGGGTAGGATATCCGACAGCGATTGTCGGCACGCTCTCATCTGGTTCAGGGGCAACAATCGCTATTCGAGCTGATATGGATGCCCTACCCATTCAGGAGGAAAATGATCATAATTTTAGGTCAAAGCATGAAGGTGTGATGCATGCTTGTGGTCATGATGCACATACAGCGATTGCCTTAGGTGCGGCCACATTGCTTGGTGAATGTTTACAAAATGGAGAACTTCAAGGGACGATAAAATTCTTGTTCCAACCAGCTGAGGAAATGGCAGATGAACATGGATCAACTGGTGCACCCTATATGATCCAAGCTGGAGCTTTAGAAAATGTCGATTATGTGCTTGCCCTTCATATGAGTCCGGAAAATATACTTGGTGAGGTGAAGGTACATGACGGCTACAGCATGGCCAATGTGGATGTTTTTGAAGCTAGCATTGTAGGGACTGGAGGACATGGAGCCTACCCGCAGCTCGGAACTGATCCCATTTGGATGCTTGGGCCGGTGTTACAGGCATTACACGGCATTGTTGCGCGTAAAGTATCCCCGCTGGAACCAGCAGTCATTAGCATTGGCAGTGTTCAAGGTGGATCAGCCAGTAATGTGATTCCATCTGAAATTCACTTGAAGGGAACGATACGCAGCTACCATCCGGATGTCCGCAATCTGTTGCACACAGAATTGGAAAAGGCCTTTTCTGTGGTGCAAGCTTTAGAAGGGGATTATCAATTAAAAATAACGGGTGAGGATCCTGCTTTAAACAATGATCCGGTAGTTAATCAGTACATTAAAGACAGTATTAAATCTATTTATCCTCATTTTAAAGTATTAAATACACCCTTTGGTTTAGGTGGAGAAGATTTTGCACATATGACAAAAGTCGTTCCAGGTGCCATGTTCTTCCTTGGCAGTAAAGTTTCTGATGGCAAAAATAGAGATCTCCATACACCGTATTTTGATATCGATGAACGTGTCTTACCAGTTGGAGTAACAATTATGGTTGATGTGGCGAAGCGATTTTTAAGTAGTTTTGCACCTGATTCGGAGTGATTTTACTGTATGAGGGGGGAGTGGATGGTAGAACAACCTGTTGGATTGCGGGATATTTGGAAAGCCCGAAAGCGAATAGCATCCGTTGTAAAGAAGTCCCCGTTAGTATATTCGCCTGAGCTGTCAGAAATGCTTGAGACATCTGTTTACTTGAAACTGGAAAATCTTAATGTGAGTGGTTCTTTTAAAATCAGAGGTGCAACGAATAAAATCCTAAGTTTAACTTCTGATGAACAAAAACGTGGTATAACAACATTTTCTACTGGGAATTTTGGATTGAGTGTTGCTTATCTTGCTAAACAATTAGGGATAAAGGCGATTATTTGTATATCAAACCGAGTACCAAAAGCAAAAGTGGATGCACTGAAACAAATAGGGGCACAGGTAGAGGTGTATGGTGAAACACAGGATGATGCCCAGCAGCGTAGTTATCAGTTGGAAAGGGAACTTGGTCTAACTGTCATTCATCCATTTGATGATCCATATATCATTGCTGGCCAAGGTACAATTGGGCTAGAGATATTGGATGATTTACCTGAAGTCGATACTGTCATTGGAGGATTATCTGGTGGGGGATTACTTTCAGGTTTAGGTGTTGCATTAAAGTCAACAGATCCAGCTATTCAACTTATCGGGGTGTCGACATTAATGGGTGCAACCATGTATGAGAGTATCAGGGAAGGCAAACCAGTTAAAATAGAAGAAAAGGATACGTTAGCAGATAGTTTACTAGGAGGAATTGGTTTAAATAATCGATACACGTTTGAGATGGTGCAAAATTTTGCCGACCACATTGCCTTAGTAAATGAAGTGGAAATTGCTCGTGGGATGTCATTTATGCTTGATAAACATCATATGGTAATCGAAGGTGCGGCTGCGGCTGGAATCGGGGCGATTTTAAATAAGAAAATCCAACTAGGTTCCCATGTTGTAGCTGTTATTAGCGGTTCCAGTGTGAATACGTCCGTAATCATTGATATAGCGAATCAGTATCGTTCACAAGCTTAAATTAGTCAGAATGAAAGGGGCGATTTGATAGTGTCTAAGATGTTATGGAATGACCAAATTGTGGAGCGGCGAGATTGTATCAATATAGAAGACCGAGGCTATCAATTTGGTGACGGGATCTATGAAGTGATCGGTGTCTATGATGGTAAACCCTTACTGCTCACAGAACATATGGAGCGTTTAGAAAGAAGTGCCCGGGAAGTTCAACTGACCTTACCAAGTTCGATATCTAACTTAAAAAACAGATTAGAAGATTTGGTTAGCCTTAATGAACTAGAAGAAGGAATTATTTATATGCAAGTATCAAGAGGTGCAGCACCAAGATGGCATGAATTTCCAGCTGATGATATCTCCCCAGTGACAATCGCCTATACAAGACCTGAGGAGCGCATGACGACGATCGAGAATCAAGGTGCGACTGCAATACTTACGGAGGATATCCGCTGGTTGCGATGTGATATTAAAACACTGAACCTGCTTCCAAATGTGCTGGCAAAGCAGAAAGCTGTTGAACATCAAGCGATAGAGGCAATTCTTCACCGCGGTGAAACAGTAACAGAAGCAAGTGCATCGAATGTATTTATTGTTAAAGATGGTGAATTGTATACCCATCCAGCAAATAATTTTATTTTAAACGGCATTACAAGGAAAAAGGTACTGCAAATTTGCAAAGAGTCAGCTTTAAAATTGCATGAAGAAACATATACAGTTACTGACTTACTAGAGGCGGATGAAGTTTTTATAACAGCAACCAAATTGGATGTTATTCCTATTTTAAAAGTTGATGAACATACAATCGGAACAGGTTCCCCGGGGAAGGTGACGAAAAAAATAGTGAAGGCGTTTCGAGCACTCTATGAACAGGAAGTTTAATATGGATAGTTGCGTTTTATCCCACCTAAACGGGCAATAAGACCCCTACTTCAAGATTTCAAGGGGACGAAGAAAGATAAGTGGGGGATCACCTGCCCGTAAAGGTCCGATTCTGTTCAAGGGCCTTTAGGTCATACCCTTGCGGTACTAACATTCAGTGGGGGAGGAAGGGAACCCCTACTGAATGAAGTTTCACTTTACCTGAGGGGGCGGTATTTTGCTTCATTCATTAAATATACCATCAAACAGCCCTACGATTGCAGAGATCGATCTTACTGCTTTTAATTACAATGTAAGGCGTATAAAGAAGGGTTTAAAAAACAGCATGCTGCTTGCCGTCGTGAAGACGAACGCCTATGGGCATGGGATTGTGCCAATAAGCCGGGAAGCTATAAGGGCAGGTGCAGAATGGCTTGGTGTAACAACGGTTGAAGAAGGGGTTTTGCTCCGTAAAAGTGGTATCACAGCGCCAATCCTCTTACTAAGTTCGATCACAAGTGAGCAGGTTACAGATAGTGTGACATACAATTTGACAGCTTCTATTTCGACAGAACGATTTGCATATGCCATCAGTAACGAAGCTTTAATGCAAAATCGTATCGCAAATGTACATTTGAAACTAGACACTGGACTTCATCGGTTCGGTATTGGTCCACATCAGGTGATCGACTTTTGTAAGTCATGCTATCATCTACCAGGTTTAAATTGGGAGGGCATTTACACACATTTTTCCAGTGCGGATGAGGGAGATTGGGTGACAACTGAAAGCCAATTTAACTTATTTAAGAATACAGTAGCAACGCTAAAGCAGCACGGGTTTATTTTTCCAATCCGTCATGTTGGTGGGTCTACGATTGCTATAGAAAGAGCGGATATGCATTTGGATATGGTGAGGCCTGGAGTCGCATTATTCGGGTATCATCCAGCACTTCGGCAAAGAAAAGACATGACATTAAAAAGGGTAATGAAGCTAAAATCCAAACTTATTCACGTTCGCTCACTTCCTCCAAACACTCCGGTTGGCTATGGCGGTGGCTATATTACGACTTCGACTGAAAAAATTGCTATAGTACCGATCGGGCATGGCGATGGCTACAAACGTTCCTTATCAACGAAAGGTGAAATGCTTGTAAATGGAAAAAGAGCCAAAATTGTTGGCACCATTTCACTGGATCAGACCTTAATTAATGTTACAACTATTCCAAACGCAAGTATTGGGGATGAAGTTGTTCTGATTGGTACCCAGGGGGAAGAAGAAATTTCAACTCGTGAAGTAGCAGAATGGATGGATAGTATTGTAGATGAAGTCGTGGCAAGTTTAATGGAACGGATTCAGAGGGTGTATGTTTAGTACTTAAAGATATTGTTCAAAAAGTTACCAAATGATAAGCGTCGAATTGAGTCGCCCACTTGCTTCTAATTTGGCACCTTTTTGAACACAAGCTTAAAGCAGATGTGGGGGAGACGATGAAAACATTCAATATTGCGCTATTACCAGGAGATGGGATTGGACCGGAAGTTGTGGCAGAAGGTGTGAAAGTGTTGAAGGCAATTGAAAAAATAGATGATTCGATTTCTTTTACATTTACAGAATTTCCATGGGGATGCACGTATTATCTGGAACATGGAAAGATGCTGCCAGATGATGGAATAGAAACACTGCAGCAATTTGATGCTATTTATTTAGGAGCTGTTGGCTACCCAGGAGTGCCTGATCATATCTCGTTATGGGATCTTCTTTTACAGATCAGAAAGCAGTTTGATCAATATGTCAATTTACGTCCAGTTCAACTATTAAATCAATCCTTGACCCCATTAAAAGGCAAAACGGAGAAGGATATCGATTTCCTTGTGATTCGTGAAAACAGTGAAGGTGAATATGCTGGGGCAGGGGATTGGTTGTTTAAAGGAAAGCCAGAAGAAGTAGTTTTGCAGACGGGTGTGTTTTCGAGAAAAGGTACGGAACGAATCATTCGTTATGCCTTTGAAGAAGCACGGAAATGCAATAAAACGTTAACAAGTATTAGTAAAGGGAATGCCTTGAACTATTCGATGGTTTTCTGGGATCAGGTTTTCGAAGAAGTAAGTAAGGACTATCCAGATGTACAGACCTATTCGTATCTTGTTGATGCAGCAAGTTTATATTTCGTTACAGATCCTGAACGATTTGAGATTGTTGTCACATCCAATCTTTTTGGTGATATATTGACAGACATTGGTGCGGCAATCACCGGCGGGTTAGGTCTGGCAACAGGTGCAAATGTGAATCCGGAAAAGAAATTCCCATCGATGTTTGAGCCTGTCCACGGATCCGCACCAACTATAGCAGGCAAAGGCATCGCAAATCCAATCGCAGCCATTTGGTCCGTTAGTCAAATGTTGGACTTTTTTGGAGAAGAGGCATGGGGAGAGGTTGTGCTTACAACCATTAAAGAAATGCTGAAAGAACCGAAACATCTTACAGCCGATTTAGGAGGGGACTCCTCCACAGAAGAAGTGGGAAATCGGTTTGTCGAAAAGATGAGGGACGAAGGGGACAGACACCGCGTCCCAACATAGTATTGAGTAATCAGAATCTAATGACAAAAAATCGACGCGCAAAATAATCCACAACTTTTCTATAAAGTTGTGGATTATTATTATGATTTATTTAATCTCTGTTTCTTCCCATTTTGCAACTTCAGCACGAACAATAGGTGCTACTTCTGTTCCTAATAATTCAATGGATTTCATGACGTCTTCATGTGGCATGGAGCCAACTGGGACGTGTAGCATAAACCTTGTAATGCCGACGTTTTTTCGTAAAAAGATAATTTTTTCCGCTACTGTTTTAACATCTCCTGTGTACAGAGCTCCTTCGAGGCTGCGTGCATGATCAAAGGACGAGCGGGTGTATGGACCCCAGCCACGTTCTTTTCCAAGCACATTCATTGCTGCAGCAGTCGGAGGGAAGAATTTTTCTACCGCTTCTTCCGTACTTTTTGCAACAAATCCATGGGAATGGGAGGCAACCGTCAATTTGGATGGATCGTGTCCATTTCGTTTTGCGGTACGCTTATACAATTCAACAAGCGGGGCGAACTGAAGTGGGCTTCCGCCAATGATTGCGAGCACAAGCGGTAGTCCGAGCACCCCGGCCCTTGCGACTGATTCGGGTGTCCCTCCACTGGCAATCCAGACAGGCAGCGAATCCTGCTCGGGTCTAGGGTATACGCCGCGCTCA
Source organism: Oceanobacillus rekensis (assembly GCF_002153375.1). Taxonomy (GTDB): domain Bacteria; phylum Bacillota; class Bacilli; order Bacillales; family Amphibacillaceae; genus Oceanobacillus; species Oceanobacillus rekensis. Next base: position 223,046 of record NZ_MTBQ01000005.1, read on the forward strand.
TCGATGCTCGGGCGATGCTTCCCCTTCCAGGTGACGATTTCCGACTTACATATATTTAATAATAAATCCAATTTTTCCTCATATAGCTCATGATAGTCTTGGAGGTCGTAACCGAATAATGGAAATGATTCAATAAACGAACCGCGTCCTGCCATAATCTCTGCCCGACCATTTGAAATCGCATCAACGGTTGAGAAATCCTGAAAAACGCGTACCGGATCATCAGAAGATAAAACAGTCACAGCACTTGTTAATCGGATTCGTTTCGTTTTTGACGCAGCACCAGCAAGGATTACCGCCGGTGCTGAAGAAGCATAGTCTTTCCTATGATGCTCCCCGACCCCGAATACATCTAATCCAACCTGATCCGCCAATACAATTTCGTCTACTACCTCACGAATTCGTTCAGCATGACTAGTTACTTTACCTGTATCTACATGTGGTGTTGTTTCTACAAATGTAGTAATACCAATTTCCATATTTGGCCCCTCCTAAGTGAAACACATATTCATTAATTTTCTTTTATCATAGGGGATGGGGGATAGTTTTAGCAAATAAAAGAACTGGACTATTACTATGGATAGAGCCTGTTATGACAACTTTCCGGATGCCTATGGATACAGCCAAATTTAGTAATTCGGATAACGAAGGAAGGCATGGCAAACCAATGACTGTAGAGGCATTTGGGACAGTGTGCCTGTCCCTCTGTTCCATATTTTAGTTGTACAAGCACTCCTTTGTGAATATGTATAGATATAAGTATTTAGATTGAGGGAGTGTTTATGATGGGTATCTTTTTTAGTTATATTCTTTTAGGGTTATCACTTGCAGCACCAATTGGTCCGGTAAATGCAGCTCAATTGGATCGGGGAATTAAGGGCGGTTTTTTCCCTGCGTGGTTTGTGGGGCTGGGGGCTGTTGCTGCGGATGCGTTTTATATGTTAATTGTCTATATGGGGGTTGTCCATGTCCTGGATACTCCATTCGTAAAAACATTCTTATGGTTATTTGGAGGTTTTGTTTTAATTTATACGGGAATCGAAAGCATGATTAGTGCCAAGGAAATAAAAAATGCTAGTAATGAAAGGTATGTGGAGCCTTTATATAAATCATTTTTTGCTGGATTCATTATGTCAATCACCAATCCATTAACGATCCTGTTTTGGTTAGGTATTTATGGTTCCGTGCTCGCAAATGCAGCATCCAGTTATGGAACCCAAACCTTGATTATTTATAGTTGTGCGATCTTTATTGGTTTATTGACGTGGGACTTTTTCATGGCAGCAGTTTCAAGTAGCTTCCGGAAATTACTTAACGAACGCATTCTTACGGGCATCGCAGTCATTTCCGGTTTGGCACTCATTGGGTTTGGGCTTTTCTTTGGATGGCAGGGGATCTTATTGTTATTCCATCATTAATGGCCCTTCGCTTCTTTTTTCCATCTTTTGTTCATAAAAAAGGCAAAAATCCCGATTAGACCGACAATTCCTAGACTAATAAAAAGGCCCGTTCGATTTGTTTTATCGATCAATGTACCGCTAATACCTGCAAGCAGGAATATGATCCCAACGTAGTATTTGATTCGGCCCTTTATTTTTTCCTTTTGTAACTTTCTGGCGGAAAGAATAATAAATAGCCAATTGTAAAGAAGCATTAAGCCGGCACCTGTTGTTACATAGGTATATATTTTTTCCGGAAGTACGAGAGACATTACGATAGAACCGGCAATTCCGATAATAAGTAAACCTAAGGTAGGAACGGGTACAGCCAGTTTTCCCTCTTTTGCAAAAAAGGAAGGGGCATCTTCGTCCTGGGCTAATGAAACGAGAATCGTCGTTACGCCATAGAAGGACCCAACCATCGTGGAGAAACCGGCAACTATCAAAGCACCATTGAAAATATGTGGGACAAATCCTAAATCAAAGTCGGCAAGCGCAACGATAAATGGACTTTCATCCGTATTAAACACATCCCATGGCACTAAAAGTAATGCCAAAGCCAATGCGATCGTATAAATCGTGACAAGCGATAAAATCATTACTTTGCCGGATTTCGGGGCTTCTTTCGGTTGCTTTAATTCAACTGCCATCAGGCCCATAACCTCGATGCCTCCGAATGCATAGAAGGCAAAAATCAAACTTGCCCAAAACCCCGTGAATCCTGTAGGAAAGAGCTCGCCCATGCTACTGGGGATATGTAACTTTTCTACCCCATCAAACAAACCAAAAACAAATGCTCCAGCTATGACGATAAACATGATGATTGCAGCAAGCTTTATCACGGCAAATATATTTTCAATACTCGTTAATTTCTTTGCACCAACCAATAAAACAAAAAGACCGAGGATCGCATATCCAATTGCAAATAACCATAATGGGATATTCGGAAACCAAAAGCGTGAAAAAATAGACAGTGCGGTAAGCTGACTCCCCATAATTAATATCTCTGCAAACCAATACATCCATCCAATACTAAACCCGGCCCAGCGTCCATAAGCTTGTTTGGCATAGGTGCGGAATGCTCCCTTTTCAGGATGGCTTGCCGTTAATTTGGCTAACGAATCGAAAACAATATAGGTAGCGATTCCAGCCAAAACGAATGCTATTACAATAGACGGCCCGCCTTGTCCGATACCGATACTGGAACCTAAAAAGAAGCCAGTACCAATCGTACAACCAACCCCAAATAAAGATAATTGCCACCACTTCATATTTTTCTTCTCTTCTTTTTTCGACTCTACCATGTTGATCCTCCTCATACACATACACAAGATATAATCCCCTATATTTTAAAAAAATTTCGTTCTATTTTCTGATTAGTACAAGGAGGAATATATAAGCAAAGGTTTATGTAAGTTAAACTGTTGTGTGTGATTTTAAAAGGAGCTATTTTGGGATGCATTCGATGCGTTAACAATACAAAAACCAAACTAAAGCATCAGAAATTGTAAAGAAATTATAATCTCTTCTTTAAACTGCCTTCATATTTCTAAGTTAATATTGAATTATAATCCTAAAACAGGAGAAATTAAATATGATGTTTTCAAGTTGGATGTTAAATTTAAAAATAAAAAATAATATCCAACATATACTTAATGAAAAAGGTGGGACATACATTGGAAATAGCTAATGTTGCAGGAATCGGTGATGAGATATCATTTAAGTCTGGTGTAAAGGGAATTGTCGAAAAGATTTATCAGAATTCAGTGATGGTATCGGTTACTGAAAATACTACCGAACTGAAATTTGAAGGGAATAAGACAGTTATTGGACATAAAAATTATGAGATTATCTGATACATTGAATTGGCGCCTTCCTAATACAGGAAGACGCTTTTTTATCTGGGAAGGCGCACTAAACCAATTACTGTAGAGGTTGTTCGGGACAATGTTCCTGTCCCACCAAACGATCGGCAGCACCACTCAAACGGTCGCCGCGCTTCCCCAGACGGTCGCCAGCACGCTTCAAACGGTCGCCGCGCCCTTCAGACGGTCGCTAGCACACCTCAAACGGTCGCCAGCGCACCTCAAACGGTCACCGTGCCACCCAGACGGTCCTCACCGCCCCTCAATCTAACAAGGCGAAACTTACCACGAATAAAACTGCCCGTATTCCCCATCCTATAAAGGAGAAATATAATTGGAGGTAATATCATGGCACAGTATTTAAGAGATATCATGACAGCAAATGTTCTTAAGGTTAACGACACGCAAACAGTAAAGGAAGCTGCAGCATTAATGAGCCAGTATAATATCGGAGCGATTCCAGTAGTAAATAGCAGTGGACAAATGACTGGAATTGTAACAGATCGTGATATTACCCTCCGTACGACAGCACAAGGACAAGATGCAAATACACCGATTTCTCAAGTCATGACTGCACAGCAAATTGTTCAAGGAACACCTGATATGGATGTTCATCAAGCGGCAACTTTAATGGCACAGCAGCAAGTTAGACGTTTGCCGGTAATAGAGAATAACCAAATAGTAGGAATGGTTGCATTAGGTGATTTAGCCGTTCAAAATCAATATGCAAATGAGGCAGAACAGGCATTACAAAGTATTTCAACCCCATCCGCACCTCAACAATAATAAGGGAGATACCTAAAAGAGGTAGTAGCACAGACCAGGACCATGGTTTGTGCTACTACCTTTTTTGTTTAGCTTTTCAATTGTTAGAAGCCCTAAATAAATTGCATAAAAAAGTCATTGCATATGAATTCTATTTTTAATGTTATCAAAAACTTCTTCAGATCCATTACCTATTAACAAAGGAACCCCATCAATCACTTTCTCCTTTAAATCGTCTGGAACAATTGTCGCGGAGACTATAAAGTCATAATCCTGTTGTACATGGAATGCTTCACTGACTTTTCCTTGATGCAGTTCTACATGGTCAAGAAGGTTTTCGTTTTTTAACCATTCCGTTAATCTCGCCATGATGATCGTAGATGTAGCAATCCCTGTCGCGCAAATGACTAACACTTTTTTCATGTTTGTTTTCCGTCCTTTTTCATTTTATTTACATAAACTAAACCGGCTAATGCACCTAAACCAATCGCACCAATCCCATACCAGCTTAATAATTTCCCTAGTCCTGCGAATAAGGCAGTTGTCCAAACAGCACCGTCAACAAGGGAAGAAACGCTGGAATTATTTCCTATATCGAAGTCTGAAGCTAGAGCCATTTCTGTAAACACGGGGGCTAGCCATGTAGCTATATACAAACCAACACTAATGTAAATGCTTGCAGCAATGATTGTGCGGACGATGTTTCCTTTAAATACAGGTACCATTAAACAGATTAAGAATGGGATTGTTGCTAGGTCACCGAATGGCAAAACACCATTTCCTGGTAAAATGACTGCTAGAAATAACGTAACTGGTATCATGACTAAGGAAGCGGATAAAACAGCGGGATGACCTACTGATAGCGCACTGTCCATCCCAATATAGAGCTCTCTGTCTGGATACTTTTCCTTCATTTTATTACTAGCAGCTTCTGAAATAGGTGTTAGTCCTTCCATTAATAAGGCAACCATTTTCGGCATTAAAAATAAGACGGCAGCAGTCTGTATCGATAATTGCAATATATCTTGGATGTTGTAGCCTGCAACGAAACCGATTAGCAAGCCAAGCAATGCACCTAAGACGATCGTATGTCCGAAGATTCCGAAACGTTTTTGTATAGAATCTGGGTCTGCTTTTAGCTTATTAAATCCTGGAATCTTGTCAAAAACAGCATTTAATGGCTTCGCTAAAAAATAGGATGGTGCGGATGCGGCATGTGGAAAGGTTATTTGTTTTAATCCAAAAAATGATTGCATATCTTTAGCTAAAATATCACCCATTAGGAGCACCACTATAGCGTGTACCGCGGTTGTAAACAGACCTAATGCGAAATCATTTGTCAACGCATAAATAAGAGATCCTGTAAAAGCAATATGCCAATAATTCCAAATATCAACATTTACTGTTTTCGTTAATCCGAATGCTAATAATAAAAGGTTAATTCCAATTCCTATCGGTATAGCAAGACTTCCAAGTGCATTGCCATAGGAAATAGCTGCTGCAGCTGGCCAGCCAACATCAATTGTTTGTAAGTTTAAACCGAAATGATCGACCATCGAATGTGCTGCTGGTCCTAAACTCGTCGTCAATAAGTTTAAGATGAGATTCAATCCTACAAAACCAACACCGACAATCAATCCCGAATACAATGCTTTTCCTGGACTTATCCTAAGCAGTATTGCGAAAATAAAAATAATTATTGGGAGCATCACACTCGCTCCCAAATCGACAAACCATTGTAAAACTTCCAACATATAGCCCTCCAGACTAGTTTCTATTCTATTTAAATACTCTATTTAGAGGGCGCCCCACAGCTCAACTCATCCGAAATACCGGTAATATAATGATTTTGCTTCGGTCACATCACTTGTTCCATGCACAAGTACCCGTCCATCATGAAACATGACCAAACGATGCGGTTCGCTCGTAAAGGATAATAGAAATGAATTTTGTTCGACTTTTCCTGTATTGGAGAGGCGTGCCGCGATCGTTTGCAAGTCTCGCTTTCCTGCTGACGTTGGTCTAATCTGTACTGTATCTCTCCCACATAGTACGGCAGTCTTTGTTTGACTTTCATAGCTTAAATGCGGATATGTCGGTGCTTCGCCACAGGACAGGCAGCTTGTATTTTTGAACGTACTGACATCAATGGAAGCTTGCTGATTAGTCCAAAGATCAAACGAAATTAATCGCTTTCTTAATGCTTCCTGGTTATCGGTCAATATTTTTAAAGCCTCTGCGGATTGATGGGCAACAACCATTTGAACAACGGGGCTGATAACACCTGCCGTATCACAAGTCATCCCGCCCATTGGCACTTGCTGCAATAAGCAATGCAAACAGGGCGTTTCATTTGGAAGAATCGTATAACTGATACCATAGCTTGCAACGACAGCACCGTATATCCATGGGATGCGATATTTTTGCGATATGTCATTGATGATAAGTCGAATATCGAAATTATCTGTTGCATCAATAATCAAATCGACGCCGTCAATGAGCTGACCCATCTCCAATGGGGTGACATCGATAATTTTTGCTTCAATTTGCACATCCTGGTTAATTTCCTCTAATCGGCTTTTTGCTGCAATGACTTTGGGCATGCGATTATTTGCATCGCTCTCTGTGTATAGCTGTTGACGCTGCAAGTTGCTCCATTCGACGTAATCTCGGTCAACGATAGTTATTTTCCCAACACCAGAACGAACAAGAATCTCCGCGTTCCCTGTACCAAGTGCACCTGCACCAATCATCAGGACATGCTTCTCAGCTAATTTTTCCTGTCCTTCTTGACCGATGGGCGAAAATAATATTTGTCTGGAATAACGATCATTCATTAGATGCTAATCCCTTCTGTTGGGCTGCTCGCGGTTGCATAGCGTTTTTTCGGAATGCGTCCTGCTTCATAGCCGAGTCGACCTGCCTCTACAGCAAGTTTCATCGCTTCAGCCATTTTGACAGGGTCAAGGGATGCGGAAACAGCTGTATTTAAAAGGACTCCGTCAGCCCCAAGCTCCATTGCAAAGGCCGCGTCTTTTGGAGAACCTATTCCTGCATCAACAATGACAGGCACATTTGCTTGTTCAATAATAAAGCTTAAGTTAAGCGGATTAATTATCCCTTGTCCGGACCCAATCGGTGAGGCACCAGGCATGATCGCATGGGCACCTAACTCTTCCAGTTTTCGTGCTAAAACGACATCATCAGAAGTATAGGGAAGGACGATGAATCCTTCTTTCAGCAATTCTTCCGTTGCCCGCAGTGTTTCTACAGGATCTGGCAGCAAGGTTTTATCACAGCCGATTATTTCGACCTTCACCATGTCACAAAGCCCGGAAGCTTTAGCTAGCTTAGCAGTTCGAACCGCTTCCTCAGCTGTTTTTGCACCAGCTGTATTGGGCAAAAGATCATAATTTTTCAAGTCGATTTTTTCCAAGAAATTTGGTTGGGATGATTCAAAAATGTCCATCCGACGCACCGAAAAGGTTAGAATATTTGTTTCTGATACTTCAACCGCTTCTTTCTGGATAGCAAAGCTCGGGTATTTCCCAGTTCCTAAAAATAAACGGGAATTAAATTGTTTTTCACCAATCGTTAACATGTCATCCGCCTCCTACAAATTCTACTAATTCAATTTTGTCACCATCTGCGACGATTTGTTTTGGATGGTTATTTTTTTCCAAAATTATTCCATTATGTTCCACAATGACAATGGGATCATGTTTAAAAAAATGTGTAATGACATCGGCAATCGTAAATACATTGCTTGGGACTTGTAAATGATTTCCATTCACTAGCAATTTCATCGGTTTACCTCCTTGATATATGGTGTTCTGTTAATGGAAAATGGGTGATGGACCGCTTTTCCATCGATCATATCAGCCATTAATAATCCGGTAACAGGAGCTAATAAAATACCATTTCGGTAATGGCCAGTTGCAACGAACAGCCCTTTTACATGTGGATGTTCTCCAAGATAGGGCAGTCCATCACCTGTTTGCGGACGAATGCCTGCCCATGCTTTCTCCCATTTGGCATTTTTTAATGCTGGAATGATGTTTAGCGCTTGAGCCATTAATTGATAAAGTCCATCCAGTTGTACAGATTCATCAAACGTATGAGGCTTTTCTGTAGCGCCAATAATTAATCTGCCGCCAGACTTCGGAACGATATAGCCTCCAGATGAAAAAATACTTGATGTGATCATTCGTTCATGCGTTTGTACGGAAAAGCATTCGCCTTTTACGGGATACGTTTCTAATGATATGCCGGTTTTATTTATGATGTCTTTGCTCCATGCTCCGCCCGCAACAATGACATTACTTGCAAAAAAGCTGTCTGTTCCTGTTCTTACACCGGAGATCCGATTATTATCTTGAATTAATTCCTGTACCTCGGTATATTCCAGGAAGTCTGTTCCTAAAGCGGCTGCAGATTGGGCCAATGCTTTGGATAAAAGTGGGGCCGAAACTTGCCCGTCATTTGGCATATATAATCCACCTTGTACAGCTTCGGAAAGTTCTGGTTCTTTTTCTTTCACTTGCTTCGTAGTCAACCATTCTACCTTTTCTCCTATCTTTTCTTGAAAGGCTGCGATTGCCCGTAAGTGTGCCACCTCTTCTTCAGACTGAGCAACTTTGATAATCCCACTTTGGATAAGCTCGATATTGATATTGGATAAAAATTGAAGCTCTTCCGCTAATGCAGGAAACATTGCTCTACTTTTACGTGCAAAGGAAAGGAGCGGACTATCTTCACCTATTTCATTTTGTGCACCTAACATGCCTGCAGCAGCACGTGATGCTTTTTGTGCGAGTGCCCCTTTTTCTACAACGAGTACACGGTAATTACGCTTGCTCAAATGGAATGCAATCGAACTGCCGATGACACCTCCGCCAACAATAATGACATCATAATGTTTCTTCATTTTTCCCCGCCTTACTTAATGCATGTTTGTAGGATATTGCCTTTGCGACTGGATCACTGGACAATAACACTCCAGATAAAACCGCGATACCGCTTGCACCATGATTGATAATCTGTGGCGTATTTTGAGGGGTGATGCCACCAATTGCAATCACTGGAATGGATACATGCCGAGCGACTTGTTTCAGGCCATCCAAACCTTTTGGCTTTACACCGGGTTTTGAGCGGCTGTCAAAGACATGACCATATAGCAAGTAATCTGCACCATGTAAAGCTTTGGAAACAGCTTCTTCCACGGTATGAACGGAACAACCAATGTACATGGACTCATCAGTCTTTCTTGCTACGGATACATCGATACTTTGATAGGTTAATTGAACACCTCGTACCTGCATGGCCTGGGCTAGATTAACCCGGTGGTTGACAATGATTTTTTCAAGTGAAATGCCTTTGGACTGGAGCAGGTCGATTGTTTGCATCAATTGAATATCGGACCATGCTTTCTCACGGATATGAAAAAAATCTACATACTCGTTTATCTTTTCAGCAATAGATACAAACGTTTCAGGTGACTGTTCACCAGTCGAGATAATATGAAGTTCACCGTATGTATCAGCTTGATTGTTAAAATCATTCATCCCAAATTTCTCCTTTAAGATCATCTGAAAAAATAAAAAACCACTTCCCGCATGAAAAGGAAAGTGGTTTTATCGCATAAATAAACAAATAGATTACGATATCCGTTCTTTCACTTCCCTCCGCCGGCATCAACCGTATCAGGTTCAAAGAGTCCCAAAGTCAATCGCTTTGATCTCAGCCCTTTTAAAAGGCACCTCTAGTGAATCGGTAAATATTTAATAATTTAAATGAATTATAACATTCGTAAAATTATTGTCAAGAGGGGACAAGGGGACAGGCACCACGTCCCGAAATATTTTTATTACTAGTACTGAGTATGGTTTTCTGTTGATTTATTCCTCACTTAGTAACTGAAATGATAGGGAGTGAGACAATGGCAGCGGTTGTTTTTGGTATTGGGTTGAAAGTGGGAGATGGGGAAATCATCTTCTATTTCCTGACAGGATACAGAGGGAAGACCCAGCAATTTATTGATTTTTAGCTATATCCGGGACAATGTGCCTGTCCTCCTGTACCTAACAACAAACAAGTATTGGAATTTGATATAAATATATTGTAAAACAATAAATGGTGTGCTAATATAAAATAGAATTTAATAAGAGAGGTGAATTTTATGAAACGAGGTTCAACATTGTTTTTAAAGTTAGCTGTTTTTGTTATTGGAGCTCCAGTGCTTGCTTTCTGCATATTTATGATTCCTTCGATAGCTAAGAATCTATCAGAGGGCTTAGCAGGATGGGATTATGTGATATTTGGCATTTTAATCATTATGTATATATCAGCGATACCATTTTATACTGCGTTGTATCAGGCATTTAAAATTTTAGGCTTTATCGACAAGAATAAAGCATTCTCGGAATTGTCTGTAGGAGCGTTAAAGAAAATAAAATACTGTGCAATCACAATCAGCTGTTTATACGTAGTCAGCTTGCCACTTTTCTTTATCTTTGCGCAACTAGACGATGCCCCAGGCGTTGTATTAGTTGGAATGATGTTTGTTTTTGCCCCGATGGTGATCGCAGTCTTTGCAGCTGTTCTCCAAAGGCTTTTAAATGAAGCTATTCATATAAAATCAGAAAATGACTTAACGGTCTGAGGTGATAACAATGGCGATAATAATAAATGTTGATGTGATGTTAGCGAAACGAAAAATGAGCGTCACGGAACTTTCAGAAAGAGTTGGAATAACGATGGCTAACCTTTCTATATTGAAGAATGGAAAGGCAAAAGCGGTTCGATTATCAACTTTAGAAGCTATATGTAAGGCATTGGATTGCCAACCAGGGGATCTATTAGAATACCGAAGTGATGAATGAGCGGGACGCAGGGACAGGCACTGTGTCCCGTAGTGTTTTCATGACTTAGACCGAGTTTTAGAGGGACTGGGTCTTTTTAATATATAAATATCAAAAGTTAATTTTAGTGCAATTGGCAGTCTCTAAAATTCACTTTTTATCTTAAAAAAAATTAAAATTGTTCACTTAATTCCATTCGATTTTTAGATTATGGGATTTTGACATTGGCAACGGTTATGTCTAGCCTAGTATTGATTAGGTTGAGAGGATGTGTACCATGCATTATAAATCGCGCAAGAAGTCAAATGAATTATTGATTATGGAATTGTTAAACAGGCGAAGGCATTTAGCAAGCAATGATAGGCATCACTATTTCAGTTTAAAAAAGGGATATGAAGGAGAGCTTCTATTCGATCGTTTAACCAAAAAACTAGATTGTGAATGCTTGATATTAAATGATTTGTTATTAAAAGTAAATAATACTACTTTTCAAATTGATTCCCTCATTATTACACAAGGTAAGGTCTTCATTTATGAAGTGAAAAACTTTGAAGGCGATTATTATTACGAATCTGATAAGCTTTACAAGAAACCCCAATTAGAAGTTATGAATCCACTTTTCCAATTGAATAGAACAGAGTCTTTGTTACGCCAGTTACTATTGAGCCTCGGCTATAAACCTCAAATCGATGCATTCATTATTTTCATTAATCCCAAATTCACCCTATACCAAGCGCCATTGGATAAGACGATTATTCTTCCGACACAGTTAAACCAATATATGGAAACCCTAAATAAAACACCTTCAAAAATAACTGAAAAACATAAAAAAATCGCGGATCAATTGTTAGCTTTGAATAACCCCGATTCTCCTTATAAACAGATTCCTTCCTACGATTATGACCAACTGCGAAAGGGGATTACTTGTTTGAAGTGCTATTCCTATTCTGTAACTATTGAGAAAAGAAAATGTGTCTGTCACGACTGTGGGAATAAAGAGCCGGTTACAGTCGCTGTATTAAGAAGTGTTCAGGAATTTAAGCTACTATTCCCAAATGAAAAGGTTACAACGAATATCGTCGAAGAATGGTGCCAAGTGGTGCCATCGAAAAAAAGCATAAGGAGGATTTTGTCAAGCAATTTTCGAATGGTAGGGGTTCATCGATGGACTTCCTACGAATAACCTAATTTATACGGTCACTGATGCGTTTGCTGAACGCCCATTTGCTGGAAACCTCATGCAGCACGGTCACAGATGCGTTGGTTGAACGCCCATTTGCAGGAAATCTCATGAAGCACGGTCACTGATGCGTAGGTTGAACGTCCATTTACAGGAAACCTCATGAAGCTCGGTCACAGATGCGTTTGCTGAACGCCCATTTGCAGGAAACCTCATGAAGCATGGTCATTGATAAAGTGGTTGAATGTCCAATTGCCGGAAACCCCATGCAGCACGGACACTGATGAGTTGTCTGAACGCCCATTTGCAGGAATTATCATGAAGAACGGTCATTCATAAATTAAATGAACGCCCTTTGAGCTAGATTCATCGTGTAGTAAGGTCACTCATGGGTTAGATAACATCCTTTTATTTTTATTTCACGCGGTACGTGGAGACAGGTACCGCGTACCAAATTATTTTCATAACTTAGACCGAGTGTTAGAGGCACTTGGTCTTTTTTAATATGAAAATTTCTAAAATGATTTTTAGTTCCACTTGCCGTCTCTACATACAATTTTTGTCACTATAAAGTGAAAGTTGCTCAATTTTTTTCCATTCAATTTTTAGATAATAGCATTTTTACTTTGGCTTTCGGTTTCGATTAACTTATACTTACCCTAAGTAACTCAAATAACAAAGCTTTAAGATAATATCATCAGATGGAATGGTATAGAGGGGTACCCCGAGTAACGTTGAAGGTGCACTCACATTGAGGGGGAATGGAAATCCTCACTCTCGATCTGACAGGATACAGAGAGAAGATTCACCAAATCAATTATTTTTAGATGTATTCGGGACAATGTACCTGTCCCGGTCCCCTGTCCCCCCCGTCCCAGAAAAGGAGGATATGCTAGTGGTGGTTGCGAGCAGGTTAATACCAATCGGCATCATTGTTTTGTGCTTTGCTGTGGGAATGATTTCCTTTTACATAATGAGTGATTCACCAAAGGATCAAAAGAAAAAGCGGATGGATGAATTGATTTCACAGCTTGTTAATTTTGTTTTGTTTATCTGGCTTGGAAAAATCATATTGCATTTTTCTATTTTCATAAAAGATCCATTGGCAATATTGGCCTATCCAGGTAACTCGGATTCCTTTTACCTTGCTGTATTATTTATCGTAATCGTACTTGTTTATAAGTCTTTCAGAAAGCAGATGAACGTTCTTACATTTATGGAATCTTTTCTGCATGTATTTTTAGTAGCTTCCTTTTTGTATGAGTTTATTCAAGTTATCTGGAATGACAATTCATACGCTTTTGGATATTTGATTTTACTATCTGTTCTTCTGATTTTGTTTTTTCTCCTGTTCAGATGGCTTACGGCTAGTTTGCTAATCATGGTGATGTTAATCGGGTGGTCTTTCGGAATGTGGATTTTAACAAGTATCCAGCCATTCGTAACGGTATTTGGTTATATCATGGAAGCCTGGTTCGTGGGATTATTTTTCACGTTAAGTTTAGTAATACTAATTTATAAGATAAGAAAAGGTGATGTTCAATGAAAAAAGGGATTTCCATCGTTATTATTTTGGGAATGCTCGGCTGGGCCATTTTTGATTTTATCGGTTCATCTGAAGACGATTCGATTTCGGGAGGGGAAAATGCTTCGGACGCAGCGGATAAAACTGGACTTGCCATAGGGGATATTGCCCCTGATTTTGAACTGGAAACTTCAGAGGGGGAAACAGTACGTTTGTCTGATTACAGGGGGAAGCGTGTTTTAGTTAACTTCTGGGCTACCTGGTGTCCACCATGCAGGGCAGAAATTCCTGATATGCAAAAACTATATGATAATAAGGATGTCGCCATATTAGCAGTTAATATGGCAGAAACACCTGATACGGTAACGGAATTTGTGAAAGAATATGAAATGACTTTCCCAGTGCCGATGGATGCAGAATCGGAAGTCATTGATACCTATCAAGTTCAGGCATATCCAACATCCTATATGATTGACTCAAATGGTCGTATCCAATATATGAGATTAGGTGCCATGAATTACGACCTTATGGTACAGGAACTGGAAAAGATGGAGTAGGAACGTGGGGACAGGCACCTCGTCCCAAAATATTTTCAAGACTTAGACTGAGTGTTAGAGACACTTGGTCTTTTTACCGATGAATTTACAAAAATGATCTCAGTGGAATTGCCCGTTTCAAACAGCCAATATCGATCAATATAAAATGAAAATTGCTCACTTTATTCCATTCTATTTCGGGATTTTGACAATGCATTTGGTTTTGATTAACTTATATAGGGTGGGAGATGAAGAAAAAATTTTTCTTTCTACCTGATTGATACAGAGGACTCACCAAACCAATTATCTTTAGATATATTTGGGACAATGTGCCTGTCCCTGCGTCCCTTAAAGTTTGAAAAATCTATTAACTATAATTTCAGCTAAAAGTCTGTTATACTACAAAACAGACCCGTTGGTATGTTAGGAGAAATTAAACGAATATGGATACAAAATCGCTATTAATTGATAAATCTACAGCTCTTTTTCAGGCAAAGGGTTATAAAAATGTTGGCCTTAACGAGATTTTAAAAGCCTGTAATGTTACAAAAGGAGCGCTTTATCATCATTTTCCAAATGGAAAAGAAGAATTATTGATTACTTGTTTACACGGTTTAAATGAAGCCATTACGACAGATATCGAGGCTATTTTCAGTAGGCACCCATCAACAAAGGATGCCATCCTCTCCATGATCGATAAGTTAATTGGTAACTTTGAAAAAAACGACACCATTATCGGCTATACATTTAGCAGCATTGTTAGTGAAATGGCCACGATGAGTGAACCGGTTCGCATTGCTTGTAGTGCTCTATATGAAAACATGCAGGCAATTTACTATGAGAAACTGATAACAGAAGGCTATTCAAACGAATCAGCTTCCGCTATCGCAATGTTGTTGACAGCTTCGATTGAGGGTGCCATTATGCTTTGTTTAACGCAAAAATCCGCAACCCCATTGAAAACAATCGCCACATTATTACCGAGTATATTAAAAGTAAACAAATAAATAAGACAGATCCATTATTACCTGCGTTTGTTAGATGGAGTGTATCTTTAGTGTGAATCGCATTTACGCAAGCTTTATTAGATATGCCTTGCGTTTATTCACTCCATAGCGTGATTTAATATTGGCATATTCATCGTTGTATTTGCTTCTGTATTTAGCTTTGGTCGGAAAATTAATTTTGAAGGAGAAAAAGAAAACCATGCATCAAGAAAACAGACTACCAAAAAATGGCAAAGAGGGCGCGATATTCGGCGCAATTATTGTAACATTATCCGTATTAATGATGGGATCCATCAACATCATCCTTGCAGCGGGGGAATTTAACAAAGATGTTGCAATGAACATGTTAATCGTATTACCTATTATTTGGGTTATCGTAATGATTATTGAACCAGTAGCAATCGGTCGCTTTGCAGAATTTTTATCATCTAAATTTATTTCACAAACAGACGGTTTTGCTGCTCGTATTATGTTCCGTACCCTTTTCACCGTACTAGGGATGTCATTTACCCTGACAATCATTGGAGATATCATTGGAAATGGTTTTACAACTGATATTTTTGCTAACTTTGTACAAATCTGGCCTCGTAACTTTGTCATTGCGCTATTCTTGGAGAGTGTAGTTATTCAACCATTTGCACGTTTCGTAATGGTTAAAATGCACGCAGCGCAAGATAGAAAAGCCGCAGTTCAAACGAAGGCACAAATTATCTAACAAAAATCGCTCAGACTATATAAAAGTCTGAGCGATTTTTTATTAGGCAGGCGTACGGATGACTAAAACATCGCATTTGGCGGAACGAACGATTGCTTGAGATACCGAACCAATGAGATAGCGCTCTACTGTCGTATGCCCCGTAGCGCCACAAATAATTAAGTCTGCATCCACTGATTTAGCAATCTCAATTGCAATCATCATTCGAGGTGAACCATATTCAATAATGATGTTCACATTTTTAACACGAAAGGCTTTAGCACGTGCTTTATAGCGATCTAATGTTCGTCTAGATTTTTCTTTTACTTCCTCAGCAAGTTCTTTATCAAGAGGTCCCAGGTATCGGTTATCAATAATGTTAACGATGTTTAATTGTGATCCTTGATGTTCGTAAGCAATATCAAGTGATTTACGAAATGCATATTCCGCTTCATTGGAACCATCTACAGCTACTAGAATACTTTTATAATGATCTGTCATTTTGTCGAAATCCCCTTTAATCATGTAGTAAATCAAATTGACTTTTTCATGATTAATGACAATATAACATTAATTACGGTCAATGGTCCAAAGGGACAGGAACCTCGTCCCAGAATATTTCTAATAGTTTAGACGGAGTGACTTGGGCTTTGTTTACAGCTATCTAATTAGCCCCGCGGCTGTCATGAATTTGATCCGCCCTGAATTATAATGAAGGAACGCATTTCGATAAATTATTGTAATCCTCCACAATTTAAAGGGCCAGCCCCGCTGCATGAAAGAGCGAAGCAGTGGGGGACTGGCCTGAATTCCATGTTTTTGGGAAAACACTTTTTTTGCTATTTCACCACATACGTTTCTTTAGCTGCCTCCTTAATAAATCTGCAAGGCTCCCCGGCAGAAATCATCGTAAGTGCATGCATTGCTCGGGTGCACGCTGTATAAAATAGCGTTCTATCGGATTCCTTGTCATAATGTGTTTTGGAAGTGTTCGGAATAATAACTCCGTCAAATTCAATTCCTTTTGCTAAATAAACGGGAAGAATGAGGAGACCTTTTTCAAAAGCATATGTTTCTTCATGGATTTGATTGAACGCAACTTTCCCTTTAAGTAACTCAGCTATTTCATCACTCTCCCTACGTGTTTTACAAATGATGGCCGTCGTTTCATAGCCTTCTTTTGTGAATTCGTCCACAAGTCGAAGCAATGTTTCCGTTAAAGCATCATCATGAATAAGTACTGGCAAGTCCCCGTCACGATTAAAGGGTTCAATCATTTTCCCACCAGGGGCAAAATACTTCGTAAACTCGACAATCTGCTTTGTTGAGCGATAACTTTTTGTTAGTGTAATCCGTTCCCCGTTCCCATCATCCTCAACAGGTACGAGTGGGTTTTCCTTCGTCGCATGTGTATAAATTGCCTGGTTAATATCACCAAGTAAAGTCATTCGTGTATACGGGAAAATATGTTTAATATAAGCAAACTGGAATGCAGAGTAATCCTGGGCTTCATCGATAATCATCTGGCGAACCGAACGATCCGCATTATCTCCAAGAATGCGACCTTGAAAATATAAATAGGGTGTTGCATTTTCCCATGTTAAATAATTTTCCTTCAGCTGCGATACAATATGTTTAGAGATCTCTTGCCAATCCTGCGTGGCATTTTCTAGTTTAAATTCAGTGAACAATGTTAGGTAGGTTGCAGGAATATTAACAAATTCAAGATTCCTAACACGTTTTTTCAATGGTGCAAAAACACGCTTGACCATCTGTGTGCGTAGAATTTTTTCTTCATCCTCTGCAGTCGTCCACTCTTCTTGATCTTCCGCCTGTTGATAGGCCTTCGTATAATATTCTTTATCAAGTAATTCGACCTGTTCCATAACCCAGTCTTTCTTCCATTCTTTCTTCTGTTGGATTCGCATTTTCTCAAGCAGCCATTTTGCAACTAATTCCAATTTGTTCGGAATCGTAATTTCCTCACCAAGTGAATAAAAATAATCATGAATTTGCTCCTTGGAAACAATCGTTTTCCCTCGAAAAGCAATTTGTTTAAATCGGAGACCAGCTTCATTTATTTTTCCGACAAATGAATCAATCATCGCTTTAAACTCGATGCTTGTCAGATAATCCATACTTTTCATCCGTGTGGGATAGTCGTTGTCCTTGTCCTTGTCCCCAGTCAACACATACTCCATTTGTTCAAATGGAGACTCCACGGTAAAGTTGCTAACAAGCCGCTCCTTAATAAAGTCCAGAAAAGTCGTTTGTTTCACATTCGTCTCACCAAGCTCTGGCAATACATTCGAAATATAGCTGCTGAATAGCGGGTTAGGGGAGAATAGCACGACATTTTCCGGATTTAAATCCTCACGGTAGCGGTACATTAAATAAGCAATTCGCTGCAGGGCCGCCGAGGTTTTCCCACTTCCGGCAACACCTTGGACAACAAGGAGACTACTGCGCTCATTACGAATGATTTGATTTTGTTCCTTTTGAATGGTGGCTACAATACTCTTCATCGATCTGCTTGCATTATTTCCAAGTGCCTGCTGCAGCATTTGATCGACAATCGTAACCCCGGTGTCAAACATTCCTTCAATCGAACCTTGTTTGATAATAAATTGTCTTTTCAGTGTTATTTCCCCTGTAATTGTCGTTTCCCTTGTCTTGTATTCCGCCTTTCCAGGGGAGTAATCATAATAAAGACTCGAAATAGGTGCACGCCAATCATAGACTAGAAAATCCTCATCATCCTTATCCATAAGGGAGGAAATGCCGATGTAAATAGCATCTTTCTCTGGGTAGGAATCCTCTATAAAATCGATTCGCCCAAAATATGGGGAACTTTTAAGTCTATCCAGTGTTTTTAGCTGCTCCCCGATTTTCCCGTGAAATCGTTCCTTCTCAGCTAGAAGTGCTGCTTGCTGCTTAATGCTTTCCTGGGTTTCGATTACATCATCGGGTTCATCCACGTTAACTGTGATATCATCCCAAAACGTTTTTCGAAGCTCAATAACATTCTCTTTTAATCCCTTTGACTGACTATATAATTTTTCCTCTTTGTTGTTAATCTCATTGATAACTTGATCGACCCGTTGCTGTTCCTCAACCCGTTCACGCATTCCATCAACTCCAATTATTCTTTTTGTTGACATTCCGTTTTGACTTGTAGTATAATAATATTGGATAGATATACTTTTTAACTGGAATGTCAGTGCTAACTAATATAGTTTAGCACTTTTAGTTGTTTCCATCAACAGATTTATTAAACTTAAATATGTCCTATGTAACCCCTTTCGGTTAATATCCGGAAGGGGTTTTTTGCTCATGTTTCTAAACAGGGGACAATAATATGTATTTGGTAAAGATGGATAACGTAAAAAAAGGCTCTACAAAGGCTAGTCTGTTCAATTAAAGTTAGCAGCGTTGGCATTCAAACTCAAAGAAGAAAAATTCCAATTAAAAAATGTATGATAGGGAGAAGATCCAGTTAAAAAAACGGAAAAATTATTTGGGAATAACGAATAATAGTGAAATTAGCTGGTTTACGTCCAATATAGTACCAGACTAAAAACCAGCCAAACAGCTGCATATTATTTAGGATTCTTTTGTATGTTCTTCAACGAACCTCGTATTTTCTTTTGATCTAGGCTTTTCTATAAAATTAATTTTATTCATTATTTTATGTATTCCCTTTGAAAAAAAATAAGCAGCAAAGAATGCACAAACAAAAGCTTGTAACCAAATTTTTATCCATGTTTGGAAAAATTCATTATCAATCCCGAAATTTATAGAGACAATGATAAGCGAAAGAAAAAAAGAGATACTAAACGACATAAAAAATGCAAAAATTATATTCTTATACTTTATATTAATATTCATTACTTTCCACCCTCAATCAAATTTTCAAACGATGACCTTAAATCCCCTAATCTAATTATATTAATGTATCATCTACTATTAGAATTTTAATAGCAATATCCTAAGTATTGAAGAACAAAAAAAGGGCTTGCCATGAATAGGGAAATGTGGGATGAAGAATTCGCAGTCTAGATCGTGGTAGGAGGTATGTTCTAAAAAAACAAAGAGGATAGCAACGATACTATCCTCTAAGAAAGAGTCTCATATGAATCTTTTTGTTTGCTGAAAAGTCCTGCCTAAGCTTAAGTTAATTGGAACGTTTTGTTAACCATTCTTCAATTAATGGATAGGTCGTTGTAGGAGCTCTTTTACCTACAGTTACTGAAACATGCCCAGCAGAAACGAGTTTGTATGTTTTATCTTTGCTTGAGATTTTATCCATTAACTTTTCTGTTTGTTGAGGAATTGCAATGTGATCACGATCCGCTGCAATGTTTAGGACATTTGCTGTAATATTACTTAATTTAACCTGTTGTCCGCGAATATATAATTCATCATTTATTAATTTATTTTGTTGGTAAAATTCACGGATCCATTGTCTATATGCCTCACCAGGAAATGGGACGCCATCTTCTACCCACTTTTGCAGAAGGCTCCAGTTTTTGACAAACTCATCATCATCTGCTCGATTGGCAAGCGCAACGTAAGGCCCAAAGTAATTGGTGATAGGTTTCAATAATTTATTTCCAAAGTCTATCGTTTCCGCAGGGATGTTCCCCAGAGTATCGACCATGAGATCTAAATTAAAATAACGTTCGTCCAGCCAATTCGAAAATAATCCTGCATTACTAAAATCAAATGGGCTTGTCATAAATACTAGATTACGGATTGGTAAATTTGGATGAAGCGCTGCAGCTATAGATGTCAAAGTCCCACCAATACAATAGCCCAGTATACTGATTTCATCCTGTTCCGATTTTTTTAGAACCTTCTTTATAGCGCGCGGAATATAATCCATCACATAATCATCAAATTTCATATGGCGATCCTCATGACCTGGAGTTCCCCAGTCTAGCAAGTAGACATCATGGCCTCTATCGGTTAGATACTCGATTAGACTGCTTCCAGGTGCCAAGTCTAAAATGTACGGTTTATTAATCAATGCATAAATCATTAAAATAGGTACTTTTTTTGTCTTTTGTTTGTTCGGTTGATAGCGATATAACTTTGCTTTGTTTTTCGTCCAGATTACTTCTTTGGGAGTTTGGCCTACTTCTGGCTCAGGTTCCCTTGTGAGGATATTCATTACTCGTTGATAACGTTTATACTCACTTTTATAATCCTCAGGCATTGTGTCGATGAATGATTCAACCGACTCTTTGGTATTAACCATTTATAATCCTCCTCGTATCTAATCAAGCTATAAAGGGTCTTACATATATAACCCGCCATTAACGTTAATGCATTGGCCTGTAACATAGCCATTATTTATTAAGAAAAGGACTGCATCGGCAATTTCATCTGTTTGACCAAGACGGTTCATCGGAATGGCAGAAATCATATTATCTAACACTTTTTCAGGCATTGCTTCAACCATTTCCGTTGCGATAAATCCAGGACATACAGCATTAACTGTAATTCCTTTTCTTGCTGTTTCTAAAGCGAGCGACTTTGTGAAACCAATGATTCCTGCTTTGGATGCTGCGTAGTTTGTTTGACCGAAACCGCCAGCTTGACCAATAATAGAACTGATATTAATTACTCGGCCAAATCCTTGTTCAAGCATTGCATTAATAACTGTTGAAGTTGTATTAAATACACTGTTTAAGTTTACGTTAATAACTTCATTCCATTCTTTTTCACTAAGCTTCTTAAACGTTCGGTCTCTTGTTATTCCTGCATTATTAACAAGTATGTCTACTTTTCCATAGGCTTCTATTGTATTTTCCACCAAAGAGCGTGCCTCTTCAGAATTAGATACGTCTGCTTGGAAATAGCTAGCTTTTCCTCCGAAATCCTCAATCTCTTGTGTCACGTCACTTGCAGCCTCTACGTTAGAGTTGTAGTTGATAACAACTTCTGCTCCATTTCTTGCTAATTCTTTAGCAATGATGGAACCAATACCACGAGAACCACCAGTTACGATTGCCACTTTTCCCTGTAAGTTTGAAGTTGTACTCTTTTTAACCTCTGTATTTAAAGTAGTTCCCATTATAATTACCTCCTGAGTTTTTAGTTTTCAAATTAGGTATTTATGTAGAGCATCTTGATGGCGTTAATTAGTTATTCTTGTTATTCTCTTGTGTCGTTTTCTCTGGTGCAACTGCTGGAGATTCTTGATCTTTATTCGTTGATAATGCTTGTAGGATTTGATTCATTTTCCTATCTAACCTTGTGATACTTGATTTTAATTTACCTATTTCTTGGAGTGCCTTCTGATTTAACTCTGCCTCATCGATACTCTCATCTAAACTCTCCACTTTTTCTTCTAAATTAATAATAAGTGAGGCAACACTTGAGATTTCCTCTCGAGTAGGTATATTCATTTGCTTCAAATAAGTATCCGCTGTTTTTTGAATTAAGTCTTGATACTGAAGGAATCCATTTTGTACTTGTCCCAATAATTCAGCATATTCCTCTTTTTCAAGTGTTTCATGAATCGCCTCACTAAAATTGGTCTCTGTTTGTTCGTACATCGTTTTCCATAATGATAATGGGTCTAACATGGTTGAATTTGTCACAATTTTACCTCCTGATCGCATTTTCGATATCTCTCAATACTTATAATAAAGCATATGAAATCGTTTTTGGTGATGCATCGTTCGTAAAATAACTACAATTTTCAACAAAATCAGACAAATATAGCAGGAAGTTCAAGGGAAAAGGGAATCTTTTAGTGTTTTTTGGCAGATAAAGAAGTTTTTTAATCGGATAGTATAGGGTTGACATTTATCACACATAGGTGTAAATTACATACATAGATGTAAATTACATATATAAGTTATGATGTAATATGGAAGGTGATAAGATGGCATCTAAATCGAATAGCAATGATCACAAGAACAAAGAACCTGGAGTGAGTACTCCAAAAAACCTTATGATTCCAATGCTTTTATTGTTACTAAAGGATTGGAACGCACATGGATATGAATTACTGCAAAAACTTACCGTATTCGGATATGACTCTGTAGACAAAGGGAACTTCTATCGCATCCTCCGTCAACTTGAAAAGGATGACTTAGTCAATTCAGAGTGGGATACGACATCATCAGGTCCAGCCAAACGAATTTATTCTATTACAAAGGCCGGAGAGAACTACTTAGACATCTGGGCAGGTACACTAGGGCAATATCAGAAGATGCTTGACCAATTCTTCAACATGTACAGTAATTTCTTCTCCCCACCTAGTTTCACATCGAAGAGAGAAGATAGCGAGGACTAATAGAAGCGACATCTTTGACAAGTCACCAGAAATATTTAGTTACATAAACATAAGTTTTAAACGTTTATGTTCTGATACTAAGGTCAGCAGTGGCTTTAGTAATATAAATAATTTTATGGAGGGATTTTAGATGGTAGAAAAAAAGGCTAATACTAAGTCAAAGAGTGAAAATGTAGTGGATAATTTGTGGGGTGCTTGGATGAATCAAGGAGAATTTTTTGAAACGATTGAATATCAATCATTGAAGAACATTGAAAGTCAAAAAGAATGGCTTAAAGGAACAAACGAACAATTTTGTCAGCTTGAAGACAATTCAAAAAAACTGGCAACAGAGTGGAAAACGGGTGCTGAATCTTTCTTGGGCAGTAATAAAAGTATCCTTGCTGGAGGAGACTACCAGGAATGGTTAAATAAATTAGAGGAAGTTGGACATAAGTCTTATTCCATCGCCTTTCTTCCAGGAAAGACATCTCTTGAAATTCTATCAAAATCAACGGATCAATTAGAGGATACAGTTGTAAAAGCGATTGATCAGAACAGAAAGACTCGGGAAGAAGCGACAAAAGCATTTGATGGTGTTATGGAACAATTGAAACAAACACAAAAAGGAATGCTGCAATTTTTTCAATACAACCCAGGCGTATAGTAATGACTAGATGAATAGGTAGGGAATATGGCAGTAGACGATAAATGAGGAAATTTATTTGGTGAGAAAGCAGTATTACCAAAGAATTAACCCCAATTGGAATTTGCTGCTTTTTCCCTTTCTATTCTTTTATTATTGATTTAGCTTATTTGTAACTTTCATGTGAATCATACCTTGTTTATGCAAACCTAGCATCATTTATATCAAGCCATATTTGCAAACGTTGCCATCATTTAATTTGCGAATAAGGCATTTTTTATGAAATGCACGAATAACTTTTCTATTGCATATGCATGGGTAATCATTAATAGTAGGAGGAAATAAGATGAGATTAAAAGACAAAGTTGCAGTTGTGACAGGTGCGGCTAGTGGAATCGGTGAAGCAACTGCAAAGAAATTTGTCTCTGAAGGTGCCAAGCTTGTTTTAGTGGACTTGAAACAGGTGGATGTTGACAGGATCGTAGCAGATATTAAAGGTCTTGGTGGGGAATGCATTGGGGTTGTAGCAGATGTAACAGATCGTGAAAAGGTTGACCAATTATTTAAAACAGCGGTCGCGCGTTTCGGGCGGGTTGATATTGTCATTAATAATGCAGGAATAACACAGGATGCAAAGTTAGTAAAGATGACAGAGCAGCAATGGGATAGTGTGATTGATGTAAATTTAAAAGGAGTATTCAATGTTGCGCAGGTTGCAGCCAAAGTAATGATGGAACAGAATAGTGGTGTCATTCTAAATGCATCTTCTATTGTTGGCATTAATGGGAATTTTGGCCAAACAAACTATGCTGCAACAAAGTGGGGTGTAAATGGGATGACTAAGACATGGGCAAAGGAATTAGGAAAGTATAACATTCGTGTAAATGCAATTGCCCCAGGATTTATTTCCACCCCAATGGTAGAAAAAATGCCTGCAAAAGTGAAAGATATGATGAAAAGTAAATCTGTTCTCAATCGCATGGGCAGACCTGAGGAAATAGCTGCCGGTTATACCTTTCTCGCCTCCGATGAAGCCCAATATATTACGGGTACCGTTTTGAGTATTGATGGTGGAACCGTTATTTAATCGTTATTGATTGTTTCTTTCCATTTTGCTAGTGCCTAGAATACAATTTTTCATCAACCAATCTACCCTCTCAGGGGCTGGGAGTGGACCAAGGGGACAGGTGCACCGGCCCAAACTCCACTGGATAAGCATAGTAAAGTTTTAATACAAACTTCATAAATTTATTCTAGGTCAAGGAAAGAAAGTTAAAAGCCTTTTAATAGAAGATAAACAAATGGATTGGGGCCTTGTCCCCACGGTCCATTTGTTCGATTACAGCGCTTTTTTATTAGGAAAAATACAAACTTCGCATCAATAAGGAAGTGTAGGACGATAGGGACTAATAAATATCCTGTTGCATAAATTTCCTTTAAATATATTTTTAACTAGTTAACACGATGTTAAAACTGCAAAAATATTTTATGTGCAAACAGCTTCTGTATACTGCAAACAAAACTTGGAATCGCTTTTTCATTTTAACGATGGAAATTAAAAATGTATACTTTAGTTAATTATCCAAGCATAACGGTTCTTATCAACATACCTTGTAAGTGTGAGGTTATCTTCACTAAAAAAATGAAGGAGTTGTTAAGAT
This sequence comes from Oceanobacillus rekensis, assembly GCF_002153375.1. Taxonomy (GTDB): domain Bacteria; phylum Bacillota; class Bacilli; order Bacillales; family Amphibacillaceae; genus Oceanobacillus; species Oceanobacillus rekensis. The sequence goes on from NZ_MTBQ01000005.1 coordinate 248,512, forward strand.
GAGTGGTTCAGTAGGTGGAGCAGGATATGGTAAAGGTGGAGGATTTGCGTTAATTGTAGTGCTATTTATTCTCCTCATCATTATCGGTGCTAGTTATGGTGGATACGGAGCTTACTAGAAATAGGAAGGAACCTAAAAATTACTTTAGGTTCCTTTTTTTGATTTCGTTTGTTGAACGTAAAGCGCGTCCTTTAACTTTTTTTCTTACCAAAATAAAGTAAACCAACGAGTAGACCAATGACACACATGATTACTGCGAAAATAAAGAATGGAATTGGGCCGAATTGAAAGATTAGTGGAACAGATAATGCGGTTACTAATCCTCCACCAAGGAATGGCTCAAAAACGAGTTGTTTATAGCCAAAACCTTCAAAAGCGGGAGATTCCGCCTTCGGATCGGCTACACGCATCAAGAGTAAACCAGTAGCGGTAATCCCCATCGACTGCCCAAAATCACCGATACCTCTTTCAAGCCAATAGGAAGGTATCATTTTTGGAGCGAGGACAAAGAATCCTATCACATTCCATGCAATACCAGTAATTGCAATTAGGAGAAATGGAATGAAGTTGTCTCCAATAACATCAAGTGATACAGTTCCTATCGCAGCCAATATTAGAATATCTAATGAAAACCCTTGAATACGACTAATCATTTGTCGATCGACAAGGTATGCGTTATCTACTTTGTTTAAAAATAGTTGTACGACTATTCCTCCAATCATTGCAAAAGGGAATAATGGAACATAGGTCATTAAATCTGAACCGAAGAGGCTTGCCTCCAACCATACGAACGATTGCAGTAAAATATAACCTGTTATAATCGCCAAGGCAACTACGGCAAAGTGCAAGGAAAGTGGTTCGATTGATTCCGGACGAACCGTCATTTTCGCTGCCGGCTCTCTATTTTCAAATTCCACAATTCCTGCCTTTTTTAAAGAGGAAAATTCATCCACATCTTTAATGATTACTGTTTTATTTTTGCGTATTCCCCAGTTAATGATGATAATTCCAATAATAACCCCTGATAGAATACCAACCGTTGCTAATCCGACAGCTAAGTCATATGCCTCTGGATATCCCATTTCTTCAAATGTCCCCTGTAGTCCTGCGGCTGTACCATGACCGCCCTCAAAAGATACTTCAATCAGCGCCCCGACGATCGGTGGCATGCCAAAGAATGGTGTTAACACTAACATTGCCAATAGGATACCGACCACATATTGGCCCCAGCCAAGTGTCCAGCCAAAAGCAAGCTGTGGTCCACCGACCCGCCATATTTTTGAAAGATTTGGAAGGATGGTTCCTAAGAACAAGGTTGCAAACACAACATTGATCATCAATCCAGGCAGTTCACTCCATACTTCTGTTGCTTGAGGAAGCATAAGCCCGGTTGACCAAAATGACTCTTCGCCTATGTAAGGTTCTAATATCCTGCCAAGTACTTGTGGACCAACAAGCAAAGCAATAAATCCACCGATGACGGAGGAGGGTAAAAATAAATTCTGCAGCCATTTCACACGAACCCTAATCCACTTTCCAAGTAAAAGAAATAAACCAAGGTATAAAAGGGCAAATCCAATCTCATTTGGTGTCATCGTACTACTCCTATTCTAAAAGTATTATTTAATTTTTTCTTCCCTAACTATTCCCAAGTCAAACTAAAGCAGTAGATAAATCGTATGAAATATGTTGGGGTGGACATACACTTGCAATGCTCCCTGATGTAGACAATTTTCTTTTTTATGGACGAAAAAAACACTTGAATTATAAGCTACAAGTGATATAATTAGAACAAACGTTCCGAGTGAGGGTGCTTATAATGGATAAGGATATAGTATTAAGATACATTACAATTCCAATGGCGATAAAAGTCTTCCGCCAAGACAAAGAATCATTCCGTCATTTTAAGCTTGGTAACTTATATCTGGATAAACTTGATACCGTTCTTCAGCAACTAAACAAAACCTTTCACCAACTAAAAAAAGAAATGTATACCATTCATCATCTGGATATTAGATATCTTGGGAAAACTGACAAAGAAGTAAAATACAGCGTGAATAATGAGGTTATAACATTCACCCCTGAAGAACTGCGGCTAACGACGAGTGAAATAATGAGTGAATACCTTTACGGTAAATCTGCAACACCCTTTGAAAGAACCGAGCGCGTGTGGGACACAGTCACCGCGTCCCGGGATATTTCCAAGGCTTAGGTGGACATGGGGACAGGCACCGCGTCCCAGATTATTTCCAAGGATCAGACTACTTGTTTTTTGATTATTACCACCTGAAAAAACGACCCATGCGATTGTTTTTTGAGACAAAAAAAGACCGCATGCTAATTCTCTCGGTCTTCTCCAATTTCTGATTTCATCAGTTTCAGCTCATTTTCCCCGGGGTTTTCCACGGTATGTTTCAATATAGAAAGCTTGTTTTCCCAGAACTTCTCATAAAATGCGAGCCATTGCTTTAGTTCTGCTAGTGGCTCAGGATGCAGCTGATATATTTTTTCTCTTCCTACCTTGCGTCCACTGACTAGATCAGCTTCTGAAAGAATACGCAAATGTTTGGCAATGGCGGTGCGACTAATCGGGAAATGAGAGGTGATTTCTGAGATAGACAATTCCTTTTCTGTAAGTAATCTCAGGACTTCTCTTCGGGTTGAGTCAGCAATTGCTTGGAAGACATCATGCTTTTGTTGGAATGCGGACACTTAGCTCTCCACAGCCTTGCGAAGATCTTCGATGATTCCAACCCATCCACCAGACATTCTTTCACGTATAACCGAAGCCTTTTCGTTCGCTTTCCCGACAAGCTCATCGGCTTGTTTCCAGCCACCATGAATAAGTGTGAATTCCGTCTTTTCTCCCAACTCTTTTAAAATAAAAGAAACAAACCAACCTTCCGTATCCCATGTAAAAGTAAGTCCATTTGGCGGGTCGACTTCGGTTACTTTACAAGGTGAAGGACCAAAAGGGGATTGCAAATGAAATTCATGTCCTACTACTGCTTGGAAATCATTTGGCATGAACCACGCTTCAATGCCTTCTGAAGTAGATACTTGATCCCATACTTTTTGAATCGGGGCTTCAATGACAACTGTTTGTTTAATATCTTGTAATGTATTTTCCATTCATTCTCCTACTTTCCTTTTAAATATAACACCATTTGGTTTCGTATTTTATATTATATGGAACCTTTTGGTTTCATGTCAATGTTAATCTGAATTTCAAATGAGCCTTTTGGAAAACAATCCAAGTCCGTTTCCAGTATACTTGGTTTACGGAGTTATTTTTGTAATAATTAACATGTAGATGAATTTAAAAGGGGCGACCGTGATGCGGCAGGTGTACAGTAACATTATTCCATTTCGAGGGAATCACTATGATTACGGATTTATGCAAGGGGAGAGTTTAAAGGATTCTTTCATTATAAAAAATAGGCATCGCCATTGGAAGTTAAGAAGACCACGGTTTATGATCGATGAAAGCGAAGCTAGAAGTGCATTTATGCGATTTGCCCCTGGAATTTGGGAAGAGCTTGAAGGCTTGCGGGATGCGCTCGAGCAACCGATGGATATCATCTTACGGGATTTTGGCAATTACCGGGTCCAGCCCGTCTATAGTGGCTGTTCGATTTTAACGGGAAAGGATTATATGATTCGTAATTATGATTACCATCCGAAAACATATGAAGGGCGGTATAACTTCTTCCAGCCGACGGACGGTGGCTATGCATCTATAGGTCCGTCGCAGCGGATTACCGGTCGGATGGATGGCATGAATGAAAAGGGACTTGTGATGGGCTATAATTTTATCAATCGCAAGGATCCGGGTGATGGGTTCATTTGCCATATGATTGGAAGAATTATTTTAGAAACATGCGCCAATGTAGAGGAAGCAATTGCGCTTGTGAAAGAAATTCCACATCGAACTTCATTTAGTTATATCGTTCTCGATGAAAAGGAAGAGACGTATGTGTTGGAAGCAACCCCCCGGTCTGTGAATGTACATCAGGCCAATGTATGTACAAATCATTTCGAAGTACTGCAGCATGAAAATCGCCGGTACATTGATGAGTCACAAGGTCGATTGGATGCGATTCAGAAGCAGGAGGGTCAGGCGACAGATGCATACAAGGCATTTCGGCTGTTAAATGATACGGATAAAGGAGTCTTTGTAGATAATTATAAAAGCTGGTCAGGAACGTTACATACATCCGCGTATTTTCCAAAGGAGAAAAATGCTTGGATTGCGCTCGGGGGCGACCAAGAGCCAGTTCAATTTGATTTCAAGTCCTGGTTGAACGGAGAAGACTTGGCGGAGCGTAAAATTTGGGGTGAAGTAAATACCGAAGCAGGCTTTGCACACATGGACGAGAATGCACGTTAGGAAGCGTAGGGACGGTTCTCATGCTTCCTTTTAGCATTTTAATAAAATAAGAAAACCACCCTGCGTTGTAACTAGCAAAAGGGTGGTTCTCATAAAAATAGATAATTTGACAACTACCGTAGATGGATTTGGGTCAATGTGCCTGTCCTTCTATCCCTGAATAAATTGGTGAATGACTTTTTTCGCGTTTCATATACGGATGTAGTTGTCTGCTGTTGTTTTAATGCTTCCATTTCTCGCTTTAAGTTATTTATTTCTTTTGTTTGTTCACGCTGTACTTGCTTTAATGCACGTATTTCTTTTTCCTGGCTCGCAACATTTGAGACGGTCTTTCCAATCGTTTGCATCATCGTCAAAATATTTTCCTTGTGACTTCCTTCATCTATCGAATTCTGAATTTCCTCTAGTGGACTGTCTGTTGTGGTAAATATATTTCGATTTGCTAACATTTCTGTAATCTGACCGTTTTGATAATCCTCGGCTTTACATTTTTTAATAAACTTTAATACGTCAATTGCTTCTGGGTGATAATAGGTGATGTTCATATCTTCTGTTTTCGGGATATACACATTAAAATCTTCCATCCACTCTACCATCGTGTCATTTGAAACATCAACAATATAGCATAGCCCATTAATCGTTAATAATTCCAATGCTTTCACCGACTTTCTATATTCTTTCACCGCAATCATTTTTATTTAGATTCCAAGTGATATCGCTAGTATATACCCGAACAACGGTAACAATATGTGATTAAAGTGGAAAAAATAAGTAAGGGAGGAAACGGGGAGAGGAAGTGCCTACTACTTTCAGGAAAGCATTTTAGGACACAAGAAAATTATCCTTCAGCAAATGGACAAAGGAATTAGAAATGCAATATTAACTAAACGCTAGAATAATGGATGGTGTGTCGTTAAAAAGCTATAGAATAACTGGTATATCTAAGCGTACTTTTCAGTGGGTTGATTGACGGAGGAGAAATTTTTCTTTCAACCTGACAGGATACAGAGGGAAGACCGATCAAACTAATTGTTGTAGATGAATTTGGACCAATGTTCCTGTCCCTCTGTCCTGTTTGGGCTTAATTATTGGTAGGAGCCTTACTCCACACGCGATTTGCTACTTTAATCAAATGGTTTATCTTATTCCATTGCTCCTCTTCTGATAGCAAATTTCCTTCTTCTGTACTGGCAAATCAACATTGAGGACTTAATGCTAGGTTCTCTAAAGGAATATATTGAGTTGCTTCTTTAATTCTATTCGTAATGGCGCTTTGATCTTCTAATTCTGGAAACTTAGATGTAAATAGTCCAAGAACAATTTCTATGTCACGTCGTTTGATATCTTTTAATGGCTTGAATCCGCCACTTCGTTCATCATCATATTCTAAGAAGAATGCATCGTAGTTTAGTTTATCCAAGACAGGTGCAACGTAGTCATAACCACCATCATTATGTAGATGCTTTGAACGGAAGTTACCGCGACACATATGGACAGTGACAATTAAATCCTCGGGTTTATCTTGCAAAGCATCGTTTGTCGTTTCTATAATTAGTTCTAAAATTTCATCCTTACTTAACCCTGTAGATTCTGTTATTCAATTGATAAAGGTGGAATCATTAAATGCAGTCGTATCATCAAACTGTATATAACGGCAGCCAGCTTCATATAGAGCATTCACAACTTCCTTATATGCAACACCTAAATCGTGAAACATATCCACTGCATTCGGATAAATTTCTTTTTCCTTTTCGCTAATGGAGCGGTACGTAATCACACTAGGTGCTGGTATCGCAAATTTTGCAACTTGTGTTCCATCGCCATACCGATCTACTGCTTGCTTTAAAAACTTAAAGTGTTCTACCATATAATGATTATGATTTTTAATCTTGTTTCTTATTTCAATCGTGAATGGCTTTGGTTTATTACCACCACCAAATGTTGCGGTTCTTTCGTTTTCGACCGATTCAATCCCTTCAAATCCAGAAAAGAAATCATGGTGCCATACAATCCGCCTGAATTCCCCATCTGTGATTGCTTTCAAACCTGCATCAATTTGTTTTTGTACTAGTAGTTCAATTTCTTGCTCTGATGCTAGATGAAAGTGAAACAGCATTTTCTCCACAGCATACTGTATGATTTAACAGTAGATGATGATAGCCGGTTTATCATTACGATATATACTCACAAAATATGAGGGTATCCAAATACAATCATTCTAAGGGGAAAAAGTAGAGTAGAAGAACAAATAATTGAACAAGACCCTTTGTCTATGTAACCAATGTATAATCTATATGAACTTAAGTGCGTTATTTTGTCCTCGTAAATTCCTGTTCCTTCATTAAATAGATATAAAACAATATAGGGAATGGATATAAATGGATATAAAATAGTATTGCATCTAGTTATCTATTCATGTTATATTAAATATCCGCCACAAGAGCTAGAGGAAATCAAAATAGATGATTGACTTTTAGTTTGATAGTGTGGTAAGATATTTCTTGTCGCCATTTGACGACAACGGTTAAGAAAAAGCAACAAAAAAGTTGTTGACTTAATCAATAATGTTTGATACAATATAATTCTTGCCGCTAAAAACGCGTCAACAATTTGCTCTTTGAAAACTGAACAAAACAACCAGTATGTCAAGGAAAGAAAACATGTTTTTCTTTTCAAACAACTCACATAAGTTTTACTTATTGAGTATGCAACAAGCTAAGAACACAAATGGGATCTACTGATGTTGATTCTATTCAAACACTTTTATGGAGAGTTTGATCTTGGCTCAGGACGAACGCTGGCGGCGTGCCTAATACATGCAAGTCGAGCGCGGGAAGCAACCAGATCCCTTCGGGGTGAAGGT
>NZ_MTBQ01000006.1 GCF_002153375.1 Oceanobacillus rekensis
GATAAGTGCTGAAAGCATCTAAGCATGAAGCCCCCCTCAAGATGAGACTTCCCATCACTTCGAGTGAGTAAGATCCCTCAGAGACGATGAGGTTGATAGGTCCGAGGTGGAAGCGTGGTGACACGTGCAGCTGACGGATACTAATAGATCGAGGACTTAACTAAACTTCTTTATTGATGTGTTGATTTACTCTTATTTAGTTTTGAAGGTATAAACTAAAAAATACCTTGCATTTTCATATGGAAATGTATATAATAAAACTTGTCCTTATTTTTAAGGAAGGTCTGGTAGCAATAGCGAAGAGGTCACACCTGTTCCCATCTCGAACACAGAAGTTAAGCTCTTCAGCGTCGATGGTAGTTGGGGCTTTGCCCCTGCAAGAGTAGAACGCCGCCAGGCTACTTTTTTAATATAAATTTCTATTAAATACATATATTTATGAATATTATATTTGATTTTATGGCATTATAAGTTATAAAGTTAATTTACATTATTCCACAGTAGCTCAGTGGTAGAGCAATCGGCTGTTAACCGATCGGTCGTAGGTTCGAATCCTACCTGTGGAGCCATTTTTGTTTTCAGGAATAAATACGCTTCCATAGCTCAGCAGGTAGAGCACTTCCATGGTAAGGAAGGGGTCGTCCGTTCAAATCGGATTGGAAGCTCTTTGTGAAACGCTTGTCTCGTAAGGGGATGAGCGTTTCTTTGTGTATGTAATTTTATGGAAGTTTTATTTTGGTTCCGATTATTGCCCAATCCAAATTACTGAAATACTAGATGAAGAGTCAAAAATAGGGTTACTAAATTGGAGAAATAGGTACTTTCTGAAGGGTTCGATGGCTTTAGATGTGAATGACGATGACCTTAATGTTGAAGAAGTTGGGTTTATTAACTGCATGAATGAATTAAATCGATTAAAAAAATGGGGTGCATTTCTAAATGAAGTGCCCCCAAAATAGAACAAGATGGTTTAGCCTTTTATCACCTATAATATCCTGGATAATAAGGATGGTAATAAACATATGGAGGATATTGTGGATAAGGAGGGTAAGGTGGGTAATATGCTCCCTGTTGCGGATATAAAAGTGCACCAGCCAACAATCCTCCTGCAATTCCTCCAACAAATGGTACTAATGGGAATCGGTAATCCTCATGAAGATATCCTTGTTCATGGTTGCCTTCCATAGGGTATCCTGTATATGGATATAACTTATTGGAATATCCTTGCAATTGATTATTCTGATCTGTAGTCATAAACCAACCCTCACTTCAAAAGTTACTTCCTTTATTAACCTATGCAGTTGCCTACTAATGTTATTGGGCTAGTGTCATATGAAGGGAGAAATATAAAATTAAATTTCTTATTTGTTGCATAACTATTTCAGTAAATAATCTTTAATCTATATATTTTCTGAGGTTGGGAGCTATTTTGTATCTAGAAGATTTACCCTATCTTCAAATAATCATTCATTCTGTATAAGTATTGAAATGCATGTACACCAACGCTTATTCAAATACAATCGAAAATAACATTTCTATAGAAATAATAAAGAAGGATTCATTAATTCGATTCACCTCGGAAGCTTTTAGCGTAAAAATAACCACTGGTACTAATATGTGCTTAATAAAAAAACCGCTTCGCTATAAATAAGCAAAACGGTTTTCAAATTTGCAATTAGCCACCAATAATATGATAGCCTGAATCAACATGTAAAACTTCTCCTGTAACGCCTCGGGAAAGTTCACTTATAAAGAATAATGTTGCATCACCAACCTGATCCTGATCAACATTACGTCGAAGTGGTGCTTTTTCAGTAATTATATTTGCTTTATCGTTAAAGCCAGATACACCTTTGGCAGATAATGTACGGATAGGGCCTGCAGATATTGCGTTGACGCGGATGTCATATTTACCTACGTCCTCGGCTAAGTATCTTACACTTGCTTCAAGAGAGGCCTTGGCAACCCCCATCACATTATAGTTTGGAATAACACGTTCAGAACCCAAATAGGTTTGTGTAACAATGCTACCGCCATCAGTCATCACTTCTTTAGCTGCTTTTGTAACAGCAACAAGTGAGTATGCGCTAATTTCCTGCGCTATTAAGAAACCTTCTCGTGATGTGTCTGCATATTCACCCTTAAGTTCTTCGCGATTGGCAAAGGCAACAGAATGAACGAGACCGTGAATCGTTCCTATTTTCTCCTTTATTTCACCAAAAGCTTGCCCGATACTTTCATCACTTGCAACATCGCAGGATACAATTAGTTTTGCATCTATTTCATGTTTCTCTAATAATTTCACTAACTTCTGATATGATCTTTCCTGTCTATTTGTAAAAATTAAGTTTGCCCCTGCGTTGTGTAACGACTTTGTGATTCCCCATGCAATACTTCTTTCATTTGCTACACCCATTATTACTACATTTTTTCCTTGCAATAGACCAGACATAATAAACCTCCACAATTTAATTCTTTAGTTTATTATAACCTATTAGAACCAGGCAATGAAACGATAACTTCTAAATTAGTATTTTGGCAACAATTTGCCCTGGGGATACAATCCGGTTTTTTCAAAATATTAGAATAAACCTGTCTTTGTATGATGTTTTTATGGTTTTTTAAAATAAATTAATAAAAATATCATTTTCCTCTTTACAAAGTTAACGATACTCGATATAATAAAATTCGTCAGTCTGCGACAGATTGTTACAACTGATGATAATAAATGTATATATGTCATATATTGGCCCGTTGGTCAAGCGGTTAAGACACCGCCCTTTCACGGCGGTATCACGGGTTCGAATCCCGTACGGGTCACCAATATGGAGGATTAGCTCAGCTGGGAGAGCACCTGCCTTACAAGCAGGGGGTCGCAGGTTCGAGCCCTGCATCCTCCACCATTTTTAGCCGGCCTAGCTCAATTGGTAGAGCAACTGACTTGTAATCAGTAGGTTGGGGGTTCAAGTCCTCTGGCCGGCACCATCCTTTTTGTATAATTTAACTATTATAGTTAACAATATTTACGGAGGGGTAGCGAAGTGGCTAAACGCGGCGGACTGTAAATCCGCTCCCTCAGGGTTCGGCAGTTCGAATCTGCCCCCCTCCACCATGTTTGTATTGTTGGGCTATAGCCAAGCGGTAAGGCATCGGGTTTTGATCCCGTGTATCCTAGGTTCGAATCCTAGTAGCCCAGCCATTTTATTTATGAAGGATCTTTGAGAATTCTTGTTAAATAAAAGTATATTTATGAGCCATTAGCTCAGTTGGTAGAGCATTTGACTTTTAATCAAAGGGTCGAAGGTTCGAATCCTTCATGGCTCATCAGTTTAAATCTGTATAAGTAACAGCAATAAACAAGGTCGTTATGGTAGCATACATACAACCTTGTTTATTTGTATTTGATGAATGAATTTATCTCAAAAGGAAACATCGGTCTTTTGACGAGCTAACACAAAGTAGCTTCTAATGAAAAATATAAGGAATTCGTGTTATAATTTATTTAGTTTACAATCGTTGCGTATGAAAGAATATTATATAATTTCTATATTAAAGGATGATCCAGGATGAAATCTTCCAGAATTCCCGGTTTTTATAATATGACTGTTGAACAACGGCGGGACCTACTGAGAATGGCGCTAGAATTTTCTTCAGAAGAAATGAATGATCTATATATAAATGAGCCTTTACCTATTGAAACAGCGGATAAAATGATCGAGAATGTTATAGGTACATTCCAGCTTCCATTAGGTTTAGGATTGAATTTCCTTATAAACGGGAAAGACTATGTTATACCAATGGCGATTGAAGAAGCGTCAGTTATTGCTTCTGCCAGCCATATAGCTAAAATTGTTAGAGATGCTGGGGGATTTCAAACCGAAGCAACGGAAAGAATAATGATTGGACAAATCCAAGTGGTAGGCTGTCCGGATTATAAAAAAGCAAAGCAGGATTTATTAGACCAAAAAGAATCATTGATAAAAGCTGCAAATGCCGCTTATCCGAGCATTGTAAGCCGTGGAGGCGGGACAGAGGATTTAGATGTTCGTATTCTTAATGAAGAAAGTGACTCGAAATATGGGCAGATGCTTGTCCTCCATATATATGTTGATACACGTGATGCAATGGGTGCGAATATCATTAATACAATGGTTGAATCGATTGCACCAATTGTCGAAGAGTTAACAAAGGGTAACGTTTATTTAAGAATTTTGTCAAACTTTGCTGATAAATGCTTGGCTAGGGCGAGATGTGTGATTCCTCCTGAAATGCTTGCTACTGGAGATTATTCGGGAGGGGAAGTGCGCGATGGAGTAATCCATGCATATGAATTTGCGGCATCGGATCCATATCGTGCAGTTACACATAATAAAGGAATTATGAATGGGATTGATCCTGTTGTCATTGCAACAGGGAATGATTGGCGTGCGGTGGAGGCTGGTGCACATGCATATGCTTCCCGACATGGCAGTTATGGTTCCATGACCAAATGGTATAAAGACGAAACAGGAAATCTTATTGGGGAAATTGAATTACCAATGTCGGTGGGAACTGTTGGTGGAGCAACAAGGGTCCATCCATTGGCAAAGCTTTCCCTTTCTATGATGGATATAAAATCTGCCAAGGAACTTGCACAAGTAATTGTAGCAGTTGGATTGGCACAAAATCTCGGAGCTTTGAAGGCATTGGCGACAGATGGTATTCAAAAAGGGCATATGGCTCTACATTCTCGCTCTGTTGCAATTGCAGCAGGAGCTTCAGGGGAGATGATTGATATCATTGCAGAAAAACTAATCGAGCAAAAACAAATCCGTGTCGGAAAAGCTAAAGAATTGGTGGAGCAGTATAAAAAATGAGTGCAGAAAAAGTAACAACTTCAGAAAAAACAGCTATAGGTATAGCTCATAGTAAGCTAATTTTAATCGGAGAGCATGCAGTTGTACACGGGCAACCAGCGATTGCGATCCCCTTTCCATTAATTGGCGTTGAAACAGTTATTGAATATGTACCGGGTGCCATTAAAATGGACAGTACCTTTTATCATGGACCACTGCATTTGGCTCCTGAATCGTTACATGGAATTGTTCGTTGCATCAATAAGACACTTGATTACCTGGATATTCCTTGTGAAGACTTATTGATACGGATTAATTCCTCGATACCGCCTGGAAAAGGTTTGGGTTCCAGTGCGTCTGTCGCTATTTCTATCATCAGATCCTTGTTTGATTTTGCGGATAGAGTGTGTACCGAGTCCGAATTACTCATGCTTGCAAATGTCGCAGAAACGTATGCACATGGAGCACCAAGTGGGATTGATACATTGACGATAACTTCAAAAACACCGGTTTGGTATGAAAAGGAGCATCCGATTGATTATATTGATCTCGGTGAGGATTTTCATTTTATTGTTGCAGATTCGGGTAGAGTTGGGGACACAAGGACCTCGGTCGAATCGGTAGCACGTTTATTAAAGTCGGCACCAAAGCGAATACAAAGGAAAATTGATCGGATTGGTGAATTAACACATCATGCGAAGGATGCTTTGGAAAAGGCTAGTAAACAATTCTTAGGACAACTTCTGAATGAAGCACAGAAAGAATTGGAAGCTTTGGGGGTAAGTGATGCAGGCTTAAACAGGCTAATTTATTTTGCTCGTAAAGAAGGTGCCCTTGGAGCGAAATTGACTGGTGGTGGTAATGGTGGTTGTGTTATCGCTCTTGCCCAAAATGAAGTACATTCCAAACAACTTGCGGAAAAGTTAAGGAAATATGGGGCGACATCCGTATGGCCATTCGTTTTAAAAAAGCAAAATTAAAGAAATGGGAGATAGATGATGAAAGCTACAGCCAAAGCGCATACGAATATTGCTTTAATAAAATATTGGGGAAAGCGTAATGAAGCGCTGATTCTACCTACGAACAACAGTCTTTCCTTAACATTGGATGGTTTTTTTACAACAACAACTGTAGACTTTCAGGAAAACTTGACCCAAGACCAATTTATGCTTGATAACAAGCCAGTGAAAGGTGATTCACACCAACGCGTAACCAAATTTCTTGATTTAATTCGCGGGTTGGCAGGGAAAGAAAACCTATACGCAACTGTTCATTCTAAAAATGATGTTCCTACTGCAGCAGGCTTTGCTTCATCTGCTTCCGGCTTTGCGGCGCTGGCTGCAGCAGGAACAAAAGCGATTGGCTTGGAATTGGATAACCCGGAATTATCACGGCTCACTCGTCAAGGGTCTGGCTCAGCAAGCCGTTCTATTTACGGTGGATTTGCAGAGTGGGAAATGGGAAATAAAGAAGACGGTTCAGATTCATTTGCTGTTCCAATCGCACCTGCTGGACATTGGGATGTTCGAGTAGCTGCTGTTGTTCTTTCGTCAACAATGAAAAAGGTGTCGAGTCGTGAGGGAATGAAAAGAACAGTGGAAACATCTGCTTTTTATTCGGGGTGGATTGACAGCATACCTAAGGATTTAGTTGAAATAAAGGATGCTATCAAGACAAAGGACTTTGAAAAGACAGGCAGTATTGCGGAAGCCAACTGTTTAAAGATGCATGCAACAACATTGGCTGCAAATCCGCCCTTTACATATTGGCATGATGCAACAATGCGTGTGATGCAAACCGTTCAGCATATGAGAGAGAAAGGAATACCTGCATATTTTACAATTGATGCAGGGCCAAATGTTAAAGTTCTCTACTTACCCGAGGATGAAGAAACGGTGCAACAAACACTTCGGAATATTCCCGGTGTAACCGATGTGATTTTAAGTAAACCAGGTCAGGGAATAAGCTACCTATAGGGGTTGAATAATTTGCTAAGTAAATCAATGACCATAAAAGTTCCAGGTAAATTAATGATCGCCGGGGAGTTTGCTGTTCTTGAACCCCATCATCATTTAGCGGTTATGGCCGTAAACAGGTTCGTATATGCAACGATTGAGAGAACGACTGCAAACGGGCTTACTTTGCATGACTTAAATTTGCAGGATCTGGAGTGGGGATACGCGAATAATGAAATAACAATTCTTACAGATGATGATAGGGTTCGCTTTGTTCGTGATGCTATGACCATTAGTTATACCTACTTGAGAGAACAGAATATAACGATAAATCCATTCCATCTATCCATTCGTAGTGAGCTTGATGATGAAACAGGGATAAAGTATGGATTAGGATCGAGTGCTGCGGTTGTCACTTCGGTTGTGAAAGCTATTTTAAAAGAGTTTCTTATTGAAGAACCAATGCCTGAACTTGTGTTTAAACTTGCAGCAATTTCCCATGTAAAAACACAAGGAAATGGATCTGGTGCAGATGTGGCAGCATCATCCTATGGTGGGTTATTGCAATATACCTCTTTCCAGGCGGATTGGCTCAAGGGTGCTTATTACCATCGTAATTCCGTAACCGAATTAGTTGAACAGGATTGGGTTTATTATTCGTCAAGAACAATTATAATGCCAAGAAATGTTCACTTTTGTGTGGGGTGGACTGGTAAACCGGCATCAACTGCGAAACTTGTTGACGAAATATTACAGTTAAAAATTGATAAACCGGCAGCATTTGAATCTTTCCTAAAAAAAAGTGATGAAGCAGTAGCAGATTTTTTAACTGGTGTGAATGAGGGAAATATTGACCTTCTTCTAAAAGGCGTAAAAGAGAATAGGGAAGCATTGGCTACAGTTGGAAGGCATGCGAACATATCGATTGAAACACCGCTGTTAAGTAAACTATGTGACTTGGCTGAATCACTTGGTGGTGCTGGAAAGCCTTCAGGTGCTGGTGGAGGCGATTGTGGTATTGCGTTTATGCCAACCAAGGAAAAAGCAGATGAATTGATGGAGGCTTGGGAAAAGGCTGGAATCAAAGCTCTGAACCTCAGGCCATCGAATGCGGAATAGAAAACACTTTTTACTAAATGAAGCAATAAAAAAAGACATTATTTTCAAGTTTTCATAAGAAAATGGATGTCTTTTTTTTTTTTATTATGACACATATTTTTGGTACTCATTTATAAGATGATCCAGCTTAACACTTGAGGAAATGACTGCTTCAGATGTTAGGTCATGTGTGTAGGAAAGTTGAATCATCTCTTCACGGCACTCTTCAATTTTTTCGATTAAATTAATTTTAGTCACAAAACTTTCCTCCAATCTAGTATACTATAATAGAAAAGTACCCAATTTTGTTTAACTTTAAACATATATATATGAATATTTTGTGACAGGTAAAATAAATGCGTTAAGTACAAAATAAGATTGAAACCTTTTGTAGTACATATTCGTATAACAAGTACCGCATAGTAAGCGGAGGTAACCATATGGATCAATTTATAAAAGAAAAAATTAAAGAAGTAAAAAAAGGTGATCAGGCTGCATTTGGTGATGTAGTCTCATTTTATCAAAGTAAAATTTACCAGCATTGTTTTCGAATGCTTGGTAATGCACATGAGGCGGAGGATATGGCTCAAGAGGCTTTTATCCGCGCATATGTTAATATTCATTCCTTCGACGACCGCAGAAAGTTTTCCACTTGGCTATATCGTATTGCTACAAATTTAACGATAGACCGAATCAGAAAACGGAAACCTGATTATTTTCTGGATGCAGAAATAAAAGGAGCTGAAGGTTTAAATATGTATTCTCAATTGGCGAGCGAGGAACGTCTCCCTGGAGAAGAAGTGGAAGGTTTGGAATTACAACGTTATATTCATCATGAAATCTCACAACTTCCACCAAAGTATCGAAGCATTATTATGTTGCGTTATTTGGAGGAGTTTTCCCTTCAAGAAATAAGTGAAATCCTTGATATTCCATTAGGAACGGTGAAAACCCGAATACATCGAGGAAGGGAAGCATTAAGAAAACGGCTTCGTCATGTGTAAAGGAGTGTGTTCTACATGGATTGTAATAGAGAATCAATTGAATTAATGCATAAATATTTGGATGGGGATCTCACGAAACCGGAGGAATGTGGGTTGCGCACACATTTAGAAACATGTGCGGACTGCCAACATCACTTCCATGAATTAAAGCGTACCATTACATTGATTAAGAGTGCGGAACACTTTTCAGCACCAGAAGACTTTACGCAGAAGGTCATGAAGAATCTGCCGACTGAAAAGAAGCGTGTAACTTATAAGCGTTGGTTCAAAGTGCATCCGATACTAACAGCAGCAGCTCTATTCTTTATCTTGATGATGGGCGGGATATTCTCTTCTTGGAGTCAGGATACTCAATTAGTAGTGTCTAAGCAGGATGAGCTGATTATCGAAGGAGATACTGTAATCGTACCTGAGGGAGTAACGGTTCCAGGTGATGTTCTAGTCAAAAATGGCAACTTAATCATAAATGGTACGATTGATGGTAATGTAACATTGGTGAATGGTGAACTGATTGAAGAGAACCCATTAGAAGGTGAAAATCTGATGGCCTCTGCTGGGGGGGTAAATGGAGAATTTGAATCCGTTGATCGAGTATTTGAGTGGATGTGGTACAAGGTCAAAGATATATTTAAAAGTGTCTTTTCCTTCTAAGGGCATGTTCAAAAAGTCCGGTGAAAATAATACGAGCTTTCTCGGTCAATTTGAATACTCATTTTTGTGAAATATATTGTATGTAAGAAACACGGATAAGGTAATTAACTTATCTGTGTTTTTTATAGATTGGGCCGAGGTTATGGGAATATGTTTCAGGGAAAATATGTTATAATAATTACCGTGACTAATTATATATATTATAGGGAACTTCCAAAAGATAAGTAGGCTTTTAAAATTCGAACAACAATGAAGTGAATTTATACTGTTAAGGGATGTGTGTGCATGCTTGATGGGGGTTTTGATGTATTAGATCTGCTAAGAATAGGCGTAGATATAGCTCTCGTCTGGTATGTATTATATAAATTAATGATGTTGATCAGGGGAACAAAAGCAATCCAACTATTAAAAGGGATTGCGGTCGTTCTTTTCGTTTGGGCAATGAGTATTATACTAAATCTCCAAACGATGCAATGGCTGACAAGTGAAGCCATTTCCTGGGGGTTAATTGTAATTATTATTTTATTTCAGCCAGAACTTAGAAGAGCACTTGAACAACTTGGTAGGGGAAATATTTTTTCCCGGAGTGCCAAATCAGAAGAAGAACTTCTGCAAGAAGAGATTGAAGCAATTGTTCAGTCATGCAGTTATATGGCGAAAAGAAGAATTGGTGCATTAATATCAATTGAACGGGAAACGGGAATCGGAGAATATGCTGAAACAGGGATTTCTATAAATGGAAAATTGACACATCAGCTATTGACAAATATCTTTACACCGAACACACCACTCCATGATGGTGCTGTTATTATTAAGGAAGGTGAAATAACGGCAGCTGCATGTTATCTACCGTTATCGGAAAGTCCGTTTATATCGAAGGAACTAGGGACAAGGCATCGTGCTGCTATGGGTATCAGTGAAGCTACAGACGCATTAACGATTATTGTTTCCGAGGAAACGGGTGCCATTTCCTATACGAAGAATGGGGAGCTGCATAGGGACGTGGATCAGGACGATCTTCGTAATATAATGCGTACACATTTACCTTTAACTCCAAAATCCGCGGAAAAAAAGACATGGAAACGGAGGAATAAGAATGGATAACTGGTTTAAAAGCAAATGGTTTGTACGAATCATTTCATTAATCTTTGCAGTGTTCATTTATACCTTTGTAAATGTATCCGAGAATTCATCCCAATCCGATTCTACATTTTCCGGTACAGATCAATCACATATGTTAGACGAAGTTCCAGTTGAAATTAAAATCGACGATGAAAACTATGTTGTCAGTGGGGTACCTGAATACGTTACGGTTAACCTTCAAGGTTCATCTGGCAAGGTAATGCCGTTGATTTCACAGCGTAATTTTGATGTATTTGTAAATTTACATGGTCTGGAAGAAGGGGAGCACACGGTTGAATTACAGCATACTATATCGAAGGATATAGAGACTTTTATCGAACCGAAATCAATTCCAGTTACGATTGAGGAAAGGGCCAGTGAAGAATTCAGTGTCGTTGCGGACTTTATTAATAGTGATAAGATGGCTGAAGGATATGAATTGGTTAGTCATGAGGTGGAGCCTAAGTCAGTAACAATAACGAGTTCAAGGTCGGTAATTGAGCAAATTGGTGCAGTTAAAGTATATGTTAATTTAGAGGGATTGGAAGGATCGATTAACAATCGAGAAGTTCCAGTAAATGTCTATGATACACAGGGTAACGAGTTAAATGTTAGAATTGAACCTGAAAGTGTACAAGTATCTGCAGAACTAGATAATCCGAGTAAATCAGTACCTATAACAGTGGAGACTACCGGTGAAATGCCTGAAGGGTATTCCCTAAATTCAATTTCAGCTAATTTAGAAGAAGTTGAAGTATACGCAACAAGTGATATATTGGGAGATATTACAGAAGTCTCGACGGAAGCAATTGATTTATCTAAATTAACCGAATCAGGCACTGTTGAAGCAGAACTAACATTACCAGAGGGTGTAAATGCTCCAGATTTGGAAACAATTGAGGTAACGATTGATGTAGAAGAGGCGCAGGCTGAAGAAGCAGAAGACGAAGCAGAAGTAGCAGAAGACGAAGCAATTACAGAAGATACCCAAGTTGCAGAAGACGAACCAATTATAGAGGATACCCAAGTAATAGAAGACGAACCAATTATAGAAGAGGAACTGGAAGAAGGTCTTACCGTAACTTACAGGGAACCTGAAACTGCCATGACTGATATAATGGTGACAGGTAGTCAAGAACAGGTCAGTGAGTTGTCTGTGGATGATTTCCAAGCATCAATTAATCTATTTGGCTTGGAACCCGGGGAACATCGAGTACCGATTATAATTGAAGGACCAGAAAATGAGGGTATGACATTTACTGCTGATATAGAAGAAGTATTGGTTCAAATTAACGAAAGTGATTAGTTGAAAAAAGTTGAATGGCATGCAGTTAAAGGAGAGGTACAGATGGGAAAATATTTTGGAACAGATGGTGTTAGAGGGGTTGCTAATGAGGGATTGACACCTGAATTGGCATATAAGCTCGGACGCTGTGGTGGTTACGTACTCATAAAGGAACACGAAAAACCTAGAGTCCTTATTGGCCGTGATACACGGATCTCAGGTCATATGCTTGAAGGAGCCTTATTAGCGGGTCTGTTATCAATAGGTGCGGAAGTGATGCGTCTTGGAGTTATATCCACTCCTGGTGTAGCATATTTGACAAAAGCTACTAGTGCACAAGCGGGTGTAATGATTTCCGCTTCCCATAATCCAGTTGAAGATAATGGAATTAAATTCTTTGGGCCAGATGGCTTTAAACTAACAGATGCACAGGAAAATGAAATTGAGAGTTTAATGGAAGCAGAAGATAATTTGCCACGACCAACAGGTGGAGGTATTGGGATTGTCAATGATTACTTTGAAGGTGGCCAAAAATATCTATCCCATCTAAAAGATACCATTGATAATGACTTTGAAGGATTCCAAATTGCAATTGATTGTGCACATGGTGCGACATCGAGCCTTGCAACACATTTATTTGCTGATCTTGAAGCGGATGTCTTTTCCATTGGTTCTAAGCCGGATGGGCTAAATATTAATGCGGATGTGGGATCGACACATCCTGAGACATTACAAGCATTTGTTAAAGAAAAAGCTGCCGATCTCGGATTGGCATTTGATGGAGATGGAGATCGTCTTATTGCCGTTGATGAGAAAGGTAATATTGTTGACGGCGATCAAATTATGTTTATTTGCGCGAAACATTTAAATGAAAAAGGCTTACTCAAACAAAACACGGTTGTATCTACTGTAATGAGTAATATTGGTTTTTACAAGGCAATAGAAGAAAATGGGATGCGCAGTGATAAAACGTCCGTAGGTGACCGCTATGTGATGGAAGAAATGCGAAAAGGTGGTTACAACCTTGGCGGGGAGCAATCCGGCCATATTATCTTCCTTGATTACATTACAACTGGTGATGGCATGTTATCTGCCATACAACTTATTAATGTTATGAAGGAAACGGGGAAACCTTTATCAGAACTTGCTGGTGAGATGAAAATATTCCCACAAGTATTAATAAATGTAAAGGTAATAGATAAAAATGAGGTATTGAGCAATCCTGCTATTTTGGATGAAATTGCATTAGTAGAAAGTGAACTGGGTAATCAAGGACGCGTTTTAGTCAGACCATCAGGAACAGAACCACTTGTTCGAGTCATGGTTGAAGCACCAACTAAAGAAGAATGTGAGCGTTATGCAGACCGAGTAGTGAAAGTAATCCAAACGTTGCCTGGAATCTAAATATAGTAGAACATCAAAGAGCTGTTTTCCGTAAGGGGAGCAGCTCTTTGTATGTATATGAGTGTAAGTTATTTATTATTCTTTATATAGCAAAAATACTTTATTAGTAATGCTAGGTACACTAGCATCGGGGGTAAATGAAAGAAGTGCCTTAAGGGTAAGGAAGAGTTTATCACCAATATTTTTCAACCTTTAGAGAAGAAGCGCAAGGATGTGATTAAAATATCCTTGCGCTTCTTCTGTTCTGGAAGTCAAGAAAGCATAAATACTTTCTTACTGCATAAGTGCAACTAAGGTTATCGCTTAAAAGCTTGTGAACCTTACTTTTCTAACATATTTAAAAAATAATTGATTACTATGTTGCATCGTGATATAGTCACATCATGATATAACATGATGCATAGTAAATAGAATAGGGTGAGGACAATAAAACTAGAAAAAATATTGAAGTCTTACATACCAATGACAGAAACGGCTTTTTATATTCTTTTATCCTTATCAGCTCCACGTCATGGCTACGGAATTATCAAGCATGTAGAGGTTATTACAAAAAGTCGGATTCACTTAGGTTCTGGTACAGTTTACGGTACGCTCAATAAAATGCAACGGGATGGGATTATAACGGTTTTTGCTGATGAAAAGCGGAAAAAGATTTATGAAATTACGGACATGGGTAAGCAATTAATCAAAGCGGAGACAGCAAGACTAAAAGAACTTCATGAAAATGCGTTAAAGTATGAGGAGGAATTTTTATGATAAAAAAAGTCTTTCGGCCATTTTGGAGTCATGATATAGAAAAAATAGAGACATGGCTTTCTACAATGGCGAGGCAGGGGTATCATGTTGTGAAGATCAATAGGATGACAAACTATTTTTTCTTTGAAAAGGGTGCATCAAAGGCAGTAAATTATCATATTGGGTATGATAAAATGTTTGATACATTACCAGAAACCTTAATAAATGATGGCTGGGAACAGCTTTTTAAACAAGGTAATTGGTACGTCATTGCAAATCAAAAGCCATCTGATGAAATTAAAACAACTCTCGTTCGTGATGGGGTAATCAAGCACAATTGGATTGTGATGTTTGTTGTTGGTGGAGTCTCACTCTATATCACGTTTCCATTTTTGATATTTTTAGTGACCATTAGTATCCGTTTTATGTTACCAGGCAATGTGCATGTGGAATCGAGTCCTTTTTGGGTGTTTACTGTATTATTCTGGATGATAGGAATACTGGGGATTTATTCTACAGTAAAACGATATAAAGCCAACAAAAGAATGTCAGGAATGACGATGAAACAAAGGGATAAGACAATTCCCAGTCGAATGGAAGAAAAACATTTGAAAAAAGCTGGTGAAATCATTATAAAAAGAAAAGTAGCCTGGCAATATTCACCTGACAAACTTGAAAATTGGCTTAAGAAGATGGAAAACCAAGGCTACCATCTCTACCGAGTAAGCAAATGGGGGATTAAGTTTTATTTTGCCAAAGGTGAGCCGAGGAAGGTTAGCTATTGTTTGGATTACCAAAACAACCTAAATCAAAATTATTTTGATATGCATAAAGAAGCCGGGTGGAAACTTAATTATACCAACAATTCGTTTCTTTCAAAATGGTCAATTTGGTCACGTGTTTATGAGGACGGTGAGGTCGAACCACAGTTGTACAGTGATGATACACATATGATAAAGCATGCTAAACGTGTCATGATTACGTATTTATCTATGTTTGTTCCTGTTACGGTTTTGTATTTAATGGTAATCATATTAAATATTAATCTCTTACAAAGAAATGGCATGGATACGTTAAGGTGGAGCACCTTGATTTTATATGGAATTGTTATACTCGAGTTTGGAACATTTGCAGTAAAATCATTATTATATTATAGAAGAGTAAAAAATAAGGTGAATTACAGTTAGATTCATACGGCTTTAAAAATGTACCATAATACGCTTCAGTAAACGCTTGCATGGATGTTTACTGGAGCTGTGCAACACCATAATAAACATTATTTTAATTTGAGGCATATGATATTCAAGGCCATTTTTTAAAAAAAGATTGACCTGTTACCACTTTCACAGGTACAATAGACTGGCCTCTTTATTAATGTTTATTTTTTACTGAAAAGAGGAAGGTATAAAGAGTAATGATTTTTATTCAAGAATGGAAAGGAGATTCGGGGTTACAAATCAATTAAAGCGCCAGGACTATTTTTCGAACGGTAAAGAAAAATAGTTGACGAGGTGGAGGTTATCGAGAATTTCGGCGGATGCCTCCCGGCTGGATATCTCAGTCGTTGCTTTATCCCTAAAACAGTAAGGTGACTTATTGGACAAAAGGATAATGAAAGATGTTCATTCAAAAAAACACGAGAGAGGGGCAGTTAAGCGCCCCCTAAAAATTCTAGAAGGATCGTTTGTCTGCCCCTTATCTTATAGGAGGACATCGATATGTGTGGAATTGTCGGCTATATCGGAGAAAACGATACAAAGGAAATTTTATTAAATGGACTTGAAAAACTGGAATATAGAGGATATGACTCTGCAGGGATTGCTACCCTGAATGATGAAGGAGTCTGCTTGACGAAAGTAAAAGGTCGTATTGCAGCACTGCGTGAAAGTGTTGATAGCTCTGTTCAATCAACAATGGGAATTGGCCATACCCGCTGGGCGACACATGGTGTTCCAGGTATTATAAATGCACACCCACATCAAAGCGCGTCTGGAAGGTTCACACTTGTTCACAACGGTGTTATCGAAAATTTTAATAAACTAAAGAAAGAATATTTGAGCGATTTTGATTTTGTAAGTGATACAGATACAGAAGTCATCGTACAGCTTATTGAAAAACTTTATCAAAAACATCAAAATACAGTTACAGCATTCCGTGAAGCGATGCGTCTTTTGAAAGGTTCTTATGCGATAGGGATGATTGACGCTGAAGATCACGAGACACTTTATGTATCAAAAAATAAGAGCCCACTACTTGTAGGAATTGGTGATGGATTCAATTTGGTTGCAAGTGATGCAATGGCAACTTTAAAAGAAACGGACCAGTATGTAGAAATCCATGACAAGGAAATTGTACTTGTATGCCGTAATTTTGTTGAAGTTCAGACAATTGAAGGAGCTGTTGTAGATCGTAAACCATACACCGCTCAAATTGATGCAAGTGATACAGAAAAAGGTACGTATTCACATTTCATGCTCAAAGAAATTGACGAACAGCCAATTGTAATGCGTAAAATTATCAATGAATATCAAAATGAGGATAATGAACTGAAGCTTGATGCAGATATCCGTAATGCCATGAAAGCAGCGGACCGTATTTATATCATTGCTGCTGGAACAAGTTATCATGCCGGGCTTGTAGGTAAAGAGTTCCTTGAAAAATTAGCAAAAATCCCAGTAGAAGTCCATGTTGCAAGTGAATTTTCATATAATATGCCATTACTGTCTGAAAAACCACTGTTTATATTTATCTCACAAAGTGGAGAAACTGCTGACAGTAGGTCTGTATTGGTGAAAATTAAGGAAAAAGGATATCCAGCACTTACAATTACAAATGTGACAGGATCCACCCTTTCTCGTGAAGCAAATTATACCCTGCACTTATATGCAGGACCAGAAATTGCAGTAGCATCAACAAAAGCATATACTGCACAAATTGCTGTTTTGGCGATTCTTGCAGTAGATACTGCAAGTGCAAAAGGCTTCCATTTGGACTTTGATCCAATGCAAGAACTTGCGATTGTTGCTAATGCAATGGAAGTTCTAACAGACCAAAAAGAAGAATTGGAACAATTGGCAAGAGATTATTTTGCAACAACACGCAATGCCTTCTTTATTGGAAGAAGCAGCGATTATAATGTTTCCCTTGAAGCGGCATTGAAGCTAAAAGAGATTTCCTATATTCAGGCAGAAGGTTTTGCCGGAGGAGAATTGAAACATGGAACCATTGCCTTAATTGAAGAAGGAACGCCTGTCATTGCTCTTGCAACCCAGGAAAATGTGAACTACTCCATCCGTGGGAATGTTCAGGAAGTAGTTGCCCGTGGTGCAAATGCAATGATTATCAGTCTTAAAGGATTGGAAGAAGATGATGATGCGTTTGTATTGCCACATGTGCATGAATTACTGACACCACTTGTAAGTGTTATTCCAATGCAATTACTTGCATATTATGCTGCATTGCATCGTAATTGTGATGTTGATAAACCGAGAAATTTAGCTAAGTCCGTTACTGTGGAGTAGGGCTTTTGAATTGCAACAAAATCGAACTGTTTAAAACAAATTAATTTCACAGTCTTCCCCCTTTAGACATAATTGTCTTAAAGGGGTATTTTTATGTCAGAAAGGAAACTTAAAGTTGATAACTTGATTAAAGAAGGTCGTGGGACTGGAATTGGAGTAGAATACCAGTCGTGCTGAAAAGACAAGATGTTTTTCCACAAGGTAAAATAATGCCTATAAATATTACTAAATGCAAGCGCCCCCTGGGTTAAAGGTCTTTAATCTTTGGCTGTTCTCCTCATTTGAAATTAATAATTTTTTTCGGCCACTCGTAACATGCTCTTGGTTTATTCTTAGAATACTATATCTAAACTAGACTCTTTTAATAATAATCGTGATTCAAAATGACTTATGGATGTATTATTGTTAAAATAATAGAATAGATAATAATATAGAGATATCGTTCCTTGTTTCTTTTTGACTGTAGTCATAAGAAGAAGCTAGTAATCTATAAGAATGGAACCGATATAAGGAGGATGTATGGACTTTAAAGGGAACATAAACCGTAATCAAATGAAAAAGTTTCAAAAGCTCGGCAGTTGGTCTGGGGTTATTATTGGGATTCTGTTGCTTCTTTTCATTTTAGGTGCCGTCGCTTTCCAGTGGATCACAGAATATATTTGGATGGATTCAGTTGCTTTTGGTAACGTTTTCAAGACGGTTTTGGGCAGTAAACTTATGCTTGGTGCTGCTGGTTTTGTCATCTTTGGTTTAGTAACCTGGGTGACCGTATTTTGGGTGAGAAGATCGTATTTAAGCCATTTCGACCCGAATCAGCTTCCGGCATTTTTCTACCAGAAGAAAATGGCCATGAATGGAATTATAATCGCAATTGCTGTTTTCGCAGGACTTCTCGGCAGTGTGATTGTACAGGGCGTAGGCTGGGAACCACTTTTAAAAATCATAAACTATGAAACATTTGGGGAAAGCGATCCTATTTTCAACAGAGATATTTCTTTCTACATGTTTGTTTTACCGTTTTTAGAAATGATTATTAATATTTTACTAGGACTCGGTTTCTTCATGTTAGTAGTTGTGGTTGCTGCGTATTCCGTTTTTAATATATACCGGATGAACCGCTCGGCACAAATTCACTTAGGACTGACGATAGCAATTATCGGTGTGTTGTTAGCTGGCACTCATTTACTGTCACCATTTCAAACGCTGCTTTCCAATCAAGTAAATATTTTCCAGGAGAGTGTGGTGCACGGCCTAAGTTACACAGATCGCATCATTAATATTCCTGTTTCCTATATTTTAGCAGCAGTAGCTATTATCGGTGCCGTTTGGGTCATTCTTGCACTAAGAAAAGGAAAATTCAATTCGATGTTGATTCCGATTGTTGCTTATATTGCCGTCATAATTCTTGGGCAAGGAGCGTCCGTACTGGTGCAAAACTATCTCGTCGAGCCAAATGAATTTCAGCGTGAGCAGCCATATTTACAGCATAATCTGGATTACACAAGGCAAGCCTACGAGCTCGAAAAT
Organism: Oceanobacillus rekensis; assembly: GCF_002153375.1. Classification (GTDB taxonomy): domain Bacteria; phylum Bacillota; class Bacilli; order Bacillales; family Amphibacillaceae; genus Oceanobacillus; species Oceanobacillus rekensis. Next base: position 19,138 of record NZ_MTBQ01000006.1, read on the forward strand.
ATTGATGTATCAGAACATCCGGGAAACCAGGCTTCACTGGATGAAGATATGATTGAGAATAATGAGTTAACAATTAATAATGTGCGAATTAATGATGCACGACCATTGCTTGATATATACAACCAATTGCAGACGTTCCGTACATATTATCAATTTAATGATATCGATGTTGATCGGTATGAAATTGACGGAGAGTATCAGCAAGTGTTTCTTGGTGCAAGGGAATTAAACACAGCTGACCTGCCTGAACAAGCCCAAACCTGGGTAAACCGGACATTGCGTTATACGCATGGATACGGGATTGCGATGAGTCAAGTTAATGAGATTACTTCCCAAGGACAGCCAGAATATATTGTAAAGAATCTCCCGCCCGAAGGAGAAGTTGACGTTGATCGTCCACAAGTTTATTTTGGTGAAATGAATTATCCAAATGTCATCGTAAATTCGGATGTCGATGAATTTGACTATCCGTCAGGTGATGAAAATATGACTAATCGCTACGAAGCAGATAAGGGGATTTCGCTTAGTGGTTGGAATCGTTTATTATTTTCTATTAATGAAGGGTCATTCCGTATGCTCGTATCAGATCAGCTCTCCAATGACAGTCAGTTGCTCGATACCCGGAATATTGTAGATCGCATCAACCGAATTGCACCATTTTTCGAATATGATGATGATCCATATATTATTGTACGTGATGATGGTACATTAGCCTGGATTATTGACGCTTATCTAGTAGAACAAGGCTATCCATATGCGGAAAATTACCAAGACAATAGAAACTATATTAAAAACGCAGCAAAAGTGATGGTTGATGCGTACACCGGGGAAGTTAATTTCTTTGTTAGCGAACCGGATGATCCGCTACTGCAAACATATCAAAATATATTCCCTGATTTGTTTACAACAGAAATTCCGGAAGATGTGGAAAGCCACTTTCGCTATCCAGAAGGATTGTTTAAGATTCAAGCCAACAAATATGGTACATACCATATGACCAATCTGGAAATTTTCTATAATCGGGAAGACCGCTGGGAATTCCCAACAGAGCATTATTTTAATGAAGATATTGAAATGGAACCTTATTATGTAACGATGAAACTTCCAGAATATGAGGAAGAAGAATTCATTTTAATGATGCCATATACACCTAGAAATCGGCAGAATATGATTGGTTGGATTGGTGTACGTAATGACGGGGAACATTATGGCGAAAAATTTGTCTACCGTTTTCCAAAACAGGAAAATGTCTATGGTCCGCAGCAAATTGAAAATCGGATTAATCAGGACAGCGTTATTTCTCAAGAGTTAAATCTCTGGTCACAAGGTGGTTCTCAAGTCATTCGTGGAAACCTATTGTCCATCCCGATTAACGATACAATGCTGTATGTGGAACCAATCTATATTGAGTCTTCCAATGAAACATCATTGCCGGAAGTAAAACAAGTTGTCGTTGCTTATCAAGATTATATCGTCATGGAAGCAACATTTGATGAAGCATTAGATCGTATACTTGAATTAGCTGGTGGCGAAATCGATGAGAGTGATTTACAGCCTGAAGGAGGACCATCAACGGAAGATATCGATGGAGACCCTGAAGTGCCGGCAGAATCTGAAGAAGAGGAAACACCTGCACAAGTACCATCTGGAGATTCAAGTCAATTATTACAGGAATTCTCTGAGCTGTTTGGTGACTATCAGAATGCCCTTTCAAATGGAAGCTGGGAAGAAGCAGCCGAAATTATGTCGGAAATCGAGGCACGACTGGAACAAGTAAATCCATAAGTTTTTAAGTAAGAGATGAGCACTGTATATCGCAGATGCTCATCTTTTTAATCAACAGATATAGTTTTTATCGCAAAGTTTGCAGAATATTACTATTAATAATATAATTCTAACTGAAACAACTATTTAATTCGGAGGGGATTTCTTGGTAAAAGTGAACTTGGATTTAGCAAAGGAATTAATCGCTGGAGCGGAGAAAGAAGCAGAAAAGATTGGCGTCTCTATGGTGATCAGTGTTTTAGACGAGGGCGGGAATTTAATCGCCGTTCACCGGATGGACGATGCCTGGCTTGCCAGTATTGACATTGCACAAAACAAAGCATGGACTTCCGTAGCTTTGAAAATGCCAACATCCAATCTGGAAGAGGCAACCGTACCGAATGCTGAATTGTATGGACTGAATACAACGAATCAGGGACGGATTGTTTTATTCGGTGGGGGTATCCCACTGGAAAGTGAAGGAAAAGTAGTGGGAGCTGTCGGTGTAAGTGGTAGTGCGGTTGCTCATGATGTTCAGGTAGCTCAAGCGGCGGTGGACGTATTTAATAAAAAATAAAGTACTTTTGGATAAAAGAATCAGAGAGGAGAAATCTCTGGTTCTTTTTTGCTGTCTCGTGGGCGTTTGCCTTCTACCCCCTCCCCCCTCCTTCATTATGGCATGGCGTTCCTAAAGAAATGGTGGAAGCCGGCTTATCCTTTGGTTCTACCAATTTGCAGTTATTAAAAAAGGTGCAGTTACCCCAGGCATTGCCTACCATCATGGTTGGTGTTAACCAAACAACTATGATGGCACTTGCGATGGTTGTTGTTGCCTCCATGGTCGGTGTGGAAGGTCTTGGCCTGGAAGTATTGACAGCTTTAAATCAAATTGATGTTGCAAAGGGATTTGAAGCGGATATCAGTATTGTCATCAATATCTGTTGGAAGAATTTCTTCTGTTCCCCTTGGAAATATAATTACCTCCGCTATAACTTAAAGCTATAGCAAATGATAGAATTTACGTGTTACTCCATACTGACTTTTCTATGCTATACTTAATTCAAATCAAATATGAAAACGCTAGTTACATAATTAATCCTTTTCATGTTTATGGGAAGAGTTTTTTTAATATGAAAGAAAGAAGGAGATCATTGATGTCAGAGAAAATAGTTAAAGCACCATTTAGGGCCGATCATGTAGGTAGTTTTCTGAGAACGGAACCAATTAAAGAAGCAAGAAAGGCTTATGCGAATGCGGAAATTAAAAAAGATGGCTTAAAGGCTATAGAGGATAAAGAGATAGAGAAACTTGTACAAAAACAAATTCAAGTGGGGCTTAAATCAATAACTGATGGTGAGTTTAGACGCTCTTGGTGGCACCTAGATTTCTTATCAGGTTTACATGGGATCGAATTGTTTGAAACGGAATATGTAAGTAACTTCAAAGGTGCTAAAACGAGAAATAATGCTATTAAAGTAGTCGATAAAGTAGATTTTGATAATCACAATATGGTAGAACATTTTAAGTTCTTAAAAGAGGCAGTAGACAAATATGGTAATGGAAGTCAAGTTGCTAAGTTCGCCATTCCAAGCCCGAATATGTTATTCACTAGAATACAGGGTGATGAGTATTATAACGGGAACAAAGAGCAGTTCTATAATGACACAGTAACAGCGTATCAAAAAGCCATTCAAGCTTTCTATGATGCAGGCTGTCGCTATTTACAATTAGATGATACTTCTTGGATTGATTTTGTTTCGGAAGAACGCATAAAAGCAGTCGTTGAAAGACTTAATATGGACGTACAAGACATCATCGAAGCTAGAGTAAGTTGTCTAAATGATGCTATTTCTAAGAAACCTGATGATATGGTTATCACGATGCATATTTGTCGTGGAAACTTTAAGTCTACCTATATTACAAGTGGTGGATACGATACGATATCTGATGCGATATTTGCTAACTTAAATGTAGATGGACTCTTCCTAGAATATGATGATAAACGTTCAGGTGATTTTGGACCGTTAAAAAGCTTTAAACGTGATGATCAAACAGTCGTACTAGGATTGATTACATCTAAATTCCCAGAACTAGAAGAATCAGAAAATATCAAAGACAGAATAAGAGAAGCAAGTAACTATATTCCTTTAGATAACTTAGCATTAAGTCCTCAATGTGGATTCTCGAGCACGGAGGAAGGGAACATATTAACAGAAGAAGAACAATGGAATAAAATAAGTCACATGATTAAAATTGCTGAGAGTGTATGGGCAAATAACTAAAGGTGATTTGAATCAATGATAGAATTGTAGAAACTCTCTCCCCTAATACTAGATGGGGTGGGGGTTTTTAATCGTTGCCGTGAATTTTCAACCGGATAATTTTATAATCAATAATTTATTTTGTAGGGTCGGACTCCAATAATAATCTCTATGTGATCGCTTAAAGTCAATTCAGCATTCGATAAATTGTATTCAGATATTTCCTATAGTAGATTATAAGTAAGTCAAAATAAATCATAAAAGACAGGAGTGAATCTAAATGGACAAATATTTAATTACAGAGGCACAGCAATTTGATGAAAAGCGGTTTACAAAGATAAATATCATCCACAACAAACGAAGTGTTGCCTTTCTTCTAAACTTCTTACCAGACCAGCATATGAAATCACATAATCATCCCGACCGTGAATTATATTTACATGTGATCCAGGGAAGCGGTCAATTTTTAATTAATGGCGAAGAATTGGAAGTCGGAAAAGGAGACGTCATTTATTGTGGGGAAGAGGAACAAATTGGTTTCACTAATACTGGTGAGGAAAATGTTTCCATTTTTGCTACGATGACAAAACTCAGTGACTAATGTCCTCGAGATAAATGAATAGGAAATAAGTATTTGATTAAATTATTGAAAAAAACACCGAATACAAAGGACTGAATTATTGTTCACATACTGTGGTCAATAATTCAGTCCTTTTCGTTGCAGCAGATTAAAGGTTTAAGGATATTTCCCTTGAAATAAATAAATAATTGACATCGGTTAAATAAAATGTGATAATGTACTTAATTAAATATATATTAATTAAATATAACTGAATTTATACAAAGAACTTTATGCCATTGATAAGTTGATAATGTTTATTTAATACGAACAGGTATGACAATAAATTTAATTGAAGGAGAGAATTTAAATGAAAACAGCAGGCATTCACCACATTACTGCAATTGTCGGACACCCACAGGAAAACGTGGATTTCTATGCAAGTGTTTTAGGATTACGCTTAGTTAAAAAGACGATCAACTTTGATGATCCTGGTACGTATCATCTTTACTTCGGTAATGATGGAGGTAAACCAGGGACAATCATTACCTTCTTCCCATGGGCTAACGCATATCAGGGAAAGATTGGTGGTGGCCAAGTAGGTGTTACCACATATATCATTCCAACAGGGTCCATGAATTTCTGGGAAAATAGATTAGTGAAATTTAATATTGAATTCAATAAAACAAAGCGATTTGGAGAAACTTATTTGGAGTTCGGGGATCCCCACGGATTGCAATTGGAACTTGTCGAACGGGAAGAAGGAGAAAAAAATAACTGGACACTAGGTGATGTTACTCCTGAAGTAGCGATTAAAGGATTCGGTGGAGCGATATTATTATCAACCAATCCAGAAAAAACTGGGGAAACATTGCAAGATGTAATGGGTCTGGAAAAAGTCGGTGAAGAAGCTGATTTGACCCGTTTCAAGTCCTTTGGTGATATTGGGAATACGATTGATGTCAAACGAACTCCGATTGGAAGCGGACAAATGGGGGTAGGTACCGTTCACCATATAGCGTGGCGTGCAAAAGATGACGAAGACCAATTAAATTGGCAAAAAGAAGTGAGTGATCATGGCTATAGAGTAACGCCCGTCAAAGACAGAAACTACTTTAATGCTATTTACTTTAAAGAACATGGTGAAATTCTGTTTGAAATCGCAACGGATCCCCCAGGTTTCGCACATGATGAGTCTTATGAAACAATGGGGGAAGGATTGAAGTTGCCATCCCAATATGAACAATACCGTGAACAACTAAATGATGCATTGATACCAATTGAAATAAAAAATTTTGATAAATAAGGAGGAAAAACATGCTTTCCTTTAACCCTAAGAGCATTACAGAACGGGAAAATTATAAACTGCTAATCGGTAGTATTGTTCCAAGGCCAATAGCATTTGTAACAAGTGTTGCAGAAGATGGAACGGTAAACGGTGCACCATTCAGCTATTTCAATATCGTTTCATCCAATCCGCCGATGTTATCGGTCTCTACGCAGCGTAAAGCTGGAATTCAGAAGGATACTGCACGAAACATTATCGGAAATAAAGAATTTGTTGTCCATATCGTTGATAAGGAAAATGTGGAGAAGATTAATATCACCGCAGCATCTTTACCATCGGATGAAAGTGAAATTAAAAAAGCTGGCTTAACCCTTGCAGATAGCGAGAAAGTTTCCGTACCTGGCATAAAAGAAGCCAAAGTTCGATTTGAATGCATCTTGGAGCAATCGATTGAACTAGGTGAAAACAATACAGTTGGAACTGACCTCTTAATTGGAAAGGTTGTTAGGTTCCATATCGATGAAGCTATCTATGAAGCCGGCAGAATAGATCATGATAAGCTTGGTGCGGTTAGCAGATTAGCAGGTTCCAATTATGCTGGCATTGGGGATGTATTTTCTATTGAGAGGCCAAAATAGAATCTAGAAAAGTTCTGGTGGAAAACATCCGGTTTCAATTAAAAATTTAGAGCAAGTTAAGGAATAACCTTACGCAAACATGAAAAGTGGGAGGAATAAACAACATGAACGAATTAAAAGGTATGCATCACGTAACAGCTATTACAAGTAGTGCTGAAAAGAACTATGCATTTTTCACAAATATTTTGGGTATGCGTTTAGTGAAGAAGACGGTTAACCAAGATGATATTCAAACATATCACTTATTCTTCGCAGATGATAAAGGATCTGCAGGTACAGATATGACATTCTTTGACTTTCCTGGAATACCAAAAGGTGTGCATGGCACCAATGAAATTTCAAAAACATCTTTCCGTGTGCCAAGTGATAAGGCTTTAGACTATTGGGTGAAACGTTTTGATAGGCTTGAAGTTAAACATACAGGAATAAAAGAGCAATTTGGTAAAAAAACTCTTTCCTTTGTTGATTTTGATGACCAACAATACCAATTGATTTCTGATGAAAACAATACAGGTGTTGCTGCTGGTACACCGTGGCAAAAGGGACCAATCCCATTAGAATATGCAATTACAGGATTGGGGCCAATTCTTGTGCGTGTAAATAACTATGATTACTTTAAGGAAGTGTTGGAAAAGGTTTTCTTATTCAAAGAAATTGAGAAAGAAGGAGATCATCATTTGTTTGAAATGGGTGAAGGAGGAAATGGTGCACAAGTAATTGTGGAATATAATGCTATTCTTCCCCAAGCACGACAAGGATATGGAACGGTTCACCATGCAGCATTCCGCGTAGAAGACCGTACAGAATTGGATGAGTGGACGAAACGACTGCAGGCATATCGTTTGCCGAATTCAGGTTTCGTGGAACGTTTTTATTTTGGCTCGTTATACACGAATGTTTTTCCACAAATATTATTTGAAATAGCTACAGATGGTCCTGGATTTATGGAAGATGAAGATTATGAAACACTTGGTGAAAAACTAGCGCTGCCTCCAGCCTTTGAAGCGAAGCGGGGAGAAGTTGAAAAATTAGTGCGTCCGATTGATACAGTAAGAAGCACCAAAGAGTTTGTTAAGGAATATGAGAACTAGAATATCAGTCTAAAACTGAGATAAAGCTATAGAAAAGAGGAATAAATAATGAAACATATCTTTCAAAAAGGAAATGATCCATCAAAACCGACGTTACTATTATTGCATGGTACAGGTGGAACAGAGCAAGATCTTATGCCTCTAGCAGATAAAATTGATCCAGATGCAAATGTTTTAAGTGTAAGAGGGAATGTTCTGGAGAGTGGAATGCCACGATTTTTTAGAAGATTAGCTGAAGGTGTATTTGATGAAGAAGATTTGGTTTTCCGTACAAAAGAATTAAATGAATTTTTGGATGAAGCGGCTGAAAAGTATGAGTTTGACCGTAACAATATTCTGGCTGTAGGCTATTCAAATGGTGCAAATATTGCAGCAAGCCTTCTCTTCCATTACCAGGACGCTTTAAAGGGAGCTATTCTACACCACCCGATGGTTCCAAGAAGAGGGATTGATTTACCGGATTTATCAGGTAAACATGTATTTATTGCTGCAGGTACGAATGATCCGATCTGTCCTGCGCAAGAGTCAGAGGAATTGACAGCTTTATTGAAAGCTGCAGGTGCAAATGTGGAACTTCATTGGGAAAATAATGGCCATCAGTTAACATATGGAGAAGTAGAAGCAGCAGGAAACTGGTATAAACTTATTTAATATGAAATTATAATCACTTGGTGACTGGCTAATAAAGACAAGTTCTTTAAGAATAAAATCAGTGAAATAATTTAACGGTATTATAAGCACTTTAGGCATAGAGGAAAAGGAAATAATGATTGAGCAAATAAAGAAATTGGAACTGTTTGCCAAGGAATATTCATTATGAAGCTGTATGGAAGGGTTACCTTTCATACAGCTTTCTTTATGCTAAAAAAGGGACCCGAGTGTCTCTTTAAAAAGAAGTGTAGGTAGTGGACAAGTAGGGTATACAAGTAGAGGATAATCCTTTAACTGTAGATACTCGTTTTAATGAAATCTATATTCAATTTAATGATCCAGATGGATTGCCAATTGAGATGGTAGAACGCTGTGGCAATAGAAAATAGTTGGAGTACTGATAAAAAACAAAAAATAAACATACAATTAGGATTTGGTGGTGTATCTTTATATTTAGTACAGCCAAATCAAACGGTGGACGTATTAGAGAATATATTAGGTATGCTCCCGGGTCGATAGGGAATATGATTGATGTTAAGTTGTCCCCATCTGTTCGAGGTCTGGGAGGAGCTGGCACGGTTCATCATATCGCATGGAGGGCGAAGGATGAAGAGGAACTTCGAGAATGGCATAAGCTCGTGGAATCGAAAGGGTTTAAACCAATGGAACTTAAAGACCGCAATTATTTCAAAGCACTCTACTTTAAAGAAGTAGGTGGCATTCTTTTCGAAATAGCTACAGAACCACCAGAGTTTGCGGTTGACGAAGCACGAGAAGAACTTGGAACTAAGCTTATGTTGCCAAGTTGGTTTGAATCAAAAAGAGAAGAATTTGAGGAATCGTTGACTCCAATAGAAATTAAATAGAGAAAAGGGGGGAGGAAATGCAAGAAGTTACAGTTTCTGTAGTATATAAAGGGAAAAACTATCTAACAAATGTCATTGCCAATAAAGGTGCTACAGGCAATGAAATATTAAGTGTGGCAACAGAGCAAGTTAGAAAACAATGGAAAACGCCTCAAAAAATATAAGGACTAAGACGATTAGATTTATTCAGGTAACAAGTTACTTATTGCGTCATAACAATGGCCTGTTTTTAAGATATATTTATCAATATCAATCCATTCTCCTTCAGATTATACTATCAGAAAGCAACCTTACATATTTATTTAATTGCTGTATTAAAGGTAATAACCTTCCAGTCATTCCATGGGTATTTTCCGATGCTCAATTAATATCTTCGGTTTCGGCGGCAACCTGTGATTGAATCTTCTCACTGATATTGGTAATGCTTGTAACAATCTTTCATAGAGCGTTAATATCATCTAATATTCCCTCGATTTTTACTACAGTTTCAGAATTATTCCGAATATAATTTTTGAATCCTACAGCGACTACGCCAAAACCCTTTCCTTGTTCACGTGCACGAACTCCTTCAATTGAAAATATTAATGAACAAATTAACCTGAATCATTTGACAGTATAGTAAGTCTAGTGTTTAATTTTAATTAATTAAAATTAAATGAATTAATAATTTACTGATTGATAATAACTTGGTGAAAAGTCAAGAGGGGTTGATAGAAATTGAAAATAACCCGGACTTATCAGTAAAAGAGTTAAACATTATCTGGCAAAGTATTAGGGTCAAAGTAGGGAGTAGATGATGGGATGATTATACGTAATGCAATAGAGAGCGAATTAGAATATATAAAAAAATTAAGGTTAAATGCTTATATGGAACATGAACGAAAAATTCCTAAAGATCATTGGGAAATTCTCAAACTACAAATTACATCGGATGCAGATTTAGAGCCACATATTGACCAAATTGTAGCAGAAATTGATGGGGAAATAATTGGGAGTGTTGTTTTGTTTCCTCCAAAAACAGAGGTATACAAAGGATTATTGGATGATGAGTTAGATTATCCAGAAATACGAAAGCTGGCTGTATCTCCAAAATACCGGGGAAGAGGTGTTGCTAGAGCTTTGATTTCTGAATGTATTCAACGAACAAAGGACAGAAGCTTTCGAGAAATAGGGTTACATACAGCTGATTTTATGGAAAATGCAGTCCAATTATATGAGGGTCTCGGATTTGAGCGACTGCCTCATTACGACTTTGAACCAGCAGATGATGGAATTATTGTTAAAGCATTTAAAATTCCTATTAAATGATTATCTAGGCCTAGGCAAATGTGGAACTTCATTTGGGGAAATTTAGACAAGTTAACATATGGAGTAGTAGAAGCAGCAAGAAATTGATATAAATCTATTTAACTATTAATATAGAAAGCGCTATTAGCCGAACTCTCGGTTAATGGCGCTATCTTTTTATATAGGGTCGTTTCACAGAGAAAATAATGGATAAAAGGAACCGAAGAAAATCGAAGCATAATGCAGTATAGAAGAGTAAGTGTAAAATGGTTGCGTTTACCTGAAGTTTTATATTTATAATCTGCTATGGTATGATTCGTTTAGTTGAAAATAGAACTTAACTTTTGTGAGACTCAAAAGTTACAATAGATAAAGTCTTTTGAAAAGGAGCTAAAACTAAGTTGAATGTACAAGAGTTAAAACAAGAATGGTTTGGAAATATCAAGGGTGATGTGCTAGCAGGAATCGTCGTCGCGTTGGCCCTTATACCGGAGGCAATCGCTTTCTCGATTATTGCTGGGGTAGATCCGATGGTCGGTCTTTATGCATCCTTCTGTATTGCGTTAGTCATTGCTTTTGTGGGCGGGCGTCCAGGTATGATTTCTGCTGCAACAGGTGCAATGGCCTTGGTTATGGTTAATTTGATTGCAGAACATGGTTTACAGTATTTATTGGCTGCAACGATATTAACAGGTGTTCTTCAAATATTGTTTGGCGTATTTAAACTGGCAAAAGTAATGAAGTTTGTCCCCAGGTCTGTAATGGTTGGGTTCGTAAACGCACTTGCCATCATGATTTTTACAGCCCAATTGCCACATTTTGAAGGCGAATCATGGATCATGTTTGCATTGGTTGGGTTGACTTTAGCCATTATTTATCTTTTACCGCGTATGACGAAAGCAATTCCATCAACACTTGTAGCAATTGTAGTTGTTACGGCAATTGTTATTTATGGAAATATTAATATTGGAACGGTTGGAGATATGGGGACTATTTCACAACAATTACCTATATTTTTGCTTCCGGACATTCCTTTATCCTTGGAAACACTAATGATTATTCTTCCTTATTCATTATCGCTGGCAGTAGTTGGTTTAACAGAGTCATTATTGACAGCTAATATTGTTGACGATATGACAGATACAGAGAGTAATAAGAATAAAGAAAGTCGCGGACAAGGAATTGCTAATATTACTGCAGGATTCTTTGGTGGTATGGCTGGTTGTGCAATGATTGGGCAATCGGTTATTAATGTAAAATCAGGCGGCAGGGGTCGCTTATCAACGCTTGTTGCCGGGGTGTTCCTCATGTTCTTAATTGTTGTTTTAGGTGGATTGGTTATTCAAATTCCACTCGCGGCATTGGCTGGTGTCATGTTTATGGTATCTATCAGTACATTTGACTGGTCATCGGTTAAAAACTTAGCAAAAATACCGAGGACAGATGCTATTGTTATGGTGACTACTGTTGTTATTGTGCTTGCAACAAGTAATTTAGCAATCGGTGTAATAGCGGGTGTTTTATTAAGTGCGATTTTCTTTGCAGCCAAAATATCTAAAGTAAAAGTAACAGAGGAGCTTGTAATACGAGAACAGAAGAAAGTCTATCACGTAGATGGACAATTATTCTTTGCATCTGTAAGTGATTTTCCAGGCAAATTTAACTTTGAGGATTCTGTAAAGGAAGTAGAGATTGATTTAACGAATGCACATTTATGGGATGATTCCGCTATCGGTGCATTGGATAAAATCGAGATGAAGTTCGCGCAAAATGATATTAAAGTTAGTTACAGCGGTATAAATTCAGCGAGTAAGGAACTGAAGAACCGAATGAACAGTATTTCAAATGCAACTGGTCATTAATTAAATTTGCGATGAATAGACTTAATGGAGGGTGAGGCATTTGTTTAAACGAATTTTACTGGCGGTAGATGGATCAGAAAATTCCATTCGATCTACAGAACATGCTATTGCATTGGCTGAAAAATTTGATGGAACAATCGATGTCCTTTATGTGGTTGATAGCAATAAAGCAAAAGAAGATGTTTTGCATGCTACGAATAAATTTGAAATTGAATTAAAGCGTAAGGAAAAACTAAAACCAATCAGGGAATTATTAAAAAAATCCGGGATAGGCTTCACTACCCATGTCCTTCATGGCGATCCTGGTCCTGAGATTGTTGCGTTTGCAAATGAAAAAGGGTTTGACTGTGTCGTAATCGGAAGCCGCGGATTGAATAACTTACAATCCTTCCTTTTGGGCAGTGTCAGTCATAAAGTTGTAAAACGGGCAGATTGTCCGGTTCTTATAGTTAAATAAGAACTAAAGCTTAAATCTAGGTAAAGAGGAAGGCCTTACTAAAACCGGCACGTCCTGGGACTGCGCTTACTCGTCCCATCAAAAACATTTGTGCCAACGTCTGCTGCATGACCTGCATCCTGCAGGCCCACGTATGGACATTTTCTTTAGCCGATGTGGATTTGATTTAGATTACAGAGGTGAGGGAAGTCCAATACGCTTAAGCGCTGGAGCTAGATGTGGCTGATTATGTCCGGGAATTAATAGCAGCCAAATTTGACCCTTTCATAAATAAGAACAAATGAAAACTTGAGTCCAATTCGATTGGGCTCAAGTTTTTTTGCGTTGGCAGTAAGTTACGAGCTAAGTGAGACAATAATCATGTAATGAATAGCTGAAAAGCTTTATAATAGAAAGATGAGGTCTGAAACGTGTAAAGGAAGTTGTCGTATGGCTATTTATCCAATGTTAAAGTCTTTAATTATCGGCCTTATTGGAGCAATAATATTTGTTGAAATTGGACTTCCGATGCCTTGGATGCTTGGCCCGCTATTTGCTGTGCTATTAGTTCAGTTGTTTACTCCAATTTCACTTAGATGGCATCCCGTTTTCCGGAATTGGCCTAGTCATTGCAGGTTATGTGATCGGGTATGCCTTTACGATTGATGCCTTGCAGGGAATGAAGCAGTATTTTCCGATTATGCTGCTCATTAATATTGTCTTTTTTATATTATTTTTATTGATTAGCTCCTTGATGGCGTACCGGACAAAGATGGATTGTGGTACTGCAATGACTTGTTGTGTCCCCGGGGGTCTACAGCAGATCATTATATTTGCAGAAGAACAAAAAAATATCGATTTATCGGCCGTGACTTTTTATCATGTTCTTCGCATTTTAATGATTGTTACGATTGTTCCATTTATCGTAACAAGTTAACAGACCGAACAAGTCCAGAATTCGGCAGAAGGTGTTTACTCTATATACCTACTAGGTCTTCTAATGCTTTGTTATTTTGTTGGGTTCCTATCTAAAAAGGTGCATATCCCAACAGCATATTTGCTTGGACCAGTTTTTTTAATTATGCTTTTTAATTTAGGAAATGTTGAGGTTCCGGTTATGCCATCTTCACTGCTGCATGTGGCACAACTGGTTATTGGTATTTACATTGGGCTTCTCTTGAAAAAAGAAAATATAAAGCTTACCAAAAAGCATATTTTTTACGCTTTTTTCTCAAGTGGGATATTAATCCTATTCGCGTTAGGCATTAGTATGTTCCTTCAAAGGTATTCATCATTAGACTTCACGAATGGCTTTTTAAGTGTTGTTCCTGGGGGTCTGGATCAAATGGGGATTATTGCTGCTTCCGTAGAGGCGGATGTGACAATTGTAACTGCATTTCAATTGTTCCGCATTTTATTTTTGTCGGTATTTACGATTCCATTTGTAAAATTTGCCGTGAGCAAAAATACGAAACGTAATAAGTAGAATAATTACTAAAGTTATGACTGGAAGATTGGGGAGGATAATTATGATACATATCGGTTTAACTGGGTGGGGAGATCATTATTCCCTGTATTCGAACCCGATAAAACCAAAAGATAAACTAACCGAATACAGCAGTCATTTTCCAGTTGTGGAAGTTGATGCATCCTTTTATGCCATACAGTCTGTACAAAATGCTGAAAAATGGGTAAAGCAGACGCCAAAGAATTTCCGATTTGTAGTAAAGGCCTACCAGGGAATGACAGGACACCAGCGCGGGGATATTCCGTTTGAATCCAAATCAGAAATGTTTGAGGCTTTTAAAGAATCCTTAAAACCTTACCAGGATGCAAATAAGCTTGCGATGGTTCTGTTTCAATTTCCACCATGGTTTGATTGTAGGACAGACAATGTCACCTACTTAAGGTATTGTAAAAAAATGATGGGTGATATACCAGCAGCACTAGAATTTAGGCATCAGTCCTGGTTCAGCAGCAAGTTTCGTAAGGACACACTTATCTTTATGAAACAAGAGGGCTGGATTCATTCTGTTGCCGATGAACCGCAAGCGGGCAAGGGATCCATCCCGCTAGTACCAGTAGCAACGAATGCAAATATGACCTTGGTTCGGATGCATGGGAGAAATATTCACGGGTGGAATAAATCAGGAAATGCCAATTGGCGGGAAGTACGTTACTTATATAAATATAATAAGAAGGAACTTACCGATTGGAAAGAAACGATTACGGAACTGAGCCGATCTAGTAAGGATGTTATCATTCTATTTAATAACAACTCTGGCGGGGATGCTGCTTGTAATGCAAAAGAATTTCAAAAGATACTCGATATTCAGTATGAAGGCCTTTCCCCAAGGCAATTAAATTTATTTTAACTGAAAAACGATCTCTAAAAAGCATGCAAAGGGAATTCATCAGGTTAATGAGTGACTGAACGCTCTCTAAAAAGCATACAAAGGGAATTCATCAGGTTAATGAGTGACTGAATGCTCTCTAAAAAGCATGCAAAGGGAATTCATCAGGTTAATGAGTGACTGAATGCTCTCTAAAAAGTATGCAAAGGGAATTCATCAGGTTAATGAGTGACTGAACGCTCTCTAAAAAGCATGCAAAGGGAATTCATCAAGTTAATGAGTGACTGAATGCTCTCTAAAAAGCATGCAAAGGGAATTCATCAGGTTAATGAGTGACTGAACGCTCTCTAAAAAGTATGCAAAGGGAATTCATCAGGTTAATGAGTGACTGAACGCTCTCTAAAAAGTATAAAAAGGTAGCTCAACAGGGTTATGAGTGCCCGAACGCTCTCCAAAATGCGTAAAAAAAATCGCTAATTGGTTTTGTGAGTGACCATACCTAGGGATAAAAGGATACCAAATATCTAAGCGATTTGATCAACTACTTATACTCAATCACCAGTGCCTATTCTAATGTCAGAATAATTTCCTATAAATATTCTTTGCATATGCTACAAACTTAGAATTGGTATGCAATTTTCTTTCCTTTGCCAATGCATCAAATTGCTTTCTATTTTGAATGTCAATCTTTACTTTACCATCTGTTGCACTTGTTAATAGATCATACTGTGAAATGAATTCTTTTTTATTATCGATATCTTCTGTAATGTACCCGGCTTTTTTCAGTATCCTGTAAGCTTGTTTTACTTCGGGTGCCATACCAGAAAACTCATCTCTTAAATTGATTGGTTTCCCCTTGCCTGGGAGATTATCAAAATCACCATTCTCAATGGATTCCTTAATTTTTTCTTCCACAAAAATATACATTTCCACCCTCCGATTCGCCAGCTATCCTTATATTATGAGTAATTACAAATAGAAAATCAATAGATGAGGTTACTTGCAGGATGATGTATTCTTTGTATTGAGCATAGGGTATAATGGTAATGAAAAGATTTCTCGATATTATAAAGAAAAATAGTGTGAAAAATAGAGGAAGATTATATGAATGAATATAAGTTTGATAAATTACTACATATCCGTACAAGTGAAGAAAAGAAAGTGGCCTATCCAGATTCCATTCAGTATAATCCATATGAACCAACGCCATACCATGCATTAGAAACGCTATTCAAGCATTATGAGTTGGTTACGGAGGACCAAGTGGTTGATTTTGGATGTGGAAAAGGAAGGTTGAACTTTTATATTCATTATTTCCTCGGATCATCTGTAAAGGGAATTGAAATGGATGAGAATTTCTATCAGGAATCAATTGTTAACGAAAGGAATTATTTTCATCATATGAAGCGAGATGGTAACAGCCTCGAATTTATCTGCTGTCTGGCAGAGGAATATAGGGTAGAGCCAAATGACAATCGTTTTTATTTTTTTAACCCATTTTCCGTAACTATTTTTAGAAAAGTAATCGATCGGATTTTACGCTCTGTGAAAGAGGTAAAACGTGAAGTAGAGCTGATTTTATATTATCCACATGAAGATTATATTTATTATCTTGGAAATAATACTTCCTTTGAGTTAAAGCAGGAAATTGTGCTGCCAGGATTATATGAAAAGAATCCAGATGAGCGTTTTTTAATTTATCGTTTATATTAAGATAGTTAATTAGAAATGCACCTTATAAACAGTTTGCATATAGGGTGCATTTCTAGAAACTACTTTGAATTTCTTTTAGACATGAGCTTTAGTTCTTGAGAAAGTGCTTTGACTAGAGAAAACATCATTAATATGACAACCAATGAAAAAGGAAGTGCTGCAGCTATATCGTATTTTGTAGCGCGGTTAGCCCACCTACATAGAGTAAAATGAGAGCTACTGCCGATTGTGCGAGACCCATGATCGTTTTAACCGTGTTAGGTGGTGTTAAGGATCCTTTAGTGGTTTGCATCCCTAATACAAATGTTGCTGAATCTGCAGACGTAATGAAGAATGTCAAAAGCAACAAAATTGCTAGGATGGATAAAACAAATGAGAAAGGCATTTGATCAAACATATTAAATGTTACTAACTCCGTCGAATATTGTGTTAAGTCAACACCGCTATTTTGAATATTACCAGCTGTTGTACCAAATGTTGCGAACCAGATAGCGATAATAAAGGTTGGTACTACCATTACCCCAATCATAAATTCTCGAATCGTTCTTCCACGTGATACACGGGCGATGAACATGCCGACAAACGGTGCCCAGGAGATCCACCATGCCCAGTAGAATATTGTCCAAGAATCAACCCAATTGCGAGTGTCCCCCTCAAGTGGTGCAGAACGGAAACTCCATTGCACAATCTGTTGAATGTACAAACCAAATGTTTCGGTAAACATATTAAGGATTAGCAATGTGGGTCCAATAAACAATACAGCAAAAAATAACAAAACGGCTAGGACCATATTCGTGTTCGATAAATATTTAATTCCTTTACTCAAGCCTGACCAGGATGAAGCGAGAAATAAAACCGTAACAATGGCAACAATGATAAATTGCGTCCAGAAACTAACACTAATCCCAAAAAGATGATTAAGCCCACCGTTAATTTGCATGGCGCCTAATCCGAGGGAAGTTGCTACCCCAAATATTGTTGCAAATGTCGCAAGAACGTCAATCGTTATTCCAAAAGCACCGTCCATTCTATCACCGAATAGTGGCTTCAAAGTTGAAGAAATCAATCCACGTTCCCCTTTACGGAATTGGAAGAATGCAAGTGAAAGAGCGATAATACCATACATTGCCCAACCGTGGAACCCCCAATGGAAATAGGTTAATGAAAGTCCTTCCTTAAATGCCTGATTGGAACCCGCTTCAGATAACGGAGCATCTAAAAAACCGTGAAAAAGCGGTTCTGCAGCACCATAGAAGACAAGTCCTATACCAAGCCCCGCAGAGAATAACATCGCAATCCAAGTAGGCGTCGAAAAGTCAGGTCTATCATTATCTTTCCCTAAACGAATTTTACCGTAAGGGCTTATGATGATAAAGATGGAAAGAATGATAAGGGCAACCATCATCCACATATAGTACCATCCAAAGTTTGTAGAGATAAAAGCATTTAAATTGGTTGTTATTTGCTCAAAACGGGTTGGTATGATAGCCCCGAGTAAAACAAATATAATAACTAAAGCGATTGTAATATAAAAAACCATGGAAACCTTTTTCATATGAATCCCCCTAAAGTATTTAATTGTATCTGTTAGGAAACGATTTGGTTGAAATTGCGAATGAAGCTTTTCTGGATTTATACTATTAGTGGTTATGGTTTGACGTTTCAAGAAGAAATATACTCAAAGTTGAATAGATGGGACAGGGGAGTACTAACCATAGGGGATGGTTAGTACTAATTGCAAATTATTTTTAAAATCTTTAGGGGGAGGTATCCTAAATTCCCGTTTTAAAATAAATCACTTTAAAGTTTGGCCATCGCCTCAATAATTGGAATTATTTTATAAAGCTGGTCGTTCACGGGGGTTGGAATATGATATTTTCTTCCAAGTTCACATACCTTCCCGGCGAAGTATTCCACTTCGGTTTTACGATTAGCTTCCACGTCTTGTAGCATGGAGGTTTGTCCATCTGGTGACAGATTCATTAAAATAGGTCGATAATGATGTACATCTTCTACCGTTAAATGGACACCGATACTCTTGGATATTTCTACTACTTCATACATTGCTTGTTCCATCCACTGATGAAGTTCAGGAATTTCCTGGAAATATTTATAGGGAGCTCGTAATACTGCTGATGTCTGGTTAATGCCTATATTAAACATAAACTTGGCCCAAATCGTATGCCAGATATCATCGGGTATTTCATAAGGAATTCCTGCTTTTTCAAACAAATTCTGTACAGCAAGGACATCATCGGAAATCGTTTTATCTTTTTCTCCAAAGCAGACTTTTCCAATGCTTGAGAAGCCGATTTTATTCTTTATTCTTACTGCATCGATTCCTACACACATACTATAGAGAATATGTTTATTGTTGGTAGAATCAAAAATATCCTCCTCACTTGATATTCCATTCAGTAAAGAAAGAATAATTGTATCAGGACCAATATGGTACCTCATATTTGAGAGCGCTTGCTCAAGTTCTGCATTTTTCACTGCGAAAATAACTAGATCAGCAGGTTTGGTATTTGTTTCAGGAGTCAAGTAATTAAAATGGAATACCTCACCATCTACCTCGAGACCGTTTGCCTGGTACCTGTTGATTCGCTCTTCATTAGCAACCACTGTCAATGAATCTCCCAATATTCTCTGTAATTTGCTTCCATAAGCGGCTCCAATTGCCCCTAAACCAATTAATGACACATTCTCAATTTTCCCCATATAAACCCTCACCTCTATTTTTGTATTAGGATGTTTTCTAAAAGATTGGACTACAGTGCAGTTACTTGTCCCACGAAAGAGCCTTGTTTTAGGCTTATTATATAAGAGCTAATACAATAATTCAAAATAGTATAATATTACTTATGCCTTAAGATGTAATAGATGTCAATAAGTCAGCGGATGGAATATCGTTGTTCTGCAAAAAGTGCTTTAATGCTTCACTTTTCATTTCAGCTTCCTTGTAACCCTGAACATACAAGTTTTCCAGCCTTTCTCTATTACGTTCAATTCTAGTAGCAGCCAATGGGACTTCAGGTTGGATAATGAATACCTCATTGCACTTTTCCATATTCAGTAATTTTTGCATCGTCTGATTATACATCAAGTGGCGGTTTTGTAATAATTTTTGAAGTTGTGGTTTATTATGGAATATTCGTTTAAACAACCAATTTAATTTAGTACCTTTTTTAATATAGCCTTTATTTCGGGTTAGAATGACGACATGCTTCTTCATTCCTTTATCTATTAAAGGTTTGATTGGAATTGGATCTGATACGCCACCATCCATCAAGTCTAAATCCTGATAGGAAACACTTGAGGCAAGTAATGGTAACGAACAGGAAGCACGAATTATTTTAAATAAATCCTCTTTTGTATCATATGTATCATGATAGATAGGATAGCCGGTATCGATATCTGTAGTTCCTATAATAAAATTTGTGGTTGATTGTGAGAATGCTTCGAAGTCGAGTGGTGCTATTTCATTTGGTAGTTGGTTAAAAATATAATCCATGGAATATAATTCCCTATCCTGTATCATTCTTTTAAATGATATTGACTTTGGATTCCCCCCTATTTCAGCAAGCATTTGATAATTTCTTTCCCGTTGCTTAGTGATATAAGAGCTCCCTATAAGAGCTCCTGCAGAGGCAGTGGCTACTACTGGAAATTCAATTCCCTTATCTAGAAACAAATCAAGCACGCCAGCAGTATAGGCAACTCTCATTCCACCGCCTTCTAATAAAAGACCTGTGTTTCCTTCCAATTCATACACTTCCCTTACGATATATAGTAAAAGTATATCAGTTGTATTTCTATTCATGGAAGAATTCGTCTTTTACCTGTCTTTTTTACGTATTTTTAACATTTTCTTAAAGCTTAAATTCCTCCGCTAACAATTTAATTCCCCTCATACGATTGGCTGAACCTGGGATGTTCGGAATAATGGTAACCTCATCAGCCTGATAGAATTCAACTAATTTAAGTATTTCTTCCCTCACATGTGGCGGATTGCCAATGATTGCCCTTTTGCGGATATGGGTAATCTTTTGTTTTTCAAATGTCGTATACTTCCTTCTTTTTGCGGTATCAACTGATGGGAAATAAGGGGGATTCTTAGCTGTCTCCAGAGAGGCCATCCATAATTCGAATGCCTTAGCAAACTCTTCTGCTTCCTCTTTTGTTTTCCCGATAATAACAAAGACACTAATAGCAACAGTTGGTTTATCATGAAAGAGGGACGGCTTAAAATTCTTCCGATAGGTAGCGATTATCTCAGCACCGACATCAAATGGTTTTATAAAATGGGCATAGGTATATGCGGTGCCATTTTCTGATGCGATCTTTGTGCTTTTACCGCCGGCACCAAGCATCCATATTTCTGGACGCGTCTTAATCACAGGAGTTGCTATGAGCTCCTTAAAGCGATGTTCTTCAGTGTCATCGGCCAAGTATTTTTGAACATCCTTCACTTGTTGCTCATAGGTTAGCCGTTCCTCTTTTTCCTCATTTAAGACGTTATTAACAATTCTTCCACCAGTACTGTTGCCAATACCAAAGTCAATACGGTTCGGATGAAGTGCTTCCAGCATGCGAAAATTTTCTGCGATTTTATATGGACTATAATGTGGGAGCATCACACCACCTGAGCCAATTCTAATTGTTTTAGTGGCAGCAGCCAAGTGCATCATCAACATTTCAGGAGCACTACTGGCAATGGATATGGCATGGTGCTGCTCAGGGACCCAATATCGGTGGTAGCCAAGTTTTTCTGCATGTTTGGCCAACTCGGTAGTATGCTTTAATGCTTCGCTTGCATTTGATCCTTCATCTATCAGTGCGTAATCAAGAATATTTACTAAGACCATTGACATCACTCCCATCCTATTTATTGTAGTCGTTATATGTAATAATCTTAGCAATTAATGTTGGTACCAAACAACAAAAAGGAATGCCTACTTCGGTATGCAGGAATTCCTTTTCATTCCACCGTTATAACCCTGTTCCGGCGCTAAGCCCATCCACTTCCACTGAAGCAGGTTTTCGCATTTTTTGAAAAACAACAAGTTCATAAGCATCAATAGATGTGTACTCGCCAATAATCTCCTGCTGTTCTGTTCTGTTGGATGTATGATTAGTTACGGCTATATTCCATTTTCCTGATGAAGGGAGATGGAGATCAAATTTATGATTGGATGGATTAATATAGATTGAAAAATCATTCTTATCACCTAATAGGGTAAATCCAAAAACGGGTTGTGGTGTTTCCATCACATGGAATCTTCGTCGGATTTCCTGCTTGGATGTCATTCGAAATACATCATACTTTTTTCGTAAAGCGATGAGTGCTTTAACGAAAGAGATG
Organism: Oceanobacillus rekensis; assembly: GCF_002153375.1. Lineage (GTDB taxonomy): Bacteria > Bacillota > Bacilli > Bacillales > Amphibacillaceae > Oceanobacillus > Oceanobacillus rekensis. Next base: position 41,273 of record NZ_MTBQ01000006.1, read on the forward strand.
TTTTCTTTTTCTTGTTCTCTTTTATTCCAATCAAGTTGGTTAATGGAATCCCCGGAAATATAGCTATTTTCGTCACCTTGCTTACTTCGGAACCATTCCTGTCCAGCGTGGATAAATGGTACACCTTGGCTCAATAGAACGATTCCAGTAGCTAATTGGTGCATTTTCTTTCGAGTCTGTTCATCTGCCTGGCTATTTGTCAGTTGCAACCGATCCCATAATGTGTGGTTATCATGACATTCAACGAAATTTACCGTCTGATTTACATCTGATACAAAGGGATCACCATATTCTTCTAATGAAGATCCTGACATTAGGTGAGGTATTCTCTCCAGAAAGCGGCCTCCTCCGTTAATATAACCAGTATCCTGTTGGTTAAATAGGTTTCCTTTCAATGAATCTCGGAATTGGTCATTGAAAAAGCGAATTCCCTCTAATTTTTTGGAATTAAAACTTGTGGCTTTCTTATCAGACGGGAGTGCTGTTGGTAATTCCCATCCTTCTCCAAGCAACATGATTGGAATATCTTCTGCATTGCAACGATTCTGAATTAGTTTCATAGTCTCAGTATCAATAGCACCCATAAGGTCAAAACGGAAGCCATCCACATGGTATTCATGAAGCATAAAATCAATCGTATCAAGGATAAATTTTTGAGCCATCATTCTTTCTGTTGCGACGTCATTTCCAACTCCTGTTCCATTACTCAATATGCCATTTGGCTGATAGCGAAAGTAATAACCAGGAACGAGTTTCTCAAAAGGTGATTCATCCATAATAAATACATGATTAAACACAACATCAAGAATCACCGAAATTCCTTCCTGATGAAAAGCTTGAATCATTGCTTTGAGTTCATTAATCCTTGCGAGCGGCCTATCGGGTAATACCGAATAACTTCCCTCTGGTACTTGGAAATATAAAGGGTCATATCCCCAATTATACTGTTTATCGGGATGTCGTTCATCTACACGTGCATAGTCATTAACCGGTAATAGTTGGACATGTGTACAGCCAAGTTCTTTTATATACGAAAGGCCGGTCGAAAATCCGTTTGAAGTGGTCGTTCCTGTTTCAGACAAACCTAAGAATTTACCACGATTCATTACACCGCTTTCTTGGTGGATAGTGGCATCTCTTACATGAAGTTCATAGATCACGGCATCCTGCAAATTTCTTACGGCGGGACGATTCTGTTCATTATCCATTTGATCTAATATTGAAAAGTTGACGATAATTCCTTTTTCACTATTCGCAAGCATTGCCTTTGAATATGGGTCATTTACTCGTTGTGTCACCCCATTCATCGTAACTTCATATTCATATGGAAATCCGTGCCAGTCTCCATTAATTTCAGTTGTCCATACGCCTTTTTTATTTCTGTTCAGTCCATATCTTTTATCTTCCAATACTAATGTTAACGCAGTTGCTGTGGGAGACCAAACAGAGAATGTCGTAGCATCATCTTTGCAGATGGCTCCGAGCTCCGTTTCAGTTACAGAAAAATGTGTATCAAACCATTTTGTACGTACAATTGCACGGGGATATACAGGTAATTTCATCTCTCCCCATAGAAGTGTAAGTTCTTCACCAATGGGAAGTTCTTCTTTGTTAGCAAGTTGAACTGTCGAATCATCTATTCTTTCTAGGAATGATATTGAAAACTCTTGATGCTCCTTTTCCCAAAATAGAACAGGTTCTTCCTGATGGAAATCCGGTAATTTATTTATAGGATCAATGATGACTGTCAGTAAATGAACGTCATCCATCCAAACTATATTCTTTTTCACAATGACAATTCCTCCTCCACTGGCGGTTAACTCCTACAGTATATGTTATACCCTTATTTTCGGGAATTTACAAAATTGTTTTTCTAAATAATTCTTAACTAAATTTACAAAAAATAAACATAACAATAGGATAAATCAGGGTTGTTCTATAAAATTCGGCAAATTTCGACCTTTTGCATAGGTAATTGTCGAAGGAATTTTCTGAAAACTGGGTTGAATTCTAATACTTTTATATCTATAATAAACTATATTCTTTAATACGTTATTGATTGTCTATCAGCGTAACTCGTTTGGTAGGAAGGGGCTGCAATTTATTGAAATATAATATTTCTGAAGAAGATATATATTTATTCCACCAAGGTACGAATTATCACAGTTACAAGATTTTAGGCTGCCATATCGTGGAATGGCAAGGTGAAAAGGGACATAGATTTGCTGTTTGGGCACCACATGCACAGGAAGTACATATTGTTGGGAGCTTTAATGACTGGAATGCTCAAGTACATCCATTAGAGAAGATAACTAAGGAAGGGATATGGGCTGGGTTTTTCACGGATATTCCGGATGGTTCTATTTATAAATATGAAATTAAAACGTCGGGAGATCAAGTGTTGTTAAAAGCTGATCCATATGCAATTCAATCAGAGCTCAGGCCAAGAACTGCATCCATGGTTCCGGCAGGTGAAGCCAATTATGAATGGAGAGACGAGAAATGGCAGAGAGAGAAGAGTACCTTCGATCCATATACATCTCCTATTTCCATATATGAAGTCCATCTTGGTTCATGGAAAACTAAGGAATCAGGTGATTTTTATTCTTATGTAGAGCTTGCAGAGGAATTGGTTCCATATGTGAAGTCTCTTGGGTATACCCATATCGAACTAATGCCTTTAGCTGAGCATCCATTTGATCTTTCCTGGGGTTATCAGATAACGGGCTATTATTCTGTCACCACACGTTATGGTTCTCGTGATGAATTTAAGTATTTTGTGGATGAATGTCATCAAAATAATATAGGGATTATCATGGACTGGGTTCCAGGTCATTTCTGTAAGGATGATTTTGCACTTCAGAAATTTGATGGGGAAGCTTTGTATGAATATAAAGACCCTCTAAAAGCAGAGAAAAGGACCTGGGGGACATTGGCATTTGATTTCGGTCGGCCAGAGGTTCAGAGTTTCTTAGTTTCCAATGCATTATTTTGGTTGCAAGAATATCATATTGACGGTATTCGCGTGGATGCAGTCGCGAGTATGATGTATTTAAATTTTGATAGACCTGACGGTGAACAGAAACTATTTAATTCCCTAGGCGGAGAAGAGAATCTGGAAGCATTTGCATTTATTAGGAAATTAAATGAAGTCGTCTTTTCATATGAACCAAATACGCTAATGATGGCTGAAGATAGCTCGGATTTGCCGCTTGTTACAGCTCCAACATATTCTGGTGGACTTGGATTCAATTTTAAGTGGAACATGGGTTGGATGAATGACATGCTTAAATATATGGAGGAAGATTCTGTAAATCGTAAGTGGCATCATAATTTGCTTACCTTTTCGTTTATGTATATTAACTCTGAGAACTTTCTATTACCACTATCCCATGATGAGGTTGTACATGGTAAAAAGTCTTTATTAGATAAGATGCCAGGAGATCAATGGCAGCAGTTTGCCAATCTCAGGCTTTTATATGGTTATATGTTTACACACCCAGGAAAGAAGCTCTTATTTATGGGTGGGGAACTTGGACAATACGCAGAGTGGAAGGACAAAGAACAATTGGACTGGCATTTGCTGGAATATCCACTCCACCAAGGTATTTACAACTATACAGCGAAACTCAATCAATTTTACGTTAATAACGCTGAGCTTTTCGAATTAGATCATGATCCAAATGGGTTTGAATGGATTGATCCCCACAACATTGATCAAAGTGTTATTGCTTTTAGAAGAAGGCGTAAAGAACAAGATAAGGAATTGATTATCGTTTGTAATTTCACTCCCAATACCCATTTTAATTACAAAGTTGGGGTTCCATTTGCGGGAACATATAAAGAAATATTTAATTCTGACCTGGAAGAGTTTGGAGGTTCTGGACAAATGAATGGTTCCGAACATTTTAGTTTTCCAGAGAAGTGGCATGGGCTAAAACAGCATATAAAAATAAAAGTACCGCCGTTAGCTATCACGGTATTCAAACTTAATCAACTGGATAGGAGGGTTCATAAATGAAAGAATGCGTTGGTATGTTATTGGCAGGAGGAGAAGGTAAGCGTTTGGGTGCTTTAACTCATAAAGGTGCTAAACCGGCAGTGCCATTTGGTGGTAAATATCGGATTATAGACTATACATTAAGCAATTGTACGAATTCCGGCATTCAAACACTTGGAGTATTAACACAATATTCTCCCCTAGAACTGAATAGGCATATTGGAAATGGAAAGCCGTGGGATATGGATAAAAAGAGTGGAGGGGTAACTGTTCTGTCCCCATATACAGGTAAGACAGGTGGTGACTGGTATTCCGGCACTGCAGACGCTATCTATCAAAACATTCATTTTGTTGACCAATTTAATCCGGAATATGTGCTCGTTATTTCAGGTGATCATATTTATCAGATGGACTATCAGAAAATGTTGAACCAGCATAAGGAATCGGAAGCAGATGCAACAATCTCTGTTATTGAAGTCCCATGGGAAGACGCTTCTAGATTCGGTATATTGAATGTTTCCGAAAATGACCGTATTTATGAATTTGAGGAAAAACCTAAAATGCCACAAAGTAACCTAGCGTCCATGGGTATTTATATTTTCACATGGGAGAAACTCAAAGCTTATCTTTTGGAAGATGCGTGTAATAAGATGTCCAGTCATGATTTTGGGAAAGATATCATCCCGATGATGCTTCAGGATAATCATAAAATGTTTGCCTACCGTTTTAATGGCTACTGGAAAGATGTAGGAACTGTTAAAAGTTACTGGGAAGCAAATATGGATTTAATACAGGAGAAATCTGGAATCACTTCAAATGATAAGAATTGGAAAACGTATACGAAAGATTCAAATCTCCCACCACATTATATAAGTCAACATGCTTCTGTAAACAACTCTTTAATAAATTCAGGATGTTTTATATCTGGGCAGATCAATAATTCCGTGATATTTAGAAATGTGAGAGTGGAACAGGAAAGTGTCGTTAACCAATCCATTATTCATCCGCAAGTAAGCATTGGTTCAAACTGTATGTTGGAGAGGGTAATTGTAATGGAAAATACGGTAATACCAGATGGAACCATTCTTCAGATAGGCGAAGATGAGGATCCACTTGTTATTAATAATGAAATTTTAGGTGGAATGCTTACACCAACAGGGAGTGGGAAGTAATGGAAAAGATGATGGGACTTATCAATTTGGATCATGAACACCATGTGTTTAATGAGCTTGCATATTTCAGGAATAATGCTTCATTGCCATTTGCGGGACGATATCGATTGATCGATTTCGCCCTGTCAAATATGGTTAATTCAAATATACAAGAAGTTGCCGTTTTTGTGAGACATAAATATCGTTCATTATTGGATCATATTGGAACGGGTGAAAATTGGGAGCTGGATCGGAGAAATGGTGGTATGTTTATTCTTCCACCAGATTGGAATGACCCTTCTGACAGGTCGAAGGGGGACCTCCGATTTTTCCATAATAATCGTGATTACTTCCATCGCAGTAAATCACAATATGTTTTGGTAAGTGGCAGTCAATTTATCTCAAACGCAGACTATAAGGAAGCATTTGAATATCATCTGGAAAGGAATGCAGATGTTACGTTGATTAGTGCAGACGTAGAAGATGTTCAACCAGAGCACTATCCATATTTTCGGGTAGAAGCGGATGATTCGGGATGGGTGAATAACATAACGAATGATCAAAAAAATTCAGAGCTATTTACTGGTGTCTATATTATCAATAAAGATCTCTTAATGGATTTGGTTGATGAGTGTATTGCCTATAATAAAGACAATTTTTTTGTGTATGGGATAAAGGAAAAACTTTCTGATTTAAAAATACAAAAGTATGATCATAAAGGTTATAGTGCCTTTGTTAATACAATTGAGAGCTTTTACAAGCAAAATATGAAACTTCTAGAGGAAGAAAACTATCGGGATTTATTTTTCAATAAAAACTTAGTTCGTACAAAAAACTCCAGTAATCCACCAGTGAAATATTGTGAGCATGCAGTGGTTAACCATTCGTTAGTTGCAAATGGTTGTGTCATTGATGGGAATGTGGAAGGAAGTATCCTTTTTCGTGGGGTTAATATTAAGCCGGGAGCAACGGTTAAAAATTCCATTATCATGCAGCGATGTACGATTGAAGAGGGAGTATATTTGGAAAATGTGATCCTGGATAAGGATGTACATGTATCAAAGGATCAAAAAATAATTGGTTCAAAAGAAAAACCGTATGTTGTCGCAAAAAGGCAAGTCATTTAGGTTTAATTATTTTAGGAAGGAGAGACAGGATGAATAATATATTATTTGTCGCCTCTGAATGTGCACCATTTATCAAAACAGGGGGACTTGCAGATGTCGTTGGCTCGCTCCCACAGGCGCTAAAGCAATATGAAAAGCAAGATGTGCGTGTGATTTTGCCATTATACGATGAAATGGATGAAGAGTGGAAGAATCAACTGGAGTATCTCTGTTCCTTTGATGTACAACTTGGCTGGCGCACCCAAGAAGCGCATCTATTTACATTGACATATAATCAAATTATTTATTATTTCATCTCCAATGATTATTACTTTACGAGAAAAGGCATTTACGGTTACTACGATGATGGAGAGAGGTTTGTTTTCTTTAGTCATGCTGTTATTGAAGCGCTAAAACATATCAACTATAAGCCGCAAATTCTTCATGGGCATGACTGGCAGACAGGAATTGCGATTGCCCTGGCAAATATCCTGCAGCCGATTGAAAATATGAAGACAGTCTTTACGATTCATAATATTAAATATCAAGGTGTGATGCCGCTTGATATCTATGAGGATTTCTTCCAGATTGGCAGGGAACATATAAGTGGGATGGAATGGGATGGAATGCTTAATTGCCTGAAGAGTGCATTATTCCATGCGGATAAAATAACAACCGTCAGTCCAAGCTATGCAGAAGAGATAAAGGACCCATATTATAGTGAAGGGCTGCATCCCGTGTTGCATGAAAGATCAGGTGATGTGATCGGAGTTATAAATGGGATTGATACCCGAGAATATAATCCTTCCACAGATCCATCTCTTTTTGTGAATTATCGTTCTGCACGGTCAAAGAAAAGAGAAAATAGGATCCATTTACAGCGGCAAATTGGACTTCCATTTAAAGAGGATAGTCCATTGTATATCATCGTTACAAGACTTGTAGAACAGAAGGGCCTGCATCTTGTTCAGCATATTTTAGAGGAATTTTTAGAGCAAGATATTCAATTTATCGTATTAGGGACTGGTGAGGCAGAGTTTGAAGGTTACTTTGCGGACATTGCCTACCGATATCCAGAGAAAGCTTCTGCACTATTAACTTTCGATGAAGATTTAGCGCGGCAATTGTATGCAAGTGCAGATTTCTTCCTGATGCCATCCAAATTTGAACCTTGTGGATTATCACAGCTTATCTCACTGCAATATAAAACAGTTCCTATTGTTCGGGAAACAGGTGGTTTGAAAGATACAATTTCTCCTTACAATGAGTTAACCGGTGAAGGGAATGGGTTCAGTTTTACAAATTACAATGCTCATGATCTTTTAAATGTATTACATTATTCTTTAGAGGTATATCATAATACTCCAGCCTGGAACTATTTATTGAAGAATGTAGGTAAAAGCCAGTTCAGCTGGAAGGAGTCTGCACATCAATATGTAACAATTTATGAAAGCCAATCACCGGAATTAGTTTATGGGTAAAGGAGAGGTTTTTTCTTGACGCAGTTCACGGCCAACAAATTGAAAAAGACAATAGTAAAGAAGTTGATTGCCGACAAGGGAATAGAAATTAAGGATGCAACGTCCAAAGATATCTATTATGTTCTTTCTTCCATCGTGAATGTGGAGGTGGAACAACAGTGGTTCCATACAAGAAAGAAATACAATGACGAAAAATCTAAAGAAGTCTATTACCTGTCCATGGAGTTTTTAATTGGGAGACTACTGGAAAGTAACTTGTTAAACTGTGGAATGCTAGATGAAACGAAAGAGGCATTAGGACAGATTGGTTTTGATTATGAGGAGGTCTTCGCCGAGGAGCATGATGCTGCCCTTGGTAATGGGGGGCTTGGTCGGCTAGCAGCGTGTTTTCTCGATTCATTGGCATCGTTAAACTACCCGGGTCATGGTTTTGGTATCCGATATCGATATGGGCTGTTTGAACAGCGAATCATACATGGTAATCAGGTGGAATTGCCTGACTATTGGCTGACAGATCCATACCCATGGGAAAATCGAAAAGAGGAAGAAGCGGTAGTTATTCAATTCCATGGTGATGTACATATGCTGAAGCGTAATGATGGCACACTTGAATTTGAATACAAAAATACAGATAAAGTAATGGCTGTCCCATATGACATTCCAGTTGTAGGTTATGAAAATGAGACGGTTAATACATTACGATTATGGAGTGCAGAGTCCATTTTTCATAACAACGATATATTGGAGGAAAACAAGCAGTTTTATCGTGATCTTGATCACCAGCATTCTATTGAGCAGATTTCAGGATTCCTATATCCAGATGACTCCAGCTATGAGGGGAAGGAACTTCGCTTAAAGCAACAATACTTTCTTGTATCTGCAAGTATTCAAAACATTCTCAAGCATTTTAAGTTAAAACATCAAATGTCTTTAAGCAGGTTAGCTGAAAAAGTGGTCATACAGATTAACGATACACACCCAAGCTTGGCAATCCCTGAAATGATGCGAATATTAATGGATGAGGAAGGTTTTAGTTGGGAAAAGGCTTGGAAAGTGACGACAAATGTCTTTGCCTATACAAACCATACGACATTATCGGAGGCCCTGGAGACATGGCCAACGGAAATGATGCAGAACCTTCTGCCGAGAATATATATGATAATCAATGAAATTAATGAACGGTTTTGTAAAGGAATATGGTTTGACCACGAAGATTTGAGAGAGCAAATACCGGAACTTGCCATTATTGCACATGATCGTGTCCATATGGCGAGGCTCGCAATTGTCGGTAGTTTTAGTGTAAATGGCGTTGCAAGAATCCATACGGAAATTTTAAAGAAAAAGGAAATGAAGACCTTCTACACCCTATTTCCTGAAAAATTCAATAATAAGACAAATGGGATTACACATCGACGTTGGTTATTGAAGACTAATCCTAAAATGGCAGATTTAATTACAGATGTAATTGGACCACAGTGGATTAAACGACCAAAACAACTCATCAGCCTATTAAAATACTCCAATGACAGTGCTTTATTGGAAAAGTTTGATCAAGTCAAACATGACAATAAAAAAGTACTGGCTAATTATATTCATCAGCACTTAGGGATTACTGTCGATGAAAGATCAATATTCGACGTCCAAATCAAAAGGCTTCATGAATATAAGCGACAGCTTCTAAATATATTCCATATTATTTATCTTTATAATGAGTTAAAAGAAAATCCGAATCAAGATATGACACCACGAACGTTTATATTTGGAGCTAAGGCTGCACCAAGTTATCATATGGCAAAAGAAGTAATTAAATTAATTAATACGGTGGCTTCTATTGTGAATTACGATCCAGATGTTAAGGACAGACTGAAAGTTATATTTATGGAGAATTATAATGTAAGTCTTGCAGAAAAGATTATTCCAGCGGTAGATATTAGTGAACAGATTTCTACGGCAAGTAAAGAAGCATCCGGAACAGGTAATATGAAAATGATGATGAACGGTGCGTTAACCCTTGGTACGATGGATGGTGCCAATATTGAAATACATGATTTGGTTGGTGACCAGAATATGTTTATCTTCGGGTTGAGTGCAGATGAAGTATTGGAATATTATCAGAACGGTGGTTATCATGCAAGAGGAATTTATAATACGGATGATCGGGTGAAACGAATTTTGGATCAACTAAATCAGGGTGAATTTGGTGTCCATAATATAGAGTTCAAAGATATCTATTATAATATCCTGTATCATAATGATCCCTATTTCGTACTTAAAGATTTTGAATCCTATTTGGAAGCCCATGAGCTAGCAGAACGCGCCTATCGTGACCGGTTGACATGGTTGAATATGAGTGTAACGAATATTGCTTATTCAGGGAAGTTTTCCAGTGATCGGACGATTCAAGAGTATGCAACAGATATATGGAAGATTAAGCAGTTATAAGAAAAAAGGTGTCCACTATATGGGCACCTTTTTCATCTCAAGTCCTTTTAAGTTGCAAATATATTTAATCTTTCAATCCTCGAGATGGCTTCGATGATACGTTCCTCATCGACAAGTAATCCGACTCGTACATAGCCTTCACCATTGACTCCAAATCCATTTCCAGCAGCGACAGCGACATCGGCATTTGCCAACAGAAAATCAGAGAACTCTTCGCTTTTAAAGCCTTCTGGAACAGGAAGCCATGCAAAGAATGACCCTTTTGGTGCGGTTACTTTCCAGCCGATCCGGTTGCATTCTGCTATTAACGTATTGCGTCTGTCTTCATATAGGGAAACTAATTCATCCACACATGCTTGACTTTCCGTTAATGCGGTTGCGGATGCAGATTGTACCGCAGGGAATAGGCTCACAAATAAATGATCCTGCAGCAGATTGATTGCTTCAATCATCTTTGCATTACCCACTGCAAAGCCAACACGCCAACCTGCCATATTATAGGTTTTTGATAGGGTATACAATTCAATTCCAGCTTCTTTGGCCCCCTCTGCCTGCATAAAACTAACAGGTTTCTGACCATCAAAACCGATGGCGCCATACGCAAAGTCATGAACAATTCCGATTTTCTTATCCAATCCTAATTGAACCGTCTTCTCAAAAAAGTCGAGTGTTGCTGTGGCACCAGTTGGGTTATTCGGATAGTTCAAATACATTAGCTTTGCCTTTTCTTTCTGTTTATCGGTTAGTTCCTTAAAGTCAGGAAGAAATCCATTTTTGCTATGTAAAGGCATGGTGTCATAAGTAATGTTTGCCATACCGACACCAGATAAATAATCAGGATAACCAGGGTCGGGAAGCAAAAGCAGATCACCTTCGTTCATTAAAGCCATTGGTAATTCAACCAAGCCGATTTTGGCCCCAAATAACACAGCGATCTCTGAAGCGGGGTCGAGATCTACATTGTATTCCCGTTTATAAAAATCTGCTGCAGCTTGTTTGAATTCATCGGTTCCTCTAAACGGTGAATATTTATGTGTATCCGGGTTTTCAACCGCTTTTTGTAATGCTTGGACAATATGTTTAGGAGTAGGTTGATCAGGGTTCCCTTGACCAAAATTAATTACATCTCTTCCTTCAGAAACTGCTACAGCGACTTTTTTTACCAAGGTAGCAAAGAATTGTGAAGGTAGACTTTTTAACCGATTAGACATCTCCATATAGAACACCTCACTTACAATTAGTTATTAATATACTAAATATTATATCCTTTTATAACTTATGTCTATAGTAGAGGTTGTTCAAAAAGTCCGGTGAAAATGACGCTTCGAACTTCTCGGTCCTTTTTATCCTCCTTTTTGAACACACACTAGTAAAACCTGTTTATCAATCCAATTCCAATCTGAATTATTTGTTTAATTTTTACGAAAATTGTCAAAAAAAATTGCTGCGATATATTGCATTTTGTTTAAAAAGATAGTATGATAACTTCATCGAAACATTTCACAATTATCATCAAATGTTCGGAAAATTTAATTATATCTAGTTTACAACTAAGGGGGAACATCATATGAAGGACAAGCTATCTTTTTCTTCTTATCTAGCAATTGGGTTTATGTTATTTGCATTATTCTTTGGAGCGGGCAACTTAATTTTCCCGGCTCAATTAGGTCAGTACGCAGGAACTAACTTATGGCCAGCAGCAGTTGGATTTTTAATTACGGGTGTAGGACTTCCATTACTAGGAATATTGGCAATGGGCTTCTCTGGCAGCCGAAACTTGCAGGATTTGGCAAGCAGGGTGCATCCGGTTTATGGAATCTTTTTCACTGCATTGCTTTATTTAACTATTGGGCCATTCTTCGCTGCTCCAAGGACTGGAACAGTAGCCTTTGAAGTAGGAATAGCTCCATTTGTGAGTGAAGGATCACAACAAACTGTATTGCTTATTTTTACAATTATCTTTTTTGCCATTGCACTTATATTCTCGTTATATCCAGCAAAAATTGTTGATAACGTAGGTAAATTATTGGCACCTTTTCTTGTAGTATTGCTTGCAATTCTCTTGCTTATTGCTTTATTTAATCCAATGAGTGCAATTCCGTCACCACAAGAAGCCTATCAAAGTGGAGCATTTATGGGTGGATTTCTAGAAGGTTATAATACGATGGATGCATTGGCTTCTCTAGTATTCGGTATTATTGTTATAAATGTTATCCGGTCAATGGGGGTTACTTCTAATGGAGAAATCCTTAGGGCAACAGCCAAGTCAGGAATTATTGCAATTTTACTTCTTGGAATAATTTATGTTGGTATTGCTTACCTAGGAGCAACAAGTACGGGTGTTCTTGGTTTGTTTGATACAGGCGGTCCAGTACTCAGTGGTGCAGCATCCTACTACTTTGGAACGTTTGGAGCCATCATGATGGCTATTGTGATAATCTTGGCTTGTTTAACAACAGCAATCGGGTTAATTACAGCAAATGCTGAATATTTCCATACACTGCTTCCGAAAATCAGCTATAAAGTGTTAGTTGTGTTTTTCTCTACATTAACTTTTGTAATTGCAAACTTTGGATTGGCTAATATTATTACTTTTTCGATACCGGTATTAATGTTCCTCTACCCATTAGCAATCGTACTCATGTTGCTTACATTCATTTCTCCATTGTTTAACCATAAGAGATTTGTTTATGTAGCAACAACTGGAGTTACATTCTTGATTAGTATTTTTGATGGTTTGAAAGCATTATGTGATTCACTTGGTATAGATTACTTTAGTTGGATGGTTCCAGTAATATCCTTCTATGAACGAGTTCTTCCATTCTATAATGAAGGTCTTGGCTGGCTGTTACCGGCATTGATTGTAATCTTAATTACAGGATTAGCCTCAAAATTCCAGAAAGTAAGTACTGCCCAGGAAGTATAAAAAGTATAAGAACGAAAAAAACCTGTTCCTCATACAGAGGGGAACAGGTTTTTTTGTATTGGTTTCAGAACTTCGTAATGTTATGCAGCCAGTTTTCTTTCATGATGGATGAGAGAGTTGATAAATCACCCTTTTTCATCAGTTCGATAATTTCCCAGTGTTCGTCAACCGACTTTTCAGTTAGAACAATGGAGTTATGGTAAAATTGCCTTCTTACATGTGCCTGCAAAGATTCTATTATACTATTTATGTATTGATTATTTGCTGTGGCAACTATTATTTTATGAAATTGTTCATCAATTTTTAAAGCAGAATAATAATTTTCTGATTGGATGGCATCGGCAAACCGTTCATTTGTTTGCTTTAGTTGTTTCAAAGTCTCTTCATTTAATTTAGTAATGGCTAATTCTGCTGATAATGATTGTAATGCTGCTAGTGGAGGGAGGAGATCTTTAATAGCTTCTTTCTCTACTTCTGTTACTTGTGTAGCTTTACCTGGGTACATTTTTACAAACCCTTGAGATTCTAGTAATTGCAAGGATTCACGAATAGGTGTTCTGCTGACGCCTAAAGCACTAGCAAGCTCAGTATCATTTAATTTCTCCCCTGGAAGTAGCGTTCCATCAATAATCCACTCCTGAATCTGGTTATAGGCGTTTTCCTTTGCTGATAAGCGAATTGGTTTTGAATGATCAACTGGTATTGGCAAACTATTCCACACCTTCCCTAAAAAATTATAAAACTATTTATTAAAAGTATACATGAAATTGCTTACAATTGGAATATGCAATATATTGCAGTGGGGATTACTTTGGATATATCATAAAAATCTGGAGAGTTTGAGATGTTATTATGAAACGTGTCGGTTAATGGAAAAGGCTCTTTGGTTAATGTATTTGAGAAAACTGCGAACTAGGATAAGCAACTTCGGCGATTGCTCTGGAAAATACACTTCGCGCATCCTAAGGTGGCTGGTGAGCCTCCCGCAGCGAACCCGGACGGCAGCAACAACACCTATCTTTGGAAAACAGCCAGCAGTTACTTGATAGTTTATAGACTTTGCGGCAAAAATAACAATGTTTTTCGATTTGGCGAGTAGTGCGGAGTCCCAATTTATTTGGGGATGAGTAACTGCAGTTCAATCTTCAAAAAAGTCATGAAAAAAAGATATACCGATGAGAAATCCGGAATATCTTTTAATTACACTATCTACATTGTAATATCCTTTATAAAGTCTGCCCAATCTTCAATCCTTGGAATGTTTTGTAAGTGACGATTATAAGCTTGATCTTTCACATATAATTTGGTTGAGTCAGCAAGAAGCGTTTGAAGAACAGCGGGTTTATCATCCACATAGTAATCGAGTTTCAGCTTCTGTATGGTATATATCTTTTCTTCGTCCTTCATACCGTAGAAAAAGTGACTATCCTGTACAGGGAATCCTTGTTTTTTTAACCATTCTTTTGATCTTTCTCCATGTTCTTTTGGACGGGCTGTAATGTAGTAAATCTTATGGCCCTCTTTTTCAAGTGCTTGTAATGTTTCAACAGCATTAGGAAATGGGGGACAGGTTGTATAATAGATTTCCTCCAGGGAGCTGTTCCACATTTCATACCCTTGCTCATCTGACATCCCAAAGACTTCATGTATCTCGACCCGATTGATGTTGTTAAAAACATCCATTCCAATTGTTTTCTTTAATTTTTTATTATAAATATGAAATGCATGTTCTCTTAGATTAATTAGTGTATCATCAATATCAAATCCAAATTTCATAAATTATCCCTCAAGTATCGTATTAATTATGATAGATTGGATACCCGACAAATTTGAAGTCTGGTCCAATCCGGCTTATATCTGTATTTTCTAAATCAATAGCATCTTTCATCAGGTTAATACCTGTCCCTTCGAAAAAGGTAGGAGCGTCTTTCCCGCCGATTAACTTTGGTGCAAAGTACAGGACGACTTTGTTAATCAATTTATTTTCGAGGAACGAAGCATTAATATTGCCACCACCTTCAATTAACAAGGAGGAAATACCTTTTTCACCTAACTGTTTGACCACATCAACTGGATCTGTATGTAGGGTACCACTTGTTTCCAGCACATTTATGTTCTGGGCTTCCAGCGCTTCTTTTTTTTCTTTATCATAATCTTTGCTAGTGAAGATGATTGTTTCTGCTTGGTTATCCGTAATCACTTGTGAATCTAAAGGTATTCTTAACTTTGAGTCCATAATGATGCGGATCGGATTCCGGCCATTCGGAATTCTCGTCGTTAATGCTGGGTCATCTTTTAATACCGTATTCAATCCAACTAGAATGGCCATATTCTCATTTCTTAGTTGATGGACATCATGTCTTGCTTTCTCTGATGTAATCCACTTGCTGTTCGATGAATGTGATGCAACTTTCCCATCCAATGTTACTCCGGATTTTAACGTTATAAATGGTTTCTTTTCTAAAATAAACGTATTAAAGACTTCATTCATCTTAATGGATTCATTTTCTAATACACCTGTAATAACTTCTATGCCGGCATCTTTAAGGATTTTCACACCATTTCCGGCCACGATAGGATTCGGATCAAGTGTGGCAATGACTACCTTTTTAATCCCTGCCTTAACAATTGCTTCAGCGCATGGTCCAGTTCTGCCATGATGGGAGCATGGTTCAAGTGTGACATAAATGGTTGCTCCCTTTGTCTGTTCACCTGCCATCTGCAATGCATGTATTTCTGCATGTGCTTGTCCTGCTTTTAGGTGTGCACCAACACCAACAATTCGATTGTCATTTACAATGACAGATCCAACGAGTGGGTTTGGATCTGTTTGACCTTTCATAGCTTGGGCGTTTTTTAATGCGAGGTCCATATAGAATTCATCGTTAGTCATTGGAGCAAGTCCTTTCTTCACTAAGATGCCCTGATTTTGCGACCTTTGTTTGCAAGTATTTTTGATTGTATTCGGAAACATCCCCCCATAATGGTGTTCTACCGGAGACGAGCATCCCTGAGTTTACCAATGCTTCCAGTTTTTTTGGATTATTCGTAATCAGTGTCACTGGTTTGGTGCGCAAAGACTTCAAGACTTTGATTGCATCATCATAATTTCTTGAATCATTGACAAAACCAAGACTTTCATTTGCTTCTACGGTATCGTAACCATTTTCTTGAAGTACATATGCCATTGCCTTACTGAAAAGTCCGATCCCTCTACCTTCGTGATTTGCCAAGTAAAAGAGTGCGCCAGTACCATGTTCTTTAATCTTCTTCATGGACTCCTTTAATTGGAAACCACAGTCACAGCGTTTACTGCCGAAAATATCTCCAGTATGGCAGATGGAATGCATACGGATTAGTGCATCATCCGCATTTTCGAAATCTCCATAGACAAGAACACTTGATTGTTGAAACTCAGCCAGGTTGGAAGAAGATAACTTCTCGATTATATTTTCGTAATCCTCGGTTACTTCATCGTAATTCAACCAACAATACCACTTGAAAATGGTTGTTTCTCCATATAAATTAACAGGCAGTTGGATTGGTCCAACCAAATATATAGCACGATCATCTGATCTTATTAATCGGATTTTGTCTTTTAAGACAGAAAAAACTTTTGATTCAAGCTTCATTTGTACCATTGTAAAAACTCCCTTCTCTTTCACCTTAGTATAGTTAAAAATTACATTATCATCAATTTTATTTTCTCGGATTAAGTAAATTGCCTATAAATTTAAAGAATTCGTGTTTTATGTTGTATCATTATGCTTCATTTCGTTGATTTGTGTAGGCTGCAAGAAGCAATTAATAAGGTTAATCTTAATATTAATAGAACTTTTTCCTGAATGTATACGTATAATAATAAGAAGATAAATTAGAGGATGATCATGATGACAAATAACTATGAAATGAAAGCCTATCAAGAAGTACAGGCATGGAGAATAAAAGTAATGAAACGTTCTGGAATGGCAAACCGGTTTACAAAAAAGGCACAAAATAAGATCAATAGCTGGATTCCAGAACAGGTACATAAAATAGTGACGGATAGCATTAAAAATATGGTTAAAGCAACTTTGGCCGGGTCAAATATGATGACGAAGAAACTAATCTCAACTGACATGATTTTAGAAGAAAGGGACAAGTTGCTTGAAGAAAAACATACTTCCTACCGAAAAACAGCCGTTATTGAAGGTGCTGGAACTGGTGCAGGTGGCTTATTACTTGGAGCCGCTGATTTTCCTCTGTTGTTATCAATTAAAATTAAATTTTTATTTGAAGCTGCTGCTATTTATGGGTTTGACACGAGCAAATATGATGAGCGATTATTCTTGCTCTATGTATTTCAATTGGCTTTTTCCAGTGAAGAAAAACGGAGAGAGACATTATTTATTATTGAAAACTGGGATGAGCAAAAGGAAAAACTCGTTGATATGGACTGGCGTGTTTTTCAGCAGGAATACCGGGATCACATTGATTTGATAAAAATATTTCAACTGATACCAGGATTTGGAGCTATTGTTGGGGCATATGCAAACCATAATCTAATGGACCGACTTGCGGAGACAGCGCTGAATGTGTATCGGATGCGGATTTTAGATGAACGCCCAAGGAACGATTAACAGGCAGAAGTCAGGCAACATTCGACTTCTGCCTGTTAATTTATGTCATTACCCACTATCCCATAGAAGAAAAGCTTTGTAAGATCTTAGGTTAGTGGAAGCAATGCCTGGCCGACATCTTTTTTTTGCATATATTCCTTAAACATTTGCATATAAACTAAAATCGCTTCATTCGATATCTTTGGGTCAATATATCCTTGATCCTTTCCATCATTAAAAAACTTAATTAATCGGGGAAGTGCCTCGGTTGTATAGAGTTCATCGACATAACTTTTTCCTGTTGAATAGTCCTTCATAAAATCTTGAAAGAACTTTTCTCCCATTTCACCGGCAATATCGCTTTTATCAAATGTGATGTGTTTTATTTTCTCCATAAATGGAAGCTCACTATCCAATAATGCTTTCTGTTCCTCCCAAATCTTATCCATATAGAATTTTAAAACGATTTGAACTAAATTATCTTTGCTTTCAAAGTAGTTATAAATCGTTACTTGCGAAACATTCGCCTTCTTAGCTATTTCAGCGACAGAAACCTTTCGGACACCGTATTCCATAAATAAAGCCAATGCTGCTTCAGTAATACTTTAACTTCAGGAACTGCTTGATTTTCCGGAATGGTTGATTAACTTATCTATTTTTGAACATATTCCACAAATACCGGCAGAAGAGATGAATATCATGTCGATAATTATTTTAATTATCATTGCCTTAGTTATTGCGTTTATAGGTTTTATTGGATATAACAGACGAGATATTCATGGATGACCTGAGCAGGTATGGGTTTCTAGTTAATAATTGAACTGATAAGACCACCCACGTCCTGTAGGCAACGTAGAAGTCAGCACTTCCTATGCAAGCCTGCTACTCACGTATTAATTGCATACGTTCCGTTGCCGGGAGCTACGCCGCCTCGAACTTAGCCGACCTCGGTCCTTTTTATCCTCCTTTTTGAACCCCTACTAAAACAAATATATAATATAGTACCTTGCAATGAATAATACTGTATGGTATATTTTTTTCATAGGTACTATACAATATATAGTAGTGGAAAAGAATGAGGTGCAACTATAGCATGAATGTACAATTTAAAAAAGGTGTATTGGAACTATGTGTTCTCGTATTACTTGATAAACAAGATCGTTATGGGTATGAACTTGTACAAAAAATTTCTGATCAGATTGATATCTCGGAAGGGTCTGTGTATCCACTATTAAGGCGCTTAACTAAAGAAGGATATTTTACAACCTATTTAAAAGAGTCTACAGAAGGACCACCAAGGAAGTATTATAGGTTAACGGATGGTGGAAGAATCTATCTTCATGAACTGCTTCAAGAATGGAAGGAATTCACGAATGGTGTCAATCAATTAATAAAAGAAGGTGTTAATGATGACTAAAGATCAATTTTTAACAAAATTAGAAGCCTCTTTAAAGAGACTTCCATCTGATGAACGGCAAGATATTGTACAGGATTTTGAAGAGCATTTTACGATTGGATTAGCAGAAGGGAAGACCGAGGAAGAAATTTCAGTTTCACTTGGTTCGCCACAGCAAATTGCGAAGGATTTAGTAGCAACCTACCATGTGGAGAGAGTAGAAGCGACTGCATCGACAGCAAATATATTTCGTGCGGTTTGGGCTGTGATTGGGTTAGGTTTTTTCAATCTGGTGATTGTATTGGGACCATTTATTGCGCTAGTAGCACTGATTATTGCTGGCTGGATAGTAGCGGGCGCTTTTATTGTTTCGCCATTACTTGTCATTCTAAACACTGTTATGTATCCGGAAATATTCCAGTTCTTTGATTTATTTTTCTCGATTGGACTGACGGGTCTTGGGCTATTTATTGCCATCGGAATGTATTTTGCTACTCGCGCCGTAACAAGTGGGTTTATCCGTTATTTGAAATTTAATGTGCGCGTTGTTAAAGGAGGTATGAAAGATGCTTAATGTTAAGAAAATAGCTGTTATTGCGTTAGTCTTACTCTTAGTTGGTGTAATCGGAAGTATCTTCACAGTAAAATCGGTAGTGGGATCTGATGTCAAACTAGAAACAATTGAAATAAATGATAAAGCTTTTAACCAGATTGCTATTAAGACGAATAATGCGACGGTAGAGCTTTTACCAACAGACGATGAAACGACAACTGTTGAATTTACTGGAAACAGAAAAAACGATCAAAAATATGATGTAAAAGCAGATGTAGATGGGAATGTTCTCTCCATTACAGTGAAGGAAAAATGGCTCAAATTTTTTAATTTCGACTTTTCATTTTCATCTCCAACATTGACTGTTTATGTTCCAGAGAAGGAGTATGAGACAATTCAAATCGATACAGATAACGGGCGTGCCTATGCGAATGGGTTAGAAGTAAATGAAATAAATGTAACCACGAACAATGGGCGAATTGAATTGAAAGATATTAAGAGTACGGTGGTTACTAGCGAAGCGGATAACGGAGAAATCCGGTTAGAAAATGTTGACGGTAAGCTTAACGGAAGAACGAACAACGGGAAAATTACACTCATTACGGAGCATTTAGACCATCCAATTGAATTTAGAACAAGCAATGGCCGTATTCATATTCAAACAGAAAATGAACCGACAAATGCACTTTTTGATGTAAAGGTCGATAATGGAAAAGTTAGGATCTTTGGTGATTCGAATTGGGACACAGTTATCGGTGATGGAGATAATTTTATTAAGTTAACAACTAATAATGGTGGTATTACCGTGGAATAATAGATCATATACGACCACTCTTAAATTAGACTTCAGTCTGGTTTAAGGGTGTTTTTTAAATTTATAGCCAACCATTAATTAAAAGTCAATAGTTGGCTCTACAATCTACTTTCTCACATAATTTGTATAAATAATACACACCCCGAAGCTGCTCCTTAATAAGATAATCCATATACATAAGTGAATCTCTTGCTATTTTTCTTGCTTGGACAAGGTTATTTTGGTCAATTTCATCTACAATCCCTCGAACAATATCCAGCGAGTATACTGCTGCTCGGATGGTTCGAATAATTAATAATCTGCGTATATCTGGACGACTGTATTTTCTGTACCCATTTTCTAGATCACGTTCTGGGATAATTAGACCTTCCTTCTCCCAATGCCTTAGTGTTGAACCGGGTACATCTATCTCTTCTGCAACCTCTCCAATCGTATACCATTCCTTACTATGTCTAGTAGTAAAGCTTTCAAGCTCTTCCAGTTCCAGCGCTTGGAGGGCTTGTTCTGCGCGAAGTTTTTCATTATGAAGGTTTGCTTGGGATTCATTAACAAGCCATAGTGCCTCGGTTATCTTATTTTCTTGTATAAGAGGCATGGTTTTCTTTACAAGATCCATACCAAAACCCTTATACATCGCACGAATACATTCAAAGTAGGCAAGATGCTCTTCTGTATAAAGTCGATAGCCATTTGGTGTGCGGTTAACTTTCGGGACAATCCCCCATGACTCATAATGTCTTAATGCACTCGTACTAATATTTAACTTCCTTGCAATATCAATCGGTTTAATCAACGATGGTTTTCCCCCTTGCTTAATCTTAAACATTAAATCAATATGACGGATAATTGTCAACAGACACCATTGTTTAGTGGAAAATATAATCTAAACATTATCATTTGCATGAATGTCGTACAATGAAGTGGTAAGTGATTAATAATGGTGGAAGGTGAGAATACTTAGAATTGACTATAGGGTCATCAATCAAAATACACATTACAAAAAAAGCTTAAAGTAGCGTGACGGATTAATTTAATAAAAGGCTGTTATAACGGTCTGTATTTACATGAAACTTAGGACTTGCATGAATGTTATATACTATTACTGTGATCCTGAAATTAAAGGAGGAATTCATTTGAAAGATGCAATTATTATAAAAGGTGCACGTGAAAATAACTTGAAAAATATTTCACTAGAAATCCCTAAGAACAAGCTTGTTGTACTGACTGGACCATCTGGATCAGGAAAATCAACATTAGCATTGGACACCCTACAACGGGAGAGTCAGCGACAATATATGGAATCAATGGGAATGCCGACAGATGGTTTTAGTAAACCGAAAGTCGATTCCATGATTGGACTATCCCCCTCCATTAGCGTGGGACAGCATGTTACAAACCGAAACCCCAGATCAACTGTTGGAACCATAACAGATATGTACACGTATTTACGACTAATCTATGAAAAGTTAGGTGAGCGACCGTGTCCTAACTGTCAAACAACCATTTTTCCCACATTAGAAAAAGTAGAAAGGGATGAAGAACCTTCTAGCTTCAAAGAATACATTCATTGTCCCAATTGTGACCACCGCTTAGAAAAGCTAACACGCTCCCATTTTTCTTATAATACATTAGAAGGTGCTTGTACAACATGTGGTGGTCTTGGCAATGTGACTGATATAAATTTAGATTCTGTTTTTGATGAAGAATTGAGTCTAAAGGAAGGCGCAGTTACAATCGGTATGTGGAATGGTTCGTATGGTGAATACCAGCGAAATATTGTAGAGCTAGCTTCCCGGCACTATGGTATACCATATGACGAAAATCTTCCTTTAAAGGAATTTAGTGAGGAGCAGCGGGACTTATTATTTTACGGAGTAGAAAGTGATAAATTTACAAGACATTTCCCAGATGTCAAACCACCTAAAGCGGTTGGAAAAGGAAAGTTTGAAGGAATTCTAACAGGTATGCGAAGAAGATTCGAGGAAAAAGGAGGTAGCTCCAGTTCAGGAGAAGCGGCCTATTTCTATTTTCAAATTTGTCCTGAATGCAATGGAGAAAGACTGAATAAAGTCAGTAGAGAGGTATATGTCGCAGGAACAACGATTACAGAGGTATCTAACTTCTCACTTGAAGCTATGCATATGTGGTTACTAGAGCTACAACAGTCAATCCAACCCGAAGATGCGGTGCTTGTTGAAACGTTTTTACATGATTTAATATCCAAGGTAGAGCGGATCATTCATGTTGGGTTGGGATATTTATCAATGGATAGGCAGACCATTACACTTTCTGGTGGGGAAGCGCAGC
The DNA here is from genome assembly GCF_002153375.1 of Oceanobacillus rekensis. Classification (GTDB taxonomy): domain Bacteria; phylum Bacillota; class Bacilli; order Bacillales; family Amphibacillaceae; genus Oceanobacillus; species Oceanobacillus rekensis. The sequence continues at coordinate 64,047 of NZ_MTBQ01000006.1, forward strand.
GGTTACGTTTGGCATCCATTCTCGGTTCTGGTCTGACAGGGGTTCTCTATATTCTCGATGAGCCAACTGCAGGACTGCATCCAAAGGATACAAAAGGTTTAGTAAAGATTATGAAGCAACTGAGAGACTTAGGGAATACCGTTCTTGTTATCGAGCATGATGTCGATGTCATGGAAGAAGCAGATTATATTATCGATATAGGACCAGGTGCAGGAGTCAATGGTGGGACAATAGTCGGTGAAGGAACATTGCTTGAATTAAAGGAACAGCCGGACTCGATTACTGGTTCATTTTTAAGAGAAAAGCCATTACCTGTCAAAAGGAATCGATCAGGTACAGGCGAGCATTTGACCATCCACAATGCAACCAAACATAATTTGAAAAATGTCACCGTATCGATTCCGCTCGGCTGCCTTGTATCCATTACAGGTGTATCAGGTTCAGGGAAATCGTCGTTAATATTTGATGTGCTCGCTGCTGGCGAGAGTGGGGTGTATCAGGGTTGTGAGAAAATTACTGGGTTTGAATCAGTAGGTAAAATTATCACTGTGAACCAAACTGCATTAAGCAGGATGCAACGTTCGAATGTTGCCACATATACCGATGCGTATACAAACATCCGTAATCTTTTCGCTAGTTTGCCTCAAGCGAAGGAAAGTTACTTGAAACCGAAAGACTTTTCCTTCAATACGACTGGAGGACGATGTGAAAACTGCCAAGGGCTTGGCTTCGTATCCGTGAACATGTATTTCTCTGCCGATATTGAAATACCTTGTCCTGTTTGCCATGGCACGCGTTTTAAAGAACATATTTTACAAGTAACTTATAAGGGTAACTCAATTTCAAACATCTTAGATCTGTCGATTGAAGAGAGCTTTCCTATGTTCGAGGATCATAAGAAGCTGGCTCCGATTGTACAATTATTAATTGAGATTGGACTCGGTTATTTGAAATGGGGTCAATCACTGACTACATTATCTGGTGGGGAAGGCCAACGCCTCAAACTAGCAAAGGAATTAAATAAACAAACGAATAAATCCACCTTGTATTTATTGGACGAGCCATCTACTGGATTACATCCAAACGATGTGAAGCAGCTACTAGTTTTACTAAATAAATTAGTGGATGCGGGTAACACGGTAGTTGTAGTGGAGCATAATAGTGATGTAATTCGTGCATCCGATTGGGTGATTGATCTTGGTCCAGAAGGTGGAAATGCTGGAGGGGAAATTATGGCAGAGGGGACTCCAGAGGTAATCTCGAAGGTAAAAGCTTCCCATACTGGCGCATTTTTGTGAGTGTGATACAGTGAAAAAGGCTCTATTCGTAAACTTTATTGGCCTTTAGATCTTTATTTGAGATAAACTACGGTGTACTTAAACCTTGCTATAGGTAACTGTTATAAACGCCGTCCGGGTGAGCGGAGGGCGGATGCGCATCTTAGGGCACGGCCTCAGCCCCGAAGAGAAAACCACACTTCTGGTCTTCGGACACGTGCTTTTCTAAGTAGGAGTCACCGCCTTCCGCTCACCCGAACTGGTAAAGTTGTATGATGCTATCTTAGCTATTAGAAAGGGTAGTAACTGCAAGCCACTTCTACCCAGCTCTGGGAAATACACGAAGACTCCTACGGGAAATGAGGCATAGGTGAGACCCTGAAATGCGTCAGCATGAAGGGGCTCACCAGCCGCCTTAGGATGCGCGCAGTGCATTTCCCAGAGCGGTCGCCGAAGTTACTTATCTTATTTCAAAGTTTATAGAAAAACAACTTAAGAAAAGATGTTGAATTGTTTTACGTTTAATAGAAAGAAATGACAGGGGATATAGTTATGGAAAAGAATGAAAAGCAAGAAAAACAGGGATTGAAACCATTTATATCACTCGTTTTATCGACAAAACTTCCAAAGGGAGCTCTTATATTTGGCTTAATTGGTAGTGTTATAACGATGCTAGTAGGGCTCTCTATCCCCCTACTTACAGGGAAATTGGTAGATGGATTTTCTTTTGAATCTTTGAGTATTGCATTAATGATTATAATTTTTTCAGTATTTATTTTACAAGCAGTTGTAGATGGAGTATCCACGTATTTATTATCTGTTGTAGGACAAAAAATTGTAGCAAGCCTTCGTGAAATGATGTGGTTTAAACTAATCCGTTTACCGGTAAGTTACTTCGATAAGCATGCAAGTGGGGAGTCTGTCAGTCGAGTAGTAAACGATACAGGGATTGTTAAAAATCTAATCTCCCAGCAATTCCCGCAGTTTATAACAGGATTGATCACTATTGTAGGTGCACTCGTTATCCTAATGATTATGGACTGGAAGATGACATTATTAATGCTAGTTGCAGTGCCGGTTACATTTCTTATTATGATGCCACTTGGAAGTAGAATGGCCAAAGTATCAAAGGGACTGCAGGATGAAACAGCAACCTTCACAGGGGAAATTCAACAAACATTAAGTGAAGCCCGTTTAATGAAATCCTCGACCGCCGAACAAATTGAAAAGGCGAGGGGATTAAAGGGAATAAATAGAATGTATGATTACGGTTTAAAAGAGGCAAAAATCTTTGCGTTAATTGGTCCGTTTATGTACACCGTCATGATGCTTGTTATTGTTGTTATTATAGGATACGGAGGAATTCGTGTTGCAGAAGGTTCGATGTCAACGGGTTCACTAGTTGCATTCTTACTATACCTTTTCCAAATTATATATCCGGTTACCTCTTTTGCGATGTTCTTCACTGAATTACAGAAAGGCAAGGGAGCAACAGAACGAATTATAGAGATTTTGGAAGTGTCTGAGGAAACTGGCCAGGATGGAATCGAGAAGGATATTACCAGTCAACCTGTTCATGTCTCTAATATTTCATTTGCATATCAAGAGGGCGAACCTGTCCTTCAAAATATATCGTTTGAGGCACAACCTGGTGAGATGATAGCCTTCGCAGGTCCTAGTGGTGGCGGGAAAACAAGCTTATTTGGTTTGTTGGAACGTTATTATGAGCCTACAGATGGTGAGATAAGAATTGGAGATACCCCAATTGATCAATTATCAATGAAATCATGGCGCAGTCAAATCGGCTATGTTTCTCAAGAAAGTGCCATGATGGCAGGTACGATACGGGAAAATCTCACTTACGGCTTACATAATGCAGATTCGGTTTCCGATGAACATTTATGGAAGGTTGCAGAGATGGCATATGCCGATCAATTTATCAAAACGTTCACAAATGGTTTAGATACAGAGGTTGGCGAGCGTGGTGTGAAGTTATCTGGAGGACAAAGGCAGCGGATCAATATTGCTCGAGCTTTCTTGCGGGATCCGAAAATTTTAATGCTGGATGAAGCAACTGCAAGTTTGGATAGTCAATCTGAACATGCAGTTCAAGAAGCCTTGTCTCGATTAATGGAAGGCCGCACTACATTCGTAATTGCCCACAGGTTATCAACCATTGTGGATGCCGATAAAATTATTTTCATTGAAAAAGGGAAATTGACAGGAATGGGAACACATCTGGAACTCATTGAAACACATGAGTTGTATCGTAAGTTTGCTGAGCAGCAGTTGACATAGTAGTCTTCGCGATAAAAACATGGCGATAATCTATAGATAACATTGTGACTTTAATATCTTCTGTTTAAAATGAAGATAAATAGTATACAGCAACACTGATCAAACGTTTGATCAGTGAATAAAGAAACACCCCTATAGCTTGATAGTAGCTGTTATAGGGTGTTTTAAAACTCATTCAGTACTTAGGTTGGGGTTAAAAAAAGGAATAAAAGAAAGCCTTATTCATCGGAGATTCCGCTAATCTAAAAAACTGTGTGTTTTCAATTAAGAATCCACACAGTTTTTTTAGTATATTATAAATTAATTTTGCCCTTACATCTTTATCGTTACTCTACGTGTGATTACACGTATAAAGCCTAAAATAATTCCTATCAAAACAATTGCCCCCAAAAATGATCCATAAAGAGGAAGGTCAATAGATGTAAATGGTAGCCAGTTAGATAAGGGTTCCTCTATATCGGTTCCCCAAAGCAAATCACCAATTACAATAAACGCGATTGCCAATGCGATAAATCCGAATCCGGCGATCCATCCAAATCGATAATAACCAGAACCTATAAACCATCCTACTGCATAAATGCTGAGTATATTAAGTGTGTACATAAACATGGATAGTAACCAGTTACTACTGTGAACCAAGATGGAAGAACCTACAATTGCTTTTGGTAGAAAAATGCTAACACTATTATCCGAACTTTCGATTACAGTATCAACCATACCACGGTCCAATTCAATCGGCAGGTTCGTCATTTCTAAAATGATATATTCTAATCCTGTCAGTAACGTTGCAATGATGGCAATGGCAAACGATACTCCAATGGCAGCAAGTGATGCCCCGATAAAGTAATCCTTTCTCGTTATACCTTGGTTAACATAAAAAGTTAAGAAAGCATAGGCAGAAATAATGCCAATGACAAGCATATAAATTTTGGAGGATCCATGGGAAAAGAAGATAAAGTCCCCTAGAGGATTACCAGTATTTATGGAAACGATTATCATGATGATATGTGCCGTTAAAATAAAACTAAGAAACCAAAGAGACCATTTTAGTTGAACATAGAACATGTCTACAGCAACCTTAGAAAAAAATGATTGTTGCTTCATATTAATCCTCCTCACTTGTTAAATGAATGAATAGGTCTTGAAGGGAGATGGGACCAACTTCCAAACCTTTTAGCTGGGCATCTTGTCTCTCGTTTTCATTTAAATCACCATAGACCATAACAGATTTCGTATTTCCTAACTGTTGTACATTCAATTGCTTCATTCCAATTATAAAATCATCCACTTTGTCGGCTGACCCTGTGATGGAAGCACCACGAGAAGCTAATGTTTCGTATTCTTCATGAAGTACAAGGGAGCCTTGATTAATAACGATGACTTCATCAAATAAATAGTCCATTTCGGAAACTAGATGTGTCGATAAAATCATTGTTCGTGGATGTTTTGCTTGATCATCCAATAATTCTTTATAAAAAATCTCCCTTGTCGGTGCATCCATTCCAAGATATGCTTCATCAAAAATAGTAATTGGTGTCCGGCCAGCTAACCCTAATGTTACATTCAGTGCGGATTGCATTCCTTTGGATAACTTGTGCACAGGCTTATCCAATGGCAACTTAAATCGTTTTATAAGATAGTTGGCATATTCCTTATCGAAATTTGGCCGATACCTTTCAATAACCTCAAGCATTCCTTTTACTTTTTCTGTTTCATCGCTATAATCCTTTTCGTAAATAAATGCCACGCTTTGCATAATTCTTGCATTTTCAAAAGGAGATTCTCCATCAATTGTTAAGGATCCATCTGTTTGTTCCCGGAAGGAAGCTAATATGGATAGAAGGGAAGTTTTCCCAGCACCATTTCTCCCGAGCAGTCCATAGATTTTGCCGCTCTCAAGCTTGAAAGAGATATTTTTCAATGCTTCAAAGTCTTTATATTTTAGTGAAAGATTATTTATATCAATGTTCACTTTAGTTCACTTCCCTTTACCTTTTTTATTAATGCCATAATTTCCTTTTCCGATATTCCTAATTTATCTGCTTCCTGGACTAGGCCAATAATATAGTTATCGATAAATGTGTCTTTACGTTTTTGCACTAGCTTCTCTTTTGCTCCATGCGCTACAAACATTCCGACCCCTCGCTTTTTATATAGGATTTCTTCATCAACTAACTGGTTTACTCCCTTTGAAACGGTAGCATGATTAATCTTGTAAAAATTAACGAGTTGAGTTGTTGATGGGGCCTGATCACCTTCCCTTAGTTGATCGTTTACAATCTGATCCTCTATTATTTCTCTGACCTGAATGAAAATTGGCTTATTATTATTAAACTGCCTACTCAATATGTGTACACCACCTTAAATGAGCTTTGTTAATATGGTTATACGGTTATATACCTATGTGTATAACCGTAACAGCAGTGAGTATTTATGTCAACATTTTTTAAAATGTAGTTATCTAGTTTCTGGATGTATTGTAAAAAGTAAGTTATCGTAAAGGACAGGAATCTAAATCTGGAAATGATATGAGTTAATTCTAGGTATAACTGATTTAAAAACGAATGGAGGATGAATGATGGGCACTTTAATCGTAAAAGATGAAATTATTATTCATGCATCAGCTTCGAAAGTGTGGGATGTTCTTGTTAGTCCGAAATATGTAAGACAGTGGGATGAACTGCCAGAAGACTTTCCAGAAGAAAAAATGAGTGTCGGAAGTGAAGTTGTGTGGGATCTGCCTAATGGTGGAGTAACAAAAACAACAGTCATTGAAGCTGAACGGGAGAGCAAATTAACGATTTCTCTCTATGTGTCCAATTGGGATATCAAACCGGATCCAGCAGCTATTGCATATACTTATGAAATGATAAAGCAAGATAATGGGATGAAACTCTCGATAAAAATTGGTGACTTTTCACTACTTCAAAATGGAGAAGACTATTATGAAGCATCTGTCGAGTTTGCACAGGAGTCAAAGCAGAAGATTAAACAATTAGCAGAAGAGTAATAAAGATTGGTTTTTATTGAATTTGAAGCTGTTTTAAGGCATATTTGTAACCAATAGAATCAAAATGGCGAGGTGTCGATTGAGACAACTCGCCATTTTTCTATAACTTAATAAGGTTCTGCGTCATGTCCTTTATCAATAGCTTCTTTAGGTGCTTTTTCTGCATCTTTTGCACCGATCGGATTTTGACTTGTTCCATCCTTATTCGTCATCTTACTGGCCTTTTCCAATCCTTCACGTAACCTCCGACCATATTCTTCATCCGCTGCTTCAGCTAAAGCAATCATTTTATCTTGAATCCGCTGATCACATTCAGACAGATCACCGATAAGATTGGAGATTAACTCATCTTTTTCCCAATCTTCAAACATGCGGTATGTTTCACCAGCCTGTTTTGTGTTGTCATTCCGATCGATGGACTCCCGTACAAGTTTACCTTCTACTTGTGGGGTATGTTCTGCACCAGTATTTTCAGCTTCCTTCAAACCACCCAATACAGATGGTTCATAGTTCACATGTGGATTCTGTCCGGGTGCTTTATCGTTTTCATAACGTAACTGCCCACCTTCTTGGTTTGTGGCAACGCGTTTTTTAGCCGCATTGATTGGCAACTGCAAATAGTTTGCACCTACACGATAGCGTTGCGTATCAGAATAGGAAAAAGTTCTTCCTTGGAGCATTTTATCATCGGAGAAGTCGAGACCATCAACGAGTACCCCAGTACCAAATGATGCCTGTTCCACTTCGTTAAAGTAGTTTTCTGGATTTTTATTCAATACCATTTTCCCAACAGGATGCCATGGAAACTGATCATTAGGCCAAAGTTTTGTATCATCTAGTGGGTCGAAATCGAGTTCTGGATGTTCACTATCACTCATTATTTGAACAAATAGTTCCCATTCTGGATAATCACCTTTTTCAATTGAATCATATAAATCCTGTGTAGCATGGTTAAAACTTTTCGCCTGTATCTCTTCGGCCTCTTTAACTGTCATGTTTTTAATCCCTTGTTTCGGTTCCCAGTGATATTTTATAAGTACTGCTTCACCCTCACTGTTTACCCACCTATAAGTGTTTACTCCTGACCCTTGCATCATTCGATAGTTTGCAGGAATGCCCCAAGGGGAGTAGATAAACGTTACCATATGAAAAGATTCAGGGGAGTTGGCGCAAAAATCAAAGAAACGCTCACTATCTTGTATATTTGTTACAGGGTCTGGTCGGAATGCATGAATCATATCGGGGAATTTCATTGCATCACGAATAAAGAATATTTTTATGTTATTCCCAACTAAGTCCCAGTTACCGTCTTCTGTGTAAAATTTAACCGCGAAACCACGTGGGTCACGAACTGTTTCGGGTGAACCTGCATTGTTTACTACTGTTGAAAACCTGACAAAAACAGGTGTCTGTTTTCCTTTGTCCTGAAACACTTTAGCACGAGTATATTTAGATACCGGTTCCTCACCAACTGTTCCATATGTCTCAAAATAACCATGTGCACCAGCCCCGCGCGCATGAACAATCCGTTCAGGAACCTTTTCCCTATCGAAATGACTAATTTTTTCAATATAATCATAGTTCTCAAGCATTGCAGGACCCCTATTGCCGACCGTTCTTATGTTTTGATTATTTGTAACGGGATGACCCTGTCTTGTCGTTAATGTATCGTCATTTTCTACATTTCCAGATTGATTCTGAGTTGATGGATCTTTAGCCATTTTTTCTCCTCATTTCCATATAGAATTTTGGCCTTTACCAAATGAACACCACACTATTTATCATTACCAGACGTCGTTAAAATAACCGGTTTCCCCTAAAATTTAGATTGGGAAATGAGGGTTTTTAGTCAAATTATTTAAAAGTCCAGATAGAACATATAGGTTTCAATAGTAAGTCATATCTCAGAAGAAATGAACATAGGAAACTATAAGTGTTAAAATGAGGAGTAAGAGTCATAAAGAAAGGGAGATTACGTGATGAAAACAATGGAGAAACTGGATAAAATACCTATCAATGATCCATGGGAAGCATATATGGATGTGGAACAACACGGGGAAATGACTTTATCCAATATCGAATTCACAACTACATATATGTGTAATATGAGATGTGCGCATTGTGCTGTAGGGTACACACTGCAGAATATGGATCCAGATGCATTACCAATGGATCTTATTCAAAAAAGACTGGATGAAATTCCACATCTCCGAACACTAAGCATTACCGGTGGGGAACCAATGATGAATAAAAAGTCAGTGAGAGATTATGTTCTTCCATTGTTAAAGTACGCACATAGCCGCGGAGTAAAAACCCAAATGAATTCTAACTTAACGTTGCCGTATAATCGTTATGAAGAAATTATTCCTTATTTGGATGTCCTACATATTTCTCATAACTGGGGAACGGAAGAGGAATTTGCAGAAACAGGATTTGCGAATATGGAAAGAAAGCCAACAGATGCGAACCGCAAAAAATACTTCGAACGAATGGTGGAGAATTCTCAAAGACTTGCGGGTGTTGGCGTAATGGTATCAGCTGAAACGATGCTTAATAAGCGTACATTTCCGTATCTCGAGAAAATCCATGAACATGTTTTGGAAATGGGCTGTGCACGGCATGAGATTCACCCCATGTACCCAGTTGACTTTGCCAGTAATTTGGAAATACTCAGTCTGAATGAGATGCGGATAGCGATAGAGAGACTTCTGGATCACCGTAATAAAAATATGTGGATGCTATTTGGAACGCTGCCATTTTATGCTTGTAGCTCCTCTGCAGAAGATCTAAAGCTTTTAAAACGTTTATATAAAGAAAAGAATGTCACCGTTAGAAATGATCCGGATGGTCGTTCTCGTCTAAATGTAAATATTTTCACGGGTGATGTAATCGTAACGGATTTTGCTGATGAACCCTCACTTGGTAATATCCAAACCACTTCATTACTGGATTCCTATGCTGCATGGATGAAAACAAATACCGCAAAGAGCCTGAACTGTCACTGTCCAGCAGTTAAATGTCTGGGACCTAATGTATTAGTTAAAAATGCATATTATCCAAATGTGGATTTCCAAAATAGAAACGCCAGTATTTCTATTTAATTATCAACTGGATGATAGGATATCATGCAAAAATTCGATTGATTTATAACATATGCACTCATTCTTCTGTTAAACTAATAGTATTATGCAAAAATTCATTGAATTAGTATTGACAATTACTACAATACCTAATAGATTTTGATATAACAGGGAAATCAAAGAAAGAGGATGTTCAAAAATTCCGGTAAAAATGACACATCGAATTTCGCGCCAAAGCTTGGTTTTCCGTTCGTTGGAAAGGAAAACCACCAATCCTTGTGTGCGAGAATATTTGCTCGCGTATTAGAAGCATACGCCCGAATAGAATTCTGCACCACCGCCTACAAGCGTATTAGGGGGAAGGGAATTCCTTGGTGGAAGCAGAGAAGCAAATTCACTGAAGTAGGCTCGCTGCCTCGAACTTCGACGCACAGGAAGTGCTAGTGTCGGCGTTGCAACAAAGCTATTTGATAGAGCGAGTAATCGCAGCTCCAAATGTTTTCGGTGGGACGAGTAACCGCAGTCCCAGGACGCCTGCGCACTTAGCCGAGTTCGGTCCTTTTTATCCTCCTTTTGAAAACATAAGAGAAAGGGTGCTTTTAAAAATGCCTATCAGAATTCCGGGACAACTTCCTGCAAAAGAAATTCTTGAAAACGAAAATATATTTGTAATGGAAGAAGAGCAAGCGACATTGCAGGAAATTCGCCCTCTAAATATCGTCATCTTAAATTTGATGCCTGAGAAAGAAAAGTATGAAACCCAGCTGCTTCGCTTTTTAGGGAACACACCTATTCAGGTAAATATATCCTTTTTACGATTAACGACCCATACTTCGAAAAATACAAGTAAATACCATCTGGACACATTTTATAAGCCGTTTTCAGAAGTGAAAAATAAGAAATTTGATGGAATGATTATTACGGGCTCTCCTGTGGAACTTATTCCCTTTGAGGAAGTAGATTATTGGGAAGAACTACAGAGTATAATGGATTGGTCACAGGAAAATGTAACATCCAACTTACATATATGTTGGGGGGCACAAGCTGCATTTTATCACCATTATGGACTTCATAAATATGAACTTCCAAGAAAATGTTTTGGGGTTTATGAACATACCGTATTATCACCGAATGAGAATCTAGTTCGTGGGTTTGATGATACTTTCCTTGCTCCGCATTCCAGATATACGGATATTGAATATGAAAAAATTAGAAACCATCCGTATTTGCAAGTGCTCGCTCATTCAGATAAAGCTGGCGTTTTTCTAGCCGCTTCCAAAGATGGTAAAAATATTATGGCTACAGGTCATTTGGAGTATAGTGCAACTACATTGGCTGAGGAGTATCACCGGGACCATGAACGAGGTATAGAAACACAAATACCGGAGAACTATTTCCCTGATGATGACCCGGAAAAAGAACCATTATATCGTTGGAAAAGCCATTGCAGTCTGTTGTTTTCCAATTGGCTTAATTATTATGTATACCAGGCAACCCCATTTGAATGGGATTGATTCTTCAAAAGTAATTAAAAAGCTAAACTTCCGTTTATATAAGAAGTTCAGCTTTTTTAATTATTAAGAGAATATTAACCTGGCAAAATGGTAATAAGCAATTCTTCCAATGAAGCTTCTTCATAACTTTCGATTAATCCTTGATTGGTGATCGAATCCTTTGTGACAACCTTTTGCTTTACATTAAATGTAATCGGACCCTTAAATGGAAAGTTGTTTATCGCAATAGTATGATTATTAAGCCACCTGAGCTGTAATTTTTGTGTACAAAATTGATGAAGAGGGGTATTGGTCGGAATACCTTCTTTGAAAAAGGGATGTTCATTCTGTTTAGAAGTACCAGGTTCATTCATACAAATATATAAGGAAAGGTTATCTGCAAGCTGGAGTAGACTATAATGAAATTCAAACAAACGTTTGTTGAATTTGTTGAGTGTATCAACGATTGCCTGTTGTCGTATTTCCTCATATATAACAAAAGCCTGTGCTTCAATAGAGGTATTATTTAATAGAAAACGCTTATAGTGTTCACTGCAAAGCATTGCTGCATAAGAGTCGACCTTTTCCACTTCATCAATGCCATGTTTATACAGAATGATTTTCGGCAAGTTTGGGAAGTCAAAAAATGTGAATGGTTTGTTTTCTTTATCATTATAGAAAGGCTGTTTATCAAATTCCTTCCAACCATAATCATGCTTGTAAGCCGCATACTCAACAGAATCACGAAGCTCCGGACCAAGGAAGTATTCCGACTTCCATTGTTCCAGGATATATCCGGAAATTTGGGCGTGATGGTCCTGTTGAATCAGTACATAATCATGTTCATGCTCTCGAACAATCATTCATATTCTTCCTTTCCATTATGCATTTTCTTTTAGTATAAGCATACATGGAGCGAGAATAAAATAATAACTCCATCAGCCGTTGTTAAATTCGGGCTGATGGAGTTATTTACATAAGTTTATTAAACTGTAATCTTTTATTTAAAGCATAAATGATTGGAATCCCAATTAACAATACAGCAAATTCTCCGATAGCTGTTGTAAGCCATGTGAACAGAAATGGCAGTTCCAGAGCAAGATTCAGTTCAAGTGCAATGATAAACATATTGAACGTGAATACAAGTGTATTTGCGGTAAGCAGTATCCAAATATTTTTAATATATCTTGCCAGCAAAATAATGACCGCTAATGAGATGGCAGAATGTGCTACACCGAAGACTAAATCATACCAGCCTAAAGGTGAAAATAATAAATTATATAAAAACACACCTAATACAATTCCAAAGAAATATTTCTTATCAAAGACAATCAGATGATTGAATAATTCAGAAATACGGAATTGTATATTTGTAAAACCGAATGGAATAATAAGTGCAGACACAGCAATATATAATGCTGCAAGTAAACCGTTTATGACAAGTGTTCTTACATTCATAAGATATTCTCTCCTTAGTTTTTTATCGTGGGATGGTTACGAACCACGTAAAGCAATGCAAACTAGTATAATACAAAAATGAATAAAAGAAAAGCTTCTTTTTCACATAGTTTGGAACTGCGGGTACTCGTTTCACGGAAAAGAATTGTTGGTTTATAACGTTGCAGCTCGAGATGAACTACGACATAAGATAAGTCTCTATGGCGACCGCTCTGGACGGTGACTCCTACGGGAACAGCACGTGTGCGAAGACCCCACAGCGGTGGTTTTCCGCGAGGAGGCTGAGGCCGTGCCCGTGGAAAGCATCCCTCCAGAGCGATCCCGGACGGTAGGGAAAGCACATACTTTAGAATTTAATTCAAACAGCAGTTAATTCGCTGTAAATAGATTTTGTGAATAAATCTTTTCGGCGGGACGAGAATATGCGTTCAAGTCTTCAAGAAATGAGCCTTCTTTAATAAAGAAGATCAGTTGACATTACTATAAAAAGTAATTATAATACTTACATAAAGTAACTAAGTATAAACTTGTAATGAAATATTGGATAAACAGAAAAATATAGAGGATGATTATAAATGGAAAAGAAGTTTTTTGAAAAACCGACAATCTATGTCGGGGAAGTTAATATAAATGTGACAAATTTGGAAAGGTCCGTGACTTTCTATAAGGATTTCATGGGATTTAAAACTCTAAAAGAAGAGGCAAATAAAGTAGTTTTGACAGCTGATGGAAAAACACCATTAATAACATTGGTACAGCCTAAAAATGTAACTAAAAAAGCTGAAAGGACAACTGGTTTATACCATTTTGCAATTCTGTTACCATCCCGTGCGGACTTGGCTGCATTCCTGAAACATATCATTCAAGCTTCAGGTGGGAAAATGCGCTTAGGGGCATCTGATCACTATGTCAGCGAAGCATTGTATTTTGATGATCCGGATGGGAATGGAATTGAAATTGCTCATGATCGCGATTCTTCGGAATGGAATTGGACTGAAAATCAAGTATCCATGGCAACAGTAGCGTTGGATGGTGACAATTTACTTGCTGAGGCAAAAGGAGATTGGCAGGGGATGCCTGCAGATACCCTTATGGGCCATATTCATCTACATGTCTCGGACTTGGAAAAAACAAGAGAGTTCTATATAGATGGGCTTGGATTTAATGTTGTTACGGAATTTCCTGGAGCACTTTTCACATCGCATAATGGCTATCACCACCATATTGGATTAAATGTATGGAATGGGGCAGGAGCACCAAAGCCTGCAGATAACAGTGTCGGCTTAAATTGGTTTACGCTTCAATTTCCCGATGTGACAACTCTTGATGAAGCAAAAGAAAAATTGGGAAAAGTAGGTGCCGACGTAAAATCTGAAAATGATTATTATGTAGTGGAAGATCCATCTGGTATTACGATTCATCTAGTCGTAAACTAAAGAATAGTAACTTAATATAGGTTGTTTTATAAAAATTGGGCCGTAGTTATTCGTCCTACCGTAAAACACTTATTGTTATTGACACAAAATCTATAAACTATGAAGTAACTGCTGGTTGATTTCTATCAGTATGTAGAAACTTCGACATCGCTCTAGGAAATATACTTCGCGCATCCTAATGCGGCTGGTGAGCCTCTCTTCCCGCTAGAGTCTCCGTATATTCCCCAGAGCTGGTTAGAAGTTACTTCGCAGTTTATCTCAATTGGATAAATTATGAAGCAAAAAGTATTGCGAAAAAGAGACTACAGGAAACTAGCTTCTGTAGTCTTTTTAAATTATTTAGTTAATTTATGGCATTATTTTTGTATTAAAGGGTAAAGTTATAGTATGTTATGAAGTGATATTTATAGAAGCTATAACATAATCTGCAAAAAGGGAAGAAAACAACATGGAATACATATTATTGGTTATAGGATTTGTCCTATTAATTAAAGGAGCGGACTGGTTTGTTGATGGTTCCTCCAACATCGCAGCATTACTTCGGATTTCGCCAATTCTAATTGGTCTTACCATTGTCGCCTTTGGTACAAGTTCTCCTGAGATGACAGTAAGTATTTTTGCTGCATTGGATGGTAGTGCAGACGTTGCTCTTGGAAATGTAGTAGGGAGTAATATATTTAATATTACTCTTGTAGTTGGTTTGGCTGCATTTTTATTTCCACTAAAAGTGCAAAATGAGACGATTAAGAAGGAAATACCTTTTACATTATTGTCTACTGCTGCATTATTGATTATAATGAGTGATGTTTTTCTTCAAGGTGAACGTAATAATTTGATTACCCGGGGCGATGGCTTGATTCTCCTCCTATTCTTTAGTCTTTTCATGATATATGTATTTGAAATTGCTCTTAAGGATAGAAATGCCACCAAGGAAAAACCTTTGCCTGAAGGAGTTACATGGGGAAAAAATATTCTATTCTCGGTGTTGGGTTTGGCAGCGATTATTATTGGTGGAGAAATGGTTGTAACCAATGCAACTAATATTGCATACACACTTGGTATGAGTGAAACACTGGTAGGTCTTACCATTGTTGCTATCGGAACCTCACTTCCTGAACTTGTAACTTCTGTTTCCGCAGCATTGAAGAAACAAAGTGAAATTGCGCTTGGAAATATTGTGGGAAGTAATATTTTTAATATCCTTTTAGTGCTCGGTACATCATCGGTTATCACACCACTTGCATTTGACGATAAAGTTTTTATTGATATATTTCTAATGGTTATTTTAACGATTATATTATTAATATTTTCCAGAACGAATTTCAAAATTGGTAAACGAGAAGGTCTCATATTGGCCTTGGCATACATTGCCTATCTTGTTTATATTATTATTCGAAATTAAAAAATCCGATGTTCTACTCTTTAAGGTAGAACATCGGATTATTTCTTATCAGCATGGCTCATTGATTAAAGGAAAGGCATTCACTTATCTTTCGTTATTTCTAAAGCATAATGACAGGATGCTTACTTTACCTCTTTATTACCGACCCTTTTCAGAACTTCAATCAGTATTTGTTTGTCTTCGATCGATACATCTTCAAAAATATCTTCAATTACTTTTTGATGCTTTGGAAAGATATCATCCATCAGATCTTTGCCTTGATCCGTTATTTGAATATAGACGACTCGCCGGTCATCTGCACAATTGCTTCTTTCGAGTAAACCTTTATTTTCCAGTTTATCAATAACATAGGTTATCGATCCAGTATTAATTAAAACCGCTTCAGAAATTTCTCTGATTGTTTGCCTACCTTTATGATATAATGCTTCTAGAATTGTGAAGTCGGAAGTTCGCATTCCGTAACTGCTAATATCCTTCTTAATGATTTCCTCCAATGTTCTAGAAGCCTTCATTAATACGACAAAAGCCTTTAATGAAAAGTTTTCACTCATTATAAAGCCCTCCCATCCGAATGTCATAAATTATATTTAATTGATATATTTTTAATTAAGTATAACAATACCGAATGACTGGCTGCTTGTCAACTCTTAGGGGTTAATTTAGGTTTCGTATAAGTAAGGCAACTTATTCAATATTCCATGTAAATCCCATATGAATTGTTAATTCAAAATGGAAAAGTTATGCGGATTTAGGTTATCTTTAAAGTTTCCAGGTAATCAACATCTGAATTAAAGGTGGGAGGAGGAAGTGATTTTCCATTCACTTAAATTTCTAATACAAACCAACTGTATTAACGGAATATGAGGTAGAAATACATAGAATAGTTTATGGAGAAATGGATTTAGAAACTCTTTTGAATGACAACTAAGGTACCGTTTGAAGGGTGGCCTTAGTTGTTTTGTATTTTACTAACGAATTCAACTATCTTCCCGGATCTTCAACATCTGCATTTGCTTATTAAACAGTGTAGGATAGGATAAAAAACCAAGCATAATACTTGTAACTGCTGCCGTCGTTAGCAACAGGAAGAGAATCAGCAATTGGAATTGAACCGCCTGGACAGGGTCTGCACCTGCGATAATCTGACCACTCATCATACCAGGAAGCTGAACAAGCCCAATTGTCTTTTGACTTTCTATTGTTGGAATCAAGCTTGCTTTAATCGAAGTGATTAGTGATGTCTGGACAGCTTGCTTCGGTGTGCCACCGAGAGAGAGAATCAATTCCGTTTCATCTTGACGTGTCTCAACTTCAGCGGTAAATCGGTTTAAAAATAAAATGGACAATACCATCGAATTACCAACAACCATACCACTAATTGGAATGATGTATTGTGCTGTTGCTGGAATGATATGGAATCCAAGTAGTATTGCTTGTGTAAGTATTTCCACAAAAATGAACGTACCTATCAGCTTCCACGTAATACCCTGGATGGTTGCACCTTTTTTGCGTGCATTTTGGGTAGCAGCTACAATCATTAGTGCGATCATTAAAATAATATAAATGTAATTGTCTGAGCCAAAAACGAATGTGAGAATATATCCAACGGCAAGAAGCTGAATAATAGAACGAACCGTTGCGATGATGGTATCTCTTTCTAGTCCCAGGTTCAGTGTTCTAGATAAGACAATTGGAATCAAAACAAAAATGAGGGATAGGGCAAGTCCTAAAAAGTTCATTCAATCTCCCCCTGTACAAATCGTTTTACACTTTTATTTTGTGGATTATTCAGGAGAGAGCTTTCTCCTGACTCAATTAGCTTCCCGCTCATCATTACCCAAGTATAGTCACCAATGGAGACTGCCTGCTGTAGATTATGGGTGATCCAGATAATCGTTACTTCAGACCTATTATTTATTCTTTTAATCAGTTCCTCAATATCCTGCTGAGAAACACGATCAAGTGAAGATGTTATTTCATCCAGCAATAGAATTTTTGGTTTGTTTACAAGTGTTCTGGCAATCGACACTTTTTGTCGTTGACCCCCAGATAGATCTTTGACATTTTTTTGTAAATATTCAGAACCTAATCCTACATCAATTAGTAGATTTATTGCTTTTTCTTCAGATAATATTTCTCCTTTTAATGTTAATGGCATGGACAGGTTTTTATAGACACTTCCACTAAGCATGGTCGCACTTTGTAGCGCAAGACCCACTGTACGCCTAAGCTCTGTTGGTTCATACTCATTGATATCCTTGCCATCTACTATAATTTCTCCTGAGTCTGGGGAAATGAGACCATTGCATAATCTGAAAAGTGTTGTTTTTCCTGCTCCTGATGGTCCAACTAACGTAGTGATCTTGCCTTTTGGGAAGAATCCGGTCACATTGTTTATTATCGGTGTGGCACCGTCAGAATAAATGACATGCTTAAATTGCAATGCTGATTCATTATTACTAGTTGTCAATAGAAATCATTCCTTGATTGTGGACAAATGAATTGGTTACTCATGTTAGTCCGTATTATTTTTGATTATGATATATTCTTCTTAGAGTTTACCAAAACGGACGAAATGATGAAACAAATTAAGAATGAAGTGGATATTAAAACGGCTTGGAATAAGAATATGTCCAAACCGTTTTAGAATCATATATTTCCTTGTTACGACCTGCCCATTTCCCTTTTTCTTTTCAGCAAAGCCTGAAACTCCTGATCTAAAGCTTCTGAGGGTTCCAAGCTCAGTCTGCCTAAAATTTCTGTTATTTTTGTTTCAATTAAAAGCAATTCCTGTTCCTTTGAATCAGCTTCGTCTTTTGGAATATGGTTTTTATAATTATCGTAGTTTCCTTCATATATTTTAATTTCCTCATTTTCAATGATTAGAATGCGATCAGCGGTATTTTGGATGAATTGACGATCATGGGAAACGAGCAATACGGTTCCTTCATAGTTTTGCAGTAGCCCCTCGAGTGCTTCTACGGCATCTATATCAAGGAAATTCGTTGGCTCATCTAAAATTAGCGTATTAATATCGCTGACAAATAATTTGGCGAAAGCTACTTTTACACGCTCACCACCACTTAATACATCAACCTTCTTATATACATCATCTCTATAAAAATGAAGCCTGGCAAGAACTGTCCGAATCAATGTTTCATCCTGTTTAGAGGTTAAAACGACATTTTCTAAAATAGATTGTTCTGTGTCAAGAACGTCAAGATTTTGACTGAAGTAACCAATCTTCATAGCAGTAGAGGAGGTTACTCCGGGTTCACTGGCTACTATCTTTTTTAATAGTGTTGTTTTACCAACACCATTTCTTCCGATAATAGCAATTTTGTCCCCGCCTCGAACCTGAAAACTTGAGGGGTTCCAAAGTATACGATCTTTTACGGATGCTTTTAATTCTTCTATTCGTAAAATAATTTGGCCTGTAAACGTTTCTATATTCGGAAGATCCATCTTAATTGCTGGTATTTCTTTTATTTTCTCCACTTTTTCTAGATTTTCCAACCTTGTTTCAATTGCTTTCGCTGTTTTTTGAAGTTTCTTTTGCTTTTTTGCAAAATAAGGTTTTGCCCCTGTGATTCTTGCTTCTGAAGAACTAATTTTCTTGGGCTTTTTCGTTGCTCTTTGTGCCTTTTGTTCTTTCAGTTCAAGGGCATTTTCTAATTGCCCTTTTTTTTGTTGATATTTTTCATATGCATTTTGCCTTTGGATGACTTCCAATTCTTTTTGAGCAGTGTAGTCTTTATAATTCCCTTTATACTCT
The DNA here is from genome assembly GCF_002153375.1 of Oceanobacillus rekensis. GTDB lineage: Bacteria > Bacillota > Bacilli > Bacillales > Amphibacillaceae > Oceanobacillus > Oceanobacillus rekensis. The sequence continues at coordinate 83,276 of NZ_MTBQ01000006.1, forward strand.
TTAACTTTACCGTCGTTTTCAATCGCCCATATGGTCGTACAAAGGGCGTCGAGAAAGCTACGGTCATGTGAGACAATAACAATGGCCCCTTGCCATCTGGAAAGCTGTTTCTCTAACTTTTCCATATGCTCTGTATCCAAATTCGTTGTTGGCTCATCGGCCAGAAGCAAACCATTTTTCTTTGCCAGTGATTTATTGATATATTCCTTAGTAACTTCTCCGCCACTTTTCGTTGTGTTAGTATTCTTAAGCTGGGGCAGTAATTCACCGGAAGTTTCAGTGACAATTGAGCCCACATCAGCTTCACGAGTACCTGCCAGCAGTTCCAGTAAGGTGGTTTTTCCACTGCCATTACGTCCAACCAATCCAATTCGATCATTATTTTGAATGCTTAAGTTATCCACCTCGATAAGCAATCTATCTTTTACATAATATTTCAGGTCATTGATTTTCATAATAATCATATGTTTCATCTCCATTCTGTATTGGAGACATTAGAAAACTTGGCTTACCGCAATTATGGCGATAGCCTAAGTTGCACTTTGCAGATAGGAAAGTTTTCTGCTTTCCTATCTGCAAAAAATGCCTCCTATCCTTTTTCAGAATAGGAGGCATGGGTACACCAAAAAGAGACTGATCCCTTTGGCAAGAACAAAATACCATCCTATTCTGAAAAAATTCATGTTTTGGCATGACGAAAAGAGCAGATAGACTCCGCTGGTTTTTTTCACGCCTTAAATTGAATGTTTTCTAAAAAATAGGATTAGTACTTCATGTTCCCTTTGTTCACCCTTCCGTATATAACTTACTATCAGTATAAACGAAATATAAACGACTGTCGAGGTGGCTGCAACTCTCCATTTTTATTAAATGAGTCAATGAAAAAAGAGCATAATCCATGATGGACCATGCTCTTGTCCCAAAGATATGGGAAGTGCGGAAAATTCGTATTGAATCTAAAAACCAACCGCTTTCTCTGAGGAAATCTTATACAACCCGTCATTAAAAATGAATCAATCAAACGTTTGATTATATTGAAACTCATAGACCGCCTGAAAAGAACCTTCGCAATCTGATCTTCTAACCTTACTCTCAATTACTCAATTGCACTTTCACAAAAAACTACTTACTGCTTTGATAAGTCGATCGTGGAACCTTTTAGTTCTTGACGAGTCTGTCATACGCCAGTAAAGCAAATTTTCCGCCAAGGCTGTGCATTTCCTCATTGAAATTCACTTGTAAACAAGTTGCTGAAAAAAGTTCACAAGTCATTTACAACGTTCCTTCCAATGGTAGTTTGCCTTGTACTTTATATATACCCGTATTATTTATGGTTAAACCATTTTTTAAAAGATTATTTGCCACAAAATTTATAAACTACGAAGTGATTTAGGATTATTTACAAGATGTGCTATTGTTGCCATCCGGCTCTGGACGGATACGCACCTTAGGGCACGGCCTTCAGCCTCCTCGCGGAAAAGCGTAGTGAATACGGGCTGCGGTTGCCTAACCATCTTATTTCCATTATTAGTATTACAGTATATCTAACGTAGAGTAGTTACGTTACGTCCTACTTTATCTCGTGCTACGAGCATTATGAAGTCAAACTATTAAAGAAAAACCGTAAAAAATTTAAATAAATGATTAAAATGCTTTACAATTTATCATAATTTACTTATATTGTATATACCTAATAATTCTAGGTAGGTGAAAAAATGTTTAATCGTGAGCTTGTAAAAGGGAGCACATCATTACTTGTGTTGCAGCTTTTGAATGAGCGTGACATGTATGGTTACGAATTGGTAAAGGAAATGGACCGCCGCAGTGATCATAATCTGCAGATGAAAGAGGGTACACTATATCCCGCACTTCATAAAATGGAAAAGCAGGAATATATTGAATGCTACTGGCAGAATCAGAAAAAAGGCCCCGCACGTAAGTACTATCGTATAACTGCTCAGGGAAAAGAAATTCTAGCTGAGAGAACGTCAGAATGGCATCGTTATGTTCAGGTAATGAACAACTTAATTGGGAAAAACGAGTCATGACTGTGGATGAAGAAGAACTTTTTCGGGACATCGCCACACAGCGGTTCCTGAATGAATTAGATAAAGAGATTGGAGACTATCCAGATAAGCAAAGTATCATGGCAGATTATAAATTACATGTGTATGATTTGCTGCAGGAAGAGACTCTGGATGGAGATAAAATTTATGAAGAACTGGTTAACCGATTAGGAACGCCAAAGGAGCTTGCTTTGTTATGGAAGCAAGAGACTGCTGTAACACCTAGGAAAATGCAGTGGCTATTTGTGCTATGTAACTTTGCTATTTTTTTAGGAGGAGTTCTGCTGACAATCGGGTACAATGTATTTGATTGGAGCTGGCTGGAAAGTTTATGGACTGGATTAACAGATGCTACATCCATCATCATTCTTGCATATACGATGTTCTGGGGACTTCTTGGTTATGAAATTGGAAAAGCATTTGGTGCCAGGGGATATAAGTTATTAAATAAAACGTTTATTTTCTCGATTGTTCCGAATCTAGTATTCATGTATTTAATCGTATTTAAACTCATTCCATACGAGTGGTTTCAACCAATTTTGAGTTTTCGTCTTGTTGTAGTGTGTATTCTTTGCACAGGATTTTTATATCCAGTCAGTTGGTTAGGCTATAGATGGGGTAGGAAAGCTTCCGTGTGAAGAATGTTTAAAAAGTCATTAAAAATGACAATCCGGATTAGAGATTCGGTCTTCTACTAAGATCATCCACGTCCTGTGACTACGTTAACACATCTCACTCTCACTGAAATATTTGAGAAGGCATAGGACACATCGAATGGTTTGGTTTTGTTTTATTTTTCTTTTTAAACACATATTATAAAAAGGACGGAAAGAATGGTTTGGATTCACTCTTCGTGTGGAACAATTTTGCCTATATACATAGAATAACTATGTATATAGGATAACTATGTATAGGTGGGATGGTATGGAAATTCACATCAAAGGAAAAGACTTATTGTTTTTACTTACTTGTTTAGGGTTAGGGATATTAGCAGAATTCAGCTTCTTTCATGGGAAGATTGGATTGTCTTACCCTGTTTTTATAACAGGTTTTTACTTAGTCCTTTTTCTTCGTTTTCGTCTTTCATTCAATCATCGAAGGATTGGTTTACTTTTGATGGTGGCTATATGGATATTGGCTGGAGGATATCTGTTTTATGATAATGACTTTTTTCACGCCCTTAATTTACTCATCATACCAATACTCGTCTTTTTCCATATTGTGTTAATAACCAGTACGAAAAGATTTCGATGGAGTAAGCCAGAATTTATAACTCTGCTAACAAAGAAGTTTCAAGAAGGATTACAATATAATGCAGCGTTTTGCAAGTGGATATTAAAAAAATCTTTTAAAAATATGAATGAACAGACAGCACATATGTTAAAACGTATCTTTATCGGTTTGATGATTGGAGTTCCGTTATTGCTTCTTGTCATAGGTCTGTTAATGTCTGCCGATGCTATTTTCCAAGATGCTGTCTTACACATACCAGAATTTATCTTGCAGCTTAATTTTATAGAAGAAGCGTTGAGGATAGTAGCTATTATTCTCCTCACTTTATTGTTTTTCGGGATCTTTCAAGTGTTGCAAGTAAACGAAAAACCAATTGAGGACTCTATTATAGATCGAGTAAAAAAAAGAATCCGCTGGGATAGTGTTACTGCAGTAACCATTTTAGTTTTGCTAAATACGGTGTATGTATTATTTGTAGCCATTCAGTTTACGTATTTTTTCAGCGAGGGATTACAAGATGGATTAACGTATGCTGAGTATGCCAGAAGAGGTTTCTTTGAGCTTATCTTCGTTACACTAATTAATTGGGCAATTCTTATCAGCTTTTTGAAACTTGTTAAAGAAGAGCGGAAAGGCATGAAACTTACATTAAAAGTAATGTATTCCTTTCTTATTGTAATGAGTGGTGTCATGCTCATTTCGGCCTTTCAACGATTGAGTATGTATGAAGCTGCCTATGGATTTACAGTAGATCGGATTTTAGCACATGCATTTATGATCTATTTAATCATTATATTTGCATATACATTAATTCGAGTTTGGATGGAACGGTTAACATTATTGCATTTTTATCTGATTGCAGGGCTAACTTTTTATACGGGTTTAAATGCAATGAATATCGAGCAAATCATCGTTGATAATAACTTGGATCGTTATGAGGATACAGGGAAAATAGATATTGATTATTTGAATTCCCTTTCCTATACAGGATTGAATGGGTTGATAGAATTATATGAAATGGAACGAGAATATCCAGAACTTGAAAATATACTAAATGATCAATTGCAGCAAATGGAAAAGCAATCTAAGGATTCATGGCAAGCTTTTAATTTTACAAGACAAGAAGTGACGGAAAAAATACGAGAGCTTGACATCGGTCATTAATGTTAAAGAGAGGAGAGATTGTTAATGAATTTATGTGTTCCAAATCATATGGCTATCATCATGGATGGTAATGGAAGATGGGGCAAAAGAAGAGGGCTTACTAGAAGTCAGGGACATTATGCAGGCGCCCAGGCAATGGAAAAAATTATTGATGCGAGTATCGAGTTAGGGATAAAAATACTTACCCTTTATGCGTTTTCTTCTGAGAATTGGTCAAGACCTAAAGATGAAGTGAATTATCTAATGGATTTGCCAGTCAAATTTTTTAAGAAAAAACTACCTGGGTTTATGAAAAGAAATATTAAAATTAATATAACTGGTAATATTGCAGAACTTCCTGAACATACCAAGAAGGTTTTGATTGAGTCAGTTGATAAGACAAAAAATAATAGAGGAATTATTGTTAACTTTGCTTTTAATTATGGCGGAAGGGATGACATATTGCAGGCGGTTCAGAAAGTCATCCATGAAGTGCAAAACAAACATATAGATTTATGTAACGTGGATGAACAGTTATTGGAACACTATTTATATACGAAACAACTGCCAGATCCGGAATTAATCATACGTACCGGGGGAGAGAAAAGGATAAGTAATTTTCTATTGTGGCAATGTTCCAACTCGGAACTGTATTTTTCAGATATTTATTTTCCTGATTTTAATGGGGAATTGCTTAAACAAGTAATTTATGATACTCAAAGGAAACATTCAATTGCTGAATGATACTTCGGATAGCTATGAGAAATGTACAGGAAGACCAAAGGAGCGAGGCGGAATGAAGTTTCACTTTATAGACAATTATTTCTAAATGCCTTTGTTCTTCCATCTACATACGATGGACAGTTGTCCCTTTTCTAACGTTGCTGTAATATTCCCACCCATTTTTAGCATAAGACTCTTCACGATGGATAACCCTAAACCAGTACTTTTACCTGATCGATTTTGATCTACCATATAAAATCGATCGAAAAAGAGCTCTACATCTTTTTCTGTTAAATTTAGAGCGTTATTTTTAACGGTTAATATGGCTGTGGATTCCTGTTGCTCTAGGGTGATGGATATGTTCCCGCTTGAATGGGTTAGTGCGTTGGAAATCAGATTTTCGATTACTCTTGTTACAGCTGACCCATCTGATATGATGAATATATTATCTTCTGGTATGTTGATAATCGGTTCCATGTTTTTCTCGTTAAAACGATCATAAAAACTCATTAAGACATCTAATACTAGATTATTTATGTTTATTCGCTCAGATTTTAACTGATAATCTGTAGATTCAATAACGGACAACTCAAAGAAACCATTTAATAAAGTTTCCAGTCTTTTGGCTCGTTTATTAGCAATAGCTAAATATTGTTTGCTTTCATCTGCAGTAATAGTATCCGATTCGGCCAACTGAATATATCCTAAAATAGAGGTTAATGGCGTCCGTAAGTCATGGGACATATTAGCAACTGCTTGTTTTAGTTCATTTTCAAAACGCATTTTTTCTTTCTTTTCCTGAACATACAAATCAATCAATTGGTTGATTTCTTCCCCCAATTTTTCCATATCTTTATCAAAAAGTGCCATTTCGATTTTTTTGCTTGTTTTACAAGTGTTGTAGGAATACAGCTGCCCACTTATATTTTTAACTTCTCGTTTTAAAGAAAAGATGCGGATGAGAAAGATTGAAGCTAATATTGATAAGATTATTAATATGATATAGATTATTTTCCTCACCCTACTTTCTGAAATTTACTTAATTTCTTTTTTCTTAAAAACAACAATTCCACACACGGAAACAATGATTAATGATAGGAATGCAATGAGAATAGACATGGTTATCTCACCGGTTGACATGGTAAGTTTGAATACTGTGCTAAATTGGTTGAAAATTGAATTCTCATATAGCAACTCAATAAATGTTGGCTTAGGAAGCTTTTCAATTGCAAACATCAAGATTGTAAACAAGATCGAAAGAATAATTGTTTTCCCGCTATCATCCGTAATTATTGCTAATAACATAATGATAGCAGTATAGCCTAGAAATTGAAGTGTAAATAAGCTATAAGCCCTTCCGACATAACTCATATTAGTTAAATTCAATACATCACCGTGTCCTAATAAAATAACCATAACAAGAGCTGTTACTAATGGAATCAGTATCGTAACTATAATAGAGCCAAATGAAAAAACTAGATACTTTGCGATAAAAATATGCAATCTTTTATTTCCGCTCATTACTTGGTTCTTGATTACACCGCTTTGTGAGAACTCGATAGAGATAAAAAATCCCGCAAGTGTACTGACGATTAAGTTGAAAAATAGGGGGACTGTAAATGTTGATAACGCATTAAGTTCACTTAATCCTGCAGTGTCAAATACAGTTCCATGCATTTGCCACCAACCAATTATAACGAGGTAATGTAACAATGCACTTAATCCAGTTGAAGCTCCGATTATTACCCAAAATGATTTATTTCGTTTTAATTTAAATAATTCTGCCTTGATAAGATTATTCATGGTCTACACTTCCCACAAGCTTTGAAAAATAGTTTTCCAGGCTGTCACCATTTTCTGAGAGATGTTCAATAACAAGACCATGATTTGTTAAGGCCATCGATACTTTCCGAACATTGTCTAAATAACGATAGAGTTTAATTGTCCCATCAGACAGGACCTCAAAATCAGTAGTGGAAAGATTATCTTCCAGCACTGTTGCCCCTAAATTTGGATTATCGACTTTAATACGTAAATGTTGTCTGCATTTTTGATCCAGCTCGTTTGCTGTCAGTTCTTCCAGTAGCTTCCCTTTATGGATGATCCCAAAAGTGGTTGCAAGCTGGTGCAGTTCACTCAATATATGACTGGATATTAATATAGTTAATTCCTTTTCACGATTTAGCCTTTTCAGCAGCTCGCGGAGTTCGATGATGCCCATTGGATCTAATCCATTTGTTGGTTCATCAAGAATTAAGAATTCCGGATTACTTAGTAAGCAAAGAGCAAGTCCAAGTCTTTGTTTCATTCCGAGCGAAAAGTTTTTCACCTTTTTATTTCCTGTATGTGATAATCCAATCAATTCCAATGTGTTTTTAATGCAGTCTTTTCCTGGAATGCCTTTTTGCAGGCGATGCGCTTCCAGATTTTCAGATGCTGTCATATTTGGAAAAAGTGCGGGATCTTCTACGATGGCACCAATTCTTTTATGTGCCTCCGTTAGTTCGCTAGTTCCAGTCTTGCCGAATAGTTCAATTGATCCGTCCGATGGAAAGGCAAGACCTGTAACCATGCGTAGCATCGTTGATTTACCAGCTCCATTTTGACCGATAACCCCATAAATTTCTCCCTTTTTAAGTGTAATATTGACATCATGAAGGGCAAAATCATGATTATATTTTTTAGTAAGATGATTTGTTTTAAGAATAAATTCACTCATATATATAGCCTCCCTTATTAATGCGTGTTCAAAAAGGAGGATGAAAATGACCGAGGTCGGCTAATGTCGCAACGTCCTGTTGCAACGCCGACACTAGCACGTCCTGTGCGTCGCAGTTCGAGGCGGCGTAGCTCCCGGCAACGGAACGTATGCAGTTAATACGTGAGTAGCGGAAATGCAAGCCAACGAAGAAATGCGAAGTGTCATTTTCACCGGACCTTTTGAACAACCTCTATTAGTACTTAACTTAGTATGGGATAAGAAACATAAGAAAGGCTTAAGCTAATTCTTAAGAAAACCTTAAGATTTCATGCGATAACCCATACCCCAGACGGTTTCGATATATTCTTCCGCTGGATTAGCTTTAGAGAGTTTTGTTCTTAAATTACTCATATGTACATTAACCGTATTATCATCACCATGGAATGGTTCATGCCAGACATTTTCAAATAGATTGGATTTAGAAAAGACTTTCTTTGGAGACGACAAAAGAAGAATCAAAATGGCGTATTCACGTGAGGTTAATGCGAGTTTTTGGTTATTTACTTGGACTGTTTTCGCTTCCAAATCAACTAGAATATCTTTAAAGGCTAACTCCTGTTTGCTAGGCGCAATGCTCATGCGTTTATATCTTCTTAAATGTGAATCGATTCGTGCGGATACCTCTTCAATATCAAATGGCTTTGTAATATAATCATCTGCACCTGCACGCAAGCTATCAATTTTCGTATGCTGGTCTCCTTTAGCGGAAATAACGATAACTGGTACATTACTTTTTGCGGCAATTGCAGAGAGGATCTCTTCCCCTGTCATTCCTGGGAGCATTAAATCAAGTAATACTAAATCCCAGTCCTGCTTTTCCAAATAGAGTATTGCTTCTGTACCAGAATACGCAGGCTGGGCTGAATAATTACGTTTTCTTATGATGTTGCATAGCAAATGATTAATATCATTATCATCTTCCACTACTAAAATATTCACTTTATTATCCACCTTTTATTGCGATATATGTTAATACAGAGTATAAGACCATGAATTATATTTCAACTGAGAGCAGATTTAACTTAGGCTGTGTCATTTCTTCACGATTTCCATCTGTATAAAAATGGGCTAGTTTGCCCTGATATACTAACTGAAAATCCTCAGCCTCCTGTAAGTCATGAGGCATTACTAATGATAATGGCTTTGGAAACTCGATAATATCACATTCTTTAAGAACAGTTGCAACAAATTGCGAACAAAAGTATGCATTTTTTCGTTTTACTGGTTTATTTAGTATAACCCCGAATAAACCTAAAAAATTGTAACGAAACTGATCTTTTTGTTTTTCTATTCTTTTAATATAGTCATTTGCCTTTTGCAGTTGGTGATCGCTGACTGTACAACAATAAATTGCCGCTCTGGACTGTTTAAATAATCCTGTTTTAAAGTTTTCCCTTACAAATCCCCCGATAAAAGGATTGTTTGGTTTTTTTCTGCCGAAGCTATATACCTCTGACAAATCGGCATCACAAGAAATGGATGCATGATTGTATGGTTTTCTTGTATAGAACTTTATCATCTTTGTAAATAGTGTCCCCGTATCTGTTAATACGATATATACCTTTTTCTCTTCCATCATAAATCTCCCCTAAATTTAATCATGAAAATGTTTCTATTTCTAATATAAGTTCTAAAAGATAAGAAAAGCTTAAAGAAATCCTTAAGAAAGTCTTAAGTTTTCATCTAATCGTTGTTAATCTCCCTTTATATTAATAGATGTGCACATATATAATAAGCAACCTGAGGAATATTTAACTATAGGTCTGAAGGCGTATTACTAGTGTCACTAAACATATTAGTGCTCACTCCCTGAATTTTGTCGAATTTTTAGAGTGGTGCGACTATACAAGTGGCGGCTAGTTCCGGCTCCCAGGAGCTCATAGACTTCCTGACACCTCCGTCCGATAAGTCAACATCCATTCGCTTTACAGCTCATGGTGTTTCCTTTATCTCCTGCGAAGGAATGTTCAACAAGAACGCCACATCACGTGGCTTTGTTGAACCACCCCACGTCCTGTGGGGCGCAGTCTAATCGCTCCTAACCGGTCGCCTCCACTTTTGGGTATATTCACTCCACGAATTTTGTCAAATGTTGATGATAAAAGAAGCCCATCAGTGTATATGACTGATGGGCTTCTCGATTATGATTCTTTTTCTGCCTTTTTATTTTTATCTTTTTCAAATAGGACCAGTAATCCTGGTAACAAAACTCCCCTGACAAGGAAGGTATCTATTAGAATACCTATTGCCACGATAAAGCCAAAAACAAATAGCAATTGAATTGGCTGTGTCATCAGTACGGCAAATGTTGATGCAAGGATGATACCGGCGGAGGAAATGACACCACCTGTATTTGCTACTGCAATTTCCACTGCTTCTTTTACAGGATGTTTTTTGCGTTCCTCCATAAACCGTGAAACAAGGATAATGTTATAGTCAATCCCAAGTGCCACAAGGAATATGAAGGCATATACAGGTACCCTATTGCTAATCGTATCAATTCCAAAGAACAATTCAGTTAGGAACATGCCCAATCCAAGCGCAGCAGCGAAGGAAACGAGTATTGTTCCCATCATATATACTGGCATTTTAAATGATCTAGTCAGAATCATCAGCATGATAAAGATCAGGATGGTTTCAAGAATTACAATCAAAATCGTATCCCGGTTATTGTATGAACGATCATCGATGGAAGTAGCTGTTTCACCGGCAAAATAGAGTTCACCATTCAAGTTAATATCGGCAAGAATGCTGTCAGCTTCATTTTGAATTTTTTCTAATGCATCCATTGTTACGGCATCATAAGGATTTGTTTCAAAAGCCATGCTTAAAGAAATTGTTTTCTCATCTTCCGTAATATTCTCGAGTCGAACACTTTCCACCGATTCCTCTGAATTGAACCTCTCAATCAGTACTTCTTGTTCATCAGTACTGACAGTATCTGCTGATTCAAATAATACCGTTGTCGGTGCAAGATCCCCGGCTGTAAAATTCTCTTCCAATAATTCATAACCTTCCCTGGACGGCATATCCTCTGGGAAAGATTTAAGAATATTAAACTCATAATCCATATTGAATATATTTGCTGCTGATAGGAAAATGAAAGCAAGGATGATTGAAACGGACAGGGCAGGTTTCTTCGTAACGAATCGACCAACTTTACTCCATATGGAATTCCTTTTTACTTGCGTATCACCGACCTTAGGTATAACAGGCCAGAAGGAATTTCTACCAAATAAAGTGAATAACGCTGGTACAAGGGTAACGGAACATAACATGATTACAAGCAATGCAGTTCCGAAAATAGGGGCAAAGTTTTTATAATCTCCTAGTGAAGCAAATATAAGTACGAGCATGGCAACCAATACTGTTCCACCTGAATAAAAGACTGGCAATCCTGTTCCTCTCATTGCCATTTTCATTGCCTCATATTTATTATTGTGGGTCTTCAGTTCTTCTTTGAAGCGGGAAAAGACGAATAAAGAGTAATCAATGACAGCTGCGAATAATAATATAGTCATAATTGAAACTGACTGGGTACTCATTTCCAATCCAGCTTTTCCCCATATACCAAGAATCTGCATAACAATCTGGTAAACAAAACCAGCAGCAAGCAATGGAATAAGAGCCAGTAGCGGTGATCGGTAAATAACGACAAGGAGTACGAGAATGATGCCAACAGTCGCCATAATCAGTACTAGATCTGCTCTGGAGAATAAATCTGTTGTATCTACTGCAATTCCAGCTGGACCGGTAACAAGCAATTCAAGATCAGACAGTTCGTTTGTCAGTTCTGCAATCTTCTTTAGAGATTCTTTAATAGCTGCTGTGTCCAACGAAACAGATAGATTGGCAGGGATAATAGCTGTTGTGCTATCTTCCGAGAAAAAGGATTCTGCAGCCTGTGGAGGCAGCATTGCAAGTGGAACGATTTCTTCTAATCCGGAAATACCGGCTTCTTCGATTTCTGTGGTAATTTCTGATAGCTCAGTAAGGTCGATTTCTTCCCCATCATTTTGGAAAACAAGTATAGCGGGCAATAAATCACTAGTCTCGAAATAAGATGCGATCTTTTCACTTGCGATGACAGATTGGGCATCTTCTGGCAATGTTTCTACACTCGAAACCTGATAATCATGGACGCTTGGCGCAAAGACTGTCAATAATATCAGTACCAAAGCCCAGATTCCTGCTGTAATCCACATTCCTTTCTTTGTTGAAACACGATCTGTGATATTCTGTAGAAGTTTTTTCATATAATCTCTCCCTCTATAGCAAATGGAATTAAAAATAACACTAGTGTTACTTATTAGTATCCCTAAAAGTAACACTAGTGTCAATTAATCTTTTGTAAACATTCCGTGTCTGATTATTTCCTTTATCGAGGCTATCCATTCAACTTGTGGTACACCAAAATGATTTGGTATATCGACAGTCTGAAAGATGAGTCCCAAAATGAGAGGGTCTGGTAGATCTGCCTTTAGCTGATGATTTACTTTGCCTAATGAAACAAATTTTTGCAGCATTTCATACATATCTTTATGCTGACTTTTCAGCTTTAAGTTATTTTCTTTTACTTTTTCATTGGTAGCAGGGATTTCAAATGCCATGCTCCGAATTTGATGGATTTCGCTATCCGCAAATATAATATTAATCAAAAAGTCAAATTGCTGTTCAAAATTCTGATAGTTATCAATTTCTTTAAGTTTTTCAAGAAAGGAGTCCATTTCAAAAACCATATAATTCGTAATCAGTTCATCTTTATTATCGTAATACTTATAAAGCGTTGCCCTGGAAACCTGAAGTTCTTTTGCGAGTAAGCTGAAGGTGAATCCTTGATAGCCATTTTTCACTAAAATTTTCTTCGTGGCTGCATATAAATCCTGTTCCGTAAATTTCTTGTCTCTGCCCAATTTATTCACCTCGTTGCTGATACAATTCTTATTATTTAATTGGCAAGTTTTTGGTCCAAAGTTTCTTTGAAGAGTACTCTGAATTTCTCCTGATCTTCTACCGTAAATGGTTTTGGACCCTTTGTACGCTTACCGCTTTTCCGAGCCATTGCGCTCAGATATCTTGTTTGTAAAAGCTGATCAATGTTTTCATTCGTATATGTAAACCCTTTGTGATGAAGAATGGTACATCCTTTTGCTAGTCCCAATGAAGCGAGCCCGTAGTCCTGTGTAACGATTATATCTTTATTTTTAGCGAGCTTCATAATCCGATAGTCAGCTGCTTCTGCCCCGTTATCAACATAAATCGTTTTCACACCTTCAGGATTATCTTTGTTGGAGAAGTGTGAAAAGCTTGTTACCATCACAACGGCTATATTTTTAACCCTGGCTTCTTTTATAATAATATCTTTCACCGGGCATGCATCTGCATCAACATATATTATCATATCATCTCTCCTGTCACTCAATTGATTGTGATATTAAAGTTAGGGAGAGATTTTGTCAATAAAATAGGTTAGGAAGTGTAATGTTAGAATGTAAGTAATGTACACTTTACGCAGAGGGAAGATATCTCAGAGGAATTGCGCAGTCTCATTTAAGATATGGTCGAAGAGCGAGCGAATGGTGGAGAAATCAAAAGAACAGATGTGGAAGAGGTATTATTGGAATTAGGAAGCCGAAAGAAGTTAGCACAAAATTACCGTGAGAACCGAAAATATGTAATTGGTCCGGAATTATTTGACTTTTATATGCTAGTAATGAAAATTTCTCTTATTTCATTTGCCTTTAGCATGGGTGTTGTTTTTGTCATAGAAATTATTATTAACTCAATTGCTATTTTGGATCACTTTATTGGTTTGATTATTTCTATAATTACAGTCGTTCCGCAAATAGTTGGCTGGGTAACAATTGGGTTTGCAATTGGAGATTATTTTGGCGGTTTAAAAGCTGAAGAATTATCCAGGGGAGAAGCATGGAAACCATCCGATTTACCAGCAATTCCTGATCCAAGGGGAAGAATCAAACGAAGCGAGTCAATAACCGGAATTATTTTTTACAGCATATGTATGATGATTCTAGCCTTTAACAATGAATACTTTGGTATATGGTTTTCAGGGAAGGTGAATTCCAAGACGTTATTCCATTACTCAACCCGGAAACCTATACAGGCTATTTACTATTTATTCTAGCTATTTTTGGTTTGCTTTTAAAAATAGATGAAATTATGTGCAAATGACACATGATTGATTAAGATAATCATCATGTGCCATTTGCACGGATAGAAGTATACTTAGGAAATCAGTATAAGTGAACGAAGGGTATGGTAAATGAATGGAATATCAAATTTCTAAGATGGAAGAAAAAGATTGGGAGCAGGTTCGGGATATTTTTATACAGGGGATACAAACAGGCAATGCTACTTTTGATACAGATGCACCTTCGTGGGAAGAATGGGATCGGGGACATATACATGCATGCAGGCTGGTTGTAAGTAATGGAGAGAAATTACTCGGCTGGGCAGCATTGAGCCAGGTTTCGAGCAGGCGTGCATTTGCAGGTATTGCAGAACTGAGTATATATCTTAGTGTGGATAGTGTTGGAAAGGGAATCGGTTCAAAACTAATCCAAGCTGTTATTGAATCAAGTGAAGCGGCAGGATTCTGGACACTGCAATCAGGGATTTTCCCTGAAAATACAGCTAGTATTCATTTACATAAGAAAGTTGGGTTCAGGGAGATTGGTGTGCGTAAACAGTTAGGCAAAATGAATGGACGTTGGCGTGATGTTGTCATGATGGAGCGGAGGAGTGAAATTGTAGGGATTGAATAGTTTACTTTGGCGTAAAAACGTTGTAATGCTGAAGACCACAAAGAAAAAGTCGATGCCCATAGTCCAAATGCTAATGTTCAAGATAAAAATGAAGGAAGTTCACAAATTTAATACAAAAATTCACATATACGAGGCTATAGAAGCGTGTGGGTGAATAACTTATCAAAAAAAGATGTCTGATTCCAGGCATCTTTTTTAAATTCCTGTTGTACTTTTCAGAAAAAGGTAATATACTACATTACATGGGTAATGTACTAACTCATGTGAAGGAGGTTGCAGGCTTGAGTCTTAATACTAACGGGTCAAAACCTATTTATATACAGATTGCTGAATGGATCGAAGCAGAGATATTAAATGGAAATTTTAAAAAAGACGATAAGGTTTATTCGCAATACAAGCTTGCTGAAATGTTTACGATCAACCCTGCAACAGCTGCAAAAGGATTAAATATCCTAGCTGATGAAAAGATTCTCTATAGCAAGCGGGGGCTTGGTAAGTTTGTTACGAGTGATGCAAGAGCTATTATTATGGACAAACGGAAAAATCAGACGCTAAAGGGATTATTAAGGGAAGTTGTGTTGGAGGCAGAACGACTTAGTGTTGATGAAGAAGAGTTAATGAAAATGCTTCGGACGATGAATAACGAACGCAAGGGGGATGCGGAGTGAATGTTATTGAATGTGAAGGATTAACGAAGAAACAAGGGCAGTTAAAAGCATTGAATGATCTGTCATTTTCGATTAAAGAAAACACGATTACTGGTTTAATAGGGAGAAATGGAGCAGGGAAGACAACGCTTTTGAAAATTTTGGCTGGGTATTGGCGACAAACTGTAGGTGATGTGAACGTTTTTGAAGAAAGTCCTTTTAATAATCTTTTCGTATCAGCAAATACCATTTACGTTGATGATCAAATGAATTTCCCTAGGGTATTGACGCTTCCTGAAATCTTAAAAGAAGCAGAGCGCTTTTACGAGAAATGGGATCAGAATTTTGCCGAAAGACTGTTTGATTATTTTTCTTTTTATCCAAATCAAACGCATAGTCAATTATCAAAGGGAAAAAAGAGTACATTTAACATGATTGTTGGTTTAGCCTCTCGTTGTGCGCTAACTATGTTTGATGAGCCGACAACAGGGATGGATGCAGGAGTCAGAAGGGATTTTTATAGGGCGCTTTTGAAGGATTATCTCGTACATCCGCGAACAATTATCATATCCAGCCACCATTTAGATGAGATAGAAGATTTATTGGAAGATGTATTATTAATTGATCAAGGAAGAATGTTCCTTCATCTGTCAATGGATGAACTTAAAGAATATGCAGTTGGTTTATCAGGGAGAACAGAAGTTATTATGCAATGGACATCCAATTTAGAGGTACTTCATACCAAACAAGTCGGCGAGAATACTACTTATTCTGTGGTGAAAAATAATTCTTTTCCATTAGTGCAAGCAAAACAGCTAGGTGTTGAAGTTTCACCTGTTTCAGCTAGTGATTTATGTATATATTTAACCAGCAGAATGAAAGGTGGAATAGATAATGTCTTTAAGTAAAATCCACTTGGGAACACTCGTGAAAAGGCAATATTTATATAAATGTAAAGCTAATATAACTATTTTCAATTCAATGCTTGTAATTCAAGCTATTGCAATTTTATTTTCATTGTCAGGAACTGGCCAAATGGGTTTCGGTGGTGTCGGGTACAGCAGTGTAGATATTCAATACTACTCTGCAGATATTGTAATTGTTTTTACGATGATTTGGGGATTTATCAGCTCGATTCAAATTACAACCAAAGATTACAAAGAATATGATTATGCCTTTGTAACCAATAGGTTAAGTAGCAATCTATCCAATATTGCTTTTTCGTTTACTGCAAGTGTAGTAGGTGCACTTACAGCGATTTTTTCTGGTTATTTAATAAAAGTTATGATGATTTTTTTCTTCGATTATCAATTTCTAGGTGCTGGTAGCGTGCAGGGTTTTGGTATGTTTATAAGTGGGCTTATTGCAACCATGCTTTTTATTTTTATGGTTAGTTCCCTAGGTTATCTAATTGGTTCGATTGTTCAATTCAATAAGATATTTATTGGGATTCTGCCCGCGTTATTGATTGGATCCTTGTACTTAATTGGACGAAATGAAAGTGAAATACTGCTGGAGATTGGTCAATTTTATTTCGATGAATCATCCATCCTAATAGTTATTATTAAAACAGGAATAACTGCAGCAATATGTTTCCTTTGTGCTGTGATGATTTCGAATCGACAGGAGGTTAGAAAATGAATGTAGCTATTTCGTTTCTGCCAATCTTATTGTTACTAGGTATCCTTTTTGTACTTATTGCCATAATAAGACGTTTAAATAATAGGGGAAAAGGTGCAAAGTGGATATTTATTGGATATATCATTCTTCTATTCGTTTCAGTAGGTGTATATTATCTTCTGCCTATAGAAAAGAAAACAACGGATAGCAAAAGTTATAGCTTTGAGGAAACTCAAGGTTCGTATGATATGCATCTGTACGATGAAATCCAACATGGGCGAGTAGATGATATCGATTCATCATTTATTCGTGAAAGTTGGGATTTCCAATATCAAGGAGAGCAACTAGAAATAATAGCCCCGGAAAATAATGTTAATACTGTACCAATATATGTAGAGAAAGTAGATGACATAGAAAATGTGATTGAAGTTGTATTTTATCAAACACCTGTATTTGTCGAAATAGTAGAAGTCTCTAAATACACGGCATTACCGGATATTAATTTGTCATCAAATGTATTAAGTGTTAACAAACCATATGATGGTTCATATGAGAGTATTTCGTTTACTACCTTCAAGCAGGAGTTTCCGTTTAGACAGTTATCTGGTGAAAAATTAATGGATCATACTGTAATAAGTGGTTATGATGCAATATATATTCGAGTTTCAGAAGGTATTGAATTGGAATTTGATACAAATATGATGATTGAAACGGTAGGATAACATAGGATACATGCAAGATTAATGATGAAAAAAGCTTGATTAATTATAAATTAATCAAGCTTAACCAGACTACTAAATCCCATTCTACCCGCATATTCTTCTGTGTCCCATTCCTGCTTCATCGTTCTGCGGTGATTTTCCTGGAGGTCTTTTACAATCTTATCTACATCGACTTGATTCTCATAATGCCACTGAAGAGCAACGGACATATATAGCTCGTTAAGTTGGGCAATGGATAAACCTTTTGTTTGCTTCGTTAATTGAGTTAGCATCTCTTCGGATAAGAATTTTGTCATGCCTTTTTTATGCAAATATTTACTTCTTAATGCATCATCTGGCTGCTTGATTTCATAGGCACGATCAAAACGGCCTGCACGATTTATCAAAGCAGGATCAATTTTCTCAGGATAGTTGGTTGTTCCAATTAGAAAAATTCCTTCCTTGGATGTGGCGCCGTCAAGCGTATTCAAAAATACAGATCGCGCTTCCTCGGGCATGGAATCGATATCTTCTATAATAAGAATCATCGGCGCCATTTTCGTTAACGTAGCGAAAACTTCCTTAATCGAGTAGCTTGATGTATATTCGGTAATCTGCCAATATACAACAGGAGCCGGTACACTGCCTGCGATTGATTTAACGAGAGTTGTTTTCCCATTGCCCGGGCTACCATATAGAAGAATTCCACGCTTGTATGGAATATTGTATTCTTGAAAAAATGTCCCATTCTCATGGAAAAATTCATCAATCGAACGGAAAATATCCGTCTTCACATGATCTTCCAACAGAATATCATCCCGTCGTACTTGATAGGTTATTTTCTCACGAGTTTTTTCTAAGCCGTCCTCAGTATCTGTAAGAACGTTTATGCCATCAAGCATATATTCACGTTGCTTTTCAATCATATAGTTTAAAAATGCCAACACACATGCATCATTTTTTGCGAAAATAAATTCACGTACGTATTCCATATGACTTTGATAAATTGGTAATTTTACAATAACCACTTCATAGTTTGGGAAGTGGAATATATTATTCACTAAGGATGGTCTGACAGAGTACTGTTTTGTATCATTGTACTTAATGGTTGATGTTCCTACTGCATCATACACACTTGCCAGTATTTCAATATCTATCTCTTTTCTCAGAAGAAGTTGCTCTAAGGTATCATCCACTTCATCGATACCATCATCTATATCATAAAGATTATAGTTATTGCCAAATTTTTCGGTCAATACATCTTTTACCTTATCAATACCAACTGCATAATCGTAATACTGTGGAATTGTATTATTGTCTGTATCATTGAATTTAATTAAAGTTGGGTATTTTTTCAATATGAATTTCCTCCGAATTCAAATATAGATTTTTTATGTTAGATTTAATTATTATTTTTCACACTGATCCTATTGTATAACTATTTGCACTCTATTTTTCAGGGAGATTAAGCCACATTCTATCGCAAAACCGAACTGACCTACATCCTCCTGTAGGTCCCCGGTTAAATTCATCCCTTCGGCTAAAAGAAATGTCCACACGTCGCTAAACGTGTGTTTGCGCTTTTCTAAAATAATCATATCATAATATAATATATATATGTGTAGTAGGTTTATTTTGACTCGCAAAATTGTGATATAATGAATGAAATAAGAAATTTTTCTTTATGGTGACTTAATATACAAGTCGAGAAGGGAAGCTGGAAAAATCCACCGCGGTCCCGCCACTGTTAAAGAGGAGAATCCATCGGAAAACCACTGTTTATATTGATGGGAAGGTAGATAGGATTTGACGATCCTAAGCCAGGATACCTGCCATAAGGGAAAGTATGTAATCCTATGGGAGATAGGAGGATGCGTGAGCTTATTCCTAGCATACATTTTGCAGTTATTATAATTAGTGTTTTTTTACGAGCATCTTCAATTAAAGAAGGTGTTTTTTAATTTTATGAAGGAGAGATTATATATTGGAAAAGATAGCAATTAGCAAATCTAAAACAGTTCAAACGCGGTTGGTAATGCCACCAGATACGAATCACCTAAATACCATCTTTGGTGGAAAGGTTCTTGCATATATTGATGAAATTGCTGCTTTAACTGCGATGAAACATGCTAATAGTTCAGTTGTGACAGCATCCATTGATTCGGTTGATTTTTTATCCTCCGCAAAAGTTGGTGATTCATTGAGTCTGGAAGCTTATGTAACATATACAGGGACAAGCTCGATGGAAGTCTATGTAAAGGTTCATGCACATGATTTAATAAAAAATGAAAAGAAACTAACAACAGAATCATTTCTGACAATGGTTGCAGTAAATGAAGATGGAAAATCTGTTCCGGTTCCGGGTGTATTTCCAGAGAGTGATGAAGAAGTACTGTTATACTCATCAGCACCAGCAAGAAAAGAGAACCGTCTAAGACGTCATTCCTATAAGCAGAAACAGATTTAAGGCAGGGAGCTGTTCTGTTAAACAATTTAGCCTGAACCTGTTAGTATTTATGTATACTAATTTGGCAGGAGTGATTGAAATGAGTGAAAAGGTTAGCATAAATAACTTAACCATTGACGCATTAAATCTTCAGGAAGAAACAGTGAAAACGGATGAAGGCGAATTAAAGAAAGTAAGTTTTGATTTTAAAGTGACAACAGAGGACTACCATGATGTTACGGCATTGCTATATAAAAATGATTTTATAGTTAAGATTCCTGGGAAACAGCTTGAATTTCCAGCTGTTATCCATAATTATTCCACCTCAATTACAAATTTGTATGAAGCAGGGGCAGTTGGCGATTTTAAATTGGAACTCATCGAGCAAAACTAACAGGATTCTATGACGTTTATGTTGCGTCATAGGATTTTTTGATATGGAGAAATATCCCCTCATATCGATATAGTATTAAAGTAGAAAGCCTGAATTTTAGCTTTGAAGGTGATCCTTTTGTAAATCGAACGGAAATTAAGGGTACTTGTAACTACGTTGAAAATAGAAATGGATAGATATGCTTTCCCTTTTCGATTGGAAATGCGATAATGTGGAAAAACATGATTGGATGAAAATATGACAAAAACAATTGAATTAAACGTAAATCCGGATTTTATTGGCCATTATAAAAATAAATATCCATTGATCAATAAGGATGCAATTAAAAATCCTGGAGATTTATCAGCAGAAGGGACTTTAGTGCATTTGATTGACCAAAACAGCAACTTTCTTGCCAAAGGTTATTACGGAAAGCAGAATAAAGGACTTGGCTGGGTATTGACTTTTAATGAGGGAGAAAAGATTGACACAGTCTTTTTTAAAAGTAAAATTTTGACTGCTATCAATAAACGACAATCCTTTTACAAGGACAAAAACACGACTGCATTCCGTATTTTTAATGGTGAAGGTGATGGCATTGGTGGGCTGACCATTGATTATTTTGAAGGTTATTATTTAATCAACTGGTATAGCGAAGGAATCTATTCGTTTAAGGAAAAAGTTATCCAAGTCCTGGATGAACTCGGTGATTACAAGGCTATTTATGAAAAAAAACGCTTCGATACGAAGGGACAATATATTGATGACGATGATTTTGTAAAGGGAGAGCGTGGCGAATTCCCAATTATCATTAAAGAAAATGGCATGAGTTATGCGGTTTATTTAAACGATGGGGCAATGGTTGGGATATTTCTGGATCAGCGTGATGTACGTCAAGCCATCCGTAATCAGTATGCAAAAGGAAAACATGTGCTCAATACATTTTCATATACGGGAGCATTCTCTGTTGCCGCATCGCTTGGTGGTGCAGCGAAAACAACTAGTGTGGATCTTGCCAAGCGCAGTAAAAGCAAAACAATTGAACAGTTCAGTGTAAATGGAATTGATTTTGAACAGCAGGATATCATTGTGATGGATGTCTTTGATTATTTCAAATATGCGAAACGTAAAGAATTGAAATTTGATGTGGTTGTCCTTGATCCTCCAAGCTTTGCCCGTTCTAAAAAGCATACGTTCAGCACATCAAAAAATTATCCTGAATTGATAAAAGATACACTCGCGATTCTTGAAAAGGATGGAATCATCGTTGCATCTACGAACAATGCATCATTTGGAATGAAAAAGTTTAAAAAGTTTATTGATCAAGGCTTTAAAGATATGAAAGTGAAATATAGGATTGTCGAGGAATTTTCATTACCAGCTGATTTTCAAGTAGACCGTAATTTTAACCAAGGAAATTATTTAAAGGTCGTTATTGTGCAGAAAGTGAATTAATTGACACCCGCTATGGTTCTCGAAGCTTAGCGGGTTTTTTAGATGGATATAAAAGACAGTTCCTATTCGTTAAAAAATTAGGCTGTTTTCGCATATATATGTTGTTTTATAAACGTCGCAGTTGAGATAAACTGCCGAAGAAACTAGTATGTATTTTAGACCATAAAAAGTGATGTAAATGCAAGCTGATTTCTAAAGACGTCTGCTTTTGCGCCGTCCGGGGGTCGCTGCGGGCGGATGCGCACCTTAGGACACGGCCACAGAACCGAAGGGAAAACCACTCTTCGGGTCTTCGGACACGTGCAGTTCTAAGCAGGAGTCACTGCTCTCCGCTCACCCGAACTGGTCAAGCTGTGTAATCCGATTTTTAAATCAATCACTAAGGAATTAATTCGTCTTCAAGCTTAAACTAGATTTGGGAAATACACGGAGACTCCTACGGGAAGAGAGGCATAGGTGAGACACTGAAATGCGTCAGTATGAAGGGGCTCACCAGCCGCCCTAGGATGCGCGAAGTGTATTTCCCAGAGCGGTCGTCGAAGCAATCTTAAGTCGTTGTATATAGATTTTGTGGAAATAACAACCAATCTTTTTGTTGGGACGTGTAGTATTCACAATCACTTAGAATAAAGCCAAAGTTTATTTTAATAAAAAGCATAAAAGCTATTGTATATTTATTCTTTTTATTGCATAATAATTCATATAAACAAATTTATAAGGAGCGGTCATATGATTACGAAGGAAATTAACTTTCAGCAACAGGAACTAAAAGGGCGAGACTTTTTAACACTTGCAGATTATACACCAAAGGAAATCAATTATTTACTTGATTTGGCTGATTATATAAAAAAGCAAAAACAGGAAGGAATCGCTTTCGAGCCACTTAAAGGAAAAACATTAGGTATGATTTTTGAGAAATCTTCAACAAGAACACGCGTATCCTTTGAAGCAGGAATCTATCAACTAGGCGGTTTAGGAATCTTCTTGAGTTCCAAAGATATACAGATTGGTAGGGGTGAGACGATTTCAGATACTGCACAAGTTCTATCTGGTTATTTGGACGGCATTATGATTCGGACATTTTCACAAGAGACAGTTGAAGAACTTGCAGACAAAGCCAACATTCCGGTGATTAATGGGCTAACCGATTTATATCACCCATGTCAGGTACTTGCAGATTTACAAACAATTAAAGAAATAAAAGGGAAGCTTGGAGGTACCAAGGTCGTTTATATTGGAGACGGAAATAATATGGCGCATTCACTGATGATTGGTGCTGCAATCACGGGAATGGAATTAGTAGTTTCTGCACCAGAAGGGTATCAGCCCAATCCGTCGGTTATCGAAAAGGCAACTAAGCTAGCTGCTGAACATGGTGCTAAAGTTAGTATAGAGGTGGATCCAACAGTTGCTGTTAAAGATGCAGATGTTATCTATACTGATGTATGGGCGAGTATGGGTCAGGAAGAAGAACAGTTGAAAAGGGAATTGGACTTCGATGGTTACCAGGTAAATGAGAATTTATTGGCTAGTGCGAAAAGCGACGTAACATTTATGCATTGTTTACCAGCACATCGCGGTGAAGAGGTATCAGCGGAAGTGATTGACGGCGAGCATTCTGTTGTCTTCCAGCAGGCAGAAAATCGCTTACATGCCCAGAAAGCTCTAATGACTGCTTTGATGGGATAATAGAATGATAATGATAAAGAGGCCATAGTAAACAAAATGTACCCTATAGAGTAGAATCTTTAAATAGTCTACCTATGGAGTACATTTTGTTTTCGATACGGAATTTTTATTTCGTTTTAAGAAAGGATAGGATAATACTAATCCTACCAGATATAAAATGATTAAAAAGTAAACTGGAAGTAAATGTATAAATGTTGTGTAGCCGATATATATATGAGTTCCAATCCCCGCTATAAATGCAGGTAATGCTCCTATAGCAAGTGTATTCCAAATCCAACGTTCCCCTTTTCTAAAACCCCACAAGGAAAGCATTAGAACAAGTAAACCAACACTTACAAGGGCGCTTCCAAATCCTGCTCGGTCATGTGCAATAACAGGAATCAAATTGCTACTTATGCTATCTAACATTTGAGGTGACATACACAAGTAACTTAAGTCGGTAGACACAAAAACATTGGATACACCTATTGTGGAAATTACGATCCCGCCTACTACTATCAAAAATCCTAATATAATAAACATGAGCTGTCCATAAAGTCCGTATTGCCACACTTTATCATTCTGTCCCTGACTGGAATATGGGGTACCTGTAACTTTTTTTCCTTCCCTGAAGCTAAAATAATATATCGGCAATAAAATAAGCCAGAATAAACCATGTAGCCAATCAAAGTAACCGAAGCCGATAAAAAGAAAAATCCCAAGAAATCCTACAATTGCTGCACTGTGAAAAGCAATCCTTGCCCAATGCATATCGTATTTTATTCCGTGTCGTGCAAGTTGGATATACAATATTCCTCCTGAAATCATCGTACCAGCTAGTGCCATTCTGTCATGAGACATAAATGAAAGGATAAGTGGGTTTACTTGTAAGATATCTGCTCTTGTCAGCCCAAGAAAAGATTCATCATATGGAAGTATAATACTTGTAAATGCAAAATATAAAGCAATAATTCCTCCAATAAGGATAGAAAGACCAAATAGAAATGAAAGGTACCAATTTTGGTGTTTAATAGGTCGGTCTTCTTCATATAATAATCGTTCATGAATTCGCTTTGGTAGTCCTGGCCCTGCCTTTACATAACCATCTGTTAGCATTGCCAAATCTGCACCAGCACGAAATAAAGTACAAGCATCGTTTGGTGTCTCTACTCCACCAGAGGTTATGACCGTTAGCTCAGGATGCAGATCTTTAACCTGTTTAATCGTTTTAGCCAAACACTTATTTGCATTTGCAACTTCATACCAATAGCTATCTTCCGTTCGATGAGGAGCATTTACGACTATACCATCGATACCTGTATGTTGTATCAATTTTCCCATTTTGAACTCTTTTTTGTTCAGTTCATCAGTAGATAAAGATACATAAAAAGAGCGTTCCAAACCTACTACATTATTTTCTACGTATGAGTTCATTTGCTCATTTGTTCCGATGAAAGCATCTACAAGGGGTGTTAAATGCTGAATGATGATATCCCATTCATTCCTATTCACTTGTGCATCTATCTTCGCAAATATAGGAATTCGGATATTCAGGTTTATTATTTTTTTTATCGCTAGTTTGAGTGGAACTTTCTCTTGATTATCGGAAAACAGAATTTGATCTTTTTCTCTCTTTGGTTCATTTTGTTTTTGGGGTTCATTTAACACGATTGGTCCAATTTCTACAAATCCGAAACCTAACTCCTGGAAAGCATTGATTCCTGATAAATTAGGATCAATATGGCCACTTAGTCCAATAGGAGAAGGAAATCCAGTATGATTAATTTCCTTTTGAAATTCCCGTGCAGGTTTCATATGCCCTAAAAACCCAATAAGATTCCTCCCACCAGGAATGGATGCAATGGTGCTCATGGATTTATGTATAAACTCTCGGCTTGTTTTTGGGCTTATTTTATCTAATAAAAGTTTTTTTAATGGATGATAAGACCAATCTGGCATAAAGGACACCTTCTAAACGGTAATTTAGACTTCTGTAAGTCTTTTTACTGTATCGTTCTCGAATGAATTCACATATTCTTTCCTGCTACAATTCTAGCATGTTTAGCAACTAAGCAAAACTGTCTTCTAAATGCAAATACAAACATGCTACATTAATTGGCATAGAAATACTTTTTAGGAATACTAGACATAATAGGGTGCTTTGTAATTATGAGTTTACTAATCTTATTATTTAAAAATTCATTTTGTAATTCTAACCAAAAGGTCTTGTTGGAGGAGAATGATAATTGGAGACTCGAATTAAATGCTTTTGAAAAAAATGTAAAATAAAAAAGGCTTAGATAAAAAACTCCTAAGCCTTTTCGATGTGATTTATAACGCAGATTATTTTTGTGGAAATCCAGCGAAAGCAATGCGATTTTCTGTGTAAGTTTAGCATATTGTTTCTCCCAGGTAACCCTACTGGCGAACGATCAAGTTTGCTTTTGGCTTGTTTATTCGACTTTCATCCCTTGCAAATCTATA
Organism: Oceanobacillus rekensis; assembly: GCF_002153375.1. Taxonomy (GTDB): domain Bacteria; phylum Bacillota; class Bacilli; order Bacillales; family Amphibacillaceae; genus Oceanobacillus; species Oceanobacillus rekensis. The sequence goes on from NZ_MTBQ01000006.1 coordinate 109,381, forward strand.
TCCAATGTTTCCACCTGATAATCAGTTAGAAGGACTTGTAATGGTTTAGCAATAGCTGCTGCTTTTCCTTTAGGAACAATAGATAGCATGGTTGGACCGGCACCACTAATCACGGTACCATATGCTCCGTGTTTTTTTGCTTCCATTCTTATTTTATCAAAGTTAGGAATGAGCTCTGCACGATATGGTTCATGGAATAAATCTCTTTCCATCATTTTGCCTGCAAGCTCATAATTTCCTGATAAAAGAGAAGCAATTACCATATTGCTAATACCACTTGCACTTGCAGCATGGTTCCTCGGGTAGCTATCTGGTAAGACATTCCTTGCCGCTTCAGTCTTTAACTCGATATTAGGAATATATAAGACTAAATCAACATCTATTACTGGAATTTGAATCCAATCAATCTCGTCTTCAGTAACGACAGAGATGACGAGGCCACCATATAGTGCTGGAGCGATATTATCGGGGTGTCCTTCAATTTCCGTCCCATAACGCAGTTTCTCCTGAAGCGTTAATGAAAGATTGCAGGCATGATTAGCTAATTCAATCCCCGCAAGTATTGCAGATGCACTGCTTCCAAGCCCGCGAGCCAACGGAATGTCACTTTTCTCTATCACTTTACATGGCGGAAGCGTTTTGTCGTGTCGCTCGGCTGTTTGCTTCGCTATTTTAAAAATAAAATTCTCTTCATGATTGTTGTTGGAAGAAGAGGAATGGGAGTAGAATTCCCATTCCTCTGACTCTGTTACTTCCAATGTTAAATAAAGATTTATAGCTAAACCAGTGGAATCAAAACCTGGCCCGACATTACCGGAACTTGCCGGAACAGAAATCTTAAATGATTTCATTTTCTGATCATCTCTTCAATAAATTTTGTGACAGCTTCTTCATCATTTGGTAAGGAGGCAGGATTTATCTCCATTTGGTCAATTGCTGTTTGTGGATCTTTCAATCCATTTCCAGTTAATACAGCAACAACTTTACTTCCTTTTTTAATCGTACCATTTGCACATTGCTGGATAACACCTGCGATAGATGCACATGAACCAGGTTCTGCAAAAATCCCCTCTTTACTTGGTAACAATTTGAAGGCATTTAGAATTTCTTCATCTGTAACAGAATTGATTATTCCATTTGATTCTTCTTTCGCCTGCACTGCCAAATTCCAGCTTGCAGGATTTCCGATACGGATAGCGGTGGCAACTGTCTCCGGATCAGCAATCTCTTTACCTTGAACAATTGCTGCAGCACCTTCTGCTTCAAACCCGAACATTTTTGGTAGACCAGTTTGCTTATGATCATTATATTCTTTAAAACCCTTCCAGTAAGCACTAATATTACCAGCGTTACCGACAGGAATTGCAAGAATGTCTGGAGCTTGTCCTAATTGATCACAGACTTCAAATGCAGCTGTTTTTTGTCCTTCAAGACGATATGGGTTAACAGAATTAACTAATGTGACCGGTGTATTTTCACTAACTCTTCTTACCATTTTCAGTGCTTCATCAAAGTTTCCTTCAATTTCAACAATTTCGGCACCGTACATGACAGCTTGTGCGAGTTTTCCAAGTGCAACCTTGCCTTTTGGTATGACAATAATTGCCCGTATACCAGCTCTTGCAGCGTAAGCAGCGGCAGCAGCTGAAGTGTTACCAGTAGAAGCGCAAATGACAGATTTGCTGCCATCTTCAATTGCCTTTGCAACGGCAACGACCATTCCCCTATCTTTAAAGGAACCGGTTGGGTTAGCACCTTCCACTTTCCCATATAATTCAATACCTAACTCTTTGGATAATGTAGGGAAATGGATCAATGGTGTATTTCCTTCCATTAACGTAAGTGCAGGTGTATTTTCTGTAACTGGTAAATAATTTTTGTAATTACTTAGAAGCCCTTGCCAGTTCATGTAACAGCATCTCCTTCAACTTTGTAATAGCTTTTTACTTCCAGTACGACATCCAAATCCTTCAGCTTCTCACGAGCATTACGGAAGTTCTCGAGTGATGTGTCGTGTGTAATAAAGATAATCTCTGCTAGCTCATGTTTTTTAACAGGCGTTTGAAGGATACGCTTAAAGCTGATTTCCCGCTCATGGAAGATAGAGGAAATGGTGGAGAATACGCCAGCTTCATCCTTTGCAAATAATCTTACATAATACTGTCCATGGCGTTTATCAGGCGTTTTTAATTCTTTTTTGAAGTGTGGTTCGATAAATTGATTTCCTGTTACACCTAATCGTAAATTCTTAATAACAGATACGACATCAGAAACAATTGCTGTTGCAGTTGGGAGGCTCCCAGCACCAGGACCATAGAACATTGTTTCACCAACTGCTTCCCCATATACATATACAGCATTGAATTCGTTTTTTACAGATGCAAGGGGATGACTTTTGGATAGAAGTGTTGGTTGTACATTCACTTCCAATTCTTGACTATCAAAATTCGCATAGCCGATTAGTTTCATTGTATATCCTAATTGATCAGCATACTGTAAATCTTCCAGTTCAATATCACGAATACCACTAACTTCTACATCTTCAAGGTCCACTGGGGTAGAAAAGGCCAGCCTACCAAGGATTGCCATCTTTCTTGCAGCATCAAGGCCATCTACATCTGCAGAAGGTTCTGCTTCAGCAAACCCAAGATCCTTTGCTTCCTGCAAGGCATCCTCATAGCTGACACCCTCACTGTCCATTTGTGTTAATATGTAATTTGTTGTACCATTTACAATCCCCATGACTTTTTGAATACGGTCAGATGATAAACCATCAGCAATTCCTCTTAAAATAGGAATTCCTCCGGCAACACTTGCTTCATAATAAAAGTCGCATTTATTCTGGTTGGCAGCTTCTTCAAGCTCTGGCCCGTGCAATGCAACTAAATCTTTATTGGCAGTTACAACATGTTTCTTTGTAGAAAAGGCTTTTAAAATATGTTGTTTTGTTTCTTCAATTCCACCCATTACTTCTACTATAATATCAATCTCCGGGTCATTTAAAATATCATCCGGATTGGTTGTGAGTACAATTTCGTCTGTATTCACATCACGTGCCTTTTCCAGGTTCTTAACTAAGACGCTTTTAACCTGCACACTGCAGCCGAGCTGATGTGCAAGTTTTTCCTGATGATTTTCAATAATTTTGATGACACCTGATCCAACAACACCTAAGCCTAAAAGACCGACAGATACTTTACTTTCCATATAATCACCTCTTATAGCATTTTCGGGAAAACAAAAAATAGTATATTTAACTCATTTAAACATGAAAAACATTGTATGGCAATAGTGAATCTTTAAATAATTAATGTTAAGCGTTTTCACTAAATGGACAAATAGAGAACTAAAAAGAGGTAATATTCATAAACTATTATAAATCACCCAAAATTGGGAGGAATTTATAATGAACGAAGTGATATCAGGGGCTGTATTTATAGCCTGTCTAGGTCTGGGGTTTACGCTAGGGCTTCTTTTGGGTAGCATTGAAATTGGCGGGGGAATTGGTCTTGGAGTGGGATTAATTAGTATCCTTATATTGAGAAGGAATGATAAATATCGGTGAAACAATTGGCAAATTCAAACTTATTGTTAACTATACGTAATGGAGGTAACCCTTTATTATTAACTTATAATTGAAGCAGATGTAGTTTTAAATAAAAAGAGAGAAAAGTCCTCTCTCCTTTGGATGGGTGTTGTCTAGAGGGGATTTTTTTTGGAGAAAATAACCACAACAACTGAAATAGTTCCTTCCTTAATATAAAGTGGTATTCGTATGAACCTAAGAAATTTGATACATTTAAAGCAAACTATAAGGAAGAACTTAAGGGTGACAATCAGCAAGAGGAACTAGGAAAATTGAAGCATATCACGAAAAAGCATCATAAAAATGTGACATTACTCTATGCAGCCAAGGATGTAGATAATAATCAGGCAAAGGTACTTAAGGAAATTTTGGATAAACAGAAAGTATAATGAATGAAGTATATGGAATGAAAAAGAGCAAAACCACGGATTGTTAGTGGCTTTGCTCTTCAGCATCTTTCGACAACTTTCGGGAAGTGGAGGCGACCGTTTAGGAGCCAGAACTAGCCGCAACACGTATAGTCAAACAGAAATAAATGTAATTTGATACAATTCAGGAAGTGGCAGGCACCCGAATGGATAGGATAGCTGTGATTAGGCCAAAGAAGACGATGATTCCGCCAATAAAGGCGTTATTTTCGATACCAATATTGTCTACAACAATACTTCCGACGAAAGAGCCAACCGCAACGCCTAAATGTAAGGATGAGTTATTAAGACTAATCATAATATCTGAATTGTTCGGGGAAGATTCAATCAAATAACTCTGTATTGGTGGTGTAATAGCCCAACTCATTACTCCCCAAAAAACCAAGATAATAAAGAAAAATGGAATAGAAAGTGTAGTAAACGGAATTGCTAGTATAGCTAATATAAATAGACTAATGACAGTAAGTATGGTGGGTTTGGAACCAAATTGATCTGAAAAGGTACCACCAATTGCCCCACCGCTGACAGCAGCTACACCAAATACTAGATAAACGATACTGACCCATATACCATCAAGCCCCATCGTATCTTTTACAAACGGCGTTAAGTAGGCATACAATGTTGTATGACCTGCCAATACAAAAAAGGTTGTTGCATGGGCATATAATACCTTACTGTTTTTTAATGTGTGTATTTGATCGCTTAGCGAAATAGTAACTTGTCCAGGAGTAATTTTCTGCATAAAAAAGTATACGCCAGCAATGGAAAATAATGTCAAAATGGAAATCAATATAAATGGTGCACGCCACCCAAAGGCATTACCAAGCATCAGTCCAAATGGAATCCCTAACACAAGGGAACCACTGACACCCATATTTACGATACCAATTGCACGTCCGCGATATTTTGGTTCCACTATCTTTGAAGCCATTGTGACGCATAATACAATTAGCAGTGATGCACTTGCTGCAGAAATAATTCTGCTTAAAAATAGCACACTGTATACTGGGCTGAAAACCGCTAAGATATTACTTAATAGAAAAATAAATAATGTAAATAGCGTCAAATTTTTCCTTTCCAATTTAGCGGTAAGAAATAATAAAATTGGAGACGATACAGCAAAAACGAGGGAAAAAATCGTAATTAATAAACCTGCTTGTCCAACGCTGACATTTAAGTCAACTGCAACCAAATCCAATATGCCACCTATAATCAATTCGACCATTCCAACAACAAAGGAGACGATCGTTAATAAATACACTCGTTTATCCATTATTCATACGCCTCTCTTAAAAAAATATAACATTGCCATAATAGATCAAATGTCTTCCCCTAGCAAGCAAAAATAAAATAATACATACATTTACGAAAACAAAAATATAATCTGTAAAAAATTGGGGAGTGAAATGCACAGTATTTGTATTAGGGGGTTAAAAGGAGAAAAAGGTGTGTTTTTTTGTTATAATTAGATTACCTCGTGAATGTCCAAAGGAGGAGAATTCGGTGAGAAGTCAAGCTAAATTGGAAAAAGAAGCAATGCATGTATTGAAACTAACAAGCAGAACGTTTTACATACCAATTAAATTATTAAATTCTACGTTGAAAAAAACAGTAGGGTCTGCTTATCTTTGCATGAGAGCAATAGATGAAATTGAAGATCATGAAGAGTTGAATCCAGAAGTAAAGCAACAATTACTTTTGAAAATTAGTAATTTGTTGAAGAATGACTTTGATTCAAATGCATATCTAGAGCTTATAAAGCCATATGATTCGTTATTACCTGAAGTTACGATACGTCTTGGAGACTGGCTGGATTTTTGCCCAGCTGACATCGTCGATAAGGTAAAAGCATCTACTAGTGAGATGGCTGAAGGTATGGCAAAATGGGTTGAAAAGGACTGGGTTGTCAAAACCAAGGAAGATTTGGATGAATATACATATTATGTCGCTGGTCTGGTTGGCGTCATGCTGTCGGATATTTGGAATTGGTATGATGGAACAGAAACAGATCGTGAACTGGCAATTGGTTACGGAAGAGGTTTACAAGCAGTCAATATCCTCAGGAACAAGGAGGAAGATGCAGAACGTGGAGTACGCTTTTTTCCGGATGGCTGGACACGTACAGATATGTTTGCATATGCAGAAGACAATCTTAATAAAGCAGATCGATATATGAAACAGATTAATACGAAGAACATTGTCATATTTTGTAAAATACCGTTAGCATTAGCAAATAGAACGCTAAAAGCTCTAAAAAGTGGGAAAGAAAAGATGTCTCGAGCAGAAGTTGAGACAACAGTTGATCAGATCATAAATGAGTAAGAAACACGTCTAAGAATAGGCGTGTTTCTTTTTTTTGTCAATATTTTTTAAGTTAAATAAATGTAATCGTAGAAAAATTAAAAGAAGAAAAGGGATATTTGTAAGGAAAGTTGCTACAGAATACCGAAACTCCGAGAATGTTAATGATTATATAAATGAATATTTGGAATTAACGATTGAAGCGTTAGAAGAGAAGAAGTATACGGGAGATCATGCTGCGAGTTTTGGGGAAAAGATTGGGCAAATTTGGATAGAAGCTAAAGGCCTGGATAGTGGTATTAGTCAAATTTACGAAGTAAGAAGGATATTTTGGAATGGATTAAAAGCCATCATGCTCGAGCAGGCTGTTCTACTTGAAACCTCGCTTACGGTTGTAGATATATTTGACTCCATCAATAACAAAATTATTCAGTCATACAGCACTGCTTCGATTGCTTCTATCCAAGAAAGCTTGAATAGGAAAGAAGAGGAATTCCTATCACATTCTGCACCGATTGTCCCTATAATGGGTGGAATCGCTATTCTCCCCATTATAGGAGGGATAGACGAAAAACGTGCAGAGCGTCTCATGCGAAAATCTCTTTATGAAGTAAGTAAGAGGGAATTGGATTACCTTCTAATTGATTTGTCTGGAATTTTAATTATTGATACGCTGATTGCGTATCACATATTTAAGATCGTTGATTCATTGGAACTTATTGGTGTTAAAACCGTCTTAGTAGGTATCCGCCCTGAAGTCTCTCATACAATGGTCAGCTTAGGGATTGATTTTTCTAAAGTCAAAACATATAGCAACCTCCAACAAGCTTTCTCAACTTACATAATAAAAAAATAGGCTTGTGATATATGTGCTCTGTATTAAATTTTATAAGATGGGGATATTATTTGTAAGATTAATAAAATATACCTATAATAGAAACTTGTGTTACAAAACTAGAGCAAGTTGGTGGAACACCGTCATTAAATAATTGATTTCAACTACTCAATTATCTAAGTTTCATCCAACGGTCTTTAATGACTAAGGAAAACTATGTTATGGGCACTTGTTCCTAGAAAAATTAGGAGGTAAAGCGTGGATTCAAAAAAGAGGAAGAAGGGTCTTGATTGGCCTGTATTCATCGTAAGTGGAGGGTTTTTACTTGCGTTTATAATATTTTCATTAGTGAATAATGAGATGGTTGGCGGTGTAGTAAATACTTTATTTGCCTATTCATCTGATTTATTTGGTGCCTATTGGCAAATACTGTTGCTTGCAAACTTTTTCATCGGTCTTGGTTTAGCTATTTCAAAATATGGCAAGGTCAAATTAGGGAAGCAAGATAAACCTAAATATAGTTATTTTGGTTGGGTTTCTATGATTTTAGTTACCTTACTTGCAAGTGGGGGCGTATTTTGGGCTGCTGCTGAACCGATGTATCACTATATGGATTCACCGCCATTATTCGGTGGTGGTCAATTTAATAATTTCGATGCAGCATTCGCTCAGGCCTTTATGCACTGGGGCTTTACTGCCTGGGCTATTTTAGGAACTCTTGCGGTTGTTGTGATGATGTACGTTCACTATAATAAAGGTTTACCCTTAAAACCAAGGGGATTGTTATATCCAATGTTTGGCGAAAAAATATATCATAATAGTATAGTTGGTTCGACCGCTGATATTTTTTCAATTATTGCGACTGTTGCTGGTACCTTGGGACCGCTCGGTTTCTTAGGATTACAAATATCGTACGGGCTTAATCACTTATTTGGTGTTCCAAATACGTTAACAGTGAGTATTATTGTTGTCATGGTACTCGTATTAATTGCAGCAATTTCTGCTGCTACAGGAGTGGACCGTGGCATTTACCATCTTAGTAACTGGAACGTAAAATTCACGATATTGTTAGCTATTATTGTACTCATTATCGGACCTACAATGTTTATTATTGATGCATTTATAGGTGGTACAGGATTTCATTTGCAAAACTTCTTTACGATGAGCATGTATCGTGGGGATGAGGGTTGGCTTTCAGGTTGGACTATCTTTTTCTGGGGATGGTTTATTGGTTACGCCCCAATGCTAATTGTATTTATTAGTAGAATTTCACGTGGAAGGACGATTCGCGAGTTAATCATTGCGGTGTCAATTGTAGCCCCAATTGTTAACAATTTTTGGTTCTCCATTGTTGGTGGTACAGGCGTATTCTTTGAAAGGGAAAATCCTGGATCCATTTCAAATGCCCTGAGTGAAGGCGGAATGCCGGCAGCAGTTATGGCAATTACAGATCAACTTCCAATGGGTACCTTAATGGGCTTAGGTTTTCTACTTGTATCGATTGTGTTTGTTGCTACAACAACAGATACAATGTCATATACAGTAGCAGCTACAATAGAGGGAAATGATCATCCCAAACGCTGGCTCCGTGTTATTTGGGCATTGATTTTTGGTGCGACAACGATGGTTATTCTAACAATTGGTGAGAACAGTATTGCTTCCATTCAGAATTCTATTATCATAACCGCAGTTCCGGTATCATTGTTATTGTTACCACCTTTGTGGAATGCGCCAAGGATTGCGAAGAAAATGGCGTTGGAACAAGGTCTCATTTGGCAACGTGAAATGAGGAAAAAAGAGGATAAAAAATATTAATAAATAAACCTGTAGTGCCATCCAAATTTTCGTTTGTGAATTTGGATGGCCTTTTTTTTATTCTTGATGTTCCATATACGTAATGGAGACTTTTAAGTTTGCATTTTTTTCTCGAATACGATCAAGCAATTCTTTATCATTCGTTTCACTTTTGTTCCGTATTGCATAAGTGTACATAATCATTGTTCCAAGATTGGTAGTTTCCACCTGGCGAAGGGAATGATTAATGGTGAATTGACTGAAAACATCGTCCAGTAGGTTCTCATGGTTTAGATTCTCTGGAACTGTTACTTTTAAAATTTGTGTATCTTTACCCTTCCCATAATTAAATTTATACAGTAAATAAAATAGCATACTTGCAAAGATAGTCAGGATAATTGCTAAGTCAAATTGGTAAAGACCACTTGTCATCCCTACGGAAAGTCCAAAAAATATGTAGGCAATATCCTTTGCGTCTGTCACAGCGCTCCTGAAACGGATTAAAGAAAAGACAGCAAATAATCCAAATGCGACACCGGCATTTCCGCTGACTACATTCATAACAACAGATACAACGACACTCATAATAATAATTGTATGGACAAAGTTTTGAGAATACCTTTCTCCAGTAAAGGTAAGTTGATATACTTTCGTAATAATAATACTCAGAATTGTCGCGATTGCCATTGCCAGTAAACTCATAAATATAGTAGATTCGTTTCCATTAATCTGAAATAACTCATTCATCTTATATTCCTCCAATTAGTACGTTTTCATTTGCAGAATCATTTGTTAGTGTACTTTTCTTTAATAGTTCCAAACTAGTACAGAACTTTGATGCACTTCTTTGCTCACAGTCTAAATCCTGTAAGATCCGTGTTAACCAAAGCGGAACACTTTCGTTTACTTTTACTTCTAAGACTACTAGATTTGGATCAATGAAGTAATTCCCATATGCTCCATTTTCCAATGAAAGATCATTGTTTCTACATTTTAGATTAAAATCAAAGGTAATTCTTAAGTCAGAATCGCTTAAACAGTGAAGGGCATGTCGATCATAACTTACAATCATTTCTGGCTCTAATTGATATAGATTACGAAAATAATCAATTTCACGGAGTACTTGTGTATTTGATGTTTTATAATTATCGATACAATCCTCCTCCATTTCAATGTAACGATAGGCTTCATACAGTGGAAGGAGCATTCTTCTTTTGTTTACAACTTTCTTGTGCTTTTGTTTTATTTCAAAAAAAGCTGTCCCTGAAATGTCTGTGTCATTGTAAACCCGTAAACGCAACTTTTGGCGATATTTAAGTTTGTTTTTCGTCTCAAAGTAAATTTTGCGGTCATTACTTTCAAAATATAAGCTTGTAACGGTATACTTACCGTTTTGACCGAACTTATCGGGTCGCATATAAGATGAAATTTTGTCAATTAATTTTTCATACTGGTCCATAGTAATAAGATACTTTTGTTCTTTTCTTCTAAAAATCTCTAGTGCCATATAAATCATCCTCCTAATAACCATATTAGCCACTATCTATAAGACCATAATGTGAGAAAGATTAGACTTTCATGAGAAATTGATGTGGATTTATTAATGTTGATTAAATTCCACCAAAAACAAAAAAACTTAGAGCCTTGAGCTCTAAGTTCCTATGCTTGATAAGCTAAAATAAAAAGTACTTAGCTCTTATTTCCTTTAAACAGCTATTAAATAGTGTATATGCAGAATGGACAAAGCATTGCTAAAGCGAACAATATAATGACAATCGCTCCAACGAAAATGGAGACACGAATCATGGTCGGTGATAAAAATGTCCCTACCGTATTTGTAGCTACAGCAATGAGAGCAAATCCTGCAAGAATTGCCGCTAAAAAGATTAATGCCAATTGGTGCATTATCACCTTTCCTCAATATATAAAATAAAAATCTTTGTTCATTATATGAGTATGTTTTCTATTACTAGTAGCATTGGAAGGATTCGATTCTATTTAAATCAATGCCGAAATATACCCATCTGAATCCCGTCCATCTAAAACCAGCAATGGAATTTCTACCTACAAAGGTTGGATAATACCAAAAAGAATCCCTTCTTAGCCATACATAGGTAAATCTGAATAAGCAGCCGCGGATTCCACCAGGGTCTACGGCGAATGTTTGAAATTGTGACTGGGTAGGTGTGAAGTTTGGTGGTGCAGTTGTCGGTGCACCTGTTTGCTGTCCACCACCTCCACCAGGCCCACCACCAGGGAATCCAGGTCCACCAGGAAACCCGCCAGGCCCTCCACCAGGGAAACCGGGTCCACCAGGAAACCCACCAGGCCCGCCGCCAGGGAATCCGGGTCCACCAGGAAACCCACCAGGTCCTCCACCAGGACCACCTGACCCGCCAGGGCCAAAAAACTGTCCTAATAAATAACCAGGCAGATTAAATTGTCTTTCTTCCTCATCATACGGTGGTTGGTTATAATTCATCTATATTTCCTCCCTTATATGTTAACAAAAATCGTTCTCTTTACTATATGGGAGATTAGTCTAGTTTGGGATTAATTTTTGCAGAATGGGCTAAGAAATCATGTTGAAAGTCAGTTTCACATGTGCTTTATAACTTAATGAGGATGGCCCTGAAAAATGTTCTTGTAAGTATACAGATAGCGTGGTAAGATTATCCTGCCAATTTTGCAGAATATGAATTAAATAAGGTATAGAGGTTTTTATAGATTGTATTTACTCGAAGGCCTGTTTTCTAAAAAGTTGCCTACACACTGCTCGTCCAATCGAAAGATATGTAGCACGATTCTGTAAATAAACTTAAAGTTCCTTCGTAGCTTATCTCAACTCAGCAATACTTAAAAAGCAACAACTCTTTTCGGTGAAGAAAGTAACCACCCGTCCCAAACATTGTGAAAATAACATATGCGAAAAACTTTTTCCTACTTTGTGAATATATGTTTGACGTTTTGTCTTAAATAGTTAAGTGAAGGGGTTTTTTGTATGAATGATAATAATCAACCAAAAAAGTATGAATATCTGATAGATGATCCAAATGTAAAAGTTATGCCAATTATGCTATCCCTAATAATTGGTGCTTTTTTTGCTATATTAAATGAAACTTTATTAAATATTGCTTTAACTACGCTAATGGATGAGTTTAATATTTCCCTTACCACTGTACAATGGATGGCTACTGGTTTCATGTTAGTGATGGGAATTGTTATCCCTGCTTCAGCTCTAATACTACAATGGTTCACAACGCGCCAATTATTTTTGAGTACGATGATTATATTTACGATTGGAACTACGATAAGTGCACTTGCTCCAACTTTCCCTGTTTTATTAACAGGAAGGTTGATACAGGCAGTTGGTACAGGGCTTTTAATGCCGATTTTGTTTAATGTATTTTTATTAATATATCCACCACACAGACGTGGGAAAATCATGGGGATAATTGGACTCGTTATTATGTTTGCTCCGGCTATTGGGCCAACTTTATCTGGAGTCATTGTTGAATATTTAGGCTGGCGGTATTTATTTATAATCGTTATCCCATTTGCATTATTTTCCATCGCATTTGCTTATAAATATTTAGTGAATGTTTCTGAAGTTACGAAGCCGAAAATAGATGTCCTATCGATTATTTTATCAACAATTGGGTTTGGTGCCATTGTGTATGGATTTAGCTCGGCAGGGGAAAGTGAAGCTGGGTTTTTGGATCCTAAAGTTTATTCTATCATTTTGGTAGGATTTATTGCTGTACTGTTCTTTTCATTAAGGCAGTTCAAGCTTAAAGAACCACTCATCGATTTAAGGGTATTTCGTTACCCGATGTATACGCATGGGGTTATCCTGTTTTTGATTATCATTATGGCGATGTTTGCATCTGAAATTATTTTACCGATTTATATGCAAGGACCTTTAGCTTTAACGGCTGCTACAGCAGGCTTAATCCTATTACCGGGTAGTATTTTAAATGGTGCCTTGTCACCGGTAATGGGGAGCCTATTTGATAAGTTCGGGCCTCGTGTATTGATGGTACCTGCAACCCTTGTATTATGCGCAACTATGTTTATGTTGAGCAGGTTAGACTTAAATACACCGCTATGGGTAATTATTGTTGGGTATATATTATTAATGATATCCGTTTCTGCAACGATGATGCCTGCCGAAACAAATGGATTAAACCAACTTCCGAAAGAACTTTACCCACATGGAACGGCAGTTATGACAACATTACAGCCAGTTGCAGGGGCAATAGGTGTCTCCGTCTTTATTGGTATCATGAATGCAAGGCAAAAAAGTGTTTTGCAACATTCAAATGATCCAACAGACTTAATGGTTGTAAATGAGGCGATGGTAGCAGGTGTAGAGCTGGTTTACTTTATTGCATTTGCCATGTCAATCATTGCTGTAATTATGGCTTTCTTTGTTTACCGTGCTGCACCAATTGAAACCGAACAATTGTCTAAGAAGGAATGATTTGGTAAGGTGAAACACCATTCAGTGGGGAACATACTCATTGGTGTAGCAGGATAAAAAGTATTTCATGCAAATGATCCCCTTTTAGATGATCGGTCTGAAAGGGGATTTGTTTTTTCTTGCATTATACTTACTTCATATCTAAAAAAATTAATAGCGCATCTCGTAAGAATTCTGTGCCGCCCTTGATAGCCTTGTCATAGTAAGCAGTGAAACGTTCATCTGAAACATACATTTCTGCAAGACCTGCATGTGCTTCTTTTGAGTAGTTAGGCCAAGCATACATTAGCCACTGTTTGTGTTTTGCAGCAACTTCTTGTGCCAAGTCTGAGGCTGGATTTCCAGTTTTATATGCTCTTTCAAGCAATAGCATTATTTCTTCCCCTAGGTCGTTCATGGATTTGAAATCCTCTTCAGACATTCCTCTCAACTTTGCGTTGCTGGCATTAACCGTCTCATCGCCATACTTTTCGCGAATTTCCTTACCAAACTTTTGTTCATTTTCCTCGATGATTTTATCCTTAAATCCTGCAAATTTTTCCTTATCTTGCATAGGTATTCCTCCTTTTTTGCTTGCAATCGTCTTCTCGACAGTTGCCATTAGTTTGTCAAGGTGGGAACGTTTTTGCATCAGTTTTTTATAATGATTTTCGAGCGCTTTTGTCTGATTGTAGGTGGGCTCATTCATAATGTCCATAATTTCTTCCAGACTTACTTCCAATTCACGGTAGAATAAGATCTGTTGAAGCAGATCAACTTCTTTCTGTCCGTATATGCGATAGCCCGAAGAATTTATTCTTGCTGGCTTAAGCAGTCCGATTTGGTCGTAATACCTGAGTGTGCGGCCGCTAACGCCTGAAATTTTAGCTAATTTATTAACCGTGTATTCCATCTGTATTCCTCCTGACAATTGTTATCATAAACCTTTACGTTGGGTAAAGGTCAAGCGGAATTATGAACTTATTTGTGGAAGTCAAAAAGTCCTTCCTAACACAACAATAATCGAAGTAAATAATCAAAAGGGTGAAAAAGTTATTTTTCCACCCCTTTTGAAATTCCTATTTCGATTATTCTTGTCAAGAAAGAAGTTTCTATAACCTATAAGCGTTGTACGGCAAGTTTAATATCGTTTGCAGCTGTAATTGCTGATATAAAAGATACACCATCAGCACCCGCTTCAATTACAGACAACGCATTTTCAGTGTTGATGCCTCCAATCCCAACAATAGGCAGGTCGGGAAACTGATTTCTTAATGTTATTATCCATTCTACTCCAACAGCTGCTTTAGCATCTGTTTTTGTATTTGTAGCAAAAATTGGACCTGCACCGATATAGTCAACCAACTGTAGAGGACTTTTTTCAACTTCGTAGGGATTTGATACAGAAAGCCCAATTATCTTAGTTGGAAACATTTTACGTAATTCTTCTACTGATACATCATCTTGTCCAACATGAATCCCGTCTGCATCTAGAGGGGTTACCAAATCAATATCATCATTAACGATAAATGGAATATGATGCTTTCGGCATATATCTCTTAATTGTTTGCCTAATTCTAACTTCGCATTGCCAGTAAGTGATTTGGGTCCCTTTTCGCGAAATTGAAATGCTGTAACTCCAGCTTCAGCTGCTGATTCTAAAATCTCTGTAGGATTACGGGAACAGTTTTGGCTGCCCATAATAAAATATTTACGCAAGCTTTGCTTTATTTGATATGTCATCAATCTCTCCCCTTACCTTCTTAATGATAGCTGGATTCATTTTTCATTTCCTCCCCACGTGTAGCCCAGTGGTTTGTTGGGCCACTTCCAGATCCAAGTGGGAAGGAATGTTGAATTGCTTCCGTAACGAAATGCTTAGCTTTTTTAACGGCTTCAACTAACGGCAGGCCTTGGCTTAAATAGGCTGTAATAGCTGCAGAATATGTACAACCTGTTCCATGTGTATTTTTGGTATTGATTCGTTTGGAAGTAAAGGTATGTATGCTTGAACCATCATATAAGAAGTCAATTGCTTCACCTTTCATATGACCACCTTTCACAAGTGCAGCTCCCGCACCAAAATTCACAACAATATGCTCTGCAGCTTGTTTCATATCATCAACCGTTTTAATACTTTCGCCAGTCAGATATTCAGCTTCCGGGATATTTGGTGTCACTACAGTAGTTAATGGCAAAAGTTGCTCACGTAAAAAATCACGTGCATTTTCTTCAATTAATGGGTCTCCACTTGTTGCAACCATAACAGGATCCATAACATACGGAGCATTTAACTTTGAAATCTTATTAACGACTATTTTCATCATATCTATATTGGCAATCATTCCAGTCTTAAATGCATGAACAGGCATATCCGTAATAACGGAATCCAACTGCTGTTTTATCATATCAAGCGGGACATGATGAATGTCCTGAACACCAGTAGTATTCTGGGCAACTACTGAAGTAATCACAGACATACCATAGCTTTTTAACTCTTGAAATGTCTTTAAGTCAGCATGAATTCCTGCCCCACCACTGGGATCTGTCCCGGCAATGGTAAGGGCGCATGGTATTTGTTTCATAGATTTGACACCGTCCTTTTTGATGGATATTCTTTGCATGTAAATGCCATTTAATATCCTCCTAATTAATACGTACTAGATTTTTAGTTTTAACCCGTGAAACGATAAACCAGCCAATGAAAGCACCGGTAATGCTGCTAACAAGAAACCCTGGCAAAAAGGCAAGTGCACCAACTGAGGTACCCATTAAAATTCGGGCAAAAGGCACTGCGAAAAGTGCCCCGATGATTCCGGAGCCAACCGACTCTCCAATCACTGCCCACCCTTTTTTACCGACTTTTCTATAGAGGTAGCCAGCTAGAAAAGCACCGACCATGCCTCCAGGAAAAGCAAGTAATGTCCCGAGGCCGAGTAGATTCCTGAGCAAACCAATCATAAAGGCAATGGCAACTGCAGGACCTGGCCCAAGCATGACAGCTGCCATGACATTGACTGCATGCTGAACAGGGTACGCACGTGCGACACCTGTTGGGAACCACAGTAACTGAGCACCTATCGTTCCAATTGCTACAAAAACGGCCATCGTCGTTAACAGAAGCGTTCGGTTCATAACTTTCTCCCTTCATTTTACATAAAGAACTACACAAAAAAGCCAGATCCATAATGGACCTGGCTTGATAGGCTGAAAATAGAGTAGACGATATACTGACGTCTGACTACTTCCCTCCGCTGGTATTAACCAGATCAGGTCCATAAGAGTCGGAAAGATTATATGCTTTCCTCTCAGCCCACATATTTTTGGGCACCCCTAGTAGTTCTTACATATGAAATTAATTTGAATATTATATTAAGTATATCAAATGAAAATGCTTTTGTCATTGGTGATTTCAACGTACGAAATAAATTAACCGTAGAGATAATTTGAAAGTGGATAGAATACAAATATTATCAAAGAGGTAAAATAAAAAGCGACCACTCGACTATTCTTCAATTAGTTTATTAAGTACCATTGCTTAAGCAGATTCTACCACGCAGTCTAACTTCTTAGTAAAATTATTTTTATTATACAATAAAAAGGTTAGATAGGATGTTTTCTACAAGTCCCATCTAACCTTTTAATTTTTAAGAATGGAGCATAGGGGGCTCGAACCCCTGACCTCTTGCATGCCATGCAAGCACTCTCCCAGCTGAGCTAATGCCCCGAAGATCATAATTAAGATTATAGCTGTTTTTTATAGATCTTTCAAGCGGAACTTTAGTAATGACTTTTAACCCTAGAAGATATACTATATATAACAGTAAATATTGTTACTGTTAATGATTACAAAGTGAGGGGAGATTCTTTGCCAACCAATGATGAACGATTATTTTCTATGCTGATCTATGTGCTTAGCTTTCCTTTTCCCATTTTAGGCCCATTACTTATCTGGTTGCTAAAACGGGATGAATCCGAATTTGTTGATTACCATGGAAAGGAATATTTTAATTTTTTTATGTCTTATTTTATTTATGGAGTGATTGGTTCTATATTAATACTATTATTAGTAGGGATTGTTATCGTTATTATATTAGGTATTATGGCAATTATTTTTACGATCATTGCAGCGGTGAAATCATATCAGGGGGAGCAGTATAAGTTTCCTTTAATTATCCACTTCATTAAATTAGGGAACTAATATTTATGCTCAAGTTCTATAACAAGGATACCTAATCAAATATGCTCTCATATAAAAAAGAAGGATTTAACCAACATTGGTTGAGTCCTTCTATTTTATATTACTTGTTTACATACCTGTCCAACTTACATTATATTGATATTATGCAAAAATATAATCACATCAGAACTACTTGAACAATTAGGGAGTGCTTTTTAATGAATAAACCAGATATTAATCAGGATGATTTCCGATATAAAATAGCGAATAAAGAGGCAATTATTGGAATAGGTTTAGTCCTTTTTAACTTTGCTTGGTGGTACGGTTTTGCGTATGGGTTAGGAAGTAAAGATCCATCGGAATATTCATATGTTCTTGGGCTGCCGGCATGGTTTTTTTACAGTTGTGTTCTAGGATTTATTGTAATGGTTATTCTCGTATGGATTGTTTTAAAGTTATTCTTTACAGACATTCCATTAGATGATGATGAGGAGATTTAGGAATGATGAATTGGCAGGCTATTTTACCATTATTATTAATTATCATGATTATTTTTGTTATTGGAATGTGGGCAGGGAAATATGTTAAAACAACAGATTCATTTTTACAGGAGTACTTTCTAGGAGGGCGCAGCTTAGGAGGGTTTGTACTGGCCATGACAATGGTCACTACTTATGGAAGTGCAAGTAGTTTCTTGAGTGGACCGGGTACTGCGTATAATGAAGGTCTTGCTTGGGTCTTGCTGTCCATGACTCAATTATCTACAGGGTATTTTGTCTTAATGATTTTAGGGAAAAAGTTTGCAATTGTAACGAGGAAGTACAAAGCGATTACAATTGTCGATTTCTTGAGAGATCGTTATCAATCCAAATGGGTTGTAATCCTCTCTGCTATGAGTATATTAATCTTTCTCTTTTCTGCCATGTCTGCGCAATGGATCGGCGGGGGTCGTTTAATCCAATCATTAACAGGCTTTTCCTATATGACAGCATTATTTATTTTTTCAATATCTGTACTCGTATATGTTGTCATCGGCGGATTTCGTGCGGTAGCTATAACTGATGCACTACAGGGTATCATTATGTTAATTGGTACTTTAATCTTATTAATTGCTATTATTATTGCTGGTGGAGGTGTACCTAACATTATTTCCAATCTTGCAGCGGAGAATCCAAATCTAATTACACCATTTGGTGCGAATGCTGATTTGACACCAGCATATGTATCATCTTTTTGGGTATTGGTTGGTGTTGGTGTTGTAGCATTACCGCAAATTGCAGTACGTACGATGTCCTATAAAAACTCTAAATCCATGCACCTGGGAATTATGATCAGTACAATCGTAGTCGGTTTCATCATGCTGAATATGCATTTAATTGGCGTTTTTGCAAGACCAATTATGCCAGGGGTGGAAATAGGTGATACCGTCATGCCACTTGTTGCACAGCAAGTATTGCCGAGCTGGCTTGCAGGAATAATCTTGGCTGCACCAATGGCAGCCATTATGACTACTGTGAATTCATTATTATTATTAGTCAGTTCAACAATTGTAAAAGACATTTATTTAAATTATATTGAACCTGATGCAAAGGAGACCAAAGTGAAGGGACTGAGTATGTCGGTTACTGCAGTAATTGGAATAATCGTCATTACAATGTCGTTAAATCCTCCAGACTTAATTATATGGCTAAATCTATTTTCAATGGGTGGACTGGAAGCCGCATTTATTTGGCCGATTGTAATGGGCCTCTATTGGAAAAAGGGTAATAAATACGGTGCCATTGCATCGATGATTACTGGTGTTGGCAGCTATATTATGTTTGAATCATTTTACCCACAGCCATTTGGCATGCATTCTGTTGTAACTGCAATTGTATTAGCATTTATCGCATATGTTAGTTTCAGTCTTGTTACTGGGAAAAATAGGGTTGCATTGGAAAATTAATAACTGAATATCATAAAATGAAAAAACCTCTTTCTACATGAAAGAGGTTTTTTTAGATATTGCTTTTTGTACTGTATGTTGCTCTATAATTCACGGCAGCCCGAGATGCTCACATCAGTTTTTCGTTGTAGCCTGTGTCATTTGATGCCAGACAGATCCTTTTGCTTCTTCTCCACCTTTAATACGCTCAAGAGCCAATTGAATCTGCATGCGAACTTCAAATTCAGAATCTTCAGCAGCAGCTTCTAGTGCCGGAATTGCAGATTCGTCTCCAAGTTCAAATAAAAACATTGCTGCCCGCCAGCGTACAATGCGGCTGAAATCAGAAAGCGATTCAATCATTTCAGGCATTGCCTCCTTAAAACCTAGATCGGAAATACAATCACCAGCAGTGCGCCTGACATTTATTGCTTTGTCTTTTAATGCTTTATATAAGAACGGGAGCACTTCCAGCTCTTCAATCATACCTAAGTAGGCAGTAGCTAACCTTCTAATCGAAGACTTCTCATCATCCAACGCCTTATTAAGCAATGGTAAATCCTCCAAAGTTGGGTCAAGGCGATCAAGTGCTGCATAGCGTACTTTCCAATCTGGATGATCCAACGTTTCTGGAGAAATAGTTTTCTTTGTTCTATTTATTTTTGCATCAGTTGGTTCATTTCCCTCAAAAGCTATTTTAACCAATGCATCTAAACGCTCATTATCGTAACTTGCTGATAGTTCCTCAACGACATCAATACCAATTTCCTCCATGGAACCATATCGTGGATGGTGTTCAACCCATTTTCTGTCCATGATTACATTTGGCGAGGAAGGGGAAGCTTCGATAACTGCCTCCGTGAAACGCTCCGGGAGTCCGAGGCGTTTTTCTTCGTTACCATCTTCCAATTTAACCTGCATCGGAATGCCGCAGAACATCTGGATAAAGACTTTAACCTCACCAAATGCCTCATCATTTACTTGTTTAGGAGGAGCAGCGGCGGGTTGTTCTATGTCTTCTCCCGTACCAAGCACGTCCCTTACTTTTGGTAGTAGCTCTTCCCATGGTGTTTTTGGATTTCGTGCTAGCGCAATAAAATCAACAACCCGATATATATTTTTGACTCCTTCTATAGCAAATAGCTGTTTGATATAATTTGGAGCCTTTTCCAAATTATCTTTTTCATTAAAATTATAGTTTTCACCGGAAGGCAATTCCACATTCACATTTATTTTCATGGAATGTGGGCTTGGTGTTGGTTCAATTGATACAATTTTCATTGTTCATACCTCCTAGAGGGCCTTATTTACTCATTTGCTAACTTATCAGCAAAAGCTTTCACATAAGGCGGAAGATCTGGTGGGCGTCTGCTGGAAATAATATGTCCATCAACGACAACTGCCTCATCGCTCCAAGTAGCACCTGCGTTAGTCATATCATCTTTAATACCAGGTGTACTTGTTACTTGTTTCCCTTGTAGAATATTAGCGGATATCAGTACCCAGCCAGCGTGACAGATTTGTCCAATTGGTTTTTTAGATTCATCCATGGAACGGATAAAATCAAGTACTTCTGGATAACGCCTTAATTTGTCTGGTGCCCATCCACCGGGAACGAGGATGGCATCATAATCATCAACTCTTATATCTATAAAAGCATATGCTGATTCTGCAGGGACGCCATATTTTCCAATGTATGTCTTTTTTGCTTCCTTACCAACTAAATCAACCTGCGCACCTTCTTCTTGAAGACGCAAAATCGGATACCAAAGCTCTAGGTCTTCAAAGTCGTTATCAACTAATGCTATAATCTTTTTATCTTGCAGTCGCATGTGAATTCCTCCATCTCTTATAGTATGTTCAGTGTAACAGAGGGTAGGATAGATTTCGATTAAGATGCTAATAAGGAGATTATAGTCCGAACCATTGTTTCATCTTTGCTAAAAATGGCTTTTGTTCATCTGAGTTGGATGTAGCTTTACTTTTTTCGTTGGGCTCTTCCTCTTCAATGAATATATTCTCTTTATCAATTGCGTGGTCATATGTTAGGACAGCTCCAATATCTGTATCCTTTTCATTATTCGTAATCGTTGTATAAGGAATTTTATATTTATTGGCCAAGGCTTTTTCTGCTTGTAAAAAGCGATAGGAGACATGACCATTAATAAGTAATTTTGCTTTGGGATTTTCCTTGATTGCATCTTCCAGTTTTTTAATGCCGGAATCTGTCATGACTTGACCTATTGTTAGAGCGATTACAATACGTTCTCTTAGCGTACCAAGAAACTCGATTCGTTCGTTCTCCTTCGGTAGGCGAGTTCCATATAAACCATCTGTTAAATAATCGTCAACACTTTTCTTACTCATTGATTCGTCACCTTCTTCATATTGGGTTATTCCTAATGTACAACATTCTATTTCAGGATATCAATCTAAACGGGCAAGAAGCGACTCATTCATAGAATGAATCGCTTCTTGAAAAAAACATTTTCTAGAAGTGTGGAAAGGGTTGTACGTCCCACCGAATCGCTAAGGTTTCTTAGAGATTAAAAGCTCACTTTTTACTTTTTAGCTCGTTTATCTGCAGCGCGGCTTCTTGCTTGTGCTTCTTTGTCATCCGCGTCAGCAAATTCATTAGAGAATTCGACATCGATTCCATCGGTTGTTTTTAAATTCTTAGGAGTTTGTGCTAAATAATTATTTTTCTTACTTTTGTGTTCGTCTCTACCCATGTTAATCACCTCGTTTTAAAGAGTGTGTTACATAGGATAGTATGTGCGAAAATCTTTTATTATTGCCTGGTAAGTATTACTTTCTGTCGCCACCCAATAGATCAAATAATCCTCCAGCAACACTGCCTTCTCCTTTAGAACCACCACGTTCAGGTGCTGCAGCGAAGATTCTGCTTGCTAATCTGCTGAATGGAAGTGATTGAACCCATACTGTTCCTGGACCGCTTAATGTGGCGAAGAATAGTCCTTCACCACCGAAAAGAGCTGTTTTGATACCACCGATATATTCAATATCATAATCGACGCTTCCTGTCATCGCTACGAGACAGCCTGTATCCACCTTTAGCTTCTCACCTGGTTCCAATACCTTTTTGTGAATCGTACCACCAGCATGTACAAAGGCCATACCATCGCCTTCCAGTTTTTGCATGATGAATCCTTCACCACCAAAGAAACCTGCACCAACTTTTCTTTGAAATTCAACTCCAACAGCAACACCTTTAGCTGCTGCAAGGAATGCATCTTTCTGACAAATTAATTTCCCTTCGATTTCACTTAAATCCATTGGAATAATTTTCCCTGGGTACGGGGAAGCAAAAGAGACATGTTTTTTACCTGATCCTTGATTCGTAAATGTTGTCATAAATAAACTTTCGCCAGTAATAACGCGTTTCCCAGCCCCGAGTAATTTACCCATGATCCCACCTTGGCTTGCCGTGCCATCACCAAAGATAGTTTCCATTTCAATTTGATCATCCATCATCATTAAACTGCCTGCTTCTGCGATGACTGTTTCCTGTGGATCAAGTTCAACCTCCACGAACTGCATATCATCGCCATAGAGCTTATAATCAATCTCATGATTATTCATATTTCACACTTCCCTTCATCGTTTCTAACTAATCATACGTTTAAGGGTCGATAAAGATTCAGGAGGTTTTGAAAAAAGAGCTCTCATTAGAAAATGAGAGCTCTTCTGATAACTTAATGTTGCATTGTATTCTGAACAGGGGCGAAACTGTTCATATAGATTTGCATGTCTTCTGGTTTTAATTGTGGTACCTGGTAGTACTGTTTTTTATTTTGATATAAAAATACCTCATATGCCATTTCGATGATATTCGGAATGCTATCAGCAAACACTCTTCTTAAAACAGGATTGGTTGTTTCTAATGCGGTCATTGTAAAGGCGGAAGCAGATGATTTTAAATTTCCCATCATAAATCCGGAAATGCTTTGGTCGTTAAGTTCTGCAGCAGATTGTGCAGGTGCTTTTGGTTGTGATGGCTTCATTCCATAGATTACATTATTGTTTTGTGCCATATTGTAAGTTTGCGTTTTAACGGTAGGTTCTTGCCCTGTCTTTAGTGTTTCGACAATTGTATTATACGTTTGAGCGACAAATGTCTTGTGCTTTTGAAGCATTGTCTTCAATTCTGGATCTTGGATATGTTGTTCGTAGAGCATTGATTTTTCCATACAACCTACAAGACCTGATATTGCCTCATGGGCATCAAACATTTCATGACCACCGTGACTCTGATGATCAGACATTTGTGTGGAACTTTGCAGATTCTGGTTTTGTTGTTGATTAAACAATATGAAAACCTCCTTTAATTAGTCGAAGATATTTTTAACTAAAATGGATAAGATATTCCTTGTAAAAAATGTTAAATACCTACTATTTTTTGCTCTTCGTATTAAAAAACGATATAATTTTACCATCCGTTAGAAAGTGATTTGCCATTTTAAAGGAGACTAGCAATTTATGGATAAAAGCGCTGAAATGGAGAAAGAAGATAGACAGCAGGCTAATAATATAGAGGTTTGGGAAGATGTGGTCAATATAAAGGATTTGATACTAAGTATATTTCTTTGTACTGCAACCGCGATGGGAGGTTATTTAATTGCTCCAGACAATCCACAAAAGTCATTAATATATGGGTTGATTGGGGTTGTAGTTGGTTTTGTGATTTGCAGCATCATCATTAAACCAAAAAGAACACTTCGTTTTGAGGATGAGGAGAAGTAGAAAATGGATATAACTTTACTAATGGAGCTTATCGCAGTTTCTATTTTTGGTGCGGTATTATACACGATTATTGGTATAGCGCCTGGAACAGATGAGACCGCAGTGTTGATGCCGGTTACATTGATTCTCGTGTTATCTGGTATGCAGCCTATTTCTGTCTTGGCTTTCTTTATATCGTCCATTGTTGCCAAGAAGCTAACCGATTCAATTCCAGTTGCTATAGCAGGTATTCCTGGAGGGGTAATGTCAGCACCGATGGTTGAACATGCTATGGTATTGAAGAGCCATGGGATGCCCGATGTAAGCATCCGGAAAATGGCATCCGGATCTGTAATAGGAACGATTATCGCTGTTCCGCTAAGCTTAATTCTTGCTAACTTGCTTATCCCTTTTGGAGATACGATTGCAGGATATTCCAACCAAATATTTTTTGGGGGTGCAGTATTTCTTGCCCTTATGACGAAGAATAGATGGCTTGCACTTATTTCTATCGTACCTTTTGCCTTACTTATTCAAGGATTACGTCATTTATATTGGGGAGTAGGAGCGGTTCCGGAAGATACGACAGTATTTACTTCGTTTTTCCTAGGGATTACTGTTGGACCAATTATTTTAAAGTTACTCGAGTTATTAAATAAAGAAATTCGTAGTAATCTTCCAAGAAAAGAATCAAATAATATCATCTTAAAGAAGCAAAAAAAGATGAAGGGGTTTCCAAACCCATTTAAAATTTTGGATAAAAAAGAAACAATTTCTTCCGCTTTTGCATCTGTACTTGGGGTATTTACATTTTTCATGAGTCCAGCAGGAATGACTATATTTCTTGGAGAGGTTTTGTCAAGCAGAATTAAGGATCCAATAAAAAGAGCGACGAGAGCAATTTCCAGTATGGATGGGGTTACGAATGCAGGCTATATTTCAGGTATACTAATTCCTATAATCGCTATTGGAGTTCCATTATCTCCAACAGCACTGGGGCCGGGTATGGCATTGTTTAATGCACCACCTGTATTTACGGAAGATCATAATCTTCATCATATTTTATCGATGAGCGACTTTGTTATTGCCACAGTAATTGGGGCGGTTATCGCAATTAGTTTAACCTATTTTGTTACTGTGAAATATTCACAGGAGATTTGCACATTTGTCTTTAAATATATACCACACGAAGCTTTACTTGGTGTTTTTTTAGCGCTTGTTATCATGTTGGCCTATATGGATGCAGGATTAATTAATATCGGGGGCGTTCTACTGATTGGTTTAGTAGCAGGGATATTACATAGGTGGGGAATTAATTATGGCGTACAGTTCATGGTTTTATATGCAGCGCCGTGGATTGTAGGTAATCTTGTATTATAGGGTTTGCCACATATCTATAATACAAGGTTTATCAGAAGTGCTGTTGCAAAAATTATTATTCGAAATTTCGAAATATGATATGATAAATTTAACGATAAAAAATATATCAATTTAAATAGGAGGATGAATCATGCGTGAAAAAGACCCGATTAGATTAGATGACCGAATACATCTAATCGATGGCTTTGACTTGGATGTATCCAATCGAACCGGAACTTACGTAATTAATGAAGAAAATTTGACATTGGTTGAAACTGGCCCCAGTCCATCCGTGAAATATATTAAGGCAGGACTGTCGGCTTTGGGTCATTCATTGGATAAGGTTAAGTATATTATTGTGACGCATATTCATTTGGATCATGCAGGTGGAGCGGGATTATTGATAAGGGAATGTCCAAATGCAAAAATTGTTGTTCATCCAAGAGGGGAGAGGCATCTGATTGACCCCAAAAAGCTTGCTTCAGGGGCAAGAGCTATTTATGGTGATAGCTTCTCGGAATTATTTGATCCTATTACATCTGTTCCAGCAGATCGGTTACTCGTAAAAGGGGAGGGCGATGTATTGGAAATCGGACCAGAATGTACATTGGAATTCTGGGATACTCCTGGTCATGCAAAGCACCATTTTAGTATTTATGACCCCGTAAGTAATGGAATGTTTACCGGTGATACGGTTGGTGTCCGCTATGAACAATTAGTGCCAAGTGGTGTTGATCTGTTTTTACCTTCTACTTCTCCAAATCATTTTAATCCGAATGATATGGAAGCATCAATCCAACGTATTCAGAATAAAAAACTCCACAGGATATATTATGGCCATTTTGGCATGACAGAGAAAACAGAGGAAGCATTGAATCAGGTTTCTGAATGGCTTGAAGTATATATGGAAGTTGGGGAACAGGCCATTGTTGAGGGGAGGGGCTATGATACAATATCACAAAGACTACTTGAAAGGATCAGGACATATCTCAGGGAAAAAGGAATAGATGACGAGCATGAAGTTTATATTCTTATTAACCTGGATTTACAAGTAGGTGCGTTAGGTATCGTTGATTATTTTAAAACATTGAAGCAGTAGAGTTGTGGGTTTTTAACCCATAAAGCCAAGGAACTAGCCCAGGCTTTATGGGTTTCTTGGCAGATATGAAGATCTGAAATAATCACTATTTCGTGAAGTTAAGTTCCCAAGCTATTCCATTCTTATCATTTACAATTGCATGTTTAGCACCCCAAAAAGTATCCTGCAACTCCATTTGTATCTCGCCCGCTTCAGCCAAATTAGAATAAATACGTTTAATTTCTTCTTCGCTTTCTAGTTCCAGAAGCAATAAAATGCTGTTACCCTTAACAATAGTTGTGTCAAAAACATCTGAGAAGTGTATTTGGCAGCTTTTATTAATATGCAATTCAGCATGGATGCATTTACCTTCATGACCTTTGAACATTTTTATTCCGTCAGCCATTTGTGTATTTTTAATTTCCCCGCCAAAAGCCTTTTGATAGTAATCCAACTCTTCATTACAGTGTTCGATCCGAATGTATGGTGCAATGTATTTCATTTACAATACCTCCATTATGTTGTTTTGTGAACACGCTTATTACTAAAATTGGTATTAACAAAGATCTTCCATCTCAAGCACAATCGGACAATGATCACTTCCCATAACAAGTGAATGCACTTGGGAATCCCCTAAGATAGGTACTAATTTTTCTGAGACGATAAAATAATCAATTCTCCAACCGATATTTCTCTCACGGACTGTTTTCATATAGGACCACCAGGAATAGATATCTTCTTTATCAGGATAGAAATGTCTGAGACTATCCACGAATCCTGATTGTAGTAAATGGGTCATTTTACCACGTTCTTCGGTCGTAAACCCAGAGTTGCCATGGTTTGTCTTGTAGTTTTTCAGGTCAATTTCTTTGTGTGCAACATTCAAATCACCGCAGTAAATCACAGGCTTAATTGCATCTAATTCATTTAAATAGCGAAATAGTTCATCTTCCCATTCGAGCCGATAATCCAATCGGCTTAAATCTCTTTTTGAATTTGGTGTATAGACATTTACCAAGAAGAATTCTTCATATTCAAGTGTGATGATTCGACCTTCATCTTGCGAATCCTCCTGACCTAGTCCATACCTTACATTTATTGGCTTTTTCTTAGTGAAAACAGCTGTACCCGAATACCCTTTTCTAATCGCATAATTCCAGTACTGATAGTAGTCTTCCAAGTCTAATTTTATTTGTCCTTCCTGTAGTTTTGACTCTTGAATACAGAATATATCTGCATTGATTTCATTAAAATAATCAATAAATCCTTTCTTTACACAAGCACGAATGCCATTTACATTCCAAGATACAAGTTTCATTTATGATTATTTCCCCTCTATTTATAATTCTGTTTTCTATTTTAACATATGTAAAAACTAGGGCCCTGTGGGAATGCTACTATATCCTGCCCCTTATCAGTGAAATTTCCATCGATTTTTGTAGGAATATAATTTCCCGGGAAATACCTTGTCGAATAATGATAGTAAAAGGCTCTCATCGCCATGATAGTTGCCTTTTTGTCATCGCAGTTGAGATAAAATGCGACATAAGATAAGTCTCTTCGGCGACCACTCTGGGCGGTGACTCCTACGGGAAAAGCACGTGTCTAAAGACCCAGCAGAGTGGGTTTCTCTTCGGAAACTTAGGCCGTGCCGTGGAAAGCATCCGCCCAGAGTGATCCCGGACAGTAGCAATAGCACATCTTCTAAAGAATGGGAGGAATTCAGGTTAAAGTTATTTCGCAGCAGTTTATAGACTTTGTGACAATAATAACATCTTTTTCGGTGGTAGTACGGGTAACCTCAGTTCCAATCTAGAAAACAGTCTATTAAAAATGGTCGTTGACATTTGAAGTGTATTAACCGTATAATACAATCAAACACCGTATTACATGTTTAATACACCCTTTTTACTTACTGTGTATTAAGTGCGTAATACACAAATAATAATACAACCATCTCAGAAAGAATATAGGAGCGTGCGCCATGAAGGTGAGTTTTAATAAAAGGGAGCCTGTGTACGTACAGGTGGTTCAGCATTTTAAAGAACAAATTGCTACTGGCAATTTTGAACCTGGTCAGGAAATTCCATCACGTCGTGAATTAGCAAATCAGTTAAAAATTAATCCTAACACAGCACAACGTTCATACAAAGAAATGGAGGAAGAGGGTTTGATCTATACCGAGGGAAATAGTCCAAGTAAAATTACAAGCGATGAAAAGGTTATAAAAGCAGTACGAGAGGAGCTTATTTCCCAGGCTGTCGATTCTTTTGTAACATCGATTCGGAAAGTTAATGTGCCAATAGATGAACTGATCGGATTAATTAAAGAAAAATATACAGAGAATGCCAACGAATAGGGGGATCTAGCGATGATTGAAGTAAAGGATTTAACGAAAAGGTTTGGCCGAAAAAAAGTATTGAATGGTGTTAGCTTTACAGCAGAGAAAGGCCAGATTACTTGTATTATTGGAATCAATGGGGTAGGGAAAACAACGATACTAAATGGAATTATGAATCTTACACCAATGAATAGTGGTCTAATTTTAATTGACGGTAAAAAAGTAAGTAAAGAAAGCTATGAAAAAATTACCTTTATTCCAGATGCGATTACCATGTTGCCGCAAATGACAATACGTGAAGCAATGCAATTCATGCAGGACTTTTATAATAGTTGGAACGAGGAACGTGCTAATGAATTACTCGGATTTTTCAAACTAAAACAGGAAGAAAGAATCTCTAATTTATCCAAAGGAAATACGGCAAAGGTGAATTTATTGCTGGGACTTGCGTTAGACGTGGATTATTTACTTATGGATGAACCATTCTCCGGGATTGATATTTTTAGCAGGGAACAAATTGCGGATGTATTTACAAGTCATCTAGTGGAGGATCGCGGAGTTATCATAACTACCCATGAAATAAATGATATCGAGCATCTAATTGATAAAGTAGTTCTCTTAGATAATGGAGTTGTTTTAAAAGAGTTCAATGCAGAAGAAATGCGTGCAAGCGAAGGGAAGTCAGTCATTGATGTGATGCGGGAGGTTTATAAAGGATGAGAAGCTATTTTAAATTAGTAAACTTTGAATTAGGACGTTTTATGAAGATTTATCTTGTGCTTATCGGAATAACGATTATCTCACAAATTGCAGGGGTTATTGTAAAATCAAGGGGGTATCTGTCAGAAGCAAATCAAGCTATCATTGTTAATTCAATGCCGAAAGAACAGTTTTTAGAGCAATTTGGTCAAATGAGTATGGGCACGTTCACGCAAAGTATATGGTTTATGGGACCAATTGCATTATGCATTGCTGCATTAATTTTCTATTGTTTCTTTATATGGTATCGTGATTGGTTTGGCAAAAATACGTTTATCTATCGATTATTAATGCTGCCAACTGCAAGGCTTCATGTCTTTCTAGCAAAGGTTACTACTATATTCCTGCTGGTAATTGGGTTGGTATCCATTCAACTAATATTGTTACCGATTGAGAGTATGATTCTTAAATTTATTGTACCAATTGATCTTAGAGCGGATTTGGGAATAATGGAGATTATTAGCAACTCTAGATATTTGTTTGTTTTAGTTCCAGATTCCTTTATACAATTCATTATAAATTATGGTATTGGTTTTATGGTTGTATTTATTATATTTACTGCGATTTTATTTGAAAGAAGTTTTCGTTTAAAGGGAATTCTACTAGGCATTGTTTATAGTGTTTTGTCTATCATTGTATTTATATTTCCTTTACTATTGGAAATCTTCTTTGGAGTCAATTACTTGTATCCAACAGAATTATTTGTAACCGAAGTAATTTTAGCTATTATAGTAATCTGTGCAGCCATTTGGACGAGTAATTATTTGATTAATAAAAAAGTAACGGTGTAAAGGGAGTTGAGGAAATGATACGTTATTGGAAAATAATCTCCATCACGTTAATTATTGTTTTAACTATTGGAACATTTTATATTCGATCCGCAATGGCTGGTAATGACTATCCAGAGTTTGTTTTTGATAAACAGAGTGGTAATGAGAATGAAGTTGTAAATCTAACACTCCTCGGAGATTTTAGAGTAGGGGTACAAGGCAACCCGCTAGAGATTTCTTCAGAAGAAACTGTTTATGCAAATGAGTTATCCTTTTTTGAACGTCTTCGTGGAATTTATATGAGTGCTGAGTTGGAGCGGTTGCAAAATAGTTACCGTAATTTTATGAGAGGCAAGGATAATATTTCGGGTATATTTGAGGACGAGAAACGATTAGTTTATGTCGATACCAATGGTAATTATGTTAGGGATCGACCTAGAGAATATACATTTGATATTGAGATACTTGAGAAGGATTCCAAAGACAAACTAGATTTTACAGTAACGATTCCTGAAAAAAATAAATACAATTATGTTTATATGGAGGATGTTCAAGTTTTAGATAATGTAATGAAAGTCACAACAGTTAATCATTCCGTTAATGGGAATGGATATGGCTCGGAAGAAATACATGTTTATAGCCTCGATATCGCAAATCAGAAGTTAGTGAATGATGAGGTTATACAATTGAGCCCAGAGCAATCCAGTGGTCAAAATTCTTATATGTATCTTGTTCAAGACGAATCTGATATTGGACTGACAACATATCTTGTTTTTAAAAAGGAATATATGGAGGAAGTAGAACAAGCGGATGGAAATTACTATAATGAATCTATAGGAAGTGAATTAATCACCTATCATTTAGCATCAGGTGAACAGCGACCTATCCCCTTACCTGAAGAAATTAACACTCTGAATAGCTCTGTTTATTTAGATGACTCCATCATTTATATAGATAAAACAACGGATCAAGGAATAAAGGTCTCTATGTTTAACTTGGAGAGCCAAGAGATTGAGACAAGTAAAACCATCAAGTTGCCAGCTAATTTAACGGAACCATTAAATACAAAGATAATGGATGGGAAACTATATGTAGTTGGTTATGAAGTAAGTAAAAATACAAAAGCACCATTACTAGTTATCGATGTAGAAACTGGAAAAACATTATTTGAAGGAATAATCGAAACGAAGAATCTAGAAGAAAATCATTTGGAATATGAGATGAATATTTATGATATGGATTTAAAATAAATAAATGTGATTGGATAATTTTTATCCAATCACATTTTTATATATTTTATCCAGTTTTTCCTCAAAGAGATCCATATGCACGATTCTTGCTTCACGTACATATTCTTTGCCTTCTAAAAAGAGTATTAATACAGGAACGGTGAAAATGGAAAAGCGCCCAGCTACTTCTTCCACAGCTTCGGCATTGATGTGACCCAGCTTGATCTCTGGGTACTTTTCCATTAATTTCTGCACTTGTGGCAGCAATCCATGACAGACGCTGCAATTTGGTCTAGAAATATAGAGAAAAGATAATTCATTTACGTTTATAAAGTTGTTGATTGATTGAATGGATGCCAGTTCTGTAAATTCTCTCATTTCGTACCTCCATTATGGTAAAGCATATTCCAAGTATAACAAGAAAAGAAATTGCAATCATAAATGATGTTTATAGTATGACTTTAAAGGTTATAGAAAATAAAACAAGAAAAATGAGGTGAACGTAAATGAGTAATCAGGATAAACAATCACCAAATAAAGAAAGTACAAAATGGAATGAAGAAGACAGAACAGAGCTAGATAAGTTTGAAAATCAGAAATTTGCGGATGATATCCCTATGGAAGATTTAAAAATTGAGTTAAAAGATGAAAAGAAGAAGACAAAAACAAAAGAAGACTCTCAAAGTGAACGGAAGTATGAAAAAAATAAAGATGAACATAATTAATTTAGGATTCTTAAGTGCAATATGCTGAAGGATTTATTACTAATTATTAAAAATGTACGTTTACTGTAGTTCAAGTGACGAGACAAGGCTTCTGATTGTTACATATAAATAAAGTATAAATCTAGACAATAAAGTCAAAGATTTATTCCAACAACCCATAATTTGGAGAAGTCGATGACTATTGGCTTCTCTTTTTTTTATTGTTGAGGCAGCTGAATTTCATGATATTTTGAATAGCCTCATTTATTGGACCCCAAGCAATTTTCTGGGGTCCAATAAATGAGTAAAGCATCCGTTAAAATTTGAAATTAACCTCTTTATCTTCTTGAGACTCGACAGCTTTCATATAGTCAATCCTTCTTTGTGCGGAGGATTGACTTACTTGTTCATCTGCATGATAGGAGGAACGTACAAGTGGACCAGCTTCACAATGTGAAAAGCCCTTTTCGATAGCAATCTTTTTTAATTCCTCAAATTCGTCTGGATGGTAGTAACGTTCTACATTCAAATGCTTTTTCGTTGGCTGTAGATATTGCCCAATTGTGATGATATCGACGTTATGTGCTAATAAATCATCCATCGCTTCCAGGATTTCTTCTTTCGTTTCCCCGAGGCCTACCATAATGCTGGATTTCGTAGGGATTTTTGGTGCAACTTCCTTTACACGCTTAAGGAGCTCAAGTGATCGATCATATTTAGCGACTGCTCGCACACGTTTAGTTAAACGCCTGACCGTTTCAATATTGTGATTAAAAATATCAGGCTCACTGTCCATGAGTGTATGTAAACTTTCATAATCACCTTTCATATCTGATGGAAGTACTTCAATTGTGCAAGCAGGACGTTGCGCGCGGATAGCTCGAACTGTATTAGCGAAAACAGCTGCACCACCGTCAGCTAAATCATCACGGGCTACTGCTGTAACAACAACGTGTTTCAGTTCCATAATTTCAACTGAGTCAGCAACACGTTTTGGCTCGCCCCAGTCAAGTTCGTTAGGTAGTCCTGTTTTAACCGCACAGAATCGGCAACCACGTGTACATGTATCACCTAAGATCATAAATGTAGCTGTTTTACGCTCACTCCAGCATTCATAGATATTAGGGCATTTTGCTTCTTCACAAACTGTATTTAGTCGCTTATCACGCATTAAGTTTTTTAATTTTTTGTATGAATCATTTGTATTAATTTTCGTTTTTAACCATTCGGGTTTACGAATGTACTCTGCCTGTTTTGCCAATGTTTGCACGCTCCTTATCTAAGTTACCCCGTATGTCCAATTCATATTTTGTCTTGGCTAGTTCTTTCACTTCATTCCAATCATCTTCTGACAGTTTTAGCGGATGGAAATCAATATTTAATCCGTTCTTGAAGCCCTCTTTAAAAGCCCTTTTTAATATTTCATCATCCACTTTTTTATCTGTTAACTGATTAATTGTAATCGCCTTCTTAGAGAAGCCATTTCGCTGTCTTTCGCGTAATTTCTCGGTAGAAAACTGAAATAAATCAAATAGCATTGTCGTGTTAATGCTAATTGGTAGGGAACCATGTTGCAGCAGTACACCCTTTTTTCTTGTTTGTGCATTACCAGATAACTTTTTCCCATTCACTACCATTTCGTAGATTGCTGGTTTTTCGAAGCATATAGCTGTTCTTTCTGTTTCTGATTGTTTCTTTTCCAATTCATATTCAGCAGGAATACCTAAATTTTTATATCCTTCCAACACACCCTTTGACAAGGTGTAATAAGCTTCCTGTACGGACTTTGGAATGCCAGGTTCGCTTTCAGAAATAACCAAACTGTATGTTAGTTCGTCGTCATGAAGTACCGCGCTGCCACCGGTCAATCGACGAACAAACTGGCAATTATGGCGTTTGATTGCTTCGAAGTCAATTTTATTTTCCACCTTTTGGAAGTGCCCAACGGATAAACTTGGAGCCGACCATCCATAGAACCGGAGTGTTGGAGGGATTTTCCCTTCGCTATGCCAATTGATTAAACATTCATCAAACGCCATATTTATTGCCGCATCATTTAGACCGGTATCAATAAATGCCCATTGCTTGATCAATATTTTCACCTCCTATCCAAAATTCTCCGCTAAAAAGGACTGCAGGAATAAACTGCAGTCCTTTTAGTGAAGGTTAAAAAATACACATCGACTGCACATTCCCCACGATAGTATTATCCATATCGGGTACAAAGGGTCAATACCAATAGAAAGTATTTCTCAGCCTTAAAAGCTCCCCTAGTGCGTATTTATTTAATTAACTAAGTGTTTACAATTAAAGTTTACTTGTAATTATTGGAAATGTAAAGATAAGTTTGATAATTCTTGTGATCCAAAATTAATATGAAATGAAAGCCGCATATCTAACTTTTCACTTCTGCAAGGATACTTTCTTGAATCAGGCGGTTAACTTCCTTAAATTGTTTTTCGTGTAAAAGCTGAACAATTTTACTTCCTACGATTACCCCATCACAATGCTTGCTAAGTGCATGTGCCTGTTCCGAATTGGATACCCCAAAACCGGCTAATACAGGTACATCACTATATTTCTTTAAGTCATCCAGGTAGGAAGTTACATTCGTATCATGTTTTGTCCGGGCACCTGTCGTTCCATTGACGGCAACTGCATATAGGAATCCTTCCGAACGCTTTGCTAGTTCAACTAAACGCTCCTTTGGACTTGTCATTGCAGCAAGCCTGACAAATGCAATATCATGATCACTTAAAGAGGGGGAAATAATGTGTTCTTCCTCCATTGGCAGGTCAGGGATAATAATACCATCAACCCCTGCGTTCGCTGCGTCTTTAGCAAATTTTTCTATCCCATAAACTAAAATGGGATTTAAATAAGTCATGATGACAATTGGAATGGAGCGATTTTCTTTCGTAGATTGCAGAGTCTCTAATACATTTGTTAAGGTTGTTCCATTGTCTAATGCACGTATGCCAGCCTCTTGAATAGTTGGACCATCTGCAACTGGATCTGAGAAGGGGATACCAAGTTCAATTGCTGATGCCCCACAATCCTGTATGAAATTTATTCTCTCTTCCAAAATGTCGAGTCCGCCATCACCAGCCATAATATATGGAGCAAATATATTTTGATTGGATTTGATTTTTTCATGTAACGCTTTTTCTAATTTTGCTTTACCCATTATAATTCTCCTCCAATCCGGTCCTTTACTTGTTCTACATCTTTATCACCGCGCCCTGAAAGACAGATGACGATTGTCTCATCTGGTGACATTTCAGGCGCGAGCTTCATGGCATATGCCACTGCATGGGAACTCTCTAAGGCAGGGATAATTCCTTCTGTTTTTGATAAATATTGAAATGCATCAAGTGCTTCTTCATCAGTGATTGATGTGTATGTGACACGATTTGTCTCGTGTAAATGACTGTGTTCCGGTCCCACTCCAGGATAGTCCAAACCTGCAGAAATGGAGGAGGCTTCTTCAATTTGGCCATGCTCATCCTGCAAGAGATATGTCATTGTCCCGTGTAATACACCGATATCTCCACCTGATAATGTTGCTGCATGCTTATTTGTTTCGATGCCTGCTCCACCAGCTTCTACTCCAAATAATGCTACATCCTTATCTTCAATAAATGGATAAAACATACCCATTGCATTACTTCCACCACCGACGCAGGCTACTACAGCTTCAGGAAGCTTGCCATTCTGTTCCATGATTTGTTTTTTTGTTTCGGAACCAATAACAGATTGCAGATCACGAACGATTTTTGGGAATGGATGTGGTCCGACAACAGATCCGATAATATAATGTGTGTCTTCCACATGATTGACCCAGTATCGTAATGCTTCATTGACCGCATCTTTCAAGGTGCCACTCCCTTGAGAGACACTTCTTACTTCTGCACCTAGTAATTCCATTCGGAACACGTTCAGTTTTTGGCGGCGAATATCCTCTTCACCCATAAACACGATGCATTCAAGGTCGAGCAGGGCACAAACTGTTGCAGTAGCAACACCGTGTTGACCTGCACCAGTTTCTGCAACAACTTTTTTCTTGCCCATCCGAGCTGTTAAGAGTGCTTGGCCGATGGTGTTATTAATCTTATGTGCTCCAGTATGATTAAGGTCTTCGCGTTTTAAATAAACCTTCGCACCACCTAAATTTTTCGTTAGTTGTTCTGCGAAATATAATGGGGTTTCCCGGCCGATATATTGTTTTAAATAGTAGTTTAATTTACTTGTGAAATCTGGGTCTTTCATAGCTGTTTCATATTCTTCTTCTAATTCAAGTACTGCAGGCATTAATAATTCTGGAACAAATCTTCCTCCAAAATCTCCATATTTTCCAGTTTTATCTGGCATCGTGTATGCTGTCATGTGACTTCATCCTTTCGTGTTTGTTTAGCATTGGTAATAAACTGTTTGATTTTATTGACATCCTTTTGTCCGCCTGTTTCCACACCACTTGAAACATCGACAGCTACAGGATTCACTTTTTCAATTCCGTCTTTTACATTTTCCGGTGTCAGTCCCCCGGCGAGAATAACTTTACTGTAATCCAATTGCAGACTATCAAGTAAATTCCAATCAAATACAGTGCCGTTACCACCGCGGCTTTTTTTGCTCGGGGTATCCAATAGGCAGTAATCACAGGGATATTGTTTCAGATTTTCAATTGCTTCTTTTTCTGCTGGGCATGCTTTGATAATTTCATAGGGAAGTTGCTCAGCAACTTCAGCCGGTTCATCTCCATGTAATTGAATAACATCCAGCCCAACAACCTCAGCAATTTGCATCATGTTTTCTATCGTTTCGTTTACAAATACACCGACTTTCTTAACGGATGCTGGGATGTATTGGGATATTGAAGCAGCATCAGCAGGTGAGATTTCTCGCTTACTATGGGCAAAAACAAACCCGATGAAATCAGCCCCGCTTTTTACTGCCGCATGGGCTGCTTCCTTAGATGTTATCCCGCAAATCTTAACGAGCATTGATTTTTTCTCCTTTTATAGGTAAGGGGATCTGCAACTGCCCGAAGGTTTCTTCCACGTTAGCTGATCGCATAAGTGTTTCACCTACAAGGATTGCTGCTGCACCAACATCGGCTACACGCTTTACATCATGATTTGTTTTCATTCCACTTTCACTGATTAGAATGGTTTCAGGATTTGTTACCATGTGTGCAAGTTCCTCCGTTATTTTTAAATCCACTTCAAACGTTTTTAAGTTCCGATTATTGATTCCGATGATTTCTGGATTTACTTCAAGAGCACGCTTCATTTCCTCTTCATTATGAACTTCAACTAGAATTTCCAATTCCAGTGTTCTTGCGTAATTATAGAGCTTCTTAAATTGTTCATCTGATAATGCAGCAACAATAAGCAATATAATGTTGGCCCCAGCAGCCTTAGCATGATCAATTTGAATGGTGTCGATCATAAAATCTTTACATAGAACAGGGATATCCACCGCACAACGGACTGCTTGGAGGTCTTTCATAGAACCGTTAAAAAAAGTTTCGTCTGTAAGTACAGAAATTGCTGCCGCGCCAGATTTTTCATATTGCTTTGCTTGTTCGATCGGGTCGACTTCCATATCGATTGCTCCTTTGGAAGGGGAGGAGCGTTTGATTTCCGCAATAATATTCATATTGGGAGATGAAGCTACCTTGCTTTTAAAAGTGGGAACGGATTTTTGGGACCCCTCTAATAATGGAATGTTGATTAGTCCGATAATTTCTTTTGCCTTTTCTGTTAAAATCTTATCTAGGATTGTCATTTAATACACCTCACTTGGAATTTTACTGCTAAAGTCTACAAGACGTTCTAATCTTTCTAATGCTGCACCTGAAAGAATACTTTCTCGAGCTAGATTGATTCCATCCTTTATGGTAGCTGCTTTGCCATTGGTATATATTCCGAGTCCTGCATTTAATAACACAGTATCAAAATAAGCTCCTTGTTTTCCTTTTAAGACGGACATCAGAATCTCTGCATTTTCCTTTGAATCGCCACCGCGAATCGAATCATTCGAATACACTGGTAAACCAACTTCTTCAGGGTGGAGACTTATGGATTTAAGCTCACCATTTTCAAGAATAATTAAATCGTTAGAGCCTGCTAGGGATGCCTCATCCATGGAACCAGCACCTGTAACAACGACAGCACGACGTCTGTTCAGCTTTTTCAAGGATGCAGCAATCACAGGGAGCAAGTCTTTTCGGTAAACACCTATTAATTGTGTATCAAGTTCAATTGGATTTGTTAGTGGACCAATGGGATTAAAAATCGTAGGCAATCCCAAGTTTTTGCGTACGATTGAAAATGGTTTAAGTGCTTCATGAACATGTGGTGCGAATAGAAAAGCAATCTTATTTTCAATCAACATTTCCTCGACATGTTCTTTTGAAAATGAAAGGGAGACACCTAAATGTTCTAGCACATCGGCACTACCAGTTTTACTTGAAATACTTCGGTTACCATGCTTTGCAACCGTGATTCCAGCACCAGCCATTACAAATGCAGAGGTTGTGCTAATATTGAAACTGTTTGATTGGTCACCACCTGTACCACAGTTATCGATGGCACCCGGTATTGGAATCGTTTGGAATGATGATTTCTCTCGAATGACTTCAACAAGTCCGGTAATCTCATCTGCTGTTTCACCTTTTGCCTGAAGAGCCGTCAGTAATGCGGCAATTTGGGACTCTGTTACTTCATCCGTAAAGCAATAATTTGTTGCAGCCTTCATTTCTTCCACTGTTAAATTTTCACCATTGATTACTTTTTTAAGATACTGTTTCATTTGTAACTATCTCCTTTCCTATCCCGTTTAAGAAATTTTTGATCATTTGTTTTCCAGAGGGGCTACCAATTGATTCTGGGTGAAACTGCATGCCGTAAATTGGATATTCATCATGTTTGATAGCCATGATCTCGTTATCATCAATCGAAACTGCAGCAATTTCCAAATCATTTGGAAACCCTTCATGATCGATTACATATGAATGGTAGCGCATGACTTCTGCAGGAGTTTGCAGATTTTTGAATATCTCAGTTTCGTTATGCGATACAAGTGAAGTTTTGCCATGTTTGATTTGTCTTGCTGGTCTTACTCTACCGCCAAGAGCTACCCCAATTACCTGATGTCCAAGACATACTCCCAATATTGGTATGGATTTATAGAATCTCTGGACAGCTTCGACACAAATGCCAGCTTTGTCTGGTAATCCAGGACCCGGTGAGATAATGATTGCTTCAGGATTTAGTTGTTCGACTTCGGTTATAGTAATTTTGTCGTTTCTGACAACCATCACGTCAACATTGTGTTCGGAAACATATTGAAAGAGGTTATAGGTGAAAGAATCATAGTTATCAATTAATAGGATCAAGTTGCTGCACCTCCATTAAAGATCTGGCCTTATTCAATGTTTCTTGATATTCATTTTCAGGAACCGAATCAAAAACAATTCCAGCACCTGCTTGTATATGGGCAATATTATTTTTTATAATAAGTGAACGTATTGTAAGTGCAATATTTAAATCATGATTAAAATTAATGTAGCCAATCCCTCCACCATATGCACCACGCTTCTTTTCTTCCAGATTATTGATAATCTGCATGGCCCTTATCTTAGGTGCACCAGAGACAGTTCCCGCTGGAAGACAGGTGATCAATGCATCGATACCTGATAAATCGTCCTTCAATTTTCCTTTAACTTCAGAAACGATATGCATCACATGTTGGTATCTCTCCACTTTCATATAGGTTGGAACGGTAATACTATTAATCTCGCATACACGCCCAATATCATTTCTGCTAAGATCAACGAGCATGCGATGTTCAGCGATTTCCTTTTCATCGGAAAGCAGTTCATTCTTAAACTTTTCGTCTTCTGCTGCAGTTCTACCGCGGGGCCGTGTTCCTGCAATCGGATTC
The DNA here is from genome assembly GCF_002153375.1 of Oceanobacillus rekensis. GTDB lineage: Bacteria > Bacillota > Bacilli > Bacillales > Amphibacillaceae > Oceanobacillus > Oceanobacillus rekensis. The sequence continues at coordinate 149,824 of NZ_MTBQ01000006.1, forward strand.
GTAACAATTTCTCTCCCAGTAGTCTGAACTAAACTTTCTGGAGATGCCCCAAGAATCAAATAATCCTCAAAGTCAATGTAAAACATATATGGAGAAGGATTCGCCTTTCTTAGCTTTTGATAAAAAGAAAAAGGAAAACTTGGATGTTCATGGATTTTGGCGGTCATCCGCTGGGATAGTACCACCTGAAAAATATCACCCTGTTTGATATATTCCTTAGCAATATTAACTTTCTCTTTAAAGCTTTCTTCTGTTGTTTCCGATTCAAAGTGGATGCTTTTAAAATCAATATCACTCGGATTTTCATTGCTAGTTAGTGATTCTTTCAGCTTCTCTACTCTTGCCTCTAGCATATTTTCAGCTTGATTGTCCGTATTCACAGCAATTAGATAAATGTCGTTATTGGTATGATCAAAAACAATGACATCTTTATAAACCATGAAATGAAGATCAGGCATATCCAATACATCTGGCAATGGGTTACCAATATTCTCAAATTGTTGGATGGAATCATAACCGATATATCCAACCGCACCACCAAAAAAAGGTAATGGTAAATCGATATCTCTCATTGGTAAGTGACTTTTAAGATAAATGAGAGCATTCTCTTTTATTGATTCCGTTTTCTCTGTTTCCAGATTAATAATGGTTGTTTGATCACCATGCCCGATAATTTCCTCATAAGGATTCATTCCTAAAAATGAGAATTTCCCTTTTTGCTCATGTTGAAAGGTACTTTCCAGCAAGAATTTTTTTCTGCCCGAGAAATTTTTAAGAACCTGTATAGGGGTTAAATCGTTTGCAGCCATTTTTGAATAATGGAAGGCTTTATCTGTCTTAGGCATCTTTCACACTCCTCTGTATGTTTTTGAAGAAATAAAAAAAGCCCCCTATAAACACAAAACGTATGTGCTTATAGAGGACGTATGTAACGCGGTGCCACCTCACTTGAAAAGAGTAATCTTTTCATCTTGTTCAGATACGGATTCACTGCATTTAACTTGCATGTAAATCGATATCCTATCCGTATAACGGCGGAAACCCGTATTTTCCTACTAAAGCCAGTAGTGATGGCTAATTAAGAAAACCTCTCGTAAGTCCATTCAACAATTACCCGCGTGCTGGAATTCCACCATCACCAGCTCTCTGCAACGCGTTTAGATATTGTTTACTAATCTTACTTAACGATTTTTGTTATTAAATTTTTATATGATAGCTCTGAGAATACAAAAAGGCCCCTCTATCCGAAAAGGACGAGGGACCGTGGTACCACCTTTATTAGCTGAAAACAGCTCACTTTAGCAATATCAAGCATAATTGCTTGATATTCGTCTCGTATAACGATGAGACCTGTTCGCCAAAGCCTACTGCAAATAATTGATTGGTTCGGTTTGGAAGCTCAGAAGTCCATTCATCTATTGGAATCACACTGGTTTGCACCAATCCACCAGTTCTCTATGGTGTCCCAATAAATTACTACTCTTCATCAACGCTTGAATAATTAATTTATTAAAACTAATATTAAGATAATTGAATTAGAATGTCAAGCGTATTTTATAAAATAATTCAGACTAATTTTTGTGTTTCTTAAAAAAACAGATTAAATAGGTTTCCAATGGGGAAGATAATTTGTAAGGTGAGGTGATAAAATAATGCCTATCGAATTTAATGTAAGATTGGTTATTTCCGCGATTATTTTTATCGTTATTATCATTATTTTAATCAAGTTTCGAGCAGGCACAACGAAATCCAATGCAAAAGATTCATTAGCTATTATGAAGGAAAAGTTGGATCGAGGAGAAATTTCAGAAAAGGATTATGAGGAAGCGAAAAGAAGACGAGGAAAATAAAAATGGTGGCATGGAAAAGGTTTTATCGATCCATGCCATCTAACTATACACTAAGATTTAAAAGTCGTGAATTTATCTTTTACAGAGATTCTTTCATTTGTTGCTGGTTGCTCATCAAAATAGCCAAGATGAAGGAAACCAATGATTTTTTCGTCTTCCTGTATATGAAGTAATTCCTTCACCTTTGGATCGTAATTATGGGGATTTGTTTTCCAGACAACACCAAGTTTTTCCTCCCAGGCAAGCAGCCAGAAGTTCTGGATTAAGGATGCGGTTGCACCATAATTATCTTCCCATTGCTTTGGAACTTCGGGTTCGTCCATAATAACAACAAGTATTGCGTTCGGCTCATTTAAATAATCTTCTCGGTTTTTTTGTCTTTCCTCCGGATACGTAGATGCTATTGTTTTAGCAAAGTCAGCTAGTTGGTCTTCATCAACAAAAAGAAATCTCCATGGCTGCCTCAATCCATGGGTCGGTGCCCAAATTGCATCTTCTAATAATTCAAGAACCTTTTCTTCTGTAACTTTTTTATTATTATATCCCTTTTTGATTGCTCTTCTTTCACGAATGACTCTTGCCAGTTCTGATTTCTGCATGATACACCCCTAGATTATTTATTTTTAACTGAAAATTATTCTCAATTAGATTGTATCGGATTAAACATTTGAATGCAATCACTTGCTATAAATTGTCTGAGATATAAAAACAACTTTACAAGTTTTTTCTTCAGGGATAAAATAAGTACACGACTACGAAGAAAAAGAACCGATGGTACAAAAAGGAGAAAAGAATATGAGAACGTATTATATTTGTGACATTCATGGTGATTACAAATCATTTTTATCATTAATTAATTATGTTCATTTCAACCCGGAAGAGGATCAGCTGATTATTGGTGGAGATATGATTAACCGTGGGCCAGAAAGTGCAGAGATGTTGCAATGGGCCAAAAAGCACCATGATGCATATCCGGATAAAATCCATATACTCATTGGAAATCATGAGGAAATGATGATTTGGTTTATGAATGAGCTTTCCCCAATGTGGATGGAATTCGGTGGAGATGATACGATAAATAGCTTTAAGAAAGTGTTTGGAACTGAAAAGGGATGGGATGCTGCTGAAGAATATGCTTCTTGGCTGGAAAAGTTACCCCTTATTTTTGAGGATGAACATGCCATTTATACGCATGCAGGTGTGAATATTGGAGCAAATCAAGAAAGCCAGCCAAGAGATATTGTTTGGGTTAACCAAAAAGAACTGTTGGAAATTGATGAAAAGCTTCTCAAGACCTGGGCAGGTGGGAAATACATATATCGTGGACATAACCCTTATACAACCGTACATGTTGATGGTCAGTTTATCCAAAGTGATTTAGGTAATGGAACATTTGATGATGATGTAGCTGCACTGGCATTGGTCGATGTTGAAGAGAATCGTTATTATCGATGTACAAAAGATGAAAAAATAACAGAGCATTTAATCAAAGGTTTATAAATTACTTAAAAGCGCAGAAGAAGTATTTCTGTGCTTTTTTTGTTCGAAAATTTCACGTTTTTGTGATGAATATCACAACCAAATAGTTCAAAATGTATATGATTATATATGAGGAGGGTACTTGATGACGTTTTATGAACTACTTGTATTTATTCATATATTGTCAGCAATACTAGGAATGGGTCCTGGTTTTGTAATGATTATAACTGTAAAAAAGGCCAATAATATGACAGAGCTTAGACATGCATACCAAATTCGAAACCGGCTTCATATTTTCACGATGGTATTGGATGAGTCTTGCTTAATTTCTAGGCGCTTTGGCATTCGGTCCATTGGTGTTATCACCACGGTTCAAGCCAATTAAAAGGCTTTTAAAAGAGTATAAAGGTGAAGAAATTCCAGAAAATTATCATATACTATCTCATAAGCTTTTCTTTTTTGAACGAATTGAAAATATAATTTTTCTTATTGTTATTGCGCTTATGATTTTAAAGCCGTTCTAGTTTGCGATTTAGTGTTTGAACTAATTCCATAAAGGTAACTATTGTATATGAGTACGATTTATGCTATATTCATTAAAATTTAGATTAGGAAGAGAGGAATAATTTCGGATATCATTGCAAGAGTTTATTAATGAAATATAATTGACAGGAGAGGAGAGATTTGATGAGAAGAGTGACACTTGAGCAGGTTTTTACACATCCTATTACACAGAAATATTTAGAAAGATCAGGTGTTGCCCATGCAATTGCTGTTGCAGAATATGCTTATTTATTTTCCAAACGGTATGAGGTAAATCCTGACCATGCTGTCAAGGCTGCACTGCTTCATGATATCGGACATTATACATGGTATCGGGATGGTGAATGGGATTATGATCTTTATAAAGAAAATGATATTCATGCAATAAAAGGTGCAAGCAGGGCCCATAAACTGCTTATCCGTATTGGAGAGGACCGTCATGCTGCCAAGGAAATAGCAGTTGCCATTTTGCTCCATACAGACTCCTATCTGCCAAAAGGTGAGTTGAAGTTAAAACCTTTACAGCAAGTTGTAGCACTGGCAGATGAAGCGGATGAGGAAAATGGTGGAAATCATCATTATAAAAAGATAGAGGACCATGTTGCCCTCGAACGTATCCAGGCATTGGATAAACAAATTGATGCAACCTTAACTGAGAAGGCAAGTCAATCGGAGAATATTTAAAGCATGATTCCTTCTTTTACCTCCATTCTTCAGGGAATAGGTTGCATTCATTCTTCCTCATCCGATTTAGACGGTACATCCATTTGGGGGTCTTCCCGACTGAAGTCACTGCGTTTCCCATAGCGTATTAAATCATAGATCACTCTCCCATTGCTTGGCTGCCCATCCGGATAATACATGGGAATTGCGTCAAATAACATAAAGTAAAAGGCGTAAAAAATAAATTGATTCCAGAAAGTTTCATATTCCAGTAAGTCATTTGCCAAAAGTGCATTAATTCCGAGTGCTATAAACAAATTGGAAAGGATAGGAGAAGCATAAATAAATATATGAGCAATTTTTGAATCTCTTTCCAGCGAATCATAATGACACCAGCTGTACATGAAATAAAAACGCCGTACTTCAAACATTCCAAATCGCAGCAGTTTAGGACCTGAGCCAATTGTAATGGTTGCCTTTTTAACACCGAATATTTTTCCGGCAATCAAATACCCCAGTTCCCTAAAAAGCGATACAATAGGCAAAATAATAAACACAGACATTGCTAAAATTAAAAAGTCTACAAAGCCGAACATGGTACCACCACCCTCTATTTTAAGAAATGCACCGGACGTATTATTTCCCCCTCATGTGCATACAGAGTGAATTCCCATTTCCTGAGTAAATTAATCATTAGACAATTTAGCTAATACCCAAATTCTAAAAGGGGAAAGGTTTAGTGACACTTAGAATGATCTTTCAAAAAGCTATAGAATGTAGAAAATCCTGCTCTATATGAACAGGATAATTGTTTGCTATTCGGATACTTTCAGATATTCTTCCAATGTAATGTCTTGGGACATGATTTCACTTGCTGCTTTTTTACCTACAAAGCGAAGATGCCATGGTTCATATTGATATTTAGTAATCTCTTCTTTTCCTTCTGGGAAGCGGATAATAAATCCATATTCCGCAGCATTTCCCTGTATCCATTTTCCTTCTTCCGTCTCACCAAATTCAGTAATCAACTCAAAATTCACTTTCGGACTGGTGACATCCATTGTAAGGCCTGTTTGATGCTCGCTTTCTCCAGGACGGGCACTGAATATATTTGCCTCTTCTTCGCCGTGTTCAAGGGAATTGGAGGCGAAAATCGCATCTTGTCTTTCGTAGGAGCGGAAGCCAGATTGAGCAAATAATTCAAGCCCCGCTCCATCTGCTGCGATAAATAGCTCTTCCAATGCCGTCGCTGCTTCTTTACGCATTTGTTTCTTTGGTAAATCTTCTGTAAATGGGAAACGTACATCTGGAATAACAAGATCCCGAGGCATATAATCAGCCGGAAGGGCATGTTGTTTATTAACGAGTACAAGTTGATCATAAGGATTCGCAATAACTGGTGTACCGGAATCAGTAATGGCGGGTTCCACTTCCTGTGGTAGGCCAGATCCAGCAACGATTTCTATGTTATTCTCAACTGCATCTTTTAATGCTGTTTTTGTTGACTCGTTATAAATACCGGAAGCTAATAGTGAATCTTGCTGTAATTGAAAGTCGGTTACAGCCCATGTGGTTGCATCATCAAATTCCCCATTCTCGGTCAAATCATAGCCAATCTGATTTAAGGTGCTTTGCAATTGCAATACTTGGTCACCTTTATCTTTCTTTTGCAATGATTCTTCCGGAATTGAAATATCCTGCTGGGAGTCGTTTTCTGATACCTGTCCATCTTTTTCGGATTCGGAATTTGCGTTTGAAGGGGGTTCATTGGATTGATCAAACGTTTGATCAAAGGCCGAACATGCTGACATGACAAACAATATCGATATGGTTATACATGCAACTATAGCTTTTTTAAACATAATCATTATCTCCTTGGAAATCTGCTTTATTACAATTTATGATTTTAAAATAATAAAAGAAGTGTATCTACATATCATTTTCTCATATATGAGTATAATCGAACAGTAGTCTGGTAAAATAAAATTCATTCGGAAAGTTGAAAAACTTCTCAAAGAAAGGTTTCTTTGAGAATGATAGAGTAATTTTTTTATATATTATATTGAAACGCGAGAGGGGGAATCTTTTTGTCGTGCAAAATAGGAAGTCAGATCCAACAGAGTTGGATCTGACTTTTGGAAAAGATTATTTTGCCTCAAACAATTTGCAGATTTCAACAATTACATTTGTTGCCTTTTCCATGTTGCTGGCAGATATATATTCATATTTCCCGTGGAAGTTTTCTCCACCTGTAAAAATATTTGGTGTCGGTAACCCCATATAGGAAAGCTGTGAACCGTCCGTTCCCCCACGAATTGGTTCAATTATTGGTTTAATATTTAAGTTCTTCATCGCTTGACTTGTAATGTCTACGATTTCTTTAACAGGCTCGATTTTTTCCCGCATGTTGTAATATTGGTCGGTCATATTTAATTCAACCGCAGAATCACCGTGCTTCTCTTTCATTTCCTGTACGAATTTTTCCATTATAGTTTTTCTTTCTTCAAATTTATTTCTATCATGATCACGGATAATATAGTAAACCATTGTGTTTTCTACATCGCCGTTGATCGAAATAAGATGATAGAAGCCCTCATAGCCCTCTGTTTGTTCTGGTGATTCATCATGTGGGAACTTGTTAATGAATTCAGCTGCTAAAACGCTAGAGTTTACCATTTTGTTTTTGGCTGTACCGGGATGCACGCTATTTCCTTTAAAGGTTACTTTTGCTGCAGCTGCATTAAAACTTTCATATTGTAATTCACCAAGTGGCCCGCCGTCAATTGTATATGCGTATGCAGCATCAAAGCGATCGACGTCAAACTTATGTGGTCCACGCCCAATTTCCTCATCTGGTGTAAAGGCAATCCGGACTTTCCCGTGTTTGATTTCGGGATGTTGAATCAGATAGTTCATGGCAGTCATAATTTCGGCGATTCCTGCTTTGTTATCTGCACCCAGCAATGTTGTTCCATCTGTCGTGATTAATGTATGCCCTTTATAGTTTGGAAGCTCAGGGAAGTCATTTGCAGATAAGACGATATTAAGTTCTTGATTAAGTATTAAATCAAATCCATCGTAATCTTTTACAATTTGTGGGTTAACATTCTTTCCAGTAAAGTCTGTCGCAGTATCTACATGTGCGAGGAATCCAATTGTCGGGACTTCCTTATCCGTATTGGAAGGAAGTGTAGCCATCAAATATCCATTGGCATCAGCCTCTACCTCTTCCATTCCGATATGCTTTAACTCATCTGTTAAAACGTTAATAAGATCCCACTGACCTGGAGTTGAAGGTGTTACATTAGAATCTTCATTTGATTGTGTATCAATTTTAATGTATCTGATAAAACGTTCAATAATTTCTTCTTTCATTATCTGTCACCCTTTTTATCGGTTTTATTTTATTTTACCATAGTATATAACGGAACCCGAAATAATTGGGAAGAGGATTCAGATAATTTTTGTCGAAATTATATTATTAGGAAGGTCCTTTTCGTAAGTTTTATTACTTTTAATTTTCGTTGATATAAACTGTGACGTAACTACTGATTGATATCTCTAAGTATGTGCTTTTCCCGCAGGAGTCACCGCCCAGTGTATTTCTCAAAGCAGATCGCCGAAATTGCTTATCCTACGTCGCAGCAAGTTTATATTCTGTGAAAAAGGCAACAATTTGTTTCGATGGAACGAGCAGTGTGTAGTCCCAAAACTTTTCAGTGGCATATGTAACAGCAGTTCCAATATTTTAAAAACAGCCAAAGGTAAAGACAGGGGTGGGGGAATGATTAGGCAGGCAGTACTTGATGATGCAGGAGAACTTGCTATGCTTATCAAGCAAGTTGAGTCTGAAAGTCCTTATATGCTTTATGAAGTAGGGGAAAGAATAATTTCAGTTGAAAAAAAAATATGAAATAATAAAATCACTTTCAAAATCAGATAATTCCACCATTCTAATTGCAATAAAGGGTGGACGAATGGTTGGTTATCTTTTTGCTGTTGGAGGGAATACAAAGAAAAATAAACATTGTGCATATATAGTGATTGGGATACTACAGGAATATCAAGGGATTGGCATTGGAACATTATTATTTAAAGCATTGGATAATTGGGCTTCTAATCAAAGGATTCGTCGACTAGAATTAACTGTAATGAAGGAAAATCTAGCAGGTGTAAAATTGTATGAGAAGTCAGGGTTTGAAATAGAAGGTGTGAAAAAAAATCGTTATACATGAATGGTAGATTTGTAGATGAATATTATATAAGCAAATTACTGGAGGGTTATAATGACGAATCTAATTAGTGTTAACCGGTTAAAAAATCGGATGGAAAATAATCAAAACAATACTGTGATTATTGATGTAAGATTTCAACTGGACGACCAGGATGCTGGAAGAAAGTTATACCTGAAAGACCATTTGCCTGGAGCTGTTTATATGGACCTTAATAAAGATTTATCAGGCAGAGTAGAGAAGCATGGAGGCGGACATCCACTTCCAGATTTGAAACTGTTTACAGCAAAGATTGGAAATATAGGAATCGATAATCATACAACTGTCGTTATCTATGATCAGGGAAACGAAATGTTTGCTGCCCGGTTATGGTGGCTACTTGAGACGATTGGTCATGAAAAAGTGTATATTCTAGAAGGTGGGTATAATGGTTGGGTGCAGGCAGGAAATGGAGTAACAGATGAACTTACGAGATTGGAAGCAAAGGAATACCATGCTAAAGTCCAAAGTAAAAGAATCGTAGGAATGCTGGAAGTAAAGGAGAAATTGAAAACAAATGCTGCCGTACTAATTGATTCGCGGGCAAGAGAAAGGTACTTAGGAGAATGGGAGCCAATGTACAGCAAGGCAGGCCACATTCCAGGGGCAAGAAATTATTATTGGAAAGATGTGATTTCCGATGGTGGCATATGGAGAAAAGGAGAAGCATTACAAGAGCATTTCTCAAATTTATCCAAAGATGATGAAATCATTGTTTCCTGTGGGTCGGGTGTGTCTGCATGCCCGAATATCCTTGCATTAAAAGCAGCGGGATTTTCTAATGTTAAACTATACCCAGGGAGCTTCAGTGACTGGATCTCATATGAAGAAAATGATGTGGAATTAGAGGAGAATTAAATTGAACAAAGAACGCTGTGATTGGGTTACGTCTGATGAAATATATATAGATTATCATGATAACGAGTGGGGAGTTCCTGTCCATGATGAAAGAGTATTATTCGAAATGCTTTCATTGGAAGGTGCTCAGGCAGGATTGAGCTGGATTACGGTATTAAAACGAAGAGATGGTTATAGAGAAGCATTCGATTATTTCGATCCATATCAGATAATCCATTATAATGAGGATAAAGTAGCAGGTTTACTGCAGAATCCGGGTATTATTAGAAACAAAAGTAAAATAAATTCTGTTATTACGAATGCATTGGCCTTTTTGCGAATCCAGGACGAGTATGGATCCTTTGACAAGTATATATGGGGATTTGTTGGCGGGTCTCCAATTAAAAATGATTGGGATTTGCATGCAGATGTACCAGCAATTACAAAGGAATCGGAGCAAATGAGCAAAGATTTAAAAAAGCGTGGCTTTAAATTTGTTGGTCCAACGATTTGCTATGCATTTATGCAGGCAACAGGTATGGTAAATGATCATACGAAGAAGTGTTATTTATATCATGGAAAAGTACTATAGCTGTCCTTCCTAAGTGTACCGTCTGAAAAAAATAAAAGAGTAAATAGTAAACCAGGAATAATACTACATCTGGTTTACTATTTTTAATTAGTAAATTGAAAAATTGGTATAGTTTAAATTCGTCCAAACACTCGATTTACAACTTCTTCATATTCTTTAAAATAGTTTGGAGCATCAGCAGCATCCAGCCCAACATACATATTTTTAACAACGGATTCGTTATACCATTGCTGCCTGCTTGCCCCCGCATTGAAATTATTCCAAATAGCATCACCATGCTCCTTCAATTCTATTTCAAGACCAAGTAAGTTATCCAGTTTATCAGCTATAATGAGATATTTGATTTCTTTACGGGCAACTTTTATTATATCTATTGTATGTTGCTTACGTTCTAACCAGGATTTTGATTTATCTTCTGTGTGTGCTGCAACGATACGAGCAACTTCCAGGCCAAACTCCTTTTGAATATCTTCTATCTCTACTGGAGTATCTTCTACTACATCGTGCAGATACCCAGCACATACTAATTCATCGCTGAATCCCTCACTTTCCAGTTTTTCAGCAACACGAATTGGATGTGTTATATAAGGCATATTTGAATTTTTCCTTGTTTGTCCTTTATGTGCCTTTGATGCATATTCCTTTGCTTTTTCCTTCAATATTTCTCCCCCTTGTATTCTGACTAGATAACCTAAATATACCATAATGATTATGGAGAGCTCTTTCTTTCATTTCAGTAGCTAAACAAGTAAACTATAAGGTAACGAAATTTTTAATATAGTGGAGGTACCACCTATGGAAAAAGGAATTAACCAACGGAAAACCGAGCATATCCGTCTTTGCTTAACTGGAAATGTGGAAGGTGTAAATAAATCAACTGGTCTTGAAGGAATTAATTTCATACATAATGCATTACCGGAAATCAATTTTGCTGATATTTCACTTGAAACAAGCTTTTTAGATAAGAAACTGAAGGCGCCTTTTCTAGTCAGTTCGATGACTGGTGGTTCAGAACTTGCAACAACGATTAATCAAAACCTTGCCTTAGCTGCTGAAGAAAGAGGCTGGGCACTTGCAATTGGATCGACCCGTGCTTTTCTGGAAAGTGACAAACATAAAGAATCGTTTTTAATTCGTAATCAGGCACCGACTGCTCCATTAATCGTCAATATCGGAGCGGTACAATTCAATTATGGTTATGGACCAGAAGAATGCCAACGGATTATTGAAAAAACAGGTGCAGATTCGATTGTGCTTCATTTAAATAGCTTGCAGGAAGCGGTTCAGGATGGTGGAGACTTAAATTTTGAAAATCTGCTGCCAAAAATAGAAAAAGTCTGTAAAACATTGGATGTCCCCGTTGGAGTTAAAGAGGTTGGCTTTGGTATCGATGGGAAAGTTGCTGAAAAGCTATACAATGCTGGAATTGCCTATATTGACGTTGCTGGAGCGGGTGGAACTTCCTGGAGTCAAGTGGAGAAACTCCGTTCACGTGACCCACTGAAAAAAGCAGCAGCAGAAGCATTTAATAATTGGGGGAACCCTACGAAGGACTGTATTGTTTCCGTTCGCAGCAAACTTCCGGAAGTACCTTTAGTTGCAAGTGGTGGAATGAAAACAGGTGTGGACGCAGCAAAAGCAATTACAATTGGTGCGGACATCATTGGTTATGCTCGTCAGTTACTCAAGTCTGCTACAGAATCAGAGGATTCAGTTGTGCAAATGATGGAACAAATTGAACTTGAAATGAAGATGGCGATGTTTGGTATTGGTGTAAAAAATCTGGAAGAGTTAAGAAGTACAAATCGAGTTAGTGTAATGGGACAGTCTTTAATGGAAGAAAACAGCTAAAGCCAAGAATAGGCTTTAGCTGATTTTTTGTTGTTTTCTAAGAAATATGACTCCAAACTGCTCGCTCCATAAAAAGAACTGTAGTTATTTTCGCAATATATATAATCCCCGAAGTAACTGCTTGTGCTTTTCCCGCCGTCCGGGATTGCTGCGGGCGGATGCGCACCTTAGGGCACGGCCTCAGCCCTCTGAAGAGAAACCCACTCTGCGGGGTCTTCGGACACGTGCATTCCCGCAGGAGTCACCGCCCTCCGTTCACCCGGACTGGTGATGTAGTGTGACGAGGTTTTTTACAATCACTAATGCAGTTAATAGTTTGTAAACATCTAACCAGCTCTTGGAAATACACGGAGACTCCTACGGGACTCACCAGTCGCCTTAGGATGCGCGAATTGTATTTCCCAGAGCGGTCGCCGAAGAATTTTAATTAGTTTGCAGTTTATCTCAACTGTGATGCTAGAAAAAAACAATTCTATTCGATGGGACGAGTAACTGCAGTAACAATAATTACTTGCAGAGTCCTTTTCCTTGATGGAAGTAATTTTCTAAATAGGTTTTTACAACTACTATTAAGGGTACTAATAAACAAAAACAAGGAGCGTAATAAAATGCCGTGGACGCTTGATGATTATCCATCTTCAATGAAAAATTTAAATGAAGTTACGAAAAAGAAAGCTATTGATATTGCAAATGCGATGGTGGATGAAGGTTATAAAGAAGGCCAGGCAATCCCAATAGCTATTGAACAGGCGAAGGAATGGCGGGGAAATGCTGGCAAAGATGAGATTGAGGACTACAGAAGGCATGGTAAACCAACACAGCGGTCAAAGAAAGGAAAGAAGTATGACAGTAACCCAGAGCGTATGGAAGAAGGGGAAGAAGTTGTAACTCATGATGATGGTTGGGCTGTTAAATCAAGTGGGTCAGATCGGGCCAGTGAGGTTTTTGATAATAAAAAGGATGCAATTAACCGTGCCAAGGAAATTGCCAAGAACAAAGGCACTTCATTAACGATATACAAGCAGGATGGATCAGTGGAGGATGAGCAATCATTAGATAATAATAATTAAAGTTATGGCTACTCTAAGGGGTAGTCATTTTTATGTCGCTCCGCTTTTGCTTCATCTAGCTGTGGCTCCTAGAAGCTGCCGTCATAAGCAATGGACACTCCAAGCGCGGAAAATCATGAGCTTTACGGTCCCTTGCTTATGCGTCCGCCCCTAACCAGTCGCCTCCGCTTTTGCTTCATCTATCTGCGCGTGGGCTAGGGACTATGGGCATAGATAAGGGAAATTCCGAGCACGAAAACCATGTGATCTAGGGTCCTTATCTATGCCCTTCATCCCTGGCAAGCCCGCTCCGCTTTTAATTTTGTAGGCAGATAATTTTTAGGAGTTCTTTTCTTGTGCTACAATATTTTCAAGAAATGAGGGGTGTTTTTGATGAAGATTGAAGTTTGGTCGGATTTTGTATGTCCGTTCTGTTATATTGGAAAACGCAGGTTGGAGAATGCTATCGAGCAGTTTCCACATCGTGAAAACATTGAAGTTGTTTATAAAAGTTACCAACTTGATCCGACTGCAAAGCATATACCTGGAAAAGACTTTTATGAAACATTTTCCCAGTTAAAGGGGATGCCTCTTGAACAGGTTAAAGAAATGAATCAGCAGGTTGGCCAACAGGCAGCCGGTGTGGGACTGACATATAATTTCGATGATATGAAATATGCGAATACCTTTGATGCTCACCGAGTAGCAAAGTATGCTGAAAACCAAGATAAAGGAAAAGAAATCACAGAACGATTTCTATATGCCTATTTTACCGAATCTGAACTTATGAGTGACGATGATACATTAATCCGACTCGCTGGAGAAGTAGGTTTAGATAAAGAAGAAGTTGGAAAAGTAGTACATTCCGATAAATATAGAAATCGAGTAAATGAAGATATTGATACTGCGCGTCAGATTGGAGTACAGGGAGTACCTTTCTTTGTATTTAATGAAAAATATGCTGTATCTGGAGCTCAACCACCTGAAGTGTTCTCAGAAGTACTGCTAAAAGTATGGGAAGAAGAAGCAGAAAAACCAGTTTTGCAGTCACTGAATCCAAAGAAATCAGAAACATCCTATTGTACGGATGATGGCTGCGACGTTAATAATGACAAATAAAAAGACATATCGCGAAGAAAAAATTCTCGCGATATGTCTTTTTCATATAAAAAATGCCAGTAAGTTTACTAAATATGTGAATTTTCACTTTATAAATAAATAATATTGAAAAATACGTTTGTTCTTATTGACGATAACTATAATTCTGTTATACTAATAATTAGAAGGCTAATTGATAATGAATATCATTCTTATTTAGAACTATTTAAAGATAATAATGATTATTAATTACGCTGTATTATTCAATTATATAAATTCTTGGGATACAGGAAGGACGCTGATTTTCTTTTTGTTAAGCAACAACTCAGCGCTTATTGTAGAGAAGGGCAGTCTATGAAGATAAGGTATTTAGTTATAGCATTAGTGGTTTTTTCATTTGCATCTGTTTTTATAGGTGTTTCTAATGTATCACCACTGGACTTATTTAATTTAACTGAAGCACAACAACAAGTATTACTCGTAAGTAGAATTCCACGTCTGTTCAGCATCATTATTGCAGGTATGAGTATGAGTATTGTAGGTTTGATTATGCAGCAATTAACTCGGAATAAGTTTGTATCCCCAACTACTGCAGGTACTTTGGATGCTGCAAGGCTTGGAATTCTTGTTTCCATGATGGTTTTCACTGCAGCCAGCCCGTTACAAAAAATGCTTGTATCATTTGTTTTTGCATTGTTGGGTACATTTATCTTTATGAAAATCCTTGAGAAAATTAAATTTAAGGATGCCATATTTATTCCTTTAATTGGTTTGATGTTCGGGAATATTATCGGTTCGATTTCTACTTTTTTTGCATATCAGAATGACCTTATCCAGAATATGTCATCTTGGATGCAAGGTGATTTCTCGATGATTATGAGTGGAAATTATGAATTAATGTTTGTAAGTGTTCCCATCCTGATTTTGGCATATATTTATGCCGATAAATTTACAATTGCGGGTATGGGAGAAGATTTCTCGAAAAACCTTGGTCTTAATTATCGCCAAGTAGTCAATCTTGGATTGATTATCAGTGCATTGGTTACTGCATCAGTAGTGCTATCTGTTGGTGTTATTCCATTTCTTGGGCTGATCATACCAAACATTGTGACGATCTATCAGGGAGACCACTTGAAGAAGTCATTGTTACATACGGCATTGCTAGGTGCAGTATTTGTACTGTTTTGCGATATTATCGGCAGAGTTATTATTTATCCTTATGAAATTCCAATCAGCTTGACCGTTGGGGTTATAGGTAGTGGAATCTTCATCTATCTATTATTAAGGAGAAAAAAATATGGGTTATAAAAAGAAAACAATTATCCTTGCCGTAATCGCATTATTACTAGCATTGTTATACATCTTTTATGATTTAAGCGGAAATATTGACTATATCTTACCAAGAAGAATAATTAAGGTAGTAGCCATTGTCATCACAGGTGGGGCTATCGCGTTTGCAACAGTTGTTTTTATGACAATTACCAATAATAGGATTTTGACACCAAGTGTGCTTGGGTTAGATTCCCTTTATATGCTGATTCAAACCTTTATTATCTTTATTTTCGGTGCTAATTCGCTTGTCATGATGATTAGTGAAATTAATTATCTTATATCAATTGGGGCTATGATCATATTTTCATTATTTTTATATCGTTTTCTATTCAAAGGTGAAAAGAACAATATCTATTTCCTGCTTCTCATTGGGATGATACTTGGTACATTCTTCGGAAGTTTTACAGATTTCATGCAGGTACTTATTGACCCTAACGAATTTATGGTTGCACAGGATCAGATGTTTGCCAGTATCAACAATGTAAATACAGATTTGGTTTATCTATCGATTATTATTATCGCAGCAGTCAAGATCTATTTCTTTCGGTTTTATAAATATTTGGATGTCATAGCGTTGGGGAAAGATGAGGCAATAAACCTAGGTGTTCCATATGATTATGTTGTTAAACGGTTATTGATTATCGTTGCAATATTAATCTCTGTATCAACAGCCCTGATCGGTCCTATTACTTTCCTTGGTCTGTTGGTTGTAAACCTTGCTTATGAATTTATGAAGACCTATCGTCATTTTTATATTATACTTAGCTCTATTTTTATAGGCTTGATTGCTCTGCTGGGTGGTCAATTCATTGTAGAGAAAGTTTTCACATTTGATACAACAATCAGCGTTATTATTAACTTTGTCGGTGGCGTGTACTTTATATATCTTTTGTTAAAGGAGAATAAAAAATGGTAGATTTGAAAAATGTGTTTAAATCATATAATAAAAAGAACGTAATTGAAGATGTCTCCCTTGAAATTACAAAAGGAACTATTACTTCTTTTATCGGTCCAAATGGTGCAGGTAAAAGTACGTTAATCTCCATGATTAGCCGTCTAATAGCAAAAGATAATGGTGCCATTACAATTGATGGCCAGGATATTATGCATACTAAAAATAATGAACTAGCTAAGAAAATTTCTATTTTGAAACAATCCAATGCAATCAATCTGAAATTAACGATCCGTGAACTGGTATCGTTTGGACGTTTTCCTTATTCTCAAGGTAAGTTAAAGAAAGAGGATAACGAGAAAATTGATGAAGCAATTGATTATATGGAACTTCGTGACATACAGGATAAATATTTGGATGAATTAAGTGGCGGCCAACGTCAGCGTGCACATATTGCAATGGTTATCGCTCAGGACACCGAGTATATTTTACTTGATGAGCCGTTGAATAACCTTGATATGCGCCATTCTGTACAGATTATGAAAACATTGCGTAAGCTGGTTAATGAAATGGGTAAAACCATTCTACTTGTTATTCATGATATTAACTTTGCTTCATGCTACTCAGACCAAATCGTAGCCCTGAAAGATGGAAAGATTGTCAAACAGGGACGCACATGTGATGTCATTGATAAATGTGTGCTTAAAGATATCTATGATATGGACATTGACATCAAGGAAATTGATAACAGACGTATTTGCGTTTATTTCTAGTAACGATGTTGTGTGATTATGTAGATAAAAGAATGCTAAGGTTCAACAAAATGAAAGCAAAAAAAAGCCCCTTATAATGGACTGGTTATTTGACCAGCCATTATAGGAGCGATACACAACCCTAGTTTACCTTATTCAAATGATTTGGTAAATGATTATGCTTAAAAAAAACAAATATAAAATCCTGCATGTTTTGAGCGCTCAACATGTGACGGGAAAAAATAAATAGAACAGCCCATTTGCTGAAAATATTGCTGCTCATTTGTTTGAAGAATAGTAGTTCGGAATTTGATGCATAATTATACAACATTCGTTATTTTTAATAATAAATTTTAACAAAAGGGAGTAATCACTATGAAAAAACTTTGGCTAATGCTCACCATGAGTCTATTGGTTTTATTTATTGCTGCTTGTGGATCAGATGATAACAGCGATGAGGGTACAAACGCAGGAGAAGATACAGAGTCAAATGAAACTGTTACAGTGTCCCATGATCTTGGAGAAACAGAAGTTCCTAAGAATCCTGAAAATGTTGTTGTCTTTGATTTTGGTATTTTGGATACATTGGATAAAATCGGTGTTGAAGTTGCAGGGGTTGCCCAATCAGGAACCATTCCGGCTTATTTGGAAAAATATGCAAGTGATGAGTATGAAAATATTGGAAGTCTAAAAGAACCTGACTTTGAAAAAATTTCAGAAATTAACCCGGATGTCATTATCATTTCTGATCGCCAGGCACCTTTATATGATCAGCTTTCAGAAATTGCACCAACTATCCATCTTGGTGTAGATCCTGCCAATTATATGGAAACATTTGAAGAAAATATGTCAGTTGTTGGGGAAATTTACGATGCTCAGGATGAGATTGATGCAGAATTGGCAGCAATTGAAGAATCCATTGCAGCAGTTAACGAAAAGGCAACTACTACAGAGGGAAACGCACTTATTATTTTGGCAAATGATGACAAAATCAGTGCATATGGACCAAGTTCACGTTTTGGGTTAATTCATGATGTGTTCGGTGTCCCGGCAGTTGATGATTCGATTGAAGCGTCAACACATGGGATGAATGTAACATTCGAATATGTGATGGAGCAGGATCCTGACCTACTATATGTAGTAGATAGAAGTGCAGCTGTTGGTGGAGATACTTCTGCAAAACAATTAGTAGAAAATGAACTAGTTGAAAACACAAAAGCATATAAAAATGATAATATTATTTATTTGGATCCGGATTTCTGGTATCTTTCTGGCGGTGGACTAATATCTGTTTCAGAAATGATCAATGAAATTGACGAAAGTTTAGAATAAAGCCAAAAGCAGAAGCGATCGGTTATTACCAAAAGGCAATCAGCACATAAGCTGATTGCCTTTTGCGTTATTATATAAATTATCGGCAAAAGTTAGTAAAAAACCTTTACATTTGTTATTCAATTGTAAATATACTCTCTAAACGTCTACATGACAGTGTGTCGACCTGGAAAGTGGATTCGCTGTTAGGCTTGCTATCGAATGTGAGTTTATGGTTGAATGAAGGAAGACTTAATAGAAATGAGGGAGATGCATGAACAAGCTTTTAATGCTATTAATAACAATTACCGTGGCGATCACATTGGCTGCTTGCGGTAACGATGACACTGATACAGAGGAAAGTGAAAAAAAATCTGAAGCTACTACATCCGAACAAGCGCAACAGGAACTAGAGATAACCGAAGAGGAAAAGCTTGCAGAAGACACTTCCGTAGCAATTGTTAATGGAGAAGAAATTAATGGAACTGACTATAACCCAATTTACAGTCAAGTAAAATCAACAATGTATCAATATGGGCAAGATGTAAGTGATTTGAATATGATAAAAAACCAAACTGTTGATATTCTAATTGACCAAGCACTAGTTAAACAGGATGCAGAAGCGAAGGGCATCGAAGTTACGGAAGAGGAAGCTCAAGAAGAATTGAATACGATTAAAGAGTCTGGTAATGAAGAGGACTTTGCTGCATTACTTGAGCAGTATAATATGACAGAAGAAGATTTCAAAAAGCAGCTTATGGATGATTTGCTCACGATTCAGTATGTAGAAGAATTTGATGCTACAGTCTCTGATGAAGAGATACAGGAATACTATGATCAATTGAAAGAGCAAAATGAGGAAATCGGTGAATTAGAAGAAGTGGAAGAACAAATCAGAGAAATACTTGTAAACGAAAAACAAAGCGAGCAGTTACGTGCCAAAGTGGAAGAATTGAAAGAAGGCGCCGAGATAGAAACTGTCTTATAATCCAAAAGAGCATCGCCTATACCAGGGCGATGCTCTTTTCAAATGGTACTTTGATTTATGATTTTGACTTTTAGCATCGCAGAGTTTAAAAAACTGCATATAAGGTAAGAAACTTCGGCGACCGCTCTGGGTGGTGACTCCTGCGGCCTCAGCCAGAAGACCCCCACAGAGTGGTTTTCTCTTCGGGCTGAGGCCCTAAGGTGCGCATCCGCCCGGAGCGATCCCGGACGACAGCAATAGCACACATCTAGTAAATAAGACTAAGTCTTCGCGGTTTATAGTTTTTGTGATAATAGCAATAAATCTTTTAGTAAACAGCCTTTTATATAATAGGACTTATATGATAACATCCAGGACTTTAAAGAATTCCTTCATTTGTTCATCCGTGCCAATCGTAATACGAATATAGTCCTCTACGGATTTTTGCTTGAAATGCCTTACCAAAATACCTTTTTCTTTTAAAGTGGTATACAATTGGCTGGCATTTTGTTCAGGGTGTGTTGTAAAGATGAAATTTGCTTGTGAAGGCAATACAGAAAATCCTCTTCTTTTCATTTCTGTTATCGTCCATTCTCTCGTTTGGATGATTTTTTCTCTTGTCTCATTAAAGTAAGTCACATCTTTTACGGCAGCAATTGCTCCTGTAATTGCCAACCTATCAAGTGTATAGGAGTTAAAAGAATCTTTGATACGTGTCAGTCCTTCAATAAGCTCTGGTTGGCCTAAAGCAAATCCTACTCGAAGCCCTGCTAGTGATCTTGATTTGGACATGGTCTGGATAACAAGTAAATTTTCATAAGAGTCTACTAAGGAAACAGCTGAATCGGATGCAAAGTCAATATATGCTTCATCAACAATGACAACTTGATTTGGGTTATTTTCTAAGATTTCCTTTACAGCTTCAATTCCTAAATAGATGCTTGTAGGTGCGTTCGGATTTGGAAAGATAACTCCACCCTCAGAATGGAAGAAGTTTTCAATAGGGATGGTGAAATCATCGTTAAGCGGTACCAGTTCTGCCTGGATATTGAAAAGTTTGGCATATACAGGATAAAAACTGTAAGATATGTTTGGATATTTTATCTTCCTGTTTGTATCAAAAAATGCCATAAAGGCAAGAGCCAATATTTCGTCAGAGCCGTTCCCGACGAAAATATTGTCTTTTGACAAATCATTAAATGCAGCAATTTCTTCCTTCAGCTGATCAGCAGTTGGTGAAGGGTAGAGATTCAAACCTCGATTTGTTCCCTCTACAATTGCCTTTGTTACCATTTGGGAAGGTGGATACGGATTTTCATTCGTATTCAACTTGATAATATCTGTTCTGTTTATTTGTTCCCCCGGCACATAAGGTTCGCACCGCTTTGCAGCCTCACTCCAAAACTTACTCACGGTTTTGACCTTCCTTTTTTATATGTCTTTTCATTAATTCATTTTTAACATCTGTTAGGGAAATTCCCATAATCTCCATTAATACAAGTGTGTGATAAGTAAGGTCGGAAATTTCACTAGTCGTTTCTTGTTTATCGTTATTTTTCGCACCAATGACTACCTCCGTTGTTTCTTCCCCAACCTTTTTCAGAATTTTATCGATTCCTTTTTCAAAAAGATAAGAAGTATATGCACCATCAACCGGATTAAGGTGGCGATCTTTGATTCTTGTCATAACTTGGTAGACGATATCATGGGATGGTACTTCATTTGTATATAGTTCGTTATGGAAGCAGGTTTCTTCGCCTGTGTGGCAAGCTGGGCCTACTGGCTCAACTTGTACTAAGAGTGCATCTGCATCACAGTCGAAGGTTACTTTTTTAACTTTTTGCTTATTCCCAGATGTTTCGCCTTTGTTCCAAAGTTCCTGCCGCTTTCTTGAGAAGAACCATGTTTCATTTGTTTGGATTGTTTTTAGTAAAGCGTCCTGATTCATATATGCTAAAGTTAAGACGTTTCCTGTGTTAGCATCTTGTACAATTGCAGGGATTAGTCCATCTTCATTAAATTGTAGATTTTCGATATTTATTTCCATTAGTTGTCCCTCCTGACAATGATGTCTTCTTCCTGTAGATATTTCTTTAATTCTGGTATTTTTATCTCATTGTAATGAAAGACAGAAGCTGCAAGTGCTGCGTCGGCGCCTTCCTTTAATACCGAGCTGAAATGTTCTTTATTCCCCGCTCCACCGCTTGCAACAACGGGAATATTCACTGTTTCAGCTATTAATTTAGTCAATGCAAGATTATATCCATCTTTTTCACCATCTGAATCCATTGCATTAATAACAAGTTCACCGGCGCCAAGTTGTTCACCGCGTTTAGCCCATTCAACGGCGTCAATTCCAGTATCGTTACGTCCACCGTTCGTAAAAACATTCCATTTGTTTGGTGCTACTTCTTTTGCATCAATAGATAATACAATGCATTGACTGCCAAACTTGAGAGCAGCATCTTTGATAAGCTGGGGATTGGCTACTGCTGCACTATTAATCGATACTTTATCTGCGCCAGACCGGAGTACCTTATGAATATCTTCCACCGTGCGGATTCCTCCACCAACTGTAAAGGGGATAGCGATTTCCTTTGCAACTTTCTCTACAACATCGAGGAAAATATCTCGTTCTTCATTTGATGCAGTAATGTCATAGAATACAAGTTCATCTGCACCTGCTTCATTGTATCGTTTTGCTAAATCAACAGGATCAGCAACATCCTGGATATTCTGAAACTTCTTCCCTTTTACTACACGGCCTTTATCAACATCTAAACAAGGGACAATTCGCTTAGCCAACATATTGATCACCATCTATTAACTCTTCAAATTTCAATGTTCCATCATACAAGGCTTTGCCGATAATTGCTCCGTACATTTGAAGAGCAGTAAGTTTACTAATGTCTTCTTTTGTTGAAACCCCACCAGATGCAATAACATCCATTGTTGTAGCGTTATTGATGGTTGCGAGCTCTTCAAAGTTTGGTCCTTGCATCATTCCATCTTTTAGGATGTCGGTGTAAACAATCGTCTCCACTCCAAGTGCTTCTAATTCTTCTACTAGGTCAATTGCTTTTACTGTACTTGTTTCTGTCCAACCATCTGTTGCAACGTAGCCATTCCGGGCATCAATGGAAACTGCAATTTTCGAACCATACTTTTCTAATGATTCTTTTAAAAATTGCTTGTTGTTAATGGCGGCTGTCCCAATGATAACGCGTGAAACACCAGCAGATAGGTAATCTTCTATAATATCCAGTGAACGGATTCCGCCACCAACCTGTACAGGAATTTTAGTATTTGCGGCAATCTCCTTAATGGCATCAAGGTTCAGTGAATCCCCTGTTTTAGCACCGTCAAGATCTACCGTATGTATAAATTCCGCTCCTTTTCCCTGCCATTGTGCAGCCATTGCTGTAGGTGAATCCCCGTAGATTTTCTCTTTATTATAATCTCCTTGTGTTAGACGGACACATTTCCCGCCGCGAATATCGATTGCTGGAAATAGAATCATGAAATCATCTCCCCATAGTTTTGTAGTAGTTTAATTCCAATATCACCACTTTTTTCAGGGTGAAATTGCATGCCTGTTACATTGCCTTGCTGAACGATTGCTGGAACAACTCCACCGTATTGTGTACTGCCGACAAGTGAATCTTCTTCAAGTGACCCAACTGCATAGGAATGCACAAAATAAACATAAAAATCATCTGGCAGATTTCTCGTGATTGGATTTTCTTGATGCTTTGTAATTGTATTCCAACCCATATGTGGAACCTTGACACTCTCTTTAATTTTGCTTGCATTTCCTTTAAGTAAACCAAGACCTTCCCAGTCACCATCCTCATAACTTCTTTCATAGAATAGTTGCATTCCTAGACAGATACCGAGAATAGGCTTTCCGGCTGCGACTTCCTGTTTTATAACTTCCGCCAAATTCTGTTCATTGATGGCAACCATGGCATCCTTGAAGGCTCCAACACCTGGAAGAATAATGGAAGAAGCATCCCTTATTACTTGAGGATCATTGGTCACGACAGAATCTTTCTTCAATTTAGCAAGTGCAAATTGTAAACTCTTAATATTTCCCGCGCCGTAATCGATAATTGCGATCATATAAGTTCTCCTTTCTAATTATAGACTCCCCTTTGTTGAAGGAATACCTTTCATTCGAGGGTTTTTCTGTGTTGCTTGATCCAATACCCGGCCAAACCCTTTGAAAATGGACTCAATCATGTGATGCGTATTTTTTCCATATTCAAGATTGATATGGAGGGTTACCTTTGCATTGCTCACAAAGGCTTGGAAAAATTCCTCCACTAGTTCTGTATCAAAATTACCAACCTTATCTTTTAATCCTTCAACATGATAAACAAAATAAGCACGTCCACTGATATCCAAGGAAATGGTTGATAATGCCTCATCCATTGGAGTTGTCACCGTCGCATATCGAGTGATTCCTTTTTTATCACCTAGTGCTTCATTGAATGCCTGTCCAAGAGCAATTCCAATGTCTTCTACCGAGTGATGCTGATCGACTTCCAGATCACCATCACATTTTACATCTAGATTAAATAAACCGTGCTTTGTCATTAAGGTTAACATATGGTCAAAAAATCCAACCCCTGTTTCGATAGAAGAGTTTCCGTCACCATCGATTGTAAAATCAAGCTCAATTGCTGTTTCGCCTGTTTGTCTGCTTACTGCCGCTTTACGCATTTGGTTCATCCTTTCTGATTCGAATGGAATTTGCATGTGCCGTTAATCCTTCTACATTTGCTAGCGTGATTATTGGATCCGCGGCAGTTTGAATTGCTTCTTTGGAATAATGGATGATGCTCGATTTCTTGATGAAATCATAGACACCGAGTGGGGAGGCGAATTTTGCTGTTCCATTCGTTGGTAATGTATGATTTGGGCCTGCAAAATAGTCACCCAATGGCTCTGGTGAATAATTACCGAGGAATATCGCACCTGCATTCTTGATATACTGCAGATTCTCCCCAGGATTTTCAATCATCAATTGTAAATGTTCTGGTGCAATTTCATTAACGATTGTGAAGGCCTCTGATAAGTTAGAAACGACAATAACCTTTCCGTTTTGGTTGATTGATTGCTCGATAATCTCCTTGCGTTCCAGTACGGCAGTTTGTTTTTCTACTTCTAATTTAATTTTCTCTGCTAACGTATTGCTTGTTGTTATACAAATAGAACTGGCAGATTCATCATGTTCCGCTTGAGAAAGTAAATCAGCGGCAACATAGCTTGGTGGTGCTGTTTCATCTGCTACGACGCAAATTTCACTAGGACCTGCAATCATATCAATGGCTACATCGCCGTAAACCCATTTCTTTGCTCGAGCCACATAGGCATTGCCGGGGCCAACAATTTTTGCGACTTTTTTGATCGTTTCGGTTCCATATGCCAAGGCAGCAATTGCCTGTGCGCCCCCAACTTTGTAAATTGTACGAATACCGACTTCCGATGCAGCGACAAGTACATATGGGTTAATTTTTCCATTTGCCTGTGGAGGTGTAGTAATGACAATTTCTTCAACCCCAGCAATCTTGGCTGGGATAACATCCATGAGAACGGATGACGGATAGGCAGCTTTACCACCTGGAATATAGACACCAACTCGATCTAACGGCGTGACCTTTTGTCCAAGCATGATTCCTGGTCCTTTATTCATAAACCAGGATTGTTCTACTTGTGCTATATGAAAAGATTCGATATTTTCTTTTGCCTGTTTCAACGCCGAAAGAAATTCACTGTCCACCAATTCTCTTGCTTCTATAAATTCATCTTCTGAGACGGTTAATGAACTTAATTTTGTTCGGTCAAATTTTTCTGTATAACGAAATAATGCATTGTCACCATCAAGACGTACTTGTTTGATTATTTCTAAAACCGCATTATCCAGTGCTTGTTCACTATTTAGTATAGAAGCCTGATCCTTACTTTCATTCGTAAATTGCTCTGCTGTTACTATTTTCATTTATTATCACTCCAAAGCGGATTTTAATTGACTTATTAGTTGCTGAACTTCAGCAGACTTTGTAGCAAAGCTTGCCTTGTTCACAATCAATCTTGTGCTGATCTGTTCTATATCTTCCAAGACTGTCAGCCCATTTTCTTTAAGCGTGTTACCTGTCTCGACGATATCGACAATATAATCTGCCATACCAATAAGTGGTGCCAATTCGACGGAGCCATTTAGTTTCACGACTTCAATGGATTGCCCTTTTTTATCAAAGTGTTTCTTAGCAATATTGGGATATTTAGTTGCAATGGTTAGATGCCGACTCTGTTCGAGTGCTTGCTCCTCTTTTCCTGCTACAGCAAACTTACATTTTCCAATGCCTAAGTCTAACAATTCATACACATCAGCCTGTGATTCAAGTATATTATCTTTACCAACAATACCGATATCGGCTGCACCTTTATCCACATATGTTGGTACATCGATTGCTTTCACAAAAATGAGTTTAATTGTTCGGTCATCATTATAGAATACAAGTTTCCTGCTTTTCTCATGAAAATCTTTAAAATGGATCCCTGTTTTCTCCAGAAGATCAATCGTGCTTTTGGCCGGGCGACCTTTGGCTAGTGCTAGTGTAATAGATTGCAATTATAAATCCCCCTTTACATCCTCTAGCAACGACGTCATCTCATTCATTTTAGAGAATGGTTGCTTCTTGTCATTACTGATTAATGTATTCTCCTTGGTATCATAAACTACTATATGTCTAGAAGTTAGCTCTTTTAAGCTACTAGTCTCCCTAGAAAATGTTAAGACTTGGTAGTTTCTATTTCGCAGTTCGGATGCTGCAGTTAAAGCTTCCTTTTGCTTTTCTTTTGTATAATAAACGATGACATCGATAGCCTGGTCTCCAGAGGTTGCTCTCCCTTGCTGTTCGATAGCCAACAGCAAGAGGTCAACTTCAATTGCAAAGCCGATAGCAGGCATTGCATTGTCGAATTGTTTACCAAGATTGTCATATCTGCCACCCATTACTACGGGTTGACCAATTTTATCAACAAACCCTTGGAAAATAACCCCCGAGTAATAATTCATATTATTGATTAATCCCAGATTGAAAGCAATATAATCTTCTACGCCGTAATCTTCTAGAACTTTATAAACATCGATTAGATTTTGCAGGACAAGTTGCATTTGGTTACTTAAAATACTTTTTTCTGCTTGCTGGATAACAGTAGCAGGTTCGCCATATAACATTGGAATGGACTGGATAGCAGCTTTCAATTCCCTCTTAATCGGTAAATCGTTTAGTAGAAGTTCAATTTCCGCTAAATTTTTCGATTGAATGAGTGTTTGCAAATGGTCTAATTCCTGCTCGGATAAAGCAGCCTGCTGAACCAGTTCCTTAAAGAACCCTGCATGGCCAATTTCAATCTTGAAATTCTTGAAACCGAGATCCTTTAATGTATGGACTGCCAGCATTATTACTTCTGAGTCTGCCTCTGGAGTATTTTCACCGAAAAATTCGACTCCCGCCTGTGTGCTTTCTTTCTGATTAGGAAGTCCTGCAGCCTGGCGGAATACATCCAGTACGTAAAATAAACGCTGGTTAAAGTCATTGGAATTCTGATTTGCTGCTGTTATTCTTGTGATAGGGATAGTAACATCAGGACGCAGAACGAGTACTTCTCCGGTATTATCAATGACTTTGATCATTTCATCTTTATTTACAGTCCCGATAATATCGGAATACATATCATAGTATTCAAATGTCTGAGTCCGTACTTGTCTATAGCCATATGTAGTAAAGCGATTTTTTAATGTAGCAATTAACTCATCTCGCATTTGAAAGTCTTCCACATTTTTGTTTCTGTTCGTGTCGGTATCATATCTTTGCATTCATAAAACTCCTTTTTAGAGGTTGTTCATCCTTTTACAACTCTTTATCAATTTATCGCTTTATCACTTTAACTAAGTAAAGTTATTTAGTATTATAATAATATCACGAAATAAAGTCAACCGGAAGGGGAATATAAAATATGTTTGATTATCATATTCACAGCAAGTTTTCAAGCGATTGTAATACTGCTATGGAGACAACGATTGAAAAGGCTATTAACATTGGTCTGGAGGAGATTTGCTTTACGGAGCATATTGATTATGACTATCCCGATAAAGATTGGATATTTGAGTTTGATTTAAATCAATATGATAGGAAAATAAAGGAAATGAAGGAGAAATATGACCAACAGATTCACATCAAAAAGGGTGTGGAAATTGGGGTGCAGCCACATCTAGCGACAAAGCATAAAAAGTTTATGGAAGAAGAGACATTCGACTTTGTTATCTGTTCCATGCATGCAACAGAGGGGAAAGATTTACACTCCGGGGAATTTTTCAACGGGAAAACGGTGGAAGAAGCCTATGGGGTATATTATCAGGAGCTATATGAATGCATAAAGGACTTTAAGGATTTTAGTGTGTTGGGGCATATTGATCTTGTCAAACGGTACACAAAAGAGAAGAGTAAAGAGAACTTTCATGACATCATAGGGGATATTTTTAAAGAAATCATCCCAGAAGGAAAGGGAATCGAGTTAAATACATCCGGCTTCAGGTATGGTCTTGAAAGCGGTATGCCAAGTACAGATATTCTTAAGCTATATAAAGAATGCGGTGGGGAAATTATCACGCTCGGATCAGACTCTCATGTGGAAACAACACTGGCATATCAATTTACGGAGTCATTGGTATTACTGCAATCGATAGGATTGAACTATATCGCAACATATCAAGATGGTGAACCGGTATTTCATCCAATACGTACATTATTAAAATAACCAACGAATAAGAAATTTATATGAACTTTCGATTATTACACCTCTAAGAAATGTTCCAAAATGGTATACTAATGGTACATTAGTAAATAGGCCGGTGTATTTAATGAATTATATTAAAAAACTTTTCTTAATTATAATAGGTTCGATTTCCTTATTTTTTGGGGTTTTAGGGATATTTCTCCCATTATTGCCAACAACTCCACTGCTACTGTTGGCAGCGGCATGTTATGTTCGGAGTTCTGAAAAACTATATACATGGTTGATAACGAATAAATATTTTGGTTCCTATATTTTAAACTATAGGAATGGTAAAGGGATTCCATTGAAAGCTAAAATTATCGGGGTAACCTTATTATGGATTTCCTTGCTTTATACAATCATATTTGTCATACCTTTACTGATTGTGAAAGTACTGTTATTTTTAACAGGTTCTTATTTCACATGGTTTATTCTTAAACAAAAAACTTTGCAAAAAACGGTATAAATGAGGGTTGCTTCTTGGGAAACAAACATATTATAACTATGGTGACAACATCTATGCTCGTCTTTGGGGTCGTCGGCGTCCTATACATGCCAAATAAGACGAAATCTGAATTTTACTATGGGGAGCCAACTGTATTTATCCATGGTTATAAAGGAACAGTGAATTCATTTGGATCAATGCTCCATCGTTTCGAGAAAAAATATGGATGGGGAAATAAAGGCTTGGTTTATTACGTTTCCAAAGAAGGTAGAATACGTGATTATAATTTGAATAGAGGGAGGAATGCTCCAACCTTTGTTCAAATCATCCTTGAAAATAACCGAGCAAATTTTGCGGATAGTACAGAATGGGTTTCATCTGTTCTTCATCATATGAAGGAAAAATATCAAATGGAGTCCGTAAATATAGTAGGACATTCCATGGGTGGTATAATAGCCTTGAAATATGCGACTGAGAGTGCAGGAAACGATTATCCTAAAGTAAATAAATTAATTACTATCGGCAGTCCTTTTGATGGAATTTACAGTGAAGAATATTTCAGGCTTCACAGGGATCCAGCGGCAATAGATTTAAAACCTGACTCACTTGCACTTCAACTGTTGAGAGAAGGTACATTTCCTTCAGATATCGATGTATTAAATATAGGGAGTACAGGAGATGTGGTCGCAACCCCAAAAAGTGTGCAGGCATTACGAATGATTATACCGTCAGGGAACTTTCATGAGATTATGATTGAAAATGAAAAATTGGGTCATAGTGCATTACATGAAAATAAAGAAGTAGATAAAATGATACATTCTTTTTTGTGGCAAGATGATGGGTAATAACTTACAATAGATAAAGATTAATGATAAAGAAATCACCATCCAAATTTAGGTGATTTTTTTCACTATCTGTGCAACTTTTTGACAACTACTACTTGAATAACTTTTTAAAAGGAATGATATGCGTGTTAACGAATCATCATATGTACGATAAATTAATACAGATAACTGCGAAGAGTAATGTGATGATGAATGAGCTCTTAAAAGATCATACGTATACTCGTTTAGGTGGGAAAGCCGATTTTTATGTAACACCTGAGACTTACAACCAAGTACAAGATATTATAAAATTAGCCAATCGAGAAAATATTGCTTTTACCATGCTTGGAAATGGTTCAAACCTAATTGTCAAAGATGGCGGTATTCGTGGGATTGTAATGAATCTGCAAAAGCTCGCAGATATAAAGACGGTCGGTAATACGATGATTGCCGGTAGCGGGGCGCGAATCATTGATGTTTCCCGAGAAGCTCTGAAAGAGAAGCTTGCCGGCTTGGAATTTGCTTGTGGAATACCAGGATCTGTTGGTGGAGCCCTATTCATGAATGCTGGTGCATATGGCGGCGAGATTAAAGATGTTCTCAAAAGCACTGTCGTAGTTAACCGTGAAGGTGAGATTCTAACGTTGACTGCCGATCAGTTGGATTTGGATTATCGTACGAGTAACATACCTGATAATGGCTATATTGTTCTGGAAGCGACTTTCACACTCGAGCATGGGGATTATGATGCAATTAAGGGAATCATGGATGATTTGACCAATCGCCGTGAAACAAAGCAGCCACTTGAATACCCCTCCTGTGGAAGTGTGTTTAAACGTCCGCCAGGCTATTTTGCTGGGAAATTGATCCAGGATAGTGAGCTTCAAGGTAAACAGATTGGTGGTGCACAGGTGTCGCTTAAACATGCAGGCTTTATTGTTAATAGAGACAATGCGACAGCAAAGGAATACATTGCTCTCATTCATTTTGTGCAAGATACTGTAAAAGAGCGATTTGATATCAATCTGGAGCGAGAAGTTAAGATAATTGGTGAAGATTAGGCAGAATAACGAATACGCTGTGAACACTCTTCGTGAGTGTCCACAGCGTATTTTTGCTAAACGCGGAATAAAGATGATATGCGCGGAATAAAGTCACGAATTCGCGGAAAAGCATAAGCTAAATGCACTCCCATCATGGGAAAGTGAAGCAACAAAAATTATTTCCTAAACCGATGCAAGAATTCTTGCAAGCGTTCATTTGTCGAATGTTCAATAACTTGGCTTGCTGTTCCTTGCTCAGCAATGACACCTTCATCAAGGAACAGAACCTTATCAGCTATATCCAGAGCAAAGTCCATTTCATGTGTAACAAGAACCATTGCCATGTCATCGTTTTTGGCGATATCACGGATGACCTCAAGAACTTCTCCAACTAATTCTGGATCAAGTGCAGAAGTTACTTCATCAAATAACATAATTTTAGGGCGCATAACCAATGCACGAGCCATTGCAACACGTTGTTTTTGACCACCCGAAAGCTGACTTGGATAGTTATTTAGTTTATCACCTAGTCCAACCCTGTCGAGCATCTGAATGGAACGGTCACGTACTTCTTCCTTGGCTTCTTTTTTTACATGAATTGGTGCAGTCATACAGTTTTCCAATATTGTCATATGTGGGAAAAGATTAAAGTGCTGGAATACCATGCCGATATCCCCACGTATTTCCCTTAAATGTTTTTCATTTGCTCGAACCATTTGACCTTTCTTTTCCATTTTCCATAGGTTGGTACCACCAACGATAATATCACCAGACGTGGGTTCTTCCAATGTCATCAGCATCCGAATAATCGTTGTCTTCCCAGAACCACTTGGTCCAATAACTGCTACTTTTTCTGCTGAATTAATATCCAAATTGATTCCTTTCAAGACTTGTGTATCGCCAAAGGATTTATGAACATCCTGAAATTTTACTATTGGTTCAGTCATTACATCACTGCTCCTTTTTAATTACCTTTTATAGTCGCATTCTTGTCAAAGCGCGTATTCATTTTTATTTCTAACTTTCTAATTAGGACTGCAGATGGATAGCTTAGTAATAAGAATATGATCCCAACGATTGTTAATGGCTCCAGGTATGCCCAGTTTTGTGCGCCGTAACTGTTAGCCATTAGCATTATACCAGCGACACCTATTATTGATGCAAGTGGCACCTCTTTAAACATAATAATAAAGTAGTTTCCAAGCATGGGAATAGTGGGTGGTAATGCTTGTGGTAAAATGACCTTTTTCCATTTATCAATTGTCGTAAAATTCAATGCTCTAGATGCTTCCCATTGACCCTTATCAACACTTTCAATACCAGAACGATAGATTTCCCCTATATATGTACTGAAATGAATCCCTAGGCCGATTACTGCACTTGTGAATGGGCTTAAGGTTACCCCAATCCCTGGTATCATAGGCCATGCGTAATAAATAAAAAACAACTGAACGAGGGGAGGTGTCGAGCGAATGAATTCCATGATCCATGTAACAACAAAGTGAAATACCTTATTTGGCAATCTGCGCAAGAATGTCCAGACAAAACCAAATAGAAGAGCAAATAAATAGGATGCAATCGTCAGTCCAACCGTGTAGCCTAAACCTTGCAAGACAAATGGTAAGGCATCCAGAAATGTATCCCAACTCCAATACGTAGAATTCATTTTAGCTAGCAACTCCTTTCTTGGAAATGCTTTCTCCTTTTCTTGTTAACCAAATCAATGGAAGTGCAATGATAAAGTAGAAAACAAGTACTAGGAAATAGACAAGTGGTGCTTGTGAGAGATTGGAACTTCTTATAATATCTCCATGATATAAGATGTCGTTCATACCGATTAAGGAGACTAAGGACGTACCTTTTAATATTTGAATCGTATAATTACCGAACTCAGGCAGCATCATACGTACTGCTTGAGGGAAAATAATCAGTCTCATCCGCTGAAAACTTGACATGTTGAGAGCTGTTGCAGCTTCCGTTTGGCCTTTTGCTACAGATAGAATCGAGCCACGGACAACTTCTGAAAGGTATGCACCATAATTCAATCCGATTGCAATGACACCAATCCACCAATTGGAACCGAGTTCTATTCCAAAGAGCATCGGGACGGCGTAGAAAAGCCAAAATAACTGAACAATTAAGGAGGTTCCACGAAATACTTCAACATAAAAACCGGTGAATTTTCGAATGAAAATGTTTTTGGAAAGACGGCATAATCCAGCAATAAATGCCATTAGATAAGCAAAGACCGCTGAGGCAAGAAGTACACTTATTGTAATGCCCAGACCCCTAGAGAGTTGTGGTACAATCTCAATTATCGCATTAATCGTAATCACTCCTTCATTAATTTATTGTTTATATATAATGTTTATGTAAGGCATCATTTCTCTAACCTTGAAAAAAATAGGGTCAGTCCCCTGGGTGAGGGAACCGAACCCTATGGAGTCATCATTTCATGGTTAATATTTCAGTGTTTACGCTTCACCATTACAAATTTGTTCTGTTGTTATTGTATCAACAGGGACAAAGTTGCTTTCTCCACTGAAACCGTTAGCTTCTAATAGTTCAGAAATTGTTCCGTCTTCTTTCAATTCTGCTAGTTTCTCGTTGTAAGCGTCACGTAATTCGGTATTTTCAAGACTGAATGCTGCTGCACCAAAACTTGGCACTCCCTGAATATCTGGTTGTTCAAATGATTCAACGAATTCCAACTCATCGGTATTAGCTGACTCTAACGCCATCTTAACTGTCATTTCCGTACCTGTTGTCGCATCGGCACGACCAGATTGTACGGCAGAGAATGTTGCTGGAATATCTGGTGCGGTTTGAATTTGATCCTCACTAACACCTTCTGATTTCAAGAATTCAATTTCTGTAGCACCTTCCATAACGATTACTGATACATCCGGATTATTTGCTATGTCTTCATAGCTTTCTAACCCTTGTGGATTTCCAGCTTCAACGATAAGTCCTTCCCCATATTGCATCGTTGGTTCACTGAATGCTGCATTTTCGCAACGATCCGGATTAATCGCCATACCAGCAGTAACAACATCAAATTGTCCTGCCTGTACACCGGGGATTAATTGACCGAAGTCAGCCAGTTGAGAATTCATTTCCTCAATACCAAGCTCTGCAAATACTGCTTGTGCAATATCTACCGAAGCCCCTTTCAGTTCCCCATCTCTCTCATATGCATATGGTTCTTCATTGGCAAAACCAATCGTAACGGAACCTGCTTCCTGTAATTCTTCGAGTTTGCTATCGCTTTCACTGGATTCTGATTCAGCGTTTGAATCACCCTCGTCAGATCCACAAGCAGCTAGAAGTACGAGCATGGATGCGAAAAATAATGTAATTAATAATTTTTTCAAAACTAAAGACCTCCCTTTGTATTGTAGTGCGTGTAAACTATAATTCTCTCTATTGGTGACTTTTTACTAGGTATATATCACCGTATATTGCCTGAAAAAAAAGAATGAAAGAATTAAGGTTCCAACATTCATAAGATAATGTTATAGAATTTTAAATTTTCCTTCAAGTTCTGTATCTTTTGATAACTTGCAATTTACCTCCATATTCCTTGTTTAAACTACATAGACTCGAAGAAACAGAAAGATAATCCGAAATATTGCCGAATGCTCTTGGATACACCAAATTCAGTGTAGGAAGTATGACGAGAATTTAAAAACGATTGAAAAGGTAGAAGTTGTGGTTTAATCTATATATAAAGAATAATCCATATAGATGAAGCAAAGTGGGGTTTTAATTAATGGGGACTTATTTAACTGTAGGCATAGTATCATTGGTTTTTGTAGGAATGGTTGTCGCACTTTCACTTGTTACTTTGTCAAAAGGTTACGGATACAAGCATTCCGTCGATTCATTACCAGATAACGATAAAGAGGAAGATATTGAAAATGGAGATAATAAAAAGCAAGAATAACAGTTAGGTAATCCTACCTAATTTTTGGAAGGTGAGATCCGCGCCACAGATTTGGCGATAGGAAACTAGGGACAAAACCCCCGCGCATGGGCGGAGAAGTCTCCGTAGGATTTATGCAGATTAGAAAGTTTATCCCTTCCTACCTGGATAAAAAGATCGCACTTTTTATTAGTGCGATCTTTTTGTCTCCAATGGTTCGATGATTGCTTCAATTTTCTTGCGCTGTCCTTCTAAGTATGGAGGTAGTGCCAAGGATTCTCCGAGATCTTCAAATTCTTCATCGGTTACAAAACCAGGGCCATCTGTTGCAAGTTCAAACATTATTCCATTTGGATCTCTAAAATATAAGGATCTAAAGTAAAAACGGTCTACCATACCGGAATTTGGCAGTTGAATTTCTTCCAGGCGATCTTTCCATTTTGTTAATTCTTCCCTATCTTTGACACGAAATGCCACATGATGAACACTTCCGCGTCCAGGTCTCTCCTGAGGAAGGTCTTTTCTTTCTTCCAGATGAACCTCTGCACCTGTTCCACCATCGCCAGTTGAGAATACAAGAATATCGGGTTGATTAGCAATGTCAGAGGGATAACTGCCCACCTGCTTGAATGTCAAAAGTTTAGTTAATATGTTCACGGTTGGTTCAGGCTTACGCACAGTTAATTTCGAAGGTCCAAGGCCAATAATTCCTTTATCTATGGGAACAGGACTACGATCCCAAACCTTCCCACCTGCAACTCCACTATTGTTCTCATCAGAAACGAGTGTCAACCGTTGTTGTTCTGGATCGCGGAAATGAATTACTTTACGTTCTCCTTGCATTGTAATACCATCGTGATCTACATTATGGTTGGTTAAACGTTCCTGCCAATATTCCAATGCTTTGTTATCCGGAACACGTAGCGAAGTTGATGATATGCTACCAACTCCTGGATGTGTGGCTCCTGCATTAGGTATTTCAAAGAATGTCAAATCGGTACCCGGATTCCCTGCTTCATCCGCATAAAACAAGTGATACATTGATGTATCGTCCTGATTTACCGTTTTTTTAACAAGTCGCATACCAAGGACTTCTGTATAAAAATGGAAATTATCTTTCGCGTTTTTTGTAATAGCAGATACATGATGAATACCTATTATTTCCATGAGTTTTCCTCCTAAAAATATCAAACACCTTTTAATTGTGTATTTTAACGATACCAAAGGTGTATTTTTGAACATCCTCTTTAATTAAATATAAATTGATTATAGACTTAATTAGGTGTATTGTCCAAGTTGTAACTTGAAATTATAATGCTATCTTTTCACTGAGAGGAAGGGCGAATACCACTTTGGAGTTGGCGAAGACTCAAGTCAAAGGTCATTTGTAAGTGGGGATAATCTCTAAAGTTTCTAAAGTCTCCACCCCATTCAAAGCCTAACTCCTTTGCAATGTCAGCAACTTCAAACCAATCAGACTTTCCGTTATTATTGCCATCATATTGGACGTCCCAGATGATTTTGGCTGCTTCGTTTTCCAGGGCATAATCAATCGCCAATCCATAGTTATGATATGATTCACCGCCTCTAGCATTTGTTACAATATTACCGTCAGTCGTTCTTCCTTGTTCATATAATTGATCTTGCTCTTCAAACGTACGTATCTCTTCTGTAATAACGATGTTAATGTTAATATCGGAAACTTGTTCAACTAGAATATTTTTTCTTTCTTCTACGATGGGATGGAGTTCTGTAGGCATTGGAGCATTCGTCCCTAAATGTAAATAGTCTTCATCTTCCAGCTGGTTATATAGAAAGAATAGTATGACCAGAAATATAATCAAAATGATCCATATTACTAATGTGCCGGTGGAACCTTTCATAGAATAGCTTACTCCTTTAAATTGGATATACGTTCATCATAACATTTTAGAAGGAGTCCGCGCACGTGTAGGAAGAGAAAGATGAAGCATTCTGTTGCAGTATCATTCCAAAGGATTTAAAATGAATGAATTAGCATATGCATCGATAGAAAGGGAATATAATATGAAGCAAAGAGAAAAGTTTTTATGGATTATTTTAGGATTACTTGTATTTATTTTGGGAGCTTGTTCGGGAACAACAGAAAATGAATCAGATCAAGAAACAGATGAGCTGATCCTTGCGATAGGGGGAGAACCTGATAATGGATTTGATCCCACAACAGGATGGGGACGTTATGGATCACCCCTTTTTCAAAGTACATTATTTACATATGATAAAGATTTTAATATCGTAAATGATTTAGCTACTAGTTATTCCTTGAGTGATGATGGGTTAACATGGACAATCGATCTCCGGGATGATGTGAGATTCTCAGATGAAGAGCCGCTTACAGCTGAGGATGTTAAGTTTACATTTGAAACAGCAAAAACAAGTGGTTCTATCATTGACCTTAATAATTTAGAAGAAGTGAAAAGTATTGATAATGATACAGTAGAGTTCACGTTAAAAGAACCGGAATCAACATTTATTTATTTGCTGGTCTCAACTGGAATAGTACCAAAGCATGTATATGATGATACGTATAATGAAAATCCAGTCGGTTCTGGTCCGTATCAGTTAGTACAATGGGATAAGGGGCAGCAAGTGATTGTAGAAGAGAATCCCAATTATTATGGTGAGAAACCCAATTTTAGTAAGCTCACATTCTTATTTTTATCAGAGGATGCTGCATTTGCAGCAGCAAAAGCAGGTGAAGTGGATGTAGCCTCGGTACCACCCGCATTTGCGAACGAAGAGGTAGAAGGAATGGAGCTTATAGAATTGGAGAGTGTTGATAATAGAGGTATTATGTTTCCTTATGTAGCAGAAGGTGAAGAAACTGCTGATGGTGCTCCAATCGGAAACGA
This sequence comes from Oceanobacillus rekensis, assembly GCF_002153375.1. Taxonomy (GTDB): domain Bacteria; phylum Bacillota; class Bacilli; order Bacillales; family Amphibacillaceae; genus Oceanobacillus; species Oceanobacillus rekensis. The sequence goes on from NZ_MTBQ01000006.1 coordinate 187,286, forward strand.
TGTTACAGCAGATAAAGCCATACGTAAAGCAATAAATATTGGTGTGGATCGTCAAACTTTAGTTGATGGGGTGCTGGAAGGTTTTGGAACACCAGCATATTCTGTTGCAGATAATATGCCATGGTGGAATGAAGATACAGTTATAGAAGATAATGATCCAGAAAAGGCGAAACAGATATTGGAAGAATCCGGCTGGCTGGAAAATGAATCCGGTGTGCGTGAAAAAGATGGGTTACCAGCCGAATTTACATTATTATATCCTGCGGGCGATCAAATTCGTCAATCATTATCTATAACATTTGCTGAACTAATGAAACCGCTTGGGATTCAGGTTAAGACAGAAGGAAAAAGCTGGAATGAATTAGAGAATTTGATGTATTCCAATCCGGTTATGATGGGATGGGGAAGTCACGACCCTTTAGAAATTTACAATCTTTACAGTAGCGAGACAAGGGGAATAGGCTATTATAATGCCAATTACTACGCGAATCCTGTTGTTGACGACTATTTGAAACAAGCAATACGAGCGACCTCAGAAGAGGAAGCAAATAAATATTGGAAAAAAGCACAATGGGACGGTGAAACAGGATTCTCAAGCTTGGGTGATGCACCATGGGCATGGCTGGTTAATCTAAATCACCTATATTTTGTTAATGCAAACCTGGAAATAGGTGAACAAAAAATTCAACCACATGGGCATGGATGGCCGATTACAGACTTTATTGAGCAGTGGCATTGGCAATAGAGAAAGAGGTTAAACATTGCGATATAAACAATTAGCAATATTCATCATTAGAAAATCAATTAAACTGGCAACATTATTAATCGCAGTTAGTATCCTTTCCTTTACCTTGATTAGTTACTCGCCAGTTGATCCAGTACAATCCTATATCGGCGCAGATATGACAAGGGTAAGCCCGGAACAGCGCGAAGAAATTGCACGCTATTGGGGATTAAACGAACCAAAAGTAGAACAATTTTTAAACTGGGGGAAGAATGTACTGCAGGGAGACCTAGGTACTTCCTTGTTATATCGCAGCTCTGTTACTGAAACAATACTTGAGCGTTTCCTGGCTTCTTTAGCATTAATGGGTTTGGCCTGGGTACTCTCAGGCCTGTTTGGCTTTTTATTAGGAATTATTGCTGGTATGAAAGAAGGAACATGGGTTGACCGTTTGATAAAGGGTTATTGCTTTACGCTTGCATCAACTCCTGCATTTTGGCTCGGGTTATTATTCCTTATGTTGTTTTCAGTCTGGCTTGGTTGGTTTCCAATCGGACTTGGATCACCAGCTGGCGTACTAGCGGAAGATGTTTCAATTCTGGAGAAATTACGACACTTGGCATTGCCTGCATTGACATTAAGTATTGTCGGTGTTGCAAATGTTGCACTCCATACTAGACAGAAGCTGATTGAAGTGCTTGAGAGTGACTATGTCCGGTTTGCAAGAGCGAAAGGGGAACATGGGCTCTCCCTATTATGGAACCATGGTTTACGGAATATTTCACTTCCAGCAATTTCAGTGCATTTTGCCTCCTTTGGTGAACTGTTTGGGGGAGCTGTTTTAGCGGAACAAGTATTTTCATATCCTGGACTCGGACAGGCTGTCGTTCAAGCAGGACTTGGGGGCGATATACCCTTATTATTGGGAATTGTATTATTTAGTACAATTTTTGTGTTCGCAGGAAACCTAATTGCGGATCTGTTATATAAAATCATTGATCCTCGCATTAGAAAGGGTGAAATCTAATGGGGGAAAGAAAGCGAATGTTGAACCTTAGGCAGCGGACAATAGCAATGATTATCGTAGCGATTCTCTTTTTATTTGGAATGGTTATCAGTGGATTTTTAATTAATGCAGACAAGCTTACTGTGAATTTGGATATGAAAAATAGTGCTCCTTCCGTAAGTCATCTTTTTGGCACAGATTGGCTTGGAAGGGATATGCTTGCACGTACATTAAAGGGTCTTACATTAAGCATGGGTGTTGGATTACTTGCAGCATTTTTAAGTGCTGGGATTGCATTACTATTAAGTTTACTTGCTTCTTGGAATAAACGAATCGATAGTATGGTTACATGGCTTATTGATTTATTCCTGAGTGTTCCACATATTGTACTATTAATATTGATTTCCTTTGCGTTTGGTGGTGGATTTAAAGGTGTCGTTATTGGCCTTGCTTTTACACACTGGCCAAGCCTAACGCGCTTACTCAGAGCTGAAATGCTTCAAATTAAATCAGCAGAATATGTAGGCGTATCCCATCGATTAGGAAAATCAAGGCGGTGGATTGCGTTACATCATCTATTGCCACATTTAATTCCACAGCTTTTCGTCGGATTTATTTTATTATTCCCACATGCTATTTTGCATGAATCAGCCATTACATTTCTTGGTTTTGGCTTATCAACGGAACAGCCTGCGATTGGGGTTATTTTATCTGAATCGATGCGTTATCTGTCAACGGGAATGTGGTGGTTAGCATTCTTTCCCGGTCTTTCATTATTATTAATGGTAGCTTTATTTGATTTATTGGGAAGGAACTTAAAGAAATTGATCGATCCATTTCATGGACAGAAAGCGTAAGGAGAGGTGCTGCTAGTTGGGAAATATATTAGATAAGGAACCACTGCTGGAAGTGAAAGATTTTTCGCTCTCCTTTCGCCAGTATAAAAAAGGTTTACGTGAAACTAAATTGCAAGTCATCCGTAATTTAAATATGACGATTCATGAAGGGGAAATTGTTGCTGTTGTAGGCGCGAGTGGCTCGGGGAAGAGTTTATTGGCAAATGCTATTTTAGGTATACTTCCGGAACATGCTCTGTTGGATGGAACGTTGAATTATAAAGGTGTGATGCTCACGCAGGAATTGCTTGAGCAAATACGTGGGAAGGAAATTTCGCTTATTCCACAATCTGTTAATGCATTGGATCCAATAATGAAGACTGGAAAGCAAGTACAATCCGTAATTCGAAATGGTGATAAAAAAGAGATCCAACAAGCTATTTTTAGTAAGGTAGGATTACCAATCCATACAGGCAAAAAATACCCCTTTGAATTATCAGGTGGGATGGCAAGAAGGGTGCTTGCAACAACTGCTATGATCAGTGATGCTGATTTAATTATAGCTGATGAACCGACACCTGGGTTGGATCCGACTGTACTTCATGAGACGATTGGATATATTAAACAACTGGCTTTGGATGGAAAAGGAATTATGTTTATTACTCATGACATTGAAACAGCATTAAAGATTGCCGACCGAGTAGCTATATTTAATGGCGGTGAAATTGTTGAAATAGCACAAGCGGCGGATTTTACGGGTAAGGGAGAAGAATTAAAACATCCATATACTAAAAAGCTTTGGGAAGCCATGCCACAAAATGAGTTTATTCCCGGATTAAATGTTAATAAGGTCCCAACATCCAAAGCCAGTGAAAATATTGGGCTAGAGGTTGAGGGAATAAGTTATCATTACAGAGGTGGAAATTATCTTTTTAAAGATCTCGAACTAACCGTCAATCCTGGTGAAGTAGTAGGCTTACATGGATATAGCGGATCTGGAAAATCAACAATGGCTCAAATTATTGCAGGTTATTTAAAACCTAAAAAAGGAATGGTAACAGTGAATGGTAAGCGTAATTTCCGTTCGATGGTGCACCCAGTGCAGTTAGTTTGGCAACATCCCGAGAAGACGATCAATCCAAGGTGGCAAATGGAAAAGGTACTGGCTGAGGGCGGTATGTCAGATGAAAATTTACTCATGGAGTTAGGTATCAACCGTGAATGGTTAACACGCTGGCCGAGTGAGTTATCAGGAGGCGAATTACAGCGCTTTTGCATTGCCCGTGCACTCCATGAAAATGTGAAATATATTATTGCTGATGAGATGACCACAATGCTTGATACAATCACACAGGCAAATTTATGGAAGACTATTTTACGGTTGGCAAGGGAAAGAGATATTGGCATTCTTGCAATCAGTCATGACCATCAGCTGCTAAAAAGGGTTTGTAATCGAATCATTAATTTTAATGACATTGCGAACGTGTAAGTAAAAGTAATGTAGAACCAATATGATAAAGTCCGTGAAATCTTTGCTGGAAAAAAGGGCTATAGGCTGAATTTTCCAATATACTGTATGGAAGGGAGTGAGTATTTTGTACTTTCTAATATCTGGGTTCATTGGCTATTTATTTGGTTGTATTCATGGTTCGCAACTGATGGGGAAATTGAAGAAGATAGACATTAAAAATTCGGGAGTAAAAAATGCTGGTGCATCGAATACTACTATTTTGCTTGGATGGAAGTATGGAATTTTAGTTGCGCTGATTGACATTTTCAAAGCAACATTAGCGCTTTTATTAGTCTTATATATTTTAAATGAAGGTGGAATCGTTGGCAGTCAGCAAACATTATTTATTTATATTACAGCGTTATTTGTTATTATCGGTCATAACTATCCTATAACTATGAAGTTTAGTGGTGGAAAAGGGACGGCATCGCTTGTTGGCGCACTAATTGCAATAGATTGGGAAATTGCTTTGATAGGTATTGGGCTTTTATTGATCTTTACATTTGCAACAGATTATCTAGTTATTGGTGTACTCGTTATGTACCTTTCATTTCTTGTCACCACGTATTTCTTTTTCGGTATTCCACCGACACTGATTGTTGTTCTGCTATCCTTATTAAGTATTATGAAACATATGGAAAACTATAAACGTATAATAAATAGGGAAGAGACGAAGCTATCGAGTATGTTTCGTAAAAAAGTATCTTAGTATTTGGCAGTTTTCATAAAGATTGGGACTCCGTACTGCTCGTCCTATCGAAAATAATTGTTGTTACTACCGCAAAAACTATAAACTACGAAGTAACTACGATGTTAAAATAGCAACAATTCTTTTCAATGGGACGATTAATCAATCTGTAGTCCCAAACATTTATCAAGAGCCTAGTTTTTAAAGATGTAATTGGAGGGTATTATGCTGGATATTGTAATTTGGATTATTATTATTGCATTATTTATACTAAGCTTTGCAGGGATTCTATTTCCAATTGTTCCCTCTGTACTCGTATTATGGATTGGATTTTTACTGTATCAATTTGTTTTGAATGGCAATGAACTTAATACATTATTTTGGATTGTCATGGTGCTATTTACCGTTCTGCTCATTGTGGCAGATATCATTGCGAATAGCTATTTCGTAAAAAAGTATGGTGGAAGCAAGTGGGGTGAGCGGGGTGCGGCAATTGCTGTTATTATCGGATCGTTTATTACACCTCCATTTGGAATTATTTATGTTCCATTTATTGCCGTATTTATCATTGAATCATTACAAAAAAGAACGTTAAAAGAAGCGTTTCGAGCGTCAATCGGTTCGCTTTTCGGATTTTTAGGTGGCTCCGTTGCAAAAGTTGTCATTCAATTAGTTATGATTATTTGGTTCTTTGTATTAGTATTATTTTAATAGAGTTCTCTAAACGAAAGGATCTTGACATATGAATTATCCATCTAGAGTTATTACAATAGCGGGTTCTGCTGCTGGTGGAAGTGCGGGAATCCAAGCTGATTTGAAAACATTTCAGGAACTGGATATTTACGGAATGAGTGTGGTTACAGCAATTGTCGGCCGTCATCCAGAAACAAATAAAAATGTCCACCCCCAAACAATTGAAGCAATCGAGGCCCAATTTGCAACTGCAATACAGCAAGTTGGTACAGATGGTTTGAAAACGGGGATGTTATTTTCAAAAGAAGTAATTGAAACTATAGCAGATTTGATTCATGATTCATCAATTGAAAATATCGTTGTTGACCCTGTAATGGTAGGGAAATTAGATTCTAAGCTATTAGAGGACGATGCAATTGAGGCATTGAAGAAAAGTCTCATACCGTTGGCAACCATTATTACTCCTAATATACCTGAAGCATCCTTTTTATTGGATGGCAGGATAATAAATAGTGTAGAGGCTCTAAAGCAGGCAGCAATTGACCTCAGTTCATTGGGTACTAAATATGTGCTCGTAAAAGGTGGCAGATTAGAAGGTCCAGCTGTCGATGTATTATATGATGGAGAGACAATCACTACTTTTACAGCACCAAGAATTGATACGGTCAATACGAGCGGAGCAGGGTGCACCTATTCTGCAGCAATTGTTGCTTATTTATCAAAAGGGAAGTCTGTCATTGAAGCAGTTCATTTGGCCAAAAGCTTTGTTACAACGGCAATCGAACATGGTTTTTCCTATACGGAGAAGGTAGGGCCAACCTATCATGCTGCAGAGCGAAAGTATGGAGAGACATATAAGATTATAGTGGAGAAGGATAACTAAAAAGGGATAATATCTTCCCTTTGTTAGTAGTCCTTGACTTTATAATTTCATCACTATATATTTAGTACATATACGAAACATTGAAGAGGATTAGTACAATTTGTTTGTCTTTCTAAGAGAGGAAATGGTTGGTGTGAATTTCCGAAAGACTAGAATTGGAACCTGCCTCGGAGTTCGCCATCGGAAAGGCTTTGTGCTGTAGGATGTGCGCGGTTCATAACCGTTATGAAGTAAAGTGTGCAGGGGTAAATTCTCTGTAAACAAGGGTGGTACCACCAGACCTCGGTCCCTTTTCGGATTAGGGGATTTTTTTGTGTCTAAATAAGAAAAATTGGGGTGTTCATATTGGGTAAAAAGAATAAACAATTTGTAGAAAAAATTACTGCGATGGAGGATGACTTCGCGCAGTGGTATACAGATGTAGTGAAGCAGGCAGATTTGGTTGATTATGGACAAGTACGGGGAACGATGATTATTAAGCCATATGGTTATGCAATTTGGGAGAATATTAAAGATGAACTGGATCGTAAAATTAAACAAACAGGTCATTCGAATGTCGCATTCCCAATGTTTATTCCTGAAAGCCTTTTGCAAAAAGAAAAAGACCATGTCGAAGGCTTTGCACCGGAAGTAGCTTGGGTAACACATGGTGGAGAAGATGAGCTAGCTGAACGAATTGCTGTCCGTCCAACATCGGAAGTGCTTTTCTGTGACTATTATTCCAAAAATATTCATTCTTATCGCGACTTGCCAAAGTTGTATAATCAATGGGCAAATGTCGTACGCTGGGAAAAGACAACACGTCCGTTCTTACGTTCATCTGAATTCCACTGGCAGGAAGGCCATACCGCACATGCGACAGATGACGATGCATCACAGGAAACCGAGAATAATCTTCGTACGTATGCTGATCTTGTAGAAAACTATCTTGCCATTCCGGTACTTAAAGGCCGCAAAACCGATAAGGAAAAATTTGCGGGTGCAAAATACACGCTAACGATTGAAAGCTTAATGCACGATGGAAAAGCATTGCAGTCTGGTACTTCCCATCATTTTGGAACCGGATTTGCAGAAGCATTTGATATAACGTATTTAGATGAAAACGGTAAAAGTCAATTTGTTCATCAAACATCATTTGGACTATCGACACGTATTATGGGGGCACTAATCATGGTTCATGGTGATAACCGAGGATTAGTCGTACCACCGCGAATCGCTCCAACACAAGCAATGATTGTACCGATTGCACAGCATAAAGAAGGTGTACTTGATAAAGCATATGCATTGCGTGATCAATTACAGACCCTAGTTCGTGTTGATATCGACGGTAGCGATAAGATGCCGGGCTGGAAATTCAATGAATATGAAATGAAGGGTATCCCTGTTCGTATTGAAATGGGACCGAAAGATATTGAAAAAGAACAAGTTGTTCTCGTTCGCCGTGATACAGGTGAAAAAGAATTTGTTGCACTTAGTGAACTGGAAGAGCGCCTCCCAACATTATTGGAAGAAATTCAATCCAATTTATATGCTAAGGCATTGGAGCATCGTAATGAAATGACAACCATTGCAACGGATATGAATGAGTTCAAACAAACGCTTGATCAAAAAGGTGGATACCTAAAAGCTATGTGGTGTGGCGATGTAGCGTGTGAGGAAAAGATTAAAGAAGAAACAACTGCAACATCTCGCTGTATTCCATTTGAACAGGAAAAAGTGGCAGATACATGTGTATGCTGTGGCAAAGAAGCGAAAGAAATGGTTTACTGGGCAAAAGCATATTAATTTTTAAAAAGGAAATGGACACTTTAGTAATAAGTGTCCATCTCTTGTGTTGACTAACCCGTCTAAACCTGCAAGATAGTGATTAGTTGCAAACTGCAAGAAGCTGTTATACGTTCAGTAATTTTTTAATGTTTTTTTCAATACTTTCAGGTGTTTTCTGAGGAGCAAAACGGTCAATGATATTACCATCTTTATCTATTAAAAATTTTGTGAAATTCCATTTAATATTCCCGCCCAAAAGGCCCTTTTTTTCGGAAGTCAGATGTTTGAATAATGGATGTGCATTCTCACCATTTACGTCAATCTTGCTGAACATAGGGAAATTAACTCCATAGTTACTTTGACAAATAGTCGCTATTTCTGTGTCTGTACCAGGTTCTTGGTTACCGAATTGATTACATGGGAACCCCAAAATTTCTAAGCCTTGATTATTATATTTATTATATAGCTCTTGTAATCCTTCTAACTGTGGCGTGAATCCGCACTCACTTGCAGTATTGACAATCAATAAAACCTTCCCTTTGAAATCGGAAAGGGATTTTTCGTCATTTCGTATGGTAGTCGCGGTAAAATCGTAAATAGTCATTTAAACTCCTCCTTAAATGGAAAGTATAGCAACATGAGAAATTCAAGTCAAAATATCAACCTATTATATACTTGTGAAAGGAATAGGAAAAAAGTATGTATTTAACAACAGGGAAACTGCATAATGGACAAACGTTTTATGTTCGATATTTGAATTTACAAGATTTACCTAACATAATAAAGTTGCAAAGTAAGGTTGTGAAGGCTTTACCTGAACCAGATGTTTTACAACCACTTACGATTGAAGAGTATACCAACATATTAAATGGTGAGACATTAATGATTGGTGTTTTTGTAGAAGAAAAACTGATAGCATTTCGGGCGATGCTAGTACCTGAAAATGATGAGGAAGGCCTGGGTGCAGATATTGGGTTGAGCGAGGAAGTCTTTCCCACTATCATTTATTCTGAGATATCCAATGTAGATCCCGATTTTCGCAAAAATGGTTTACAAACGTACATGGGTGAAATATTAGTGAATAATATAAATCGGAAACTTTTTCGGTATGTACTTGCAACGGTTGCTCCTTTTAATATTCCAAGTTTAAAAGATAAATTTTCCTTAGGTATGGAGATTGCCGTGTTAAAGGAAAAATTTGATGGAAAACTGCGTTATGTATTCGTAAGGGATTTGAATAGGGAAGCGCGAACGGATATTACGCTAGATGTACAAAATATTAAAATGGAGCATATCGAGCAGCAACAATCATTATTAATGGCAGGATACCGTGGAGTTTCCGTGGAACTAATTGGTAATGAATGGCATGTACGTTTTGAAAAGTAGGTATAAACTACGAAAGCCTATCCATAAATATGGATAGGCTTTCGTAGTTTACAATGATTTTTTCATATTATCATCCAAATTAGTAGATAATTTGGGATTATGGTGAAAAGCACTATCATTTGGTGATAAGTCTAATAGATTATCTGTAATTAAATACAAATTGTAATTTTCACCATTGGTCGTATACTTTTCAGCATCTTCTTTACTTACGCCATAATTAACTAATTGTTCATGGTGTGATATATTCATGGAGCCTTCATCGGTATATAATTTCTTAATCTTATCCCAGAATGAAGCATCTTCTTCAATATATGGACCTTTTTCAATATTAACATCGGTATAACTTTCCAAATTATTATTTTTCATTTTACTATTGCGGTTTATAAGAATAGTCAGGTCATCCGTTTTATAACCAGCCAGTTTAAATTCGCTAATTGCCTGTATAGCCTCTTCTTCAGATTTGTAAGCACCAATAATGTGTTTAGCCATTTACAATTACCTCCTGTTAGTTCTGTTTGATTATACAAGTTATATTCCCGGACGAATATATTTAAAACATAGGAAAAGGCACAAAAAAACGACCTATAAAGGTCGTTTTTAATAAGCATGGATAAAGGTTTAGCAGTAATTATTCACTGACATAAACAGCCACTTCCAGCTCCAGCACTTAAGCGTATCGGACTTCGCTCACCTCTGTGATCTAACTCAACATCAGTTTACTACCGTTCACTGTGTTTCCTATATCTCCGCCGGCTAAAGGATATGTCCATACGTTGCTAACCTAGCTTTAAGCTTTTGCTCGTTTATACTTCTTGCTGTAAACTTTCTCCGAGAAGTGCCAGTCTTGATTCAACTTCTTCTTCGTTCAGATTCTGTTCTTTTATATACATATTACGGGGACTTACACGGCATTTATGCGTGCATCCGCGCATATATTTATGCTCATTTTCTTCTGAGCAGAGAATTTGTTTGTTACATTCTGGGTTTGCACAGTTTACATAGCGTTCACAAGGCTGTCCATCGAAATAATCAACGCCGACTACAATGTGTTCTTTCTGATTAACTGGTACGGCAATACGTTCGTCAAATACATATAACTGCCCGTCCCATAGGTCACCTTGAACTGCTGGATCTTTACCATAGGTGACAATGCCACCATGTAATTGAGCAACATCTTCAAAGCCTTCTTTTACAAGCCAGCCTGAGAATTTCTCACAGCGAATACCACCTGTACAATACGTGAGAACTTTTTTTCCTTCTAGAATATGCTTATTCTCGCGAACCCAATCTGGTAAGTCACGAAATGTTTCAACATCAGGGCGGACAGCACCACGGAAATGTCCGAGATCATATTCATAATCATTTCGGGCATCCAGTACAATTGTATCTTCATCCTGCATTGCCTCGTAGAAATCTTTCGGATCTAAATATTTACCTGTAGTTACAAGTGGGTTGATGTCATCTTCCAATCTTAGTGTAACCAATTCCTTACGTGGACGTACATGCATTTTCTTGAAAGCATGGCCCTCGTGTGGGTCGATTTTAAATACCATATCAGCAAAGCGTGGATCATTATGCATTGCATCCATGTATTTAATTGTTTGTTCAACCGTTCCAGAAACGGTTCCATTGATTCCTTCCTCAGCTACTAATATCCGGCCTTTTAATTCAAGGTCTTTACAAAATGCGAGATGTTGAGCCGCGTAGCTTTCTGGATCTTCAATATGCACATAGTTATAATACAATAAAACTTGATAATTTTGATTGCTTTCCATTTCATTACCACCTGTTCATTCATATTTGCAAGATATAAATGGTTGGTAGTCGATATTTATTTTTTTATCTTGCAAGAAATTATTTTACCACGCCTTAAAGAGTTTTTCAATAACACCCTCAAAATAGAATATCAACCTGTAATAATCCCTTGTTGAGTAGCTACTTCGCTAACACCTATAGACAGGAGCATAGTCAACTTCTGGTTAAATACCATAGTATAAAATATATTGAATGAAAGTGGGTGAAGTGAATATGGGTGATGCATCCAATCAAGGAGTACCTGAAAAAGTAGTTGATCTTATGGTCGATAGTATATTTAGAAAAAATGGTATTAAACCAGATGAATTAAAGAAGAATTTGTCTGATGAGCAAAAACAAATGCTAAAAGAGATGGTGGAAGACTTAAAGGACCAGGTTGATCAATTTAATAAAAAAAATTCGGATCCAACAAATGAATAAAAATAGAGAAAACACCTAGCTATAGGTGTTTTCTCTATTTTTAAGGTTACTAGTGCATCTGTACAATCTTCTAGTTGTAAAAACCATAAATTATCCTATAACCATAAGAAAGGAGTGTCAAAATGGCAGTTTATAGAAGTGCAAGAGATACGAATGACTATAGTCGGAACAGAAAACAACAATATTTTTTAGATACCGAAGATCGATACAGATGCAGTTGCGGTAATAAATGTGACGAGAAATGCAGACATGAATCAAGAAACGAATCGGAATTTGATTACAATTTTAATAATAATGATAATGATCATGATGATGCAACAGTTTCCCAAGATGGTGAACAATATGCATTTATGGAGCAGGAGTCAGCTGAATTAATTTGGGTGAAAGAATCCTGTGATATCACAATTAACACTACGGACACACAAGCAGGGGTTTCATTACAAGCGGGATTACAACTGGCAATCGCACTTGTTCTTAGAATTACAATTGGGGACTCTGACCAAAGCGAGGCCGTATCACAAGAGTTAATGCAGCAATTCGATATGACTCAATCTAATAAACAAAAAATCTATATTTATAATACAAAAGATGCAACGGTAACAACTACAGATACAGACCTGGCAATCAATATCCAAGTTCTGCTGCAGTTATTAGTAGCGTTAATTATTATAGTCGATATTTTATAAAAAAATAATGTAGAAAAGAGGTGTATGGAATGACAAGACTTAAAGAATGGCGTGCTTTAGATCATTGTGATGATAATAAGCATGACAATGCAGATGTTGATCAAGAAGCTATACAGCACGACTCCATTAAGCAAGTATCAGATGAATGGATAATCATTAAGGACTCTGAATGTGTTCATGTTAGAACAACCGATACACAGGCAGCAGTGTCCCTGCAGCTTGGTATTCAGGTAGCCATCGCAGTAGTTCTTAGTATTACAATTGGGGATTCTGATCGGGCTAAGGATGTCATGCAAGATTTCAAGCAAGTTTCCAAAACAAGACAGAGCAATCGCCAAAAAACAATTGTTGAGTGTTCAAAAAATGTTGATATCACTACAACTGACACAGATATAGCAATTAACATCCAGTTGTTAGTACAGATTCTTGTAGCTATTGTTGCGAGCTTGGATATACTCTAAAAGATAGTAGATTAATTATTAGAAAGCAAATAGAGATGTCAGGGAAAAGTAAATTATCTGTTAAAAACGGATTCTTTCCCACTTGTTTTTGCGGTCTTTTTTAAAATAGGGTCGTCTTAATTATGGGGGATTTCTTAAACTGTTGGTAAACCTTAAAATATAATTTAATGATACCCGATACTCCGGTTTAGTTGGCTGGGGTATTTTTGTTTTTAATGTCTTTTTTGTTGTCATACAGCATCAATTGTCTTCTTAGATTGCTTAATCTAAACTTTGAAATCTTATCCTTTCCTGCCAAGATTGAAAGATATAATCATTCGTTTTTACCGCATTTATTTATGCGGTAAAAGCTAATTAGTTTTTTCCAAAAATTAATATAAAAACGCTTGCATTTTTATCGGAAATTAGTTAAAGTTAAAACAGCAATGGAAATTGAAGTTTGAATAATACTTTACGATTCTTGTTCAAGATGGTGTAAAAGTATTTATGATTCAATTACTTTGCACGATATTGTATAAGGAGGTCATTTAAATGACTGGTAAAGTAAAATGGTTTAATGCAGAAAAAGGTTTCGGTTTTATCGAACGCGAAGATGGAGATGACGTATTCGTACATTTCTCAGCAATCCAATCAGAAGGTTTCAAGACGCTTGAAGAAGGTCAAGAATTTGAAATTGTAGAAGGTAACCGCGGACCACAGGCTGCTAACGTTACTCGTCTGTAATATATAGCATTTATAAAGACTTGTCCCTCAATGGGATAAGTCTTTTTTTGGTTAAATGCTTATCTATAACAAAATGAATAGAAACGGGGATTTGTATGACTTCATTTGACTGGATAGTAGAAGCGGAAACCGAATGGGATAACCGGGCAACCTTCTGGAATCAAAAAAGCAGGAGTATGTGGGATAATGGGAGCAGAAAAGATATTGTACCATTGTTATCTAATTATTTGAAGCCAGGAAGTACCGTTCTGGATATTGGATGCGGAGATGGTTATGGCAGTTTCAAGTTGTATAGAGAAGGTTATCATGTAACAGGTGTCGACCTTTCCAAAGAAATGATCCAACTGGCAAAGTCGAGATTGAAGAAAGGGGAAAATATCTCCTTTCAGCAGGGGAATGTTAATGAAATTCCGTTTGAGGATAATTATTTTGATGCCATTATGGCAATTAATGTTTTAGAATGGGTGGAAGACCCACTTCATGCATTAAAAGAATTAAAACGTGTCGTGAAGCCTAATGGACTTATTTATGTTGGTATACTTGGCCCCACTGCTGGACCGCGTGGAAATAGTTATCCCCGTCTATTAGGGGAAAAAGCAATCTGCAACACAATGATGCCCTGGGAATTTAATACATTGGCAGTCGATATTAAACTGAAAGATGTAGATGGTTTTGGAGTATATAAAGAAGGCGTTCATATTAATCATTACAAAGATTTACCTATTAAACTGAAACAAGCATTAACCTTTATGTGGGTATTTTTATTAAGAAAAGTTGGTGAATGAAATGGATAAAAAAGAAATGGAAAAGCAAGTAATTGAGAACTATCAGAACGATGAAAGAATGATGATTCTCATTTATTCACAATGGTGTATTAATCATAAATTGGATCCGGCAGTTTTGTATGAAGAAGCATACCCAAATCAGGCTGCAAACAGCACGATGGAAGAAGTGCATGAGTTAACCGTTCCTGCGAATGAATCGGAAGATATTCCGGATCAAACCGTTTTAAATGTGTTACAGCTTTTTGGCAATGATGACTTAGCATTTATTGTTCAGGAATATATCGAAAAGCGGGATAAATAGCCTCCCGCTTTTTTTAATTCCACCTAAGAAGCAGGCATTTGGTAATAATTAATATTACTTTAGACTATAATGGGACCCAAAATTCTTGACCACCATTGAAGGTGACACATTTATGGGTTGTAATTCAAACCTGATTTCGTGTGCCTTTCCCAGAGCGGTCGCCGAAGTTTATCTTACGCCGCAATTTACCTCGATTACGGGGCAGATAACAAAATCTATGAAAGAAGTTTTGCTTATTTACTCAAAAAGCTTTATTAATGCTTGTGTACCGCTATCTTCCCCTCCCTTTTCAGCGAGTTCTTTATACAATTTTAGTGATAGTGATAATCCTGGCGTGACTAAGCCAAGTTCTTCTGCTGATTCCAATGCAATCGTCATATCCTTAATGAAATGTTTGACGTAGAAACCAGGTTCATAATCCCCCTCGAGCATTCGAGGGCCAAGCTTGGAAAGCGAAAAACTTGCTGCAGCACCAGTTGCTATACTTTGAAGGACACGTTCTGGATCAAGACCAGCCTTTTTGGCATACATAATTGCCTCACACACACCAATCATATTAGATGCGATTGTAATTTGATTTGCCATTTTCGTATATTGGCCAGCCCCTGCACTGCCTTGTAATATAATATTTTCACCCATTATCTCAAAAAGTGGCAGAATATTGGTAAATGCTTCTTCATCCCCACCTACCATGATAGCCAGTTTTCCACTTTTGGCTCCAATATCTCCTCCGGAAACCGGTGCATCCAATGCATATATATTCTTTTCTTTTGCCTTTTTATAAATTTCCTTTGCAAGAGATGGTTTCGATGTCGTCATATCCACAGTAAATGTACCAGGTTTGGCGCTTTCCAAAATTCCATATTCACCATAATAGATATCCTCCAAATCTGAAGGATATCCGACCATCGTAATTATGATATCAGAGGATGAAGCAAGTTTTGCAATGGTATCCATCCATTCTGCTCCATTTTTGAGTAATTCCTGTGCTTTTTGTTTTGTACGAGAATATACGATTACGGAATAACCTGCATCCATTAGATTTGCTGCCATACTTTTACCCATTACACCAGTACCGACAAAACCAATTGTAACTTCTTTAGAAAGCATATATTTATATCCCCTTTTGGCTTGATATATAGTAGTTATTCTACAAAAACTGTCAAAAGTCCTTCTTATCGTAAAATATACCGGGAAGAACGAAAATTTTTCTAGACCTATCTTAGAGGATGAGATTCCCCATTTTTACATGATTTGGGAACGTTAATCGGGAATCATTGTAAAGCATTTACACATAGTATAGATAGCACATTATCAGTTACAAATTTTAGGCCCAAAAAGTGAATGGAGGAGGATATTTTAGTGATTACTAAAAAGCAACAATCCAGGTGCAAATCTGCTTTATTGGAACAGCAAAATGAGTTAATTCAGCATGTTCAGGACCATTTTGGAATGAAATATGAATTTGCTCAAGAATCAATTGGTGAATTATCAAATTATGACAACCATCCAGGAGACCATGGTACAGAGCTTTTTGAGCGTGGGAAGGATCTCGCCTTAAATGAGCATGCTGAAAGTGAGTTAGAAGATATTAATGAGGCACTACATGCGATAGAAGAGGGTACCTATGGTATTTGTAGCGCATGTGGAGCGGATATTCCATATGAACGATTAGAAGCTAATCCGACGGCGGATAAATGTCTCGAGCACGCAAAAAGTAATACATTCGAACAACCCCGGACAATTGAAGAGGAAGTGTTCAGCCCAAACATTAATCCTGATGAAGTCACAGCTGAAGAGCAAGTAGGATATGATGCAGAAGATGCTTGGCAGGAGGTAAGCAGGTATGGAACGTCTGAGACACCATCGGATTTTTACGGAGATCGAGAACATTATAATGAAATGTTCCCCAATAGTGATGAAAGAATAGGCGGTACAGAAGATGTAGAAAACTTTCTGGCAGCAGATATTAATGGGAAATATACTGGGGTAACTCCAAATCATAATAAATATGAGAAAGAGGAAGGATTGGAAGAATAAATCAAAAGACTCCTCAGGGGACAGGAGTCTTTTTGAATCAGTAATATTTTATTGTTGTTCTGCCTCTTGCTCCATCTCTTGAAGCTTTAGGCTCGTTGTTTGACGTTCACTATCACGTATATATTCCACTTCTAAATTATCACCTATATTTGCTTCAGAATAGAGATATTTTCTAAGTTCCACTATAGATGTTATATCTTGACCATTGATTTTTGTAATGATATCAAATTGCTGTAATCCTGCTGCGTTTGCAGGTGATCCCTGCTGGACATCAGCAATGACCATTCCTCCTTCGATATCATCGGGGAGATTTATTTCATATCGGTATTGAGGGGGAACTTGATTTAAAGAAACAGTACTGATACCTATCAGCGGACGTGTCACTTCACCTTCCATTTCCAGCTGTTCCATGATTGGAAGAGCCGCATCAACCGGGATGGCAAAGCCAATGCCTTCTACTGCCCCTTGCGCTATTTTCATGGAATTGATACCGATAACTTCACCATCTGCATTGACAAGAGCGCCTCCACTATTACCAGGGTTAATCGCTGCATCTGTCTGCACGACTTCTGTAATCCAGTCTGCCTGACCGTCTTTATTAGTATCAACGGTAACAGAGCGATCTAATCCACTGACAATTCCTTTTGTCACGGTGTTCGCAAAATTCATTCCTAATGGATTCCCAATGGCAAGCACGGTTTCACCAACTTGTAAATCACCGGAGGAACCAAGATTTGCTACTGTATTTATTTTTTCACCATCAACTTGTAATACAGCTAAATCTGTTAGAGAATCTTCGCCTAAAACAGTTGCTGGAATACGTTCCTCATCACTCAGAACAATTTCAACTTCTTCTGCACCAGCAACGACATGCTGGTTCGTAACGACATATGCCTTTCCATCTTCTTTCTTATAAATAATTCCTGATCCTGTACCTGCTTCCTGACTTTCTGTCCATACACTCTGTTGCTTAAGATTCACAACACCTACAACCGATTGGGCGACTTCATTAATATTTGTGGAGACATCAGCCTCCTCCGCTGCAAGGGTATTGACAACATTTGGTGCCGATTCATTTTGTGGGTTGTCAGTGTTATTTTCAACTGTATCGTTTGTCGGAATTATATTGTAACTGAATAACACAGCAACAATGATAGCTGCTATCACACCACCAATAAGCCCACCGAAAAGTCCGCCTTTCCAGTTTCTTTTATCCTTTTTATTTCTTTTCTCCTCGTGAGGTTGCTCCTGTGAGGATATGTTCTCTTGCTGGTTATCTCTATCTACCGCTTCCCCAGCTGGTTCGGGTACATCTTCAAGATGTTCCGTATCATTATTGCTCCGGGAACGATCGTTTTGTTCATAATTATCCATAAGTAATTCACCTCTTCATTTTATTATGCTCTACCCTAATAATAGAAGATTAAATCGGAATGGGTTTGGTATAAATAAGGAAAAAATGTGTAATTGTACGTTATGTTGTAAAGTTTTGCTATGATATGTGAAAATGAAACTATAAGAAGCTGTTCAATAAAATGTGAAAGGTGAAAACACAATGGTGAATTATCATATTGGTTTAGTAGAAGATGATGTTAATATCCAAAATATCGTGTCTGCCTATTTAAAAAAAGAAGGCTTTGAAGTTTCGATCATGGACTCCGCTGAAAAGGGTTGGGAACTTTGGGAGGACAACCCACCGGATATGTGGGTTTTGGATATCATGTTACCCGGGATGGATGGCTATGAATTTTGCAAGAAAATACGGAGTAAAAGTGATGTACCAATTATTATTATTTCTGCAAAAGATGATGAAATTGATAAAATCCTCGGTCTTGAATTGGGTGGGGATGACTATTTGACCAAACCTTTTAGTCCGAGGGAATTGATTGCAAGGGTTAAACGGTTGTTCAAGCGCACATTACAAAGTAAGAATGTAAGTGAGATGGATGATGACAGATTAAAGGTGGACCATCTTATCATATATAAGAATGATCGCCGTATCTTTTTTGAAGAGAAAGAATACGAGGTAACAACGAAGGAGTATGATATGCTACTGCTTTTGGCAGAGAATCCAAATCGAGCCTTTTCCAGAGAAGAATTATTAATGAAAATATGGGGAAATGATTACTTTGGCAGTGATCGTGCAGTTGATGATTTAATTAAAAGGATACGAAAAAAATTGGATCATATTCCACTAGAAACGGTTTGGGGATTTGGATATCGACTCCGTAAAGATGAGGATTGAATATGAAACTCCAATCACAGCTAAATGCAGCATTTACAGCGTTGCTCATTGTCATTATGGCTGCTGCTGGCTTTGTTATTCATTCACTTATTATGGACTTACTAATTAAGGATGAGCAGCGTCAGTTGGAAGAAACGGGTGAACTGCTAGTTAGCTTTTTAAATGAACAATATGGAACAGAAGATGATCTCCGTTCGTTCAATAACTTTTTGAAGGAGCAGAACCTGCAATTATTTATGTATGATAGAAATCAGGATGCCGTGCTCTTTTCCACGATGTCTTTGCCTGTTGCAAATGACTTTTTTCAGCAGAATGATTTCTCTGCAACAGATGAAACTCTCTGGTCTTATGGGAAGGACCGGTTTGTTACATCACGAATATTATTTTATAATATCTCAGGACTTGAACTAATCTTATTGACTCCGATGGATGATTTAGAAATTGTTCAGCAAAACTTTTTTAATCGATTATTGCTTGTTTTTCTAATTGGTGCAGCTGCAGCAGTATTTCTCAGTTATTTTATGACAAATAAGCTTGTTACACCACTTTCACAGTTAAAAGGTCAATTGAAAAAAATTGAAAAACGGCAATTTAATGAAATGGATCGTATAAAGGCGACCGGTGAAATCAAAGAAGTGGAACAAAGTGTTTATGAAATGGCACAGGAACTTCAAAGGTATATGAATTCGCAACAAACCTTTTTCCAAAATGCTAGTCATGAACTGAAGACCCCATTAATGACCATTCAAGGATATGCAGAAGGAATTAAGGATGGTATTTTTGATGAGAAGGAAAGTGAAAAGGGTCTTGAAGTCATGGTAACAGAAGTGAAAAGGTTGAAGGGGATTATTAACGAAATGATTCTGTTGGCTAAACTGGACAGTGAACCAGCTGATGCTAAACCTGTTGCAATTGATGCGAAAGAGTTTATTGAGAAAATAGTCGAACGTACCATTCCAATCGTTAATGAAAAAAAGATTAATTTTAAACAGAGTGTGGAGAATAATATTATTATAGTTGCAGATGAGGAAAAAATGCTAAGGGCAGTGCTTAATATTGTTATCAACGGAATCCGACATGCAAAGTCGGAAGTGAGCATACAGGTTATGAAGAAAAAACAAATAATAGCAATCCTTGTTGAAGATGATGGTGAGGGTGTGTCCTCAGAAGAAGCTGCACATATATTCCACCGGTTTGTAAAGGGGAAAAATGGGGAAACTGGTTTAGGACTGGCTATTGCACGGGCAATCATTGAACAAGCAAATGGTACCATCTCCGTTGGGAAATCTGAACTTGGTGGAGCAATGTTTAAAATCCTTTTTGAAACGGAAAAGCATAAGGACAAGTCTTAGTAAATGGTTGCTGGGAGCGGATTTTTAAGGAATTTCTTTAAAATTAGAAAAATCCTCTTTCAAAATGGAATAATTATGGTACAATTGGTAAGTTAATCATCCTGTAATAAATAGAGGAGCGAAATGTTTATGCAATTAAGAGAAGATATTCGTAATATCGCAATTATTGCTCACGTTGACCATGGTAAAACAACACTAGTGGATCAACTGCTAAAATACTCCGGAACTTTCCGTGAAAATGAACATGTAGATGAAAGAGCAATGGACTCAGGTGATATAGAACGTGAACGTGGAATTACAATTTTAGCAAAGAATACTGCTGTTAAATATCATGATACAACAATTAATATTTTAGATACTCCAGGACATGCCGATTTTGGCGGTGAAGTGGAACGTATTATGAAAATGGTTGATGGAGTAGCACTTGTAGTCGATGCCTATGAAGGTACGATGCCACAAACGCGTTTTGTACTTAAAAAAGCGTTGGAGCAAAAAATTACACCAATCGTAGTATTGAATAAAATAGATCGACCAAATGCAAGACCGACGGAAGTTATTGATGAGGTTCTTGACCTATTTATTGAACTTGGTGCTGACGATGAACAATTGGAATTCCCTGTTGTGTATGCATCTGCATTAAATGGTACCTCAGGTCTTGAGCCGGAAGATCAACAGGAAACAATGGATCCAGTGTTCACAACTATTCTGGAGCATATTCCAGCACCAGTTGATACAGCTGATGAGCCATTACAATTTCAAGTTACCTTACTTGATTATAATGACTATGTTGGTCGTATCGGTGTTGGTCGTGTTGTAAGAGGAACCCTCAAGGTTGGACAACAAGTTGTCGTTCTCAAAGAGGACGGCACGAAAAAATCTTTCCGTGTTAGCAAATTATTTGGTTTTATCGGACTGAAACGTACTGAAATTGAGGAAGCTAAATCTGGAGATATTGTGGCTGTTTCAGGTATGGAGGATCTTAATATTGGGGATACGATTTGTCCTGTAGAACATCCAGAGCCATTACCTTGGTTGAGAATTGATGAACCAACATTGCAAATGACCTTCCTTGTAAATAATAGTCCATTTGCAGGACGAGAAGGGAAATATATTACATCACGTAAAATTGAAGAACGTTTATTAAAACAATTGGAAACAGATGTAAGCTTACGTGTCGATCCAACTGCCTCTCCAGACGCATGGACAGTGTCAGGTCGTGGAGAGCTTCATTTATCTATATTAATCGAAAACATGCGTCGTGAGGGTTTTGAATTACAGCTTTCCCAGCCACAAGTAATCATTAAAGAAGTTGATGGCGTTAAGTGTGAACCTGTTGAACGCGTACAAGTTGATGTTCCAGAAGAATATACTGGAGCAGTTATGGAATCACTTGGTGAGCGTAAAGGCGAAATGATTGATATGGTAAACCATGGTAATGGACAAGTACGTATCGAGTTTAAAGTTCCATCACGTGGATTACTTGGGTATACAACTGAATTCATGTCACAAACTCGTGGTTACGGAATTATAAACCATACTTTTGATACCTATGAGCCTGTTATTAAAGGTCAAGTTGGTGGAAGACGTGAAGGTGTTCTTGTTGCTCTGGAAAACGGTAAAGCATCGACTTACGGAATTATGGGGCTGGAAGACCGTGGAACTATCTTTGTTAACCCAGGAACAGAAGTTTATGCTGGAATGATTGTCGGAGAACATAATCGTGATAATGACTTAACGGTTAATCTTACGAAGGAAAAGCATTTAACAAACGTTCGTTCAGCGAACAAAGACCAAACTTCAACAATCCGTAAAACTCGTGATATGTCATTGGAAGAAGCGCTTGAATATTTAAATGATGACGAGTTCTGTGAAGTTACACCAGAATCAATTCGCTTACGTAAGAAAATTTTAAATAAAAACGAACGTGAAAAAGCATCAAAGAAGACTAAATAAATATAATTATGAAAAGCAAAGGCAATATGATGCGCCTTTGCTTTTTGTGTTTTAGTATAGATATGACACCATGTAAAAGCTCTCTAGAACATTTCTAGAGAGCTTTTCATCTTAAAACAGTTTTTCGTATTACTTGTTTAAGTCGTTGCGTTTGTTTACTCCTTTGCCAAGTGGATCTTCAACATCAATTCCATTTTCTGTCACATCTACATGCTCTTTCTTAACCGTATCTGCGACGTGTTCTGTATCGAGATTTTTAGATTTGTCGATTACAACTTCTTCTTTTACAACCGGCTTTTTCTTTACTTCGATCTCTTCTTCTACAATTGGAACGCGGATGGATTCATCATCCTCAATAGGTCTAGTTGATTCCTCATAGTCTAAAACAGGGCGGCGTTCAACGTGAACCTCATCTTTTTCAACAGGTACTTCGACATCTTTGAACTCCTCTGAGACTGTTTTGTCTACCTGAACTTCCCCAGTTTGAACTTTGTTTTTATTGATTTGAAGTTCTTCTTCGCGACGTTTCACTTTTTCAATTTCCGGGTCCAGTTCACTCCCCGAACCTATAAATGGAGCGGTTCCAATAGCATTTGTATCTAAATCAGCATCTGCTCCCACTCCCATCCCACTTTCTGAAATTAAAATGATTTTGTCGGCTGCTAAATCATCTTTATATGTGTTTGCTTCAGATGATGAAATACCAAGATTCGTTAATTGTTCATGTGGATGGTTGTTAGTTGCATCATCCTCACCAGAGAATAGTTTTTTAACGCTTTCCCAGAAAGAATCATCATCTCCAGTAGTTCCGCCATTTTCTACATTAACATTCGTGTTATTTTCAAGACTTTCGGTATTTGTCTTGCGGTTTGTAAGTACAGTAAGATCTTCTGCTAACATTCCGTTCGCTTTGAAATCCTTTACCGCTGCAATAGCTTCTATCTCTGTGTTGTAAGTACCAATAATATGTTTGGCCATTGTAAATACCTCCTAAGTTCATTTGGTTGTTATATTCCCAATGCATATCATTCTAAACATGGATTAATTTCCCACTGAAATAACAATGATGGTAAAACAATTAGTCGGAAGCATACTAATTATGCGTTGCATCTATCATAGAACTGAAGCTGTAGTCATGTTTAGTAGTAGGGATAAAAAGGGAAAGAACCTTATAGGATAAGACCGCCAGTTGTAAGCACTTGCAATACTTGTATATACAAGTTATACTAGTCAATGAACATGTATATACAAGTTAAATAAAAACATATAGAACTATATTGATTGGAGGTTTTACCAATGGCTAACCAAGGTAATAAGAAAGAAATCATTTTTGCGCCACTGAGTGGAAAGGTCACACCGCTTGAAAATGTTCCAGATCCTACATTCTCTGGGAAAATGATGGGTGATGGCTTGGCAATTGAGCCGACCGATGGCAAAGTCGTTTCACCAGTGGATGGAGAAGTAGTATTGACCTTTCCTACGAAACATGCAGTTGGTATAAAAAGTAAATCAGGAATTGAATTACTGATTCATATTGGGATAGAAACGGTAAGCATGGACGGCGAGGGTTTCGAAGTACATGTCAAACAAGGTGAACAGGTGAGAGTCGGTGATCCGCTTATTACGTTTGATCTACAACTGATTAAAGAAAAGGCCTCAAGCCATACTACCCCAATAATCATTACTAATGGAGATAGGGTTGCATCCTATGAGGGAACAGAGGATAACACCGTCATTGCAGGTGAATCAACATTGCTTGAACTATTCCTTCAAGGTGATGATGTACCAGCAAGCAATGCTAAAGAAAAGAAAAAAGCAGGTCAAGGTATGGAATATAGTGAAGATGCAGAGAAAATTGTCGCTGCTGTTGGTGGTTTGGAGAATATTGATGCTGCTACACATTGTGTAACAAGACTACGCTTTGCTTTAACTGATGAAGCAATCGTGGACAAAGATGCACTTGAAAACCTCGACATTGTAAAAGGAACATTCTCAGCAAACGGCCAATACCAAGTCGTTATTGGGCAGGGAACTGTTGATAAGGTATATAAAGCAATGGTACATGAGACGGGAATACAGGAAGCTTCAAAAGATGATGTAAAGGCTGCAGGTGGCAAAAAGCAGAATCCATTGCAGCGCGCAATTAAGACGCTGGCAGATATCTTTATTCCAATTCTTCCAGCAATTGTTACAGCGGGTTTACTTCTTGGACTTAATAATATTTTAGTTAATCCTATTTTTACGGATGAATCAATTATCGAGATGTACCCATCATGGGCAGGTGTTGCAGACATAATTAATGTAATTGCCAGTACTGCATTTACTTTCCTTCCTGCATTAATTGGTTGGTCGGCAGTGAAACGTTTTGGAGGCAATCCGTTATTAGGTATTGTTCTAGGTTTAATCCTTGTTCATCCAGCATTAATGCCTGCCGGTGATTATGCACTTGCAGTTGCAGAAGGCAATGCACCAACATGGAATGTATTTGGATTTGACGTTAGTATGATGGGTTATCAAGGACAGGTTCTTCCGGTATTGGTAGCAGCCTGGGTTTTGGCAAGTATCGAAAAATGGCTGAATAAGCGGGTTATTGATTCCTTGCAATTATTAATTGTCGCACCAATTGCACTGCTTGTTACTGGATTCTTAGCATTTATTTTAATTGGACCAGTTACATTTACAATCGGTAGTTGGATTACAGATGGATTAGTGGCTATATTTGAAGCCGCACCACTTATTGGCGGTCTCATCTATGGAGCGCTTTATGCGCCATTAGTTATTACAGGGATGCATCATACATTCCTTGCAGTTGATTTACAGTTAATCGGTAGTACTGGAACAACATTCCTATGGCCGATTGTTGCGTTATCAAATATCGCGCAAGGGTCCGCAGTATTTGCAATGTTTTTAGCAGCAAAAGATGAAAAGCTTAAGGGCTTGGCAGGTACTTCTGGTATCTCAGCATGGTTGGGTGTAACGGAGCCAGCAATGTTTGGGGTGAATTTACAATATCGTTATCCATTCTATGCAGCCTTGATTGGAACGGCAATCGCAGGTGCGTTTATAACAATGGGGAATGTACAAGCATCTTCCATTGGGGTAGGAGGTATTCCAGCCTTTCTATCTATTGATAGCAGTATGATTTCCTTCCTGCTAGGAATGCTAATTGTTATTGTCATACCATTTATCATTACGTTAGCTATAGCAAAACGAAAAATAAAAAATTAATTGTTTTTGATTTAGCTTTGGGACTATTTACAAATTAAAATAAAACATCTTAGATAAGGAGTGAGAACATGAGTGAGGCATGGTGGAAGAAATCAGTTGTATATCAGATTTACCCGAAGAGTTTTCATGATACGACTGGAACAGGAACAGGTGACATTCAAGGGATTATTTCGAAGTTGGATTATATTAAAAAATTAGGTGTTGACGTCATTTGGTTGACACCTGTTTATAAATCACCACAAAAGGATAATGGCTATGACATTAGTGATTATTATTCCATTGATCCAGACTATGGCACAATGGATGATTTTCAGGAATTGCTCGATGAAACCCATAAACGTGATATGAAACTAATCATGGATCTCGTCATTAATCATACATCGACAGACCATGAATGGTTCCAGCAAGCCGCATCATCCAAGGATAATGACTTTCGCGATTTCTATATCTGGAAAGATGGGGTGGATGGTGGATTGCCGAATAACTGGCAATCGAAGTTCGGTGGATCCGCATGGGAATTGGATGAACAAACAGGCCAATATTATTTACATTTATTTGACCGGTCACAGGCTGATTTAAACTGGGAGAATGAAGAGCTCCGCGAGAAACTTTTCGAAATGATGCGTTTCTGGGCAGAAAAGGGTATCGATGGTTTCAGGCTCGATGTGATCAACCTTATATCTAAGAATCAGAATTTCCCTAATGATGAAACTGGAGATGGACGTAAATTCTACACGGATGGACCAAGAATCCATGAATATTTACATGAAATGAATCAAGAAGTTTTTTCAAAGAATAATATGCTCACTGTTGGAGAGATGTCATCAACAACACTGGAAAACTGTGTAAAGTATACTAAACCAATACGTGAAGAGCTAACGATGACTTTCCAATTCCATCATTTAAAAGTCGATTATCCGAATGGAGAGAAATGGACAAAGGCGCCATTTGACTTCTTGGAATTAAAACAGATTCTTTCCGATTGGCAAGTTGGTATGCATGATGGTGATGGCTGGAATGCACTTTTCTGGTGTAATCATGACCAACCACGTGTCGTATCCCGCTTTGGTGATGACAGGCAGTATCATAAAGAATCAGCCAAAATGCTAGCGACAACGATTCATATGATGAAGGGTACGCCATATATTTATCAAGGAGAGGAAATTGGAATGACCAATCCACATTTCACTTCCATCGAGCAATATCGTGATGTGGAATCCTTGAATGCATATAAGGAATTACAAAGTGAAGGTAAGACAGATGAAGAGATTATCGGCATCTTGCAACAAAAATCTCGTGACAATGCAAGAACACCGATGCAGTGGACGGCAGATGAACATGCAGGATTTACGAGTGGAACACCTTGGATTGCTACTGCAAGTAATTATCCTGAAATTAATGTGGAGAAAACATTACAAGATTCAGATTCAATCTTTGATCATTACCAGCAGTTAATCGAATTAAGGAAGAAGTATGATATTATAACCAACGGGGACTATCAGTTACTTTTTGAAGATGATCCCCAAATCTTTGCATATACAAGAAATTGGAACGGGGAAAAGTTGATTGTTATTAGTAATTTCTATGGGAAAGAAATCACGGTTGACTTGCAGTTAGAAAAGGCGATTGTACATCCAGAAGTTCTGCTGTCCAATTACGATGATTCTCCTGAAACCTTGGAGCAATTACACTTAAGACCTTATGAATCCATTGTCTACTATGTAAAATGATGAGGGAAACGAATGCAAAAGAAATATTTGACAATCTATGATGATCTCGTAGAAAAAATCCAAAAAAATGTATGGCCAATTTCAACGAAGCTTCCATCTGAGAATGAATTAACCGTTCAATACAAAACCTCACGGGAAACGATTCGAAAGGCACTGAACCTTTTATCACAGAATGGCTATATTCAGAAAATCCGTGGGAAAGGTTCGGTTGTAATCGATATTAACAAATTCTCGTTTCCTGTGTCCGGGATTGAGAGCTATACTGAATTGACAGAGAAACTGCAATTGAAAAGCAAAACAAAAGTTCACACAATTGGATATGTGGATTCGGAAAGTGAAATCGCGCAACTGTTGAAATCTGATACAGCAGAATCAGTATGGAATGTTGTTCGCATCAGGGAAATAAGCGGTGAGATAATTATATTGGACAAAGACTACTTTAGTGAAAAATACGTACCATTATTATCTAAGGAAATCTGTGAGAATTCGATATATGAGTATATCGAGAATGAATTAGGGCTTGTAATTGGATTTGCACAAAAAGAAATAGTAGTGGAGACGCCAACAGAAGAAGACCGTGAGTTATTAGACCTTAAGGGATTCTCTAATGTAGTAGTAATAAGAAGTCAGGTTTATTTAGATGATGCTAGTCTATTTCAATTTACCGAATCAAGGCATAGGCCGGATAAATTCCGCTTTGTGGACTTTGCCAGACGAGTTAAAAACTAGGACACCGCAAAGCGAACGCTTGCGGTGTTCTTAATACTGGAGGAATTTTTTATGGAAAAGACCTGGTGGAAAGAAAGTATCGTATACCAAATCTACCCACGAAGTTTCCGTGACAGTAATGGAGATGGTATTGGTGATATTAATGGGATAATAGAGAAACTTGATTACTTAAAAGACTTAGGTGTTGATGTCATCTGGCTCTCTCCAGTATACGAATCCCCAAATGATGATAATGGCTATGATATATCGGATTATCAAAAGATCATGAATGAATTTGGAACGATGGAAGATTGGGAAGAGTTACTTGCAGAAATACATCATCGCGGGATGAAGCTGATTATGGATCTTGTCGTCAATCATTCCTCTGATGAGCATAAATGGTTCCAGGAATCAAGGAAGTCCAAGGACAATCCGTATCGAGATTATTATATTTGGCGTCCAGGCAAGAAGGGAAAAGAACCGAACAATTGGAAGTCTTCGTTCAGTGGTTCTGCATGGGAATATGATGAGAATACCGATGAGTATTTTTTACATTTATTCAGTAAGAAACAACCTGATTTGAACTGGGAAAATCCAAAGCTTCGGCAAGAGATTTACAAGATGATGAAATGGTGGCTTAACAAAGGAATTGATGGTTTCCGCATGGATGTTATTAATTTTATATCCAAAGTTCCCGGATTACCGGATGGCCCTGAAAAGCCTGGAGAAAAATACGCATCTGGCGGAAAATTATACAGAGACGGTCCACGAATTCATGAATTTTTGCAGGAAATGAATGAAGAAGTATTGTCAAAGTATGATGTCATGACGGTTGGTGAAATGCCTGGCGTCGATGTCGAAGAAGCAAAGAAATATACAGATCATCGACGAAGAGAATTGAAAATGGTCTTCACGTTTGAACATATGAATTTAGATTCTGGCAAGGGTGGGAAATGGGATCTGAAGCCACTAGAATTAACCGATTTAAAAGAAAACCTTTCAAAATGGCAAACAGGTCTGCATGGTACCGGGTGGAACAGTCTTTATTGGAATAACCATGACCAACCAAGAATTGTTTCAAGATTTGGCAATGATCGGGAGTACCGGGTAGAGTCAGCGAAAATGCTTGGGACATTCCTTCATATGCTTCAAGGAACACCATATATTTACCAAGGGGAAGAAATTGGAATGACAAATGTCCAGTTTGATTCAATTGAGGACTACGAGGATATTGAAATCCGGAATATGTATTATGAAAAAGTGGTAGAAGGAAATGAAGATCCTGACAAAGTTATGGAATCCATCTATGTGAAGGGCAGAGATAATGCACGGACACCTTTCCAGTGGAACAACCAACCAGCAGCAGGTTTCACAACCGGAGAGCCTTGGTTAAAGGTAAATCCGAACTACAAGGCGATTAATGCAGAACAAGCAGTTACGGATGAAAATTCTATTTATCATCATTACCGGAAGTTAATTCAACTTAGGAAACACCATCCGATTATCGTCTATGGTGATTACCATTTGATTTTACCGGAACATGACAAGATTTATGCATATTTACGCACATTAGAGAATCAAAAGTTACTTGTTATTACGAACTTTAGTGCAGAAAATGTTTCATTTGATTTACCGGAAAATGTAGAATTTGAAGCAAAGAAACTGATTATAGGTAACTACGCTACGGAAGAGACGGATAATCCGACAAACTTTACATTGAAGCCTTATGAAGCAAGAGTGTATAAAGGGATATAACCTAAATGCTCTTTTCGTAACGTTTGGGACTGCAGTTACTCGACCACCGAAAGGAATTGTTGCTTTTAATCCCCGAAGTTAAGATAGGATGCGCCTTAAGATAAGCAACTTCGGCGACCGCTCTGGGAAATACAATGCGCGCATCCTAAGGCATGGGTGAGCCCCTTCATGCTGACGCATTTCAGTGTCTCACCCATGCCTCTCTTCCCGTAGGAGTCTCCGTGTATTTCCCAGAGCTGGTTAGAAGGTTGCCGACAATTACTATACCAATAGCTAAAGTAACATCATACGGCTTCACCAGTACGGGTGAGCGGAGGCAGTGCCCGCGGAAAGCACCCGTGTAGAGCGAACCCGGACGGCAGCAAGATTACACGTTTTGGAAATCAACTTAAAGTTACGCTGCATTTTGTAGATTTCGTGGCAATATCAACCAACAATATTTTTCGGTGGGATGAGTACCGTCAATCCCAAATTTTTAGAAAACAGCCAACTAAAAAGAAAAAGCATTGGCCGATAACTTTCAGCTAATGCTTTTTTCTATTCTCTAATTAGCGGTAAGGTACAGCAACGATATGAACCACCAGACTTGATGATCTCTGAAAAAGGTACTTCAATGACTTCAAAACCTGCACGCGTCAGTTCCTGATTTAATCGTTTATTTTCCGGCAGACTGATTAACTTCTTATGCCCGATTGACAGAACGTTAGGCCCCATATTGAATTGCTCCTCTTCTGTCACTTCTATCAAATTATACGAAGACTTCAGGGTGTTATAGGAAACTTCATCGATTGCCGGGGCGTAAATTAAAGCAGTATCATCACTAATAACATTAAATATACAGTCCAGATGAAGAATATCTTGTCTCATTAAAATCGGTGTAACTGTATGATTTGGCAGCTGTTCATCTAAAATATCGATTGCAGTTGGTGATGTTCGATCACTCTGTCCCACCCATATTTTCGCATTATCCACGATCACATCTCCACCCTCAATCGAAGGCGTAGCAAACCGATAATAGGAGATTTGATTCTCTTTTAGCCAGTCGATTAATACACGCTCTTCTTGTCTGCGAATATCTTTCTTCATGAATGATACAAAGAATTTGCTGCCAATTGTAAATCCAATATCACGTGTATAAACTTGCTCATTTAATTGCTTCTTTGCTTCTAAAGTAACTACAGTTGCACCTTCTTCTTCAAGGGTATGTATGAAATCAGTATGCTGCCTTGCAGCCTTTTCTATGTTAATATTTTCTTCTAAATAATGGCGCTGGGTTGTATTGATTACCTCTTTTATTTCCATATAACGAGGGGGAACTACGATGACATGTTGCAGTGGATCATATTCATTTTGACAATTAACTCCAGATGGTCTATCTTTTGATGTTCTATCCTGCATTTTTATTCCTCCAATATATAATCTAACTGAGTTTTCCCTAGTTTTATTTATTATAAACATTATTACGCAATAGTTTAAAAAAATCCAGTAAGGGTATTTTCTATTAAGGAATAAAGAGGAAATTGGAGGAAGATTCATGCACAAAACAGCTGCTTATTTACTTACCAAAGAGGATATGATGAATAACTCAAGTGTATTACCGGATTGGTTCAAGGAAGAATACAAAACATTTGAAAGTATTGTTACAAAGAAAAATTTCCCATGTTATTTTGGAATGTCTGGACAGAAACGAGGAGAATTGAGATATGGTTACATATCGCATGATGACTGGAGCCAATTACCGATGATGCTAGAAGAATTTAATCAACTGTTCGAGAACCAAGAAAGAATGATACGTCACGGATTCTTTTTATTTGTTGAACCTGAGAAGGAAGAGAAGTCCCTAGAATATTACCGGAAATATTTCTGGAATATTCTTCAATACTTGCATGATTTTGATCAACAAGAATGGCCTTCTAATTACCCGAAGGATCCAGATCATTATTTATGGAACTTCTGCTTTGCAAAGGAGCCTTATTTTGCCTTTGGAAATGCTCCAGCCTATAAGCAGAGGAAAACTCGAGACTTAGGGAATAGTCTAATCATTGGTTTTCAACCACGTAAAATATTTGAAGGGTTAGAAGGAACGGAGCAAAGTGGGGTAATGTCTCGTGAAAGGGTAAGGGAAAGAGTTGAAAAATGGGATGGGCTCCCGAAACATCCGAATATTAGCCATTACGGAGATAAAGATCACAGAGAGTGGAAGCAATTTTTTATTGGAGATGATATCAAACCAATCGAAGGAAAATGTCCTTTTCATGCTAAATAAAACGCGAGAAACTGTTTTTGCAGTTTCTTGCGTTTTATTCTTTCTCTTTTTTGTCATTTGGAATATATTTGGTGTAATAAGCTGCAAGTAACAATAAGACAATTGCCAAACCCCATGAAACGATTCCACTCCAATAGAGATCCAATTTAATTCCCACAAATATAATGACTCCACTTAACCCAATGAATATAGCTGTAAGGTATCGTTTCAAACATAATTCCTCCATTGCGATTGAAAAAACTATTAGGATGTAACATAACATTTTCTATAACTATTATATGTCTACAATCAAGTATATTATAACAAATTTTAATTGGATAAACATTTATAATGAATCGATCCTACTAGGTTGAAAGAAAGAGGGTAAAGTCACAATGTAGCAAGAATATAATTATTTCTATATATTTCAGGTTATTTTTGCTATTATTAGCAATGTAGTGAATTAATGAAGACATATAGAGGGGAATCGTATAAATGGAATGGAAAAATCTTTACCGTGGTTTAATTATGGGGGCTAGTGATGTAATCCCTGGTGTCAGTGGAGGAACAATAGCTGTATTGCTAGGAATATACGATAGACTGATTGCTTCAATCAATGGTTTATTCAGTAAGGATTGGAAGAAACATTTGGGTTTTCTGATTCCTTTGGGTATTGGCATACTAACAGCAATCTTTTTACTGGCCAATGTCATCGAGTGGTTATTTGAACATTATCCTGGACCAACTCAGTTTTTCTTTCTTGGATTAATCCTCGGCGTGCTACCATATTTGTTTTATAAAGCAGAGGCGAAGAATAATTTTAAAACGAAGCATTATGTATTACTTCTAATAGGAGTGGTTGTCGTAGCATCGATGGCTTTCTTTAACCCTAATGAGGGAAATGTTATTGAGAATGTGACTGCATCTACATATGTACTGCTGTTTTTTTCTGGTTTTATTGGAAGCAGTGCAATGATTATTCCTGGTATTAGTGGGTCATTTATGTTGTTGCTGATTGGTGTCTATACAACCATTATTTCTGCAATTAGTAATCTCCAACTTGATATTATTGCAATAACTGGTCTTGGAATTGCAGTAGGTTTTATTGTAATGAGTAAGGTAATTGCCTACTTCTTAAGCAACTTTTACACTGGAACATTTGCTGTCATTATTGGGCTTGTAATTGGATCTATATTTGTGGTATATCCCGGATGGCCAACAAGTACCTCCTTTGTACTTCTTTGCGTAGTTACCTTTGCTGCTGGTCTGTTTGTTGCATATATTCTTGGCAGAGTGGAATACAAAGGGAAATAAGCAAACAAAGCGACATCGATGATTAAAATCGTTACAATGAAGGAAAAGGAGTGAGAATAATGGAAGCAATTCAAACGGTTGAAGAATTTAATGGAATTATTGTAAGTGAAGAACCTGTTATCATAAAATTCTTTGCAGACTGGTGCCCGGACTGCAAACGAATGGATATGTTTATTGGTGATGTTATGGATGAGTTTAAGAACTATAAATGGTATGAAGTGAACAGTGACGAAGTAGAGGGATTGGCTGAACAATATGAAGTCATGGGTATTCCAAGTGTGTTAATTTTTCAGAATGGAGAAAAGCTTGCACACCAGCATAGTGCCTACACTAAATCACCTGAGTCTGTAACAGACTTTCTACACCAGCAGCTCGGTTAAATTAAAACACGATTATTCCTCAGATGGAATGATCGTGTTTTTACATTCCAGTAAGTCGTTTTGGGCGGATGCGCACCTTAGGCTTCGGACACGTTCTGTTCCCGCAGGAGTCACCGCCCAAAACGATACCGGACAGGTGAAGTCGTATAATGGTGCTATGCAGTTATTGCAAGTGTAGTAATTGTCAGCAGCTTCTAACCAGCTCTGGGAATTATACGTAGACTTCAGCCGTCCTAAGGTGCGCAAAGTATATTTCCCAGAGCAATCGCCGAAGTTTCTTATTTTATTTCGTAGTTTATCTCGAGCTACAAGGCCGATAGCAACAATCTATGCGGTAACATCCTAATATTTTCACGTACCCCATTTTCACTTTCAAATCGATTGTAATTATAAGGAATCCATTAATTATTTCGTAATCTTCAAAGTTCAATAGTATAATAAAAGTTAATTAGCCTAATAAAGATATTATTCTCGTATTATAGAAGGTCTTAGGGGAAAGCTGGTGTATTAATGAGTGAGAAAAAGATACTGATTGTAGAAGATGAGCGGAAAATAAGCCGTGTTCTTCAATTGGAACTGGGATATGAAAATTACAAAACAGAAATTGCCGCAAATGGTAAGGATGCACTTCAATTAATGAAGGACCAAGCCTGGGATTTGGTTTTATTAGATATTATGATCCCTGAACTGAGCGGATTGGAAGTTCTACGAAGAATTAGAAGAACAGATGATGCTACGCCAATTATTTTGCTGACGGCAAGGGATGAAGTTCATGATAAAGTAAGTGGTCTTGATCTTGGTGCAAATGATTATATAACTAAACCATTTCAAATTGAAGAACTACTTGCACGCGTTCGAGTTCACTTAAGAAAATCTGTTGCAAATAAAACTTCAGGAGAGTTGTTGACTGTAGGGGATTTATCTGTGAACCTGAATGGCCATGAAGTGAAGCGAAATGGTAATACTATTGACTTGACACCGCGCGAATTCGATTTACTCGTATGTCTATTAAGAAATAAAAATATTGTTTTAAAAAGAGATCAATTAATTGAACAGGTTTGGGGATTTGATTATTTTGGCGATACCAATGTCGTTGATGTTTATATTCGCTATTTACGCCAGAAAGTTGATAAAGGCTTTGACGAATCATATATTCAGACCGTTAGAGGTGTCGGATATACGATAAAGGATCAGGTTAAATGAAATTAAGGACAAAAATTCAACTTTTTTCCAGTCTGTTTATGCTTGTCCTGATTTTACTCGTCAATACGTCTATCTATTTTTTATTTTATAAAACAGCTGCAGATAGTGAGTTGGATCAGTTAACATTACAAGCTGACGCATTTACAGAAACGTTAGCGGAAAACCCTGAGATTACAAATGAAGAAGCCAGTGATTTAGTGAAAGCATATCTTCCTACAAATGGAATGATTCGGGTTATTCAGGAGGATGGCTCTAAAATTATGGAGCCGGCAAGAGCGGAAGAATACTACCGTTCATTGCCGGAAGCTGATTATACAACAGTGGAATCAAATAGGATTGTTTCAGGACAAAATGGAATGGATATTGCGGTCATAACGAAGCCTGTCATATGGAATACAGGAGAGATTGTAACCATACAGATTTCGGATCATCTTGTCCAACTGGAAGAAACAATGAACGCATTGTTTTACGTATTTGTTATTGCAGGTGCAATTATGTTGGTTCCTGTGGTAATTGCTGGAGCTGTACTTAGTCGGTTTCTACTTAATCCAATCCAAAAGTTAATCCATACGATGAAGGATAATACGAAACATGCCAAATGGGAGAAAATCAACTTGGAAAATCGTTCGCGGGATGAACTTTATGAAATGGAAAAGACATTCAATGAAATGATTGATTATTTACGGGATAATTTTGAGAAACAGGAAATTTTCGTTTCCAATGCTTCCCATGAGCTGAAGACACCGATCCAAATTGTGAAAAGCTATGCCCAGCTTCTCGAGCGTCGTGGAGATGAGAATCCAGAGCTTTTGAAAGAATCCATTGAAGCAATTGATTCAGAAGCAGATCGTATGAAAAAGCTGGTGGAACAGATGCTTTTACTTGCAAAGAATAAGCAATCTGCAACGATGAAACAGGTTGATTTAGGTACACTTTCCGAAGAGACAATAACAACATTTCGACGGGCATATTCACGTGAATTATATTTTCAGAAAAATGCTGAGGACCTGCTTGTGCAGGGAAACAGGGATCAACTGGAACAGGTTATCTATATACTCATTGAAAATGCTATCAAATATAGTAGTGATAAAATCAATGTAAGTCTTTCAAAAATCAATAATGATATATTCTTTCAAGTTCGAGATTATGGAGACGGTATTCCTGAAGAAGAACAGGAAAGGATTTTTGATCGTTTCTATCGTGTAGATAAGGCAAGAAGTAGGGATACAGGTGGTACTGGTCTTGGTTTGGCAATCGCAAACATAATAACGGAAGAACATTCTGGTGAGCTAACCGTATCAAGTAAACCGGGACAGGGCTCAACATTTACACTCCGTCTACCGGTTGCCGGATAGAAGCTTATCACATCAAAATGTAATCTTATTCACAGGCCAAATTCATTTCTTGAAGGTAGGATGGAAATATTAAGAAAGGAGAATTGCTGTGAAGAAAAAATTAATGGTAACAGTAGCTATTGTTGGTGTCGTTGCAGTCTTAGCATTCGGCTTTTTTCAAACAGGAGCTTCGTCTGCAGAACCGACTTTATCATCAAAAGAGATTCGGGATTTGGTTCTGAAACAATATCCACCAGGTACGATTACAGAATTAAAATATGAAGAAGACGCTAATGATGCCTTTTATAAAGTGAAGCTGGACAGTGATGGAAATCTATACCAAATTAAACTCAATGGAAATACTGGAGAAGTTTTAGATTTAAAAGTAGATAAATCAACTTCTAATAATGTCGCTCAAAATAATAAAGAAAAAAATGAGAAAGAACAGAAAGAAAAGGTTGGGACAGAGGATGAAGTGCGACCAGAGGACAATAAGCAAGATGACAATGCCGACGAAGAAGAATCTAGTCAAAAGGAAAAAACAAATACCGGGGGATCTTCTGGTAACGCAATAATCAGTGAAGCGAGAGCAAAGGAAATAGCGCTTGGTGAGTTTTCTGGAACGGTCACTGAAATGGAACTGGATGAAGATGATGGACTTCGAGTATATGAAGTAGAAATTGAAGACGGGGAAGACGAAGCAACAATTGAAATTAATGCCTATACTGGGGAAATTTTGCTGGTGGAAATGGATATAGAAGATGACGAAGAAGATAATTAATAGTTCGGGCTGCCTTTTTAAAAAACTGGGCAGCCATTTTTTCTGCCAAAACGGGTAGTATGACCCGCAATGAATGAAGGTTCACTTTATTCATTGCGAGTTGAAAAACGTCGTTTCCCCTTAAATGATAATAACTTTATGTAATTCTCATCAATTTCTAATCTTAATCACAGGAGGCTTTCAGACTATGTGGATAGGATAAAGGTAACAAGAAAACAAGGAGGAAATGAATATGAATAAAAAATTAGTTTTCGCATTAGGAACATTAACAGTAGCAGGAGCGTTTGGATTTGGTGTATATCAGTCTGAGGCTGCCCCAGCAGATCCTGCTTTATCAACAGAAGAAATCAGCCAGTTAATTCAAGATCAATACAAGGGAACAATTACTGAAATGGAAATCGATAAGGAATTTAACAAAGTTGTTTATGAAGTGGAAGTACAAGGTGATGGAGTTGAATACGATCTAAAGTTAGACGGTAATACCGGTGAAGTACTAAAGGAAAAACAACATGAAGATTTTGATGACGAGGACAAAAATGTATCACAAATTAATTATGTAGGTTCAGATGCTATTGGTGTTGAGAAAGCAAGAGAAATTGCATTGGGTCAATTTGATGGAACAGTTACAGACTTTGAACTGTATGAAGATGATGACAGATGGGTTTATGAAATTGAAATTAAAAACGGTAATAAAGAAGCAGAGTTCGAAATCGATGCTGTTTCAGGTGACATACTGGAAATGGAAATCGATACAGAAGACGATGATGATTGAGTTAAATAACAAAATAGTCTACATGGAACATAATTTATGTGGAGGTTTAAAATGAAAAGTAAGTTTGCAACGGTAATTGGCGTAGTTATTGCAGCAGCTATTTTAGGCCTTGGATTTTCTCAATCGGGTACTGTTCAGGCTGGCCCAAATTTATCACAAGAAGATATTAGGTCCCAGTTAGAGAAACAGTATCCAGGGGAAATAACAGAACTTGAATTGGATAAAGAAGCAAAGAATCCAATTTATGAAGTGGAGATTGATATAGAAGGTAAAGAATATGAACTAGCGATGGATGGTAATACTGGAGAAGTATTAAATCTCTCTGAAAAACCGGAGTTAAAAAAGCCTATAAATGTAAAAGAAGAAAAGAATGTAGAAAAAGATGCTACGAAACAGAAAGCAGCTGAGTTGAAATTTAATGAAAAACCAAAACCCATCACGAAGCCTGCTGCAGAGGATAAGGTTAAAAACGATGACAGTAAACAAGGTGATATCTCTAAAAGTGAAAAGACATCCGAAAAGAAATCTCAACAGACTGTGGAGAAGGTAGAGATTGAGAATACTTCAGATGTTATGGTAAGTAACAAAGAATCCCAGGAGTTAAATTCCAATAAAAAACCAGCCAAAGCAGAGACAAAAGTAAATACTGTCGAACCACCGAAAGAAAAAATTACCGATAATAAAGTGGTAGCAGCAAAGTCGGGAAAATCGGTCAAAAAGGCTTTTATTGGAGAAAATAAGGCAAAAAGTATTGCACTTGGACAGTTTTCTGGAAATGTAGAAGAGATTGAGCTTGATGATGATGATGGCCGCTTCATTTATGAAGTGGAAATAGAAAATGGCAATAAAGAAGCAGAAATTGAAATTGACGCATATACAGGTGCGGTTTTAGTAATTGAAATCGATACAGAAGACGATGATGATTAAAAATCAAGCTATCCATCATTAACGGGTTTGCCACAGGGGTGCTAGCAATCAAATAACTTCTCAATTTCAATACACATGTTATTTCACATTGAAAATAGCGTGTGTATTTTTATTATGGTTACAAAATCGCAATTTTAATATAAAGTAAATTGTATAAAGGAATATTGAAATTTGTGTTAAAGTTAATATTGGAATTGTGCCAAAAAGCATTTAACGCTAAACTTAGCAGATCAGTTGCATGAAGGAATTTGATAGGAATCCTAAAATGAAGTAGTGATCATGTATTTTTCTTAGAACTTTAATGAAGGGAGAAATTATATGGAAAGTGACTGGAACATAGCTGCTAATTCTCTTTCCAAAATTAATGTTTTTTCAAATCCAGATAACGAACCCGTAACCATAAGTGGTGATACTGATGATTTAAAGTGTATAGGTGTAGGGACAGATGCGGCTGTTTTCGGATCTCTTTGCGCTCCGGCCTACGCGTTTAAAAAATATGCTAAGGACAAAGTAGCTAAAGTAAAAATAGAAGCAGATGTTTATCGTATATTAGGTGATTCACCATTCTTTTCAACATGTTTTGCTTCATATGACGAATACCTTGTTTTAAGTTACGAGGAGGGGAAAACTCTCTTTGACTGTATTCTACAAGGAATTCATATTCCAGAGCAGGTAATAAATGATGTGGAGGATGCAAGAGAATATGTTCGCAATAAGGGGCTTAATCCACGTGATATCCATTTAAAAAATATTTTACTGCAAAATGGAAGAGCAAAAATACTGGATGTTTCTGAATACGTGCTGCCAGGTAATGATTTTCGGTGGGAGCATCTAAAAAAAGGATATGAAGAATACTATCATTTAATAGATGGGAGTTCTGTTCCATTTTGGTTAGTAGAAACGACTCGAAAGTGGTATAACCAGCGGAATAAGTATTTTTCTTCCTTTGATGAGTTTATAAAAATGGTTTTGAAAATTCTTTATAAAAAATAGGAGAACAAGTTCCTTTACATCAAAGCATTCGTACATGAGTTGAAGAAAATTAGAACCAATAGAAATTAAATTATAAAAGCCGTAGAAAAACAAAATATAACAAATTGTTTTTAACACAAATCCCCTATAAATTTTTATAGGGGATTTGCTATGTGGATGGATATATACTTGTTATACTACCACCGTAAAGTTTTTGTTAACAATGGGGTCCACCGTTTGATTCTTTTCAAAATATGCTCTGATTAGTTCGACTGTATCTTGTTGGATTTCTTTTATTACAGGTTTATCTTTGAACATTTGAAAGTTCCCACCACCTGATGCACGGTAATTATTCAGGACAACTTGATAGGATTGCTTCAGGTCAAGAGGCTCTCCGTGATACATAATATTAGAAACCCTTGAACCCAGAGGTTTGGATGCTTTAATCCTATAGTCGATGCCTTCCCACATATCATAATGGTAATGCTGTGGTTTTGGAATGATGTAAGCGGGATTGACAGCTATTTGATGATCAATAACTGTGAAATACTCCGCACTTTTTTCCAGTGCTGCTTTAATATCTTCCCCATTCAATTCAAGTACCACGAGCGTGTTGGGATACATATAATTAGACACAATATCCCTCATTGTCACGACAGATTTAAAGCCAGTAGAAGTATTGTTTAAAAGCGAGGTAACAGAAATATCTGTTCCACTAGCATCCATCTGCACATTCTGTATGAACTGGATAAATGGATGTTTGCTGACTCTCGCCTTAAAAGGGTCATCAATCACCATGTCACCATCAATCCTGCCTATCGGCTCGTCAAGCCACTGCTGTGTTGATTCTTCGATGTCTTTCATATATTCTAATATTTCTTGATCTGCTTCTGTCTTTGCCAAATCATGGATGCTGCCTGTTTTATTTATAATATTCCATGTATCGTTATCTCTTTGCAATTCAAGTTCAACGTTTCCATAGGCTTGACCATTATTTCCAGGTTGCAGGATGAGTACATTATTAACTACATTAGTTAATCTGCGATGTTGATGTCCTGTTAGCAATATATCAATTCCTTCGATATTCTGGCACATTTGATAGGCTTGATTCTCACCAGTCAGTGCCTCTGTTGGTTCCCCTGATTCGATATTCCGTTCAAAGCCCCCATGATAGGAAACAATTAAAATATCAGGTCTTTCAACTTCGCGAACGTGTTGAACCCACTTATTTAGTGTGGAAAAAGCATCAGCAAACGCAATCCCCTTAATATGTTCGGGAGATTCCCAATTAGGTATGTATTGTGTTGTGACTCCCACAATTGCTGCTTTGACACCGTTAGAAAGTTCCTTTATTATATAGGGTTGGCCAAACTTAGGTTTATTCGTCGTTATATCCAGGATATTTGCAGAAAGCCATGGAAAGTCAGACTGTTTAATTGCATCAGAGAGGATTTTCTCTCCAAAGTTAAACTCGTGATTACCAATTACTCCGGCATCAATTCCAATTCGATTCATAATTCCAATCATCGGATTCTCTTTATCACTATATTCCTTTACATAATGCGTCATTAAAGGGGTCCCCTGAATTAAATCTCCATTGTCAATGACAATCAGGTTTTCCGTATGTTGTCTTACTTCTTTTACGATGGATGCATATTTTGCTAATCCGATATCTGCCTGTTCATTTGTTCCATATAGAATAGGCAGTGCATTACCATGAATATCGCTTGTATAAAGTAGAGTGAGTTTTGTTTTTTGCAATCGAATGCATCCTTTCTCGGAGGTGGAATGTTCAATCAAAAAGTGAAGTTTGTCTAGGAATATCGTACGCTTTAATAAATATTTTCTCAACCTATTACACAATTTTCCAATGAATTAAAAAATACTATCGTACATAAGAATGAATTGGTTGCCATTTATAAATACCGGTATTAAATTTGTAAATAGAATGACTAATCGGTAATTTATATTTCTAACTAGAAAATAGATAAAGTTAATATAAAATTTACAAAAACCGATGATGCCGGGATTTTGTAATATAATTGTAATATTTTTTACAAATTTGCGTTTAAAGATATAATGCATCGGGTATCAACAATTATATAAACACTGTAGGAGTATAGTCAGCGGGAGGAATAATGCATGCGTAATTCAAAGGTAACCATTTATGTAAGTGACAACAGTGTCCAATGTAATAAGGTCATTAAATTAATGAACGACTATGATATTTCTTATAAAATAAAGAATGTATCGGAAAAAAATCAACATATGAAAGAACTTCAAGCGCTAGACATTTATGGTACGCCAGCAACTTACATTGATAATCAAGCAGTAATTCTTGGTTACCAAAAAAACAAAATCAAATATGCATTAGGTATGGATGATTTTAAATCACATTATAGTTCTCTATTTGAAGGATTTAAGAAATAATATATATTTGTAGCTACACACATTAATTCAAAATGCATATTCTATTATAAACAGGAAATCGATAAAGAGGTGTGTAGAAATGCGATATCGATCTTATATTCAACCACAAGATTACCCACCAGTTAATTATAACTTCAATCCTAGCCAAAATCACACATCACACTACCCAAATGAAAACTGGAATGTACCGGAATCTTACCAAACACCATATGAACTGTTTGCGAAACCTGAAATGCCTGTTCAGTGGTTGTATGAATCACAAATGGACGCGGATCCGTTGAAGGCGAACACCGGAAATATTGGAGGAGCATCTGAAGGATTCACAGGAGAAAATGCAAGCGGCCCTGCTGGCGGTCCCACATCCTATTTTAATAATGGAAATGGACAGATTGATTTTGACAAAGTCTTATCGACTGTTGGACAATTAGCAAATACCTATCATCAAGTATCCCCCATTGTAAAACAATTTAGTTCACTAATTAAGAACTTTAGATAAAGTTGCTTATTTCTGTAAAAATAGGAAATGAAATGTGAAGCGATTGGTAATAGAATGAAGGACGAAGGAAGATGCTATAGATGGGAGAGGTAGCAGAAAAAGAGGAGAATTTTAAATGATAGCATGTTTAGTTATACACGGATATACAGGCGGACCTTATGAAGTGGCTCCTCTGGCTAAGTTTTTGAAGGAAAGTACGGATTGGCATATTGAAGTACCGACATTACCGGGGCATGGGAAAGAACTCCAATTGGAAAATGTCTCCTATAAAAAATGGATTCAGGCAGCAGAGAATGAGCTGAAAAAGCTTCAAAAGGAATATGAAGAGGTCTATGTAATCGGATTTTCCATGGGGGGAATGATTGCAGCTTATCTGGCAGCAAAGTATAAAATTGATAAGCTGGTTTTACTAGCAACATCAGGCAAATATTTAAACTTCAAACAAATCGGATTAGATATCGCAAATGTTATTGGTGATGGTATTCGAGGAACACTCAAGGATAATAAATTATATGGTCATTATAAAAAAAAGCTTGGTGCCGTGCCATTCCGTGCAAATTTTGAATTTATGAAATTAGTCAGGTTTACACGGAGTTACTTGGATAAAATCGAATCACCAGTATTAATTGCGCAAGGTCATCTGGATGGTATGGTCCCATATAAAACAGCCTACTATTTGGATAAGGAAATTCACTCGGAGCAAAAGGAAATTGTGTTTTTTGATAAATCGAGACACCTTATTTGCCTGGGTGATGATAAAGATACACTAAATGGTATGGTATATGACTTTCTTGTC
This sequence comes from Oceanobacillus rekensis, assembly GCF_002153375.1. Lineage (GTDB taxonomy): Bacteria > Bacillota > Bacilli > Bacillales > Amphibacillaceae > Oceanobacillus > Oceanobacillus rekensis. The sequence continues at coordinate 230,631 of NZ_MTBQ01000006.1, forward strand.
TGTAAAACAGAATAACAGCCTGCTCCTATATAGGGGGCAGGCTGTTATTTTTTTGCTGGTTAATAATTTTTTCCCTGCTGCATAAGTGTAACTGATGTTGTTACTTAAAAGCTTGATGACAACTAAGTTAACTAATCCTTAAAAAAGGCTATTACTAATGCGCCTTCTCCACCATATGTAGAAATCAGTGGGCCAGTATCTGTAAGGTAGCTATCTTTAAATAAATATTTGCTCCGAATATCAGATAGAATTTGTTTGGCCCGTTCTGCATCATTGCAATGTGTCATAGAGATAATTTTTTCTTCAGCATTTTTTGTATACTCACCGATTTGATCGATAAACCGTCTGATGGATTTTTTCTCGCCACGTATTTTTTCCGTGACTTCAATCGCTCCATCTTCATTACCATGCATTAATACTTTGATGTTCAATGTCTTGGCGATTTTACCTTTCACCTTATCAAGGCGTCCACCAAGAACGAGATTATCAAGTGTTTTTAATACAAACAATGTCGCGGTCTGTTCCACAGAATCACGTAGATGTTTAACAAGACCTTCAAAGGAATAGTTTTCGTCCAGTTTAATACTTGCTTCATGCAATAAAAGAGCTATCCCACAAGAAGCGGTTTTCGTATTAATTACTTCAATCTTGCGCTCCGGCTCTTCCTCGAGAAGCATTGTTTTTCCGATAACTGCATTATCATATGTACTGCTTAGCTCCTTTGAGAGACTGAGCATTATAATAGGTATACTTGGATCTACTTCTTTATATGCATCATAAAAGTCATTCGGGCTTGGTGCGGCGGAACGTGGTAATTCTTTCAGTTCTCTCACTTTTTGGTGATAGCCTTCCAAATCTAATGTAACACCGCTTCTATATTCTCCGTCACTGAAATGTAAGTAAAGTGGAACTACTTTTATATTCAAATTATCATTTAAACGTTTAGGAATATCTGCTCCCCCGTCGGTCATTAGTTGAATTCTCATGCTTTCACCTGCCTTACCGTTAATTATTTCATTATATCAGCACTTATCAAATCATAATACGAATATGAAGCTATTTTAGACCTTTTCTAGATATCGTGACCTTTGTCTTTCTTGAGGTGCTCATAATAAATAAGAATAAACCAAATATAACGATGGTGCCACCCAACAGTTGTGACCATGTAGGAGACTCATTAAGAATAAAGTATGCGAGTATACTTGCACCAATCGGTTCAAAAACGATTCCCATTGAGATGGTGGATGTACTTAACCATTTCAATGCCCAATTAAATAAGGTGTGACCGAAAAAGGTCGGGACAATTGCTAGGATAAGGAAAACCCACCAATGGACTGCAGGATATCCGAAAAATGAATTCTGCAATATCAGGTTATAAATGATTAATGTAATAGAACTTACACTGTAAACGATGAATGTATAGGTCATTAAGGATAAATGCTTTCTAGCACTTTGTCCGGATAGAAAGTAGACTGTGACTGCTATAGCTCCGAGCAATGCCAATATATCCCCGAATAATGCCATTCCACCTAATTGAAAATCACCTATGCCAATGATAATGCTGCCGAATAATGCAATAACCATACTAATGACTGTCCCATAAGAAAACTTTTCCTGAAAAAGCATATACGTGCCAATGAAGGCGAAAATCGGCTGCATGGTCACTAAAACGACTGAGCTTGCAACAGATGTGTAGTTTAAGGACTCAAACCAAAGAATAAAATGCAAGCTTAAGAAAACTCCAGCAATAATGGATAATACCCAGTTCTTTTTTGAAATCAATCGAAATTCATGTCTGTATTTTAATAAAATAATGGGAAACATAATCAACACAGCAAATAATAATCTGTAGTTAGCAATGATGGCAGAAGGGGCACCATCTGCAAGTTTTACTAAGATTGCCGAAGATGAGACAGCAAGCACACCAATTACAACTGCTGCATATGGATTAAATGGAGGAAGGCGCATGATAAACATCCTTTGCTCATTTTTGTTTGACCTTTGTCGAAATATAGAGTAGTGATCATGACTCGTAAAGGTTAAGAATCAATAATATCATTAATCTTATCATGGGAACAGAAAAAAACATAAGCCCTTTAGTAGATATAAATACAATAGTTGTGGTATGATAAGTAAAGCATTAGTATCGAGGCCTCTTACCACTTGAAGGTGAAGCCTTTTTTGTACTTTAATATGAATAAAATATAATGATACGAGATCAAGTCTTATATTCCCTTTTAAATAGCTGATATATCTAAAACAAAAATAATTATCAGTGCATAACAGTTCCGTTATCTAGGCGGAAATTGTAAATTCAGAAGGTTTTATCTGCATGTTCAGGCGGGAATTTATTTAAAGAATAAAGTATAAGAAAAACTTAGGGCCTCTTTTGCGAATAAATTTTCACAAAAAAAGGAGTCGACTATTAAGTGACTAAATTTAACGAACTGGGTGTTTCAGCCCCAATTATGAAAGCATTAGAAAAAATGGGGTTTGAGGAAGCAACACCAATCCAAGCAGAGACAATTCCGTTAGCAATGGAAGGTAACGATGTTATTGGACAAGCACAAACAGGAACAGGTAAAACAGCAGCATTCGGTATTCCGATGATTAACAAGATAGATTCAAAAATGAAGAAAATCCAAGGCTTAGTTGTAGCTCCGACAAGAGAACTTGCAATTCAAGTTGCTGAAGAAATAAATCGCTTAGCGAAATTTACAGGTGTTCGAGCATTATCAATTTATGGTGGATCACCGATGGATCGTCAAATTCGTGCATTGAAGGATGGTCCACAGATTGTGGTTGCTACTCCAGGAAGACTTTTGGATCATATGCGCAGAAAAACAATCCGAATTGATGCTGTTCAAACGGCTGTATTGGATGAAGCAGATGAAATGTTAAACATGGGATTCATTGATGATATTCGTGATATTCTTAAAGGTATCCCAACCGAACGTCAAACATTGCTTTTCTCGGCAACAATGCCTAAAGAAATACGTAACATCGCTACTACATTGATGAAAACACCGAAAGAAGTTAAAGTAAAAGCGAAAGAAATGACGGTAGAAAATATTGATCAATATTTTGTTGAAATTCCTGAAAAGTACAAGTTCGATACGCTAAATAATCATATGGATATCAATTCACCTGATTTGGCAATCGTATTTAGCAGAACGAAAAAACGTGTAGATGAAGTAACTGAAGGATTACAAGCAAGAGGATATCGCGCAGAAGGAATTCATGGAGATCTGACACAGGGTAAACGTATGTCTGTTCTGAATAAATTCAAAAGTGGCCGTGTAGATGTACTTGTAGCAACAGATGTTGCAGCACGTGGTCTTGATATTTCTGGTGTTACACATGTGTATAATTTCGATATTCCACAGGATCCGGAAAGTTATGTGCATCGAATTGGACGTACAGGAAGAGCTGGACGTACAGGGGAAGCAATTTCCTTTGTTACCCCTCGCGAAATTGCGCATTTGCATTTAATTGAAAAAACAACAAAGAGCAAAATGAAACGATTAGTACCACCAACTAATCAAGATGCACAAAGAGGTCAGCAACAAGTAACGATGGATAAAATTGTAAAAACAATCAGTAATAAAGATTTGCAACCATATCAGGAAACAGCAAAACACTTATTGGAAGACAATGATTCCATTACGGTTATTGCAGCAGCTTTAAGTATGCTGACAAAAGAACGTAGAGACACACCTGTCAGAATATCTTCTGTTGCACCAATTAGTATGAAGAAAGCACAAGGTTCTGGTTCTAAAGATAATAATCGTCGTTCGAACAATAAACGCGTTTATGGCCAGCGTAGTGGTGGTCAAGGTGGACGTAACCAAGGTGGAAGAAACCGTAAAGGTAATTTCCAACGTAGAAATCGCGATCAATAAAACAAAAAGCGGAGGCGACTGTTCAGAAGCGAACGCATAAGCAAGTGACCGAAAAGCGCATGAATTTTGCGCTTGAAGGGTCAATTGCATATGCCGGTAGCTTCTAGTAGCCGCAGCTAGCCGAAACAAAAAGCGGAGGCGACTGTTCAGAAGCGGACGCATAAGCAAGTGACCGAAAAGCGCATGAATTTTGCGCTTGAAGGGTCAATTGCATATGCCGGTAGCTTCTAGTAGCCGTAGCTAGCCGAATGTTCCGGTTTAACTAAACACATATAAAAAGGCTCCTGAAACCCAGGAGCCTTTTTATATGTGTTTTTTACTACAGTCTGCCTAGCAAACCGAATATAACCAATACACCTAATATAATCCAGAATATGTTTTTTTTGATTGCTTTTGGGATGCGTCTTTTTTTATTCCAACGGTTTGGGTCAAATTGAATCGAATCATCATCATCCCAGCGTCGGCTCCTTCTAGTGTTTCTCCATGGGGAGTAGGGTTGTACGTTAGATAGAATTAGCGGCGCGATTACAAAGCCACCAATGAACCCGAATAAATGTGCATAAACATTGATCCCGCTTCTCATGAAAGTCATTACTAAGGAAATAATTAAAATAGTCATGACAATTTGCGAGCTACCATGGTCCATCAGGTTTTTTCGAAAGGAAACCATAAAGGCGTAGATCCCAAATAAACCAAATATGGCTCCTGAAGCCCCAAGGTGCAGGTAATTTATCGGACCCAGATAATAGGTTGCTATGTTTCCAATAATACCCGCACCAAAATATGCAACCAGAAATTTATATTTTCCGAGCATTTGTTCAAGTGCGGGACCAAACAATACAAGAGAAAAGGAATTAAATAGGACATGCATCAAATCACCATGGAGAAAAATAGGTGTTACAAGTCGATGATAATCCCCCATTGCAATCATGTAATTGCTTCCAACTCCCCATTGATAGAACTCCCTTCCGATCGGCAGTCCAATAAAATTGATTAATAGCCATAGCAAGAGATTAATGACAACTAATGTAGACACGATTGGATAAACACGCATAAATTCTTTAATACTTGTCTCATTACGTATAAACATGGAAGGGTACCCCCTGTACAAAATATAGTTTTAGCTTCTATATGTGACTTTTGAACATCTTAGTCAGTTAGGTTACTATAAGTGTATGTTCAAAAAAGAGGATAAAAAGAAAACCAACTAGAAACATCGATGTGTCATTTTACCGGACTTTTTGAACAACCTCTATAATTATAATACGTAATATTAATCAATATGACCAATATTAGGTCCAAATAAAAATCAGGTAAGAATGAAGGGTTAACGCAAATGATAAAAGGAATTGGGATGGATTTAATTGAATTGAGCAGAATTCAGGATAGTATGGATCGAAATAAAAGGTTTGCCAAACGTATTTTGACAGCAAGTGAAATGCAAGCATGTGAACAGCTTCCCACTTATAAACGGAGGATCGAATATATCGCAGGGAGGTTTGCGGCTAAGGAGGCATTTGCTAAAGCAGTTGGTACTGGAATCGGGAGGCTTAGCTTTCAAGATATTGAAGTGCTGAATAGAGCGAATGGTGCACCCTTTCTAAATGCGAAAGGTTATGAACAATCCCACATATTTGTTTCCATTACACATAGTAGGGATTATGCAGCAGCCCAGGTTGTACTGGAAAACTAGTGGACTTTTCCTAAGATTGCATAAATGGCCTGGTTGTCTCATATATTTTAGTGCGGGTAGGAGGGAACGAAATGTATATTGTCACCGCAAAAGAGATGTACGATATCGATCATTACACAATGCATGAGATAGGAATGGATGGCAAGTTGCTGATGGAGAATGCGGGTAGAGCAGTCAGTGATAAAGTGATACAGGTTGTGGGCGCAAAGAATCGAATTAGTATCTTTGTTGGGTCGGGAATCAATGGTGGCGACGGATTTGTTATTGCAAGAACATTGGTGGAGAAAGGGTATCAAGTCCAAGTAATTCAGGTTGTGTCAGATGAGAAAATTAAAGGGGATGCCCTTTATCACAAACAATTATTTATTAATTGTGATGGTAGGGCGATTTCAGAAATACAATGGTCCACGATACGTGAAATCGTGGATCAATCAGATATCGTGATTGATGCAATGCTTGGTATTGGTGTGAAAGGGGATTTACGGAAACCAATTCTTGAGATTGTAGCAATTATTAATCAATCAGATGTTTGTGTTATTTCGGTAGATATCCCATCAGGGTTGCCTGCAGATGAGGAGGCTACACCCTTTACCTCCATCGTGGCGGATTATACGTTTATAATAGGAGCTGCAAAGCAAAGTGCGTTTTTGGAGAAAACTGCAGCCTATTACGGGAAGTGGGAGGTACTGGAGATTGGCTTTCCGCGTCCAGTATTTCAAAAATATGCGGAATGTCAATTGTGGACCGAAAGAGAGTTTCGAAAGACGTTACCACTTCGAAGTATAAACGCTCATAAAGGTAATCATGGAAGAGGATTGATTATCGGGGGAAATGCTGAAATGCCTGGTACAATCTCGATGGCATCAAGGGCTGCTGTGAAATCTGGTGCAGGGCTGATCACCGTAGGGACAATTGATAAAGTTATCACTATGATTGCCACATCTTGTCCGGAAGCAATGTATCTGAAGCTTGATGAAAAGGATGGTTATTTAACAAAAAATCCTACATTAAAAATGGAAACGTATGATGCAATTGCCTTCGGAGTTGGTATGGGGAGAAAGGAAGAAACTGCTGAATTAGTTAGGAGTATCATCCAAAAAGCCCATTGTCCGATTATTATTGATGCAGATGGATTATATCATTTGAAAAAAATCTAAATGCTTTAAAAGCAAGAACAGACCCGACAATAATAACCCCGCATCCTGGAGAAATGGCAATGCTTTTGGATATTTCCATTGCAGAGCTCTTGTCAGCACCATTTCATTTTATACTTGAATTCGCAAGGAAGTACGAGGTATATGTTGTATTCAAAGGAAAAAATACAATCATTTCCTCGCCATATGGAAATCAAGCTGTAGAAACAAGCGGAAATCCTGGTCTTGCCAAAGGTGGTAGTGGTGATGTGCTAACAGGTATTACGCTTGCTATGATCATGCAGGATCAACGTATTTCCTGAGGCTGTTTGCAATGCCTGTTTTATTCATGGGAAATCAGCGGATCTGCAGGTGGAGCATGAGCACTCATTCTATGATTTACTGGCAACAGATGTAATTGATGGTATTCCAAATGTGTATCGTACATTTTCTCCAAAAAATTGCGTGTGATGATGTTCCCTTTGTTAATTGAGACAAGGGAGATATGTATATGAAAAAAACGTATTCTTATCGCATGGCTTTTATTTTAGCCTTATTGATACTGGTGCTGGCAGCTTGTGGCGAAAAGACGCAGGAAGATGTTATTGCTAAATTGGAAGATAATAAAGAAGAAATGACAGGCTATAAAGCCAAAGCGGAAATGTCCATGAATACCGGGCAGGAAGAACAGAAGTTTAATATTGAAATATGGTACAAGCAGGAAGATTTTTACCGGGTGTCATTGGAAAATAGTCTAGATGAAAAAGAAAGTCAGGTTATTCTTAAAAATGATGATGGTGTTTTTGTCCTAACGCCTGCACTCGATAAGAGTTTCAAATTTCAAACGGAATGGCCAGAAAATAGCAGTCAGCCATATCTGTATCAATCGCTTATCAGTGATATATTAAAGGATACAGAAGCTGTATTTGAATCGAATGAAAACCATTATGTATTTAAAACAAAAACCAATTATCAAAGTAATAATAACCTACCATCCCAGGAGGTTTATTTTGATAAAGATACGTACACTCCTGTAATGGTAAATGTCTTGGATAAAGACGAAAATGCATTGGTAGAAGTTAAGTTTTCTAGTTTTGAAATGGATCCCTCTTTTAATGAGGATGACTTTTCGATGGAAAAGAATATGACGCAGGGTGATGCTGCTGAAGAAGAAGAAGAAGCATCTGCACAGGTTCAAGAAGATTCCGAAACAAAGGAAGATTTAACTGTGCTATATCCTTTATTTACAGCTGGAGCCGAGGTATCGGAAAAAAAGGAAGTAGAGCTTGAGAATGGTAGTAGAGTAATTTTGACATTTGAAGGAGATAAGAATTTCACATTAATTGAAGAAAAAAACCATACCGCACCCGTTTTATCATCTCCACAGGAAGTTCGTGGTGAAATCGTCAATCTAGGCAATACCATTGCAGCACTTTCAGATAACACGATTGAGTGGAACTACAATGGTACTGATTTTACGTTAGCAAGTGAAGAGCTGACGAGAGAAGAAATGATCCAAGTCGCACAATCCGTTCAAGGCCAAACCACAAAATAAACAAAATTAATATCCGACAGGCCCTCATTGAAAGGGCCTGTTTTTTATTTGTAAGTATTGTTTTTTTAACCTCCACAGTTGAGAATGATGCGACGCAGGATAAGCAGCAACTACGTGACCGCTCTGGGAAATACACTGCGCGCATCCTAAGGCGGCTGTTGAACCTCTTCATGCTGACACATTTCAGTGTCTCACCTATGCCTCTCTTCCCATATCAGTCTCCGTGTATTTCCATAAGCTGGTTAAAAGGTCGCTGCAAGTTCTTTGTATTCGTAAAAACAATAAAATTAATTATATAGCTTCACTAGTCCGGTATCGTTCTGGGCCGTGCCCGTGGAAAGCATCCGCCCAGAACAATACCGGACGGTGGAAAAAGCACATACTTATAAAACAACCACAATTTTGTTGCGGTTTATATATTTTGTGGAAATAGCATCGAATCTTTTTGTTGGGGCGAGCAGTGCGGAGTCCCAAATCTGTTCGGTGGGAAAAGTAACGGCAGTCTACACCTTTTGGTAAATAGCCATTTTTAAAAGTATCATGCATTAAATCCGATTAATTGCATATATTTTACAGTAGCGCCTAATTAATAACCCATAAACTTTCTATGGTAGTTAAATTAACCGCAAATAGTATTGTTTACCACAAATAATCAATATTAAACGACAAAAACATGGTTTTTTTTACGAAATCGCCAGAACCCCTTTGCAAACAACCTAATTCAATGCTATTATTAAGTAGAATATTATATCGTTCGTTAACAGTTGTTGGAGGTGCATGGTTTTGTCAGAGAGCTTACAAGAAATCTTGGTTAAGTTACCAAAAAACCTACTGAATGAGGTGGATGGGTTAATGAAATATGAAAATAGCGATTTAAGCGATTTTATATGCAAAGCAACAGAAAGCTACCTAAACCATAAGAAAGAGGAGCATATCCAACGATTTCAAGAAACGATGCAACGTGGATATGAAGAAATGGGGCGTATTAATTTAACGATTGCTTCAGAGGCTTTTCAAGCTGAAGAGGAGGCTGACAACACCTTAGAGCGCTCTGTGATCGGGGTGTAATAATTTGATCGTTCAAAGAGGCGAGGTATATTTTGCTGACTTATCCCCTGTAGTTGGGTCAGAACAAGGCGGCGTGCGCCCGGTATTGATCCTACAAAATGATATTGGTAATCGGTTTAGTCCGACGGTTATCGTTGCAGCAATAACTGCCCAGATCCAAAAGGCTAAATTGCCTACCCATGTGGAAATCGATGCAAAGCGTTATGGGTTTGACAGGAATTCTGTAATTCTGCTTGAACAGATTAGAACATTGGATAAGCAACGCCTAACGGATAAGATAACAAAATTAGATAAAGAAATGATGGATAAAATTAATCAAGCTTTGGAAATAAGCCTTGGACTTAAAGATGTATACGGTGGTAATTGATGAATACCCTTCTCAGATGAGCATGGGTATTTTTTGTGGTTTAAAGAGATTAATAATAGGGTAGATATAATAGCGTATTTAAAATATACAAAAATACATAGCTGTACGTACTATGAGATAGTAAAAAAATACATAGCTGTACGTACTATGAGATAGTAAAAAATTATTCTTTTACCAATAAAATGATAAGAAAAGCAAACGAATAAAGATATTAAGAATTTTAAGCGTTTATATTATTTCAAGACCGCTCTACCCATTTAAGGGGGGCGTTGTAATGCTTTTTGGTAGATTATTTGTATGTTACAATATCTAATAGAGGTTTATACCATAATAACGTTCATGTTCACGCCTATCTTATATACAGAATTAAATATTCGCAATAAAAACCATTGGGGGTAAAGGAATGGATTCTAGATTCAAACAGTTAATAATTAATAATAGTGATTCAATTGTACAAAAATGGATGGATGAAATTGCCTCGCTGAAGTCTGGGAATTATACGGTGACAATTTCCGATGAATTATATGAAAGTACAAACCGTGAATTTGTTAACGTAATATTTACAAGTATACGTAATCAGGGTTCTACAAAGGCTGTTGAAGAATTCTCTGAAAAAATTATTAATCTGGGTTGGCCGTTAAGTTATATTACAGATGGATTACAGGTTTTCAGAAGAGTCTCAACAGAATACTTATTGGGACAATCTGAAAAAGTGGATTCCGACTATTTCTCTAATGTATTTACAAGTGTTGATAATTGGGTAGAGCCGCTTATTCGCGAACTGGTCAATGAATACTCTGGAAGCTGGGAACATATTTTATCCCTTCAACGAGTAGCACTACAGGAACTGTCCGCACCACTTATCCCAGTAATGGAAAATATAACGATTATGCCGCTTATTGGAACGATTGATACAGATCGAGCAAAGCTGATTATGGAAAATTTATTAGAAGGAGCCATGAAGCATAATTCTGAGGTTGTATTGATTGATATTACAGGGGTGCCAGTGGTTGATACAATGGTTGCCCATCATATTATTCAGGCGGCAGAGGCTGTAAGGTTAATAGGTTCCACATGTATCTTAGTTGGAATCCGTCCAGAAATTGCACAAACAATTATTAACCTAGGAATTGATTTGAGTAACTTCCCAACTAAAAGCACTTTAAAAAAGGGATTTACAAAAGCTCTTGAAATTACCGGACGCCGCGTAGTAGATATAGACGTAAAACGAAATAACATTGAACATATTATGGATTCATTACAAGGGGAGTGAGACGATGCGAATTCCAATTCTCAAATTGCATAATTATTTACTTATCTCCATTCAAACGGAAATAGATGATCAAACCGCTATACAATTTCAAGAGGACTTATTGGATAAAATTCATAAAAGTGGATCGTCCGGTGTCGTTATAGACTTAACATCTGTCGAGATTATTGATTCGTTTATTGCCAAGGTTTTAGGTGACGTAGTATCAATGTCAGATTTAATGGGGGCAAAAGTAGTTTTAACTGGTATTCAACCTGCAGTCGCAATGACTTTAATCGACTTAGGTATACATTTGCAAAATGTACCCACAGCTTTAGACCTTGAACAAGGCCTAGTAAAGCTGCACCAGGAATTGGGGGTATAAGCATGGAACCACAGTCCTGTGTAAATATTAATAAAGAGTGGGATATAGTTGGAGCAAGGCAGCTAGGACGTGAGATGGCCAAGAAACTTGGCTTTGGCACGGTAGATCAGGCTAGAATTGCTACAGCGGTATCTGAATTAGCGCGTAATATATACTTATATGCCGATAAAGGCCAAATCTGCTTTGAGGTTATCGACAAGAGAGAACGTCAAGGTTTGTGTATGACAGCTGTTGATACAGGGCCGGGGATTTCTGATATTAGCAAAGTAATGGAAGATGGATATACGACATCTGGAGGCCTAGGAGCAGGACTTCCGGGTGTCAAAAGGCTTATGGATGAATTCGATATTGTTTCGGAAATTGAAAAAGGTACTAGAATTAAAACAGTAAAATGGATTCGTTAATAAAAAGAGAAGAAAAGTGTATCGTTGATGCTAACAAACGCTCTTTCTATAGGAAAATATCCTGTCAATTAATTCCCTGGGGGGGATCTGAATGGAAGAAGTTATAGATAACAGTGCTGCAAATTATAAAGAATTATTAAAGCATTATTTAGAATCACAGGATGAGCAGGCACTATACGGAGTGGAAAAGGTTAGTAAATCATTTATTAAAAATGAGATTTTACCAGAAGAAATAATAAATCTTCATATACAGGCAATGGGTGAAATCAACCCCAACCTGAAAGCAGATTATAAACATTCTATGAATTTTTTACTTGAAGCAATGATTTTTTATGGACTTGCTATGCAGGAAATTCCACTGTTAAAAGAAGAAAAGCATGTGCTTAAATCAGAGATATCCGTTGCTGCTAGTATGCAGAAAACTCTCCTAGGTACAACGAAGCCGACGATTGAGGGTTTGGATATAGGTATCATCAGTGTCCCTGCACATCAGATGAATGGTGATTATCATCATTTTATAAAAGGGAAGGATGGTTCACTTGGCATTGCAATAGCAGATGTGGTCGGTAAGGGAATACCTGCTGCACTATGTATGTCTATGATCAAGTATGCCATGGACAGTTATCCAGAAGAATCGATGAGTCCGAAATCTATTTTAAAGAATCTGAACAGGGTTGTAGAAAGAAACGTGGATCCTAGTATGTTTATCACGATGTGTTATGCACACTATAAGCCAAAAGAAAGTAAACTCTATTTATCTTCAGCTGGACATGAACCCGGATATTATTATCATGCGCAATCAGATACTTTTGAAGAAATTGAGACAAAAGGTCTTGTGTTGGGCGTTTCACCTGATACGGAATATGCACAATATGAACTGCCCATTAATAAAAATGATATGATTATTTTACTGACTGATGGAGTCACCGAGTGCAGAGATGGCGACCGCTTTATTGATAGTAGGGAAGTACTTGATATTATTAAACAGTATGCTGATCTACCTGCACAGCAAATGGTAGAAGGTGTATACAAACATTTTGAAAAGTTACAGGATTTTCAGTTGCGAGATGACTTTACATTATTGGTTCTCAGAAAAGATGTTTAACATTATATAAAAACGGGTATTTAATTAATCATGTATAAGAGAAGAAATTAATACAAATTGAATCATGTATCGACTGCTTGGTGATAGCCAGGTATTACATAAGAAACATTTGTATGAGGAGGTAAACCATGAATTTAACAGTAAATGTAGTCGAAGAAAATGAAAAGTCCATTCTAAATGTCTCAGGAGAAATTGATATATATACTGCGCCAAAGCTAAAAGAAACATTACTTCCGTTAACAAAAGTTGAAGGAAAGACTGTAGAAGTAAACCTAGAGAATGTTAATTATATGGACAGCACTGGTTTAGGGGTTTTCATCAGTGCATTAAAATCCACGAAGGAAAAAAAGTCGAAATTAACACTGATCAATTTGCAGGATAGGGTCATGCGTATTTTCGAAATTACAGGTTTGGACGATGTTATAGATATTAAAGCTGCGATTCGAGGTGGAAATGAGTAATGGAGAGATTTGATTTTATAGAAATTAAAATCCCAGCAAAGGCTGAGTATGTAGGTGTTATCCGTTTAACCCTGTCAGGTATTGCGAATAGAATAGGGTTTTCGTATGAAGATATCGAGGACCTAAAAGTTGCAGTGTCAGAAGCTATCACAAATGCGGTTAACCATGCCTACACTGAACAAGATGATGGAGAAATCACGATTGGTTTTGGTGTATATGAAGATCGTATTGAAATCATGATTGCAGATCATGGCGGCAGCTTTAACTTAACAGAAATAAAGGACGGTACAGGCCCATATAGAAGTGATGAGCCAGTCGAGACGCTTAGAGAAGGTGGTTTTGGATTATTCCTGATTGAAGCCTTGATGGATGAAGTCAAAATCAATAATAAGTATGGAGTTATCGTTCTGATGACAAAGTATGTTAGGGAAAAAGAGGTGGATTTCGATGGCGACCAAATCTCAACCACACAATAAAGGTGGGGATGAGGTTTACCAATGGATTGAATATCTCCAAAAAGAGCCAAAGGATGAGGAAACCCAAGAGAAAATTGTCCTAACCTATGAAAATCTGGTTGGATCATTAGCCCGGAAGTATTCTAAAAATAGTGCTATCCATGAAGATTTAGTCCAAGTAGGAATGATAGGATTATTGGCAGCTGTTAGAAGATATGATCCAACATTTGGTAAATCCTTTGAATCCTTTGCAATCCCAACAATTATTGGTGAAATAAAACGGTATATCCGTGATAAAACATGGAGTGTCCATGTACCTCGTCGTATAAAAGAATTGGGGCCAAAGATAAAAAAGGCAGTGGATGAATTAACAACAAGCAACCAAGAGTCGCCGACTGTTAGTGAAATTGCTGTATATTTGGATTCAACTGAAGAAGAAATCCTGGAAACCATGGAGATGGGTAAAAGCTATAAAGCTTTATCCGTTGACCGCAAAATTGAGGCTGATTCAGATGGTAGTACAGTAGCGCTACTTGATTTAGTAGGAAATAATGAGGATGGTTATGAGAATACTGATCAGAAAATGATGCTTGAAAAAATTCTGCCGATTCTCTCTGAACGCGAACAAGAGATTTTAGAATGTACGTACTTTAAAAATATGAGTCAAAAAGAAACTGGTGAATTGCTCGGCATTTCCCAAATGCATGTTTCCAGATTGCAAAGACGCTCATTAAGAAAACTTCGCGAAGCAATTCAATCTGAAAGTTCGGAGGTTTTCGATTGAGTTCCGAAAATAAGGTAGATGTTTCCGTTTATCAGAAGCCGAAAAAAGGAAACTACCAATGTGGGGACAGCTATTTTTACAGGGAAACCGAGGATGAATTTCTATGTGCAATTGCAGATGGTCTAGGTAGTGGGGAGTTTGCGAAGGAGTCTTCCCAAATCGTTATCGATATTATTAAAAGTAATAATCAAGCAACGGTTGAACAATTGGTTAAAGTATGTAATTCACAACTACAAGGAAAACGTGGAGTTGTCATTGGGATTCTAAAAATAAATTTTAAAAACAAAATCTATTCTTTTTCTTCCATCGGCAATATTGGGATTATGTCGATAACAGATGATAAGGTGAAAAAGCGCAGCATTCCAAATGCTGGATATTTAGCTGGATATCAACGAGCATTTAAGGTGAGGACGGAGAAACTTGAATCTAATATGAATTTTATTATGTTCTCTGATGGGGTGTTGGATAAAGAATTGTCCCAGTGCTTTTTTCTAAACAAAAATGTGGATAGTATTACAAAAGCATATGAGCAAACAAGTAATGAAATTAAAGCGGATGATACAACATTGATTGCTATGAGATATGAAACAGAATCACCTTAATGGCTGACAGGATGTCGGTCTTTTTTTTGTTTAGGCTATATTCTTAAATATTATTGCTTTTAACCCTCTCAGTTGGGATAAATTACGAGACAAAATAAGAAACTTCGGCGACCGCACTGGGAAAACAACCAGCGATTACGTCGTAGTTTTTAGATTTTGTGGCAAGAGCAAGAAAAATTTTCGATGGGGCGATTAAGGGCAGTTCCAAACTCTTAGAAAACAGCCTTTGTTTAGGGGCGGATAGGTTTTCCAACTGATTAGGAATTCATCGTGATTTTTGGTAAAATAGATTGGTATATGAAGGAGGAACAACCGTGGCAGAACAGTTAGATCAGACTCTTATTAAGTGGGTTTCCAAGGAAACAGAAGTAAATACAAATACAGTAAACAAGGTAATTGCATTATTGGACGAGGGAAATACGGTCCCATTCATTGCACGTTACCGTAAAGAAGTTACTGGTGGGCTTGATGAAGTGCAGATCAAATCTGTGCAGGATAAATGGCATTATGCAGTTAATCTTTCTGATAGAAAACAGGAAGTACTTCGTATCATCGAAGAGCAGGGGAAATTAACCGAGGAATTGGAACGTGAGATAAAACTTGCAACACAGCTTCAGCGTGTGGAAGATTTGTATCGCCCATATAAACAAAAGCGTCGTACAAAGGCAACTATTGCAAAAGAAAAAGGATTAGAGCCACTTGCTGAATTAGTCTGGAAACAACAATCCTTTGAGATAAATTTAGAGGCTGAAAAATATTTCTCGGTAGAACATGTATTACATACTGTAGAAGAAGTTCTCTCTGGAGTAAATGATATTTTGGCAGAATGGATTTCCGATAATGCCGAGTATCGTGATTATATTCGTGAAGAAACGTTTAAAAGGGGAACAATCCAATCGGAAGTAAAAGACAAAGAAAAAGATGAAAAGGGCGTTTATGAAATGTACTATGAATACAGTGAGTCTGTTCGCTCATTAGTATCACATCGTATATTGGCATTAAATCGAGGAGAAAAAGAAAATATCCTAAAAGTAACCATTGAGCCACCAATCGAGCGCATCACCCAATTTTTAAATCGAAAGGTTATTGAAAGAAGTACAGATGAAAAGTTGGCGGGTATCTTGTCAGATGCAATCGAGGACAGTTACAAGCGATTGATCCAGCCTTCCATTGAACGTGAAATTCGTAGTAACTTAACGGAAAAGGGTGAAGAGCAGGCTATTGACGTTTTCTCTGTGAACTTGAAGAACCTATTGTTGCAGCCACCTTTAAAAGGCAAAACTATACTTGGAGTCGATCCTGCTTTTCGAACGGGATGCAAGTTGGCTGTTGTGGATGAAACAGGAAAGGTCCACAAGGTTGGGGTCATGTTTCCGACTGCACCCAAAAATGATACAGTTGGTTCAGAAAAAATTGTTATGAATTTAATCAAGAAATACCCAATAGAATTAATAGCGATTGGAAACGGAACAGCATCAAGGGAGACAGAACACTTTATTTCCGAAGTCATAGCGAATAATAAGTTGGATATTCCATACATTATTGTGAACGAAGCAGGTGCAAGTGTCTATTCAGCTTCCGCCCTTGCACGTGAAGAGTTTCCTGATTTGCAAGTCGAAGAAAGAAGTGCAGCCTCGATTGCACGTAGAGTTCAAGACCCATTGGCAGAGCTTGTAAAAATTGACCCAAAATCAATAGGAGTCGGTCAATACCAACATGATGTAAGTCAAAAGGCGTTGAATGAATCATTAACATTTGTCGTAGAAACAGCAGTGAACCAGGTTGGTGTTAATGTCAATACAGCCTCATCTTCCTTACTGCAATATGTAGCTGGCCTTAGTAAAACAGTTGCAAATAATATTGTAAATAAGCGAAATGAAGAAGGTAAATTTATTGATCGTAAACAACTAAAGAAAATACCAAGACTTGGTGCGAAAACATATGAACAGGGAATTGGCTTCTTAAGAATTGTCGATGGGGAAAATCCCTTAGACAGAACCCCAATACATCCAGAAAGTTACGCACATACAAAGAAGCTTCTTAAGATGCTTGACTGTGATATTTCAGATATTGGCTCGGAAAATCTCAGAGAGAAAATGAATGGATTAGATAAAAAGGATATCGCAGAACGCTTGGAAATCGGAGAGCCTACATTAATCGATATTATGGATGCATTAAGCAGACCTGAGCGAGACCCTCGTGATGACTTTCCACAACCATTATTAAAGCAGAACGTAATGAGTTTGGAAGACTTAAAGCCAGGTATGGAAATGCAAGGTACGGTTCGTAATGTAGTTGATTTTGGTGTATTTGTTGATATCGGTGTTAAACAGGATGGACTTGTTCATATTTCTAAAATGGCAAATAAATTTGTGAAACACCCGATGGATATTGCTTCCGTTGGGGATGTAGTTACTGTATGGGTTGAGCAAATTGATGTTAATAAAGGCCGAATTGCTCTATCGATGGTTAAAAATGATTAAAAAAAACCGGGCTAAAATTTTGCCCGGTTTTTTCATATACATTAGAAGTATAAACTTTTTGCTCTTTGAAGTTTACGGGCGGAGTATACCACGCCCAGCGACTGATGGACTTCCTTCATCTCCGTAATCTAAATCAACATCGATTCGCTACGCTCCCAAAGAGTTTCCTTTATCTCTTGTGAAGGAATGTTCGACGGTTCGAACCACCCCACACGTCGCTAAACTAGCTTTGAGCTTTTTAGTTTATTATTCTAATTCACTTGCAGCTTCTACTTCACTTAAAGCAACTCCTAATGCTTTTGCAACGCCTTCGCCATATGCTGGATCGGCTTTGTAGCAGTTGTTAATATGACGTAGTTGAGTTTGTTTTGTAGTACCTTGCATAGCGCGTGCAGTATTTTCAAATAGTCTTTGTTGTGCTTCAGGGCTTTGTAATCTAAATAATTTACCTGGTTGTTCAAAGTAAAGATCATCGTCTTTATCAAAGTCATAGTAATCAACATCTGCACCAAGTTTTAATGCAGGTTCTTGATGTTCCTGACTATCTTTCCATTCTCCATAGCTGTTCGGGCTATAAGAAATTTGTCCACCACCATAAGGTATAACTCTTCCTGCGCCATCTCTATGATATGGATGGAAGTTTTCCGCATTTTTTGGATAGTTAACAGGAATTTGCCAGTGGTTAACACCTAGGCGGTAACGTTGTGCATCCCCATAGGAGAATAGTCTACCTTGTAACATTTTGTCTGGTGAGAAACCAATACCAGGAACAATATTTGTTGGAGCAAAAGCAGCTTGCTCTACTTCTTCAAAATAGTTTTCTGGATTACGATTCAGTTCCAACTCCCCAACTTCGATCAATGGGAAATCACCTTTGTACCAAACTTTAGTTAAATCGAATGGGTTATAAGGCATATTTCTAGCTTGCTCTTCTGTCATTACTTGAATGTACATTTTCCATTTCGGGAAGTTGCCTTTTTCGATATTTTCATATAAATCTTTTTGATTACTTTCACGGTCTTTACCAACTATTGCTTCAGCTTCCTGGTCAGTTAAGTTTTCAATACCTTGTTCTGTGTAGAAGTGGAATTTAACCCATGTACGCTCATTGTCTGCGTTAAACATGCTATATGTGTGGCTACCGAAAAGGTTCATATTTCTAAAAGTTTTTGGTATTCCACGGTCACTCATGACAATACTAACTTGGTGAAGAGCTTCCGGTAGGTTTGTCCAGAAATCCCAGTTAGCTTCCGGGTTATGCATATTCGTTTTTGGATCACGTTTTACAACATGGTTAAGATCAGGGAAACGCTTAGGATCACGGAAGAAAAATACAGGTGTATTATTCCCAACTAAATCCCAGTTACCTTCTTCTGTGTAGAATTTCAATGCTGTTCCGCGAATATCACGCTCGTCATCTGCTGCACCACGTTCACCGGCAACAGTTGAAAAACGAGCAAACATGTCAGTTTTTTTGCCGACTTCAGAGAAGATTCTAGCTTTTGTATATTTAGTAATGTCATTAGTTATTGTTAAGGTACCATAAGCACCAGATCCTTTTGCATGCATACGACGCTCTGGAATTACTTCTCTATCGAAATGCGCCATTTTTTCAAGGAACCAATAATCTTCCATTACTAATGGACCTCTAGGACCAGCAGTTTTTGAATCATCATCGTTTGGTACTGGAGCACCAAAGGCGGTGGTCATTCTTTTCTTATTTTCACTCATAAATTGTATCCCTCCTGTTATTAAATACAATAATTATAATAACATAATAATTACCAGATTACTATAAATGTAGTTAGTTAATATTGATAAATATAAAATGGGGAGATCAAAAAACCTTTAACAGCACATTCTAATAAAACTTTAAATATATCAAAAAACATTACTATGTAACCAAGCTAGATTAGGAATATTCATCTTTGCACCTTTAAATATTCTCAATTGATATAGTTAATTGAGAAAAGATTATCTATAAATAGCCATAATTCTTTGTCTAGGATACTAGTGTTCTTAATAATAATTCCATATGTATAAAAGAGAACAAGAACAATTTTTATAAGTTATATGCTAAAATAGGTGCAAATTAAAAGGTAAGGAAGTATATCTTAAAATGGCGCTATTAGATGAAAAGGAATTATTTGAATTAGTAAATAAACTCTCAGAAATAAGCTTTAATAAACCGTTTCGACATGAAGTACGATTCAATCACCGATTGAGAACAACTGGTGGCAGATATATCCCTGGCAAAAAGTTAATTGAATTGAATCCAAAGTATCTGACGGAAATGAATGTGGAAGAGTTCAACGGAATAATCAAGCATGAACTATGTCATTATCATCTTCATATAGAAGGAAAGGGTTATAAACATCGTGATAAGGAATTTCGAGATTTACTAAAAGCTACCGGTTCACCGAGACATTGTAGTCCACTGCCATCTGAACAGAAAGAATATAGGTACAAGTATCTGTGTAAGAAATGTCACCATGTGTATAATAGAATGCGTCGTGTTGATGTAAACAAATACAGTTGCGGAAAGTGCCGTGGAGAATTGGTATCACAAAAAGAGTAAGAAAAAACGACAAATAAAAAAAGTAAACTTAATCCATTGACGAAAAATGTCATCCATGGTAAATTAAATAAGCTAACAAATTATCTCAGCTTTTATTGTGCTTTATCAGAAATAAACTGTTGACAATCAAATGGGAATTGTGATAATATAAATCTCGTTGCCATAATTACTAACTACAAAGTTTTAATGGTGACACACTTGAACACTCTCACCTAAATAACGATATCGTTTTTACATACGATATGATAATTATTCCACAGTAGCTCAGTGGTAGAGCAATCGGCTGTTAACCGATCGGTCGTAGGTTCGAATCCTACCTGTGGAGCCATATGGAGAAGTACTCAAGTGGCTGAAGAGGCGCCCCTGCTAAGGGTGTAGGTCGTGTAAGCGGCGCGAGGGTTCAAATCCCTCCTTCTCCGCCATTCAATCATGGCCCGTTGGTCAAGCGGTTAAGACACCGCCCTTTCACGGCGGTATCACGGGTTCGATTCCCGTACGGGTCATCTTTCTTTTAAATAAAAATTGTTAGGTCCGGTAGTTCAGTTGGTTAGAATGCCTGCCTGTCACGCAGGAGGTCGCGGGTTCGAGTCCCGTCCGGACCGCCATTAGTTGGGCCATAGCCAAGCGGTAAGGCATCGGGTTTTGATCCCGTGTATCCCAGGTTCGAATCCTGGTGGCCCAGCCATTTTATTTATAAAAGAAGTAAATACTATTTAATGAAAATAGTATTTTTTTATTCTTAAATTCCATCAAATATTTAATTATGTTTGAGTACATGAGCCATTAGCTCAGTTGGTAGAGCATTTGACTTTTAATCAAAGGGTCGGAGGTTCGAATCCTCCATGGCTCATCAATTAATGGATATAGTGGAATTGGCAGATACGTTAGTATTAGTTGTAGACGTATGGGTTCCTTTCATTTACACCATTTATTTTTATAAGTTTATAAATATTATGCGGTCGTGGCGGAATGGCAGACGCGCTAGGTTGAGGGCCTAGTGGGGGCGACCCTGTGGAGGTTCAAATCCTCTCGGCCGCACTTTCTAAAAAAACGCTTGATATACTCTTTTGAAAGTGTTATGTTTAAGAGGTTCGCTTTTAAGCGCTCGTAGCTCAATTGGATAGAGCGTTTGACTTCGGATCAAAAGGTTAGGGGTTCGATTCCTCTCGGGCGCGCCATTTAAACGGGAAGTAGCTCAGCTTGGTAGAGCACTTGGTTTGGGACCAAGGGGTCGCAGGTTCGAATCCTGTCTTCCCGACCAGTACTATATTTTCGGGTTACTTCTTACTATATAGATAGCTAATTTATAATTTAGACTTGGTTTCATTTGTTACGCGGGTGTAGTTTAGTGGTAAAACCTCAGCCTTCCAAGCTGATGATGAGGGTTCGATTCCCTTCACCCGCTCCATATATATTACTGTGGGCCTGTAGCTCAGCTGGTTAGAGCGCACGCCTGATAAGCGTGAGGTCGGTGGTTCGAGTCCACTCAGGCCCATCCCATTTCTTTTTAAAAAGCATTGACTTCATCTAAGAGAAGTGATATATTGTAAAAGTTGTCGAGAAAACAACTAGTAAAATTAATTGTTGACAACGAAATGGATTTATGATAAGCTATTATGGTCGCTTCAAAAACGACTTACAAATTTGCTCTTTGAAAACTGAACAAAACAACCAGTATGTCAAGAAAAGAAAACATGTTTTTCTTTTCAAACAACTCATTAAGTTTCACTTATTGAGTATGCAACAAGCTAAGAAAACAAATGGAATTGACTGATGTTGATTCTATTCAAACACTTTTATGGAGAGTTTGATCTTGGCTCAGGACGAACGCTGGCGGCGTGCCTAATACATGCAAGTCGAGCGCGGGAAGCAACCAGATCCCT
>NZ_MTBQ01000007.1 GCF_002153375.1 Oceanobacillus rekensis
ATCACTTCGAGTGAGTAAGATCCCTCAGAGACGATGAGGTTGATAGGTCCGAGGTGGAAGCGTGGTGACACGTGTAGCTGACGGATACTAATAGATCGAGGACTTAACTAAACTTCTTTATTGATATGTTGATTTACTCTTATTTAGTTTTTAAGGTATAAACTAAAAAATACCTTGCATTTTTAGATGAAAATGTATATAATAAAACTTGTCCTTATTTTTAAGGAAGGTCTGGTAGCAATAGCGAAGAGGTCACACCTGTTCCCATCTCGAACACAGAAGTTAAGCTCTTCAGCGTCGATGGTAGTTGGGGCTTTGCCCCTGCAAGAGTAGAACGCCGCCAGGCTTTTAGTTTTATTATAATTCCTCATATCGCGGGGTGGAGCAGTCTGGTAGCTCGTTGGGCTCATAACCCAGAGGTCGTAGGTTCAAATCCTGCCCCCGCAACCAATTAAATATTAATAAATTTCTATCCAGGTTCAGATGAATTACTGGGTGTTGATCTTATTTGTAAATTTGGTCCGGTAGTTCAGTTGGTTAGAATGCCTGCCTGTCACGCAGGAGGTCGCGGGTTCGAGTCCCGTCCGGACCGCCATACATATATTATTATAGTTTATTTCACACATGATTTCGGAAAACGAAACATGTGTTTTTTGATTTCTAAGGCTACTTTTCTTTGTTATATGTGGGAATTAGGAGTCGCGGAATAAATCTTAAATTCGCGGTAAAATAATGCAATCCGCAGAATTAATAACTGGAATCGTGGAATTATAAGGCTAATTCACGGAATCAAGCCTATGCAACCTAAGGGCACGTGGCCTAACCACTAGCAAAACTCCCGCGCCCATAAATGAAGTGAAAGTTATCTTCTCCAAAATTCAACATATAAAATTAATCTTCAATCTTTTCTACAATCCTTTTTTATTTTTCCTTTTTCCTATTCTTTTTGCTATCATGGTTATAGTTAATAAAAAGAATGGTGATCATGATGGACGAATTTTCATTTATAGATTCAATAAAGCAGCAAACCTATAATCAATCATCATTAATTAAAGGCATAGGTGATGATGCGGCGGTATTCAGAACTTCAATGGATATTGTCACAGCAGTGGACACGTTTGTAGAAAATGTTCATTTTTCTAAAGAGACAATGGAATCCTTTCATATCGGTTATCGTGCACTTGCAGCAAATATCAGCGATTTAGCTGCAATGGGGGCTTTGCCTGCCTTTTATCTTGTTTCGATTGTAATTCCTAAAGAATGGAATCAAGAGGAACTTGTTCAAATCTTTAATGGGATGAAAAGTTTAGCAGAACAGTACAAGATAGATCTAATTGGTGGAGATACTGTTTCAGGTAAGGAACTTTCTATTTCGATTACGGTTATTGGGTATACCATGAGAGAACGATCACGTTTCAGAAGTGCAGCTAGACAAGATGATATTGTATTTGTTACAGGGACATTAGGTGATTCGCAGGCAGGATTTCATATATTAACAAATCCCGATGACTATTTTGAACCCACTTATTTTATAAATAGACATCGGATGCCATCGCCACGTGTAGAATTTGCAAGTGGATTAAGTAATTTATCTAGAATAGCACTGAATGATATCAGTGATGGAATAGCAAGTGAAGCCAATGAGATTGCTGAAGCCTCACATGTTACAATTACATTGGTGGATGAATTACTTCCCACTAGTGCTGCATATAATCAATTCTCATTAGATTTGCAATATAAATGGAAATTATATGGTGGGGAAGATTTCGAATTGATGGGCACAGTACCAAGAGAAGATTGGGAAGAAGTGAAGCGAATCGCAGATCTTACGAATACAATCGTTTCTAAGATAGGATATGTTACCACTTCAGATAGGGGTGGACATGTATTTTTAAAGCAAAATAATAAAAATGATATTATCTTAAAGAAAAAGGGTTATACACACTTAAAGTAGGTGAATGACGTGGTAAAGATTCAGACAAACACTGAGCATGAAACAATTAGCCTTGCAGCAAAGCTTGCATTGCTGCTGAAACCTGGTGACGTAATTACACTTGAAGGTGAGTTAGGTTCGGGTAAAACTACTTTTACAAAAGGCCTGGCCACTGGACTTGGTGTGAAGCGTAATATTAGCAGTCCTACTTTTACAATTATAAAGGAATATGAAGGTGAACTTCCTTTATATCATATGGATGTCTACAGACTTGAGAATTCAGAAGAAGATATTGGTTTTGATGAATATTTTCATGGTAATGGGATTACTGTTGTGGAATGGGCACAGTTTATTGAGGAGTTCCTGCCTGAAGAAAGATTGAATATTAAAATCAGTTATATGGATGATCATAGTAGAGAACTGGAATTTACACCAACTGGTACACACTTTAAATGGGTTGTTAATGAATTGATGAGTTAGGAGTTAACTGGAATGAATATACTTGCAATAGATACTTCCAACCAGGTTCTTGGTGTTTCTTTATTGAAAGATGACCAAGTTGTTGGGGAAGTGATGACCAATCTCACGAAGAACCATTCCGTGAGATTAATGCCTGCAATCGATAATTTGATGAATGAGATTGCATTAAAGCCGGAACAGCTTGATAGAATTGTGGTTGCTAAAGGACCTGGATCCTATACAGGTGTCCGAATTGGCATTTCCACAGCGAAAACAATGGCATGGGCTTTAGACATCCCAGTTGTTGGTGTCTCCAGCTTGGAAGTGCTGGCATACCAAGGACGGTTCTTTCCTGAGTATATCTGTCCTTTTTTTGATGCGAGAAGGGGCTTGGTTTTTACAGGTTTATATCAATGGAAAGATAATAAGCTTGTGAGCGTTCTGGAGGAAAAAAATCTGTTAATGGATGATGTTTTAAAAAAGCTTGTGGAAGATCAGAAAAGGGTTGTTTTTTTAAGTCCTGATATTTCTATTTATAAAGAAAAAATTCAGCAAATATTAGGAGACCATGCAATTATTCCTGAGGGTCCATACCATATTCCACAAGCAGGCCATTTAGGCTTGGCTGGTTTAAACAAAGATTCGGATTCTACACATGAATTAACACCGAATTACTTACGTCTTGCTGAAGCTGAAGCAAACTGGTTGAAGCAACAAAAGGGAAATAAGTAGTATGGCAATAGTGACAATAAGGAAGATGGAACTTTCAGACATCCTTCAAGTGTTGGATGTGGAACGCGCCTCATTTGCGACACCGTGGACAACGGATATTTTTTATCAGGAATTGATTGATAATAAACATGCCCATTATTTTGTTATGGAACTAGACGGAGTAATTGTTGGATATATTGGGATTTGGATTGTGATTGATGATGCACAAATTACCAATGTAGCAATCTTACCGAGTTACCGTGGGAATAAACTTGGTGAGAAGCTTTTTGGCTATGCTGTACAATACGCAGTGGAAATGGGAGTTAAACGGCTTTCTCTGGAAGTTCGGGAGTCCAATTACCCTGCACAAGGTTTGTATAAGAAATTCGGTCTTGTTCCTGGTGGAATTCGAAAAAATTACTATACAGATAATCAGGAAGATGCTATCGTTATGTGGGTGAATTTAATATGAAAAAAAATACATTAATATTAGGAATAGAAACGAGTTGTGATGAAACTGCTGTAGCTATTGTGAAAAATGGAACAGAAATTATTACAAATGTTGTCGCTTCCCAAATTGAAAGTCATAAACGTTTTGGTGGGGTTGTTCCAGAAATCGCCTCAAGACACCATGTAGAGCAGATTACACTTATACTTGAAGAGGCTTTTCAGGATGCAAAAGTAACGTGGGATGAAATTGATGCGATTACAGTAACTGAGGGACCTGGTCTTGTTGGTGCGCTGCTCGTAGGTGTAAATGCAGCTAAAGCATTAGCATTTGCTAAACAAAAGCCCTTGGTGGGTGTTCATCATATTGCAGGTCATATTTATGCCAATCGGTTGGAAAAGGAGTTCCAGTTTCCATTATTGGCTTTAATTGTGTCAGGTGGGCATACCGAGCTTGTTTTGATGAAGGAACATGGGTCTTATGAGTTAATTGGAGAAACACGTGACGATGCAGCTGGAGAAGCTTATGATAAGGTGGCAAGGATGCTTAACCTGCCATATCCTGGTGGGCCACATATTGATCGATTAGCTACTAATGGAGAAAAAACAATTAATTTCCCGAGAGCATGGCTGGAAGAAGGAAGTTATGATTTCAGTTTCAGTGGATTAAAATCCGCAGTTATTAACAAGATCCACAATGCCAAGCAACGTGGAGAAACACTTAAAGATGAAGATATCGCTGCAAGCTTTCAGGCTAGTGTGGTGGAAGTTTTGACTGCAAAAACAGTAAAGGCAGCAAAACAATATAATGTAAATCAGGTTATTGTAGCAGGTGGCGTTGCAGCAAATAAAGGTTTAAGAAAAGAATTGGAAGCAGTCTTTCTGGATACCGGAATTCCATTACTAATTCCAGATATTACACTATGTACTGATAATGCTGCAATGATTGCCGCGGCTGGAACCATTGCATATGAACAAGGAAGACGTTCAGGGCTTGATTTGAATGCCAATGCATCATTACCATTAAAGTAATTAACAGGTTATTCACAAGTGTGTGGATAACTAGTAGGGATAACTGTAGAATATACATTTTCATTGTGGGTAAATATTGTTGATAAAAATAAGGGAATCTGTGTATAATGTGCATAACTTTGTTAATAACCTTATATAAAGCTACTTTAGCGAAATGAAACCTGTGGATATGCATCGTTATCCACAGAAGTTCAAGATAGAAACAAGGGAAGAAGCGGAAAGAAATTTAGGTGATGTTGTTATGAATAAAAAACAATCATATTTTATGCAGACGGATTTAATATTCATATTTACTTTATTCGTTTGTGTTAGTTTGCTAGCAATTTTCAATGCGCAACAACTGGAACAGTATGAAGATGAAAACTTTGTACTGAAGCAGATAGTATGGTTCATTGCTGGAGTCTGTATTGTCGCTGCCATACAATTTCTTGATTTGGAACAGCTATATAAGGCGAGTGTATATATTTATGGTGTAAGTATTCTTGCACTAATTATATTGTATATCAGTCCAGAATCCATAGCCGATCCAGTTAATGGGGCTAAAAGTTGGTTTAACTTTTTACCGGGATTTTCGATACAACCTGCTGAATTCACAAAAATTACAACGATACTCTACATGTCAGCAGTTATTAGTAGGCATAAAGCAAAATATGTAAGTGGAGATCTAAAAAGCGATACAATGTTATTGCTAAAACTCATTTTAATTACGATCGTACCAGTATTTCTAATTTTAATTCAACCTGATTTTGGTACATCAATGGTTTACTTATTTATTCTAGGAATGATGATTATTATATCAGGGATCAGTTGGAAAATGATTATGGGTCTGGTTGTTCTTATCTCTGCATTCGGGGCTTCTGTTTTAGGTTTAATTGTAAAGTTCCCCGATATGGCGCGTGAGCTTGCTGGGAGTAGGGCATATCAGATTGACAGGATTATGACTTGGTTTGATCCATCGCAATCTTCTGAGGGTGCGAGTTTTCACTTTGACCGTGCTTTAATGTCGCTTGGTTCAGGTCAGCTTTTTGGAAAAGGGATGAGTGGGGTGGAAGTATACTACCCTGAGGCACAAACAGACTTTATCTTTTCAGTAATTGGGGAAAGTTTTGGCTTTATCGGAAGTGCACTTGTTATCTTTTTATATTTCATTTTGCTGTATAAGCTTGTCACATTGGGGTTAAGTATTTATAAGCATTCGCCATTTGGTGCATACTTTTGTTTTGGATTTTTAAGTCTTCTATTAGTCCATGTTTTCCAAAATATTGGAATGACCTTGGGGGTTATGCCGATTACAGGGATTCCATTATTACTGATCAGCTATGGAGGAAGTTCGGTATTATCTACTATGCTGGGATTAGGTGTCGTTTATCGGGTAGCAGTAGAGTATACAATTCAAAATGATTATTTATTTAAGTAGAAAAAAGGTAGTATCTCTGTATATAACGGATTCTATTTAAGGGTGCAATATCAGAAAAAAGTAAGGTGAACGACATAAAGATTTGTAATAAAACTAGCAGAGCATTCACAAATGCTCTGCTAGTTTTTTATGATAGTCAGTTATTTTTTTTGTTCGTTATTACATTAACGAAAATGATGAGTTAAATAAACATTAGAACACAGTTCTTTATAAAGCAGATGAACGACCGACAAGGTAAAAATCTAGGCAAGCAGTCACTCATAGAGCAGATGAGCGACTGAACAAAGCCAAAATCTAAGCAAGCGGTCACTCATAGAGTAGATGAACGACTGAACAAGGTAAAAATCTAAGCGAACGGTCACTCATAGATTAGATGAACGACTTATCTAAGGATATTTTAATAAACGATAGACATACCTTTAGTTGAAGGTTCTCTTTCAGAACTAGTTAAACAGAATAAGGATCGGTGCTCATAATACCTACCGGGTCTTTTTATTTTAATTGATAAAATAACGGACTCTTTAAATATAAAATAGCAGATTAAGAACATCTATTCCCAATCTGCTATTTGGTATATGATTTTAAATGCTATTTCGGTTGCTAAAAGTATGTTTGGAACTCGAAAAGTGAACTCGTTGCGCTATATGATACTGCCTTTTTTATTAAACTTCTTCTTGTAACCCTGCCCATTCTTCCATTAGCCGTTCTGATTCCTGTTTGGCAGCATTCACTTTTTCAGTAAGTTCCATTGACTTTTCATGATCTTGATAAACTTCAGGTTTTGTCATTTCTACTTCTAATTGGGAAATTTTCACTTCCAATTGCTCTATCAATTCTTCAAGTTCAGCAATACGACGCTTAATTTTACGCTCTTCACTCTGTTGTTGTTTACCTTCTTTATAACTTAGTTTTTTCTTTTCTGGTACAGGCGCACTTTCCTTTTCTATCTGTAGTCTTTCTAATTCAGCTTCTTCTTCTTTCTTCTCCAAATAGTAGTCATAGTCTCCAAGATACATGGTAATGAATGAGCGCTGCATTTCAGCAACCTGATCGGCAATTTTATTGATGAAATAGCGATCATGCGAGACAAAGATAATGGTACCTGGAAAATCGTTTAGTGCAGCTTCCAGAACCTCTTTACTATCAATATCCAGATGGTTTGTTGGTTCATCCAAAATTAGCAGATTCGCTTTTTGCATTTTCAATTTTGCTAAAGCAAGTCGAGCCTTTTCACCACCACTTAATGTATGAACCGGTTTAAGAACGTCTTCGCCTGAAAATAGAAAATTGCCAAGAATCGTGCGGATATCCTTTTCGTTTATTGTAGGGTAATCATCCCATAATTCTTGCAAAATAGTTTTAGAGGAGTCAAGCTCTCCCTGTTCCTGGTCATAATAACCGATTTGAACGTTAGTGCCGATTTGAATTGTCCCTTTATCAGTTTTTAATGTACCTAATATTGCTTTTAGTAACGTTGTTTTACCAACGCCATTGGGGCCAACAAGAGCAATTCTTTCCCCGCGATTGACATGTAATTTGATATTGGAAAAAATTGGTTCTTTAGCATCTTCATAACTTAAGCTCAGTTGATCAATCTTTAATACATCATTTCCACTTCTTTTATCTATCTGAAACGAGAAGGATGCGGAGGATTCATCACCAAGTGGCCGGTCAATTCGATCCATTTTTTCAAGCTGTTTTCTCCGACTTTGTGCTCGCTTCGTAGTAGAAGCTCGTACAATATTTCTCTGTACAAAGTCTTCCAGTTTCTTAATTTCAGTTTGTTGTTTTTCAAATTCTTTTAATTCCTGCTCGTAATTTAAAGCCTTTTGTTCCAAATATTTACTATAACTCCCATGATATTTTCTCGTTTTATGACGAGCAATTTCATAAACAATAGTTACTGTCTTGTCGAGAAAATAGCGATCATGTGAAACGATGACGATGGCACCTGGATAGCTGACTAAGTAATTTTCCAACCAGGACAGTGTATCAATATCCAGATGGTTTGTTGGTTCATCCAAGATTAGCAGTTTCGGTTTTTGGAGTAATAATTTCCCTAGGGCAAGTCTTGTTTTTTGACCTCCACTAAGTTCCATAATTGGTTTGTTATAATCATAATCAGCGAAATTCAATCCGGTTAGCACAGATTTTATATCTGATTCATATGTATATCCTCCACCAGACTGATAAGCCAACTGGAGTTTATCATAATCCTTGAGCAGCTTTTCATATTCCTCACCAGCTAGATTGGAGGCATTCTCCATATCCTTTTCTAAAGCACGAAGCTGTTTTTCCTGCAATTTCAACTGGGCGAATACGTCGATCATCTCATCCCAGATTGTTTTGCCAGACTCCAATGTCATATGCTGTGAAAGGTATCCAAACGTAAGTTCTTTCGGCTTAAAGAAATCACCTTCATCATACGATAATTCACCAGCCATAATTTTAAGCAATGTTGATTTACCGGCACCATTTCTACCTACAATGGCAACCCGGTCATTATCTTTTATTTCTATTTTAATATTGGCTAAAATCTCTTCCGCACCGAATGATTTGGAAATGCCGTTTAATTGCATCAGTATCATTTCTATTCACCCCATCCTTCATAGTGTATCTTATAATTATTTAGTGAAGCAACTCAGATTGTGAAAAATATCACGACTTATTGTTAAATTTCTGTTAATATAGATGAAAGAACATATTTCGTCATATATAATAGGATTGAAAAGAGGAAAGTTTATGGATCAAAATAAAATTCCGCAAGCGACAGCAAAGCGTTTGCCTTTATATTATCGTTTCCTGAATAACTTGAATCAGCAAGGCAAGAAAAGAGTGTCATCGAAAGAATTGAGTGAAGCAGTTAAGGTTGACTCTGCCACAATAAGAAGGGATTTTTCCTATTTTGGGGCATTAGGCAAAAAAGGTTATGGCTATAATGTTGAATACTTATTAGGCTTTTTCCGGAGTACATTGGATCAACATGAAATTACAGAAGTTGCATTAATTGGAGTTGGTAATCTCGGTACAGCTTTTCTTAATTATAATTTCATGAAAAACAATAATATCCGTATCACAAAAGCATTTGATGCAGATCCAGAAAAAGTAGGTAAAGAAATCCGTGATATACCAGTTTATCATATTGATGACCTGGAAAAATTAGCTAATATAAAAGTTGCTATATTAACCTTACCAGCTGATGAAGCGGATGCAATTGCTAATAAGCTGGTTGAAAACGGAATTACAGGAATTCTTAACTTTACCCCTGCAAGAATAACCGTCCCGAAATCGATACGTGTCCATCATATAGATTTGGCCGTTGAATTGCAGGCACTTGTTTATTTTTTAAAGCATTATTCATTAGAGAAATAATCCATATAGAATTAGAAAAGGAGCAGAATCAAATCATTCTACTCCTTTTTATTTTTGATTTGAAAATATTGCCCCACTAGTTTAAATACAACCCAGAAATCCAAGGCAGCTATTGCTGCAAAGATTAGCGTAACCACATTCCAAACCGATCCCTCATTACTCTGTACAGCAAAGTATATAAATGCCATTCCCATCAGAGTATACATAAATGCTTTGATTAATAGTGACCTACCCATAAATTATCCTCCAATGAAAATCATTTGTAATTGATCAAGCTGCCTCTGAAATTCCTCCGGAGTCATTGAATATTGTGCCATAACAACCATTGTGTTCATACCAGCATGAACTAGAATTGGGACAATTATCCGTTTTGTTTTTACATATAGAAACGCAAATACAAAGCCCATCGAAGCATATATTAAGATGTGCTGTGGTTCACCATGGATGAATCCAAAGATGAGAGCGGAAAGTAATCCGGCGAAAAAGAAGTTCATTCGTTTATAAAGTGAACCGAAAATAATCTTCCGGAAAATTAATTCCTCCAATATTGGTGCAATAATGGCTGGAATAAGTATGAATAATGGAGCTGCTCGGCTAATATCCATAATCTGTTGAGTATTTTCAGAACCAGGGTCTATCCCAAACAATTCCATTTCAATCATAGCAGCAATTCCTTGAGAGAATAAAGCCATAAATACACCAAGTACAGACCAAAGCACAACGGTTCCGACAGATGCAGCGTTTCTTGCACTTTCCATCTGCATATCAGGCTTCATAATAATAAGTATCACGGCAAGGCCTGCGATAAAGCTAAAGATTGTCCAATAAATAGCAGCGTCGAAAGGTGTAATGGGTAATATGCTTAAGAGTAATGGTGCACCTATGATGACGGAATATTGAACGATAATATATGTGAGAATTACGTACCAGTATCTTCTAGCCAAATGAACGTCTCCTTTAAATCATTTTGTGCGTTTTCATATCATCCATTCTAACATAATTTAGATGATGCATTATAATCGTATGTCCTTAAGTAAGGCACTTTCCGAAATGTTTGCTTTTTAAGTTATCGCAGAGTTGAGATAAACTGTGTATTAAAATAAGAAACTTCGGTAACCGCTCTGGGAAATACAATGCGCATCCGCCCGGAGGGATCCCGGACGGCAGAAAAAGCACACGTCTTTGGAAATCAATCGGCAGTCAATTCGTAGTTTAAGATTTTGTGCCAAAAATAGCATATTTTCGATGGGACAAGCGACTGTAATGCCAAGCTTTTAGGAGACATCTTAAGTTAAAAACATCTTCTCTTCTTATATAGTATTAAAAAGATGGAAAAATAAAACATACTTTGCTTGCATTTTTCGGATAAATTAATTATTATATTAATTAGGAGTTAGCACTCACCATGTGAGAGTGCTAATAAACTAAAATAAAGATATGGAATTAAGGAGGCATTCTACATGATTAAACCACTAGGAGATCGTGTTGTTATCGAACTTGTTGAGCAAGAGGAAACAACTGCAAGCGGAATTGTACTTCCGGATTCGGCACAGGAAAAGCCACAAGAAGGTCGCATTATCGCAGTAGGTTCTGGTCGAGTAACTGAAAATGGAGAAAAAGTGGCACTTGAGGTTTCTGAAGGTGACCGTATCATTTACTCTAAATTTGCTGGCACTGAAGTGAAATATGAAGGTAAAGAATACTTAATTCTTCGTGAAAATGACATTTTAGCTGTAGTTAGCTAACTAAAACATACATTTAACTACTTACTTATTTTTATAAATAATAACATGATTTAATTAAAGGAGGAATTTTCTTATGGCTAAAGATATTAAATTTAGTGAAGACGCACGTGGTTCTATGCTTCGCGGTGTGGATACATTAGCAAACGCTGTCAAAGTAACTTTAGGACCAAAAGGACGTAACGTAGTTTTAGATAAAAAATTCGGTTCACCGCTAATTACAAATGATGGTGTAACGATTGCTAAAGAAATCGAACTTGAAGATGCTTTTGAAAATATGGGAGCACAGCTTGTATCTGAAGTTGCATCAAAAACAAATGATGTAGCTGGTGATGGTACAACTACAGCAACTGTACTTGCACAAGCAATGATCCATGAAGGTTTGAAAAACGTTACAGCTGGTGCAAACCCTGTAGGTATTCGCCGTGGAATCGAGAAGGCTGTTGCAACTGCAGTTGAAGAATTAAAAACTATTTCACAACCAGTTGAAAACAAAGAATCT
Source organism: Oceanobacillus rekensis (assembly GCF_002153375.1). Lineage (GTDB taxonomy): Bacteria > Bacillota > Bacilli > Bacillales > Amphibacillaceae > Oceanobacillus > Oceanobacillus rekensis. The sequence continues at coordinate 11,616 of NZ_MTBQ01000007.1, forward strand.
ATCGCACAAATTGCTTCTATCTCAGCATCTGATGATGAAGTTGGTAGCCTAATTGCTGAAGCGATGGAACGTGTTGGTAATGATGGTGTTATTACAATTGAAGAATCTAAAGGCTTCAACACGGAATTAGAAGTTGTTGAAGGGATGCAATTTGATCGCGGATACTCTTCTCCATACATGGTTACTGACCAAGATAAAATGGAAGCAGTTCTAGAAGATCCTTACATTCTAATCACAGATAAGAAAATCGGTAATATCCAAGAAGTATTGCCAGTACTTGAACAAGTAGTACAACAAGGTAAACCACTTCTTCTAATCGCAGAAGATGTTGAAGGGGAAGCACTTGCAACATTAGTTGTAAACAAACTCCGCGGAACATTTAACGCAGTAGCAGTTAAAGCTCCAGGATTCGGTGACCGTCGTAAAGCAATGCTTGAAGACATCGCTATCCTAACTGGTGGAGAGGTTATCACTGAAGATCTTGGACTTGATCTTAAATCTGCAACAATTGAACAATTAGGCCGTGCTTCTAAAGTTGTTGTAACAAAAGAAAATACGACTGTTGTTGAAGGTGCTGGAAGCCCTGAAGCAATAAGCGGACGAGTTGCACAAATCCGTGCACAAGCAGAAGAAACAACTTCTGAATTCGATAAAGAAAAATTACAAGAGCGTCTTGCTAAATTATCTGGTGGTGTAGCAGTAGTTAAAGTTGGTGCTGCAACCGAAACAGAATTGAAAGAACGCAAATTACGTATCGAGGATGCATTAAACTCTACACGTGCTGCAGTTGAAGAAGGCTTCGTATCCGGTGGTGGTACAGCACTAATCAACGTTTACAACAAAGTAAGCGAACTAAAACTAGAAGGTGACGAAGCAACTGGCGTGAAAATCGTTCTTCGTGCAATTGAAGAACCAGTACGTCAAATTGCACAAAATGCTGGTCTAGAAGGATCTATCATCGTTGAGCGCCTGAAAGGTGAAAAAGTTGGTGTAGGATACAACGCAGCAACTAACGAATGGGTAAACATGGTTGAAGCGGGTATCGTTGACCCTACTAAAGTAACACGTTCTGCACTACAAAACGCAGCATCTGTAGCAGCAATGCTATTAACTACAGAAGCGGTTGTAGCTGACAAGCCTGATGAAGGCGGTGGAGCACCTGCAATGCCTGATATGGGCGGCATGGGTGGAATGGGCGGCATGATGTAGCCCACTTAAATAACATTGATATGACGGGGTTTGCCTAATGGCAGACCTCGTTTTTTTGACGAAAAGGTAACATTTATTTTTAAAAAGATAATTTTTGTAATATATCTTCATTCATCAAAGTTATATTGTCAATCGATTTAATTTTCATTTTCTCTGTAACGTGTGTATAAACTTTTAAGGTTGTATCAGGATCTTCATGGCCCATAAGGGGAGAGTTGTCATATTAGATGGCGAACCAGCATAAGAAATTATCTTTTAACAAATCACCTCCAATATTTTTGGAGGTCTTTTTTTGCACTTGAAAGGGGTAAATTTGAATGAAAGGAAAACTTATTTTTTCTGGTGGATTTGTTTGTGCATATGAAAATAATAAAAAAGGATGGTATTGAATGGATTCATATAAAGCAAGAATTGAACCAAACAATGAAAATGTTATTGGGGTAGTTGCAGATTTATATATTACCAATACTGAAACAGACAAAGAAGTTTCGCTTTGGGTGTTAAATGGTGACTATGAAGATAAAGAGGATTTATATATCTGTCCGACTGATCCTGATTCAGAATATGATGATTTGATGGTTGTTTATATGTATAATGTGCTTTCAGATGAAAAATTTCATGAGTTACAAAGTAATATTTTCCATCATACCGACCTTCAGGTGATGAACTTAGAAAGTGCTGATTTACAGATTGATTTACAAGAATACTTTCATGATGAGGAAAAGAAGCAAGTAAAGGCGAAGAATTATGAAATGGAAATGTGAGGGCTTCCTAATGGAAGACATTTTAATTTTTATATGAGGAAGGATGAGTGAAATTGAATAACGGATTAGCGAAATCCCGAATTTATATTGGTCGGGGTGAAGTGTACTTGATTGAAGGGTTAGAATTAGACATTGAATTTGACTATTTGTCACTGGAAGACCGAACTAAAGCAATCCTTGAATTAGAGGATTATATTCAATCACATGATATACAGCCTGTTAAAATTGAGGATGGCTATGCAGAAGTTGAAGAAGATAAACTTTTTTATGTTGTAGATGCAGGGGTGATTGGTTATGCTACAGGATTTGAAGTGGGAGAAAGCCAATCAAAGAATCAATGAACACAACGAGTTTTGGACGAATTTTATAAAGATTGCCTTTCTTTTTGGAACAAGGAAAAAGAGCACGGAACAGTTCTAGGTAATAGTCCTGAACAACTAGCCATACAGGATGTCTCTTTTATTAAACATGATCCAAGCGTACCGAATGGAGATTTATTAGATAGGGATACAAAACAAATGTGGCTAATAGAAAAGAAGAATCAATTATTGGATAACAAGTGTAAAGCACAAATAGCTGATATGGAAATGTAATTGTGGGCTTCCTGATGGGAGTCCTTTTTAATTTATGAAAGGATGATTTTTCCTGAAGAGAAAAACATTTGAGCAAAAACGAGAAGAAGTGAAGCAATTAACGGAAACAATGAACCAATCCATTGAATCCTATTTTGAAACACCTGAACAAATGGCTGAGCACTTAGCGTTTATGATGCAGTTCTATCAATACTCATTACGAAATACTGCCCTTATTCAAAATCAATTTAGAGATGTACAGGCAGTAGGAAGTTATAAGTTTTGGCAGGAAAAAGGCTTTCAAGTTCAAAAAGGAGAACAAGCAATTAAAATTCTAGTGCCAAACAAGACGCAGCCGAAATTTAAAAATACAGACGGTAAGTGGAAAAGTATTAAAAAGGCGAGTGAACAGGAAAAAGAGTTGCTAAAAAAGGGAGATTTAAAGAAAAAGAAAAGTGAATTGTATTTTGGCAGAGGAAATGTTTTTGATGTATCGCAAACAGATGCAAAGGCTAGTGATCTTCCTGATATTTTCCCGAATAGATGGCTGGAGGGTGATGTTGCAAACTATCAAGATATATTAGAAGCGATGAGAAAGGTCGGAAACAAACTAGATGTCACAATTGGTGATCCATGGGAAGAACTAGGGTCTGCGAAAGGTGTGTTTTATCAGGGGATAGGCGATAGAAAGAATCATATTGGTTTAAATCCACGTAATGGTGAATTGCAAAATGTGAAAACATTAATACATGAATTAGCTCATGCTAAGTTGCATGGTACACCTGAGAAGCATTTCAACCTTTCGTCAGAGGAAAAGGAATTCCAAGCAGAAATGACGGCTTATGCAGTTGCATCGTACTTTGGTATTGATACGAGTGATTATTCTTTGGGCTACCTTGCTAACTGGACACAAGGAAAGGAATTAAAAGATAAAGCGAAGTTATTGGAAGAAGTGAGAGAAGCAGCAGTTGAGTTTATTGAGATTATGGAGCCTAAATTGGTGAAGGAGCAATCAAAAAGTATTGATAAGGAAAAAGAGTTTTTGCAAGCTATTCAAGGTAGGGAAGATATTTCAGAACTGACAGAAGTAAATAAAGAGGCAATGGATTATGTGATTAATAATTTGGATGAAGTTCATACAAAAGGTTTGTACTATCTTGTGGATGGTGATGAAGTTGTTGGGATGGATAACTCAACGAATGACGCTTGGACTGAAGAATTTGATCACATTGTAAAGTGTAAGGCATGGTTAAAACGATATGATTTAGATATGGAGAAATCACAAATATTTATTGAATGGTCAGAGGCACCAGAGTTAGGATCTGATTTAATGATGGATTTTGCTAAAGGTAATGAAATCATGGGGAAATTGGAAGAAAAGTATCAAGGTGACAGTAGATACTACAAAACTCGTTATCATATTGTGTTTCCCGAAACCGACATTTCGAAAATGAGAGTTGTTAGTATGGATCGGTTAGATATTGGGGATGGTGAATTCTTGAATCCTCATCATCAGGTACGAAAAGAAGGAAACCTTACAGAAGAGCAACAAAGGATGCTTGATGATACTTATTATGATTTTTTACTTGAAAACGAGAAAAAGGATATTGAAGAATGGTTAAAAGGTAAAAACGCAAAGAGAAAACTACAAGAAATAGACATGGAAATGATGTGAAAAATTTATTTATTGTTATACTTACTGTAAGTGTAACAGGGCTTTCATAGTGGGAGTTCACCCCTATTTAAAAAGGGTGGTAATAGTTTAATATTACATTATATGATCATTGTAGAGTATCTAATTATCCTGGTGTTCTTGTTTGGAACAGGGGGTGTTCTATTTCAGAACCCCCTTCATTTTTAGGTCTACCTCCTTTTTTGCGAAGGTTCTTGCAGCTGAATGGTAGTCCTTTTCATAGTTTTTGGCTTGAATTTAGCTTAGAGATGATTCATCTCCTTTTCTTGAAGGACACATATTTAATTCAAGAACCGCCCCATTCAATTATTACGGAAGGTGATTATTATTTAAATCAAAGCCGTTTTGCAGCGTTTTTATCTGAAAACGGATTGAACTATGATAAAGCGAAATTAAATATGTATATTAAACGTGGCATCGTTCCAAAAGCCAAATATTACAATTAGTGGAACAAAATATTGGGAACGTTTAACATGCGAAAATTTTTTAGAGGAACAGCTGCGGAAAAGTAGTAACTAAACTGGGAGGTTATAGGGAGATAATTATGGAATCAGCAAAGGATTTAAAGGACTTTGAACGGAAGCTAATCACTATCATTCAACACCACAACAAACGAGGGAGATCTCCTTCTTTGGAAGAATTAGAACTTCGTGCAGGACGTGATACCAACGAAATAAAAGAAGTGATAAAAGATTTAATAAAAAGAGAGTGGTTAGCGATTAGGGAGGGTGAATTGGTTGTCTCAAATTACTTTTCTAGGGAAAGGATGTCATAAGTGAAGAAACTGAAAATTTACAAAGGAAATAATGAATTTGTAATCGAACGCATTAATGAATTTGACCACTCCTTTAAAAGCCAGTACATTACTGAAAATGGATTGCTTGAAGCTGTTGAAGCATATAGACCTATCATTTATGAGTATGAGTTGATCGTTGAACCTGGAATTAATATTTTTCCAAAAGTCTGTCATGTATTATTTGCATAAATCGTTACTTTAGGCGCTATCTTGCACCTATTTTAATTGATATTTTGCATGTTGGGTATTACCAACATTTATTGAAATTTTGTACACTAAGGAATTTCAATCTAAAAAAGTCGAATTCTCGTCGTGAATAAGAAATCGGTATTCGGTGTTGAGAATACAGTATTCATGGCCAATAATTCAGTAATCACTAGTTGAAGCTACTATTACTTCACATCAGTACCTCGCCCGAAGAACCAGAGGTACAGGTCAACTATCCCAGTAGTGTCTCAAATTAATTGTGGAATATTTTAGCGAAAACTAGGAGTACTGCACTACCTTATAAAACACCCATATACCCATCAATCAAAGCGAGCTGCAGGACAGTCCATCATCTCAGTTTTTATGAAGGGCATTGAGACAAGTCATGAGCGGGAGTGGGACGATGGTGAGGTGACCTCCGAAAGTTAGAGTTTTGTATTAAGCTGCTAATTGGCTTGTGTGAATGCGGTATTGAACAGTCTTTAATATTTGTCACATTTTTTCCATTTTACAAGCTGAGGTGGTGTTGCTTTTTTACTATATTAAATTTCATTCAAAATGATATTGAATTTGAAAGGTTTCAGTGAGAAGAATTGAGACGAAATTGGACTTCGGATGAAATAGCGTATTTAAAAGAAAATGTAGGATTATGTAAACTTACGACCATTGCCAAAAATCTAGGCCGTTCTTATGAATCTATAATGGTTAAGATGACTAGGTGTCACTTGAGACGCTATCTTGCACCTGTTCTTATCGTTGTTTTGCATTAGGGGTACCGCCAACAATTCAGGAAATTTTGTACATAAGCGTCAAATAATCCCCACCTGTTTTTAGATGGGGATTATTTGACGCCTACTTATATATACATAAAACAAGAAGAGGTTGGCTTAATCAATTCCTTTATCTCCATTATTTTATAATCACTTTTTGTGTCTGCCCTTTTGTTTATGCGAAAAGGCGTTTTATTATCATGATTTTCACTCCAAATAATCTGTATGGAAAGGATTTTCCCTTTCTTCGGTTTGGACAGAAATCCATTGGACAGTTGTAAACTCTTCAAGTGACCATTTCCCTCCAAATCGGCCCAATCCAGATGCTTTCTCCCCTCCGAATGCAATCAATGGCTCATCATTAACGCTTTGGTCATTCACATGAACCATACCAGAGGTTATCTGTTTGGCCACCTCCACACCTCTTTCCGGGGAACCTGCGTGAACCGCCCCGCTTAGACCAAATGGGGTGTCATTTGCAATGCGAATTGCATCTTCATCACTTTCAGCAGAAATAATAGTTGCCACCGGCCCAAACATTTCGTTCTGAGCAGTTGCAACATCATTCGAACCTGTTAGTATATAAGGGTGCATGACGTTCCCTTCTACTTTTCCTTCCAACACAATTTCTGCCCCTTGCTTTTTAGCTGATTCGATTTGTTCGAGTATCCTATCAATTGCCTGCCGATTTATCAAAGGACCGATTAGATTATCCTTCTCGCTTGGATTGCCCACTTTAATCTTTTTCGCCTTTTCAACAAATTTCTCAACAAACTCCTCATATATATCCTTATGAACAATAATTCGATTTATGGCCATACATATTTGTCCATTATGCATAAACTTACCGAATAATGCCGAGTTTACCGCATTTTCCACTTTCGCATCTTCCAGCACTACGAGTGGGTTGTTCCCCCCTAACTCAAGAGCAACTTTTTTAATATTTCTTCCACAAATTTCACCGATATGCCGTCCTACCGGAGTAGACCCTGTAAATGAAATTAACCGTGGAATTGGATGTTCCACAAATGCATCGCCGATATCCTCTATGTTTGGAACCACAACATTAAAGACTCCTTTCGGCAATCCAGCTTCTTCAAATACCTTTGCAAGCAATATTCCGCCAGTTACAGCTGTCTGATCATCAGGTTTCAGTACGACCCCGTTACCGACAGCAAGTGCCGGTGCAACCGAACGCATGGCAAGATACATTGGAAAGTTAAATGGTCCTATTACACCGACTACCCCTAGAGGACTACGGTAAATCCTATTTTCCTTTCCTGGGATCAGGGAAGGGACGATTTCCCCACTCATTCTTAGTGGAAAAGAAGCTGCTTCCCTTGTAATTGCAATAACAAAGTCAATTTCGACGTTAGCTTTCAGATGGGATGAGCCACCTTCCCTAATTAAATGGTTAACAAACTCACNCCTTTTTAGCCTGTTCAGCAGATTTATAAGCCTCATCTATATCTTCTTTACTAGCCATTTTTATTTCTTGCAGAACTTCATCATTATAGGGATTTTTCACTTCATAAGTGGTTTTCCCTTGGCCATCACGCCATTCGCCAGAGATAAAATTTTTGTTAAGATTTTCATAAAGTTTCATATAATTTTTCTCCTTTCCTTCATACATGATTTATTCCTTATTAAATAAACTTCCCTATCAATCCCACCACAATCCAAGTATTTCTTTATTTCGTAAAAAAAACGCCTGTCCCTGTGCTTCCGTAGGATTATTTCAATACTCGCAAAACCGTTGTTACATTAAGATTACTGGAGGGAACTTTGGGCTAATACATAGACCCTTCAACCAAATTTAAAGAATACCTAAAATTAATAATCTTGAAACCATAACAACAGAAGTTGAAGCTACACGAGACGATTTTTAAAATTACTCTTGCCATATCAGTTATTGCACTATCTATTCTTGGTCAAATAATAGACGGTATGAACTTAACATCTATTATGTTGTTTTTATTGGGGGCATTGTTATTAACAATGGGTGCAGAAGAAATTAAAAAGGAAAAAAAGTCGGTTGGATACCTATTGGTTATAGTTGCTTTCTTTAATTTTTTAGTTTCTATACAAGATTTATTTTTAAGCTAACTGGTGCAAAAACGGAATAAAGTATAGCCTCCAAAACTCAATTATTGGGCCAATTTGTGGAATATGGCTTATGGGGCTGCTGAGCGTTGATGTTCAAGTAATTTGTCCCACTGATGTCCTTGCATTCTCTTTGAAACAACTTCCATCTTCTATTTGCATAATTGTATTCAAATTCCACATACTACTAACAAGAAGTGGCGGTAAAAAGGGTGTGCAGGGATGAGACTTAAAAGAAATAAATCCAAAAAGTCTTTGATAAATCAGGAAAATCTCTCCATAGAGAATATCAAAAGTCAATTAAATCATACCAGCGATTTAAAAGACCGTGAAATACATAGCAATAATCAAATCTATATTATCCTTTACATCAATTCATTAGTTGATCAGGAAAAGCTTGAATCAAAAATAATTAAACCGCTTATAAAAATGGAAAACAACAATATTTTAAATGAACTATATAGCCAGGAGATCAGCACTGCAAAAAGTAATAAAATAGCCATCAACGGATTATTAGACGGTTATTGTCTGCTAATAAAAAAAGGCAGGAATAGTGAAGGATTCCTGCTGAAAACGAACGCATCAACCGATAGAGAAGTTTCAGAGGCTATCATAGAAAAAACAATCCTTGGGGCAAAAGTAGGTTTTGTTGAAAGCTTAGACAAAAACATTTTTTTACTCCGTACTGTAACAAAATCACCCGATTTCACGGTTAAAAATTATACATTGGGTTCCTCAACAACAACGAATGTATCACTAATTTATTTGGATCATGTGACAGATCCGGAAATCATCAAAAAGGTTGAACAACGTATAAAAAGTATTACGCTTGATTCCATCCGATCAGCAGGAGATATTCAGGATTGCATTGAAGATCATACAGTTACTCCATTTCCCCAGCTTTTACTTACAGAACGGCCAGATCGAGCTTCAGCAAATTTAAAGGACGGAAGGGTCGCTTTAATTATAGATGGAAGTCCTACTGTAATTATATTGCCAGCAACATTTATGACGTTCTTTCAAACACCGGATGACTATATTACCCGTTGGTGGTTAGGTTCATTTTTTAGATTTATACGTCTATTCAGCTATATCATTGCACTAATTCTACCGGCATTATATATTGCTTTCGTTTCATTCCATTATGAAGCAATTCCTTTGGAGCTTGTTTATTCGCTGCAGTCTTCGTTGAGCTACGTACCATTTCGGCCATTTATAGAGTTAATGATTATGCAGCTTTCCTTAGAGTTGCTTAGAGAAGCTTCCATTCGACTGCCACCTTCCGTCGCCACGACTTTTGGGATCGTCGGAGGGCTAGTTGTAGGAACAGCAATGGTTGAGGCAGGAATTGTCTCCTATGGTGGGCTTATAGTTGTTGCATTAACATCAGTCTCATCATTTGTTCAACCAAATCTAGAAATGAGCAGCTCGATTCGTATATTAGGATTTCCTTTAATGCTATTGGCAGCTATATTCGGCTTTTTAGGAATTGTCGTTGGAGTGTTATTTGTGTTAATTCACTTGTCACGCCTTACTTCATTCGGTCTTCCATATTTTTCACCTTTTGTTCCATTGAACATGGAGGATTTTAAAGATACTATCATTCGTGTTCCTTCTTGGATGATGTATAAACACTCTAAAAATTCTCCTCATTATAAGCAAGAAAAACGATCAAGGAAGTGGAAACTAGATGAGAGTGAAGAGCCGTATTAGTTCTGTAAATTTATTTTTTCTGCTGGTGCAAACGATGATTGGTGTAGGCTTGTTATCATTACCTCATCAAACACATGACGCGGCAGGCAGTGACGGATGGATTTCCATTTTAATTTCTGGATTTTTTATTCAACTAATTGTACTGCTTATTTGGTTACTTTGCAGGAATTTCCCCAATCTTACCTTATTTGATTTTTCTAAAGTAATTTTGGGAGAAACTTCTGGAACTATATTAAATTTTTTATATATTATTTACCTGCTCACAGTGATTTGTTATATCTTCATTATATATGTGGATACCTTGAAACGATGGATACTCCCTGAAACTCCAGCATGGATATTATTTTTGATAGCATTCGTTCTACTTATTTACGGAAGTATTTGTAATATAAAAAATTTGGTATCTTTATTTTCTTTACTATTCATATTCATTCTGTTTTTATTCTTCATTACGTTTTTGGTTTATGGTGATCCATACATAGATGTTCGCTATCTCTTCCCTATTGGTTCCAGTGGTGGATGGAATATTCTTAAAAGCACTAGTGATTCAATGATATCCTTCATAGGGTTTGAAACATTACTTATTTATTTTGCTTTTATAAAGCAGTCTAAAACTATTTCAGCACTGAAAGGAGTTTTTTTAGCAGTATTATTTGTAACCATTTTTTTAACGTATATTGTGATTCTAAGTACCGTAATGCTTAGTCCTGAAGAAATAAAAACCACGTCGGAACCGGTTCTATATATACTAAGTGCGATGGAAATAAGAATTTTAAGCCGATTAGATTTAATATTTCTTTCTTTCTGGGGTCTGATAGTTTTTACTACTATTATTAGCTACACCTTCTCAGCAAGTATGGGAATAAGTAAATTAATCCATATCAAACATAAATTTGCTGTGATACTATCTGGAACATTCGTCCTTATCGTTTCGATAATATTTTATTATATGGATATTACCTTACTTGAAAAATGGTTAAAGCATTTATGTTTAATTTTCGGCATTATTATCCCTATCCTACTGCTTTTAATAACAATTATTTTTAAAAGAGAGGCGGCATCGACCTATGGGAAAAACTGAGCTCTTCTTGATCTTATTTATTCTTCCATTACTAGCTGGGTGCTGGGATGAAAGACTTCTAAAGAATTCCCGTACTGTGTATGTATCAGGTTTTGACTTGAATGAGAATGGTGATTATCAAACAACTTCAATTATTAGAGATCTGAATATTAGTGAGTCAAGCAGGGGGGAAATATCCATATCGAATGAACTGGTAACTGGAAAAGGAGGTTCGATAAAAGAAGCAAGCATGACAATTGATCAAAGCGTACCTGGTAATTACGATCCAGCAAAAGGAAGAACTTTAATCTTAGGAATCGACGTCGCCAAAGGTGATATCTACAATGTGATGGATCCTCTTTACCGGGATCCAAGGGTGGATTTAAACGCCAAAATTGCTGTGACAGATAACAGTGCAAATGAGATAATTACCCATTTATCCGAAAATGAAGTTGAAAAAGGGGAATATCTGTACGAATTGATTCACAGCAGTGAAATACATTCGGAGATCCAGGATATTACACTAAGATCGATTCGCACCTATTTGTTTGATGAAGGAAAAGATTTCATGCTCCCTTATCTGAGCAAGGACGAGGAAGATAATGAAATTAAAATAAATGGGGCTGCTCTTTTTCATGACCACAGCTTTACCGGACAGTTTCTTTCCCCTGCTGAAAGTACTTTGCTATTATTATTTATGGAAACACAATCCAAAAAAGCACTTTTAACAGAACAGTTAGATAAAAAAGCTGGCGGATCCGTCAGCTATAATGTAAAAAGCGTATCAAGAAAACTTAGGTTGGAAAAAGAAGAAAAGGTACATGCTGATATTATGCTGCAATTGGACGTAGAGATTGTTGACTATCCTCCAGACCATTTAGATAAGCAGGAAATGATCAATTTTTTGGAAAATCGATTATCAAAGATTCTCACTGAAAAAGCGGATGCTCTGTTCAAAAAACTTGCAGTGAATCAAAGTGACGTACTTGGATTAGGCAGAGAACTCATTGCCTTTCATCCATCTATATGGAAAGAAATAAAGGGAGAAAATTATTATGAGCATATCCTTGTTAATCCAAAGGTAAAAGTCAATGTTAGAAGTAGTGGAATCATTTTGTGATCACTGAAGTTGATCACCTTTTTCTTTCTGATATTATTTTTTGACCTATTTTTATTAGACTTCTATTCATAACAGCGATACAACGGAGACACAGTCATAAAAAAAGAGCATATGTATGCCTGTCACTTTAGACGCTATCTTGCACTTGCTTTAATCGATATTTTGCAGGAAAGAAAGCTTTTACTGGTGGCATGAACGTTGGATATGAATATACAGGATTGAATCCTGACGTTGGCTTCTGGAGGGATACTCATTTACAAATAACAGGAGAAGCATCAGTCGATTTGCAGACTGTCTTTGACGTTCATTGGAATATTGCTGTGCCGGAACGGATAAAATCGAAAACAAATCTGAAAACAAAATCTGAGGTAACGAAAATCAATCCAATCGGAAGAGTAGATCTTTCCAGATGGTCAGCCGAATTGGGGTCAGAGTTGAGCACCATAGATGGTAAAGAGATGGACATATACCCAAAGACAGGGACATTGCAAAAAGCGTACATCCATACGTTGGAAGGAAACCCTGGAATTCCTACCCCAGTTATTCGTCAAGCTTACTTTATATGTATAACACAGGCGACCAAGACTATTGATATAACAACACCCTACTTTGTACCAAAAACAGATATTATCATGGCATTAAAGACAGCTGTGGCTCGTGGTGTGCACGTAAGATTGCTGGTTCTTCGCCACATTGATCAAAAAAGCGTGGGCTTTTCAAGTCATACCTATTACGGGGAACTTATAGAAGCTGGGGTCCAAATCTACCAGTACAATAAAGGAATGTTATCTGCGAAACTGATGATCATTGATGAGGAAATTGCAGAAGTAGGCGCAGCAAACTATGATATGAGAAGTTTTCGCCTGAATTATGAGGTGTGTCAAGTCGTGTACAGTGCTGATGTGGCAAGGGAACTCACAGAGCAGTTCGAGAGGGATCTTACTGATTCTGTACCATTAAGAATTGAAGACTTGTTGCAACGATCCCTGACCGAGCGCATTGTTGAACAGGGTGCTCGCCTGCTTTCTCCATTATTATAAGTTGATGTATTCTGTTTTTATTGTTCTATCTTAAATCTAGATTTAAAAATTTTTGTTATTTACGATGGAAATTCATTATTAATAATACTAAAAAGGCAGCTCAAAGAGTTTGAATTCAAAAATATCTGTTACCTTTTAATTTTAAATATAGGGGTGATATCAATAAATAATATATTTGAAAATCTAAAGGAAATACGTTTATTAGAAGATAAGCTCTATCATTTAGAATTAAATGGTTGGCTAAAAAATGAGTTTTTAACTTGGGAATGGTGGATTCTAGTAGTTTTTTTAATTGTGCCTTGGGTTATATGGGCTAAACTTGTTAAACGAGACATTATTTTAGAAATTTTGTTATTTGGTACCATAATTATCTTGACAACAACCTTATTAGACGTAGTTGGTGCACAATATAGTTTTTGGGATTACCCCATTGCATTCCTACCTATTATTCCTCGGGCCTTTCCTTTTGATTTTTCAATGGTACCTGTAGCTTACATGTTGTTATATCAATATTTTAGAACATGGAAATCTTTTATTTTAGCCCAGATCATTATGGCACTAACATATGCCTTTATAGGTGAACCCTTTTGCGAGTGGGTCAAACTTGTTAACTATTTAGAGTGGAGATACAGATATTCATTCATATATTACATCATTGTTGGAATTGTAACTCGAGCTTTAATACTAAAACTAGCCTCTTTATCTAAACCTCAAGATCTTACAACTAAGTAAAATTTAAATTGGAGGAAAAAACTTTGGAAGAAGTTAATATTGGTTTACTGACGATCAAAGTCATCGTTGGTTTTGCCACTTTATTTTTTATCATTATCATAACAGGCAGAACATCCATCTATCAGTTAACCCCGTTTCACTTAGTTTTTGTGTTAGTACTTGGAGATTTTTTAGGAAATACCATTTATGAAGATAAGGTAGGGATTTTTCATTTTTTATATGCCATCGGATTGTGGACGTTTCTTATGTTGGGAATAGAGTTTATGACTCTAAAAAATAAATCGACACGTTCTCTCTTATTAGGCAATCCTAACATAATCATTCGAGATGGTGTTATGGACAGAAAGTTACTTACAAAGAACAAATTGGATGTAAATCAAGTATTGAGTATACTCCGTCAAAATAATGTCTTTTCAGTTCGCGAAGTCAAATACGGTATATTGGAAGCTAATGGGCAATTAAGTTTATTATTAAAATCCAAGTATCAAAAACCAGACAAGCAAGATCTCAATCTTCCAGAAAGTCCAGTAGACCTCCCAACATCGTTAATTATAGATGGGGAAATTTTATGGGATAATTTACATGAACTCGGATTTGATCAACAGTGGTTAGATAACCAATTAACTACCAATGGATATGATAATGTAAAGCGTATACTCTACGCAGATTGGCGAGAGAGTGAAGGCATACATGTAAGTCCTAAATAAAATTTGTTAGGATAAGAGCATATCAATTTTCTTGGTGAATATAAACTTTAGTCTTCAACAATCAGGCGCTTTAATGAAGTAATTAAAGCCTAATTTTTCACTTATAACACCGAGAAATTAGACTTTTTATATTTTGATTTCCTTAACGTTGTAAATCCGCATTTTCCTGACGCTACCTCTATATGAAGGAAACTACCTTTATTATTATTGTTCAATTAGAGTATGCTCAAATTGAACAGGAGTGATCTAGCTTTTCACTAAGGTTTTTAGTGTTCAATCTGATATATTAGAAAATAAAGGGTGATTATATGAAAACGTTAAAGATTTATAAGGATAATAATGAATTTGTTATTGAGCGAGTTAATGAATTTAACCATGCAACTAAAAGGACATACATTTCGGAAGAAGGGTTAAAAGAGGCTTTACAATCTTACAAACCAGTAATAGAGGAATATGAAATTGAAGTATCTAAAGAGCTTTGGGCATTTGTCATTAATTATTTAGGTAATAGAGAGTTTCAAGATTAGAGGGATAATTTTATGAAAGTCGGTTATATACGCGTAAGTTCAAAAGGACAAAATATAGCAAGGCAAGTCCAATCCCTAAATGATTATGGATGTGAAAAGGTTTTTGTCGATAAAAAGTCCGGGAAAGATTAGAACGTGAAGAATATAGGAAGATGAAAAAATTTATTAGGGAAAAGGATATTGTTGTCTTTGCCGAGTTAGATCGTCTCGGCCGTAATAAAAAAGAAATTGATAAAGAGTGGAATGAATTTATTGAACGAGGAATTGATATTGTTGTTCTTGATATGCCTATTTTAGATACAACAAAATATCAGGATGAATTTGGCAAGTTAATCATGAATTTAGCAAGAGAACTATTGTCTTACAATGCAGAGCAAGACCGATTGAAAATCTTAGAAAGGCAGCGACAAGGAATTTCTATTGCTCTATAGACTTTCACCCATTCAATTATGGATGTTTCGCTACCCATATTATATTTTTTGGCCAATAATTTATATCCTACATATAAATACTCGGTGACGAGCTTTATTTTAAATTCTTCACTATATTTAGCCAAAAAGTACCCCCTAAAATTAGATTTTCTACTCTAACTTCATGGATCGGTATCTTTTCTTGCTTTCTCAAATTATCAAAATACTCTTTAGCCCTTGAAGCAGGTATTCTATTAGCCTCCATACTTTTCATTCATAACTTTAGCACTACAAACTCCAACCAAAGGGTCTGCTCCCAGCATTTATTTTTTGTATCCTTTAGCAACTAGAAATTTAGTAGTTGCGAAAACAATTATCTTTATTGAAAAATTAGAAAAAGTCAATAATTACAACAATTATAATTAATATTAATGTTAATTATAATTGAAGTTAAGGAGGGGATGTAATGATTAAATATCAAAGAAAAACTTTAAAAACAGGTGATTTTCAAACTGTATTTTATGAATCAGGTGTTGGTAATAAAGAAGCTTTAATTTTTTTACACGGTTCAGGGCCAGGTGCAAATGGTATAACGAACTGGAAAAATGTCTTAGAGCATTTTGGTGAAAATTACCATGTCATTGCACCAGACTTAGTTGGCTTTGGCGAAACAGAAATTCCAGAAGATACTGATTTGACCTTTTGGCAATGGACTCGTTTACGTATAGAGCAAATATTACAATTAATGGATCATTACGGCATTGAAAAAGGAACATTAATTGGAAATTCAATGGGTGGAATAATTTCTCTGCATGCAGTTATGCATTCGTCTGATCGCTTCGAAAAAGTGATTTTAATGGGAAGTGGAGGTGCTCCTACTGCTGATGTAAGTCCTACTCCAGAAATAGTTCGAATGTCTGGTTTCTATAAAAATCCTACATATGAGGATTTCCGAAACTTAATTACTTGGTTTCTATACGATGAATCAGTATTAGGGGATGAACTTGAATCAATTATTAAACAACGATATGAAATAGTAATGCAGCCAGGCTATAAAGAAATTTATCCCAAATTATTTCCACAAACGCCATTTGAAATGCAGATTCCAACGAGTGCATTAAGACGTATGGAGCAACCGATTTTATTAGTACATGGTTATGAAGATAGTTTTGTACCAAAAGAATCTAGTCTCAGGTTAATGGAGCATTTGCCTAATGCAGAACTCGTTTTGTTGAAGGAATGTGGTCATTGGGTACAAATTGAAAAAGCTGATCGCTTTCATGAAATATTAGAATCATTCCTTAACAGAAAGGAGCAAGTCGAATGACAGTACAAGTCCAAGATACTGGAATTTACAACAAATTAATGCTAAGCGCTGAGAAAATTGGAAGACTAGCAGAAGAAGAAGCTCTAGAAGCAGATTTAAATGCAACAATTTCTAAAAATGTTGTCCAGTTAATTAAAGAGGAAAACATTAATCGCCTAATCTGGCCTAAAATTTATGGAGAACCACAAATTGATTTTACTACTTTCACAGATATGATTAAGAAAGTAGGCTATTACAATATGTCTGCATCATGGCTAACATATTTCTATTCACTGCATAACTCTTGGGCAACTTTCTTGCCAAAACATCGCATGGATGAAATTTTCCATGCTGATGCACTACTTGCGGATATTTTTGCACCTATGGGAAAAACGGAGAAAGTTGAAGGTGGGTTCATTATTAATGGAAAATGGGATTTTGTAAGCGGTATCAATTATTCCGATTGGGTTGCTGTAGCAGCAATACATCATTTTGACGGGGAACCTGAACCAGAGCGTCTCGGTTTAGTTGTGAAGGTTTCTGAACTCGAAATTATTGAAAACTGGAACCCTTTAGGTTTAAGAGGCTCAGGAAGTAATTCAATTGTGATAAAGGATTTATTTATTCCAGAAGATCTGACATTTCGATTCAATGACATTCCATCAAAGAAAGCTTTTAATGAAGCAATAGAGTCGGACTATCTTTATTATAAACCATCATATATGTCTGCATTTTTCATTGGGTTCCCTGCGGTCGCCCTTGGTGGAGCGGAACGTACAATTTCCGAATATAAAAAACATATTTTAAATGTAAGAAGAATGGATGGAAGCTTAAAAGGTGAGACTCCTAAGTTTCAGCGCGTCCTTGCTGAAATGGCGATAAATTTTCAAGCAGCAGAAGCGTTAATGAAAGAATATATTAGTCTACTAGAAGATAAAATTGATGAATATAAACCAGCTACAACTCAAGCGCTACGAGCTAAAGTTATCAAACTATGTCTTGATATTGTCATAAAAGCAACGGTTACTTTGGGTGCATTTGTAGCTATTAAAGGGCATCCTATTGAAATGATCTCACGGGATATGATTAATTTATCGACACATATGACGTCACTTTATGAAGACGCCCTAGAAAATTACGGTAAAAGTGAGTTAGGATTTGACGTATTTTCATTAGGGTAATTTTTATGCAAAAAAAATACAAAAAGGTGGGTTTTGAAATGAAAACGGAATACAGAGTATTACCTGAAATTGCGAAATTAGGACATGTTGCTGTTGTTTCAACGGATTTAGAGAAATCACTTTGGTTTTTCAAGGAAGTAGTTGGATTAGAAGAGACAGAAGAAGTTGATGGTGTACATTACTTGCGTGCATGGGGAGATTTTGAACATCATACATTATCTTTAACTGCCGGAGACGAATCACGAGTGGATCATATTGCATTCAAAACGAAACGTCCTGAAGATGTTGGCTATTTTACTGAGTTACTGGAAGAGGCAGAAGTTAAAATAGAGAAAGTCCCAGCAGGAGTTGAAGTTGGTCAAGGTGAAGCGATTCGTTTTCAATTGCCTACTGGTCATAATTTTGAGCTATATTTCGAGATGGATCAAACACCTGCAGACCCTTCTCGTAAAGCACGACTAAAAAATCAAACATACAAAGCCTGGAGAAAAGGAATTTCACCTCGTCGTTTTGATCACGTCAATATTGGAACGAACGAGGATGCAAATTTAATTATTGATTTCTTAATAGAAAAATTAGGGTTTAAAGTACGGGAATATTTTAAGTTACCAAATGATGCTATTGGATCTGCATGGTTAAGTGTAACCCCCCTTGTTCATGATATCGCAGTTATGTCAACACCGGATATGAAATCACCACATGAATTGCATCATATTTCTTATTTTACAGATAATGCACAAGATATTTTACGCGCAGCCGATATGTTATCTGAAGAAGGATTTAAATTTGTCGGACCAGGGAAACACGGAATTACTCAAGCTGTATATCTTTATGTAATTGATCCTGGAAGCGGTTTAAGATTGGAGCTATTCTCTAACAGCTATTTAATTCTCGAACCAGATTGGAAACCTGTTGAGTGGTCGATAGAAGAGGCTGAATTTGCAGTAACGTATTGGGGCGAGCAAACTGGTGGTGCATCAGAACTAGATAAGCCTACAATAAATGCTGGTGGAGAGATGAGCATTAAAATCTAACAGATTACTAATTTAAAAACAGTAGAAAAATATTTTCTACTGTTTTCTTTTACCAATTTATAAAAATTGTATTTATTATATTAAAATTATGGACATGGAACGATAGCTCCATTTCTGCGGTCAGCCAGTGCTTTGCTATATTGGCCCTTCCAATTATGCAACATGGGAACGAATGAAAGTCTAATGTTTGAAGAGGTGAGCGTACTAAATAAATTGGCGCCTGCTAAAGTCTATCTCATACGTTTATATTTCATGGATAATTTTGCTTATTGATTTATCGTTTTACCGTTAAAAAACTTAGGAGGTATGTATATGAAACAACGTTCACCATGGGTTATATTTATTGTGTTACTTTCTGGTATTTTCGTTACGTTAGAAGCAAATGCCTTTTTAACACCTGCACTCCCATACATTGCAAAACAGTTTGCACTACCTACACAATTTGTGGGTATAGTGACCGTATGTTATTATATTACAGCAATCGCTTTAGCACCATTATTTGGTCGTCTCGGTGACCAAATTGGACGCAAAAAAATCGTTGTAGCAGGTATGCTCATTTTCTCGCTATCCGAATTTTTAGCTTCGTTTAGCCCAACTCTAACTGTGTTTTTAATTGCGCGAGTTATTCAAGGTTTTGGGTATGCTTGTATATTCCCAAATGTATTTGCTTACATTTCGGATATTTTTACCGAGGAAAAGCGTGGGCGTGCAATTGGTATTTTCATGCTATTTATTTATATCGCGACAGGTACAGGCGGTCTTATTTCAGGCTTCCTTATTGAAACGTTTAACTGGCGCGCAATTTTCGTTACAAGTGGTACACTAGCGTTTATTGGGTTCCTACTAGTAGCAATTTTCGTACCTTCGACTACACTACAAGTGGCGAAAACAAAACTCAACTATACTGGGGCAGTCATTTTTATGGTATTCATTGCATCCGTTGTATCTATACCTATGTCAATCGGATTCTTCGGATTATTTTCACCGTTTACGCTCATTCAATTCGGGTTAATTTTCGTGATTTTAGCTAGCTTGTTAATGTATGATCGTCGGAGTGAAGCACCTACATTAGATCTATCTGTATTAAAAATTAGAGGTATTGCAGTTTCAGCTATCTTAATTACAGGTCAAAATATAATTATGTTAAGTATTCTTTACACCCTAATGTTTTATGGTGCTAACCGTGCAGACTGGACAGCCGTAGGAATTGGTTTAATTACAACTGTAAATTTTAGTATAGCAGCAATTATTTCGCCATTTATTGGACGATATTTAGATAAATACCGCCCAGTATATTTGATTATTTTTGCCTTAGCTTCATCACTCGTTGGTGTAACTATTTTCTACTTTGTAAATATGAGTTCAAGCTTAACATACGTATTATTAGTTATGGTCTTTATTGGGATATGCTCAGGCTGCATAAATGCTGCATTAATGAAAATTGTTATTACGGAAGCGCCAGAAGGGAAAAAAGGTGTTGGTACAGGCTTATTCACATTATTTAAAGATTTAGGCCTACCACTTGGTGCAACATTTGGTTCAACACTTTACGGTATTTCGCAGTCAAAAGGCTTCGAAAATAATATTGCAGTAGTTGCGGCAGATAATGGTATTAACGCTAAACTATCAAATGATATTTTAACGGCGAACACAACAGGCGAAATTTCTTCTACTCTATCGTCTGCTCTTTCATCAGCTAATATTACGTTTGAAGCACTGGTTTATCAGATTAACAATTTAAGTACTGAATTCGCTATACAAACTATTGCTCTCGTTTGCTTTGGATTATGTTTATTCATTATAATATTAAGTTTAACTTTATTAAAGAAATCTCCAAAACTAGAACAGGAGCAGAATACAATTATCTTAAAAGAAGATGTTGCAAAGAGTTAAAGGGTTTACAGATGTTGAGCTAGAGCTAATTGTAAAAGCACGGGAAGCAGGTAACTAACAGATTAGGGTTAAGAGCTAACAGATCACTAATTTTATAACAGTAGAAAAATTATTTTATACTGCTTTCTTTTATACAAAACTTGTATCGATTCTATCAAAATTATTGACTGTTAAAATATAAAAAATAAGAAAGAGTGATTATTTTGCGTTTGCTACGTTTTTCGATAAATGATAAAGGTCATATTGGTCTTCAGCTAGAAAATCGAATAATTGACTTAACAACTGCTGCAGAGGATTTTAAAGTTGTTTTTCCAGATAATATCGAATCAATCATTGGTAAAGAGTACCTTGTTGATGAATTATTAGGTAAGATTAAAGAAAAGTCAATTAATCGTTATGTTGTTTCTAAAGAAGAATTAAAGTATTTACCTGTTTCAAGTTCACCTGAAAAAATTATTTGTGTAGGCGTTAACTACCAGGAACATGCAGATGAATCCAATTTGGATGTTTTAGAGCATCCAGTATTGTTTAATAAATTTAATAATTCCTTGCATGCGCACAATGAACCAATTGTAATGCCTAAAGATTCATTAGAAAATGATTATGAGGCTGAGCTTGCGATTATGATTGGAAAGGAAGCTCAAAATATTACTAGAGAAGAAGCATTACAGTATGTATTCGGTTATACGATTGCAAATGATGTTTCTTCTCGAGATTGGCAAATGCGAACACATCAATGGATGCTCGGGAAGTCTGTTGACCAATATTGTCCAATCGGCCCCGTGTTAGTGACAGCGGACGAGATTGACGATCCACAGCAATTGGATATTCAATTATATCTAAATGGAGAAATCAGGCAGCATTCAAATACGTCAAAAATGATTTATGACTGCATATCTATTATCTCTTATTTATCTAGTCATATGACGTTGAGACCTGGAGATATTATTTTAACTGGGACTCCGGAGGGGGTTATTTTAGGAATGGATCCTAGTACAAGACAGTATTTACAACACGGAGATGAAACTATCATTGAAATTGAAGGAATCGGTACATTAAAAAACACATTTATTCGTAAATAAGTTAATTAGTTCATATCATATGAATGTCAAATGTTAAAACAAGCAGCACAGAGAACGTTACTAATTTGTGCTGCTTGTTCATATTGGCTTATGGAGATAGGTGAAGGGTTCTATAGCAGATTCACATTGGATGATTTTTTCCTTTTGAAAAAAATTCGTTGAGGCATTCCGTTCATCGTTTTAGATTGTTACCCAATGTCCTGAATCTTTGAATTCTAGAAACTCGAAAAAAGCCCTTAAGTTCTTAGAAAAGAGATAATCTTAACTAACGGACTTAAAGGCTTGTATTTTATAACTGATTATTTACCTACATATAAATCAATGTTGTACGCATTTCATATTAGCGGCATATTTAGATGTCATATGTTGATTCACTTAGCAAAGGCTGAAGTCTCGCAGCTATTTCGTAAATAAGATCTTCCTGGCCGTCGACTGCTTGCATTTTACCTAATTTAACTAAGATATCTCTTTCATCAATATTGAACTTTTTCGCAGCCTTTTCTGTATGTAGAAGGAAACTAGAATACACTCCAGAATAACCCATCATTAAGCTTGAACCAGTAACCTCTTGAGGGCGTGGCATAAATTTTGCAACAACGTCATTAGCAACGTCAAGAATTTTATAAAGGTCAACACCTGTGTGATATCCCATTTTTTCAAGCACGGCAACCATTACTTCTGTTTGCGTATTACCGCTTCCTGCACCTAATGCACGTAAACTACCATCGATATACGTGGCTCCTGCTTGTACTGCAGCAAGTGTATTTGCCATGGCCATCGATAGGTTGTTATGGCCATGGAATCCAATTTCACAAGAAAGTTCATTTTTTAGTGCAGTAATTCTTTCCGTGACTTCATGTGGTAAGAGTGCACCAGCTGAATCGGTTACATAAACAACTTCTGCCCCATAGCTTTCAAATAACTTTGCTTGTTCGATGAGTTTTTCAATGGGTGCCATATGTGCCATCATTAAAAATCCTATTGTTTTTAAGCCTAGTTCGCGCGCTAGCGTAATATGCTGCTTAGCCACATCTGCTTCTGTCACATGAGTTGCTACACGTACCATGTTTGCGCCTACTTTTACAGCGTCATTTAGGTCATTCTTCGTTCCAATCCCAGGTATTAGCAGAACGGATATTTTTGCCTGGCTACATTCAGCCGCTGCAGCTTCAATTAATTCTAGCTCATCTACTTTGGACAGACCGTATTGCATGGAAGACCCACCTAAACCATCTCCATGTGATACCTCGAAATAATTCACGCCAGCCTTGTCCAATCCTCTTGCCGTTTCTCTTACTTGTTCTTTAGTAAACGCATGTCTCATGGAATGGCTTCCATCACGGAGTGTTACGTCCACAATCTCAAAACTGCGGTTATTCATCTTAATTCACTCCTTCTTTAGCTCGTTGTAATGCTAATTCATTCGCTACTCTCGTTGCAGCTGCTGTCATGATATCTAAGTTACCAGAATAAGTAGGGAAGAAGTCTCCTGCACCTTCGACTTCAACAAAGACAGAAATCTCTTTTCCTGAAATTTGAGGTTCTGTATTCATGCGGTAACCAGGAACGTATGTTTGTACTTCCTTTACCATATCTTTAATAGATTGAAGGATTTCAGCTTCTTTACCTTCTTCTTCTATGGTTGCATGAATCGTGTCACGCATCATAACTGGCGGTTCAGCAGGGTTTAGAATAATTATTGCTTTTCCTTTTTTTGCACCACCGACTTTTTCAATAGCATTTGCTGTTGTCAGTGTAAATTCATCAATATTTGCTCGTGTTCCAGGTCCTGCACTTTTGCTTGAAATCGTCGCAACAATTTCTGCATAAGAAACAGGGGAGACAAGATTAATCGCATGAATAATAGGAATGGTAGCTTGACCACCACATGTAACTAAGTTAACATTTGGTTCGCTTTGTAATTGATCCAAATTCACTGATGGCACAACGAATGGTCCAATTGCAGCTGGTGTTAGGTCAAGCACTTGTTTTCCTATTGAGGTGAGTTTATCACTATGAGATTGATGAATCTTTGCAGATGTTGCGTCAAATACCATTTCAAATTTTTCCGGATATTTGAGAAGTCCATCGATACTTTTGGTTGTAGTAAGGTAACCATGTTCTTTCGCTAGACGCAACCCTTCTGAATTAGGATCAATTCCTGCCACCATTGTTAATTCTAATACGTCTGATCGTTCAATTTTATACATTAAATCGGTTCCAATGTTACCTGAACCGAGTATAGCAACTTTACATTTTGACATATAAACCCTCCTTATTTTATAAACGTTGCTGAAACGGTTCCCAGATTTTCAAATTCAGCTTTAAATTGATCTCCGTCTTCAATTGGAATGGCTTTGGACAAAGCCCCAGCCAGAATGATCTCTCCAGCGTTCAGTGAAATATCATAGACACCTAACTCATTTGCCAGCCATGCAACTGCTTCAAGTGGGTTGCCCATTACAGTCGAACCGTACGCAGAATCAATGAATTCATCGTTTTTATATAATGACATTTTTACTTCTGATAGATTAATTTCAGTCAATGGTTTGGAGTCTCTTCCGATGATTGCACCAGCTGATGATCCGTTATCTGCTACGGTATCCTCAAATTTAAACTTCCAATCTCGTATTCGGCTATCGATAATTTCAATAGCTGGTACAACATAATCCGTTGCTTTTATAACATCTTCTATGGTTACTCCAGGTCCTTTTAGTTGCTCCTTTAATACAAAACCGATTTCGAATTCTGCTTTCGGCTGGATAAATTGGTCTAACGAGATGGCCATATCTTCACTGTAAATCATATTGTCTAGAAGGTGGCCATAATCAGGAGTGCTTACTCCTAACATGTCTTGCATTGCTTTACTTGTTAGCCCAATTTTTTTACCCACCACTTTCGCACCTTTTTCTTTCTTGTAATCAATAATAGCTAACTGTATTTGGTAAGCTTGGTCTTTTGTTATTTCTCCCTGTGATGTAAATGCTTCGATAGTTTCTTTTGATTTCTCTACTTCAATAAGTGCATGAACAGCTTTCTCTATGTTCATCGATTAACTCTCCTTTAAGCTATACAGTAAACGCACTGCTAGAATGAATTTCTTGTACAACAGGTATTTGATGTGACCAAATAATCTCTACTTTATCACTCCGAATAAACCTGTGTATTAATTTTTCTGTTAGGTAGATCCTATTCTGATTTTTAGGAATGACGACTTCTGTTTCTTGAACTCTTTCATTTATTTTAATCGCTACTTTATACATTCCTTTGGCGGGGAGCATATAATACGGTGCTAATTTGAAACACTGCCCGTCCCAGTACACTTCGGTTTCATAGTATCTTCCTAGAACATTTGATAACTGTTCCATTTCTCCATTAGAGATGAGCTCGCGTATCCATGTTGAGCTGATCTTTTTACCATGGAAATCAATCTTTTTGACTTTTGTAACGTCAATTTGGTCGTGGGAATCTTTCTTAACTCGATCAATATTACCTGTAGCCCGATGTCCATAAGAAAAATCAAAACCTGCTACTGCATGCACCACCTTCAAATTAAGTAGATAGTCTGATACAAATTGTTTTGGAAGAAGAGAAAGAAAATCCTTATCACATTCCACCACATAAAACGTATCAACACCCAAGGATTCTAAAATGGATGCTTTTTTTGAAGTTGGCATTAAATAATCAAACGTAGTATTGCCTTTTGATAGAATCGTTTTTGGGTGTGGAAAAAAGCTCATTACTGCCAGTGGAAGATTTCCCTTTTTTGCGACATCACCGGCAGTCTTAATCACTTTTTTATGTCCGTTATGAATCCCATCAAAAAAACCCAGTGCCATAACATTTGGTGTTGAACGGTGTTTCCAGTACGTGAAATTACTGGAATTTAAATGTATTGTTTTCATAAGGATTTTCTCACTCCTGACAATTATTTTGCGATTACTGCTTTTTCCAATGTGCGGTATTTTCCTTTAGAGAAAATGAGTGGTTCTTCTTCTTCTAAATGAATATCAGTTACTTGCCCTATAAAAATGATATGGTCGCCTTCGACATATTCTGATTTAACGTTACAGGCAACTTGTGCAATGGCACCGGGAATTACCGGCTTTCCGTCCAAATAATCAAACATGATTTCTTTTTCACTCTGCACCTGACCAGCGAAAATCCTCGATAAATCCTGTTGATTTTCAGAAAGGACGTTAACGGAGAACTGCCCACTCTCCTTAATTTTTGTTAACATATGTGCATCTTCTTTTAATGAGATAATAACAAGTTTTGGTTCCAGTGACTGCGACATGAAGGCATTCGCTGTCATTCCATGTGCACCTGCATTTGTTTCCGTTGCGATCACAGTAACCCCTGTTGCAAAACTTCCCATTGCATTTCGAAATAAACGATCATCCATTATAAACCCACCTTTAAATTTTTTATTATGTTTCTTTAAATGACAATTAGAATCCCAGCAACCACAAAAATAAACATCGATGCGTCTAATATGCTGACTTAGTTACTCCATAGTCGCGCCCTCATAACCAAATAGATTATGACTATAAGAGAATATTGTATTCTCTTATATAGAAGCAGTGAGTTTGATAACGCTTACAGTTATCGAAGTAGGTTCAATAGTGTTGTTTTTAATTATTGCAGCACCACCGAGTCATCTTCTAATAAAACATCTACAAACAGCAAAATATCCTCGGCCCCAGGCATTCTTACTACGGCATTGTCATTTTTATTACTATCTAAATCTTATCCAATATAGAATCTCTAAACAAGATAAGGAATTATTGAAAACTCAAATATTTTCAGTAAAAATAATTGTTTTATTCTATCGTATGGCTTTTTGGAAAGGCAATTACTTAGTTAATAAAATATTAAGAATGTATTTCCAAGAAATCTTGTTTTAATTTCCGTGGATAAGCAGAATGACATTTTAGTACTTTTAATGTTATTTTATTGTAATCTTAGACTATAACCATAATTTTTATTGTTGTATAATAATAATATATGGACTAATATAAGGTAATTAGGTAAACGCTTTCATCGGAAGGAGAGATTGTATTATGAATGAAATTACTCATTTAGACAACTTTGATCACTCCGACATAGTGATTACATCTGAATCATTCGGTATCTTACGAAAAGCTTTATTTGAACATATGGGAAAAGAAAAAGCCAAAGCATTCTTAATGCGTTTCGGAAAAGTATTAGGAGAGAATAAAGCAAAGGAAGTAATTGATTCTACGAAGCCTATTAACGACATCTTAGGTATCGTAGAATCAATTACTAATAATCATGTGAGCTTAGGTCATGTTTCTAATGTTGAATACGACATTCCAAGATCAAATATAGAAGATAATCAAATAATATTTAATGAAAAAGCAGCCAAGTCGAAAGATCCCGGCAAGTGGAAAGATTCTTTTGAAGTAAAATTGCATTTAAAGCATTTTGGAATCGCAGATGAATGTACTTGTTATACTTTAAGTGGTTATGCTAGTGGGAGTTTATCTGTAATATTTAACCAAGAAATATTTGTTAAAGAATTAACTTGTCGTTCTAAAGGTGACGCAGATTGTACATTCGAAGTGAATACAAAGGAATACTGGGAACGAAATTCACAAGATTATTTACCCATTTATGATGATCAATCTATTTTAAACGAGTTAGAGATTACATATGATACACTACTTTCCCAGAAGAAACTTCTCGAAAGAATTACGGACTTTCATGTGCAATTAACGGAATCTGTTATCGAGCAAAACAGTATCGATGAAGTCGTGAAAGCAGCCTATCAAATTTTAAAAGTTCCTATTGTAATTGAAGAATTGAACGGGAATATTATTAGTAAGTATGGTATTGACAAAGTTGAATATAATGAATTAATTAGCAATAAAAAAATAATAAAAGAAAGAAAACATAGAACTAATGTAGAACAAATTAATAACTCTTACCTGATGAGTACACCGATTTATTTAGATGATAAAGCTCTTTTTACTTGTTATTTTGTTTATGAAGATATGTTGTTGTACGATAAAAATGATTATTTATTTTTAGAAAGATTGTCTACTGTATCTACATTATGTTTTATTAATGAAAAAATTAGTTTTGAGACAACAGAACGATTAAAAATTAATATACTCGATCGTTTAATACAGAAGCAATATATTTCTATAGATGAAATCTCTTCACAATTAAAATATATTACAAATGAAATAACAGATCCTTATATAACTTTAATGTTTGAATGTAGCCCAAAAGAATCTACTAATGCCCCTATTGACTTGTATGAAAAAGTAATACAAATCTCTAACACATTAAAAATATACTCATTAGATGGATTATTAAGTAATTATAAAGATAAAATTGTAATTTTAATTTTTTCTGTTAATAAAACATCTTTTCAAAAAAGAATAAATCAAGTATTATCCCATTCACAGAAAATAGATAACGAATACAATTATAAAGTAGGAATTAGTAGTGTATTTGATGATTTAACTCATTTTCATAGTTCATTAGAACAAGCAGAACAAGCTGTAAATTTACCTCGCTCTCAAAATGTTATTCAATTTGATGAATTAGGATTACTAGGAACTTTCCTCCAAGGAATTAATGTTAATGATTTAAAGAATACTGCAAACAAAGAGCTAGGACGGTTATTGGATTCAGAGGACCGAAATAAAGAATTACTTTATACCTTATACATTTATCTTATAAATGGAGGCAAGTTAGAAAAAACAATGAAGGATCTTTCGCTATCTATAGGAGGTATCCAATATCGTATACGTAAAATTGAGGAAATAATCGAAAAAGATTTAAAAGACTTCACAAACGCTTCTTATTTATTATTAATAATAGAATCACTTATTTCCATTGGTGAAATTAAAATTTAATTATTGGATAATTAATTATTCATTGATGTTTATTGTAAACAAGTCAGTTGTATATCTTGAATATTAAAATCTCTAGTTGACTTTGTAGAATACAAAGAGTTGTTGCTATGAGGGAACATACAAGAAGTGCGGCACAGCGTTAAGGAGGTAAGCAAATGGTTCAGGAATGCAGAAAGGTCCTCACTGTACTCCCTGCTCCTATTTAATTTTTTATATGAGCTGCTGTAGTCGATACTTCTGTTACACTCTCATTTCTCTGAACTAACTTTTTAAGCATTGACATTATTTTCTCATCCATATCAACTGTTCTTGCTTTATTCGTTTTGTATCTAATTTGTAGGCTTTATATTACTTGTTTCATTGTATAATGTTTTACTAATTATTATCGTATTATTCTTAAAAGTCTAAATCAGACTTCTTTAACGCAGTTAATTCTCCTGGTCGCATGCCGGAAAAAAGCAATTGTATAAAACCTCTCCATATCAAGTTCTAGCCCTATCTTTATAATACCGCATCTAAAAATGTAAATAATGGAGTTGTGAAAATTCCTGATTCAGTTGACTTCATCAAAGCTGCAGCTGCTACAGATGCCGGTAAAGTTGCACACCATGCTGTTGTTGGAATAGGAAAAGTCAAACCGGGTGAAAAATTTGGAATTATTGGTATTGTAGGTCTTGGACAAATCGGTGCTCGTATTGCCGTTTTAAAAGGGGCAGAAGTGTATGCAGCAGAAGTAAAAGAAGACGTCTGGCCATTAGCTGAATCTATTGGTATTAAAAAAGTTGTTTCCGATATCACAGAACTGGCTGATGTAGGCTTAGACTTAATCATAGACTTTTCTGGTATGGTACGACGACAGCAAGTGCTATCGAAGCTGTCACTAATTACGGTCGTGTCGTACAAGTTGGCATGGGACGTTTGAAAGCTGAAATTAATACTAATCAATTAATAAATAAACATGTTCGACTTTTAGGCTCAGTGGGTGGAGGCAATGATGATTTAGCCGGTGTTTATGAACTAATGGCTACAGGAGAACTCGACCCTGTTTTATCGACTATTACAATTGAAGAAATTGGCAATGGTTTTTTGAACGCTTGAAACGTGGAGAAGTAAAAGGGCGCCTTTTAGTAGATTTACAATAGCTTTGTGAATTAAGATGTATCAAGTAATACAAGAAGACTATATGCACAATTTGCAAAGGATATTAGTGAAGGTACCAACTTTACGCCTGATTTTGCCCATGCTCTAGCTCACCATCAGCTTCTTGATGCAATTGAAACATCTTCACGAACAGGAATGGCACAGAAATTGATTAAAGCTTATAACTAATTGAAAAAGTAGACATTGCTAATTTATATAAATAAAAAAGATAAAGAGTGAGATTAGATAGACTATCCATTTGGACATAGCTCTCTGTGGATAGTTTTTTAATTTTCAAGTGATTTCTCCTTAACACTCCTATTAAAGAGCGGTTACATAAAATTTATTGCAGAATCGTGAGCTTTTCTTTTATAAGAAGGGGTCTTTTTCTAATCATTCAGCTTCTGGAGCAACACATTCAAATTGGAGTTATATTAAGGTTAGAAGAGATTGTGAAAAATACTACTTAATCTATTTGGTGCAAAAGTTGAGCTATTTTTATATTACTAATGTACTTAAGGGGAAGATTTGTTGAAATAGTTTTATCAAAACCCTATTGCACAACTGGGCCATTTTCTAAAAGAATCAGAGTTTTTAATTTCATCTCATATTTTTAAAATCACCCTAAATTTTCGTGATTGATCTTAGGATTATTTTATGGGAGAGAAAACTTGCTATAGTTTAAAGCTATATCAAGTGATACGTTTTAAGTATTACGCTATAATGATTTTCTAATGTTATACTAATCAACATTGAATTATTAAATAAACTATTATACGTCGAATAGGATATCTAATTCACTTTTCTAACTAGGAGGAATTATTCAATGACAAATTTTAAACCAGAAACTCTATTATTACATGGTGGACAACAGCCTGATCCTGCAACAGGAGCAATCGCTGTACCGATTTACCGTACAACGTCTTATGAGTTCCAAGATACTGCTCATGCACAACGTCTTTTTGGATTACAGGAACCAGGTAATATTTATTCACGTATTATGAATCCAACAGTGGACGTATTTGAAAAACGTGTAGCATTATTAGAAAAAGGAACTGCTGCAGTAGCACTTTCATCAGGGATGGCTGCAATCGCATTTTCTATTTTAAACATTACTAGAACAGGTGATGAAATCGTTGCGGCTGGCTCACTTTACGGCGGTACATATAATTTATTTACGAATACACTACCTAATTATGGTATTAAAACAACATTCGTGGATGAAACAAATCCAGAAAACTTCCGTTCAGCAATTACGGAAAAAACAAAAGCAATTTTTGCAGAAACAGTTGGTAACCCAAGTTTAAATATTTTAGATATTGAAGCAGTAGCAGATATTGCACATGAGTATGGCTTACCGTTAATTATCGATAATACTTTTCCATCACCATATGGTTCAAACCCAATTGACTTTGGAGCAGATGTAGTCGTACATTCAGCAACAAAATGGATTGGCGGACATGGTACAACAATTGGTGGGGTAGTTGTTGATGCGGGTGAATTTGACTGGACACAAGGCCGTTTCCCCGGCTTTACAGAACCAGATGAATCCTACCATGGTTTACGTTATGGAATTGACACAGCTGCTGTTGCATTTGCCACAAAACTGCGTGTTCAATTACTACGTGATTTCGGTCCAACATTAAGTGCGGATGCAGCATTTAATTTCCTGCAAGGTTTAGAAACGCTTCATTTGCGTGTTGCCAAACAAAACGATAATGCACTGAAAGTGGCTGAATACTTACAAAACCACCCATCGGTTGAGTATGTAAACTACAATGCTTTTGAAAATTTCCCAACACATAAACTTGCCAACAAATACTTAAAAAATGGCTACGGCTCTATCTTGACATTTGGCATTAAGGGTGGTCGTGAAGCAGGTAGTCGCTTAATTGACAGCGTAGAGTTATTCTCACATGTAGCAAACGTAGGGGATGCAAGATCGTTAATTATCCATCCGGCTTCTACAACCCATCAGCAATTATCTGCTGAAGAATTAAAAGTTGCAGGCGTATTTGAAGATCTTGTTCGCTTATCTATTGGCCACGAAGCAGTAGAAGATATTATTGCTGATTTGGATCAAGCAATTACAAAAGCACAACAGGTTTAATACTATAGGTAGCAGGCTTTATTAATATTTTTTTAATATAACAAGCTCTAGCTTAGTATAATTTTAATATTTGGTTCTTTGGTGAACTGAAAATAGAGCCTACCCTTAGCAGGTATATATGTTTACAACAGTTAAAAGCGAAAAATAAAGAGAGTTTCATCAAGTAAGATATATATCAGGAGGAATTAATGATGAGTAATGATGGATTATATAAAAAGTCTTATTTCAATCGCCTTGGAGAATTAAGCGACCTAGCACCAGAAGTATTCAAAGCTTTTGCACAATTTGACAAACTTGCGTTATCAGAAGGGAAATTAACAATAAAGTTAAAAGAATTAATCGCCATTGCCGTAGCTCATACAACAGGATGTCCATACTGCATCGAGGTTCATGTAAAAAACGGAAAATCACAAGATATTTCTAAGGAAGAAATGTCAGAAGCAATTTTAGTTGCCACTGCATTAAAAGCTGGCTCAGCACTAGCTCATGGTGTAAATGCTTTAAACGCTTATGATGGAAATGGGGACGAAGATTTATACAAAGCCTCTTACTTTAGCAGATTAAAAGAATTCTCAAAACTTAATGGAGATATTTTCAGCTCATTTGTTGATTTTGATCAAAAATCAATGAAAGAGGGAGCATTAAGCGTTAAAGAAAAGGAATTAATCGCTATTGCGGTTGCTCACACAACAGGATGCCCATATTGTATTGACGTTCATACAAAAGGGGCAAAGCATGCAAATGCAACTAAAGAAGAAGTTGCAGAATCTATTATGGTCGCAACAGCTTTAAAAGCAGGTTCAGCATTGGCTCACAGTGTTAATGCTTTAAATGCATTTGATTCAGAAAGTTAATAAGCGTTTTTATCATGTACATTCGTTTTTAGAATGATATAGAGGATTAGATCTATATAAATAAAGCAGATTTTAATCAGGAAATAATTAATACCAGGAAAATTACCTAAGGTCTACTTAGAAAGATAGTGATCAAAAATTAAAAAGTTAGGCGCTTATAACATGCCACAGCCGGGTGTCTATGGCTTAATTCTAAGTTTTATTATCATGATTCATTGCTGGATATATGAAAAGCCCATGTATATTTGTAGAAAAACTTTGGGAAGACACAGGCCCTATGACGGCCCGGCGACCGCTCCTCTTGGGGGGGGGAATGGTTCTACCTCAGCAGGCAGAAATGTCTGAAGTAAACCCTCTTTCTTTGGAAAGAGGGTTTTTTTTATAAAATGAGCAGCTTATACGAAAGGATTGATTGATATGAATACGGTTATTTTAGAAGGAGTTCGAACACCTTTTGGGAAGTGGAAAGGATTTTTATCAGGATTAGAGGCAAAGGAAATAGGGGCTTTAGCTGTTAAAGAGTTAGTGAGTCGAGTACCCGCGGCAAAAGAAGCTGATGGGGTAATACTCGCACAGGTGCTTCAAGCGGGACAGGGTCAAAATCCGGCTAGAAGAGTTGCGACGGATGCTGGTGTAGCTTTATCTGTCCCTGCAATTACTTTAAACAATGTATGTTTAGCTGGCTTAGCATCTGTTTCCGACGCTGTCCGCCGTATTCATTTTGGCGAAGGAGAATTATACATCACGGGCGGCTTTGACTCGATGACAAATGCCCCATACACTGCTCCAATTCGTAAGGAACTGTCAATGGGGTCCCTCCAACTAACGGATACATTAATGAACGACGGATTATGGTGCTCGTTAGCTGATGAATCGATGGGTGTGTTAACTGATTTAAAAAATAAAGATTTTAAGATTGATAGACAAGAACAGGATCAATATGCACAGTTGTCACAGGAACGATCGGCGGCTGCGCTGCAAAAAGGTTGCTTGCAAGATGAAATTGTTCCTATCACGCTGAATGGAAAAACCTTTTCAAGCGATGAAGGCATCCGACCAAATTCGAACTTAGAAAAATTAGCAAAACTAAGGTCTGCATTTGCTGAGGAAGGTACAATCACAGCGGGAAATGCTTCACAAATGACAGATGGCGCAAGCGTTGGCATTATTTCATCCGAAAAGAAAGCAGAAACACTTGGTAAAAAGCCGTTGGCACGCATTCTAGGCTGGGCAGAAGTTGCTGGTCCAGATACGAGCTTACATACTAAGCCTGCCCAAGCAATCAAAGCAGTTTTGGAGAAAACAAACCTAACATTAAACGATATTGATTTATTTGAAATCAATGAGGCCTTTGCAAGTGTGGTCATTGCAAGTTGCCGTGAGCTTGGCATTGGCTATGAAAGAGTGAATGTCAATGGTGGCGCGATTGCGCTTGGCCATCCGCTTGGTGGAACTGGCTTCCGACTTGCCTTAACTGTTGCAAAAGAATTAGAACGTCGTGGTGGTGGAAAAGGTATCGCCTCACTTTGCGGAGGTGGCGGTCAAGGAATGGCTCTTTTAATAGAAGTTCCAAAAAGCTGGTAAAACTGAAATCTAGTATATAAAAAAATATGTAAGCAGTAGACCTCGTTTTAGACGGGGTGCAAACAGAATAGACCGAAGATTTTTATAAACAAAACATTTGAATGGATGACGTAAATTGGAGGGTAACGATCATGATATTAACATACTTTGTATTGCTCGCCTTATGCTGGGTAGTTGGTTTAATAATATGGAAAAATTATTATGGAAAAGAGGGAAAGGAGACTGAAAAATAATGCCTACAGTAACGGAATCTCTATTTTGGACAATTATCATTCTACTAGTTGTGTATTTTGGATATATTGTTTGGATTGGGAAGAGAGGGGGCCGCCATAGTAAGTCGATGGCTGGCTTTGCAACTGCCCGTGGGAAGGTAAGTCCTGTACTTGTCGGCGCAAGTTTTGCAACTACGTATTCAAGCGCCAATTTATTTATTGGTGTTCCCGGACTTGCTTATGAATATGGTACATCCGTGCTTTGGTATACACTAGGGTGCTTTGGTGTTTCGTGGATTGGTTTACTTTTATTTGCCAAAACATTCTGGAGGTACAACAAAAAGTTTGGTGGAGTTTCCACATTACCAGAATGGCTTGGTAGAAGATACAATAGCAAAGCACTTCAAGTCATTGTGGCTGTATTAATTTTATTCAATGTATATTATATTGTCGGTCAAAACGTAGGACTCGCGACAATCTTTGAATCTGTTCTGAACATCCCGTATTACTGGGGAATTATCATTGGTGTAGGAATCACGATTCTATATATCGGACTTGGTGGTGCCTACGCACAGATGATCACAGACGGTTTTCAAGGATTTTTGATGGCTATCACATCTATCCTTGTTTTTGTTTCGTTATTTTGGACGATTGGTGGAGGATGGAATGTATTTGGAGAGCTGACAAATAAGCTTGGGGCGATTGACCCGAATTTGACAGGATATCTATCTGTTGGTGGTCCATATGATAGTATACTCGCGGTAATGGCCGTGCAATTCTTATTATTTAGCTTTGTGTTAATGCCACATCTATTAAATAAAGTATTGTCACTTGAGAGTGAAGAGCAGCTTGCTCCATTCACATTATCGGCAGGGATTGTTTTATTTTTTATCTCAACGTTAATGGTTCTTGGTGGGTTAGCAGCACGAGTGATTTTTCCGTCTTTATCTAGTTCGGATGCTGCGATTCCAGCTTATGTGATTGAATCATTTCCACCAATCCTTGCGGCGATTATCATTGTAGGAATTATCACAGCAATTCTATCAAGTACGGATAGCCTTTACCTGGGGATTACATCTGGTATCGGAAACGATTTTTATAAAGTATTAGCACCAATCATATCGAAGAAGCCGATTGCAGCGGACGTTTTAGATAGAAATTCCGTAAGAGTAGCTAAAGTGTCCCTGATATTTGTAGGTTTACTCACCTTATATATTTCGTTAGACCGTCCGGAGTCCTTATCGATTTTAATACAATTTAGTTTTTCAGCAATTATCAGCGGAATTCTCGCTCCGGTTACTTTAGGATATTTTTGGAAGAAAGCAAATGGAGCTGGTGCGATTGCGGCTGTAGTTACTGGTACGGTATTGTATGTAATTTTCACCAGTCAAGATATCATTGGAAATATATACTTGGCGATGTTCTTTGCGTCAATTTCTGCGTTTGTTGTGATGATCGTTACATGCTTGTTGACGCAAGATGCAACAACCAGTCAACAGGAATCCATTACGATTTCTAAAAAATCATCGTAGTTGTCTGGTCTTCTAGAGTTGGTATTTTCGGCTATAACAAAACATTTGTTTTTTTAAAGGGATAGGAGAGAGATGAAATGATAGAACAACAATCGAGAATTAGCGAAAACAATATAGTATGGCAGCCTTCCGAACAACGAGTTTCTGAGTCAAATATAAAAAAGTTTTCGGAACAAGTGGGAATTCCAGTTGAGTCCTATGATCGGTTACATAGCTGGTCGATTGAAAAGCCTGGAGAGTTTTGGTCAGAGGTTTGGGATTTTGCCAACATTATTGGGGAAAAGGGTGAAACAGCCTTCGTTCCTGCAGAAGATGGGGCTATGTTAGGTGCAAAATGGTTTCCTGGAGCGAGCTTAAATCTGGCAGAAAATTTATTACGTGGAGATGGCTCTCGTGTTGCGGTTTATGAGGCAAATGAGCAAGGTGTTCAGCAGACTTTGAATATGGCTGAGTTACGTAGACTGGTTGCGAAGGCGCAAGCTGGTTTACGTATGCTTGGCGTGGAGCAAGGCGATCGTATCGCGGGTATTGTGACGAATGGCTTGGAATCATTGGTTTCACTACTTGCAACGTCTTCACTTGGTGCGGTTTGGAGCTCTTGTTCACCCGACTTTGGTGCCAAAGGGATTATCGATCGCATCGGACAAGTTCAACCAAAAGTAATTATTGCTTCTCTTGATTATCAATATAATGGAAAGCCTTTTAATATTCGAGAAAATGTGTCGACGGTTAGCAAAGAGCTCGAAAGCTTGTCTGCGGTTGTCAGTTTGTCAGAAACACCAGAGCTGCAGGTCGAGTCTGGTGTGCAAATTTTAACATGGAGTGAGTTACTCGCACATAGGGTGGACGAGCCAACTTTCACGCGCGTTCCGATTCATCATCCCAGCTATATTTTATATACATCCGGAACGACAGGCTTGCCAAAATGCATTGTTCATTCTGTCGGTGGTGTTTTGCTTCAGCATGTGAAGGAGCATCAGCTGCATTGTGATGTGAAGAAGGGTGATGTTTTATCATGGTATACAAGTACGGCCTGGATGATGTACCCATGGCTTGTATCTGGCCTTGCGAGCAATGCAGCAATTTTGCTTTATGATGGATCACCGATACGAAAGGACCGCATCGGTATTCTGTGGGAAATTGCAGAAGAAATCGGGATTACCCATTTTGGAACAAGTCCAAAATATCTTGATTCACTGGAAAAATGCGGATATGAAGTTGGTAAAAATCATGATTTGTCTGCACTGCAGGCAGTTCTAACTTCCGGGTCGCCTCTCATTAGTGAACAGTATGATTGGATTTATAACACAATCAAAGAAGATGTCTTATTAGAATCCATCTCCGGAGGTACGGAAATCATTGGATGCTTTGTCATGGGGACACCGATTCACCCTGTTTACCGTGGTGAGATTACATGTAAAGCGCTCGGTATGGCAGTTGATATTTTAGATGAACGAGGCGTTTCTGTGATTGGTAAAAAAGGCGAACTAGTTTGTACACAAGCCTTCCCAAGCATGCCACTTACTTTTTGGGGAGAAGATGGAGACGAACGTTATTTCAACGCCTATTTTGCAGAGCGTGAGGGAATTTGGACGCATGGTGATTTAGTGGAGCAAACTACCCGCGGCTCGTTGATTATTTATGGTCGTACGGATAATGTACTGAATCCAGGTGGGGTTCGGATTGGAACGTCGGAAATTTATCGTGTGGTAGAACAAATTCCACAAATTAAAGATTCAATTGTGTTTGGCTTTCCAATTGAAAATGATGAAGAAATTGTACTGTGTATCGTGACTGAAAATGGTGAGGTGGATGAAGATCTGGCTAATCAAATACGTCGTAATGTAAGGAAAAAGGCATCACCACGTCATGTGCCACGCCGCATTTATGTTGTTAAAGAAATTCCATATACGAATAACGGTAAAAAGGTGGAAGGAGCCGTTCGTTCGATTGTTCGCGGACAAGAGGTTAAAAATAAAGCATCTTTAGCAAACCCAGAATGTCTGAGGGAATATGCAACATTGGCTGAAAGGAGTTATGTATAATGCGAAAACGTCAAAGGTCGGAAGCTGCGATTGTGGGAATCGGTGAATTGAAACCAGTTCGATATACAGAAGGAGCGACAACACTAAGCTTGATTGCTGAGTCCGTGAGACTCGCAGCAATTGACGCAGGGATTAGTAAAGATGAAATAGATGGCCTGCTCGTTGGTCCGCAAGTCGGGGAAACACCACAGCATGTGCCAGCCACAGTTAGTGAATATCTTGGTTTAAGCCCTAGAATGTCCAATGTCGTTGATTTAGGAGGCGCGACAGGCGCAGGGATGCTGTGGCGCGCCCAAGCTTATATTGACGCAGGGATGTGCGAAACGGTAGTGTGCGTGCTTGCTAATATTAATGAAAAGGGTAAAACGCCGCGCTCACCGAACCGCAATCCGATTCGTGAATTTGATGTGCCATTTGGTGCGTCGGGTGCGAATACTTCCTATGCTCTCCTTAAAAAGCGGCATATGGAAGAGTACGGTTCGACGCAAGAGCAATTTGCTTTAATTGCGCATTGGGCTCGGAAAAATGCGCAGCTGAATCCTGATGCGGTTTTTTACAGGCAACCAGCATCGGTTGAGGATGTGTTAAATTCACCCTTAATTGTCGATCCTTTGCATTTGTTTGAAATTGTTATGCCGGTTGGCGGTGGTACAGCGGTGATTGTTTCATCGAAAAAAGAAATTATTAATCGCCATAAGCATTCGCCTGTATACATACTTGGAGCTGGAGAAAAGGTTACCCATCGTGCAGTTAGTCAGGCACCCTCATTGGAAAAGGCACCTTTAAGTTTCGCAATTCCACATGCGTTAGAACAAGCGGGCTTACATGTAGAGGATATGAATCTGCTTTCTTTATATGATTGTTATACAAGTGTCGTGGCCCAGACAATCGAGAATGCTCGCCTTTGTGAACCTGGTCAGTTTGGCGAATGGATGAAGCATCATTCTTTCGGTTTTGATGGCGATTATCCATTAAATACGCATGGTGGACAGTTAGGGTTCGGGCAGGCTGACCTAGCTGGAGGCATGTCACATATTATTGAAGCAGTCCGCCAATTGCGTCATGAAGCAAACTCACGTCAAATTAAGGATGCCAAATATGCGCTAGTAACAGGTAATGGCGCAACCTTGAGTGAAGCTGCTGCGTTAGTGTTAGGAGGGGAAGCATAATGAATTTAATAGAAAAGCTTCGGCATTTGGATGTTCCAGGCCCAACGATTACATCTGTCACAAAACCTTTTTGGGAAGGTGTGGCCAGCGGGGAGTTTCTTATTCAAAAATGCGGTGAGTGTGATAAAAATGTGTTTTATCCACGAACACACTGTCCACATTGCTGGAGTAACAGACTTGAGTGGACACCTGCTTCAGGCAAAGCGCGCCTCAAAACCTATTCCGTCGTACATCATCCAGGTCATCCCGGATGGCAAGACGTCGCTCCATATCCACTTGGAATCATTGAACTTGAAGAAGGTCCATCGATGTTGACACAATTACTGGTAGACTCACCAGAAGATTTAAAAATGGGCGATGCGTTGCACGTTAAGTTTGTAGAAGTTAACGAAATATGGCGTCCATTTTTTGAAAGGGACAGCTCTCGGGATTGATTGTAGGGTAGATTAGGCCAAAAATCGGGAATACTTCTCACGTTTGTTTTTTCATGCTAATAGATTTATTGGAAACTATTCCTGCATAAATATTACCATTCGCCTGTTAGAATTGACAGGGTAGAGGTCATTAGACCAAATACAACAGTTGAAAACTTCCACCTGAATTTGAAAGTATAGCAAGGCAATTGGTTATCAGGTTATTGTAATTGAGAAGGAACAAAAATTAATTTGTCTCTTCTGATTAAGATAATTACATGCCTAATTTGTGCCTATTAATAATGATTTAATATGAAGTAATATGAAAGTCATTTGGCTATAAATATTGGTACAACAGCGTTTATAATCTCTTATGAGGCCATTTGAAAACAAGCTTTTTCTAGTTTGAAATGAAAGGTTGAATGTATGCCCGATTTTATTTTCATAGACTTCCGAAACACGTGGGTAGGTATATGGAATACACAGACAAATACAAAAGTATCATCAATAATCCAAATACATTATAGTTCCAACAAGGGTAACAAAAAGGTAACAAGAATAAAGAAAAAGAAACAATCGCACAAAACGATTCTTCGTTGAAGTTGACCAAAATCATTGATATATAAGCATTTAATACCTGTGAAACAATAGAAAAACTTGGCTCACAACACGGGCGGCATGATGTAAATCAAAAAGTGTAACAGGCTCGCCCGATGCGCAAGCATAAACAAAACCTTGTAAAGTCCCTGAACTTGGGATTTGGAGAGGTATTGCTTATGACGGGAGCATCTAGCCTGTGAAACTGGATTAATCGCCCAATCCCTTGATATATAGTGGGTTTTTACTAAGATGAGGGTAAAATTCTAACATTTTGCCAACATTGAGGATAATTAATGGAGGCTTCTCAAAAGTTGACTAAACTTTTTTTGGGAAGCTTCTTTTTTAATTCTCTTGTAACGTGGAGTCTATTG
The DNA here is from genome assembly GCF_002153375.1 of Oceanobacillus rekensis. GTDB lineage: Bacteria > Bacillota > Bacilli > Bacillales > Amphibacillaceae > Oceanobacillus > Oceanobacillus rekensis. The sequence continues at coordinate 52,455 of NZ_MTBQ01000007.1, forward strand.
TTTCTCAATTCTACTCTGCTTCATATCTAACAGTTACTCGTTAGTGCTTTATAGTATATTAGTATATTTTTTATTTATTAAAAATTTTCTATGCAAATATGGTATCATAATTTATAATCACTGTTATATACAGAGGAAGTATGTGAATTAATCTGTCAACCTGTTGCTGAAGATGATTTTAGATAATGACTATCAAGACTTAATTGAATTGGATTACGAATGTAATTCTTGATAGGACAAATTATGAGGGGAGTAAAAAATTATGTATTCAAATATTCTTAGACATCCTGGTCCTACCCCAATTCCAAAAAAAGTGGAACTGGCAATGGCACAAAACATGATTAGCCATCGCTCAGAGGAGTTTGTTAAGCTTTATCGTGAGACCACTGAACGTGTCAAACCTATTTTTGGGACGAAGCAAGATATTTTGCTTTTACCTTCAGGTGGAACGGCAGCATTGGAAGCAGCTGTGGTAAATACTGTTACCCCAGGGGATGAAGTAGTCGTCATCACAGTTGGTGCCTTCGGGGATTACTTTGTATCGATATGTGAAAAATATGGTTTAAAAGTACATAATCTTGAAAAAAATTGGGGAGAAGCCTGTACGAAAGAAGAGCTGATTGACTTCTTAAAACCGATATCGAATATTAAGGCCGTCTTTGCAACTTATAATGAAACTTCAACAGGAATATTAAATCCTGTCGAGCAATTAGCAGAAGTCGTTCGTGAACATTCAGATGCACTCTTTATAGTTGATGGCGTAAGTGGTATTGGGGGAGCTCCTGCTGAAATGGACGAATGGGGAATTGATATTTTAGTAACAGGTTCTCAAAAAGCAATGATGCTTCCTCCAGGACTTGCTCTTCTAGCTGTAAGTGAAAAGGCTTGGAAGGTTATAGAGGCTAATGGTTCTACTGCTTATTATTTAAACCTTTTAAGTTACCGTGACTGGGCAGCAAAAGGAATGACGCCTAACACTCCAGCAGTTTCACTCATTATGGGTCTCTCTGCTGTGTGCGATTTAATTGAGGAGGAAGGTGGATTTTCAAAAACGGTTGAACGACATAATGTCATGAAAAATATGGTTCGAGAATCTATGAAGGCATTATCAATTGAATTGTTAACAAGTGATGAGTTTGCATCACCAACAATTACTACAATCCGTACACCAGAGGGATTGGATCTCGCAACCTATTTAGGACATTTAAAGAAGAAGTATCACCTTGATTTTGCTGGTGGTCTTAACCATCTTCAAGGTAAAGTCTTCAGATTTGGACATATGGGATATTGTTTCCCTAGTGATGTCCTTCAAGCAGTTTCTCTAATGGAAGCAGGATTGCAAGATTTTTCCTATCAATTTAAGCCTGGAGCTGGAGTACAGGCAGCACAGAATGTTTACTTGTCCTCAATAAGAAAGTAACATATTTTATATGCGAGTCCAACTGATGCAGTTAAATTTACTTGGGAATATGCACATGTAAGAAGCTTTAGGGGGCCTAGGAAAGGATTCTTCGTCCATTTTTCTACATTGACTAGATAATAGAATTTCCTATGGTCATTCACTTTATTGTAAAAGGGAATAATAAAGTTCTTTTTTGCTGAGATTCAAAAGGACGCTTCCTTATATATTGATATGAGAAAAGATTAGTCTTTAATAGCTTAATTATTTACAAAAAAGATGACTTCTGATTAAAATTAAGAAGTCATCTTTTAATTGATTGGTTAGTATTAAGTAGGAGGTGTTCCATGGATGTAACCTGGCGCCGGCTTAAGTATCGGTTTTTGCCCCAAAGCCTTAGGCTCTTGTATATATTCAAAATTACCCTGTCCATCCATACTTTTTCCTTTTGCCCATCTCCCTGTACTGCTTTCTTCTCCTAACGAATAGTTCATAAATGAATAGGAAACTTCCTGCTTTTCATATTTTTGATTGAACGTAGAAGGTACAAGTGGTTTTTGTTTCTGTTCCAATTCTTCAATAGCAGCCATCCACTGGTTTTGATGCATCGTATCACGTGCAATCAGCCAGGAAAGCATGTCTCGCACCCCTTTATCATCCGTCATCTCATAGAGTCTCACTACCTGAAGACGACCTTGTGATTCTGCATTTAGGTTTGCCCGAAAGTCAGCTAACAAGTTGCCACTTGCAATCGTATATCGGGCATTAAAAGGGTATCCAGCACTATCAGTGGGAGTTGCCCCAAGTCCCGAAACGATGGCATGCTGGGGATTCATACCTCCCATTACAGCTCCGATAACCGGATCTTTAGCAGCTTGTTCCTGTTCCTCAACAGGTGCATCATCCAGTAACTGCGCAATCATCGTTGCCAGCATCTCTACATGGGCAATTTCTTCTGTACCAATATCTAGTAGCATATCACGATACTTTTCTTCTCCACGACAATTCCAACCTTGAAACAGGTACTGCATCATAACCGTTATCTCCCCAAATTGTCCTCCCAGGACTTCCTGCAGCTTTTTGGCATAGACAGGGTCGGGACGATCAGGTTTTGCATTGTACTGCAATTCTTTCATATGAAAAAACATTCTAATCACTCCTTTACCTTTTAAAATAACCAACAACCTATAAATTATTCTTTCAATAATAGAGACAAAGGTAATTTCTAAAAACAGAGGAGAAAAAGCAAATATAGCTGTTATCTCATTTACTACAAAGGGTAAAGCCAACTGCTATATAAAGAGTAACCTGGTGGAGTAGTGATGGACTAATAAAAGTAGAGTTACCAGAGGGACGGGAAAGCAGCTTTCCGCGCTTTTTATTAGGCTTTCTATCTATTCGCAATTTCTATTTCTTCTAATATAGCTTAAAGCTCTTCTGACTTCTCTATCCTCTTTCCTTACACTTAGTAATATGACATTATGTAAGTGAATTATTATAAGGGTATCATTATATTTCAGGATATCCCGATGCGTTCGGTTTCATTGTATAGCCCACTTAGACTAGACATCTTTACTGTTTTCATAGGACTATTGAAAGAAAAAAATTAAAGGCCGTTTCAATAACTTCCTTTTATGTGAACACATATTTCATGTTTCAGGTGAATATCAATACAAGAGGTAGATAACTCACCTAGAACATAAAAAAGGATGTGAACTCATGTTTTTTCATGTAAAGGAATTACAGTATCATGCGAAACCAGAGCGGCCAGATCCAACTTATGCAGCAAGATTACAGGAAGTTCTTGGGGGACAGTTTGGGGAAATATCAGTTGCCATGCAGTACCTATTTCAAGGCTGGAGTGTTCGTGGAGACGGGAAATATAAAGATTTATTAATGGATACTGGAACAGAGGAAATCGCGCATGTCGAAATGCTTGCAACGATGATTGCCAGACTGCTTGAAGGTGCTCCAGATGTTGAATTAGAGGATGCAGCACAAAATCCAATTGTTGCTGCGATTTTAGGCGGAGAAAATGTCCAGCATAAAATTGTTTCAGGTCTTGGCGCCATGCCGGCAGACAGTGTTGGGAATCGCTGGACGGCAGATTATATTATTGCCAGCGGGAATCTGTTAGCAGATTTTAGAGCCAATTTAAATGCCGAATCCCAGGGAAGACTGCAGGTGGCCCGTTTATACGAGATGACCAATGACCGCGGTGTCAAAGATATGCTCTCCTGGCTGCTTGCACGGGATACAATGCACCAGAATCAGTGGTATGCAGCAATACGTGAGCTGGAAGAAAAAGAAAATATTGTCGTTCCAAGCACCTTCCCGAGAGAATTGGAAAAACAGGAAGTTTCCTATACGCTATTTAATTTCTCACGTGGTGATCAAAGTGCTGAAGGACGCTGGGCTCATGGACCAAGTATGGATGGATGTGGACAATTTAATTATGTGGCAAATCCGGTTCCATTCGCACCTGCGCCTGTTCTAAAACCTGCACCACCTTATATCTTCAACACACCCCTCTGGGCATTGAGAAAATCAGACGATCTGCCAGATCCAGACATGAAGTAGAAAGGGAAAGGCTATCCAATGCTACCCGAGGATAGTCTTTTTAAGGGCGGCATGATGTAATAACCGCCTTAAAGTCTTGAAGGTAGAGCTTTAATGTTTGTTTATTAGCGGATTGCTAACTCCCACTTTTTTGATAGATTATATAGTAAAACCTTAAAAAAGACCTTTCATTAGTTCACTGAACTTTTGAGAGGTCTTTTTCGTGTGTCTGATTATCAGGCTAAATTTGCTTATCTATAATCGTGGAGCTTTTATTTTTAACATGAATAAATAGGTCATTTTCATCTTAAAATTAGACTTTGTTTCAAGTACGATTAATATAACAATTCCAGAGGAGGTTGTCCGGTGACTCAAAAAATTGCTGTTGCAGTTATTCATGGTGCAGGTACTCCAACTGAAAATTTTGCAGATGAAATAATTACACATATCTCTAAAGGTTTTACAAAAAAACTTTCCATTAACAACGCAGAAAAGGAGTTAGTGTTTGAACCGGTATTCTGGTCATCCATTTTTGAACCCGAACAAGAGGAATTATGGAAAAGATTGCAGGATAACAGGCACTTAAATTATTCAAGATTGCGACGGTTCGTGATTGAGTTTTTAGCAGATGCCGTAGCATATCAACCAACCGCCTTAGGGAATCAAAATTATGATAAAGTGCATTCTATTGTAGCTGCATCGATTCATAAACTCCGACAAAAGGCTGGAGCAAATGCACCCTTATGTATTATCAGCCACAGTCTAGGATCTATTGTTGCAAGCAATTACTTTTATGATCTGCAATACAAGCGTGAAAACATGGGAAGCGAAACAGTAAAGCGTACAAGTAATTCACCTATAGAACAATGTGAAACGTTAACTCATTTTTATACACTAGGTAGCCCTATGGCTTTATGGTCATTACGCTACATTGATTTTGGATCTCCAATTACAGTTCCATCACCAATGATACCTAAATATTATCCGAATATCCAAGGTGAGTGGCTGAACTTTTATGATAAAGATGATGTACTAGCCTTTCCGTTAAAAGGAGTAAATGATGCATATAAAAAAGCGGTTACGAAAGATATTGCCGTGAATGCTGGAGGTTTATTAACGAGTTGGAATCCGTTGTCACATCTTTACTATGATAGTGACGATAAGGTGATTATCCCGATTGTCGATAGTTTGGTAAAAACATGGAAAGCTATTAACTATAAATGATAGTATATAGGAGTACTTCTTGAAGATTAAGTTAGAGATATTAAAGTCCAATTACCTTTTTATAAACGATGATGTATTTTTATATAGGAATCAACCAAATAGTTTAGGTGCAAATCTTCATGAACCCTTAAGGCGGGAGTGTACTGAAAGAGGATAATATACGAATCGCTGAAATATGAAGAATTACATATAAATAAATTTATGTTTACGAGGAAATTAAGTTTACAGAAGAAGAGAACAAACCATAGTATTGGTCTGTTCTCCATTAATAATGCTTGGTTATTCTATTCTTCAGTTTTGTTCTTAAGTAACGGTGGAGGAATTAACCAACCTTTATCTTTAGTTAATTTAAGAACTTTGGCACCGAGAATTGCTTTTTGTGTATGGAATTGTCCAAACATCATTGCAATGTCTTCACGGATTGATTCACCAATAATTTGACTACATGCAACTAGACCAGCAGCGTTTTGTGTCCCCAAGGTAGCTGCGATTTCCATGTCTTGGAAACGGGCCCCATCCGGAATCTCATCTAAGTTAGCTTTAGGGGGCTCAGGAAGACTTGGTGGTAAACCAATTCCGTTATCTTTTAAAAGAGTTTCAATCTGTGCAATCTCCTGTTTACCAGCTTGAATAGCTTCTTCAAGCAATTTCTGCAGATCTTCATCACCTGCATGGTTTAGATGCTTTTGATTACCCGCAACCATTCCATTGGCCGCGGCTAGAAAAGACCATGTTGCAAAAACTTCTCCATAGTGCATTGGTTCGTTCTCAGGATTTCCACTTAAAATTCCCATTCAAATCCTCCTTCAAAAAAATAGTAAACAATCTTCATCTCTTATCGTTACCTACTCATTAATACTTATTCAATATTAGATACATAATATAAAATGATTTGAAAAGGCATTTTATGTCCAATATCTATTTAAGAGAATATAAATAGGATAAGCAGGAAACTCCGGGGAATAAGCTATCAATATTACTGCTTTGGTTTACTTACCGCCCATAGAGACCGACATTCGTGGTCTGGTGGCTTTGTACCATTGCAAACAAAGGATAAAGATAAGAACAATGTCAATAGCATCCCCACCATAATACATAATCATTCCGCCTATTTCTGCCTGTGCTGCGGGAATGCCTGCAGGAGGGTTTGCATAAATATACTTGGAAAGAATACCATGACCTGCTAAAGCAATCACAAAAACGACAGCACGATAAACAAAGCTAAATCGATGGGCAATCGGGTCAATATAAATCATCGATACAGTAAAAAGATAGCCCGCTAAGAAGACGTGGAGGTGGATCATCAGGTGTAAGAAAAAGTTCTCATTCATCAAAGCGTACAAGTCTGTTGTATACAGTAACCATAGTCCTCCAATATTAAGAAATGATGCAACAATAGGGTGACTTGGAATGCGCATGAGCTGACTTTTCAACATACGTGAAAGACGTCGTGCTGCAGTAACATGGAGTGTTCGGAGCAGGAGTGTCATAGGTGCAGATAGAGCTAGTAGAAGTGGAGCAAGCATTCCCAATAACAAATGACCTACCATGTGTGCCGTGAAATCCATATGGGCACGATTTGCCAGAGGACCAATTACTGACGCGGCAACACATAGAATTCCGAGGATATAGAAAACGTACCGGTATAACGGCCATTTTCGGAGATGAAGATAGCGGCTGGATGCAATTCCAACTCCTATATATATAAGCAACAGGGCGACAAAAAGCAATATCATTATAAATTCAAAGGGAATGGCAATCGTGTGATCGATATAATTATTATTCATATTAATCTTCCTTTGCGCCTAGCTTCAACTGTCGATGTGTACGTAAAACAAGGATGAGGCCAATAGTGAATATTAAAACAGCCAATAGGTTCCATATCAAGTCGTAAACAAGCAGATTTTCTACATATCGTATCTGGTGAATCCTCAATATTTTGTGTTGAATAATCCCATCGTATAATTGAAATGCCCCTGTCCCAATTAACACGCTTCCCCACCATATTAAAGGCCATAGAGCATTTCGCCTATGAAGGTCGGCAAACATAAACAATCCCCCAATTGTAGCAAACCAACTAAAAGCATGAAACAATCCATCTGAAATCAACCCAATTTCGGTTGTGGACCTATCGTAAAAATGATGCCAATGCAGTATTTGGTGAAACAATGTCTCATCTATAAAAGCAGCAAAGCCGATTCCAAACAAGACGCCTGACCATAGATTGCGACTTGTGTACTTAAGGCGAGTAATATCATTTGGTTTTCTTGAATTGCTACATAAGTCAGCCATAGAATCCTCCTTCGTCTGCACCTATATCTTTAACATTCTATTTCCATCCATTATACCCAAGGTTAATCCGTTGCAACCTAAGAAATAGAAATCCACCTATTATGTAGTCATAACGTTTTAAAAATTATTACTTGGGTACTAAGTTAATTATTGAACAATTTAATCTAAGCGATAGGATGGGTGATAGAATGACTAAGGATAAATCCTCGTCAAATGACAATCACGGAATTGGCGGGAAGAAAAGTGAGCAAATGAATCAGTATCGAAAACGAAATACAGGAACAGATAAGGAATTGACAAGTGACAGTGGAGTAAAAATTTCGAATGACAGGCAGACATTAAGGGCAGGAAAACGTGGCCCGACATTATTTCAGGACGCTCACTTTTACAGAAAACAATCCCACTTTAACCGGGAGCGGATACCAGAGAAAGTGGTTCATGCTAGAGGTGACGGTGCATATGGAGAATTTCAATTATATAAATCCATGAAACATGTCACAAAAGCCGATTTTCTGCAGGAGGCCGGCAGCAAAACACCTGTGTTTGTACGCTTTTCCAGCTTTATCGGAAGCAAAGGTTCCAAGGATACAGCAATCGATATACGTGGTTTTGCAACGAAGTTTTATACACAAGCGGGAAATTACGATATGCTGGCACTTTCATTTGCAGTCTTCGCTGTTGCAGATGCCATGAAATTTGCGGATTTTGTGCATGCGGTTAAACCAAATCCGAAAACAGATGTCCCGCAAGCAACTTCTGCACATGATAATGCCTGGGATTATATCGCGAACAATCAGGAAGTTGCCCACTTTATTATGTGGCTTATGTCTGATCGGGGACGACCAAGAAGCTGGCGCATGATGGAATCATGGCCGATCAATACGTTCCGGTTTATCAATGAACAGGGTAAATCAACTTTTGTCAGATTTGTATGGAAGCCTGTACTTGGTGTCCATTCATTGCTGCTCGATGAAGCAGATATTATCGGAGGTGTGGATCCGGACTACCATCGACACGACTTACATGAAGCTATTGAACGTGGAGCCTATCCAGAATATGAACTGGGTGTACAGCTGATTGATGAAGAAGATGAATTCAAGTTTGATTTTGACATTTTGGATGACACAAAACTGTGGCCGGAAGAAGAGATTCCTGTTGAGATTATCGGTAAAATGACACTGAATCGACTAGTTGAAAATCACTTTGCAGAGGAAGAACAAGTTTCATTTGATCCGTCAACAATTGTACCGGGAATAGACTTCTCCAATGACCCTGTGTTGCAGGGCAGATCGTTTGCATATCGTGATACAGATTATCATCGACTTGGCACCGCAAATATTAATGAAATACCTGTCAACAGGCCTATTGCTGAAACAAACCATAACGGGCGGGATAGCTATTCGAAATATAGAATTGATGCTGATTCCGTAAATTATCATGAAAATACGCTAGCTGACAATACACCATCAGAGACTCCTCCTGAAGAAGGTGGATATGCGCATTATCCAGAGGAAGTAGAGGGGCAAGTAACAAGGGAATTTCCGAGCAAATCGTTCAATGATCATTTTTCACAGGCAAGACTTTTTTGGAATAGCATGTCACCTGTTGAGAAACAAAATATTGTGGAAACATTTAGCTACCACCTTGGAAAAGTGAAAAGCGAATCAATTAGACAGCAAAATGTTGAAATGTTTGCAAACGTGGATAAAGAGATGGCAACAGCTATCGCTGAGAATATCGGTGTCAATGCTCCAGAGGGATCGCATGTTTCGATTGAAAAAAGCTCTCCAACACTTAGCCAGGCAAATACATCCTTTTCTCCATATACACAAAAAGTTGGAGTTCTCATTACTGATGGATTTAATGGTGAAGAAGTAAGGAATGTTCTTGATACATTACAACAAAATGGAATTTTCGCAGAAATTATTAGTGCAAAACTTGGCAAAGTCGTAGCGACAGATGGTACAGAAATCAAGGTGGATAAAGCATTTCTTACTGCAAATCCTGTCTTACTCGACTCGATCTATGTTGCTGGCGGAAATAATGAAAATCAACCAATGTTAAAGACTTTCATAAATGAAGCATATAAACAATATAAACCAATTGGTATTGCAACGACTGCACAATCTTATATTGAAGAAACAGAGGAAAATAACTTAGCTGGAATTGTTTTTGCCGAAAACAATCCAAACTTCGAAAAGGACTTTGTTTCAGCAATTGCCAAGCAGCGCTTTTGGGATAGAACTTAGTAAAAGACTGGCCATTTTTTGAAAATTAAAAGGTCATTTCTCTTCTATATATCAAAGTCTGTGCTCTAGGTGGACCTAAAAATTTATATGTTCTTAGCTGGAGATCTTCCATCAGATTAATAAATTTGGTGGAGGCCTCTTACTTTATTAATATAGAAAAAAGAACTATCTACAGGACATTATATGTTAAAATAAATGAAAGGGATGGAGAGTAAATCAAGTGAATAGGATTTACTCTCCATTTCTATGTCTTATGAATAGTAAAGATAAAAAGTTTAGGAGCGATACGAGATTGAATAAAAAAGATATAGCAAATATACGGAAACAGTTCAAAGTAAATAATGATTTATTGAAAATTAAGGAAATCTTTAATGTATACATCATGAAAGAATCGAGCGAAATTTATCATCAGCAAAGCACGCCATTTGAAATGTTGGAACAGGAACAGCAAGAGTTGTTTATGACCAACTTTAAGAAAGTACTATCAGGACAGTTAGATGAAAAATTATTTGAATTAAAATTCCAGCGTGATGTGGAGAATAATAGCCAGCTAATTCTTCATCAGGGTTTATTAAGTACAGATACAGATGAGTGGAAAGAGCATATGCTTCACATGGTAGAAAAAATGCTGAAAGAAAAGCAATATGAAATGGATATTGTCGTAACCTTTATTCGTGGAGAATATATGAAACCGATGAAACGAATGAGTGAAGAAGCAGAGGAAAGTGAACGGAATACCGTTTATTCCCATTCCTTTATCTTATGTAGTATGAATAAAACCCAAGAACCAAAAAAGGAATTACTGTTTGACTATGTAGAAAAGGAGTTTAAATACAACTTTATCGTTGATCCAATTATCAATTTGAACGCTCCCATATCAGGATTTCTATTTCCTTCTTTCACAGAAAATGCTGCTGATGTTAACCACGTCCTTTATTCAGCGGGGAAAGCGAATGAACTGAATTATCATTTCATGGAGGAAGTACTAAATGCAGAAGAAATAATGACTGCAGCAGAGGATAAAATTGTATTTGAAGAAATTGTAAAAAAAGTAGCAGGTGATCAAACAATCAATACCTCCACACTATCGAATGTATACGATGAGATTCATCGTGTCGTGGAAGAGAATGAGGAGGAAGATGTACCAAAATTAGACTTCAAAGATGTAGAAAAAGTCTTAAAAAGCAGTGGAATAGAAGACGTCGATACGGAAAAGGTAGAATCTGCTTTTAAAACTGTGATTGATGATGAAACATATGAATTTAAAGCAAGTAATATCGTACCGAAATATACGTCAAAGTCTATTAAAATAGAGACGAAAATAGCGAATATTTCCATTAGCCCGCAAGACTTAAGGTATGTACGACAAGTTCATTTCAGCGGAAAACGTTTTTTAATGATGGAAGTAGAAGAAAATACGGTGATTGAAGGATTTGAGATGATTCCAGAAGCTTTATTTGAAAAAGCACCAGATAATGAAGAGTGATTCGAGGAATTAGGGGGTTCATTGTCCTTATTTAAGTACAAATACTTTTAAAAGCAGTTGACTGTTTTAGCAGTTCTTAGTTAATAATCGTTTGAAGTGCTTGATATTATAAATGCGCCATCAGTCTGTTCTCAATTTTAGTGGGAATAGGCTTTTTATGTTTTCCAAAGAGAGGCACTTCTAATTGGCGTATAGTAAAATTAAGATATATTGTTTCACATAATGAAACCAAATGTCAGATTGTTGTATTTAATTAGAAGGTAACTTAAGATAAGTATAGAGACAATAAGAATTGTAGCTAGACTGCTTATGTTTAAACTGTCTCTGATTTAGGGATTAATAATTGTATAAATACAATTATAAAATAATAATGAGGAGAGATATCATGACAAAACAAACACAACTTGGAAAATCAGGAATATATATTAATCCAATTGGTCTTGGAACAAATGCGGTTGGAGGGCATAATCTCTATCCTAATTTAGATGAAGAAGCTGGTAAAGATCTTGTTCGTACAGCAATTAAAAATGGTGTGAATTTTATAGATACAGCATATCTATATGGTCCGGGAAGATCAGAAGAATTAGTTGGAGAAGCGATTAAAGAAACAGGAAAAAGAGATGACCTTATTGTTGCAACGAAAGGGTCAGTAAAATTTGTTAACGGGGAAATGCAACACGATAATACGCCATCCTTCCTGAAACAAGAAGTCGAAAATAGTTTAAAACGTATGCAAACAGATTATATCGACTTATACTATATTCATTATCCAGATGGTGTTACACCAGGATATGAAGCTGTTGGGGCTTTAAAAGAATTAAAAGATCAAGGGAAAATCAGAGCGATTGGTTTATCCAACTTTTCACTAGATCAGTTAAAAGAAGCGAACAAAGATGGTTATGTTGATGTCTATCAAGGAGAATATAATTTAATCCAGCGTTCGGCTGAAAAAGAATTACTGCCATATACTGCCGAGCAAAACATTTCATTTATTCCATTCTTCCCGCTTGCATCCGGATTGTTAGCCGGTAAATACAATAAAGATATGAAATTTAATGATTTACGTGCCAACATGCCGCATCTACAAGGTGAAGAATTTGAAAAGAATCTAGAAAAAGTAGAGCAACTTCGTGAGATTGCAAATGCAAAACAAGCTGAGGTAGCACATATTGTTCTAGCATGGTATTTAACACGTGATTCGATTGATGCTGTTATACCTGGTGCTAAAAATGCTGACCAAGTGCTTAATAATTTAAAAACGTTAGATGTTCAATTAACAGAGAACGAGATTGCAAAAATAGATAGTATTTTTAAATAAGTATTGTTAGGAAGTAGCAGGAGCGGTGATTATTGGCAATCAGGCGATGGTGAACTTGCTGCAATAATAGGAAAACATTAAATGATTGGAAAAAAACACGTCATCGTTATGGCGTGTTTTTTGCTTGTTTCATGTCTGTAAAGAAACCGAAGCATTTCTTTATATGAAATAACCACCAATTAACAAGTGTAAATATTTATTTCACGTAATTCTTTGGAATATTTATATTTTAAATTTTTAAAATATTTTAATTAAAAGTATTGCATTTGGTATAACAATATTATATTATACATTTTAACACATAAGAAAGCGCATTCATAGAAAGGGTGATTTTTACACTACGTTTGCAGTAAAGAATTACTTCGAAGTTCAGTCAATAGCAATGCAAATATTCATTTATTAATAATTAAGATTCAAACTTAAGGAGGAGTGTCAATGATTAATAAAAAGTGCCTTCTGCTGATTGTATTTCTACTTGTCTTACTGTTTGCGGTTGGATGTAGTAGTTCAGCGGAAAGTGAAGGGGAGGGTGTTTCCCCTGATAAAGCAGAAGCAAGCCCAGAGGAAGAAAGTACAACTGAAACAAGCGATGCCAATAAGGGGGGAAATATACCGGATGGTTTCAGGGTAACAACGATTGGTACAGGTTCACCGCCAATTGAAGGTGGGAAAACATGGCCAGCAACACTTGTTCAGTATCAGGACAAGAATTTCATTGTTGACTGTGGTGGCGGATGTACACATGGATTAGCGAAAACCGGAATACATCCAAGAGAAGTGAGTAATCTACTATTCACCCATCATCACGTTGACCATAACTCTGACTTCATTACCGCTTTAATAGCCGGATGGGCTACCAGTAATCCCCGGACAGAACTGAACTTACTAGGAACAGAAGGAACAAAGAAGAAGTTTTATGATTTTGTAATTGATTTCTATAAAGATGATATAGAGTATCGAATAAAAACCGGTTATACAAAAGCGGACGGTATGACCGAAAATGTAAATGTGCAAGATCTTAGCGGTGGGGAAGAGTTTGAGATAGATGGAGTGAAGATTTCAACTACCCCTGTACCACACTCTATTGAGACCATTGCATATAAGTTTGAAGCTGGAGGGCAAACGGTTGTTTTATCAGGAGATCTGAAATATGATGAAGCGTTTATTGATTTCACTAAAGATGCCGACTTACTGGTGATGGATGGAATGCTTGCTGAAGTGAAGGAAGGGGATTCTTTTTATGAAGAATTCCAAAATATTAAACCCCAACTCTCAAGTGCACATTTAACACTTGAGGAAATTGGTAAAATAGCAGCTAAAGCGGATGTCAAACAAGTTGTCCTAAACCACTTAATGAATGGAGAGATAGACGCGGACTTGACAAGTGAAATCATTAAAGAACAAGGTTATGAGGGAAAAGTCATTGTTTCAGAAACGTTAGGTGAATATGAAGTGGAACAATAATATTATAAAGTTTATTTGAGACTAATTTATAAATGGAACTATATAGGCGTTTAACTAAATTACTTCCGGTCTACAAGGAAGAAAGGGTGAAAGATATTGGAAAAAAGAAAGTTTTGGAGCTATGAAAATACGATTGTAATACTATTCTTTTTCGCTATTGGTTTTGTATTCTTTGATCGACTGGCTATCAACTATCTCATTCCGTTTATTCAGGAAGATTTCATGTTAACAAGTACACAAATTGGTCTATTGAGCGGGGGCTTGGCATTGACATGGTCAGTCTCCGGACCGCTCGGAGGTTATCTATCGGATAAAGTTAGAAATAAGAAATTGCTTTTAGCAGGATTTATTCTTGGCTTCTCCGTTATATCACTTCTACATGGGTTTGCTGCATCCTTTGCTATGCTATTTATTTTACGTTTGGCAATGGGTATTATGGAAGGACCGATCATACCTGTTACACAATCTGTGCTGGCGGTTGAATCGTCTAAAAAACGTCGCGGATTTAATATGGGATTCACCATGAATACTGGGAATGCTATATTCGGAAGCATTCTTGCACCACTTGTTATAGTGGCACTTGCCAGTTCCTTTGACTGGCATACAGCGTTTTATTTAACAATCATACCTGGTATTTTACTTGCTACATTAATTATGGGCTTGATGCGTAATCCGAAAGTGAATGAAGCAGAAGAAGCGCCCCAGGCAAAACTTTCTAATGGAGAGAAGCCAAGTATAAGGCAGGTCCTTAAAAACAGAAATATTTTACTTTCCATTATCACGTTTAGTTTCTTTATGGTATTTCTTATGGCGTTCCAGATATTCACACCAGTTTTTCTTGTAACCGTAAAAGGTTTATCTGCAACAGAGATGAGTTTTGTTATGGCAACATTCGGTATCGGCTATGCCATTTTTGGTGTTGCAGTGCCGGCACTTTCCGATAAATTAGGTCGAAAACCTGTTATGATTATCTTCGGTCTAATGGGTACACTTGCACCATTAACGATTCTAGCTGTAGACTCATTCGGATTAATGCTCATATTAGTATTTCTGGCAGCATCCTGCAGTGGTGTCGGATCACTTTCCATGTCCGTAATCCCTACAGAATCTGTACCTGTTGCATTCTCGGGTATTGCCGTTGGTTTAACCATTGGAATAGGGGAATTCTTCGGTGGCTTTCTTAATCCTATCGCAAGTGGGATAGCTGGAGATATGTGGGGACCCGGAGCGCCACTTTGGATTAGTGCGGCAGGAGCGGTAATGGTATTTATTTTCTCCTTCTTCCTTAAGGAAACAGCTCCTGCAAAAGTACAAGCTAATGACGATTTGGTAAAAGCTGTGTAAAATTGACTCATGGTATAAAAAATAAAAGTATTCACAGTCCTAATAGACTTTCGAATACTTTTATTTTGGCAATAATTCCGGACTTCATTATGCCAAACATCCAAACTTTACCATTTATTTTTAAAAAACTTAACTTTTAACTTATGTAAATTAATTTTTTCAATTATAATCACTTTAAAGACTATAGTAAAGGTTTGAAATATCCCCTAAAAGAGAAATCTGAGAAGTGAAAAAGAACTGATATGAAGGGATCTTGGGAACCCTCTATTCAGAAAATTAGAAAATATGGTTGACTTTGGTATAACATTATAATAATATGTATTTAACAAATTAGTTTTGTATGGAGATAATTCTCTTAAACTTTTAAAGCGCTTAACTTGTTTTTCGTGTTGAGCTACCATTTATTTATGAAAACGTATACAGAAGTTAATCGTGTCTCAATGGAGCACTAAAATAAGTCAGTCAGTTTTCAGGAAGTCATGTCCGTTATCTTCTAATATTGCCTATCCAGATACTGAAGGATAAGCAAATGAAGAACAATAGCAGTTAATCTAAGGAGGTTTTAAAAATGGCAGATCATTTAAAAGATAATGTAGTTCAAACTGTTCTAGGGCCGATTTCGGCTGATGAACTTGGGGTAGTTCTTCCACAAGTACAAATACTTTCTATCATACCCGGAGCCGAATTTGCACCTGAAATTGAAATGGATCAGCAAAAACAATATGATGCATTAAAGGTGGCTCTAATAGAGTACAAACGATTAGGCGGACAAACAATTGTTGATAACGGTGGTATGTTTAAAGGACGTAATGTACAGCTTTACCGGACACTTTCTAAGGAAACTGGCGTACATATCATTGCATCGACTGGTCTTGGACCCGGTACGATGGTTGGTTCCTATTTCACTACACAGCAAACTGAGCCACCTGGACCAATGCCACTTGATAGACTTGCAGAAATGTTTGCGAATGAAATAACGAAAGGAACTGTTATTCCACGTCGTGAACGCACAGGTCCGGCTGGTTTAATTTGTACTGCAGCTAATAAGGATGGAATCACAGAATTTGAAAAACATCTTTACCGCGGATCTGCGCAAGCAGCACTACAAACGGGTGCAGCAGTATCCATTCAGGCAGGAAAAGACCCTGTATACGAACTGGATATATTAGAAAAAGAAGGACTTGATGTAAGCCGTGTGATTGTAGGTGGTCTTGACAGTTTGGATGCAGATGAAAGAGGCGATGCTCTAACAATTGCTCGCCGTGGTGCTATAGTTGCACTGGATCATGCTGGTTGGACACCAAATAGGGGATATGTTAGTAATGACAGACGTGCGCAGTTAGTTTTAGAGTTATTCAAAGAAGGTCTTGGCGATCGTGTAATCATCTCAAGTAATGCTGTTGGCTATGCGGTCGGTCATGAAGCTTCACAGATAGGATTTGATCATGTGCTTACATCCTTTGTACCGATGTTTCGTGAAGCAGGAGCTACGGAAGAACAAGTGAAGCAATTATTGGAGGTAAATCCTCAACGTATCCTTTCTCTTGAAGGGGAAAAAGGTCTATTCAAACCAGAAGTAGAAGGAGTGGATATAACATGGGTAAAATAAACACTGTTCTCGGACCAATTGCAACGGAACAACTTGGAGTTACAGCATTGCATGAGCATATTGGATTCGGACTTCCAGGATGTGACTTGGATACAAAATGGTGGGAAGCTCGTCCAAAAATGCTTGAGGTGACAATCAACAAGCTTCGTCGCTTTCGTGAACTTGGTGGCAGAACCATTGTAGACTGTACCGGAATCGGAACCGGACGTGATATTTCATATTGGCAAGTCGTCTCACGTGTAACTGGTGTAAACATCGTTCCCATGACAGGGTTTGTTTCAGGTGATACAGTGCTTCCATACTTCCGTGATAAGTCGATTGAATACTTAGCAGACCTATTCTATCACGAAATCACTGTCGGAATAGAAGGGACCAACGTCAAAGCAGGTGCCATCAAAGCAGGTGTCAGCCGCGGTGGTTTAAGTGAATTGGATGAAAGGGTTTACCGTGCAGCAGCAAGAGCAGCACGTGCTGCGGGTGTACCCATCCTTACACATTTGTCAATTGATGCTGATCGACAGATGGATTTGATTGAAATGGAAGGGCTATCATTAGACCGAATAGTAATTGGTCATTCAGATGGTAAAGAAGGGCTTGACCCAGAGCGAGATTTCAGAATTGCTGAGAGAGGCGCTTACGTTGGCTATGATACGATCGGTTTTGATACAGAGAAAGGGACACCAGAAGTCCCAGCTCCATTCTGGGCACGGCCAAAGGGAGAACGTCTCGATCAGGTGATGAATCTTTTCAATGCAGGATATGCAAATCGCGCAATCATTTCTTGTGATGCAAACTGTTTTGCACTAGGTTGGGCATCGACGGAACATTCGGTTGCAGAATTACTTGAAAATTTCATTCCTGACCTTAAAGATCGAGGAGTTAGCGACGAAACAGTCAAAATGTTGCTTGTCGATACCCCAGCTTCTTTCCTAACGATGCAAGACCCACAGCCTAACTTAGTGGAAGCGGCTAAAAAAGCAACCGCACAGGTTTAATGAAAGTGTTTAATGAAAGTTCATCTTACTCGCTAGTATCTATAATAAATAAAAGGTTTAGAAGTTTGTGTGTATGATTTAACAATTAATCGAAATTCCTGACTCAGTTCTTGCATAAATAGAGAGGCGAGGTGGGGTTAGTGAAATTCGATCAGAACCACGGAGGTTTTACGAATATGAGTATTGAAGGCAAAGCATATATTGCAGGAGCATTCGAACACCCGAAACGTTTGGTTGAAGATAAATCTGTTGCGGCGATACATGCTGAATGTGCAAAAGGTGCATTAGAGGATGCAGGGCTCACCCTTCAGGATGTCGATGGTTATTTTTGTGCAGGTGATGCACCAGGTGGAGCTTTGTCCATGGTTGATTATCTGGGACTGAATGTAAGACATGTGGATTCAACGGAAACTGGCGGTTCTTCTTACATTGCACATGTTTCACATGCAGCACAGGCTATCACTGCAGGTAAGTGTAACGTTGCTTTGATTACGATGGGTGGACGTCCACGTGCAGAAGGAAAAAGTGGTGTCAAACCAAAAAAGTTCACTCCGAATGTACCAGAAGTACCGTTTGAAATCCCTTATGGACCAACAGCGGTGAATGAATACGCAATGGCCGCTAGTCTTCATATGCATAAATACGGGACGACTAGTGAACAGTTGGCATGGGTGAAGGTTGCCGCCTCCCATCATGCCCAGTATAATCCAAATGCAAGATTAAAAGATTTGGTAACAGTTGAAGATGTGCTCCATTCTCCAATGATTGCCGATCCATTACATCTTATGGACTGCTGTGTTGTCAGTGATGGTGGCGGTGCATTAGTAGTTGTGAACCAAGAAATTGCTAGAGGTCTCAAACGGCCACTTATTAAAGTAATTGGCGCTGGAGAGTCTCCGAAAGGCCCGATGGGTGGCAATATGGATATGACGTATACGGCTGCTGTTCATTCTGGGAAAGCGGCCTTTGAAGAAGCAGGGGTAAATCCTGCCGAGATTAAATACGCCGGAATTTATGATAGTTTTACGATTACGGTCATCATGCAGCTCGAAGACCTTGGTTTCTGTAAGAAAGGTGAGGGTGGAAAATTCGTAGCAGATGGAAATCTGATTGCAGGTATTGGCAACTTGCCAATCAATACAGATGGCGGTGGATTAAATAATAATCATCCGACAAGCAGAGGTGGCATGACAAAACTGATTGAAGCTGTTCGTCAGCTGCGCGAGGAAGCACATCCGGAAGTACAAGTGAAAGATTGTGACATCGCACTGGTTAATGGTATTGGTGGAGGCCTTGGAAGCCGTCATTGTAGTGCAACACTTATTATGGAGAGGGTGTAAATCATGGAGACACCACAACAGGAAAGAAAAATGGCAATCCCTGAAGTTCATCCGGAACATAAAGAGTATTGGGATGCTACCGCAGAAGGAAAGCTACTTGTAAAGCAATGTGAATCCTGTGGTGAATATCACTACTACCCACGCGTGCTTTGTCCATTTTGTATGAGTGATAAGACGAAGTGGAAGGAAGCAAAGGGTACAGGTAATATTTATACGTTCAGCGTGATGCGACGTGCAAAGCCAGCTCCATATGCGATCGCTTACGTTACGCTAGATGAAGGTCCGAAAATGATGACAAATATCGTTGATTTTGACCTGGATAGGATACACATGAATCAAAAAGTAAAAGTGGTATTCAAGCAAAGTGGAGATCAGGATAATCCAGGTCCTTTTATACCATGTTTCACACCTGTTAAAGGATGATAAAGACAGCATGACTAAAGTGTTATAAATAGACTTTAACAAGATAATTAGATTTAAGATTCTGCAAATAGTAAGCTTTTCAAAATAGTAGGTTTCAAGTAATCACATGCTTAAACACATACTTAGAAGGACAAAGAAGAGGAGCGAATTAAAATGATTATCAAAAAAGATGTCAAAATCCCGATGCGTGATGGCGTACATATCGCTGCTGATATCTACCTTCCTGAAGGTGTAGAGAAAGTACCAGCATTACTTGCTCTTAGCCCATATGGTAAAGAACTGCAAGCACAGGCGTTAACATTGCCTCCACAAGCACGTCCAAGTCATCTTTGGAATGGTGCGATTGAAGCAGGTGATATTAATGAAGTAGTATCTCGTGGTTACGCACATATTATCGCAGACACACGTGGTACTGGCGGTTCAGAAGGTCAAATGTGTGGTAACTATAACTCTGGTGGTCATGGAGACGGTAAAGATATCTATGACATCGTAGAATGGTTAGCACAGCAAGATTGGTGTGACGGCAATCTTGGGATGATCGGTATTTCATACTTTGCATCTATTCAACTATTAGGTGCCGCGGAACAACCACCACACTTAAAAGCCATCTTTGCAAATGGTGGTCACTTCGATCTCTATGAACTTTGTTATCACGGTGGCATCATGTGGTTAATGCCACGTGCTTCTCGTGAAGGACGCGGGGGCGATAGTGCTAACGCATTTAATAATGTAGCAAGTAAGAGCTCGAAAGTATTCACAAAAGAAGAGCTTAAACAAAAAACACAGGAACGCTTAAACGATCCAGATATCGCCCATTGGTCAGATTTCGTGCACCTACTGCATTACCAAGATCGTCACGAATTATGGATGGATTACTTATTAAACCCACTTGATGGACCATTTTGGCAAGAAAACAGTGCAATTGAAGTAGCGGGTAATGTAACCATCCCAACTTATTTACAAGCAAAATGGGGTCGCGGTTGGAATGTTGAGGGCACAATCGAAGCTTTTCACAAAGTATCAGGCATTAAAAAACTTGATATCCAAGCACTTCCACCAATGTTAGAACGTCCATTTCATGAAAACCATGATGAAATGTTCCGTTGGTATGATTACTGGTTAAAAGGGATTGACACAGGCATTATGGATGAACCAACCGTACAGTTCTCTGTAGAAGGGTCTTACAAATGGCGTGGTGAGGATCAGTGGCCATTGCCAAATGAAGAAAAGAAAGAGTTCTACTTACGTCCTCGCCATAAAATAAGCGAGAAACCAGAACCATTAACATCTGAATATGCACATCCAGATGGCTTCTACCAAGCACCATTAACAGTATCAACGAAATCAGAATCAATTAAATGGTCGAGTGAAAAATTTTTAGAGCCAGTAGAGATAACAGGTACAGGAGCATTATATATACATGCAAAAATCGATACAGATGATACAAACTTCATTGCGAAGCTTTATGATGTGGATCCTAATGGTAAACGTACATTAATGACATCCGGTTATTTAAAAGCCTCTCACCGTGAACTAAATGAAGAAAAGTCAATCTATGGTGAGCCATGGCATCCACATGATCGTGCGGTACCGGTACCACCTGGTGAAATTATCAAGTATGCGATTCGCTTATATCCTTTCTCATTCTTAATTAAAGCCGGACATCGTATTGAATTAGATCTTGCTTGTAATGAAGACCTTGATGGAGAGGATACCAAATTATTACCACCAGATAGCTATCACTTACCAAGTGGACGTGCGACAACACATAAAATCTATAGGGACAAAGATCATCATTCACGTTTAGTATTACCAGTCATCCCGAAAGAGTTTAGCGTTGTTGGAAACCCAAGTGCAAACTGAGGCAGAAGGAAACATTAAATAATTCATATTGCTTAATCAGGCTATATCTCCTGCAAAAAAAAACAATTTGTAGTGCCTCCTTCGTTTTAAAATAAGTAGGCACTGTGGAATAAATTAACTATAGGAGTGAACGACATGAAGGATTCCGTACGTGTTATTCCAATCGAATGTAAATTTGGCCCAACATCTGCATACGCCTACTATATCGACGCTGCAGAGCCTGCACTTATTGATACTGGTATTGCGTCATCCGCTTCAAACGAAATTGAGGCAGTTCTTGCTGCGAATGGCATACGTATGGAAGATATTCGCTGGATTCTTCTGACTCATGGGCATGTTGACCATCTTGGTGGCGCCCGAGCAATATGGGAGAAAACAGGAGGGCTTGCTGAAGTTGTAATTCCTCGGAAGGAAGCATATTTACTTCGTGATCGCAGTGCACAAATAACAGACTATAAGCAACTTCAAGGGCAATACTTGGATGCGGAAATACAAGGAAAGCATAAAGCAATCCTGTTAAACGACATCGGAGCAGATTTGGAGCCAACCCTAGAAGTTTTTGAAGGCGATCATATATCGCTTGGTGGTGATGTGTCTATTACCGTAGTGGAAACACCAGGACACTCGGTTGGATCGGTGACATTTGTCCTTGATGACCTAAACTGGGCTTTTGCAGCTGATGCTGTGCAAATGTTTGGTGGTGTAAAGAGTGGAATTCCTACGATTGAAGACCCTATGCTTTACCGCAGGAGCGTGCAGCATCTTCTTGAGGAAGTGCGTCCGAAGCGCCTATACTTAGGGCATCATTTCCAGGACTCAAACGGAGTGATTATCCATCCAGTAGTGGAGGAGGAGCAGGTTTCCACTGTTCTTAAAGCAAGTCTCGAGATGGATGTGAAGCTCGCTGACGTTGTCGGGCGGCATCTATCTGGAGGTGGAAAGTCAAATGAAGGGGAAGGGTTATATGGACCGTTTGAATCAATCGCATCCGAGATTGGCTATACAGGTGATCCACGTAACTTGCCTTGTGCCTTCTTTGTGACAATGCACGGTTATCAAAAAGAACTTATGGCTGCACAGAATAAATGAAAGGAGGAAAATATAAATGATCAATAAGAAATTTGAAAGTACAGCACAAGCTGTTGCAGACATGAAAGATGGGGCGACACTGCTCGTTGGAGGATTTGGGGGAAGCGGACTACCGTCACATCTTGTTGCAGCCCTCACAGAGCAAGGAGCAAAGGACTTAACAGTTGTTTCAAATAATATTGGTGCAGTGAGCGATGGCGTAGCAGCACTTATTAGTAACAATCAAGTGCGAAGGATTATATGCTCTTTCCCTGTTGGCCCACACGCTGAGGATTTGATTGAGCGTCTCCAGAGTGGCACAATCGAGTTAGAAATCGCCCCTCAAGGAACATTAGCGGAGCGTATCCGTGCGGGTGGTGCGGGCATCCCAGCCTTTTACACACCAACAGCAGTAAACACGGAACTTGGTGAAGGCAAGGAAATGCGTGAATTCAATGGACGGTCGCATCTTTTAGAGCATGCAATCACAGGTGATTATGCTTTTATCAAGGCACACCGGGCAGACCGTTGGGGTAATCTTGTTTACCGAAAGACGCAACGTAACTTTAACCCGGTGATGGCGACTGCAGCACAAATTACAATCGCTGAGGTAAGTGAAATTGTAGAAGTAGGAGAGATTGAACCAGAAGTAATTGTAACGCCTAGTATTTATGTGGATCGTTTAATACAAGTGGAAGCGCAACATGAAGGGAGGGTATTAGTAAATGAGTAAAGACCAAAAAGAAGTAATGGGATGGAAAATGCCGGAGTTAGCTTCACGATTAGCACTAGACCTGGAAGATGGATGGTTTGTTAATCTTGGAATTGGTTTACCGACACTTGTTGCCGATTACATTCCGGAAGGCCGGGAAATCATTTTGCACAGTGAGAATGGACTTCTCGGATTAGGTCCAAAACCTGAAGCCGGTGAAG
Source organism: Oceanobacillus rekensis (assembly GCF_002153375.1). Classification (GTDB taxonomy): domain Bacteria; phylum Bacillota; class Bacilli; order Bacillales; family Amphibacillaceae; genus Oceanobacillus; species Oceanobacillus rekensis. The sequence goes on from NZ_MTBQ01000007.1 coordinate 76,021, forward strand.
AGGATCCAGATCTTGTGAATGCTGGAAAGGAACCAATCACATTAAAACCAGGGGGCTCCTACTTCTCGCAATCAGAATCATTTGCATTGATCCGTGGTGGTCACCTTGATGCAGCAGTACTTGGGGCATTCCAGGTCTCGATGCATGGTGATCTTGCCAGTTGGAAGCTCCCAAATGCTACGCTTGGACGTGTAGGAGGTGCCATGGACCTTACTGTTGGCAGTAAACGGGTTTTCCTTTTTATGCAGCATTGCACTAATAAGGGAGAGGCGAAAATCGTTGAAGAATGTTCGTTTCCACTTACAGCAACTAGATGTGTAGACCGTATCTATACAAATCTTGCGGTAATTGATGTGACAGAAGGCGGTCTTGTTGTCAAAGAGCTAGCTCCTGGGGTAAAATTTGAAGAAGTACAAGAACGTACTGCAGCACCGCTTCAGAGAAGTGAAGCATTATTAGTCAAGTAATCATAGATTCATAGGAGGTGGATGAAGATGAATAAACAAATACTGAATATTGACCGCAGTTCTTCGGTCCCCCTCTATAAGCAAATTAAAGAGATTCTGATCGAAGAAATCCGTGCAAGCGATAGCGATCCTCTCCGTCCGATCAGTACGGAGGAAGAGCTTGTTCAAAGATTCCATGTGAGTCGAGCGCCTGTTCGCCAGGCATTGAAAGAGCTTACAAATGAGGGTTATGTTTATAGGGAGCGTGCAAAAGGAACTTTCCCAATGCGACAACTTCCAGTAAGACCCCCCGGACTAGAGCTCGGTGGGCTTGTCGGCTATCTTCGTGAACAAGGAATGGAATCAAAGTCGTTTGTCTTAGACATTGGTCGTATGGAACCGCCTAACGACATTTCTTCTATTCTTGGCCTTGAGCCAAACGACAAGGTCCTTAAGGTCTCTCGGTTAATTCTTGTTCAGGAAAAGCCACTCGTGTGGACGCAGACTTATTTATGTGTTCCAGAGGACTTTCAACCGAACGCAGAGCAGCTTGAGGAGGCAGAGAGTGTTTTCATGCTTCTTGAGCGTGAGCAGGGGATCTCCTTGTCCCGTGGTGAGCAACAAATGTGGGCAACCGCCGCGAGCATAGAAGAGGCGAAGAAATTGAGTATCAATGATGGAGAACCTGTTCTCATTGGGGAGACCAAACTGTACACACATAATGATCGCCTTATTGGCTGGAGACGGGCTGTCCATAGAGCTGACGACTATAAGTACACCTTTACAGTAAATCGATGAGGAAGAAGAATGGATTTCATTCGGATTAAATTGATGTGACACTGGCTTATTTGTCGGCATGTCTAAACAAAAAGGAATCATTTTTGGATGCCGTATCGTAGACAAACTCTTTAAAACTGTAAGAAGTCGGGGGTTTGTCTATGGTCCAGAGTTCTAAAGTGAAGATTTTACTATCCAAATACCGATCATTTGACAGCGGTTTCAAATATAACTATAAATTTTAAAGAATGAACTGCCGAGTAATAATGGATTTTTATAAGTTAATCCCATTTCAATTATAATAGTTGTAAATTTCCGAATATTGGCATTTATAAAATAACTTTCGATAACCATATGAGAATATTTAGCAAAAAAACCTAGGAGGGAAAAATCATGAGTTTAAAGGGAAAAAAGAATTCAGAATTAAGAGTTGCTATTATTGGTGGAGGTTTTGGCGGTGCAGCAGCTGCAGTTGCTTTGCATAGTGCAGGAATTAAGGCTGATTTATATGAGCAAGCACCAGTTGTCGGAGAGGTTGGTGCTGGAATTGGGATGCGGCCACCAACTGTTAAGTGTTTCAGGGATTGGGGCATTTATGATGCAATTGTAAGTAAGAGTACAGTAAGCCATTATATGCAAATTCTTAAAGGTAACGGAGAAGTAAAAATCAATGAGCAGTGGCCACTTTTAACGGATAATATAGATGAAAGATGGTCGCGATTAATTCATCGAGCAGACTTCATCGAAACATTTATGGATCATATTCCACTTAAGAATGTTCATTTAGGATATAAATGCGAAACAGTTATTGAACATGATGATTATGTAGAAGTTCATTTTGAAAATGGTGAAAAAGTGGAAGTAGATTTAGTTGTTGGGGCAGACGGAATCCGTTCCAATATCCGTAAGCAATTTATCAATGACTGTGAGCCTGTTCCCGCTAAAGCACACGCTTATCGGGCAGTTGTAGATAACCTGCACACATATGATTTTGCTAATGATAACATATTTAGAGTGTATGTCGAAGGGGATGTGATGGTATATCTATTACCATTAGAGCACAGAAATCAACTTTCTTTTGACGTGACGGTAAAATCTGAGGACATATCTTGGAGACCAGAAGTAACGAACGAAGGAATCTTAAACCTATTAAAAAACTTTGATCCTAATATTCAAAAGATAGCAGAAACGTTAACGATTGAAGACTATACTTGTCGCTCACTTTTTGATATTGAACCACTTGATAACTGGAGCACTAATCGTATTACACTGCTTGGAGACTCTGCACATGCAATGCTTCATCATCAAGGTTCAGGTGCAAATATGGCTATTCAAGATGCGCATGCCCTGGCTGAAGCGTTACGTGATTCGGATACCATTCCAGAAGCATTACAACAATTTCAGTCAGTCAGAAAACCAATAACAGATGTCTATCAAAAATTATCACGTCAGGAGCCAACACAACAATCTGACACGGCATTTCCAGAAAAGGAAACTTTTGAAAAGGCGAATTAGTAATATAATCATCCTTTTAAACTATAAAGCTTTATTTTTTCACAAAAAAGATATGCTTTGCGAAAAGAATGAAATAATAGCAAAATAGAAACAAAGATAAGAAAATATGATTTACTTATACAAATTGTAAGGTATGATACTTTACAATTTGTATAAGTGACAACGAAGCAAAATAAAACAGGGAGGCTTTCACAAATGTCATTACATCCAGAAATAAAGAAACTTTTTGATACTTTTCCTGCGTCAGATCCAAATGAGGAAATAAAAGTCATTCCAGAAGAAGCGAGAAAAAGTATGAATGCGCCTTCTATACCACTTGAAAAGCGTGTCCAGGTTCATTCGATTGAGGACAAAAAAGTTCCGACTTCTGAAGCAGATATACCTGTACGAATTTATACACCAGAGGAAAAGTCGTCTTATCCAATTCTAATGTATTTTCACGGGGGAGCGTTTTTCTCGGGTAATCTAGAAAGTCATGACGAAATTGCTCGTCCGCTTGCTAGTGTTTCTGGCTATAAAGTGATTGCTGTTGATATGCGTCTTGCCCCAGAACACCCCTATCCTGCTGCATTGGTAGATTGCTACAATGTGACAAAATGGGTAACAGAGCATAAGGGAGAATTAAACTGGGATGGCGAGAATCTTGCTATTTCTGGTGATAGTTCGGGCGGTAATTTAGCTGCAGCAGTATCCTTGATGGCTCGTGAGAAAAGGGAATTTACAATTACAAAACAAGTATTATTTTATCCTTCCTTAGACCTTGATTTTAGCGATATATCACGCTATCCATCTTTAACTGAAAACAGAAAGGGCTATGGATTGGAAACAGATGCATTACCTGAATTTAACTCTTTCTACTTATCTGGTGGTGCAGATCCGAATGATCCACTCGTTTCACCGATTAAAGAGGAAAATTTAGAGAACCTTCCAGCAGCACTTGTTATCACAGCAGAACATGATCCACTTCGAGATGAGGGGGAACGCTTTGCTGAGAACTTAAGAAAGTCTGGCGTACATGTTGAGACAAAAAGATATGATGGTGTCGTGCATGGCTTCTTAGGGAAATGGACACATCTTGATGAGTTTAAAGATGTTTATCAGCGGACAGGTGAATTTTTAAATAAATAAATCTAGTAAAAAGAGTCTGTCTTTCACTGCTTATAGCATCAAGTAATGAGGGACAGGCTCTTTAAACTTGAGTTGAGGGTTTTGGTAATGCTAATTTTTCACTTCTTTAGCTAATCTCCCTTGAAGGAAATCATATTATTGTATGAAAGCGTCAGCGTATCAGTGATGGGGGACTTTAGATAATTATATGTTCTCACTTTAAGTGCAAACATAATTCATTAAAGTTCAAAACAATCTAGTTGAAGCGTGGGAAAGGTCTCATACTTCTTCACATCTCACCAAAAGCCCAACAATAATTCCAAACAGTGCATGGCCTGCTGTCCAGTAGATCCAGGCAGCCAAATCATTATAAGCAGGTGGTGTCTCTGTTAAGGAACTTAGGAAAAATAAAATACCTCCTCCAACCGTATAGGTTACCATATAAGGCAGCACTTTTCGTTCAAGTGCGAATGGTTTTAGTAAATAGAACAAAATTACTACGCTGACAATGCAAGTGATGAAATGAAAAAGAAGCCCTGCCCCAGTGATGTCATTCCACTTTTTCAAAAACGGAATATAATCCATGTTGTATAGTAAAATGGATGCCGGATTTCCTGTCAACCGCTGAGTAATTTCCAACGATGCTGCAAGTGCAACTCCAGCGATGATACCAGTCAGGATTAGTTTGTAGAAACTCTTCATTTTCACACCAGCTTTCTAGCATATATTTACCCTCCCGTTTTTAAAAGTAAACTGTTTTTAGAGGTGGCGGTTGGAAAATATCGTCCAAAGCATTTGAGTTTAGAGACATTGGAAAAAAGTTCCTGATCCCCATCGCTTTATAACATGAAAGCAATGGAAAGAGAGGCGCTTCAGTCTCGTACTCGGTCGATATACCCGCTGTCCAGTTGAATTATTCTTCCTTGTTCAGCAATGCAAAATCCCTATGACTGCTCATCGTGTATTCTAAATAAAATTCAAATACCATTAATACCCTCGTAAGCCTGCATTATTTTTCGAAGCTATTAATCGAATAGACTTAATAGTATGGCCCTTCCATAAGTTTATTTATTTGTACTAGGGGTAAATAGGTTAAATACCTAGAATTCAATACATTTAAATTGAGCTTGATTTCTAGTTAAGTTTGAATACATAAACAACTTATTAGGAGGAACATCAAGATTATGCAAAAGTTTTTACTGACCTTAGCTTTGTTGACTTTGTGGGTTGTCTATCCTACAAATGCAATTGAAGCCAAGACAGAAACATATACTATTTCACCGAACAGTAAAACATATAATGGGAATCTAATGAATGGGCCAACCTATAATAATGATACAAAACATTATTATTTACTTCGTTCCTATCTGGAACAACTTGAAGAAACAAATGGTGGTACACTCGTATTAGAAAAGGGAACGTATACAGTGTCAAATGTATTATTCGTACCTTCCAACGTAACGATTAAACTTGAAGATGGTGCAAAAATTGTAAATGGAAACGAAACAGGTACATCTAAGTTCGATGCTGATAAATCAATTTTCCAACTCATCCGCCCTTCGCTTGGGAAAGAAGAAGGTGTCTATGGCAAATACGATGGAGAAAAGAATATCTCCATCATGGGGTCTGGGACAGCGACGATTGATTTGAATTTCGAAAAGGATGGTATAGGGATTATTGCTGGTCATAATCAAAATATCAGGATTGAAAATATTAATTTCTTAAACATGTATTCCGGTCATTTCATTGAGATTGATGCAACAAAGGATGCTGTAATTTCTAATAATAAATTTATGCACTCAATACCTTCATCAACTGAAATCAAAGAAGCAATCAATATTGATACGCCTGATAAGTTAACGAATGGATGGAGCTCCAAGTGGAGTAAGTTCGATAAAACACCTAATACTAATATGACAATTGAAAACAATATTTTCTACGAGTTGGACCGCGCAATCGGTACACATAAGTATTCCGGCGGGAAATATCATGACCAAATCATTATCAAGAATAATAAAATAGAGAAAATGCGTCAGGATGCCATTCGCGTGTTGAACTGGAGTAACGCTACGATAGAAAACAATACCTTTAAAGATGTAGACCCTGGGGAAAATAACGCTAACAGGGGAATCTTTGCAAGTGGTGCCATCAATCCTACCTTCCAAAACAATCTGTTTGATAATATACCGCGGGCAATGCAATTTACAGCTTGGAAAAACGGTGACTCTGGTTCTGAATATGATGTAACATATAATGAGTTAAGTGAGGATAATAAAGAAGCTCTTTCTACGAATACTGTTATTAATTATGTAGAGGATTTTATCCGTATTAATCCTATATATCAAAAATACGATAAAGAACATACTGAATTTATCCCCGTGAAAACAGCGCAAACCCCTGTTTTACCGAAAGAGGACTTTGGCAATCCGGAGATGTTGGATTTTATGAAACAAAATACCGCTAATAAATGTCCTGAGAATACATACAGCCTTTATGAAAATCAAATTCATACGAAGATCCTACTGTTATTTTTCCCGAATCATTGGAACAGGAATCACCTGGAAATGTGCCCGAACATTTAAGGTTTTTAGCGATGTAGTTAAAAAAATTCTATGAAATCTATATTGTAAGCTACCTATAAAATATAGTAGAAAGAAAGCAGGTGATGAAGATGGTTAGTATTGTAGTGGTCGGAAGTGCCTCGATGGATTTAGTTGTTACAGCGAATAGTAGGCCAAAGGCTGGAGAAACACTTATAGGTGAATCGTTTCAGACCGTTCCTGGAGGAAAAGGGGCCAATCAAGCAGTAGCAGCTGCAAGACTTGGTGCGGATGTATCCATGATTGGACGGGTTGGCGAGGATACTTTTGGTGAAGAAATCATCGATAATTTAAAAGGAAATGGTGTCTCAGTAGATTACGTGGAAACTGTTCCGCAAACTGCATCGGGTACTGCACATATTACGCTTGCTGAAGGAGATAACAGTATTATTGTTGTAAAAGGTGCAAATGATGAGGTATCACCAAGCTATTTGGAAAAAGCTGTTTCAATTCTTAAGAAAGCCGATATGATTATGGTTCAGCAAGAAATTCCTGAGGAAACGATTGAATATATTGCAGGCTTTTGCAAGCAGTTTAATAAAAGATGGTTACTAAACCCTGCACCAGCACGGAGAATAAGTAATGAGGTGATTGAATCTGCTACGTTTCTTACACCAAATGAGCATGAGTTTGCTATTATGTTTGGGGAAGAGGACCGTTCAAAAGTGCTCGTTCGTTTTCCCAATAAATTATTGATTACAGAAGGAAAAAATGGGGTTCGGTATTTCAATGGGATAAACGAAGAAATTGTGCCCGCCTACACTGTTGAGCCAGTTGATACAACGGGTGCAGGTGATACATTTAATGCAGCTTTTGCAGTTGCGGTTGCAGAAGGAAAGCAAATAGCTGAAGCACTGCGCTTTGCAAATCGTGCAGCATCTATCTCTATTACGAAGTTTGGTGCACAAGGTGGGATGCCAACAAGAGAAGAAGTGGAAGGAAGTATATAGAAATGAAAAAACATCACTTAAATTATATTTAAAAAAAGCTTAAAAATGGCTCTATGCCTCTTAAGAATACATAAATTTATATGGGAAAAAGCCAAAATAGAAAATGAAGTTATAATACTTATCGAAATTGTACAAAATATCCATTCGTGGTATAATAAATGCAGAAAATCATAGAGTATTAAAAACCGTCCCATGCTGGTAACATGGAACGGCTACAATAGACCAACCCAACAAAAAGGGTGGGCACAATAGGAATAATCCCTCAGTACCTGGTCAAAGTCACATGAGGGATTATTTTTTGTTTTCGGACATGATAAACGCAATCAACATGCCGAATGAAATCATCAGCGTTAATACATCGTTCACATCCATAGGCTACACCTCCTCCCATAGTAAATCTTGGAAGGTAAATTGGTGCACCCAATCCCTCATGCGAAGCCAGTCTATTGTAATTTCATCATATCATATTCGAGTATTTGCTCCTATGGTTATTTAGAATAACTTTATAAGAATCCAAACAAAAAACATCACTAATTAGTAAGTGATGCTTCGAATTAAGTATGGTGTTCAAATTACTTTTGAATGTACTCAGCAAATTTAATAAATGTGTTTTCATCTTCAACAAGCCCGCAAGCCCCACATTGCACTTTATATTCTGGACCATTATATGCCATATGGAAAACTTCAACCTTTTCATTTGTATAGTCTTTTATTAAATCCCCGGTTTGTGCATCTAATTTTACTGACTTTGGAATTTGTTCAATTATATTAAATCTTGAACCATTTGTTTTGCAGTTCGGACAACGGTATGGATGACTCATTACAAACACCTCCCATCAATAGCATTCCTGAATTGCTCTAAATTATTACCTTTTTCCTGGTCTTAGGAGGTTATTGTAATGATTTGCTGGGAATCAGAAATATATTGAAAACAATGGGGGAAAATGACGCACATGTAGGTGGACATAAAGTAAATAAGGGAAAACCTAAGCCGGGATATATCGTTAGTTCAGAGGTTGGATTATATAATATAATGTAAATGAAACTTAGTTAGGAGACTTACACTTTAATTTTTAAGGAGGTAGGATATTACAACTTTTATATCATGTACCTAAGCTATTTCTTCTCCAATTTTTTTCTTATGCAATCTCTTTCCTCATATGAAATGTCCATTTCCCAACATCTACCATTAGTTTCCTCCTTCTTAACTAAATGTTAATTTATCAAAGGAAGCTTGTTTTGTTTCCATCCAAAATAAAAGATGATATCCTTGTTACGATATTAAGAGGAAAGCATATGAACGGAGGAAAATGATGAAGCCAAAGTACGCAACCCTATTTGAAGCCTATACATTACCGAATGGAATGGAAATGAAAAATAGAATGATAATGGCACCGATGACAAATTACTCATCAAATCAGGATGGATCGGTAACCGAGGATGAAATAAATTATTACACCCGTCGCTCCAAAGGCGTTGGTGCTGTTATTACAGCAGTTGCAAATATCACACCTGGTGGAAAAGGTTTCCCAGGTCAAATTGGTTGTGACCGTGACGAATTAATCCCCAGCTTATCTAAACTTGCTAAGAGCATAAAGGGTCAGGGTGCAAAAGCCATATTACAAATTTTCCATGCGGGAAGAATGAGTTTACCAGACGAAGTTCCAAATAGAGATGTTACAGCACCAAGTAATATTCCTGCCGAACGCGAGGGAACTCTTGGAGAAGTACCAAGAGAATTGACGGTAGAAGAGATCGAGGGAATTATCGATGCATTCGGACAGGCAACACGTAGAGCAATTGAAGCGGGATTCGATGGGGTTGAAATACATGGTGCAAATGGATACTTGATCCAACAGTTCTTTTCTCCTCATGCCAATAGAAGAGAGGATCAATATGGCGGTAATTTAGAAAAACGAATGACATTTCCGCTAGCGGTTATTGATAAAGTACAACATACAGTGAAAGAATACGCCAAGGCTCCTTTTATTGTCGGCTACCGCTTTTCTCCAGAGGAACCTGAAACCCCTGGAATAACAATGGGAGATACGCTCCATTTGGTTGATGTACTAGCAGATAAGGGACTTGATTATCTTCATGTGTCACTGCTGGACTTTTGGTCGAAAGCAAGAAGAGAAGCAGATACATCCAAAACCCGTGTTGAATTACTGCTCGAGACAATCAATAAGCGAATACCACTGGTTGGTGTTGGTTCGCTTTATAAAGCAGATGATGCTGCTGAAGCAAAGAAGACTGGAATCGAATTTCTTGGACTTGGAAGAGAACTTCTTATCGATCCAGAATGGGTACAGAAGATTGCAAAGGGGAATGAAGCAGAAATTAACACGACCCTTGATTTGAATGGCAAGGAAAAATTAGATTTTCCAGATTCATTCTGGAAGGTCATTACATCCATACCAGGATGGGTTCCTGGGGTGAAATAACTCTAATATGCAGTCTTTCCTTTTTAGGGAAGTCTGCTTTAACATAGACTCTACCTATCGAAAAATCATTTACTCTACTTTTTTTATAGGCCAAAATAAAACACGCTTGGAATGAGCATAATGGAAGATTGGGTCTCCGACCACCGTATCTTCTGGTAAAAAGGACAACATATTTTCATTGTCAATGATAGCTTTCACATCGTAAATCTTCCACCGCCTATGATGAATAGCCCATCTGAATAAGGAGTTGTTTCGATGCGACCACAAAAAATACCGTTCCAGTAGCCAATAAGTTAGACTGGTTCTTTCTGGATAATACGCTTCTAAAACTGGCCGATATGATCCTTTGAAAGTCGCTTCTGATTTGCCTTTCCGTGTAGAATCAAAATAAAAAGTCTCCTTCTTCTTTTTCAAATTAATGTTTGCGTAAAAATAAGGTAACGTAGCTAATCTTGCTCCAAGGACTGCGAGCAGCTTATCGGCGTCGAGGCTGAAGAAATAGATCCCTTGTATTCCTTTATGTTTTACATATGTCCGCACATTCAACTCTAGATAGGAATGCAGAAAAGGAATTGGAGGCATTTTTCGTGGACGCATATTGCTTACTTTAAACGGAATGATGGTTATCCAGGCAGAGCCGTCGAAAGTATCTAACTCTAGACTTTTTGGAATGTACTTGGTAATGGTCTCTATGGGAACAGGTGAATGCATAAATAATAAATCATTCCATTTTTGGGTTGCTAACCAAGGCCCATGTGGTAATGGATAATCGCGATGATTTGTATACTGCAAGATATTTTTAAACATTTTATCCTCCATATAGCTTATTAATGATAGGAAAAGCCCGGGTATTGCTACCGGGCTTTGGTTGTATGTTGGTGTGAAATATCTTTTTCTATATTCCCCTCTATTTACCATCCTTATTCTGCTGTGGCTTTGTATCGCTTTCTTTTTGGGGTTCAATATCCTGATTCGGGTCTTTTTCCTTCACTTTTTGCTCTAGTGAATCGTCATTATGATTATGTTTGTTATCTGCAGTCATACTTCCACCTCCATACCATTAATATTATTACCTATATATTGTTAATAGCCGAATTTAAGGAAGTAAAACATATAAATGTGTAGGTATCATCCTTCTATTCATTAATTTTCACCACAAATCCATTTTCTTTTGACCATTCTGCATAATAAATTTGTCTCACATTACTGTATCCTTCTTTATTCAACCGATCTATTAGCCACTTTTCATCTTTACCTATCGATTGCAATACCTTCTTTTCAATTCTCCCTTCGTCTACAAGTAGATGGGATAATGTAGATTCGCCTGGGTCGATGTTCAGCATTTCAGCTGTAACTGGTGTAGATGAGTCAGCTTCCATGATACTTAACTGGCCACTTGGTTCTAAAATTGCAAATTTAACATCTTTTATGGAAAATATCCCTTGCTGGCGTAGCATTGTACGAAGCTGCTCAGATTCTAGTTTATTCTTCTTCAGTTGTTTCACATCCAGCACACCATCATTAATGATAATCGATGGCTCCCCTTTAATAATTGGTCGTAGCTTATCAAATTTCCGTACAATTAATTCAATGATGAAAATGAGAACAGCCCATAATGCAACGGCATAGAGCATTTCCCAGACGGTTACTAAATCATCATAAATCGTATCTTCCACAAGACCACCGAGAACCAACATATAAACAAAATCAAATGGAGTCAGTTGTGATAATTCTTTTTTTCCTAATAAACGGATAACGACCAGTAACCCTAAAAGACCTATAACAACTTTTATTGTAATTGAAGTATCCAAATTATTCCCTCCTATATATGCTGCTGCTTAGATTGTCAGTTACCCTTATTTTCTCTACTCCAATCCTGGAAAATAAATAGTTACCCATAAGAAAAACCTCTCACGTCATCATGTGAGAGGTTATTCATTAATTTGAAACATTTCCTTCAGCAGGTATTGGTCTTTCTTTCAATATATTAGCTAAGTGTACAAGATTATGGCTTGCCATCTGAATATTTGATTGGGTAAATTCATTTTTATACCCTTCAGCTTCGACATAGGATGGTCCTGGACCTGCATCACCGACCCAATATGCAATCGGGTTTGGTGGAATGGCGAATCCAAGCTGTGCAAGGCCAAAAATTAGATCGCCAGCAGCATTTTTTGCCCCGTCTTCATTTCCGGTAACAACAGAACCGGCCACCTTATTATAAAAAATGGGTTGACCTTGATCATTTGTCTGGCTGCAGCCATTTAAACGTTCCAAAACCTTTTTCGATATACTACTTTTTTCACCGAGCCATACAGGGGAAGCAAGTATCAATATATCTGTCTGCTTTATCTTCTCCAATATTTTCGGCCACTCATCACCATCACCCATATCATCAGCAATCCCATATGCTACCTCATAATCCGCGACGCGAATAACTTCCGATTTTATGTGTTTACTGTCAAAGACATTCGTAAAGTCTTTCAGCAATGCATCCGTATTTGACTTCTCATCCGATTTCTTTAAAGAGCAATTCAGGATTAAAGCATTTAGATTTCCCATAGTAACACTCCTTTTTCCATGTTATATGGTTCTCTTCCCTGAATTTCCCTTTTGTATTCATAAATGTAAAAAGCCCTCGATTAAATTAACTTCGAGAGCATTTTCATTTCATTTCACGAGCTTCTTTTGTATATATTCTTAACAGAATCCATCGCAGGAGCCCACCAACAGCTAATCCAATAGGCAGAAACATTATTGGCAGCCACATTGGACCAATTAAGTTTCCAAAAATTGTAAATGTGGGTGAAAAAATTAAGCCTACTGTTACAAAATAGGCTGAAAACACAAGTGGTAAATAGGCAAAAGGTTTTTCTCCGCCGCCGGCATCTTTATATGCATCCCAAATTGCAAAGAAATATAGACAGGGATAAAACATTAACCATAAATAATTAGTTTGTGCAATTGCTTCTTCAATTTTTAAATTAAAACTCAGCACAATGATTGTATTGAAATTTCCCATTACATTAATTATGATTTCTAACCCGACGAACAGAATTCCTTTTATATAATTACGATTTAATAGTTGAGAAAAACCAGGAAGAGCAATGCTCCATAATAGTGCTTCTAATTTTTTACTCTTTTTTGTTATGTTTGTCTTCATAGGTTTACCTAATCAGCCAATTCTTCGCGATCAACCATTCGTGGCGGCTCTTCCATCCATCCATTTTTAATCATAATATTAGCCCCATCTTCTGAATAAAGCATAATTTCACCACTTAAACGAACATAATTGGATGCGATATCTCTTCTTGTACCTGTTGAGATAGCTAAACCGTAGAAGCCAATTCCTACCGCAATCATTCCTGTCGCATGAAACATAATTAACTTATCAGAAAAGGGGGAGACCTCAGAGGAATTTGTGACCATAGAATCTGACCCCATCGGAACAGGAACATCATTACCTTCCAAGACTTCACTAAATATTTTCACATGCTTTTTAGCGATATCGGTTCCTCGTTGTAGATACTCTCTTACTTCCTTGGATTTTGCTACTTGGCTGAAGCCTGTTAACGTAGCAGATCCTAGTGTATTTCGCTCAATATTAGCGAATAAGTTCATAATTTCCGCTGCTAGTAATGGTCTGCGTTCGCCTAGCCAACCCTTCAGGAAATTTTGCTTTTTTACAAAGTCAATCTCTTTTGGAATGGGAATCGAGGGAGGACGGACGAAAGTTCCTTTTGTTAGTGCAATCTGTGTTGCTTTGTGATGAATCGAATTGTAATCGTGAAATGATTCCGAGAAAAAGGAATAGACATCTTCTCGGGCACAACCACTTATAGCCATTGCTGCAGCATTCATTCCTAACGTACCTAGATTTAAAGCATGCTGTAACATATATCCGTCGGTGTACAGCTTGGGTGCATTTGTATTCACGTCACCATCCGTAAAACCCTGTGGGATCGGATGATTTTCGGTTTTAAGGAATTTTTTGAGCTTTACCAAATGATTTTGAGATAGATTTAATGCATCCTGGATTACGGCTTGGATTTCTTCATCCTCTACCTTTTCTCTAAAGTATGAAAATACGGCAATATTTAAGCTAGCATTCATATATGCTTCCCAAATTTGGGATAGCTCCGATGCTGTTAAAGCTATTTTTGATTCCATATATTCTTATCCTCCTATGTTTAATTTTAACATTTGTCGCTAAAGTCGAAATTTGCATTTTGTAAGAATAGATAGTGGATTCAGCTTTTTCCTTTATTTCTTGCCAGCTTCTCCCGATCAATTATTCCTGGTGATTGTTCCAGCCAATTGTTATCAATCATGATATCTGCTCCACTTTTTGCAAGTCGGGCAGTTTCAATGGATAGTCGCTCATAATTAATCATTAAATCACTTCGTTGACTGACAGCACCTGCCATGGCATAGTTACCTATTCCTGCAGAAATGAGAACGGACATATGAAACATAATGAGTTTATCTGAAAATGTTTGTGTTGTTGAATCACTTATAGCGACATCAGCAGCTTGAGTAGCATCAAGATTTTCCTTCATCAGCGTATCGACAAAAATCTTAATATGCTTTTGTGAGATTTCTTTTCCGCGTAGCAAATAATCCTGTACGGTCTTGTTTGGTGAGGTTTGTGCAAATGCAAGACATAATTTAACCCCTATCACGTTTGTCATGATATTCGTGTATAAATGAGAAATTTCAATAGCATTTAATGGCCGTTTATCGCTAAATGGATTTAAACCACTTAAATACTTCTTGCTGTCCACGTAATCTGATTTCTTGGGTACCTCTATATACGGGTGTCTGTAATTAATTCCTTTTTCAAGAGCAATTTCAACCGTTTGATTGTAAAGGTTAGTAGTTTCTGTTATAGATTTTGTAAAGTAATCCCGTAATTCCTTTTTGTAGCTCATACTAAGAAACCCACTGGATGTTAGCATTCCGACTTTCGACATGTGATTCACATAGGTTAGACAAAACGTATCTGTAAAAAGCCATGGTGCATTCATGTTTACATCTTGTTCCGTAAATCCATTTGGTACGGCATAATTTTCCTTTTTAAAGTAGGCAAGTAATTGTTCCAGCTGGTTAGTTGTAATATCATATGCATGCTGAATTGCTGGCTTTATGTCTGGATCCTGAATGTCCTTTAGCATAAAACCTAAGATACAATTTGCCATACTACCATTCGTATATGCGGTCCAAAGTGATGCAATCTCAGAAGATGTTAAGTGAATTTTCTTTTCAGTCATCCTTTTACCCCTTTCCTTCGTTCGGACTATATTTTTCACCAGTAGCCGTATTTTATACAATATATCCTGATTGAACCTTCCTCCATGAATCCGTATAAAATCTGCTTGATACGGGAAAGAGAAGGGGGAGAATCTATTTGAGTAATCGAGGGGATAAAATGGCGAGGTCTCTTTTTAATCGAATGAGAAGTCAAAAGCAAACGAATCAAGCAACGGAACAAACGAAATTTAGCATCCAAATAAATAAAAAGCTTGATGATAATTTAAAAAACATGAAACAGATGCTCGGGGATCCCGTTGACTTAGTCATTCGTGAACTAATACTGGGTGGAACAAGGGTAGCAATTCTATACATAAACGGAATAACAGACGGGAATCTGATTAACAATAATATTCTAAAGACGATTCAAGATAATCTGAAACAGTTAGAATCTAATGGTTCTAAAGACTCCAAGGATACTAATGAACCGAATGAATCTAAGAAATCTAAGGAAACGAAAGATTCTAATCTACTTGATAAAGTGTATCAAGAAATAATCGCAATTACAGATATTGAAAAGTATACAACAATGGATGAAGTTTCATTTGCTGTTTTAAACGGAAGTACAGCTTTATTTATAGATGGTATGGACACTGTTTTACTCATGGGAACGACAGGCGGGGAAAGTCGTGCAATCGAAGAACCTGATTCAGAATCATTAATACGAGGCCCAAGAGATGGGTTTGTAGAAAATATCACGACAAATATGACACTGATTCGCCGTGATATTAAGGATCCAAACTTAAGATTTAAAACTTATGAAGTTGGAAAAAGTTCCAAACAAAAGTTAGTTGTAAGCTATGTGGAAGGAATTACGAATCCGGATATTGTTAACGAAATCAATCGCAGGCTAAAGACCATCGATATCGATTATCTGTCGGATTCTTCATTTATCGAACAATGGATAGAAGATAGTTTTATGTCCCCTTTCCCACAAATCCAGAGTACGGAACGTCCCGATTCAGTTTCTTCTAGTTTAATGCAAGGTAAGGTGGCGATTTTGCTTGATGGAAGTCCATTTGCACTTATTGCACCAACTAATTTTGCCGATGCCTTGCAATCGATGGAAGATTATAATCAAAGATGGATACCCGCAACCTTCTTGCGAATATTGCGTTATTTTTGTGCCTTTCTTGCTGTGTTCCTGCCTTCCATTTATGTGGCGCTTGTTTCCTACCATCCTGGCATGATTCCGAGTATATTAACGTATTCGATTGCTGCAACAAGAGAAGGTGTCCCTTTTCCAGCGGCGATAGAAGCGATATTAATGGCCGTAACTTTTGAAATTTTACATGAAGCAGGAGTTAGGCTGCCAAAGATAGTCGCGCAAACGATTGGTATTGTTGGTGGGCTCGTGATCGGGGAAGCAGCAGTTAGTGCAGGAATCGTCAGTCCCATCATGGTTATTGTTACAGCTCTTACAGCTATCGCATCCTTTAGTATTCCACTTTATACTGTAACGATAACCTTTAGGGGGTTACGTTTTGCCTTTATAATAGCTGCATCCATCCTTGGTTTGTATGGCTTGGTCCTTATGTACATTGTAGTTAATATACATTTGGTTAATTTGAAAAGTATCGGTATACCTTATACTACTCCCTTTGCACCTTTCTTCGGCAGGGACTGGACGGACTTAATTATTCGTGCTCCAATCACAAAGTTAACGAAGCGGCCAGCATATCTGAAAACAATAGATGAACAATCAAAGAATCCAAAGCCAGAGCGAAGGAAGGGATAGCGGATGAAAACTGTTAAATATGAAGATGAAAAAATTAAAAGCCGGGACATTATGATTGCGGTTCCTTCCATGGTAATTTCAATTGGAGTTCTAAGTTATCCAAAGTTTCTTGCTGAAAGTACGATAGCTGCCGATGGATGGATGACCATTATTTTGGGTGGGATAATCGCAGTTTTGTATACATGGATTGTAGCGAAACTAGCAGTTAGTTTTCCAAGTCAATCCTTTCTTTCATATGCTTCCTCATTAGTCTCGAAACCAGTTGCTATTTGTTTAACCTTGTTATTTGTTAGTTATGGAATTTCGTTAACTGCCTTTGAGATCAGAGCAATAGCGGATATTTCCCATCAATATTTGTTTGAAAGAACGCCAATTGAAGTTATTATGCTCACTTTCTTACTTGTCGTTGTTTATGCTGTCTCTGGATCAAGAGCCGGAATTTTCCGTTTGAATACAATGTTTTTACCAATCATTTTTGCGGCAACACTGTTCCTAGTTTTCTTTTCAATCGGGTATATGGAAGTAGATAATATGTTACCAATGTTTAAAACGGATTTACAGGGGCATTTACAAGGAACGATGGATAGTAGCTTATCATATACAGGAGTTGGAATCTTGTTGTTTTACATATCTTTAGTTAAGGATCCAAAAAAAGCACCAGGTAGTGCTGCACTTGGAATGTCCTCGGCGGTGATTATATACCTAGTCGTTTATCTGACTTGTATTGCTGTATTTGGGGATGTAACTACAGAAAACATTCGGTTCCCTTTTATCGAATTGGCTAAATCGGTCGAAATTCCCGGCGGGTTTTTTGAACGGACTGAATCCATATTCTTTGTTATTTGGATTATGGCTATTTTTACGACAACTGTAATGGCCTTTGATGTTTCCGTAATGGCATTAAATTCGATCTTTCCAAATATAACTAAAACAAAAATTATTTTTTTCTTATCCCCTTTCATATTTTTCTTATCGATGATTCCAAAGGATTTTTTGGAAATGAAAACTATTGCGAATTTTTTAGGTTATTTCGGTTGGGGATTAACGGGAACGACAGTAATTATATTATGGGCGATATACAAGTTAAAAGGAGGGAAGCAAAATGAAAAGTAAATTGCCCTGTTTAAGTTTTACGTTTTGCTTGCTATTTGTTTTTTTAACTGGCTGCTGGGATTCTGTGGAAGTTGAGGAAAGGGCATTTAATACTGGAATTGCAGTTGATTTGGCAGAAGAACAAGGAGAAAACACAACCTATGAAATGACGACCCAGTTCGTTGTTCCTAGTGGGTTAGGTACAGCAGGAGAAGCTGGTGGTGGCAAGGCATTTCGAAATTTACAACAGACTGGAGAAAGTTTATATGATATTAATGCTTCTATTGCCAGGCAGACCAGTGAAAAGTCTAATATAGAACATCTAGATGTAGTGATTATATCTAAAGATATTGCTGAAGAAACAGGGTTATTCACAAATATTCTTGACGTCTTTGTCCGCCAACAGAATATGCGCAGAGGAATCTTACTTGCAATTGGAGATGAAAAAGCGAAGGATATCCTTAATGTAGAAGCAGAGCAGGAGAAAGTTCCATCACAGTATGTTACAAAACTTCTTGAAGGCAACGAGAATCCTATTACGACGGAACCAGTTCGGGTTGGTGATATACAGGAATACCTGTTAAGTAATCGAAGTTTTATCATCCCTAAACTTAGTGTTTTTTCAAAGAATAGTATCAATTATGAAGGGCTTGCAGTCTTTCGTGGAAAAACAGGTCAAATGGTTGATTCGCTTGAGGGGGAGGATGCAAAGGGGCTAAATATGATCATTGGCAAAAATCAACAAGGAAGTATCACTGCTGCTGTAGATGATGATCAAGTAACATACTCGATATCGGAAGGTAGTAGTAAAATAAAACTTACAAATAAAGATAAAAATAATCTGGTCTTTCAAGTAGATATTGATTTAACAGCCCAAATAAGAGAGTTCAACGGGTCTTTAGATTTTTATAAAAGGGAGAACATGGACAAGGTTGAAAAAGTGTTAAAGGAAGAGATAAAGAAGATCGCAGAAGGCAGCGTAAAAAAGGTGAAAGATGACTTGCAAGTTGATGTATTAACTTTTGGAAATTACCTTAGGATACATCATTATGCATTATGGAAAGAGGTTGAAAAGGATTGGGATTACGGTGAAAATTACTTCGCGAAAAGTGATATAAACATCAATGTAAATACAAATGTCCAGACCCCAGGTAATTCCATTCAATTGACGGAAGATGATGGAGGCGAAGGTTAGATGTGGAATATGATTATGGAAAGATTACCATCAACACTTGGATTTTTTTGCATGTTCTTGGCATTTTTCGTACCATTTGTAATTTATAAGGTAAATCAAAAGATGCATGCTGATGCAGATCCCCCATGGAAAAAGGAAGAACAGGTGAAGAAAAACCAACAACAACCTTCAAAGTAGTGGATTTGTTAACTGTAATTTTTTTATATTCCAAGATAAGAGGAACGAGCAAAGCCAAACAATTCAGCAAAAGCCTCGTGCTGTAACAACTATCTTCCCTTCATGTTAGACTGAATGGTAAAAGACTCAAGACCAGGGGAGTGGTGTACATATGAATTTAGAAACGTACCTAACTTTAGATGCAACAAAAATGGCTGAATTGATTCGGAACAAGGAAACAACCGCGAAGGAATTATTGGAAATTGCCTTCAAGCAATTAGAGAAAGTACATCCAACCTTAAATGTTGTGACAAATACAAGGATCGAAAAGGCATTGGAGGAAGCGGAACGAATTGCTGTGGATGCTGCCTTTAATGGGGTCCCGATATTATTGAAAAACATTTCCCAAAGTGTGGAAGGGGAAATAATCACCTCAGGTTCCAAACTGCTTCAAGGCAACCTTGCTAAACATGATTCTTATTTTGTAAAAAAGTTTCGTGATGCTGGATTTCAATTTATGGGACATACCAATGCACCAGAATTTGGCTTGAAAAATATTACAGAACCAGAATTATACGGACCAAGCCGAAATCCATGGAATACCAACTATTCACCAGGAGGATCAAGTGGCGGAGCTGCTGCTGCAATTGCATCTGGTGTTGTTCCGCTTGCTGGTGCAAGTGATGGAGGTGGATCGATACGGATACCGGCCTCATTCACAAGTCTATTTGGATTAAAGCCGACACGTGGACGCACACCTGTTGGACCTGGCGTGGGTAGACAGTGGCAAGGTGCATCGATTGATTTCGTCCTAAGTCGAACCGTACGGGATAGTGCTGCAATGCTTGACATGCTTCAAGTTGTGCAACTGGAAGCAGCTTTTCAAACACCCT
Source organism: Oceanobacillus rekensis (assembly GCF_002153375.1). Taxonomy (GTDB): domain Bacteria; phylum Bacillota; class Bacilli; order Bacillales; family Amphibacillaceae; genus Oceanobacillus; species Oceanobacillus rekensis. The sequence goes on from NZ_MTBQ01000007.1 coordinate 96,244, forward strand.
TATTTCCTGGTAGTTATAAGAATTCCATGTTAGAAAATTTTAAGAGACCATTACGTATTGCGTTTACTACAACGTCTCCGGTTGGTACACCGGTTTCAGAAGAAGCGAAACTAGCTGTTGAGAAGATGGTTAAATGGTTAGAAGCTCGGGGGCATGATGTAGAAGAAAAAGAAAATGGAGTAGATGGTCTTCAATTAATGAAGGATTATTATCTTATGAATAGTGGGGAGATGGCTTCCACAATCCTTGGGTTGGAAAAAGGTATCGGTCGGCAGGTAACGGCAGATGATGTTGAAATTGAAAGCTGGATATTGAATGAAGCAGGAAAATCAGTTTCTGCAGCCGAATTTTCGGCAAGTCTTGCTTCATGGGACACTGCAGCAGCAAATATGGCTTATCTGCACCAGATGTATGACTTCTATATTACACCAGCCACAGCTGATGCAGCCCCACAGGTTGGTGAGTTGACTCACTCTAAACAGGTACAAGCAAGCTTAAGGGAACAGATCAACGAGGTGGATAAGCAGGAGCAGCAAGCATTAATATATGACATGTTTCTACCAAGCTTAACTTATACACCGTTCACCCAACTGGCAAATTTAACCGGACAACCAGCCATGTCTGTCCCGGTGCATTTAACGGAGGAAGGTCTTCCATTGGGCGTGCAGGTAATGGCACAAAAAGGAGAAGAACACCGATTATTACAGCTGGCATATCAGCTTGAAAGTTCGGATTTATGGGTAGGAATGAAAGCAAACCCGTATTTTTCTTTCTAGGTATAATCTTTACACAATAATACGCGATAGAAATGGATCTATCTGATGTAACAAAAGTAGCATTACTCACTTAAAGGGTGATGCTACTTTTTTGCTTATCTCGGGAACTAGCCGCAACTCAACAGTTCCAATCCACATAAATATAACTCGACAAAATCCGAGGAGTGACAGGCACTGTTTTCGGGAAAGGGATATAAAGAGTATGTAAAGGTGAGGTGGATTTATGACTGCAGAAGTAGCTATTATGAATAAGCTTGGAATGGCTTTGGCTGCAGATAGTGCTATCACAAGCGGCAGGGAAGGTGTGCAAAAGGTATATAATTCGGCGAATAAGCTATTTTCTTTGTCTAGTGAACATCCAGTCGGAATAATGGTTTATGGTGCAGCTTCGTTTATGGAAGTTCCGTGGGATGTCATTATTAAGTCTTACAGAGAGTATCTTGGTGATCGAAAATTTACTGATTTGGAATTTTACTTGGAAGACTTCCTCGATTTCCTGCTTCATGATGAAAGATTTAATAACTCAGATGTAGAAGATATTATTGTGTATCGAACATTTTCAGATATTTTGAAGCGAATCGTCAGAGAAGTAGAGGACGATATTGAAAGGAATGACCAGAAAGTAACCAATGAAAAGGTAACAGAGTGGTTAATGGATTGTGTAATAAGAAATCTATCTTTATATAAGGAGAAACAAGAAGTCCTTCTGAATGTGGAGTATGACCCGTTTAGAGAAAGATTTTCCTCGATAGTAAAGGAAATTAAAGAAGAATTGATTTCTTTTGAATTGCCTGAGGAACTGAAAGATAAACTTTTTGAACTCGCTTTTGAAGTGACAAGAAAAGATTATTTCAGTTTGGGAAGTACAGGTATCGTCATTGCAGGTTTCGGAGAACACGAAATTTTCCCTCACTTACTGAATTATCGACTGGAAGGATTTGTGTTGGGAGAGCTGAAATATAAGAAATTAAAGGAAAAGAAAATTAGTTATACGAATGATCAAAAGGGAGAAACAGCTGTAATAACAGCTTTTGCCCAGCGAGAAATGGTAGATTCCTTCATTGGTGGAATAGAACCAAATATGGAAGATGCAATCTTTGGTATTATCAAGCAGGTATTAACAGGATACCAAGAACAGATTCAAAAACATTTAAATATTACATTTAATGATGAACAAGTTAAAGAAATTGAAAACATGGGTACTGACTTATATAAGTCAGTTGAGGATGCAGTAGAAGAATATCAGGAAAATAATTACATCAATCCTCTTCTCGGCATAGTCCGTTCCCTACCAAAGGAAGATATAGCTGATATGGCAGAGGCACTAGTTAATCTGACCTCTTTCAAGCGAAGGGTGTCGAGGGCTACTGAATCAGTTGGACCACCAATCGATGTGGCTGTTATTACAAAAGGTGATGGTTTTGTTTGGATGAAGCGGAAGAATTATGTGGATCCAGTCATAAATGCCAGATTTTAAAATTTAGGAAGGGGTGGAGGGTATGACGATTAAAGAAGATAAACCAAAGAAGGAATTTTTTAATCTACCAAAAGATGCTCAACTTGATTTTGATTTGGAAGAAGAAGAAAAAAAAGAAAAGGACCAAGCAGCCAAAAAAGTATTTGAGAAAATGAATGAAAAATATAGTAAATAAAGATTAGCATTGGTAGGGATTAATATTACAAATTGATTAAAGAAGTGTTGTTATGTTTAGGAAAAAGCCTATGTGGAATATAAACACTGTAAGCGGATGTGAATACTAAATATTGAAAGGAGTTGTTTTATATGGCTAAAAACAATAATAGTAAAATGTCTCGCGAAGAAGCAGGTGAAAAAGGTGGTAATCAAACTGCCAGAAATCATGATCAGGAATTTTTCGAAGAAATAGGTCGTAAAGGTGGAGAAACTACTTCGAAAAACCAGACACAAGATTTCTATGAAGAGATTGGTCGCAAAGGCGGTAAGGAAAGCAACCGCGGTCGAGGCAGCAACAATTCCTAATTATATACGAATAAATCATTTAACCGAAAAAATGTTTGAAAAGAAATGAATCGTGGAACCCATGAAAATGTAGGTGCTAAAGACTAAACTAATTTGAGAAGGAGATGTTAACGTATGGCTAAGAACAATAAAAACAATAAAAACAACAGCAAAATGTCTCGTGAAGAAGCAGGTCAAAAAGGTGGAAATCAAACAGCACGAAATCATGATCAGGAATTCTTTGAAGAAATTGGTGAAAAGGGCGGAAATGCCACTGCAAAGAATCACGATAGAGAATTCTTTGAAGACATCGGTGAAAAGGGCGGAAATGCCACTGCAAAGAATCACGATAGAGAATTCTTTGAAGACATCGGTGAAAAAGGTGGAAATGCCACTGCGAAGAATCATGATAAAGAATTCTATCAGGAAATCGGTGAAAAAGGTGGAGAAGCCACTTCCGAAAAATATGATCAGGATTTCTATGAAGAGATAGGTCAAAAAGGTGGAGAAGCCACTTCCAAAAATCATGATAAAGATTTCTACCGTGAGATTGGTGAAAAAGGTGGAATCGGGAGAAATAAAAATAACTCTTAATAAATAAACTAAATGCTAGATTGATTGATAGAGGAGAGGGAGATATAAATCTTCCTCTCCTTTTTGATGTGTTAGGAAAGCGAGTGTATAAACTTGGTAATATATGTTTATAATATTTTTAGGTTCTAGTATAGTAGATAATAGATATGAAGTGTCTACAGAGAGGGGTAAGAATATTGATACATCATACAAAGGTATATAATGAAAAAATTGAAAGCGTTCTGAATAATATAAATAAGGTAATAATAGGTAAAGAGGATGTGGCGATCCTTAGTTTAGTAGCTTTATTAGCGGAAGGGCATGTGTTGCTGGAGGATGTTCCTGGTGTTGGTAAAACAATGCTTGTTCGGACACTGGCTAAGTCGCTTGACTGTGAATTTAAAAGAATTCAGTTTACCCCTGACTTACTACCGTCTGATGTGACAGGTGTCTCTATTTATAACCCAAAAGAATTGGAATTTGAATTCCGTGATGGACCAATTTTCGGAAATATAATTCTAGCAGATGAGATCAATCGGACTTCACCTAAGACTCAATCATCTCTCCTTGAAGCAATGGAAGAAAAAAACGTTACCGTCGATGGCAATACAAAACCTCTTCAGAAGCCTTTCTTTGTTATGGCAACCCAAAACCCGATTGAATATGAAGGAACATACCCACTACCGGAAGCACAGCTTGATCGCTTTATTTTAAAACTGAAAATGGGTTACCCGTCCTTTGAGGATGAGCTTGAGATGCTTGAAAGAACAGCAGTAAATCATCCAATTGAGACAATAAGCTCGGTTATTAGCAGAGATGAACTGATTAAAATACAAGAAGAAGTGAAGGAAGTATATATTGCAGGAAATGTTCAAGAATATATTATCAATCTCGTTACCCGAACGAGAGAAAACAGTGCCATCTATCTTGGTGTCAGTCCAAGGGGATCTATTGCTCTAATGAAAGCTGCAAAAGCATATGCGTACATATATGGCAGGGACTATGTTCTTCCAGATGATGTGAAATTCCTTGCACCATACGTTCTCTCGCATCGAATCCTATTAAATACAGAAGCAAGATATGAAGGTATAACCAGTGAGGATACAATAGCATCGATTGTAAAAACGACAGATATTCCCATTCGAAGGGAATTTAATTGATGAAAGACGCGTTAAGAATCGTCGGTAATATTCTTTTCGTCTGTGCCCTTTTTACAATTTTATTTTCTTATGCGATGTTTCAAGGTGGTTTTGTCAGTTGGTTTTTATTTTTTAGCTTTCTTCCAATCTTTCTTTACCTGATAGGATTCCTGATTTATCCCATTAAAAGATGGAAGGTATCCAGGAGATTTTCTCATCACATCATTGAGGCAGGCGATAGTATAAATGCAACCATCGAGGTGAAAAGGTCATTTCCATTTCCTCTGTACTATTGCATTATTGAAGAGGTTATACCACAATCTCTCATGAAAGTGGACAATCGCAATGATAAATATCAATATATGCATCATCCCGACAAAATTTATGTGGAACGAAGCATAAAAAGGGTTACTTTTCCCATATTTAAAAGGGGTTTCCAACTTCCATACTCCATTACGAATGTGCCAAGAGGGGAACATCGTTTAAAGAAAATACGTATCAGAACGAGCGATATTTTTGGCTTTGTAAAAAAAGAGCATGTATTTGCAGTATCTGATGAGATCATTGCTTATCCTAGCAGTCATGCACTAAAGATGTCAGAAAGGTTTAGTAAGTATGAACAAGGTTCGGTCTCTTCTACTGGCCATCATCTGACAAATACGAATGTTGCAGTAGGGGTAAGAGAATATGCACCAGGAGATCGATTCTCCTGGATCGACTGGAAGCAAACAGCTAGAAAGAATTCGGTAATGACAAAAGAATTCGAACAGGAAAAAAGTACAGATATATTACTTATCCACGATAGCTGTCAAATAGAGGGGCTGAATCCTTTGGCATTTGAAGCAACAATTGAAATTTGCCTATCTTTAATGGAGACATTTCAGAACCAAGATAGCAAGGTGGGCTTACTATCGATCGGTAAAAAAACGGTTTATTTTCCTTCAGATCAAAGTAAGGCAAATAAACTCCCAGTCAATCATTATTTGACAAGATTGACCCCTGGTGGAGAACGAACATTCTCTATGAATTTAAAGGAAGAGATCAAGCGAATAGATAAAGGGGATTTCGTTATTATTATAACTACCCATCTTGATGACTTTTTAAAGCAAACAATCAGGCGGTTTACATTGCGTACGAAACAAGCGTCGGTAATATGTATCCAGTCGGAGGCGCTGATTTCAGATGAAGAACAACAATTGATACAACAACTTCGCTACTCCAATATACCCGTACAGTTACTGACAGAGAAGGAATTAATGAAAGCCCCGATAGAGGTGAGTATAGGATGAATCAACAGAAGAGCAAAACAGCAATCATATACACTTTTATTTTGTATGTAAGTGGTTTTTTTCTATTCCTTGAATGGCTTTATCCATTAGAAGCTATTACAGATACAACAAATAGTATGATATTTTTTATTTACACCCTGTTTTGTTTCTTTATTTCCATTTTTCAATGGAAATGGTGGATTGGATTTTTACTAAAGGGATTTGCATTGCTGTTTATTTTAAATGGTTTATATATTGAGCCAACGATTTTAAGTGCCTTATGGCTTGAACAGGTAAGTATAGAATTCACCTATAATATACAGGCTTTATTTTCACAACAGTGGTATTATCTCACACCATTGTTTCGTAGCTTCCTGTTCTTATTATTAATTTGGCTAATGAGCTATTTATTACATTATTGGTTCGTCCAGATGAAGCGGATTTTTCTGTTTGTACTTCTTACGATGATGTATATAACGATTCTAGATACGTTTACTCCATATGATGGACAGGTATCCATTATAAGAACATTTATTATTTCCTTTGTTGCCCTTGGGATAGCGAACTTACTAAGGGAAATGGACAGGGAATCCATTCACTTCGCCTTGGTTAAGCACAAACCAATTTGGTTGGCATCACTCATTGTAATTGTGTTTCTTTCAAGCATGATTGGTTTCGCTGCACCAAAGGCTGAACCCAAATGGCCTGATCCAGTACCATTTATACAAAGTACAGCCGGTAACGTGGGAAGCGGTGGAGCGACAATTCAAAAGGTTGGCTATGGGGAGGACGATACCAGGCTTGGAGGGTCCTTTATTCAGGATGATAATCCGGTCTTTACTGCACATGCATCTGAAAACCATTATTGGCGGATAGAAACAAAGGATCTTTATACTGGAAAAGGATGGGTTTCCTCAACGGAGCCTAATTATGAGTCACAACCAGGAGGATCCATTGCTTTACAAACATTTGCGGATAATGTAGAGACAGAAGAGCATGAGGCTTTTATCGAGTTTTATGAAAATGAAACAATTAATAAGCTCGTATATCCATACGGAATTAAGAAGGCAGAAGGGATAGACAATGCAGCATTCTTCCTTGATACAAACTCGGATGCAATAGAAGCCCGTATTAATGGATCAGCTACGAATTTGTCTGGATACCAATTAACATATGATCATCCTTCTTTTGAGATGAATGCACTCCGTAACAATACAGATGAATATACAAATGAAATTATCGAACAATATACACAGGTACCGGATACACTTCCTGAGCGTGTCGGTGACCTGGCAGAAGAAATTACCGCTGGACAGGAAACAACATATGATCAGGCAAAAGCGATTGAGCGCTATTTTGCAAGTAATGATTTCGTTTACCAAACAAAGGGTGTGCCCGTACCATCAGGGGATGAGGATTATGTGGACCAATTTCTTTTTGAATCACAGGTTGGATATTGCGATAATTTTTCCACATCGATGGTTGTTATGCTCCGTACCCTTGATATACCTGCCAGATGGGCGAAGGGTTTTACAAGTGGTGAAGCGGTTGATGTAGAGGGAAATAGAACAACCTATGAAGTGACGAATGCTAATGCACACTCCTGGGTCGAAGTTTACTTTCCTGAGTCTGGATGGGTTTCGTTTGAACCAACACAAGGTTTCTCCAACCTCTCCGATTTTCATGTTGAGTTAGATGAGAATGGTGAAGAAACAGAAGAAGCTATGATAGAACCACCAGAAGTAGAAATTCCGGAACAGCCTGAGCCTGAATTCCCCGAAGAAGCGGAAGTAAATCCAGATGAATCGATGGCAGATGCTTCAACTGTTTCCATTAAATGGTGGCATGTTGTGATATTGCTTGCTATCATTGCTACTATTTGTGTAGGTATCTATAAAACAAGGTATCGCTGGAAAACGAAGGCACTTGCAGTAAAGCTTCATCATAATCAGGATGCAAAAACCTTTCAGGATGCCTACCATTACCTAATGAATTTACTCAATAAACGGGGCTATACAAAGGATCCAGATCAAACATTAGGTGAATTTGCAAAGAAAGTGGATACTCATTATTCTACTGATGAGATGGGAAAACTGACGAATTCTTATGAACGTATGCTTTATAAAAATGAAACAAAGCCATTAAATATACCTGAACTGATTCAATTATGGAAAAATTTAATTAAACGAATAATGGGTTGACCTGTCGAACGTTGGTTAGTAGAATAAATGATGTACTTGTAAGAACAAAAGCGGAAGCGCCCGGTTAGCGACGTATGGACTGGACTGAGCCGGCGGAGATAAAGGAAACACGGTGAACGGTAGTGAACCGATGTTGACTTATCGCACAGAGGTGAAGGAAGTCCAATAGTCGCTGGGCGCTGGAGCTGGACGTGGCAGACATTGCTGTCAATGTAACAACCGCTATCAAAAAATGAAAAATAAGCCGTTCGTATATCCTCGACAATATGGGTCGAAAGTTTCTACCGGGGCACCGTAAATGCTCTGACTATGAAGGCAGAACCCTCGTTTGTAATATTACCTGGTATTCTGTCTTTTTGTAGCTTTCTATGTGAATTTTATATAGAATGCAAAAAGAGGATTCCAGGTTTTTTTATGCAGTTTAGAATGTATAAGCACTTTTTTTACAAAAAGCAAGTAGATAGGAGAAAAACGATGGAAAACAATGAATTAATACTCGTTTTAGATTTTGGCAGTCAATATAATCAGTTAATAACACGTCGCATAAGAGAGTTTGGGGTTTATAGTGAATTACACTCACATAAATTAACCGCTGAAGAGATTAAAGAAATGAATCCTAAAGGTATCATTTTATCTGGTGGCCCACATAGTGTGTATGACGAAAATAGTTTCCGCTGTGATGAACGAATTTTCGATTTAGATATTCCGATTTTTGGAATTTGTTATGGGATGCAGCTGATGGCATTGCATTTTAATGGAAAAGTAGAAAAGGCACAAAATCGTGAATACGGGAAAGCACTCATTGAATTAAATCCGGATCCGATTCTTTTTAAAGACACACCAACAAAGCAAACGGTATGGATGAGCCATGGAGATAAAGTAACTGCCGCTCCTCCTTCATTCAAAATTGATGCAACAAGTCCTTCTACACCAATTGCAGCAATGAGTGATATCGAAAACAATTTATATGGTGTGCAATTTCATCCCGAAGTACGTCATTCAGAGTACGGAAATGATGTATTAAATCATTTTGTTTTTGATGTTTGTAAGTGTAGTGGTGATTGGAGTATCGAAAACTTCATTGATATGGAAGTTAAAAATATCCAAAACAAGGTTGGCGAACGCAAAGTTCTTTGTGCATTAAGTGGTGGAGTGGATTCTTCGGTTGTAGCGGCATTAATTCATAAAGCAATCGGTGACCAACTAACATGTATCTTTGTTGACCATGGCCTGCTTCGTAAAAATGAAGCGGACGATGTAATGCAGGTCTTTGCTCAGGATTTCCATATGAATATTATTAAGGTAGATGCTAAAGAGCGTTTTCTCTCGAAGCTTATTGGAGTAGATGATCCGGAGAAAAAGCGTAAAATAATTGGTAATGAATTTATCTACGTATTTGACGATGAAGCAGCAAAATTGAAAGAAATTGATTTTCTTGCACAAGGTACACTCTATACCGATGTGATTGAAAGTGGAACAGATACAGCTCAAACAATTAAATCCCATCATAATGTAGGTGGATTACCGGAAGATATGCAATTTGAATTGATTGAACCATTGAATACATTGTTTAAAGATGAAGTTCGTGAATTGGGATCTCAGTTAGGAATTCCGGATCATATTGTATGGCGCCAACCTTTCCCGGGACCAGGACTTGCCATCCGTATACTTGGAGAAGTAACAGAAGATAAGCTTAAAATAGTTCGTGAATCGGATGCGATTTTGCGTGAAGAAATCGCAAAAGCAGGACTTGATCGTGATATTTGGCAGTACTTTACAGTGCTTCCAAACATTAAGAGCGTCGGTGTCATGGGAGATGCAAGAACCTATGATCATACAATCGGGATTCGTGCAGTAACATCCATTGATGGCATGACATCTGATTGGGCCCGTATTCCATGGGACGTTCTGGAAACAGTTTCAACAAGATTGGTGAACGATGTCGAACATATTAACCGTGTCGTTTATGATATTACGAGTAAGCCACCAGCAACGATTGAGTGGGAGTGAGGAAAATACCTTCAACTAACGGTTGAAGGTATTTTTAATTCAGGATGCTCTGAAAAGGGTAAAAACGAACATTATCCATTTAAATATATTTATTGTCCGTATTTTATTGACAATGTACTGACCGAATAGTAATATTACAATGTAATTTATTTAGTACTCGTATTTTTTCAGAGTGTGAACCTATAGTTAATGTAGTGAGTATTGCAGTTTTTTGGGGCAATTTTTTGAAGGAGGAAGGTCATTGAAGAATTATTTTAGGTTTGAAGAACTTGGCACAAGTTATAAAACAGAGTTTATGGCTGGATTAACAACATTTCTGGCAATGGCATATATACTTTTTGTGAATCCATCCATTTTAAGTGAAACAGGTATGGATGAAGGGGCAGTGTTTGCAGCTACAGCAATTGCAGCTGCTGTAGGGTCTCTCTTAATGGGACTGATTGCTAAATATCCTATCGTTCTTGCACCTGGTATGGGATTGAATGCATTCTTCGCTTATACGGTTGTGCTAGGGTATGGAATTCCCTGGGAAACGGCATTGTCCGGTGTTTTAGCTTCAGGTATTATTTTTGTTATTTTAACATTAACAGGACTTCGGGAAAAAATAATCAACGCCATTCCAGCAAGCTTGAAGCTGGCAGTTGGGGCAGGGATTGGGCTTTATATTGCATTTATTGGTTTTCAAAATGCAGGTATCATTGTTGCAGATCCAGCTACATTACTTGCAGTTGGTGATATAACTTCACCAACAGTATTATTGACTATATTTGGTTTAGTTGTTTCTGTTATATTCATTACATTTGGTATCAAAGCAGGTATCTTTTATGGAATGATTTTCACTGCTGTTGCAGGTATGATCTTTGGAATAATCCCTGTACCGTCTGGGATTAGCGGAATCGTAAGTGGTGTTCCGAGCATGGCACCAACATTTGGGCAGGCTTTCTTACATTTTGGTGATATTTTTACAATCGAAATGCTAGTTGTTATATTAACTTTCTTATTTGTTGACTTTTTTGATACTGCAGGAACACTTGTCGCAGTGGCAACGCAAGCAGGGTTAACGAAAAATGGTAAATTACCACGTGCTGGAAAAGCGTTATTTGCAGATTCAGCAGCAACAATTGTCGGTGCGTCTGTTGGTACATCAACAACAACATCCTATGTCGAATCAACTGCAGGTGTTGGTGTTGGTGGGCGTACAGGGTTTACGGCCATCGTTGCAGCAGGATTTTTCCTACTAGCACTTTTCTTTTCACCTTTACTAAGTGTCGTTACATCAGAGGTAACTGCACCAGCATTAATTATCGTCGGTGTTATGATGGCATCTGCATTGAAAGATATTGAATGGGATCAATTCGAAATTGCAGTACCAGCATTTTTAACGGTATTGATGATGCCTTTAACGTATAGTATTGCTACGGGAATTGCAATCGGATTTATATTCTATCCAATTACGATGCTTGTAAAAGGTCGGACTAAAGAAATTCATCCGATCATGTATGGATTGTTTGTTATCTTTATATTGTATTTTGTTTTCCTTAGCTAAGAATTTGGAATAAGGGCTGAATCCTTCGGGGTTTAGCTCTTTTTTTGGTTTCGTCCCGAGTGGTTAAGGTTAATCATTGTGACAAGATAATAAGGACAGAACTTTACTAAACCTGCAAGCTTGCTCTTAATCTCACATATATCGTCCATCAACAAATCATAAACAAGTTACGGAAAGAATAAAATGAGAAAGAATCCAACAAAAACAAAGAAATTCTATGTTAAAATGATAGAATATTAAGTTAAATAAAATAGGGGGAGGATATCGCTTGCGAACAGTACCAATCATACAAAGTCAGCTTACTCCACCACAGGTAAGAAAACGATTTCTACAACGGAGTAAATTAAATAAAAAACTAATAAATATCCAGAAGTATCCTTTAACATTATTGTATGCAGGTGCTGGTTACGGAAAGAGCACAGCATTGACATTATTTGTGCATGAGATAAATAAAGATGTAAGCTGGTATTCTGTTTCCCCAAACGATGCCGCTATCCTGCCATTTATCAGCAAACTGGTTCAATCGATTAAACAAAACCATTTCTATTTTGGTGACACCATTCTGCTAGAACTACAAAATCTTAATAATTATGTTGATGTAGAACACATCTATTCATTGGTGACTTCTTTTATAAATGAAATTATTCAATTAAAAGAAGAGGTCATACTCGTGTTGGATGATTTTCATTATGTTGCCAATTCAAATGAAATTGAGAATTGGATGCTTTATTTATTCGACCATATTCCACCGAATCTTCATATAATAATATCCAGTAGAAAGAAACCAAGGTGGGAAGTTCTTCCTAAATTAAAGGTTGAGGGAGATTTACTAGAAATAACCCAATTTGATTTAGTCTTTTCTCCAGAGGAGATGCATTACCTTCTAGAAGATGTGCATCATGTAAAAGTAACAGACCAAGAGGTAACTAAAATCTACCAGTTAACGGAAGGCTGGGCGATTGCATTTAATATGCTTATTCAGCAACTCAACGCAGGCACATCATTAGAGGCGATTTTTACGAACCAAAAAAGATCGTTAAGGGACCTATTTGACTATCTTGCTGCAGAAGTATTAACGAAGCAGTCGTTCATCATTCAGCAGTTCCTCATGCAGTCGAGCATACTTGATATTCTATCACCAGAGAGTTGTGATGAGGTATTGCAAATAAAGGGGTCAGAGGATATTCTAGTGGGTCTGATTGAGCAAAACTTGTTTATCGTTGAAGGTGATAGAAATTATTACCGATATCATGCACTATTTAAAGCATTTTTGGAAAACCTACTGCTGAAGAATTATGAAAGCGAATACAAAGAATTGCATTTACGTGCAGCGAGTTATTTTGAAAAAAGAGAGAGTATGGAATCCGCTCTTAACCATTACCAAAAGGTAGAGGAATATTATAAGATTGCTCATTTATTGAAAGATATCGGACCCGACATGCTGCGTTCTGGAAGGCTTAATACCCTCTATGACTTATTGGTGGATTTGCCAGATAAGTATAAAGAACAGACGCAGGTTCTTTATTTTTATCAAGGGGAGATTGAACGTTATCGATCCTTATATGAATTAGCAATGAATAATTATGAACGTATTATTCATTCAATGCCGGAACAAACAAAGGAAAACCATTATCTCGGAAGTCAGGCTTTGGAAGGGATGGCACGTATTTATCTGGATACGATTCAGCCTGATCAAGCAGAACGATTTGTGAATCAAGCCATACATTACAGGGATAAAGCCGGGGGATTGCCTGAGGATATGGCTCAGTTGTATTTGTTAATGGCGGAGAATTTATTGAATGCCGGCAAAGCAACAAAGGCGGAAGTTTGGTTTGAACGGGCAAAGCGACTCAACCTACCGATGGAAGAAAGTAATCTGCAGCCAAGAATTTACCTGCGTACCGGAAGATTGGTTAAGGCAAGAGAAATTCTGCTAAATAGAAAAAAGGACAGCGATACCAGTAATCATAAACATTTACCGCAATCCCACCGTGAGACAGATTTACTTTTGTCTATTATTGAAGCTTTTATGGGTCATGCTGAAGTAAGTAAGCAGCTTGCTTCAGATGCGATTCAACTAGGACTTTCTATACAAGCCCCATTTGTGGAAGCATGTGGTTGGATACGGATGGGGCATGCGGTTCAATTGACAGACCATTATGATACAAATCTAGCAATCCAATGTTATGAAACAGCGCTTGAAATGATGGGTAAAATCAATATTTCAAGAGGTAAGGCCGAACCATATATGGGTCTCTCCATTTTATACGGCAAACGGCAAGTTTATAACCGGGCCATGGACTATGCGGTTAAAGGGTTGAAGGAAACAGAAAAAGTAAACGACCGTTGGTTAAGTGCGCTGATTAAGCTTGGTATGATGATAACAGAGGTTTATAACCATAATTTCGAACAGGCTTGGATAATGAATGAACAAGTAATGTCTGATATGGAGTCCTGTGGTGATCGCTATGGAATGATGGTAACCACATTTTGGAATGCTTACATTTCATTTGAAAATGAAGCGGAAGATCAATTTAAGTTTGAGATGGAACGTTTTCTCCATGAAGTGCAGACAGAGGAATATGAATTTTTCCTGAAAAGAAAAACAGTCTTTGGGCCGACAGACATGCAAAATATTGCTCCAATGTTATTAAAAGCAAACGAGCTAGGTATCGCACCGCAATATGTATCCAGGTTAATGTATGAACTCAACCTGAGTGAATCGATTAAAAATCATCCAGGTTATACATTGCGGATAAGTACACTTGGCCAATTTAAAATATGGCTTGGAACGAAACAAATAGAGCCCAAGGATTGGCAACGGGGTAAAGCTAAGGAATTATTTGAGTTGCTTATAACCAACCGTAAAAAACTTTTACAAAAGGAAGAGATCTTTCAATTTTTATGGCCGGATCAGGATGAAGCGAATGTGAGTAAAAGTTTCAAAGTAACACTTAATGCTTTATTGAAAGTATTGGAGCCTCATAGGAAAGCAAGAGAGGAATCATTTTTTATTATGAGAGAAGGAAGTGCATATGGATTAAACCCGGATGCAGGGTGTGAATTGGATTGCATTCAGTTTGAAGACTTGGTTATGAAAGGCATGGATGATAGGGATCCAAAACATGCAATGGAATTACTTGAGAAGGGCTTGAAACTGTATTATGGGGAATACTTGTCCGACCTTCGCTTTACATCCTGGTGTCAAACGGAGAGAGAACGGCTGCAACAGCTTTATCTTAGAGGTGCGGAGAAGATGGCTCAAGTATCAGTACGTTTGTTGGAATTTAACCAATGTATGGCTTGGTGTGAAAAGATTTTGGTTATTGATCGTACTTGGGAGGAGGCCTATCGTCTGATAATGTATAGTTATTATCAGAACAATAATCGTCCGCAGGCAATGAAATGGTATGGGAAGTGCTGTGATGCGCTGCAAACGGAGCTTGGCGTGGAACCAATGGAATCCACAAAAGAAATGTACCAGTTGATAATGGAATCTGAAGAATTGAATACTTACTGACATATGTCTTAATTTGAAGAGGTGACCTCCTAAGGGACCTATTCAGATTAAGGCATTTTAGTTTACCATGTTGCTTGTCTTGAAAAAGTTATAGAGGTCTAAGACAGAAAGATAAATGAATTATTTATCTGTAGGTAGTATTTTTGAAAAACACTTGTAATTTATCTGAAATTTTTGTATAAACTAAAACTGAGAGGTGATTCATGTGTCAGGAATAAAAGAAAATCAGTTAACATCAAAAGGTATGAAAACAAGACAGAAGATTTTAGATACTGCAGAAGAGATTATCGGTGAAAAGGGGTATTTTGAAGCATCCATCGTTGAAATTACTGTAAAGGCTGGTGTGGCACAAGGTACTTTTTATAATTATTTTCCTACGAAAAAGTCAGTATATGATGAACTCGTTTATCAATTGAGTTCAAATTTTCGACATCAGATTAAATTAGCAATGGAAGGAAAAACAACATTTGAAGAAAAACAGCGGGCCGGCTTTCTCGCATTTTTCGAATGGGTAATTAATCATCGTAATTTTTACAGTATTGTACAGCAGTCGGTATTAGTGGATAAGAATCTATATCGTTGGTATTACGAGAAGATTGCAGATGGATTTATTAAATCGATCGAGGAAGCTGTTGATAGTCATGAATGTAAAGCTTTGACCCCAGAGACGATTGCCTATTGCTTAATGGGAATCGGTCAATTTATCGGGATGCGCTGGGTTTTTTGGGAGGAGAGATTAGTCCCTGATGAAGTATTGGATGAGGTTATGGAGGTAATCTTTAATGGTCTGAAACGACAGGAGGTAAAATAATTGGAACCTATTTCCTACTGGATCCATAAACGAGCTTTTATAACACCTGAACGTATCGCATTAATCAGTGATAAAAATAAGTATACGTACAAAGAGCTTTCGGAAAGAGTTGAATGGATGGCTGCTTTGCTTCAGAAGAAATATCTCCTTCAAAAAGGGGAACGAATAGCTATCCTTTCCAATAATCGTGAAGAGTATCTGATTTCCTATTTTGCCATTGCTCAGCTTGGGTTGATTGCAGTGCCATTAAATATTCGGCTGACTGCCCAGGAATTAACATTTCAATTAAACGATAGTAGAACCAAAACAATCATTTACGAGGAGGAAACTGCTGATTTATATCATGCCATTTGCAATCTTATAAAATTTGAAAACGCTTTCTACTTTGAGGATGAAGAAAGCAGTCTTGATATAAAAGTAAAACATGTAAAAATAGATGCTGCAAATGATCCCTTTATCATATGCTATACATCCGGAACGAGCGGGAGACCAAAAGGAGCTGTGTTAACCCAGGCGAATATGTTTTGGAATGCGATCAATTGCCAGTATGCAATAGACATTACGTCTAAGGATAAAGTGATTGTCCTTCTGCCTTTATTTCATATCGGTGGAATTGGGTTATTTGCCTTTCCAACATTACTTGCCGGCGGTACGGTTATTATCCCTGGAAAATTTAATCCTGACAACACAATCCAAATAATTGAAGAAACTGGTGTAACAATCGTAATGGGAGTGCCCACGATACATGACGCTATCCGGAAACATCACTTATTTGAAACTGCAAATTTCTCATCCGTAAGATGGTTTTACAGTGGTGGCGCCCCTTGCCCGAAAGAACTCATAAACGCCTATTTAGAAAGGGGATTGCCTTTTGGACAGGGAATGGGAATGACGGAAACTGCACCAACGATTTTCATGCTTTCCAGGGAAGATTACCAAACTAGAGTGGGCTCTATAGGAAAGCCGGTCATGTTTTGTGACATTTTAATTGTAGATAATGAAGGCAATCAAGTTAAAAATGGAGAGGTAGGTGAACTTCTCATAAAAGGTCCGAATGTCATGAAGGAGTATTGGGGATTGCCTGGAAAAACAAATGAAGCAATTCGAGATGGCTGGTTTTTTTCGGGTGATTTAATGAGACAAGATGAGGAAGGATTCATATACGTCGCTGGAAGGAAGAAAGATATGATTATATCTGGAGGGGAAAATATATATCCATTAGAAGTCGAACAGATAATTAACGAATTACCGCAAATTAATGAAGTAGCTGTAATCGGAGTAGAAGACGATAAATGGGGAGAGGTTCCAATTGCTTTTGTCTCCTTAAATAATGATGAAATAATAAGTAAACAGGAAATTAGATCCTATTGCCTCATGAAAATAGCTAAATACAAAGTACCTAAAAAGGTGATAGTAGTGGAGGAAATTCCTAAAAATGCAACAGGAAAAATTGATAAGAAAGAATTAAATAAGAATTTACTTTGGAGGTGATATCGTTATGAACTTTGCAATTGGAGATTCAGCGAGTTTTTCAAGAACCGTAACGGAAACAGATTTTGTAATGTTTGCAGGATTAAGTGGCGATTATAATCCCATACATGTTGACAAGGAATATGCCAAAAATACATTTTTTCGTAAGCGCATCAGCCTTGGATTACTTACAGCGAGTTTCCTGTCCAGATTATTGGGAATGCATATTCCGGGACCAGGTTCAATCTATGTTTCGCAAACCTTGTATTTTACGGAGCCTGTTTATATAGGTGACACGATAACCGCTCTTGCAGAAGTGATTGAGTTGGATAATAGATTAATAACGTTAAAAACAACTTGTAAAAATCAAAATGGGAGTATTGTCCTGGATGGTGAGGGAGTAATGAAACTGCCAAAGAAGGAGCTAGATATATGATTGGTATTCAGGCAACCAGTATTTATGAACCTGAACGGAAGGAAACTGCAGCAGAACTATCACTTAAAACTACCATTCCAGAACAGGTAATTATAGAGAAGTTTGGGCTATCTGAAAAAAGAATAGCACCAGACCATATGCATGCATCGGATTTAGCGATAGCTGCAGGGAAAAAGATTCTGAGTAAAGTAGACCCGAAAACAATAGATATTGTAATTTATTTTGGGAGCCCTTTCAAAGATTATCAGATTTGGACGGCTTCATCAAAAATACAACATGAACTGGGAACCAGCAATTCGTATGCCTTTGAGCTGATGAATGTTAGTTCATGTTTTCCGATAGCTGTTAAAGTTGCAAAGGATATGCTCTATTCTGATGAAAAACTAGACAATATTTTGCTTGTTGGTGGAACGAAGGAATCAATGACCATCAACTATGAAAATCCTCGTTCAAGGTTTATGTTTAATTTTGCAGATGGTGGTGCAGCTGCATTAGTAACGAAAAATGCGACAAAGAGCGAAATTCTTGCTTCGTCGATAATTACAGATGGTTCATTCAGTAAAGACGTACTTGTTCCGGGAGGTGGCTCAGTAAATCCAGTAAGCTCAGAAGTAGTTCAGCAAAAAATGCACTATATTGATGTGCCAAACCCAGCCAGTATGAAAGAGCGCTTGGACCTTGTATCGATTCCCAATTTTACGAATGTCATTAAACAATCATTAGAGAGAAGTGGGCTGACATTGGAGGACTTAAAGGTGCTTTTACCACTCCATACGAAAAAATCCATGTTTAAGGAAATGCTTGATCATGTGGGAATAAAAGAGGAACAAGCCATTTATCTAACACATCATGGGCATATGTCTGCTCTTGATCCATGCTACGGTTTATACCTGGCAGAGGAACGTGGTTTACTGAAAAAAGGGGATATTGCGGTCATCGTTTCTGCTGGAACCGGTTATACATGGGCAGCAACTGCACTACGTTGGTTTGGGTGAAGAACCTGTTTGTAACTTTCCTGTAACTTCTTCTATTTATGATAGCAGTATGTAAAGTGATTAAATTTTGAGGGGGAGAAATTATGAAGGTTAACCGAATATGGTCACTATTGATTGTTTTATTCTTTGTTGGTATTTTGGCAGCATGCAATGACAGTGAAGATGCATCCAGCAATTCAGAAGATTCATCTGGAGATACACCGGAGGATACACAAGAAACAATCAAAATAGGAGTGTTAGCATCTTTGACAGGTGCATTGGAAGCCTATGGAGATCAGACAAAGAAGGGTTTTGAATTAGGACTCGAATATGCTACAGATGGAACAATGGAGGTTGCCGGCAAGAAAATTGAAGTTTTCTTTGAAGATACAGAAACAGATCCCACAGTTGCACGCCAGAAAGCAATTGGTCTGCTAGAAGATAAGGAAGTTGATTTTCTCGTAGGTTCCTCCAGTTCTGGTGATACGTTGGCGGTGACACCTTTGGCTGAAGAATACGAGAAAATTATGGTTGTTGAACCTGCAGCGGCTGATAGCATTACGGGATCCGAATACAATGATTACATTTTCCGAACTGCAAGGAATTCAGCACAGGATGCGGTTGCAGCAGCAGCGTCTATTGCAGGGGAAGGTGTCAAAATTGCGACACTGGCACCTGATTATTCATTTGGACATGATGGTGTAGCGGCATTTGTGGCAGCTGCAGAAGACTTGGGAGCAGATATTGTCCATGAGGAATATGCGGATCAGGCTGCAACAGATTTTACAGCAAATATCCAAAAAATAATTGAGTCAGACCCAGATTACTTATTTGTTGTATGGTCTGGAGCAAATTCACCTTGGAATCAGATCTCTGATATGAGATTGCAGGACCAAGGTATCCAAATTACAACAGGTGCTCCAGATATCGCTGCACTTGCTACAATGACTCAATTAGTAGGAATGGAAGGATTTACTGTTTACTACCATACATTGCCGGATAATGAAGTGAATGATTGGTTGGTTGAGGAACATAAGAAACGTTTTGATGGAGCAGTTCCTGATCTATTTACTCCAGGTGGAATGAGTGCAGCCATTGCAATTGTGGAAGCGCTTAACAAAAATGAAGGTGAAGCAGATGCGAATGCTTTGATTGAAGTGATGGAAGGAATGAGCTTTGATACGCCGAAAGGTACCATGACTTTCCGTCCAGAAGACCATCAGGCATTGCAGGAAATGTACTCCATTACATTAGAAGAAAGTGATGAAGTGGATTATCCTGTTCCAGTATTAAATCGAATACTAACACCGGAAGAAACAGCACCACCAATTATGAATGAGTAATAATCGATTTAGAACATTACCCTTACCTCCTTGTTTGTTGGTAAGGGTATGTTCTTCATCAAGCATTAGAGGAGGAAGACGATGAAAACAATATTGGAAACAAAAGACTTAAGCATCGCTTTTGGAGGGCATGTGGCTGTAAACTCCGTGTCTGTCCAAATAACGGAAAAGAAATTCACCTCTATTATTGGTCCGAATGGTGCAGGAAAAACCACTTTTTTTAATCTGCTTAGCGGGCAACTTTCTCCAACAACTGGTTCCGTCTATTATAAAGGCCGAGATATAACAAAGCTTCCAACTACTGAAAGAACAAGAAGAGGCATTGGAAGGTCTTTTCAGATTACTAATATTTTTCCGAATCTAACGGTACTGGAAAATGTTCGCTTAGCTGTCCAGTCCCAAGCAAAGGTTCGTTACCAGATGATCGCTCACTTTCTCCATTACAAACAATTTGAAGATAAAGCACATGAACTGCTTGAAAGAGTCTACTTGAAAGATAAGGCGAAATCCATTGCTGTCCATTTGGCCCATGGAGAAAAAAGAAAGTTGGAGATTGCCATGCTGCTCGCTCTGGAAACAGAAATTCTATTGCTCGATGAACCGACAGCAGGAATGTCCCTGGAAGAGGTACCAGCCATCATCGAAGTTATTAAGGAGATTAAAAGACAGGAAGATCGCACCATCGTTCTAATTGAGCACAAAATGGATATGATTATGGACATGTCTGATGAGGTGCTTGTTTTATACCACGGAGAGTTGATTGCTCAAGGAACTCCAGAACAAATAGTTGAAAATGAGACGGTTCAGTCTGCCTATTTAGGAGGTAGTTACAATGAACAGCTTACTTGAATTAAACCAGGTGGAAGCACATATCCAGAAGTTTCATATTTTGCAAGGAATCAATTTTGGTGTAAAAAAAGGCGGGGTGACAGTATTACTAGGAAGAAACGGCGCTGGGAAAACCACTACATTACGTACAATCATGGGGCTCAATCAAGTTAGTAAAGGAACGATTCGATTTAAAGATGAAAAAATTAACGATTTGCCACCCCACAAAATAGCGAATTTAGGTATTGGTTATGTGCCGGAAGACCAAGGTATTTTTGGTGAATTAACAGTTGGTGAGAATATGAGAGTTGCGATGAAGAAAGAGGATGAGGAAACAACGAGACGAATGGAATGGGTACTTGAGTTATTTCCGGATCTGAAGAAGTTTTGGAAAAAACCAGGAGGTGCGTTAAGTGGTGGGCAAAAACAGATGCTCGCCATTGCACGTGCATATGTGAATAAGAATGAACTGCTGCTAATCGACGAGCCAAGTAAAGGCCTTGCACCAATTATTGTAGACAAAGTTACTGAATCGATTGAACAAATGAAAGAAAATACAACCATTTTGCTTGTTGAGCAGAACTTTATGATGGCAAGTAAAATAGGAAATCAATTTTTCATTATCGACGACGGTAAAACGGTGCATGAGGGACAAATGGAAGAATTGAAGAATGATAAGGGATTAATGAAAAAATACCTCGGTATATCATAGGGAGGAGGATAGACATATGGATTTAATCATTGGTTTAACCGTTAATGGACTTGCGACAGGTATGTTGATCTTCCTTCTTGCAGCAGGTTTAACATTAATATTCGGCTTAATGAGTGTATTGAACTTCGCACATGGTGGACTATTTATATGGGGAGCTTACACTGGTGTATGGAGCTTTCAGATGACAGGCAGTTTCATTGTGGGGATTATTATAGCAATCATAACTGGTTTATTGCTTGGTCTCGTAACGGAAAGGCTAATTATAAGGCCTGTTTACGGAAATCATATTCAGCAGATTCTGATTACACTCGGTTTTATGCTCGTTTTACAGGAATTTATAAAGGTTGTATTTGGTCCAGATCAGAAGGCTGTATTCCCTCCTGAAATTCTACAGGGCAGTTTCCTAGTCGGAGATATCGTACTTATAAAGTATAGACTATTTATTATTGCAGTCGGTTTACTTATTTTTATCGTTTCATCATTTATTTTAAAACGTACTCGAGTCGGGTTAATCGTCCGGGCGGGAGTGATGAACAAAGAAATGGTTCAATCCCTTGGTATTAATATAAAACTTGTATTCATGCTCGTTTTTATGGTTGGATCTGGTATGGCAGCATTAAGCGGAATATTGCATGCAGTGTATTCGGGAGTTATCTATGCCGAAATGGGACTTGAATTTTCAATCCTTGCTTTTATTGTAGTAGTTATTGGTGGAATGGGCAGTTTCTCGGGATCTCTTTTTGCAGCAATTCTAGTAGGATTGGCACAGGCATTTATGGCTTATTATGTTCCAGCACTATCGCTTGCGGTAAATATGCTATTAATGACTGTTGTCCTGATTTTCAGACCACAAGGATTATTCGGAAAGGGGTGAGGTAATTGAATATCCGTAATGTGGAGAAGAGTACTTGGATTTTTATCATCATCGGTTTATTATTATTTATCGTTCCGTTTATCATAACTGGACGGAGTATGCAATTTATTATTATACAAATATTTATTTTTGCGATCTTTGCAATGAGTTATGATATATTGCTAGGTTTCACAGGTATTATTTCATTTGGACATGTGATGTTTTTTGGGATTGGTGCGTATTCAACCGCTATTGTTATGGATCGCATGGATGCTACCGTGTTGTCTTTTTTTGTAGCGATATTGGTAGCTGTTGTTATTGCTTCCATCGTAAGTTTTATTGTTGGAGCATTAACACTTCGATTAAAGAGTCATTTCTATGCCATGCTGACTCTAGCACTTGCCGGACTATTTCTGGTGGCAGCTGAAAAGTGGCGTTCACTTACAGGAGGAAACGACGGATTTACGTTTCGGCTTCCAGAAATATTGCGTGACTCCCATCATCTATACGTACTTTGTTTGGTTTCTTTAGTCCTATTATTCTTCGGATTAAGACGTTTTACAAAATCTCCTTTTGGCAGAGTATTAATGGCGATACGCGAGAATGAAGCACGGACTGAATCATTAGGGTATAAAGTACTGCATTACAAAGTTATTGCAAGTGTTGCAGCGGGAGTTGTTGCCAGTATTGCAGGGGTTTTATACGCGCTGTCCCTCCGTTTTGTTAATACAGGTGTGTTTGCTACTGATCTAACAATCGATGTGTTGCTAATGACGATTATTGGTGGAGTTGGCACGTTAGTCGGGCCGATTTTGGGAGCTGGTCTTGTTGAACTTGCCCATCACTGGTTATCTGGTTTATCCGATGTCCATTGGATATTTGAACGTTGGATCATTCTTTATGGAACGGTATATATTTTAGTTGTTATATTTTTCCCATTAGGAATAATTGGTACTCTCCAGTCTAAATTTATGAATCGTTCCATAAAGGGATTACGGAATAGTCGTAAAACAGTTGGAAAATAAAAGGATGTGTTTAATATGGTTGCTATTGGAATTGTCAGTACGGGGGTCTATCTCCCTGAAAAACGAATGTCTTCAAATGAATTGGCTGGTCTTGCAGGACTTCCGGTTGACGTTGTCGAGCAAAAGCTAGGTATAAAGGAAAAAACGATACCTGCAGAAGATGATCACACGGCCTATATGGGTGTTCTTGCTGCTAAGAGAGCGATTGAGAAGGCTGGAATTGACCCAAAAGTGATTGATCTCGTTATTTATATTGGTGAAGAACATAAAGAATACCCCCTCTGGACAGCGGGAATAAAATTGCAACACGAGATTGGTGCAGTACATGCATGGTCCTTTGACACAGCATTAAGATGCGGGACGACAATCATGGCACTAAAGCTGGCAAAAGATTTAATGACTGCTGATCAGGAAATAAAAACAGTGCTTTTAGCTGGTGGATATCGTAATGGTGACTTTATTAATTACAAGAATGCCAACACGAGGTTTATGTTCAATCTTGGAGCGGGTGGTGGAGCAATCATACTTCAAAAAGGTTATGAAAAAAATAACTTGCTTGGGACGCACTTAATGACAGATGGGGCATTGTCTGAAGATGTAGTTGTTACGACAGGTGGAACAAAGAATCCAATTACAAAGGAAACGTTAGAAGCTGGGCTTTATCAATTTGACGTGTTAGATCCGACTGGTATGAAACGGCGATTGGAAGAAAAATCAATGGCAAATTTTATTACTTGTATCGAGAAAGCATTGTATAAAAGTGGGTATGTGAAAGAAGACATAGACTATGTTGCCATGCTTCATATGAAGCGATCTGCCCATCTTAATGTCCTGGATAAACTTGGCGTGGACCATGATAAGTCAATCTATTTGGAAAACCTTGGGCACATTGGTCAGATGGATCAAATTATTTCACTGGAACTTGCCGAACAGCAAGGGAAATTAAAAGATGGTGATATAGTCGTACTGGTTTCTGCCGGGATTGGCTATGCGTGGGGAGCAAATGTTATTAAATGGGGGTAACTAATAGGAGGTCGTTAGAATGACAGACGTAGTTTTAAAAAAAGTAACATTATCCAATGGGGAATCAATAGCATACAGAGAGCGAGAAGGTGGCCATAAGGTTGTTGTACTCGTACACGGCAACATGACATCCTCTGTTCATTGGGATATCGTAATCGAAAATATTTCCCAGGATTATAAGGTGTATGCGGTAGATTTACGAGGGTATGGGGAATCCAGTTATCAACATCCGATTTCAAGTATTAAAGACTTCTCAGACGATTTAAAACTGTTTACAGATGAATTGGATTTAAAGGATTTTGCATTGGTCGGTTGGTCTTTAGGTGGAATGGTTTGTCAGCAATTCTGTGCTGATTATCCAGCTTATTGTAATCGCTTAGTTTTACTTGCTTCAGGGTCTTCCAGAGGATATGCCTTTTATCCGGTAGGTGAGGATGGACTACCGGATATCAACAATCGATTAAAAACCTTGGAAGAAGTACGTGATGATGATAAGACAAAAATTATCCAAACGGCATATGATACGCTGAATTATGCCTTTTTAAAGCAAATATGGGATATGACCATTTATGTTAAAAATCAACCGGATCCGTTCAGGTATCAAAAATATTTGGAGGACATGACAACACAACGTAATCTAGCAGAATGCTATCGGGCATTGAACATATTTAATATTAGCGATGTTCATAATGGACTCGTAGCAGGTGAGAACAAGGTGAAAGATATCCGTATCCCTGTAATGATCCTATGGGGAGAGCATGATATGGTTGTGACAAAACAAATGACAGATGAACTGATAGAAGACTTTGGTGAACGTGCTGTTTATAAAGAACTGAAGGGCTGTGGACACTCCCCGCATATCGATGATTTGGAACAGTTACTGCATACGATGGAGGATTTTTTAATGGGAGAGGGGAATGAATCGTAAATACCCGTTGCAGAACAAAATTTCGATTATAACAGGGTCAGCAAATGGAATCGGTCACCTGGCAAGCGCTCAGAAAAATGTAATTCATAAATCCGATGAACAACCAAACAACGAAAAAATACAAGAGTAAGGTCACTCATAGAGCTGATGAATGACCAAACAAAGCCGAAATACGAGAAATCGATCACTCATAGAGCCGATGAACAACCGAACAAGACCGAAATACGAGAAATCGGTCACTCATAGAGCCGATGAACGACCGAACAAGGCCGAAATACGAGAAATCGGTCACTCATAGAGCCGATGAACGACCGAACAAGGCCGAAATACGAGAAATCGGTCACTCATAGAGCTGATGAACGACCGAACAAGGCCGAAATACGAGAAATCGGTCACTCATAGAGCTGATGAACGACCGAACAAGACAAAAATACAAGGAAACGGTCACTCATAGAGCTCATGAACCATCAAATAAGATAAAAATACAAGCGAAAGCTTCATATAGGAAATGTTAATTGTCTTATCTGGTGAATTTAGTTGAATAAGACAAAAGTTAAACTAGAGAAACGCTTGGATTTTTAGTCCGAGCGTTTTTATATGGTTAATTAAGGTGAGAATATTGTTGCGAATTTAAGTTTTTCTCTACATACGTTATCTGAACTACTGACATTAAGATAAGAGCCTCTTTATTAAAGTTAATTGAATGAGAGGAGGTAGAGATCGACAATCATGGTACAGGAAGTGCTGATTTAGAAGCTATCCCAAAATTCAAATGTAACTGTGTTGTAACTATCGATTCATATACTTAATACAACTAAGTAAGGCAAAGTTTGGATTGACGGGGAGGAATCGGGAGAATGAATTATGATATTAATTGGTTTGAAAGTCGAGTTAGTCTGACACCAAATAAAATAGCAATTATCGATTCAGATACAAATGATTCGTGGACATACGCCGAGCTTCATCGACGCGCCACTAGAGTTGGGAATTATTTCTATTCAAAAGGAATCCGTAAAGGGGATCGGGTGGCGATACTTGCTCCAAATCACATAAGTTTTTTTGACTTCCTCTTTGCTGCCATTAAGATAGGTGCAATCTTTATCCCACTAAACTGGAGATTGGCTGAGGCTGAACTGGAATACGTCATTAAAGACTGTGATCCAAGGATGATTGGAATTGACCCGTTATTCGAAGATAAAATAAAATCAATTGATACAAAATCAGAATTGATAATGATTGATCACAATGATTATCTGAACCATTTGCAATCCGAATCATTCACCATAGATAACCAATTAAAAGAGGAAGAACCTTTAGCAATGATCTATACAGGAGGAACCACTGGCCGTCCTAAAGGTGCTGTCTTATCGCATCGCTCCATTTTGTGGAATGCCCTGAATACAATAATTAGCTGGAATCTGAATCAGGATGATACGACATTGACATGCTTGCCCATGTTTCATACGGGTGGATTAAATGTACATTCCTTGCCCTTATTATTGGTTGGTGGAAGGGTCGTACTATCTTCTGAATTCGAACCCAATAAAGCGGTTGAAGATCTTATTACATACAAATGTACAGTCGTATTATTTGTACCGACCATGTACCATATGATCATTCAGACTGATTTGTTTAAACAATCTAGTTTCCCGGATATGAAGGTTTTTGTGTCCGGAGGTGCCCCGTGCCCACTCAAAATATATCAGGCTTTTTCTGAAAAAGGGCTTGCTTTTAAAGAAGGTTATGGTTTAACGGAAGCAGGTCCGAATAACTTTTATATCGATCCGAAAGATACAGTACGTAAACTAGGCTCTGTAGGAAAAGCAATGATCTTCAATGATATAGAAATTATTGGAGAAGGCGGTATAGTGGCAAAGCCGTGGGAAGTCGGTGAGTTATTGATACGGGGAAACCACGGATTTGAGTACTATTGGAATAAACCGGAGGAGACAAAGGAAACGATTAAAGATGGGTGGATCCATACTGGGGACCTTGCCAGAAAGGACGAAGAGGGCTTTGTATACATTGTCGGAAGAAAGAAAGACATGATTATTACCGGTGGAGAAAATGTATATCCGCTGGAAGTGGAACATTGGATTGAATCCCATCAGGCTGTTGATGAAGCTGCAGTCATTGGTTTGCCAGATGAAAAGTGGGGTGAAATTGTCGTGGCATTTGTTGTTACCAAATCAGAGATAACACCAAAGGAACTTGAATTGCATTCTAGCCAAAAGATATCCCGATACAAGGTTCCCAAAAAATTCATCATAATAGAAGAACTGCCGAAAACCCATGTCGGTAAAATAAATAAAGCTGCACTGAAGGAGAAGTTCAGCAATGCCAAAGATAGCACAGTATCCTAATGGGAATTGTGCTTTTAGAAGATATTATTATTGATGGAGTCATCCAACGTTCCCGAGTTTACCTTTGAACTAAGCTTTAAAACTTATGAAAATGTATCTGGAATTTACAGGTATAGGTGATATTAGAAGTCAAGAGGAGCTATTCGTGAAGCATTAGCATATGGAATAATTGAAGATGGTGAGCAGTGGATCGATATGATGATAGATTGCAATAAAACTTCACTTTTATATGATGAAGCAGAAGCGAGACTAATATATGAAAAGATTAAAAGCAACTATAATAATTTACCTTTACAATTTGGTCATTCTATTGAAGAGAAAATTAATAAAAGTAAATAAAAACAGGAACTGTTATCCAATCCACAGTTCCTATTTTTTTATTCATTATTACGGGCAATATTTTCTTTGCCGTACGGTAGCACATGATAGACAATAACTAAGACCGTTCCTACTGCAGCTAGGGATCCCATAAACAAGTACATCGATTCTCCGCCAAAGTTCTCGATAATTGAGCCCCCTGCAAGTGATCCGATAATCCCTGAGAAGCCAAAATATACGGAGAAAAATACGAGATGTCCGGTCGATTGTAAAAATGTTGGGATTAATCTTGTCACGTAATCAAATGCAGCCGTGTAAAATACACCAAAGGTTAATCCATGCATAAATTGTAGTGCAACAATCATCATCGGATCATCAACAGCGACATATAAAAACCAGCGAACTGTATACAAAATGGAAGCAACGATGATGAATATCATGGAATGGTACTTCCTAAACCAGAAACCAGCAAGTGCAAAGACTGCTGCTTCCGCAATAACACCAGCAAACCAGGCCAGACCAACTAAACTTTCCGTTCCACCTAGTTCCGTAATGTATAATGCCATGTAGTAATCATTCATCCGATGTGTAACGGTAATAAAAACAATAACAGATAAAAAGATTAAAAAAGGCTTATTTGTTACAATCCTTGTTAAGTCTTTTATTCGGACTGGTGTGGCATCAACTTTAACATCCTTTAATGGGAAAAGAGTCATTAATGCTAACATACCAAAAACTAAATATGCCCAACCCATATATTCGATTCCGAAGCTTGAGAGAATTTCGCCCACAATGAGTGATGATATGGCGAAGCCGACAGATCCCCACATGCGTATAGAACCAAATGAGACATTTAATTCCATTGATCGTCGTTGTGCGAGACTATCCGTAAGTGCACCTACTGGAGTGGCGAAAAAGTAGAATATTGCTCCCATTACTAAGATAGTAGGTAATGTATCCATTTGAAAGAAAATGGTGCTTCCTATCAGCAGACCAATAATACAAATAAATAAGATTTTTTTAACTGTTTTATATTTATCACTTAAATAGCCCCAAAAAGGCTGCGCAAGTATGGATGCAAGTGATTCAACAGCAAGAACCCAACCGATTTGTGTCCCGTTCAAGCCACGGAATTGCAAATACAACGGTAGAAAACTAATAAGAATTGTATTGGAAGCATGAAAGCTAATAAACAGCGTTTTTAAAGGTATGAGCGATTCTTTCTTAGACAAAATTATTCAGTTCTCCCTCTCCATGTACTTTTTAAAACGATGAATTGATCACAATGACTATTCAGGAAATCTATCATGAACAAGTGCATTAGTATAAATTTCATTTTCTTACTATATCATGATTCTTTAGAGTTAAATACTTGTATGGAAAAACTTATTAACAAATGAAGCAGGACAAAATGGTTCTATAAAGAATAATAAATGAAACGTATAGCATATGTATAGAAAAGAGGGAAGTTTAATGAAACCGATAATTGGTATTACAGCATCGATGGAAACAAATCGGGCCTATTACTCTGTAGCAAACAGAAACGTGAAGGCGATTCAGAAAGCGGGAGGAATCCCTATTATTCTGCCTTATTTAGCGAATGATCAGGAAATAAATCAGATCACAGAGCGAATCGATGGGTTATATGCTACAGGTGGCTACGATATTGACCCAATCCTCTTTAACGAAGAACCCCACTCAAAGCTTGGAACCATCATTCCTGAACGGGATCAAGCAGAATTAGCTATGATGAAGAAAATGCTTGAAAAGGAAAAACCAATCCTAGGAGTTTGCAGGGGAAGTCAGATATTAAATATTGCTGTGGGTGGTGATATGTACCAGGATATTTATTCGCAAATGGATAAAGAGCTGTTGCAGCATTCACAAAAAGCACCATTTGATTATTGCTCCCATTTCGTCCAAGTTGAGGAAGGAACATTGCTTTACCGGTTGACAGGTAAAAGTAAATTCCGGGTAAACAGTTATCATCATCAGGCAAATAGAGCAGTTCCTGAAAATTTTCAAATTAGTGGGAAGGCAAGTGATGGTGTTATTGAAGCAATTGAAAGTAAGAACCATCCATTTGTTCTTGGTTTACAATGGCATCCAGAGGGAATGGTAGATGTAAAAGATGATCCTTCGCTTAATATTTATCGAGGTTTTATTGACGCATGTAAGGAAATAGTAAGCGGAGCCTGATTGTTTGGCTCCGTTCTAACTTGTAAACTTGTTACTTCCATACAGTGTCGATAAACTCATCTCTACCGGATTTCGCTCGATCTGCTTCATAGTCCTTCTTACTCTTTTTATAAAAATCCTGATGATAATCTTCAGCAGGATAAAAGACTTTTACTGGAAGGATTTCAGTAACAACTGGTTTGGAAAATTTCCCACTGCCAGCTAATTCCAGCTTGGAAGCTTCTGCAACCCTCTTTTGTTCATCATCATGATAAAAGATTGCTGTTCGATATTGGTCACCGCGATCCTGAAATTGCCCACCGTCATCTGTCGGGTCAATTTGTTTCCAATATAGGTCTACAATGGTCTCGTAAGTAATCTTTTCCGAATCATAGGTAATTTCCACAGCTTCATAATGTCCAGAATTTCCAAGCTTAACTTCCTCGTAGGATGGTTTTTCAATATGACCGCCTGTATATCCAGAAATCACACGATGTACGCCATCCCACTGATCGAATGGTTTGACCATACACCAGAAACAGCCACCTGCAAATGTTGCTTTTTTAGTTTTAGTCAATTGAATATCCCCCAGTTAATTGTTATCGTTATAATATTCAAGTATATTATAATATAACATAATCTAAAGCAGGTGAGATAATGGATGAACCATATGTACATAAATTATTTATCGGTAAAGTGAAGCAAACCGGCAAGGAAAATGCTACCGATAGGATGGATAGACCTTGGGAAAGTGGCATATTTAAAAACGAAACGGATGAAAAAATCTGGTTAAGTAAAATGGGATTTTCAGGAGATGAAGTTGCAGATAAAAAGAATCACGGTGGATTGGAAAAAGCTGTATTTGCCTACCCGATTAAACACTATACATTCTGGAAAGAAGAGCTAGATTCCGATTCCATTGATATGGGAACGATGGGGGAGAATTTTGCTGTTCTGGAAATGGATGAATTTACGGTTTGTATTGGTGATACATACAAGATTGGTGATGCAATTATTCAAGTTTCACAGCCGCGCCAGCCTTGTTGGAAGCCGGCTCGTCGTGTTCAAGTCATGGATTTCATATTACGTATTCAACAAAGTGGCCGAACTGGCTGGTATTTCCGCGTATTGCAAGAAGGTCATGTCCAAGCTGGATCCGATATGGAGTTAATCGAACGACCATATCCACAATGGTCGATTGCTGCATGTAATGAAGTAATGCATGTATATAAAGATGATCTACGTTTAGCAGATGATCTTGCATCCTGTGACTTATTAGCAGGAAATTGGAAGCGGACATTACAGAAAAGATTACGCGGTCAAGATTCGAATGTGGAGAAGCGGGTTTTTGGGCCAAATAAATAAAAATTACTTTTTTAAAATGATAGAAATTTCCACATTAAACATAATATTTACGTTATCCTTATGTCATCAGCAATATAGGGAGGAATTATTTTGCTTAGTAATGCATTTGTAATGGTCGCAATTATATTCGTAATTAATGTCGTCTATGTAACATTATCAACGATACGTATGATTCTTACATTAAAGGGTCGAAGGTATATAGCTGCATTTGTAAGTATGTTTGAAATTGTTATTTATGTTGTGGGACTTGGACTTGTGTTAGATAATTTAAATGAAATCCAAAACCTCGTTGCATATGCGATTGGATTCGGAACTGGTGTCATTGTAGGAACCAAAATTGAAGAGAAACTTGCACTTGGCTACATAACGGTAAATGTGGTTTCATCAAATCCAGATCTTAAGTTCACAAGAAAAATAAGGGAAAAAGGATATGGTGTAACAAGCTGGTCTTCCTATGGAATGGATGGGGACCGTTTATCTATGCAAATTCTGACACCAAGAAAATATGAATTGCGACTTTATGAAATGATTAAGGAGATTGATCCAAAGGCATTTATCATTTCCTATGAACCAAAGCAAATTTATGGTGGATTCTGGGTGAAACAAGTGCGAAAAGGCAGCTTGATGAAGCCGAAGAAAAAGAAAGTAAGTGAAGATAAGCCAGTTGTACAGCAACCGGATGTTGGTCCGGAATCGAAGCCAGGGGAAAAATGACTTTCGTCAAGAGCATATCGTATTGATATGCTCTTTTTACATCTTATAAAGATGTGTTTGCTCAAAAGCCGAACGTTGGTTGAAATATAATAAAAAATGTTCGTTAATTTATTGATTTTTTGCTATTGATTTGTTATGCTTAATTCGACAATTAAATACGGTACCTCATATATTTACTGAGAATATGGCTCGGAAGTTTCTACCCAGCACCATAAAATGCTGGACTATGAGGGAGGATGATTTATTGCATAAATGCAATAATCTGTTTAAATGAATGATCAAGAAGGCCGGTAAAAATGACAAGTTGCTAATTCCGGTTATTTTTTACTCTTCTTTTTGACTTCGATTTAAATGTTTTCGAAAGCTAAAGTCTATTCATCTTCTCTCATTATGAGGGAGAGGAATAGGCTTCTTTTATGAGTGAATAATAAAGTGGAAAGAGGGATTTGATGGCAAATGTTGGCGTTATTATGGGAAGTATCTCCGATTGGGACACAATGGAACATACATGTAAAGTACTTGAAGAATTGAACATTACCTATGAAAAAGATGTCATTTCAGCACATCGTACACCGGATGAGATGTTTACCTATGCAAAAACAGCTCGGAATCGTGGGTTAAAGGTAATTATTGCTGGGGCTGGGGGTGCTGCACACCTGCCTGGTATGGTTGCATCACAGACGACGTTGCCAGTTATTGGAGTTCCTGTTCAAAGTAAAGCGCTAAATGGATTGGATTCGTTACTTTCCATTGTACAGATGCCTGGTGGAGTTCCAACAGCGACAGTGGCAATTGGTAAAGCTGGAGCAATTAATGCTGGAATCCTTGCAGCACAAATCATCGGTACTTTTGATGAATCAGCAGCAACAAATCTTGAGAATTATCGCGAAAAAATGCGAGCTAGCGTCTCGGAAATGAGGGAAAATCTTGCAGAAAAGTAAAACAATCCTTCCGCCACAAACGATTGGTATTATCGGTGGGGGCCAACTTGGCAGAATGATGGCAATTGCAGCCAGATATATGGGATATAAGATTGCTGTCCTCGATCCAACACCAAATTGTCCAACTGCCCAGGTAGCAGATATTCAAATAACCGCTCCCTATGATGATATGGATGCAATTAAGGAATTAACAGAAGTTAGTGACGTTGTAACCTATGAATTTGAAAATGTTGATCTCCATGCAGCAGCATATATAGAAAAAAAGGGGAAACTTCCGCAAGGTACATATGCCCTTGAAATTACGCAAAACCGTGAAAAAGAAAAGCAGTTAATGAAAAATACTGATCTCCCAATTCCTGCTTTTGCAATTGTTAAAAATGCTACGGAATGCAGAGAAGCATTAAAGGAATTTACTTTTCCGGCTGTAATTAAAACTTGCCGTGGTGGTTATGATGGTAAAGGGCAAATTAAATTAAATTCACAGGATGATAGTGAACAGGCCGCAGTATTTGCTGAGGAAAATGAATATTGCATTATTGAACAGTGGATCACTTTTGATAAAGAAATATCTGTCGTGTTTACAAGATCTACTACGGGAAAGATTACCTTCTTCCCTATTGCAGAAAATGATCACCGGGACCATATTTTGTATCAAACAACAGTCCCGGCAGAGATCAGTGTCGATGTCCAAAACAAAGCATATGAAGCGGCAAAGACACTGGCAGACAAAATGAATATCGTTGGTACATTTGCAATTGAAATGTTTGTTCGAGGAGATAGCATTTTCTTGAATGAAATGGCACCAAGACCACATAACTCCGGACATTATACAATTGAGGCTTGTAATATTTCTCAATTTGGGCAGCATATCCGTGCAATCTGCGGACTCCCATTGACAGAGATCAAATTACTTATGCCAACCGTAATGATCAATATATTAGGGGTAGATATGGATGGCGTACTGAAGGCATTACCACAGGCAGAGGATGGATTTGTGCATTTGTATGGCAAAGCAGAGCCAAAAGAAAAGCGGAAAATGGGCCATATTACATTTATTGCAGAGAATAAAGATGCAGTACAGAAACAGCTTGAAAAGTTCAAGCTGTTCATGGACTAATTAGCTAGTACAATCGAAAAGATATTTTATTATGCTTATCATTTTAAAATGTCTCTACAACCACTGAAGAATGAAATAGATGGAGGGAACGAAATAATGGATATTAAAAATATTAAGCCAGAGCAAATTGAAGCAGAACAGTTATATAAAGAATTAGGTTTAAGTGACGAAGAATACAGCTTGGTAAAGGAAAAAATGGAACGGCATCCGAACTATACAGAAACAAGTATTTTTTCAGTGATGTGGTCTGAACATTGCAGCTATAAAACGTCAAAACCATTATTAAGGAAATTCCCTACAGAAGGAGAACATGTTCTTCAAGGACCTGGTGAAGGTGCCGGGGTTGTAGATATTGGTGATAATCAGGCAGTTGTATTTAAGATTGAAAGTCATAATAGTCCTTCCGCTGTAGAACCATTCGAAGGTTCTGCGACAGGTGTTGGAGGAATACTCCGTGATGTCTTTTCCATGGGGGCAAAACCAATTGCTTCAATGAACTCACTAAGATTTGGAAACTTAACGACGGATCATACACGCATGTTATTTTCTGAATCTATCCGTGGGATTGCAAGCTACGGAAACGTGGCTGGAGTGCCAACAGTTGGTGGGGAAGTTCAGTTTGACGAAAGTTATAAAGAAAACCCGCTTGTCAATGCAATGGTAGTAGGTCTTGTAAACCATGACGATGTTCAAAAAGGAATCGCAGCTGGTGTCGGAAATACAGTCATTTATGCCGGGGGATCAACTGGAAGAGATGGAATTCACGGGGCAACCTTTTCATCAGATGTTGTTGAAGGGGAAAAGGATAATACATCAGCAGTAGCAATAGGTGACCCGCATATCGGAAAGAAACTAATTGCTGCCTGTTTAGAAGTGATTCATTCTGATGCACTTGTTGGTATTCAGGATATGGGTGCTGCTGGTTTAACGTCATCTGCAAGTGAAATGGCAAGTAAAGCAGGTACTGGGATTGAAATGAATCTTGACTTTGTACCACAGCGTGAAGAAAATATGGACGCCTACGAAATCATGCTGTCTGAGTCTCAGGAACGGATGCTGCTCGTCGTCAAAAAAGGACAAGAGCAAGAAATCCTTGATATTTTCAAGAAACATGATGTTGAAGCAGTAGCTGTTGGTCAGGTTATTGAAGAGAAGGCATTTCGTATTAAACAAAACGGAAAAGTATGGGCAGATATTCCGGTTGACGCATTAACAGAAGATGCACCAGTTTATCACTTGCCATCAACAGAAGCCCAATATTTCAAGGAATTTAATGCAATGAAAAATAATGTTCCAACAGTGGAAAATCATCAAGAAATGTTAAGGAAATTATTACAACAACCAACTATCGCTAGTAAAGAATGGGCATATAAGCAATTTGATACAGAAGCACAGTCCAATACAATTGCAGGACCAGGTTCAGATGCAGCTATCGTTCGAATTGAAGGCACAGATAAAGCTATTGCCATTACAACCGACTGTAATTCTCGCTATATTTATCTAGATCCAGAGGTTGGTGGAAAGATTGCTGTTGCTGAAGCTGCTCGTAATATTGTCTGTTCCGGTGCGAAGCCATTAGCTATAACAGATGGCTTGAACTATGGTAATCCGACAAACCCGGAAGTATTTTGGCAAATGGAGAAAAGTATTGATGGAATAAGCGAGGCTTGTCTTGCTCTTGGAACGCCTGTCATTAGTGGAAATGTTTCTCTATACAATCAATCAGAGGGAGAAGCAATTATGCCAACACCGATTATTGGGATGGTGGGACTTGTAGATTCAACTAAAAATGTGACACCAAGTTATTTCCAACGTGCTGAAGATGCTATTTATGTTATCGGTGAAACCCATGCAGAGTTTGGTGGAAGCGAATTACAAAATATTATCGAAGGCAGCTACTCTGGTAAAGCACCAGCAATTGATTTAGAGATAGAAGCAAATCGTCAAAAGCAACTGTTAGAAGCAATTCATCTAGGACTGGTTGAATCTGCACATGATTTGGCAGAAGGTGGACTTGCTGTTGCGCTAGCTGAAAGTGTTTTTAATGGAAAAGGGCTAGGAGCTCAGGTAGAACTTGCTGGTGACCCAACAATCGGATTATTTAGTGAATCACAATCAAGGTTTATCGTAACGGTAAAAAATGAAAACAAAGAAAAATTCGAACAATTGTTTGCTAATGCAGAGCAAATTGGTGCTGTAACAGATAACGGTAAATTTACGGTAACTATAGATGATAAAAATGTAATTAACGAAGACGTTGAACAAATCAATAAATTATGGAAAGAAGCAATTCCAAATTTATTGCACGTTAGGAAAGCATAAAATTTTGCTTGATGCATCTTGAAGTAGAAAAAATTTTAAAGACTAAGTATAAGAAAAACTAACATTCGCTAGAAACAAGCGAATGCAAGTTTTTCTAAAAATCGAAAGCATAAAAGAGGAATGCTGAATGTTTGGGATTTGGGGTCATGAAAAAGCAGCTGAATTAACATATTATGGACTACATGCCCAACAGCATCGCGGGCAAGAAGGTACGGGTATTGTTGTAAGTGACGGAGAAACATTAAAACTTCATAAAGGTTTAGGGCTAGTGAATGATGTGTTCAAGCATGCCAAATTTAAAGAACTTCAAGGTCATGCCGC
Organism: Oceanobacillus rekensis; assembly: GCF_002153375.1. GTDB lineage: Bacteria > Bacillota > Bacilli > Bacillales > Amphibacillaceae > Oceanobacillus > Oceanobacillus rekensis. Next base: position 133,297 of record NZ_MTBQ01000007.1, read on the forward strand.
AATTGGTCATATCCGCTATTCGACAGAGGGCGATAAAGGTAAGAGTGTCGATAGTGTACAGCCATTGTTATTTAACTCGCAAACAACAAGTCTCGCGGTTGCTCATAGTGGAAATATCATGAATTCCCATGAGCTTCGCAGTGAACTGGAAGATTTAGGAAGTATTTTACAAACATCTACAGATTCAGAAATACTTGCACACTTGATAAAACGAAGCGAGCAGGCAAACACAGAGGATAAGATCGTTGAAGCTTTGCAAAAATTAATCGGAGCTTACACCTTTATGATTTTGAATGAAGACAAGATGTATGTTGTTACAGATCCGTACGGTATACGTCCATTATCAATAGGGAAATTAGGCAATGGGTATGTTGTTGCTTCAGAGACTAGTGCATTTGACATTGTCGGGGCAACATTTGAACGTGAAGTACTTCCTGGCGAGCTAATTGTTATTAGTGATGAGGGAATAAAATCAATACGGTATGCATTTAGACAACAAAGAAAATTATGTGGGATGGAGTATGTATATTTATCCAGACCGGATAGTGATTTAAATCATGTCAACGTTCATGCCTCAAGGAAAAGAATGGGGAAAGAACTAGCGAAGGAATCTCTTGTAGAAGCAGATGTTGTAACAGGTGTTCCAGATTCCAGTATATCTGCTGCAATTGGGTATGCAGAACAGAGTGGGCTGCCATATGAAATGGGTATTATTAAAAATCGTTATATTGGACGCACATTCATTCAACCTTCACAGGAATTACGTGAACAAGGTGTAAAGATGAAGCTTTCACCAGTCCGTAGTATTGTTAAGGGGAAACGGGTTGTAATGATCGATGATTCTATTGTAAGAGGAACAACGTGTAAACGAATCGTTAAACTTTTAAAGGAAGCTGGCGCTGCCGAGGTACATGTTCGGATCGCTTCACCACCAATCGAAGATCCTTGTTACTATGGGATCGATATGTCAACAAAAGAAGAACTGATTGCCGCAAATAATTCCCTTGACGAACTATGTGAAATTATTGGTGCAGACAGTTTGGCCTATCTATCTGTCAGTGGTTTGGAAAAGGCAATTGTAAAGGATAAAACGATTCACCAAGGAATTTGTACTGCTTGTATGACAGGGATTTATCCTGTAACAGTAAGTGAATGAAAAGTTAAACAATGAAAGCTTAGTGATGTTGGTTGATCGCCGACTAAAATAAAAGCAGGTATGATTAATGTAAAGAGGATGTGTGATTATGTCGGATGTATATAAAAAAGCCGGTGTAGACGTGGAGAAGGGCTATGAGGCTGTTGAACGAATGAAAAAGCATATTGCAAAAACGACACGTCCAGAAGTGCTTGGCGGTATTGGCTCATTTGCAGGACTATTCGACCTTTCCGGCTTTAGCTATAAAGAGCCTGTAATGGTCTCCGGCACTGATGGTGTTGGTACAAAATTGAAGCTTGCCTTTGAATTAAACAAGCATGATTCTGTCGGAATCGATCTCGTCGCTATGTGTGCGAATGACATTGTTGCTCAAGGTGCCAGGCCCTTATTCTTTCTTGACTACATTGCTTGTGGTAAAAATGACCCAGCAATGATTGAACAAATAGTTGCAGGAATTTCAGATGGTTGTGTTACTGCAGGTGCAGCACTTGTTGGTGGGGAAACCGCAGAGATGCCTGGAATGTACGAAGAAAATGAATATGATCTCGCAGGCTTTGTGGTTGGCATTGCAGAAAAATCAAAACTCATTACTGGTGAAGCAATCAAAGCCGGTGATGTTGTTATTGGCTTAAGCTCCAGTGGTATCCATTCAAATGGCTATTCACTCGTACGTAATGTCATTGAAGAGCTTGATTTAAATGAGACCTATAAAGGACTGTCAGCAAGCCTTGGAGAAACTGTCATGACGCCTACCAAAATATATGCTAAACCTGTAGCCGCTGTACTAAAAGAAATTACCGTAAAAGGAATTTCCCATATTACTGGTGGAGGATTTTATGAGAACTTTCCAAGAATGATACCACAAGGCTTAGGCGTGGAACTAGATAAGAGTGCTTGGAATGTTCCTGAGATTTTTACTTTCCTACAAGAAAAGGGAAGCATCCCAGAGAAAGATATGTACGGAGTCTTTAATATGGGGATTGGAATGGCACTTGTTGTTGAGGAAGCGGATGTTGACCGTACACTCTCCATCTTAAATGAAAATGGTGAGGTTGCGACTGCAATTGGGAGTGTTACAGCTACTGAAGGAGTGCATTTTTCCTCATGAGCAAGATAAAAGCAGCCGTATTTGCCTCTGGTACTGGAAGTAATTTTGAGGCAATGATGGAATCAGTTTATCTCGCCTGTGATATTGCACTGCTCGTATGTGATAAACCAGGTGCGATCGTGTTGGAAAAGGCTGAAAAGTACGGTGTCCCAACCTTCGTATTTGATGCTAAACAATTCCCAAGCAAGGCAGATTATGAAAAGGTCATCCTAGAGAAACTCGAAAAAATGAAGATTTCATGGATTTTCCTTGCAGGATACATGCGAATCGCGGGACCAACATTACTGCGAGGATACGAAGGTAGAATCGTGAATATCCATCCATCGCTATTGCCAGCATTTCCTGGGATGGATGCAATTGGTCAGGCGTTTCAAGCAGGTGTGGAAGCAACTGGGGTTACTGTACACTATATTGATGAAGGAATCGATACAGGTCCAATCATCGCCCAAGAAACGGTAGCTATTCTCAAGGAAGACACAGAGGAATCATTGAAGAAGCGCATCCAGAAAGTAGAGCATGAATTATATCCAAAGGTAATTAATCAACTTCTAGAACAAAAGTGAGGGATAGGCAATGAGTAAAAGAGCACTGATTAGTGTATCGGATAAAAGTAATATTGAGGAATTTGCCAAAGGTTTGGTTGAAGCGGGATACGAAATAATTTCAACTGGCGGCACATTACATACATTAGTAAATGCTGGTATTGAAGCGAAAGCAGTGGATGAAATTACTGGTTTCCCAGAAATAATGGATGGACGTGTAAAAACATTGCATCCTCTCGTACATGGAGGATTGCTTGGGAAACGTTCCAACCCAGATCATATGAGGCAAATGGAAGAAAATAATATTTCACCAATTGATATGGTTGTTGTTAATTTGTATCCTTTCAAACAAACATTGGAAAAAGATGGCGTTAAAAAGGAAGAAATTATTGAAAACATTGATATCGGTGGACCAACAATGTTACGTTCTGCAGCGAAAAACTTTGAAGATGTAGCAGTGATTGTAGACCCATCTGATTATGGTCGTGTCCTTCAGGCGATACAGGAAGACAAGCTAGAAAAGGTGCTCCTGCAACAGCTTGCAGCTAAAGTATTCCGTCATACGGCGAATTATGATGCAATGATTGCCCAATATTTCATGGGAGAAACAAAAGAGGAATTTCCAGAGACGTACACCGTAACATATGAGAAAGTTCAGGACTTACGTTATGGAGAAAATCCACATCAGCATGCAGCATTTTATAAAAATCCAATTGATAGGATTAAGGGTCTTGCGACGGCGAAACAGTTGCATGGTAAAGAACTTTCGTATAACAATATTCAGGATGCAAGTGCAGCATTGGAAATTTTAGCAGAATATAACGATCCTGCAGCTGTAGCTGTCAAACATATGAATCCATGTGGTATTGGTGTGGCAGAAACAATTTCTGGGGCATTTACACGTGCATTTGATGCAGACCCAATTTCCATCTTTGGTGGCATCATAGCATGTAATCGAGAGATTGATGTTGCTACCGCAGAGAAATTAAGTGAAATTTTCCTTGAGATTGTTATTGCACCCGGATTTACCGAAGATGCATTGGAAATTTTAACAAGGAAGAAGAATATTCGCTTACTTGAACTTGAATTGAAGAAAAGTGAAACTGTTACGAAGAAGCTTACAACCGTTAGTGGTGGCGTATTGATTCAAAACAGTGACAATGGAATCGTTGGGATTGAAGATTTAACGGTCGCAACAAAACGCAAGCCAACAGATGACGAACTTGAAAATTTATTATTCGCCTGGAAAGCAGTTAAGCATGTAAAATCAAATGCAATATTGCTGGCAAAAGATAACCAGACAATTGGTGTTGGTGCTGGGCAAATGAATCGAATTGGTTCTGCCAATATTGCAATCGAGCAGGCAGGAGAGAAGGCAAAAGGTGCTGTCATGGCATCAGATGCATTTTTCCCAATGCCTGATACAGTGGAAGCAGCAGTAAAGGCTGGAATTACTGCAATCATCCAACCGGGTGGATCCAAACGTGATGAAGATTCTGTTGCTGTTTGTGATGAGCATGGAATTACAATGGTATACACAGGTATGCGTCATTTTAAACATTAAAAAATAATCCTCAGGAGGCCTTTGTTTTAACTGGCCTCCTGGTGTTTCAATAGGGGGGCATTAAATCGTGAATGTACTTGTAGTAGGACGAGGCGGACGTGAACATAGTCTTGTAAAGAAACTTGCCGAAAGTAATCAACTAACAAATCTGTACGCTGCACCAGGAAATGGCGGTATGCAGGAAGAAGCAGTTTGTATTGACATTGATGAAATGGATATCGAAGGACTTGTAGCATATGCAAAAGAAGCATCCATCGATTTGACGGTTGTTGGTCCGGAAACTCCCTTAAATGCGGGGATTACCAATCGGTTTCATGAGGAAGGTCTGGCAGTATTTGCACCAACAAAGGAAGCAGCCCTTCTGGAAGGAAGTAAAAGCTATGCCAAGGAATTTATGAAAAAATATGATGTGCCAACAGCAGACTATGCGGTCTTTACGAATGCAGAGGAAGCAAAGGCATATATCGAAGAAAAAGGAGCACCAATCGTCGTTAAAGCGGATGGTCTCGCTGCGGGTAAAGGTGTTATTGTAGCTATGACGAAAGAAGAGGCCCTTCAGGCTGTTGACGATATGCTCGTTTCCAAGGCATTTTTAAATGCGGGTGCAACAGTCGTTATTGAAGAGTTTTTGGCAGGAAAAGAGTTCTCCTTGATGGCATTTGTCCACGAAAATCAAGTGTTTCCTATGGTCACAGCAAGAGATCATAAACGAGCATTCGATAACGACCAAGGTCCAAACACAGGTGGTATGGGTGCATTTGCCCCTGTTCCTGATGTAACAAGGGAACATCTTGACTTTTCCATGGAGCAAATTTTACAAAAAACTGCTGATGGAATGATATCAGAAGATCGTCCGTTTACAGGAATTTTATATGCAGGGCTAATCATGACGAATGCAGGACCGAAAGTAATTGAATTCAACACTCGTTTTGGTGATCCAGAAACACAGGTTGTCTTGCCATTATTGAAAAACGATCTCATCCAAGTATTTACAGACGTACTCAATGGGAAAGACCCTGAACTCGTGTGGGAGGACCAATCATGTGTTGGATTGGTACTTGCTTCTGAAGGGTATCCTGGCTCATATGAGAAAGGTGTTGCTATTCCTCAATTTAACGAGTCTGCAAGCACATTTATTGTTCATGCTGGTACAAAACAAGCAGAAGATGCCCTTGTTTCTGATGGCGGTCGTGTCCTCTTAGTTGGTTCTAAAGGTCCTTCACTTGATGCATGCGCAAATGATGTTTACGGATTGCTCGAAAAGGCAAATGTTAGTGGCGATTTCTTCTATAGAAAAGACATTGGAAAACAGTAAAATTATAACGAACCATCTGCATTAATTGTGGATGGTTCGTTTTTTTTGGTGGCTCTTTTCGTCAAATTTGAGACTGAGGTTACTAATCCTAGAGAAAAGAAATGTTGCTTTAATCATTACAGAGTTGATATAAAATGCGACATAACTGCTAGCTGATATCCAAAGACGTGTACTATGCTACCGTCCGGGATCGCTCTGGGCGGATGCGCACCTTAGGGCACGGCCTCAGCCTCCTCGAGAAACCCACTCTGCGAGGTCTTCGGACACGTGCTTTTCCCGCAGGAGTCACCGCCCGCCGCTCACCCGGACTGGTGAAGCTGTGTCTTGCTAGCTTGGCTAGCTCTGGGAAATACACGGAGACCCCTATGGGAAGAGAGGCATAGGTGAGACCCTGAAATGCGTCAGCATGAAGGGGCTCACCAGCCGCCCATGGAAAGCGAAGTGTATTTTCCCAGAGCGGTCGCCGAAGTTTATCTTACGAGTTTTATAGACTTTGTCGCAATAGCAACAAGTGATTTCGATATGACGAGTTAACTGCAGTCCCAATCTTCTGGAAAACACCTCTATTCGCTCTATAAAAAGGAAAAACACAGAATATCCATATAAATTCGCGGAATCAACGTTACACCTCCTAGTTTATTTCCTCTTTGCATGTTCTTAATAAGTTTTTCCTTATATTAACAAAAACTTCACTTAATTAAAGTGTAAAATGTGTTAAAATAAAGAAAATAGCTTATTGGAGAGTTGACAGATATGATGACAAATGGATTTAACTGGCGTAACCGTGAACTCAGACAACATGTAAAGGTAGTCGACGGCATAGAGGCACCTACACTCATACTTACAAATGCAACTTATTTAAATGTATATACGAAGCAATGGATCAAAGCGAATATATGGATTTTTAACGAACGAATTGTCTATGTTGGGGATAAATTACCAAAACTTATGGAAAATGTTGAAATGGTTGATTGTAGTGAAAAGTATGTAGTTCCAGGTTATATCGAGCCGCATTCACACCCATTCCAGCTTTCAAATCCGGAAGAGATTGCATTACATGCTGCAAAGACAGGTACAACAACAATAATCAATGACAATCTGATATGGAATTTTTTGTTGGACAAAAAGAAAGCGTTTTCTATTCTGGATGAGTTCACTAAACTACCGGTTTCCATGTATTGGTGGGCACGTTTTGATTCACAGACGGCATTACAGGATGAAGAACAATACTTTAATACGACAGATGTCCTTTCATGGCTTTCCCATCCGAATGTTGTGCAAGGTGGAGAGTTGACAGACTGGCCGGGCTTGCTTGCTGGGGATGACCGGTTACTGTACTGGATTCAGGAAGCGAAACGACTTGGAAAACCGGTGGAAGGACATCTTCCGGGAGCTTCACTGAAAACATTGACAAAGATGAAACTGCTCGGTGTCAGCGCAGATCATGAATCGATGACAGGTGAGGAAGTAATCGATCGCCTGCAAATGGGCTACAATGTTGGCTTGCGTTATTCATCCATCAGACCAGACTTACCGAAACTGATAGAAGAAATTTTAGAGGCTGGTCTGGAATCCTTTGATAATTTGACAATGACAATGGATGGCGCACCACCAGAGTTTATGCAGGATGGAATTATAAATGTCTGTCTCGAAATAGCAATTAGCAGGGGGATTCCACTGGCAGACGCATACAGGATGGCAAGCTATAATGCTGCAAGACATTTCCACATGGATGAACAGATTGGTAGTATTGCGCCAGGAAGAATAGCCCACATTAATATTTTAAAAGAAAAGTCTAATCCACATCCAGAAAGTGTATTGGCAAAAGGTCAATGGATTGTGAAAAATTCAAAAGACCAAAACTATAAATCTAGCATCGATTGGAAACAATTTGATATCGGACCAATGACATTCGATTGGCAACTTGATGAAGGAGATTTGCAATTCTCTGCACCTGTAGGGATGGAAATGGTCAATAATGTTATTATTAAGCCATATACAATCGATACGGATATTTCGGTCGAAGAATTGTCAGCAGTGAAAGGGGATCAGTTTTTACTTTTGTTAGATAAATTTGGGAACTGGCGGGTGAATACTGCTATTCGGGGCTTTGCACCAAGGCTAGGGGCGTTGGCAAGTACATACTCTGCTTCTGGTGATCTTATTTTTATTGGTAAAAGTAAAAGTGATATCCTGCTTTCCTGGGACCGATTGAAGGAAATTGGTGGAGGAATTGTACTAGTGAATGAAGGTGAAGTGTTGCTGGAAATTCCACTGGATTTAGGTGGAAGTATGTCGAGACTTTCTATGGAAACGATTATATCGAAAGAGAGAAAGTTAAAAGAACATCTAAAAGGATTCGGGTATGCTTTTGGTGATCCCGTCTCTAATTTGTTATTCTTATCGGCAATACATCTACCATATTTCCGTGTTACCCAGCAAGGATTAATGGATGTCAAAAATAGGGAAATCCTTTTCCCGGCAACAATGAGGCAGCGTATTAGATTATAGCTAAAAGAAAGATATTCAAATCTTCTTGGCAGATGGGAAAGTATAAAACTTTCCTATCTGCATAAGTGCAACTAAGCATTCGCTCAGGAGGCATGTCGAACGCCAAGTTTTCTAATAAACAAACTAAATTAGAGAAAGCGTGTTTAGGGAATGAGAAAGTTTTTTTTCATGTTGATGGTAGTTTTCATTATTTTTATTGCTGGGTGTTCGAAGGAAGAGCTTCCAGCAAATGATGATGGAACAAAGGAAAGTCAGACTATTTTTCCGCTGACAGGTATTGAAACAAATGAAGTCGTTGATAATCGTATTATCAGTGTCATGGTAAATAATCATCAAAACGCAAGACCCCAATCTGGATTATCAGAAGCAGATATTATTTTTGAGATTCTTGCAGAAGGTTCGATTACCCGATTGCTTGCGTTCTATCAAAGTGAGATGCCAAATGTCGTTGGGCCTGTAAGGAGTGCAAGAGAATATTACTTTGAACTTGCAAAAGGGTATGATTCACTGTATGTATATCATGGAGCTGCCGGTTTTGTTAACGATATGATTAAAGGTCGTGGGATTAACTATTTAGATGGCGCAATCCATGATAATGATGGTAATCTATTTAAACGGGAATCTTTCCGCAAAGCACCACATAATTCCTACTTGCAAATGAATGCTGTCAATGAAGTAGCGAATAGCAAAGGTTATGAGACTAAAGCTTCCTATGAGCCTTTCAAATTTTTGACAGATGAAGAAGTAGATGATTTATCAGGTGAAACTGCAAATCATGTTAAAATTGTATATAGTAATAACCCGTCACGGATTGTAGAGTATTCCTATGATGATGCAAATGGTAACTACTACAGATCAAGTGATGGAGAACCGACGATAGAGTTAAATTCAGAAGACCCCATTCTATTGGACAATGTCTTTATTGTAGAAACGTATCATGAAGTAATGGATGATGCTGGAAGAAGAGCAGTAGATATGGAATCAGGTGGCGATGCTTATTTAATCCAAAAAGGACAGGTGCAGGAGGTCACGTGGGAAAATAGGAATGGACGAATTGTTCCTGTTAAGGATGGTCAACTCATTGGGTTTGTACCTGGGAAAACATGGATTAATGTAGTGCCGACAAATCCTGGTATACAGCAATCTGTAACTTTTTCAAATTAGTATAACGATCAGGAGGATTTTCTGTGCAAATTGATAAATTACGTGGAGAGCAGTTGGACCAACTATTTGATGCGATTCTATCATTAAAAGACCGGGAAGAATGCTACCGATTTTTTGATGATATCGCAACGATGTCAGAAATTCAGTCAATTTCACAACGCTTACAGGTTGCTAAAATGCTGACAGCTGGTAACACCTACAGTGCAATTGAACAAGTGACAAAGGCGTCCACTGCCACCATTTCTCGTGTTCGTCGCTGTATTAATTATGGAAGTGACGGATATCAGATGGTATTGGAACGGATGTTGGAAGACGAAGATAAGGGAACAAAATAACAATTTACCGCTACCTTTTTTGGTGGCGTTTTTTTTGTATTCCTCTTGGTCCGGTATGAGAACGAACAAATTTACCAGAACTGAATTCGCGGAATAAGTGAAAAATTCGCGGATAACGATGCATCGCCCCCCTCTCACCCGCTGGACCCGAATCTTCATCCATTTCAGGGTCGACTCATACATATTCTAAAAAGATTAACCATATCCCTAAATTCCGCCTAATATTTTTGCTATAATAGACTAATGAATTCTGTTGATGGAGGATACTACTATTGAAAAAGATAAATGAATGGAAACATATATTTAAGCTTGACCCTGCAAAGGAAATATCGGATGAAGATTTGGATTTAATCTGTGAATCAGGAACAGATGCTGTTATTGTAGGTGGGACGGATAATGTGACCTTGGACGGTGTGCTTGATTTATTATCGCGAATTCGCCGCAGTCATACGGTTCCATGTATATTGGAAATATCAGATGAAGAAGCGCTAACTCCAGGATTTGATTTTTATTTTATACCGCTCGTGCTGAATTCCAAAGAAAAGAAATACATGATGGATCTTCAACATAAGGCAATTAAAGAATATATCGATATGATGGAATATAGTGAGATTTTTTTTGAAGGATATTGTATCTTAAATGAAGATGCTAAGGCTTTTAAGCATTCGAATAGTTATTTGCCTGATGCGAACGATGTAAAAGCATATGCATATATGGCGGAGCATGTTTTTCACCTGCCAATTTTTTATGTGGAATACAGTGGTACATACGGTGATCCACAGCTGGTAAGCGAAGTGAAGGAAGAGCTGGATAATACGCTCCTGTTCTATGGCGGTGGGATAGAAAATAGTGTGCAGGCTAAGGAAATGAAAGAGCATGCAGATGTTATTATTGTTGGAAACAGTATTTATACAGATCTAAAAAATGCTTTAAAAACGGTAAAAGCAGTAAATTGATTCAGAGGACGGTGTAATGATGAGTCAGGCAATAGACGATATGATTAATGGATTAAATAAGGAACAACAGGAAGCTGTAAGACATACAGAAGGAGCACTCTTAATTATGGCAGGCGCGGGGAGTGGAAAAACGAGGGTATTAACACATCGGATTGCATATCTGATGGGAGAGAAGGAGGTTTCACCAAGAAATATTCTCGCTATTACATTTACGAATAAGGCTGCCAGAGAGATGAAAGAACGTGTACGAAAATTGGTCGGCTCACAAGGTGAATATATGTGGGTATCCACCTTCCACTCGATGTGTGTGCGTATTTTACGAAGGGATATTGACCGAATCGGCTACAACAGTAGTTTTACTATTCTTGATAGTGGGGATCAGCTTTCCGTTATTAAACAGGTACTTAAAAATTTGAACATCGATCCGAAGAAGTTTGATCCACGGGCAATGCTCGGGCAAATAAGTGGTGCAAAAAATGAACTGGTTACAGATGAAGAATTCAGTAAAAATTCAGGGAATTTCTATGACAGACAAGTAGCACAAGTGTATGAAGGCTATCAGAAGATGCTGCGCAAAAATCAGTCGCTTGATTTTGATGATTTGATCATGCAGACTATCCACTTGTTTGATCGTGTGCCAGAGGTATTGGAGTATTATCAACGTCGCTTCCAGTACATCCATGTCGATGAGTATCAGGATACGAACCATGCCCAATATTATCTTGTTAAACAGCTTGCAAGCAGGTATCAGAACCTTTGTGTTGTAGGTGACTCTGATCAGTCGATATATCGTTGGCGAGGGGCGGATATTGCGAATATCCTGTCATTTGAAAAGGATTATCCGAAAGCAAGGACCGTCTTCCTTGAACAAAATTATCGTTCAACAAAATCCATTCTTGCGGCTGCAAACAAAGTCATTGGAAATAACTCCGGACGCAAACCGAAAAACCTTTGGACCGAAAATGCGGAAGGACAGAAAATTAGTTACTTCCAAGGTGCAACAGAACAGGAAGAAGCGCTTTATGTAACAGATAAGATACAGGAACTAACCCGAAGTAAAGGATTATCTCCAAGTGATGTTGCTATTTTGTATCGAACAAACGCACAATCCCGTGCAATTGAGGATACATTTCTTAAATCTGGTATTAACTATCAAATGGTTGGGGGCCAGAAGTTCTATGACCGTAAAGAAATCAAAGATATGGTTGCCTATTTACGATTGATTACCAACCCAGAAGATGATCTTAGTTTTGAACGTGTTGTAAATGAACCAAAGCGCGGAATTGGAAAAACCTCTGTGGAACGACTAAGAGTATATGCTGCACAACATGACATTTCATTTTACGAAGCAGTTAAAGAAGTTGATTTTACAGGTGTATCAGGAAAAGCAGCGAATGCACTTGCAGAATTTGGAAATTTAATTAAAACATTGACACAGCAACAGGAATTCCTGACTGCAACAGATATGGTTGAGGCCGTTCTGGAACGGACAGGCTATGAGCAAATGCTTAAAAATGAAAAAACAATTGAATCACAAAGTCGTTTGGAAAACTTGGAAGAGTTTATGACGGTTACTAAGGACTTTGAAGAGGTTAGTGAAGATAAAACATTGGTTGCATTCCTGACAGATCTTGCATTGATTGCTGATATTGACCGTGTTGATGAGGAAGACCCTGATAACGCGGAGAAGATTACACTCATGACGTTACATGCAGCCAAAGGGCTGGAATTTCCGGTTGTCTTTTTAATTGGGATGGAAGAAAATGTCTTCCCGCATAGTCGATCCATGATGGATGAGGAAGAAATGCAGGAGGAGCGCCGACTTGCATATGTAGGGATTACAAGAGCGGAAAAAGAGCTCTATCTGACTCACGCGAAAATGCGGACACTATACGGCAGAACGAATATGAATCCAATCAGCCGTTTTATTAACGAAATTCCAGAAGAATTAATTGAAGGAATTGAACAAGCAAGAACTTCCATGTTCGGTGGCAGATCCATTGAGCGAACTAAGGACAAACCTGCTCCACTTAAAAGAAGGGCAGAGCGGATGCAGAAAACAACTGGTGCCCAGAGTCAAGGTTGGGCTCCGGGTGATAAAGCGAACCATAAGAAATGGGGAGTTGGAACGGTCGTAAAGGTTAAAGGTGAGGGAGATAATATGGAACTTGATGTTGCCTTTCCTGCCCCAGTTGGAATCAAACGGCTCCTGGCGAAATTTGCACCAATTACGAAAGAATAGGAGTGCCTTGTTGGATGGATAAACAAAAAGCAGAGAATCAAATAAAAGCATTAGTAGAGTTATTGAACCAATACGGCTATGAATATTATGTGCTTGATCAACCAAGTGTTCCCGATGCAGAATATGATGAGTTGCTAAGGGAACTCAGGCAATTAGAGAAAGAGTTTCCAGAGCTGATTACAGATGATTCCCCAACTCAACGTGTAGGTGGGAAACCCCTGGATGCTTTTAAAAAAGTTCAACATAATGTACCAATGCTAAGTCTTAGCAATGCGTTCAATGAGCAGGATCTAAGGGATTTTGCAAAACGTGCAAGTGGTGGAACAGAGGAAGCCGTAACATTCGTATGCGAACTTAAAATAGATGGACTTGCCATTTCGTTAACATATGAAAATGGGAAATTTGTACGTGGTGCAACACGTGGCGATGGAAATACGGGTGAAGACATTACAACTAACCTGAAGACAATAAGAAGTATTCCACTTTCCATTAAGGAACGAGGGACATTGGAAATACGTGGGGAAGCCTTTATGCCGCATAAGTCCTTTCTTGCTTTGAATGAAGCAAGGGAAGAACAGGAGGAAGAACCGTTTGCCAATCCAAGAAATGCTGCGGCAGGGTCATTAAGGCAACTCGATCCAAAGATTGCCGCAAAACGTAATCTGGATATTTTTTTATACGGTGTAGGTGAATGGGAAGGTAGTGCCATTTCCTCCCATGGTGAACGTCTTGAAAAGCTAAAAGAACTTGGCTTTAAGACGAATCCAGAATGGAAAAAGTGCTCAACTATAGAAGAAGTCATTGAATATGTGACCTATTGGACAAAAGAGCGTCCCAATTTATCCTATGAAATTGATGGGATTGTTGTAAAAGTAGACAACCTCGAGCAGCAGGAGGAGCTTGGATACACTGCCAGAAGTCCGCGTTGGGCAATTGCTTATAAATTCCCTGCAGAAGAAGCAATTACGAAACTGAGAGACATCGAGTTAAGTATTGGCAGAACAGGTGTCGTTACACCAACCGCGATTCTCGATCCCGTAAAAATAGCTGGGTCAACCGTACAGCGTGCAACATTGCATAATGAAGATTTAATCCGAGAACAGGATATTCGGATTGGAGATACATTAGTGATTAAGAAAGCTGGGGACATTATTCCGAAAGTAGTCCGTACGCTGACCGAAAAACGTACGGGTGAGGAAAAGGAATTTCAAATGCCAACCGATTGTCCAGCATGTGGCAGTGAATTGGTCAGACTTGAAGAAGAAGTAGCATTGCGCTGTATTAATCCAAATTGTCCAGCACAATTGATGGAAGGGCTTATTCATTATGTTTCCAGAAATGCAATGAATATCGATGGACTGGGAGAGAAAGTAGTTATGCAACTGTTCCAGGAAAAGCTCATCCATACGATGGCAGACTTATACCGCTTGGAACGTGAAGAACTTCTCCGACTAGAACGGATGGGAGAAAAATCAGTCACGAATTTGCTCGAATCCATCGAGGCTTCTAAAGAGAATTCACTTGAAAGACTCTTATTTGGACTCGGTATTCGATTTATTGGGGCAAAGGCAGCTAAAACACTTGCAATGGAATTTAAAACGATGGATGCACTCCAACAGGCAACTTTTGATGATTTAATTGCAGTGGACGAAATTGGTGACAAAATGGCGGACTCTATTGTTCAGTATTTTTCAGAAGACAAAGTAACAGAACTATTGGATGACTTACGTAGTCTTAATCTAAATATGGAATATAATGGACCGAGGAAATCAGAAGCTGATAATGATTCCATCTTTGCTGGGAAAACAGTTGTATTGACAGGGAAAATGGAAGAATTCACCCGAAATGAGGCAAAGGAATTAATTGAATCTATGGGTGGTGCTGTTACTGGGAGTGTCAGCAAAAAAACAGATATCCTCATTGCAGGAATTGATGCAGGTTCCAAATATGATAAAGCACAAAAGCTAGGGATTGACATATGGAATGAACAGCAACTAAAAACTGTTGTGGAAGAGTAAGGAGTGTTTCGCTTTGAAAAAGATAAGTGTGTTGCTACTATGTACACTCCTTTTTATTACAGGCTGTGTGCAAAATTCAAACGAAGATGAAGTTTTGCAAAATGAGGAGACCGCAGAAGAGGAAACTTCCATTGTGCCAAGTTATCAATTGTCAGAGGAAAATTACCGCATGATTCTTCCGTATAAAACAAGTGAAGCAAGAGGGGTCATCGTAAATCAGATGGCTAATCGGGTGGATATTGATGAAATGGAAGAAGGACTTAGAAGATTGTCAAAAGAAGTATATGACCCAGGAGAGTTATATTTTCAGGAGGGGCAATACTTAAATTCAAGTACCATATTCAGTTGGATTGATGAGCTTAATCCAAAGTTGGAAGAGGATGCCGATGCGGAAACCCACCGGGAGAATCCACGGTATCTATCCCATATACTGGAACAAAATTACATGAAACATAATGAAGATCAAAGTGTTGGGCTTGCAGGTATCTCCATTGGGATTGCGATGAAATCAGTTTATCGTTTCAACACAAAGGATGCAGGGCCATACTATGAAGATATTCCCAAAGAGGAAATGCTGTCACAAGGAAATAAGATTGCCAAAGCAATAGTCCAGGAAATCCGCGAAATGGAAGGATTAATGGATGTACCGATTATGATAGCTTTGTATCAGGAGGAAGAGCAAGCCTCACCAGTGCCGGGAAATTTTGTTGCGAAAGTAAATGTTCCAGGAGGCAGTAATACTGTAGAGAATTGGGAATCACTAAATGAAGAGAATATCCTTTTCCCGTCTGATGAAGGACAGGAAAAGTATTACGATGATCATGAAATCGTTACAAGCTTTGGTAATGAAATTGCACAGTTTTTCCCTAATTATGTTGGATTAATTGGTGAAGGTTTCTATATCGATGAAGAGCTCCAAAAGCTAACCATTGAAGTACCAATCGAGTTTTACGGAAAGGCAGAAGTACTCGGATTTACACAATATGCATATGGATTGGTTCAGGAAATGTTCTCCAATTACTATGAACTTGAAATAAAAATCACCTCTAGTCAAAAGATTGAAAGTCTAATTTATCGTAATGCAGGAGAGGAAACTCCAACCGTTCATATTTTTGATTAGTTAGATTAGAACTACATCAGAATCCAGAAAAATACCTAATATTATTACAACTGAGAAATAAAAATACCACTTTCGGGGAATCTTAACAGGGAAAGTGGTATTTTTTTATTAAAGAAGAGCTCGAGTCATTACGTTATGATAAATTTTTTTAAATAATTTTCTCATTGCTTAAAATGGAAGGTAACTAAAGTTATATGGATATTTCACTAGGATTATATGTTCTAAGCTAATTAAACAAAGCTCACCACGTGATACCACTTTTAATCGAAAAATTTGGCTGAATTCACGGAATTAAAATGTTCTAATAGTGCTTTAAATAGCGGTGTGATAACTCTGTAGGGGTTGAAAATGATTCGAATTTATGAAATCCTATAAAGGTCCGTAAAAAAAGATAAGGCATAGATAGAATTAATAGAACTTGAATTAGGGGGGGTATTAGGATGGAGTATGCAATCAGGGGTGTAACATGGTTTTGGTTATTTATACCGATGCCTATCATACTATTATTATCCATCATTACATTATTTACAGAGAGGAGAAAGTAAACGTTGAGTCTTACAACATTAATTACATTTACCGTTTATTTACTTGGAATGCTTGTCATAGGTTTAATCATGTATTATCGAACTAATAATTTATCTGATTATGTTCTAGGCGGAAGAGGCCTTGGCCCCGGTGTGGCGGCATTAAGTGCTGGAGCTTCAGATATGAGTGGGTGGCTCTTGCTTGGTCTGCCAGGTGCAATTTATGCTTCAGGGATGGCAGAGGCCTGGATGGCGGTCGGTTTGGCAGTAGGTGCATACTTGAACTGGCAATTTGTTGCAAAGCGCCTGCGAGTTTATACAGAGGTTTCCAATAATTCGATTACAATCCCGGATTTTCTGGAAAATCGTTTTAAAGATAAGTCACATATTCTTCGCGTTTTATCTGCTTTGGTAATTCTATTATTCTTTACATTTTACACTTCTTCAGGAATGGTAGCAGGTGCAAAGCTTTTTGAAGCATCATTCGGGCTACCCTATCAAACAGCATTGTGGATTGGTGCAGTTGTCGTAATTGGTTACACCTTACTTGGTGGTTATCTTGCTGTAGCATGGACAGACTTTTTCCAGGGAATATTAATGTTCTTAGCATTAATCGTTGTCCCGATTGTAGCATTAAATGAAATCGGAGGCTGGGATGCGGCAGTACAAGCAGTTGGTGACATCTCACCATCACATCTTAATATGGTGCAAGGTGTAGGTGTAATTGCTATCCTTTCATCATTAGCATGGGGTCTTGGTTATTTCGGTCAACCACATATTCTTGTGCGCTTTATGTCATTACGCTCAGCAAAAGATGTTCCAAAAGCACGTCTTATTGGTACTACTTGGATGGTTATTGGCCTCTATGGTTCAATTTTTACAGGTTTTATTGGGTTGGCATTCATTAGTACACAGGATGTTTCCTTGTTAAATAGTTTCGGAATTCAAGTTGTAACAGAAAATGGTATACAGATGTTGGGTGACCCGGAAAAAATATTTATTGCTTTTTCACAACTCTTATTCCACCCAGTAATTGCTGGTATTCTGTTAGCTGCAATTCTTTCAGCGATTATGAGTACAATTGATTCTCAATTACTCGTTTCATCTTCAGCTGTAGCGGAAGATTTTTATAAAGCGATTTTCCGCAAAAATGCAACAGATAAAGAATTGATTTGGATTGGAAGAATTGCTACATTAGTCATCGCGTTAATCGCAGTTCTGATTTCCATGAATCCGGATAGTTCTGTACTAGGTCTTGTAAGTTACGCATGGGCCGGATTTGGTGCAGCGTTTGGACCAACTATTCTTCTAGCGCTATTCTGGAAAAGAATCACTCGTAATGGTGCGCTTGCAGGTATCATTGTAGGTGCTTTAACGGTTATTATATGGGGAGAAATGCTTGAAGGTGGAATTTTTGACCTTTATGAATTACTTCCAGGATTCTTGCTTAATCTAATTGTTGCTGTGGTAGTCAGTATGATGGGCAAACCAGCACCTGAAGTTGAAGCAGAATTCAATGAAACAGTCAGGATAACAAAGGAAAGATAAGCTAAAACCACTTCTATTGATAAATGGAAGTGGTTTTTTATTCATTTACACGACATAATTTGCCTATAAGTGACTATCTTTGCTATTATCAATAGTGTTATAATAATCAAATGAGAATAAAAAGTAAACATAGATAAAACATCGATATGGAGGTATAAGCAATGGCAGATATTTCGAAAGAGCAAGTAAAGCATGTAGCCGATTTGGCAAGACTTGCAGTAACTGATGAAGAAGTTAAAACAATGGCAGATGAATTAAGTGCAATCATTGGTTATGCAGAACAATTGAATGAATTGGATACAGAAGGTGTTGAACCAACTACACACGTTCTTGATCTAAAAAATGTTATGCGTAAAGATGAGCCTAAAGAGTGGATCACACACGAGGAAGCAATGAAAAATGCCCCTGATCAGCAAGATGGTCAATACCGTGTTCCATCGATAATGGCAGATAATTAAGTATAATTTTTTTTCTGCAAAAGACACGAAGGCATTTGCTACAATAATATGCGAATGCAAAGTATACATAGAATAAGGAGGGTAATCTTAGATGTCATTATTTGACCATACGATTAAACAATTGGAAGAAAAGTTACATAACAAAGAGATTACAGTAGAAGATTTAGTAAATGAATCTTATACAAGAATAAAAGAGGTTGATGATCAAGTTCATGCCTTTTTAACATTGGATGAAGAGAACGCTAGAGCAAAGGCGAAAGAACTCGATGCATCAGAAGCGACAGCAAGCCTTTTTGGCATGCCGAGTGGAATCAAAGATAATATTATGACGAAAGGGCTACGTACAACTTGTGCGAGTCAATTTCTCGATAACTTCACAGATCCATTATACGATGCAACGGTTGTTCAAAAGTTAAATAAGGAACAAACCGTAACAATCGGAAAACTAAATATGGATGAATTTGCAATGGGTTCTTCCAATGAAAACTCCAGCTACAATCCAACAAGAAACCCATGGAATACGGACCATGTTCCTGGTGGGTCCAGTGGTGGCTCTGCAGCAGCAGTAGCAGCGGGAGAAGTATTGTTCTCCTTAGGTTCAGACACAGGTGGATCGATTCGCCAGCCTGCAGCATTTTGCGGAGTGGTAGGAATGAAACCAACATATGGACGTGTATCTCGTGCTGGTCTTGTCGCTTTCGCATCTTCACTTGATCAGATTGGACCAATTACACGTACGGTTGAAGACAATGCACGTGTACTCGAAGTGATTGCAGGGCATGATGCAATGGATTCTACAAGTGCAAATGTCGAGGTTTCTAAGTATACGGAAGCATTGACAAATGATGTGAAGGGCCTTAAAATCGCTGTTCCAAAAGAATACTTGGCTGAAGGTGTAGCACCGGAAGTAAAAGAATCGGTACTTGAAGCGTTAAAGGTATATGAATCCCTAGGCGCAACTTGGGAAGAAGTATCCTTACCACATTCTAAGTATGCAGTTGCAACGTATTATTTATTATCATCATCGGAGGCATCTGCCAACCTCGCTCGTTTTGACGGTGTCCGTTATGGCGTGCGCAGTGAGAATGCAGACAATATGATTGATATGTTCAAAAATTCCCGTAGTGAAGGATTTGGACCGGAAGTGAAACGTCGAATCATGCTTGGAACATTTGCACTTAGTTCTGGTTATTATGATGCATATTATAAAAAAGCACAAAAAGTCCGTACATTAATCAAAAATGACTTTGATAAAATCTTTGAGGAATATGATGTTATTATTGGACCGACAACACCTACCAAAGCATTTAAAGTAGGAGAAAATACGGATGATCCATTAACAATGTATGCAAATGATATCCTAACAATCCCTGTTAACCTTGCAGGTGTACCAGGAATATCCATTCCATGTGGATTCACTGAAGACCGTCTGCCAATCGGATTGCAAATCATTGGAAAATATTTTGATGAGAGTACCGTATATCGTACTGCACATGCATTTGAACAGGCAACAGAACATCATAAAAAACGACCTCAGCTTGGAGGTGCCAACTAATGAATTTCGAAACAATTATTGGACTAGAGGTACACGTAGAATTAAAAACGAACTCAAAAATATTCAGCCCGAGTGTGAATGAATTTGGATCAGATCCGAATACGAATGTAAATCCAATTGACCTCGGATATCCAGGAACACTTCCTGTTTTGAATGAAGAAGCAGTAAACTTTGCAATGAAGGCTGCAATGGCACTGAACTGTGAAATTGCTACCAATACGAAATTTGACCGTAAAAACTACTTCTATCCAGATAATCCAAAAGCATATCAGATTTCACAGTTTGATCAGCCAATCGGTGAAAACGGCTGGATTGAGATTGAAGTTAATGGGAAGAAAAAGCGTATCGGTATTACCCGCCTGCACATGGAAGAAGATGCAGGTAAACTGACACATGGTGAAGACGGTCATTCTTATGTCGATTTCAATAGACAAGGTACACCATTAATTGAAATCGTATCGGAGCCGGATATGCGCTCACCTGAAGAAGCATATGCATACTTGGAGAAAATCAAAAATATCATTCAATATACAGGTGTTTCTGATGTGAAAATGCAAGAAGGATCACTCCGTTGTGATGCGAATATTTCGCTACGCCCGATTGGACAAGAAGAGTTTGGAACAAAGGCAGAACTGAAAAACCTGAATTCCTTCTCGTATGTACAAAAAGGACTTGAATTTGAAGAAAAACGTCAGGAAAAAGTTTTATTATCTGGTGGTGAAATTCTTCAGGAAACTCGTCGTTATGATGAGAAAACAAAAGAAACGATTCTGATGCGTGTAAAAGAAGGATCTGATGATTACCGTTATTTCCCAGAACCAGACCTTGTACAATTATATATTGATGAGGAATGGAAAGAGCGCGTACGCAGTGAAATTCCGGAGCTTCCAGATGCAAGAAGACAACGATACATTACAGAACTTGAACTTTCTGTTTATGATGCAGATGTATTGACTGCATCGAAGGAGATGTCGGATTTCTTTGAAGAAGCAGTGAATCAGGGTGGAGATATTAAACAAGTATCTAACTGGCTGATGGGTGAAGTTTCTGCATATATGAATAAGCACAACAAAGAACTTCAGGAATTAGCCATTACACCAGTAGCACTTGCGAAAATGATTAAGCTTATTGAAGATGGTACAATTTCTTCTAAGATTGCGAAAAAAGTTTTCGCGGAATTGGTTGAAAAAGGCGGAGATCCAGAACAGATTGTTAAGGATCAAGGTTTAGTTCAAATCTCTGACCCAGCACAATTGAAAGAAATCGTTAATAAGATTTTGGATGAAAACGAACAATCGATTATTGATTTCAAAAATGGGAAAGGTAAAGCTAAAGGATTCCTAGTTGGGCAGATTATGAAAGCAACGAAGGGACAGGCTAACCCACCATTAGTAAATAAAATTCTTGCAGAAGAACTAAACAATAGATAAAAATTATTGAAGGCTGCCATCTCTTTTAGAGTTGGCAGCCTCCACATATGTTTGCAGTAAAGAAATTTGTTCACAATTCAGTTGTATAAGTGCATTTAAGGTATGTGCTAACCGATAGCCAAAGCCACACTTTCCAATGATAAACCTTTTCAAATGATCCAAAAAGGACTATCATAAAGTTTAGATGTAAAGAAAAATTAATAAACGAAGAAGCCCTATATCGCTAACGTATTTGGGGGAGGTAATAAAATGGAAAAGGCTCGTATCATATATAATCCAACATCTGGGCGTGAAGCAGTTAAAAAGTCGCTGCCTACCATTCTGGAAAAATTTGAAGTTGCCGGTTATGAGACATCTACACATGCAACAACCAGTGAAGGGGATGCAATTAAAGCAGCAAGAACAGCCGTAGAACGTGGCTATGATTTAATTGTGGCTGCTGGTGGAGATGGGACAATAAATGAAGTAATTAATGGACTTGCCGAACAAGACCATAGACCGAGGCTCGGAATTATCCCAGCAGGTACAACCAATGACTTTGCCAGAGCATTGCACATTTCAAGGGATATTCAAAAGGCCGTAGATATTATCCTATCTGGAAAATCAATGTTACTTGATATTGGCAAAGTGAATGAACATTACTTCATCAATATCGCTGGTGGCGGAAAATTAACAGAGTTAACCTATGATGTGCCGAGTAAGCTAAAGACAGTAATTGGACAGTTGGCTTATTATATAAGAGGTATCGAAATGCTTCCATCTTTGAAACCTTCCAACGTTAAAATTGAATATGATGGAGAAATACTGGAAGAAGATATTATGCTTTTTCTAGTTTCCAACTCCAATTCTGTGGGTGGATTTGAAAAACTTGCTCCCGATGCAAAAATGAATGACGGCTATTTTGATTTGCTTATTTTACGTAAAACAAATCTTGCAGAGTTTATTCAAATTGCAACGCTTGCATTAAGAGGCGAACATTTGAAAAGCAAGAATATCATCTATAAGCAAGCAAAACATATTAAAGTAAACACAGATGAAAAAATGCAATTGAATATCGATGGCGAATATGGCGGATTGCTACCAGGTGAATTTATAAACCTGCAGCAACATATTGAATTTTGCGTGCCGGAAGAATTCATCGACAATGAGGAAGACTGAATCTAGAGGTCTTCCTTTTTTGGTGCTTATTGCTTCCCGATTTTTATCTGAATATGTTCCAAGTTGGTTTTGAATAAACTTCCCGAGGAAAATATGATAAGATAGGTACCACATAAAATTGTACGTAAAAGGAAGATATAAATGGCTAAACATACAGCTCCAGTTAAGAAAAATGATACGATTACACTTACGTTTGAAGACCTAACCCATGAAGGTAGTGGCGTTGCGAAAATTGGTGGTTATCCATTGTTCGTCCCGAATGGTTTACCCGGGGAAGAGGCAATCGTAAAAGTAGTGAAAGTAAATAAGAATTTTGGCTTTGGCAAGTTACTTGAACTTAAAACAAAGAGCCCAGAGCGAGTTGAAGCAACTTGCCATATCCATTGTGGTGGTTGTCAGCTTCAGCATATGAGCTATAAATTACAGCTTGAAATGAAACAAAATCAAGTGAAAAATGTGATGAAAAAAGTTGCGCATCTAGAACATGTCCCAGTCCACTCCATTATGGGGATGGATAACCCATTCCACTATCGGAATAAAGTACAAATTCCTGTTGGAGAAAAGAATGGTGAACTTATTGTTGGCTTTTATCAGAAACGCAGCCACCGCATTCTTGAAAATATGGACATGTGCAGCATCCAGGATAAAGCAATAAATGAGATTATAAAAGCAACCAGAGAAATCGCTAACCGCTTTGGTATTAAAGCATATAATGAGGAAAAACATAGTGGTGAATTACGCCATATTATGGTACGGACTGGACAAGCAACAAAAGAGGCAATGGTTGTATTAGTGACGAGAACCGATAAGCTGCCGAATAAGGAAGTACTAATCAATGAGTTAACCGAGAGATTCCCGCAAATAAGGTCCATTATTCAAAATGTAAATAGAGAGCGTACGAGTGTTATCTTGGGTGATAAAACGAAGGTACTATGGGGCGAAGAATATATTTATGATATGATCGGCGATATCAAATTTGCTATCTCTGCAAAATCATTCTTTCAGGTCAATCCAGTTCAAACAAGAGAACTATATGACAAGGCATTAGAATACGCCAAAATTGGAAGTGATGACATTGTTATTGATGCCTATTGTGGAATCGGAACTATTTCCCTATTCCTCGCTCAAAAGGCAAAAAAAGTATATGGTATTGAAGTTGTACCAGAAGCAATTAACGATGCAAAGATGAATGCTAAATTAAACGGGATTACCAATGCAGAATTCCATGTAGGACAAGCTGAAAAAGTCATGCCCAAGTGGAAAGAGGAAGGACTAAATCCGGATGTGATTGTCATAGACCCACCACGTAAAGGCTGTGAAGTCGACTTCTTGCAAGCGATGATTGATATGCAGCCGAAGCGGATTGTATATGTATCATGTAACCCATCAACATTAGCAAGAGATCTCAGAATTCTGGAAGATAGCGGCTATGAGACTAAAGAAGTACAGCCAGTTGACATGTTTCCACAGACCCCGCATGTTGAAGCGGTAACGTGGTTGGAAAAGCGTGTGTCTAACTAAAATAAACATTTCCTAGTCCGACCCTGATTTCGTTAAAAATTATTTGCGAATGCGGGGTCTTTTTATGCACGAACTGTTGATGAAATGGGAGTTGGAGATAGAGATTTTCGGAATAGCTTATTTCGGGTGTACAAGGAGTGTCAAGTTAAAATAAACATTTCTAATCAGTTTGATAAAAAGTACTTAATCATGGTATAAGTGTAAAAGAAGCAGGGATATTTTTGCTTTTTAATTTTGGGATAAGGGTTTCATCTGGTATCACATAATGAGAGGATTTGAATTTTAAAATGGTAGATAATTTTTGGCGTGATTTACCACGGCCGTTTTTTATATTAGCACCAATGGAAGATGTCACGGATGTTGTTTTTCGCCATGTTGTGAGTGAATCGGGCAGACCTGATGTGTTTTTCACAGAGTTTACAAACACGGTGAGTTATTGTCACCCAGAGGGAAAAGAAAGTGTGCGTGGGCGTTTAACTTTTACAGAGGATGAACAGCCAATTGTAGCCCATATATGGGGGGATAAGCCTGAATACTTTCGGAAAATGAGTATTGGTATGGCGGAACAGGGATTTAGTGGTGTCGATATCAATATGGGCTGTCCAGTCCCTAATGTGGCAGGGAAAGGGAAGGGATGCGGCCTCATCCGTCATCCGGAAGTAGCAGCAGAGCTAATAGAAGCAGCGAAAGCAGGAGGATTACCCGTAAGTGTGAAGACAAGACTTGGTTACACGAATGTAGATGAATGGCGCGACTGGCTAACACATATCTTCAAACAAGACATCGCTAATCTTTCCATTCATCTGCGTACAAAAAAGGAAATGAGCAAAGTAGATGCTCATTGGGAACTAATCCCGGAGATTAAGAAACTTCGTGACGAGGTGGCACCAGATACACTTTTGACGATTAATGGAGATATCCCTGACCGTCAAACTGGCTTGGAGCTTGTTCAACAATACGGTGTTGATGGGGTTATGATTGGACGAGGTATTTTTACAAATCCATTTGCATTTGAAAAGGAGCCGAAAGATCATAGTAGTAAGGAATTGCTTGATCTTTTAAGGTTGCATCTGGATCTCTTTGATAAATATTCAAAATTAGAAGCCCGTCCGTTCAGGCCTCTTCGTCGCTTTTTTAAGGTATATGTCCGTGGAATTCGAGGCGCGGGTGAGTTAAGAAATCAATTGATGAGCACAGATTCAACAGATGAAGTGCGTGCATTGCTCGATAGCTTTGAGCGAGAGAATGTAGAGATGGTGGAGGAAAAGTAGAAGTGTGAGCTAAAATAAACATTTTCGACTCAGACCAATTTATCAAACATAATATTGGTTTTCCTAGGAATTTTATAAAGCGTGTCACCATGGAATTGAAATGTATAATAATCATACAAAACCAGGCTGAATCCAATACTAGGGGTTCAGTCTTTTTCTTTTGTTCTTTCTGAATCCATATGTTCAGTATTAAAAATAAAAATTGACTAGACACTATATGGTGTCCTATAATAAGGACACCATATAGTGTCTAATTCATAAAAGGGGGAGGATTTTTGAACAACACTTACCAAGAGCGTGATGTTTTTGTAGCTATTGCAGATCCAACTAGACGTAAATTAATACGTTTGTTGGCAGATGGAGAAGAGTTACCACTTCACGAATTAACTGCTCAATTTCAGATGGGTCGTACTGCTGTTTCTAAACATTTGGCTATCCTTAAAGATGCTGATTTAGTAACTAACCGTAAATTAGGCAGAGAAACAAGGTATCGACTAAATCCAGCTCCATTACAGGAAGTTAAAGATTGGTTATCCTTTTATGAGGAGTTCTGGAATGAAAGAGCGATATTACTAAAAAATATATTGGAGGAATAATAATGCCGGATTTATCATTAGATTTTCAATTTAAGAGTCCTATCAATAAAGTATGGGACGCCTTAACGAATTCAGATACGCTTGCACAATGGGTGATGGAAAATAATTTTAAACCAATTGTAGGATACATTTGTCAGTTTCGGAATGAGGAAATAGATTTAATTGTAGATAGCGAGGTATTGGTAGTGGACGAGCCTTATAAGTTATCTTATACGTGGGTAGGTGGTCCGATTAACACGATAGTCACTTGGACGTTAAAACAAGAGGATGAGACAACCCACTTACATCTTGACCATACTGGATTCGAAAAAGTAGATCCGGCGTTCAATGGTGCAAAATATGGTTGGGCGTATAAGATTGACGAGCTTAAAAAAGTGTTAGGGGAAATAGAATAACTTCTGATTCAATGTTTATAAATATGATGATACAAATAAGACAAATTTAGTTGAACTTTTACTTTTAGGAGTGAAAACATGGAAGTATTTACAGAGTTTTTAGCTAAGATCGATAACCCCGTGCATCAGGAAAGAACGGAAGAAGTGTTGACATGGGTAGCGAATAAATTCCCCAATCTAGTACCGGAAATAAAGTGGAATCAGCCTATGTTTACCGATCACGGGACATATATTATTGGTTTTAGCGTAGCTAAGCATCATTTATCTGTTGCCCCTGAAAGGGTAGGGATTAATCACTTTATTGATGAAATAGAGAAGACTGGCTATAGTCATACGAAGGAATTGGTACGTATGAAGTGGGATAGTCCAGTTGATTACGCATTACTTGAGAAAATGATTGAGTTTAATATTTGGGATAAGGCAGAGTGTTCAACTTTTTGGCGGAAATAAAAAGGTAGTAATTAGAAAGCTGCAGAATATATGAGCAGT
Organism: Oceanobacillus rekensis; assembly: GCF_002153375.1. Taxonomy (GTDB): domain Bacteria; phylum Bacillota; class Bacilli; order Bacillales; family Amphibacillaceae; genus Oceanobacillus; species Oceanobacillus rekensis. The sequence continues at coordinate 160,273 of NZ_MTBQ01000007.1, forward strand.
TGATAATAAAGGAGATACGTAATGAGTTTTTTTCAAGATATGATAGCAGTATTTAAAAAGAAAGAATTATTATTTCTAGAGAGCTTTAAAGAATCGGAAGGTGTATATAGCTTTCTATTTGAAAATCAAAAAGATTTAACCTGGAAAGCAGGGCAACACGGTCTATTTACTATTACGCATAAAAAAATAAAAAATTCTACCCGACCATTTAGTGTGGCATCATCTCCCACAGAGAATGTTGTTAAAATAACAATGGGTATTAGTGATGACCCAAGTAATTTCAAAAAAGCGATGTTAGAATTAAAAGAGGGAATGAACATAAGTATGAGTGGGCCAGTAGGATCTTTTTATCTAAATGATAACAGTCCTTCACTCTTGATTGCAGGTGGAATAGGAATTACACCATTTCGTTCGATAATAAAGCAAGTAGAAGCAGAAGGGAATAGAGACGGGCAACAAATACAACTACTCTATCTGGATAGCAAAAAGTCGTATCTTTATAAAGATGAGCTTGATGAAGTTGCTGAAAATACTTCAATACGTGTAACTTACCTTGATTCAAGAGATGAATTGTATCAGGAGATAAATAAATTTACCGCTTCATATAAGAACAATGGTAAATATTATATTGCTGGTCCGAAGTCAATGGTGGATTCTGTTAATGCATATTTAAAAAATAGTGATATTCCAAAGCCGAGTATCAAAAAAGATGCCTTAATTGGCTATTAGCGCATAGATATCAAGCAATTTCAGTGATTGGATAAGATATATCCGAAAAAGTTCTTGAAGCAGCCCGTAAAAAAAGTGAAACTTTATTTACGTATATTAAAAAGCCAATTGAAGACATCGTACACCATTAAAAAGCTCAGAATCTATCTGAGCTTTTTATTACTTTCTATTAATCATTTTTGTAATTAGGACGATTACTATTAATTTCAGCCTGCAAAATAAATGGAGGAATAATACAATGAGAAGTGAACTAGTAATGATGGATATGATTATTGACTTTGCTAGGAATGATAATAGAATTCGATTGGTAACTTTGGAAGGCTCACGTACGAATTAAAACATTCCCTGTGACTCATACCAAGACATATGGAGTCTTTATTTACTTGTTATGATTTATTTAGAATGTATTCGAAAACTGTAGCTAAAGAACTGGGACATGAGTATCCAAATTATGATGAGGCCATTTCAAAATTCACTCAAAATATTTATAAATCGGTTGACGGATAGTAGAAAAGAAAATGCGTAACTATCTAAAATTATTTTTTTAACCAGTATACTACTTAAATAACCTGATTATAAATGGAAATGTTGCTGAAAGAAGTTACAGTTACATACCTCATCCAAATTGGTTGAACATTATGATATAGTGAAATTGAGAATAATGGACAGGTTATAAAAATTTGATGTTTGTACTTTAAGTGTTACCTAAAAGTATAAAAGTAATGCCTATGCAGTAAATCCAACCAGATTATTGTTAAAAAAATATATAGTATGATTTTACATGTATTCCACTTTCCCGGTACTTACTACTATAATAAAGGAGACTAACTATGAATATAGGTTTAATTGGTGCAGGAGCGATTGCTAATTTTTTGTTGAAAAAAATCAATCATAATCAACATGGAAATTTACGGATAAAAAGTATTTTTGTACGGAACAGGGAAGAGTATCGGTTCTTGGAATCAGATTATGGTGTGACGTTGTTTACTGACCTCGAAGCATTCCTTGATTCGGAAATCGATATTGTTGTGGAGGCAGCTAATATAAATGCAGTGAAAACCTTGTTACCATCTGTTATTAAGAAAAAGGAAGTAGTGTTAATCAGTGTTGGTGCACTTGCAGATGAAACACTGCTGACAGAAATTAGTAATCTCGTAGATGAGTACCAGTATGCCGTTCATTTGCCGTCAGGTGCAATAGGTGGTTTGGACTTATTGCAAAATGCGCATGCCCTTGGCACGGTCACAAGCGTTTCGTTGACAACTCGGAAACCTGCAAGCTCCCTAATTGAGGAAGAAATCGATGAAGCGGAAGTTATATTTGAGGGAAAAGCGGTTGATGCAATTAAGCAATTTCCGAAAAACGTGAATGTCTCCATTGTCCTTTCACTGGCTGGGATCGGGATAGAAAAGACGCGCATGTGTCTCGTCGCAGACCCGGATATTGAAAAAAATATGCATTCTGTAGAAATAATGGGCGATTTTGGAGAAGCGACATTTTCTATTACGAATAATCCGCTTCCTGAAAATCCGAAGACAAGCTATTTAGCTGCCATGAGTATTCTAGGAACACTAAAAAGAATTGATGGAAAAGTGAGAATCGGTGGGTAATAACGCAATCATAGATATAGAGTAAGAGAACCTGTCATAAATGAGCACGGATAAACAGGATTGAATCACAATTTGTCGGTAGACTGAGTATTGAAAGAAGGGTTTCACTTGGAGAGGCTTCAAAGAATGCTTCAAGCAATCGAGTATATAGAAAGTAATTTGTTATTCCTCCGTCTGAATTATATTTCCTTTAATTATCTAAATTTTCTATTTATTTTGTAACGGTTTTGCTACCTACATCTAGTTTTGTCGCAATATGTTTAATATTGCTACGTGAAATTTGCTCAGCTGGTGCTGCAATGGCTAAAGCGGATAGATGCAGTCTTGAGCGATTTCCAATTTCTTCGTCTGCTGCTTGGTGGAAAGGAGCATGTAATACCTGAGTCATGACAAGGTCAGTACCATCCACTTTTCCTAAGTAGGTGCTCATTTGAAGTTTTTGAGCTACTTGATAGATAGAACGTAACGATACCCAATCCTTTATAGAACGCTTTTCCAACCCTTCACTAAACATTTTAGGGTTGAAAAAATATTGCGTCCCGATTTTATAGATGTAATTCATTTCTTCTAACGTTGTTAATAATCGGAATGCCGTAGACTTACTTAATTGAAGTTCCTTCATCAGTTCTGTTAAAGTAATCCCTTGATTTTGTTTTACCGATTCCAATACGAGAAGTCCTTTTCTTAATGTGGATACTTGATTTTGTGACATTTGATCACCCTGTCTTTTGTTAGTATAGGTATTTAATATTTTAAATACAAAAAAATCAAAGAGAGTTTCATTATGTGAAACTTCACCGTTTAAGCAAGTGAAATTCTTTTATCTAAAGAAGAATTAATGTAATCATCGATATTCTGAATAAAAACTAAAAAGCGATGTAAAAAGGTTGTCCGACAAATCAGTGAAAACGATTTTGGAGGACAACCCTTTCTAATTATTTGTATGAAATTTACGTAAACTAATCTGCAGAAACTTTAGATTCTGGATTAACCCAATCTTGAGACCAGTTCTCGATTGTTCTTAAGATTGGTTCCATCGAATGTCCTTTTTCTGTTAAGGAGTATTCAATAAGGACTGGTGTTTGGGGTATAACTTCTCTTTTTACTATATCTAGGTGTTCTAATTCCTTTAATCGGTCCGATAATACTTTTCCACTTATGCCAATAGATGATTGAATTTCACTAAAACGTTGTGTACCCAATAATAATTGATAAATAACTAATGCCATCCATCTTTGACTTAGTAAGGAGATCGCTTTTTCAAACTTTGGACAGATGGTTGGTTGTGTCATTTACATTCACCTCTCTTATTCATAGTATACCACAAAAGGTTATTAGGTAATGAAAATAAATTTAGTTACTTGACATATATTAATTATAATTATAAACTTAGTTACGTAAAGTAATCAATTTATAAAAGGAGAGAAAAAAATGAATAAACAAGAAATAGGGAAAGTTATTTTAAGAGTAATACTAGGTCTTACATTCTTCATTCATGGTTTATCAAAATTCCAAGGTGGAATTTCAAATACAGTAGGATATTTTGACAGTCTTGGGATACCAGGATTTCTAGCCTATGCTGTTGCATTTATCGAATTAGTAGGAGGAATTGCAGTAATTCTAGGAATTGGGACGCGGGTGATTGCCTTGTTGTTTGCAGTAATCATGGCAGGAGCTATTATTACAGCAAAAATCCCAGCTGGTTTCCTTGGTAATGGCCAAATGGCAGGATACGAACTTGATTTGGTATTGCTAGCAATGTCCATTTTCTTTATATTAGCGGATAAATCGGCCCTTGCATTAGATAATAAACTATTTACATCGGATAAAAACTAGGAGGAATAATATGGGGTTCCACAGTAAACCAGCAACATTTGTTGGTCATATTAATATAAAGGTAGAGAATTTAGAAAGGTCTTTACAGTATTATCAGGAAATAATTGGATTCGATATTTTAGAACAAACATCTCAGAAAGCAAAGCTTACTACAGATGGGAAGACAAGTATTTTATCATTGGAACAGCCTGAAAATGTCATTCCAAAACAAGGAAGAACGACGGGATTATATCATTTTGCTCTACTTTTACCTAAGAAAGTAGATTTGGCTAATATCGTCGTTCATTTATCAGAAAAAGGTGTCCGGTTCGGTTCATCGGATCATCTTGTAAGTGAAGCACTCTATTTACATGATCCTGATGGAAATGAGATTGAAATTTATATTGACCGAGATCCCTCTGAATGGAGTTGGAATGGTGAAGAAGTAGCCATGGCAGTGGATCCATTGGACTTCGAGAGATTATTAACGAATTGTGTACCAGGTGAATTATGGAATGGTATGCCTAAAGGAACATTAATGGGGCATATTCATTTACATGTTTCCGAATTAGAAAAGACAGAAGAATTCTATGTGAAAGGTCTCGGGTTTGATGTGGTTAACCGTTATGGAAGGCAGGCATTATTTCTTTCAACAGACAAATACCATCATCACATTGGCGTTAATACGTGGAATGGGGTAGGAGCACCAAAGCCTCCAGAAAATAGTGTAGGTATGGAATCTTTTACACTCGTTTTACCTGATGAAGAAGCAATCAACGAAACAATTGATAGCTTGCAAAAGATAGGCGTGCCAGTAACAGAAGAAGATGGAAGATGTATCACTTATGATCCGTCTGGAAATCGGATTGAATTATCGATTTAAGAGGAGAGAACTAGCTTTGTCAGAGTCGGTATGGTCTTAACAATATTGGGTGGTGATCCAATGAGATTTAAACCACTCGTTGATATATATCGTAGGGAAGGTTTGCAGGCTGGATATTCATCGGGTAAATTAAATATTGGTGTTACAGGACACACATACCTTGGAAAAACAACAGAAGAGGCAAATGATGAGATTTTCCCCTATTACGCTAATTACTGGAATTATGTCGATCGACAACGTGGAATGAGAACAAGGATGTCAAGAGAGAATTTTGAACAAGTAGCTAGCCCTGAAACAGCATTGTTTGTGGGAAGTCCAGAACAAGTAGTGGAGAATATTCTCCATCAACACGAATTGTATGGACTTACACGTTTTCTAGCACAAATTGATATTGGTGGAGTTCCATTTTAAAAGATAGAGAAAAATATAGAATTATTAGCAACTGAAGTTATACCAATGCTAAATAAAGCAATTGGTCAGAACAAAGAAGAAACGTTATTTATGTAACGATAGCGTGGCTGTTTATAGATACGCTATTCTCTATAACCATTCTTTCTCCTAGATATATCATCCCGGGTTTATATTATAAACCCGGGATTTTTTTCATGCCTAAAAGAGAAAAACAACTCCTCTTTGTATAAAATAATTAAAAAGAAATATTTGAAATAATTCGGAAGCACCTATTTCTTGAAATTAGATGACATATCATTTATTATTAAACTTAATAGATGACGTGTCATTTAATTTATGAGGAGGGTTTATTAAATGAAAGTACATATATTGCATACGGGTAGGGTTCTTATTGACCGTGCTTTAGCTTATAAAGAGCAAAGTCTTCATCCAGCACCATATACAGGATGGTTGAGGGGAAGAGAGAAAAAGATGTGGGTACCTGTGTCGTCCTATTTAATAGAGCATCCAAAAGGTTTAATTTTAATCGATACTGGCTGGCACGAAGAAATGAGATGGAACCAAAGAAAACATCTGGGAAGTTTTGCATACTCTATGTATCAGGGAGAACTTCCTGAAGGCCATTCAATAGCTGAGCAACTTCATTCTTTAGGAATTAGTAGTAAGAATTTAGACTTTGTTATTTTATCGCATATGCATTCTGATCATGTTAGCGGTTTAAGGCAAGTACAGGATGCCAAGAAGATTCTTACGAGTGAAAATGAATGGCATTCTGCACAAAGAAAATTAGGCTACATAAAATCCATGTGGGATAATATTTCAATTGATACTTTTAAATTGATGGACATACCATATGGGCCGTATAAAAAAGGATATGATTTATTCGGAGACGGAACATTATATCTCGTTTATACACCTGGTCATAGTGATGGCATGATTTCGGTGTTAGTAAAAATCAAAAAGGGATGGGTCGTGTTAGCAAGTGATGTTGGTTATTCAGAAAGATCATGGAAAGAAATGATACTACCAGGAATAACAACGGACAAAAAGGCTGCGTACGATTCCTTGAAGTGGTTGAAGGATTTTTCGCAAAAGAAAGATTGTATTAGGGTAATTGCAAATCATGATTCAAAAATAAAACCAGGGATTATTGAATAAGGAGAAAAAGGAATGGAAAAGAACTTTAAAGAAGCTGAAAAATTTAGATACCTCATCTTAGCGGTACAGAGACAGGGGAACAATCTTTTAAAGAATTATCTCAAAGAAATAGGAGTTACACCTTCCCATGCGGAAGTAATAAGCATCTTAAAAAATGCCCAATCTATTACTTTAAAGGAATTAGGCCGATTGTTAATATGTGAAGATGGTAGTCCTTCAAGGTTAGTTGAAAGAATGGTCAAAGATCAACTAATAGAGCGGGTTAGAGACGAAAACGATTCCAGATTTGTTAGACTAGCACTTACACCGTTGGGAAACGAAAAATATTCGTTAATAATTAAGGCAGAAGCCGAAATGTATACGATGCTTCAACAAATTTATACATCGGATGAATTACAGATATCTAATCAAATGCTGAGCAAATTATTAACGGACACTCCATTCGAGCAGAAACTTGAAGAACGGGGCTTTGGTGTAAATAAGTGAAATGGTATGTTAGCAGATTGATAGACTAGATGGACAGACATTATTAGTGCTAGTCCACTAAAGCTGCTGGGTGTGTTACTAGAATAGAAACAATTATAAAATAGCAATAGGTATATGTATAAGTTGATACATGGAATTACGACATTTAGAGACTTTCTAATGGTCAGTAAAGAACTGCATTTTCTGACCTGCGTGAAGAAATTATAAAAGCTTTCCCACGGAACAATTTAAAAAGGGAAATTATCCCAGCGTTTTATGAAGGGTTTAAGCATAAGCCAGAAACGACTTTTGGCAACATTCCAGACCGAATTATAAAATTAAGAACTTCTGTGAATATATTCTGCATTCGGCCTGGACAGAATAAGAATGAAAAGGCAACTTAACAATAAATTAGTGTAATAGGTAGCAAATGGTAAGCTCAATTTCTCAATTTTTACAAGGAGGAATTGGGCTTTTTCTATTGGAAGCTCCTAATAGATAGTAGATATTTATATGACAGTTTACATATAAGTGAAAACCAGCGCATAAACTAAAAATGAATCCTACCAACATTTGAGAGATAGGGGTGTGACCCGAATGAGTATGTCTGATTCAAGCTCTGAGAAGCAAAACGAAGAATCCTCTGTTGATTTCAGTTTTCAGCTGGCATTAATAGCCGCAGTCCTAACTACGGTAGCAGATGCTATTGCCACGATGGCAGCTCTTGAAGCAATTGAAGAAGCAAAAGCTGCAGATGCAGGCGAACGACAAAAACGAAAAGATTTAGATGAACAGTTTAGAAATGTTCAAGAGCAAATTGACATACTGAAGGGGGAGTTAGCTGCTATTAAATCAATGAATCGATCATAGTAGCTTTCCTCCATCTTCATGAATGGAACTGTTTGCACCTCTTATAATTGGTGAGCCTTCATAAGTGTTCCCAACCAAATAGCCTGCTTTTCTAGTTGAAACTAAAAGGGAGTAATCCCTTCCAAGTTTAGTTTTAAAGTAGCAAACTTAAGTCTTGAACTTGTTGAATCTTTTTCCTTTGCTGCTGCGATCGTATTATTGATACCTTCATGTAATCCCCCATACTCATCTTCATCACTAATTAGCTATATTTTCTATTTATAATCTTTGTACATATATTTTATTCCGTCAGCCTGAACTTTTCTCGCCAAGCTGAAAATCGAGGCGAAATCTCAGGACCATATTTATCTTGGTAATTCCTTATTAAACTGTTTCCTCAAATCACTAAGTTGCTCTAATCGTTGTATATTTTCTTCCTTACTTTCCATTCCAATAGCAATAATGAGATTCTCAATGAGAAAAGTTGGTGCAATCATGGAGTGGAATTCCCACATTTCACCCCTGCTTGCAAATAGGCTAATATCGGCTTGATTGATAAAATCGGCAACGAGTTGATCCGTGATAAGAACTGTTTTGAAGCCAATTTTCTTCTGGTAATCAAGAATTACCTGTCCTTCAGGTAATATCCGAATGAATCCAAAGATAACGACGACATCCTCTTTCGTAAAGTGCAATAGATCCTCCAGTAGTTCACTTCCACCTTTCTCTAAGATTTGAAGGTTTAGTCCGAATCTCGATAGGCGATAGCTCATTAGTTCACCAAGACCGCGGGATGGACCAGGACTATATATGTATATTTTGTTTGCGTTGGTTAGCAAATCTACTGTATTATCAAATGATTTCTTTGAAAAATGCTCTAACGTTCGTTGTAAATGCTCGTTAGAAACTTTCAGATAATGTTGTTGGAGCTCTTGTCCCTCGACTAAGTTCATCGTGTTTTCCATTTTACTTGCTGGAGAAACATCCATTTGCTTTCTCATTTGTATTTTAAAGTCCTTGAAGTTCTTATAGCCAACAGAACGCCAGAATCGGGATACAGAGGCAATGCTAATATGTAAAGCATCTGAGATTTCTTGTTCTGTAGACAATAATACATGTCTTAGATTCTTCTGAATGTAATCTGCCATTTTAAATTGATTTGGCGACATCGAATCGGTGTTCCATTTAAAATTTACCAAGATGTATTCACCCTTTTCTGTTGATTCTATGCGTAAATCATACCATTTTTAATCATAATTAAATAGTTACATGTAAAAAATATTACATTAATAAATAATCAGTAAAAATATTTACAATAAATTTACCTGAATCATATACTCCTTTAACAACTTTGAACTAAAATGAAATTAACAAGAAAAGGGAGGTATTACCAATGAATCAGATTAAAGAAAGGTATGTTCTAACACGTTCTCAAAAAATGATGGTTTTTATTTTATCAATGTCACTGTACGGACTTTCAAACATGATTACAGAATTAGTTCCATCTATCTATTTAGGTCCAATTGAGTTTTCAATCGAGTACTTTGCATTTATTCCCTTAACATTAGCGATGCTGTTTCATCCATTATATGCAGCAATCGGGGCATCTCTTGGTGAAGTGATTTTTGGGGAAATTATGCTCGGACAATTCGGTGGCTTCGGTGAGTTGGAGAAATTCATTGCATTTTCTTTAGCTATTTACATTGCAGGATCCATGGTAAGAAATCCGAAAAACTTAAGACAAGTTGGATTCGCAGCGATAACTGGAGTAATTATCCATCAGTTTATCAGTATGATGGTTGACATTGGGAAGGTATGGATTGGTGTTGAGGAGTTAGAAGCTGTACCAGGTCTTGCAGAAAGTATCGTTGTTGTAGAAGGATTTGCATTTTTAAATGATATTTTATTTTCAGGAATTCTGTTTGCCTTACTGCCAACATTATATTTAGTACCACGATTATATGGCAAAATTGAGCCATTATTAGGAATGAAGCCGCGGGATAATACGATGAGATTTACAACGAAGGAGATTGTTACACCAAGACTTGTTATCGGCGGAGTCATTTTAGCTCTACTTGCATTTTTATTTGAATTTTTATCGGAAACAGACTTCAACGTGGAATGGGAAGCAGATTTCGTTGAAACATTTGGAGCAGGTTTCGTTTGGGTGAGTATTAGTGTTGCTGCGATTATTGCAATTTTAACAGTTATTCTAATGATCATGAACAAAAATAAAAGCAAACATACAAACGGTCCTACAGATAAGAGGAATATCGGATGATTCACCAGATTGAAATCAAAAATGTAACTTTTCAATATCCTGGTGGCATGCAGCCAGTTTTAAATGATGTTTCCCTAACTGTTGAAAAAGGTGAGTTTGTAGCCATCATGGGTGGCAATGGAAGTGGAAAGTCGACGCTTTGTAAGTTGTTAAATGGGTTGATTCCACATTATTATGTTGGGGACTATAGTGGTTCTGTTCGTGTGAATGGGTTAGCAACAGAAGAGACGAGTGTCGCCGAGTTATCTCACTCTGTTGGCTACGTGTACCAAGATTTCGATAATCAGCTCGTTCGTGCAAGAGTACTTGAAGATGCTAGCTTTGCCCCACTAAATTTTGGTTATGCCGACTATAAGGAACGTGGTAAAAAGGCGCTGGAACAAGTTGGCCTTGTAGGACGTGATGATGAATTTATATGGCAACTAAGTGGTGGGCAAAAGCATCTGCTTGCTCTTGCTGGTGCAATTTCACTTAATCCGGATATTCTAATTATGGATGAGCCCGTTGCTCAACTTGATCCCTATCATGCCAAAGAGGTCTATGATGTTTTAAAAATGCTAAACGAAACATATGGAAAAACAATTATTGTTATTGAACACCACACGGAATTTATCGCAGATTACTGTGATCAAGTCGTACTCATCAATGAGGGGAAAGTGGAATGGAAAAAACCAACACAAGATGCATTAAGACTTGTAGATCAACTAATGACCATGCAAATCTATCCACCTCAAGTAACACAGGCAGCTTACAAGGTTGGGCGTCTTCTGAGGGGGAATTCAGTAACTAATCCCTTATTCGAAAGTACGAAACCCTATCCAGTTACACTATCTGAAGCAATGGAATTTTTTTCAGAACAACAAAGTGAAGAGGAGCCGACGGAGATTACTCAGGAGCCGAAAGTAATGGAAAAAGAGCCAATTGTTGAAATGGAACAGGTCTATTTTTCATATAAGACAATTACGCGCTCCAAAAAGACAATCTTAAAGGATATTAATTTAACCCTCAACCGCGGTGATCGTATTGCTCTCGTTGGAAATAATGGGGCAGGTAAGTCATCACTTATGCGACTGTTAACAGGACTTGTAAAACCAGAACAAGGTACAGTAACTGTGGACGGATTGAATACAAATAAATTCAGTCCTGAGAAAATGGCAGATCTTGTGACCTACATTTATCAGAACCCAGAGGAAATGTTCATCGAGGATTCGGTTAGAAAAGATGTGGAGTTTTTCTTGAAAGCTAGAAAAGTACCAGGGTATAAGGAGAGAGTGGATCAAGTATTAGAACAATTTAATTTAACGGATCTTGAGGATCGTGATAGTCGCCTCATGAGTGGAGGTCAGCAACGCCGTGCATCCTTGGCGATAGGTGTTGCAATGAACCCGAAAATAATTTTACTAGATGAACCGACAGCAAATCTCGATATTGCAACACGGAAACATATCACCAAATTAATTACATCATTGAAAAATTATGTGGAAGCTGTGTTCATCGCAACCCATGATATGCAGCTTGTAGCTGAATGGGCAAATCGAATTATTGTTTTAAAGGATGGTGAAGTGCTTCATGATGGTGATAGGGAATCGGTGTTTACTAATGCAGCATTGCTCAAACTTGCAGGGCTTCATCCACCACAAATTATGGAATTGAGCAGAGGACTTCAAATAGAGCCTATTTCTTATACAGTCGATGATTTTGTTAACAGCTACTCTCAAATACTGGGAGAGGAGAATAAAGATGGAGTATACTCGTAAACTGACTGATAAGCTTTCCGTGGAGCAAGCAAAGATCGAACTATTAAACACGGCCTATGGAAATGATCAGACATTTTTAGCGAAGCTTGATCCTAGAACATTGTTTATTTGGTACCTGTTTTTTGGATTGGCTCCATGGTTTATTCATAATGATACAGTCCTAATCGGTTTGTTTGCATTTATGGTATTGACAACGATTATGGCGAAGGTGAGTCCTTTAATTATTTTTATCCTCTGCCTCGGTTTACTTGGACAAGGTGGATATTTACTGATTGCAGCATTGTTTTTTGGCGGCGGTATAAGTACGATTATGCCATTGGTGATGTTAACATTGAAGCTATCTATCATCTCATTGGCAAGCATTACTGTATTTTGTTCTATGGATCCAGAGAAGCTAAGTGATGGGCTTCTGAAAATTGGGGTTCCAGGTCAGGTGGCTTTTAGTATTTCTTATGGATACAGAATGCTACCAAGTTTACTAGAGGAGTATCATCATATTTTTCTTTCCTTTCGACTAAGAGGGAAGGCACCGGAAAAGCACGGATTCCTCTATATTCGTTCAATTATTTATTTTATCAAAATTGCCATGCTCTCCTTTTATCCGTTGTTATTAAGTACCGCGAAAAGGTCACGAACAACGGTGGAGGCATTGGAAACGAAGGGAAGCTTTTATGCCTTCAATAATCCGAAAGTAAAGGCAATCAAATTGGCACATCTTATTTATGGACCACGAGATTATATATTTCTAGCATTATCTTTAACATATGTTATTAGTTTGTTTGGCTTAACACGATTCTATTAATCTTTCACTTTGGAGGCTCATATGAAAATAGATTTTCACAGTCACGTAAAAATATCAAAGAAGTCCATGTTTATGCCTAATTATTTTGAAGAAATGATGAAAGAAGCTCAGGAAAGCGGCTTAGATGCACTGGCGATGACGGAGCATTTTAATACATTTCGTTTTTATGATATATACGATTATCTGGAAGAAAATTACACCTATCAAAATGGATACTATAATATTAACGGCTTGAAGTTGTTCCCGGGTATGGAAGTAGATGTAAAAGAAGTGGGACATATTCTTCTTATTGGTAGCCTAGGTGATATTCTTGAAATCAGGAAAGCGCTCGATAGTCACACGCAAAAGAATGATTTCATTTCATTCCAGGGACTAATCGACTTAACAGAACAATATCCTGTTTTGAAAATTGGTGCACATGCTTTTCGTGAAAGCACGCCGCTACATCACCACGAACCTGCGCTATTGAAAAGATTAGATGCTCTCGATTTAAATGGTAAAGATCTCTTCGAATATGATGCTGATGCTTACTATTCAAGGCTAAAGAAATTCGCAAGTAATCTTGATCTTCCAATTGTTGGGGGAAGTGATACACACCAATTTTTACAATATGCAAGTGTCTATAATGACTTTCATCAGGATTGCTTTGAAGTCGAGGATTTAAGAGCAAGCATTATAAGTGAAGCATACAAGATTACTATTTCAAAGAAACTAGATGTAAAAGTAAAGTCAGCTGTAACCGCTAAAAAGCTACTAAAAGAGATGCTTAATGAAGAAGGGGTTATAGAGTCCTTCGTTTAAATAAAACAACCTGTTTCCGATTTGGAAATAGGTTGTTTTATTATTGATGATAACAATCTACCCTTAACTTTGATTAGAAAGTTCATGTTAAATGAAAGGATAATATTTCTAAATATTATATGCTATAGAGTAAATTAGCAGAAGGCTAAATGACTATGAAAATCATTATCAATTAGGGATATAATTCTCAGTTAATATTGACTAATATTATATTTAATTCTATAATAAATTATAATTATTCTAATTTAGGGGTGTGTATAATGTGACGGATGATATTGCTAAATATAATAAAAATAAGAAGCTTTTTATTTGGGCTGCATCTTTAACTTTGTTTTTTGCTTTTATTGAAATCGTTTATGGATTTATTTCAGGATCCTTAATGATGATGGGCGACGGGGTACATATGAGTTCGGACGCTTTCTCATTGATTCTATCACTAGTCGCCACAATTATGGCTACAAAAGCAGCGACGAAAAATAAAACCTTTGGCTACAAGAGATTTGAGCCTGTTGCAGCATTTATTAATGGCTTAACATTAGTTATTATCCCTATATTTATCATTATCGAAGCGATAAGCCGTGTAATTAATCCAATAGAAATCATTCCAAATCAAATGTTAGTCGTTGGTACAATTGGGTTAGTTATTAATGGAGTCGTTGGCTATATTTTGACGAAAGCCAATTCGAACTTGAATGTAAAAAGTGCACTGCTTCACGTTATAGCTGATTTAATTACTAGTGTGAGTGTTGTAATTGCTGCATTAGGTATTAAATACTTTGGGATAACATGGTTAGACCCAGTCGGAAGTATACTGACGTCTATTATCATTATTGCTGGGGGAGTCAAAATCACAAAAGAAGCATTTAATATATTAATGGAAGGTACACCTAAAGGGTATTCAGTCGATGCAATTGAAATGCTAGTTAAGGATGCTGGGAAAGGTCTAACAGTTAATGATATTAAAGTTTGGTGTATTAACGAGAATGAAATATTCACCCTAGTTCACGTGAATTCCTTATCAGAGAACGAGAACAAATTATCAAATAACATCAGGAAAAAAATTGCAGCAGACATAAACATTCCATCAAAGAATATATACGTAAATATAAACTAAGGGGAATGGGAACTGATGACTTATCCAAGTGCCGGAAACAGTTCCCCTCCCCTTAAAACTTGATTTTTATGGGGGGAAAGGTAAAATAGGTAATAGTAGTAAATCGAAATAGCAAACACTCACACTATTTTTCACTTCGTTGTTCTACGAAATAGAAAAATAGACAACCCTCTCTTATCGTTATTCAGGAGATCCACCGTCTCTCTCAGCCTAAGCCCTGAGAATGGATAACACTATTGACTTTCAATGCTAAAGAAGCATATGTAAATAATCTGAACCAATTTCTAACTATATAATACTTTGTTAAGGAATTCACAATTTAATAATGACGCAATAATCGATGATTTAGTAGATTTATTACTATGGTATTTTTAGGTGCAGTTTTTTCTTGTATGGGGAATCAAAGAACTGTAGTTTTTTTGGTTTGTATAAATTAACTTAAGGAGATACTGATTGACACCTTTACTATTTTATTTTGGGAGGATACTACATGCAATTATTACCACGTGAAACTGACAAGCTGCTAATCGTAGTAGCTGCAGACGTTGCAAGAAGGCGAAGGGAACGAGGACTGAAATTGAATCACCCGGAAGCAGTTGCACTGATTACATATGAAGTAATGGAGGGTGCAAGAGACGGGAAAACGGTCGCTGAGTTAATGCAGTTTGGTGCGACAATTCTGTCTCGGGACGATGTAATGGATGGTATTCCAGAAATGATTGATGATATTCAAGTCGAAGCTACATTTCCAGATGGAACAAAGTTGGTTACGGTACACAATCCGATTCGATGATTATTCGTTATGAATGCGTAATTAAATTTAAGGAGATTGATTGATGATTCCAGGCGAATTTATTTTAAAAGCAGAAGATATTATTTGCAATGAAAATACGGTAAACACGGATATTTTCGTTATTAATACTGGCGATAGACCAATACAAATTGGCTCGCACTTTCACTTTTATGAAGTAAATAATGCATTGAAATTTAATAGAGAAGCAGCTTATGGCAAACGATTAAATGTTCCAGCGGGTGCTGCTGTACGATTTGAGCCGGGCGATGAGAAAAAAGTTCAACTCATTGATTATGCTGGCGAGCGTAAAGTTTATGGATTTTGTAATAAAGTAGATGGACCATTAGAAGGCAGGGATATGAAATGAGTTTTAAAATGTCGAGAGAACAGTATGCCCAAATGTATGGTCCGACAACTGGAGATGCTGTCCGTTTAGCAGATACAAACCTGTTTATTCAAATTGAAAAGGACTTTACAACCTATGGTGAAGAGGTCGTATTCGGTGGCGGGAAAGTTATCCGTGATGGAATGGGACAACATCCATTAATATCCCGTGAAGATGATGAACGTGTGCCGGATACGATTATAACTAATGTTATTGTTCTTGATTATACAGGCATTTATAAAGCAGACCTCGCTATCCGTGATGGCCATATATCCGGCATTGGAAAAAGTGGAAATCCATTAGTCCAGGATAATGTAGATATTATTATTGGCGCTTCTACTGAAGTAATTTCCGGGGAGGGGAAAATTATCACTGCAGGCGCAATTGATACACATGTGCATTTCATTAACCCCGCGCAGGTGGATGTCGCACTTACAGGTGGGACGACGACATTAATTGGCGGCGGTGCTGGTCCTGGTGCGGGCTCAAGAGCGACGACCGCCACACCCGGGAAATGGCATATTCACACAATGTTAGGAGCATTGGACGGGCTTCCAATCAACGTTGGACTGACTGGAAAAGGTCATGCAGCTGCCGAAAAGCCACTTGCTGAACAGATTCTAGCAGGGGCAATCGGCTTAAAGATTCATGAAGATTGGGGAGCAACACCTTCCGTGATAGATTACGCATTAAGAGTTGCTGACAAATACGATGTTCAAATCGCGTTACATGCCGATACGTTAAATGAGGGCGGTTTTTTTGAAGATACAATGAGGGCAATAAATGGTCGTGGTATTCATATGTATCATACGGAGGGTGCCGGTGGTGGACATGCACCAGATTTAATTAAATCTGCAGGTATGATGAATGTTTTGCCAGCATCAACCAATCCGACATTACCCTACACAGTTAATACGATTGATGAACATCTTGATATGGTAATGGTTGCACATAATTTAAATCCTTCTGTACCGGAAGATATTGCCTTTGCAGATTCACGGATTCGCAGTGAATCAATTGCGGCAGAAGATGTTCTGCAAGACATGGGTGTATTTAGCATAACAAGTTCAGATGCCCAAGCAATGGGACGAGTTGGTGAAGTCGTACTAAGAACCTGGCAGACAGCTGACAAGATGAAAAAGCAATTGGGGACAATGGAAGGGGATAGCAAGCACGCGGATAATAATCGGGTGAAACGCTATGTTGCTAAATATACGATTAATCCCGCTATTGCACATGGAATTGCGGAATATGTCGGTTCAATAGAAGTTGGTAAGATGGCTGACCTAGTTCTATGGGAGCCAAAATTTTTCGGAGTAAAGCCAGAAAAGATTCTTAAAATCGGCTTAGCCGTACAAAGTTTAATGGGAGATGCAAACGCCACTATCCCAACACCGGAGCCGGTAATTTACCGACCAATGTTTGCAGCGTTTGGAAAAGGATTGTTTCAAAGTTCAGTTACCTTCGTCTCACAAGCTGCTTTCGATGATAACATCAAGGAGAAGCTAGGACTGCAAAAAAGGGTCCTCCCAGTACGCGGTATACGTAATCTGACGAAGAAAGATATGAAGTTAAATACAGCAACACCAGATATAGATGTGGATCCACAAACATATGAAGTAAAAATAAACGGGGAAGTTATTACATGTGAGCCTGTTGATATTGTACCGATGGGCCAGCGTTATTTCCTATTTTGAGGTGAATCAATTGATCATAGAAAAGATAGTAACAAATATAAAAGAATTAGATCCAAGTGAATTAGAAAGTCGCCATAAAGAAAAGGTATATCTCGAAAGTGCTCATTTAGTGAAACGAATTCAGCGTGTGGAAACAGATCATGGCCGTGAACTGGGAATTCGTTTAAAGGATAACAAGGATCTTAAAGCTGGGGATATCCTCTTTATGGATGATGAAAATATAATTATTATTGATGTATTATCGGATGATTTAATCATTATTAGTCCACGTAGTATGCATGAAATGGGGACAATAGCGCATCAGCTAGGTAACCGTCATCTACCGGCACAGTTTGAGGAAGGAGATATGCTTGTACAGTACGATTACCTTGTCGAAGAATTGTTGCAGGAATTAGATATTCCATTTAAACGGGAGGAAAGGAAAGTAGAACAAGCCTTTCGTCATATAGGACATAGTCATGACTGATAATGCATTATCATTATTTCAGCTATGTGACTCCAACTTTCCAACTGGATCATTTAGCCACTCTTTTGGACTTGAAACCTATATTCAAAACGATATCGTTCACAATCAGGAAACATTTTCGGAGTGGCTCAAGGTTTATTTACATGAACAGCTTGCATACGCAGATGGTTTAGCGGCAAGACTTATCTATCAGGCACTAGAGGAAAATGATACGGAAAAGATATGGGAACTGGATCGTATATTAACAGTGCAAAACCTTGCCAGGGAGTCACGTGATGGAACGCAACGTATAGGCGATCGCTTCTTAAATATTTCTGAATCGATTTATGAAATACCAATGTTGACCAACTATCGCAACCAGTTAAGAAAAAAATTTGCCTTTGGACATCCCGCCATTGTGTTTACAATGGTAGGACATCATTTGCAAGTACCGAAAGAGACGACTATTTTATTTTATTTATACTCTACCATTGCAAGTCTTGTCCAAAATGCTGTCCGTGCCATACCATTAGGTCAAACTGCAGGACAAAAGGTTATATACACATTTCAAAAAGAACTTAGACAAGCAACAGATAAAATCATGCATTTAGATGAGTCCGAATTTGGTGTTGTTTCACCTGGACTTGAACTCTCTCAAATGCAACATGAACGTGTAAATATACGTATATTCAGCTCGTAAAGTAAAATTTTGGATTTAAAAAGCGCTATATTCACCATTTATAAGTTGATGACGACTTTTTGAACAACCACTAAAAGGAAGTGTTAGAAATGGAACCAATCAGAATAGGTGTAGGGGGCCCAGTTGGGGCAGGTAAAACAATGTTAGTTGAAAAAATTACCCGTGCATTGGATGGGGAAGTTAGTATGGCGGTAATTACAAATGATATTTATACGAAAGAGGATGCTAAATTTCTAGTTGAGAATGGTATTTTACCAGAGGATCGGATTGTTGGAGTCGAGACAGGCGGCTGTCCGCATACTGCCATTCGCGAAGATGCATCGATGAACTTTGCGGCAATTGATGAATTAAAAGAGAAACATCCGGGTGTTGAATTGATTTTTGTAGAAAGTGGCGGAGATAACTTAGCTGCAACATTCAGTCCGGAGCTCGTAGACTTTTCAATTTATATTATTGATGTTGCCCAAGGGGAAAAAATACCACGCAAAGGTGGCCAAGGAATGATCAAATCCGATTTGTTTATCATTAATAAAACGGATTTAGCACCATATGTTGGTGCAAGACTTGAAGTAATGGAATCAGATACAAAATTATTTCGGGGCAATAAGCCATTTATCTTTACCAATTTAAAAGATGGCACTGGACTTAATGAGGTCATAGACTGGATTGAGAAGCATGCATTATTAAGAGGTTTGGGACAAGATGTCTGAATGGACGGGGATTCTTGAACTTGACATGGAAAATCGCCAAGGAAAAACAGTAGCTAAAAATGTTTATTTTCAGGGCGCATTTAAAGTTATGCGTCCTGTATACCTTAATAATTATAGCTATCCATGTTACTATCTTTTGAATCCTGGAGGGGGCTATTTGGATGGGGATACTTATCGTATGAAAGTATCACTCGACGAGCAGGCCCAGCTTACGCTTACAACACAGTCAGCAACCAAGGTGTATAAAACACCAAAGACGCAAGTCTACCAGGAAACCGAGTTCTTTTTAAAAAAGGACAGCTATTTAGAATACTTACCAGATGCACTCATAGCCTATAAAGATGCAAAGTATTTCCAAAAAAATGTGGTCCACATGGAAAAGGGTGCAACATTACTTTATTCTGATATAGTGACCCCTGGATGGTCACCAGAGGGAAGTAAGTTTAGCTATGATATGATTCGACTGAAAACTGAAATCTATATGGATCATAAATTGGTTGTCTTTGATCATATTAAACTCCAACCGGAAATGCAACAAATAAACGATCTCGGTTTTATGGAGGGCTACACGCATTTAGGTTCACTGATTGTTGTTAGTGAAAAAACCAATGATCGTTTGCTTGACCGCTTGTATGAAACGATTCATAACGAAGTCGGCGAATTTTCATTCGGATTATCGAATCTTGCAATTCCTGGATTCACGATTCGAATTATTGCCAATACAACACAAGTAATTGAACAGGTTATTACTGCCTGCCATCATGTAATAAGTGAAGAGTGGTATCAAAAGAAACCAAGCTTTTTAAGGAAGTATTAATAAACGATGTCTGACAATTGTTTGAATTTGTCAGACATCGTTTTTTTGTTAATTATATATGGAATAGAAAGATAGATAAAGATTGTACTTGTGATTCATCATGAACAACCAGGTTAGTAACCGAATAATTGATTTCACTAAAAATATGACCCTGTTTGACATCTCTGAATGAAACGTTTACGATAGATTTAATTTTCCTAAAAAGAGCATGCTAGTTGCTGAATAAGGGAATACAATAAATAATGAACTTTTCAGGGAGGTGTCTCCACTGGTAGAGGAGTTTAAAGTGGAACCGGTTTTTGAAAATCGCACATATGAACGCCATCAATTTAATCTTGTAATAGACGGACGAAAGTACAAAGGTGACTATCATGAAGGGGAAATCGTCTGGTTGAACCCTCATCCGAAGCAAGATGTTGGGGAGGCTGAATTAAAAGCAGTTGAGATTGAAGTACATGAACTATTGGATGAGCACGGCGTAAGGGATGAAACAGATACTTTGGAAGTAGAGCCCATGTTAACCGACCACTCTCGTGAACTTCATATGTTTAAATTGAAGATTCAGGGTGAAGAATTCAAAGGAATTTTTAAAGACGGGGAAATTGAATGGTTCCATCCCAAACCAAGACGCAAATTGAAAGATGAGCGTGTTGAAAAAGTAGAGGAAAAAGTACAGCAAAAGATGAATGAACATCTGTAATCATTTCTTTTTCATGCTTAATCAGAAAATAGAAATACAAATAAAACTGAGCGAAGCGGGGCGAAAATACTAACCAGTGTCTGCCCACATTGTCTAAAGTGCAAAAATAACTATCCTAAATGCTTGCAAAGGCTAATCTAGGATGGTTGTTTTTTGTTTGTAAAGCTAAACCTAAACCAATTCATTGTAAATGGGATAAACTACCGTACCACCTTCTTCAATTATTGGCATCGCTCCCCATTTGCTGAAAGCCAGTTACTGATCAGCAAACGGAAGGCAGCATGCGGGATGCCGCTCGGAGCAACAGTAGGCGGTCTGTTACAAGCACGTACATCACTTAAAAAATCGATGCCAAAAATCTTGAAGCATTTTCAAAAATACCTTTTTCAATGTGTTGAGTATCCAATTATATATACTTCCATCTTTTTCATCCTCTTGTGTATATAATTTTAGTTCCTGTGTAGAGAATGAATGAAAAGGATTATAATAATTGAACAAAAAAATAGCAACTATCCCTCTAAGAAATTAGATTTCGTAGGGAATAGTCGCTAAGGATTTCTGGGACAAGGAAACTGTCCCTGTGTTCCTATAAATAATCGCGGCGCAATTCCTCCGCTGTTTTTGGTGAAATGTATCCTGGTGCTACATCATATACGGTCTTCGCACCTTTTTGTCCTTCCTTGTTCATGCGATAAGCCGCACGTGTATACGCAGTGAGGACACTTGCAGTAAATTCTGGATTACTGTTTAAATTCAGGCTGTATTCAACAATTTGATCATTACCGTCTCCAGTTTTTCCGCTGCGGATAACAAACC
This sequence comes from Oceanobacillus rekensis, assembly GCF_002153375.1. Classification (GTDB taxonomy): domain Bacteria; phylum Bacillota; class Bacilli; order Bacillales; family Amphibacillaceae; genus Oceanobacillus; species Oceanobacillus rekensis. The sequence goes on from NZ_MTBQ01000007.1 coordinate 182,011, forward strand.
CGCCATGTGGCATTGCTGAATGATCTTTTTTCAATTCTTCTTCTGAAATAAAGTGGACGGTCGTTTCATATTCATCAAAATAATTCGGCATCGTTTTAATTTCCTGTTCGATTTTTGCTGTATCTGCGCCTTCTTCCGCTACAATATAACAAGTCCTTACATGACGGTCGCTTTTGGAAACATCCGGATTATCGCCATTTCTTACTTGCTCAATGACAGTTTCAGAAGGAATCGTGTATTGTACACCATTTTTGACACCTTCCACTCTACGTACTGCATCGGAGTGGCCTTGGCTCAAACCTTTTCCCCAAAATGTATATGTTTCTCCTTCAGGTAAAAGTGCTTCTGACATGACACGGTTAATAGAAAACATCCCCGGATCCCAGCCAACTGATATGATGCTTGTCTTGCCACTTGCTTGAGCAACCTTGTCCACAGAAGCAAAGTATTCGGGAATCTTCGCATGTGTATCAAAGCTATCCACCGTATTAAACATTTCTGCAAATGCTGGAACCTGTTCCGGAAGATCTGTTGCTGAACCACCACATAGGAGCATGACATCGATTGCCTCTGTATAATCTTTTGCATCATCAATATGTAATACTTTCACATTCGGATTAATTACATCCACACTGTCCGGGTTTCTGCGAGTAAAAACAGCAATAAGTTCCATATCAGGCTGCTGTGCGATAGAAGCCTCCGCACCTCTTCCTAAATTACCATAACCTACAATTCCAACTCTAATTTTATTCCCCATCTATTTTCCTCCAATATTCCATTTTTCTTTATACTATCGTTTTTAGTTTTTAGAAGCAAGAACAAAGGTGGAAGCTTATTTACCTTTGACTTTTACTGCAAGAAAATCTATAATTAACACGATACTTTTAAACGTTAAGGAGGATTATTAAAAAATGACACACGCGATGAGACTTCTTTTCCAAACTTTAAACTAGTAACTGAATACGTTCAGGTGACTCTGTTTTGAGTATACAGGGGAACAGGATTAGTCTGTCCTTTTTTAAGATTCTCATTTCAAATAATTATGTAATGTGAAGAAAGGTGGATTGTTTCTGCCTTTCTTTATTTGTGGCAAATTTCACTTTCATTTATTATGTAAAGCGGATTTATTTGCAGACGGCTTCTAACAGCCTCCTAATATTCACAGGCAGATGCTTGTGTTTTTTTATTTTCGAAAGGATGAGGAAGCATGACGAATAAAGAACAGAGTGCAGAAATAGCAACTAAATTTGAAAATATATTTAGATGTCCACTTTGTAAAAGTCCGATGAGAGTCGTTGGTTTAAAAAGTCTTATGTGTTCGAAAAACCATACGTTTGATTTTGCCAAACAAGGATATGTAAACATGATGACTCGCACTTCAACTAGTCGTTACGATAAAAAGCTATTTGAAGAAAGGCATAAAATCAATATGGATAGTGACTTATACACGACTCTGCATAAGAAGCTGTCGGAAATCATAAAGGAATATAGGAATATTTTTATTGATCAAATCATGATTTTGGATGCTGGGTGTGGTGAAGGTTCACATCTACAAAGGATTTTAGATGAATGTCAGAATGAAGCGATGACGGGAATAGGCCTGGATATTTCAAAGGAAGGCATTCTAATGGCTGCTAGGAATTATAAAGAATCCATTTGGTTAGTCGGAGATTTGGCAAATTCACCGGTAGCGGATAAAGCATGTCACGTCATTATTAACATTCTTTCACCTGCGAATTATATGGACTTCAAAAGAATCTTAGTTCCGAATGGTCTTGTAATCAAGGTTGTTCCTCGTGCGAATTATTTAAAGGAGATTCGAGAAGCACTTTTCGCTGACACAGATAAAGAAATCTATCAGAACGATGAAACGGTGTCACTCTTTAAAAAGCATTTCCAACTGGTTAATAATTTCCATCTAAGTTACACAAAGGAGCTTAAGTCTGCAGAGTTATCCAGTCTTGTTGAAATGTCTCCACTTGCCTGGAGCTCGAAAAAAGAACATATGGATAAATTTATTAATCAAGATTCCTCAAAAGTTACAATAGATTTAGATATTTTGGTTGGAGTAAATAAACAAATAGACTAAGGAAAAAGGAAATTTAAAATGATTGGAGAGGTTTTACTTGATGATGTTACTTTTCTATTGATACGGGCTTTCGTATTTTAGCTCGTATCGATGAAGAATCGATACGCGACTTTTTAGGAGGTATCGATTATAAGATGGAAAATAAAAATTGGAAACAGAAATTTTTTGCATTATATACGGGACAGTTCTTTTCATTACTGACAAGCAGTGCCGTTCAATTTAGTATTATTTGGTGGTTAACAGATACTACTGGTGGTTCAGCCCTTGTATTAACACTGGCGGGGTTGGCAGGGTTTTTGCCGCAAGCATTGGTTGGACCATTTGCAGGAACATTGACAGATCGCTATTCTCGTAAAATGATGATGATTACAGCAGATATGATTGTTGCTCTAGCGGGACTGCTGTTATTTACATCGATGTATGTTGGTGAACCAAGTATCTCATTAATTGTATTCGTTTTGGTTGTACGTTCCCTTGCAACTGCTTTTCATATGCCGGCAATGCAGGCTTCTGTACCACTCCTTGCACCTCAAGAGCATCTTACAAAAGTTGCAGGGTGGGGACAGACAGTTGCTTCCATTTCTAATATTGCAGGGCCAGCAGTTGGTATGTCGTTACTTGCAGTTAGCTCGATTGAATGGGTATTATTGTTGGATGTTTTGGGTGCTGTTGTTGCCAGCAGTATTTTACTGTTTATTCGTTTCCCGATAGTGCAACGATCTGAAGGAAATGCCACAAGCAGCTTTATGATTGAAATGAAAGAAGGATATCATGCAATTGTAAAGCACCCTGGCCTGATGAAGTTGACAGTTGTTATGACGGTAGTTGCTATGCTTTACATCCCACTTGGCACATACTTTCCACTAATGACACGTAATCATTTTGAAAAAGGTGTTGTTGAAGCAGGATTAGTTGAGATTGTCTTTGCTATTGGTCTGATAGTTGGAGGTTCAATATTAGGAGTATTAGGCGACCGCTTCGAAAAGATTAATACAATGGTAATAGGGATGATACTGATGGGTGTCGCTTTATTCATTTCTGGATTACTCACACCACCAGTTTTCTATCTGTTTGTTGTACTGGCTGGTTTAGTTGGTTTATCTGGTCCATTGTTTTCAGCGCCATTCTATGCCTATATTCAAACAGAAATAGAGCCTCACTTACTTGGGCGAGTATTTAGTTTTGTTACAAGCCTGTCATTACTTGCCACACCAATAGGATACGCGCTAGCTGGAGTTCTTATTGAATTAACAAATGTAGCCACACTATTTACGATAACAGGTGTATTAATTATCTTAAATGCAGTAGTAACAATGAAAGTGAAATAAGGAAGCGTGGGGACGGTTCTTTTGCTTCCACTTTAAGAGGACAGGAAGACCACTGAAAAAGCATTCTTTTTTAGTGGTTTAACCTGTTCTTTTTTCCCTCTAACCTAATTGTGAATATAAATAAACATTTTACCGTACATTATTTCTAGGAATGGAAATCTCTGCAGCATGACAATTACAACTAATATTAAAAAGACAGTAACAAGTGTAGATGAAAGCTTTAAAAATGTGGAAGTGGGAGAACAAACGGTAAATGAGACTGGAGAGTCGCTTGAGAAAATCAGGTCTGCTGTCAATAATATAGTTGGAGAGATTGGAGATTTGTCTGCTTTAACACATGACGAAGCTGAAACAAGCGAACATATCGTTCAACTAGTCAACCGCTTGGAAGAAGCAAATGAAAAAATGGCTGCCTATGCACAGGAAGTATCAGCAGCATCAGAAGAATCAACTGCAACTGTAGATGACGTAGCATCTCGTACCGATAGCTTAACTGAAATGGCAAATGAGCTGAACAGCAGCGTGAATCAATTCCGAGGGGTCTAATCTACTGTGACTTTGGTGCATGGCCTAGTGTATTAAAGTATAAGCTTAAAGGGCTGGGTACTGTACATATTTAGTATTTGGGTTGGGGTTTCCTATGTAATCCATTCATCGGAAACCTCCAATCGATTTCCCTTCAATAATTTTAACAAATCTAGTTGAAGCAGGGGATAATGGGACACTTTTTAAGAAACAGATTCCAATACTTCTATTTGGAATTTCTTCTGTTAGTTTTACCTCATATAACAACCCACTATCCAAATATTCGCGTGAGAATTCTTTCGTTACACATGCAATCCCTAGATTTATCTTAGCAAATTCCAATAATAAATCATGTGAACCTAATTCAATTTCTGGAGAGAGGCTTAGTCCTTTTGATTTCAAATGATTTTCTACATACCTTCGCGAATTTGATTTCGGTTCAAGTAAAATTAAAGGAAGATTTGTTAGTTCATCGAAACTTAAGGGTTTTGATAGTACATATTTAAATTTTTCCCCACAAACGAAAATATCATGGGTTTCCATACAAGGGATTTGCGCTAGTGTTGAATCATTAATTGGGAAATTACATAGGATAATATCAACTGCTCCTGATTTTAAAGCTGAACTAAGCTCCAACGTTGTCCCATTCACAATATTTAGTTTGATCCTTGGATATTTATTATGAAAGTCTTCTAAATAAGGGAGTAAGAAGTGTTTTGAAATCGTATCTCCTACACCTATTTTTAATTCTCCTGTCGTTAGATTCTTAAACTCCAAAATCCTTTCTTCTCCGACATTAATTAAATTAATAGCGGAATTAGCATACTCAAATAGAAGTTCGCCCTCATGTGTCAGTGTAACTCCTTTAGGCGTTCGATTAAACAGCCGGGTATCTAATTCTCTTTCTAATTGCATGATTGATTGACTAACAGCTGGCTGTGTCATATATAGGCTTTCGGCTGCCTTGGAGAAACTATTGCTTTTCCCTACCCTGCAAAATATTTTATATAGATCTAATTTACTCGCCATATAAGCACCCCTTATATCTGCTATTAATAATATTCATTTTACTTATACCATTAAAATCATGTATATTACAAGTAAAGGGAAACATAATGAAATAAACTTCTTAAGGAGCGATTCTATTGGAAAGAGTAGTTGGAACTGTTGTTAGAGGCCTTCGTTGTCCGATTATCAATCAGGGTGATAATATAGAAAAAATCGTCGTAGATAGTGTATTAAAAGCTGCAGAAGTAGAGAATATTCAAATCAATGATAAGGATATTGTTGCTTTGACAGAATCTATTGTTGCTCGTGCACAAGGAAACTATGCAACGATTGATGCAATCGCTGAAGATGTTCATTCGAAATATGGTGAAGATACTGTTGGTGTCATTTTCCCAATCCTAAGTAGAAATCGCTTTGCAAACTTGCTTCGTGGTATTGCAAAGGGAGCGAAAAAGATTGTTTTAATGCTTAGCTATCCAGCTGATGAAGTTGGTAATCACCTAGTGAGTACCGATATGCTTGATGAAAAAGGTGTGAATCCTTGGACAGATGTTTTAACTGAAAAGCAATTTCGTGACTACTTTGGATATCTAAAACATACATTTACTGGTGTAGATTATATTGAGTATTATAAATCATTAGTTGAGGAATTCGGTATTGAATGTGAGGTTATCTTCTCGAATAATCCAAAGTCAATCTTAAGTTATACAAAAAACGTCCTTGCATGTGATATACATACAAGATTTAGAACGAAGAGGATATTGGAAGAAAATGGTGGGGAGAAAATATATAGCCTTGATAACATATTATCGGAATCGATTGATGGAAGTGGATATAATGAAGAATATGGCTTGTTAGGTGCAAATAAATCGACTGCCGATGGGGTAAAGCTTTTTCCTCGTGATTGCCAACCGATAGTGGATCATATTCAAAGTATACTTCAGGAAAAAACGGGTAAAAACGTTGAAGTCATGATTTATGGAGACGGAGCATTTAAAGACCCAGTAGGTAAAATCTGGGAACTTGCTGATCCGGTTGTATCGCCAGCATATACATCTGGACTTGATGGTACACCGAATGAAGTGAAATTAAAATACCTTGCAGATAATAATTTCTCCAATTTAAAAGGGAAAGAACTGCAGGACGCGGTATCAAAATTTATCGATGAAAAAGATGATGATCTTGTAGGAGCAATGGAGGCACAAGGAACAACACCTAGAAAGCTTACAGATCTAATAGGTTCCCTGGCTGATTTAACTTCAGGAAGCGGAGATAAAGGTACACCGATTGTTTTCATTCAAGGGTATTTTGATAATTATACGAAATAATTAAATATGATTTTTAGAATAAGCAATACTAGTTGCCTAGTATTGCTTATTTTCGTAAGAGGGGGAGTGAATAATTTTTACTTCTTAAATGAGTGACTGGGTTAAGATATATATTTAATAATAAATGCCGTCTCAGGGAAAAACTTAATTAAGTCTGTTTGGACTGTACTTTGTGGCTCGATGTGAACAATAATAACGACATCGGTTTCTTTCTGTTTTGTCTCCACAACGATGTCAAGCCTACAGGTTCTTCCTTCAATCAAATCATTCAGATATTGGCGTGATGGAATTGAAATCGATGTTGGCATGAATCTCTGGAAAAAATATTTCCAAGAATTCACCGAAAAATTTGTGGATGAGTTCCTTAAATAGTTGATCGTGTTTCGTGTGAATAGGGTTTCTTCTTTTATCAATGTCGGAGTTTCTGACATATTTCGACATCGTCCTGAGACTTTTGTGGTGAGATAGCGAGGTGTATATCCGGTTATAATATAGCATATTTTATGGAGAAGAATAATTGCTTTATTGATATACAATGTTTCGACAAAGTTCGGGGGACAATACATTGTCCTCTTTCAATAGTTCAAGCTAACATATATCATGTAAAGGTAGTCTATGCGCTGGAATATTAGAGGAAGTTTTTATATATTTATTCGCAAAGCTAGAATACGGAATCGGGGAGTGATAGGCCTTTTCTCCCGTACAAACCAATATCATTTTCGATAAAGATTATTTCTTCTACATACTGCTTTATTCGAGGCATCATGAAATTGACTCTTCTTTTGTCTCTTCTTAAATGGTCAAATGAATAAAAAGCAACGATATCAATTTTTTCATTTGTATTAACGAGATACTTTAATAGTTCATTTAATCCTGGGCGCATACGATTTGCATACCCTAAATCGGAGAACTTTTTTAAAATGTCAATATTGCTTTGACTTAAGTATGTTAGAATTTCCGTTTCAATATCAGCAACAGGAAGCTTTACTTCGGCAATTCGTTGTGTGTAAAGTAGTCCTGTTTTATAAGTCTCCATTCCCATCTATATTCCCCCATTCTTATAAAACGTTAAGCGTTACTACCAGTAATTCTCATCTTGCACAAAAACTATACCTCTATATATTGATTAGTCAGTTTTCTGGAAGATCGGTACTACGGTTACTCGTCCCACCGAAAATAATTTCGGTCTCGCACTGCTTACCCCATCAAGTAATGTTGTAGTCGTCACAAAGTTTATAAACTGCAACACCTGTTGCTTTATAGAATACAATTTTGATGTGTTCGTGGCGAATGCTGCAATAAATGAAGGAGGACATGCTTGGGCAAGTTTCGATGGATCGGTTCCGTGCACTTTTTGAAGTAAATGTCTTTGCGACACTGGAATCCGTACAAGTTACGGCAAAAATGTTGGTGGAAAAAGGAAGTGGAAAGATTCTGTTCTTAAGTTCCATGGCTGGTATTTCAGTAACTCCATAAGTAGGGCCGTATAAAACAACAAAACATGCTTCCTGAAGGAATTGCACAAACAATGCAATCGGAGCTTGAAGCGTTTGGAGTTCAGGTAGCAACGATTAATCCAGGTGCATTTGATACTGGATTCAATAATCGGAGCTCTGAAGAAATATGGAAATGGGTCTATGAAGAGAAACATTTTACAAGGAAAGAAGATATGCTTAAACAGCAAGAAGGGTTGAAAGACCAGTTCAATCCAGAAGCTATGATTCAAAAGATGATTGAAAACATTTCCGCTGACCATCATAAATTTCGCACCGTTTACCCGAAGGAAACAGAACAACAGTTGAAACAGACGGAAAAGGAACGTTGGGAATTGGAAATTTGATCTTTAAAATGAAGGCAGCTACTTTTGACATTATTCGGGGAAAGATAGCTGCGGATAACATTCTTAGTAAAGAGGGAACTATAGTAGAATGAAAAAAGTTTACCTCGCTGGGTAAACTTTTTTCATTCTATATTTTTAATTTTTACTATTGATTTGAGTCTATAAATATTCTTTTATTTTCTCAATTATTTTCTTGTTTTCTTCTTCAGACAAGTATGTATTGCCTGGATTCATTTCAAAGGTAGAACCCCAGTCTGCTTTATCTTCATATTTAGGTACCACATGCATGTGGAGGTGATGCATCTTATCCCCGTATGCACCGTAATTAATCTTATTAGGCTGGAATGCTTTGTCCATTGCTTCTGCGACCTTTTTAACGTCATTCATATAAGCCGCTAATTCTTCTGAATCAAGGTCGAATAATTCTTTTACGTGATCTTTATATACAACATTACATCTACCAGTGTACGTTTGTTCTTTAAAAAGAAATACTGTTGAAACATCTAATTTACCTATTTCGATCATGAGAGCATCGCGATTTTCATCCTCCATGCAATACATGCAATCTTTATTTAGTTCCATGATTATCAAACCCTCTCCAAAACTATTTTCAGAAACATGCCATATTTTGATTCTCGCTAGCGTTATTATGACTAATTTCAAAAGATGTATTCTATAATTATTATATCATTCCCATTCTAAATTAGCTGATTTAAAAACCTGCATTGACCTTTATTCATTTATGGTATAATAGAATGTCTTGTGAAAATTTTATTTATTAACAGGAGGATACCATGTCACAGATAGATACAACACATCAACAGCAACAACCAAATCATAAAAAGGTCATTAGGTTTGTGATTGCCTTTATACTTATTGCTGCTGCTGGATTGCTTTATGTAAAATGGTGGCCTTATTATAATAAATCCATTTCAGCGGCTGATACAAATTCTATTGGATCTTCTATTTTAGGAGATCTCTCAACAGTGACGACATCATGGCAGGCTGCATTGGATTATGCACTTGTTTATTTTGAATCTGTATGGAAGGCAGCAATACTTGGTATTTTACTCGGGTCCTTGATTCAAGTATTGATACCAACGAATTGGCTTCTTAAAGTACTTGGAAAAGCATCATTTGGCAGCACGGCTATTGCAGGGATGGCTTCTGTTCCGACTATGATGTGTACTTGTTGCGCCGCACCAATGGCGGTTGGACTTCGAAAAAAAAATGTCTCTGTCGGAGCAGCATTAGCTTTTTGGATTGGAAACCCAATGATTAATCCTGCAACACTAATCTTTATGACATTTGTATTATCATGGGAATTCACAGTGATGCGACTTGTGTTCGGACTTATTTTAACCTTTGGAATCAGCTATTTAGCAAATCGCTTTGTGAAGAACACACAGCCAGTCGATATCGAAAAGGTTGTTGCGGATGTTAAGCCAGTTGAGGGTAGCTTTTTCTCAAGATGGTTAAGAAGCTTAGGGACTATGCTTCTTTATATTGTACCGGCATATGTTATATCTGTTTTACTTTTAGGAGCAGGAAGAGTTTGGCTTTTCCCAAGTTTAAGCGAATCAACTGCAAATAGCCTGATCGCAATTATTATCTTCGCAATTGCTGGAATGCTTTTTGTTATACCAACTGCAGCCGAGATCCCAATCATCCAAACATTTATAGCGTTAGGACTTGGAGGAGGACCAGCAGCGGCACTATTAGTTACACTGCCCGCAATAAGTTTGCCATCTTTACTAATAGTTTCTAAGTCATTCCCAAAGAGGGTATTATTTTTTGTGATTGTATCGGTAGTAGTTCTTGGTATAGTCAGTGGTTTAGTAGGGAAAATGATTTTTAAATAGAAAATAATATAATGATGCTTATACTTGTCAGCATATAATAAAAAACCTGTAGATCAGACACTTTTACTGTGTCCAATCTACAGTTTTTTTTAATGGATACTTGTTTTCGCATGTAAATAGTCTTGTAAAATTGTCACTGCTTCATCAACATTTTTTGCTTTGATTCTAACTTTTTGCTTATCAGGAATTTGGTTTGCAGTATGATCATATAAAGGATCATAGTAATATTCGAGCAGAAGTCGTACTCCTGAGGAATAGTTTCCCGATTTTAGATCCGATTCAATTTGATTGGCGATTGGTGTATGAATCCGTCTCTTTATTCTTGAGAAGGCTTCGATACATTCTTGCTCGTGCTCCCATGGCCTGTAATCGTCCAGAATGTGAATAACCCTTTCTTCTATTGGAATATCAACAATCAATTGAATACCTGTATCTTTTTTGTCTAACAAAAAATCGGGGATTGTGACCTTTCCAATTCGTCTGCTTTCTCCTTCAATCAAAACGTAAGGGGAATGCTGAAGGCGTAGAAGGTCTTCCATTAGCAGTGCATCAAATTTTTTCTGGTTATTGGGTTCCAAGCCTATTTGGCCAAAAATGGAGCCTCGATGATTTGCAAGACCTTCCAAGTCTATAACTGGATAATTAGCCTCGTGAAGACGTTGTAATAGGCTTGTTTTTCCAGATCCGGTATAACCATTTAGTACAAGGGCATCTGGTTTCCAATTTATTGTCTCGAGCCTATCTACTACCCAATTACGATAACTTCGGTAGCCACCATTTAAGCGATATGCTTTAATTCCCATCAATGAAAGAACGGTAGCAGAAGTTCTACTACGCATTCCTCCACGCCAGCAAAAGACAGCTTTATTTCCTTCTAATTCTTTAAATTGCTTTATAAAATCCGGCAATTTAGCTGAAACAATTTCCAGTCCGCGGTCTTTAGCGGCCTGTGGGTTTACTTGCTTATAAATAGTTCCAACTTCCGCTCTTTCCTCATCATTAAAAAATGGGATATTGATACTGCCAGGAATTGTTGCATCTTTAAATTCTGACGGGGAACGTACATCAATTACTGTAAGCTCACCCGTATTTTTTGATGAAAGTAAATCTTCTATAGAAATATCTTGGAACAAGGTGTTTCCGCCTTTCCGAATAAGAAAAAATATAACTTAATTACAAGTAGGTGTTCAAAAAGGAGGATAAAAAGGACCGAGAAGTTCGAGCCAACGAAGAAATTCGATGTGTCATTTTTTACCGGACTTTTTGAACATCCTTTACAATTATAACACTTGAATATGGCCTGGATGGTCTTCAGTTACTTCACCGATTATGGCAGCTTCAACTCCAGCACTTTTTAAATTGGATAGCAGATCTGTTGCATCTCCATCTGTAACAGATATCAAAAGACCTCCAGAAGTAACAGCATCACATAAAATCCATTGATCAATTTGATCCATTGTTTCCGGGAATGTAACATCATCTTTTAGGTGGTCATAGTTATTTTTTGTTCCACCAGGTACAGCTCCAGCTTCTGCAAGCTCTCTTACCCTTGGTAACGTTGGAACTTTTTCGTTGTAAATACGGATACCTGTATTGCTGCCTTTTGCCATTTCAGATGCATGTCCAAGAAGACCAAATCCGGTTACATCTGTACACCCATGAACATCGTATGATTCCATTGTTTCAGAGGCTGTTTTGTTTAATGTTGACATAACATTTGTTACTCGGGCAATTTCCTCCTCTGTAACTAAATCGCGCTTAATGGAGGTTGTTGTAATACCAACACCAATGGGCTTTGTTAAAATAAGTTTATCACCGGCTTTTGCACCAGTATTCGTACGAATTTTATCAGGATGCACAATACCTGTTACAGCAAGACCGAATTTAGGTTCTTTATCATCTATCGAGTGCCCACCGACAAGCGAAATATCAGCTTCTTTCAATTTATCCCCTGCGCCACGTAAAATATCTGTTAGAATTTGCTTATCCAATGTTGAGATGGGAAAAGCAACAATATTCAATGCAGTTAATGGCTTTCCACCCATTGCGTAAACATCACTGATAGCATTAGCAGCAGCAATCTGCCCGAATGAGTATGGATCATCAACAATTGGCGTAAAGAAATCAACAGTTTGTACCATTGCCAATTCATCATTTAATCGATAGACACCGGCGTCATCACTGGTATCCAAACCAACGAGTAAATCAGGATTAGGAGATGCAGGTGGTAAATCCCGTAACACTTGCGCTAAATCAGCTGGACCTATTTTACAGCCGCAGCCACCTTTGGATGATAGTGAAGTAAGCTTTATATTAGTTGAATCCGTCATTTTAAAACAACCTTTCTTCTTTCGTTCTATTAAATAGTATAGCACTTTCAGGAAGAGTTGATGTCGGTCTATGAATTGTTGAATTTGTTGGTAATAGCTTAATTAAGATGATGCAGACTGGGGGAATCCCAAAGTTAATCAGCAAATTCCAACTGACCATTTTCTGAATTCAGATGATTATTTAAGTTTTCCACGGGGAATATAAAGGCCCATGGCATACTTGTTTCCGGCTGAATTTTTAACGCTGGTATTGTAAAAGCATGTTCTGAAATGACTTCATTTTCAACGATATAACTTAGTTTTGTATTGTTAAAAGTAAATATATCATGGCTGAAATTATGAACTAAAACTGTGATCAGTAATTCCCCACGATGATTAGTTGCCTGCCATAATGGGGTAAATTTAATAGTAGGGTGATTGTGTGCGTTTGTTTCCTTGAAAACGGAAATGATTCTCTTTCGGTCTTTTATTGGAAGAGCCTTATCCCATGATGCTTCATACTGTAGTTTTTGCATGCTGGGCACCTCTTTTTGTTTATTGATAACCGTTGATATAACAGGATTTAGCATTAAATGTTTTTAAGTATATTCTAAGAAAAATATATAATTTTATGTTAACATTGAATAGGATGAATCAGCAAATGTTCGTTGTGGAAGGATAATAGGTAATTTGAAATCAACATCAACGATTGACATCATATGGCAAGGAGGAATTAAAATGGAAGAAAAAGAAAAAGAAAAAGAACAAGAAGTAAAAGCAATCCATCATGTGAATGTTGGAGATGTAGTCAAGGCAGTTAAAGGTGAACAGAAAGGTAAAAAGGGAGAGGTTCTAACAGTAAGAGAGAACTCCGTGATTATCAAAATAGGGAACCATCCTGTCACAGGTGAGCCAATAAAGACTGTAGTTAATCATAAAAATTATAAAAAATAAGTGTAAAAAAAAAGCAGCAAATCCTACTCAATTGTAGAATTGCTGCTTTTTATTTGGCTGATATCTAATAACCTACGGCTGCTGCGCCTATCAAAAATAAATGGGACACCGCACTGCTCGTCCATCGAAAAGAATTGTTGCTTTTTATCCTTCGTAATTTATATAAAGTACGAACTAAGATAAGTTTCTTCGGTGACCACTCTGGGAAATATACTTCGCGCATCCTGAGGCGGCTGGTGAGCCTCTTCATGCTAACGCATTTCAGAGTCTCACCGAACGTGCCCGTGGAAAGTATCCGCCCAGAGCGATCCCGGACGGCGATAAAAGCACAATTCTTTGGAAAACGGCCAGCGGTTACTTTGCACTTTACCTCAAGTCCGAAGAAATAAAAGCAATAATTTTACGAGCGCTACATGATTAGCCACCATCGGTTTACTCACGTTTACCGGGCTGGTTTTCTCCATATACCTAGTACAATTGCTGCGACAACTGTTCCGATTGCTAGAGAAAGAAGGAAAAATAGTGCATTTTCCGCTAAGGGAATGACGAAGATACCGCCATGTGGTGCCGGAATTGCACTATTCCAGAACTGGGTCAAACCACCAGCAATAGCTGCTCCAATCACAGAAGAACCGATAATTCTAAGCGGATCAGCTGCTGCGAAGGGAATAGCACCTTCTGTAATGAAAGAGAGACCCATAACATAGTTGGTCACACCTGATTTTCGTTCATCTTCACTAAATTTATTTTTGAATAAAGTAGATGCTAATGCTATTGCCAATGGAGGTACCATACCACCGGCCATTACTGCCGCCATTAGGCTGCCATCACCAGTGTCGGTGAAGATTCCGATTGAAAATGCATATGCTGCTTTATTGAATGGTCCACCCATATCGATTGCCATCATTCCACCAAGAAGTACACCGATAATAACTGCATTACCAGTTCCAAGACCTTGTAGGAAGTTTACCATTGCATTATTTACACCTGCAAAAATTGGTCCGAAAATAAAGAACATGAGGATACCAGTGAAAAACAGTCCTAATACAGGATAGAGAAGTATAGGTTTTAATCCATCCAAGGATTTTGGTAACCCACGTAAAAGTCTTTTCAAAAGGATAATAACATAACCCGCTAGGAAACCTGCAACCAGGCCACCGATAAATCCTGCATCACTATTAACAGCGATCAAGCCACCAACCATACCAGGCATTAAACCTGGGCGATCAGCAATACTCATCGCAATAAAACCAGCGAAGATTGGAATAAGGAAGTTGAACGCATAACCGCCAATTTCATTGAGAAAAATAAAAGTCTCACTTTCACTTCCTAAAACACTTTCAAATAAGAACGAAATTGCCATGATAATACCGCCACCGATAACAAATGGCAGCATATGTGAGATACCATTCATTAAATCTTTATAAACGGTTCCCCAAATAGATTTTGGCTTCTCGTCATTACTGGAGCTTTCTTTATTATGATCGGCATGATAAGTTGGTGCGTCTTGATTAATTGCTTTAGTTATTAATTCTTCTGTTTTTTTAATACCATCAGCGACCGGTCGTTCCAATACTGGCTTTCCATCGAAGCGGGCCATATCAACCTTTTTGCTGGCTGCGACGATGACAGCATCAGCCCGTTCAATTTCCTTATCTGTTAAGCGGTTTTTCGCTCCATCAGAACCATTCGTTTCTACACGGATATCGACATCCATCTCTTTCGCCTTTTTCTTTAGAGCATCTTCTGCCATATAGGTATGGGCAATACCAGTAGGACATGCGGTCACAGCAACAACGAATGGTTTTTTTGCGGAAGAGTTCCCTGCTGTAGCGGAAGAAGTATCTTCTTCTGCACTTTCTTCTGACTGATTAAATAGTGCATGAACCGCGTTTGGTGTTTCCGCCTGTTTTAACTGCTGAACAAAATCACTATCGATAAGCATTCTGGATAATGCTGCCAGTGTTTGTAAATGGGTATCGTTTGCGCCTTCAGGTACGGCTATCATAAAAAATAAATATGCCGGCCTTCCATCGAGTGATTCATAATTAACACCTTTTTTGCTTTTGGCAAATAGTACTGTCGGTTTATTGACAGCTTTGGTTTTTGCATGTGGCATAGCAATACCATCGCCAAGCCCTGTAGATGATTGTGCCTCACGGTTCATGATGGCTTCCTTAAATTGTTTGGCGTCATTAATTACATTTTTTTTATCAAGACTATTAATCATTTCCTCAATTGCAGGCTCTTTTTCTGTCGCCTGCATGTCCATGATCATAATATCTTTTCTTAATAAATCAGTTATTTTCATCTTTATCAGTCCTTTTTTCAGATTTTCAATGCCTGATCTTTAGAGCCGGGTAACTTCTACTTTCGGAAGTAAGGATAAGACTGCATCTTTCTTCGCTAAATCATTTGAAAAAGCTGTTGCACTACCTGATGCTATTCCCATTTTGAATGACTTGACCGGATCACGACTCTGTAAATATTCACCGGTGAATCCTGCAATCATGGAATCCCCGGCACCGACAGAGTTTTTTAGAACTCCCCTTGGACTTAAACCTTTAAAAATGCTGTTATTTGTGATTAGTAATGCACCATCACCACCAAGGGAAACGATGACATGCTCAGCACCTGCCTCGAGTAGTTTTTTACCATAATGTACAATTTCCTCTTGACTGTTAAGCTTGACATCGAATAATTGTTCTAACTCATGTTGGTTTGGTTTCACCAGTAGTGGTTCGTATGGCAAGGCGTTTTTCAATGCATCACCAGTTGTGTCGATGACAAATGCTGTGTTATTCTTGGAAATTTTATCAATCATTTCATTGTAGTAATTGGCTGGTAGAGACGGTGGTTTACTACCGGAAAAAATTACCGTATCTTTACTTGTCATATTTTCTAGTTGATTCAATAGTTGGTCTGCTTCAAAGCTTGTAATTACTGGTCCAGGACTGTTAATTTCTGTTTCTTTACCCGATTTAAGCTTGATATTGATTCTCGTTTCTCCCTCTATTGAAACAAAGTCTGTTTCAACCTGATCCTTCTCCAACCAATTCGAAATAAAATCGCCTGTGAATCCGCCTAAAAATCCAAGAGCGGTTGTATCCATATTCAGTTCCTTTAATATGCGGGAAACATTAATCCCTTTTCCACCTGGTAGCTTTAACTCATTCTCCATATAATTTAATTCGCCAATAGCAAACTTCTTTACCGGCACTACATAATCGATGGAAGGGTTAAGTGTTATAGTATAAATCATTGTCTGGCCTCCAATATTGTTGTTTTTTCTTTGTATGATTTTAGATTTTGCACATTGCAATCGGTTATAATGGAAACTTCCTCAAGGTTACATACTTTTGCAAAACTAACCTTATCCCATTTCGTTTCATCTGCCAGTAAATAGGTTATAGCAGATTGCTGATGGGCTAATTTTTTCAGTGCTGCTTCCTCAGGGTCCGGGGTTGTACATCCGTATGCAACGTCAATTCCATTGATTCCCAAGAAGCTTTTTGTGAACCGGAAATTTCTTAATTCACTCAAGCTGGCTGCGCCGATGATTGCTTTTGTTGAATTCTTTACCTTTCCACCGATTTGAATTGTATTAATATCTTTATCCGCAAGTAGGGAGGCGTGTTGAATTCCGTTTGTTACTACCGTAATGTTTTCAATATTTATATATTC
This sequence comes from Oceanobacillus rekensis, assembly GCF_002153375.1. GTDB lineage: Bacteria > Bacillota > Bacilli > Bacillales > Amphibacillaceae > Oceanobacillus > Oceanobacillus rekensis. The sequence goes on from NZ_MTBQ01000007.1 coordinate 198,938, forward strand.
AATCATCGCAAGGGTTGTTGTTCCTGCGTCCATATAAATGACATCATTGTTTTTAATGAGAGATGCGGCAAATCTGCCAATTTTATTCTTTTGGTGAACGTTTTTAATTGTTTTAGCGTTATAAGAAAGTTCCTCGTCCAATCGATAGTTACGCTTAGCTCCACCGTGTATACGTATAAGAGCTCCTTTGCTTTCTAGTTGGGCTAAATCTCTTCGAATCGTTGACTCTGAACAGTTAAGATCAGCCATGAGTGTAAGAGATTTTACGATACCACTTTCATTTAACTTACTCATAATAAACGAGTGCCGTTCTTCAGTTAACATGAAATCCCTCCTATATCAGTATAATAACATCAAAAACAATCATAAACAATCAAATAAGAAAGCGATTTTACAGTATACGTTATTATGTTTATTGCAAAGTAGTAAATATACCTTTGATGGTAAAATTCCCTGCAAAAATAGTGATGTAAACGCCCTAATATATCAGAAAAAATCAACAATTGACGCTAATAAGGAAAAGAGTTAACATAATAACTATTTCATATTAGAGACGACCAAAGTGCTAGTAAACAAGCATTCATTTATTATTAGCTTGATATGATACTGAATTTTACAGAAACGGAGCTGTTGAAGTCTACTTTATTTTTCACAATAGACAAGCGCCTATCCAGGTCAAAATCCTTTTTGATACAATGAGAGACAAAAGATAAATTAGAAAAATATGGGGCAGCGAGAATGAAACAATCAACGAAAGATTACCTGGTAGACCGTACGTATAAGGCTTCGCAAGGATTAGCAAATGCGGTACTCGTAACATTAGGGATAGGCCTTTTAATAGGAACATTCGGTACTTTTACAGGATGGGAAGGATTTACAACAGTGGGAATGGCAGCACAATTAATGCTTGCACCTGCGATTGGAGCTGGAATTGCTTATCAGCTTGGTGGAAATACGTTGGTTATATTCAGTGCTATGGCATCAAGTACAATTGGAGCGAATGCTCTTACGATGAATCCAGATGGTGCATGGGTACTTACTACTGGGCAGCCAATAAGTGCCGTTTTGGCAGCTGTTATTGCAACGTGGGTCGGTAAGCGTGTTGCTGGTAAAACAAAATTGGACATGTTGTCGATTCCTTTTTCAGCAATCTTTGTTGGGGGAGTTTCAGGAGTGTTCCTAGCTGCTATTACCACACCATTACTGAAAATATTAAGTGGGTATATCGCAGATTCTGTGGAAGGTTCTCCATTTATTGGTTCTATAGTTATTGCACTTGTTTGGAGTGTTTTCTTGATGTCACCAGCATCATCCGCAGCGATTGCGATTGCATTGCAGCTTGACCCAGTATCGGCTGCTGCTGCATTAATCGGTTGTACCGCACAATTTGCTGGCTGGACTGCAATGTCATGGAGACAAAATGATATTGGTGCTAATATCGCCCAATCATTCCTGACACCTAAAGTCCAAGTTCCGAATCTAGTCAAAAATCCACGTCTTGTGGTAGGACCATTTCTATCATCGATTATTTGTGCACCAATTGCCATTTTGCTATTTGATTTCCAAGTACCATACGAATTAGCTAGACTTGGACTCAATTCCTTTATTGCACCATTAAATATTCTTGCAATCCAGGGACCGAGTGTCATGTTAATGTATCTTGTAGTAGGTGTGATTGCACCGGCTATTATTTCATTAGTTGTTTACCATGCATTGAAATTTAGAGGTTGGGCAAAAACAGGAGATTTACGTATGGAAATACAGTAATATAGAGTAATTCTAACTAGTAAAGAGCCTTCCATCGAGGAAGGCTCTTTTGTATAGCTACTATTTCAAATAGATTTTAATAATAACTTTTTCAAAAGTGGTGTAAAATGATCCGGCAGTTCAGAAACACTCGGCACCATAATGCGTTCTTTGCCATATATATTTCTCATAATATCATCTTCCCGTTCACCGATTTCCCCATCAGCAAGGAACATTCCGATAACATCAATCCCTTTTTTCCTGGCCTCAGAAACGGCCAAATGTGTATCAACGATACCGTTCTGGTCATAATTGGCCGCTGCAGGCTCCCCATCAGAAAATACTAAGAGGAACTTATTCTTTTCACGTCTTGATTCGATATCTTTTGTAATAACTCGTATACTAAATCCATCCCGATTATCTTCCTGGGCCTCTAGCTGCATTATTTTTGGACCATTATTCTGATATAATGAATCAGTATAGGTATGGATGACATGAAAATAATTTGGCTGATAGCTTTCCTTCACTTCGTTAGCATCTTCCCAGAAACCGATGATGGAGTGTGGGATATTCAAAGTTTTAAGAACCTCATGAAATAATACGATGCCTCGTTTCGTTTCTTCCATTTTACCAGCCATCGAAGCAGAACAATCTATTAGCAATGTGAAGACTGCATCAAATTCTTTGGACTCCTGATCTTTTTTATAAAATACTCTTGGCGTTTCATCAATAACGACAGGTAATAATTTTTTGGATAGTCGTCCAACTAATAGATCCTTTCTCGGTGTATTTTTCTTATGTTCGATTGTCTTTTTAATTGTATTAGCAAGTTTTCGTTGATATGTTTCAATTGCTTTGGCATATTCCTGATATAATGCTACATCCTCCCTGGAAGGAGTGACTGTTTCTTTTATTAAGTTGGTGGCATCTTTGTTTTCTTCACCAAAAGCACTCTCATTTCCTTGCGCCTGTTTGGATTCTTCCTGTTTATCAAGTGCTTCCATTTTAGAATAGTCTCTTTCCTTACTTTCACCAGAAGCCCCTTGGATGGAAGCCATCGCTTGGTCGGCATCTTCTGTTTCACGGGCACCGCCACCCATCATATTTGTTTTGGTTCCTTGTTCTAATTCAAATTGCAGGAAGTTTTGCTTTCGGTCTTCATTTTTATTTTCACGATGCCAGGTAGAAAATGTCTCATCGAAATACTCGTTCTTTTCTTCATCAATGTCTTCTTGGTCATTATTGACTAATTCATCTGTTCTTGTAAGTTCATCAAATAGCGTGTTTTTCGTATAACTCTCTATATGACTGATTGGAAAAATAAAATATTGATTAATGGAGTCCTTATAATGCTCGTTTACACGATAGATAATTTGTTCAGCAATTCTTATAATATCTTCTGTACTTTTGGCTTCAAAGGCGGAATAAATGTATGGCTTTAACTGATCAAGTTGATAAACCTGATTTTCATTTGCCCTAGGAAAAGCGGGATCCGGATGATCGGATTGTATTAATAGATAAATAAGACAAAACAGCTCATCTGTCTGAAACCCTCTAGTAATCATTGCGGTCAATTGGTTCTCAAAATAATGCTTTAGATAACTCCTTCGAACGGCAAACCATTTTTTGGTCCCGGGACGCTCTTTTTTTACGATTTCTTCAAGGCGCAAATCTTCCAGAAGTGTCACTAATTGGGAAGAAAATTTAGGGATTTTGGTCTCATTCATGCTTTTCAAATATGTTTTCATTGCAGGTAAGCTAGAATAATGAAGGGTACCAATTGCACGCAAAAGAATATCTGTTTTCAGTCCGGACTCTTTCACATTGTCCTGTGATTTATCCCAGAAACGGCTCGCAGTAAGTTTAGAGTCAATCAAATCAATAAATGATCCGTAATTATGTTCAAAATTTAAATCCGGATTGCCGGACAAGACGGTCGTTAAGTCCTGTAATTGCATAAAAAGATCTGTATCGACTTTTGAATCATGGAAACGATACATGAAATATTCTCCTATCTATTAGAAAACTTGGGTATAGCTATACCTTAAGTGAATGTCTTAGCCCACACTTATTCAGGAAAGAAAGTTATATACTTTCCTATCTAAAATAAAGTATCTGTCAGATTAATTACAAATTCACGCTCACGGTCTTCTTCCAGTTTATCAACAATGGAGCGGAGAATTGCGCGTTTCGGTGGAATAATACTGCTCAAATCACATGCATCCAGTAAAGCGCGAATCGATGCGGCATCTTCTGATAATTTACCTTGATGAACAGCGGTAATCAGGTCTTTAGATAATTTAACAAATAAATCGATCGTCGTGTTGTCTGTTAGAGTTGTATTTGTTTGAATCAATTTTTTTAATTGTTCCCCTTCAATATAGGGAACTTCAATGACGATGAAACGGTTTTTTAATGCCTCATTAAGTGGTACGGTCCCAATATAACCTTCATTTATAGCAGCAATCACACCAAAGCCATCCTTAGCTGTGATGATTTCATTTGTAAATGGATTGGTGATCGTTCTACGGTAATCAAGGACGCCATTTATTAGTGGCAATGTTTCTGGCTTAGCCATATTAATTTCATCAATATATAAAAATTCTCCATATTCCATAGCATTAATGACTGGTCCTGATACAAATTCAATTATTTGCTTCTTATCTTCATAGGCTAATGTTTTAAAGCCAAGCAAGCTTTCCGCATCAAGATCAACCGAACAGTTAACACTGAACATTGGTTGGTTAAACAAAGCTGATAATGTTTCAGCAAATTTCGTCTTTCCCGCACCTGTTGGGCCTTTTAGCAGAATATTTTTCCCCATACTAAGAGCGGAAATCGCATCAATCAATAAATCCATATCTGGTGGAACATAACCATCCTGTCTAATTAATTCTTGAAAATGATCATTATTTTTCATCTGGTTTGTATGTAATAGTTCCATTATATTTTCAGGTAAGTTGTAATTGGTATTCATAGTAAAACTCCTTTCATAACTATTGTATCCTTGATGCCATGCAAAAACAAAAATTCAGGGACGGAGTAACAATTATCCAACTGTAGTAATCTATCCAGGAGTTTTAATTATCTAAATTTGATTATTTTACTAAAATACCAAATCATTTTATTAACTGGGTAATGAACGACCGAACAAAGGAGAGGACTTATCATTCGGTCACTCATCAAGGGATGAACGACCGAACAAAGGAGAGGACCCATCATTCGGTCACTCATCAAGGGTATGAACGACCGAACAAAGGAGGGGACCCATCATTCGGTCACTCATCAAGGGTATGAACGACCGAACAAAGGAGAGGACCCATCATTCGGTCACTCATCAAGGGTATGAACGACCGAAC
>NZ_MTBQ01000008.1 GCF_002153375.1 Oceanobacillus rekensis
AAACAAACTGTTCCATCTAAATCAAAAACAAATTTCAAAAGTCTCACTCACTTTCATATTAAGTCTGTAAATAAAAATTTAATTATACCGCAAAAAAAGTAAATATGTTCTTATTAAACTAAGCTGCTAGTTAGTTTAAGTGAAACTATTCACAATATATATTTATAATTATTCTGTAAATTTATTTTATACTAAGCTCTCTAGTTAAGTAAATCCATTCAGAGACATTCCTAAAATAACTTGACTTTACAAACTGAAATGAAAGAATCCATCTTTTTTACCACTCCTGTTCAATTTGAGTATGCTCAAATTGAACAGTGGCGGTATACTTTGTTACAAGGCTTTTAGTGTTCAATCTATGTTCAAATTAAAAGGGGGTTAGTTAATAAAAGTTGGATATATTCGGGTCAGCTCAAAAGGACAAAATATAGCAATGCAAGTCCAATCCCTAAATGACTGCTATTCATAACAGCGATACAACGGAGACACAGGCATAAAAAAAGAGCATAATATATGGCCTTTCTTAAGAAACGAATTTATGGAATTATGGCATTCTTAATTTATTATTACTGGTCCAGTTACGAAACTTTACTACAAGGAATCCCTTGATTAAATCGTATGATTTTATCAGTTTCTTTCACTCCGTTATTTTCCACTTCCCTATAAATCCTTTTTCTTTCATTAACAGGTACAAATTCCATCAATCCATTGGTTTCCCGTTTTCCATAGAGTTTAATAAGAAAGAACGGTCTTTTTTAACCATTCCGGTTACCATCACGTCAATATATTTATAATTGATTACCTTTAACCATGATCGGAGCGCTTTTTATCTGATACTTAGATACCTTCCGTTTCAGTACAATTCCTTCGAGGTCTTGCCCCTCTACCAAATGGAAATAAGGTACTCCATTCCCTTCGATCCACTGAACCAGTACAACCCGTTGAGGATTGAATTTCAACTGATTCAGTATATCTTTTTTCATGCAACTCCCAATTCCGCACATTATATATGGCAGTGGTATCTAACAAATGATAAGAATGAAGTGGGAAATCCAATAGAAGAAGAACGATTTGAAAGTTATGCAACAACAACTGACAAGGGTTCCTCTGATTACTGGGATTACTAGCACATTAACCAAAATGCCAAATACAATAGAAATGTTACTTTTCTAAGCTATCGGGTTGACGGAGCTGGTAAAATCGAAAAAGGTTTTTTATGGTCACCTTTAATACAGCATAAAGCGGAACGGCAATGAGTATACCAATAAAACCATATATCGACCCTGCTACAACTAAAAGTAGAATGATTGTTAAAGGGTGTATATCTAACCGGTTTCCTAATACCAATGGAGAAACAAGGTTCCCCTCTAATTGTTGGACTACAACTAAAACAATTAATATATAAAGAACCATCTCAGGGCTTTGAATCGATCCAAATACAATGGCTGGCAAAACGCCAAGTATCGGTCCAAAAAAAGGAACAACTGCTGTTATGACAACAAATAATGCAAGAAAAGCGGCATAGTCAAGACCAATCAAAAGGTAACCCAAATACATTAAAACACCGTCAACCAAAGCAACAGTCAATTGGCCAATAATATAAGCTGCAATCGTCCCATCAATGTCTTCCAATATTTTCTTACCTTCAGCATTATGTTTTTCGGGTATAAACTTCAATAAAAACGGACTTAGACGGTCGCCTTCCTTTAACAAGTAGAACAAAATAAAGGGCACAATAACTAGAACGGTTGCTACACTAGTAATCGCCTTTACAATATCTGTTATATTTTGACCAATAGATTGTGTAAGATTGCTTAGATAAGTCATTACTTTTCGTTTGAACTGGTCGACAGAGAACATATTTATATTTTTCTCATCCATAAACTCCTCTGCATCCCCTGTCATTTGTTCAATATTTTCCGGAATAACTTTTACCATTTGATCAGCTTGTTTGCTGATTGACTCTCCGCCAAAATGAAAAATTAAAAAAACGATGCCTGCTATTACGGCATAGATCACTAAAATCGCTATTGAACGAGCTATGTATTTTGGCTTGGAAAATAGGGAAACAACGGGTCTCAAAATATAATAGAGCAACCCGGCTATTATAATTGGGAAAAATAATGTCCCAATTAGTTTTTGAAAAGGATATAAAAAATAGTCGATTTTTCCTAGAAAATAAATAAGGATTATAATTAACAGTGCGCCTGTCACATATTTAAAAAATGAATGGTTAATCCACATGCTCTGATTTCCCTCTTCCTTTGTTATATCTGTTTAATTTATTGTTGCAACTGTTCAACCATCGCTTCACTTTACCATGTCACGGCATTCAGCAACAGATTTATAGTAATAGTAAATTTACTAATGCCTTAAGCAATTTTATTCTGACGTTAATAAAATCATAGATTCGAAACAAAAAATTAATTGAAAAATATCAAGCTATTGGTAATGAAATTAGATTTGTCGGTCTTTATTATAAGTTATCAAACTTTTCAGAGCCACATAATCAGCTTTTTTTCACTTACTTACAGTGCAAAATAGCGCTTAAAATAAGCGACCTAAAAATTGAGTTGGGGTTTCTTTATATTAATCATGTATCAACTGTTTTTTCTTTTTAGCCCTAATCAACGTACTTTTGGATATTCCTGTCAATGCTTCTACTCGCTTATAGGAATTGGTTTCCAGTAGTTTTAGGGCATGTTCCACTTGGTCTTTACCGTACTTCTTCGGGCGGCCCTCTCTAAAATCCGACCTCTGTTTCGCTATTGCTTGACCTTCCTGGGTACGTTCTACGATCATATCTCTTTCGAATTCCGCAAAGGCTAACATAACGTTTAATATTAGTCGTCCGGTTGGAGTATCTTCAACTAATCTGCTCCGTTAGTTGAAGTATTTAATTTCACAAAGTTACCTTACCATATATTAGTAATATTAAAAAAGTAGCGATTTCCTAGTCATTATAATAATAAAAGCCGTCTCTATAGACGACTTTTATTTGCCATTTGTTCCGTCAATTTTAATCTCATTTGAGTTGTATTTTTTTGAAAATGCACCCAAAAACAGAACCATTAAAAATTATTGACGGCTCGTTTTTTTACTTCAAGTAATAAAGGAAGAGCCATATTGGAAAAGATTGATTTAGGTCGATGTTAGTCCCCTACTCCTCTAAAGAGAAAACTTTACTAAGTGGCAGGAACCATTGAATTAAAAGGTGGTAGTACTTTAATAAGCTTCGATATAAATCCATTCTTTTTTAGTAACAAGAGGCAAAACAAAACCGATTTATACTTTTATCATATTTTCGCAAAAAGCTTCTTTTTCATTTTTAGGTAATTTTCAATCTCATAGATTAAATAAAATAAATTCGCTCTTATTTCAAATTCATCTCTCGTTGTTGGCAGTTCCGTTACTCGAATTTCAGCCATACACGCTTCTAACTTTTCTAAAGAAATATCCGTTGTATCTTTGGAATGAACATTTTGACTTAAATACTCTAAGAAATCTGCAAACATTTCCTTTTGTTGAACATGAAGTTCAAATGAAGACACATTAGCGACCACTTGAGTCATTTGCTGTAGTCGTTCTAGTTGGTTCTCTCGCATTTCCAGGTAATAATAATCTTTATTTTGTTTTCTTAGTAGATGATTTTCTACATCTTGTATTGCAACGCTCTTAGACTCATTAATAATCTCTTCGGCCTCAAGTAGCTCTTTCCCGTCCCACTTTCGTTCTCTATCTCTTAAAAATGCAGAGAATTCATAGAGAATAGTTGCAAACTTTTGTTCAATATCCTTTTTATAAGTTTCAATATCTTTCTTAAAATTAGGCATGAAACTGTTGACAATTAAAGCAATACCCATTCCTATGATTATAATATAAAACTCATTTAAAAAGATTTCCACGCTGACTTCTTTTAGCGTATAAACATGTAAAACGACTACCATACTTGTGATAAAACCAGCCTGTATCCGTGCTTTTACAAGGATTGGTACAAACAGCACAATAAAAATGGAAAATACGAATGGATTATAACCAAATAATTCAAAAATCAAACCACCTAGAAACATGGATACAATAGAGGCGAAGAACTTTTTTTGTATCGTATGTAATGTCTTTTTCTTCGTTTTCTCAATACACATGATGACGATAATGGCCGCAAATGTAGCAAATTCCAAATTCATTAAACTCGCAATCCAAATTGCGAGCCCTGCTCCTATAGCAGTTTTCAGTGTCCGCTGACCCATACCAACCATACCAGCACCATCCATCCATTGTTTTTACTAATTAATCGTGGCATATTACTTTGTAAACTGCAATAGTTAACAAGCGTCAAATAAAAAATCTTTATTCGTTCGTGAAGCGACAGGGTCTTCACACCTTTTCCACTCTTTTTAACATTTCGAATGATGGTCTTGTTATACTGTGAAATATATGTAATGCAATATAAAGCAGAAAGGAATAACGTTTTTCTAAATTGCAGATGAAATCGGAGAAGATGATTAATCGTCTATCTATCCAAAAGGAGAGGTATTGGAAAATACGATGTAAAAGAATGAGGTCGGTCCTTACATATAGAAGTATTGGTGAATGATCCATTGAAAACGTTATTAGCCTTCCTAAACTTTAAGAAGGCTTGTTTTTCTATGATAGGTGTCCAGGGTCGGGGTCTATATAAGACCATGTTCCCGTTTATTAATTTCATTATAATGAGAGTAAATTAATGAACTCGTAATTTACTCTCAGCACATAGAAGCATTTATTTAGAAACAGTTACTTTACTAGGAACTACCTTATTTATTTGTTCACCAAGATCGATGGTTCCATCTGCACTTTTAATGCTGCAGCGGACAACATCTCCATCTTTTAGATAATTACTAAGCTTTGATTGGCTTTCAAGCATAACGTTGACTTTCTCTTCATAAGGAATAGTTAGATTTGAAACCGTACTCATTTCTTCTTTAGCTAGATTCATTGCTACCCCACCTGTTGTACCTGTAACAATTAAATCACCTTTTGAGAGGTCCATAATCCCAGATAGTTCAACAATGGTTTCAGCTGGTTTAAATAATAACTGATTTGTGTTAGCGGATTGGCGTAGCTCATCATTAACCCATAAATTAATTTCTAGGTCATGAATGGCTGGCATTTCCTCTTGATCAAGCAGGTAAAAATATGGTCCAGTTGGTCCAAATGTACGGTAGCTTTTTCCTTTTAACCATTGTCCTTCAAGCAGTTGTACATCCCTTGCTGATACATCATTGAAAACAACTAATCCCGCAACATATTGGTGAAGGTTTTCTTCCGTTACCTCTACTGATCCTGTAATCTCTGAACCAATAATTAAACCTAATTCAATTTCATAGTCTAATAATTGTACATGGGCTGGACGGATAATTTCTGTATATGCTCCACAAAGAGAACTATCTGCTTTACTGAATATCAAGTTAAATGGAGGCTTATTTGCTTCTAATCCAGATTCCGCTCTATGGGAGCTATAATTGGCACCTTGACAAACAATTCTTGCGGGAGCTGTTACTGGACTTAAGAAGGTTACCTCGTTTAGTGAAACTCTTTCACCATTTTCCTGTTCATGTAGCTCTCTTGCTTCTTCTTTTCCTTCATCTAAAAATTGAGCCAGGGAACGATATGTATGTTGTAAAACTAAGATATTGTCCCCTTTCACAACACCCCATTGTTCCACATTTTCTTTTTCAAATCTTACAATTTGTAATCCCATTTTTATTTTCCTCCCTATGTTGAAGATACTTTTAACTATATGATTCTTACGAGTAATTGTTATATATTTTTTGTAATATAGTCCTTACACGTAATATTAATTCCGTCATTTTTTGTTTAGACAGTTCTTCATCGCCGGCCATAACTGCTTCATAAATCACACGATGTTTTTCTAAAGCTGCAAGTGTTGGTGAATCGTAAGGAGATTCTTGATTATCATTTGTTAAAGGTAATGTCTTTTCCCTACTTACAGTAAGAGCTTTATGCATAATACGAATCGTTCCAATTAATAAATCATTATAGGAAGCCTTTATAATACTTTCATGAAAATCATAATCCGCTTTAACCCAAGCATTGTCATCCCCTACAGATTGTTCTAGTTTCTGAAAAGCTTCCTTTATCCTGATTCTATCCTGTTCTGTTGCTCTACTAGCTGCTAATGCCGCTGCGGTTGGTTCTAGCCCCAATCTTACTTCTGTTAAATGTAGTAGGAAATCTTTATTGTTTGGATCTTCCAGCAACAAAGTCATTACTTTAAGATTCCACCACTGCCACTCTGTTCGCGGTAAAATTGCCGTACCCGAACGCTGATTGGATCGCACCAGACCAAGCATTGATAACCCTTTATATGCTTCACGGACAACAGTTCTGCTACTATTATATTCTCTACTAAGATCTTCTATTTTAGGTAAATTTTCTCCAGGAATTAATTTCCCAAAGATGATTTTTTTTGCTAACTCTAAAGTTAATTGTTCCGTTCTATTCATCAAATTCTCTCCTATCCACTTACTACTAAATCGTATACCAAAGTTTAAATAAGGGATTGGATAGGTTAATAGAATGTTCCGGTTAGATAACGTTTACATTTAACCTAAAATACCACTCTTCCCCCTTTCATGCGTCTGCTTTTTTAAACTTATAATAAATATTACTTATTTGATTATTATCATAAATCTTATTTATTTTAGTGTCAACATTTTTCTGAAATATTATAATAAATAATCTACTGATGCACTCTTTGTCTTAATTATGGGGAAAAGCCATAGGTTAGTAGAGCACAATGGGGACAGATTCATCGTCCCGTGGTTAACCTAAAAACTGATTGTGACAAGGAACCTCTCATCACGGTCCTAAAAATTGGTGCCAGTCCCCCACTGCTTTACAGTATTAAAGCGACGGGGAACTGGCACTTAAATTCTAAATAGTTAGCTCAAGACTTCACCAAATTTAGACAAGTTGCGAAAATATATTTCATTTCCTGGGAAATATCGATAAAAGATTCAAGTGCAGTCTTCTACAGTTTTAAAGTGTTAAATCGGGGGGGAATGACAATGTATTCTTTGGATTCCTTATTTTAAAGTTAATAGATAGAGGAAAAACCATCATTGGATCGTGAGGCAGGTTCCTTGTTCCAATTAGTTTGTAGTTTAGCTACGGGAAAGTGAACCTGTCCCTATGCAGGTAACACAAAAAGGTAGCGATTACGCTAGCGATACTTGGATAGTTCTTACCAGTTTCCCATTTTGAAACTGATTGACGACTAACATGAATTTCTTCAGCAAGATCAGTTTGTGACCAACCTCTTTTTTCTCGTTCCTTTTTTAATCGTTTACTAAAAATCATGTTAGTCATCACCTTTCCTTATTCCATTATTGAGGGAGTGTATAGCTAAAGTAAAGATAGTTATAGGTGCATCAAGGTGCAACCTCATGTTGCCAATAAATATACCTTGTTTTATCTATATAATTGTATCATTAATTTTGTAATTAGCTGTCATCGCTGACTGTATGAAAAACTGTATCCAAGTTTCCATGTGAATTCCCTCCTTACCAAAACATGACCAGAGGCAAAGCCACTAGTCTTGAAACTGGAAAGCATGCCACCGGTACAAGTTCATGACCCGTAGTCAGCCTACAACTAATGGAACAAGGTGTCTGTCTCAGCGGTGGATGAAAATGTAATCATATTAAAAAGGAACGGTATTATGTACCGTCCCCTGAAACTTACTTCGGAAGCCACTCACCATATCGCTTCAAACTAACATTTTCTGTATACTTATCCAATTCCCTTAATTGCTTCACAACAGTAGCCACATCTATCCCTTCGACAATTTCATTAATCGCTGCGACACCAGATTTGGCATACGCTTTACGTTCATCTGCCGTTTTCAGTAGTGGTGTATATAAGTGGTCGGAAGCATGGTCAAAATAATAGCCAACAGCACCTGATTGCAGTGCATACTTTCCAAGGGACGATGCTGGATTGTCTGCATTTGCTTTCATTACTTTTTCCACATCATAGCTAACAGAATTGGACTCAGGTACGTTAAGTGGAACATCTTCCAATCTACCCAAAATCTCATACGCACCAATAGCCATATCATTGAATTTTTCAAAGAAGTCAAACGATAAATCTTTCACCGTTCCAATCGTCACCATTAAGTCCATATAAAGAACAGGTGCTTTAGTACGATCAAAAAAATCGCGGATCATTGGACTAATTGTTAGATATGCAGGTCCATGTAAAGTAACATAAACTTGTCTTCTGAACCCTTGATTAAGTAGTGACTGTGCAATGCGATCTAAGTATGCTGTACCGTCTTTTGTTGTCATTTGTACGGTCCCACGTCCAGTAGGAGTTGCACCTGCAAAGAAATATGGGAGATTATGAAGAACTAGTCCATCAGCAGACTCCGCCATTTTCAATGCAAACGCTTCAGCCAAAACAGTTTCTGAGTCTAGTGGCAATGCACCATGTGTTTCTGTTACGCCGACTGGAACAAAGATTAGATCATTTCTATCTAAGTACCCTTCTACTTCCCCGTTTGTTAGTTTCGATAAAAATCTTGTTCGCATATTTATCTCTCCTATCTATTTGATGCTAGAGGGATCCTAGTAGTAGATTCCTCTGAGCTAAATGATTTATGATGATTTCCTTCTTAATTCTAGCTCCTCATACATCGCATTCGTCTTCTTCCCGTCTAAGTTAAAGATGAACAACAGACCAATCAACATTAATGCAAACGCGATAATTGGCAAGCCATTGTACATACGAAGGACACCTTCTGCAACTTCTTGTGATTGTGAAGTGGATCCAGTAGCATATCCTACCCAACCGAGGGAATAACTACCTAATGCAGATCCAACCCCCATACCGACTTTACGGGAAAAGGAATAAATCGAATAAAGCGTTCCGTCATATCTTTTTCCAGTTTGCATCTCTGTATAATCTAATGCATCTGCTACAAGTGCCCATACAATCATAACAAAGACACTGTTCGCTATCATACCGATATTATAAACCGCTATAAAAAGATAAACGTTTTCAATTGTTACCAAGGTTAGGAATGCCATTGCAATAATACTAAAAGCAGATGTTACAATCACTAGATTACGCTTTCCAAATAATTTCACTAATTTTGGTAGGAAAAGGAACAAGATTAACATAATCCCTATTTGTACAAAGGAGTTAATCGTAAAGGCACTTGGACTACCGAAGTACTCTGCAAATACAATCGGGGCTAATTGGTTTACCCCATTGATAACAATTAACGAACCAACAGAAGCAACCATCATCCCGACTAATTGTCTATTTTTCAGTGCTGCTGTTAAAGCATCTTTAAATTTATAGTCTATTTTCTTACCAACGGGATTGTCATCTCTTACACGTTCCGTTGAAAGCTTCACCAGACCTGTGTAAGCAAGCAAAGAACAAACCGCAAAGACAATCGAGATAATAAAGAATGCATCTGGAATAATTGCACCATTACTATCATAGATAAACATTGGTACGAAAGAAAGTGCACCAATTCCAACAATCAATCCACCAACCGCACGTGCACGCGATAATTTTGTACGTTCAATTGGATCTTGTGTAATAACCGCTGCAAGTGATCCATAAGGAATCGAATCCGCAGTATAAGCGATGCCGTAAAATAAGTACACAAAGACTACCCAAACATGAGTCGCCGCTGTACCCCAACTTGATACATCAGCAAACGCTAACAATACGGATGCCGCTAAGAACCATTTGGATATACTAATATATGGTAAGAACTTGTCCCCACTTTTCCCGATTTTAAAGCGGTCTGGAATGCTTCCCATAATAACATCGGTGAACGCGTCAAAGATTCTGGAAACTAAAAATAAGGTCCCCATGAAGTATGGGCTTACTCCTAATACAGAGGTTACAAATAATAGAAAGAAACCTCCGATATATAAATTAACAAAGCTACCTCCAATATCTCCTAAAGCATAGCCAAACTGGTCTCGCACACCAAACTTTCTCTGTTTCATCTTGACCCCTCCTGTTAATAGTCTTTTTTCTATCTACGCATATTTATTACTTTGTTTTGTATATAAAGTAATAAACAATTGATATGAAAGCGCTTAAAGCATATAAGACTATTATATTGTAAATGCTTACATTAGTTTTAATCTAAAATTACCAATTTTTATACTAAGATTGCATTTCATATATGAAAAGGAAATCAAGACGCAAAACAAACTATTCCTCCATCCTGTTTAAATGTGCTTTCCTGAAGGATTTTGGCGTAACTCCTTCTTCTTTCCTAAATATCTTAGAAAAATACTGAGAGTTATTAAACCCAACCATGATGGCAATCTCTGTCATCGAAAGATTCGAATGAATAAGAAGTTCTTTTGCTTCCTTCACTCGCTTTTGATTACGTGCATGGCTAATCGTAGCTCCCTTCTCTTTCTTAAACGAACGCATAAGGTGGGATGGATGAACGTGTAAATCATGCGCCATCTCTTCAATCAAAAACTCTTCGGCAAAGTTTGTTTCAATATAATGAATAGCTTTATCCGCAATACTAGGATTAGTTAGTTTGTCGTAACGAATGGAGGGGTCTCCATATTCATCAATCATGTTCAGATGAATCGTATCAAGTTTAGAAATTTGGTCGGTATGCTCAATCATTATTGCATATTTTTCCGAAATAAAGTGGGACTTCGCAGCGCCGAGCCCCCCTTTCTCAGCACTATAACTATAAAGGGTATTATGTGATAGCAGGAAATTTTTATAAGAACGAAGCATGTTCCCAGGTACGCGTTTAAAAATATTCATGGTATCATCTTTCAAGACCTTCAATATTTCCTGCTTATAGTAGTCAATCTCATTTGTATCGCAAGTTATGATTGCTTGAAGAAAAGTTTCCCTAATTTGATGACCTTGTTCAATTCTTTGATTAGTGGAGCTGTTATTCACTTCCATAGATGATTCTCCTCGATTGCTAAAATAGGATAAGACTATTTTCAATTTATCTATAATTTATATTACAGTAAAATTCCTAACTTAGTGCACAGAAACCGAATAACAGGAATAGTAAAAGACAAATTATCACATATATTGGAAAATAAGGTAATATGTATAGAATTAATTACGCCTTTTGGCTTTTACAGGATATAGTGCCCATGCCAATTGATAACCCTCTCTTCACCATCCTCATTTTTCTAAAAGCTTCCAATTACACAACTAAAATGCGCAAATCTCATTAAAGATTTGCGCCCAATTGTTAGTTTCTTAGGTTAATAATAGCCTAAATCTAGTTTATTCATTTTATACCCCACCAAACCTTCTCTTTCGTTGCTTATATTCTTCCAAAGCCTTTATAAATTCCCGCTCTGAAAAATCCGGCCACAGTACATCGGTAAACCAGAACTCCGAGTAAGCCAGCTGCCAGAGTAAGAAATTGTTCAGTCGCTTTTCCCCGCCAGTACGAATAAGCAGGTCAGGATCTGTCATACCGGATGTATACAGGTATCTTGAAAACTGCTGTTTATCCAGTTGATCCAGTGATAATTTCGCATCGTTTATATCGGCGATTGCTTCTTTCATGGCGTTTAGAATTTCTTGTTTGCCTCCATAGTTGAGTGCAAAATTCAGCTGAAGACCTTCATTGTTCTCGGTGCGGTCAATGGCATACTGCACCGTTTCTCGTGTACTGGATGGAAGATGATCCATATCACCGATTACCTTAATGCGTACATTATTGGATATAAGGTCTGCTAGATACATATTTAGAAATTTCTTAGGAAGTCCCATTATATATTCGATTTCGGAATTTGGGCGTTTCCAGTTCTCTGTAGAAAACGCGTAAAGTGTCAAAACCTTCACATTAAATTTAACTGCTGCCTTGACAATATTAATAACAGTAGTTACCCCTTCTTTATGGCCGTAAACTCTGGACATGCCCCGCTTCTCTGCCCAACGTCCGGTTCCGTCCATAATGATGGCTATATGTTCTGGTGTATTCTCTTCTGGATAATGCATTGATTCAACCGATTGTTTATTATTGAAAAATGGTATTTTCATTGACATTTTCTGTCACCTCAAAATGTTGTTGATTTCCTCTATTTATTCCTCGTATACAGTTCAGGACTACAGACGGGGATTGGAGGCCATATATTAATAGAATGGGATTCAGTCATCTTTACCATTCCAGAATCTCTTCATCTTTTCCGTTACTTAACTCTTAGCTCTAGCTACTATGATTTTTTGTCGCTTTCTAAAGGCTAACCTGTAGTTAAACTTTACTAGCATCTAGCCTCGTGAAATTCTTCCTTCCTTTACCTGCTTTAAAGTTGCTACGATAAGAAAGCTAACAATTACTAATAAAACCCATGAACTCACCTTTCCTAGACTAACTAAACTCCATGCATCCGTCTGGTTTGGATATTCCCAAGCACCAAAGAATGTAGCGATATTTTCGGCTATCCATATGAAAAATCCAATGAGTATAAAAGAAAGTACGAGTGGCATACGATAACGTGTTCCATCAACCTCATAGGTGACCCATGATTTCCAAAAGACGATAATGACAAGTCCAGCTAAGCAAAAGCGAACGTCAATCCAAAAATGATGGGTGAAAAAGTTCAAATAAATCGCAGCTGCCAAAGGTACCACCACGAAGAAAGGTGGCCACTTAACCAGATTAACCTTTAATCTCCTCCATGCTTGGCAAAGAAAACTCGCTACGCTTGCGTACATAAAACCGCTATACAAAGGGACGTCAAAGAATTTGAAATACCCTTCCTCTGGATAGGACCAGGATCCCATATGCACTTTAAAAACCTCAAGAGCCAATCCAATTAGATGGAACAATGTGATAACCTTTAGTTCATCCCGCGTTTCAAGTCCTGAACGCACCATCCACCACTGCATTAAAATAAATAGAATGAGTAACCAGTCATACCGTGGGAGGAATGGAAGTGGCATTAGTTGCGTAATTGCCAAAGAGGCAAATATAACAACTGGAAAAAAACATGATAAGGCCTGCTCCCAACCAAAATGAACAAGTTGTTTTATTGCTCTCATCATTTTTTTCTTAAACGTTTTTTTCTGAGAAATATTTTGTATCTTTAAATCATTCATACGTAACTCCCCTTTTATGAAATTGATTCACTTGAAAAGCGTAAAGGGAATTTTTATCTAATAATGGGTAATCGTATAGTCTTCCTTCATAGACGGATTCAAAACGCGGATGCATTAAGAATTCATTCGGTGTAACAAGAGCAGGTGGAAGATCCCATAATTTCAAGCCGCTTTTTTCAAAAACTTCGGAAACAAATTGGGAGCAAAAGTATTTATTCCTTTGATTGATTGGATGGTGAATCGCGACACCAATGAGTCCTAGCAAATTATACGAATATATATCTTTATTTTTATTAAAACTTTGGATAACTTTTTTGATTCGAATATATTCCTCTCGGGAAATATCAATCCTCAATAATTGACATCTTGTGTTATAAAAATATCGGTAGGTACCGATATAAACATCCTCCCTGATATATCCAGCAATGAGCGGATTTCTCGGATATTTTCTACCAAAGCTATAGATTTCGTTAAGTTCTTCATCAAAAACGATGGAAACATGATTGTAAGGCGCATTTGTATACCATTTGATTATTTTCGTAAGTAATGTACCTGTGTCCGTCAATAAAACATACACCGTTTTTATTTTTCTATCCTTCATTGTTTCTCCTGTCCTTATACCAGTGACTATTCTACATCTTCTTGATCAACCTTAAGTTTCCTCGTCACTTTTGTATTCTAAAATATCCCCCGGCTGGCAATCTAGCGCCTTACAAATTGCATCTAACGTTGAAAGCCTAATCGCCTTTGCCTTTCCATTTTTCAATATAGAAAGATTGGACATCGTGATTCCAACCTTCCCTGATAATTCTGTAACACTCATTTTCCTTTTCGCCAACATCACATCAATATTTATTATAATCGCCATTGTTTTCACCTCAGACCGTTAAATCATTTTCTGATTTTATATTGATAGCTACTTGTAAAAGTCTTTGGAGAACAGCTGCAAAGACTGCAATAATCATTGAAGCACCCATAATAACCATCCCAATTAAAAGAAGACCCGGTGCGTCATCCCACTCCGCTACAACATAGACCAATGGTAGGACGACAACATACAAGCCACTGATTGTAATAGCACAGTTCTTGATTATCTTTAGGGATTTTACAGATAAATCCGAGAAGGCCTGGTTCTTATCAATATAGCTTAAAAGTTTTAACGTTTGATACAACGCAAAGTAAAACGGGATCGTCGCTATATACATAACAATTAAAATACCAAGCACAATATAACCTAACTGAGCGCCATTTGCTGCTTGGCCAATCGCTTCATTCGCTATTTGCGGCAATAAAAATATGCACAAAGCAAGAACCGGAATACCAATAAAGATAACAGCTATTTTTAAAAATAATGTTGAAACTTGTTTCATAGAAAATCCACCTCATTTATTTAGTATGAATTGATTTTACCAAAACTTTTATCGAATTACAATAACAAATTATTGATTATGGTTATATTATTGTTGTTCTATTCTTTTTACAAAAATAAAAAAGCATTCCTAAACGAAGGAAATGCTATTTAACTCACTTTTAGCTATTCTATTTGTAATTTGATCAACAAACGCTCGTGCTGTACAGTGCCAGTACATTGCCGCTTTAATCTCTAAAGTGATGGGGACTAACAATTAACAATATATATTTTTAAAAATTGTATGGAAATAAGTGAGCAATTTTATCTTACTGAGATGCAAAATTTATTTAAGAGTAGTCGGATTCGCACTAAAATTCATTACCCACTGTCCCACTTACAGGATGACTTTTTGTTTTAGGCCTTTGTCGATATTTCCAAGGATTTGAAACATAACACCGCTACTTGGCTAAATTTGGTAATGCCTTGAACTTATTAATTGTATAAAAGCTTCGGATTCCAAACCTTAGCTCTTTTTTCAATCATCTCATTTTTCCCGGAAACGCATGAATCGATTCAATCAATTGATTCAGCTTTCCCTCGACACGGTGGAGCAAGTAAAATGTAACCGCGATTGGAAAGCCTACTTCAGTCATGAATGGTATCGACATTTGGTGTTAGTTTGATAATAAAAGAAAAGGAAAAAGCCGTACTTATTTCTAATATACGGCTCTTTCTTAAATTTATCCCTTTAAGACTATTTTGCTATTTTTACAATTGGTTTAATTGTTATACCAGTTTTTGAATCTTCAAATGCCTGATTGATGTCTTCAAAATCATAGAACTTTATTAATTTATCGAATGGAAATTTTCCTTCTTTATAGTATTGGACTAATTTAGGAATGTGTAATTGTGGCACTGAGTCACCTTGAACTGTTCCAATAATGCTTTTACCTTCCATTAAGATGTCATTAGTAAAGTTTAATGTAACATCTCCACCCATACCAACAATTGCAACTTTACCTGAAACACGTAATGCTGCAATAGATTGTTTAATTACTGGCGTTGCTCCTGTAGTTTCCACACCATAGTGAGAACCGCCATTTGTAATTTCTTTAATTTCTTTAACTACATCTACTTCTTTACCGTTTAATGCATGGGTAGCACCAAGTTCTTTTGCAAGGTCTAAACGACTTTGGTGTAGATCAACAACAATAATATGTTTTAAGCCCATGATTTTTGCAGCCATTACTGCACTTAAACCAACTGCACCACCACCATAAATAACAATAGATGTACCTGGTTCTGGTCGTAAACTATTCATTACAGTACCACTACCAGTTTGGATACCACAACCTAATGGTCCTAACAATGCTAAATCAACATCCTTATCGACTTTTACAATATTGTTTTTATTTGCAACTGAATATGTTGCAAATGAGGATTGACCAAAGAATGTTGAAAGTGAATGATTATGTTGATGAATACGATTTTCACCATCTTTTGACTTTCCACCGAAGTTAAGTTCTACTGTTCTTTTACATAAATTTTGGTGACCAGTTAAACATTGTGAACATTCCCCACAGTAAGAGTAAGAAAGAACAACATGATCCCCGGGTTGTACATTCGTAACGCCAGAACCTACTTTTTCTATAATTCCAGCACCCTCATGGCCAAGTACAGCCGGGAATGGAGCACCTCTACCGTTTATTGACTCTGCATCAGTATGGCAAACGCCTGTAGCTACAATTTTAATTAAAACTTCATCTGCATCTGGTTCCATTAATTCTACTTCTTCAATTTTTAATTCTTCTCCAACATCACGTGAAACAGCTGCTTTAATATCCATCGTGTATTCCCCCCTATATTATTATTAATTAATAAATATTTAATTCAATACGATTATAGTTCTCAGGTTACTATTTTATGTACCTGATAGAATGCGTCTCAACGTAAGATTTTAATGTATCATCGATTGCTAATTCTCTACCTATACCGCTTTGCTTAACTCCTCCAAAAGGCATTCCTAAAGCAAGAGAGTCAAAACTATGTGAATTGATAAAAGTACTGCCAGCTTCTATTCTCCTTGCAACTTTGTATGCATAATCTATATCGTTTGACCAAACAGAGGAACAGAGGCCCTGTTCAGAGTCATTTGCTAAACGAATTGCATCTTCGACTGTATCGTATGGCATGATAGGAATGATTGGCCCAAATTGCTCTTGTGTTACAACATCTAACGAGTAATCATCTGTTTTAACTACATGTGGTAAGATATAATATCCATTATCCCAATTTTCAGGGTCAATTTTCTCACCTAACTCTCTTACCTCAGCATTTGAGTTTTTCGTACTCTCAATAATCTTTGTAACGATATCGTATTGCTTTTTATTATTCATTGGTCCAAAACTTGCTTCTTCTTTTAAACCGTGACCTACCTTATATTGGTCAACAACTTTACATACTTCTTCATAGAATGAATCATGCATATGTCTAGGAACATATACTCTTTTAACGGCGAAGCAAATTTGACCGCTTCTTGTAAATACACCTTTTAGAAGTTTAGGTATTATATCTGAAGGGTTTACATCATCTAAAATAATAGCAGGATCATTTCCACCCAATTCTAAGGTTACATCTCTTATGGATGATCCCGCATTGGCCATAACAATTGAACCAGTATTTGTTCCACCTGTAAATGCGACTTTTCTTACTAATGGATGTTTTGACATAGCTTCTCCCACATCTATATCCCCGTGAAGAACATTAATAACCCCTTTTGGCAATAAACTCGCAATATCTTTTAATAATTTTGTCAATGCAATAGAAGCTGTTGGAGAAGGCTTGATAACAATCGTATTACCCGAGACCAAAGCAGGACCCACTTTCATCATCGTTAATACGATTGGCATATTCCAAGGTACGATAGCTGATACAACCCCTTTCGGTTGCTTTTCAATTTTAATCCAACCATCCTCTACCTCCTTATGAACCGAATCAAAATAGGTAGAATCCATATTAGAATAAAGTTGTAAGGTTCCTGCACCTAACATAAAATCCGTTTCAGCTTCCCATAGGGCACCACCATGTTCTCTCACCAATAACTCTTTGTATTTTGAAGAAGATTCTTGTACTACTTTCATAGCTTCATTTATTAAGGCTTTTCTTTCTTCTACATTTTTTTCACGCCAAGTCAAAAATGCTGCATGTGCTCCTCTTACAGCTTGATCTACATGATCCTTATTTCCTTGTGCAACTTTTCCTACAACGGTAGACAAATCTCCCGGGTCTCTAACCTCCATATAATTATCGGTAAATACTTCTTCATTATTTATTAACAACCCTACTTTTTCCATTTTAAATCCCCCTCAATCTAGTTATATTGTACGAAGTAAATTATTCTTAAATAGAAATATATAATGATAGTATCTATAGCACTAACGTTACCGCTTACATTTATTAAATGTCAATTAATCTAGGTTATGGATTCTAGCAGTAAACCCGTCACCAACCAACGTGTACTGCTATCCTCAAGCATTTCGATACTGTGCAAACATAATTTCATTATAATACTTATCGATTAAAGGCAAACCCATTTCTTTAGCGGTGTTAATTTCTGCTTTTTGATCATAAGGAACCCTCACGAATTGAATTGTATTTGTTGAGTAGGTACCATCCAGAACCGCATATGAAGCTGTTGTTAAGTCTAACGAACTGCCAACACTTCCAACGTTGCACAGTACTCCATTTTTATATGTTTTTAGAAATGCTGTATGCAAATCACCGTAAAATACAATGTCTGGACGTTGGTCTTGGTCACTGGCTTTTATTTTTTCACTATTATCAAACATAGACAGGCATTTATCAAGAGAATCATAATCCGGTATTATTCGTTCAAATTCACTTCTTGGTGAAGCGTGTAAAAATCTGATAAGCTGTCCATTCAACTTCAAATCAATATAAAATGGTAGTGAGGCCACATACTGATAATCATCTGCAGATATACGGTTTTTAAACCATTGAATGAACTCGCTGTCTGTCTCCGATTGTATAATAACATCCCAATTTCCTCGGATTACTTTTTCACAATTCATTTGTACAAGTTTAATACACTCTGAACTTCGTGGTCCCTTTCCAATTAAATCCCCTAAACAATAGATTCTTTCGATGTTCCGCATCTTTATATCCCTTAGTACAGCTTTTAATGCAGTTGTATTACCGTGTATATCTGAAATAATTGCAATTTTTGTCATAACCCTAACCTCCTGCTATAATCCGTAGGTTAATAAGCAAAGGATTAAATAAAAACACGAATAACTATAATTAAATTCCTGGTTGCATCCCACCATCTATCACGATATCTGATCCCGTAATAGAAGGAATAAGATCTGATACCAGAATAAGAGCCATTGTGGCTATTTCTTCGGGTTGTACTATCCTGCCGAGGGGATTAGAAACTTTATCAATTGAGATTTGTTCTTCTAAAGTTATACCTTTAACTGCAGCATTCTGCTTTGCTAAAGAATCTGCACGTTCCGTAGCGGTCACACCAGGAGAAATAGAATTAATTCTAACTTCACTTTCTGCTAGTTCTTTAGAAATACCCTTAGTAAAATTTAAAAGAGCAGCGTTCGCTGTACCACCAGGAAGAAAGGTTGAACTTGGAGTTTTCGCACCAGTTCCTATAATATTTAATATTCTGCCATGTCGCTGATTTACCATATGTGTTGCCACTTCTCGTATCATCCGAATATAGCCTAATAACTTTAAATTCCAGGAATCAATAAAGTGCTGGTCATTTAGTTCCCAGAACGACCCTGCTTGAGCCGATCCGGCGTTATTAATCAAAATATCAATTTTCCCTAAATGAGAAACGGCCTCCTTTACAATCCTATGAGGGGTTTCTGAATTCATTAAATCTTGACTAATTGTAAAAATTGAATTGCCCTGCGCATTTTTTTGTAAAGAGGTTAATGCATTTTCCAATCTCTCTTCATTTCTACCTACTATGATTACATTAGCTCCTTCTGATACTAGTAATTTAGCACATGCAAATCCTATTCCTGCACTCCCCCCTGTAATAATAGCGTTTTTACCTTCAAGGCCAAGATCCATATATATACCTCCTATATATAAATTAAATACTTCCTTTAGCTGTTTATATTACTAAGACACCTATTGTTTTATCGCTGTGTATCCTAAATCGGTTGATAATAAATAGGCATTTTTTTTCATTTCCTTCGCTATATTGGAATCATCCGACATGTCAAGTGTATCGGTGAAACCGACTACATTAAGGGCTGCCATGATTATTCCATTTCTTCCAAAAATAGGCACACTGAGTGCTGAAATAGCCGGCAATAATGTATCTTGTGTCGTTGCAAACTTAGTTTCCCTTAATACTTTCACTTCCTCATAAAACGCTTCAATTGCCATGTCATCTCCATTTAGTTCATTTGAAACTAACTTTTTCGTCTTTTCTCGCGGTAAGAATGCTGTGAATATTTTTCCGGTTGCACTTTTGGTTACGTTGATTTGCGATCCTTCACGAACCCCTAAGCTGATATTCGCATGGTTAAAGCTTGGTTCCCATTTAACAAAAAACGGACCATTTTCTCCCCAAAGTCCTAAAGCTACCGTTTCATTAATATTGTCTCTCAAATTATGAATATAGGGTGTAGCTATCTTTCCAATATTTACATTATCTAAAGCACGGACCCCAAGTAAAATCAGTTCATTTCCAATAGTATATTTTAGGTTTTCATCTTTTTCTAAATAGCCAGTTTTTACAAATGATATAAGATAACGATAGAGCTTACTTTTTGACATATCGCATATATTAGAAATCTCTGTAATAGAAAGTGGACGGTCATATTCGGATACTTTTTTAAGTATTTCAATTCCCAGTTCAATTGACTTAATTCCTTGTTTTGATTCTTGCATATCTTATCATCCTCTACTTAAATCATGTGATCTGATATTATCTTAACAAAGATATAAGTAAAAGAATAATTTGTTCCATATTGCAGTAAGACTCTACTTTAAGTCCTTAGATATAAAGGTATATTAGCAGGAGTCACTCTCCCGCACGTGTACGTATTTTATGAAATGACTATCAATAAGGGATTTACCCTCATTGATAGTCATTTCATAACCCTCGTTATGTGGCGATACTTGCATGAATATCATTCAACCTAGTGATTTCTGTTTTACTACTTTACTAGGTTTAGGCGTTTCTTTTCCTACCTTTCCGAATACTGAATATTGCTCTTGCACGAAGAACATGGCAATAGCCCCCATAATACCAGGGATCGCAAATGCTAAAAAGTTTTGATATATTGGAAGTGCCAAAGTCAGAAGCATTCCACCCATTAAGGGTCCAACGATTGCTCCAATGCGACCAACTCCTAAAGCCCATCCCACCGCACTAGATCGTATTTCACTTGGATAGTACTGAGTGGCATACGCATTGGCTATAATTTGCGTTCCTATTGTCGTAGCACCAGCAATTGCCACTAATGTATATAAAAGATAGATATTAACCGTAAATCCAAGCAACGACAGGGAAACCGCGGCTAAAATAAAAAAGAGAATCAACACTTTTTTTGGATTCCACTGATCGGCTATCCATCCGCCACCGATTGCTCCGAAAATAGCTCCTATATTTAAAACCAACAAAAACAATATACTAGAATCAAGCGGATAGCCGGCCGCTTTCATAATCCCTGGCAACCATGTATTCAGACCATAAATCATTAGTAAACACATAAAAAATGCAATCCATAACATACTTGTACTGAATGCACGTCCTTTTGTAAATAATTTGGCTACCGAATTTCCTTTTTCGTGCTCCGGAAAATCTACTGTAAATCGGTCCCCTTTGATGGGGCCATATGCTGGATTGACTTTTGTTAGTATGGTTTCGACTTTTGTGTTCTCTTGTTTCGCCATCAGTATATATGGTGAGTCAGGTAATGTTTTATACATAAAGGGTAGTGTTAAAAGTGGAATTCCCCCAATAAAGAACAGCGATTCCCACCCTAATTTCGGAATCAGAAAAATCGCAAGTCCTGCAGCAGCAATACCCCCGACAGAGTATCCACTGAACATAATAGATACTAATGTACTTTTTAATTTTTTCGGCGCATATTCTGACATTAATGCGATAGCGTTCGGCATTACACCTCCCAATCCTAATCCAGCAATAAAGCGATAAATTCCAAATTGGTAAATATCTGTGGCAAAACCGATAAAAAATGTAAAAATACTAAACAAAGCAATACAAAAAATAATAATATTCTTTCTTCCTACCTTATCTGCCAAAGGTCCAAAGAAAAAGGCTCCTAACATCATTCCAACTAAAGCAGCGCTCCCTAACATACCTGCCTGGTTTGATGTAATACCCCATTCCTCAATTAACACAGGAACAACTGATCCGAAAATTATAAGATCATAACCATCAAATATAATAGCAAAAGCACACCAAAATAACACCATTCCATGAAAGCGGTTAAATTTTGCTTCATCAAGCATTTCCCTTACATTAATATCTCTCATTCTTTCTCCCCTTTCATACGTATATAATCTTTCTGCGCATCTATCTGTTGTAATATTGTGTACTCTTTCAATACATAATCCTACTTTAATAACACGGAAATTCAAAAAATAATTCTTGATTTGTCCTCATCAACAATTAATTGTAAAAGCATTTAAGCAACTTCATTTTTTTCCATATATTCCTTTAAATACAGATTTAGTTTTTTATGTCCGAATTTCAGCTTTCCATTCTCCATACAATCAACATTGAAATCGAGGAAATTTGTAATTTGCTTACGTCTTTCGGTAATATTTATTATTCCTTGGTCATAGAACCAAGAATCAATAACATTATAAATCCCTCTATTTAATCCGTATTTTTCTTTGCATAAACTCATAAATTGCAGGTCAGGTAAATGAAGCTTTTCCTCTAATAAACTCATCATAATACCCTCCTTTGATAATTTATAGGGATTGTACAAAAAGGAGCACAATTTGTAAATTATTGCTCCTTGTCTGTACAACAACCAGTTACCTTTGTTTAACCAATTGTTACTTTTGACTTTTCAAAATGCGGCATGACATGTTTCGAAAATCTTTCCATAGATTTTAGAGTTTCTTCATGACTAATTACACCGAAGTCAAAATAGATAATAACTTCTTCAATGCCAGATGCTTCTACTTTTTTCAATGCTTCCACAACATAATCGACTTCTCCGACAATAATGCTTTCTTCGCCTAAATCATTTGTTTCAAGCGTTTTTAATCTGTCTACAATTTCCGCAAAGTATCGGATGTTCTCCGGGGCTTTACTAATATCTTCTGGGAAGGCTGGAACCAATCCTTCGAAATATTGTAGCATACGTTTTTTTGTTGCCTCTGTTTCTTCCGCAGTTTCTGTTACATTTAGAAAATATGAGCAGATTGCCTTTTTGTTTTTAAACCCGTTTTTCTCTGACAATTCTTTAAATTCTTTTACCGCCTCATTTATACCACCGTAAACTGATGTTGCTGCAAATGGAGCAAACATAACATTTTCTCCCATTTCTGCAGCTTTCACTAATGATCCGCGGCTGAAAGAAGCAACATATATTGGCACATGTGGATCTTGAACCGGTCTTGGTGTTACCTGAATCTCAGGGAATTTATAGAACTCACCATCATAAGAGAATTTCTCCTCGGTCCATGCCTTCTTCATAATATCCAATTGTTCAAAGAAAATTTCGCGACTCTTTGTAAAATCAATTTCGAATACATCATATTCACGTTTATCATAACCTCTTCCAGCAGAGAAGATTGCACGGCCATCGCTAAGTAAATCAAGTAATGCATATTCTTCTGCCATTCGTACTGGATGGTTAGCCGGTAATAAAACAGTTGCAGGGGCTAATTTGATTTTCTTCGTTTTTGCAGCAATGTATGATAATGCAACAGATGGTGATGGAAGAACTCCGAGCGCATTGAAATGATGTTCTGGAAGCCATACAGAATTAAAACCTAACTCTTCTGCATAAATTCCCTGTTCCACCACATCTTTAATGTATTGATTAGGATCTCTTCTGTCAGCACCAAATTCAATAGGGTTGTCCGTAAGTGTAAAATATCCAAATTTCATAATAAATAACTCTCCTTTTCGATTTATCAAATTTTATTCACGATAGTTTAACTAAGTTCAACTATGTTATACATAATATTAAACGCTTACATTCATATTTGTCAATATATTTTAAAAATTAATTTAAAAAAGTATTTACAATATTTATTTTACTTGTTAGTATAATGGTACACAGATAGTAAACAATGTTAAACATTTGTGAACAAATAATATTAATAGGAGGAATTTTTAATGGACGTAAAAGAATTTCGTAATGCGATGGGACATTTTGCATCAGGGGTAACAGTGATTACAACAAAGGATGAAGATAATTTTGTAGGATTAACAGTGAATGCATTTTCTTCACTATCATTAGACCCAGCTCAAATCCTCTTTTGTATTGACAAAGGTTCAAGCAGTTTACACGCAATTAAGAAAGACAGTCCTTTTGTAGTTAATATTTTGCAGGATGAACAGGAATCGGTATGCCGAGGATTTGCAAAAAAGGGTGGAGATAAATTTTTTGGTATAGATTATTCTCTGTCCAATGAGGGAATTCCGTTCTTGAAAGATAATCTAGCAACAATTCATTGTAAGGTTCATGAAATATTCGAAGGCGGAGATCACCTTATTGTTGTAGGTAATGTAAGCGATTTCTCATGCAATGATAACAAGGATCCACTTCTTTTCTATCGCGGAAAACTCGGCTCTTTTCCTCAAGGTTCTCTAGTTTAAATTAATAAAAGCAACAGCTCAAAAGTTTTTTTACCTGGTAATGAGTCACCCTAAGAGCTTACTTCAAATTTACTAACTATCGATTAGGAATACGGATAAATCTCTAAAGCCTCTTAATGAAATTAAGGGGCTTCTTAATAATTAAAATTCAGGAAGAGTTAAAGGCGGGACATGGGGACAGTGAACTGTCCCGTTGTTAACCTAAATCTGATTGGAAAAGGGATCCTACCCTCAATGTTCAATGGTGGTTCTCCCTCTATTCTATAACTTTTAAAATTGTCATTCCCCCACCAATTTAATACTTTAAAGCGGTAGGGAATGGCTCTTAAAGCCTTTGTCAATATTTCCAAGGATTTAAAACATAACTCCGCTACTTGTCTAAATTTGGTGAACCCATGAACCTACTATTTGAAAAGAGCTTCGGATTCCAAACCTCAACTCATTTTTCAATCATCTCATTTTTCAATCATCTCATTTTTCCCGGCAACGCATGAATCGATTCAATCAATTGATTCAGCTTTCCCTCAACACGGGGAAGTAAGTAAAATGTAACCACGATTGGAAAGCCTACTTCAGTCATGAATGGTATCCAGGTTTCCATATAAATTCCCTCCAAACCAAAACATGACCAGAGGCAACGCCACTAGTCATGTGTTTTTTATAATGAAGCGCTCTAATTTATTTAACCTAACTCAATATCTTCCACAATACGTTCAACCAAACGAGCACTCTTCTTCTCAATAAGATCGCCACCATTAGAAGTAAATGCATTTTGTGCAATAATCTCA
The DNA here is from genome assembly GCF_002153375.1 of Oceanobacillus rekensis. GTDB lineage: Bacteria > Bacillota > Bacilli > Bacillales > Amphibacillaceae > Oceanobacillus > Oceanobacillus rekensis. Next base: position 25,136 of record NZ_MTBQ01000008.1, read on the forward strand.
TCCATTGCTGCATGTACGGTAGCGACATTGACAGGTTCAATAGGCTTGTCCAATGAATACGTAACAATTTTGCCATCTTGATTCGTAAATTTCATTTCAAGTTTTTTCATGGTTACAACTCCTTTCTATTTAATAGATTTCAAATTACTACGCCTCCCGAATATCCGCCGTATCCTTACGATTAATGTTATAAAGCGGACGTTCCTGGAGTTCTACCAAAGCTGTTGCAACTGCATATAGCTGATCTGCTGTTGCATCTGTTTTTACGTTATTGAAGCTTTTAGACTTAAAGATTGGTGAACCTGATTCGGAATCAATCCCATCTTGAAGCACCAACTGCAATGTGGATTTAGTGATATCTGCTACTGCCATGTTTCTCACCCCCTATCACAATTACAATCGAAAGGAGGTTGGATGAGGGGGTATGATGTGAAAAACATTTTAATATTGATGCCTGCCATCACTTTAATACTATAAATTGCTTGGGAGCGAGAATTGAATCCAGAAAATTACAAGTATATTTACTATTTGTGATATTATTAATTGCTAGTTCAATAAATTCAACGTACTATAGGTGGTAATAATAATGTCAAGGGGTGAAGTAAATGGTTGAAGTGAGAAAAGGAACTCGAGGCAAAGAAATAATAATCGAGGAAAACCCGCTTTCTAGATGGTTATTCTCTAACACGAACTCGGCATGGATTTGGCTTATTTTACGATTGTATATAGGCTATACTTGGTTGACAGCAGGGTTTGGTAAAGTGACGAGTGATGCTTGGACAGGGGAAAATGCTGGGACAGCACTCGGAGGATATATGTCTGGAGTAATGGAAACGGCAGCAGATGGTGTTGTTGCTGGCTGGTACGCCACATTTTTGGAAAGTGTAGTTATTCCTAATGCTGTTGTATTCTCTTATATGGTTGCTTGGGGAGAATTATTGATTGGATTTGGTTTAATTGTTGGATTATTAACTGGTATTGCTGCATTTTTTGGTGCACTTATGAATATGTCTTTTTTACTCGCAGGTACAGTTAGTTCGAACCCTGTCATGTTAGTCATTGCCATGTTATTAGTTTTAGGTTGGAAAGTTGCTGGTTGGTATGGTATGGATCGTTGGGCACTTCCAAAACTTGGAACGCCTTGGCAGGTAAAGAGGAAAGGGTAATTGGTGATAAAATGAAATAGAAGAAAGCCCCTTCCATTTTATAATCAATAGGTAAGGGGTTTTCTTATTGATATCAAGGGGACCACGGGGTCAGGTTCATCGTCCCGTAGTTAACCTAAAAATTAATTGGGACAAGGAACCTGTCCCAATGGTCCTATCCACTCTAGTTTAAAATAAATAGGCATATAACTGGTGAATCATTTTATCTCTAACTTTCTTTATTACCGTTCTATTTACTAAAAAATATTCTATCTTTCCAATCCAGCAATCCCAAATCCACCTGGACCAGCGTGGGTAGAGATCATCGCACCGGCTTGCATCCATTTAATATTTTCAAATCCATGTTCTTTTGCGATATTGGTCATTCTCGCCTTAATAGTTTCATCAAGGCCGATGGAATATAATAAATAAATATGTTCTTTATTTATATCGTATTGATTTAAATACTCATGCATTAGTTTTTCTGAAACCATGCTCATTTTCCCTCGATATTTTTTGGTGGAAACAAGTTTTCCATCTATTAATTCAATACGAGGCTTGATTTTTAAAAGAGCACCTCCTAGATAAGCAAGATTACTGACCCTTCCACCCGCTTTTAAGAATTCTAAACTACCAGGAACAAAAGCTAGCCTCGACTTCGGAACGATGAATTCAATTTTTTCTACTAAGTTTTCAGGTTCAATCGTAGGTTCTCTCTCCAATAAGTCTACCGCAAACATCACAATTGCAGCTAATCCTCCTGTTACGTTTAACGCATCAATGAGGTAAATATCATTCAACTCTTCCGCTGCAATCATTGCATTTTGAAAAGAAGAAGATGCCTTAGAAGTATATCCAATATGTATAATGACACAACCCGGATCATTCGCTTTTATCTTCTTGAAGAACTGCTCATATTCATGGACATTTGTTGCAGTTGTAGAAGGAATTTTTTTCGTTCGCTCATGGTATTCATATATTTCTTTTACCGGCAACGAACCGTCTAAATAATCTTTTTCATCCATAATAACGTGCATCGGCACCACTTGAACTGCATGTTTCTCAGTCACTTCAAGTGGTAAATCTGCTCCGCTCTCTGTTGTTAAAATAATTCTACTCATTTATCTAACCCCTTTCGTTTCCGCATTATGCGGTATAAATCATTCAAATACCTTAATCTAACTATATATTAAAACAGTCCACGGGGACAGGTTCACCATTGTCCCGTAGTATACCTAATACTGTAAAGCGAGGGGGGACTGGCACTTAAATCCATTATTATTCATTAACTTTAAACTAACGCTTTTGCTTCAATTTCTTTTACGAGTCAATTCCATCTAAGTAGACATACCATGCGGTCCAATTTATGGCCGCCAAGCTCAACTTTCCTGTAATGTCAGCTGTGATTTTTTCAAATGGCAGGCTAATTGGACTTTCAGTGCATCTTGACTATTATTCAAATCAACTTGGAGCAGCTGTTCAATTGTCTGTAGTCGCTGGTAAAATGTATTGATATGAATATGAAGGACTTTTGCTGTTTTCCCTGGTGACCGATTTGTTTCCATATACGTAAACAGCGTATTCTCCAATTCCTTATGCCGACTGTTCTCTGTTGATAGAGGTGACAATGTATCCTGGATAAATTGTTCAATATCCTCAGTTGGCTGATTAAGAAATAAACGATTCATGCCGATATCTTCATATAATATTACTTCAAGACTATTATAGTTGTTCAAATAGGTAATAATTTTATTTGCTTCGTCATAAGATTTACTTATATATTCGAGACCCTGATAAACATTACTTATCCCACCACGAAATAGAGCTGCATCTTTATTTTCTTCTTGAATACGAATTTGGTTCAAATGGGCTTTTAATTCATAGACTTCCTCTGTATTGGATGGGGATAGAAGCAGGTTAATTTTATTATAGAATCCGTACACCAATTTAACTTGATCACCTAATTCCCTGCTAATCCGGGAGGCTAGCTGATGCACATATATGTCTAAATACTGAAAATCTATTTTTTCCTTAGAAATTTCTAGAACTGCAACCACCCAGTACCCATTTATATCTAGATTTAGTTCCTTACCATATTGAATTAATTGATCTTTTTCATCACAGGCAAGTAATTTATAGAATTGCTCATATACTCTGCGGTGATAAATTTTTGTTGTCGTCTGGCGGTTAACCAATTCCAATGCTAAAACGGTCCCCCCCTGCTCCAGCGTAATTTGGTCAAATTCCGAAATAGATCTATGGAGGGAAACGATGAGACAACCTACAAAAATTTGCCCGTTATATATTGGATAAAGGTAGTAACTCTCTTCATTATCTGTCATTACATAAAAACCTCTACGCCGCTCCTTACATAGTGTTTTGATTTCAAACACACTAAAATTAACCAAGTCATCCTCTCTCGGCGAATAAAATTCATTTTCCAATCCATTAAAAAATACAAAGTCCATATCCATCATTTTTTGTAAACCATTCACCAATACATGAATACCTTTATTTTGGAGGGAAAGCATAATCAGTGTATCGTGGACTTCCTGCCGCTTTTGAAACTGATTATTTTTCTTTTTCAATTGTGCACTTAAGTCGGTAATTTGCTGCAGGCGTTTTATGGTTCCCGAATGATATTGGGCATTTTCAATCGCTATTGCAGCCTGCCTAGCAAACGCTTCAAGTAGCGTAATATCCTCTTCACCAAGATGCTTCTTCATTTTCCACTGGTGGATAATCATGACGCCAATTCGTTTATCATCGATGGAAACCGGCACACAGATGGCTCCTTCAACAAAACCAGATGATCGAATAATGTTAGTGAAGTTTTCAGATAAAACGTTGAATGAATTCATAGCTGCAATTAATTCATCATGAGAGTTGTAAAGTCTACTTTTCCCATCTTCAAACACTTTCCCCGTGATTGATTCACCAACTTTTGTTTCAAACCGATAAATTTCATCATTAAATCCAACAGGCGCTTTTGGAATCAGTTTTTGCTTTTCCGAGTCATAGAGCATCAAGTAACCAGCATCAGCGGCTGGAATTACATTCAACGCATGGCTAATGATTTGTTTTAATACATGATTGAGATTAAGACTAGATGAAATCGAATGCATACTTTCTATTATCGTCTTCTGCTCTTGTTTCTTCGTACTTAAATATTCCTCTAGTATAGTGGAATACAAACTATAATATAGGTGCTCCATTACAGATTCATCTACTGCCTCTAACTTCTCTAATATACACAGAACGATTCCCCTTTTTCCCGAGTAATAAAAGTGAAGTTCCGTATGATTAGCACCTTTTTTCACATAATATTGCGCTCTATCTGGATCACACTTTGGAGAAACTTCTTGTTCTCTCCCCTCAAATCTTTCTAGTATCTCAGCCTTCTCTCCCGCCCCATTATATTTCCAAATCTCGTATCTAACTTCACCAAACTCCTTCTCTATATAACGCGTAATATAATCTCTAAGACTCATAACTTCTCATCCCTTCCATGTAGAATCATCTATAAAAATGATAAAAAGTATGTATGGACACATATTGTAACCGCTTTCTATATTAGTGTATACTAAAGTTAATTATTTGAAAAGTCTGTTGAATGACGAAGCAAAAGCGCAAGCACCCCATTTAGCAACGTACAAACTAGACGAAGCAATGAGATAATGGAAACACGACGAACGAATAGAGTCGATGTTGACTTATCATAGTGGAGGAGTGTGAAGTTTACTAGTTGCTGGGCGCTGGATGTGGACATTCCAGGATGGAGAAAAGAAAGGAATATTTACTTTTTTATCTGTTGAAGAAAATTTCTAAATCACAAAGGGGGAGAAACAAATGCAGCAGGTAATGGAACTTGCAAACAGCAATGTCATGTGGCTGGTCGCCTCAATAGTTATAAGTATCGTCATTTTTCAGAGTATTAAATTCATTCAACTCGCTTCAAAAACCGGTATAGAACAGGGGATGAGCAAAAAAGAGATAAATAGCGCTTTAAAAACTGGGGCAATCGCAGCTATCGGACCTTCCGTCGCAATTGTAATTGTAGCTATTTCGCTAATCGCCTTTCTTGGAAACCCACTTACATTACTTCGGATTGGCGTTATCGGTTCTGCACCGATTGAATCTGTTGGGGCAAGTTTTGCAGCAGAAGCATCCGGAGCAACTCTCGGGGGAGCAGGCTACGACCAAATGGCATTCACTGCCATTGTCTGGACCTTATGTATTGGGGGTATGGGCTGGCTCTTATTTACCGCACTATTCACCAAATCACTTGGCAATACGGAAAAGAAACTAACTAGCAAAGGTGAAAAAAGCAAGAAAACAATGGGTATCATTTCTACTGCTGCAATTATTGCCGCTTTTGGTAACCTCGTTAGTGCTGAAATAATACAAGGACTTGCTCCATTCGCTGTGGCTGTCGCTGCTGGTGCCACAATGGTTATTGCAACCAAACTATCAGAGAAGCCGAAACTTTCTTGGTTACGTGAATGGTCACTCGGTCTATCGATTCTAATAAGTTTATGCTTTGGCTACTTTTTCATCTAAACCAAAGGGGGCATTTCTATGAACGTTGAACAAGTACGTGAATTCAACACAGAAAAGAGCATTAAAGAAACATTAAACAAGAATGCTTCCATGGAGGCATTCCATACAAAAGCACATTTTTGGGGACGACTAACAATCTGGACTGTTATTGCCTTAACCCTGTTTCTTCCCATTTATCTTTCATTTGGTCTCGGCTACCATCCTGGATGGACAGTCATTTTAAATGCACTTGCAGCTTATGCAGGAGTAGTTGCGGTTGTTTGGGTACTGGAACCGATCATGTATTTTCCTATTCTAGGTGTTTCCGGAACATATATTTCTTTCCTGACTGGTAATATTAGTAATATGTGCCTTCCTTCTGCAGCCGCCGCTCAAAATGCGATTGGTGCTGAACCAGGAACAGAAAAGGGAGAACTTACAGCTACACTTGGGATAGGTGCAGCATCACTTGTAAATAAGCTAATCCTTATTCCGATTATCATCGGTGGTTCTGTCGTAATAGCCAACATACCCCAACAGCTTGAAGGGATATTTCCGCTAGTCTTACCAGCCATATTTGGGGCAGTATTGATACAATTTGCTATGAAGAAACCGACATATGGTGTTATTGCTTTAATCATCGGGCTTGGTGTCAATTTAATTTCAATGCCTATTTACTTAAGGAGTCTAATTTGCATTGTGCTTGTTGTCTTGATTTGTATACAACTAGAGAAAATGAAAGAGAAAAAACAGACACTATAATAGGAGGATAAATAATGAGTAAGGCAACTATTCTTGAATGGTTCGAGGAAAATAAACATACGTACACAAAGATGGCCCAGGATATATGGGATCACCCACAAATAGCTTATGAAGAAGAATATGCGAGCGGGTTGCAACAGAAAGCACTAGAGGCTGAAGGATTTACAATTAAACAGCCAATAGGCGGAATAGAAACAGCATTTGTAGCTGAATATGGACAAGGTAAACCTATCATCGGAATCCTTGGTGAATTTGACGCTCTTCCTGGCCTTTCCCAAACAGCGATACCGACGAAAGAAGAAGTTTCCGCAGGCGGCCCAGGCCATGGCTGTGGTCACAACTTACTCGGAACAGCAGGAGTAGAGGCTGTCGTTGCATTGAAGAAAAAAATAGAAGAGGACGGGCACACAGGCACTATTCGATATTACGGATGCCCAGCTGAAGAGGTTCTAAACGGTAAAACACATATGGCCAAAGCAGGCGTGTTCGATGACCTTGATACTGCACTAACTTGGCATCCAATGACGAGTAACGCTCCAATGAATAAAAGTATGCAGTCTATGGTATCCATCAAATTTCATTTTAAAGGAAAACCCGCTCATGCTGCCGCCTCACCTGAAGCAGGTAGAAGTGCACTCGACAGTGTGGAAATTATGAATATCGGAGTCAACTATTTACGTGAGCATGTTCCAGATGGTACGCGCATGCATTACACGATTACGGATGGTGGACTAGCTCCGAATATCGTTCCCGAGTCTGCAACAGTTTGGTATTTCTTAAGAGCAGGTTCCAAGGATAAAGTAGAAGGAATCCTACACAGAGTTAATAATATTGCAAAAGGTGCTGCACTGATGAATGAAACAGAAGTTGATTCAGAAATCCTTGCCTTTGCCTATGATACGTTACCAAATGACGCGTTAAATGAATTAATGTACCATAATATGCTTGAAAGCGCACCACTTGAGTATACAGACGAGGAGCAGGCGTTTGTAGAAAGTTTGGCAACATCATTACCATCGGTTGGAAAACCTTTCGAGGAACTAATACCTACTTCCATTTCCTTCAATCCGTATCAACCTGGAGTTTCGATGCCCGGTTCAACGGATGTCGGTGATGTGAGTTGGATTACACCGACAGGCATGGTTACGACAACCTGTGCACCAGTCGGAACAGCATTGCACTCATGGCAAGCAACAGCTTCATTTGGTACTGAAATTGGATATAAAGGAATGCATTTAGCAGCCAGTACAATGGCACTTACTGCATATGATCTGCTTAACAATAAAGATAATATTATTGATAAAGCAAAAGAAGAATTCGATAAACTTCGTGACGGGAAAGCGTATCAAGCAGGAATTTAGGGACACCGGGGTCAGGTTCACTGTCCCGTAGTTAGCCTAATCGGGACAATGAACCTGTCCCCGTGGCCCACTTTATTTTTTATATAACAGCTTAAACCTTTCGCAAACAACAGGGATTTTGTAATTAAATTCCTGTTTTATATTAATGAATTCTTTTTTAAAGAAGCGTTCGTGAACTTCCCGCCAATAATTTAATGTTCGGTCACCTTCACCTTCCATGTACGCGTGTTCATCTGTAACTTCATCAAAGGGAACTACTTCTACTGAGGTAGTTTCTACTATTGCAACTGCCTTTCCTTCCCCGTCGAGAATAATATTGTGAAGACCTATATACGGTAATTCCTCATTATGCCATTCATATAATGTATAATTTGATGCTGTTGCTGTTTTGATTCCGCCTAACACTAATTCTGCAAGTTCATCAGCCATATCTTTTGAATCGCCAAATGCCCAAGCTTCATACTCTTCCGGTGCGCTAGGATTATTTTTCCGATAATCATCCCACATTTTTAAAATCGAATCATTATTCATATATATATAACCCCACTTTCTTTCTATAAATTATAACATTAAGATTTAAAATATACTCTGTGCTTTAAACTTTACTTCCTTCAGCTTTATGTTTCCTTTCGCTTGTTGCTTCGTGTTGGTCGGTCACTCATCAGCTCTATGAGTTGCCTTTCGCTTGTTGCTTCGCCTTGGTCGGTCACTCATCGACTCTATGAATTACCTTGCGCTGGTTGTTTTGCCTTGGTCGGTCACTCATCAGCTTTATGAGTTGCCTTGTGCTTGTTGCTTCGCCTCGGTCGGTCACTCATCGGCTCTATGAGTTGCCTTGCGCTGGTTGTTTTGCCTTAGTCGGTCACTCATAGACTCTATGAATTACCTTGCGCTGGTTGTTTTGCCTTAGTCGGTCACTCATCGGCTTTATGAGTTGCCTTTCGCTTGTTGCTTCGCCTTGGTCGGTCACTCATCAGCTCTTTGAGTTTCCTTTCGATGGTTGTTTTGTCTTGGTCGGTCACTCATTTCTATCCTAGGCAAACGAATTGACTTTAAAATGGTCAGATGCCACTTCCTATAAATGTAACACCAGTCCCCACTTCCGCTAAAAGCGGTATGAATAGCTAACTTTTCATGTATGAGAAAAGAATCTCCTTCTCCCCTGTTCCTAAGAAGATGCCATAAAACCGACATGATATACAGGAACAACATCTTGACAATATCTTACCTAATGTATACTATTTTGATATGAATTATATATATAGCGTTTGAAGGGGGAAAATCATGGCAGCCCAGAATCAAAAATCATCTAGAGGGAGTCGGTTGCTAAACGGAATTGAACGTATTGGGAACAAAATTCCTGACCCGTTTATGTTATTTATTGTTTTAGCTATCATAATTATTTTTGTATCGTGGATTATATCGTTCTTTAATGTTTCCTTTACCCAACCAGGGGAGGAAAAAGAAATTTTCATCCAAAGCCTTGTTTCCGCGGAAGGTTTACAATATATGCTCACGTCGATGATCGACAATTTCGTCGGGTTTGGACCACTCGGGATTGTTCTTACCATGATGCTCGGAATTGGACTGGCAAATAAAGTTGGCTTGTTGGAGACGTTTATTAAAAGTACCATTTTAAAAGCTCCGAAGTCATTGGTAACCTATGCCGTTATTTTTACAGGGATTATCGGAAACCTTGCTGCTGATGCAGCGTTTATTATCGTTCCGCCTCTTGCAGCAATGGTATTTTACAATGTGGGCCGCCACCCACTGGCAGGACTGGCCGCAGGATTCGCTGGAGTAGGCTCTGGATTTACGGCCAATATTATTGTGGCGAATACAGATGCCGTCATATCCGGGATCTCAGCAGAAGTCATGGAGAGCTTGAACACAGCCGTTACCGTGACACCGGTAGATAATTATTACTTCATGCTTGCTTCTGTTATCGTCCTAACCATCACCGGTGCATTTATTACGGAAAAAGTCGTGGAACCACGGCTTGGAGTGTACGAAGGCGATGTGAAGAAAGTATTTGAAGCCGCAAGCCCGTTAGAAAAAAGAGGCTTGCGAAATGCTGGAATTGCAGCGCTCGCCTATATTGGGTTGTTATTACTGGTTCTTTTTTTACCAGATTCTCCACTGCGCAACGAAGAAGGTGGCATGATTCCATCGCCATTTTTAGCGGGAATTGTCCCCATCATTATGTTATTTTTCGTTACAGTTGCAATTGCGTACGGGAAGACTACGAATCAAATAGAAGATTCCCGTTCTGTCGCTAGCTTGATGGGAGAAGCAATGAAAGATATGTCAGGCTTTATCGTGCTCATCTTTGCTGCATCCCAGTTTATTGCTTATTTTGAATGGACAAACATCGGCTCCTGGCTTGCCGTAACTGGTGCTGATTTCCTAGATTCTGTCGATATAACAGGCATTGGCGTTGTGGTTGCCTTCATTTTATTGACAGCACTCTTGAATCTATTTATTTTTAGTGGTGCTGGGCAATGGGCATTGGAAGCACCCATTTTCTTAAAAATGTTCTATTTTCTCGATTACCATCCGGCCTTTATCCAGGCAGCATACCGGATCGCTGATTCATCAACGAATATTATTACGCCGATGAATCCATATTTCATTATTGTGCTAGCCTTTGTCAAAGAATACGATAAAAAAGCTGGGATGGGAACGTTAATTGCACTAATGTTGCCATATAGTATCACCTTTCTCGTTATCTGGATTCTACTCTTTTTAGCATTTACTTTTTTAGGAATCCCATTTGGACCAGGAATTGGCGTGTATTTGTAAGATCTAAAAAATGGTGCCAAAATAGTGCCAGTCCCCCCTCACTTTACACAGCGAGGGGAGACTGGCACTTAAAATCATAGTTAAATTAATAAAAGAATCCCTTTATAAAAACAACAAAAGCTTTGCAAGTTTATAAAATACTTGCAAAGCTCTTAAAAAATCTCTTAATCTAAATTCGCAACAAGTCGACCAGTTACTTCATGGCGTTCTAAGCGACCTAAACCATCTGCAATTTCTTCAAATGAAATTTCAGAAAGAGTTGGATTTAAATGACCCTCTGACATCAACTGTAAGATAGCAGCGATATCTTCTACTGTACCACCAACGCTACCTTTTAATTGTACAGATTTTAAAATTAAGTTACTTGTGTTAATTGTAGATTGTAATTTCCCCATACCTACAAGCACTACAGTACCGCCAACAGCTACGGTATCAATTGCATCTGCTGTAGTAGTACCAAATCCAGCATAGTCAACAATGAGTTCAGGTGCATATTCAGCAAGCTCTTTTACATCTTCAACGACTACTTTAACACCAATTTCTTTTGCAAGTTCACGAGCGGATGCGCTTACGTCTGCTGCATAAACTTCACAGCCTGCGACAACTGCTGCACGTGCTGCCATTTGTCCCAAACCACCAATACCGATAATACCGACTTTCATTCCAGCTTTTGCTCCACCTTTTTGGAACATAGCATGATAGGAAGTCATTCCAGCATCTGTACTTGCAGCTGCTTGAGCATATGATACGTTATCAGGAATCGGAACCAAATCAACAGCGGGTACAAGTACTTTATTTGCATAGCCACCATCACGACCGTTACCTGGTCCCAAACCATCTTTACCTACTGGGCAAACAGCTACACGTTGACCCAATTTATAATCTGTAACCCCTTCGCCTACTTCAATAATGTCACCAGCAATTTCATGTCCTAAAATAATCGGTACTTTTGCTAAAATATTCATCCATCCAGGATCACGTAAAGTTGCGACGTCGGAGTGACATAAACCTGCAGATTTCACATCAATGATAACAGTACCTGGTGTTGCCACCGGATCTGATTTTTCAACTAAAGTAAGTGGTTCATTCGTTCCTGTAAATTGCCAACCCTTCATTATATTCCTCCTATATTCCTAATAATTAATTCACGTTAACTGTAAGTCTAATTCTATAAATAATCAAACAAAAAACTTTTATATTTTAAGTGGAAACAGTCTGCTATTCAGTGGTAAATACAATATCTAGGATCGTACATTTCATTGGCTGCAATCATTAAATGTTGTTAGGGGGTTAGCCCCAATCTTCGCTATCGCTCTTTAATGTGGTGGGGGACTATTTGACGGTTAAGGTATTATTTTTTACTATTAGAGCATTGTCACAATCAGTGACAATGCTCAAGGGTTAACCTATAGAATATTAGCAACCACTAAATTGATTTCACTCTTATCTACAAATAGTGGCTATCTTAATTTTTACTTTTAATTTCTACACCTAACCTATAATAATCATCCATTACTTCTTTAGGAACCATACTTCCCCCAGTTGCCCAGGCTAGATGTGTAGCATTCTCCATTTTTGGAATTATTTGATTATCATTTAAATATTTTCTACCTGCATCTTCTTTAAACAGTTGGACTGGTCCGTGAACTCCAGCTAGTGCGGATGGCTCAAGGCGAATATTTTCACTATCTATTAGATTACTTAATAAGATATATAATGTTTGATCGTTTACTGTATAACTTCCACTGATTACATTTTCCAGTGTTTTCCCTACAAATCCAGAGGGCCTCCCAACCGCTAGCCCATCTGCAGCTGTAATATTATCGATTCCAAAGTCCTGGACCATCATTTGATCGTGCTTTCCGGTCAAGAGACCAATAAGCATACAGGGGGAATGGGTCGGTTCTGCGAAAAAGCAATGAACATGATCCTTAAATACCATTTTTAGACCAAAGGCTACCCCACCTGGTCCACCTCCAACCCCACATGGAAGATATACAAATAATGGGTGATCTCTATCTATCAATATATCCATTTCATCCAATTGATTTTTCAATCTGAATGCTGCAACTGCATAACCTAAAAATAGATTCACTGAATTTTCATCATCTACGAAATAACCGTTAGCATCTAACTCTGCTTGTTTTCTTCCTTCTTTAACGGCCTTCCCATAATCAGAAGTGTGTTCAACGACGATAACACCTTTTTCTCGAAGCATATCTTTTTTCCACTGTCTTGCATCCGCAGACATATGAACAGTAACATGAAATCCAAGCTTTGCACTCATTATTCCAATGCTTAGCCCTAAATTCCCAGTTGATCCTACTACAATGGAATAATTGGAGAAAAAGTCTCTGAATTTTTGACTATCCATGATGGAGTAGTCATCATTTGGTGTGATCATTCCATTTTCAAATGCCAGGTCCTCAGCATGTTTTAAGACTTCATAAATTCCGCCTCTCGCCTTGATCGAACCTGAAACAGCAAGATGACTATCGCATTTTAGTAATAGCTTTCCATCCACTTTTTGATGAAACATTTCTTCAAGACAACGTTGCATTTCTGGAATCTCAACCGTAGGAGACTCGATTATTCCATTTAATTCTCTAGTTTCTGGAAAAACTTTTGCGATATATGGAGCAAATCGATTCAGCCTTTCCTCTGCATCCCTAATGTCGTTTTCCGTCAGCGAAACCTTCTTATTCGCCTCTTCAAAAGGTAGGTAGTAAGGGTTATCCCAGAATACTTCTTCGGTAGATATTATCTGTTCTAGCATGGGATAAAGTTTCTTCCATTCTTCTAATGTTTTTCCAGCAATTAAGTTATTTGTCATTACGGGATTACCTCCTCACATCAATTCCATTTATTATATTAATTATAAGTATAATTAAAATTACTCTTCATAAAAAGGAATAGAAGATTTTATATAGTCTCTTCTATTCCTTAGGGAAGATAAACATTTGTAAGGAATTAGCCGTTACTGTGCATCATACTCAAGTTAACAGGGTAAGGAGCCGCATCGATATAGTTATATAATTCTATAAGATTGTTTATGGATTCTTTGTAAGTCTATAATATTCAGGCGCCAGTCCCCATCGCTTTAATATTGTAAAGCTGCGGGAGACTGGCACTTGAATCCTGTAGAGATATAACAGAAACTTTTTATTAAAATCCTTGTTTCTTCTAGTTTGATACTAGAAAACCTTTCCCTTACTTTTTACTCTTTTGAAACCAGCACATCATCGAAGTAGCTATTCGGATTTCCCCAAGCATATAAAGCTACCGTACCATTCGAATGGGAATCATCGATAATGGGTTCTCCAAAGATGTCTATTCCGTCCTTGAACGCCTGAATCTGATTGCCAATGACCTTGATTTCTAGTTCAATATTGGCCCCTGTGATATATCCTGGTTTTTCCACATGGGCCAGGGTAGTTTCCATTCCATCAACAACTTTGAAAAGCTTGATAAAATTACGTTGCTCATCCAAATCTAGTTTATAGTAGTTATCTGGATCCTGATAGCGGAACATAAGACCAATTCCGTCATCATCAGTGGAGCGTAATGTAGTGGAGAACGTGTAATCGCTCCAAGAATTGATTGCATTAGCCCTATCATAAAAAGCAAAGGTACCCTTACGATTATCAACGGCAGGAACATCTGGACCATAGATATTGGAAGACTGCACTACTTCCCCTCTCACTACTGACCAATTGGATGGTGCGGAAACCGTTCCTTCATCCACAACTGTCCAGTCTACCATTAGCCCGTCATTACCACAGTTAAATTTATTATTTCCACTTTTACAGTATGTTTTTTGCTCCCCATCAAAATCTTCCTTCAAAAGATACTCAGGAATTGCAACATTGGAATTAGGTGTACCAAGCTCAACATTTGTATATTGGAATTCATTTTGCCAGTCAGTTTTATATTCATCTAGATAAGGTGAGTAACTGATTCCTTTCACAGTCCCTTTTTCCGGATCGATTTCCAGAAGACGTAGAAAACCATTTCCTCCATTTTCTTGCATCTGGTAGTTAGCTAGCATTTGATAGACTTTATTTCCATAGTTTCCTACCGATACACGACGACCTTGACCATCGTTCAACACATGTCCACTAAGCACCATGGAGATATTCGGATGCTGCTTAACGAATTTCTGCCACATTTCTTCCCCGTCATTAACCCCACCAGGTTCTGAACCTACACCGTAATTATGCGCATTCCAGGCATGTCCTGTACTATGACGGGTCTCATCAGAAAACATATAGCTATGTGTTACTACAATTACACGGTGTTTGGGATGAGTTGAAACAACCTCGTTAGCCCAATCCAATACAGGATCTCTTGGTCCAAATTCCAGCGAAAGTACTAACCAGTCAGTTCCTCCCGCGTTGAAGGTATGATAGTTATTATCATACTTATCCGGTTCCGCTGGATAAACACCCCCAAAAGTTTCGGTTCCAGAAAAATCGCTTACCGGAAAATAGGTATTATATAAAGTAGTATCTCGTGTATTTGCCGAACCATTCGTACCCATATCATGGTTTCCAGGTAAAACAGAATAAGGAACAACACCATCTAACGTTCGCATTGCATCATTTGCTACCTCCCACTGGGGTGTATTGTTATTGTTAACGATGTCTCCCACGTGAGTGACAAACTTGATATTCTGTTCCTCCGAATTGTCCGCAATCCACTGCGTTTGGGCGCGGAAAATATCCGGATGGTTCCTGCTTAAGTTTTGGGTATCAGGCAGGATAGCAATTTTAAAAGCTGACGAGCTAGCCTCTGCCTCTACATCGTTGGGTCCTTGAAAAAATGAAGACATTACCAAACTGAAAACCATCATCATAACAAAAGCGGATTTAGTTACTTTCATCTTTTACATCATCCCTTTTTAATTTTTTAGTTAGTCAAGAGGTTCTTTTACCATGTCAATTACCCAGCAGCCTTTCCGATAATTTTCACCTCCCTAAAAAAATTTACATCGCAAACATGTAGGTTCGAAGTAAAGAACTTTTTAACGACTTTACATTACTTGATAGGGGAAATAATAATCTATTATTGAAGCTACAATGATAGATATTAGATAGTCTCTAGTTGACATTTAATAAATCTAGTAAGATATTCTATGGAATTAACCATGAGAAAGTATCACTCCTTCCAATAAAAATAGCACCAACTAAAAAGATAGGACTTCTAGTGCCCTAATCTTTTTATTTAGTGCTTACTCTAGGTCATCGCGCTAAACAAAAATCGAATATTACTATATCGTATTTAACTATATTTTAATTATAACGATAGATTGTTAATTCCGTATGAAGCGAATGTCAAATGTTTGTTAATCATAAATGTTTTGATAAATGATATATATCTAGTAAATCTCGAATTTCATTGATAATGAATGTCGGTTCTACATTGGTAGTAACGGGTAATTTCGGATTTTTAGGTATACCACTTACACTGATCCCTGCTGTCTTCATGCCTGTAAGATAGCCTCCTGTATATATATCCGTATTGAAATTGTCTCCAATTATGATGCTTTGTTCTGCGTTTGAAGAACATTTTTTCATCGCATAATTAAATATGAAAGGCCACAAATTCCCATTTATTCTATAGCTATAATGATCTCTTTTACGAATACAATAATATCCCCATCGTGTTTAATTTTTCCTTTATTTCTCTTGCTGTATGTGTCGAATTATTCGTTATAAGTCCAATGGTTTTATGATCTTTTCTTAGCTGTTTTGGCAAAGGGATAACACCAGGAAAGGGTTCTTCTCCACGATATATTGAACCATCTAATTCAAAGGAAAATGCTTCTAGTTCTGAAAGTGATATCATACATTGACTCCTTTAAAGTAAATCTTCAAATGTTAAATTCCATAATTCAACATTACTCACTGCAAGAGCAGTAGATCCTGCATCTAAACTAATCTTTGCTTCTTCCACAGTTTGTATTAACCCGCTAGAAATGATGGGGGTATCGGTAAAACCGGATGCAAATTTATCAATTATTTTCGGAACAACTCCAGGCATAAGTTCGATTGCATCTGGTTGAATAGATTTAACTACACTAGTTCCATTCGTTAATGCAAGTGAGTCTAGAATAAACAAGTGAAATATAGCGTAAAGTTCATTTTTGTTTGCCTCTCGAATTAAATGCCTTTTAGGTGTAACAATACCGTCTGCTTGTATATAATGTTTAATAAATGAAATGGTTTCTTTATCCGTATTGGATATGCCTTTTATTAAATCGGTGTGTAAAAATGAACCTTTGTTGTGTTTTTTCGCAAGCTGAACACCTTCAATAACCTGTTTCACGTCCCCACCCATGAAAAAAATATTATCCACCTTGCTATCTATTGCTTTCTGAAAGTCATCCATATTTCTTAATGCAGCAATAATAGGCTTTTTGCCGATTAAATGTAAGAGACTCATGTATTTCCTCCTTTAAAAGAAAAAACAGAAAAAAAGATGGCACTTCAGGTGTCATAACTCTTTATTTAGTGCATTCTCTAGGACATCGTGCTAAACACTGATTACTTTATACAATTAAAATAACCTTTTTGACTTTTTCATTTCTTCATTCTTATTGTAACTGTTTATTGTAAAACACCTATTAACTCAAGGTTAATAGTTTGTAAACATTTTTGAGACTTTCACGATCATTATTCTTGCCGCGTGATATTGCGGCAACACCGCAAAATAATCCATATAAAATCTCATCCTCTATTAAACAACTAAAAAGTGAAGAAAAAGGCAAAAGTCAATATTACAGTATCGCTCGGAAATGAGTTATTAATTGGATATTCAATAAGTTGATTAACATTTGGTAATTCCGCAAATGGTTGATGATTGCTATGAATTTTTCCCGCAACTTTCCCCAATAGGATAAAAACTCCTGCCGTTATGATTCCACATAACACTATTCTTCTATTCTTTCTTTTACGTGTAAAACTAAATATGATAACAAAGATAATATATACAGTATATACTCAGACATAAAAACCATGACCCGTTTCAAGAATGTAACTTCTTTTCCTAAATCATTTATTATTCTAAAGATCGAAATATTGAAATCTCAAATCTGATAGATCCAATTATATACCTCCCCCTGATATTCATTTAATCTTTGACTTCCTCCACCAACAATCGATTAAACACCATTAACGATAGTGTATTCTGAAAGAGCTGGCAGGCCTTTTTATTTGTGCAACCTTCTAACACTTTGATTGCTATACTATGTACTTTTATTATGCATTAAACAAATGGGCTAAGGTTAAGAAAGTATTGATAATACGTTTAAGGATTTTGAAAGAAAAAAAACCTAATTCCTCCCTACCTTTGGTGAGAAATTAGGCTTATGTTCTGCAAGAAACACGCCCGGTAATGAAATATCCATTTAGTATTTACCAAGAAAATATTCTGTCTCGCTTAAATTGACATATCAAATGATAAAAATTCAGGTAGTTTTTGTTTATGCTTGTCGAGCATAATCTGTTCTGGCTTGATGCCCTGTTCACGCAGTACTTCAATGTTCTGCATAAGAAATTCGTCGCTGCCGACAACATAGAAGAGTCCATCCTTGTCTGCAGCAAGACTTTTCACTTCTTCATAGTAGTCTTTACGGTTATCTGTGAACTGTGATGTGAACTTCTTGTCAGGTGCGGATTCAAAAATATTCGTGAATAAGAAATCTTTTGATGAATCGATGTTCAGGGAATGAATTTGATTGACGTTGTCAGCTCGTTCGAAATAATCAAGTACAAGCGGTCTGAAGGTTGCCAGGCCAACACCTGATGACAGCAGGTAAACATTCTTGTCTTCTCTTTTAAGCGGCACATTCGAATGAGTTTTAAATATTGCAACTTCATTGCCGACTTCGAGGTTTCTTAAAATCGTTTTATACTCAGAGCACTGCTCTCTTATGCGTGTTGTGATACCGATTGAATTTTCATCCGGTAAGGTGGAAATTGACATGTGGCGAATCAGGCTTCGGTTTGGTTTATCTCCGGCATTAAAACCTTCTAGTGCCATGTGGGTGTGGGAGCCTTCTTCCCATGTAAATTCTTTCGGACAATCGAGCAAGTACGTTTTAACCTCAGGCGTTTCTTCAATAATCTTATTTATTTTAGTCCAGTATATTTGCATTATATATTCTCCTTAAACAATTATATGTTTCGTTACTATCTAATATACAATAATTGATAATAATTCTCAATTAAACAGACTGATTATCTCAGATAATTTATGTGACTTAAGACGGACCACATGATAGACAGATTCGTTTTCACTTAACTCATACAGTAATTCATTCACTCTCCCACTATGTTAATCTAGATTCTATTAAGTTCACGGAGAGTCTTTTTTATACGAGTCTATTTATAAATCATTGACACTAACAAAGCGCACCTCATGAGAAACCCTTGAAATACAAGAAAAAGGACACTTTCCATCCTACAGGAAAGCGCCCGAATGTAGAAATAATTATTTATGTATTTCCCATCTTTTTATTTATTATTTCTTCACCCTTTTTATTATTATATCCTATTAAATAAACATGTTCTGAATCTGTAAGTCCAATTATGAAGACATTTACGAGAAGTTACTCAAGTTTTTATACTAACTAGTAAAGTCATTTTTTAACCATTTATTATGTTAATCCTAAATGTTCACGGAAGGTATGACCTTCATATTTCTTTCTGAAAATCCCTCTTTTTTGCATTTCAGGAACAATGAGTTCAACAAAGTCTTCTAAACTACCAGGTAATGTAGGTGGCATTAGATTAAATCCGTCAGCCACACCAGCTTCATACCAGACTTCCATCTGATCAACAATTTCGTCGGGTGTACCTATCAGCGTGTGATGTCCACCGCCTGCATTAAGATATCCTAATAATTCTCTTACAGTAGGTTGTGTATCATTAATAATTTCTAGTATCGTTTCGTAACGTCCAACTGGACCAGTAAATTCTTCTACTGGGGGTAATTGAGGTACTTCTTTATCAATCTCCCAATTAGAACAGTCTTGTTGAATAAAGAAACTCAACTGTTTTAAAGCTGTTTCAAGCGATAATTGCTCATCTAATGCTGCTTTTTTGGCTAAAGCTTCTTCATGAGTATGACCTACATAGGTTACTAAGCCTGGAAATACTTTAATATGTCTATTGCTGTCTTCGCTTTGTTTAACTTGTTCATCTAATTTTTTACGAAATTTCTTTGCTTGCTTTAAGTTCCACGACACGGAATATACTGCATCGGCATATTTTGCAGCTAATGCAATACCTTGTTTAGATGCCCCTGCTTGCATTGATACTGGTTTGCCTTGCGGACTTTTTGGGGTAGTGGATGGGCCATTCACTTTAAAATAGGTACCTTCATGATTAAAAGGCTGAATATTTGAAGGATTTATCAATTTTCTTTCTTCTCGGTGATGTAGAAACTCATTACTGTCCCATGAAAGAAATAACTTATTCATTAAAGCAGCGAATTCATCTGCCTTCTCATAGCGTTTGTCATGAGTTGGAAGTTCTTCCATACTATGATTTAGCGCCTCTAAATCTCTCATTGACGTAACAAGATTCCAACCAACACGTCCTTTTGTAATATGGTCTAAACTTAATAGTTGTCGTGAAGCTGTGAAAGGATTAGCAAAAGTACTTGAAATTGTTGAAACTAATCCCACATGATTTGTCACTTGAGAAATAGCAGTTAAATTGACTATTGGATCAAACCAAAATGCTGGCATATCACTAGAATCCTTACCTTGAAATGATTGATTATCAGCAAAGAATACTGCATCAAAGTAACCTTTCTCTGCTAACTGTGCCAAAGATTGGTAATAAGAAATATCTCCAATACGTTCAACACTAGAGTCAGGCATTAACCAAGCAGCTTGATGGTGTCCACAACCATACAGCAAAACACCTAAGTGTAGTTGATTTTTTTTCGTTTTTGTCATTTGTTTACACCTCAACATACATCATTATTAATTGTCTTGTATACTCCTTTTTTGGGTAATTTAAGCTATTAGTTCATTGTCAAACCACCATCTACTGTGAAATTTTGACCTGTAATACCGCTCGCATTTTCCGAAGATAAATAAGCGACCATATTGGCTACATCTGTAGGTGTGGTCACCTTCTTCAATGGCGTTGATTGAGCAATTAAATCGAATACTTCTGGTGTTGTAACAGCACTGGCGTCAGTCGTTTTTAATAATCCACCTGAAACTACATTCGCTTTTATACCATATACTCCTAATTCAGAAGCGATATTACGTGTAAAACCTATTAATCCAGCTTTAGCTGTTGTATATTCGTGGTAGGGTACAACAGGATTTTGATATAAATTAGTACCTATACTTATAATACTTCCATTTTGTCGTTCAATAAATTGAGGCATAACGCTTTGAACTACATTAAATGCTGCTTTTAAAGTACCATCTAGTTGTTTTTGATAATCATCCCAAGTGAGTTCTTTGAAGCTTTTCTGTTTGTTTGGATCAAATTTGAAGTCCACTAATGCATTGTTGACTACAACATCTATTTGACCAAAATATTCCGTTGCATTTTTTATCAATTGATCTACTTCTTTACGATTTGTTACATCAGCCTGAATTGCAATAGCATTCTCTTCACCAATCTCAGAAACGAGTTTCTCAGCAGCATCTTTGCTTTTATAGTAATTGATAACCACTTGAAATCCTTGTTCTGCCAATGTCTTTACAATAGTTGCTCCTAAGCCTCTACTACTACCTGTTACTAATACTGTTCTAGTCATCATAACAACTCCTATATTTTTAATTTTGATAGAACGTAAAAAATAAAATGATAGATAAAATAAAAAAATACGCAACCTTCCCATAGGAAAGTTGCGTAAAAACAATTAACTACATATTAAGAATAAGGCACAATCGCTCTTTAAGTATGTATTAGAGTTTACACTTTCCTACGCTAGTTTCAGCTAGTTCAGGTTCAAAGGGTTTGAGGTAATACTCATCTCAGTTAAATAACACCCCTAGTGCATATATTTAAGTTATATTCAATGTTATAGTTTTAAGAAAATTATGTCAAGGAAATATGGATAGTTACAGTATTTCTATAACTTTGTTATTCTAAAAATAACATGTTATATTTTCTCATTACTAATATATTGAATCTGCTTCCCCATCGGCTGTTCAATATTGGTCTACAAACTCGTCATAAAGTAATAAGCCCGAGCCTGCCTGAGATAACCAAGCATTTAAAATGTACCATCTACCACCCAGTGTTATTCCGGATCCACCCAAAACAAGTCATCCAGTGTTTTACCAAGCGCATGACAGATTGCCAGGCACAGATTCAATGTCGGGTTGTATTTACCAAGTTCTATTAGACCTATCGTCTGTCGCGATACACCAACAAGTTCGGCAAGTTCTGCCTGGGACAAGTCATGCTCCACCCTAGCCATTTTTAACTTAATGTTTTTCATCGTCGTCACCAAACTCATCATTATCAAGCATTTTATTCATAGCGCGGTCACTGTTGCGTTTGGCCATTTCATTTCCTGCCACAAGGATGACGACAAAAAATGGCAAATAAATCATCAGCGATCCAAAACCAGTAATTAAAAAGTAGTAAATACTCTGTTGAACACCATCTGCATATCGCACAGAGCTGTTGATGCCCATAAAAAGAGCAATACCAATTCCAAGACCTACACTCATAAACAAATTTTTCTTCTGCATGGACCATTTATTTTTCCGGTCATGCAATTCAACCTCTGCCGAAAAAATACCCAACCTGATGGACCGGTACAAGTAATAAATGCCGACTGTAATCAGAATAATCAATTCGGTTAGGACATGCTCCATATTAAGATCGTAAACAAAATATTTCACTATAGCTGAAATACTGCATAGCACGACCACTAAAACATAAACTTCCGCATAGATTTTATTTCTAGTATTGATTACCCATTCATCCTTCACTTGGCTCTTCTTAAAAAATCCCATGATCCTGCCCCCTTCATTATTTAATTGTATTATATGTTACCGATTAGCATTATGCAATATATATTTGTCTTTTTGACATAAAAAATTACCTTAATTAGATCTTGACTCGTATATAAAAAACCCCTGAGTTTAAAAACAGTATGGGATCTTACTTGATTTTGATTTTTAAACAGTTGCCTTTTCCAGTACGCCATCCACATGGCGTATCGCCCTTCCATATAAAGCTTTCCTTTGACGGATCTATAAATACCTAATCGCTGCATCCTGCCTAACTTCTCATTTCCTTTTCTATAATTGAATTTTCTCTAGGGAAATGAAGGTATACATAAATTAACCCCTCCTAAAAATGAATTTTCAGAGAGGGGTATCTAAGTTTGAGTAGTTCCGTTTACATGGAGAAAAATATTAAATTTTTTTCCTAAATGAATAGAGTATAACTTCACTTTCCGAAATATTAATGAATGACCACCTTGGTTCGGATTATGGGTTAAATCAAAATCTTCACGACGGAACAGATCCTGACAATTATGACTTTAAATTGTGATGAATATAGCAGTTGAGGGATTAGGGCAGCCCCCCATAGCCATCAAGCTAATAGAAAATAGAGAAATAAATCTCTATATTTCTGTTAGCTTTATTCGCTTATATTTCTTTCTAATATATTAGCGCATGACAAAACAAGCCTCCAAGGAGACATTATTTTCAAATTATTTAGTCATGCAAGGTTAAACGGCTGATGATGCGGTTTGTTTATATGCAATATTTAAAATATCAAATACAGTTTCTTTCTGTTGCCGGTGTGATTTACTCCCGTAATATTACTCCGAGCGCAGAATACAATTTCTTCGTTGATCCTGAAGCAGCGAAAATTGTACTTCATTCAGGTATCCCCATGACAATGGTTGGGTGGGAAATGTGCACACAATATTCCATTATGGACGATAACAATCATCATGAAATCGAAGCTTTAGCGACATCTGGTTCGCAATTTTTTAAATATTTAATCAAGTTGTGATGAAATTTAATAAAAGTGTTCACAAACTAAACGGCACAACACATCCGGATACATTATTGGCTGCTGTTGCAGCAAATGAAAAAATTATGACAACATCAAATCTATATCATGTAGATGTTGAAACAATAGGTGAACTAACAAAAGGTTACAGTCTTGTTGATGTTAATAATCGTTTGAATCGCACAAAAAATGTGCGGGTTTGTGAAGAAATTGATCGGAATGCATTCAAAGAAATGCTAATCGAGGTATTGCGTTCGATAAAGTGAATCTTAATTTAATTCGGGATAAATTAACAGTCTGATTGTAAAAATGAAGAGGGGCAGTTTCTAATCCTCCTCACTCTTTAATTCTATGTCATTCGACGATGAAAGAAAGGAAAGGTTATGTAATATATTTGGGGAATAATAGGAATTATAGGTATTTTATTGGATGCTCATTTAGACAGGTATTCTCCTGTCTTTTTTTATACCCAGCGGACAAAATGAAAGTTCTGTTAGGATCTTTTACGGATTAGACGTATGGTTGGGAAAATTATTTTGGAGCATTGCTCTTCCTGGGTTCGGTTAGTTTCTGAATGGAAAATACGTAAAAGGAATTGTACTCCTAAATTTTGGAGTTTTTGGTGAATGTTAAGCTAATTTTAACGAAATAATTATTATAAGTTTTCACAGGGATATTGAAAAGGCAATTGAACAAGCTGATTATCAGTGGTTAATGTTTTACCCTTGTTTGTATTTCTATGCGATGTGGGATGTGTTTAATGATGCAGGAGGAGGAAAAGAACGGTATTCTTTTCTTCCATTTGTATTCGTAACGTACTTTGTCGCTGTTGGTTGTATTTATTCTCCCAACTGTGGATGAACTATTTAACAATGAAAAGGGCTAAGGGCGTTTTCTGAATTGTATAATAAGGACTTAAATTAACTGGTGCAAGAGATAAACAAGGTGGTCATTGAAATTGATTGCCTTTTTCCTTTTTGCTAAGATTATTTTTGGAATTTTATGATATTATTGATATAGAGATATTGAACTAACAGAGCAGATTAGTTTTACAAATTAAAAATGAGGTGATGTAGTGGGGTTTTATTATTTCATAATTCTTTTTATAGGGATTTTTCTTATTTTAGGAGCAGGATTACAGGCGTTTAAACATCATTCATTGTCAAAAAAAAGGGGTATATTAGGCCTTATTGGTTTTCTGTTAATTGGTTTATCAATCTTTTTATTTACATCAGGCAGCTCCAATATTATTGCTGAATTTTTGAGATTGAATGAATAAAAATATTAAACTAAATGGTGCTTTTCTTAAATAAGAAACTCACCCTTGTTCTACTCTTGGGACACGTAATGGGAGATTTTAAGATTGAATAAGAAAAAAGCGAAGTAGGATCTTTATCAATATTAACAGCGACAATAAGTATCATCTTTTTCTTTATAATAAGAGGTCCAAATGCCAATCTGACTTTTTTGCAAGCGTGTTGACGGTGCTTTCTGTACTTGGAATTATTATTTAATATCACATCTAAAAAAATTCGATTTATTATAACAAGAACTATACTAAATGGATCGTTGTTAGTATTTGTTGGTTTGGTTTTATTTGCAGTGGGAATAAGTGAACGATGAAAGTTTAAGAAAGATATTGATATGGATCTCAGGTAGAGGTCCTTTTTTACTATAATATTTCTTTCTATATGTTAATTAATAACAACGAGAAAT
Source organism: Oceanobacillus rekensis (assembly GCF_002153375.1). Taxonomy (GTDB): domain Bacteria; phylum Bacillota; class Bacilli; order Bacillales; family Amphibacillaceae; genus Oceanobacillus; species Oceanobacillus rekensis. The sequence goes on from NZ_MTBQ01000008.1 coordinate 50,477, forward strand.
GTTCTGTCAGTATTTACCGAAAGATTAATATAGCTACAATTGCATCAACAGCAAAAAAATGGATTGTCCTATAACCAGACAACCCATTTTTGCTGTTATTTTTCCAATTCAATCGTTTCATTAATATCTGTCGATTCAGAATTTTCCCCTGTCATGCGTTTATAGAGAAAGGCGATTTTTTTCGTGAAATTACCGGTTTCCCAATATTCGGCTGCTTCCGCTTTTACCTTTATCAAGACAATGTTAGGATCATCATAAGAGGTCTTCATAATTTTCTCATATGCTTTGCTCCATAATTCCTTTTTCTTGTCTAAATCCTCAACGATTTCTGCTCTTCCTCGAACGGAAACATAGGATTTACCTGCATAAGCCACATTAACTTCTTGATCATGTAAAATTTCTTCATATTTATTAGTCTCTTTCTTAGTGAAAAACCATAAGTCCCCGTCAAACTCTAATTCTTGTGTTTTCATAGGGCGGGAAATAAGCCCTTCTTCCGTTAACGTAGTCAGCATGGCAGTGTCTACATCTTTGATTAACTCTCTTAATGTTTCCATCTCTTCTTGTTTTATCATGTTAGACATTTCCATCACCTCATTTATGTTTGTAAAGGTATACTACCCTTTACACCAACTTTTAATCAATCAGGCATGCCGGATTATAAAACGAATTTTAACAAAATGAAACCAAACACCCGGAATGAATAGAGAAGGTAAACTCTTTAATGGCAATACACAGACACTTAAATTTCCTGATAATAGCTGTTGTCAACTCTCAAAATGCTATGTTAATACAGTGCTATTTATATATTGGAATTGATAAGAACAAAGGGGTATTTTATCTTAATGTTAAATAACTATAGAGTTTGTGAAAGTATGCACTTAAACTATAGGGCAGGTTAGTTTAAGAATGCTCTTTGACCTTTATTCAACAAAGGACCAGATTGTTGAATAACACCTTTAAAGAAAATTGGATATCTATGTTAAAGTTTAGAATAGATTGTGAACATAAGTTTGAAATAAAATCGAGTCGAATCGTTTTACGGGGCTGTTCCAAAAGTCGATATTTAATCGATTTTTGGGCGGCCCCTTTTTAGTGGTTGAAGTCACTCTTTTTTTTAAGACTTACATGGGGAGGGCTATTTAAACTAATGATGGAGTTAGTACGAATAAAATATGATTCGGTTCATCACTTTTGTTCAAAAATCGGTGTTTAACATTTGGTGGAATGCGTACGACATCTCCTTCATTTAAAAAATATTCTGTGCCTTCCAGTTCAACATACGCTTGTCCTTTCATTACGATAGCAATTTCTTCTTGGTTGTCGTGTGAATAGTGACTTTCTGTAGTGCTTGCGTGTGCCTTCAAATCCATCATTAAGAGTTCAATATGTGCTTTCATGAAGTCTGGTGTTAACACATCATAGACAATATGATCACTATTCTCGCGATATACTTTCTGTCGATAATGTTTTCTCGAAATGAGTGAATCCGTATCAATTTCATTAATGAAGAGGGTAAAGAGTGGCACATTTAATGCTTGCGCAATCAGCTTTAGTACACTTAATGAGGGATTTGCTTGTCCTCTTTCTATTTGGCTAATAAGTGAAGTGCTAATTCCTACAGATTCGGCGAACTCACGAATTGTCATACCATTCTTTTTACGATAATTTAATACCGTTTGCCCGAGACGATGATTGTTCATGGTAAAGACCCTTTCTAAAATAATGTATGTTTCATTCATTTTGTGCTGACATACTAAACATGGAGAATTAGTACTTTTATCGATTATATAAATACTTTATACTTACGTTTGTACATTATAATGTATTAATTTTATTATTGTAAACAAACATCTAGGGGGAAACAGAATTGAAATCACCATTTATTTCGTACATGGCTTTATTTTTGGGCGTATTTGCGTTATCGACTTCAGCGATCTTTGTGAAGTTGGCAGATGCACCTGCGGAAATTACAGCATTTTACCGGATGCTTTTTGCAGCAGTAATGCTTTTGCCATTCTTATTGATTAATAAAAAGAACCGCCAAGAATTACGCTTGTTATCAAAAAAACAATGGGGACTCGGATTATTATCAGGCGTATTTCTAGCAGCCCATTATGTGTTGTGGTTTGAATCATTAAATTACACATCTGTAGCAAGCTCAACGGTTATCGTTACCTTACAGCCCCTCTTTTCGGTGGTTGGCGGCTATTTTCTATTCAAAGAGCGCTTCAGCAAAGGGGCTATAACGGGCTGTCTCGTTGCGATTGCCGGAAGTATTGTCATTGGCTGGCAAGATTTTCAAATCAGTGGACAGGCATTATTTGGCGATATACTTGCTTTTATTGCGGCCGGCATCATAACAGCCTACTTCTTCATTGGTCAGCATGTTCGTAAAAGGCTATCTCTTATCCCCTATGCAGTTATCGGGTATGCGAGTAGTACAGTACTTTTAGGGGTGTTTGCCTTCAGTCAGCAAACACCCTTCTTTAGTTATTCTGCACACACATGGTGGTCCTTTATTGGATTAGCGTTTATTGCAACAATTTTAGGGCAAACAATTTTCAATTGGCTGTTGAAATGGCTAAGTACTTCGATTATTTCAATGGCTATATTAGGAGAGATCATTGGAACTTGCCTACTCGCTTATTTCATTTTGGATGAGGTCATTTCATTACAACAAGGTATGGGTATCGCACTCATCTTAATCGGTCTAGCATTATTTTTACTACAGCAAAGAAATAACGAATAAACAATAGAGATTAATTGGCGGTACGAGAATAGATTTAATTGAAGAACATTTATTAGAAGAATTCTTTAAAAATGACTCCTTTGTTCAACTATCGGTCGCGATTCTTTAATAAGAATCGCATTTCTTAATGAACAAACTGGTGCAAGAGCTGAATAGGGCAATCAGAATTTGATTGTCCTTTCTTTTTCTAATAATGTTATGAATATTATGTTAAAATTAAATAAAAGGCTGTTGATCTATCTGGCAGATTAGGACAACAAGTACATAATTATTTGTTAAGAAATTCAATTGGGGGGTGTACTTTTGAAGAAAATTATTTTATTAATATTGCTATTGATTAATGTTTTCTATATTGTAAGTTTCTTTGTTGGGAATGCATCTATTGCATTAAACAGTCTATGGCTTGTCATAATTGTAATCAGTTTGTGTTTATCTATAATTTATCTGTTACGTTCAAGAAAGAATCCTTATTTATTAATTTCTGTTTTTATTATAAGTATCTGTTCTTTGGGGACTTATGGGTTTCTATATTTCATTACTAATTTTATGGGATAATGATATTTAACATGCGAATCTTCAATAAGGGGTGAATTTTTATGGAAATAATTTTTATGTTTATAGCAGGATTCATTGTTTTTATTATAGCTATAATAGCGATTATTAAAGGAGTAACACATAGAATAAAAAGTCCAACTGATGATTTAAAAGGAGAAGTTTCAAGTCTTAAAAATAGGGTCAATGAGCTTGAGAATGAAAAGAAAAGCTAATTACTCTGTTCAAGTAACTGGTGCCATTCTTAAGAAGGAGAAGCACCTTTTTTGCTAAATTTATGGGCAGGTTTGTGGAATAAGAACAATTTATTTTAGGGGGATTTTATGATAGGAATTGCAACAGTAATTGGATTTTATTTATCACCAATTTTAAGTATTGTGTTCTGTGCCAACCTCGTATCTATTTTAAAGAAGGTAAAAAACAATGAGGATACTTATAAAAATACATTTTGGTTAACACTTTCAATTACATTAATTGTATGGAATTTTAGCATACTTTTGTTGATATAGCGCTTCTTCAACAAACTGGTGCATAAATTAAAAGAGGGGTGGGATTTTTTGGAAATTATAGATAAGACGCATAAACCTGATTATGTCTTTGAGTATTATATAATCTGTGTTTTTTCTATACTAACATTTAGGAAAATAAACAGAGTTGAAAAATTGAAAGTGAAACTTAGAAAAAGGAAAGAAGAGAACTCTAATAGAAATATTTAACTGCAATTAGATAATATTTTTGTTAACTGGTGCGATAGCACAATAAGAGCAGTCACCTTTTGGCAGGATAGTTGAATGGTAAGCTATTGTTGAGAGAAGCTAATGCTGAGGTGAATTATATGAAAAGGATTATTTTAATCAGCATCTGCTTAATTTTGTTTTTTAGTCTTAAACCCAATGGAAATTCTGTCCAAAGTGAGGAGTCTTACGCTACCGTAGAAGATATTATATTACAGGTAAGTAAGCCTAATGTTGGGAAGCTAGTAGTTACTTCTTCAAACGAAGAAAATGATGACATATTATATTTACTAAACGAAATTAAATATGAACTAATAGCATCCATTACAAAACAAACAGGACTTGATTCGATAGAAATAATGGTAGGTTCTCATTCTGTTGGAGAAAATATTGACGTTGACGTATTAGTAAATTTACCAAAGGATGCAAAAATTGGGGAAGCGACAATTCAACAAATAGTAAAGGATATTATTAGGATTGTTTCTAAAAAAGAAAATGTAACAATTAGCGAGGAAAATATTAAGATAACAACCCACTAATGGTAAATTCCTTCATAGGCATATATCATAAAAGTACAGTCGTATTATATAATTGTAAAAAAATTAATTTAAACTATCTGGTGCAGAGTTATATAAGGCAATCAAATTTTTTTTAATGAAAGGCTGTTGATCTATCTGGCAGAAGAGTTCAATAATTTTTTTGGAATATTTATTTTACAGGGGATGTAAAAAATGGGGAAAGACAAAGAAACACCTGAAGTAAGAAGAGAGAAAATGAGACAAGGAGAATTAAAAAATCCCTCTAGTAGTATCCACGGGAGCAATCTTGCTGATCTAGTAGGTGGTTTAGGTTGGAAAGGTACTGGATTATTGATTCTTGTATTAATTATTGCTGGTGTTTTCTTTTTATTAAAATTTAATCCACCATTGGAGATTGGTACTATTGCTTCAAGTGAAGATAATAAATCGGTTGTTATTGGTATTGGTAATAACGGTTTTCGTGAAGTCAAAATAGTAGATGTTTCGGTAAATAATAATGAAAAACCTTTAGAAACAAGATTGCAAGTTAGTAATGCATTGCAAGGGTTCACCATAACGGATGATTATAACAGTGAAGAAGCGAAAAAATATGGTTTTACCAATATAGATGAGATAGTCATAAAAACAGGAACTTCACCATCATCTAATTATGAAAAATTAGATGATGGAACTGCTTCAAGAGATGATGAAATTTATGGGATTAGTGTTATTCATAATGAAGAAATAAATAACGTTCATATAGAATATAGTCATTTTGGAACGACATTTAATGATACTGTGTATTTAAACTATTATTGATATATCAGGATTTTTCATTTGAGATTTCATGTACTTCATAGATTTTAACTCACTTCAATATCAAATATGTGAAGCAAGTATAGCTTAATCATGTGCACGGTAAAAAAAGAGAGGAGAACTCTTGTAAAGTTCTCCTCTCCTTCGTTCCTGAAAAATACTAATATCGTTTATTCGAATCATTTCCTACAATAGTGACTGCTTCAGGATACATCGTCTTGTTAACCGTATCGTTTGTTAAGAAGGTGCCGTAGACAAAATTTTCATTATTCTCGTTCGCTTCTACCAATACAATGACTTTTCCGTCCTTCAGATACTGCTCATACTGTTTCGCTTGCTCTTCCGGTATACCGGCTCCAACCAATGCACCGACAAGTCCGCCACCACTAGCTCCAATACCCAGACCAGCTAGTGTTGTTGCCAACGGTCCGGCTGCGAGTAGTGGACCTACACCTGGGATTGTTAATAATCCGGCTTCAACGATCAAACCACTAATACCGCCTAGCACTCCGCCCGAAGCAGCACCAATGCCGACACCTTTTCCGGCGTTTTTGCCTCTACCCCCTTTATTCGAGGATACGTCTGTGTTTGTTTCCTCTTCGATATCTTTTACTTTATCCTTGTTTTTAGCAAAAACGGATATATCTTCTTTTCCATATCCTTGTGCTTGCAAGTCTTTAATTGCTTTCTCTGCATTCTTAACATTAGAAAAGACGCCACCGATTAATTTATTATCCATTTTAACATCAGCTCCTTTATTTTTATCTATACTTCGTGCATTCCCGATCTGATAAAATCTAATCACCTACACACTGACAGATGGTTAAAAAAACAATGAACTCTTTGCAAATAAAAACAGAGAAGACAAGTAGTGTCCCCTCTGTTAAGCTAGTTAATATCACTCACATACGATTATTTCACGAGTAAATAACCCTAATATGTCTTTTTTAGCTACTGCTCGGTCCGTAATCATAAATCCAGCTGCTTTAAGAACTTCATCGATCGGCTCTACCGTTACTACGACTAATCTATCTGCGAATCTCCGAGCACTTTGGAGCATTTCCAGTTGCTCTTCATCTGAGATAACCGAACATAAATTATAAGGCAAATCAATAATTGCGACATCATAATGCTCCGTGACATCCCGAATATCTGCTAAGTTTACTTCTCCCTCAAGACCAAAATATTCGATGTTTTCTCTGACTCCATTGATGATTAGACGATTTCGGTCACTTCCTACGATATCAATCCCCATTGAAAGGGCTTCAACTAGTACTGTCCCAATTCCACAACAGGGATCAATTGCTTTTATGTCGTGTGGAATTGGAATAGCAATATTTGCAACTGCCCTTGCCACACGTGTACCCAGCGCTGTCGAATATTCATGTGGCTTCTTCTGATGTTGTAACCAGACAGGCTCACTTTTCTTATAGTCACCGAATACCCATCTCCCGTTCACGTTCGTTACGCCAAAAAGTCGATCGGCATGATCAAAATCCGCTTCCCCATAAACATGTAATCCAATTTCTTTCTCAACCATACGCCGTCTCTTGAAGCCTTCCTTCTCCTCTTTTACAAGGCCACTATTTTTCACATAATTCACTTTGAATGTTGCCCCGTCTAAATCCAACGTTTCTGCTTGTTTGAGAAGATCCTGAAAGTTCTCCTCTTCAAAAATCACACGAATTCTTTCTTTCATAAACGGGCTTCTGGAAGGATCAACTTCCACAAAACTTTCCAATACTTTATTATCCGTATCCTTTCCAAAAAAGGAACGCATTTCCAGAGCACATAAAGAGCGCTCTTCCTCTGGGTAGGAATACATATATACATAGGTCGATAAATCTCGATTCGTAAATTCCAAGTTAGTTTTCATCCTTTAATCCAGTATTCTTAAATCTCACATTAACCATTATACATTTTTTTGGAATAAAAAAAGCAATAGGCATCATCTAACATGACTGTCCGTATTGCTTTTATTCATCAGGTTTGCTTATAGAATACTTTATCTACATTGTATTTCGCCTGAAGTTTGTTAATGATATACGTTTCATAAATCTCTCTGTCGGCTGGTTCTTCAACCAAACAAATCTCAATCTTCGTAACTTCATCGCGGTGCGTCTTCATTGGCGATACATTATCCTGAAAATGTTTTTTAATTCTGGGTCTTAACTTTCTAGCTTTGCCGACAAATAATAACTCATCATTGTCGTTATAAAACATAAAAATACCGCCCTTTTCTCTTGTGATCAAGTGAAAATCGGTAAATCCATAAATATTACTTAACTCCGGATTATCCTGTTTCGTAATGGTAACATCTGGCTTCGGAATGGTTATATCTATCACTTAAGCTTCACTTCCTCTTTCTACGTTAATTTAAAGAGTATCATAAACCAGTCCCTTTGTGGAAGAAGGAACTAGAAGGTAAACTTAAAAACAAGTAGTAACATCATATAAAATAATAATCTGATTTTTGTTAAGAGCATTAAAGTTTCTCATAACGTAATTATATAATGTAACATTGATCCTCTTTTAACGGGATGGGTGTAGTTGAAGTAAGTTGCGAGAGGTCCTTTGTCTGCTGGTATTTCTTGTACGCCATCCACATGGCGTATAGCCCTTCCATATAAAATTCCTTGGACCAATCATAAATTCCTAACCGCTACATCCTGCCTAACTTCTATTTCCTTTTCTAAAATTGAATTTCCTCTCGGGTAAAGGAGAAATACATAAATTTAACCCCTCCTAAAAATCAGATTTCAGAGGGGATATGTAAGTTTAAGTAGTTCCGTAACATAGGGATACATATTAAATTGTGATTTAATCCTTTTTTTTCATCGTCCATGGGTATTTAGGTCTTTCAAGGGGTGTGATATTAATAACGAGATATCCGATAATTAGTATAAGAATGACCAGGGCATAAATTAATGTATCAATTGGTTTTTCATGATCTACAATAATCAGTCGAAGCATGGCAGTGATCCCAATATAAATAAAATAGCGTAATGGAAAATGATAATCCTCTTTAAAATATTTTACAATCATCGTAATGAATTCAAAGTATAGGAAGAATACAAGGATATTTGCAAGGAATATCTTGTAATCACTACTGTCATCCACTATTAATAAATGGAAGAAATTTACAATTTCCCCCACAAGAAGAAAAGATAAAACCAATGCTAACAGAAAAAGGCATACATTCAGAAATAATTGAAGAACATGCGGAATTAACTTCATTTTTTCATTCATATCAATCTTTTTCTTAACCATTAAATACCTCCAGTCTTTATTATCTCAAGATAATATTATTCACTATAATTAATTAAAATACAAGTGCTTATTAAAGAAAACCTTGTACAATTGAGTGGTCGTGAATCATCTCCTGCGATAAGCGTTGTAAAAGAAATAGTTAAAAATCAGATGGCTGTCCCCCACCGCTTTACAGTATTAAAGCGGTGGGGGACAGCCATCTGATTACATAAAATTCGCTCAAATCCAGGCGTTAATTCCCAGATTCTGAGTACTAGGCAATTTATATAGGCACTGCTATAGTGGCACTTCTATTGAACGTTCCTTACTGCAGCTTCCCTCTACCTAAGATTGGAATCTCTTCCACAACCACATCCCCAGAAACAAGGTAGGCGTAGTCATATAGATTACAAACTGGACATATATGGTTCGGAATAATTTCCAACTTTTCACCAATTTTCACTTGATTCCTAAATCTTTCATTATATATAATTGCATGTTCATCAAAGAGTTGATCAATATGCACATGGTCGGAATTTTTGATATAGCCTATTCCAGTTGTTGCACAAATTCCTTCACTTCTCGTCTGCATGGTTAGTCCTTTGGCACCGACATCGGTAATGACTCGTTCATTAGTTGGTTTGCTAATAACGGTCGTCAGGACACTGGCAGCACAACTAGAATATGAACCAATTGCATTCCCTTGGGATACATCCATGAGGATATATGTTCCAACACGAAGTTCGGTAATTCCCTCCATCACTCCAAAATCATGCAGCAGCGGCGGTGTAGATCCAATGCTAACTGTTTCAAGTTGACATCCCTGTTCCTCCGCAAGATGTGCAAAACGAAGGGTACGTTTTTGTGCTTCATTGTATAAGCGGCGGCAATCCTCAAGGTCCTTCGCTTTGTAAGTATGACCATCATGGGAGAAAATCCCTTTTAAATTTACATGTGAGCAACTTTTTATATAATCTACCAAACTTAAATAATCGCTTTCTTCTATAACTCCAGAACGGTTTTCGCCAACTTCAATTTCGATAAGAACTTGAGCCGGCTTTTTACTATCTATAAATACGCTCTCAATTACTCTGCATTGCTCGATACTATCAACGCCAAAGGAAATATCAATAGTTTTCGCAAGTTTCTTTATCCGATTTAGTTTAACTTCGCCTACAATTTCGTTTGCAATAAAAATATCGTTTAATCCGCTTTCAGCCATTACCTCTGCTTCGCCAACTTTTGCTACAGTAATTCCTTTTGCTCCTGCATCTACCTGAAGTTTGGCTAGCGCGGGCATCTTATGTGTTTTCGTATGCGGTCGAAGATGTACGTTATATTTATCAGCATACAATTGCATCCTATGAATATTATCCATCATTATTTCTCTATCAATGACTAAGCTCGGTGTATCTAATTCTTTCCTATTCATCCTAATCACTCCTCCATAATTAGATATGCTAGCGCAACTTTATTCAATTTTATTAAAATACGATTTATATCCTAATTACTCTTTATACCTGCTCCACATAGAGGAAATACTACTTGTTGTTCCTTTAATTCCGGGTATTTATCTAAGTATTGTAAATAACCGGCGTAATTAGCAGCTGATGTTAGTTCAACATAAATGCCTTTTAATGCAAGTTCCTTTCTTGCATTTATAATGCTCTCCTCTGAAACGCCAATTATATCACCGCTACTTGCCCGAATAGCTTGTAAGATTTCTGTTCCTCTTGCCGGTGCTGCAATGGCAATTCCCTCCGCCAAAGTTCCAGAGCTTTCAATTGGCCTAACTGTTTCTTCTCCCTCAGCATATGCTTGCATGATAGGTGCACATGTTTCTGCTTGTACAGCAAGAATCTTGGGCATTTTAGCAATCTGGCCACTTGCCATTAACTCCTCAAAGGCAATATAGGCTCCCATTAGCAATGTTCCATTTCCAACTGGAATAATGAATGCATCAGGCATTTTTTCATTCAATTTTTCAAAAATTTCATAAACATACGTCTTCGTACCTTCCCAAAAGATAGGATTATAAATATGGCTTGCATAAAATGAATTTGTTTTTTCTACCATGGTGATTGCCGCTTTGGCTGTGTCTTCTCTCGATCCAGGAATCTTATGAATCACCGCGCCGTGGGCTTCAATCTGTTTCACTTTTTTTACGGAAGTAGAATCAGGCACAAAAATATCGCATTGGATTCCTGCTCTTGCTCCATAAGCCGCAATTGCTGTCCCCGCATTCCCGCTACTGTCTGCAATTACTCGATCGAAGCCTAGTTTCTTCGCCATGGCAATAAGGAGTACAGCGCCTCGATCTTTAAATGATAACGTCGGCATATAAAAGTCGGCTTTTGCATAGAGATTTTCAGATAATTTGATCAGCGGAGTGTCTCCTTCTCCTAATGTAATCTCCTGCCAAACATCGTCCTTTTCAAATGGCAATGCATCAATATACTTCCAGAGTGAATGATTTCGTGATATAGATGTTTTTGAAAAATCAACGGCCTCTTTTTCATATTCAAGTCCGAGCAGCCCTCCACAATCACATTTCCATTTATTACTCTCCAAAAGGTATCTTGTGCTACAGTCATAACAAATATAGTTCATCATCAATCTTCCTTTTCTTCATCAATATAAGCAACTGCCTCAAGTTCAACATGATATCCATAGTGCAGTTGATTGGTAGGAACAACGGCCCGTGCTGGCTTATGGTCACCAAAATACTGTTTGTATAATGAATTCACGTTATCCCATAAGGATATATCTGAAATATAAATCGTGACCTTCATAATATCCTTTTTATTTGCACCTGCTGCTTCTAAAATGTGGTCTACATTCGAAAGTACTTGTTTTGTTTCATCAGTAATGTCTCCACTTGTTCCCTCACCTGTAAAGGGATCAACCGGTAGCTGCCCTGAAATGAAAAGCAAGTTTCCTTTTTGGGTTGCTGCAGAATAATGCCCTGGGTTTGGTTTTGCACCATTAATCGAAATAAATTTCATAATATTGTCCTCCTCTTTAGAATGTATTTAATAAATCTTATAAAAAATTATATAAGCATAGTAAAAAGGTAACTAAATATTTATTTCCAATTACTTGTTGCTTTTTTCTTTAATTTCCTCAATATAACTGTACACAGTCACTTTGGAAACATTCAATTTCTCAGCTACTTTATCAATTGTGCCGCGTATGAGAAAAACCCCCTTTTCCTCCATAAATCGAATCATTTCAATCTTTTCATCTCGTCTTAATTTCTCTACTTGCTCGTCACCAATAATTTTATCGATCAAATCATTAGCAATCTCCTGAATATGCTCCATTTCATTCAAATTTACATGTTTGTAAATAGGCTCTGGCTCATGGTTTGGGTGATCTGGAATCAAACTGTTTAACCAGTTAATATTTTCAGTGATTCTAGTCGTATCAATATTAATGCAGAGTGCTCCCAAGACTTTTTTTTCCTCGTCCCTAATTAACAATGTAGAAGATTTTATTAATCTACCATCATCTGTTTGAAAGTAATAATTTGTTGAAAAGTCATTTGTGAAATTTTGTGAAAGCAATACTTCGGTTATTAAATGATTAAAGCTTTGCCCTACTTGCCTGCCAGTTACATGGTTGTTAACCGTGTAAACAACTGAGTTTTGTGGAACGGTTAAGTCATGTAGTACAACTTCACAATCATGGCCAAAGGTTCTTGCAATCACCTCCGCTACCGGGATGTACTGTTCAAGAATTGTATTCATTCAAAAAAGTCCTTTCCAAAACTCATTCTAATAACTATGTTATATAATTTTTTATATAAAATCAATAACTTTTTACATATTTTCAGTTTTTTTAGAATATTTTATAAATAGTTATTGACAATTTCCTTGAACTTTTATATAAAAGGGATAAGTACTTTTTAAAATTCCAAGGGAAAATGTAACCGCTTTCTAAAGGGATAAGAGGAGGGATATAATACAGCAGCAGTAGTAGTGGAGAACTGAAAGTAGATTAGCTCATTTTTATCTATTGTTTATTGTATATTTTGTAAGTTTTAATGTTTATATTAATTTCTCTTGCTATCTTCACTTAATCATTCAGAATTAAAGGAGGTTCATATGAAAAAAATTGGATTACTCACACAAATTTTGATTGCATTCGTAATTGCTATTATTGTCGGCGCTATCGTTGGGCCAAGTATCGAGGTTGTTAAACCACTTGGTGATTTATTTTTGCGTATGATTCAGTTTATAATCGTTCCCTTAGTCCTTGCATCCCTCGTGGTTGGTGTTGCAGGTACAGGGGACATTAAAAAAATTGGACGTATGGGTGGAGTAACTTTTTTTTACTATCTTTTAACCACAGCTTTTGCAGTAACAATCGGATTAATCCTTGCAAATATCTTTAAACCAGGTGTTGGTATCAATATAACTCAATCTACAGAAAAGTTAGAGACTACAGAGGCTCCTGGAATAGTTGATACATTATTAAACATCATCCCTACTAATCCTATTGCTTCAATGGTAGAGGGTAATATGCTGCAAATCATCTTTTTTGCCATCTTCCTTGGTCTCGCGATTACGATGTTAGGTGACAAGGCAAAAACAGTTTATAACTTCTTCGATGAACTTGCTGAAATTATGTATAAAATTACATCCCTCGTAATAAAATTGGCTCCTATAGGGGTTTTCGGTCTAATCGCACCAATTGTTGGAGAGTATGGTGCTTCTATACTCCTTCCACTTTTGAAAGTTATTTTAATCGTTTATGCCGGATGCATCCTTCACGCTGTATTAACCTATTCACTTTTTGTTAAATATTTTGCAAACATGAATCCTTGGAAATTTTTTAAAGGAATTGCTCCTGCAAGCTTGGTGGCATTTAGTACAACAAGCAGCTCTGGAACTTTGCCAATTACAATTAAAAGTACTGAGGAAAACCTTGGTGTATCCAGAAAAGTAAGCAGCTTCGTTCTTCCGCTGGGAGCCACCATTAATATGGATGGAACCGCATTATATCAAGGTATATGTGTAATATTCATCGCACAATTCTTCGGAATTGATCTTTCCTTTGCGCAACAGTTGATGATTGTTTTAACTGCAACGCTTGCCTCCATCGGTACTGCGGGAGTTCCTGGAGCTGGCTTGATTATGCTTACGATGGTAGTAACCTCTGTAGGACTTCCTGTTGAGGGTATTGCCCTTATTGCAGGTATTGACAGAATCTTGGATATGATCCGGACTTCTGTCAATGTTACAGGTGATGGTTCCGCTGCAGTTGTAGTAAATGCTTTGGAAGAAAAACGAGAAGAGAAGCTATCAAATGAAATAAGTGCATAAAGTAGAATTTCAAGTAATGGGTAGTATCTTCGTACCCTACTACTTATTAGATGAGAATATAGTGCCAGTCCACCGCTTTAACACTGTAAAGCGGTGGACTGGCAAAAGATTATTTGGCGTTAAGATTGGCGCTGGATTTTGTGCATTTTCGGCATTCACGGCAATAGAGATAAATGTAACCATGGTCATACATAAAATCGATAATAAACTAGACTAGCCTTTCTCATAATGAACCTCCATTATTTATCACTTAAACAGCAGCCGACTAGTAGACTATTTGTTTAATAGAGAAATATGTTACCCCCTTACTAACTTTGTTCTTATTTTGTTGGATATATATTCAACGATTAAAATAAGTACAACTAGGCCAATTAAAATTGAACCAACCTCTGACCATCGATATGAATTCATTGCAAAAATAAGTGGTGCGCCAATACCGCCTGCTCCTACTAACCCAAGAACAGCTGCATCGCGCAAATTCATATCATATCGATAAATTATAATGGATAGAAATAATACTGAAAGTTGTGGAAAGATGCCATAGCGAATTTTTTCCATAACCGTACAACCAAGGGATTCCATCGATTCAAGAATTGATGTATCCAAGTCCTCTATAACATCTACATACAATTTAGCTAACATTCCTATACTTGTTAAAGACATTGTTAATACGCCTGCAAACGGTCCTGGACCAGTTACGCGTATAAACATTAGTCCATAAACAATGGCAGGAATCGTCCGGATAAAAACCAGCAATATACGAACAATACTTGCAACTGGCTTCGGGACAATATTTGAAGCAGACAAGAAAGCAAGTGGAATAGCCAGAATTGCCCCTACTATAGTACCCAAGAAGGCTATTGCCATTGTTTCAATGAGTAAATAAGGTACGCCATTCGTAAAATTAAACAGTAATTCTACATCTGGTTGAACGAGACCTAATAAGATATTTTTTGCGATTGTAAGTCCATTTGTAGCTAACTGTTCGAATTGGATGGCAGACACCGACCAACCAAATAGGATTATCAAGATCAATCCTGTGATTATTTGCGAGAAGCGACGGTTTGGTTCTAGATGATACTGTTTATCTATAGCATTCATTTGTAATCTCCTACGTTAATTTCTTTCGGTAATACTCACTAATTGATTCAATCATGTAGACGACGACAACTAACATAAGTAAAATCATGCCTAAGTTAGAATAGTTTCTCCATCCAAGACTTTCATTTAATAGCAGCCCGATACCACCTGCCCCAACATACCCTAGAATAGCGGCGTAACGAACGTTACCTTCAAAGCAAAATAGGGAGGTCGATAAATAGTTTGGTAGTATTTGTGGAAAAACAGCATAACGAAACGATTGAATGGTTGTTAATCCCATGGAATGCATCGCTTCATATGCATCCAAATTGGCATTTTCTATCTGTTCGTATAATAATTTTCCAATATATGCGATAGTAAATAAGTAAATAGCAACTGTTCCTGCCAGTGTTCCTAAACCAAAAATATAAGTTGCAATAAGAGCAACAACAAGTGTGGGAAGTGTTCGCAATATACTTAAAATAAATTTGACCGTTGATGAAACCCATTTTGTTTTCGTAATGTTACTCGCTGCAAGCATTGCTAACGGTAATGCAGTTATTGCGCCTAAAAGTGAACCGAGAAGTGACATTTTGATTGTGTCTAATAAAGGCCTCCAAACTTGCGGGATATAGGCCCATGTTGGTGGTATCATCTCCTGGATTATGACAAAGAACTGACCTATTCGGTTTATTAGAACCTGAAGGTCAAACCCTGTAATTTGAATAGACCCATAGCCAAAACCAATTAAGAGTAATATGACAAGGGGTGTCATAGATCGCATTTCCACAACAATTTTCCCGTTTGGAAGAGTCATTTTCCTAGTTAGTAACATCTTCGCGAACATGCGCTATATCACCCCCTTTATAAATCGAACCTTTATAAATTTGTTCTAAAATCTCTTCTGTTATATCTTCTGAACGTCCATCATACACAATCTCCCCTGCATGTATGCCAATAACACGAGTCGCATAGTCAAGTGCTAATTCTATGTGATGAATATTCATAATAACTGTCATACTAAGTTCTTGATTAATACGCCTGAAGTCTTCCATTACTTGATTTGCTGTTAACGGGTCAAGTGATGCCACTGGTTCATCAGCTAAAATAATTTGAGGATTTTGAGCAAGTGTACGTGCGAGTGCTACACGTTGCTGTTGCCCACCTGATAATTGATCGACCCGTATGTATGCTTTGTCTAAAATTCCAACTTTATCAAGCGCCATTAAGGCTTGTTTTTTCTCTTGTTCAGTGAAGATTCCTAGTATTTTTCTCCATAAAGGCATTTGAGGTACAAATGATACAAGAACATTTTTCATCGCTGAAATACGAGTTACTAAGTTAAAAGACTGAAAAATCATCCCGATATTACGACGTAATTGACGAATTCCCTTTCCTTTTAACGTACTTATTTCCACATTGTCTACAGTTAAAGAACCCGCTGTGATATCATGCATTCGATTTATACAACGTAATAATGTGGATTTCCCCGCACCTGATAGTCCAATAATCGCTACATATTCCCCTTGTTTAATTTGAAGGTTAATATCATTTAACGCCAGTAAACCATTGGGATATTGTTTTTGAACTTGCTTAAACTCAATCATGATAATACTCCAATCTTAGAAAAAAATGAGAACATTGAATAACGTTCTCATTTTTACTTTTTCTATTAAAATTACTTTTCGTTTAGTTTAATCCTACTTGCTGTACGATTTCTTGAGCTTTACGTTCATTGTCATAATCTGCGTCTGTTGCTTCTTGATAACCTTCATGACTGTAGATTGATATTACTTCTTTTCCTTCTTCTGATTCTCCAATATTCATAAATGCTGTTTTTAATGCTGCTTTCAAGTCGTCATTCATATTTTCAGAGTTTTTACTTACACTAATCGTGTCGTTATAGATAGCTGGCATTACCCCAATGACATCTGTTTCTTCCCAAATATCTGCTTTACGACCATATTCAGAAGCCCAAGTATCTTCAAAGTCACGACGTGCATCTGCATACGTTACTAACACATCGGTTTGCCCCGAAGCTAAACGAGCAAATGAACTACCGTACGAATCAGTTTGTACCGCTTTAGATAAATCAGTAATTGTTTTATCAAAGTTTTCCTGTAACCATAGTGCAGGGTAAATATAACCTGCTGGAGATGATGATGACATCACATTCCATGTAGCATTGTTTAAATCTTCGAATGTTAACTCATCGCCATTATTCACTTTCTCTGCTAGAGCTTTCCCGTTTTCTGATGGACCGGCAATTAATAATGCACGATAAGAAGTTGCTTGTTCGTCCGTTGGTTCTGTTGGTTCATTTTTGTTCCAATCTACAGGATCATCAGAATCATTGCTTAAACCTGCACGTGTTGAAGTTAAAATGACTTCAGCCCCGTCATCATACAATACATATGTACCACCCGGAATAAAACCGATATCCGTTGTTCCTGCTGATAACGCTTCTCCTACTGCTTCATAATTTGTTCCTACAGTGATTTCAATTTCACCAACATCGTAGCCTTGACCTGATAGTTCTTCTTTTAATAATTCTTTCAATGGTTCTGTAGCAGTAATAATTTCCTCTGGCTCACGAGAGGGTACAAATCCAATTGACAATCTCTCGATAGCTTCATTTTGTGTAGAATTATCAGAGTCAGCGCTTTCAGATGAAGAAGCACCTTCTGTTTCTTGATTTCCACATGCGGCTAAGACAATGCAAAATAGAACTGCTGTAGCAAATATAATGACTTTTTTCATATAACTATCCTCCTAATTATTTATTATTAATTCACCATAACAGAATCATGTTAATTAACTGTTAATTTCATGTAAACTAATGGTGTATTTTGGGATTTGTTGCCAATTTATATACGTTTGAATTTTGTTCTTATCCCCTACCGATATCAAATTCAACAACAAATATTGTATTCGAGTAAGATGGTTATAAAACTTCAATAAAAGTCCTACTCATAGCGACATTTATTCAGGAACTTGATAAGCTATTAACTCTTTATGACAAAATCAATAATTAAACAAAAATTTCGCGTTTTGTGACAAATATTCATTAAAATGTTCAAACAATTTTGATTTATAACGCGAAAAATAGTTTATAATGTAGTTAGAACATAAGAACGAGTGTCACATATGCGACCAAAATTATTAAATTTCGAACAGTTAGTTAATGAGAATAAACAAGAGCTTCTAAATGATGAAGAAAGTATATCTAGAATAGAGATGCGTTTAGAAAAGAAACGAGAAGCACATGTCCTAGAACAACGTAAAGAATTTGAATATAAAACTGTTTCTTAAAAAACAAGTTCCTATCCAGCATCTCTGTATTTATAAGTTTATCTCACCATGTCAATTAAATTTTTAAAAAGACACGGTAAAAGCAAATTGTCAGCCTTACCGTGTCTTTATATTCTCGATTAATATTGAATCGTATGCATGATACGCTTTAGGTCAAAACACAGTACCAATCATTTTTTGAAACGTATCAGCTCCCACTGTGCCGCTATCTGTTACAAATGACGAGGAACAAGGAACAAACCATGAACACTTTTTTTCGTTCTATTGGTGGGTAATTTTTATAGTAGGTTCCAATTTAACTTTACTTGGTGTATTTTGCAAAAAAGCTAAAGATAGTGAAAGAATTAGTGCAGAAAATGCTGAAAAAATAATTTTCTCTAAAAATATCATTTATCGTTCTCTTTTCCCCACCATATTAATTTTCTTGATGAAATTTAATTATACAAACCTCGCTTGATTTAATAAAACTAACGCACCAAGTAGTTTAAGTACAAATTTTCACAAACTTACCAGCCACGATAGTTCTATTTTCGCTTTTGCAGTATTTGGCTTAAAAGGCAAGCCAATAAAAAACTAGTTGTAGTAAAAAGTTACCTATAAAAAACCTCTTGCACAATTGAAAGTACAAGAGGTTTTTTATTTAGAAATCACCACCGCCACTATCGGATACATTACTGTGACCTTCTAGTAAATTATATACAATGTTAGTTAACTACAATTTCAACAGTAACTGGAGTTGCATCATCAAGTGTATCGCCATCTGGAATATTTATATCAGTAGTAGTAATGGTTGAGACATCACCTGTTTGAATGAAACCATTTATATATAAAATATAATAAGTTGGTAATGGAAAGGTTGTAGTTGCAGCACCGGTGTCATCGGTAAAGGATGTTGCTGGAATTGTAAATGTTGCACCTGTTCCTGTTCCATCTCCAATTGTAGCAACAAACTTTCTGGAAGCCATAAAGGGTCTAGTAAGTGGCATTTTTATCTTCCCTCCTTATTCCTTGTACATTAAACCTACAAGGTTGTCATCGCATTAAGGATGCTTCTCTTATCCCTCTTTTTTTTTGAAGAAGATCCTCATTAACAGAATATGATTCCAAGTCAAAGCTTGTATATGACAAGTATCTTTATTATTACCTTTAATTTCAAGGCTCTTTTATTTTTGTGAAAGTCCAAAATAGTATTTTTTTATTTATAAAAGAGACTTACTTTCTACAGTCAATCTCTTAGGGTTAATATGAACGTTAAAAAGGATTTAGATAACGTTCGGGAAGTATTGTATGCGTACGTTGGACAAACGATAAAGACACTTGTTTAGTTAGAAAAGAAATTTTCCTAAAAAAAGATATGGATTTTGATATTTTCATACATTCATATCTTTGATGGGATTGACCTTCCGAACTTACACCCTTTATCTTCGAAAGATGATTAAACCTGTCCCACTCTTTAATCTTCCTCTCCATACGAAATCATATGGCAAAATTTTAAGAAGCCTCGGGCAGACATACAAGCAAAGTCACTAGATTTTGATATGATATAGTATATTACAAACAAAGGAGGCTACAATTTTTTGTCTTCATATCGATGTTGTTGCTCATGTTGTCGTTCCATCCCTTGTTGTTGCATTGATTCTTCTATTTGTTGTCTCATTTGTGGATCTAATCCTTGTTTGTGTCCCTACCCACCCAAGAAAAGTGTACCTAAGCCCCCATCCGCAACAATTACCATGAATGCTGTTCCAAATACGGTATGTACTTCAGAGCAAGCAAATAACACTTCAACTCTTTCCGGCCAAGTATTGTTGAATGGGTTTCCAGCTATAGGGGTCCCAGTCCATTTTTCAGTAAATAACGCTCTTCTTGGTTCTGTAACTCCCATTACTGCCACTACAGACAATTCAGGTGTGTTTTCTACTATATTTACAGCCACTAATGGATCTGGATCAGTAACGGTTACAGCTACACTTCCTTCTTTTCCTGGAGTAAGAGCTAACGTACCTATTACTATTATGGACTGTACGCCACCGCCGAGTACTGTTAGTAATTTATTGTATTTTACTTTTGCTGAAAATCAAAAGCTTGTATATACAAACGCTGATGGATTACCACAATACGGAACAACTCAGATATTATCACCAAACGACGTTTCCTTTATTAATTTATTTATCAATGGTATTCTTCAACCTCAAACTTCTTACAAAGTGGAAGAAGGAGAATTAACTTTGTTAGATGGAGCCCCCCAGGATGGGGTGCCTATAACTCTTCAATTTGTAACTATAAGTTAATGGAGTACAGACAGCATTTCGGAAAAATTGTACGTTAAGAATATAAACGTTGATATAAAAGGGATGTTCAACTCCTTAATCTGGACCCTTTCGGTGGTCATAGACTTCTTGGAGGAAGTAAATCGCGATATGTGTCGCGATTTTTTCATTTTTTATTCTTCACGCACCGACTGTACTGTATCATTAAGAAACTCTAGTTGCATGGAGTGTTATCTTATTTTTGATAACGAAATTAAAGACAACAATTATTGTTGGCTTTCGGCAATACAGCAATCAAAACAGTTCTTACTTGAGTTTTTTCATTTGTCAGTTATCTTTCGCTTAAAGCATATTGTTCGAAATCATCGTTAAATTAATTTTTCTCTCAATTAGGACTAGTACACAAACCATATATTTTTTAATGAATTAACTAATCATTAAGAGCTATGTATAAAAGAAACTAAGGATAGGAAAAGGTGTGATGAATATGTCATCTAGTCATAACGGTAAAAAGCCGGATAGATATTTAAAAAAGTCTAAACACAAGGACTGCTGTAAGACTGGTGGATCTCAAGATACAGCTTGCAAGTGCAAATTTAAAGCTCTTGAGCGTAAAATGAAACCATTAATCAGCGACTGTACTGTAGTTGATTCATTGGTATGTTCAAAGAAGGTACAAAAGGTTGCAGAAGTAACGCTTCCTCTTGGTTTGTTCCCGGATCTTCCTGATATTACTGATATTGTTTCTGTAAATGTTGTACCGAATTTAGCTGGGATTACCCAGAATGTTCGCATTATTGAGGGAAAAGTGGTTAATATTGGAATTGTTCCTGCAACTATTACAGTAACAATTTTAGGTGTAGATGTTCCTGTTACCTTTACAACAAGTCTGCCATTCCAAGCGCATACAGATTGTCCAGGAGCTTGCCCTGAGGATACCGTAACGGAAGCTCCTCTTCAAATAGAAGGAATCTTTGTTCAACCAGGAGTACCAGTTGTTGATGTCGCAGGTCTAGAAATTGTCACAGGTATTTTAATCAAAATTATCCTACGCACTACCATTACTGTTACTCGACCAGTGATTGTAGATAAACATGGTTATTTCTGCGATCTAAATGACCGTTGTAAAGCAGATAATCCTCCAACTTTTGTTCTTCCAGCACTTCCAGCACTTCCAATCGGAAATGGACTTTTAGATGCTGTTAATGATGCTGAAACTGTAGAAGAAATGCGTGCTGCCATTGAAGACCCTTCACTTGGTCTTGATCTGACGATCTATGAAACGTTAAGTGAAGCTCAAAAGAATCAAGTTGCTGAGATTATTTTGGAGAATCGCCCTCAAAGAGGTTATACAAGTGTTCAAAGTGTTCAAGGTGCTTTAAATAACGCGGTAGAGCAGGTTACCGTCGATCCTAATAATATTTATGTGGAATCTGGTTCAACTGGAGGAGACGGGAGTCGCGCTAACCCTTTTGGGACTATTGAGGAAGGAATGGCAGCTGTTAATACTGGTGGTATTGTTCACATATTAGAAGGTATCTACAATGTTGATACTCAACTTATAATTAACAAATCTTTAACTTTACAAGGTGAAGGGGAGGTTCGTCCTCAAGTCGTTTTTAGTTCCTCAAACACGATGGATGGGCTCGTAATACAAGCAGATAATGTAACAGTAGATAACTTGCACTTGATTAGTAATAGAGCGTTAACAGGAACAAATGCAGTGTTTAGTGTACCATTAAGAACTCCTGACAACCTTTACGCAAATATTACAATTAAATCAAGTATTATAGAGGGAACGGTCCGAAGTGGCTATATGTGGGTAGAGAATATGACTCTATTGGATAATATATTTATTCATAATGCCCCTAATACTCAGAGTCTAAGATTTCAAATGGTACGAGGAACTACAAATGTTTTAAATAATACATTTCAGGGCGGTAGTACAAGTGTAGGAGCTGTTATCTTCGAACCTAATTTAGCTTCCTATACGGTATCTGGTACGATCAATGTGACTGGCAATACGATGACAAGTTTTACTCAGTTTGTTAATTTTTACAGTTTTCTTGAAGGTTCCACAAGTTTATTTATAGAGGATAATTCCATTGATCATCAGGATAAATCTGGAAGTTCCGTGATCTTAACTACACGGGTGAATTATGCTTTGGTTGAAGATCTATTGATTCAAAATAATACGTTTATTAACCCTCATCCAACTCGTTTAGCTGTATATTTTGCTGGGGGTGGCGGTGGAAACAATATACCTTCCGAAGATCAAATTAAGGTGTATGATAATACTTTTAATTTTCCTAATGGTTATGGACAACGCCCCGGGGACGTAGTAGATCCAGTTTACCCAGTAGGTTACAATGCTGAAGCAGCATCATTCGGTATGACGCTGGATGCATTTGATTTACAAGGAAACATGAATATATAGTTATTCAACAACCCCTTACGTTTTGTATACTCTATACAAAACTAGTTAACATAAATTTCTTTTCGAGAAGTTACGCAAACAGCCAAAACCTTAATGTAAGTGGGTTTGGCTGTTGTTCGTTTTTAACCGATTATGTACAATTTTATACATCGTTGCTGGATCTACGTTTTCCCTTCCAGATCAACCTTCAAAAATGCATAAAATCCTGTATAAAATAGCGAAAAATTATTTGAAAAGGCGATTCCACCAGCTCTTTTTTGGGGTGTTTTCGGCGGTTGCAGCAAGCTCCTTTTGTTTTTCCTCCTGCATCTTTCTTAAGGATTTCATTAACTTTTGATCTCGTTCTAGTTGATGATGGATATATTCTTCTTGTTTTTGTTGTTTCTTTTCGACATCCGTAATATGTTTCCGCAGTTCGGCGATCTCTTCTTTTTGATCAGCAATAATTTTCATGGTTGCATTCATTTGTTCTAGGGCGTTTTGAAGTTGTAACGCCGCAGGGGGGGCAAACACCAAAAAAGTATTGGAATCCCTTTTTGGTTATTTATATTCAAAATATATATTAAGATGTTGAGTCTTAGCGTATAATATCCACGTTTAACGTCAGGCCCCCAGTATTATTCAATAGAGAAAATAATTATAACAGACTTTTTAAGAGGTTGATGTTTCGGCAGAGAACAGGGGGGATGATTCACTTCCTTATTGATTGCTGTTTATATGTTACCCCCGGGTATTTTTCCAGAAAGGAATTCCCAGTCAATTCATTAATTAAGTGAAACTACCACTTTTTTCAAGACCTCTATTTTGCTTAAGCAAAACCCAAGCCTGAAGTTCTTACAACATACATCTTTTCTTCTTAGCTCTTATTAGCGTGCTTTTTGAAACGCCTGTTTTTTCCTCTACCTGTTTATATGAATGGTTTTCTAATAATTCAAGAGCATTTTCTATATGTTTCTTACTAAATTTATTTGGTCTCCCTTCTCGGAAATCAGGTTTTTGCTTCGCTATCGCTTTACCTTCTTGAGTACGTTCTACAATCATATCCCTTTCAAATTCGGCGAACGCAAGCATAACGCTTAATATCAGTCGCCCTGTTGGAGTATCCTCAACTAATCCCATATTCAAGACATGAACTTTCACATTGCGTTTAAATAAGTCTTGTATAACTTCTATTCCGTCTCGAGTCGTCCTGGCGAACCGATCTAATTTCATCACCACAAGCGTATCGCCATCTTTTAATATTTCTAACAGCTTCATAAATTCAGGACGTTCCTTTTTTGTTCCTGTAAATTTCTCCTTATAAATAACATTACAATCTTCACTTTCTAGTTGATTTAATTGTCCTTGTAAATCTTGATGTATTGTAGAAACTCTAGCATACCCATATTTCAATTCAACTCACCTCACTTATGAACCTTAGTTATGACACCGTTATAACCATTGATGTTACTTTAGATGCTATTTTGCACCGATTTTAATCGATATTTTGCAGGTTGGGTATTACCACCAACATTTATTGAAATTTTGTACACTAAGTGAATTTCAATCTAAAAAAGTCGAATTCCCGTATTGCTCTTTAGTCGTTCCATTAACCCCAGTTGCCTTTTTGTTTGGTAATTCATGAAGACATTGAATTAGTGATTGCTCATTTAATAAATGTGCAAGAGATGTAAATTTCATTTTAGGATCAGCTTTTGCTAATTCTGCTATCCTTAGTAGTTTTGTTTCCATTTATTATCCCTACCTCTGTGTGTAGTAAATGTATCCCTAGTAAGCTTTCTGCTGCGCTTAAGGCATCAGCCCTCTCGATTTACTAACATTATGGAGCTCAATCCCTTCAACCATTTGGCTTTCGGCCCGCTACCTAACTGTCTACGCTTAAAGACTAGAGTTACCTTTAGCCCTCCAAGACTCGCTACGAGTGAATGGCTAGTTCTTACTCGACGGGAATCCCACCCGTTATATGACACGACCTAAGCTCGGCCGCACAAGCACCATATAGTTTAAGTGAAAAAAATCACAATATATTCCGCAATGCATGATTATATTTGACATTTATACCGTAAAGAAATGTAACTAAAGATAATCTTACAATTAATAACTAAATAAAAATTATTAATAAAAAAAGTTGATTTATAACTTGTTAATCAAAAATATTTGATATAGGATGAATATATCAATAAAATTTGATTAAATGAATGGAGGGTTTTTATGCTTCCTGTAACAGTTGATTTACAAAGTACATTCAAACATTATGAAGGAACATTTAAAGCACTTGCTGATGGAAAGAGGCTGCATATCCTATATTTATTGGCAAATACACCTGCAGATTCGATTTGTGTTTGCGATTTAATGGAAGAAATGGACCTGCCGCAATCAAAACTCTCTTATCACTTAAAGATATTATTGCAAGCAAACCTAATTATTCAGAATAAAAAAGGTACTTGGAGCTATTACTCCTTAAATCATAAAGAAATAAATAATGTTCTATCAGAAGAACTTTGTTGCTTGTTCCGTAAAAACTAATTTGAATTAATAAAAAGGAGAGGTATATATGTCGGAATTACCTATAGTAATCATTGGTGCAGGTCCGGTAGGTCTTGCCGCAGCTGCCCATTTAATTGAATATGATCAAGGTTTTCTGGTTTTGGAAAAAGGTTCAAAAGTGGCAGATAACATTCTTGAGTGGGGACACGTCCAGTTATTTTCTCCATGGGAATTCAACATAAATGAAGCTGCCAAAAAGTTATTACAAAAAACAGATTGGGTTGAACCTAAAGCTGATAAATTACCAACTGGTAAGGAATTGGTGGATGAATACTTAGAACCTTTATCAAATCATCCACAACTAAAGGAGAGAATTCTTTATAATGCTGAAGTTACGAATATAACCAAAAAGAACACAGATAAAATGAAATCCAACTCTCGTGAACAACAGCCTTTCATTCTTTATGTAAACCTTAATGGCAGCATTAAAAAAGTAGAAGCAAAAGCTGTTATTGATGCCACTGGGACTTGGAGTCACCCTAACCCTCCCTTTGCAGACGGTGTATGGAGTAATGAAGCACTAAAAGGTAAATCGCACACCCATATCCCCAATTTACTTGAAGAACAAGCAGTTTTTAAAAACAAGCACGTGGCAGTAGTCGGTAGTGGACATTCTGCTTTAAATACATTAATTGACCTAGCCAAATTAAAAAACAAATTTCCAAACACAGAGATTTCCTGGATCATTCGTAAGAAACACGTACATGAAGCTTTTGGAGGAGAAGCGAATGATGAATTGCAAGCAAGAGGTGAACTCGGTAAACAGGCACACCAGCTTGTTGATCATGGTCTTGTCAATGTTCTCACTGGATTTTATGTAGAAGAAATTACAGAGAAAAATGGACATTTTGAAATAAAAGGTACAAACGAAGAAATTTTAAATGAAGTAGATGAAATTATAGTAAATACTGGGGCTAGACCTGACTTTTCCTTTTTGAACGAGATAAGATTAGGTATAGATCCTGCAGTGGAGAGTACACGCGAACTCGCTCCACTTATCGATCCTAACCTTCATAGTTGCGGAACAGTTCGTCCACATGGTGAAAAAGAGTTACGCCAGCCAGAGCATGGATTCTATATAGCCGGAGTGAAAAGTTACGGGCGTGCACCGACATTTTTGATGGCAACAGGTTATGAACAGGTTCGTTCAATAGTTGCATACCTTGCAGGAGACAAGGAAGAAGCTAGAAAAGTAAAATTAAACTTACCTGAAACAGGGGTTTGTAAGGTTTCCCCCATATCAATACCATTGGAAATAAAAGGAGTAAATACTGGAAGTAGCTGTTGCACAACGAATTGTAACTAGAAATTGAAAGAAGAGGTTGTTAAATGGTCATTAATCATGGTGGAGTCTTAAAAAAGAGAGTATTTTGCGTCCTAAAGCTTTAAAGTAGATCACACTAATGAAGGGCTAGCAGTACTTCAGGAATTTTTAAAGCATTTGAAGGAAATTACAGGAAAAAATCCAGCAATTATTTTGGAATCTACGGTCATGTTTCTGTTGTTCAATTTTTGGAGGGCATAATTAAAAGCTATAACCTAAGTGAATGTTATATCCTACGTCACAATGAAATTATATATCCCAATTGAATTTTAAAATCAATCAGGAGAACCGCCCCTCTGTCCATTTTCAAACCAGCTATAAAACTTCCAAATAACGATTAGAAAGAGAAAGTAACCAAAAAGGGAAAATTCATGTTTCCAATAAGTGGAATGGATAAATAAACCATATTGTTCTGCTGTTTGTTCTGCTATGTATACAAATAAACTGCAAATAAACAGGAAAAGGTACCTAGGTAATTTATGTAACCTTTTTAATACAAAAATAATGATAAGGGAAAATAACGGCAGGATACAAAGCGTGAATAAGATATTAATTGTAAATACCTCTGAAAACGGACGCCTTGGAAAGGAATATAGACCTGCCCCCACTAGCATTAAATCTAAATACGTTCCTATAAGTGAGGCGAAAAAAATGGTAGATAAATAGGTTTTAATTCTATGATTTCTTCGGTAATATGGCTTCTTTCGCGAGGATCGAAAACTCGATTTTCTCAAGTGTTTTACAATATTCATGATAAATAGCTCCATTTCCTTTAAACATATCCTTTTTTAAATAATGAATTACTTTCCAATCCGAATACCAATCCCCTTTCTCTGCTTCTTTCTGTGCCATATTATTCCACGCAAATTTTAATATGGGACTATATAATTTTGGGGCGTTTTTCTTTATGCGGCAGTCTTTTATTCTTCGTTGGTATGTGCCCCCAGGTACGGATTCATCAAGATCGTTAAATAAATGAGGAAAAAAATCTTTTCTCGAGCCTGTGTGGGGGTGTTGGATCGCCCACTTATAAATAGATAAGTAGTTTTCCGTATCAAAAAGTAATTGATACAAACGTTTTCCTAACAAAATCCGGTTATGTAAAGAGGCAAATTGATGAATGGTTTCACCAATAATTTTTATCTCCTTTCCCTCTAGGTAAGGGAAAATTATTTGGTTTAAATCCAATAACTCCTGCAGTTTAAATTCCAGTGTTTCCAGTACAGTGGATTGATAATAAGGATTCTGAATGACTCTTTTCTCCAAATAACTTTGTTCATTGACAATAAGTGCGACGGTCAACAGGTATCGATCTTTGATTCGGTAGAAGTAATTCCAAATCACTCTCATAAAAAAGGAGACATGAAACAATGGTAAAAGGTAAAAAAGATTGGTATTTCTTTTTACACTTTCTTCATAAAGCAGTAATTGTGGATAAATGTCCTGAAAGATTAACCAATTGCCTCGCTCTAAAAAAGTAAAAAACTCCTCCCGTTCCTCCGAAGATAACAACCTGGACAATAGACTTCCTTTTAAATCGGTCATGTTCCATCCACCATTTCGAGAAACCATATGTCCTAGAAAAGCCCAGTGGATTTCAGGGAACCTTTTATAAAAATTTAAGTATGCATTTGTTCGTGTCACATTATTTACATTTCTTTTTTCCGTTTCACGATTAATGTATTCGATTAAATCATGTTCCACATCATTTAATTGATTTTCATGAATCGTGGGTCTCGACTTCTTTGTTATTTCCTTTTTTATTGCTGTTAGTTCAGGAGTAATTTTTTGACTAGTCAATTTATTTTTTAAACATTCAATGATGGAGATCACTCCTTTACTAATTATGTTATGGGTGTGTATGAGAATAAATGATGAAAAGTTGAAAAAGCAACAAGCAGTGTTCTAGCGTTTTTGGCATTTTAACAATGGCGATGGAATAAAATTATATAGTTGTTTGGAGGTGTAACTGTGAAAAGCAAAATAACAGATGAAATCAATCGAATCACCGAGGTATTAAAAAATAACCAGTCCTCTGATGGATCCTGGGATTATCCTTTTGAAACAGGCGTCTCAACGGATGCCTATATGATTATTTTGCTGCGCACATTAGAAATAAATGATGAAAAGCTCATTCAAGCTTTAGTCGAAAGAATACTTAGCAGGCAGGAGAAAAACGGGTCTTGGAAACTTTTTTATGATGAGAAAGACGGAAATGTAACTGCTACGATTGAAGCCTATTATGCACTTTTGTATTCTGGTTACCGAAATAAGGGGGATAAAGAATTGGCAGCTGCAAGAAGGCG
Source organism: Oceanobacillus rekensis (assembly GCF_002153375.1). GTDB lineage: Bacteria > Bacillota > Bacilli > Bacillales > Amphibacillaceae > Oceanobacillus > Oceanobacillus rekensis. The sequence continues at coordinate 79,701 of NZ_MTBQ01000008.1, forward strand.
GATTTTGGCATGGGGCGGTATTGAAAAAAGTCATATGCTTGCCAAAATCATGCTCGCCTTAACCGGTCAATATAAATGGCCTACGTTTTTTCCAATTCCAATCGAATTTATTCTTTTGCCATTATCATTCCCGATTAACTTTTTTAATTTCTCCGTTTATGGAAGAGCAAACATTGCCCCGATGTTAATCCTAGCCGATCAGAAATTCACGATGAAAACAAAAAGAAGCCCCGATCTTTCTGATTTATTCCTTGCAAGGGGAAATGATGCTGAAAATGACGAATTCTTCCTGAATCGTTCCGGTGAGTCGCACTCCTTTTATTCCTTTATTCAACAAGGAATAAAAAATATCATTGGCTTCCCCGCATACATTCATTCGATGGCCATCCAGCAAACGAAAAAGTATATCCTAGACCGAATCGAACCGGATGGGACCTTTTACAATTATTTTAGTTCTACCTTTCTGATGATCTTTTCGTTATTAGCCCTCGGGTTTCCCAAAAATGATCCAATCATAACAAAAGCAGTAGACGGTTTAAAAGGCATGGCCTGTCAAATTGACGGTCATACGCATATGCAATACACAACGGCAAATGTCTGGAATACATCTTTAATTAATTATGCGTTACAGCGCGCTGATATTTCATGGGACGATCCAATGGTTCAACAAGCAAATGACTACTTACTTTCCCGACAACATTACCGCTACGGTGACTGGGCGATTCATAATCCAACCGAAAACCCGGGCGGATGGGGATTTTCTGATAGGAATACGATGAACCCAGATATTGACGATACAACTGCTTCATTACGATCCATCACCAATTTAATACAAAATGAGACCGTATACCGACAGGCTTGGGACAGAGGAATCGACTGGATTTTTTCCATGCAGAATTATGATGGCGGCTGGGCTTCTTTTGAAAAAAATGTGGATAAAAAGATCGTCAAGTTTATTCCAATTGAAGGGGCAGAATATTTATTAACAGATCCCTCTACCGCAGATTTAACAGGAAGGACCCTGGAGTTTTACGGTAACTTTACCAACTTGTTTAAAAAACATACCGCAATAAAAAATGGAGTAAATTGGCTAAAGAACAATCAAGAAAAAAATGGTTCTTGGTATGGAAGGTGGGGAATTTGCTATATTTACGGAACATGGGCAGCCTTAACCGGTATGATTTCAACTGGTGTTGATACTGAGGATTCTTCTGTTCAAAAATCGCTAAAATGGCTAAGGAACATTCAAAATCCAGATGGAGGATGGGGAGAATCTTGTTATAGTGATATCAATCAAACTTATACCCCACTCGGAGTCAGCACATTAACACATACTGCCTGGGCATTGGATTCGCTCATTGCGGCATCCGACAAAGTCACACCGGAAATACTTTCGGGTGTGAAGTTTTTACTGGACACTTCTGATAAAAAGGACTGGACATTATCTTATCCAGTAGGGCAAGGTATGGCAGGAGGATTTTACATCCATTACCATAGTTACCGATATATTTACCCTTTGTTAGCTCTGAGTCATTATAGGAATAAATTTTTAGAATGACGGGGACTAGGGGCAGGTGCCTTGGTCTTTCCGTCCCGATTTTCAAATTGATCTAACAATACTAGAGATTACTTTAAAGATTTTAGAAGAAGATATAAAACAAGCATTTATTGAAAATCCTTCTTATCAAGAATTACTATCCTATTTTCCAATGATGCAAAATGTCTTTAAATAGGAGCCATTACAGTTTTTTCATTTTCGCCTGATAGTTCAAACATAGATGTAACATTAAGCACAGTTTATACCAGTTAATTGAGCGTAAAAAATATAGTGCTAAACCCTATGTGATTTAGCACTATATTTATACTGTTATTTCGAATTTTCTCTCGTGAAAAACAGAACTAATTATTCTTCTGATTGTGTTTTTTATTCGACAATTACTTCTCCAACCATTCCTTCTTGTTCATGGTACCGACATATCAGTTCGTATGTACCGGTCTCTTCCGGTTTTACGGTGATGGTTTTCTGTTCTCCCGGCTGGAGTTCGACGTCAATTCCAAGCTTTTCCACGGTGAAGGTATGTTCCTTCTGCCCTACATTTTTCAGTAGCAGCTCTGTCGTTTCTCCACTAGCAATTGTAATCGCATCTGGGTTAAAATAATCATCGTGCAGTTCGACAACCATCTCTTCTCTCGTGTCCATAGGCACTAATTCGGCTTCGGTTGCTGCAAATGCATGTAGAGGCCCTGAACTGGACATAACAAGAATCATTACAAGTAATCCTGCTAACCAATTTTTTACAGACATTGGCAATCCCTCCTTTCCTTAGATTATCTTCTTCCATTTACTTAAAATTATCACGATACATTTATTTTAGTCGATCCAGCAATTACAGGAGATTTAAACATGGATTCCAAAACTGGAATGATGATAATAAATCATTAGAATGCTGGGAGAAGCAGAATTACTATTTCCCTTTTCGACGAATGGTACAACGAGGAGAAGGAATTATGCTAACATGTGAATTCCCTCCTTATCAAAACATGACCAGAAGCAATGCCACTAGTCATGTTTTTTATATAAAGCTCAAGCTCCATTATCCCTGAAGCCCTCTAATTTAATTAACCTAATTCAATTTCTTCCACAATACACTCAACTTTTATTCTAATTTTATAAACAAGTCAACGTGCATCATAACGGACCTTTCACCGATCATCTGCCGTCTCAGCAGTTGATATGGTTCGCCCTTCAATCAACCGATTTATCCAATTTGGATCATCATTGATTGTGTTGGACACGATTTCACCATCAATCACCGTGATAAATGTACCCTCTCCTGCGTAAATACCTGCCATGACAGGATCAGTTCCCTGTTCTGTGTCAGAAAAAAACATGAGATCTCCCGGCTGAAGCTCCTCAATATGAAGTTTAACCCCATATTCACGCAATTCTTCCAAACTGGATGGGAGATCAATGCCTCCTGCTTCTGCATAGATCTGCTTAATAAACATCGAAGACGTCTCGTCAAACGATTTGCCGACATATTGCTGTGCAAGCGTTGCTTCTTCACTCTCCTCCACTTCCATGTCATACGTTCTTGCGCCCATATAACGAGGAGGCCAATAATCACTTGTTGTTAAGTCAATGACGGTAACACCCTTGGAAGATGTCACTGCAATCATCTGATTATTGCCGATATAGATTGTCGGAATGATACTTGACCCTTGGAAAAAGAGAATATCTCCTGGCTCAGCCTCTTCCCTAGGGATTTCTGTCCCTTCTTTCCATTGCTGACTTCCGTATCGCGGCAGGTCATACTGCCATGCTTGATTGTATACGTATTGGACAAAGCCACCTGTATCAAATCCCTCATCAGGTGTCGATCCCCCAAGCGTGTACTCGGTTCCCACCAGTTGATGAGCTTCAAAAACTGCATCATTATCATATTGAATAGCAAGATCATCAAAACGCTTCGCACCAGTAAAATGATCACGCCAATATTCACTCATATACGAAATCGTCGTCTGCCCTTCTTCTCCTGTTGCATGAATAATATAATCATCACCTAAATAAATCGCAGTGTGGGAAATACCTTCCTGCCATGTCCCTGAGAAATAGAGGACATCTCCGGGCTGAAGTTCTTCATCCAGATTAATGGATTCTATATCTGTCCCCTCTGGAAGTATCGTCTCACCAACTTCCCATTGTCGATAACTAATTCGAGGCAAATAGACATCCTCCGCCTCACGAAAAACGGTTTGGACGAAAAACGAACAATCAAAAGCATCCAAGGTATTGCCTGTCATTAAATAAGGTGTTCCTATATATTTCATTGCTTCCCTTACAATGGGGCTATCATGATTCTTATACGTTTCCGGGTTTGATTTTTTCAATATCTCCTCTGTATAACGAGCTCCCCCTACAAAGCGTTCTGCATAATAAGTATGATAATCTACATGCCTTTCCTCTACCCCAGAGGAAGTAGCAATCACAAATTGGCCGTCTCCAGAATAAATCCCTGAAATCAATTCCTGTTCTTCATTTTCAAAAAAGACAAGGTCTCCGGGTTGCAAATCATCCCTGCCGATGCTAAAACCTGCTTCCAACTGTGAAGGTGGCTGTTTGGAGAGCCAGCTGCCTGTCACATCTTTATATACATAGTAAACGAAAGAACCTGTGTTAAACCCTTCTTCCGGGCTACTTCCTGATTGATTATACGGAGTTCCGATTAAGTCTCGAGCTAGTTCGACGATTTCATTATCTGAAGGAGGAGGTGTGTCTTCCCCGCTGTAACGTTTGGCACCCTGATAAATATCTGACCAATAGTCACTCGTCACCATATTCCGCTCGGAGATTCCTTCACTCGTAACAATAACAAAACGTCCGTTATTTATATAAATCCCCGACATCAAATGGGTTCCTTGGAAAAAGACAACGTCTCCTGACTGAAGCTCGTCTACATCCTCTCCCTGAATCCATTGATCGGCAGCTGATTCGGGAAGGGAAATGCCTTTCGCTTCCTCGTAGACATATTGTACAAATTCGGAAGTGATCCATCCTTGTTGGTTTTCCCCTAATTCCTCCAGAGCCAATACAGCAGCCGGATCATCAATATTCTCTTTTGTAAACCGGGCAGCTCCAACGTAGGCACCCGACCAATAGTCACTTGTTTCCATATTTCGTTCAGCAATTCCATCACTCGTCACGATGACGAAACGCCCATCGTTAATATAGATCCCCGACATCAAACCGGTTCCCTGAAAAAAAACAACATCTCCTGCTTGTAACTCACTGCGCTCTATTTCCTCACCAATCTGCTGCTGATCCTTCGCATATCTCGGCAGGGAAATTGATTTTGATTCCTCATAAACATATTGTACAAATTCAGACGTTAAAAATCCTTGATTATTACTACCGACCAAATCCAATGCAAGTTCACTAGCCGGGTCATTCCTTTCCTCAGCTATAGCCAAACCAGGAATGAATGCAAAAGATAAAAACATATTAAAGACAAATAGCAAAGCAAAACGCTGCATCCGCATCTCCTCCATCCTTCATGTTGAAAGGTTGTTTAGGTTTTAGGCATACCCAAATAACCCATCCATAGAATCCTTAAAGAATTAATATCACCTCTCCCTCTTCGATAATAAAGGTTGTACTAGTAGAATAATCAAAAATCTATCTTACCTTCTTATAAATTTGATTCCCCCTTTTTCATGTATAATAACCAATAAATGGAAAATTAAAAATCACTGAATTTCAATTTCCACCACTAACTTTTCCCTATCTTTCTATCCTATGGAAATCCATAAAATTCAAAAATAGATTAGCGCAACAGGAATCTACTCATTTGAAGTAACCGTTAGAAAAACCCCATGACGAATAGATATTATCGTCATGGGGTGTCCATTCCACTTCTTTCACTAGCTTATTCGTTTATTGAGCAGGTTTTTCAATAATTGTATAAATAGCCTGTGTGCCATCTTCTGCTGTTACAACAAATTGGTCATCTGTTGCTAATTCGTTTCCCATTCCTTTCACTTTGCCATCTTCACTAGTAACTTCATAGATTTGTTCAGAACCATCTGTTGCTGCTAGTGCTCTCAGCATTTCTTTTACCGTTGTTGCGTTTGCTACGGTTATAGAGCCTTTTTCTTCATCTGTTGGTTCTTCAATCGTTTTTACAATTTCCAGATGTTCTGGAGCCTTGTTAGGAGCCTTCACTTCTACTTCATTGCTTTCTGCTTCAATAATAGTATAAGTAGCCTGTGTGCCATCTTCTGCTGTTACAACAAATTGATCATCTGTTGCTAATTCGTTTCCCATTCCTTTCACTTTGCCATCTTCACTAGTAACTTCATAGGTTTGTTCAGAACCATCTGTTGCTGTAAGGGCTCTCAGCATTTCTTTTACCTTTGTAGCGTTTGCTACGGTTATAGAGCCTTTTTCATCATCTGTTGGTTCTTCAATCGTTTTTACAATTTCCAGATGTTCTGGAGCTTTGTTAGGAGCTTTCACTTCTACTTCATTACTTTCTTCTTCAATAATGGTATAATTAGCCTGTGTTCCATCTTCTGCTGTTACAACAAATTGGTCATCTGTGGCTAATTCACTTTCTCCTTCTTTCGCTTGGCCATCTTCTCCAGTTACTTCATGTGTTTGTTCGGAACCATCTGTTGCTGCAAGGGCTCCCAGCATTCCATCTACTGTTACAGCGTTGGCTACGGTTATCGAGCCTTTTTCCTCATCCGTTGGTTCTTCAATCTTTGTTATTTTTTTCAAATGTTTTGGAGCTTTGTTAGGTGCGTGAACTTCTACTTCGCTGCTTTTGCTTTCTTCTACAAAAATTGTATAAGTAGCTTGGGTTCCATCTTCTGCTGTTACAACAAATTGGTCATCTGTCGCTAATTCGCTTTCTCCTTCTTTCACTTGACTATCTTCTCCAGTTACTTCATAGGTTTGTTCGGAACCATCTGTTGCTGCAAGGGCTCTCAGCATTTCTTTTACCTTTGTAGCGTTTGCTACTGTTATGGATCCTTTTTCTTCATCCGTTGGTTCTTCAATCGTTTTTACAATTTCCAAATGTTCCGGAGCTTTGTTAGGAGCCTTCACCTCTACTTCACTGCTTTCCTCTTCAGTTACATTGATTTCCTGCTGGCTCTCATAGGGATCGTCCGAATTAGCCGATACAGTCATACTACCAGTAGTTGCAGTTCCAATCATTGTGACAGCAACGATTGATGGGATACCAAGTTTTTTCCATTTTCTCATCTTTGCATTCCTCCTAGTATTTAATGTCTTACACCTTCATCCTAATCTATCAATGTAAATAGAATGTGAATGTGAGATTTTAATCCTATTAAAAATTATTACAATTATCGCAATGTTTGTAGTGCCAAAGAATCAATATAATCAAAGTTACTAGTCTTTTATGCAAAATATATCTCTAATAGAGCACGATGCAATGGTCTTTTTTGTAGAATAAACCAATGTTTCAGTCTGTAATAAAATGTCATACTATTTTATATTAAATTAACATTCATTTAATACAATTCTAGTATATTAGGTCACAGAGAGTTCGACAAAACTACCAATTATTTCCTAACAATTTTGACTCTCTGTACTTACCTATAATTCTAAAAAGGGAGGATAGTTAATGAAACTACCAATTTTTAAAACATTCCATGAAGAGGTGAGACAATGTTAGAAGAGTTTTTACTCATTCTGTTATTAGCATTTTTAACTTTGTACCTTGGGATTAAGGAAAAAAAAGCGAATGATAAAAACACTAAAAGTATCCCAGTACGTGTGAATGTCAATGGAATTAGAGGTAAATCAACTGTTACTAGATTAATAACGGGCATGTTACAAGAGGCAGGCTATCAGACAGTTGGAAAAACGACTGGAACGGATGCTAGAATGCTTTACTGGTTTGATTCCCAAGAGGAGCCTATTACGAGGAGATTGGAAGGCCCGAATATAGGTGAACAAAGAAAGGTTTTATCTAAAGCTGTTGAGTTAAATGCTGATGCTCTTGTTAGTGAGTGCATGGCCGTTAGTCCTGATTATCAAATCGTTTTCCAAGAAAAATTATTGCAAGCAAATATCGGGTTAATTGTGAATGTATTAGAAGATCATATGGATGTGCTGGGACCAACATTAAAAGATGTGGCCGATTCATTTTCTGAAGCAATCCCCTATAACGGTGATTTGATTGTTAATGAAAGTCCCTTTATTCCCTATTTTAAACAAATGGCAAGACAACGAAATACAAAGCTACATATATGTGACACGTCTGCCGTTTCCGAAGAGTTTCTTAAAAAATTTGAGTATATGGTATTCCCGGAAAATGCAGCATTAACGCTAGCCGTTGCAGATGTTCTGGGTATCGATCATGAAATTGCGGAAAGAGGGATGTTAAAAGCTTGGCCGGACCCAGGCGCCATGCAGATACTTCCAATTGGCGATGTGGATAACCCTAGCTATTTGGTTAATGGGTTTGCTGCCAATGACCCTATGTCCACAATCAATATATGGGAACGGGTGAAGCAACTAAGTTATCCAACAGATGATCCAGTTGTTATCATGAACGCTCGTTCGGATCGGGTCGATCGTACGGAACAATTTGTCGAAAAAGTTCTGCCGTATATACCAGCAGAAACACTTGTTGTAATGGGCGGGACAACTGGACCAATAGTAAATGCGTATGAAAGAGGAGAGTTTCCTGTCAAAAATCTTATAAACTTAGAAAATGCCACCATTGATGAAATTGAACAAGAACTCAAACCGTTTTTATCTGGCAAATCCATTTATGGAGTTGGAAATATCCATGGGGGAGCGGATGAACTGGTAGATCGACTTAGTCAAATGAAAATAACAAAAGAAATTGCATAGAAAGAAGGAGATTGGAAAATGTTCACATTTACCGAAGGAGATATTTTTTTGGCTATCATTGCGGGTGTGATTCTTAGCTTATTCTATGCAGAATCGACAGGGATTCTTCCAGCTGGATTAGTCGTTCCTGGATATATTGCATTGATGGTTAGCTCCCCAATAAGTATCGTTGTCACGTTTATGATTGCCTTTTTGACCTATTTAATTGTCATGAAGATTATTGGAAAGTTTACAATCCTATACGGGAGAAGAAAATTCGCTGCGATGATAACCACTGCAGCCATTCTTAAAATAGTTATCGATTTTGCAATTCCTGGATTTGCAACTCCGCTAGCAGTTAGCGGAATGCTGGCTATAGGGATTATTGTTCCTGGACTGATTGCAAATACCATTCAAAAACAAGGTGTTTTACCTACAACTGCAAGTACATTATTGCTCAGCGGCGCAACCTTTGGCATCGTTGCTTTATCTAACATGCTGGCATAGTGGTGTAACAATTTAGAGAAGATACTTTATCTTACAATATTTGAGGAGGAATAGTAATGGAAGCAACTGTCCAACAACAAAAGCAACAAGTAGAGCAAGTAGGTAAGCAAGTAAGGAAACAACTAGAGCAGCAAGTGGAGCAACAAGTAAAACTGACATTTAGGCAAATGGTTTTAAGAACAATCAAACAACACAAGAAAAGGACAAGCACAGATACTACAGTGGGGTTAATTATTACCTCTATCCTCTGTATAATTGCGTTGGTGTAAATGCACAGTATGCTTAACAACAATCGTTATAACATTGCGATAGGATTAATTTTAATCCTATTTGTGATCGTCATTGTTAGAGAAAATGACGATCAACCCCAATTAACAAACCAGAATACGGACTATACCCTAAATGATACAATGTCAGGGGAAGAAGATAATTATGGTGTGACATCTGATAATCCAATTGCAACGGAAGTAGGTATGAAGATCCTAGAACAAGGCGGTAATGCAGTTGATGCTGCCATAGCAGTCAGCTTTGTTTTAGGCGTTGCGGAGCCGCAAACATCGGGTATTGGCGGAGGCGGAACGATGTTAATTCACCCCGGTAAAGGGGAAACACCCGCTGTTTATGATTACCGGGAAACCGCACCAGCTTCCATTCCTTCCAGTGATATAGGGGTACCGGGATTTGTCAAAGGGATGTATGAGGTACATGAAGACTTTGGAACCATTAATATGGATCAGCTCATTGAACCTTCCATCCATTTCGCGGAAAATGGTGTGCCGGTTTCTGAAACACTGCATCGTACGTTGGATGAGGAGGCTGATCGTTTGCCTGAATTAAATCATCTCTATCCTGATGGAGAACCTATTGAAGCGGAAGAATTATTAAAACAAAAACAATTAGCAGAAACGCTAAAAGTTATCCAAGCGGAAGGTCCAAGTGCCTTCTATAATGGGGAAATTGCAAATGAAATCAACGATTCGGAAGAGGACATCAAGGAGAAAGATTTAGAAGACTATGAGGTGGAGGTCAAAGAACCCTTACAAGGTGAATTCGGCGGCTATGACGTGTTCGCTCCACCACCGCCTTCTGGTGGCATCACGCTAATTCAAGACTTGGAAATGGCTGAGTTATTACAAATTGAAGAAACGAAAGATAATCCATTGGCTTTTTCGTTAATGATCGGGATGATCAACCGAATAAGTTACCATGATCGCTTGGAAAATGTTGGAGATCCAAACTTTACCGATGTCCCAATAAATGAAATGATGTCAAAAGATCATATCAAAGATCTCGCATCCAATGTCAATGAAACGAATATGTCTGAATATCGGAGAGACTTGGAATCCGAAGCAGATATCGAAAATCATGACAACACGACACACATAGTGATCGTGGACAAAGACGGCATGATGGTCTCTGTAACGAATACGTTAAGTGCTTCTTTTGGTTCAGGAGAGTATGTGAATGGGTTCTTCTTAAATAATCAATTAAAAAACTTTAGTAATGATGAAGATTCGCCAAATAGCCCAGAGCCCGGCAAACGTCCATTTAGTTATACAACACCAACAATACTAGCTAAAAATGGGCAGCCTGTCATAGGTATTGGAGGTTCTGGCGGAAGGAGAATTACGTCCATCGTTGCTCAACAGTTGGTGAAAATGATTACGTTTAATGAACCCGTTCAAGAATCCGCAGATGACCCTAGAACATTCTTGGAATTTCATGAGGATGTTTTACAAGCTGAGCACGGGTATGTATTTTTAAGGGAACCTGAAGACCTTGGGATCACGATTGAATATTCGGATGACACGGATTATTTTGGTAGTGTCCAGGGATTGATAATTGATTATGAAAACGATGAAATTTATGGGTCGAGTGATCCTCGCAGGGGTGGCACTTGGAAATCAAATTAACTCAACTTTTTAAACCTCTTGTTTTCTCCCTGAGGTAGGGGCAGAACGACCGATTGAATTTTAAGGGGTTTTATAAGCTAGATTATATAATAAAGTATGGGGCAATCTCCTTGATATGGAGAGTGCCCCATATTTATTTGTATTAAAAACCGGTTGCCAACCTTCCCATTTAGTGATGATTCTTTTCGGTAGGTATGAAATGCTCGTCGCCGATATACTATCCACCAATTCATATAAAAAATTAATTTATTTCAACTAATTGCTTTTAAATACAAATCCAATGAATCCTCTACTTCACCCTCAACTAAGGAAATAAAGTCATCGTAGTCTTCTGTTGTGTGGGCTTTGTCTAGCGCTTCATAATAGGCTAATCGATTTTCAACCTTAATTACCACTGGCGGGAAACCATCTTTCATCAGCTCTAGATTTAAAAGAAGTCTGGATGTGCGCCCATTCCCATCGATAAATGGATGAATGCCGACAAAAATTGCATGCAACATTGCTCCTCGTCGGGCGGGATGCAGATTAATACCTTCATTTTGATACCAATTCATCATCTGCTCCATTTTCTCTTCAATCAAATAATGTGCTGGTGGAGTATGCTTAGCACCTGCAATAAAGACTTGCTGATCACGATACCTTCCTGCATAATCGTCATCAATTCCTTTTAAAACTAGCTGATGCAAGTTTTTAATTTGCCTTTCACTTAGAGATTCATTTTTTTGGACAATTTCCTCCACATATGTAATTGCATCCCGATGGTTGATTATCTCTAAATGCTCTCTTAATGTTTTTCCACCTACCGTTATTCCCTCTAATACAACTTTTGTTTCATTTAGAGTTAGTGTATTTCCTTCAATTGCATTGGTATTGTATGTCCATTCAAGAAATAACTTTTCACGCAAACTTTTCAATGTATAGGCTGGCAATGGACGTGCTGCATCTAGAATTGCTTTCTTATCATTAATTATTTCAAACATGACGGTTCACCTCAATTCAATCATAACAATTAGAATGTTACTATCATTGTAACGTATAATAACAAAAACCAACAGATAGCAAATAATAAAGACAGGATTATATACCTGCCTTATCTCGGGTAAATCATACTATTTAACTCTACCTACTTCAAATCGATCATAACTTACTTTTTAAATCATTCACCATCCTAATGCTTCTTGGTATCCCGCTTTTTTCTTTTTGCATAATGCTTCCACTACTGCTTTTAACTCTGGCATGGTCAAAAGTGGTGGGGCACCTGGTTTCTTAAGAAAGAATCTCGTATTAAAAACCTTTTGTTTTCCCAAGAAAAAGGAACAGAACGAACGATTGAATGATAAAAGTATGGGGCAATCTCCTTGATATGGAGAAGCCCCATATTTTTATTCCATCTATTATTCTAGTAGCCAATTATTTATTAACGCTTCCACACTTTCTTCAAGTATCGATTTTGCATTCGGAGATAGGTAGTCTTTCAACGCTGGATTGTTAAGCGATTTTAGAAAAGCTTCCATTTTCTTTATTGCTTGTTCTTCATGTCCGTTATTGTATTGATGCTCTGCCTGATCTAACCGATTAGTTAACTGTACGATAAGCGGACCAGAAATATCGCCTAAATGAACGAATGATTCTAATTGCTCTCTTAGAAATGATATGGTAACAGGTGATTTTTCTTCTAGATTGGCATAGGCTTCGTTTAAAGCGTTCATTGCCTCATCCACTTCTTCCTTCGTCGCATTCGAATCATCAAGAACATTTCTTGCATTTTCTAAAGTATTTCGCAATTGTTCCCAACTTTCAACTGTATAGGGAGATTCCTCTAGATTTGCGTCAGTAATTTCATTTACGAATGCCAGTAATTCTGTTTGATCAACTTCTGGCTTTTTCGGTTCCAATATATCCATTGGTGCCCGTGGTGCTTTTTCACCGCCAATTCCTGTCCCAAAGTGTGCCCATTCATTTACTTGGTTCGTGCTGACATGGGAAAGCCCTACATATCCACGATGATGCTTATTATCAACGACTTCTATCTGCCACTTCTCCGGTTCTTCTTCTCCAAACGGCCACACTTTTCCACGTAAAACATCCCCATTCCGCTGCAACACTGCTTGATACCACGTATCTTCCTCTACGGTAAATGGTACAGTTTCAGATTGAAGAACGGTAAACCCACTGTTTAGATTACGATTAATTCTTAACGAGTTCGTTGTTCTCATATCCAAGTAATAGCTGTTTTCACTTCCTGATGAGCCAGAGATATGCAATGGAAGTTGAAATAACGTTGTACTACCTCCCACAGCCTTTACTAATCCCGATACTTCTACATCTCCTCGTACGTCACCAACTTTATCCCAAGACAATGCGGAACGGCCACCAGCAGCGACTGTATGCTCCAATCTACTTGGCTCCTTCCATATTAACCAATTACTATTGTTCCAGTTACTCCTCCAATCGCTTGGTGGCTCGCCAGCCTGATACCCAGAAAAATCAGTCTGAAATTGTGCAGGTGCACTTCTCAAACCATCATAAGCTTGATTTAACAATTTTAGCACGTCATCTACTGTTTCTTGGGATGCTTCTGGTTTAGTTAAGACTTCATCTGCATCAGCCATCGCAGTGATAAGCGTTTCCCAGCTTGCTGTTGTAAAATTATCTTCAACTAATTCTTCGGCATGAATCTCATCCAAACGATAGTTAAGGGATGATTTGTCCACCTCAGGAAGTATATTTTCTGGTGATCTTGGTGCGGATGCTCCAGCAGTTCCAACCCCGAAATATGCCCAATCGTTGATCATACCTGTTGACACATGTCCTACACCGACTTTCCCACTATCAATAAAGCGATCTCGGGCAGATAGTTGCCATTCTTCTGGCTCTTCCTCACCATATGGCCATACTTTTCCACGTAACGTATCTTCATCGCGTTGGAATACAACATGATACCAATTATTTCCTTCTACTGTAAACGGCAATTGTGCTGACCCGAGAACAAGGAATCGGCTGTCAAAATTTCGATTAATCCGAATCTGGTTTGGTGATGCTGCGTCTGTTCCGACAATATCCAAGTAGTAACTCTTCTCACTGCCAGTTTCACCAGACGCATGGAGTTGTACTTGAAACATTGTTTTGTCACCACCAGTTGCCCGAACCAAAGCCGCTATTTCGACATCTCCACGGACATGTCCAACTTCATCCCATGTCAATGCACGACGTCCTCCACCTTCTGTTACTTCATGCTGTAAACGTGCCGGGTTATGCCTTATTGTCCAACCACTTTCACGCCATAATGTGGACCAATTATCTGGCGGGTTCCCTACTTCATGATGACGAAAGTCTGTACTGAACTTTAGTTGTTCTGGCAGTTCAGGCGGATCAATCGTACCAGGATCAACAGTTGGATCATATAAAGCCAGACCATCAACTAGTCCGTAATTCGAACGCTCATCCATAATGAAAGGAATTACCGTCATCATCGGTTGTGCCATCGGAATAAATACACCGTTTTCACTAACTCGCTCTGTTTCCAAGGAGAATAATTCAATTTGTATACGGATTTCTTCTGCCTGTTCATTGTTAAGTAAGTATCCGAATGGAGGTGGATCTAATATATCCGAATCAGAAGGATACTCACCTGCATCTCCTTCCAAATAAAAAGGCTCCGACTGATTCCGTCCAACTTCCTCTTTCTGTTTCCTGGCTTCTATGACCACTTCACCAATTTCGTCGAATCTTTCATGATAAAAGCGTAGGATAGATTCTACCGCAGCCATCTGCCCATCTACCCTTGTTTTTATGTCATCTACCCAGGTTGCTTCTATTAAAACTCCCAGTCCATTCCTTAAACCCGTCATATTCCTTACGGTACTTGGTGCCCCTGATCCTGGATAGGCTCCGGTTGTAAATCCTGCTTCCTCCACATCTGGGATCATGTAATCGGAAATTAATTCTTCACTTAAATCGACTAATCCTTCATCAATATTTAAATTCGTTGGACCAAGTAACGAAAGATTTGCTCCTGACACTTGCTCATGAGCATCTACGGTAAGATCAGGTTGATACTGATTCATCACCCTGGCAACGGTTTGAGCTTCGGGTGTCTTCAAATCTAGCTGATCACGATTAACATCAATCCCTTCTGAATTAATACGCCTGTCTGCTTCTCTTCCATCTGGATTGACCGTTGGAATAATTAGCACCGTTGACTTGTTTAACATTTCTAATAAGTCTGGGTCCTCCGTAAACGCAAGATCTCTCATTACTTGCAATGCCATCTCACGCCCCGATGGTTCATTTCCATGCTGTGTTCCCGTGATTAATAGCTTTCGTCCATCAACAATCTCCTCCTCTGTAGGAGGATTTGGAGAACCAATTTTAATCAAATTTAGTGGTCTTCCTTCTACAGACGTACCTACTTGTTCTAGCGTAACTCTTTCAGAAAGCTCTGCCACCTCTTGTAAAAAGAGCTGTTCCTCTTCATACGTTGTCCATCTTTCTCCATTGCTGACTTCAAAACCGGTTGCGGGTAGATCTTCCGTTCCTTCTGCAGAACCTTCAAGTGGATAAAAGTGTTGGAATAGGGGCAAAAGAAGAACTAAAGCTAGCATGATTCTCCATCTTTGATATTTCATAACAACCTCCTCTTAAACTAGTGATTTTACCTATCTTTCTACAATGAACTCCTTTTTCTTTCACCCTATCTACCTACCTCCTTCCTGTAACTATCTTTTTCTGTATATAAATGACAAGCTGCAATATTCCCTCAGTTTATTCCCTACTCTAAAGGATTAGCATGTTGGCATATCTCTATTGTAAAAGGACTTCGTGTATGAAAAAGTACAACCATTTGGCAGATTTGGCGGGGAAGGAATTTCTTCTTTTAGTTGTAATTTGTCTCTTACTTTTTCCGGATTAGGTATAGAGATTGCCCATATAAATCCTTTTCTATTTGGATGTTTCGGTGTATTAAACAATGAATCTATTAAAGCGCTTTCATATTCTCTAAAGTACATAGCTCCAAAGTTGTTTAGTTATACTATTACACTAGATTATATTATTTATTCTCAATTTTTCAACCGTTTCGACAAAATAAGTCGTTGTATTTTTACTTTTAATGTCTCATACTATTTGATTATAATGTTAGGCTGAAAAGCTGAGATATCAACCAAGGCAACTGAGCTGTAATGGAATGATCAAATTGATTTGCATAAAGTCTATGATGCATAGGGGTCTAGATTTAACTAGAGGACGCAGAATCGTGGAGAAAGGAACTTACAGCGGAATTGGAGAAGAAAGATGCACCCGCGGAGCTTTCTTTCCAGACGGCTGAATCCATTTAAGCCAGTATCGGCAGGAGACGGAGCATTACAAAAATGCAGACTCCTTTTCCCTATAGTTATTGGTTCCTTCCGCCAGGGCATCAATCAATCTTTCGTATACCTCCGTTGTATTTTGTCGGTTTGCCCGTGACCAATCATGGTTTTCAAAAAGGGATTTACGCAATCCTGCTGTCAGCTCTATTTGAACACCCGCATTTAATTGATTATCATTGACAATATTGTTTACATTCCTTCCTCCTACTTTATAAGGTGCATTTACCACTTGGAATCCCCATTTCTGAAAAGAATCCTGTAACGTTTCTCTATATTCTTCATTTTTCCCACCAAGGTATATAATCGGTTGATGTTCTTGGTCATCATGGTATCCATGAATTGATAAAGTGGTCAAAGAATCTTGAACCAGGCTTCGTCCTATCGGTTCGTCAAAATTCTTAGAGGTTAAATGTAAAATCATGTTGTTCGTTGGCTTAATTCCTTTAAAGAGGTAGTAAGAAATATTCATCCGATTCGCCAGACCTTCTGCTACCTCTGAGGTTCCGGGCTCAATTCCTCCGCCATGGATAGCGGTGACGCTAATATCACTCCCGCGCTGCTGATAATCGATTTCATAGTCTTCATTCAGTACTTCATGTTCTTTTAAATCTCCATAGGAACTATAATAGTCCGCGATCGTACTAGAAAAAGAGCCGAATAGTACGTAAATCATAAAGACGGAGATGAAAATTGTAAGACTATATTTACTGAATTTACTCATTAAAACATCCTTTATTTTTAGATTATAGTGTTAAAAAGAAAAATGGAAGGGGTTAATCATAAGGCTTTAATAATAGCTTTATCGCTTTTTTACAGCTCGTGACATTCTGTTGGAGCGACATATAGAACACCTAAATGAGTACTTCGATTGTTATTAAAGCCGATATCATTCCATCATTGTCCTGTAAGCTTCTTCATATATTTCAACCTCACAGCCCGGGAGCCAGTCATCTTTCAGCATGCAATGAGATGCCCCGATAAAGACATTCATATTTAGTATTTTTAACAGGACTCGTTCATGCAGGGCTTGTGAGTTTGTTTGGTTGATTTTGATAACGACGTTAAAGACGTCATTAACGAGAAAGGAGACTTATAGAATCTCAATTGTAGGAGATTTAACTGTGATTTATTTCACATTGATAAGACCATAAACTTCAATAATAAGAATTATTGTTCAAGAAATCTCTATTCCATTGTTACTTTTATTTCACTTCTTTGGTATCATAATAAAAACTAATCTTATCAAATGCTTACCACATTTTTCCACAAATTAATCTCAACAATAAAATTAACCGATAAAATCAATCAAGTAAAAGGAAGTGATTACCTCTCACACCACCGTACGTACGGTTCTTCATAAAAAAATTTAGAATAAAATCATTGAAACAACTTTATTGTCAAACAACATGGTCAATGAAATTGTATCAAATCTTGTGATGAACAATCTCAAGGTCTCTCCGGTTCCGTTGTTTTGCTGGCGTGATTAGCTGTAAATAATCAATAATGACAAGGTGATTGCCTTCTTGATCATCGTGGAGCTTCTTACGGATAGAGGCACGGATTACAAGCAGTGTCCGTTTCTTGTCATATACCTCCAAGTTCCAATTGGAAATTACCCCAATCGCCTGGATTGCCCGCTCATAATCGCCGCTTGAGAAAGTCATGGTTCGCCATTTCCGTCCATTAATGGCCCTTCAGCAGACAGCACTTATTCATTTTGTCAAAGATACTTTTTGGCCAATGTTACTACAGGTATTCATATTTAGTTGTAAATATCTGAATAAATGAGACAGAAAAACGATCAGCGAACCCTATTTCAGGCACTTGCTGATCGTTTTATTATAGTTATTTTACTGTCCAGTGGTATCCTGTCTCGGTATAATAATCCTTGCCATTTGCATCCCGTACCAGGATATTGATCGAATACGTTCCATTTCGTATCCCGGTTTTACTGATCAGGTATGGTCTATCAATCGTACCCGGTACAGACATGTGAATGTTTCCATTGGTTCCTGCATGATAGATTAGGGCGTCTCCATTTTTCACCGGATCAAGTACCACATACACATCATTGGTATCCGTTCTTGTTTCGACTGTACCTTTTAAGGCCAGCAGGTTTCCTTCATCCTGAATCTCATCCCATTGAACAGCTGAAGCGTTTAATTCTGCAGCTTCTTCGGGTGAAACGTCGATATCTGCCTGTGCAGTCTTATGAAGTTCACCAAGGCGTTTGGCATTTTGCTTGCCAATGTCATATTCTTCCTCTTCCACATACAATACATTTCGCTCGGAGCGATACGTATAGCCAAGGTCTGCTTCAAACACGACCTCATCGTTCACTACTTCGACAATGGTTCCTTCCACATAATTCCCAGGTAATGTCTGGGAGAAGATATTACCGATAACCTCTCCATCATTATTTGTAATATGTCCGCCGAATGTTATTAAGTAGCTGTTGTCACCAAGATAATCCGTGTCACCAATAAACGACGTATAATCTTTGCTTCCACGTTCCTGTCCATAACTCCATACTTGTTCAACAGTCATATTCTCTTCATCAATCTTGTATTCAACAGCACGTGAATAATTATCGTTCACATCTTCTGTCCGCCCATTTCCATTATCATAGAGAAGGATATTGCCGTTCTCCAGTTGGGATGCCGCATGCTGTGCATACTGCCACTGGAAATCTTCTCCTACAGGCGTAAGAAGTTTATCCCGAAGCTCTTCCGGCCACTCTCCTCTGTTCGGGTCACTTAAAATCCAGATAACTTCCCCTGTCTTTTTATCAAATTTCACAACTGCATCCTGATGACGGGAAGAAAAGATAATGGAATCGTCTTCCTCGTTGTAGAAAACGGAATTGACATGCAGGTAATCCTTCTCATTGAAAGCAATCGCTAGCTGTCTGATTTCTTCCTCCGAAGCATCTGGTATTACGTCACTAAATCCTTCAATTGCCTCTTCAATATGATGGCCATTGGCAATGCTATCTTCCATTTGAACAATTTCTCCAAGATTATATTCATTGACGATTTTACCCGAGTTACGGTGAATCTCAATTGCATAATCCTCTACCGTTTCGGAATGCTCTCTTTCAGCGAGTGCGAGAATATTACCATTGGGGAGCTCAATTGCGTCATGATGTTGTCCGTTCACAGTATAAATGTTATACACTTTACCCATCAGATCCATTTCAAACAGGCCAGTCTTATAATAAACGGGCGCCTGAAGCTGATCGGTCTGTACGAGGAAGTTCCCGTTGTCCAGCCTCGTCATCGAGCTCTGTTCTTCAAGCGGATCTTTCTGGTAATCTTCCGAATTTATGTACCAGCGCACATCTCCATTCGAATCAAATGCAAACATATTACTCGTGAACGTTAACCCATCCTTCATTTTCTCTGGATCTGCCGTTTTCACTTCAATGTCCTGAACGTATTCAGGCAGCGGTTCGGTTGTAATCGTCAGTACTTTTGATTTCTCGTTTCCATCTTTATCCATAGCCGTAATGATTACCCTATTATCCGTTCCAGCATACAAGCCATAAACTGGCACCTGATGCTTCTTTGTAGATTCATGAAAGGTATGGCTGACACTTGTATATTCGTCCTTCCCTTCTACCTCAACGGTCACTTGTGATTTCTCATCTGTTTCAAACATGACAAGTGCGGTTAAAGGCGACCAGCCATACGGGTCTTCCATAACAAATGGATCGGATAGCGAATAATCGCCTTTCTTATACTCATCCAATATGCCTTGTTCCAGCTTCGATTGGATTTCCAGCAAATCACTGTCCGGCACATTATCTAAAACCTGCTGATTGCCCGACTTTACTGGATTACCTTGGGCTTCCACCGCCAATCCCTGTGAAGTACCTGTAAATATAAATACTACAGCAACGATTGCTAAAATTATTTTTCTAAATACCACTGTTTCATCCTCCTATTTATCCGTTATGCACATATGTGTACTAACTGTTCACTTATGTACTATATATATTAAATCCAATTATCAAACCAAATCAAATAATATAACGATGAACGAACAAAAATAATCCAAAAGTACTCTTCCACTTTTATAACTAGTTCAATGGTAGTGAGCACCTTGATATCTAATTAAATGTGTAGTAATCTGGGATTAATACAAAATTGTACTGGTCGTACATTTTAAGAACAGTTGATTGAATACTACGCTTCTTAGAAAGTAATAGTAAGGAATGAGTTTATGACGGGGCCATTTTCTAGAAAACAAATCCAACAAAACCGGGAAGAATATATTCTTCAAGTTACAGAGGAAATACTGCAGGAAAAGGGTTTTCATAGTATGTCTATGGATGAAATAGCATCTCGTGTAGGAATTAGTAAAGTTACGCTTTACAGGCACTTTAAATCGAAGGAAGATATCGTTTATTGTCTATTTTTCCGTGATCTGCCCGATTTCCTTCATAACATTGATCAGGTGATATCGTCGGATCGGCCACTTCTTGAAAAAATAGAATCCATTATTTATATATCCATCCTGAAGCTTTCACAAAAGGAATCTGAACTTTCTCTTAGCGCTCTCGTATTTTTGGAAGGACTTCCAGTTTTCTTGAAAAGTAAGCAAGGGGATATTGAAGATATTCAAGAAAAGTTATCGAATCATCTCATGCCCGTACTGATTGAAGGTCAATCAGAGGGGCTATTAGATTCGTCCATTCCTTCCACACATCTATATAAGGTGTTCTTCAGTATCATTCCTTCGCTCAGTTCACGATACCTACTGGAAGAAAGTAATATGAGTGAAGATGAACTAGCTAAAATAGGAACACGTATCGTTATGAAAGCGATTGTCAATTAATTTTTTCAGTGATACTCCTTTTGACGCAGCAATTAATATCATTGGCATTTAAAGCGCAAAAACGCCAATCTCTTACAGTTTAAGGGAATGGCGTTTTTTCATTTTCCAACTTTTATACATATAAAATGAATCGTGTAAGCTTTTTAGAACGAACCCTTTTATCTACATTAATCTAGTTAATTACGTTGAAGAAAATAGTGAGAAATTACTTAGTGTGAAAGAATTTCACCACTGCTACCCCACATTCCCAAACCATCCATACTCCTTCTCAAACGCAAGTTCCACCGTTCCAGTCGGCCAGTTCCGGTGTTTGGAAATAATGACTTCCTTTAATAATCACGTATCAGACCCATTACCCTCTTTCCTCTAACAAAACAATGAATAAAAAAATAAAGGTCTCTGCCATATCAATACGACAAATACCTTTATTCTCCTCACAACGTATTCTAAAATGTTCAAATCTTGTTCAAAAAAATTACATTCTTACACATGTCTTCGTTCCATTAAATGAATACCTACACCCATGAATATTACTCCCATTAACAATAAAATACTAATCGGCATAAGCAGCTGATCAAGTGGTGTGTTGTAAATGACAAGTCCATTTAATGCTTCCATCCCATAGGTTAATGGATTTATTTTTGATAGAGCTAACAGAAATTCCGATTGAACAATCTCAATTGGCCAGAAAGCTCCGCCAATCATCGCCATACTCACGGATACAATTGGCAATGCTGCATTAAATTGCTGCGTATTTTTCACAAGGGCTGTAAGGAAAATCGCTAGAGAAACAATCGCAAAGACATATGGAATCATTATCAGCAGTATTGCCGGGAATTTCCCTTGAAAATCCATTCCAACAATAAAACGGAATACAGTGAAAATGATTACGACCTGTAAATATCCCTCGAAAAAGCTATAAATTAAATTCGCAATATACATTTCCCACTTCTTCATTGGAGAAAGTATCATTCGATCCCAAACGCCAGCCTTTTTCTCAATTAAAATCGGCAGTACATTATAGCAGATTGTATAAATAACAAAAAACAATGTAAAGCCAAATAGTGAATGTAAACCGTTATCAAATAAAAATGTCTCTGAACTATGGAAGCTTTGATTGGTTATTTCAAAAACAGGTTCTTCCTTTGCATGTTGAAATGCTGCTAGCAATTCTTCTTTCTCTGCTTCTGTTTGGGCATCAGATACCGCAAGTAAATTTGCTGCTTGAATTTTATCTGTATAAATTGCTGCTACTGTTTGCTCAATTAATTGCACATTCGGAGATTCAATGCCAACAATCATTTCGTAGCCATCTTCTTCAATGCTCACACCGGCTTCTGCATTTCCACGACGAATCGTTTCTTCAAGCTCCTCTTTTTTCATCCACTTAAAGTTATATACTTCATTTTCCGCCAGAGCTGTGCCAATCGTATCCGTCTGTAATGCTTCATCGCCGTAAACTGGAACAGTGACTTTCTCATTACCTGCACCAAAGTTCCCGATAATGAGTGCAAAGATAATCGACATTCCTGTAAATAAAGCAAACAACCAAGGATTGCGGATGAAGCTTGTAAATCTAGCTAGTATAATTCCTCTCATGCTGCAGCACCTCTTTTCGGAAAGGTGAGCACACCTATAATAATTGCTGCGAGAGCAAAACAGCAAATGAAGATTAAATGATCTGTATTATCCATTATAGCTTCTCCACGAATGATACTTAAGTATGCTGACATGGCAGCACCATTTGGTGTTAGGTCACCAAGCCTTTGTATAAATGCGGAGTTTTCACCAATTGGGAAGAAACTTCCGCCTAGAAAAGCAAAAATCGTAACAATGACGCCAGAGAAAAAACTGATTATCCGCTCTGAATGGATACGATAACTTATCGCTGTAAGTAATGTTGTCAGTCCTCCTACTGCCAGCGCAAAAAAGAATGTAATGATGAAAAAGGCAGCAAGATCTGGCCACGTCACATCAAATACAATGTAGGCAAAGGTAAAAACAACTAACGATTGGATAAATGCAAAGAGCATTCCTGTTAATAAAACACTGATAAAATAAACCCATCTAGAAATATCCGCAAGAATCATTCGATCAAAAATATTGTCTTGTTTTTCCCTAAATGCAATGCTGGCAATTGTTGGCGCCATAAAAAGCGCGTTCATCACGACCATCCCAATCGTATAATATGCTTTCGAATTGACCGGGTTATGCTGATTAATCGAAGAAACCTCCTGCTTAAAATCCGTTGAAAGTAACTTTAATTGCTCTGGATCAATGCCATTACGACCAAGAAAACTGCCTACCGTATATTCTTCCTGATAGGCTGTGACAATTTGTTCCACAATATTGCCTGCAATTTCTGCCCCTTCATTATGATAAACAGTCATTTCTGGAGGCCTACCTTCATCAAGAAAAAGCTGACTTAGTAATTCGTAGGTGAAGCCTTCTGGAAATTCGATAATTGCAGCGTAAGAGTCATCCTCTGTAACCTCTGTCAATTCATTTGGACTTACTTTCTCAAGTATAATCAATTCTTCTAATTCTTCACTTTGTAAAACATCCGTTAATGTTGCAACAGGTTGAACGGTAGCTGCCGTACTACTTAATTCTTCAATCACTTCTTCTGGAAGATTACCCGATTCAAGTTTTGCTATAAATTGTGCCACTTGCTCTGACTCTGCTTCATTTTCAATCACTGCTAGTTTAAATTGCAGATCTATTTCGCCACCATCCATGATATTTCCTAAAGCTGTCCCGAGAATCGCAATTAACAAAATCGGTAAACCTAAAAGCAGAAGGAGCTCCATCGGGTTTCGCAGCAATAATAATGCTTGTTTTTTTATCATTTGCAAAATCATTTCCGAGTCCCCCTAATCTCTTAATGCTCTTCCAGTTAAATGAAGAAACACATCTTCAAGCGTGACATTTTTCACATCAACTGCATTCAAACTCACATTCGTCTCTTCTGCAAGCTTTGCAAGTTTCGTAAAAATATTAACCTCACGAGAAACAACGAAAGTAATTTCCTTTTCTTCCACATTCATCTGATGAATAACAGGATTTGCTTTTAACTTTTCAATAAATGCATCATTCCAATAATCTGCTTTTACTGAAATTGTATTTTCTGATGCGAGTATTCGTTTAATTTCATCCTTCGTTCCAGAAGCAATAAGACTCCCTTTATCCATAATGTAAATACGGTCACATAGAAATTCGACCTCTTCCATGTAGTGACTCGTGTAAAGGACCGTCATCTGGCGTTCTTGATTCAGTCGCTTGACCGTTTGTAAAATATAATGACGTGACTGTGGATCAATACCAACGGTTGGCTCATCCATAACAAGGATTTCTGGATCATGAAGCATGGCAACTCCAATATTCAGTCGTCTTTTCATACCACCTGAAAATGTTTTAACCATGTCTTTCCTTCTATCACTTAAACCAATTTGTTCCAAGACCTCTTGAACTTTCATATTTAATTTTTCACCTTTTAAACGATAGATTCTTCCAAAGAACTTCATGTTTTCTTCTGCTGTTAAATCTTCGTATAAAGCGATTTCTTGTGGTACAATGCCAATAATTTTCCGTAAAGCCACTGGATTTTTAATGATGCTTTTTTGCTGATATTTCACATCTCCACTAGTTGGTTCTACAAGTGATGATAATATGGAAATTGCCGTTGATTTCCCTGCACCATTCGGGCCAAGCAGGCCGACAATTTCACCTTTTTCAATAAACATATTCATACTCTTTACAGCTGCATTCTGTTTGAACTTTTTTGAAACATCGATAAGCTCGAGCATGTGACCACCTCCTTAAGCTTAGTTTATACGGAATTCAGAAGATTAGGAACTGGCTTAGGTCACGAACTTAACATGACCTCCGTCACTTTTTGGATTCAATTAATTATGTAATATCATGCTTCACTGCATAGATGGCAAGCTGTGTGCGATCACGTAAATCCATTTTCTGCAGAATAGTTGTAATATGATTTTTTACCGTACCTACAGATAAATATAACGTACTAGCAATTTCTTTATTTGTCTTTCCTTCACCGACAAGCTTTGTAACCATTACTTCTCTTTCTGTCAGTTCAATCGCAAGTACGGGTGTTGGTTTATCTGCTTTTTGCAACAGTCGTGGCATTACTTTCGCTGCGACTTCATCATCAAGTGTCAGCCCACCCTTCATTGCACTATAAACGGCTTCAATTAATTTATTCGGCTCTGAAGTTTTTAATAGAAAGGCACTTGCCCCTTGTTTTAAAGCCTGATATGCATATTCATCATCATTAAAGGTTGTTAAAATAAGGATTTTAATGTCTGGAAATTGCTTTCGAATGATTTTAGTTGCTTCAATCCCATTCATTTTCGGCATACGAACATCCATCATAATCACATCAAAAGGATGCTTCTTCACAATTTCTACTGCTTCTAAACCATTGGATGCCTCATGAGTAACAATTATCTTCTCGTCTTGTTCCAGAATTACCTTCAATCCCTGTCTAACAATCGCTTGGTCTTCTACTAAAAGCACGCGCCACATATTACCCCTCCTCTTTCGGAATTATCCCTGAAATAATAAATTGATCCTCTGATTGATAGATGCTTAATTGTCCATTCATTTCTTCCACACGCTCACGCATATTTTTCAAACCAAACCCAATCACAAAAGGCTTCGGATCACGTAATGGATTTATTATTTCAAAATAGATATCCCCTATCGCAGATTTTCCTAATGTTATATGAGCATCTCGCGTTTCTCCATGACGCATAATATTCGTTAGTGCTTCTTGAATCACACGATAAAGGACAACGCTCATCTTATTTGTTACAGGAATAGACAACACACCCTGCTTTATAGTGAATTGAACTAATAAATGACTCTCCGATTCTAGCTTGCGTATGAGGTGAACGACTGTTGTAATTCCTTCACTTTCCTTAGCTTTTAGTGCTCTTACTGCTATTCTCGTATCCTCAAGACTATCTTTCGCAATCTGTTTCAATTCATCATATGCATTGCTTTGCTCTTGTATCGATAACACTTCTAATCTCATAATTAACGCCGTAAGACGATGTCCGACAGAATCATGAATATCCCTGGCAATTCTAGTTCTTTCCTCTAAACGTGCATGATCCTCTGCTGCAAGATGTAGTCGCTTTAATGTACGATATTCTCCAAGCAGCTGCTCATAAATTTCATATTGTTCGCGACGTTCATTTAAGCTCTGATTTAATGCAAATGCTAAAAAGGCTATAAAAGCATAAAAGACCATATTTTCGATAGTTAACAAATCCCTCAGATAACTTAGAAAAAGAAGGAGTAAAACCACTTCAGTAAGTAGGATGATAAGCTTTTTCTTTCCTAGGCGGAAGCTTGCATCTATTACAATATATAAAAGAAGAAGAACGGTAAGTGAAATTTCCTCTACGAAAAATAATCCATGCATTCCCGTTAATAAGAGTAATCCACTATATTTCCACAACAAAGCTTTCGGTATGGTCAGTAAAAAATAAATACCGAAAGCTATTGCAAAGATTATAATACTAATAGGTATCCGTACGCTCTCGGTTAATATATTGAATGCCCATAGAAAGCTAAATAGGCTTATACGCAACCAAAAAATCTTCATACACTACTCCCGCTTTCTTTTTATCGAAATTTTCAATTCTCTTTCATTATAACGTATGAATGTCAGAGTGGAATATTCTGTAATGGACTATGTAACACAAAGAAAAAGCCATTACAGCTGGATGTGCAATGACTCTGTTTCTTTGTCTTGGCGACAAGACCTCTGTATTAATTCAACAAAAAGCATGACTACTTCTTATCTAAGTTGTCATGCCTCGTTGTAATCTATATATATAGTTATTCCTGTTTGCTTGTTTGGTTTTACCTACATTTTTACGCAGCCCCTAGCGTTCTCTCTTTGACTACATCTAAAATAGTTTCTCGCTATAATATATTGGAAGTTGAATGCCTCTTCTCTCACGCTAATAAATATTCAACTCACTATTTCCAACAACCTCTCATGAATTTTACTCCAATGTTGAGTCAAATCCAAAGTAAATATTTTTATATCAAATTCATGCATTCGATAACTCAAATTAACGGTTTGATCTACTTTAGGATATAACAAAATTCCATTTGCCTTGGTTCCAGAATAAAATTCATCATTCTTCAAATAAGAAAACAATTGATATAAATGTGCACTACGTACAGATTCTTTTCCCCAGTGTATTCCAAAGATATCCTTATAAAATTTTGTATCAATTATTGTTTTTTGATTAGAAAATTCTAATGATATATCTGTTTTCATGTTTGGTAGGTAGTTTACATTTTCACCCTCTGCAGGCCAATAGAACGATTCACTTTTTGCTGTTGAACCCGGTAATTCTTTTCGATAAAAATTCTTTATAAAGTTTTCAAACAGTCTTGCCATTTGTTGGTGTTCTCTAGTAAAATCTTGGAATTGGCTTTCACTACTACCCTCGTGTAATAAGGCATTCTCCCAAATAAATCTACAAACATTTAATAAAAATTGATAATGTTGATTATTACGATGTAAGTTAACTTCATTAAATAGTCTAAGATTTACTTTTATTAAAGAGATATCTGCAAAATAAGTCAATATATTTATTATTTCTTCTTTATACTCTTTTTTCAATTCCTCTTGGCCTACTAAATAATACAACGTAGATTTTATTAATTGATTATGGGGAATATTATAGGACATATCCTCCTCTGAAATATGAAGTTTACCCCTTTTATAGGTAAATGTCTGAAGCGACTCTTTAAAAAGTATTTTCCCTTTAATTATTCCAGCTTCTTCTTGTTTCTCTATATACTCTTTATAAAACCCTTTCTTAATTAAAGCCTTCACTTTCATAAGAAGGATCTTACTCAATAGGTTTAGTAAATCTTTTTCATCTTCCTCGAAAACAGAAATAAAATCCTTTTCATGCGGGTGATCCCAAGCATAGACTAGCATATAATAAATATTTTTTATTGGTACAAGTTCAGGATTTTTCGATGATATCATTTACTTTATCCTCCTGGTCAAACCAATACTCGCCCAATAAAGGTCTTATTTCAAGACGAATTACTCGTTCGTACCATGATTGCTCATCATCAATATTTACATCTGGAGTAAAATAACTATGACCTATTTCAAAGCCTTTTCCTAGATTCATAATGTCACTAGTAATTTCGTAATTTACAACATCCATAAAGGTTCTAATTCTATCAATAAATCCTTGACTAATACCTCTAAATTTTAAATACTCACCAAATGCCTCGGTATGGAAGCCTGGTACTAAATTGATAAAAGCAAATCGTCTCCTTAATGCATAATCTACAATGGCTAGAGAACGATCGGCGGTATTCATTGTTGCGATTACATATACATTCTTAGGAATATAAAATGTTTCGTCTTTACTGTACGCAAGTTTAATCGCATTTTCTTTTCCACGCTTATCCACTTCTATGAGCATCATTACTTCACCAAAAATTTTGGAAAGATTGCCCCGGTTTATTTCATCGATTATGAAGTAAAAGTTTTCATCAGGGTATTTTTCTGCTCTTTGACAGAATGAATAAAATAAACCATCTTGAAGTTTAAAATTTCCATCCTCATTAGGTTTAAAACCTCTAATAAATTCTTCATAGGAATAAGACTGATGGAATTGCACCATTTCTATGTTATTTGGTTCCTTTTTTTCCATATGTAAATAAGCTAAGCGTTTAGCAATAAAGGTTTTTCCAACTCCTGGTGGACCCTGTAATATGATATTTTTCTTATACTCCAAGGATTCAATTGCATCTTCAATCTTTTCTAAATCCATAAAAACATCACTTGATATATCATCAATTGTATACAGTTCAATGTCTTCTTCAACTTCAGTTTCTTTAATTTCGTAAGGTGGGCTTGGTTCATTTACTTCTATTCGTTCTAAAATTGTTTGAAGATAGTCCTCATAAAGAGTAACATCAGTCAATGTCTTCATATGCACTGGTAAGTCAGATACATCCCAAACGCCCTCACGTAGCCATTCAACTTCTCTATAGGAGTGATGCTCACCATTGCCAGGATCATATTGGTACTTAGATTTTAATACACCAAAAGCTATTATCTTTTTTATCCCATGTTTAATAAGAACATAATCATTTTCTTTCATCTCACGGGAAAATTGTTCGTTTGCCAAAGCATCATTGGTTGGGCTATGATCTGTCTCATATAACTCTTTAAGTGTATCGGATATTTCTCTTTTATCCTTGTATTTCCTTAAATCTCCAAGTTTTACCCATCCAATAGAGATTTGTTCCTTTTCTTTAAAATTATCCCATAAGTAGTTACCTTCACCCGCGGAGAGTAACCAATAACGAGGCTCAGTTTCTTCCACTTTTGTAGACTGCTTGCTTCTTTCGAATATAAAACTAAAGAATTGATCTATTTCATAAAAAATAGGTAATTCCGTTTGTCGACCAACGATGGATTCGTATTTACTAGAAATATTAGATTTTTTTAATGCATCTTGAAACTTAAGAAACTTTTTACCGAAGGAATCTCCCCTACTATACTGTGGATCTACCCCTAACTCGTTCTCCACAGCTACACGGTCTCTCTGATTATAGAAGCAATATTTCTCAGGAAAGACATTGCCAAGAATTTCACTTAAAGCATTTACACCAATCCCAAATAGTTTATAATCCGGGTTGTTTAAAAAATCATCTATTCGAACCTCTATAGAATCCTCACCATGAATGAGGTGGTAAAAGCTTTCTCGGTATTTTTCCAAAGTCGCATTCATGCGACCAAAAGCACGACTTCTAGCAATAGCCATACGATAGGCATTAACATGATCTCCTATCTTTTGAAAGTTCTCCCACTCCATATTCTTGATGAAATTAGGGTCCCTAAATTGCTGGAAGAATTTATAGCTTTCTGTAATGTATTCTATTTCAGTCAAATGAGTATCTGTTTCATTTTTATAGAAGTAAAGATACTTCTCTATAAGTGGCTTTTCCGCACTCAAATTTAACTGGTTAGGTTCATGCCAATATTTAGATATATAATTATATTCTTCCTCAGTTATCTTATAGTTTGTCATTTGAGGTGCACGTATTATAAGTAGGTTCTGCGTTTCAGGTAATTCTTTAAGTTTATGTCTTAATAGCATACCCTCTTCTTCAGACAATCGGAATTCTTTTACTTTTAGTTCTACACTAGGAACATCATCGTATTTTATAAATGGTTCTTTTACTACTTCCGTTAAAGCAATAATTCCTCCTGAATTGCGTTCTTCTCCATCAGATCTCCAAATAAATACTTGATCACCAATTTTCACATCTTTTACATGGTGCTTTTGTCGTATGCTCCAATCGATAATTTTTCCTTCTTTAACATAACTATTAATATCATGTAGATCAGGATATTTTTCATTATCTATTGTAAAACGCTGTGGATTGCCTTGAAAAATCCAATAGGACATATTTTTAGAACCTCCATTATTTGAATACTTTTCGTTGTAGATTATTCGGGATTCCTCTTTTCCTTTACATGAATTGGCGTTAGAAAATTGGTGCCTGTCCCCACCGCTTTAACGTATTAAAGCGATGAGGGACAGGCACTTAAATTTCGGAAACAGGAAGCGTAATCGGATTTGAATTTAAATATCCTATATAAAGTAATCTTTTATATTTTTCTCCCATTAAATCTTCGTACCTAATCTCTACTATCGCATGAAGAGAACCTACATTTTTCTCGTAGGAAAATACAAGATTCATTTTATTTGTTTCTTCAGATACCCCTAAATCAATTTGCGGCGAAATTAACCAATCGCCATTTTTTAATTCTCCGTCTTCAACATATTGAAAGTTAGAATAATTTACCTTTTCATAAAAATTTTCAATATCTCTTTTATCAATATTATTTAAGTCCTCTAACCCTTCAACACTAGTAAGCTCGTACCAATATAATTCAACCTTGGCTGCTGCTCCCATACCAATATTAATAAAACTCAATCTCTGATAAGGTGCATATGTAGGTTTTGTACTATAACCATTATTAATAAGTAACCCTTTATCATTTCTTTCAACTGAACGATAAAAACATTTTAACCCTTCATATTCATTTAAGGAAGCATTTACGGTTAATAAGGGTTTCGTTTGATGTCTTACCAATTCATTGTTTATTTTACTAAGTTTAGAATTAGTCTTACCCAGTTTATCATTTTGGTATAAGGCTAATATACCTAAAAAGGACGTACTTAAAAAAGTTAAGAATGTTGCACTATAACTTATTATATCTCCAGCAGAAAATTCAGCTTGAAA
The DNA here is from genome assembly GCF_002153375.1 of Oceanobacillus rekensis. GTDB lineage: Bacteria > Bacillota > Bacilli > Bacillales > Amphibacillaceae > Oceanobacillus > Oceanobacillus rekensis. The sequence continues at coordinate 111,035 of NZ_MTBQ01000008.1, forward strand.
AAAATGAAGCTTAGCTGGTAATTTAAATAAAACTTGTACTATTACAATTGGCAATAAAAATGCCGTTACAATGATCAAAAAAGTAAATAATTTATTTTTACGTACCCAATCAATATAATTTCCCAGTAAGAACTCCTCCTTTAAAAACATGACGAAATGATCTCCACACTTACTTTTTTTATTTTTCTTCTTCCAAGGTAAAATTCGTCATCAATAAATATAAATGAAGAATTCGGATATTATTAGTCATATTGCACTCAGCCGGATGAATAAGTCCATGCGCAATTCTATTTCTAAAATTACACCCAGTCTTTTCCACTAAAAGAAACGATAAATATTTGTGAATTTTTTTGGGCATAGATGATTTTATATCTTTGCGTTCTAAAAATTCATTAAAAGTTTGTTCCTGTTGAACAGTACCTTTTTTAATTACTGTTGTTGCATATCCAATTCTTCCAAAAAAGTTTCTTACAAGTGCCTCGAGTTGAGGGACTAGGATATGCATTGAACTAACATAGTCATTTTCAAAAAACTTTTCGATGCCTATTTTAATTAGGGATTCACTTTCTTTGTTGATATTCCCCCAAGATCGAAGGCTGTTCATAACATGTGTTGCATTTAACCCCTTTTCAATTAACTTTTCAATCAATGGAAGCATAATTATGTTACCCACTGTTTGGATTTCCCTCATATAATTTTGATTGAAATTCATTTTATATGAGTCGTTATCATCGATTGCCTGAAAGATTTTTTTACCATCTGATACAACTGACTTTCGAGCTAAATTAGAAAATGAAAATGAATGCATTTGATCTTTGGTATTTGTTTCTACTCGGTCAATATTTGGAATGAACATAATTTCACTACCAAAATGCATAATTGCATTTTCTAGAGATAATTGTAAAAAGGGCTGAATTGCAACCTCTATTGCTTCTTGAGAAATATAACCGGACGAGGATATTAATTTGAACTCACCATTTGCAATCGCCAGTTCATAAGCAGTTCTAATTCTTATTTTTAAATCATCAAAATGCTCACTAAAACCAAAGTCCATATAATGCTGCAAAGCTCTTTCTAAGAATGAAGCTTTTACAAGTTCACTTTTGTGTTCTCTCCCTTGCTGGTGTTCTGCCTCCGCTTCAAAAGATGCGCCTATTACCGTTATATACTCACTTTGGTCTGATTTATTAACCTTAGACCATTCTATTAATTCTTTACATACAGACCGATGCAGATGGTGTTCTTGTGTTTCCCAATAATAACTTCGAGCTAATTCTAATTTTTCCAATACAACCTGCTGTTTAGCACTTCCAAAGGATTCACTAAGTGGACTTAATACAACATTGCGGGAAATTTTTGCTGACTCTAATACCCATCTTAAATTACTTTCCTCTAAATTTGTTAAAAATTCAAATAATAACTCATTGCAATGGCCAATCATCGTTTTATTTTTAAGCTGCAAAGAAACATAAAAAGCACGAGCTAAGTCATCTAATCCGTTTATTGGATTTGCATTAATAAAATGCATATTAGCAGTTTGAAGCATTAAATTTACCAGTTGAGACCCAATTTGAAACTTGTTTAGTGAGCAGACACCCTGACCATATTCATAAATAAAATCTGAATACCTGCTCTTCAAAACCACATTTGAACTTTCCGTTAACCTATGTTCAAAATACTTAATCTCTTTATCAGAAAACCGCTTATTTGAAACTAAAGTTTCATCAAACCTTGAGGTGTAATTTTTATTGATAATGGGATGATATACGTTTAAATTTAAAACTTTGATTTCTGCCACAGCCATTTTTTCAGCTTCTGAATCCTCATATTCTTTAGACAAGTTAACAATATCCTGGAACATATTTCCTGCATCGAATAAATATTCAAAATAATCTATTCTTTCTATCTGACTAATTTTTTCTACAATATTTGGATTCATAAAATCTCCCCCTTTAATTTTAGTTCAAAATATACCACCTTTCGTTCTTGAACTGTCCTTTAGTGGAATGACATTCTATAATTATCATATCATTAAAGCACCAACTAACTTTTAATTCCTTCAAAAAATATTATCCGAATTTCCCATACGAAAATTGGTGCCTGTCCCCCACTGCTTTACCGTATTAAAGCGATGGAGGACAGGCACTTAAATTTCAGACTTATTTTAAATTCCTCACTATATTTGGCCATAAAAACACCCCCAAAAGTTAGTTTTCTACTCTACTTTCGGAGGTCGGTACCTCGAAGCTCTCTTTCTATCATCTCATTTTTCCTGGTAACGCATGAATCGATTCAATCAATTGATTCAGCTTTCCTTCAACACGATGGAGCAAGTAAAATGTAACCGCGATTGGAAAGCCTACTTCAGTCATGAATGGTATCCAGGTTTCCATGTAAATTCCCTCCTTACCAAAACATGACCAGAGGCAAAGCCACTAGTCATGTGTTTTTTATAATGAAGCGCTCTAATTTAATTAACCTAATTCAATATCTTCCACAATACGTTCAACCAAACGAGCACTCTTCTTCTCAATAAGATCACCACCAGTAGAAGTAAAAGCATTCTGTGCAATAATTTCATCCATTGCTGCATGTATCGAAGCAACATTGACAGGTTCAATAGGCTTGTCCAATGAGTAAGTAACAATTTTGCCATCTTGGTTTGTAAACTTCATTTCTAATTTTTTCATGGTTTCAACTCCTTTCTATTTAATAGATTTTAAATTACTACGCCTCCCGAATATCCGTCGTGTCCTTACGGTTAATGTTGTAAAGTGGACGCTCCTGGAGTTCTACCAAAGCTGTTGCAACTGCATATAGCTGATCTGCTGTTGCATCGGTTTTTACGTTGTTGAAGCTTTTGGACTTAAAGATTGGTGATCCTGATTCGGAATCAATCCCATCTTGAAGTACCAGCTGTAATGTGGATTTTGTGATATCTGCTACTGCCATGTTTCTCACCTCCCTTTCACAATTACAATCGTAGTGAGGTTGGATTAGGGGGTGTGAAGCAGAAAAAAATTTAAAGCACCTAACGAATAGGTGCTTTAATACATCTATACAACCATATTTACTTTAAAATCATCTATATGACTTAGTAATACTTCAATTTTATTAATAACTTCTTCTTTGTTCTGGTCAGTAAGTATTTCTGGATTTTCGATGATAAGGGAATTTTTCAATCTATCACAGTTTTTTTCAATATCGTTAATATATTTCTCTACTTGCTTTTCATCAACACCTTCTTGAGTACAATTTTCCATATACTTTATAACCTTTTCAATCTCAGATTTTTCATGACTATTATCTTTTTGAAATCTATTAACCTGACGTACTATCTTTTCGATTTGACCTTGTTTTAAATCATTCTTCTTCTTTAATTCCTTCATACTATCCATTAATTTATCATTCTGAAGTTTAGTTATATGATCTATTTTGGTTTTTCTACCTGATACAATTTTTATATTAGATGGATTTTCTATTCCCTTATCAGCTGGAAGAATTATTAATTTACCTAGATGAAAAGCCTCTGAATTAGACTGATTTAACTGAGTAAAAAGGCTTTCCAATTCAGTTTTAAAGATTTCCTTTTCATGATCAGATAATTGATCGGCTGCATCTCGCAATCTATACTCAATTGTACCCACAAACAAGCACCTCCTTTATAAATACTTATTGATAAGGAGGATTGTCCTATACATAATTTAAAATTATTATTTTTAATGCTTAGCGTATGCTTTCCGCGTTTTGTTGGTAGGACCCCTTTTACTACTAATTGCTTGACTTCCGTTATTAGTCATACTATTATGATAATGTAGATACATGGGACTGATTCTCCCAAGTTTCAGATTCCTGGATAATGGAAAAGCTAGTTGTGGTGAGCTAGCTTTTTTCATGTCCTTTTTTTATTTGCTCATTCGGTTCCGCAATTACTCACCCAACTCTCCGACTAATCGAAAGTACGGTTAAATCGCTTCTGAAAAAAAGGCATAAAAAAGCCGGACGTTAATGTCTGGCGGTGGTTATTACTTGTTTTCGGAATTCCACTATTTCCATCAGTTGATTTCAAAAAAAACTATAAAAAAATCTAAATGTGCCCCTTTTTTAGAGGATAGTATTGCTGCTATCCTCTTTAATTAACTGCTAATGCAGTTAATCTTGCTTGTAATTCCATGCTTTTTAGACTGTACCCTTTCGTATCTTCTCAAATACCTTTCAATCAATTCATTCGTGACTGGCTTTTAAGTACGTATATATGAGGTTCATCTCTCTTCATTTGAAATATCTGAAATAGCTGTCAGGGCCCATCTTACTTCCTATTTTGAGCAAACACCACTTGCTCAAATTACTCATTTGATATCGATCACTTATACTCCGCAAAAATTGGTACCTGTCCCCCATCGCTTTAATACTGTAAAGCGGTGGGGGGGAGAGGCACCTGATTTCCTATAGCAACGAGCACTGATAAAATTCCTGATGAGAAACTCTGATGTTTAGTCTCTGTATCTGGTAATAGATTCTCTGCTCATTTTCCCTAGATTCCAAAAGTGTTACTCTCTTCTTATCCACATATATCTCCCTTAACCATCTAAAAAGCTTTGCTTTTTAGATAACCTCCACAACCACAATCGAGACGACATTGCATTTGGTGGCATTAAAACAATAAAAATTTATCCCACCTAAAAATACCTCCTCTTTCAATCTCATCTCGATTGTAGCTATAGAATTCAGTTCAATTCCAGCTTCAAAACAAACCAAACCCATCACGCATTCGCATACTCCCTCAACCTCCTTGCTACCTCTGCCACCTCCTTCTCCACATTCACATTCTTATCCTCGTTCTGCTCTCTCTTCGGTTTCACCTTGTGCTTCCCCTCCCGAAACCAATCTGGCACAATCTCCGCAGAAACCTTACCACCAGTTCGATAACCACCTGACTTGCGTGTCGATTTCTGCTCCCGACGACGCCGATACTCCACTTCTTCCGCTCGAGCATCGTCCACATTACGAATCCCCTTCTTCACCCAAGAATCAAGGATTGCTTTTACATATCCCCAGTTCGAACTCCCACGTTCCAGTGCACGTTTCATGGCATACAAAACTAAAGCCTCACCTAGGTCATCGATCCAATGAATCATATCCTCTGCAACATAGGGGCTAACCAAACCGAAATTTTCCTGGAAAAATTGAATCGCGTCTGTTGTGTTTGTTGTATCTTTTTGTTTCGTATTGTTTAGTTTAACTAATGGGTCAGCATTTCCGCTCACATTGTGGTCCAAACTGTGGTTCATACTGTGGTCCATATTGCGGTTCATCTTGTGGTTCACACTGTCGTCCACACTTCCGCCCATACTACCGCTCAACTCAGGCATCTCATCATTCCCCTGAGACATCATCCCATCTAACGAAACAATCTGATATGCAGCCGCTTGATTCCCACCTCGTGACTTCACACAAATATAGCCCTTCTTCTGCAATTCCTTCCTCGCTCTTTTAAAAGTGCTTTCTGTTAAATTTGCTTTACTACAGAGCACAGACATCGCGACCGTAATTTCCTCCTTCCAACCTGCTCGATTATTAACATGCATCAACACATGCCAAAGATTCGCTGCCGTAGCTGTCAACGGATTCGTCTCCAATTGAGTATAAAATGCATTAACTTGTCTTATGTAATTCATCGATTCCACCCCTTCAAATTAATAAACGCTTTCTACTGATGCAAGGCGCTAGAAAAAGCGAAAAGAATTACCAGCATACTCCTAACAGCCTCTATAATTCTATTAACCTCTTAACAAAATTCTGGGAGTAACAGTGCACGAGCCGGGAACAACATCAGTTCATATAGGAGTTAAAAGAGCCGTCTTCACACATTTTTTTTAGTTTTTTCCTAACTTCTTTTCCCCAGCTTTTTACAGCTTCGTCGGTGGTATTTTCTTGAATGGCGATGTCCTTCACTGACATGTCTCCTAAGATGTAAAAGTATACCCACTTCCACTGATTCTCGGTTAGTCGTGATTTTAGTTGTCTCCATTGAGTCGGATCATCAAGTTGGATATCGGAGACACTCGGAAGTGGATAGGTAGTATGACTATTACGGATATAATTGCCGTCCATTAATTGTGTCTTCGATTCTTCGCGGCTTTTCTCTTCTGCTTGGAGTATTCTGTCTTTCTTTCGTAGCAAATCAATTAATCTGTTGCGGATAGTGTAGTTGAAGTAAGTTGCGAGAGGTCCTTTGTCTGGTTGATATTTCTTGTACGCAACCCACATGGCGTATAACCCTTCCATATAAAATTCCCTAGACGGATCGTAAATTCCTAATCTTTGCATCTGGTAATAGATTCTGCGCTCATTCTGCTTAAATATTTCTTCAAAACTCAGATCGTTATCCTTATTCATTTGTTTACTCCCTTTCCATAAGTTCCTTCATTTTCACCACTATCAAATTAGCAAGGTGATAGGTTAATCCTATATAAAAACAAAAAGGGCTGCATCCTGCCTAACTTCTCATTTCCTTGCCTAAAATAATATTTTCTCTAGGGAAAATGAAGAAATACATAAATTAACCCCTCCTAAAAATCAACTTTCTGAGGGGGTATGTAAGTTAACTAATTTTCATAGTCAAAAGTGGTACGCATAAGCGTACCACTTAAACAATTTCGATATGGTAGATTTTTCAATATAGACATATCACTGGATTGTAGGGAAAATGATGGAAAAGAAGGTTAAAATAAAAATTAATGAATTAATTGCTCAACGGGGAATCTCTATCAGAGAATTATCTCGCTTAACGGATATACGTCATGCTACTTTATCTGAGTTATCCAATCAAAAGAGGCAAAATATAAACTTTAATCATATTGAAAGAATTACCGAGGCATTGAATATAGATGACATTAGAGAGTTAATTGATCTCAAAAACGTCAAGGATGAATAATAAAATGGATCCAAATGTAGAAGCAAAATATCCTAGCAAAATCTTTCTTTTTGTCTTTCAGCCGCTATAACAATCCAAGCTAAATGAACTTCTCCTATTTCAATAGTTCTTAAAATACATCACCGTTAAGTAAAGGAGTTCTTCCCCCATGAACGAATTCAAATCCGATTATATTCCTACCAGAGAAACAATGGCCTTGTTACCATACACACCTTTAGGGGACACTAGCCTCGTAATAGAACATAACGAACAGTTCATCGTTCGGAAATCCCCTATCGAGCTAATCAAAAAGGCTTGTTTAGAAAATCACTCCACGTATGACGGAAGAAGGGATGCTGTCGTATACCAAACCGGTTACAAACGAAAGGTTCCAATTCCTATCAACCCAGGGAGTGATCTCTATTCCTTTCCAACTCATTCCACAACGGATCCACATTGCAGTTGGTTATTCTACCATAGCATTTCCAATATAAAACCAGCATCCGGATTAACAAACCCACAACTTAGAACAATTATTACCTTTCATAATGGCAAGCAGATCCCTATAGACATTTCGTATTACACATTGAAAAAGCAAATGGGGCGTACATTAACATGTATTTTTGTGTTTTCTTCTGAAGGCAGGGAAATGTTGATATCGAGGTAGAATTGAGTATGTAAGGAGCTTTAATGAACAACGTCAATCTTGGGCTGTTTTAAAGTAGATATTAGGAAGTGCTGCGCTGTTGGATAGTGCTCTTAATATAACAAGGACCAATATGTGAAAGGTTTAATGAAGATTACCAATGAATTGATTTGAGAATTGCACAAAAAGATTAGCCACTCCACTCTATTTAATGAGTGGCTTTTAATCCTAAGGTATCTTCCTGCAATGTTTTCAAAATAACCTCGATCCATTTCAAGTTCTTTAATCAAATGAAAGCATTCTTCATGAGCAAACGTGTAAAAGTCTCCTATAATTACTAGACTCTGGTTTTACTTTTTCCCGACAACCTCCACAATGAACTTTGCCATACATATGCATATTAACCAGTCTTCCTGATTTAATAAAAACTAAAGTTACTTTTAAAAGTTACTTTTCTCCCCCTAGCTATGTTCTATTTCTGTTGTATTTGTAGGAAGGGATTTATTATGGCTCTAGCTGAATCAGTGAGTGGTATTGAAAAGTTATGATAATACCCACCCTTTACACTTATCATATTCGACATAAAGCGGGTATATCCTCTAAATTCTTGGAGTTCCTGCGCTTTCTGAGGAATTAGATCCGATACTTATCATGCGATTATATCAATTAGTGGTAGATGAAGATAATGAGTATTAGCCGTTACAGGAATTGACTGCATTTAGCTTTGGAAACCGACTTGAATTTCATAACTTTTTAGATAGTCTTCCAGATATAATTGGTTTGAATGATAAGACTTCTATTGTTGTTAATTATTCTAAAGCCAATATTTTTTATTTAGAGCTTACTAAATTTCTAATACCTATAATATATTCCCAATTCCCATTCAAAAGTCTCGCTAGTATAAGTTTACATCATGCCGCCCATAAGTCCTTTTGTTTGTAACATATTTCACGACAGATAACATAAGTTGATTAACGTGCGGCATACAAACATTTTCACAGGGTACGTCTTGTAATATTTAAAACAATGGATAACTGTTTTTCACGGTATTGCGTTACTCTTTTGTTACTCTTAGATAAAGCCTACCTTTGTTGGCTAGATTTTATTTCGCACAGCCTAAACCAGTGGAAAGATTTGCTTAGACCGAATCTTTTAGGTTCTTTTATGCCTGTATATAATTGAATAAATGGTAACTTCAACAAACATGTTCAAAAGTTTGGCTATTTTTATAATATCCCACATAGCATAATGAATGTAATTATATGTTGTGAGCTAAAGCAATTATCTTAATTTTATTAGAAAGGAATCTTTGGGAGGCTAATAAAGAGACAAAGCACAGCATTCGTACGTAATCTTGTGCTTTGTCATGCATCATTGATTAATACTGAATTAAAATTGCTCTATTTAACTATAGTAGACGCCTCTTTTGCGAGCTCATTAATTGATTGTCTAGCTTCTATACGAGAATTAATTGTTTCTTTAATAGTATCACTAATAGATTGCTTTGTTTCTTCAGCATTTGGAATAGGAATTATTACTTCATCTAATCTATTACCAATTGTATCAATTACATCTCGAGTAAACTGTTTGGTTCTAATTTGACGTTTAACGATATATGAGTTTAATAAACCTAGCAAAAGATAAGGATCTAAATACTGCTTTTCCAAACTCCTAATTTTGTATAAGCCACCACAAAACAAAGACTTCTCATTATAAGTGGTTATCATACAGGAAGTACCTATTAAATAGGTACCGTCACGTACTAATAAAATATCTTCAGCCTTAACATCTTGCTTTTCTGCATATTCATTATAAATATCCTCTGAAATACCTTGTTTTGCATTATATTTTATTTCCCAATTGGAAAAGTCACTTGTTCTTAAAAATGGAATATCTCCAGTTCCATATGCCATTTTTCCTATTTCATCACCAGTAAAATAACTAATAATATTTTTTTTCTTCAACTCTCCCATTGAAATTAAGGTACATTTTTCTTGTAATTTTTCTAACTCCTCTTTAATTGATGGATCATAATATTTAGGTATGAGGATATTATTTTCAATAGAACTTGAAGAAATTGTAAAGTTATTAAATCCACCAAATTCTAAGGTAACAGTATCAGAAGAAACGACTTCGGCGATTTCATCTATCGAAAGTGCTTTATACTTATTAACAGCTTCAGGTGTTCCTGTCAAAAGTACTTCTTCAATAATCTTAGGGCTATGTTTTATAAATGCCTTACCTGTGTTCCTTGTTTTTATTGCAGTTTGAGCAGAAGAAACAATTTCTTTTCTTAATTTTTTTGACTTTGGAATTGGTATTATTATTTCATTGAACCTTTGACCAATTGTATCAATTATGTCAGCAGTAAATTGAACAGACCTTATTTGTCTTTGAACTATATCTGAATTAAGTAATAAGAAGAAAAGCTCTGGTTCGAGTTCATCAGTGCTTTTCATTCTAATTTTTATTATATGTGATTGATAAATTATCTCTTTATCTAATTTAGTTATAAAACAATTATGTCCAATTAAATACGTTCCATCTCTTACTAAGAGTATATCTCCTTCTTGTACATCCTGTTTTTCTACGTACTCATCATAAATATCTCTAGCAACGCCTTGTTTTGGAATAGTTTTTATTTCCCAGTTGGATATATCAGAAGTCCTAACAAAGGGGATATCACCTGTTCCGTACGCACTTTTACCAATTTCATCTCCTGTGGAGTGTTCAATTATCCCCTTTTTAACTAGCTCCCCTACTGTAATACAATTATGGGATTCGCTTAATTCACTTAATACATCTTTTATTTCAGGATCATAATATTTCGGTATATATATATCATTCTTAATTTGTTTAGAATTCAACATAAAACTAATCATTTTTTATTGCACTCTTCCTATGAAAAATTTCAGCAACTTTTGGTATATCATCTAGTAATATTTGTTCACCCTCTTCATTAATTCTATAAGTAGGATTTCCACGACTGTCATGACCACACCACTTGACATCACTCATAAAGATATTATAATTATCAGGGACATTATCAGTTTTTTCACATATTACTACGCAAGTTTTTGCATGCGTATGCGGTTGAAATAAATCTTCAGGTAAAGTAACTATTGCTAGTATCTTAGTTTGCTTTGTTAAATAATCAACAACATACCTGTATTTCGGCATACCAAATATACTCTCTAATAAAACTATTCCAAGCTTACCACCAGGTGCTAATAAATCCAAACAACGCTCAATAAAAAGTATTTGAGGCGGTTGTTTATCTTGAAGTTTACCTTTTTCAAATGTATCGTTATCTTTATTTTGCTTCCAGACATGTCCTAATTCATAATTATTTAATATATCATCAGAATCTATTGCGAGCTTTTTTCCAAAAGGTGGATTTGTTAAAACCACATCAAAGCCACCAAAGTTAATTTCACTCCTAGTATCGTCGGACCAATTAAAATTACTTTCCAAGCTATTTTCACAATAAACTCCACCACGACCATCGCCCAGTATAGCCATATATGCCTTCGCTACCTTACTTAAGAAATTATCTTTATCTATTCCTCTAAAGTTTCTAATAGCAACTTTTTGTTTTTCAGCAAATATCTCATGATCTGGCCATCCATATTCTTTACCTTGCTGTTCGACCTTATTCCACACATACCTTAGACCTTCAACTAAGAATCCACCACTTCCACATGCTGGGTCAATTATTTTGTCATTAATACCGGGATCTACCATATCTATAATCATTTTAACCACATTTCGCGGTGTAAAGAATTGCCCTTGACCGCCTTTTAAAGAAGGACCGATAAAAATTTCAAATGCTTCAGCTACAGCATCCCTTTCACTATCAACTAAACAATAGTTTTGCAATTCCCCGACAACGTATGTTAATGATTCTTCATCAAGAATAATTGAATCAGCAACTTCGATGACATCATCATATTGCATTTTAACCTTTTCAAACAAGGTAACTATTCTTTCTTTAACTTTATTGCTTTTTTCTCCAATTCCTGCTCTAAAAGTTACAACATCATCTGTTCTAGTAAATCTTTCATCATAAATCTTACAGAAAATAAGATTTATCAATTGTTGTGCAAAAACTTCATCTCTAGTTATTCCAACAGCATTTGCTGCTAAATAGTTACGTATAGCTTTAAATACACTTTTTAAATTATGTGCAGGTTTTAGGTCCATGCGTTTAAAATATCCAATATCTTCAATTCTTTGACCATAAATTGGAATATTAGGGATTTCATTGAAGTGTACTTCCCCGTCTTTTTCTGACTTCAATAAAAACAGACGATTTTCACCATTAAACCAAACACCTAACTTAGCCTTAGAGAATCGTAAATAAGCTTCTAGCTGATCCCTTCCATCCTTTCTAGATCTTTTCTTACATTCTACAATTATATATGTGTTTTCTTCTTTTTTTGCTTCAGAAGTAAATATCGCAATATCAACAGGGTATTCTTTCTTTGTATCCGATGGCCTCACCTTTACTCGCCATTGAGGCCGTGTTTGTATATATTCTTTTGGATAACCATAATCTTCTACTAAAGCTTTTGAAAAAACCTGAACCGCTTCTCTTTCTTCAGGAGTTTCTTTAACCTGTTTTCCAGATATAAAATCAATTAAATAGCCTTCTTTTAGTTCATTTTTTTCCTCAAGCATACTTATTTCTCCCTACATTTTTCTTTAGTATAACATGAATAAAAGTGTAATTAGAACAAAATACGACATATTTCCTACCATTATGTTTACTATTAAGAAAAAGCCGTTTTAATCATATAAATTAGTAAAAAATAGATACTGTAAAAAGTTTGATACATGACTTCCAGCTAACTTCCATCATATGCCATGTTTATAAGAACCTTCTTTTTTATATCCCCTTTGACTAGAAATAGTAAATTACAAATTTTCTGTTCCATAATGCCCTATTAGGTGTGATGAAACCAAGTTCAAATATGAATGAGTATTTATTTGCTCCGTTTATCTACCAAAAGTTTTATAATTTCTTTTATTTGGTTTAATTCTATGTCTGTAACCTAATCTAACTATCCGGTGTAATTCATCTGTGGCCTTACCATTAATAACACTGGATATGTATCCTCTATCCAACGGAACTCCATTGTTGGTAATACCTTCATCAGCAGATTCCTCTAATATTTTTCTAATGCTATTAGAAATTGCATACCTCTTTATTATCCACTTCTCCAATGTATAAGTTTCGTAGTTTTCAACTAATTCTATGTATTTCTTTAATCGCTCTACTTCCTTTTTTGCTTTATCAATTGTAATAAGTTTATTTGACATGTCCATCTCCCCTTTATCTAAAAAGGATATTGTTATAATTAATTGTTATTTCTCAAAAATATTCTCATAATGATATGAAAGATAACTAGTAACTAAATCTCCTCTATTGTAGGCACTTTTCTTATTATGAAAGTGATTGTTAGGGTCAATATGCTTAATTAAAAGCGAATGTGGTTCAATGGCAATGGATCCATAATCAAATTCAGTATGATGCGTTGGGCACAGTATAATGATATTTTGTCTTATATCAGGACCCAGGTGTGCCCCACCTAACGGACGTAAATGATGCCCTTCTGCATATCCCTTTCCATTTGGCAATTTAATGGTTGTACCACAAACCTGACACAGATAATGATTTTCACTTTTTATATTGCGTACTAGCGCCGTATCTCTAATTATTCTAGATAAAATTGTTTCTATCCTTCCTGGATTGGAAACATCTACTTGAAGCGGTTTATTATCAGTGGGGATTTGAGTAATAAGCTGAAATTCAAACTTTCCTAATTTCAAAATCATGTTATCTCAGCTCATCCCTCAAAGGAATAATTGCATCATCCAATATCTTTCTCCACTGTCGTTTCATCTCTGGTCCATATTTTAATGGCTTTGCATCAGGATTGACAGCTTTATACTGCTCAAAATCCCTGCTATTAATTATGTCACTAATATTTGGTATTGGATCCATTCCAACTAGATATTGAACCTTTGATAAATGGAGTGCTTCTTTGTCAACAAACCATGTGTTCGCAAAGTCTACAATCGCTTTATTTTGTGCATCTGTGAAGTAAGCACGTTTGACAATGAAAATATCTTCATCTGCAGCAACTTCCTCATCATCAATCGCATTTAAAATCGCACGGTACACTTCTTTAACGATTTCTTTCTTCTCTAATTTTTGCAAGGCGTTCTCAATATCATCACGAATATTCTTATTATTGGCTGAGTAGGTTTCTAGTAACTTGTCAATATAGCTTGAGTCCACATCATAAATTTTAACAGCATTTTCCCCGTAAAATTCAATATCAGAGAAATCTACTTCTTCTCCTCCTCCACCATCATCTACCTCGATTAATGAACCTTTCACCGTATTATAAACACCGACAGATTCTTCGATAATCTTCACTTGACCTTGCAACGCTTTGGAAGATTCCACATCATCGTTGTATTCGTTATATGTGACGAGTGCTTCATACGCATTATTAAACTCTTGGAATGCTTTTACAAATTCTACTCGCGTTTCAATTGCTGTATGCTCATCGATTTCTCCAATATTTGGCGAAACACTTTTTAACTTTTTATGCGCTTTTTTGAAACGTTTCTTTGATTCCTCATACGTTGGATAAATGAGTGTCGATGCTTCATCTTCATTAGAATACACTTTGGTTGCCTCTTGGACATTGTATTCCATCGTATGTGGCTTTCGGAAAGTCACGATTAATCCCTTTTCTTTACCAGGATAGGTTCGGTTTGTTCGCGAAAAAGCTTGAATCAAATTGGCATATTCCAAATTACGATCTACAAACAAAGTTTGGACAGTCGGTGCATCAAAACCAGTTAATAAACGCTCAACAACAATAACAAGATCCACTTGTTTTCCAAACTCTTTAAACTCTGCTCTTTTACGTGCCAAGCGATTATTAATATCACCATTGTAGCGATCGATACTCTCGAGCGACCATGCAGTATCGTAATAATCGTTGTATTCTTTTATAATTTCCTTCATTTCATCTTGGTTTGCTGCTGCCTTTTCATCGTTTTCTTGTAAAGAATATGTAATCGCAATTCGCGGAAAATCTGGATCTTCCATTGTTCTTCCTGTTCGAATTGGTTGATTAGCAAACACATTCTGTAACCATTCTGGATCCTTCGTCATCTCTTTTATCGCATGATAATACTGTTTTGCCATATTAATCGAACTCGTTGTTAAAATGGCAGACTTTTGCGGACGACCGTTTTCAAAATTAAATTTCATATAAGCATTATTTGGTCTGAAAATCTTCCGAATCACCTGTTGAATATGCTCTTCCTTTTCATAAATAGCAGGATCAAGATAGGTCTCTTGCTCGATTCCATCCATTTGGTCAATCAATCGATTTATTTCCTCATCTGTATAATCTGCGTACTTGGTAAGTACTCGCAGTTGATCAAAAATAGTATTTTTCACCGATGTTTGCTCAATTGTATTTTCATGTTCGACTTGAAAGCCTAGCACCGCACCATCTTCTAGCGCATTTTTAATCGTGTAGGTATGCAAGACATCGCCATATTGGTCACGTGTTGTCCTTGCTAAGTTCCCTTTCGCCTGCTTTTTATTAACTTCAAATATCGGTGTTCCAGTAAATCCAAACCAGGTGGAATTAGGGAAAAATTCTTTCATGTCCTCCATTCCTTCGGCGCTTAAAGCACGATGACATTCATCAACAATAAAGACGATATGTTGGCCAAGTAATTTTTTAAAACGTTGTGTACCTTTCTTCTCTTCTACCTTTTCTGCATATCTAATAGCAGATTCTAGCTTTTGACGCGTCGTAATGATGACTGTATTGGTATTCGCATCCGATAGCAACGTATCACTTAATTCTTTCGCACTCCCTGTTCCGACAATTAAACTATTCGACCGTGCATTGCCAGTTGAAATTCCCGTATTATACTCCGATGCAAATTTTGTAAATTCGGAAGTTGTCTGGCTATCTAAGTCTTTCCGGTCAATGAGCATAATCGTCCGGTCTACACCCGGTTTTTTAGCGAGTAACTTTGTAGAAACAAAACTCGTTAATGTTTTACCTGAACCTGTCGCGTGCCAAATATAGCCGGACTCATGTTTACTTGCAGATCTATATAACGCTTGGATGGCATGGATTTGATACGGTTTTAAGACCATTAACACTTTATTATCTTGGTCTTCACTTACAATCGTATAATCAGCAACTAACCGGTGCGCATCGGGAATATTTAACGCTTGTTTCACAAATTCATAGAGATTCTCTATTTTTTGATTGTCTGTCGTTCGCCAGCTAAAGAGAAATTTCTTATGCATATCTTTCGGCATGGCATTGGCAAAATAGCGTGTCGTTTGTTCATTGGAAACTACGAATAGTTGCAGCGTAGAAAAGATATTCCCACGAAACATTCCTTCTTCTGCATACTTCTTAATTTGATTAAATGCTTGAAACACACCATCTTTCGCGCTCGCTTGTTTTAATTCAATTTGAACAATTGGCAAACCATTAATTAAGAGCGTTACATCAAAGCGACGATTCCTATCTTCTACCGATGCTTTTTGCTTGGCGATTTGATGAACGACTTCATACCGTGAAATTCCTCCGCCAATATCATGATTCGAGTACAATACGACTGACATCGGTCCCAATTCAACATTTTCTCGTTCAATCGTAATACGAGCAATGCCATTCTCCCCTTTAAGCCATTTCGCGGCTTCAAACGGAGTTTTTGTTCGTAGTAAAAGTTCTGTTTTAATCGTGTCGAATTCTTTATCTGTAATCGGATGTTCACCAATTTCTGATAAGTTATTTTGCGTAATAATCTGCCGTAAATTATTCCATAAATCAGCTTCTGACTTTAGTTCTGGACGATAATTCCATTGATTATATCCTTCTCCTAGCACTTCAATGAGTCGGCGTTCGACTTCGGATTCATTGTTGAGAGATAGATTTGTCATGACTCTCCTCCTTTCCACTTTTTTATCACTTATACGAACATTTTTTGTAGGAAAGCTTTTTTGGTTTGTTTTAGGATTTCTAGTTCTTGCTGATGAAGAGTGATGAGATTGTCGAGTTGCTGGAAAAAGGCACCGATTTTCTTTTGTTCCTCAAGATTAGGCGTGATTTGTGTATGGAATTTTTCAAGTTCTCGCATACCTAAATTTGGCTGAGTACCGGTAGATGCTTTATCTTTTACTTGGTTTTGCATCTTTCTTGTTTGCAATAAGAAATACAAAAAGTACGGATCAGACACTTCACCAACGCGCATGGCAGCTAATGGAGACCAAATATTAAAACGCTCTTTAGTTTCAACGATTGCCGTCTTACCCACAGTTGAACCTGACTTAACCAAGAAGACATCGTGATATTGAGGTCTGTACTTTTTAGAGTACAACTCATCAGTCTCTTCAGAAATATATCCACGTTTTCTGTCAAAATCAATCTGATTATCAACGATTGCATCAACTGAGATAAATGGGATTCCACTCTCTTCAAGTTTGGGAGTTTCATGAGGTCCATCAGTAACAGGCTCTGCCAACATTTCACGAAGTTTACGCTGTTCCCAAGTGTTAGTAAAACCCGGAAACCTAATTTCAGGTACAGTCTCTCCTTCTTGTGGAAACATTTTTTGCAAGAAGCCCTCTTTTGATTGTTTGAGGGTTTCTAGTTCTTGCTCATGAATAGCAATTGTATCGTCTAATTCATCAAAAAAATCTCCAATCTCAATTTGCTCATTTTTAGAAATTGGCAATACTATATTTAAAGATAGGAGGTTTTCCGGTTTAACAGATTGGCGCTTTGTAACTGTTCCTTCTTCATATTGTAGAGCTCGCTGTTTAAATGCATTGCTTTTAACAATTAATTCAATAAATGATGGTATTTGATTTGTTTCAAATGTAACGTAGATTGGTGATATTACACCCTGACCATGTTTGTTTCTATCAATCGCTCCATATTTTAAGTTTGAGGGGTTATAAACAATATCATCTAATTTAGTTAGCAAATATGTTTTTTTTGTAGAATCTTTTGTTAAGAAATCTCTATTATTAGTTTTTCTCTCACTACGACCAATAACTCCTTGGCCAGCAGCAAATGCTAGAAGTGGTGCTTCTTCTGAAATTTTTTGTTTTACTTTTCTTTCTTTTAAAATTTCATCTAATTTACGGTCTTCCCAATACTCGTTAAAACCAGGAAACCTAATCCCTGGTATCTTATTATTTCCCACGATTAAACACCTCTAATGCGCCTTTAATCCATTCATCATTTTCCTTGTCATATTGCAGTGAAGAAATAGTTTCATACAAACTATCTTCCAATTCCGCTTTATCTTTCCGAATATCTTGAATCGATGCCCCAAGCGCGGCCATATCAACTGGCTTTTCTTCTTCAAACGTATCTACATAACGCGGTATGTTTAAATTAAACTCATTCTCTTGAATTTTTTCAAAAGAAGCTAAGTACGCATACTTCTCCACGTCTTCTCGGTTTTTATACGTTTCAACAATCTTATCTATATTTTCTGTTGTTAGCTTGTTTTGGCTTTTTCCTTTAGTAAACTCTTTACTCGCATCTATAAAGAATACATCACGGTTGTTTCTATTTTTCTTTAAAATGATGACAGTTGTAGGAATCGACGTTCCAAAGAACAGATTCGCTGGCATACCAATTACTGCATCAATACTGCCATCTTCTAATAACTTCTGTCGAATGGTGCCTTCTGCCGCACCACGGAATAAGACACCATGTGGCAGGACGATAGCCATTGTTCCAGAGTCCTTCATATGATAGTAACCATGCAGGAGAAAGGAGAAATCCGCTTTAGATTTCGGTGCTAGTTTGCCATATCGATTGAAACGTGAATCATCTAAGAAAGATGCGTCAGATGACCATTTTGCTGAATATGGTGGATTCATTAAAACAGAATCAAATAAATAAGGCTCATCTGTCGGCCAATCTTTGTTTAATGTATCACCATTACGCAGACGCATATCTTCTTTGCGAACGCCATGCAAGATTAAGTTCATCTTCGCCAAGTTGTACGTAGTTGTGTTTAGTTCCTGTCCATGATATTTCACGCTATCCGGGTGATTAAGATAATTTCGTACATTAAGCATCAATGAGCCAGATCCCATTGTCGGGTCATAGACACTAAACAATTTCCGATCCTCTTGATCAATCGTAACAATTTGCGCCATCATGTCTGATACTTTGCTTGGTGTATAGAATTCTCCAGCTTTTTTTCCAGCTTCTGAAGCAAATTCACCGATTAAAAACTCATAGGCATCACCAATAACGTCACCATCGTGACCAATCACATCAATTTCATGTAGTTTCTTTAAGACCTCAGAGATTGTAATGTTTCGTTGCTGATCGTCTGACCCTAGTTTTTTCGAAGTTAAATCAACATCATCGAACAAACCACTGAATTGGTCGTAACTCGTTGATAAATTGATAAATGCCCTGTTCAAATCATTTAATTGGAATGTATTTTGCTTTGCTTGTTCAGCTAATACATTAAATAAATAATCTGGCTCGATATGATGTCCTAGCGTATCAACAAGTGTTTCAATTAAGTCATCTTTCACATCTTCATCTGCTAATAAATCTCGATATAATGCTGCTTGTTTTTCTTGTGTGTTGTATTCTTCTGGTGATTCATCTGCCAACTCTACTACTTTTACTAATAATTTATCCGATAAGTACTTGTAGAAAATTACCCCCAGTAAGTAATCTTTATATTCGGACGCATCCATTTTACTGCGCAAGCTATCTGCAGCACTAAATAATTTTGAATTTAATTCAGACATCGTATTTCCTCAACCTTCTATTATTTTCTATTTCTTCAATGTTTCTTTTAATATCATAAATAGTGTTCCTTGAAATACCCACTTCTCGATGTATGTCCATCACACTATTTTTTTCTTCTAACAATTGTACCACTCTGTCATAAATAACTTTATCTTTACCAGTAGCCCCAACATGATACTTTTTCTTACCACCCCGGAATTTGCCCTCTTTCTTAGCAATTTCTATACCTTCTTTTTGTGCTACCCTTATCCGTTCTCTTTCCTCATCGACCATCCAAGAGAGCAATGTTAACACTAAATCAGAGACTAATTGCCCCATACCTTCCAGTTCTCTATATTTCCTAGTATCAAGAACCGGCATATTCAGGACAACAATATCAATGTCTTCATCCATTAATGCTTTCCATTCGTCCCGGATTTCTTGCTTGTTCCTTCCAAATCGGCTGAGATCATGAACAACCAAAACATCCCCAAAGCGCATTTTAGACCGCATTTCATTATAGGCTGTACGTTCTTTAAAGTTTTTACCTGATTCTTTTTCTTTAATGATACGGTCACAACCAAATGCCTCAAGTTCTTTTATCTGCCGAGCGAGGTTTTGTTTTTTTGAACTAACCCTGGCATATCCAATAATCAACTTTTCCACCTCATTCATTGAACAAGTCAGTTTGAACAAACCTATATATTGATAGTACTACATTTCCATTTGTTTAACCAGAGTGTACTCAAGGTATACAAATATTAATAAATTTAGTTTCCGATTTTATTCGCAATATAAATAACTGGGAAATAGCCCCTTTTTCGTCGAATATGTATTACAATAAATTTAAAAAGACAATCAGGGGGATTCAATATGTTACAAGATAAGCAGTTATTTGTAGGAAACTTTAATTGTACTTTTGGTAGGAATAACGATCCGATGCTAGATTACTTTTTCGATATAGTTTTTCCAGCATTTAAAGAGGGAGAAAAAATATCCAAAGATCCAAGTAGGAAAGACTTTTTTGTTTTTGAAAATATAATGTTAACGATGCAAAATGGTGTATTTGTTATAGGTGGGTTAATTGTTAAAAGAACCGAACTTGAAGTAAAATCTAATTATGATGAGCTAGGCAATCTAATACCAACTGATAAAAAAATTCCTTCAGATCCCTATTCGTATTTCATGATTAACCTTAAGAATCATAGAATGACTATAGTCAAAAACCAGAAAGGGAGCCCAACCTTAAAAGACTTCGAAAAAGCTTCAAAATATCTACTGCTTGATTATGTAAATAATTACAATCAAAAATTAAGTTCAGGTGAAGAGAAGTTACCTAGACCGTACGTAAATGTTGTATCGATTCCTCATTCCGGCACAATAAAAGAGGAATTAAAAGAAGTATCTAAAATTGAATACTTAACATTAAAGTTTTTCCCGAAGAATAGAGATGTATCACATGAAGATACATTTGAATACCTAGGGAATATGCTTGAACGAGCTGGAAGTAAAACTGGGAACACAACGATAAATACCCCTAAAAATCACGATGAGGTAGGCAAGATTATTGAGGAAACAGAAGCTTTAGCAAAACCTACTCTTAGAGTTCACTATAATGACGGAAGAAAAAGAACATTGAAGCATAATGATTTCAGTGAGACATCTCACATACAATTAGACGAAGAATTTTCTTTTAGTGAAAATCTAAATGTGATTTCTGGAAAGGTTATTAACCAGGAAGGATATAACACATTAAGTGAAGAAAACAAGAAGTTGTATGACAAATATTATTCCCAATTTGAAGAGTTTTATGATCAGAATAGGTGATATCTTTGAATGATAAATTACGCGAATCAATATCTGATCTTTTAAAAGATAAGAATTCGGACAAAGTTATTTTGAGTGCTTTAAAAGTAATGTTACCAACAAGAAGAAGATGGGAATTTTTGCTTTTTGTATTTGTGTTTTTATTTTTTAGCTTTAATACAATATTAAAGATAAAAGAGCCGGTTAATTCTGTCTTAGAAAGTATTAACACGATTAATATTGTGCTAATACCTATTCTTACAATTGCGATTACTGGCTATGCTATATTTCAAGCTCTTGTTAGTGGCAAGACTCTTATAACGCTTATGGAAGTTTCGGGAGGAGAGTATAGTAAGTTCAAAGAATATAACTTTTTCTTTTTATCTTTCTCGGTAGTTTATCTTTTCTCTATAATACTAAATTTTTTTCTTGGTATATTTTTCTTTAATATCGAATCAGATTGGAGTATTCCTATTTTTAATAATGAGTTAAATTACTTATTATTTACTTTAGCATACTCACTTTATTTAACATTTATTATAAACTTACTAGTTGAAGTAAAATGTTTCTTGATAAATCTTTATCAAATATTTGTCACAAACGCAATAGCAAATGGAATTGAATATATTAATAAGGATTCTAATAATAAAGATGAATAAAAATAAACATAACAATAATTAAAGCCTCACTCAGGAGGCTCTTTTTTTTTTGACTACAATTTCACCACACATCTCCGCACCATAGGTCAGACTCAACGGGGCTTAATTCATACTTAAAACCACAAATCATATTAAGATTATTGAAAAAATTTTCCATTTATATCTCATCAAATTTTAGATGTATAATTTGAAAAATAACCCCTACCAAAAATAAGATGGTAGGGATTATGGTAGGGAACTATATAATTTTTAACTTATTTCTTCCGTCTAGATTAGTATAAATACTGTTAAATAGGCGTTCTCTCTTCAAATCAAGTTATGTCTTTATTCCCACTCAATTGTAGAAGGGCTTTACTATTTAAAATCATAATTTCTTGTCCAATTCAATTCTGGATTCTATGCAAAGCTAAGTTTATAGTTCTTTTTGTCCAAGTCGCTAAATTCACCAAAAAAACTTCCCTCTATTTGTGATAAGGATCCCACTCATCATAAACAACCTCAAGCTTCCCCAAAATACCCTGCAAATCCTCATTTTCATAGAACCCATTAAAAACATCCAACAGCGCTGCCTCTTCCAATCCCTCAATAGACACTGTCTCAGTATGAATCCGATTGTATTTCGCTTTAATTGTAAGTCCCTTTTTATGAAACATAATTCCTTGTTCTTTCAATTTTTCCATTAACAGAACCCGTTTATCTGCTTCTATCGGGCCAACCTCTAACGTAAAGTATAATGATCCTTCGTTAATACTAATCCAAAATAAAAATGGTCCATTATGCCACCACCACTTTTCTCTTGTTTCTCCTAGCTTCTCTTTATACGCATCAAATAATAGGATTTCAAAGGGTAGATGTCGCTTAGATACACGATAGTGATTTTCACTTATGCCTTTTGTTTCCATCCATTTTTTAAATGTATCTTGAACTTTAATTTCCGTATCATCAAGTACTGGCAGCTCCACATGCATCTTTGCGTTGAATGAATTTACCTGCTGATTGATTTTCTGAAAGTCTGTATCATTTTCTAACTCAAATAAATCTCGTATTTCCATCTATGTTCACTCCGTTTTTTAGCTGCAATTATGTCTGCATTTTCATTCTATCATTAGAACATTTAATGTGCGATTCACCACAATCAATCTATACATACTTAAAGGCTTGTAGTATATAAACATACTACAAGCCTTTACAATAATGATCTATAAGTCAGTCCCTTCAGGTTTCTAACGTAATTTATAGGCTAAAATCTATTTAGTGTCGAATTTTATATGACGTTCCAAGTACATTCTTTTTATTTGTAACAATATAAAAATTGACCCCATAGTCGCAAGATATGAATGTTTCGACAATCATAAGTTCCACCCCTGATTAATAGAAATATAATGTATATGCCATATAAATTATTAAAAATGAGGTGAAAAGTTGTATTTTTTAAAATCTATTTCTGATGAGGTTCATTTATCTCAAAAAACATTCAGTAACTATAAAAAAGTAAGGAAGCTCCTTATAGTGTCTATTTTTGCCTGTATCGCTGCCATTCTCCAGACTGCAGGCGGTCTTCTACCTGGTATAGGATATTTTATAAGTCCGCTTGCTACTGCACCTATCCTGTTATGTTCCATGTTTTCTATTCGATTTGGAGTAATGTCCTATTTTCTGACCATTATGCTGTTATTCATCTTACAGCCAACGGAACTAATTATATTTCCCTTTACTACAGGATTATTAGGACTTGGCTTAGGAGCAGCTTTTTCCATTTTTAGAATGAGAATAAGTATGATTGCTTCTGGTGCAATTGCTTTAATGCTGGGGGTTATGATTCTTCTATATATTTTCCACTTTCCAGTTTTAGGCCCAGTTGCCTCTGATTCCTTTTCTCTTCTAACAACTGGAGGTATTGCTTTATTTGCTTTCCTTTATAGCTGGTTATGGGTTGAGGTTGCTTTAATTATTTTTAAAAGGATAAAAATAATGATAATCGTTTAGTAATTCTCTCTAGTTCATCAAACAATCTCAAAAATGGTGCCCTGGTTTAAATCAGTCACTAGCATAGAGTTGTAAACCCCTAAAAATAGCCGACTTTGATTTAGATTCGTTCCCAGACTAACATAATAAGCAGATTGTGACCCAAAATCATAATCGGTTTGGATTACACTGAAATCATTTTGTTTACCGTCTGGTCTCACTCTCGTATAGGCTAAAGCACCTCTAACCGGAGATTGAGATTCTTTCCTTGCGATATCGGTAAATACAACACTTCCTGTTAAACTTGGAATTGCATTTCCCATATAGGGTTGCACTCCTGTAAGTGCAGTTCCTTCAAACTTATCAGGTCTTTTATCTTGATGAAAATAACTAGTTAAAGGCTTGAGACGACTCCCTGAAAGTGCTACTGCTTCATCGTAATAAGCAATTGTTTTCTTATCTATGGACGAATTATGATTGCAGTCTTCTAGAATCGACGTAGGAAAAGCACCTTCCCATCCTCGCCAGCCAAAGTTAACCAACCCTTCCCGGTGACTTTCAGAATCCTGAAGCTCGGTAACCGGTATTGGTTGATAACTTCCGAATGAAAAGATGGACTCTACCAAATCCTGTCCAACAATCCCCGTATATTTCATGTACTGATTATCAACCCGTTGAAACGAAATCCCCGGTATGTTGCGAACCCCTTTGGCCATTACGGTAAGTGAATCCTGAATCGTTGCGGGAAGTTCATTAAAACGCGTAACAACGGGTGGGTTGTTGATCAATGTATTCTGGCACACATCGATTTCAATAATTTTACCGGCTATTTCCATATTATCCTGACTTAAATTAAATGGATCATAGCCTGATCCACCGTCTCCAGTTGTTAGCACTAGTTTTCCTGTTTCAGGCGAGAAGTTTAAACTATTGACACCATTATGATTGGAAAATGGTCTTCTTAGGTTAAGTAATGTACGTCGTTTTTGAGGCATACCATTAACCTGTAAACACCATTCTTCAACGGTATCAATATGATCATATAACGATTCTCTGTTTACCCACTTTAAATTTAACGTATTAGGATCACACGGGTCAGGATGAAAGTCTTTAGGAAGAGCCCCTGGTCCTTGTGTTCCAGCCACCGAATAATGAAGATAGAACAAACCGTTATCATAAAATTCAGGATGAAATGCCAGTCCTAACAATCCCCGTTCATCATATCCACCATCAGCACCTAGTTCTATGATTGAAGAACGAATATCTAAAAATAGCCTTATATCCCGATTTCCTATGTAAAATATTTCTCCTACTTGGGTTGCCATAAATAATGTTTCCATGGAGTCACCTGGAAGTATGGTCGTTGTCAAGACGGTGGGTAAATTAATATTCCTTACAATGGGTTGTAATCTAACAGTAACGGCTTTCAACTAACTTGACCTCCTCTTATTTTTCTCTTTTTATAAGAGTATGATTAAAACGGTTAGATGAGTACCGAATTCACAATCGGTGAATTTGAATAAACACTGGCACTGTTTTTTAAAGGAAGGGTGCTTTTTATAATGTTTTGGTTTCGTATTTTCTTACTGATAATATAAAATTTAAAAACCGCACCTACTTAAAGAAATAGTTCCTGTCCCCCAACGCTTTACAGTATTAAAGCGATGGGGAACAGGAACCTGATTATTGGTCAAACTTACATTGTTGATGGTGGAAAAGATACCATTTAACCCTTTAAAATAAATATGTAGTTTATAATTTAAAATAAAATCCCTAAATTGATCGCTTTTTAATGCGACAATTTAGGGATTTCTTATTTGGGGGAATCGGGGCAGTTACCACTTCGCTTTCACTTTAACGTAGCAAGGTACTGACGCTTTATATCAAGCTCATAATTACCCGAATAACCATCCGCATGTATTGTTTGTTCTATTGTTTTCATCAATGGCTGGAAAAGTGATAACTCCTGCTGATTCAACTCGGGCAAGAATATCTGACTTACCTCTGGCATTTAGTCATTATAACCTACTATTATTGGACGCCAGCTCTCCATAAATTTTAACAAGAAATAGCGAACAGTACTTAGCACTGTTCGCTATCGCTTTAACGCAATTGGCCTGGGACAAGGAACTGGGGTGCACCACACATGCCTGTCCCTCTGTCCCCATCTTATAATAACATTCCAGCAATCGCTGCACTTAATAGGTTTGCTAATGTACCGCCAATAATGGCAAGGAAGCTATATCTTGCAAGAAATTCACGGCGAGATGGAGCAAGTCCGCCAATACCTCCAATTAACATACCGATCGCGCCTAAGTTTGCAAATCCACATAAAGCAAAGCTGATGATCGCTACGGTTTTATTTGAAAATGTGTCTATATCTTGCGCAAAAGTACTAAATGCTACAAATTCATTTAAAACAAATTTTTGTCCAATATACGACCCTGCTTGCAGTGCTTCATCCCAAGGAACACCGATCACGAATGCTAATGGAGCTAATAGGAAGCCAAGAATACGTTCTAGTGTAAGATTATCAAAACCGACAATACCACCGATCCATTCAAGACCAAGGTTCACTAATGCAATAAGGGAGATAAACGCAAGGATTAGTGCACCGATATTTAGCGCAATTTTTAGTCCGGTTGATGCACCTTTCGAAGCCGCATCAATGATATTAACGGTATCTTTATCTCTTTCTAGTTTTATCACTTCGTTCTCTGTTTGTGTCTCCGTTTCTGGTAATAACATTTTTGCCATTAGTAGACCAGCTGGAGCAGCCATAAATGCTGCAGCAATTAGATAGTCTAGTGGAACACCAAGAAGGGAGTATCCAACTAGCACAGAACCCGAGACAGAAGCGGCTCCACCTGTCATGACAGCAAATAATTCTGATTTAGACATTTTTTCTAAATATGGCTTCACGACGAGTGGTGCCTCCGTAATTCCGATAAATATATTCGCTGCAGCGGACATGGATTCAGGCTGTGAAGTTTTTAACATTTTGGCTAAAAATCCTCCAACCGCTTTTGTGATAAACTGCATGATTCCTAAATAAAACAAGACAGAAATAAGAGATGAGAAAAAGATAATTACGGTAAGCACCTGAAAGGCAAATACAAATTGTACGCCTTCCCCAGCAAGTACGCCACCGAATATAAATTGGATCCCCTCATTCGAAGTATTAATAATACTTTGTACGAAATTCGTGATCCAGCCTAATATCTGACTACCTGTTTCCCACTTTAAGACAATAACTCCAAAGGTAATTTGAAGTAAAAGTGCACCGATGACAGTGCGAGCATTGATTGCTTTTTTATTTGTAGATAGTAAAAAGGCAATACCTAATATAACGACGATTCCTAACATTCCCCATAAAATTTGCATAGTATGTTTTCCTCTCTCTTGGTGTGTTCACAATGAAGTTAAAAGGATTTTAATACGTCCAATAATTGATCCTTAAACATGTCTCGATTCACTTCTTCACAAACGATAACATTCGGTTCTTTTCCACTACGATTGTTCCTATCGACCAGACTATAACCTCTCGTTAACTCCCCTTTTGTTTCCACATCTACATAATATTTCGTGGCTTTTGTCATCACGTCTTCGTTCGCGGCAATTGCTACGAGCAATGTATCTGGATGGGTCGTTCCATTTAGTCGATGCACTTTTTTGTTAAATTGCTTTACGACTTTATTAATCTGAATAAAAAATTCAGATCCTTTCGAGGCTAGACGTTCAATGTCTTCGTGATCTCTATCATCCATAATCGAGAATTTGGTACACATATCCCATCCTACAAGTGTAATAGGAACCCCGGAATGCAATACGATTCTTGCAGCTTCTGGATCGACCCAAAAGTTATATTCCGCTGCTGCGGTAATATTACCTAGTGAATTATTTGTACCACCCATAATATAAATATGTGGGATATCCTTCACAATCGATGGTTCCTTTTTGATAGCCATTGCAATATTGGTTAATGGTGCAATGGCTAATAGATGAATTTCCCCAGGGTTGGCTTTCACTTTCTCAATGATAAAATCGACTGCATGTCCCGCTTCAGGACGCTGTTTTGCTTTTTCAAAAAAGCTATCACCCATGCCGTCGCTTCCATGCACATCCTCGACCGTTTGATGACGTTCCGTGCCATTTGCTAGAAGGGGAACTTCAAACCCTTTATAAACAGGGACAGGTTCATGGGGACCTGCCACTTGGATTGTGTAAAGGGCATTTTCAACTTCTTGATCAAAGTCTACATTCCCTCCCGTAATTGTCACGCCTTCTACTTTAAAATAATGGAGGGCGGTGAGTAGGGCAATTGTGTCATCGCCTGCTGTATCTGTATCGATAATCACTTTTCTCATGAGCTCGTCCTCCTTATTTATCCTGTTTGGCAAGTTCAGTAATGTAATCAAAGAATGCATCGCGCTCTGCTTCATATACTAAATTTACTTCTCTTCCACTTTCTGAAAGCTCTGTTTTTCCTTGACTAGCTCCACTGTCATGAACGATAGATTTCACGGTTTTCTTCTTTACTAAATTGGTCTTGCCGATACTTGCCGTCGTTAAAACATCCCATAAGAAGTAAGTAGAGTTCGTTTGGAAATGGACTAACGGTGGAACGATTGCATAGCATTGTCCTAAGAAATCTATACCGATATCGTTTCGTTGGGATGCCCATTTTTGTCTGACATCCAATGTAAGAGGGACCATATTCGTACTTTCCAGCGCTACTAAGTCAATAGCAATGTTGCTATCCCATACCACTTTTACTGCCTCCGGATCCCAGAACGCATTCCATTCTGCTGTTCCATCATGTTCTGGTTCCTCCACGTTTCCTTTTTCTAAAAACGTACCGCCCATCCAAACTAATTTCTCAATTTTCCCCTCAATGTCTGGTGCGATTTGGAGTGCACGAGCTAAATCGGTTAATGGCCCAATAAAGATTAATGTGGTAGGTAAATCATTTTCACGGAGCACTTTAATCATATGTTCATGAGCTGGTAAATCAGCTTCTTTTGTTTGCACGGGTGGATATTCATTCAGAATGGGTAATGCATCTACGGTAAACGCGTGCATACGCCAGTCTTTCGGGAATGGGTTTTTACCACGGGAATTAGAAGCCGCAACTTCTATTTGTTTTCCATTGCCAAACCGATCGACGATTTTTCTACTTGCATACATCGCTGGTTCTAAATAACAATCTGCAGGAATAACACCTACTCCTGTTAAATTTACGTTTTCCATTTGTAACAGTAGGAATAGTGAAATTAAATCATCTACCCCGCCATCATGATTGAGATATACATTTTTACTTTTACTCATGCTGTGGTCCTCCTTGTTGTTTACCTATTTTATATTTTGCCAAAAGAAAAGGTCTATACATATAGATGGAATGCCTCTACATGTATAGACCTACGAGTAAAGTAAATATCATAAAGCGCCAAATATATGCTTCATGATAAGATGATGTTGTTATGAGTTTAACAAGCATCACATACTTTACCTCGTAGTCTAGTTCGTTTATGGGAACCAGGTAGAGACTCTCAGACCATATTACTGAGAATATACGAGTTACGATATTTAATTAATATTAGGTTAATAAATATACCAGATAAATTTGTGATAAGCAATATAAAATGGATCATTTTTTTAAAAAACGGCACCATTGTTCGTGTTTTACGTTGTTGATAGAGGTTTTTTATAATAATATACGTATTTTGACGATTCTAAAACTCGCGACAAAAGGGATCTTACTACTCCATCGTCGAAATGCACTTCAATGATAATGGTGATTTTAAAACTAATTTGGTATGTGGAGTATTAAAATAAAAGTATCAAAGGCAGTTTTTTTAAGTAATAGTAAAGCGAAAGTAATCTAAGGAGTAAATTTTCATGAAAATAAAGATAGCAGGAACTGGACTTGTTGGTTTATCCAACGCAAGCAATATAATGAAGTAATCGCTCTCGATATTATCCAAGAAAAAGGAGATATAATCAATAATAAAAAATTTCCAATTGGTTGATGAAGAGACATGCTTCGCTGAGTGATGAGAAAGCACTCATCTTATTCAGGGTAATTTAAATAAACAAGGTTACATCTCTTATATATTAACAACAAATGAATTGTAGCGAACGTTATTTTCACTGAACAGGAGGACGATCATCAACGCCGTAAAAGGTGGATAGTAGCTTAATAGTTCGTTAGGGCATTATCGGAATTTGAAAATCATTTTGAAAGGGATTTAAAGTTACCATTAAGAGTCCCTCCTTTGGCTTTTACTCACCAATTTGGCTATTATCATTATTGCTTTCCTTGCCACCGTTTCATTGGGAGTGGAATAAAAGGTTTGAAATTAAAAATCTTATATACTTGTAAAGTTTAATGGGTACAAATCAAATCAAACTGTACCCTATAGAGTAGACACTAAAAATAAAGAATCGGAGATAAATCAATGCCAAAAACACTTAGCTGAATCTGTTATTGTGATTATAAAACTGATGTAAATAAAATAGATATTGATCACATGAAATGGAACTTTCATGATGGTGAATGGCGGTATGTTGGATTTTATAAGAAATTACGCTTCGAGAGTACATAGAAAGATTTGCGAGGTTTTTAAATGACGGCCTTGCGATAACGTTTGAGAGATAGGCTGAGCGGTTGCTACCGGGCTTTCTCATCTCATTGAGTGCTTGAATCATTTGTTCAGCGTTCCTTATGCCCAAGCCATGTCCAAAAAATGTTCCATCACCTAGATCAACTGCATTTTCACCTCTCCACCAGGACGTATCCGGATTCACATCCGGATTATTAAAATAGACAACATCTCCAGGCAAGTAATGGTAACTATCAACGGTATGAATTCCGAGATCTGGATCGAAATGCCAGCTGTACAAATAAATATTTTGGAATAACTGATTAAATAAATCTTCATCAATGCTATTTAAAACAGCATGGTAAAAAATTATTACTTTTGCTACCGCACACTCAAACCCATATAGGGAACTGTTCGTGAAAATGTCCTGGATTGCAATAGATGGCAAGACTCCATCCTTTAAATGAAAACCACCAGCACTTGTTAAACGCCAGTATTGAGAATTACAATAAGATGTTCGAAAGACTTCAAACTGTGCTTGACCATTATTCATGGCTCTTGCACTTGCAATGATGTTTTTGCGTAACGTCAGTTCGAAACCAAGCTCTTCGATCGATGAAAAGGAATAAATTTTTGGATCTTGATTCATCCGTTGAATGATGACACTTTCAATACTTCCAGGAGGCCATATGTTACTATGTTCAAAACCAATTCCTGATACTTGTATCATACAATACCTCATTCCAAGATTACGTATTTTTTTGTATTATTGCCTAGTTTATTCACCCTGCATTTAAATGTGTAGGATTAACCGTGTATGTATAAAATAATCTTATTGCCAATAAAATTAGGTAAAAAATCGATGCATTCTTATGTGAATGCATCGAATGCTTCTTCTTTTATCCCCAAATGTATTTGGCATTTAATTCATGTATGGAATGGCAGTATATTTTCTGTATACAAAAGACCTTAAACATACTGCCCCCTGTATAAAATGGTGTATATTTAAGGTCTTTTGCTCATGGAGCTTATTCAAGTAAAGCACCCGTTACTTTAAGTATCTTTCTTCACAAACTATTAAGGTTCATTCCAAAAGAAAGTAGTGACTATGAAAGAAATAACAATTGTAATAACTAAGATAATGCCAATATAAATCCAATTGCAGATACAATAACTGCACCAAATAGAAAAATATCATTAACTAAAAGAACAACACCATATGACACTAATCCCACAAAAAATAAAATGGTTGAAAACACACCTAATTTGTTTTTCATAGTTATCACACTCCAATCTATTGATTAGTTAAAAAACAATTCCTTGTTTAACTCTTGCACTTGAATAAGCATTACAATTTTTTTTATGAACAACAATAAATTGCATCATCAAAAGCATCTTCAGGAATATAAATTATCCCATCTTTAATTTCATAAGGTATTTCATTCTTTTCTAGCAATTCAGCTGCATTACTGTTGGTTTTCTCGCCCCATTCAATATATTCACCACTATATTCCTTTTGGCAAGCTGATAAAAATATGAATAGAAGAGTACAGCACATTAGTGATATAAGTTTTCGTTTCACAATGAACCTCCTAAAAGCTAAATATTCAAATAAACATTATTTAATTATTGCACCATTTAATTTAGTAGATCTGTTATAATCGTAACAATATCTCAATATATTAGTACAAACATTTCCTTATTGTATAAGTCGTTAAAAAATCCACAGTATGCCTGACTCCAACCCAACATACGACATAATTACTGCAAAAATATTTCTTATAATTGTAACTTTATACTCGCCGTCATTCACAGAATAACGCCAATCCAAGAAGATATAGAAAGCTGAATGAAATGTAAACCAAATAAGAATAAATCTAATAATAAAGGTGGGATAAAAATCTAAAACAATTTTAAAACAGAAAGAGAATAAAAAAATAAGTATAAAACCGAATCTTTCTTTAAATTTTCTTATGCTTTTAGATTCAGTGCTTTGCTCAATTCCAAGCAACTTCCTCACTATTTGGCTTAGCTTAATTGTTAATAACATTATAACTACTAGATAAGCAATAAATATTATCAGAGACACTCTTTCACCTCAGTTAGTTAAGAATAATCAAGGAAAACATTTATAATAATTTATAGGCCTCATTCATTTAAAGTAACGCACCATTCAATACAATAAGCATTGATTGGATGCCGTTTTAATAACAAACCCTAGTTTCATTCTTGCACCCGTTAATTTTTGGTCTTCTTTCCAGAATTAGCAGCAAATAAACCACTAATTAAAGCAATAGCTATTGCCACCCAAGTCCAAAAGCTCATATACCTCCCCCCCCCCTTTATATATATAAAATTTACCACAATAAACCAATATCCTTATTAAAGAAATTCTGCCCCATTAGTTAAACAAGACCGCCATATCTATAATCTTGTTGTTTTATTAAAGCACCAGATACTTTAAGTACACTTTTTCACAAACTTCATAAAACATCCATGTTTAATAAAGTGTTATTAATTAAAAACGTAATGTCATTTTTCTACTGATGGTATTCATTCTAAAACTCTCATAGAGAGAAATGGCTTTCTTGTTAAACTCCCAGACGTTTAAATCTAACGATGTAGCATCTTTATTTTTAGACCATTCCAAACAATATTCAAATAACATTTTCCCCATTCCTTTTCTTTGATAGCTACTCTTTATACCAAAATCATTCATATAAGCAAATTTCCTTGGTTTCATAGAGTCAAATGGTGGAGACTCCTTTAGTTCCATAACCGCAAATCCAACCACTTCTTCATTTATTTTTGCAATTAGAATTTCACTCTTCGGGTCTTCTAACAATTCACCGAAATAGCTTTCTGGCATAACTTGGTCAACCTTATTAAAAATATGCGGTAATGCTTCCGAATGTTCATCTTGACCTTCCTTAACTATCAAGTTTACAGCATAGTGATCCCCAATTCTTGCCGTCTCAATTGAAATATTCATCAATCAATCCTCCTATTTTTTATAAACTTTATTGTGTTAACCTGCCAATTACTAAAGAATCGTCACCATTTATTGTAGTAACACACCAGTTAGCACAATGGAAATCCCTTAATTATTAGTATTAAAAGAAAAGAAAAATACAAATATAAGAGTAATAACCAGGGCTTGGGCAAAACAAATAACTAAATCATTTTTCCAATAAGTTTTACCAAAGGGACTCCATTTACCACCAAAAAAGCTACATAACCAAATACTAAAGAAAGTTATTATAAACCCCATTGTTGTCCCCTCTCTAATTGTAAACAAATAAATCTAATGAAATTTAAGTTTCTTCAACTCTACTGCCCCGTTAGCTCAAGAACCTAAAGTTATAATATCATAATTTTCTGTAATTGGGATAGCGTCAGGAAAATGCGGATTTACAACGTTAAGGAAATCCCCATATTAAAAATCCCAATTTACAACATTTATATTTAGAAATTAGGCTTTTTTCGTTGCTCCGTTAAAGCGTCCTTTCGGAAGACTTGATTTCAAGATAAGTTTTTCTGGACTCATCGTTCCGAAACCTTTATACTAACTTATATGAATGGGGGTGTTATAAGTTGGGTAGAAGTATTAGTTTTAACAAAGAACATGCTTTGGATAAAGCTATGTATTTATTCTGGGAAAAAGGTTATGACGCTACATATATCTCAGATCTTATTGAAAAGATGGGAATAAGTCGATCTACTCTCTACGATAGTTTTGGAGATAAGGATGAACTATATAAACTGGTTTTAGAACATTATAAAAACTATGGCCATCGAAAGAGAAATTTACTTTTTAGTGGTATAAACACTAAAGCATCACTTAAATCCTTTTTTTATCAACATATTGAAAAATGCTATTCAGATGACATTCCAAAAAGTTGTATTATAACTAATTCTTCACTGCTTATTGGACATATTGATCCTTCCATAGAAGAAATACTTCTAAATGATTTTAATGAACTTGAAAAAGTATTTAAGCAAGTTATTGAAAAAGGAAAAAACAATGGAGAAATTTCACAAGAAGCAAACCCTGAATTAGTGGCATATTCTTTACTAAGTTTAAATCATAGTATTAATTTAATGTCTAAGTATAAAAAAGAGAAGAACCTAGCCTATAATCTAGTGGATAAGACTATTGCAGACCTATAGTCTTTCTTTTTTAAATTATTTCGGAACGAACGTACCAAAACAAAAAATAAACATAAGGAATGATACAGTTGACTAAAAAGACAAATTTTCTAATATTTATTTTGGCAATTAGTTGTGGTTCACTTGCTGCTAATATTTATTATGCACAACCAATTGTACAATTCATTGCAAAAGATCTAAACATCTCTTCTGATTTATCTGGATTGCTCACTACCTTGACACAAATTGGGTATGCATTGGGCTTATTTTTCATCGTACCAATGGCTGACTTATTTAAAAGTAAGAAAATAATAGGAATTCTTATCGGGTTTACTATTATTTCATTAATTGGTATGCTAATTTCGACAAATGGAATTATTTTTACAATATTAACAAACATAATTGGCATTGGTGCATGTGCGGCTCAAATGTTAGTTCCACTAACAATGAGGATTGTACCCATTGAAGAGACAGGTAAATATGTGGGTAAAGTGATGAGTGGTTTATTGATTGGGATTATGATTGCTCGCCCATTATCTATCGGAATAGCTGACTGGTTCGGCTGGAGAATGGTATTTCTTTTTTCATTAATCACGCTAGTTGCCGTATTACTGTTAATTATAAAATTTTTGCCCAACTATGAGGTAGTAACGTCTAGTAACATGTCATATCCAAATTTAATCGCTTCTATGGTGAAGCTACTAATAAATACATCTCCTTTACAACAAAGAGCTTTTTATCACGCATGTTTATTTGCAACATTTAGTCTATATTGGACAATACTGCCAATTTTATTGAGGTCTGAGCCATTAAATTTTTCAAATAATGAAATTGCATTAATTGGCTTTGTTGCAATAGCTGGCGCCTTATTAGCTCCTACAATTGGTAAACTAGCAGATAAAGGTTATATTTTTACAATGACTAATGTGTCAATGGCGCTCGTACTATTATCTATCGTACTATTATTTTTTGTTCAAGATCATTCATTATTGAGTGTGATTTTAGTCCTTATCTCCGGAATTAGCATCGATATTGGTGTATCAGGAAATTTATTATTAGGTCAAAAAGTTATCTTTGGTTTGAATCCCGAGATAAGAAACAGACTTAATGGATTATATATGACTATTTTCTTTTTTGGAGGAGCCTTTGGGTCATGGGTTGGAAGTTATACTTACTATAAATTTAATAGTGAAGTCGCTTTACTCATTGGAACAGCTTTGCCTATAATCGCCTTATTCGTTCATTTAATAAAAAATAATACAATAAATTTATCAAAAACCAAAAGTAAATACATTTCCTAACTATCAATGCCCCCAAAAGTTAGAGTCAAAATCTAATTTTTGGGGTAGTATTAGCACTATCTTCTATATGGCTCTTTAATGGAAAAAGGAACAATTATTGTTTCCCTTCCGACAGCTTTCTATATAATGAAGCCCTAGACACATTTGTAATTTCACAAATTTGATTTACAGTCATACCGCCCTCTTTATATAGCTTTACTGCATAATTCATTCCGGCGTGATTTTTATGATATTTCTTTAACCGGCTGTCACTTTAGACGCTATCTTGCACCTGTTTTGATCGATATTTTGCATGTTGGATATTACCACCAACATTTCTTGGAATTTAACTTCTTAAAGGGGTTTTATGGTAAATTCGAATGAAGAGTTTGAGTCGTATACATAACAAATTTTTATACCCTCTATATTATGATTATTATTAGCCACTATTATTTAGGTATTTATGCTTCTCCGAAAAGATATTATTCAGATTATTCCGCCTTATATAACCACGTATGTACTCAAAAGAAAAGCCCCGACTGGTTATAGTCAGAAACTTCTTTTTATTGATTCCATCTCCTCAATTTTGATAATCATCATAACTTCTCACCTTAATTTCTACTAGATTATTTAATCAATTTACAAGAAGCCATGTTTAACGACTATTTCTTTGTTTAACAGCTGAATATACTACTTATATACAAGTTAGGAGGTTTTTAATGGCGAAGGAGAAAATAGTTATTGGCACAACCGATAAGAAAAAAAGTGCACAACACCAGTATAATTTATAACCAAGAACAAAATTAACGCAGATATTAAAATCTATAAAACGGATAGCGGAGAACTCTATAGCGTGGAGGCCGGCCCATATTCAATGAGAAAACAATTGCTTCAAGATATAGATAAAATTAAAGGCCTTGGATTACCAAACGATTTTATTACAAATGCATAGTAGGACGGTTACCACACATCCCTAAACCACCCACACCCTTCTCAAACACCAGTTCCACCGTTCAGTTCGGTCTATTCCGTTGTTTGGAAATAATGACTTCCGTGAAGATCAACTGAATTTTGCGGCAACGAATGAACATGCAAAGCGAATCTACGAAAAAGTAGCTTTCCGATAAGTAGAAGGATTAATCATTAAAGGCGAACAGGTTTCCACTTGACCTTTTAACATAACGCAAAAGAGCTAAGAGGATTTCCTCCTAGCCCTTTTTGTAGATTACATATTACTTTTTAAACGTTTTAAAATACGCTGATAATCATCACGATCAATCCCTGGAGCAAATTGCTCTGGAAGTTCTGGAAAATCAGGTACTGGCGCCCCCTCAGGCATTCCATCAATCACTCTCAACGGTTCACCAGTTTCAGGGTTTGGCCCTTTCCAAATTTGATTGATATCTCGATAATCAGACTCTCCCCATGTATACAATACATTATACAATCCTTGATCCATAAATTTTTTGGCATGATCAAACTTATTATTATCCAAACTTGGAACAGGAAGCATCTTACCTACTTCTACTCCTGTAGCTACTTCGATTGCTTTTGCATAAGCAATAATATGAGTTCCGCCTCTAACGAGTAAGTAGCCAATCATTTCTAGGGCAGTTGGATGAGTAGTCATTTCATAAACACGCATTTTATGGGTTCTTGCGCCAATTTCCAATAAATAATTAGCAAGCAGATCTTCAACGAGCACACCAGAGTTATTGACGTATTCTCCATTCCATGGTCTTCCCATTCCATCTCCTGGATAGGCTGTTTGGGGGGTTGTTGTAAAATGCAGCGAATAACGGGCATCTTTTCCATTTTGTAGTGGTGCGGTGTCAGGATCACCAGGGACAGTATTGCCAATAGAAAGTAGATTAATGGCATTAGCAACTAACTCCACATGACCAAATTCCTCAGCCGTAATACTAGCAATTAAATCATAAAAAGGTTTGAACTTCTTTTTAGCACGAAAATTAAAGGATTGAAACATATAATTATTTAGTGTAGACATTTCTCCAAATTTCCCACCCATTAATTCCTGAACTGCTGCAGCAGCGTTCATATCGCCATGCTCTGGGTAGGGAAGTTCAATAGCGATTCTATTCACACGCTTCATCATGAGTTTTACGCCTCCATCCATAAATAAATAACCTTTGACATCATATGTCGGATGAGTCTTGACTTATTCGTACAGCTTCTGGATGAAACCAAATTATTTGATCTGTACGAATATAGAATGGTGCCCCCCCCATATGAATAACGATATGATCTGGCATAACCTTTCTTAATACCCCTCGTACAGAACCGCGTGGCGTTTGAACGGCAAGAGATTTATTTAGTAATCCAGTTAATGCTTCATACACATATGGATCACTGAGATTCCATTTATCATTCATATGCAACACTCCTTTTCTCGAAGCCCATTGCAGTATATGCAAGCCACAAAGGAAAAATGTACATTTGTCTAAATGAATCTTGGTTAGCTGATTAGTTACTCGAATTGAATAAAGCGGTGATGGAAGATGAATCGATTAGTCCTACTGATGCAGCGTGTTTTCTAATTGCCAATGGTTTTTTCCAAACCTCATTTATTTATGATAAGGCTCTCTCTATCGTATCTTAGATAGATAGGTAACAATTAGTTGTGGCCATGTTGTCAGTCCCCTATTAAGCTAATACTGTGGTGTAGTGGAGGACTGACCGTATTTCCCCACCCCTACCTCCCTACCTAAAAAAAACAATTAACACCTCTCTGTACCCTCATATAGTTCAGCATGTGCCTAGCATGCCGCCCCTCTACCGTATACGGATTTTGCAGCTTTGCAAGCCGATTAACAAACTGATCATCACATCGACAATAATCTCCTGTCTTCCGGTAGCAAATATCATGTTCTCTGCACGCAGCATCTACAGCATTTATGGGGTTACCAGGCCCACTGCATCCTGGACCACACCAATTATAACCAGGAAAAACACAAAAACGTGGAGACCTCCTTACCCTTCGATTCATCTTCTCTCCCCCCCTAACATGTAATCAAGGCAGGTCTATATAAATAAAATATGATTTAGAATGAAAAATTGCGTAGACATACGTTCTAACGTACTCGGTTATGAGGAAAAAATCATACAATGCTGAAATGGTTTCAGTTTGTCACGATTTGTCATAAGCGGCTCTTTTAACGCAAAAAGACCAACACTTTGCGTTCACCAAAGTATTAGCCCTAATTACGAGAGAAAGGTTTCAGTCCCCTACTTCCCG
The DNA here is from genome assembly GCF_002153375.1 of Oceanobacillus rekensis. GTDB lineage: Bacteria > Bacillota > Bacilli > Bacillales > Amphibacillaceae > Oceanobacillus > Oceanobacillus rekensis. The sequence goes on from NZ_MTBQ01000008.1 coordinate 150,145, forward strand.
AAAGCATTCATACATGCTGCAATACCCGCAGTTCCCCCCTTATAACTATAGTGTTTATAAACAAATCATTATTCAATGGGATCAGGAACAACTGCTGCTTTAGGTGCGCTTGATTATATGATTCGTAATTAAATATTTTGTAAAAGCCGGTTAACCACCTATTTGGTAGTTAACCGGCTTTTTACTGCATGTCTTTGGTTAGCTTTAGAAAAAGTTCAAATGAATTATTTCTAAACAGCTTTTTTATATCGAAATACATTAAGTTTATAACCATTAATATGCTTTATATTGTATTCCACTTTTATTATCCATTAAATCAATTGTTTTTAAAAACCTCACTTACTTATGATGAGTCTCATCATGATGTATCTAAATGAGGTTTTTATAAAATTAATATCCTAATATTATACATAACACGCTCCTTTACATAATACTTATAATCATCATTTTCCTACATTCTAAAAGAATCCAGCTACTGTTTATTAGTTAATTATTCACCAAAATGGAGGGGATTACATGAAAAAATTCAGTCCTGTTCATGGTACGGTTACCATGATTCAAGATTATTCAGTTGGTTTAGACGAGGAATTAAATGGGTGTTTTAAATTAATGTCCTTATTAACAGGAGATGGTTCAACAGTAAATTTCGTTATTAGTCCAACAACCTATTTTCTTGACCATGTGATAGTTTCAATCGGAGACCGTGTAACGGCTTTTTATGATGTCAATGTACCTGTTATTCTTATTTACCCACCACAATATCAAGGGCTTATTATCGCAAGGGATAATCCCTATCAAAATGTAAAGGTAGACTATTTTGACAGTCAACTGGTGAGTAGCGATGGTCAGTTACAATTAAATATTTCCAATCATACCCCGATATTATTACCGAACGATCAACCCTTTACCTTAAATCCTGCAAACCGAAATTTACTCGTTGTATATGGACCTACCACAATGAGCATACCAGCCCAAACCACTCCCTATAAGATTATTGTTATGTGTTGAATCCGAAGAAGTCTATATTTGTTGGGCAGATGTGCCAAACAATAATTATAATTCAGCTAACATTTGCGATGCTTTTATATAAGGAATCGTCTTTTTGATTCAATCAACGCGAGAAAAAGTTTCATGCTAAATAATTCAAACAAGTTAAACTTTAACGGTTTTTTCTAAACGTGCGGATTCTAACTCATTTGTTTTAATTTCTTAGTGTTAAGGCATATGCCCAACCCCAATAGGCTACTTAAGCATAGCCTTTAGTGTATAGAATAAATAGGAGGGATTTGCTTTGACTAATAATTATCCATATTTCGGTTTACCAGAAGAATTTAATCAAGAAATCATTGATGTTAATGATCAACGAATACGCCCTGGATTCGGTGGACCGGGCTTTGGTAGACCTGGTTTTGGCGGCCCAGGATTCGGCTTAGGCTTAGGCTTTTTAGGAGGACTTGCTACTGGTGCACTATTGGCCCCAGGACCTGGATTTGGTTATTACCCACCATACCCTTATTATCCTCCTTATCAGCCATACCCGTACCAACCATATCCATACTCACAATATCCAAATTATAATATTCCATACTCTCCTTACTAAAACGTAAATATAAAACAGGAAAGAGGAGCGACAATTTTTGTGACGGGTTCCGTTTTGAGGTGCATATTGATTAAATGAAAGACCAACTGACGTATGGATTGGCATACGTCAGTTTTGTTGTTATTTCAACGATTAATAGTTAAATTAGGGTTATTTGGCATACGAATATCTCAAATATTTTTTACAGGACAATAGATATTGTACATAGAAAAACGGGTGTCAATTGATATGTCAATTTGGCTGTCAATTGCGCTGTCATTCGATAGAATACCTCTGTTTATTTAATACAAAAGAACCTCTTTTAAGAGATCCGATCAATTTCCTTATTAAACTTAAGCTCCATTTAGTTGCATAAGAAATCGCATTTCTTTCATTTAATTTTTGCCAATTGGTTTATTACTTTTATTAACATAAATCTGACACCTTTTCTTTCATAAGAAAAGTCATTAAAAGTACCAATTAAATAGGTATCCATCTTAGCATGATAAAACAAATAGGCTCCTGTGGCACCCGCATGTCCCCAAACATTAAATATTTTTGGCATGAGTATTGGAATTGTTTTAAACAGCATAATGCCATAACCATATTCAATTCCTACACCATACTTCGCTTTATCATTCATCATTTTCTCAAGCGTTTCCTTTTTCACTAATTGATAGGATACTAACGCTTTCATAAACTTCAACATATCTTCTCCAGTAGATACTACTCCACCGCCTGCATAGTCGAGACCTGCATATCCTTTGTGATTTGTTATATTGTTTTTATTAACATAAAAGTCTGCTAAATATTGGGTATCTTTGTCTAATGGATTAGAATAGTGTAGCACAGATGAATTCATCATACCAAGGGGCTGATAAATATGTTGTTTCATAGCTACATGAAATGGTAGACCTGTTATTTTTTCTATGATTAACCCTAAAAGATGATAGTTTGTATCGGTATATTTAAAGCCGTTACCTGGAGAAAAATGAGGTTTTTGATGTTTTTTCGCCCAAGTTATTGCCTCTTGTGGGCTTATAGTAAAGTTTGGATCATCCAGAAGTTTTTCTAGTAATGGACGGAAATTATCATACAAACCAGACGTTTGATTTAGTAGATGTTTAATTTTTATTTCATTCGTATAATCTTTACCTTTATAAACATGAAGGTGTTTGACTAATTCTTGATCTAAATATTTGGTTATACCGTCCTCGAATGATATTTGATCGTTTTCATATAAAATACTAATCAAAACGGACGTGAATATTTTTCCTACACTTGCCATATATGCTGGCTGTTTTGTATTCATTGACCCTTCTGCGATATGTAAATGGATACCTTTCTTTTCTGAATGAACAAGTAAAAATGCACTCTTTACCTTTTTGTCTTTTTGTACTTGTTTTCTGAATGACTTTTCAATTGAACGGATTACCTTTTCACTTTGTTTTGTTTGCACAGACACCCCTCCATTATTTGATACTAATTTTATTCTATTTACTGCTCGTTAGCTTAATATATATTTTTAAAAATCCTTATTATTACTTAGAAAATTCCAGATTATTCAAAAGGTTAAATATCCATTGTTATATTTCAACTGTATTAGATGACGTTACGTCAACTATAATCTTTATTTCCAGGAGGAATGAAATGATGGAAAAATTGGTGCCTGTCCCCCACCGCTTTACAGTAATAAAGTGATGGGGGACAGGCACTTAAATTTTCAATCTCAAGCTCATAGTTATCCGAATAACCGTCGGCATGTAATGTTAGTGATGTTGTATTTTCATCGATGGCTGTAAAAGTGATAACTCCTACCTAAAAACGATGCCTGTCCCCAACTGGATATAGTCAGAAGCCTATTTTTATTGATTCAATCTATAAAATCAGTGTCTACTAGTTTATTTAATCAATTTACAAGAAGCCATGTTTAAAGACTATTTCTTTGTTTAACTGCTGAATATACTACTTATATACAAGTTAGGAGGATTTTTATGGCGAAGGAGAAAATAGTTATTGGGACAACCGATAAGAAAAAAAGTGCACAACACCAGTATAATTTATTAACCAGGAACAAAATTAACGCAGATATTAAAGTCTATAAAACTGATAGCGGAGAACTCTATAGCGTGGAGGCCGGCCCATATTCTATGAGAAAACAATTGCTTCAAGATATAGATAAAATTAAGGGCCTTGGATTACCAAACGCTTTTATTACAAATGCATAACGGTTACCCCACAACCCTCCTCTCAAACACCAGTTCCACCGTTCCAGTCGATCTATTCCGTTGTTTGGAAAAATGACTTGCGTAAATCAGACATAAGTGGGCGCTCTCCTTGGCGTGATCCCACATTACGTGACAAACTGGGAAATTAACAGGATGGGGATGTTCCATTCATTCGCCAGTAATTTGACCTGAAAAATTGGTGCCTTTCCCCCACCGTTTTACAGTAAAAAAGTGATGGGGGACAGGCACTTAAATTTTAATTAGTCTACATTATCTAATGCACCATTAAGTTTATCAAAGTGCTCTAAAAGCCAATCGAAATGTTGAATATACAATTCTGGGTTGTGTATATCTGCTTCAACTGAATATAGCATCCTTTTTGCGGCACTTTTTTCCTGGCTGGTGTACCACTCAAAAGAAAAACCACATGCATTTTCAATCTCAGCCTTTTTTAATTCAAGATTTGAAAAATACTCTGGTTGGTAAACACAAATCCCTATACCCAGTATTTTCCTTTTAAGAAGCTGAAAAAACAAATGATAGTTTGGGCTTCCAACTGTAACGTCATACCAATCATCATACGATGGCTTGAGTAGCAATATCACCACGCCCGTTGTCACAACAGTACTGAACAAAGTTTTTCCAGAAGCCCATCCTTAGCAATTGAAGTTCTGATAGTTCCCTTGTTGTCGCTTTAGTAGGGTCAGATATTCCATCAATGTCTGGTTTTTCTATTTCTGGTACATCTTCTCTTCCGTCATTCACAAACGAAATGTATTAAAGCGTTGGGGGACAGGCACTTAAATTATTAACTTCCTTAAATTATTGTAAATATTTAGTAAATAACATCACTTTTTGTATTCCTTTAACTATACTGAAGGAGGTTTAACAATTACATCTTGTCACGGGCAAGCGTATGTAACTTTGCAAGGAATGGTGGGGACGGAAAACACTAACTCATACTCCATTGTGCAGATTTACAAGGATCGCTTGGAAATAGACGGCTATGGCGGAGAGCCGGATCGTGTGTTAAATATACAGCAATAAAAGAAATAGAATCTCGTTCATTATGGACGAGATTCTATTTCCTTTATCAATCCAATTTCCGAAATACAGGTTCATCTATGGTGAAATCACGTTTCCGCTTTTTGGCGATAGCCTTAACGTAAGAGTAAATACTTTGAGCAGTGTATCCAAGTTTTTCATAATACCATCACAATTCCCCAGCACCAAAAGTATCCCCATTCTCAAGATCCCCTGATTCAAATCCGCGATGAAACCATCGTTTACGTTGCTCTGATGTGCCATGTGTAAATGTATCAGGAACAACATAGCCTTGCGCCCGTTTCTGCAAGGTATCATCTCCGATTGCGTTAGCGGCATCAAGTGCTTCTTCCAGATCACCTTCATCAAGCAAGTTCATGCTCTCTGCATGATGGGCCCATACACCTGCTAAATAATCGGCCTGAAGTTCAGAACGTACAGTCAGCTCATTCAATTCCTTCTCACTGACTCTCCCGCGTGCATTGTTTAGGTCTTTATTTAAGGAAAGAAGTGTCTGTACATGATGACCAACTTCATGCGCAACCACATAGGCCATTGCAAAGTCACCAGGTGCTTGGAAATTCTTTTCCAGTTGATCATAGAAACTCAAATCGATATAAAGCTTTTCATCACCCGGGCAATAAAATGGTCCTACTGCTGCGCTTTGACCTCCACAGGCAGATTGTACATAATCAGTAAATAATACCAAGGTTGGTTCATTATATTCCATCCCATACTCATTGAATATGCTTGACCAGACTGTTTCCGTATCTGCAAGTACAACAGATACGAAATCAGCGAGTTCCGCTTCACGCTCTGTTTCAACGTATGGTGTTGTATTTTGGTAGTTAGAGTCTTGAGTTCCTGAAAGAAAATCAAGTGGATTCCCACCGAGAAACATGACAAGTAACAGGATGATAATTCCTCCGGTCCCGCCACCTGCGAGCATCGGAATACTTAAGCCTCTACCAGAGCTTTTTCCCCTTCGATCTTCAACATTACTGCTTTGCTTTCTGCCACGCCATTTCATTGCCTGTCCCCCATAACTTATCATATGCTATTAGTTATATACCCAATTGCTAAGGTTCTTATGTATCCTAAAGGGGTGCCAATGGATAGTGGCAGAAATGTAATGGTAACACGTTACTGCAGTCCACCTAGCAAAGGATCAATCCCCCACTTCTCTATCACTTTAACGTGGTGCCGGACTGACCCTTTATTTCCATTTCCCTATCTAAAAACACAATTAATCCCCTTCTGTATCCTCATATACCTCAGCATCATTCCAGCATGCCGCCCCTCTTCCGTATACCGATTTTGCAACCTTACAAGCCGATTAACAAACTGATCATCACAAAGGCAATAATCTCTTGTCCTCCGGTAGCAAATATCATGTTTTCTGCATGCAGCATCTACCGCATTAACGGGGTTACCAGGCCCAGCACACCCTGGGCCACACCACTTATAGCCAGGAATAACGCAAAAACGTGGAGACCTCCTTATCCTTCGATTCATCTTCTCTCACTCCCTTAATATTTAATCACAGCCAGGTCTGTATAAATAAAATATGATTTAGAAGAAAAATTGCGTAGACATACGTTCTAAAGTACTTGGTTATGAGGAAAGAATCATACAAAAAAGACCAACACTTTGCGTTAACCAAAGTGTTAGCCCTAATTACGAGAAAAAGGTTTCAATCCTCTACTTCTCGAAAGCATTAATACTATACTTAACAGAATGGTATGATCTCCTAAGAGTAAAATTGAACCCTTCTTCCTTACTAACTGAAGAGAGTCCAAGCTCTTCATGCAATTTCACCCTAAATTTTCCCTTTACCTTTCCCTATTAACTTTTACCATTTTCCATGACTTTACAAGAGCATACACCATAAGCAGCAAATAATCGAAAATGGGAATGCAGTAATAATCATTACTTTTTGCAATGCCTGAGCTATAGGCGCATAAAGATAAATTAAATGGTATGAGTCCAGTTAAAAACCGAACCCATACCATGTAAGCTGCTTATATAATTGTATCTAACAATTAGGCGTGCACTTCAGCCTTGTTCCCTTGATTAAGCTGATTGATTTGTTCTATCATGGAAGGCAGCTCGCTCATCGATTTGATGGTAAAATCTGCCCCATTTTGTAAAAAAGTTTGTCTTGTTTTATTAATAGCTTTCTCTTGATCTTCTTCAGACAACGCATCGAATTCCTCTATGCTAAGGCCCATTTCTGAGCTGCCAATAATAACACCTACCGCCCAAACACCTGCACTGTTCGCCTCAGCAAAATCAGGGATTGTATCGCCTACTTTTATGACGTTCTTGGCTGCTGATAATTTTAATGCTTCCATGTTTCGATAGATCATATAAGGATACGGTCTTCCAAGCGAATTTGTTGCATCAGGTGTTATGTAAAAATCTGGACTATAGCCTTTTTTCGCTGCTTCCGGAACAACAACATCCATCATCTTTTGGGTATATCCTGATGTAGAACCAATTTTAAGCCCTTGGTTTTTTAAGTCGTTTATTGTCTCAACAACCTCTGGCTTAGGATCAGTGTACTCGGATAGGGAAGCCATAAGACCTGTTTCAAAATTAGTATATAAACTCTCTACATCTTGTTCATTATAAACTCTTCCAAACTTCTCTTTCCATAAAGCGGAAATTCGAGGCATGTCCAGCATCGCACGAATATGATCAATCTTAAGCAGTCCCATTGGGCCTCTTGCCTCTTCCATTGTTACCTCAATACCCACATCTTTAAAAATATTTACAAATGCATTTACCGGTGCAAAACACCCAAAATCAACCGTTGTTCCTGCCCAGTCAAAAATTACGCCTTCTATCTTTTTCATTTTACATTCACTCCCATATAATTTTCGATTACATTACATAATGTTTGTATATCTTCTTCATAAATTTCACCAATGTTTCCAATCCGGAATGTATTTATATGTGTCAGTTTTCCTGGATAAAGGACAAATCCTCTCTCTTTTACATAGTCATAAAAGTCTTCGAATGAAAAGGATTCATTCGGGAAAAGAAAGGTTGTAATGATTGGTGATTGTTTTTCATCTGTTATATACGCATGGAATCCAATTTCTTTAAGCCTCTCTCTTAAAATTCGATTATTATTCTGATAACGGGAGAATCTCGCTGGAATGCCTCCTTCTTCATCCAATTCATCGAGGGCTTTAGCAAATGCTGCCACTACATGTGTCGGAGAAGTGAAACGCCATTTCCCATCCTTCTTCATTTCCTTCCATTGATCATATAAATCGAATGACAAACTGCGCGAATTACCTTCACAAGCTATGAGCTTATCTATTCTAGCAATGACAAAACCAAAACCAGGAACACCTTGAATGCATTTATTGGCACTGCTTATTAAATAATCAATCCCTAGTTCAGGAACATTAATTTCCATTCCACCAAAACTACTCATGGCGTCAACGATGTACGTTTTCTCAAATTCCTTTGACAGTTTTGATACCATTTCAATTGGATTTAATATGCCTGTGGTTGTTTCACAATGGACCATGACGATATGCGTAATGTCTGAATCCTCTTTTAAAATATTCCTAATTTCTTCTTCATTTGGGTATTCATTGTTAGCTACACGAAATTCCCTAAATGCTATTCCAATGTATTTTGCTATTTTTACAATTCTTTCCCCATAGGCACCATTCGTTATAATTAAAGCCTTATCTTGATTCGAAATGGCAGAATTCATTACAGCTTCAACCGTAAACGTACCACTTCCTTGCATCAGTACAGTTGTATACTCTTTTGGATCACCACCTGCCAATTCAAGAATCTTAGCTCTTATTTTCTGTGTAAGGCTTTTATAATCATTTTCCCAAGTACAACGATCTAACAGCATTTCCTCTTTCACACTGCTTGTCGTCGTCAAAGGACCCGGTGTTAACAGTTTGTAGTGATTCATGGCTTTTTCTCTATTCTCCTTTATTTATGATTTAGTCAGAAGTTGCTGGGAAGTACCGTTTTTTCAAACGAGTTGAAATAACCTCTAATAGAAAGGCAACAATGAGAATCGCATAGGTAATAAATCCAACCTCCCGCAGATCGAAGTAAAAGCTAGAAGCCATAAATAGATCAAATCCAATTCCGCCTGCTCCAGCTGCCGCTCCCATTGCGACGGCTACACCAAAGTTGATTTCAAACCGTAAGAAAACCCAGGATAATAAATAAGTAAAGGTAGACGGTAAGACACCACTTTTTACGATATGCCACCAGCTCCCACCAGCTGATTGCAGTGCTTCCAAGATTCCCTTATCGACTTCTTCAAATGCTTCAGAAAATGCTTTGACTAAATATGCAATCGAATGAAACAACATACCAAGAACCGCCGCTTCACTTCCCAACCCTGCGGCAATTGCAAAGATCAAAACCCATAATACCGTTGGAACAGCCCGAATAAATGCAACAAATACGCGAACAATTCTTGTTATGCCTACAGGGGCTAAATTTGTCGCAGCCATCAAAGAAAGGAAAAAGGCAATAACCGCACCAATTATCGTAGCTAAGAATGCTAAGCTAAGTGTTACCCCAACTTGATAAATGGCTTCTCCTAAACTCAAATGACTTAATGCCGGCTCAAGAAACATCACTTTCAAGTTATACGCTGTTTCCGTAATCGCTGAGCCTAATTCCAGCCCCGCATAGTTAAAGAATAGAAAGGCAACAAATGTCAAAATAGTTAGAATAACTACTGTCCATCTTAGTACTCGATCACCTTTATTACCCGATTTTATATGAATTCGGCCGTCTTTCTTTCTCTTTATATAGGTTGCTTCCATTATAGAATCACCTTCCGCACATAATTTGACATAAGGTCGACAATGATAACGGTAATGACAATACATAATGTCACAAGCGCTACGGCATTATAATTTAACATCTTATAATACATATCAAAGGTATATCCAATTCCTGTTCCTGTTAAGATTCCTACCAATGTAGCATTCCGAATGTTGGTTTCTACCATAAACAACACCCAGCTGATCATCTGTGGCAAACATTGTGGAATAACAGCCTTACCTACAATTTGGAAATAAGTAGCACCGGTTGCAGTTAAAGCTTCAACAGAACTTTGGCTCGCTTCATCAATCGATTCAATAAATGCCCTTGTTAAAAACCCTACTGTCCCAACAAATAGAGCGAGAAAGCCTGTTACAGAATTTTGTCCAAAAGAAAGGAGCAAAACCAACGACCATGCAACAACTGGGATATTTCTTGATACGGAAGCAATAAAACGGGCAAATACACTTAAAAAGTTATTTACTTTTGTCGTTTTTGAACCGAATACCCCTAAGAAGAGAGAAACAACAGCTGCTATCGTTGTTGCCGCTATAGACATAAAGGTGGTTTCAGCTAGTTTTTCCAGGATGGTTGGCAATTTATCAAGCGTTTCCTGCGTCACCATCAGATTAGAAAACATCCAGCCGATCGCTTTAGGGATTGTCACTAACCCATCTACAAAGTTAAATGATGTAATAGCTGATGATACATAGGTTAGAACGATGATGATGAGAAGTAAGATTACTGTCTGCCATCTGTTCTTTCGCAACGTTTTTTCATTCACAGTCATATCTCCTTACGCTGTTATTAAATCTTCCGTTTTGGTTCCGTAAATTTTGTTAATCTGTTGTTCAGAAAGTTCACGACTTGTTCCATTAGATACAATTTCCCCTTTATTCAAACCAATGATACGATCTGAATAATGTTGCGCCACATCCACTTGATGTAAATTCACCAAACATGTAATGCCCATTTCTGTACTTATTGATTTTAAAAGATCCATGATAATCTTAGAGGAACTCGGATCCAGTGAAGCAATCGGTTCATCACATAGGATAAGTTTTGGTTCTTGAATAAGCGCTCTGCATATCCCTACACGTTGCTGCTGACCACCACTTAATTGGTCACATCGCTTATATGCATGTTCATGAATTCCTAGTTTTTCTAGCAGGTGAAAAGCATGTACCTTTTCTTCTTCTGTATATCTTCCTAACAGCCCCTGCAGTGTTGTTTTATAACCAAATCGACCATGCAGTACATTCTCAATCACTGTCAAACGAGGGACGAGATTATAGTGCTGAAACACCATCCCAATATTCGCTCGCAAATTTCGTAATTCTTTTTTATTCAAACTTCCAACATCATGATTGTTAAAAATAATCTTTCCTTCATTAAATTCAACCATTCGATTAATACAACGCAGCAAGGTAGATTTACCAGCACCAGACGGACCAATGATCGAAACAAGTTCTCCTGCTTTTATTTCAAAATGAATATTCTTTAATATTTGTTTGTCCGCTGTATATGACTTCCCAAGCCCTTCTACTTTTAACAATGACATATGTATTGACTCCTTTTTAGAGCATATTAAGTAAGATTAAACAATTAAATTTAAGTACACTCTTACCCTTTTCATTTTCCCCTAATATGAAATACGTGTATTACTGTGAAATCTCGCGAATCGGGTCATACCATTCATCTTCCACAGCCACTAGTCTTTCTTTATCACTTTTAGAGAATAAAGCGCTCTGTTCTGAATCTTCAGGGGCAAAGATTTTTTCATTATTTGCTACTTCATCTGAAGTTAATACCTCTTGAATTTTATCAAAATCCTCTTGTCCTATTACATCCATATTCACAACAAATGGTTCATTTAATACTGGGGTGGAGCTCAGTAATGTGAATTCTTTGCCTGTAACTGTATTGAAGGGTTCCGCAGCATTTTCTTTAATGCGATAAACAGCACCAACTGTACTTTCTTCTCCTTCAGCAAGCTCCACATATTCATCCACACAAGTATCACAGAATGCCGCAACGTCTGCATTACCCGATAACAGATTGACTGCCGAACCTTGATGAGAGTTGCCAAATAATACTTGAGAGAATAATGGTCCGCTTTCCATTAAATTTTCTTCCGTTAGATCTGCATATTCTTCTTGTTGTGAGAAATGAGCAATAATACTAGATGATGGAACTTTAAACCCTGAGGTTGAACTGTTTGATACGAATGAAAATCTTGTATCTGCAATCGTATCAAGGGAGAATTCCCCGTCTTCTTTAAACTTGTCTTGCTCATCCACATTCACAGCTAACCAGCTATAGTATTTAGCATCATCCAATGTTCCGGATTCACCAGATTTTACGGCTATCGTTTCAATCGCATCATTTCTATTCTTTGCTTCGACATAACCTTGTGCACCCATGAATGCAAGGTCCGCATTGTTGTTTGCTAAAGTTTCAATTGCAATAGCGTAGTCCGTTGTTAATTGATGCTCTACCTCTTTACCTGTAGCCTCTGTAATAAGTCTTCCAATTTCATCACGAGATGATTTCAAATCTTCACCAGACTCGTTGGGATACCAAACAATCTTAATCACATCATCAACTGTCGCAGTAGCGTTATTACCTCCACTACATGCCGTTAACAAAACAGTGAATACTAAGAGCATAATCAATAAAATTTTCGTTTTCATTTTTTTCTCTCCTTTTCCTTAATAAATAGATAGTAGAATTTGTTTGACCTCTTCCTGCGTTAAAGCAACTGGGTTATTATCCATCCGGCCCTTTGTAAAGGCATTTGCGGCAACTTTATCGATTATTTCTTCATTAGCCTTGTAATCTCTAAGCTTGCTTGAGAAACCGGATAACTGATTGAAATGCTCAATAAGCCCTTGAACTTCATCGCAGCTGCTTACACCAAATGCTTGGAGCAACTTATCGTTTTCAATAATAGAGTCAAAATTGATTTTCAACACTTTAGCCAATGTGATGCTTGTTGCTATCCCATGGACCATTCCCAGTTCCAATGTCAGCGGATAGGATATCGAATGACATGCAGTCGTCCTCGTGTTACTAAATGCGAGCCCTGCATACAAGCTACCCAAAGCCATTTCATTTCTATATGTAACTTCAGTCGGATGGTTTAATACTTTTTCAAAGTTATGGACAATACGTTTGATTGCTTCTAAAGAATAGATTCTTGAAATTTCATTGGAGCTCTTTGACCAATAAGCCTCTGTTGCATGACATAAAGCATCCAAAGCAGTGGAAGCCGTTAATCCTTTCGGTAATGATACGGTTAGCGTCGGATCAATGATGGCTGTATGCGCATATAAGTGTTCACTATCAACCGACATTTTCACTCCGTTCGCGTGATCCCAAATCGTTGCCCAGCAAGTAACCTCAGAACCCGTACCTGAAGTTGTAGGAATGCCAATCCATGGGACGACGTTTTGATTTTCTACATATTGTTTTTGATCAATCATCGTACGTAATGCAGAGACAGACTCTATTTCCAAATCCTTTAATCCAGCTAATGATTTCGAAAGATCAAGAACACTACCTCCCCCAATTCCTACGATGCATTGATAATCAAAGTTTTCAATTTGTTTATAGTAATGAAACAAGTCTTCCACATCAGGATTGGATATGTTTACTTCAATCTGCTTGACTTCAAAGTTCTCAAGGCTTTTATAAAGGTTACGTCCTGCCACCGATTCTGGAAAATCACCTCCTCGATGTAAAAGGACAATGTTGGTGAATCGAGGTTTGATCGTATTTAATACATCTTCAATGACATCTATGGAGTCTATTTTAATTCTGACTGGATTGTAATAGTTTCCCATTCGGCTATTTCCTCTCTACTTTCGTCTTGTGTTTTGCTGTACAATGCAAGGTTAATCCGTTTTTTGCTGTTTTGCAATGGCTTTTACAGTTTATTTACATTAAATTTATATTCTTTACATAAAATTCATACAACTTTTACTTTACAAAATGTTATTATTTGCTTTGTTTTGCTTCTTTTTAATGTATGTTATGATTTATATACAGGTTACAGATGGGAGAGCTGGATAATGTTACAAGAGCAAAGACATCAAATGATTGAATCCTTTTTAAAACAGCAAAAAGCTGTAAAAGCTTCAGAGCTTGCTACTTTATTAGATATCTCTATTGATACGGTACGGAGGGATCTAGAGGTTCTTGAGAAAAAAGGAATCGTAAAACGAGTTCATGGCGGGGCTATCTTAACCCAAAAAAGTGATAATGTACTTAACAAACTTTTTAAAGAAAGAGAAGTCAAAAATCTAGAAAAAAAACAAGAAGCTGCAGCTATTGCAATTGAATTAATTGAAGAAGGGCAGGCAATTGCTCTAAACGGCGGGACAACGACCATTGAAATTGCGAAAGTTCTTGTTGACAAGTTTAAGCGATTAACGATTATTACAAACGATCTTCGGATTCTATCTATTCTTGGATCGAATAAAAATTTCAATATAATACTAACCGGCGGCTTTTTTAATCCAGAGGAGTACACTTTATATGGGAAACAATGTGAAGAAATCCTTTCTAATTTTAATATTGATATTGCCTTTCTTACGGTAAACGCATTATCACTTGAACATGGTTTAACAGATTTCAGAAAGCATGAAGTAGGCGTTATTCAAACCATTCTCTCACGTACAAGACATAAAGTAGTAGTTGCTGATTCATCAAAATTTGAGACATTTTCATACATCAATGTATGTCCACTAAAGGATATTGATCTAATTGTTACGGATAGCTCACTTTCATCTAATATCGTGGAGGAATATAGTAAACGTGATATTCGGATTCTTTCTCCACACTAATCAACAATGATTTGGAAATGCCTGCTAGCAGCGATTAATGAGATTCTGTAGAGGTCCCTTCCTAATAGGATATTTAGTCATAAATTAACCTATGGTGGTAAAGTTTCATTATCTATTCCTGAACAGCCAGGTACGCGACAATTTCTGATATAAAGGCTCTAGAGTCAAAGACAGAACTTGTCGCTTTCAACTAATTAGATCACTTTTTGTTTGTCTGAATCACCGTTGTACTCGTTTCGATAATTTATTCCACTTCACTTAATGATTCATCATAAATAATTTGAAGTTTCCTCCATATCCCCTGCAAATCCCCATTCTTATACAACCCATCAAAAACAACCAAAAGCTCTTCCTTTCTAGCCATTCCATAGACACTGTTTCTGAATGAATCCGATTGTATTTCGCTTCAAGTGTAAGTCCCTTTTTAAGAAACCTAATTCCTAGTTCTTTCAACTTTTCCATTAACTGAACTCGTTTATCTGCTTCGCTTCTATCGGACCAGCCTCCATTATGCCACCACCACTCTTCTCTTGTTTTTCTTTATACTCTCAATCCTAGAACAATTAAAAAACACCACTAAATATTTTTTAAAAATAAGGGGAAAATAAATTTATCATGACTTGAAAAGCGATTTTTAAAGTATGAATCATCACTATTTTTAGGAATAGCCTAGAAAGGCGGTCTTACCCATGGGTAGAATAAAAAAAGTTAAATTATGGACAAACCAATATGTAATAATCGTATTATTGTCTTTAGTAATGTTCGCTTCTTTCTATATGATTACAGCAGGTTTCCCACTTTTTGTATCGACCATTACTGATAATCCTGCGATTGCGGGAATCATGACCACAACCTTAATGGTAGCATCATTAATTACACGTTTCTTTGCAAGTGTCATTATCCAAAAAGTTAATATGAAATTGCTTCTCATCATTTCCCTGGTTTATTTTTTAGGTACCATCGCACTGACGTTTGTAAACCAGTCCATCGGATTTTTGATCTTCATTCGAGCGCTTCAAGGGATTGGTTTTAGTATGCTTACGATGTTAGTGTTTACGATATCAAGTAATATTGTTCCTAAATCTCGATTAGGTGAAGGCATTGTTTTTTTCGCAATGTCTACAAGCGTTGGAACGACAATTGGGCCACTCATCGCCATTTCTTATCTAGCAAGATTCTCATTTGAGTCTATGATGATGTTAACACTGGGTCTTATGGCTTTTTCATTATTGTGCAGTTTTTTCACAAAAAATACGAAAGTTGAAAAAGAAAAGGAAATCCCACAGACGAACAAGGATGAACCTTTCTATAAGTACATGTTCGATAAACGTGTCCTACTCCCCTGTATTCTGGTAGCATTTAATTATATGACTATTGCAGGGACTGTCAACTTCGTCGGGGCGTTTGGAAAAGAGATTAATGTTGGCGGGAGTATTTCGCAGTTTTTTATCGCACAAGGGATTGCAATGGTAGCAGTTCGATCTTTCTCTGGTAAAATTTTCGACAAGTTCGGCCACCGAATCCTTATTATTCCAGCCGCTATTTCAGGGACTATCGGTTTGGTTTTATTAGGCTTCTCTACTACCATGTGGATGGTTTGGGTTTCAGGGGTATTATTTGGTATCGCATTTGCCATCATCCATCCAATTACCCAAGCTTGGGCATTAACGCTTGTCCCACCCGAAAAAAAAGCAACAGCCAATTCGATGCTGCTTATTTTTATCGATTTTGGACTAGCTGTTGGATCAATAGGCCTTGGATTCTTAGCTAATATTGTTGGATACGGCATGACATTTAGTTATTCAGCAGCTTTTATGATTATTATTTTGTTGTTATATCTAATTGGAAGCAAGAAAATAGTGCCATTCAAAGCTAATAAGGAAACATCATCGTGAACGAAACATACTGGCAAATGGAATGGGATAAAAAATTTAATGGGCTCGGTTAGCCTGTCGAATTCTCGTGAGCGATCAAAAGTAAAAGGCGTAGATGAGGAGAATATTAAAAAATAGAATTTAAATGACATTAAAATTGATCGATAAAATGGTAAAAAAAGTCGTCTAGATGACGACTTTTTTTATTATAATGACAAGTGTATTATTTAGTTTTTTTAGTATTAGGACTATATGGTAAAATAATATTGTGAATTACTGTACGTAAAGTAACTGGCAGCTTAGTTTAATAAGAACATATTTACTTTTTTTGCGGTATAATTAAATTTTTATTTACAGACTTAATATGAAAGTGAGTGAGACTTTTGAAATTTGTTTTTGATTTAGATGGAACAGTTTGTTT
>NZ_MTBQ01000009.1 GCF_002153375.1 Oceanobacillus rekensis
AAAAAAAAATAATATGGTCCGGTAGTTCAGTTGGTTAGAATGCCTGCCTGTCACGCAGGAGGTCGCGGGTTCGAGTCCCGTCCGGACCGCCATTTAGTTCTTTACTAAAATTATATGAAATTTATGGCTTGGTAGCTCAGTCGGTAGAGCAGAGGACTGAAAATCCTTGTGTCGGCGGTTCGATTCCGTCCCGAGCCACCTTTTTTATTCAAACATTTTTGGAGGGGTAGCGAAGTGGCTAAACGCGGCGGACTGTAAATCCGCTCCCTCAGGGTTCGGCAGTTCGAATCTGCCCCCCTCCACCATGTTTTATTTTACAGCAGAATTTAATACTTAGGGGTATAGTTTAACGGTAGAACTACGGTCTCCAAAACCGTCAATGTGGGTTCGATTCCTACTACCCCTGCCATACTATTATTATGGCGGTCGTGGCGAAGGGGTTAACGCACCGGATTGTGGCTCCGGCATTCGTGGGTTCAATTCCCATCGGTCGCCCTCAAAATATATTTTGGGCTATAGCCAAGCGGTAAGGCATCGGGTTTTGATCCCGTGTATCCTAGGTTCGAATCCTAGTAGCCCAGCCACTTGCGGAAGTAGTTCAGTGGTAGAACATCACCTTGCCAAGGTGGGGGTCGCGGGTTCGAATCCCGTCTTCCGCTCCAATTATATATTTGGCGGTATAGCCAAGTGGTAAGGCAGAGGTCTGCAAAACCTTTACCACCGGTTCAAATCCGGTTACCGCCTCCATATCATATGCCGGTGTGGCGGAATTGGCAGACGCGCGGGACTCAAAATCCCGTGTCCTCTGGGACGTGTCGGTTCGACCCCGACCACCGGTATCTTTAATGAGTTTAGTAACCTCACAAATGTTGTTATATCAACATTTGTGAGGTTTTTTATTTTTATGGAAAAGGATAGAAAAAGGTTAGATTTGATTTTATTTAAGCGAAGAAAGCATCATATAGCTTAACAATTTCTGCTAGAGTATAGTTGCATCACGTTTCCTCATGGCTTGGCCGATTTTGTGAAGCATGAGCCAAGTGGTTTTATACGTCACTTCAAGTTCACCAGAAAGTCTTGTTGCAGATCCACCACGTTTGTCGTGAGCGATTAAAAAAGTAGCTAGAAACCACTTCGTAAAGTCAGTTCTTGTTTTTTCCATCACGGTTCCGGCATGGAACTATGGTATAATAAATACGAACATTCGTTTCGTTAGCGGCGATTTTTTCAAGAAATTAATTGTTATTAAAGAAGTAGAAATAAATGGGCGAAATTAAAAATTCCATGAAAGCTATTATACTCAATAAATTTGGTGGTCCAGAAGAACTAATGCTAGATAATATTCCTTTGCCAGATATTGGTCCTGATGATGTAATGATTAAAGTGGAATATGCCGGAGTAGGAGTATGGGATATTTTTGAAAGAGAAGGCGGATATGCAGAAATGCTTGGAATTAGGCCGAAATTCCCCTATGTATTAGGTTCTGAAGGGGCTGGAATTGTAATTTCTCTTGGTGAAAATGTAAGAGGTTTTAATATTGGAGACAAGGTATACGCTCCAGGTTTCCTTAATACTAATGGTGGTTTCTATGCAGAATATGTTGCTTTAGACTCTAAGTATGTGACTTGTATCCCAGACAGTATTACCATAGAGGAGGCTAGCACTATCTCTGGTGTTGGTTTAACAGCACTGCGAGGGATTGAAGATACATTAAGACTCGAAAAAGGAGAGTCCGTAATGATTCATGGCGCAAGTGGGGGAGTAGGACACTTAGCGGTTCAACTCGCAAAGATTATGGGTGCACGAGTTTTTGCGATAGCTTCGGGTGAAGATGGTGTCGGTATGATGAAGAAGCTTGGCATTGATGCTGTTGTAAATGGACACAAAGATGATGTCGGATTAGCAGCTCGGTCATTTGCACCTGAAGGTTTTGATGCGGCACTGCTTACTACTGGTGGCGAAATTGCAAATATAGCCGTTCAGTGTGTTCGAACTGGTGGTCGTATTGCTTACCCTTACGGAATATATCCAGAACCAAAATTTAGACCTGAGATTAAGTCAATTGGTTATTACGGGGATCCTGATTCTGAAATTATAAAAAGACTTTATCATTATATCAATACAAATAAAATGACAGTCCATATTGAACAAACATTTTTACTGAAAGATGCACGTTCTGCACATTTAGCTCTCAATAATCACTATCTAGGCAAACTTTGTATTGTAATTAATGATTAGGTTCATGGTATTTCCAAAGAGATTACTCAATCGCCATAGGGCAGAAGGTGTTACGATATACCCAAATTGAAATCAATTGTTGTAATCACCGACAAAGGATTTACAGCAACAAGGAAGAAGTATGAAGATCAAATGCACCATACGAACTCTGATGATGACATGGACAAATTCATACCTAGTGGGAAATACATACTTCCAGGCGGCAAATCTCTAAAAATTCGAATTCGAGATGCACAAGTATTGTAAGTATGTTGGAAAACAACCAATGGAATTAACCGAAGAATAAATGAACCATTTCAATACTATTCAGAAGTACCCAAGGGAAATCTCCTTGGTTTTTTTGCTTTTTACATAATAAGAAGAGAATAAAATCTATTGTCCAGCTTGGCATTCCCGAAGAAGAATCTTCTAATTTTCATCAATTTTTTGCAATTACAATCAGTTTTATAAAATGTGCGATAGACTGTAACAACTACAGGGCTAGTTATTGAATAAAGAAAAGATTGTGTGTTCAAAACTGATCATACAATCCTTTTTTTTATCTCAGACATGTATTCTGCTGATAAAAAGGAGCATACTAAACCATATTGAAATTGGGAGGACTTACTATGCAAACTAAAGATAATATAGTATCAATCTTTGCCCTTGGTGGATTAAATGAAATCGGTAAAAATATGTACGCCATCGAATATGGAAACGATATTGTGATTATTGACTGTGGGAATAAGTTTCCCGATGAGAGTTTACTCGGAATCGATTTAATTATCCCTGATATTTCTTACCTCATGGAAAATCAAGAAAGGGTACGTGCCTTAATTGTTACACATGGCCATGAGGACCATATTGGGGGAATACCTTTCTTTTTGAAAAAAATAAATGTACCAGTGTATGCAACGCGATTCACGCTAGGCTTAATTGAAATCAAACTAAAAGAACATCGATTCCTCAGGGAAAGTGAACTTGTGGAAATTAACTCAGATTCGGTAGTCCAAATCGGTGAAATGGATATTAACTTTTTTAAAGTGAATCATAGTATTCCGGATTGTTTAGGAATTGTATTTGATACGCCAGAAGGGACGATTGTACATACAGGCGACTTTAAGTTTGATTTGACTCCTGCTAATGACGAGCGTCCAGATATTCACAAAATGGCTGCTATTGGGAACAAAGGAGTACTGCTACTAATATCGGAAAGTACCAATGCAGAACGACCTGGTTACACGCCCTCGGAAGAAATGGTAGGTAACAATTTGGAACAGATATTTCTAAAGGCAAAACGAAAGGTTATTGTATCGACATTTGCATCCAATGTTAGCCGTCTTCAACAGGTTGTCAATGCTGCTGAGAAAAACAATCGAAAACTAGCTTTACTTGGTCGGTCAATGGTAAATGTAGTAAAGGTTGCGATGGAACGTGGCTACATAAATATACCTAAGGGCATGTTAATTGAGCCCCGTGATATTAATAAGATGCCTCCAGAAATGGTCACGATTTTATGCACTGGAAGCCAAGGAGAGGCCATGGCAGCACTTAGTCGTCTGTCTACTGGCAGCTTTCGTGATGTAGAGATATTAGCGGAAGATACGGTTGTGTTTGCTGCAGGTCCAATTCCCGGCAATGAAAAAAATGTCACTAGCATTGTTGATAACTTATATAAACTTGGTGCACATGTCATTTATGGATCTGGAAGTAGTTCAGGAATGCATGTTTCCGGTCATGGCTATCAAGAAGATTTAAGGCTCATGCTCACCCTTATGAAACCGAAATACTTTATTCCTATTCATGGTGAATATCGCATGCT
Organism: Oceanobacillus rekensis; assembly: GCF_002153375.1. Lineage (GTDB taxonomy): Bacteria > Bacillota > Bacilli > Bacillales > Amphibacillaceae > Oceanobacillus > Oceanobacillus rekensis. Next base: position 4,040 of record NZ_MTBQ01000009.1, read on the forward strand.
GCATCATCACCGATTGCTCGCAGAATCTGTAGGTGTAGAAGATGGCAACACATTTATCTTGAAGAATGGTGATGTTGTGGATGTTGAAAATTCCATTGCCCGCAGCACTCGAAGTCTACCGAGTGGTAATACTTATGTCGACGGATTGGATGTAGGGAATATGGAATATGTATTACGTGACCGTAAACAAATTTCAGAGGATGGCATGCTCATGATTATTATACCGATGAATAAACAGGATAATAAAGTCCTCAATGAACCTGAATTTATATCTCGTGGATTTGTTGATCAGAATTTCTCTGACCTCCGAAAAGGAATGAATCGAATTACAATGGAAACAATCAACGAGCTCCATGAAGCAAATAGATATTCATGGAATGCCATGAAAAAACAGATAAAAAGGGCAATAGGACAATATGTAAAAGAACGCACGAGGAAGGAGCCGATGATTGTACCTATATTGCTGGATATTTGAATTTGAAGTGTAAAAAGTGTAACTGTTTCTATAACTAAGACAAACCTTTAGTTTAATAGCCATTGTATTATACAAAACTATAGAAATTATGCTCGGTAATATAACATAGTAATGATTTTTATGGTAGATAAATTTAAATATAATAAAGGGCTCTTGTCATTTTACGATAAGTCAATTTAGGTATAGGCTTTGTTATTTGGTTCGTTTATAAAACAAATATTATCTTCTGATATAGTGAATTAGTTTTAGAACTATATCATTATAGTTATTGGAGGCTTATTTTATGTCAAAACATGATGAAAAAAAGCTTGATGCGAAGGGTTCCTCAAGGCGTAAATTCTTGAAAAGTTCTGGAATGGCTGTAGGGGGAATTGCAGTTGGTGGAGCATTAGGTGGTTTACTTGGGATGAATGGTAAAGGTGAACAACCGCCTACTGATACTGCAACAGAAGAAACACAACCTGCACAGCAGCATGATCAGGCTTTAGAATATTTTACGAATCGAGCGGATTTCGATTTGCTGGGGCAGGCAACAGAGCGAATTTTTCCAGAAGATGAAAATGGACCAGGTGCGATTGGTTTAGGAGTTCCTTACTATATTGATCACCAATTAGCAGGCAAATGGGGTATCAACGCAAAGGATTATAGGCAGGGGCCTTTCTTTGACGATAAGACGGAATCAGGTGGAGAGGTGAGACTAGGGGGGCAGCAGGAACAGCCGTACCTAGGCTATCAATCTCAATTAAGATACCATCAGGTTTATGACTTAGGCATTGAAGCAATCGAGAAATATAGTCAAGAGACTTTTAATGAAGGATTTACAGCATTAGATGGTGAACAACAAGATGAGGTCTTAGTAGCACTTGAAAATGATGAAGTGGACATACCTGGCATTAAATCAAGCTTCTTTTTTAATATTTTACGTCAGTCGACTTTAGAGGGTGCCTATGCGGATCCGCTTTATGGTGGGAATAAAGATATGCAAGGTTGGAAGATGAAAGAGTATCCAGGTGTTCAATTAAGATATAAACCTGAACAAGTGGAATCTAAAGAGTTCATTGATATAAAACCATCGAGTCTTCATACTACGTTTAATACTTGAGAAAATATTAACAGCAGGAAAAGGGGTTTTTGATTATGGTTACGAAACTGCCTAAAACAGACGTTGTAACGGTAGGTGTAGGGTGGACAGGCGGAATTATAGCAGCTGAAGCCAGTAAAGCAGGACTGAAAGTTGTCGGATTAGAACGTGGTGGAAACCGTGGAACGGCAAACTTTGCGATGAAGCATGATGAGCTTCGTTATGCAATTCGTGGTGAATTAATGCAGGATTTATCAAGAGAAACGTTAACATTTAGACATAATAGGGATCAACGTGCGTTACCAATGCGTCAATATGGATCCTTTATGTTAGGAAATGGTGTTGGAGGAGCAGGTACACATTGGAATGGGATGACAGACCGTTATAACCCATATGACTTTGAAATTAGATCCAAAACAATTGAAAGGTATGGCGAGGATAAAATTGCGGATGGGCTACTCATCCAGGATTGGGGAATTACCTACGATGAAATGGAGCCATATTATACGATGTTTGATAAAATGGCTGGTATTTCTGCTGACGAGACGCCTCTTCGCGGAGAACGTTCAGAACCCTTCCCAAATCCGGCCTTGATACATGGTCCAGAGCTTGGTTTATTTAAAGAAGTAACGAAAAAAATGGGACTGGATCCTTTTACCATGCCAGCTGCTAACAACTCACAACCGTATAAGAATCCGGACGGTCAGCATTTAGCTACTTGTCAAATGAAAGGATTCTGTGAACGATTCGGCTGTGAATACGGTGCAAAAGCAAGTCCAAACGTTACGGTTGTCCCAACAGCACTAAAAACTGGGAATTTTGACCTTCGTCCACATTCTGAAGTTATCGAAGTGTTACATAAAGGTGGGAGGGCAACAGGAGTTATTTATGTCAATACGCGTACAGGTGAGAGATTTGAACAACCAGCTGAAATCGTTGCAGTAACAAGCTATACGTTTAATAATAATCGCTTGTTACTCAATTCAAAACTTGGTACTGCCTATAACCCTGAAACTGGGAAAGGTACAATTGGCAAGAACTACTGTTACCAAGTAATTGTCGGGACAGATGGATTTTTCGATGATCGCAAGTTCAATACTGCAATCGGGTCAGGTGGACTCGGTGCAACAGTAGATAACTTTAATGCCGATAACTTTGATCATACTGATTTTGACTTTATACATGGTGGATCAGTTATTATAAACCAATCTGGTAAAAGACCGATTGAGAACAACCAAGTTCCTCCCGGTACACCAAAATGGGGTAAAGAATTTAAAAATCAATCAATAAAGTACTATAACCGCTCATTGAACGTTCATGCGTATGGTGCAGTTATGCCTCATGTGAATAACTATTTGGATTTAGATCCGACATATAAAGATGTACACGGTAATCCACTTATTCGCATGACATTTGATTTTTCGGAAACCGACCGTAAACGTGGTCACTTCCTGAACGAGAAAACAAAGACAATAATGCAAGAGATGGGAGCAACACATGTCTCTGAGAATACATCAGTTGAGCATTATGACATTACAACATATCAAGCGACACATAACACAGGTGGAGTTATCATGGGGGCAGATCCTGAAACGTCTGCTGTCAATAATTACCTGCAAATGTGGGAAGCGGACAATGTTTTCGTTGTTGGTGGATCAGCATATCCTCACCAAAGTGGTTACAATGCGACGCATACTTTGGCGGCGCTTGCATACCGAGCATCAGAAGGAATTATCAATTATAGTAAAGACGGCGGCAAGCTCGCATAATAGTTAAGAACGAAAGGAAGCACGGGGACGGTTCTCATGCTTCCTTTTGAAAAATCAGGTGCCTGTCCCCACCACTTTAAAGCGTTTAAGTTCTTAACGATGATTTTTAAATGGGAAAATGAACCTGTGAACCCTCTGTCCCTTTAAAGAAATTTAGTAAAGATATCTGCCAGGAATAAAATCAGCGCTGCTCCCAATGTGGAGGAAATTTGGCAAAATGGCATTAAATCCATTCTTTTGGCTGCTGCTAAGACAGATACATCTCCAGTTCCTCCCATATTAGTCATACCCAGCCCTGAGGCAATTGCAGCTTCAATTGGATAGAAGCCAACTAATTTCCCAATAAAACCAGCACTTAAAGCCGCTCCTATTACAATGATTCCTACGATGATAATGAATTCAAGCGTAAGCGCTTGAATAATAACATTAAGATCTGTGAACGTAATTCCAATTCCAACTAATATGGCAAATGTCCAATTTTTCGCAACGAATTGGTACCATGCATTCGCTCCATCCACTATAATTTTGGGGAGAATACCAGATATTTTTAAGATTGTTAACAAGATAATCATCAATGCAAAGGGATGAAGAGGGATGACTTCTCCTAACATTTGACTAATTACAAAAAAGAGCAACCCAGAAATCAATCCAATCCCCATTTGACTTATGTTATAGGTCGTTTTCTTTTTTTCGAAATGGAGTCCTGGCATCATTTCACCATTACCGGTTAAATGTGGATACTTTTTCCCGATGGCATTTAACATACTTGCGATAACAATTGCAAATAAATTACCTAAAGCAATGGCAGGAACTAAAAGAGAAATATAGAAACTAGGATCATTGCCTAAAACGTCGGAGTATAATTGAGACATCGGTATTCCACCTGTGCCCATGCCGCCCCCCATTATTGGAAGAACAATAATCAAGATGGTCTGGATAAAGCCATTTCCAACAAAAAAGCCAGCTATTCCTCCGAGTAAGATTACAGTTGCTACAGCCCCAAGCAAAGGTATGGCGAATCGGCTGCCAACTTTGAGTAAAACTTTTGAATCAATTCCAAGAATACTACCAGTTATTAATGCTGCTATGTAAAAATTTAAAAACCCACCTACTTGTATGAAATCGGTAATCATTTCCGTTGTTTCTGCGGGCATCAGATTCATATGTACAATGAAAGCAGATCCAAATACAGATAAAATTGCCCCTCCACCCAGATAACTTTTTATAATTGGAGTATTATCCCCAATCCATCCAAAAAGCTCACCAAGAACCATCATAATAAGCAAAGCCCCGACCATACCTGCAGGCAAATTTCCAGTGTACATCGCAAGTAATGTAATTGAAAATATAATTAAAAACCAAAGAATCGGGATGTTAAAGATAGTTATTTTTTCTTTGTTTAACTCTTGAACACTTTCACCTTGTGTCATCTTCTTCCTCTTTTCTAAACTTTTCTAAGCTCTACTAAACAATCATTTTAATATACGATGATATGGAAGGTCAATATGAAAAAAAATAATAGTAGAAGAATTTTAAATAGACATTTATTTTAAAACAGATAAAATAAGAGAATAAGGTTTTATCTATGTGTCTAGCCATGAAAGGGCTTGGATGTACGAGGAGGAAAATAATGAAAAATAATAAACTTGCTATTGTTGGTGTCGGGCATGTTGGTTCATATGTACTTGCCGATGCGATGAAGATTGGACTTTTTTCTGAAATTGTTGTGATTGATAAGGATAAAGATGTTGCATTTGGAGAAGCTCTTGATCAGGCCCACGCAACGGCTCTTACCTATATGACAAATGCTCGTGTGTATGCTGGTGATTATGTAGATGTGAAAGATGCGGATGTTATTATTATTGCCGCCGGGCCAAGCGTAATAATCACGGATAAAAATGAAAAACCGGACCGTGCTTTACTTGCAGGAGTTAACGCAGATGTTATTCGTGAAGTCATGGCAGGCATTACAAAGTATACGAAAGATGCCATTATCATTTTAATTACTAATCCATTGGATGCGATGGTATATATTGCTGAGAATGAATTCGATTACCCGAAAGGAAGGGTCTTCGGAACAGGTACGATGCTTGACTCCGCTCGTTTACGCCATGCGGTGGCATCAAACTACAATATCGATCCCAAAAGCGTTACAGGTTATATGATGGGAGAACATGGAATGACTGCATTCCCTGTCTTTAGTCGCTTAAACGTTCAAGGGTTCGGGGAAAGCGAATTGGACATTTACTTCCAAGGAAAAGAAGCACTCGATCGAAAAGTATTCGGTCAAAAAGTGGTTGATACAGCTTATGACGTTATTACTAGCAAAGGGTGGACCAATGCAGCAATTGCCCAGGCAGCAATTACGCTTTCAAAGGCTATTATATTGGATGAACGGAGTGTATACCCAGTTTGTACTACACTAAACGGCCACTACGGATATGAAGGGGATGTCGCCTTAAGCATGCCTTGCATTATTGGTAAAAATGGTGTGGAACAGCAATTGGAGATAGAACTAGATGAACTAGAAATGAAGCTTTTACATAAATCGGCTGCATATATACAAGAAACAATGAAAATAGCAGAAACTGGGAAAGGGAAGAACGTGAAGTAAAAGGGGAGCAGGTACTGGCTGACCGACTTAGATAACCCTACCATGTAACTAAATATATACATTTTCAATCTCATTAAAATAGATAAACACTCACAAATGTTGAAATTAAATGTTTGCGAGTGTTTTACTAATTATGAGTATAAAGTTAACTATTTTCATTTTCTTGCTCATTATTCTCATTATTTTTGAGAACTAAAGCATAATTATTATTGTTTATCAATGGAGCTAAATCTGGTTCATCTTGATTTTCTCCATAAAAAGCTCTGTTTAACTTAATATTTGCTTCTTCCGTTTTAGTCGGTTTTCTTGTCATACTATATCCCTCCTAAGATTATTATTTCCAAGGGATACTCAAGCTATGTATTTTGTTTATTCATTTCGAGCAATCGAACTGCTCCAGGATTGATTACCGAACAGGTTATATGTCATATTTTAATGTAACAACAACAACGAAAGTTTTTTCTGCGACATTTGAGAAAGGTCAGTCCCCAACTACACTAAAGTAATAGAGAAGTGTGGGACTGACACTTTTTTATGCAAAACAATGACCCTATCAGACATAAGTACCTACTCATTGATATTATGTGTGACCAATATAATCGTTTTAACTGCTTTTTCAGCAATTTCCATGAGTGAGAAGTATAATGACTTATTAAAATCCTCTAAAATAATCTGGTTGTTGTTCTGCGTTTTATTTTACTGATACTTTCTTATGTACTACTTTTAACCCCCATAAGTAAATTCCTATTAGTAAACGCCTTCATTATTAAAGAAACTCTCCTCCCTTTTGTAAAAATACAAATTAATTAGATTGTAACTAATATTAATAGAATAAAAAAATACTACTGCCCCTATGGAGATATATTATTATGAATGAATGTTTGTAATTTTAGTTGCGATATACAATTTAGGATAATTTCTAAAAATTACATTATTTATCTATGTTCGGATACTATAGCGGGACACTGCACTTTCATACTATATTAAATTTTTGTAATGTTAATATAAATGTTCTGTTAAGGTTGCGACTTATGAAAACGTTATCTTAAAGTCAATTACATGCTTTATACTTTCTGAGTAAAAGGTTATTAGACATGACAAGGAGGATGTTTCAAATAGAACATAGTAAAACATCAAATTGCTGTTGCATGACTAGGAGTGACATTGTCCAAATATTTGCTGATTCTAAACAAGAAGAAGTCTTTCACGATAGCTCACTATCATCTGAAAAAGTAGAATCAGGAAATAAACAAATCTATATTCCTGGTGGCAGTTTCTTTATGGGGACAAAGGATAAAGAAGGTTACCCTGATGATGGGGAGGGGCAAGTTCGGAAGGTGACAGTTGATCCATTCTATATGGATGCACATACTGTTACGAATGAGGAGTTTCAGAATTTCGTAAATGATGCGGCTTATATCACGGAATCAGAACGTTTTGGATGGGCATTTGTTTTCTATCAATTTGTAAGTGATAAAACAAAACGTAAAGTAAAACAAGTCGTTCAGCAGACACCATGGTGGCTCGTAGTACAAGGAGCATCCTGGAAACACCCAGAAGGCCCCGATTCTAGTATTGAAGATAGAATAGATCATCCTGTTGTCCAAGTGTCATGGAATGATGTCCAAGCTTATTGTAGATGGACAGGAAAAAGGTTACCGACAGAAGCGGTAAAAACATTACCACTAAAAACTGCATTTGAGGGGTTAGACATTGGAGAAGATATATTATATCCAGTAAGCCCAGAATATGCGGATAAAGGAAGTTTCCCATTCACAGGTGAACTTGAAAATGTGCAATATGATTTAGAAGAGGCTGAATATCTATTATTTGAATAAAGTATAATGAGGAGCGGTTATGAGACTGCTCCTTATACATACCTCCAATAAACCTACACATAAAGATGAAAAATAATACTACTATCATTGGATTATTTATATAATATTCATTATAATGGGAATATTAATGTAAAACTAATTTGAAAACGGTTGCAAAAGGTGGTTCAAAGTAACTATCATTAAAGGAGTGAAGGTTGTTTGGAAAAATACCTACAGCTTGAACGTGATATAAGGCTTACAGATGATGGGTTAATTTATTCGGAAGATAATAGAACTATTTTAGTACCAACATCTTCATTCGGTATTTTACGAAAAGATTTATATTCCAATATTGGGAAGGAAAGGGTTAAAGGGTTTTTAATCCGTTACGGTTCTGATCTTGGTCGAAAAGATGCAAAAATCATACTAAAAAAATTCAAAGGTGAACAGATAGAGAACATTATAAAAAAAGGACCCGTCTATCATCAGTTGCAAGGGCATGTTATTCCAACCGNTTCCTATGAAGTAGAGGAGCATATTGAACAATTCGGAATATCTGATGAGCCAGTTTGTTATACACAAGTTGGGTATGCCAATGGATTTTTAACAGAAGTCTGTAATCAAACCGTGTTATTTAAAGAAGTATCCTGTGTCGGAAAGGGAGATAAGGTATGTGAATTCGTGGGGAGAACGGTTGATTATTGGACAGATGAAATGAGTGATGAACTTAAAATTTATAATGAAGAACCGATTGTTAAGGAACTAGAATTAACGTATGAAAAGTTACTGGAAGAACGGAACAATTTACAAAATGTTTCTATAATATATAACAAATTAACGGAGGAGATCTTAAAAGGGAAAGATTTACGTTCCATTATGGATATCGTCTACAACTTAACGAATACAGCTATTTTAATTGAAAATGCAGAATTACAGCCAATTGCATCTGGCGGAATCAATAAGGAACAATGGAATGTTGTTAATGAAGCATTTAAAGAGTATGTTCAGTGTAAGAAAACCATGAAAAAAACTTTTCGGCAAACGAAAATAATAACATTAGATGACCATATAAGGATCACTACTCCTATCTTTTTACAAGGGGAAACGATTGGATATTGTTCTTTTGTGTATAGAGAATCAGAAGAAGTGGATTTTAGATTTCTCGAAATGGTTAATGAGCGAATTTCTTCTATTTGTGCCTTATATATACTGAATAAGAAAACAGAAACAGAAGCAGAAAATCGGATGAAGGGGAGATTTTTGGAGCAGATTCTAAATGAGGAATATACAAAAGAAGAGATTCTAAGTCGAAGTAGTTTTGTAGGTTTAGATCTTTTTCAACCTTATTATATTGTGGTTATCCATTTCCAAATGTCCAATACTGATTACAAAGAGGAATTAACTTTTTTGGAAGAGATAATGAATGAAACTTCAACCTATTTTCAAAGACGGGGAATAAATATTCTAATGGGGCAGCAAGCGAATAATTTGGTTCTCTTATTCTTGAAAAACGAAATAGGGGAAAAAGGGATTCACGCTAGATGTACAACCTACTTAAATAATTTTTCTAAAAGCTATCCTGCTGTTTCGTTCCGTGCTGGAATTAGTATGCAATCAGATGAAATCGAAAATGCCTCTGATAGTTATAATGAAGCACTTACCTCTGTGAGAATGACAACAAAGAAGAATAATATCATGGCGTTTCAATCACTGGGAATATTAGGACCTTTAATTAACCTGAATAACAAAAAAGAAGTGGAACGAATAGCAATATATACAATGAAACCACTCTGTGATGATATAGATAACCATAAAAAAATAGAATTAATTAAAACCTTGTATGAGTATTTGCTTAATGGTGGAAATTTGGAACAAACAGCTTCTGATTTAGCGTTATCATTAAGTGGTCTACGCTATCGTATTGAAAAAATTGAAAAATTAATTGAACAAGATATAAGGGATCCAGAAGTAAGATACAAATTACTGTTATCCATTCAGGCATTAATTTCAATTGGGAAATTTGATCTAGACCATTGTTGAACCATAAAAGTCTCCTTAAATGGAGGCTTTTATGCTTCGAGAAGTCGCATGGAGTGTTGACCCTGGTCAACACTCTTCTTTGTGTACTTGGCAGTGCATCGAACTAATGGGTGAAAGTCTCTAATATCGTAGGGCGAAAGTGTATAGCTGACAGGTAGTGCAATGCTCGTGAGGGGGTTGTGCGAAGGGTCTGATGGTAAAATTCGGAACAGGCGACATGATACCGCGTTGGCTGGCAAAATTCAATAGCTAAAGAAAAGAGTGCGTAGTAATATACACTTCACCGACTTCAAAAGATGAAAAACACCTGGGTGTCCTCTTGATAAACATTGTAAAATATGAGTAAGCCGTATGCCTTGATAGGGCACGGACGGTTTGATAAGGAGAAGCCATGAGAGTGGTTTCCCTACTTTATTAATGTACACAAACTAACATGGAGTGTTTAATGATATTAAATATTCAAACATTTCATGCTATTGTTTATGTAAGCACTTTCAAATAAAATATAATTAAGAAATGCATCAATAATAAAAGTATTGGAGGATGAAAAATGTTAACGGGTAAAGAATATTTGGAAAGCTTAAGAGATGGTAGAGAAGTTTATTTAAATGGAGAAAAAGTAGAGGACGTAACAACACATCCAGCCTTTCGTAATGCGGCTCGTTCTTATGCAAGAATGTATGATACACTACATGATCCGGAAGCAAGTAAAAAGTTAGTAACGGAAACTGAATTTGGAGATAAAACGCATTGGTTCTTTAAAACGCCAAGAAGTGCAGAGGATTTACTGAGTACTAGGGATGCTATTGCAGAATGGTCTAAGTTAAACTTTGGATTTATGGGACGTACTCCTGATTATAAGGCTTCGTTCATGGGTCACTTAAATGGATATGCAGACTTTTTTAAAGGATTCGAGGATAATGCAAGAAGGTGGTACAGAAAGGCATCAAAAGAAGTATCTTTTATTAACCATACGATAATTAATCCGCAAGTGGATCGCTCGAAACCGCTTCATGAAAATAAGGATGTATTTGTACGCGCGGTTGGTGAGAGAGATGATGGCATTGTTGTGAGCGGTGCCAAAATGGTAGGTACAGCTGCACCATTAACAAATTATAATTTTGTTGCGAACTACGGACCAAATGATTTAGGAGACGGTGATCAAAGTCATGCTCTTATTTTCATCATGCCAATGAATGCACCTGGAGTGAAGATGATTAGTCGTCCATCCTATGAATTAAATGCTGCAAGAAATGGTACGCCATTTGATTATCCACTTTCAAGCCGATTCGATGAAAATGATGCGGTAATCGTTTTAGATAATGTGTTTATTCCGTGGGAAGATGTATTAGCTTATAAGAATGTAGAAGTATCTAATAACTTTGTACCTGGAATGCATTTTGTTAACAGATTCTCGATACATGGTGCGACTCGTTTAGCTGTAAAACTTGATTTTATGGCAGGGTTATTGCTAAAAGCTACAGAGGGTGCAGGTACACAGCAATTTAGAGGGGTTCAAGTTAATATTGGAGAAGTAATAGCACTTCGCAATATGATTTGGTCTCTAACTACAGCAATGGCTAGTGATCCTGATGTAGGAATGAATGGTGTTGCAATTCCAAACACGTCTGCTTCCACTGCTTATCGTGTATTGGCACCGAGCACTTGGGTTCGAGTTAAAAATATCTTTGAGCAAGTAGTTGCTGGTGGATTAATTCAGTTACCATCTAGTTCAAAGGATTTTCTAAATGAGGATTTAAGACCACACATTGATAAATATTATCGTGGAACAGGCATTTCTGCTGAAGAACGCGTAAAGTTACTGAAAATGATTTGGGATGCGATTGGTTCCGAATTTGGAGGACGCCATGAGCTTTATGAAGTGAACTATGCTGGTAATACGGAAAACATCCGTATTGAAGCATTGAAAATGGCTGAATTTGCAGGTAAAGCAGATTCTTATAAAGCACTTGCAGAATCTGCAATGAGTGATTATGACTTGAATGGATGGACGAATGAAACTTGGATCAATCCATCTAATGTGGAAGATTTGGTAAAGCAATAAACTTCTAAGGAGGATTTATAATGGATGATCGTCAATTTAGAAATGCGATGGGGAAATTTGCAACTGGTGTAAATGTTATTACAACGGAAGTAGATGGAGATATTCATGGAATGACAGCGAATGCATTCATGTCCGTTTCATTAGATCCGAAGTTAGTTGTGATTTCTATTGGGGAGAATGCAAGCATGTTAGAAAAAGTAAGAAAAAGTAAAAAGTATGCTATTAACATTCTATCTCAGAGTCAAAAAGAATTATCCATGATATTTGCTGGACAAATCAAAGAAGACAGAAATGTTTCATTTGAGAGTTTAGCAGATTTACCAGTAATCAAAGAGGCTAATACGCAAATTTCTTGTGAAGTAGTAAATGAATATGTGGAAGGGGATCATACTCTTTTTATTGGGAAAGTAATTGATCTTAAGCTTCAGGAGTGTTCTGATCCGTTGCTGTTCTATAAAGGAAAATATACTTCACTGGAGAAAACAGAAGAAGCTGTTATGTAAGCTTTTGTAGAAATATAGATAGCGATTAATAGCAAGATATGTTTAGTTTTGAAGAAAAGACTCTATCGTATAGATACTATACTAATATATTTAAATTTAGATTCAACCTATAATGTAAGCGGTTTCGGATTATATTAAATTACAGGGAGGAATTAGTAATGAGTCAATTTAAAGAACCAATTTTTGATGTAGCACAATTAGCGCATGTGGAGCTTTTATCTCCAAAACCAGAAGAAAGTGTAGAATTTTTCACTAGATTTCTAGGGATGAGTGTTACAGCACGATCTGGTCAGTCCGTTTATTTGAAAGCATATGAAGATACGTATCAAAACACGCTAAAAATTACTGAATCGAATGATGCTGGTTTAGGCCATTTAGCTTTGCGTACTATCTCTCCACAAGCATTAGAGCGTCGTGTGGAAGCAGTGAAGGCAACTGGTTTAGGTAAAGGCTGGATTGACGGAGATATTGGGCATGGACCTGCATATCAATTCACAACTCCTGATGGACATAATATGGAATTACTATTTGATGTTGAATACTATCAGCCAAAAGAAGAAGAAAAAACAAGACTTTTAAACCGTAACGTAAAACGCCCTGATCGTGGTGTACCTGTACGTCGCTTAGATCATATTAATCTTATGACTTCAAATCCTGGTAAAAACACAGACTTTTTAGTGGATGCGCTTGGATTTAGAGTAAGAGAACAAATCAAAAATGAAGGAAATGTTCTTGGAAGTTGGATGAGTGTTTCTAACTTGGTTCATGAAATTGCATTTATGCAAGAACCAAATCAAATTCCAGGTAAATTGCACCATCTATGCTACTGGTATGGAATTCCACAAAACCTATATGATATTGCGGACCTATTAAAAGAAAATGATATATTTATTGAAGTACCACCAAATAAACATGGTATTAGTCAAGCGTTCTGTATGTATGTATACGAGCCAGGCGGAAACCGTATTGAATTATTTGGTGACGCAGGATATCTAATCACAGACCCAACTTGGGAAACTGTTACTTGGGAAATGAAAGATACACCCGGGTTTGGGGATACTTGGATCGGAACTGCTTTCCCTGATTCATGGTGGAACCAAGGTACTCCAGTAACCGTTCCTGAAATTGTCAAATAAAACAATGAGAATAAAAGATTTCTTAGAAAAAAGACTTCTTTTTTAAGAAATCTTCTCATTTTATTGGCAGGTAAGAAGATATAAAGTTTTTTATCTTGCATAATTGTGGGCTAAGGCATTCGCCAAAATGTTAAGGCGTTTGCCAAGTTTTCTAAGACTTTATTTGTATAGGCTTTAATTAATAGTCCCAGTAGCCAAGTTTTTCAGAAATTAATTCACCAGCATTCAGTAATTCACGTGCAAAGAATTGAATTCTTGGTTTTGTAAAACGATTACTCGGTCCTACTAAATTGACGGCAGCGATTACATTACAGGAGTGGTCCAGAATAGGTGCGGAAACCGAGGTGACGTCTTTACGATATTCACCTCTACTTACAGAATATCCTTGTTTTCGGATCCTTTTTAACTCGTTATAAAATTCATCACGATCAGTAATTGTTGTAGAAGTAAATTTCATAGGACTATTACGCATGAACGCTTCCACAAGATAGGGATCACTGTGTGCGAGTAAAAGTTTTCCAGAGCTAGTACAATGTGTGTGAAGATGAAGCCCGGAATGGGAACTTAATTGAACGGAATGCTGGCTTTCTACTTTACATAAGTAAACGACATGCAACTTATCTAAGATTGCAAGATGCGATGTTTCCTTATGTGTATGTGCAAGTTTAGTAACGATAGGAAATGCTTCATGGTGAAGGTCAATATGTTCTAAAAAGATTGAGCTTAATTCTAGAACCGAAATACCAAGTTCATATTTATTCGTTTCTTCATTTTTACGGACAAAATCATTAGCAGCTAGCGTTGTTAGAATTCGCTGTACACTACTTTTTCCAATATCAAGTTCTTTTGCAAGTTCACGAACTCCTTTTTGTGGTTGATCCATTGTAAAAGCACGTAATACTCGCATTGAGTTATTTACAGAAGAAAGTAATTTTTTCGATTCGAGTTGATCCATATAAGTTGTCCCCCTTTATAAGACAATCATAAATAAATATTCAGAAAATGTCCACTAGACAGGGACATCTGTATTGTTTGAACATTTTTAAAATATGATAATGAAGTTAAATGGTTCAAGATTAATAGAGAGGAAGGTGGAAGGTCATGTCAAAAGTGAAAGTGGCGATATTAGGGTCTGGAAATATTGGTACAGACCTAATGTATAAAATTTTAAAGAATGATGGCTCTATGGAGTTATCATTAGTGGCTGGTATTGACCCTGAATCGGAAGGTTTACATAGAGCGAGGGAAGCAGGGGTTGGGTCGAGTCATGAAGGAATTAAAGATATTTTAGCTGATCCAGATATTAAAATCGTTTTTGATGCAACGAGTGCAAAAGCTCATATTCAAGCTGCTGAACAACTAAGAGAAGCGGGTAAAATGGCAATTGATTTAACACCTGCAGCAGTAGGACCTTACTTGGTACCACCTGTAAATTTGAATGAGCATATTGAAGCGAGAAATGTAAACATGGTTTCTTGTGCTGGGCAAGCAACTACTCCCCTAGTTCATGCAGTTTCACGAGTCGTTCCTGTTCACTATGCTGAAATGATTGCTACGGTAGCTAGTCGTGCGATTGGTCCTGGAACAAGACAAAATGTCGATGAGTTTACGCGAACTACTGCAAACTCTTTAGTAAAAGTTGGCGGGGCTACAACTGCTAGAGCAATACCTGTATTTAACCCAGCAGAACCACCAATTACAATGGCAAATACGGTCTATGTAGCGATTAACGAGAAAGATTTTGACTTCGATGCAATCAAGAAATCTATCAATGATATTACTAAGGATGTTTCGGAATATGTACCAGGTTATCGTTTGAGAACGGAACCAATTATTGACTATCGTGACACTCCATGGGGGCGTTTACCTGTTGTCGTCATTATGAATGAAGTTGAGGGTGCTGGAGACTTTTTCCCTAAATATGCTGGTAATTTAGATATTATGACAGCATCTGCAAGAAAAGTCGGTGAATTATACGCTAGTCATTTCTTACAAAAAGAGGAGGTACAACGATGAGTATTCCAAGACTTACGGATACAACGTTAAGAGACGGTTCTCATGCTATTAGTTATAGTTTTACTACTGAACAAGTGAAAGAAATTGTACGTGGACTAGATGAAGCAGGCGTTCCAGTGATAGAAGTAAGTCATGGTGCTGGTTTAAATGGTTCCACGATTCAACAAGGATTTTCTAAAACCCCAGAATTTAGACTTATCAAAGCAGCTGTTGAAACAGCAAAGCAAGCGAAAATTGCTTCCTTATTTGTTCCTGGAATCGGTACGAGTGAACAATTAAGGGAAGCAGTAGCAATTGGAATCAAAGCGATTCGAGTAGCTGTTCATTGTACAGAAGCTGATGTTACAGAACAGTATATCCGTTTGGCAAAAGAATTAGATATTGAGGCTGTTGGATTTTTAATGATGTCTCATACACAACCAGCTGAAGTACTTGCCCGTCAAGCGAAACTAATGGAGTCTTATGGAGCGGATTGTGTGTATGTAGTAGATTCAGCGGGAGCGCTTGTTCCACAAGATGTAAGAGAAAGAGTTTCTGCTCTTAAAGATGCATTATCCATCGATGTAGGATTCCATGCACATAATAACTTGGGGTTAGCTATTGGTAATACGGTAGCGGCAATAGAAGCAGGGGCAGATCAAGTCGATGGAACAGTAAGAGCTTTAGGTGCTGGTGCTGGTAATGCTCCAACTGAAGCGATTGTAGCTACATTAAATAAAATGGGAATTGATACAGGTATTAGTTTAGCTGGATTGATGGATTTATCTGAAGAAGTAGTTGCACCAATCATGCCAGGTCCAATTGTTATCGACCGAGATAATTTAGCTAGTGGATATGCGGGTGTATATAACAGTTTTTTATTGCACGTAAAGAAAGCAGCAGAGCAATTTGATTTACATCCTACTGATATTATGGAAGAACTAGGAAAACGTCAAGCCATTGCTGGTCAAGAGGATTGGATTTTAGATGTAGCCCTTGAACTAGTGGAGAAGAAAAAAGGTATTCAGAGTATAAAGTAGCTTAGTAAATAGACTCTCGGAATTTCTGGATTTCCGATTGAAAAACAAATAAACGATCCGATAAGGTATTTTCCAAAAAATCTTACTGTGTGGAATCGAAATATTGTTACAATAAAAAATCTCTCACAAAAGTGGGCGGAAATTGGGTGGTGAATTCATTGCTCCATCCGTACTGGTGAATACCGAGAAAATATACGAGTAAAAGGTGGGAAGATAAATCATGAACTTTCAACTAACAGAAGAACAAGAAATGCTACGCAAAATGGTTCGTGATTTTGCGAAAAAAGATGTCGAGCCAACAGCAGCAGAGCGTGATGAAGAGGAACGATTTGACCGTGAAATTTTTGACAAAATGGCGGAGCTCGGCTTAACGGGTATCCCATGGCAGGAAGAGTATGGTGGGATTGGTGCAGACTATGTCAGTTATGTCATTGCCGTTGAAGAATTGTCACGCGTCTGTGCCTCGACAGGAGTCACGTTGTCGGCGCATTTATCGTTAGCAAGCTGGCCGATTTTTACTTATGGAAATGAAGAACAGAAGAAAAAATTCCTTTATCGATTAGCGACTGGCGAGGCCCTAGGTGCCTATGCATTATCTGAACCAGGTGCAGGCAGTGATGTTGCATCAATGAAAACAACCGCCAAAAAAGATGGTAATGATTATATTTTAAATGGATCGAAAGTATGGATTACAAACGGTGGTGTCGCTGATATCTATCTTGTTTTTGCAAAAACAGATGTAGCTGCAAATCATAAGGGAATCAGTGGATTTATCATTGAAAAAGGAACACCAGGCTTTACTTTTGGTAAAAAGGAAAAGAAATTAGGGATTCGCTCATCACCAACAACCGAACTTATCTTTGAAAATTGCCGTGTACCGCAAGAGAATATGCTAGGGAAAGAAGGCGAGGGTTTTAAAATTGCCATGTCCACACTTGACGGTGGACGAAATGGAATTGCCGCTCAAGCAGTTGGAATTGCCCAAGGAGCACTTGACGCAGCGGTTGATTATGCGAAGGAACGTGAGCAATTCGGCAAGCCGATCTCACACAATCAAGGGATTTCCTTTAAACTAGCCGATATGGCGACAGATGTAGAAGCTGCTCGACTCCTAACCTATCAGGCAGCATGGCTTGAATCGGAGGGTAAGCCATATGGTAAACAATCAGCCATGTCCAAACTATTCGCAGGCGATATCGCGATGCGAACGACGATAGAAGCCGTGCAAGTGTTTGGTGGGTATGGATATACAAAAGATTACCCAGTTGAACGTTATATGCGTGATGCAAAAATTACCCAGATCTACGAAGGAACGAATGAAGTGCAGCGGTTGGTTATTGGCAGAATGCTGACGAAATAACGATTGAAAAAATTATTATTTTATATAAAAGTGATAAATCGAATTAGGAGGGAGGACTGCTTGCCTGATAAGCACATACTTACCTCCATAAAGGACCATGTTTTAATAGAAAAACGACCAAATGATTAAAGGAGGGGTATATATGACAGTACAAGAAGCGGCAACAAGATTATTAGAAGCGGAAAAAGCAAAAAATGTTATTCTACCGTTAACAGAAACATATCCAGGTATTACGGTAGATGAAGCCTACCATACGCAATTAGAATTGATCCGACGTAAAGTAGATGATGGAGCAATCATTGTTGGAAAGAAAATTGGAGCGACTAGTAAGGCAATCCAAAATATGTTTGGTGTCGAGCAACCAGATTATGGTCATCTATTGGATGACATGATGTTTGTCGAAGGGGAAACGATTTCATTAAAAGACTATATTCAACCAAAAGTAGAATTTGAGGTTGCTTTCAAGTTGAAGAAGGACTTAAAGGGTCCAAATGTCACAATAATGGATGTAATGGAGGCTACGGATTATATTGCTCCTGCAATTGAGATTATTGATAGTAGAATTGATGATTGGAAAATTAAATTTGAGGATACGGTAGCAGATAATGGTTCATCAGCAGCGGCTATTATCGGTGGGAAACCAACTAAATTAGATGGTATTGATTTAACTCATATTGGTATGGTTGCTTATAAAAATGGTGAAATGATCGATTCTGGAGCAGGAGCTGCAGTGTTAGGCAATCCATTACGTTCTGTTGCTTGGTTAGCAAACTCTTTAGGTAAATATGATGTTTCGCTTAAAGCTGGTGAAGTTGTGTTATCTGGTGCATTAACCGCTGCAGTAGAAATAGAGGACCAAGATACATTTACAGCAGAATTTAATCATATTGGTTCTATTAGTGTTACGTTTAAACGATAGAAGGAGAGAGGTGATATCATGATTAAAACAGATGTAGTGGATGTAATTGCAAAAGATTTATTTGATGCAGAAAAAAATAAAACTGCAGTGGATAAATTTGTAGATAAGTATCCTGAATTAGATGAGGCTTTAGCATATCAAATTCAAGATAGATTAGTAGAAATGAAAGAAAAGGAAGAAAATACGAAGAGAGTTGGATGGAAATTAGGTCTAACGAGTAAAGCAAAACAGCAAATGATTGGTGTTCATGAGCCTTCTTATGGTGTCTTACTAGAAAGCATGCAATTGAATGAAGGAGAACCGATCTCCATTGCTCCTTTTATTCATGCAAAAGCAGAGCCAGAAATTGCATTTGTTTTAAATAAAGAATTAAAAGGTCCACATGTAAGTGTAGCAGATGTACTTGATGCAACAGAATATGTTGCACCGGCTATCGAAATTATTGATAGTAGATTTTATGGATTTAAATTTACTTTAGCAGATGCAGTAAGTGATAATTCCTCATCTTCCAGATTTATTATTGGGGAACGTTTTTACAGCCCTAAGAACGTGGATTTAAAACTAATGGGATTTGTTTATAGACAAAATGGAGAAATTGCTGCAACTGGTGCTGGAGCGGCTGTAATGGGAAATCCGGCAAGAGCAATTGCTTGGCTTGCAAATAAACTTTATAAAGTTGGTAAGAGTTTGACCCCAGGTGAAGTGATTTTAAGTGGATCTCTATCTGCTGCTCTAGAAATTGCACCAGGAGATCACTATACTGCTAGTTTTGATGGAATCGGTTCCGTTTATGCAATATTTACAGAATAAATAAATAAATAAACAGAGGTGAAAAAATGCCATTTATTCAAGTTAATATTTTAGAAGGAAGAACACCAGAAACAAAAGAGCGCTTTATTCGTGAAGTAACAGATTTGGCTTCAGAAGTTTTCGATGCTCCTGAACAAAGTGTTCGAGTGATGATTAATGAATTACCACCTGAACATTGGGGTATTGCTGGTGAATCAGTGAAAAAACGGAGGGGAAAATAAAATGGCGAGTGTAAAAACAGACGTAAAAGAAATCGGGCTATATATAAATGGTGAATATGTACCTGCTAGTGATAATAATACATTTGATGTAATGAACCCAGCTAACCAAGAACTCATTGCACGTGTTAGTGAAGCTACGGAAGAAGATGTAGACCATGCATGTCGAGTAGCACGAGATGCATTTGAGAATGGCCCTTGGAGACAGATGTCAGTAGAGGAACGTGCTGTTAAATTAAGAAAAATGGCAGATATCATATTAGAAAGAAAAGAAGAAATTGCTCGTTACGACGCAATGGATGTTGGTAAGCCTTATGAAGCTACAGTGGCTCATGAAGTTGCACGTGCAGCAAATAATATTCGTTTCTTTGCAGATTTTGCCGAAAAGCAAGGTGGAGAAACCTATCCAATGGGTGAGGACTTCATCAACTATACTAGGTATGAACCGGTTGGTGTTGCTGCATTAATTACTCCTTGGAACGTTCCATTTATGTTGACGACTTGGAAACTGGGACCATGTCTAGCTGGAGGAAATACGGCTGTCATTAAGCCAGCAGAAAACACTCCTTTATCTGTTTCTCTTTTAGGTGAAATTGCAAAAGAAGCAGGAATTCCTGATGGCGTAGTAAACGTTGTACAAGGGCAAGGTGGAGTTGTAGGTAATGCATTGACTACACATCCAGAAGTTGATTTAGTTTCCTTCACTGGTTCAACTGCTACGGGTAAACGAATCCTAAAAAGTGGTGCAGATACGTTGAAAAAAGTATCATTTGAACTTGGTGGTAAGGCAGCAAACATCATTTTTGAAGATGCGGATCTTGACAAAGCTGTACCAGGTTCCATTCGTGCAGCATTCTTTAACTCAGGTCAAGTATGTCTTGCTGGATCACGAATTCTAGTCGAGCGTTCTATTTTAGATGAATTTTTAGAAAAATTCAAGCAAGCTGCACAGGCTCTAAAAGTAGGGGATCCACAAGAAAAAGGGACAGATATGGGACCATTGGTTAGTGAAGTTCATTATAATAAAGTAACAAGCTACCTTGAAATTGCGAGAGAAGAAGGTGCAGAGCTTATAAGTGGTGGAAAACGCCCATACCTTCCAGAACATTTGAACAATGGTTTCTATCTTGAACCTACTATCTATGTACACGACAATCCGAAAGCTCGTATTTGTCAGGAAGAGATTTTTGGGCCAGTTGTAACAATTATTCCATTTGATACGGAAGAAGAGGCTCTTCAAATAGCTAATGACACGGACTATGGATTAAACGGTGTGGTTTGGACAGAAAACCTTCAAAGAGCACATCGTATCTCTCACAATGTTCGGGCTGGTACGATTTGGGTGAACTGCTGGTTCGTTCGTGACCTTCGCGCTCCATTCGGTGGATTTAAGAAGAGTGGTATGGGAAGAGAAGGCGGCCATCATAGTATGGAATTCTTTACCGAAGCGAAAAATATTTGTATTGCATTGAATTAAAGAAAAGGGCGGTACCCTCAAACTAGGAGAACCGTCCTTTTTTGGGATTAAGTATATTAATCAGAGCATTTTTTCCTAGTATATTTGCTGTTTCTTTTGGAATTCCTCTCCGATGATGGGTCCTTCTGTTACGTTCTCCAATGAAGAGACACATTGATTAATTATAAGCAATTGGAGATCTTAGTGTAATAAATCAAAACCCAAGAATGCATTCTACATCGTAGAATATTCTTGGGTTTTTAAATTATTAAAACGAACAAATTAACACTAACTATTGATAATGAAACTTTATCAAGCCGTCTTCCGTTTATCAAGCTCTATCACACGATCAAAACTTGCATGTTTCTCCTGAACAATGATAAAGGCAAATGCTCCTAGTAAACACGGAATTGCGAATGCCATAAATGCATGCTGTGGAGCCAGGTTCGTTGTAAGCAATAGTGCGATGGCTACAGGTGCAAGTATTCCACCAATTCTCCCAACTCCAACAGCTATACTTAGCCCTGTTGCTCGAATTTCTCGAGGATAGTATTCCGAAATATATGGATTGACTAAATTCTGTGTACCGACTGTACATGCGCCGGCTAAAGCGATGAGTAGATATAATAATAGCGTATTGGATGTCAAACTTAAGAAAACAAAACTAAGAGCCCCAATGAAGAACATCGATATTAATACCCTGCGGTGTCCCATACGTCCGACTAGGATACCACCGAAGATTGATCCGGTAATTTGGCCAATCGAGAGGACAAGATTAAAGGACAAGCTCGAAGCCATTCCATGACCAGAATCTAGCATGATTTTTGGAAGCCATGTTGTTAAACCAGTAATCACTAACATCGAACATCCGACTGCAACCCAAAAGGCTAATGTACTAACAACCCTCTTATTAGTGAATACTTTTTTAACTGGAAATTCCTTTGTACTTTCTTTAAATGCCTCATATTCAAAATTGTCTGTTGCCAGGTAGTTGCCACCAGGGTCGACTTTATTGAGAATACTTGCTATTTTATCCCCTTGCTTGTGGCGAAGATGATAGGAAACGGATTCCGGGAACTGTTTAATGAAAAATGGCAAGGTCAGGAATGGGATAATACTAAGCCAATATAAAAATCTCCACCCAAGACTTTCCATTAAGTACATACCAATTAAAGATGCAATAATTGCACCGATAGAATAACCGCAATACATGATGCCAACGGTTAATGCCCGCTTTTTCTTAGGTGCGTACTCTGTCATCACAGCTACAAGTATTGGCATAACGCCACCAAGTCCCATGGAAGCAACAATGCGCATAGCTAGGAATATATCAGCATTTGGAGCAAAGCCAGATAAAAATGTAAAAACACTGAATAAAAATAAACAAATAGCGATAGCTTTTTTCCTGCCAATAACATCAGATAGAGAACCGAACAGAAACGTGCCGGCCATTGTACCGATGACAGAGTAGCTGCTAATTGCTCCTGCTTCCACAACGGTAATATTATAATCCTCCATCATCAATGGTAATCCAATACCATATAAGGCAACATCAAAGCCATCAAAGGTAATCGTATAAAAACACCAAAGAAATACGAGTAAGTGAAACTTGTTAAATTTACTATTTGCCAAGATTTGTGATGTTTGAATAGTTCGCATAGTAGGTTCTCATTCCTTCCAAGTAGTTTCGCAAAGTCCTTTTGCTTGATTCTTACGGATCCGGAAAAGTAATTAAGTAGGATCATACCACGGGATGAAGAATATACGGTAATGCCTAAAATGTATCACTCGCTATAGTTTAAAACTATAACTAGGAAAAGACTATTTAGCCAGAATCGTTAATCCGGCTAAATCTATTAAAATTTTAAAAACGGAAGTGGTAATTTATAATGAAAATATCCCAATGCTTAGCTTTTTGGAAGTCTGCATATGTACGATAGGGTATTATTACTTATATTATTCACGGTTAACCGGACTATAGAAAAAAGTCAAAAAATATAGTTCGGTAAATTGACAAATTGGTTTATAAGTCCTAAACTATAGTAGGTAATAAACAAAGTAAATGGCTCTTGCCATTTTATGGTAGGTCAACCCGGGTACATGGATATATTATTTAAACATTTTCTACTAATATAGCAAAATAGTTGTGGACTTATATCCTTATAATCATGTATATTAGTGTAATGATTCCGAGAATAAAACCTTTGGGAAAATGACCAACCTTATAGTTTTAATCTATTATTTTATACTATTTTAAAAGAATTAAAGAGAATCTATTTTTGATAGCTTGATACACTGTTTGATTATGCAATCATTATATACTGCAATTATATAACAGAACAAAGAAATAGAGTAAGCAAGCATAAATGAGATGAATGGTACAAATTCGGGGATAACTACATATTTGACTGAAGGGTTTTAAAAATCTTTTAGCAATCCTTGTCACCTCTCTTTACTTCTAATTTTAAATGAATTGGAGGCTTTTTTTATGTCAAATCATGATGAAAAACACCTTGATGCAAACGGTTCCTCAAGACGTAAATTTTTAAAAAGTTCTGGGATGGCTGTTGGGGGAATTGCAGTTGGTGGAGCATTAGGCGGTTTACTTAGTATGAATGGTAAAGGTGAAGAAACATCCACTGCTACAGCGACAAAAGAAACACAACCTGCACAGCAGCATGATCAGGCTTTAGAATATTTTACGAATCGAGCGGATTTCGATTTGCTGGGACAGGCAACGGAGCGAATTTTCCCAGAAGATGATAATGGTCCAGGTGCGATTGGTTTAGGAGTTCCTTATTATATTGATCACCAATTAGCAGGAAAATGGGGAATCAATGCAAAGGATTATAGGCAGGGGCCTTTCTTTGAGGGGGAGCTGAACCAAGGCTATCAATCTCAATTAAAATACCATCAGATTTATGACTTAGGCATTGAAGCAATCGAAAAATATAGTCAAGCGACCTTTGGTGAAGGATTTACAGCATTAGATGGAGAAAAGCAAGATGAAGTCCTTGTAGCTTTAGAAAATGATGAAGTGGACATTCCTGGTCTTAAATCAAGCTTCTTCTTTGAAATTTTACGTAAATCGACATTAGAGGGTGCCTATTCGGATCCACTTTATGGTGGGAATAAAGATATGCAAGGTTGGAAGATGAAAGAGTATCCAGGTGTACAAATGAGCTATTCGGCTGATCAAATTGCATCGGAAGAATTCATCGAAATTAAACCAGCAAGTCTTCATAATACACATAACTAAGAAATTACGACCAACTAATAATGATTTTATACGTTTAGAATATATTAACAGCAGGAAAAGGGGTTTTTGATTATGGTTACGAAACTGCCTAAAACAGACGTTGTAACGGTAGGTGTAGGCTGGACCGGCGGAATTATAGCTGCTGAGGCCAGTAAAGCAGGACTGAAAGTTGTCGGATTAGAACGTGGTGGAAATCGTGGAACAGCAAACTTTGCTATGAAGCATGATGAGCTTCGTTATGCTATACGTGGTGAATTGATGCAGGATTTATCGAGAGAAACGTTAACATTCAGAAACAATAGTGATCAACGTGCATTACCAATGCGTCAATATGGATCCTTCATGTTAGGAAATGGTGTTGGGGGAGCAGGTACACATTGGAACGGAATGACGGACCGTTATAACCCATATGACTTTGAAATTAGATCAAAAACGATTGAAAGATATGGTGAAAGTAAAATTGCAGAGGGGCTACTCATCCAGGATTGGGGAATTACCTATGACGAGATTGAGCCATACTATACGAAGTTTGAAAAGATGGCAGGTATTTCTGCAGACGAGACGCCTCTTCGCGGAGAACGTTCAGAACCCTTCCCAAATCCGGCATTGAAACATGGTCCAGAGCTTGACTTATTTAAAGAAACAACGAAAAAAATGGGGTTGGATCCTTTTACGATACCAGCAGCTAACAACTCACAACCATATGAAAACCCGGACGGTCAGCATTTAGCCGGTTGTCAAATGAACGGATTTTGTGAACGATTCGGTTGTGAATACGGTGCAAAAGCAAGTCCAAACGTTACGGTTATCCCAGCAGCACTAAAAACTGGGAACTTTGACCTTCGTCCTAATTCTGAAGTAATCGAAGTGTTACATGAAGGTGGGAAGGCAACAGGGGTTATTTATGTCGATACGCGTACAGGTGAGAAATTTGAACAACCTGCAGAAATTGTCGCAATAACAAGTTATACGTTTAATAATAATCGCTTGTTACTCAATTCGAAACTTGGTACTCCATATAACCCTAAAACTGGGAAAGGTACGATTGGCAAGAACTATTGTTACCAAATAATTGTCGGGACAGATGGATTTTTCGATGATCGCAAATTCAATACTGCAATTGGGTCTGGTGGACTCGGTGCAACATTAGATAACTTTAATGCCGATAACTTTGATCATACTGATTATGACTTTATACATGGTGGAACGATTATCATGAACCAATCAGGAAAAAGACCAATTGAGAACAACCAAGTTCCTCCAGGTACACCAAGTTGGGGTAAAGAATTTAAAGAGCAATCGTTAAAATACTATAACCGCATGGTGAATGTTCACACATATGGTGCAACTTTACCTCATGTGGATAACTATTTGGATTTAGATCCGACATATAAAGATGTACACGGTAATCCACTTCTTCGTATGACATTTGATTTTTCGGAAACCGACCGTAAACGTGGCAAGTTCCTGAACGACCAAACAAAGAAAATCATGCAAGAAATGGGAGCAACACATGTCTCTGAGAATGAATCTGTTGAGCATTATGACATAACAAAATATCAAGCAACACATAATACAGGTGGTGTTATCATGGGAGCGGACCCTGAAACGTCTGCTGTCAATAATTACCTGCAAATGTGGGAAGCTGATAATGTTTTCGTTGTTGGTGGATCAGCATATCCTCACCAAAGTGGTTACAATGCGACTCAAACTCTAGGAGCGCTTGCTTACCGAGCATCAGAAGGAATCATCAAATTTAGTAAAGACGGCGGCAAGCTCGCTTAATAGTTAAGTATGAAAGGAAGCATGGGGACGGTTCTCATGCTTCCTTTTTATGTAGAGAGAAACGGTCCCCATGCTTCCTCGACTCGGGCGATAGCACCGCTCAAACGGTCGAAGTGCACCTCCGATTAGGTGGATGGTGAAAGTTCTAAAGTTCCTAAGAGTGAATTAAATCAAACGGATTCATCCAGTGGATTTTTATCAACAATCAGAAGACTATTTGAATTCATAGTTTTATAAACCACTAAGTAGTAGGTATAATCCTGTTCGTGCGGTTTTCTTGTTACTTAATGGACATTGGGACAGCAATGGTATATAGTGCACACCAATGTACTAAACTCAACTCAACACACATAAACTAATAACGCTCTCAATCTAGGACAAAGAACCTGACCCCCTGTCCCTACTTTTCATTTCGAAAGATTAAATAGATTATGGTAAACTAATAGAGGAATAGTTTTCTTTTAGAAAGGAGTCCTGAATATTGGATTTACATAAAAGTGTTAATAGCCTTTCAAAAAAGGAATTAATTGATTTAGTCATGGACTTAGTCGAGGGTGATGAGGATATTCAGAAAAAGGTGGAGTTTAAACTAATTACCCCTAATGACGAAGTGAAGGCTAGTAAACAACTGATTCGAAAGTATATTAATGAGAATAAGCGACGGGGATTTATCTCCTGGCGTAATGTGCACGCTGCGCTTCAGGGTGCGGAGATGGTGCTTGATAAAGGCAGGAATAAACTTGTAGGTGGAGAAGAAGAGATAGCGATACGCTTAGGGGTTACAACACTTTCCATGGTGATTGATATGGATCAGTATACGGATGATTCCGGTGGGGAAATTGGTTATGTTGTTAATGAATGCATTACCCTTCTCAGGGACGCATCTTCCATGGTGCTTCTATCTACCAATCATCGTGTCCAGGAAAGTATGTTCCAACTTATTCTAGATGAAGCAATGCATAAGCGCTATGAAGGTTGGAATGATCTGCGACATGAACTGTTAGATGTATGTACGATTTACTCTGCTCGTTCCTCTGCTAGACAGAAGCTAGAGCAAACGCTAGATAAGCTTTTAACGCAAATTTCAACCCTCACTTCCTTATCTTCAGATAATGATCAGCAATTAATT
The DNA here is from genome assembly GCF_002153375.1 of Oceanobacillus rekensis. Taxonomy (GTDB): domain Bacteria; phylum Bacillota; class Bacilli; order Bacillales; family Amphibacillaceae; genus Oceanobacillus; species Oceanobacillus rekensis. The sequence continues at coordinate 31,511 of NZ_MTBQ01000009.1, forward strand.
ATGCAGCTACAGTTGAAAATTATGGAACGCAATGGTGAATTGGAGAAGGCCCAACAATTTGTTAATGAAAACTTAGATTATGATGATTTTAGAGAAAAGGCGATTGAAAAAGAATTGGAAAGCGGAAATTATGCAGCTGCTTTAAAGATTTGTGAAGATGGCGAGAAAAATGATATAAAATATGCTGGCCTTGTTAAGAAGTGGAAAAACTATCGATTGCAGGTCTATGAAGCATTAGAAGACATTGAAAAGCAAAGGGAAATTCTTCTTGATTTTGTATATGATAATGAATATGAAGCATATGGGAAGTTAAAAAATTTATATATAGAAGAAGAATGGAAAGCTATAGTAGAAAAAATATTTGATGTGTTTGAGGACCAATCTGGTTACTTGCCGCACGTGTATGAGTACATTGCAAAGTCCGAGAATCGGGGAGATAAAATTCTTGAATATTGCAAACAGTCCCCGGCTACGATTGTAGAACTGTATTCATACTTATTATCCGATTATGCCGATAAGACTGAGGAAATCTTTACAAGGTATATAAAATGGGAAGCAGAGCATGCTTCAGATCGAACGAAATATCACCATGTTTGCGAGAAATTGAAAATATACAAAAAGGCATGTGGAGAATCAAGGTTTGAAACACTAGTAAATGAACTGAAACAAACCTATCATAAAAAGCCAGCATTTGTTAATGAGTTGGAGAAGGTGGAAGGTTGGATTGGTGCATGATTATGGAATTGATGGACGGACGCTTCTAGGGGCTTATCTATTACTATTGCCTTAACACTAAAAAAAAGAGCTCGTCTGTTACTACAGGTGAAAATGTCAATTACTCTAAGTGCCAGTGGGACAGTCCTGCTGGCACTTGGGGTTTTGATTTAAATTCTATGTAGTTAACAGGAGGCGATTTAGAAACTCTGAAGTGCCCTGCTATTTAATTTATTTAAGTTTTCATATATAATAGAAAAGTATATTTACATAATGATATTTTAGGAGCTGAGAGAAGATGAGTAGAGAGAGTATAGCTGAGAAAGGGTATTTTGGCGAGTTTGGGGGCAGTTTTGTTCCTGCAGAACTGAAAGAGGTATTGGATAGAATTGGTAGTGAATTTGATAGATATAAGGATGATCCGGATTTCCTGGAAGAGTACCGCTATTATTTGAAGGAATATGTAGGTCGTGAGAATCCGCTGACATTCGCTGAGAATCTTACCGATAAAATAGGCGGAGCAAAGATTTATTTGAAGCGTGAGGATTTGAACCATACTGGGGCACATAAAATCAATAATGCGCTAGGACAGATTCTTTTGGCTAAACGCATTGGTGCTAAGCGTATTATTGCTGAAACGGGTGCAGGTCAGCATGGTGTTGCGACAGCAACTGCGAGCGCTATGCTAGGATTGCCATGTACGATATATATGGGCAAGGTGGACACAGAAAGACAGGCTTTAAATGTGTTTCGAATGGAATTGCTTGGTGCTGAGGTAGTTGCGGTTGATAAAGGACGCGGACGATTGAAAGAAGCTGTCGATGAAGCATTTGCCGATCTTGTTGCGAATCAAGATGATACCTTCTTCCTTATCGGTTCAGCGGTTGGACCGTATCCATATCCGGAAATGGTAAAATATTTCCAATCGATTATTAGTGAAGAATCAAAAAGGCAAATTCTTGAAAAAGAAGGTAAATTGCCAGCAGCGGTCGTTGCCTGTACTGGTGGTGGAAGTAATGCAATTGGATCCTTTGCCAATTATGTAGCGGATAAGGAAGTGCGATTAATCGGGGTAGAACCTGCGGAAGCCGCGTCCATATCAGAAGGTGTTCCTGCCGAATTTCAAGGATACCGCTCCCTTACTTTACTGGATGAGGATGGAAATCTGAAGCCGACCAATTCAATCGCTGCAGGGCTTGATTATCAAGGTGTCGGACCGGAACATAGCTATTTGCATGCGACTGGCAGGGGAGAATACGTTACTGCAACAGGCCAGGAAGCATTGGAAGCCTTCCAACAGTTATCAAAAATTGAGGGCATCATTCCAGCACTTGAAAGTTCGCATGCTGTTGCCCATGCAATGAAACTGGCAACAGAACTTGATAAAGATGATGTAATAATCGTTAACCTCTCTGGTAGAGGCGATAAAGATGTTCATCAAGTTTTTGATATGTTGAAAAAATAAGGCAGTGTAATATTTGTTAGACGCCGAATTTAATGTAAGAATAACCCATCCACTCGGAGTATGAGTAGGGTGGGTTATTACTATGTTCAGAGGTTCAGTCAGTGGCCAGTTTGGCAAATATCCGGGCAAAATTCACGCCCGTAGTGAGCCAGGAATCCTCCGACACCATATAAAAGGACGCAATGAGTGAGCGCTCTATAATGAAATCCCCGTCAATTTTCTTATTAAACTAGAGCTCACCAGATAGGATAATTGAAATTTTCCTTGTTCGGTCACTCACCTGCTTTATGAGTGACCCTCCACTTGTATTGTTCCCTTGTTCGGTCACTCACCTGCTTTATGAGTGACCCTTCACTTGTATTGTTCCCTTGTTCGGTCACTCACCTGCTTTATGAGTGACCCTTCACTTGTATTGTTCCCTTGTTCGGTCACTCACCCTCTTTATGAGTGACCCTCACTTGTATTGTTCCCTTGCTCGGTCACGCACCTGCTTTATGAGTGACTTCTTTCTTGTTGAGTAACTTTTCCCTTGTATGTTTGGTCGTTCATCGGAATTATGAAGAGCATTATTCTGAGATTGTTTATTTATTTAAGTAATCGTTATTCCACTAATGTCTGCACCAGGTAGACTGTTATCAAATCCAGTACAAAATTACACCCTTAGCGAGCCACGGAACCCTCTGACACCATAGTAAGAGGACGCACCATTGTGATACAGGAAGACTTGACCATAGCGATAATCGCAAAAAAGAGCTCCGCCAAGTTCTCTAATATCTGAAGGTGTTTGCACCCAAGTCGATGTTTTCATATCGAAGTTACCAAGCTCCTGCAACGCTCGGTATTGTTCTTCCGTTAATAGCTCAATACCCATGTCGGTTGCCATATCAATCGCATTATTTTCTGGTTTATGTTTTTTCCTTGACGCAAGCCCTGCAAGATCATAACAAACACTTCTGCGACCTTTAGGACTTTCCGTTGAACAATCATAAAAAATGTATTCGTCCTTATTTTCATCATAATCCACAACATCCGGCTCACCGCCAGTTCTTTCCATTTCGTTAAGCGACCACAGTTTTTCAGGATTAGCATCGAGCTTTGCTTGGACCTGGTCCCAAACAAGAGCTTCATGGCGGTTCATATTTTTCTCGAAACGTGCTTTCAATGTTTCTAGTAATTCCGCACGTTGTTCCGGTGATAATTCCTTTTGATTGCTGTTTGTCATGTCCAATTCCCCCTTATTATTTTATAATAATTCGTTTAAACAATAGTGTGATTTCAGTTTACAGTAACATAGTTGATTAAGTAAATTCATATCTCTACAATCTAGCGGGTTCCCAGAGGACTGCGAATTTGTCTAAGAAATTTACTAATGGTAAAAATTGTTCCTTCGTTTTATTGCATAAAAGCCTTCATAGAAAACAGCTTAGATAATCCCCTATCTAAGCTGTTTTTCTCTATCTCATATAGTGTCACATGAATGGATCATGTAGCCAAATAAAGAATGATGCTGAAAGAATTCCATCATCTATAAGCAAATAAGCCCCCTTTTTTAATCTCTAATACTCATCCCTTGTTTACGTAGTCAAAATTTTGTTTTTTAGAAATTGACAGCATCTTTACAAAACTTTCACGTTTAATTAATATTTGCTTAATGATTGTTTCGTATAATAAAAATGTAAACAAATGCAAAACAAACAATACTAATGTTTGAAGCAGACTTTTCATTGTGATAAAGCCGGTTATATTCACTGATTAGAATGTATAATGTTTGTTTACTATTCAACAGCAAAAATGTGGAGGAGATATGAGTTGGCAAGAATCGAGCTAAAGCACTTATATAAGGACTATATGGAATCTGTTCATGCGGTAACTGATTTTGATTTGCAAATTGAAGATGAGGAATTTATCGTACTTGTCGGTCCATCAGGCTGTGGGAAATCAACAACATTGAGAATGATTGCTGGGTTAGAGGATATATCCTCAGGAAAAGTTGTGATTGATGGCAAACTTCAAAATAACCTACATCCAAAAGATCGAGATATTGCCATGGTGTTTCAAAATTATGCACTTTATCCTCATATGAATGTGTATGACAATATTGCGTTTGGATTGAAAATGCGGAAGACCTCTAAAGTAGAAATAGATAAGCGAGTTAGAAAAGCAGCTAGCATTCTTGATATTGATAACTTGCTAGAACGAAAGCCAAAGGAATTATCTGGTGGTCAGCGCCAACGAGTAGCACTTGGACGAGCGATTGTTAGAGAAGCAAAAGTATTTTTAATGGATGAACCATTATCGAATTTAGATGCTAAGCTCAGATTCCAAACCCGGGCAGAAATCACTAAATTACATCGTAGACTAAAAACAACGACGATTTATGTGACGCATGACCAGACAGAGGCAATGTCAATGGCGACAAGAATCGTTGTTATGAAGGATGGCATTATTCAACAAATAGGAACACCAAAAGAAATTTATTTAAACCCAGCAAACATTTTCGTAGGCAAATTTATTGGTTCTCCTGCTATGAACTTTCTAGATATGAAAATTAATGAGCGAGGGATTTCATTAGGTGAATTAAAAGTGGATTTACCACCTGCTTTAAGACATGCCTTGTTAGCCGAACAGAATAACGATTTGGTTGTGGGCATTCGCCCAGAAGATATTCAATTGTTAGATGAAGCGGAGGGCAACCATAACACCTTTCGCTTAACAGCACAGATTGATATGGCAGAGCTTATGGGTGCAGAGACGCTACTATACTTTACCTTGAATAATCAAACCATCATTTCGAAGTTAAATACAATGGATGATTTTGAAAGTGGACAACAGATTCAATTTAGTATTGATGTAGATAAGATACATTTCTTTGATAAGGAAACAGGTCTAAGAAAAGTGATTGAAGATGTAGCAATTAAAGAACAGAACATGGAAACAATAACAGCATGAGGAAAGCACTATTTTATCAAGGTTTTACCGTCAATCAAACGGCACATCAATCACATCTCGTGTACAGAGTTTATGTGCCTAAAAATATCAAGTTGATTGAGATTCATTTTAGCTATCATCCCATCCTGGAAACTAATAAAGATAGTATTCGAGGAGCGGTCCGGAGGGAAGGGCTTGATGATTCTATCGTTCAGGAAGATACGGAGTTAAGAAATCTATTAACGATGTCTGTGAATGATCCCCATAAGTACCGTGGTAGTCATCATTTTTTCTGTCAGGAACAAGTGATAGAGATTGGATCTGACACAGCAACAGAAGGGTTTTGGGCTGGAGAAATTCAGGAGGGTTACTGGGAGTTTATCGTAAACTGTCATGGTGTGTTTTCAAAAGTGGTTCACGGACAGTTAGAAGTGTTTGGTGTATCAACCCAGGTAGATGATAAGGAAATTCCCTTATCTCCGTTAGAAGAAATTGAATTCGTTCAGATGAAGAAGCAACGTCAATCTGATAGGGAACAGACGTATCGAGTAAAGAAAGTCGAGTTACATGCACATACGGTACATAGTGATGCCACCCAAACGACGGAACAGCTACTGGAGCAAACGGAGAAGGAGGATATTGATTGGTTAGCGATTACTGATCATAATACAACGAGTGCTTTAAGAGAAGCAGAGAAAATGCAAAGCCTAGAGAAGCGGGTCAACCTATTACATGGCATCGAATACACAACGTATGATGGACATTTTCTCGTGCATGGCGATTTGGAAGCTATCACGTATGATTGGACAGAAATCTCTAAGACTAGCATTCCGGATTTCTTAAAAAAACTGAAAGAAAAAGATGTCTACCTTACCATTGCACATCCTTTTGATATAGGAAATCCCTTTTGTACGGGATGTAGATGGGAATATGTGCTGGATAATCTAGCATTTGTTGATGCCATTGAAGTATGGAATGGAACGAATCCACATCAGTCTATCTCGAATGAAGATGCCTATTATAAGTGGACTGAACTACTTGCGCAAGGCTATGAGATTGCTGCTTCTAGCGGAAGGGATTGGCATCAACTTTATCCGAATGAGGAGATTGCATACACGTATGTATTGCTCCCAGAGGAGACCGCGGCAGAAAAGGACGTATTAGCTGCATTATCACTTGGAAGAACCTATTGTTCGATTCGACCGCAAATCGATTTTAAACTAAATGATTTATATCTTTTAGGTGATCGAATTGAAGTAAAGACAGATGAACTAAAGATTTCATTACGTATTACGGACCTTCTAAAGGATGATGAGATTCGTATCTACTCGGATCGAAGTCTGCTTTATGAAGAGCAATTCATAACGAATCGTGATTGGCAGAAAGTCCTCAAAATGCAAAACGATGGGTACAAGTTATTACGAGTAGAAATTAATAACAAAAGAAATGAAAGAATTGCGTTTACAAATCCAATTTATATCGATTGTTATTAAGGAAAAGGAATGAATGCATATTGGAAAATCTAGTCGTTCATAATGGCATATTGAAGACAAGGCAAGAACTGGAATTACATTATAATCCTGTAAAAGATAGCTTTTGGACACGGATAACAAAACATAAAGTATTCTATATCATGCTTTTCCCATGTCTGCTCTTCTTTTTAGTATTTTCATATTGGCCTATGGGTGGATTGGTATTAGCGTTTAAAGAATACGGGTTTAATACAGGGATATTTGGTGGCGATTGGGTAGGACTGCAATATTTCGAGAAATTCTTTTCCGATCCTAGAAGTAGCTTGTATATCAATAACACAATCATTATTAGCATTTTAAAGCTATTTATTGCCTTGCCTTTTCCGATTCTATTAGCACTGATGTTTAATGAAGTACAAAGCAATAAATTACGGGGAACATTCCAAAGCATCTCCTATCTCCCATACTTTATTTCATGGGTAGTTGTTGTAGGTTTAATGAACCAACTATTGGCACCAAATACGGGATTGATCAATCAAATGATCGAAGCTTTTGGCGGTGATGGGAGTACATTCTTCATGATGGAAGAAGGGTTGTTCTTTCCATTAGCATTTATCAGTTATGTATGGAAGGGAATCGGTTGGGATTCAATCATTTACTACGCTGCAATCGTAGCAATTGCGCCTACATTATATGAAGCGGCATCGATTGATGGTGCAGGGAAGATACGACAAGTATGGCATGTAACGTTACCAGGAATTGCAGCCACCATCATTATCTTATTTATTTTATCTTTAGGTGATATTTTATCATCGGGATTTGACCAAGTCTATTTAATGCAAAACCCGGGAAATGCGGATGTGTCAGAAACAATTGATACATATATCGTTCGGACTGGCTTGCAGGGCGGACAGTTTGGATATGCAACCGCAATTGGCTTGATGCAAGGTATTGCGGGGCTGATTATAACGATTATAGTAAACAAGATTACAAGTAAAAAATTCGGAACGTCACTATGGTAAATGGAGGAATTTAACATGAAACAATCGCTTAGAAAATTAGTAATAAGTATGGTATTGATGTTAGCTGCTTTCGCATTGGTTGCCTGTTCAGATAATGCATCTGCAATTAATACGGAAAAGCCAGAGGATGCACCAGATACTTGGATTGCTGATCGAACGATTACAGGGCTTGTTTTTCAATCGGCAAATGATGCATCTGTCGATATGAACCCAGAAATTAAGGAATACATTAAAGAACGTACAGGAATTAATTTTGAATTACAAACGGTAACTGCAGAAGATTCCACAGAAGCTTTAGCATCGGGTCTTGCGGCAGGGGATCTCGCAGATTTTACTGCGTTTTACTTGAATAACAGTGGAAGACCAGAAATGCAACTCTTGTTAAAAGCTGCAAATGAAGGAATGTTTACCGACTTAACACCATTAATGGAAGATACGGAAACCTATTCGAAGTATTTAGATGAAGATTATTTACCTGCTGACACAAGAGATAACATTATGTTTAGAGACGAATGGGACGGTGCTTCCTATCTTGTGCATATGGCAATTAACCGTGAAGGTGGAGATGCAGGACGTCCTACTGTCGGTGGACTATATATTAAGAAGGATATCGTAGAGGCACTTGGAATTGACCCACTTGAGGTTAACAATTCAGAAGAGCTATATGATCTGGCAGTACAAATTAAAAATGAGAACTTCACAGATGATAATGGCACAGAAATTACCGTAATTGGACCAACAGCATGGGGTGGTTCTGACCGCGATTGGTTATACAATGACCTTGTTTGGACAGGCATTAGTGGAGAGAAATTCATGAAGAATGATGATGGAGAAATCCAGCATGAGGCACAAACAGATTACGGGATCAAACGTGTAGAATATGTTCAGCAATTAATGAATGAAGGATTAATGACGCCAGAGTATTATACGATGGAAGAAACAAGAGCAAAAGAAGGCATCGTAAATGGTTCATTTGCTATTGTCTCTGATATGCATAATTATATGCCAGAGAATAATGACCTAGCTTATATTCCACTTGGACCAATTGAGCGTGTGGATGGAACGAATGATATGGTTATTCCTTATAAATCTGGTTATGCAGGATGGGCAATTCCATCTACAACGGAACATCCAGAGCATGTGATGCAATTTGCTGATTGGTTAGCAAGTGAAGAAGGAAAACGACTCTATTTCTATGGTCTAGAAGGAAGAGATTATGAGTTAGACGAGCAAGGGAACCCAATTGTGAAACAAGAGGTTTTAGATTTATTAGAATCCAATCCAGAGGAAGCGAAAAAACGTGGTTACCGTGGTGTAGGTGCTTATTGGGGCGAACATTTAGGATATACCGATATGGCTAATGAGGCTGATTTTGGCGAATTAGAATATGGATCTAGTGTAGTGCAGAAAGATACATCTGCAGCAACTGAAGCGCTAGAGTTGTATAACTATGATGAAAGATTAGAAAATGCAAGAGTAATTGACGGTATGACAGTTCAGTCCTTCCTATATGAATTTGAAGGAGACGACGGTAATTTAACAACTGCATTCAATCGATACAATGAAGACATGCTACGAGCGTATTATGCAAAGACACTAGAAGAAGCACAAATTATTCTTGATGAATCTCTTACTAACTTAGAAAACAATGGATTAAACGAGTTTCTAGACTTCGTTGAACAAAAAGAAGCAGATGGTGTGACAATTAAGTTCTAAAGGTAAAAACAATTCCTCACCTATTCATCTGGATAGGTGAGGAACTTAATAAGGAGAATAGCGGATGAGTGACAGCATGGCGGGCACTAGATTTATGAGGATAGTAAATATTACATTAATTGTTTTATTAAGCTTAACGATTATTCTACCATTTATGCATGTTCTAGCAATCTCATTTAACAGTGGTATTGATGCACAAAAAGGCGGTATTACCTTTTGGCCACGTGAATGGTCGATTGAGAACTATATTGAAGTATTTAAACAAGAGAACTTAATGAACGGATTATGGGTTTCTGTCTTCCGTACAGTGGTAGGGACAGTGATTGGTGTAGGCCTAATGGCTATGGCGGCATATGCTTTAACGATAAAAACATTACCAGGTAGAAAATATATTACGTTCTTTGTTTTCTTTACGATGTTATTCAGTGGTGGAACGGTACCATATTATTTAGTATTAAACGAGCTTAATTTAACGAATACCATTTGGGTTTTCATCATTCCAAGCTTGTATAGCGTGATCCATATTTTGTTATTCAGAACATCATTTAGCCAATTGCCATTTAGTGTCATTGAAGCGGCGCGGATTGACGGTTGTAGTGAATTTAAGATTTTCAGAAGTATTGTCTTGCCGATGAGTAAACCAGTGCTTGCAACCATTAGTTTATTTACTGCTGTAGGTCATTGGAATGATTGGTATTCAGGTTCGTTCTTTATCAGGGATCCTTTATTAAAGCCATTAGCAACGCTGCTTCAAGAGATGCTGACGAGACAAGCAGCATTATCTGATATTCTATTACGCTCTTCAGGAACACAGGCCTATGCGCAATTGGATAAAGTGACGGTAACAGGAGAATCTCTGCAAATGGCAACGATCATTGTAGTAATGATTCCAATGGTACTTGTTTACCCATTTATTCAAAAATACTTTGTAAAAGGAATTACAGTAGGTTCTATTAAAGAATAATCAAAAGAGGTGAAAGTAATGAAACTAACATATCGAGAAGACGGCACATTTACTATTGTTCAATTGACAGATTTGCATATTGGATCCATTCCACATCATGAGGACGATGATAAGACATTCGCACTAATTGACAAAGCATTCGAGAAGCTTGATGCAGACCTCGTTGTGATTACGGGAGATTTAATTTGGAGTGATGGTGTACCGAATGCGGATAAAGTTTTCAAGGAATTATTACAGCGAATCAATTATCATGATATCCCAGTTGCAATTACATACGGAAATCATGACTCAGAAGATGAATTTACGAGAACTGACTTAAGGAAAATGGAAAGTGTATTGGATCATTTTATCGAAAAGAAAAACACATTTATTGTAGATGATCGAGAAAGTTATACTATTGAAATCTATGATCCATTTGGAGAAACGATTAAAAATGTATTGTATGTTATCGATTCGGGGGCTGATGCACCACTACCGATTGGTAATTATGACTGGGTTCACCCGGAACAAGTAAATTGGTTCCGCGAAGTTTCTAAGAAATATAAAAACATAGATGCTAGGCAGTCGGATTTAATCTTTATGCATATTCCACTCCCAGAATACTGGCAAGCATCTCAGAGTATTTCGTCAGGTGAATGCAATGAAACAAATGATACGATATCTGCACCATATATAAATACTGGGTTATTCGCATCCGCGGTTATGGATGGGCAAATTACTGGTGTGTTTGTTGGACATGACCATGATAATAACTTTGTTGGTGAGCATGTTGGTATTAAATTGGTATATGGTCAAGTTAGTGGCTACCAATGCTATGGTGATTTTGAGCGAGGTGCAAGGCTCATTCAATTGACAGTCGAGGGGATGGAGACGAAAACGATTGTTGAATCCGACTTCTGAGTTAATTACGGACAAAAATAAAGAAGCTACTTCCATACCCAAATTCAGCTTATTGTTTATCCCAATACTAATGGAACAATTTTTCAGCTTGTTGCTTGGCAATGTTGATGTACTCATGCTCAGTCAGTACAGTGATGAAGCCGTTGCAGCAGTTGGACTTTCCAATCAAATTCTTATGGTTGGCTTGATGATACTTGGGATTGTTTCATTAGGAAGCTCGATCCAGCTTATGCAATTAATCGGGTCACCAAGAAAATCGTATATCAAATCTATTATTCGACATTCTGTTTATTTAAATATAGTAATATCTATTGGTTTAGCTCTTATCTTTATTATCTTTGGCAGGACGCTTCTAACCTGGATACAAACACCAGCACAGCTGCTTGACGGTGCATATGTATATTTAATGATGGTTGGAATTAGTCTTGTTTTCCAATCACTGATCACAAGCATGAGTACAATATTCCGTTGTTTTACGTTTGTGAAAATTGTGATGGTCATCTCCATCGTTACAAATATCATTAACATTATCGGTAACTATATTGTTATTTTAACGCCAATGGAATTCCTTGGTACTGGGATTCAGGGTGTTGCCACATCAACGATCATTGCGCGTCTAATTGGAGCAATTTTATTTATAATTTATTTTATTCGGCTTTTACCAAATTATCTCTCATCATTTAACACAATGAAGCTGGAGAAGAGAACGATTCAGTCTATATTTAAACTAGGTTTTCCGTCAGCAATGGAGAATGTTTCCTATACGACTTCACAATTGATAATTACGGGGATTATTGCGATATTCGGAACAGCAATGGTCACTTCGAAAATATATACACAAAATATAACGGCAATCATCTTCACGGTCGCTGCATCCATATCACAGGCCAATCAACTCATCATTGGGCGTTATATTGGACTGGATTTAAAGAAGGAAGCTAAAGAAATAACAAATAAATTGATCTTCAAATCAGTTGGCATTGCTATTCTTACTGCAACGATGCTTGCCTTATCAAGCTCATTCATCATTCCGATTTTCACCGATAATCCCAACATCCAGGAAATGGTATTCATGTTAGTATGGATGGGTGTCCTGCTTGAGCCAGCGCGCATGGTAAACGAAATTATTATTGGTGCACTAAATACTGCCGGAGATGTGAAATTTCCAACGGTGGTGAGTATCCTGGTTACTTATTTGTTTACCGTACCGATGAGCTTTCTGATTGGTGTCTATTTTGGATACGGGCTTGTCGGAGTATGGATTGTATTTATTTTAGATGAGTGGATAAGAGCGATTATCTTGTATATTCGGTGGTCCAGTGAATCATGGAGGGACATTCATATTTTTGATAGCAATGAATTAGCAAAAGGAGAATAAACATGAAAAGAGACGGTCATACACATACAGAGTTTTGCCCTCATGGTTCTGGAGAGGAGGTTGAACTATTTATTTTAAAAGCAATTGAATTAGGTTTTACCGATTATAGTATAACGGAACATACACCACTTCCAAAAGGATTTAAGGATCAAGCATCCGGTGAAGAGGATGCGATTATTACCGCAGGAATGAATGCGGGGGATGTAGACTATTATCTTAAAAAAATGCATCAGTTAAAAAAGAAATACGCAAAAGAAATTAATATACATGTTGGCTTTGAGGTTGATTATATAACAGGGTTTGAAGATTATACAACTGATTTCTTGAATGAATATGGAAAACTCATAGATGATAGTATTCTGTCTTTACACTTTTTACAAGGAGCGGGTGGCTATCGTGTCATTGATTATAGCCCGGAGGATTATCAGAACGGAATGATCCATCATTATGGAACATTTCAAAAGGCACAGGAAAAATACTTTCAAACATTACTACAACTCGTCGACGCTGATTTAGGTATATATAAACCGAAGCGAGTAGGACATATTACGCTCTGTCAGAAATTCCAAACCTTTTATAAAGATGAGGAAACGCATTTATCAGCGGAGTCGATTGTATTAATCGATAATTTGTTAGAGAAGGTAAAGAAAAATGGGTATGAATTAGATTTTAATACGGCCGGGATGTTTAAGCCTTATTGTGGGGAACCATATCCACCGCTACAGATTATGAAAAAGGTGAAGGAAAGGGAGATCCCCTTTATTTATGGATCGGATTCGCACCATGTTACTGATGTAGGAAGAGGCTATCAAGCTTTTAAAACGTTATAGAAAGAGGAATGAGCATGCAGGATATAGGAAATAAGATAAATAATGCAGGGGAATGGGTGTATCGCCTACTCATATTAAATTTCCTTTGGGTCGGATTCACGCTGGTTGGTTTCGGTATATTGGGTATATTTCCAGCAACACATGCACTATTTGCAGTACTTCGTAAATTTCTTATGAAAAAAAGATCCGTCAAAATGACAAAGGATTTTATATATTACTATCGAAAGGATTTTTGTAAAAGTAATGCACTAGGGTATGTTATCGTACTGATTGCAGCAATTCTTTGGATCGATTTTCGCTATTTCATGTCGATTACTAGCTTTGGAATGTTCGTATTAGCGCATTTTATGCTTTTATTCTTTGTCTTTTCACTTCTATCGTTATTAATCCTATTTCCTATTTTTACACATTCTGAACTATCGTTTATGCAGTATGTAAAAAATGCATTGATTTATCCATTTACCCATCTTGGAACAATGATTTTACTTGCTGCCTCTCTCGGGTTGTATTATTTTATCGTAAACCAAGTACCTGGGTTCATTCCCTTTCTAGGAATTAGTTTTCCTTGCTTTGTGATTATGAAAATCATACTTCCAACCTTTCAGAAAAAGGAACGTAAAGTTAAAGGTTGGTTTAAAGGTCAAAATGATACGCGTATCTATTATTAGTAAAATGGTATGAGTATCTTGTAAGATTGTAATAGAATGTAAAGAAAAGACTAGTAAATAGGTGAGGGGGAGACGGGTGAATAAAGAAGAGCGGCATTTGCAAATTCTAAATCAATTAGAACTACAGGAGAAAATCTGGGTAGCTGATCTAGCAGAAGGACTAGATGTTACCCCTGAAACCATACGAAGAGACTTAGCAGAACTCGAAGTAAATGAGCAACTAACACGTATTCACGGTGGGGCAGTACCGTTTATCCAGACACAAAAGGAAATGGTATTCGAGAAAAAAATGTCTATACATATTGGCGAGAAGAAGCAAATTGCTAGAAGAGCTGCAGCACTTATTCAACATGGAGAAACAATAGCTATCGATGTTGGGACAACGACAGTGCATATTGCAGATATGCTAGACAATGTGCAAGGGTTAACTATTGTCACGAACTCGCTAAGTGCGGCTAGCCGATTTAATTTAGCGATTGAAGAACAGCGGATAACTGGTCAGGTTATCATGCTACCTGGTATCACAAATCCGTATCAAGCATCTGTGAAGGGCGCCTATACGGTTGAATTTTTGAAACGATTTAGTTTTAACCGTGCCTTTATTTCCTGTGGCGGCGTAACGAATTCCTCAATCTATGATTTCGATATGGATGAATCACTAGTCTCTGAAGCAATGATTCACTGCAGTCAAGAATCTATCCTGCTAACTGATGCATCAAAATTAGATAAGAAATCATTATTTGAAATAGGCCCCTTATCAAATATATCTAAAGTAATTTGTGATGAGGCTAAGCCGAGTCATTGGTATGGGAATGGGTATGAGTGGATGCAGTCGAATGAGGTGGGGATTGGATGAGGATAAAATATATGTGTACTAAGGAGATTTGTCAGCCGTACAAGTAGAAAGCATTAATGTAAGAGGGATCTTAATAGAAGTGAAGCTAACTTTAGAAACTCTCTAAGTTAGCTTTTTTAATTCCGTATTCAAGAATTGGAGAGTGATGACAAAGTGATTTCTAACACTAGTACTTGATTGCTTTTGGATGAATGTATTTAAACTATAATTTATAATAGCTCAACTTTCGCACCAATAAAATCGGTTCAAACAAGTAACTAGGGATAAACAAAGAATGTCTACTAATCTCCTAGCCAGAGTTAGGATAAACTACTAAATAACTTAAATTCTTGCATCCAATCCACAAAATAATTAAAAGTGACGTAACTGCTGGCTGGTTTCCAAATACGTCAGCTTTTGATGCTGTCCGGGATTACTCTGGCTGTTGCGCACTCTAGGGAACGGCCTAGAGCCCTAGCAACTATTGCATGCGTTAATAAGCTCTAACACTGGATTTACGCTCTACTAAAAAGCAAAACTACTTTCCAAGATATAGCCTAAAAATCATATCTAACTAAATATAGCAAAACATCCCAATTGCTTTTTTGAGGAAGGTTATTCGGCATGTACATTTTAAGTATATTATGAGAAATTTAATTTTTTTAGTAAAAATTATTGACAACTATTAGCTGGTTTAGCTTGTATCGAGCCACAAACTGGAGCGGAAATGGACCGCACAGAAACTGATGAGAGATTAATTACATCATCATGTGCCTCTCTGTCCCTCCGAAGTCAATCAAAAGATAGTAAAGGTGAATGAATGTCTTTTATCACAAAGAATAGACATATGTGTTTTATTTCTAAATCAATCCTTCAATAATACCAACTAATATGATATGATTAGTTAAAATTAATAAAAACGACCTAATTTATGAATTCATAGAGTTGAAAAAATATATAAGAGGAGAAGGTTTCATGCATAATTTTGTTGTTGTGAATGGTGCAGAAGAATTTTATAGCAAAAGTGGCCAGACAGGAATTTTAATTTCCCATGGCTTTATGGGAACGCCGCTACGGTGATTGCTCCAAGATTAGCAGGCCATGGCACACATTATCTTGATTTGGAGAAGCAAACGGCAAACGACTTCTTACTTTCTTTGGAAAGAGGTTACGAGCAGTTAAGTAAACAATGCTCAAAAATCTTTGTGCTTGGACAGTCCATGGGTGGTGAATTGGCACTTTGGCTTGCTAAGAAACATCAGGAAATTGCAGGTATCATTACTGTGAATCCAGCATTAACGCTTCCTTCCTATGAATATTTAAGGGGTAAAACTGAGCCGAGATTTATAGATGAAGGGGAGCCGGATATTAAGGCGGAAGGGGTTAAAGAGATAACGTATTCAAAAACTCCAATTCATGCAATCAATGAATTGCAGAAGGTGATGGATGCGACACCACTAATATTAAAGGATATTAATTGTCCGATTCTAGCTATTAAGTCGAGCGTGGACTATGTTGTGCCACCGTCAAATACAGATTATATGATAAAAAATATTGATTCAGAAGTGAAAGAAAGCATCGTGTTGATGAATTCCTATCATGTTGCATCCATGGACAATGATAAGGACCTTATTGTAAAAGGTTGTCATGATTTTATAAAGGATCGTGTTGAATTTAAAATAGCTCTATAGCTAAACAGGAATCGTACAACAAGAAGAAAGAGGAACATAACATGAACATCGAAAATATTCTAGCATTTGTATTGGTAAATCACTTTGGAAGCATTAATAAAGCATCAAAGGCTCTCTTCTTATCACAACCATCTGTCACATCGCGTATCAAGTCCCTTGAACGAGATCTTGATACCAAGCTTTTTGACCGGAATGGAAAGCAAATTATGGTAACGGATGAAGGGAGGGCTTTTTTGCCGTATGCAGAAACAATTATTCAATCCTATAAAAAAGGAAAAGAGATATTGAAGAAGAAAGCCTCCGAAAATGAATTTGTTATTGGTTGTACCGGCCTTGTCTCCAACTATTTAATTCCGGAAGTCATTCCTATTTTTAATGAAAGCTACCCGAATGTACAGATAAAACTTATCACGGCATCTAGCGATATAATTTTGCAGAAAGTATTAAATGGAGAAGTAGATATAGGACTGGCGCGGAGTCTATCCCATCCATTAGCAGAATCACAGCGCGTTTTTGAGAGTCCAATTCGATTGTTGGTTCAGCCTAATCATCGTTTTGCGAGTTTAGAAGAAATGGATTTGGAAGAATTAGCGACGGAACCTTTAGTTTTCTTTGAATGTGGTTCACTAGACTGGTCCATGGTTCACAACCTTTTTAAAAACCTTCGTCAATTACCAAATATTCAATACGAGGTAGATAACATGCAAGCGGCAAAAGAATTAATCATGAATAGGGCAGGAATCGGATTTTTGCCGGAAATTTGTGTGCGTCGTGAATTAAAAGAAGGAAAATTAGTTGCTATTGATCTACCTATACTATCCAACTTATCGTTAAAAACGAATAGTATTTATTACAAAAGCAAAAAGCCAATTTATTTCGATGATTTTTTTCGTATTGCACAACAAGAAGGTGAAAAAATCTATGATTATGCTTATAGAAAACTTCTATAAGTAAACACCTTAATATCTATAATACACCGTATTGTAGAGTGTTAGGCAGTGTGGTATACTAATAAATAACCTAAACCTGAGTAAACAACTAGGATTACCTAAAGATGGGATTTTTTAACAACTAGGGGGGATAGCATGATAAAGGTCAACAATTTAAGAAAAAGTTTTAATAACACAGTTGTGTTAAAGGATATTAGTTTTGAAGTGGCAGAAGGAGAAGTAGTTGCGATCATCGGTCCCTCTGGTTCTGGTAAATCTACTTTGCTTCGCTGTTTAAATTTCCTGGAAGAGCCCGATGCAGGAATGATTCAAATTGGCGATATGACAGTAGATGCTACGAAAACAAGAAAAAGTGAGATAAATCGAATACGAAAGCAAACGTCGATGGTTTTCCAACACTATAATCTATTTAAAAATAAAACAGCTTTAGAGAACGTCACACATTCCTTAATCGTTACGAAAAAAATGAAAAAGGAAAAGGCAGATGAAATAGGCCGGGATTTATTAAAACAAGTTGGAATGGATCATAAAGTAGATAGCTATCCCATAAAACTTTCAGGAGGACAGCAGCAGCGGGTTGGAATTGCAAGAGCGCTTGCCGTTTATCCACATGCTCTTCTCTTTGATGAACCAACATCTTCCCTTGACCCGGAATGGGTTGGAGAGGTTCTTCGCGTCATCTCGGGGATTGCTAATAGGGAGAAAACGATGATTATTGTTACGCATGAAATGGCCTTTGCACGGGATATAGCGGATAAGATCGTATTCATGGCAGATGGCGTTATCGTGGAAGAAGGTAGACCAGAAGATGTTTTTGATCATCCAAAAAATAAAAGAACAAAACAGTTCCTAAAGGATTATCACAAACAAATTGGAGCAATCTCACAAGAGGGAGAGCTGTTTTCAGTAAAAACGTGATTGATTGGAAACATAACAACAAGAGGTCAAAGGTGGAATTATAACGATGGCGGTGTTTTTATGAATTTTGATATTGGCTATATGATAGAAATTTTTCCAGAACTGCTGAAGTATATACCGATTACATTGTATCTAGCAATCGTTTCGATGGTATTTGCGGTGATTATTGGAGTCATTCTATCTCTTATTCTAGTAAATAAAGTACCAGTGTTCTACCAATTAGCAAAAGTGTTTATTTCGTTCTTTCGAGGGACACCCGTACTTGTACAATTATTGATGATTTATTTTGGATTACCCCAGTTATTCCCCATGCTGAATTCAATAGGGGCCGGGACTGCAGCGATCATTGCTTTTAGTTTAAATACGTCCGCATATCTTGCTGAAATCTTCCGTGCTGGACTTGTATCTGTTGACAAAGGTCAAGCAGAAGCAGCAATTACGGTTGGAATGACCTATCCACAAGCATTAAGAGGGATTATTCTGCCTCAGGCCATTCGTAATGCATTACCAGCAACAGGAAATATGTTTATTGGGTTAATAAAGAATTCATCTTTGGCCTTCACTATTGGGGTTACTGAATTATTGGCTCAAGGGAAATTGATGGCGAGTTCTTCGTTAAAGTTTTTCGAAGCATATCTTGCAGTAGGAATCATTTATTGGATTCTTACAATTCTATATAGTTGGATACAAGATTGGTATGAAAGAAAATTGAATAAACCATATAGTAAATAATTTTGATAGATCAACAAGGAGGATTACACATGAAGAAAATTGGTTTTATGATTTTAATGCTTCTATTACTCTTATTAGCGGCATGCGGTCAGAGTGCAAGTGGCGATCAAGCAGAGGGTGCATCGGAGGATAAGGTGATAAGAATTGGAGCTATGCCCGATGGGTATCCTCAGTATTTTAAAGAGGACGGGGAATTAAAAGGGTTTAGTGTAGATATATTTGAGGCAATATTTAAAGAAATTGGATATGAGGTGGAATGGGTACTAACGGATTGGACTGGTGTTCTCGCTAATATGCAGACAGGCAATGTGGATACGGTTGCCAATTTTGCTGTTACACCTGAAAGAGAAGAAGAATACAACTTTACAACCCCTTATTATCACTCAAAGGTAGTCATCGCTGTTGGGGAAAACAATGATTCCATGAAGTCCCTTGAAGATTTAGAGGGGAAACAAGTAGCAAACGTGATGGGAACAAACTACGAAAACGTATTACTGGAAGAATTTCCAAATAGTAATATTGAAGTTGTGAATTACGAAACACAAGATGTCATTTATAGTGATGTTGCTTCTGAGAAGATCGATGCTTTTGTATCTGGCAGAGAGATCTTACTCGCACAAATTCAAGATAAAGGAATCCCGTTAAAGATTATAGGGGAACAATTTGGTGAGAAACCAGTAGCATTACCATTCGCTAAAAATGAAGAAGGAGATCAGCTCATCCAAGAAGTAAATCAGGCAATTGATAAACTGACAGAAGATGGGACCATTAAAGAGATTTCTGAAAAATGGTATGGCATGGATGTAACAGATAGGGACTTATAAACAACTTAATAAAACATATGATGAGAAAGAAGTGTAGATATAATGGCGAAGAAGGATATCAAATTAGGAATTATGTTATTTGGACCTGGTTTCAATATGAATGCTTGGAAAGCAAAGGATGTACCAATTGATGGGAGCATTAATTTAGATCACTATATATCTGTAACGAAGAAAGCGGAAGATGCAGGATTTTCTTTTGCTTTTGTAGCTGACGGGTTACATATTAATGAAAAATCAATGCCACATTTCTTGAACCGTTTTGAACCATTAACATTGTTATCCGCACTAGCAACGGTGACATCAAAAATTGGTTTAGTCGGAACGGTATCGACAACTTATAGTGAACCATTTAATGTTGCACGGCAATTAGCTTCCTTAGATATCATTAGTGGTGGACGTGCTGGATGGAATGTGGTCACATCTCCTTTAGAAGGAAGTGCGTCGAACTTTAACAAAGGAAATCATCCGGACCATTCCTTACGATATGAAATGGCGGAAGAGTATATCGAAGTGGCACAAGGATTATGGGATTCTTGGGAGGAAGATGCCTTTGTCAGGAATCGTGAAACAGGGCAATTCTTCGATAAAAATAAAGTGCACACATTAGATCATGAAGGTCGCTTTTTCACAGCAAAAGGACCGTTAAATATTGCTCGTTCCAACCAGGGACAGCCGGTTATTTTCCAGGCAGGCGCATCGAAAACAGGCAGAAGTTTCGCAGCTAAATATGGAGAAGCAATTTTTGCTGACCCGGTTACACTAGAAAGTGCACAGGAGTACTATAAAGATGTCAAAGAGCAGGCTGTCGAACATGGACGGGATATGGACGACGTTGTTATATTACCAGCTTTTACACCAATTATTGGCGCAACGACGGACGAAGCAGAGGCAAAATATCAAGAAATTATGAATCTAGTAAGTGTGGAGGATGCTTTGAATTTCCTTGGACGTTACTTTGATCACTTTGATTTCAGTCAGTTTCCTGTTGATGAGCAATTTCCGGAAATTGGAGATGTCGGTAAGAACAGCTTTCAAGCGACAACAGATGATATTAAAAAAATGGCGAAAGAGGAGAACCTTACCTTACGCGAAGTGGCTTTACGTGTAACCACTCCAAAAGTGAAATTCTTTGGCACGTATGAACAGGTAGCAGACCAAATGATTGAATGGGTTGAAACCGATGCAGCAGATGGTTTTATGGTGAACATGCACGTTCTTGGTGATCAATATAATGATTTTATTCAGCACGTAATTCCGATTTTAGAAGAAAAAGGCTATTATAACCGAAATTTTGAAAGTAACACATTAAGAGGAAATCTAGGAATTCCATTTAAAGAAAACCGTTATGCTGTAAAAAAATCAGAACCAGTTAAATAAGAGAGAGGAAGTTATAAAAATGGCAAAAGACTTATCTGTAGTAGTATGGGCGAAACAAGGATGCAGTTATTGTGGGGATGTAAAAAACTATTTAGAAGAAAAAGAGATTCCTTATCAAACCATTGACGTAACGGAACATGATGATAGAAGAGATATTCTAGAAGCAAAATATGGCGTTCGTCATGTACCTGTAGTTGAAATTGGCCAAGGTAATAAATTCGAAGCAGTAACTGAAGTAGGGATTGAATACTTGGAAGCAGCATTGAATAGGCAGTAACCTGCTTTTTACCAAATAGAAATGATTCATATAGGAATTTAAGTCACTATCTGTCAAAAGCAGATAGTGATTATTATATAAAACAACACAGAAAGGAAATATGGCTATGAGTGATATTGTAATAATTTCAGGGAGTCCTTCTATATCCTCTAGATCAGAGCGAGTACTTCACTATCTCGGTTCAATTTTGGAGAAAGAGCATTTACCTGTTACCCATATCTCTGTAAAAGATGTCAATGCAGAAGATTTAATGTTTGGAAACTTTAATAGTTTAGATGTGAAACGAATTGCAAAAATAATAGAGAATGCTAGTGGTGTTATCGTCGGAACACCCGTATATAAAGCTGCTTATTCCGGTGTATTAAAGGCATTATTTGATATTCTTCCACAGGATATTTTACAAGATAAGCCTGTCTTGCCATTGATGACAGGTGGGAGTTCTTCTCATATGTTAGCATTAGAATATTCCTTGAAACCATTACTTGCATCTCTAAAAGGACAGAATTTAAAAGGTCTATATTTCTTAGATGAACATATCGATAAAACAGCAGAAAATCCAATAAGAGACGAAGAAACTCTCATCCGAACGAAAAAGCAATTATTTTATTTTATTGAAAAAGCGGAAAACAAAGTAAAAATTCTTTAATGGGAAAGGAAAATAGGAATGCATGTAACCGATGAACTTTTACATGATTTAATCGATAAACGCAGGTATTTACATGAACATCCAGAACTCGCCTTTAAAGAAGTAAATACAACTAAAAAGTTAAAAGATTGGTTGTCGGAAAACGATATTGCTGTTCTTCCTTATGATCTAGATACAGGGGTTATTGCAGAAATTAAAGGGGAAAAAGAAGGGCCAACGATTGCGATTCGCGCAGATATTGATGCCTTGCCAATCAAGGAAGAGGCCGCTGTTCCTTTTCCATCGAAAAACAATGGTGTCATGCACGCGTGTGGACATGATTTTCATACCGTGTCCGTTTTAGGAGCGGCCATTCTACTAAATAAACATAGGGATAGGTTATATGGGACAGTTCGAATCATTTTCCAACCAGCAGAGGAAATTGCCCAAGGCGCCAAATCATTAGTGGATAAAGGAGTTTTAGAAGGTGTCAAGGCTATTTTCGGGATGCATAATAAACCAGACTTACCTGTAGGAACAATCGGGGTTAAATCAGAAGGTTTAATGGCCAGTGTCGATAAATTTGACATTACCTTCAATGGAATTGGTGGTCATGCTGGGATACCACATCACACGATTGATCCAATTGTGATGGCAAGTCACTATGTCACAAGTGTCCAATCCATTGTTGCAAGAAGATTAGACTTGTTTCATAATGCGGTCGTTAGTATTACAAGTATTAACGGGGGGAACACATGGAATGTCATCCCAGACAAAGTCGTCCTTCAAGGAACGGTACGAACGTTTCAACCAGAAGCACGGGACGCAATTCCTAGGATGATGAAACAACTCGCCATTTCCATCGCAGAGGGCTATGGCGGAACCGTAGAATTCAAGTGGGACGCGTATTTGCCTGTTGTAAATAATGATCGGGCATATGAAGAAGTAATACAGAACACTGTAAAGGGACTAGAATATGAATTAGTAGACGCAGAACCAAGCGCTGCAGGGGAAGACTTTGCCTTCTATCAAACTTATATTCCTGGTTACTTCGTTTGGATGGGGGTTGACGGACCAAACGAATGGCACCACCCAGAATATGACTTGAATGAAGACGCGATAAAAGTGGCAGTTGCTTTTTTTGCCACACTTGCTGTGAATGCGCTTGAGCAAGAAGCAGAATAGTTGGGGTGCCCCAAGTATTAACGCGCTTTAGAGTACTAGGGGACTGACGCCTTATCAAAGAAGCTATTGCTTACAATGGATTCTACAGTTTTTATGAAAAGGATTTTCCATAAAAAAGATTGATCATTTCAGTACTACTTATTCTAAATCCTGTCCCAGGTAATCCGTTTTCAAATTCAAATTTAGCTATCCGTGCAAAATTCGCACCCTTAGCGAGCTACGGAATCCTCTGGAACCATAGTAAGAGGTAGCACCGTTGTGATACAAGAAGACATGGCCGTAGCGATAATCGCAAAAAAGGTTCTCTAATATCAGAAGGTGTTTGCACCCATGCCGATGTTTTCATGTCGAAAGTTTCAAGCTCCTGCAACGCCAGGTACTGCTCTTCCGTTAAAATCTCTATACCCATGTCGGTTGCCATATCAATCGCATTGTTTTCTGGTTTATGTTTTTACCTAGACTCCAGCGCCGCACGGTCGTAACAAACACTTCTGCGACCTTTGGGACTTTCCGTTGAACAATCATAAAATATGTATTCGTTCTTCTCTTTATCATGATCAACAACATCCGGCTCACCTCCAGTTCTTTCCATCTCTTTAAGTGACCACACTTTTTCAGGATTAGCATCGGGCTTTGCTTGGACCTTCTCCCAAATAAGAGCTTCATGGTGGTTCATATTTTTCTTGAAATGGGCTTTCAATGTTTCTAGTAATTCTTCACGTTGTTCTGGTGACAACTCCTTTGATTGCTGTTTGTCATGTTATTTTCCCCCTGTTGTTTTACCATCATGGTTTTATAATAAATTGTTTAAATAATCGTGTGAATTCAGTTTACATTAAAATATCGGATTAACATAAGTTTAGCAGAAGGCGTCTTTTGTTCTCCGCGCTTACCATTCCACAGCTGAACCAGAAATCCGTTTGACTCCCCGAATGGCAGCTACTTCCTCTACAAGTCTTTGCATAGCAAGGTTCTTCTGTTTTGCTTCAATCATGATGTCAAAGTCCTGATCAAGTTCCTTTGCCATCTTTAAGAAGGGGAGGACAAAGTCTAAAGAGACAAAATCAGCATGGGAACGATAGGCTTGATCTGATTTTGGCGAAGAAATATGGACTTTCGGTACCATATTAAAGTGATTCCAAGTCTTAAATATACGGTCTAGGTATTGAGGGAGGTCATTATCCCCTTTATTCGCCATATGGTGATGAAAATCGAGTATCATTGGAATGTTTTCCTTTTCGCAAGTATAGAGTGTTTCCTGAATATCATACGTTTTATCATCGTTTTCTAGAGTCATACGCTTTTTAATTTCTTTTGGCAATTTCTTAAGATTTTTATGGAAACGATGTAATGCCTTATTTTTATCCCCATAGGCACCACCAATATGAATATTAATTAATCCTGTATCGAGAGCATCCATTGCTTGGAGCATCTTATAATGGTATTCCATATCTTTCACTGCATTTAATGTTACTTCTTCTCTTTGGCTTGTGAACAGTGTAAATTGATTTGGGTGGAAGCTTACTCTGAGCTTAAATATCCTTACAAGTCTCCCAATTTCTTCCCATTCGTTTTTGAATGGAGTGACGAAATCCCACATAACTTCCGGATGGGTTGCTAAAGGGACAAGTGAGCTTGAAAGGCGATATAATTCTATTTCATGCGCGATATTATAATGCAAAATTCGCTTCGTATGATGTAAATTTTGTGCCGTTATAGATTTCAACTTGTCCATTCGCTCGTTTTTAGGAAGCGCTGAATAGCGCGTGAAAGTTAACGTTTTTGATGGGCTTGCATCCCATAATCCTAGCGCATTTGCTACATAGCCGAAGCGGATCTTCATCTAGTTGCCCCCCTCGTATAATAAGTTTTAGAGATTGAATTCTGATATATTAAAAGCATTTTAACATGAAGGAAAGAGTGTATCTTCATTTCCACCCTTTTTTTCACCATTGTTATGATCCTTAGCTAACCTAATTTGCACAACTCAAAAGAATCTATTTAACATGTTTTTTACATTTCACCTATTTTTTATCTTAGTAGGTATTATATTATTTATGGTAAGGTATGATATAAATACCATCATTATTTATCCAGTCTGCATAAAGTACTTCTTCGCTACTATTTACTCCATTTGTTGCGAGTTGAGAGCTTAGCCATGTTTCATTAAAACCCAACGCTTTTATGTTATCTTCTAAAATTTCTCCATCTATAATTAATGTTGAACTAAGATAAGTAGGCTGTTCAGGCAATTGCAAATCTTTATTTGTAACCTTTTGATACTTAGACTTTTTTAGTATGCTTATAGAGCCATTTGATTCTAGGATGGCAAAGGCAACTTCACGGACAGAAAAAATTTCACTTTGTCTAAGTAAGCTTAATAATTGATTAATATTCATTCGGTTCTTTTTCAACTGATTTCTGTCAATCTTACCATCACGAATAATAATAGAAGGATTTCCTTCTAGAAAAGCACGGAATCCTTTATATTTAAGTAGTATTTTTTCCATCAGGATCATTAAGATTCCCCAAAGAAATACAGTATAGATAATATAAAAGAGAGTAACCCTTTCTTCGTATATACCATTTCCTAAAAGTTCAGATAAAACAATTGCTGAGATGAAATCAAAAGGTGTCAATTGGTTTATTGTTGTTTTTCCTAATATCTTCGTAATAAAAAAGAGTAAAAAAAAGCCGAGGATTACTTTTAAAGATATATCCATCAAACTTAGTTCCATACGATAACCTCCACTTTAACAAATAAAATATTTAGCACAGTTTTATTACTAGCTTTGTCTAACTACTGAGTTTTTAATCAATTGGTTAGCTTTGGAGGGTTTAGCGGGATGGTGCCTAACACCAAGTGTAGTAAAGTATTAACGTATTAGAGGAATGGGGGAATGATTTAATATCCTGGAGGTGATCTCTTTTTTATTCTTCTATAAATAGACAACGTACGTTGAGTTAGAAATCTATTTTTATATATTCTTTGAGAGCATTTTAACATGAAGGGAAGAGTCGTATATAATATTTTATTTTCTGCAAGAATCCATTTATGTATACAGAATTTGTGAATACCTCGGGACATTGGGAGAGGTACACTGTCCATTACTTTATATATACTCAACCTCCTTACCTATATTACGTCAATCTGGGACAATGAACCTGACCCACTGTACCTTGAAAATCTGCAATACCCGCTGTTGAAATGAAAATAGGAGGCAATAAAATGATTAGTCAGGCTCAGAAAGAAATAGAACCGGGTTACGGAAATAATACTGCGAAATCAGTAAAGCCTTTTGGTATAAGGGATAAATTAGGTTATTTATTTGGAGATTTTGGGAGCAGTTTATTCTTTATGTTGGTAAATACGTACTTAATGATTTATTACACGGATATCTTACATATTAGTGCTGCAATGGTTGGTATATTATTTTTAATTGTAAATATTTGGAATGCCTGTGTCGATGTACTATGGGGGCGCTTTCTTGACTCAAGGAGAAATACAAACAAAAGCAAATTCATCTCGTGGATATTCCGTATGTCATTTCCGCTTGCCATTGCAGGGGTCCTCATTTTTGTGAAAATTCCTGGAATGCCGGATGGATTCTATGTTGGATGGTCAGTTGTCATGTATATTCTGTGGGGAACTTTATATTCTACCGTGAATATTCCTTACGGTTCCATGGCATCCGTTATTACGAATGATCCAGTAGAGCGCACATCACTATCCACTTGGAGAACGATGGGTTCGTCGATGGCCATGTTAATTATTAGTGTTGGCGGACCACTCATTTTATTTGAAAATAATATAGCAAGTGCGAACCGCTTTTTGTTGACGGCAATTATATTTGGATTCTTGTCTCTAGCATTTCTTCAAACTTGTGTCAGGTTATCAACGGAGCGAATTACCGTACCTAAGATGGAAAAGAAAACAGGTGATTTAAAACGAACTGTCATAGCGCTTATAAAAAACAAATCTCTCCTGTGGTTGTTACTTGTCTCACTAATTTCTATGACGACGATGATGATGATTGGCGTTGTAAACATTTATTTGTTTAAAAATTACTTTGGTACAACGGTTGCATTAAGTATTGTTGGATTTATTCAAACTGCTACCGTATTTATTGCAATACCAATCATTACCCCTGCAGTTATGAGGTTTGGGAAAAAAGAGATAGGTTCAGCGGGACTACTCATCGCATCTGTTGCCTATTTACTTTTATACCTTTTACCGGATGTCTCCGTAACTTTGTTTGTCATGTTAACCGCAGTAGGTATGTTTGGAATGAACTTATTCAATATCATCACTTGGGCATTTGTAACAGATGTTGCAGATTATCATGAGTATATTACCGGAATGAGGGAAGATGGGACCGTTTATTCGATCTACTCCTTTTCACGAAAAATCGGTCAAGCACTCGCCGGCGGACTTGCCGGATTTGCCATAACGGTAGTAGGATACGATGCAACGAGGGGGACACAGTCGCGTGTTGTACTGGATGGCATTTATTCACTTGCCACCTTGGTACCAGGGGTATTGTTTTTAGTAGGATTTTTAGTCCTAGCAATTTTTTATCCGCTAAATAAAAGACGGACGAATCAACTTGTGGATGATCTTGCTAAAAGTAGAAAGGCAAATACATAGCTTGTTGAACATCCTCTTTTAATTACTTTATTGCAGGCATTAAAATGAAAGAGTTGTGAGGAGA
The DNA here is from genome assembly GCF_002153375.1 of Oceanobacillus rekensis. Lineage (GTDB taxonomy): Bacteria > Bacillota > Bacilli > Bacillales > Amphibacillaceae > Oceanobacillus > Oceanobacillus rekensis. The sequence goes on from NZ_MTBQ01000009.1 coordinate 59,694, forward strand.
ATAGAGTGGGTGGAGTCTATCATTACAGTGGATACTCATTATAGATTAACTGGAATACGAACAGAAAAGGAATATGTTTGATAATATTTATTAGTCACTCTAATGCAAAATTAGAAGTAACAGTTGATGAAATTTGTATTTTAAGAAATTAAATAGAAGGATTGAAATGGAAAAATACAATACTATTAAGCAGTAATTGATAAAACAATAGTTTAAATGCAAGAAATAAGTTATTGACATATGGGTATACGGAATTAGGTACATTGTTATTAAATACAATTGGTGTAGGTATTAAAACATCTGATCTTGGTGGGAAATCAACTACCATGGATAGTATTGTAAAGAGGGTTTTAGAAAGAGAATAGCTTTGAGGATTTTCAGAAATTAATAAATAGGTTTACAAAAATTGTAAACCTATTTAAATTATTTCCTCTGTGTATCCGGTACAATACTACTCAATCAAGCCTGCTTCTTGTAAAAATTCCTTTGCTACTAAATCAACCATCATGCCTTCATTATCAACTTTGGCATTCATGGCTTGCATTGCTGATTCGTCAATTTTACCTTCTAGTTGCTGCATTACTTCTTCCAATTCAGGATGTTTTTTAAGTGTTTCTTCTCGTACTAGAGGAAGCGCATGATAAGGAGGGAAGTAAGACCGATCATCTTCAAGCACTCTTAGATCATATATCTGTAATTGGCCATCTGTTGTGTAGGAGTTGATTACATCCACTTCACCACTATCAATGGCACGATACATCATCCCATGATCCATTCCCTTTACGTCTTTAAATTCTAGATTATACTCTTCTTTAAAGCCTGGCAAACCATCCGGACGATCAATAAACTCGAATACCGCTCCAAGTGTATATTGATCGGCTACTTCGGCAAAGTCACTGAATGTTTCTACACCAAGTTTCTCTGCTTCTGCTTCATCAAATGCCAGTGTGTACGTGTTATTAAAACCGAATGTACCAAACGCTCTAATACCATCCTCTGCAACAAGTTCCTTCGTTTTCGCTAAGGTTTCTTCTGCAGTTCCGGGAGATTCACCGTAATACGTTATCACAATCGTACCAGTATAGTCAGGTATAATCTGAATACTGCCATTCATCATTGCATTCCAAACGACATTAGATCCACCAAGATTTTCCCTGTATTGTACATCTATGTCTGTTTTTTCTTCAATTAATTGGCCTATAATGTTTGATAAAATGATACTTTCCGTATTATTTCTTGAACCTACGGTAACTGCATCTTCTGTATTTAAAATGCATCCGGCTAATGGAATAACACTAATAAAAATGATAATAAGTAAAAGTGATTTTTTCTTATTCATACTATTTCAACCCTTCTGGAGTAGACCAACGTTCAAACTTGTTGAAAGAAAACTCAAGTATAATAGCTAATATAGCAGCAGGAATAGCTCCTAAGAATATTAAGCCATCTATTCCCCGGGTAATACCTAAGAAAATAAAGTCTCCTAGTCCACCAGCACCTATAAAGGCTGCTAATGTCGCATTTCCCACATTAATAACTGCAGCTGTACGGATCCCAGCCATTATAATAGGGACGGACAAAGGAAGCTCAACCTTGAATAATATCATCTTGCTTGTCATTCCCATTCCCTTAGCGGCTTCCAAGGTTGCCTTATCTACATCTTTAATACCTGTATATGTGTTCCGAACAATCGGTAAAAGTGAATATAAAAATAATGCAGCAATCCCAGTTTTTACACCTATACCAAAAATAGGAATCATAAACCCGAGTACTGCTAAACTAGGAATGGTTTGCATAATTCCTGTACCGCCCAATACTACAGGGACTAGTGATGGCACACGTGTAATAAGAATACCCAAGAATACACCGAGTATAACTGCCATCACCATAGAGAAAAACACAAGTTGTATATGAACAAATGTCGCCTCAAGCACCTCTGGCCAACGCATTTGTGTTTGTGTAACAATTTCTTCCCATAAGCTTAAGTTATTCATCCGATTCTGCCTCCAATTCCGTCCATTGACTGGACAATGCGGATAGCAATGTTCCACGAGTTACTAATCCAATTACCTTATTGGCTTCATCTACGACTGGAACGATTCCTTGTGATGCTGTCTCCATCATAATAATGGCATCTTTAGCACTTTGTGAACCTGTAAGAAATGGTTCAGATGTTAGCATAATTTCTTCAATAGACTTAATTTCATCCATTTTCTTGATTAATTCATATGCAGATACGATTCCCAACATTTTGTCCTTCTCGTCAACGACAATTAACATCGTTTTTCTTTGCTTGCGCATCATTGCAAGGGATTTTTCAGGAGAACGACTTGGAAGTGCTGTTAAAACCTTTTCCGCCATGACATCTTGAACTGACATAAGCTCAGGATTTTGTAAGATACGATGCTTACCGATGAATTCTTCGACGAAGCCAAACGCAGGTTCATGTAGTAATTTTTCTGGGGTATCAAGCTGAACTAAATTGCCATCTTTCATAATAGCAATTCGATCACCGAGCTTTAATGCTTCATCCATATCATGAGTAACAAAAACAATTGTCTTCTTAAGTTTTTGCTGTAAGGAAATTAATTCCCCTTGTAATTGCTCCCTTGTAATTGGATCTAATGCACCAAATGGTTCATCCATCAAGATAATGCTTGGATTAGAAGCAAGAGCTCTTGCGACGCCAACCCGCTGTTGCTGTCCACCTGATAATTCTTTAGGATATCTGTTGCTAAATACCTCTGGGTCAAGGTCCACCATCTCCAGTAGCTCTTTCACTCTCGCTTTGATATCCTGTTCATCCCACCCTTTAAGTTGGGGAACAATCGCGATATTCTTTGCAATTGTATAATGGGGGAAGAGACCAATTTGTTGAATTACATATCCAATATCACGTCGCAATTCTGCGGCATTTAACTTCGTAACATCCTTCCCGTTAATAGAAATAGTTCCTGTTGTGTGCGGAATCATCCTATTAATCATTTTCATTGTTGTTGATTTTCCAGATCCACTGGGCCCGATGAGTACAACAAGCTCTCCTTCAGGAATTTCAAAACTGACAGAATCTACTGCTTTGAATCCGTCCTTATACACTTTGCTTACATTCTCGAATTTTAGCATGTTTACCTCCTAGTTTTTGGCTTCACAAAAAAAAGCTCCCATATGCATATATTATGCGCAGGGAACCCTTTGCTTACTACAAAAGGTTTATGTGAAATAATGATTCCAACTATTAATTGTACATGTTGTTAGAGTTTGATACAATGTTCAGAAAATTCCTTATAGCCTTATATTATCCTGCATTTGTACATATATGGCATAAGATAGCTATATATGTAATAGATCCGCTCCCTGTCTTGTGTTTCCTATTGTTTCCTGCAAGTTAGGTGGGTGTCTCTACGAAATGCGAATCTTATTAAGGGAATAACTAGTCAATTTTGCTGAAAAATACAAAAGTATCCTTTGAAATATGTTTTAATTATTAGTAACGACAAAAACAAAAAACATGATAAAGGATATAGTTATTATGATACAGAACTTTTTTAAAATACAAAGATATATAAATCGAGAGCATCCACAAGTTAACAGGATCAGATAAACGCATCGCGCTAGCCAAGATAGCGAAGACTATTTGAAAGGGCGGTCAATCCATTTTTGCGAAAGAGTTTTACGTCAAGGGATACTATAAGGAAAGGTCATTATGAGTTAAAAAAGGAATACCCATTGAGGATTCTTTTCATGCAAAGGGTAGAAAAAGTGGAAGATAGACTTCCTAACTTATTACAGAATATAAAGGGTATCGTGGGCGACAAGCCGGACAAATTCAAGTTTTAACACCACCAGATCTTTAACTAGATAATCGTATTCTACTACAATGGAGATACCTCTACCAAAATTGGGTGAAGGTTTTAGCTATACTGTTCTAATCACGAAGGTTTCGTTGAACTGACCCCAAGTATACTGAGAGAGAGACGACGGTGCTAATCCTAGTGGTAGGAGTAGGTATCTCTTCTTTTCAAAAAAAGAAAGCGTGTTATTCGTTTCCTAAACTTCTGCATATTTATGATTAATTATTGAATAAATAATTCGCTTAGCAAGACCTCTGATTTGTGAATTCTTTCGATATTGAACGTAGACTTCGTTTGGTATGTTAGAAATCTCCGTTATTTTTCGAATTTCTATTTCTTTATGATATCTTTTACTTATTCCAAGTTCAGGCAAAATCCCAATGCCTATCCCGCTAGTAACGGCTTGTAAAAGCATTTCACTATTTTCCACATCAATGCGTGTTACATTTTGTACACCGATTAGCCGTTGGTCAATTAACCTCCACAGCGCCGAGTTTCTTTTAAAACTAATAATTGTCTCATTGCTAAGGTCTTCTAAATAAAGTTCCTTGGTCATAGCGAGTTTATGATTTTTGGCGTGGGCTAATATTAATTCATTATTGAACAAATACTCTGATTCAATATCATGTTGATTGGGCAGCACCTCTCTTGTAAAAATTAAATCCACTTCTCCTAATAGGCATCTTTCATTTAAATTGACAGAATCATACCCTTCTAAGACTTGAACATCAATCCCCCCAATGGATTTAATCAAATTTAATAATTCTACAATAAAGGAATAGGAGTATCCAGGAGAGAAACCGATTTTGATTAGTGGATCCTTCACTAAATTTGTAATTTCTTTGGAATGTTGCATATAGATTAGAATGTTTTTGGCATATTCAATCAACATATTTCCTTCTTTTGTAATGAATATATCATGACCGATTCTTGTGAAAAGCTTACATTGTAGGATGTCTTCAAGAGCTTTTATTCGGGATGTAATAGTTGGTTGCGTAACATCAAGGGCTACCGCAGCTTTCGAGTAACTTTTACATTTTGCAACGATAAGAAAGGTTTCTAATTGGCTTTCATTCATTCCATTACCTCCCGAGCTTAACATTATAAAAAACAATATTAGAGAGCGTTTACATTAATTAATAATATAGTAATAGTAATTATAGTGTCAATATTTATTGCCAGAATAATTTAAAAATAAGTCATAAAATGGATAAGATTATTTTCGAGTTTTCTTTTTATTAAATGATGCATAGGGGAATTTATTACCTATATGTAAGTTCCGATCTTGTTATTTTTGTTTGAAAAGTACATATTTATCAGATTCTTTTCTACCAGATCATTTTTAATCCTTTCAAGTAATTTGCAATCGTTATTACATAAAAATAGGGGATGTTATCACATAGTGATTTACATATTGGTTGAATTTTCATAAATATTTTAATATTTTTACTTATGTTGCGTATAGGGGAAATCATAACTTGTATAACTAACTTCCTGCAATATAATAAAAATTACTTATTGAAAGATTGTGGTGATGCCTAATTAACTATTAAGTAATAAATATTTATTCCTTTGGGTATAGAATTATTGCCTTTTAAAACGATAAAACAGCTAAAAAAGTATTCAATGAAAAGAGGAGATGTGTAATGACAAAAGTAAATCCAGATCAAATTATTGGTGATAGTAAATTTAACCGCTTTCATTTGAGTTTATTCATATGGAGTTTCATGATTATTTTATTCGATGGATATGATTTATCTGTTTATGGGACAGCTCTACCAGTCATAATGGAAGAATGGAGTTTAAGTTCTGTTGAGGCAGGATCAATAGCAAGCTATGGTCTCTTTGGAATGGTATTCGGGGCAATTATCTTCGGTATACTAGCTGACCGTATAGGAAGAAAGAGAGTTATTATTATCAACGTATTTATATTTAGCCTATTTACTCTACTATGTGGTTTTGCAAACTCAGCAATGACTTTCTCTATTTATCGCTTTATCGCAGGATTAGGTTTAGGCGGTATTATGCCGAATATAGCTGCTTTAGTATCAGATTATGCTCCTAGAACAATGAAAATTAAATTAGTATCTTCTACATTAGTTAGCTTTGCGATTGGGGGAGCACTTGCGCCAACTGTTGGAGTTCTTTTAATTGAGGCATTTGGATGGCAATCTGTTTATATTGTTGCGGGCCTACCGCTTTTAGCTATTCCTTTCATGATGAAGCAACTACCAGAATCATCTAGCTACCTTATCCGTACCGGTAAAAAAGAACAACTATTTGCAACTCTCGCAAAGGTAAGTCCTGGTTCAACATTTAGGATGACTGATGAAATTGAGGAAGTAAAATTAACAAAAACAAACATTCCTATTGCAGGATTGTTTAAAGAGCATCGGGCTTTAAGTACTATCGGATTTTGGGTAGCATTCTTCTGTGCTTTATTAATGGTATATGGATTAAATACTTGGTTACCAAAATTAATGATCGAAGCTGGTTATGGATTAAATTCAAGTTTAGGGTTCCTTATTGGGCTTCAAGGCGGAGCTGTTATCGGGATTCTTGCTCTTAGTAATCTTTGTGAAAAATATGGTTCTAAAAAGGTTATTATTACATCTTATATTGCTGGAGCCATTGCTTTAGCCTTGCTAGGACTTGGTGGAAGTACATTCTATATTTTCATTTTAGTAGCAATTGCAGGGGCTGCTACAACAGGTTCTCAAGTTTTGATTCAAGCTTATGTAACATCGTTCTACCCTTCAGAAATGAAATCAACGGGTTTAGGGGTGGCTTCAGGAATTGGACGATTCGGAGGAATGACGGGACCAATTTTAGGGGGATTCTTGTTGACAATGGCTTTACCTAACTTTATGAATTTCCTAGTATTCTCAATTGTTTGTATTGGCGCTGCAATCGGATTATCAGTAATTGCTGATAAATATTCAGCTTCTAATATGGAGGTAAGAGCAACTAGTAGCAAGCATGCTGAATTATTAAGTAAAGGTGAAATAGCAGCATCAAATGAGTGATTTTTATTTGTGCAACTATTTCTACTAAGTTTAATAAGCTACCATACAGGTATTCACCCAAAATATTTAGAGATTTATTGATAGAAATTTGCAAGGTTCTCGATTAACTTTCCATTCCATATTATCTTCACCAAGCCTTTGAGAAGATTTGGTTTAAGAAATAGGGTAGTTCAAGAATAAATCCGATTGGATACGTGCAAAATGAAGTTTTCCATATAAGATCATACTTAAAACGTTTGTTCAAAAAGGAAAGGACCGAGGTCGTCTAGTTCTCAGGCGTCCTGGGACTGCGTTTACTCGCTCCACCGAAGAGCTTTGGGACTGCGTTTACTCGCTCCACCGAAAAGCTTTGGGACTGCGTTTACTCGTACCACCGAAAAGATTTGGAGCTGTGATTACTCGCTCCATCGAAAAGCCTTGTTGCAACTTCGACACTAGCACGTCCTGTGCGTCGAAGTTCGAGGCGGAGTAGTTTTGAGTGGTAGTCTTCCAAGGATGTAGTGACCTTGTGGTTCTCAACAGGACATGTCAGTACTTAGTCGAAGATACCTCGGGAACGTCATTTTTATCGGACCTTTTCGATAGCCTCTTAATGATTAACACTACTTTGACATTATTAGAAAGGAGATTATATGGAAGAAAATCGTTTTCGGACAAATCTAAAAGAGTTACCTCAGAATTTGAATATTAATACTATAAGTGCGGGTTTAGTCGCAGCCATTTTTGGATGCACAGGCCCTGCATTAATTATCATCGGGGCGGCAACGGCTGGTGGGTTAACGTATACCCAAGCCATCAGCTGGATTTTTGCTGTTTACCTTTTTAGCGGATTACTCGGTATCTTTATTGCATTAAAGTATCGCCAACCGATTTCAGTAGCACATACGATTGCTGGAGCTGTATTGATGGCAGGTTCCTTAACCCACTTTTCCATCCATGAAGCGGTTGGGGCGTATCTCATTGCAAATATTCTTGTTATCCTCCTGGGCTCTACGGGTCTAATCGAGAAAGTCATGAAATGGATCCCTCTTCCGATCGTTATGGGGATGATTGTTGGTGTGATGATCCAATTTGCGTTAGACATGATTACATCGATTTCCATTAAACCGTTACTCGCAGGGTCAGCGATTCTCGCATTTTTGCTTTCATCACGATATCTTAGCAAGGTTCCACCTGTATTGTCTGCGTTAATCGTTTCGGTGGTCGTGGCGGTCTTTACAAATGCTTTTGAATTTCCAGCTGCTCAGAGTATGTTTGTCCTCCCAAAACTTGTGATTCCTGCATTTAGTTGGGATGCGATTGTGTCAATTAGTATTCCACTTGCACTCTTGATCATCTGTGTGGAAAATGCTCAAGCGACAGGGGTACTAATGGCTCAAGGGTACAAGCCACCTACGACGGGCATGGCGGTATATGGGTCAACGGTTGGTCTATTCGCTTCACTGTTGGGGGGACATGCAATCAACATCGCCGGACCAATGACTGCCATCTGTTCAGCAAACGAAGTCGGAAAAAAGGATAGCCGCTATGCAGCATCGGTTATGAACGGTGTGTTTTTCGCAGGCTTTGGCCTATTTGCAGCGTTCGTTGTTCCATTTGTCATTGCAATGCCAAGTGTTATCGTTACGGTCATTGCCGGCTTAGCCATGTTAGGGGTTCTCATCAATTCATTAAAAACAGCATTCTCCGATACTAAGTTTCAAATGGGTGCATTCTTTGCCTTAATCATCGGAATGTCAGGAGTCAACTTTTTCAATATCGGTGCACCATTATGGGCCATTGTCGGAAGTCTGTTTGTCTCCTTACTCGTTGAAAAAAGTGACTTTGCATTTAACATAAATAAAGAGGATAAAGAGAGAAAGGAAAAAATAGAAACAAGTGCTTAATCATACACACTAAAACCCAGATAATTCATTCGTCAATGAATTATCTGGGTTTTACTATTGGCCTCGTGTGGAACGTGGGGACAGGCTTTGTCCCAATGAATTTTAGGTTAACTATGGGACGATGAACCTGTCCCCCTGTACCTTTCCCCTGTACCTTTTCACAACATGTGGTAAGCTAATTTTAAAACGATTCAGAATGGGAGTATACATATGTTTGAACTATCGATCATGGAATGGGCTATTGTCATCCTTTGTGCTATTTTCATAGGTTTTTCAAAATCGGGATTACCAAATATGATTATTCTCGTTGTTACAGCACTTACTTTCGTTTTTCCAGCAAAAGAATCTGTTGGTATTTTGCTGCCAATGTTGTTGGTTGGGGACATATTTGCAGTGACTTACTATCGTAGAAATGTCGTTTGGAAACATCTCATCACACTGATTCCCTGGGTATTGATTGGGATTATATCAGGCTACTTTGTACTTTCACAAGTAAGCAGTGGGCAGTTAACACCCCTTATTGGTATCATTGTGCTGACAATGATTGTGCTTCAGCTAACACGGCAGAAATTCGGGGAAAGGTTCAATCAACTTTTACCAACATCACTTTGGTTTGTTGCATTAATGGGGATTCTAGGTGGATTCACGACGATAGTAGGAAATGCTGCTGGTGCCGTGATGACAATTTATTTACTAGTGAAAGGTCTATCAAAGGAGAATTTTGTCGGTACTGCTGCATGGTTCTTCCTGTCCGTAAATCTGATCAAGTTTCCGTTTTACTTGCAATTGGGGTTAATTAATCAGGCTTCATTAACTTTTAACCTCTGGATGGTTCCGGCAATTATTGCTGGTGTATTTATCGGTATTAAAATCCTGCCGCTTATACCAAAGAGGGTTTTCGGGTGGCTTGTCCTGGGACTAGCAGCGTTAGGCGGGATAAATTTGTTGTTTTAATAAGCTCCCCCTGTCTAGTTATTCTACTTTTCCTATTTTATTATATCTACCTTTTGAATAAATTTAGATTATTTACATAAAAACTAGAAAGGAAATTTCAGTAAAGTTATACGCTCTGAGTTTTTGATTAACTTTAGTCCGACAAGGGTATATAAGAAATCGTGATGCAATTGGAAAGGCGCCTACAACCAGTCAGACAGGAGATGACAGCCATCATGAAAATGAAGAAGAAAATGAAAATATTAATCTTTACCATTGCTATTGTTGCAATACTAGGGGTAATTTATATGCTAACCGTCGTTGGTCAAAGTCAGACGAAGGATGGGAACGAAAAACAGGAGATCGAGCAAGTGGCCTATGATTATAGTACGGACAAGCTGGCTAAAGAGGCAACTTCCGACAATTCCAATGAGTTTATAGTCACTCAAGCTAGCATAGAGGAAACTTACAATTTGCCCGAGGGCGAATTGTAAGTTTCACAAGTAAAAGACTAAGCACCCTTATCCAATTACGTCGAAGGATATCTAAACTTTCTTATAAAACTAAAACAGCTAACAAAACTCCTCTTTTATTGTACTAAATGGAATAGTATCAAGTGCTAAATCATAACCATTAGGTACTATTTCCACCAAAAGAAAAGCCCCCGAAGAATATAGTCAGGGGCTTCCTCAAAAACTGAATTACTACTTCAAGTTGAAAATCGAAATCGTTAATATAAAACTATATGTAACTTAACTAAAAGATAAACCAAGCGTGCGTTTATCCCTGTTTCACTAAGGGTATTAGAATAGTATCGAAAAAACAGGAGGAAACCACTTTGGAAAAAATTACAATCAGTGTATTTAAAATAGAGAGTGAAGCATATCAGGCTCTTTCAAAAATGAGATTACATACAGGATACCAGGAAACATTGAAGTTTTCTCAGGTTGCTTTATTGAAGAAATCTGCTAGTCAAATCCATTGGAAAGATGGATTTGATACAGGTGTTGTAACAAACAATGATACGTGGAAAGGCGGCCTTATTGGTGGAGTTGTAGGTGTTTTAGGCGGTCCGCTTGGCATCTTGCTTGGCATGGGTGTTGGAACGCTTGCTGGTGCCGTGAAGGATACGCACGATGCAAAGGAAGAAAGTGGGATCGTGAAATACGTATCTACACATATGCAAGAAGGAGATATAGCGATTATTGCCGTTATTGAAGAAGAGAACGAGGAACTCTTTAATCGTATGTTAAGTGAGTTCGATGCAGTGACGGTTCGCCATGATCCGGAAACAGTGGAAAAAGAAGTAGAACATGCAAAAGAAGTGGAGAAAAAACTGCAAAAACGAGCAGAGGAAGAAATGAATTGATAAAACAAAGAAATATTATTCCTCGATTTCTTTGTTTTCGTTATTAATTAAAAGACATCATTTTTTCTGCTTCCCCTAAATGACATTACAATTGACCAATCAACTGGCAAATAAAAGTCGTCTAATTAGATGGCTTTTATTATTATAATGACAAGGATACCGTTACGTTTTTTTATAATTTTAATATATGGTAAAATGGCTTTGTGAAACATTGTACTTGAGCTAAATTGCTGGTTAGTTCGGCAAGCGTTAAATTAACGGAGGCATCAATAGATACATAATTAAGTTAAGTCAAAAAGAGGTGGGAGAATTGTGAATAATAGTTTATTACCCATACATATAACTGGCACAGATGCTCTAAATAGTATTGGTGAAAATATTATTATTGCTGATATAGATTATAAAATTATCTGGTTGAATTCATATGCTAGACAATCACTTAATTCAATAGTTCCATTGTATGGTTTGTCCAATTCAGATGACTTAATGGGCTTAAGCATGGATTTCTTTCATAAAGAACCTACATACCAACGCCAAGTGATGTCTGGATTAAAAAATGGTCATAGAGCCAGGATCAATATTAAAAACGAATTTATTGCCGATATTGTAATAACGCCAATAAAGAACATGCAGGCCCAAAATCAGGAGATTGAGGGTTATATGGTAATGCTCATGGATGTTACTAGCCAAGCGGATGAAGCAAAGCGTTTGGAGGAAAAGGTCAGAGAATTATCTGCTCCAATCCTAAATATTTGGGATAACACCATAGCTCTTACCCTTGTAGGAGAATTTGATATCGATCGGGGAGAAACAATTATACCAGTTGTATTAGAGGAATGTATTTCAAAAGATATCGAATTTGTTATGGTTAGTCTCAGAGGGATAAATAATTTTGATGACAGCGTAAGGCAAACGCTCCAAAAATTATACGATTGTTTAAAATTATTAGGAGTACAATGTATTATAGTTGGTATTAATCCTAACTTAGCAGTTAGGATTGGAGCATTAAGTAATATAGCTACTTTTAGAGATGCCCATGAGGGTTTGAAATATATTATGAAGCTACAAGAAAACAGCTCCTTTAATTAAAAGTCGTTAATCCTAAAGGCACTTTTTTCTAGTATTTCTTCTACTAAATGGTGCTTATAGGTTTGAAATGAGATAAGACAAATATAAGGTCAAGTTTTGTAAAGATTGCTGCAGGGATACTTAGAATTTGTAAGATATAATAACGCGCTATCAGCAAATTCTAAGTATCTCGCTGTGATCTGAAATAGAATACAAACTGTAAGGTTATGTAAGTTCCAGACTGCTTTTTAAGTCTCCCACGACAGCGAAGATTAAATGTAGTTAGAGAACGACGAACACTTTAATCGCATGGTAAGTGAGTTCGGTGCGGTGACGGTTAGTCATGATTCAGAAACGGTGGAAAAAAGAAGTAGAACATGCGAAAAATGTGGAGAATAACTGCGAAAACAAGCAAAGGAAAAAATGAAAAGATAAACCAAACCAAACAAATAATAATCCCTTGACTGGTTAACCCGCTCAAGGGATTTCTTTCATTTAATTGAAAGACCATAATGTGGGTTTAAAGGGTTCCGTTTTAAGGTGCGGTGCATTTTTAAAAATTACACCTCAATTGATATTAAAATGGCAAATAAAAGTCGTCTGAATTTAGACGACTTTTTATATTATAAAGAAGGTTAAAACTAATTTTTTTAACATTACGATTATATGTTAAAATAACTTTGTGAAATGTTGTACTTAAAGTAACTAGCAGAAGAGTTTAATAAGACTTATTAGATATAGCTAAATTTAAGGGGGGATATTAAAATGGACAAAGATAAAGAAACTCCTGAAATAAGAAGAGAAAAAATGAGGCAAGAAGAATTAAAAAATCCTTCCAGTAGTATCCACGGAAGTAATCTTGCAGATTTAGTCGGTGGATTAGGGTGGAAAGGTACTGGAATACTTATTCTCGTAATAATTGTTGGTGGTGTTTATTTTTTATTGAAATTTAATCCACCATTGGAGATTGGCACTATTGCTTCAAGTGGAGATAATAAATCAGTTGTTATTGGTATTGGTAATAATGGCTTTCGTGAAGTACAAATATTAGATGTTTCGGTAAATAATAATGAAAAGCCTTTAGAAACAAATTTACAAGTTAGTAATGCGTTACAAGGTTTCACCATATCGGATGATTATAACAGTGAAGAAGCAAAAAAATATGGTTTTACCAATATAGATGAGGTAGCCATAAAAACAGGAACTTCACCTTCTTCTAATTATGAAAAATTAGATGATGGGACTGCTTCAAAAGACGATGAAATTTACGGGGTTAGTGTTATTCATAATGAAGAAATAAATAATGTTCATATAAAATATAGTCATTTTGGAATGACATTTAATGATACTGTGTATCTCAATAATTATTGATATATAAGGGGCTTTAAAAGACCTCAGCATTTTCAAGTAACTGGTGCAATAGCACAATAAGGGTAGTCGCCTCTTATTGTGCTATTTGGCAGTTTAGTGAAAAGTGAAAAAAGAAGTGTTAAAATTGGTCCAAAGAGAGGCGGTTACTTTGCTTGCATTAAAAGAGTTTGCATCGAGTTTTTTACTCATCGTAAGTTGGCTTATATTTGCAATAAGTGCATATTTACTCTACTGGACAATTGTTATGCCTTTACTTGCAATTATTCCTTTTCTTATTTCTTTATGTTCTAGTTTATTATGTTTCTACTTGTCAAGAAAACTTGACGATAGAAGAAAGAACAATTAGTTATTTAATTAAACTGGTGTGAGAGTTAAGAGGGCGATCATCAAAATTGATTGTCCTTTCTTTTTTGAAAACCATATGGAATATTATGTTAAGGTTAATTAAAAGATTATTGAGTTAACTGGCAGGTTAGTTGAACAATTTAAGAGGAGCTGCCCAATAATTTCGGCTATTGGACAGCTCTTTTTGGTAGATTGTTTTCTAAAAGGTTGTTGCTTTATGAAAAATAATTACACTATAAAAAAATGTAAGAAATACTTTACTATTTGTAAGAAATAAATTACAGTAGGATTAGAGGTGGTGTTATTGTTACATAACAAATTAGTAATTTATCGGGCAGAAAAAGGATGGACTCAAGAACAACTGGCAAAGAGAGTTGGTGTTAGTCGCCAAACTATTGCTACTCTTGAAAAGAATAAATACAATCCTTCCCTCATTCTTGCCTTCAAAATTGCAAATGCTTTTGAAAAACCATTAACCGATGTTTTTAATTATAGGAAGGAATGATAGGTATGTTATGGTTGGCTGCATTATTTCTTATTATATTTATTTGCCATATGTACATCTTTAGGTTCAACGATAGTGAGGAAGGGAAGGATGAACGGGGGAGGGAAATTCAACACAAAACAAATAATATGCTATATGGGATTTTGTATATAGGTGTTATATTACTTGTTGTCCTCGTTGACTACTTTGAAATAATCCCGATTGAGTATCTTCCTAATATATTGTTATGGTTTGTGCTATCTTTAGGTATTTTAGGAAGTATATTCACTTATATCAATAAAAATAGGAAGAATTATTAAGAATGGCTAAATTCACTGAGCCTTTATCGACCTCATATATGAGGTAAAATTGATTAAGAAATAATAAATTCTCTAATCGTGCTAACTGGTGCGATTGTTCAACAAGGCGGTCATTACGATCGTCTTTTTCTTTGAACGGTATTTTGAATATTATGTTATTATAAGGTTGCCGAATATTGTTAGGAGGTTTGAAAAGTGAAAAATAAAACTCGAACAATTATTACACTTTTATGTAGTTTGCTTGTTTTTGCTGTTGGTATGTTTAGAATACTTACTGAATCACTTTCTTCAGCACCTTTGTTTGTAGCTTATGTTTTCGCAATTACTGGGTTTATCGGGGTTGTTGCAAACGGAATATTACTTAGAAAGTTACAATCTAATTAAACAAACCAGATGAGGGATTCCTAAAATGGAATCGCTTTTTTCTTGTTAAACTATATGGTGCGATAGTTTAACAAGGTGGTCCTAATAGGGTTGCCTTTTTTATGATGTTAAGAAATCGAGTTTTATTATTGGAATACTATGTTAGTATCGAGGAAGAAGCTATTGTGCTAACAAAGCAGGATAGCGCAAGACGGACTTTGGGGAATGCTATAAGAAATATTATTATGAGGTGTAAAAATGTATAAATTTAGAGGTTGGACAATCGAAACAAAAGTGGAAAAAACATTACAAGTTATTATAGACAAAGAAGAAAGTAAATTAATAATGTTCGATGAAGATAAGGACTTATTTTTATGGACTTATCCTTCTGAATTTGGAGAAGGATTAGCTTTTGAAAAAATGAATTGGGCTACACAGTTTCACATCCTACCAGTCAGTCGAAAAGAAAATCATTGTAACAACTTCAGAACAACCAGAAGAGTAAGGACTTCTTGTAGACTAACGGGTGCGTTTCTTCAAGAAGGAAATTGCTCCCTCTTTATTGAAATATAGAAGCGGAATAGTCGATTAATGAAATATGAATTCTATATTGCAGGGAGGTCGGCATTATGGAAAAAGATACAGAGCAACAAATTTTAGAGGAATTAAAAGATATAAATAAATCATTAGAAAATATGAATAACATGATAGAAGAAGTTGACAGAGACGGAAAGCCGAGCTTTATTATATATGATTTAATAAGGTCGCTTTTAATAGGAATTGTTATTGTTGGTCCTGCCATAGCTGTTGTAATAATAGTATTTCAAGTTCTTTACAGTTGGTTATTTGGCTAAAGGGTGTTTTTCTTTAATAAGAGGGCGTCTTTTTGAAATGCCCCAACACATTTAAATAGAAATTCAATGAATAGGTAATGTTTTTAGTATTATTTTAAAAAAAATTTATCTCCATATAGAGGTGGATTCTGTGGCTAAAATTGACAATGTACTAGCGATTCTATGGATGCTTAGTTCAGGTGAAAAAATTACTGCAAAACAAATTTCAGAAAAGTTAGAGATGAATATAAGGACTGTGTATCGTTATATTGATACACTTTCAATAAGTGGTGTACCTATAATTTCAGACGCAGGACATAATGGTGGATACACTTTATTGAACAATTTTATTGAAGCTCCTCTTTTTTTTGATTTAGAGGAGCAAACCTCGCTATTTCACGCTGCTATTTTTGCAGAAGAAGCCGGGTATTATGGTGGTGAAGCACTAAATAGGGCTATTTCAAAGCTAAGAAAATATTCGAATCAAGAGCAGGAAACAAAGATAAATCAACATTTAACTAGTCTTGAAGTAATAAGTCGATTAAGTTCCCTCGCTATAGAACCTTTTTTGAAGGAGTTGGAGCAGGCTGTAGCTGACGGATACTCTATAAAAATTCTATATCATAAAAGTGGCCAAGAGCAATCAAAGAATAGGTTGGTTGATCCATACAGAATTATTTATTGGAATAATAAGTGGTATATGATTGGATTTTGTCATCTCAGGAATGATATCCGTAGTTTTAGAGTAGATCGAATTGAAAGTCTAATGCTAACCAAAAATAAGTTTAACCAGCCAGAAAATTTTTCAGCACGTAACTTTTTTATGAAAAACCTCCTTCCAACTATAGAAGAAAAAGAAGGAATTATTTCTTTAGTTATTAATGGAAATACTAGTGCGTTGGATGATATTTGCCAACATTGGTTTTTAGGACATTATTTACAAGAACGGACTTCAAATCAAGCGGTATTTCTTTTTGAAAAAGAAATGATATATAAATATGTACCATATTTACTTTTACCATATGGTAAATCTATTCAAGTTATTGAGCCAATAAGTCTTAAGAAAAGACTTATTGAAGTTCTGTCGGAATTAATAAAATTTCATCAAGTATAATATAACTTCCCTGACATTAGCTGTCAGGGAAGTTGTATTATACTAGGTATATCAATTGGGATTGGAGTGTTATTTAATGCAAACAAAAAAAGTTTATCTTTATGTATTTAATACAATGTCAGACTGGGAATATGGATATTTAATTGCTGAATTAAACTCAGGAAGATATTTCAAAAAAGATTTAGCACCTTTAAAAGTAGTCACAGTGGGAGCTAATGAAGAAATTATTACTACAATGGGAGGACTGAGGATAAAACCAGATATTTCCATTGATGAATGTATTCTTGAGAGTAAAGATCTTTTAATTTTACCAGGAGGGACTACTTGGAATGAAGAAATTCATCAACCTATCTTGGAGAGAATTGGCCAAGCTTTAAAGCTTGGCACTATTGTTGCTGCAATTTGTGGTGCAACTGATGCCCTCGCGAATATGGGATACTTAGATACTAGAAAGCATACAAGTAATAACTTAGAATATACTAAAATGGTATGTCCTAACTATAAAGGAGAAAAGTTCTATGAGGTGGAATCTGCGGTATCTGATGCGAATTTAGTTACTGCATCAGGAATAGCTCCTCTGGAATTTGCAATGGAAGTACTGAAAAAATTAGATGTATTTGCACCAGATACATTACATTCATGGTATAACCTATATAAGACCCATAAACCTGAATACTTCTTCCAGTTAATGAATTCAATAAATAGCTGAGCTGAAAAATCAACTTAGCAGTTTTATATTAGTTCAAATAAAAATAATGAAGTAACTGAAAAGCTCACTTTCTCTATTTTGTTTTGCAGAGAAGTTGGGCTTTTTAATTTGGAATTTCCTTATCGTTGTATATCCGCATTTTACTGACGCTACCCCTATTAGAAAGTTAATTTATTTGACAGGGAGAATATGAAATTTGTGAACAAATGTACTAAAACTATTGGGTGCTTTTCTACAAGAAGGATTAGTGCCCTTTTTTGTCGTTCTAAAGAATGGAACCTTTATAATAAGTAACCCGTATTAAATTATAAGGGTGGTGTAATTATCCAATGGTTTTTCGTTCAAAGGTAGATGCCTTTTTTGTTAATTTTATGTTGATAGTGGTACTCATTATTGGATTGATCTCATTTTTTCCATTATTTATAGAAGATGCCCCATTTTTAGCAGTTTTAATACTTACTTCAACATTCCTGATTGTGACAGGTTTTATTTTATGGACTAACTTTTCAGTTAAGTATATTTTCTATGAAGATTATTTATTTATAAAAGGTGGGCCGTTTAGAAGTCGAATTCCATACGAAAATATTACTAAAGTATCACCTACAACTGCAATTTTTTCTGGACATAGCATATTATCATCAAGAGATGCAATTGAAATCTTCAATAAAACAACATTTTTAGGAAGTATAAAAATTTCACCAAGGGAGAAGAGAGAGTTTATCTCCGAATTAAAAAAGCATTGCCCTAATGTGCATATTCAAGAATAATCTTGTATTAACTGAAACTTATTGAGACGGTTTTTATAGGGTGCATATTAACATTTGAACAGACCTAAGAATAAATCTTATTAAGCTAAGCACCAATTAGCAAAAGAAGCAATATTGAGGTAAATGGGAGGAGATTGTATGAAAATAAGAACAAAGATATCTATAGCGATTGGTCTCCTATCCTTTGTAACAGTAGCTTTTTTAATTAGCACACAATCATACTTCAATAACAAAGAAATTAGTGTTGCAAGTGATAGATGTTATGAAATAGGTGGGATGCCAAAAGTAGAAAGCGATTTCTTAAATTTAAATTACTCGTTTTCCTGCCAAGAAAATAACTAAACTTTAATACTAATAGAGTGAATACGATATTTCAGTAACAGGTGCAATTGTTAAACAAGGCGATCATCAAAAACGATCGTCTTTTTATTCAAACCATATGTTTGAATATTATGGTAATATTGGATAGAGTTATTGAACTCATAGAATAGTAATTATACGAGGAGTGTTACATAGTGACGAGAACGGAAAAAAAAAGAGAAGAGAAGTGAAGGACTAACATTAGTAAGTGTAATTGCTGGTGGAGTAGCAGGGTGGACAGTTAATGTTGGATTGAGTATTTTGACTGATACTAATACAACTCGCCTATATGGAATATCAATATTTTTAGGTATTATAGTTGGTTTATTATGGGATATAGCAGATAAGTTAAATAAAGATTAAGAATAAATCTGCAAGTGCAATTTAAACAATAACTTTTCTGTAATTGTGAAGATTTGTACTCAAACAACCTGGTGCGATTGCATAATAAGAGCATTCGCTCCTTTTGGTATCAAACTATGCTAAACGACTTAATTAGGAGGTAAACATTGAATAAATACTTCCGAAACCTTAGTCATTATTGTTGTTATATTTTTATTATTATTCAAGTATTGGTTCGGTCTTAATTTCGGATTCGGTCAAATATTTCTTATCATTGCAGGAGGTTATGGTATCTACCTTAACTATAAATCTCTAATAAAAGATAATTTGGAGACTGTGAAAATAGGTACTTAAAGTAGATGGTGCTAACGTTCAAAAATAAATAAACGCAATGCTAATGGACTGATATGAGATACGGCATCTGTATATATTGGAGGGGTTTTTTTGAATATAGATATAGACCGAGTGATTCCTATTTTGTTTATGTGGGGTTTTCCAATCTTTTTTATGGTTAGAGCATATGTGAAAATGGATAAAAACGATAAAAACGATGTAAAAAGAGATTTTAAGACACCCCATTTTATTTTCACAATAGGTTTTCTCGCAGTTGGTTTGTTTATAGCTCAACTTGGAAGCATCTTATCAATACATTTAATAAATATTGTTGGAACTTTAATACTTGTGATAGGAGGAATTGTAACAGCAATTGATATTTGGGGAAGAAGTAAAATTAAAAGTATGTTAGTCCCCGTGCTTATTGCAGTAGCCATTTTTTTCTTGAATAAGTAATAATAATTTATTTATAACCTATTCGCACTATTTGGTGCTAGTTTAATAAGGAAATTTACCAGGATCTCTTAAAAGAGGTCCTTTTTGTGTTAAATAAACAAAGGTATTCTATCTAAAATGACAGTGCAATTGACATATCAATTGACACCATTTTTTCTATGTACGATATCTATTGTCCTGTAAAAAATAAATGAGGTATTCGGATGTCAAATAACCCTGATCTAACCATTAATCGTTGAAATAACAGCAAAACTGACGTATGCCAATTCATATGTTAGTTGATCTGTCATTTAATTAATATGAACCTCAAAACGGAACCCTTTGATGTCGGTTACAGCATCTTTTTTATATCTGAAGCTAGTATCTTTATTGCTTCTCTAAATAGACAACGTGTAAACTACAAAGTATAGCAACCATTAAAGAATGGGGAAAAGATATTATGGATGATCACATGACAGACTTTACAATTAATTTACAACAAATTAAAGTATTGGCACCAAGATTAAATCAAGGGATTCAAGTGATCCTTGTTATTCATGGGGAGCTGACAGTTGAAACGAATAGTCGATTTTATCTCTTAAAAGAAAGAGATGTTCTCGTTATTAATCGGAATCAAATTTATCAGGCTAATGGTAGTAAAGAAAATCGTGTATTGACCTTGAAAATTTCGGATCGGTTTATGCTGGATCTCTACGAAGAGTATCCATATAGTCGGTTTGAATGCAACTCTTTGGATATTGATATGGGCAGGGAATCCATGATCAATCGTATTCGTAAGCTATTAGCTGAATTGATGATTAGTTACTACCGAAGAGAAGAGAGCTACCGAATTGAATTACAAGCATATGTTAGTCAAATTCTCCTTATTTTAATTCGCCGTTTTAAGCAAAAGGGCAGTACATCGGAAAGAGTGGATACGGCTGATCAGCGTTTAATCCAAATTATTGATTATATGGAGACGAATTATAATCAGGCAATAACATTAGATGACATTTCACATCGATTTTATTTATCTTCTGGATACTTGTCTCGGTACTTTAAAAATAAAATGGGTATTGGTTTTAATCGTTTTTTGATGAAGATCAGGCTGGAGCATTCCATGAAGGACTTACTGTATACCTCAGACTCCATTTCCCATATTGCAATGAATAACGGATTTCCAAATACAAAGTCTTTTGTGAGTTACTTTAAAGAAGTATACAAGCAAACGCCTAAAATATATCGGGAGGAAAATCAGGAAGAAAGAATCGACACGATGAAAACCTATGACTTTGATGATGCTACCCATATTATTAAATCACCAGAGGTTTTAGAGAAGCTAGGGATGCTCCTAACTGATACAGATGAATCCTATACGAATTCAGAGACGCAACTTTCGGAATTAAACCTTGACTTACAACACATTACGAAACAGAAAATTAATCGTCCCATGCATAATCTTGCTATTGGTGAGTTAAGGGAGTTATTAAAGGAAGGTGTAAGGTCACAAATTTTAATGGCCAAAAAGGACTTGCGCCTCGAGAATATTGGTATCCGAAGATTGATGGGTGGTTCGACCTTCATTACACCTGTCGAAACAGATGAAATCCTTGCGACCACTTCACCTTATTATAACGCAGATTTCGCTTTGAATTTCCTAAGGAAACATGATTTATCGCTTTTTATTCGTGTCGATTATAAGGAAATAACAAGTGATGAAGTAGCTTATTTTCAAGAATTAAATAATTTTATAAAACATTGTATGAATGTGTATGGGACCTCCTATCTTGAGAAATGGCATTTTATGTTTTATGAGCCATCCATAACAGCTGTAAGTGGAAGTGAACTGAAGCGCATCTACTTAAAATTGTACGAGGCATTAAAACTGCTTGTGCCTGCTATCCGTATCGGCGCCTTTTTACCATTTTCTTTTGAAAAGGAGAAGACGACGAACAATCATGCGTGGTTGGTAGAAGGAAATGTACCACTTGATTTCATTGGCTATGAAGCGAATCAAAACGAGATCATTGACTTTACAGCATTAGGTGATGATCGCTTTTTACTCGCGGAAGGATATATTAAGGGGAAAACAGATAAACTGAAGCGATATTTAAGAAAGTATGGGAAAAGCCTGCCGCTTAGTTTGGTGAGCTGGAATACACTTTCAGGGAATACGAGACACACGAATGGGACGTTTTTCCGCGGTGCATTAGTATTGCAGAATGCAATCGAATTAGCTAACGAAGTAGAATCCATGGGCTTTTGGATTAATACAGAACAGCACGAGAAGTCGGGAAGAAATCGGCAAATTCGGATGGAGGGGCTGGAGTTATACCATTACTTTAATGGAAAACGCCCAGCATACTTTGCGATGCAGTTTTTAGAGAGGTTAAGCGGTACTATCATCGCACAAGGGCAAGAGTATGTCATGACGGAAAACGATCGTGGATATCAACTTATTCTCATGAATATCAATAATGTCAATCCATATTATTCGGTGGAAGAAACGTTTCTGAAAAAATTAAACAAAGATATTCGCGTTACAATTGCAGGGTTAAATCCAGGTAATTATCAGATTAGGAAACGTGTATTTGATAAAGATCACGGCGCACTATATACAAAATGGTGGGATTTGAATAGTGAGTATGGAATGGATGCGGAGGTTATTGATTACATCACAGAGACTAGTCAGCCGTCGTTGGAACTATTCGATGAGCAGATTGATGGGGAATGGTCGTTTTATTCCTATATGACGATAAATGCCATCCATTTCTTTGACATTAGAAGAGCGCATGTTTAATGAGTGATTCGATAGATGATTGATAGTATGTTACCTATCAATCATCTTTTTTTATTAAAAATGAACGGTTAATTTTGTACCTATGCTAATATATGTGAAAAAGTGCACATGATTTTCAGGTGATGAAGCAGAAAACTACCTTATTTAAAGGGTGGATATTTTCTATAAAAAAATGTAATAAAGATGAGCTCATAAAATTGCACTTTTATCCAATTGATTTTTTTAACAACATATCATTTATAAAACTAGGAGGTTGTATCATGGAAACAACGTATAAAGGTACAAATAAGATGATAACAGGTATTGTGTTTGGGGTTATAACATTTTGGTTGTTTGCTCAATCAATGGTCAATATTGTTCCAGCGGTTCAATCGGATTTAGGTATTTCACTAGGAACGATTAACGTAGCAATTAGTCTTTCAGCACTGTTCTCAGGAATGTTCATCGTTGTTGCAGGTGGATTAGCAGATAGAATGGGTCGGAAAAAAATAACGTACGTTGGTTTAATTTTAAGTATCGTCGGTTCCTTATTGCTTGTCTTAGCCAATGGTTCCGTATTATTAATTCTAGGACGTATCTTACAAGGTTTATCAGCGGCAGCCATTATGCCAGCAACCATTGCTTTAGTGAAAGAATACTTTGATGGTCCAGATCGTCAGCGTGCACTTAGCTATTGGTCCATTGGTTCTTGGGGTGGTTCTGGTCTTTGTTCATTCTTTGGTGGTGCAGTTGCAACATCTTTAGGCTGGAAATGGATTTTCATTTTCTCTATCGTCTTCGCAGTTCTTGCCATGTGGTTAATTAAAGATGTACCTGAAAGTAAAGCAGAAACAACAGGTTCATTTAAGTTTGACTTTGGTGGTCTAGGAATATTTATTGTGACCATGCTTGCATTAAATATCTTTATTACACAAGGAGCAGGCTTCGGTTGGAGTAGTCCAATAACAATTGGCCTTGCAGTAATTACAGTAGTTGGTGTTATCTCCTTTATTAAATACGAAGCAAAACGTAAAAATGCATTAATTGATTTCAACATTTTTAAAAGCAAAGCCTATACTGGTGCTACCATCTCTAACTTCTTATTGAATGCAGTAGCAGGTACACTTATTGTAGCAAACACATATGTACAGGTTGGACGTGGATTTTCAGCATTTCAATCAGGCATGCTTTCACTAGGTTATCTCGCAGCGGTCCTTGCAATGATTCGTGTCGGTGAGAAATTGATGCAACGTACTGGCGCAAGAAAGCCAATGATTTGGGGAACTACTTTAACGATGATTGGTGTAGGAGTCATGGGACTTACCTTTTTACCAGATATGATGTATACCATTGTCGTTTTTGGCGGATTCATTCTATTCGGTTTAGGACTTGGAATGTATGCAACCCCTTCTACAGATACAGCAGTTACGTACGCACCAGCGAACAAAGTTGGGGAAGCATCAGGTGTATACAAAATGGCAAGTTCACTTGGTAATGCATTTGGTGTAGCGATTTCTGCAACGGTTTATAGTACGATCACTGTCTTCAGTAGTGTGGAGGTAGCAGCAACCGCAGGGATTATAACAAACGTTATATTTGCAGTGTTAGCACTTATCTCCATTATCGTTTTTGTTCCAAGTAGTTTTGAAAAAGAAACGAAAGCGAAAGCACCAACACCGGTCGTAAAAACAGCGGGTGCAGAACACTAAAAACATCCAAAAGGAGAGGGTTGTAATGAGAAGCCAATTAATGGAAATGTTGGAATCGCGTAAAGAAGAAATGATTGAAAACCGCCGATATCTACATGAATATCCAGAAGTATCCTTTAAAGAAGAGAAAACAGCTCGATATATTGCAGATTTTTATAGTAATAAAGATGTAAAAGTAGAGACAAATGTTGGTAATGGTTACGGGATTGTCGTAACCATTACTGGTGGAAAACCGGGAAAAACGATCGGACTCAGAGCGGACTTCGATGCACTTCCAATTACAGAGGAAGCAGATATCCCATTTAAATCCAAAAATGAAGGTGTGATGCATGCATGTGGTCATGATGCCCATACAGCATACTTACTCATTCTCGCGGATTGCCTCATTCAATTAAAGGATGAACTGAACGGTACCATTAAAATTATTCATCAACATGCAGAAGAAGTACCACCAGGTGGAGCGAAAAGTATATTGGAATCTGGAAAGTTAGACGACTTAGATGCTATTTTCGGGATTCATGTGTTACCGATGGATGAAGCTGGTGTCGTTGGATATCACAGCGGTTATTCCTTTAATGGTAGGTCATATTTCAAATTGAAAATACAAGGACAAGGTGGTCATGGTTCATCACCACATAAAGCAAATGATGCGATTGTTGCAGGCAGCCATTTTGTTACGGTCGCTCAAACCATTATCAGCCGCAGATTAAATCCAATGGATGTCGGTGTTGTTACAATCGGCTCATTCGATGGAAAAGGTACTTTCAATGTTATTAAGGATAGCATCGAACTTGAAGGTGATATTCGTTATATGAGCGTGGAAAGCCAAGAAATAATTGCCAAAGAATTTAAGCGTATTGTAGAAGGACTTGAAGTAGAGTTCGGTGTGAAATGTACACTGGAATACAATGCTGACTACCCGCCATTATATAACCATCCAGAATATACAGCGATGGTTGCTGAAACGCTAAAGCATGCAAATGATAAGGATATTAAGGAAGTTAAAGAATATCCACCGTTATCCCCATCCGAGGATTTCGCATATTATTTAGAAAAAATACCAGGTTGCTACTTCTATATCGGATGTACACCAAAAGGAGTAGAAAAACCTTATTTCAATCACCATCCTAAATTTGAAATTGATGAAGATGCTATCCTTGTCGCAGCTAAAGCAGTTGGTCATGTCGTTTGTAGTTATTTTGAAAAAAATTAAGTGAAACGTACCGATAGCGGATGGAGATTACCGGTTTCACTTCAGAAGTGCAAACATTTTAAATGGTGCAATCCGTAAAGAAGGAGAAGCACCCTTTTTTTTTGTTCAAATTTAAGGAAGGCTAGGTTATAAAAATTCACTATAAACCTACTAAATATTTCCAAATTTTTACTTTAGAAATAAAAACAAGCCCACAGCACATAGAATACTAGAAATACTACGGCTGATGCCAAATATGAGGGGATGCTTTTATATGCGTATTAGAATGCTCCGTCAACTGATAAGGTCAAGGAAACAGGAATTAGTCGAACTTGCGGCTGCATTTATTCAAATACCATCTGTTAATTCATCACCCGAGTTTCAGAAGCGGTCAGCAGAAATAGGGATTCGTATTAGTCGGTATTTAACAGAAAAAGGCTTCTTGGCTACCGAACATCGTAGCAGTGAAAATGGTCTTGTTACCGTGGTCTGTGATGCTCCCTTAAACGGAGTATCTGGTCCACGACTACTTTTTTGTGGACATACAGATGTCGTACCGGCTGGTGATCGTTCACAATGGAGCTTTGATCCTTTCTTAGGAGAAGTCAGGGATGGTATGCTGTTGGGGAGAGGAGCTTCTGATATGAAAGGAGGCCTGGCATCCCAAATCTTTGTGGCAGGACTTCTTCAGGAATTCGCTCCTACGCTTAATTTAAAAGGTAACCTAGGAATCATCGCATCTCCGGATGAAGAGAATGGAGGTATGGCCGTTTCCTCGCTCCTCGATCAAGGTTTGATTAAGGGCGATGCTTGCCTGATAGGTGAACCAACACACCGAAACCATCCAAATGTTGGTGAAAAGGCTATGGCATGGATGTCGGTAACCATACCAGGTCAGCCTGGGCATGGTAGTAAACATCCAATATCCGGGGTCTCCGCCATACAAAAAGGTGCGTACGCGGTCGAGGCACTAGCCAAATTATGGGAGCTTCAGGCGACGCCACCGGAAGAGCTTCGTCAACTTTTATACCGTACAGAGTGGTTCCTGTCTCAGCGTTTAAGTAACCCCTTACTCTCACATTTACTATACCGTCCCTCTTATAACCCAGGTACAATCCAAGGTGGTACAAATATAAACGTCGTTGCTGACAAGTGCATCATTGAAGTGGACTCACGGATTCCATTTGGTATGGCCCCCGAATTTGTACTGAATGTTGCAAGAAATCTCGCTACGGCTGTTGCGCCAGGTACGATTATCGAACGAATTCCCCCATATAATGACCCTAATTGGACCTTAGAGAATCGTCCAATTGTGCAGGCCGTGGAACAAGGAATCAAACGTGTTCTGGAAAATGAGGAACACGTCTTCAGCGTGCTTTTGACCGGTTCAAGTGATGCCAGTCATTTCCGGCGCCATGGTATTGATACAGTCTTATACGGGCCTGGACTGCAACATACGATCCATGGGTATGATGAGCAGGTTTCGGTGGAGAGCTTGGTAGAATCTGCTGAGATATATGCGGAGACCGCTATCAAGTATCTTAGCTGAGAATAGAGGATATAAGAGAAAGATTTAAAGAACCACCGGGTGTTATCCAATAAAGGATAAGTACCCTTTTTTGTTGAATATACAATAAGGGAGCCAGATAAGATATCACATTTTAACTTAACTAAGGGTGATCGCTTTTTCCTTTTTCAGTAAATGGCAGGTTCGTTCAATAACTTGCCTTGCCTACTAAAAACTCTATAGTTATTTAAAAAATCAAGATTCCCGATTAACAAAATTAATCGGGAATCTTGGTTTTTTTATTACTTTTCCGTAGACTCTAAATAGCGATAGAGTGTTGATTTACTTATCCCTGTTTCATTTTTAATATCAAGCAGTTTAAAACCGTTATGATACATTGACATTGCTTTTTTTATATTATCATCTGATTTTTTTGGACGACCAATTGTTTTCCCCTGATTCTTTGCTTCTTCCATCCCGTTTGTTGTGGACTGCTTTATCATATCCGATTGAAATTGAATGATGTGTTCCATTGTATTGAGTAAAGTAATGTTAAGTAGTTCGTCACTATTGATACCTTCATTTAAAAAATGAATTTTTACATTATCTTTTTCACATACTTTTAAAAGGTCAATTAGATGGCGAGATGTATCGGCTAATACAATTAATCTTTCAACCATTATAGTATCCCCTGGTTGCACGTCCATTAGTAGTGATTCTAGCTGCGTTCGTTTTTTGGGTGTACCGTGTTTTTCTTGATAAATTTTATCGCAGTTGTTTGCCAAATTCTTTAACTGGTTTTCTAAATTTTTATCATTATATAGTGGCCTTGTATAGCCATTTATCATTTGATCAACTCCTATAACTTTTCCTAAAATGGTTCCTTTTTGGGAAGTTTGGTGATACAATGTTAAAGAATTACGGGAAAGGAGACCAACTATGCAAAATTTAAAACAACAATGGTTTAGTAATATTCGTGGTGATATCTTAGCAGGTATTGTCGTTGCCCTTGCTTTAATTCCTGAAGCAATTGCCTTTTCCATTATAGCAGGTGTCGATCCAATGGTTGGTTTATATGCATCATTTATCATTGCGGTTGTGATTGCATTTACTGGTGGGAGACCAGGTATGATATCCGCAGCTACTGGAGCAATGGCTTTATTAATGGTCCCATTAGTTCGAGATTATGGACTGGATTATTTACTAGCAGCTACCATTTTAACAGGTGTCATCCAAATTTTATTTGGAGTATTTAAGGTTGCCAAAATTATGAAGTTCATTCCTAATGCTGTGATGATTGGATTTGTAAATGCCTTAGCAATAATGATTTTCACGTCACAACTAGCTCATTTCATTGGAATTTCAACAATGACGTATGTGTTTGTAGCAGTTACACTTATTCTATTATACACATTACCGCGCTTCATTAAAGTAGTTCCAGCTCCATTGATTGCACTTGTTGTATTAACGGCTATATCAATATTTAGTGGGGCTGAACTAAGAACTGTAGGAGATCTTGGCTCGATTACGCAATCGCTACCCTCATTCTTTATTCCAGATGTACCATTTAATTTAGAAACTTTAAAAATAATCTTTCCTTATTCCCTTTCACTTGCGATTGTAGGTTTACTGGAATCATTACTTACTGCACAGATTGTAGATGATATGACGGTAACGGAAAGTAATAAAAACCGAGAAGCTCGCGGTCAAGGTATCGCTAACATGATTACAGGTTTCTTTGGGGGGATGGCAGGTTGTGCAATGATTGGCCAATCGGTTATAAACGTGAAATCTGGTGGCCGGGGGAGATTATCTACATTCATAGCTGGTGTCTTTTTAATGTTTTTAATCATCGTTCTGGGAGATTTAGTTGTCCAAATTCCGATGCCTGTTTTAGTTGGAATTATGATTATGGTAAGTATCGGTACGTTTGATTGGAGTTCATTCAAGTATTTAGCAAAAGCGCCTCGAACAGATGCAATCGTTATGTTAGCTACCGTAGGAATTGTCGTTTATACGCACGACTTATCTAAAGGCGTTCTTGTAGGAGTATTGTTAAGTGCCGTTTTCTTTGTCATTAAAATCTCAACGGTTAAAATTACTCAAGAAGGAAATCGGTTTATCGTAAATGGTCAACTATTCTTTGCTTCTACAGACGGGTTTGTAAACTACTTTAAGAAGGTAGAAATTGAAGGCAAATATATCCAAATTGATTTCTCAAATAGTCAAATTTGGGATGACTCTGGTGTAGGTGCTGTCGTAAAAGTGATGGATTTATTACGAGAAAAAGGTATAGACGTTGAACTTGTAGAAATAGATGCTTCAAGTAAAAAAATAATGGATAAATTAAATGGTATTTTATCATCACATTAAAGGAGGATTTTTCTATGTATAAACATATTTTACTGGCTTCTGATGGTTCGGAAAATGCAGTGCGGGCAGCGAAAGAAGCTGTTAAAATTGCTTCCTGTGATAAAGATTCGGTTATCGATGTTGTCTATGTTGTTGATTTCGAGAAATCTAAATCGGATGTATTACATTCTGGTTCGAGTGAAGCTTTAGATATGGAACGTCGTAAAAAAAACTCTAAAGTACTCCAATTTCTTAATGAAACAAAAATAAATTATAAGACGACTATTTTACGTGGTAAACCAGGATTAGAAATTGTAAAGTACGCAAACGAACAAAATATGGACCTTGTAGTGATTGGTAGTCGTGGTCTGAATACATTGCAAGAAATGGTGTTAGGTGGTGTAAGTCATAAAGTAATGAAACGGGTGAATTGCCCTGCTTTAATTGTGAAATAGATAAATAACGAATGTTTAAAAAGTCGAAATATCTAATTTCGGCTTTTATTTATAGACATTATAAGTAATAGAAACCCAGCACGGAAAAGGCTTAGGGAAACAACTGGTAATGGATGCAATTGAAGTAGCTAAGTCTAAAGGATACAGAACCATAGAAGTCGGTACTGCAAATTCAAGCATCGGACAATTAGCCTTTTACCAAAAATGTGGTTTTAGAATTACTGGTGTAGATAAAGACTTTTTCGTTAGACACTATCCAGAAGAGATTTTCGAAAACGGTATACAGTGTAGGGATATGGTTAGATTATCTCAAAATTTGTAGATTTAAATAGGAAGTCCCTGTTTCACTAAATCGTGGATTAGTTACTATAATAAGTGGCGAGGATCTTTTAAGTATCTGGAAGTTTAGTGGAAGTGTCCAGATTTAACTTCGTTCAGTAAACCGTCCATTTTGAAGAAGAAAAAGCGTTCCATTTATGCTAGAATCTAAATGGAATGATAATCATAAAATACATACTTTAAAAAGTGAGGATCCACGATGATTGCAAAGACTGAAGAGGATTTTAATGGATTAAAAGAAATTGGTAAAATTTGTGGAGAGATTCGAGATGAATTGGTCCATTGTACCAAACCCGGAATTACGACAAAAGAACTGGATGAAATTGCGGGAGAGATTTTTGAAAAAACAGGAGCTCAATCTGCACCAAAAGGAGAATACGATTTTCCTGGGTATACGTGCATTAGCATAAATGAAGAAGTAGCGCACGGGATTCCGGGGGAGCGGACCATTCAAGAAGGGGACCTTGTAAATATTGATGTTTCAGGTTCGAAAAACGGGTATTTCGCTGATACTGGAATTTCCTTTGTTGTTGGGAAGGGAGAAATAATTTTGCGGAAAATATGTGACGTTGCTAAAGAAGCATTCGACGCTGGACTTGAACAGGCAAAACCAGGTTCGAAAAAAAGCGCTCTCGGAAAAGCTGTACAGAATGTAGCGAAAAAGCATGGCTTAACTGTCATAAAAAATCTTACTGGACACGGTGTTGGGCGCTCGATTCATGAAGCACCAGACCATATTTTCAATTACTTCTCTCGCTGGGATGACGAAATTTTAAAAGATGGTATGGTAATTGCCTTTGAGCCTTTTATCTCTACATTTGAAGAGGAAGTTTTCCAATCCGAAGATGGCTGGACCTTCCTAACCGATGAGAGCTTTGTGGCACAATACGAACATACGATTATTCTTACAAAGGAAGGACCGATTATTACTACATTGTAAGAACACTAATACTACAAAAAGGGCGCGATTGTTTCATAAGCGCCTTGTTTCTTCTTCATCTTATGTTGCAAGAGTTAAATTAGGCAATCAGAATTTGATTGTCTTTTTTTAAAAAAATAATGTTATGAATATTATGTTAATGTTAAATAAAAGCCTGTTGATCTATCTGGCAGGTTAGCAAAGAAATATAAATGAATGGAATTATTCGTCTATATTAAGAGGAGAGGACATTCTATGGATGTATTCATTTTCTTAGCATGCTTTATAGTCTATGTTGTCTTATCTGAATGGTGGTTAAAGAAAAAATATAGCATAAAGAGGAAAAAAGGTATGCTCGTCAAACATGTAAATAAAACCCACAAGAAAATGGAAGGGGCGTTGTTTATAATTGTCATTCTAGGAATTCTTTTTCTTTCTAAAGGTATATATGCTCACTATTGGCTTTTCTCCTATTTAATTAGTTTAGGCTTCATTCGTAGCATGGTGAAGTGGAAATATGAAAGGGAACGAAGGGAATATATTCTGGAATTGAATGGTTTATTTTCTATTATAACTTTCGTCATTATTGGATTTAATACATCTATCATTTAGAAGTATCCTTTGTCCTATCTAGTGCATTAGTGAAAGATTAACAATCTGTTATTGTACTAATGGTGCAGAATTATTGAAGAAGAAGTAATGAAAGAAAATATTCCGCCATAATCTAAAAGGGCAGTTAAATATGAAAAGAGGGGAGGAATAAGATGATAAGAAGTAAAGTCGCACTTATTAGTTCAGCAGTTATTCTAGGTATTTGTATGTATTTGTTTTTCCCGCTTACAAATAATGTAATGATAGAAGCAAGTACTACATTCATGTCATTTCCAATCCGCGATCAAGATGGATATATTTTTCTTGGTATAATTGGGTCAGTTTTGTTTATTATTGCCATGATTTTAATTGTCATTGGCATGAAGAAATACCGCTTTCGGACTATGGTAATTGTCGTAATCGTATACTCCATATTACCAAATCTTTTAATTACCTTGTATCAAGAAACGTTAGCAACTGGCATAACAGCGATTTCATATGATAGTAATGGTGAGTGCAATTTTGAGAATGTGGGCGAAGACTTATTAAATGGGGAATGTAATCTTGTATTACATAATCGAAGCAATGAAGAAGTGTCATTCAAATTAGAATTTTTAGATTCCCTTTTTATGGATGATGATGTACAAATGGAGTCACTTATGAACTTAGCTGGTCCATATCGTATGACAATCGAAGCAAATCGTAAACAATCTATTCATTTAAAGGAATTACTCGACTTATCAGAAGTTCCCAACCCTATTGATGGAGGAGGATCATCTAATGTTCATATTAAATTAACTGATGGGGATAAAGCACGCACTTTATAGTTAATATCCCTCTTTGCTTTAATTGATAATTACATGCTTATTGAAATTGAGCTAAGGTGAATGTACTATTTGAATCTCTGTACTTAAATTTAACCAGCATCTTTTCTTTTTGCATTAAATGGTACTTTAATTTAACCGAGAATGAAAAATGACTTGGAGAAATATCCAAGCCATTTTTTACTGTGAATTTAACAATAGAAAATATGTGATTATAGATGAGAGTTCACTTGTGAATCACTGTATTGTACCTCACAAGTGAACCCGTTAATATGGAAAAACTATCGGTATTTCTTAGCTCGTTATCATGATAGCCTGTCACCTTTTTTTGTTATCTAACTTCTTCCATCCCACAATATTTAAGGATTTCTTCATAGACTTCCTTCGTCCGTTCCTCTGTAACGAAATGGCCAGTTTCTTCATACGTTATTAAGTTGGCATTGGGCAAATCCCGTACTAATCGTTTGCCCACTCCTAATGGTACGACCTTATCTTCCTGTCCCCATATTAATAATGCGGGTGTTCGAATCTCTCTTAGTTGGTCACTTCTTAAGTCACCCTCACGCTGACGTAATAATCTTATTAAAGACTTATTGAAATTCTTATCCTTTAATGGAGTTTCAAATTCTCTTATATGTTCCTTTGTGATTAAGGAAGGATTATAAAAAACGTTCTGCAGGCTTGCTTTTACATTACTTCTTTTAATCCGCTGCTTCACCATCTGGTTAAATAACGGAAGATAGGAGCAATAAACCATCCATCGATTCGTACTTCGAAGGTAGCCAGAGCTACTTAGTAATACTAACTTATTGATTTTTTCCGGGATGATTCTCGCGGTATGTAAGGCAACTTGTCCACCCATAGAATGGCCGATGAGACACACATTCTCTAAGTTGAAATAGTCAATACATTTGGCAACCAACTTCGCATAGTTCTCATGCTTATATACAAAGGAGGTTGATTTTTCACTTTTTCCAAAACCCGGTAAATCCAAAGCAATAATTGAAAAATGTTTCTGAAGTAACGGGATAAGGCGGTTGAATGTATAAGTGGACGAAACAAACCCATGAATCAATACTACTGGAGGCTTTCCATTTAGTATGTACTCGCAGTATACTTTAACATTTTCTAGAATAATTTCTGCTTTTGAATAATTACTTTGTCTCACGATTGTCACCTCTATGCATGGACCGCGGGGACAGGTTCCTTACCCAATTAATTTTTAGGTTAACCACGGGACAAGGTGCCTGTCCCTCTGTACCTTGTCCCTCTGTACCTTAGTTTCTTTTATCTTCTTCCTTCTTTGTTTTTTCAATATATTCTCTCATTGCCTTTTTGTTCGGGGTAAGGGTTAAACCTAAGGACTTTCTTTCCTGATTGGCATCTTTGTAAAATGCGATCGCCATCAATATGACCACAACACTGAATGGCAATGCTGATATAATTGCTGCAGATTGTAAGGCATTTAATCCGCTTTCTCCACCTGCTAACAGCAATATATATGCGATTGCGGATAACGATAATCCCCATATGACTTTTACAAAATTTGCAGGATGTAAAGTACCAAAGGCTGTCTGCATACCTAAAACAAATGTTGCAGAATCGGCTGAGGTAATGAAAAAGGATGCTATAAGCACCAACGTAATAACAGATAAAATCAAACTCATCGGGAGTTCATTGAAAATACCAAACAACTGCGTTTCTGGTGGCATATCAAATATGATTGGTGCATTTTGTCCTACTTCAATTCCTGTCAGACCAAATGCACTAAACCAAAATATACTCACAAATGTTGGAACGAGTAGTACCGCAAAGATAAATTCCCGAATGGTCCTACCTTGAGAAATCCTTGCAATAAATATACCTACAAATGGACTCCAACTCATCCACCAACCCCAATAATATATCGTCCAGGACTGCATCCACTCGTGTTTTTGTTCGTTTAGTGGGGCTACATCTAAACTATTAAATAATAAGGTATTGAAATAATCACCAGTAGAACTCGTCATCATATTGAGAATAAATAAAGTTGGACCGAGAATTAACATAGCAACAAACAATAGACCTGCCAGAATCATATTTAAATTACTTAAATACTGTATACCCTTGCTTAATCCACTCCAGGCACTGTATAAGAACAATACCGTAACAACAGCGATGATGATGCCTTGGACCAGCTGATTATTAGGGATACCAAAGAGATAGTTCAAGCCCCCATTGATTTGCATTGCTCCTATTCCTAAAGAAACAGCAACACCAATAATGGTTGCGAATACCGCTAACACATCAACAATATTACCGATAGGACCATCCACTCGATCTCCTAAAAGAGGTCGTAATGTCTTGGATATTAAACCGACTTCTCCTTTCCTGAACTGGGAATATGCTAATGCCAATGCTACAATACCGTACACAGCCCATGGGTGAAATCCATAGTGCAGAATAGTTGATCTCATCGCTTCAGCCAATGCAGCTCTTGTTTCAGGATCAGCAGTAGGCGGGGCCAGGTAATGTGAGATTGGTTCAGATGAGCCATAAAACACTAAGCCAATCCCCATACCAGCACTAAACAGCATGGCTAACCATGATAACGTATTAAACTCGGGTTTATCATTTGGTTTACCCAGTTTTAGTTTACCGATTGGGCTAAAACCTAAAAATATACAAAAGAACAGAATTAACGTAAAAATCGCCATATAATACCAACCAAAAGTTTCCGTAACCCAGGCACCAATAGCACCAGAAATTACCCCAAATTGATCTGGGAAAATAGCACCTAGAAGTACCAGTATTCCGACAATTATGGAAGCGTAAGTGAACACACTGGAAAATTGTTTTCTTTTTTCTTTCATTATGTAGTCCCATCCTCTCCGTATGAAGTTTTCATAGTAACATACTCACAAATATTTATTCAACCAAGGTCTGACTTTCTTTTAAAAGAGCATGGTTTAACTCATTAACATAACGAAAAGCCCGACTGGTAACTAAAATGTACCTTTCGTTTTTAACTCGTTTTTATATTGCAACACTACGGCTTTTACCCTATATCAAAATAAGATAAACCATCCAAAACATAACTAACTTAGGAAACCTTCTTCCGGACAGTTTGCTTCTGGGATAACCAAGACCAATTAAAAGGTCAATATAGGACAGATATATGGATTATACGATTCTTCAAGTCATCGATTATTTTGCACATTCATCGACCAAATATGTAACTATATATTATGAATCCAATTTCAGTGTGGTACACGGATAGAAACAGTACGACTGCATAAGGGTATTAGAAGGGGAAGTAATGAAATTTGGTTCACCGTCCTGAAATTATTTCGTCTAACGTGCTAAAGAGAAGTTTTCCAAATTGACGCACGTATTATCCATAATTCTGAATTAGAGAATCGTATGAGGTTTTGGCATAGGGGTTAGTGAAATCAAAATCAGGAATAAAACAAAAAGAAGAATTCCCGGGAATTCTTCTTTTTGGCAAATGGAGATAGAGGTGACATTGGGAGTCAAGGGGACAGCCCCTTGGATTTTACTTCCGGCCATAATCCGCTTTTATTTCACCCCATTTTTTCGTTTCCCATTTAAGAACTTTATTCTCATATGTATTATGTCGAAGCCAGTCGTGGGCACGGTCAATTAATTCCCATATTTCAGCAGTTGACTCATCTCTTTTAAGCGTTGTTGACACGGCCTTTTTCTCTAACCATATCATGGCATTTCGGGAGTCCGTGTAAACTGTTTTATTACTACCTATCTTTTTCAAATATGCCAATGCATGTACAATCGCAAGAAATTCACCTAAGTTGTTCGTGCCTTTACTTATTGGCCCGTATGAAAAGATTACTTCTCCTGTTCGTGTATCGACACCTTGATATTCGACTGGACCAGGATTACCGCGAGTTCCAACGTCAACGGAAATGCTGTTATAATCGATTTTTTCAGACGTTACATCGCTTGGTCTACTTGAAGTCGTTTTTCTATTCGATGGACCATTCGTGGTTTTATTTACCTTTCCTTTGCCCCAATGATGTTGCCAGCCATCACGATAGGCTTTCTCTGCTTGTTCCCGACTTTCAAAGGATTTAAATTTTGCTTTATCAAAGTGATTTGTCTGTGCTTGACAGTCTGCCCAGCTCGAATAGATACCTGGTTTTTTACCAACCCAGACAACATAATATTTTTTCTTTGCCATTGTATTTTGCTCCTCGCAATATAATTAATCTTGTGATCAATTATATCATTTAAGATAACTATTATCATTTTAGGGGAGAAGAATCGACCATAAAAGAAGTAGGGTAAAAGAAAGAAAATAATGAAGAAGTTATTAATAGTCTTGAAATACAGGGGTTACTGATAGAGATGACAATCCACGAAGGTATATTCCTCCATCACGAATACAACTACCCCCAAACAAGCAAATCTGTTATAAGTTTCAATTTCTAAGGAAGAAGGGATATGCGGTCGTAGTCTTTCAGGTGGAATAGGCCAGTGCGTAAATAAAAAGTATCTCCAACTTTGGCGCATAAAAAAATTATTTAAAAGCAATGACCAGGGGCAGTGGGCAATATCCCTCATTATATCTGTGGCAATAATTCCTTTCTTTCATACTTAATGTGAGAAAAGAATGTAATGATTTTACCCGATAGTTTGCCCTGTGAAATTATTATTATTTCCTTGTATAACATAATATTCCTTTTATAGGAACAATAGAGATACGTATATGTCAGACATTGTATTTTATTTGGCATTTGCAATGATTTCTATATTATTTGCTTTTTTTTATTTATGCTTTTTGGTTGGTGCTGTTTATGTGGGATCTGCCATATTATTTGCCGTTTCACACACTCAATCACTAAACGCACTTCCATTTGAACCACCTACACAGGCTGTTTGGAATGAAGGTAAATACAAGGTTCAATTTAAAATCGAAGACGGCGTAAAATCAGCTGAGAAATTCTTAACGGCAAGTGTAGAAGAAATGAAAATGGGTTTGAGAGCAATGGGAAAAAGCTCTTTAAAAGAGTTGTCAAAAAAGATTTAGTATCATACGATGAGATTACTGCTAAAATGGTTGGAATTCCGTTTTCATTTGAAGCATGGAAGGACTAACAAAAAAAGAATTGATACGCTGACAGGACAACAAGGACAAGTTCATGTCCCATTAGACCCACGTGATTCAACTGTTTATTAACACCTCCATAACCTAAAAACAAAAAGGATGATACAAATGACAACGTCTTTTATTCACGAAATGCGCAAACCAGAAACAGAACAACCAGAAAAAACCTATCCTGCCATATTCCTGATGCATGGTATGGGCAGCAATGAACAGGATATTATTACGCTTGTAAGCGGGCTCGAGAAGAATGCTTACATATTTGGGATTCGCGGGTCATTGGAACAGCCACCTGGTTTTGCTTACTTCACTATCGAGGGATTTGGCAAACCACACCGTGCTGTATTTGATGATACAGTTCAGAAGCTGGAAGCATTTATTGACAATGCTTTAAGCACTTATGCTATCGACCCTGAAAAGGTATTCCTAGGCGGTTTCAGCCAAGGGGCCATTCTTTCCATGGTTCTTCGATTAACACTGGGCAGTAAGGTTAAGGGGGTAATGGCCTTTAGCGGCTATGTCCCAGCGTTTGTGAGAGAAGCGTATCCCATTAAGCCTGCAAGCGATCTGCAAATATTTATTTCTCATGGTGAAGAGGATCAAGTGTTTCCTCTTGCGTGGGGTGAAGCTAATCGCGACTATTTCAGCAAATTAGGCGCTACTGTCAGCTATCATGCATATCCAGAGGGACATACGATTTCGCAGGAAAATCACCGTGACTTTCGAGTATGGCTGGATCAGCAGCTGTCAACAAAATAAATGCTTCATACCTTTGTTCTGTATTGCTGGATCGAGGTATTTTTCTACTTATATATAATTACTGCATCAATGTGTTACCATTCCATTTCTGTCACTATCCATAGGCATCCCTTTAGGATACATAAGAACTTTATTAATAGAGTATATAACTAATAGAATAAATGAAGTTTTGTGGTACAGGCGATGAAATGGCGTGGCAGAAAGCAAAGCAGCAATGTAGAGGATTGTAGGGGGGAGCTCTGGTGGAGGCTTAAGAATTCCGATGCTTGCAGGTTTGGCGAGGGACTGACCCCAAATCCATTAAATTTATCCGAGGCTAACCAAAGACATGCAGTAAAAAGCCGGTTAACTACCAAAAAGGTGGTTACCGGCTTTTACAAAATATTTAATTACGAATCATATAATCAAACGCACCTAAAGCAGCAGTTGCACCTGATCCCATTGAAATAATGATTTGTTTATAAACACTATCTGTACAATCACCTGCTGCAAATATACCAGGCACATTCGTAGCACCTGTTTTGTCTGCAACAATCTGACCATATTTATTAAGCTCTATCCCACTATTTTGAAGGAATGCTGTGCTAGGTACAAGTCCAATTTGAACGAATACACCTTCCAGTTCAATATGGTGTTCTTCCTCTGTTTCACGATCTACATAAGATATTCCATTTACAGTATCATTACCAGTAATTTCTTTTGTAGCAGCATTCTTAATCACTGTTACATTTGGTAAGCTGTTAAGTCTATCCTGTAATACAGAGTCCGCTTTTAGTTCTGGGAGAAATTCTAATACAGTAACATGTTTTACAACACCTGCAAGATCAATTGCAGCTTCAATACCAGAGTTTCCACCGCCAATAACAGCTACATCTTTTCCTTCAAACAACGGACCATCACAGTGCGGGCAGTAAGCAACGCCTTTTGTTTCAAATTCTTTTTCACCAGGTACGCCTATATTACGCCACTTAGCTCCAGTTGAGAGAATAGCTGTTTTACTCTTAAGTACGGCTCCATTCTCTAATTCAACTTCAATGAAGTCATCTTTCTTCTCCACGTTTTTAACGGTTTGAAGGTTCATAACCTCAACGTCATAGTCTTTCACATGTTCTTCAAGTGATGCTGCAAGCTTCGTACCATCTGTTTCTTTGACGCTGATAAAGTTCTCAATCGTTGCTGTATCCAGAATTTGTCCACCGAAACGTTCGGCTACAATTCCAGTGCGGATCCCTTTACGTGCAGCATAGATTGCAGCACTGGCACCAGCTGGACCGCCGCCTACAACAAGAACATCGAATGGTTCTTTATCTTCAAATTCAGAAGCATCCACTTCGCTGCCTAACTTAGCAAGAATTTCTTCTAGTTCCATACGACCACCGCCGAACTCTTCTCCATTTAAGAAAACAGTAGGCACACCCATGATATTTTTCGCATCTACTTCATCTTTGAATGTACCACCCTCGATCATCGTATGGGATATATTCGGGTTTAACACACTCAAAATGTTCAATGCTTGTACAACAACAGGACAGTTGTGGCAGCTTAGACTAACATATGTTTCAAAATGATATTCGCCTTCCACATTTTTAATCCGGTCGATTACACTTTCATCCTCTTTTGGTGCACGGCCACTTACTTGAAGCAATGCCAGCACGAGAGAAGTAAATTCATGACCTAATGGAACGCCTGCGAACGTAATACCAGTGTCTTCCCCAATGCGATTCACACTAAAACTTGGTGTTCTTTCGAGCTCTGTATGCTCTACTTTAATTTTAGAAGAGATGGTTGCTAATTCGTCAACGAGTTCTAGCATCTCTTTAGACACTTTATCGGAACCGGTGCTAACTTTTAGTATTATATAGTCTTCCAAAAGTTCGAGATATTGCTCTAATTGTTGTTTTATCTCTTTATCCAACATGATTTATCTCTCCTTAGATTTTACCTACTAAATCAAGACTAGGCTTAAGTGTTTCTTCTCCTTCTTTCCATTTAGCTGGGCAGACTTCGCCAGGGTTATTGCGTACATATTGTGCAGCTTTAATCTTGTCGATTAGTGTTGTTGCGTCACGACCAATTCCTTCAGCGTTGATTTCCACCGCTTGAATAACACCGTCTGGATCGATAATGAAAGTACCGCGATCAGCGCGTCCTTCTTCTTCAACTAATACATCAAACATACGAGAAATTTTATGTGAAGGGTCACCAATCATTGTATAAGTGATTTTACCAATTGCTTCTGAGTGATCATGCCAAGCTTTATGGGTGAAATGAGTATCTGTTGAAACTGAGAATACTTCTACACCAAGGTCTTGTAATTGTGGATATTCATTTTGAAGGTCTTCAAGTTCAGTTGGGCATACGAATGTAAAGTCTGCAGGATAGAAGCAAACAATACTCCATTGTCCTTTTAAATCTTCCTCTGAAACCTCAATAAAATCTCCATTTCTGAATGCATTTGCTGTAAATTGTTCTACTTGTTTTCCAATTAATGGCATTTTAAATATCCTCCTATAACTTGTTTATAATAATTTTAATTCAGTATTCATTATTATATAGAATTCATAAATAGTCAATTTTTTTGTCTGTTTTTGTAAAATGTTGTATTTTGAAATGATTTATCAAGAGGTTAAAGGGAGTGATGCAGTTCTCACTTGGAACTGATACGATCATTTTCGATTTGGTAGTGACTATGCTATTATTTTTAAAATGTGCATGGCAGCTTCAATATTCTCAATTACAAAGTTATAATAAGAATTCCTTTGATTACTTTTGATAATAATCATCAACTCGAGCAAGCCCTTTTGAATTCTGTTTTACTAAGAAATTTCATGCACTTTATCGCCAAGTCGTATTCTAACTAAGCTGCATTTCAATAATAAAACCTCTAAAATTGTTACATCTTAGAAATGACCAATTTTATGGGTTTTATTCATATATGAACTTGTAAAGGATTAAATGGTATCTTTTCCACCGTGAACAATGTAAGTTTGTCCAGTCACATAAGATGCTTCATCTGATGCTAAGAAAAAAGCGACATTTGCAAGTTCTGAAGGTTCTCCACTTCTCCCCATCGGAATTGCTTCAGAGTATACTTTTAACATGTCATCGTCCACATCTTTTAAAATACCAGTATTAACCATACCTGGGGAAAGGAAGCGTTAGGACAGGGTCCTATCATTCTCTGTTTAGATCAATCAGGCAGTATGAAAAATTTGGATACACCGTCCAAAGGATTTGCTCTTCCCCTAATGAGTATCACTAAAAAAGCAGAAACGTGATTTTGCGTTAGAGGAACCGTATTTTGGGGCCATAATGAACGAGATTCTATTCCTTTATTGTTGAATATTTAACACACGATCTTGCTCTCGGCCATAGCCGTCTATTTCTAAGCGATCCTTGTAAACCTGGACAATGGAGTAAGAGTTAGTGTTTTCCGTCTCCACCATTCCTTGCAAAGTTACGTAATGAATTCCTTTTTTCATAGCATAATTTCCAGCGTGATTATGGCCATTAAAATAGGCAACAACATTTCCTGCTGCTTCTAACTCTTTTACCACTTCTTCATCATTCCAAA
Source organism: Oceanobacillus rekensis (assembly GCF_002153375.1). Lineage (GTDB taxonomy): Bacteria > Bacillota > Bacilli > Bacillales > Amphibacillaceae > Oceanobacillus > Oceanobacillus rekensis. The sequence continues at coordinate 101,725 of NZ_MTBQ01000009.1, forward strand.
CGTTATGATTATTTTCAGGGTATACGGGTTTATGTCCAAATACCACTACTTTTTCATTTGCTTTTTCAGCCTTATTAAGTACCTCCCGCAACCATAATAATTGCTCATTGCTAACACCGCCGTTCCAAGTTTGTCCGTTAATTGCACCATCTTCTACTAAGTGATCATACATAGCCTCAGCTTGCTGGTATTTTTCAGATCCCTCTGGGTTTGCATAAAGGCTTAAATCGTTGGTATCAAGTACGACAAAACGCCAATTTTTGTGTTTAAAATCGTAATACTGGTTCGGCATATCAAGGATATTTACTATTTCATCCGTTGTCATAGGAAAGTCGTGGTTACCAAGGACATGATATTTTGGACCCTCAATCATATTGTAAATGGGAAGCATGGTTGAAAAACTGGATGCATCTCGATCGATAAGGTCCCCGGTTTGTACAGTAAAATCGATATCCCGCTCATTGAACGTTTGGGCTGCTTCAATTAGCTTGTCCACCGAATTCCGGTAATAGCGTGTGCCATTCACCTCACAATCACAATATTGTGCATCTGGAACAAGTCCAAATTCAATTTTGGGCTTTTCTGCACTGTTAGCTAGGACATCCCCAGACGGTATAAGGGTAACTAGCACAGTTACAAGTAAAACAACGGCACTGACCCCTTTTAGTTTACGTAAAAGATGTTGGTTCCTTTCAAAATTAAACACTATACCTTCCCCTTTCACTTGTCCGTGACAAGATGTAATTGTTAAACCAATTTCAGTATAACTAAGGGAATACAAAAAGTGATATGATTTACCGAATATTTACAAAAATTTAAGAAAATTAATGAATGATTATAATGGTAAATATGCTTATACAGGCTAAACTCGTCGTTAGCTATGGTGGATTTGAAAAAGTCATGATGTTTGTAAAAAAGATACGATATTTAATAAAGTAGCGAATCTTTACTCAATTGGATATAACTATTTAAACAATTTATAAAGAAACTATCAAGAAAATTGAAATAATCTTAGACTCATCAATGTCCTAAAAAACACTGATGAAGAAAATGAGTTAATTTTACAGGAGATCATCGATTTTCTACACAGAAATAGGGGCAGTTCCCGACCACGTTAAAGCGATAGCGAAGTGGGACTTACCCGATTCATTTTACTTTTATTTATAAGGGCTTTATACTATTATTGTGAGAAAATTGAATATTACATAGTGTGGATTTTATTAAAATAATTAAATTATTCCCATTTACCGACATTTTAGAAAAGCCTTACATGTTATGGTTGGAATAAAATAATGAGTAATTAAATCAAGGAGGATTTCAAAATGACGAAAGATCGTTATCAACAAGGGATAGACAAAATACAAGAACTTACATCATCAGGTGATGAAAATCCAACTGGCTTTATGGACATTGGTGAAGCATTTAAAGATATTGCACCTGATCTAAGCAAATATGTTGTTGAATTTGCTTTTGGAGACATTTATTCACGACCAGGATTGGATAACAAGCAAAAAGTGCTTACAACCATTACAGCCCTTGTTGCTCAAGGAAAACCACAGATCGAGATGCATATCAAAACTGGGCTTAGCGTTGGTTTAAAACCAGAAGAGATTGTAGGTTGCATCATACACCTCATCCCGTATACTGGATTCCCAAGTGTTTTGAATGCTTTAAAAGTTGCACAAAAAGTGTTTGAAGAACAAGGTGTAAAAGTAAATACATCTGATGTTGAATAGGAACGGAAGTAAACCTGAGGCAAACAATTAACTTGGTTGAAATGTTCGATAATAAAATGGTTCTAATCAGCAGTTTTGTGATGATTGGAGCCATTTATATTGAAACTGATTTTTAGGATGATGTTTATGTAAGGATGTAGAAATAAAAAAACGACGAGGAGGATTCAATGATGATAAGTGATTCAGATTTGAAGCACCTGCAACGTTGTGTTGAATTAGCAAAAAATGCGCTAGAAAAAGGTGATGAGCCGTTTGGTTCAGTACTTGTCTCAGCCGATGGAGAAGTGCTTATAGAAGACCATAACCACGTTGCGGGTGGTGACCATACCCAACATCCGGAATTTGCTATAGCGCGATGGGCAGCCAATAACATGACATTAGAAGATAGAAGCAAGGCAACGGTATATACGTCAGGCGAACATTGCCCGATGTGTGCAGCGGCCCACGGTTGGGTCGGTTTAGGTCGGATCGTTTATGCAAGTTCGTCTGAACAGTTGTCTCAATGGTTAGGTGAAATGGGAGGTCCACCATCGCGCGTTCGGAATCTGCCCATTCAAGATGTTATTCGTGATACGACAGTAGATGGTCCTGTTCCTGAATTAGCGGAGCAAGTTCGCAGGCTCCATCGTCAGTTTTACTCAATGAAGCGTTAAACATATCACGCTCTCGATGTATTAAAACTATTATAAGCGTATTCCCCTACTGCGCTAAGTGATTAGGAGTGAGCATGGAGAATAATAGTTCTCGTGCTCATTTTTTGCCTCTTTAATCCCCACGGTGAACTTTTCCATAAGTAAATGAGGTTATAAGTAATGTAGACTAGACTGTTCATAAATGTACCATTCATTATGAAATGAGTATCCACTTCCTCCCAATCATCGTAAGTTACCTTCGTTCCCGCTATCAAGGTATCTTTATTGATCCATCTATTTCAGTTACATGTATTGCAATTCTATTTTCTATTATTAACAGGAATTTCACATTTTCCTTATTATGTAATGGTAATCAATCGAGATAATACGTTAAGATAGTAGTATAGGAGTTTTAGAAAGTTATATATAATAGAGGGGAAGTTAAGAAAGAAATTGAAATTACATCATAGAATAATACTTATTATATTACTATTTATTGGATTGGCCGGATGTTCTAGTAGTGCCGAAATAGTAACGAATGTTGGTGAGTTGCAGTTTGAACAAGCCTTAAAAATACCAGAACTTATAGAACCGACGATTGAATCCGATGGTACGAAACATTTTGACTTAACCATGGAGCCGGGTACGACAGAGTTTTTACCTGGAAAAATAACAGATACATGGGGAATCAATGGTTCTTATCTTGGCCCAACCATTAGGGTCGCGCGGGGTGATAATGTTTCCATTGATGTTGAGAATAAGTTGGGAGAGACATCAACCCTACATTGGCATGGAATGAAGTTGCCTGCCGTTATGGATGGTGGTCCACATCAGATGATTGAAGCGGGGGAGACATGGTCACCTCATTGGACTATTGATCAGCCGGCTGCGACTACTTGGTACCATCCACACCTACATGGTAAAACGGGTCAGCATGTGTATCGGGGACTTGCAGGGATGTTCATTATCGATGATGAGGATTCCAAGAAATTACCTTCTAATTACGGTGTAGATGATATCCCACTCATCGTGCAAGATAAATTGTTTACGAGTGATAGACAGCTTTCCGATAATAACGATTCATCCTATGGAACACTTGGTGATGAAATACTAGTAAATGGAACACATGACCCATTCCTTGAAGTGACAGCTAGTCAGGTTCGTTTCCGCCTGCTTAATGGTTCCAATGCTAGAGCCTATAATTTCGGCTTTACGGATGGGCGGTCTTTCGAGCTCGTAGCAAATGATGCTGGCCTTCTGAATGAGCCAGTAACATTAGATAGTTTCATGTTAAGTCCAGGGGAACGTGCAGAGATTGTCGTTCAATTTGAGCCGGGAGACGAAACGATCCTTCGTAGTTATAGCGGTAGTGCTGGGATTGAAAGTGGGGAATTTGATTTATTGAAAATTGTTGCTGCTTCTGAATTAACAGAATCATCCCCAATAAGTAGTGAACTCTCTACTGTACCACCTATTGAAGTACCAAAGGATGCGAAGGTCCGTCAATTCAATCTAACCATGGAGAATGATATAAACGGCAAAAAAATGGATATGAACCGAATTGATGAGGTAGTTCCAGCAGGTACGACAGAAATATGGGAAATTCACAATTTTGGACCTGAGCATAATTTTCATATACACGATGCCGCATTTCGAGTATTGGATGTAGATGGTAATGAACCAAAAGAGTATGAAAGGGGAAGGAAAGATACCGTGTTCGTCCCCCGCGGCGCAAGTGTAAGAATCGTAGTAGAATTCGGAGACCATTCCGATACGGAGTACCCGCTTATGTACCACTGCCATCTATTAAAGCACGAAGATGAGGGAATGATGGGTCAATTCTTACTTGTCGAACCTGGAACCGAATCAGAGGTACCAATGGAACTGCCGAAAGATGATAACGAAAGTCATGATCATTAAACGTGGACCGTGGGGACAGGTTCCTTGTCCCGGACCAATTGATCAATCCCACCACATTTAAGATGTAGCGAACAGTGCCTGGCACTGTTCGCTATTTTTGGTCAAAATATTGGGAGAGGTGGCGCTGCTTGTGTAATCAGGTACGTATCCCATCGCTTTAATACTGTAAAGCGGTGGGGGACAGGCACCAATCTTTTTAGCATAGCCTACGTAAAAATGAATACTTTGTGAAATATTGAGCAAAGTAGTTGTTGGTGACGTCCCTCCTTGTTATGATGAAAGAGGATTAAGGATTAAACTTTGTGCTTTAACTTAGGCAGTTTAATAAAATGAAAGGAGGATTGGATGATAGTCATAGGGATTGATTTATCGGGACCGAGTAACCACAAAGATACGGTACTTGCGATATTCGAAGTTCAAAATGGCAACTTGAGATTTATTAAGAGTATGAGTAATGTGAGTGATAAAGATATTTTAGAAGTAGTTTCCGTACAATCTCAAGGAGATGAAGTCGTCATCGGTATCGACGCCCCTTTGTCTTATGAAGATGGGGGAGGAGATAGGGAATCGGATCGGAACCTGCGAAAGTTTATTGTCCAAAACGGAATGAAATCCGGATCGATCATGCCTCCCACATTAAATCGAATGGTATATTTAACATTAAGAGGTATCAAACTCAGCAGAGAAATAACAACACAAGCATCCTTACATCCAATTTCAATCGTGGAAGTGCATCCGGGCGCAGTGATTGGTTCAAGATTGTCTTCAGTAGAAATGAGTCATGTCTTAGCCTATAAACAAGACGTGGAAGTGAGAAAGGTTCTCCTAAATTGGCTGGAGCAACAACAGCTTATTGGAATACCAGAAGCAGTTGCAGATCAAAGTCATTCAATAGATGCCTGTGCAGCAGCATTAGGTGCCTGGCATTGGCGGGACACTAAATTTACACCGAAATGGATATCTCCTGCTAAACCGCCTTTGCATCCTTTTGATTATTGCTGCTAATGGGAAGAATAGATTAAAAAGTAATAAGGATAGTAAGCGACAGTAGGGAGTATGAATAACTTTTCGCTGATTGTTCGGAAAAATTTTTAGGCAATTAACCGTAAATAGACGTGCTTACTTTAGTTAAGATTATCTACAAGAGGACAATAGTCGAAGGATGGAGTAGCTTAAACCGATTAATCGTTTGTTCCTTTTATAAATGTTTTGGGTATCTTCTTTAGGGAATATTGTTAGAGATGGAATGTTCTTTTAAATTTAGATGTTACATATTTAAAAAGGAGGATTAACAATGGGTAAATTACAAGATAAAGTAGCTGTCATAACTGGTGGAGTATCTGGTATTGGTGCAGCAACAGCGCGTTTATTCGCAGCTGAAGGGGCAAAATTAGTTTTAGCGGATTTTAATGAAGAAAAAGGTGCTTCTTTTAAAGCGGAGTTGGAATCTGAAGGTGCAGAAGCGGTTTTCGTAAAAGCGGATGTAACGAATGAGGCAGATGTTAAGAATATTTATGATACAGCATTATCAACATTCGGAAAAGTTGATATTCTATTTAACAATGCTGGTATCGGATCTGTAAAACCTACGGAAGAATTAACATATGCAGAATGGAGAAAAACCGTAGAAGTTGACTTAGATGGTGTATTTCTAGTTGCACAAGCTGCAATCAAAGAATTCTTGAAATCTGGTGGCGGTGTTATTGTTAATACAGCTTCGATGTACGGTTGGGTTGGATCGCCTGGCAGTGCAGCATACAATGCAGCCAAAGCTGGTGTCATTAACTTATCCCGTTCGCTTGGTTTAGAGTTTGCAGAACGCAATATCCGTGTAAATGCATTATGTCCTGGATTTATCGAAACACCAATCTTAGGTGAAACAGATCGAAAATTCCTAACAAATGCAACACCAATGAAACGTCTAGGTAAATCGGAAGAAATTGCAAAAGCTGTATTATTTATGGCTAGTGATGATTCCTCCTTCATGACTGGAAACAGCATCATCGTTGATGGTGGGTATACAGCACAATAATATATATAATGTGAGGGAATCCATTTTGAATTTAGTTCAGGATGGATGCTTTTTAGTTGAAAAAACGGAGTGAATAAATTACACAGCTTTATATGCCATTTTATTGGTCAATTTTAATGTCATTTAAATGTAATCAGGTGCCTGTCCGCCATACTGCAAAATGGTGGGGGACAGGCACCAATTTTTCCATTCGTCTAAAAAAACGCTTGCATAAAAAAACGTTTTCTTATAATATGAGTCATAGATATTTAGTTTGTTATACCAACAAACTAAATAGAAAAGATTATTCTTTATATTTATGATCTTCCATGAAAGCGTTATATAGGTGAAAAATAGTGGAGCGGTATATATAGTGATTCTATTATTTTGTTATTCATTTAAAAAGGCGCTAAATGAATTGTTAATTTGGGGGAAATATTAAAAATCTCATATATAATAATGGAGTGTTTATAATGGAAAAAGCGATAGAAGCATATGAACCAATAGAAAATAATAAGAAGCCAGTTCGTCCATTTGGTATGCGAGATAAATTTGGCTATTTATTGGGGGACTTTGGAAACGATTTCTCTTTCATTCTAGTAAGTACATTCCTAATGGTGTTTTATACCGATATCTTCGGGATTAGTGCCGCAGCGGTTGGTACGTTATTCTTGGTTGCACGTATGTGGGATGCTGTAACCGATATATTATGGGGACGTTTTATCGACTCCAGAAAGACTACGTCAAAAGGGAAATTCCTACCTTGGATTTTCAGAATGTCTTTCCCGCTTGTCATTTCAAGTGCTTTAATGTTTCTACCTATTCCAGGTATGTCTGAGGGCTTTTATCTTGCATATGCTTATGTAACGTATATTTTATGGGGGATGTTATATACGTCTGTTAATATTCCGTATGGTTCTATGGCAGCCGTAATCTCTAGTGACTCTACAGATCGTACATCCTTATCTGGGTGGAGAACTATGGGAGCAACGTTAGCGACCTTAGTCATCAGTGCTGGTGCACCACTGTTTGTTTTCGTGAATAATGAACTGTCTGCAAGTCGAATGTTTATGGCAGCAGCGCTCTTTAGTATTCTTGCAATAGCTTGTTATATGGGTTGTGTAAAATTAAGTACCGAACGAATTCAAATACCAGATAAAGAGCCGGGTGAAACACTTAGCTTTGCAAAAACAGCTAAAGGTCTTGTGAAGAATACTCCATTAATTACCATCTTAATAGCATCACTTCTATTTTTGATGACACAGATGCTTGTAACGTCCATAAACGTTTATTTGTTTAAAGATTATTTCGGAAATGCAACTGCGCTAAGTATATTTTCGCTTCTCCAAACTATTGCTGTTATGGGTTCTATGCCAACATTAACACCACTAGTTAAGCGTTTTGGTAAGAAAGAAGTTGCTTCATTCGGTATGCTTCTTGCGGGAAGTGCATATCTTACTTTGTATTTTATACCAAGTATTTCCTTAACTGTATTCTTCGTAGTCAACTTTATAGGTCTTATTGGGTTTGGGTTGTTTAATTTGATTATTTGGGCCTTTGTTACAGACGCCATTGACTATCAAGAATATATTACTGGGTCCCGAGAAGATGGAACGATATATGCTATTTATTCATTCGCACGAAAAATGGGACAGGCATTTGCTGGTGGTCTTACAGGATTTGCACTTACATTTGTCGGATATACTTCAGTTACAACGCAAACACAGGAAGTAAAGGACGGGATCTATACTGTAGCAACACTAGTACCTGGAATCATCTACCTTACCGTCTTCTTCATCCTAGTATTTATTTATCCGTTGAACAAAAAGCGCACCAAACAGCTTGAAGTTGATTTAGCTGAGAAACGTGAAGCAACAGAGTAAAAAAACATAGACGGTTAAAATAACGCATCTACCCTATTGGTAAAATATAAAGTAATCAGTTGCCAGTCCCCATCGCTTTAATACTGTAAAGCCGTGGGGGACTGGCAACTATTTTTGAGGGTTGGATCGCCTGGCAGTGCAGCATACAACGCAGCCAAAGCTGGTGTCATTAACTTATCCCGTTCGCTTGGTTTAGAGTTTGCAGAACGCAATATCCGTGTAAATGCACTATGTCCTGGATTTATCGAAACACCAATCTTAGGTGAAACAGATAGAGAATTCCTGACAAATGCAACACCAATGAAACGTCTAGGTAAATCGGAAGAAATTGCAAAAGCTGTATTATTTATGGCTAGTGATGATTCCTCCTTCATGACTGGAAACAGCATCATCGTTGATGGTGGGTATACAGCACAATAATATTAAATGTGAGGGAATCCATTTTGAATTTAATTCAGGATGGGTTCTTTTTAATGTGCGAGGCATGCCGACTATCTCGGGGGTGAAAGTACACGATGGGGTACACATCAACTAACCGCTAAACAAGCGCAAGGCTCTTATCGCGAGGTAAGAACTGAAGGAAGCGTGTATCAAAATCTTGGGTCGACGAACGGAAATCTGATATCAAGGCTCTGTAGGTAGATAAAGCTCCATTACAAGTCAAAGTTTAAAAGATGTACGTAATCGGATAGAGTAAATCAGGCGAGTAAAAGAGGGAAGATAGTTGTCTTACCCTGGAAGGTCTTACGGACAGTTGAGAAGTTCCCTATAAGAGAGCTGGTCGAAAAAGGTTTATTGTGAGAAGTTAGCCGAAGCCATAGTAATGATAAAAACCATGAAGGGCCGAACAATTTATAGGTTTAAAGAGCTTTATCCAATAAACGCCTAAGGCAAAGGGTCTATTCTCTTTGCCTTAGATCGCTATCTAAAAGTACACACTGAAATATAAATTGAACCCCATATACAGAACCGTACGTACGGTGGTGTGAGAGGGGCGAAGAGTTCTTAACTTTTCCTTCTACTTGATTATCGCACCAGTTACTTGGCATTAACAGGGTATTATTAATGTCTTCCTATTATTTAGGTAGATTTAGTTACCACGAAACTCCAAAACGATTTTTACCCTTTATAGCTAATTTCCCCTGTCTCCAATAACTCCTTAAGCCCCATAAACATATAATACCAGCCTTGTTCCGTACTATCATGCCATTCGCTATGAGCTTTTTCGATATCGGACGCTGTCCAATTCTCTTCATGAATAACATGGATCAATTGTGTGAACGTCATCTCACAGCCTTGCTCGAGTTCTTTTAGCTCAACTGTAATCGCATCTTCTAATTCGCTGAATTCTTCTGGCGTCAATTCTGGCATCTTAAACGTGAACACGATTTTCTCCGGAGGATCAATTTCAAGGTACTCCCCAATCGCACGGTAATCTTTACCTTCGCGATGGTCAACAATTTCCCAAGTACCGCCTATTTGAGGATTATTTGTTGCCACCTTATTCGTCCCTTCCAATGTGAAAAACCATTTCCTCATCATTTCTGAGTTTAACCATGCATCAAAAACTCTTTCCGGTGCTACATCAAAATTTCTTATCATTGTTAAAGTGGTTGTTGAATAGTTGTTCATCTTAAAACTCCTTTATGTAATTTAATGTTCTTTCTTTTGTGCCTTTAATAACTCTTTCTCAAGAAGATCAAAACGATTACTCTAAAACTTCTCATAAAAACGGAGCCATTCAGAAGCTTGAGACAATGACGCTGCGTTTAATCTGCATATATGCGTTCTTCCCCTTACATTCCTCTCCACTAAATTTGCTCGTTAAAGAACCTTTATATGTTTAGAAATAGCTGGTAAAGATATATCGAAAGGCTCTGCTAACTCTGAAACTGTCCTTTCTTTTTGAGCAATCAAATGTACGATTTCTCTTCTTGTTGAGTCAGCTAAAGCATGGAAAATTTCATTTAAGTTCTCTTCAAATTGGTTAACCATGTGGTTAGAAATAGCAGGTTTTTCATTTATATTCAACCTTTTAGTTAACTATAAAACATTCTTCCTAACCTATATCATTTTCTCTTTTACTAAAGAAATATGCATCGCGGATCTTCCGCAAATCTGGACCGATTGCGGAATACAAGTTAAACACCACTCTTCAAATATACTGCCTTTCGTTTACTTTGACATCTTAAAACTATAATTACTTACTCAAGAAGAAATATGCTTTGAATAAAAGATTGATCAAAACGGGTTTTTTCTTTAGTAAAGTACAATAACATACAACTAACGGATAGTATAGAAATCTTAGAATATAACGAAACAGATATGAAAATTAAACTTTAATTCTTTTATCTTTTAGTAATACAGTACGTGAAGTAACTGGTGCAGTAGTGAAACAAGAAATTGAATAAAGACCACACATATTAGAAACATCTAAAATGTGTGGTTCCTGTAATATCAACTATTTCACTTAACTTAAATATAACAGCTACGGTGGTCTTCTTTTCTCGTAGATTTAAATTAGGAATGGAATACATTAAAACTCATAACTTTCATACTTATAACAGTCTGTGATATACGGCATTTTTGGATTGTTTACAATCTCCTTACAATAATCTTCATGTACGCTAAATCGTTCACCCGTGTCCATATTTCTTTTAATATGTCTTTTACTTTCGTCTCTTGTACTATCCCAACGATAGTATATAAGCTCACCGTTAAATTGGAATTCAGTGATTATTGGATCTTCAGTCCGTGAAAATTGTACAAATCGAATAAAATCAGGATTATCATTCTTGACATTCTCCTTAAATTGATTGATTTTTTCACGTTGCTTTGGAGTAATGTTAGGTGGAGTAATATCACCATTCTCCATTGCTTCTTCTGGTGTGTAGTCTTTAGGAACTTTATTCGTTTGTTTTTCTCCAAATTTTTTAATTTGCTGCTCAAATGTAAGATTGCTTCCTCCATTGCCTTTATTATCTTGAGCCAACGACTTTCCATATCTTAATTGGAGTTCTGGCTATATTGTCTATTCTTTTTATTTAAACTAAGATAGCTAATAGAAACTACTCTGTTATTTCATTAACTGGTGCGATAGCACAATAAGAGCAATCGCTTCTTGTGCTATTTGGCAGGATTGTTGAATAAGCAAAGAGGTTGTTGGGATATTAGTACAGAGGTGAATATAATGAAAAAATTAGGTGTTATAGCAATGCTCATCACTTTTATTACCTTTGTACCAAGCCATAATTACGCACAACCAGATGTAGAATGCCCGAAAATAAAACAATTAGAGGAAACATCTATTAAAGATAAGAATGAACTATTAAATGCACTCAAGATAATTGTTCCTAATACTTACGAAAAAGGTGAGTATGGAGAACTGTTTTCTGAGTGGGATGTAATAACTGCTCTCCCTTTTCCGAAAACAGTTGGACAAGAAAATGATGAGGTTTATTATGAAATGGCAAAAAACTTTTGTGGTGAAGCAGTTGCTGATAAATCGTGGTTAGTAAGATTGTATTTTCCTAAATGGGAAGGAAAAAGTGCTAGTGCGTTAGAAGGTCAAATCTTTTTATCAAAAAGTAAGGAAAACGGATGGTTTGTTTGGTTTAGATATCACTAATATCTTGTGTTAACTGGTGCTTTAGTTTTACAAGAAAAAATATATAACGCTTGAGCATTAAAAGTCCAAGCATTTTTGTTTGTTATTTTTACTGTTATTTATAGTCCTAAATATAGTGTGTTTTAGTATGATATTTCACCTGCTATTTTAGATTTTCTCCACGGTATTTACTAAGTAATTCTTGTGGAGTCATCATTGTTAAAGCCGAACGTTTATGGAAAAATTAATTACAATCGTTCGTCATAAATGATTCTCCTAAAAAAAGGGGTGAATGCATTTTTTATATTTAAATACAATTTACTCCAAAAAAACTTCAAAAAATAATATTAGAAAAACTGTTGATTTACTAGAGTTTGTTTGGTATATTACAAACATGTTGATAACAAATAAATATTACTCGTATATACTCGGTAATATGGTCTGAGTGTCTCTACCTGGTTCCCGTTAAAAGAACTAGACTACGAGTTGAAGTGTGTAATGTTCGGTTTTTCATTCGTTCAATGTTTTGTGTTGTTACACGTATATACTTCAACTTTAGGTCTGGAAGGTAGAAATCATCTACCTTATTCCAGGCCTTTTTATTTTGGACCAAAAGACTTGTCTATCAACGAACAAACATCAAGGGGGAAACAAAATGAATATTTCAAAAGCACAGAAACAAAGTAAAGGTCGATGGAAATACGCTTTATTGGCGGCTGTCTCTCTAGTATTAGTAACTGTCATGGCAGGTTGTAATACTACTGCAAATTCGGAGGAAACTACATCAGATGATGAACAAAGACCTATTTTAATTGAAGGTCCAATGCCGATTGAAGCAGAAGCATTTGCAGATCGATTAGAAAATGTGGAGAAAGAAACATCTGGTATTTATGATTTTTATATTGGAACAGTAGATGATTATCCTGTCATCGTTGTTAAAACGAGTAAAGGAATGGAAAATGCAGCAGCGGCTACTGCCGTGGCTATCGAGCGGTATAATCCAAGTGCAATCATTAGTCAAGGAACTTCTGGTGGGCATGATCCAAGCTTAAATGTGTTCGATATTGTACTAGGAAAAAGAACGGTAAACATTGGCGCGCTAAAAACAGGGAATAGAGGCGAGAATGAAGGAATTGAACCAACAGAATGGATTCCTATGGATTTAATGGCATCTGAAGGCAGTGCAGGAGAAGATCCAGACGCTGAGAATATTCGTTACTATGAAGCAGATGAAGATTTACTAGCAGCTGCTAATGCAGTGAAGGATAAATATACAAAGGGTAAAGTTGTGGAAGGAACAATCGGTTCTGCGGACGTATGGAATAATGAAGTGGATAGAATTAAATGGTTCCACGAAACATTTGGTACTTCTGTAGAAGAAATGGAAACTGCTTCTGCAGCACAAATTGCCAAAGCGTATGAAGTCCCTTTTTTAGGGGTGCGAATTTTATCCAATAATAAAACGAACGGTGGCGAATACAACTCAAATACAGCAACAGCCAATCAAGAATATGTATATGAAGTCGTTAGAGAATATATAGCTACATATCTAGCTAAGTAGTGTAATAGAGGCGTGTGGGAATTCGTATCGATCCATCATATGCCTTGGTGAATTAACCAAGTTCTATGCAGGAGCTTTCAAACGGAGTAATACTAAGAAAGTTACAATCTAATTAAACAAACCAGAAGTGCGATTCCTAAAATGAATCGCATTTTCTTATTCAACAATTGGGTGCAATAGCTGAACAAGGGGCTGTCAAATACGGCAGCTCTTATTGCGTTAAATGGCAGGTTAGTGGAGGAAGGAAATATCCCATTTTCGTCCAAATAAATAGTGTTAAATGTTTATGATTAAGTAAGAATTTGCGTAGAAATGAATTTTATCTTAGGAGGGTATGTCGTTGAAAATACTCAGACTTATTTTAGCCATTATTGTAGTTGGTTTATCTGGTTATGGCTTAATAACTGGTACAAGTGGTGTAATCATACCTTTTGCCTTGTTGTTCTTAGGGGTAATGCTTTTAGTTACTGGGATTACTGAGTTTCAAAAGCGAAAGGCAAATGCTATTACATCTTTCCTTGTAGCTGGATTTAGCTTTTTTGTTTCTATTTATACTTTTTTAGGTTAACTGGTGCATTAGCGAGGGAAGTAATATGAGGGAAATGGCATGTTAGTTTACAAGAAAAAAATATTATTAGTACCAACTCTTAATAACAGATGTTAAAATAGATTAAGTTCTAGTGTTAACTAATAATTAAGAGGTGTTTTGTATGAAGTTAGATGAATTTACAATTGGAGATGTGTTCGAAACTAAATCACATAAATTAACAAAAGAAGATATTGTGAGGTTTGCAGGTGAATTTGACCCCCAATATATGCATTTGGATGAGGAAAAAGCAAATCAGGGGAGATTTAATGGAATCATTGCTTCTGGAATACATACACTGGCTATTTCATTTAAGTTATGGGTTGAAGATGGTAGGTATGGTGCGGATGTTATTGCTGGAACAAAAATGAATAATATTAAATTTATAAAGCCAGTGTATCCTGATGATGAATTACATATCATTGTTGAGGTTATTGATAAAAAAGCATTAAAGAATGAAACGGGTCTCCTTACGGTATTGTTATCTACTTTTAATGATAATGAAGAAAAAGTTTTTGAGGGTGACTTAACCGTATTGATAAAGCGATGAAGTTAATATGCAAATTTTCTTATTAAACTATGTGATGCGAGAGTTGAACAAGCGAGATCATCAAATGATGGTCTTTTTCTTTTATTATTAATTTCAGAAATTTGAAATTAAATTGTTAAGTATTATGTTATTATTTTGGTGAAGAGAAAGAACTAATTGGCAGGTAGTGTAATAAGGATGCCAAGTTTTTGGGTATTCTCATAATTATTCCTGAAGAGATAACAGGGGGTGTTATATGATAATAATTACACCAGTAATAGTTGTGTTTGTTATTTCATTTATTTTGTTGTTTTTATGGATTTACAATGGTGAGAAAAATGAAATCAAAGCTGAAAAGAAAAAAATATTCTCTGCTATTGGAGCATCTTTTATCCTTACATTAGCTCCATCTGCATTTATCGGACTGTCTTTATTTGTTTTGCTTGGCTCTACAAATACCGTTAATATGATTTTTTCCTTAAATATAAGTACAAAGCAGTTAGTAATTTTAGCCATTTCCTTCTTTGTTTATTTGTTTACCATTGATAACATTATTGAACTAATCATTTTTTACTATCCTGCCCCATTAGTTAAAAGACCGCCGTATTGACGATTTCCTTGGTATGTTAAAGCACCATTTAAGTGAAAAAAGAGTACCATTTTATTCATCTTTTAAATCGTTTTGTTTATTCTTCTTTCTCAAACTGTATAAAACTTCAATCAAGATTGTAGCAATGGCAACTCCTGCTGCGATTGTGATACTGACTCTTTCATTCAAGCCAATCACATTTCCAATCACATTAAAAATACCTATCCGTATAAGCAGTAAAGCAATATAATTAAATTTACTTTTGCCCAATATACGTTCTACTAGTTAAATACTCTCTGATTTCTGTTAATGTAATAAACGAGGTGAAGAAATGAATACTGAAAAAGAAATCATAAAATTAAAATATCAAATTAAATTACTTAAATTTATGGTCAATGGTGATAAATTCCCCTTTTTTATGTATGCATTGGACCATGAATTTGAGGAATCACAAGTCAATGCTTTATTGAAAATATTATCGGTTTTTAAATACCGTTTAAGCAAAAGTACGGATAATTCTTATGATAGTTCTAATCAGTTATACGAGTTGATTAAAGAAGATGAATCGTTAGATTCGTTGTTACAAACCTATCAAATCGAAACCTCTGATATATACAAAACTGAATTACCAAGTATCTCAGAGTTCAAACAATATTGTAACTGTATATTTGCAAATAAAGAAATAAATTTAAGATATTTACTCATGAATTTAAAGAGACAATCAATTCATGGAAAGCTTTGTGATTATCTATTGAAACAGTTGGGCGGAGAATGATTCAACTCAAGGGAACGATTGTTCAGTAAGCTCAATCGCTTCTTTCGTTAAATGGTGCGATAGAATAAGTACCTTGATTTGACTATTCCACATTCGGGCCAAATTGTAAAAGGAGGTTGCAAATTTAGAACAAGAAAAAAGCAAAAAATATATTTGGAGTTTTATCATTATTAACCGCAGCTATAAGTATCATATTTTTCTTTATTGACAAAGGACCTGATGCTAACTTAACTTTGGGTATAAGCGTGTTTACAGTGCTTTCTGTACTTGGAATTATTTTTGCTATTATATCTAAAAAGCTGTGGTTTATCATTACAGGAATTATACTAAACGGCGCAGTATTAGTATTTGCTTATTTTCTTTTACTTGCAGCAGGAATTAGTGAACCATAAAAAGTTATTCCAGAAAAGGACGCGATTGTTTCAAAGGGTCTCTGTTTCTTCTTCACCTAAATGGTACGAGAGTTTAAGAGGGCGATCATCGAATTTCAATTTTTTTTATTAATAAAAATTTCCTGAATTTCTTCAAACCTTAGTGTGTAATAAGGTTTTCTATGTTACGATATCATAATATATATTGAGGAACGTCTCCATAGACGAGCTCATGATAGATATACCGTTGTACCATTCGTAATATGACGGTTTATATCAAAGACCATATAAAAGCTAAAAAGGGCTAATAGTTATTATTGGAGGGTAAAATTGAAGATTAATGTAAGATATAAAAATGTTATATTTGCTTTATTAATGTCTTTAAGTTTAAGTTTCTTTATTTCATTTATTTTAGTTTCAATAAACTTTGGTTTCAATAATCTTTTTCTTTCTACATGGCTTAAGTTTTGGGGGCAAGCATTTATTTTTGCTTTCATTGGGGCATATTTTTTTCCAAAGGTAATAAAAAAAGTATTGGTTAAAATTGTTTTAGAAGAATAATAATTTTACATAGTAAATGCCTTTTATTAAATTCAAGGTTTTAATTGAACGAACGGGTGCAAATCCTTAGTAAGGATTTGCACCCTATTTTAATAATTGCGTCTTATGGTAAAGGAAAAATGTCTACGAATAAATTACACATACGTAATAAGTTGGGTTATAAACTCATATCCAAAATAAACACTAAATCCAAATAGAATGATTGCGGCCACGATCGCAGCCCATTTTAACAACGTCTGGTTTAAAAATCTTCTTGAAAAATGAATAATACTCATTAATCCTATATCGTGGGTTAATATTCCAAGTAAAATCCCTAGTGCTACTATTATAAAATGTTCTTGGTTCTCTCCGTTAATCGAGGATACCAGTAATGGACCGAATACCCCAATCCAAAATACTATATTTCCTGGTGAGACTGCCATTAAAAAGCCTGAGGTGTAAGCTTTTGCTAATGATTTTTTTGGGGTAGCCCCACTAAAATCAACGTTATTTTTCGATTCCTTTAAACTGTCAATCCCAATAACTAATAAAAATATACTTCCTATGAACCACATAATAAGTTCAACCATTGGATGAGCTAAGTAATATGAAAACCCAAAGTAAACCAATGTAATTAATGCTAAGTCTATTGTCATACCACCCAATCCTACAAACCATCCACTTAAAAAACCTTTTCTCAATGCTTGATTAACCATTTGTACAGTCATTGCTCCAGGGGTTAGAGATAATACTAAACCTAATAAAAAATATGTAAAGAAAGCTGTTATCATTGTTTGTACTCCTTCGCAAAAAAATCACTAACAAGTCTTATTATAATTGAAAATGTATATTTATGAAGTACAAATGCTTATTTCACTAAATGGTGCGATTGCTGAACAAGGGGCAGTCGCTTTTTCGCTAATTTAGCAGTTTAGTTCAAGAACGATTCAATAAAAAACCTGTATCTAAAATTATTTAGTAATAATCTCAGATATAGGTTTTAACTTTTTTACTAATTGTCATTTACTTTAAATACATGTTCCAAAGTAAAAGTATTGATTTAAATGAATTTTTAATAGTTTGATAAGCCCCACCAAATAGTTAAAAAGTTATGTGAATACGCAATCGTAAAAAAGAACAAAAATATACTTGAAGCATATTTTTTTGAAAATTATTTTTTCGATGTTATAATATAATTAAATCAGATATATTTAATTAAATATATTTTTGATTAATAATAAATCTCTAGGAGGATAATAATCATGCAAAAGAGAGTATTTATCGCAACTAACAAATATGTACAAGGTGCTGGTATCTTAAGCAAGATCGGTGATGAAGTGAAAGTAGTTGGTAAGAAACCAATTATTTTAGCTGATAGCACTGTTTGGGGAATTGTTGGAAGTACTGTTGAGAACAGTTTCGAATCTTCTAATACCTCATATCATTATGAGGAGTTTCAAGGGGAATCATCCAACTCTGAATTTAATCGCCTAACAAAAATTGCTAAAGACAATGAAGCAGACGTAGTAATTGGTCTTGGTGGTGGAAAAACAATTGATACGGCTAAAGTAGTAGCTGATAATTTAGGTATCTCTGTAGTTATTGTTCCTACTACAGCCTCTATGGATGCTCCTACAACAGCTATTTCTGTAGTATACTCAGATGATGGAACCTTTGAAGGATACAAATTTTATAATAAAAACCCTGATTTAGTTCTAGTTGATCCACAAGTAATTGTCGGAGCTCCAGTCCATCTTTTTGCTTCAGGAATGGGTGATGCGGTTGCTACAAGTGTTGAAGCTAGAGCGTCGCAAAAACGAAATTCAATTACAATGGCTGGAGGAATAGCTTCAATTGCTGGACGAGCTATTGCTCAAAAAGCGGAAGAAGTCATCTTTGAACACGGAATTGCTGCATTTAAAGCAGTAAAAAAAGGGCTTGTAACTCCTAGTGTAGAAGAAGTTATTGAAGCAAATACGTTACTATCAGGGGTTGGAGCTGAAAACGGTGGAGTTGCGGCTGCCCATGCAATTCATGATGGCTTTACCGCATTAGATGGAGAAATCCATCACATGACTCATGGACAAAAGGTAGCTTATGGTGTCCTTGTACAATTAGTACTAGAAGGAGTACCAGAAACAGAAGTTATGCGTTATGCGAATCTTTTTAAAGCACTAGAGCTACCAACTACATTGAAAGAGTTGCATTTAGAAGATGTATCATTTGATGATTTAGTAAAAGTTGGAGAAATAGCTACTTCTAAGAAAGAGACATTAGTAAATATGGATCCTAAAATAACTCCTGATGAAGTTGCGAATGCCATTCTAGCAGTAAATGAGATTACAACTTCTAATTTGTAATCAATAGTTTGAAATTCAGATAAAAATAAATTACGAAGCTATCCCCTTTGGATATATATCTAAAGGGGATTTTTTAAATTTAAGATACCCTTGATTCAATTAATAAGTTTCTTTTTTAAGAAGAGACAATGAGACAACTGCACCATTTAATTCAAGAAAATAGTTTAACAATATTTCATAAGCAACCTTCTATTATAGTTACCTGTTGTTTTACCTAGTTCATCATAAATAGCTCCTTCAAAACTAAGGGCTACTCCTGCAAATAAAGCAAATATATATGCAATGTAACGCATTATTTAACTCCTTCCTAATAACTATTATATTTATATATCTAGATTTATCGATTTATAAACCAAAAAATAACGAAAATCAGAATAACTTAGATTTCCGTTCTAAAATATTCAGCTAACTGTCGAATGGCTTCCTCATCTCTTCTATAATAAGTCCACTGACCATAACGAACAGATTCGAGCAAACCTGCTTTCTGCATCAAATTTAAGTAGTGAGATACCGTAGATTGAGAAGCTTTAGCTTTTTCTTGTATGTCCCCAACACATACTCCGCCTTTATAACTAACCTCCTTTGGCAGGTGAGCGCCTTGTTTAGGGAAGTGCTTCTCTGGTTCTTTTAACCACTGTAGGATGTTAAGCCGAGTTTCATTAGATAAAGCTTTAAATACATCGATAGGTTCCATAAGTCATATTATATCGACTTTCCCCGATATGTCAAAATGTAAATGAAGAACAATATAAACCTATAAACCTTTCGTGCTATTGCAATCTTTTTCAATGAGTTTGTGAAGAGATGTACTTAAAGTAACAACGAAATATATCGATAACGTTATCAGAATAGCTTGCTAAAGTTGGTGAATAAAACGGTGAACGAACCACTAGATTTTACAAAGAAGTAGCATTTTGTCGTTGAGAACTTAGATTCATACAATATTCAAGTCAAAATTATTAATCTTACTATATTACATTGGGCCAGAGCTACTCGAAGCATATTGGGAAGTGGACAAAAAACATTTAAAGAAATTAATATACATATATGCTTATATTGAAATTTAAAGATAAAAGTAAATTTCTCTGAGCAATTTACTTTTATTAAATACTAAATATCGTTATATTGGGATATATAGATTTCTAGGGGCATATATTATATCTCTTTACCTAAACATATTGCTAATTCGCGATATACCAATCAATCATACGGAATATAATTGATTCCACCGTTCATCTATCTGGAAAAGAATTATTGCCATAGATTTTTAAAAGTTAACATATCGTCAAATCTAGATATATAGATTTATGAAGATATAAATGGTCTAAACAGATATAGAGGTATGTATAAACCTAGAATTTATAAATGTTAGTAAATGTATTAAATGCATAATTATCTATTTCTTATTTAATAAAGAGGAGGACAAAATAATGTCAAAAGAAAATAATGCAACAAAAAAACAACTAGGTTCTATTCCAATATCCATACTTGACTTGGCTACAGTCAGTGAAGGAAGTACACCAGCCGATTCTTTTCGGAATACGCTTGACTTGGCACAGCATGCGGAAAGCTGGGGATATAATCGTTATTGGGTAGCAGAACATCATAATATGAAACCAATCGCAAGTTCGGCTACATCGGTTATCTTAAGCCACATAGCGGCTCGAACATCAAAAATTAGACTTGGTTCTGGTGGAATTATGTTACCTAACCATGCCCCATTAGTAATCGCAGAGCAATTTGGTACATTAGAATCCCTATATCCGAATCGCATCGATTTAGGATTGGGTCGTGCACCAGGTACGGATCAAATAACAGCAAGGGCAGTAAGAAGAGACAGGACTACTGAATTTCCTGAACAAGTGAATGAATTGCTGGGCTATTTTAACCCGGCTAAATTTGCTCCAAATAATCCAGTAAAAGCTAACCCAGGTGAGGGCCTTAAAATACCTGTGTGGTTATTAGGGTCAAGTGATTACAGTGCACGTTTGGCAGCCCATTTAGGCCTTCCCTTTTCATTTGCTGGTCACTTTTCTCCGTCATACACATTCCCAGCTATTCAGGCATACAGAGAGAATTTTAGACCTTCAGAGATATTAAAGGAGCCATATGTCATGATGGGAATGAACCTAACAGCAGCAGATACCGACGAAGAAGCGAAATTCTTGTTCTCTTCAACAGAACAACATTTTCTCGGACTTGTTCGTGGGAATCCGGTACATATCCAACCAGCAAGAGATATGAATACTGTTTGGAGTGAACGTGAAAGAGAAGCTGTCTATCAATCAATAAGTGGAAGTATTGTAGGTAGCCCTCAAACAGTTAAGGGACAACTAGAAAAATTTATTGACAATGCTCAAATAGATGAAATAATGCTGACATCTTATATCTTTAATCATGAGGATCGCCTAAAATCATATGAAATTATTAGCGAGTTTATAAATCAAAATGAATAAAGTGAAACTAACATTCAGTGGGGGTTTTCTGCTAGTTAATTTGGGATAAAATTCTAGGAGTGAATGAATAATGAGTACGGATAATCAAATGAAGAAACAATCAAATCGTAAAGAGATTAGCGAGGTCTTTTCTCAGTTTGCAAAAGCGTATGAAACAGGTGAACTTACTTCAATAAAACATTTATTTTTAAAAGATGCAAAAGCAAGTCTTAGTAATCACGGAAATTTCGAAGGTCGAGAAGCAATTATTGAAGGTCTATCCAGTTCGCTCGTCCCAGTTGATGTTGCTCGTCATTATGTAACGAACGAATATATTGCAGTAGCAACAGGCGTGGGTCAGCAAAGTGCATATCTTACGGGAATACTGGCGGATGATCTTGGAGAAAGATTAGATCCAAGTTGGTACAGTGGTCATTATACTAATACGTATGAGCATACAGATGAGGGCTGGAAAATTGCAGCTATACGATTTGAATTAGACTGGAAAATCGGAAATCATTCAAGGATAAGGCAATGGGAAGAACCAATAGATAAACTTGGGTGGAATCCAAATGTGAAGTTACCTCATATTATTAGTGGCCTTGATGCACCATGGCATGTTATCCCTCATTCTGAAGAGAAAGATTCTAATGAAGTACAGATTTTAGATGTCTTTACTCGTTATACTTGGGCCGTGGACCAGTGGGATATTGGCCTGTTAGGTGATATTTTGACAGACGATATAGCTACAAATGTAGTGCCATTTGGTGAAGTAACTGGACGCAGGGAATTTATGACGACACTTCAGACGTTTCGAACTGGGCGTGTGAATCTTCATCACGTGATTGGTGATTATCGGATTGAAATTAACGGAGATAAAGCTAAATTACAAGTGTATCGTTTAGTTCCATACAATGTATCAAAAGAATTGCTTGATAAGAATATTTATGGTGCAACATATAATTGTTCACTACGACGAGAAGAAGGTGTATGGAAACTCGAAAGATTCGATTATACAGAAGGAGAATTGTTTGAAGTATAGTTTTATCATATGAAGTAAGTCCAAATAGCTATTATAAATGAGAGAAGGAATTAATCTTGAAAAATTTATCTCTATCTGTTTTAGATCCTTCATCGATTATAGAAGGAGGATCAGCAAAAGAAGCTTTGAAAAGCACATTAGATTTAGCTAAGAATGTTGAGGAGTTCGGATATAAAAGGTATTGGCTAACAGAACATCATAATTGGGCTGGAATGGCGAGCTCTGCATCATCACTC
This sequence comes from Oceanobacillus rekensis, assembly GCF_002153375.1. Taxonomy (GTDB): domain Bacteria; phylum Bacillota; class Bacilli; order Bacillales; family Amphibacillaceae; genus Oceanobacillus; species Oceanobacillus rekensis. The sequence goes on from NZ_MTBQ01000009.1 coordinate 124,538, forward strand.
GTTATCGGACGAGTTGCCTCTGTTACAAACTCAATCCGAGTTGGATCAGCAGCGACTTTATTGTCTCATTACTCTGCTTTATCTGTTGCGGAACAATTTGGGGTATTGGCATCCTACTTTCCCAATAGAATTGATTTAGGATTGGGGCGTGCGCCTGGAACGGATCGGAACACTGCTTATGTGTTGAATCCCCAGACAGCAAACAGCCCCCAGTATGTAGATAAAGTTAAAGAACTGTATAGCTATTTACACGGATCTGGAACAGTTACATCAGATGGTAGGTTTGAGTTTCATGCGATACCTGGTGAGAATACGAAAGTTCCAATCTGGTTACATGGTTCAGGGACTTATAGCGCGCAACTGGCAGGACAATTAGGATTACCATTCTCATTTGCGAGTCACTTTGCACCAGACAACTTGGAGATGGCCTTGAAAACATACAGAGATAGCTTTCAACCTTCAGAGACTTTAGAAAAGCCTTATTGTGTAGTGGCAGTAAGTGCATTTGTAGCAGAAACGATGGAGGAAGCTTCCGAATTATCATCTTCTTTATACCAAAAGTATTTATTCGAAGCACGCGGTACACCGAGGCCACTTCAACCTCCAGTGAGTATGGATAAACTGTGGAATCAAGGGTGGAGTAGTATTGAGAGGGCGTCTGTAGAATCCCAACTATCCGAAGCAATTATTGGAGATAGACAAACAGTTGAAAAAGGATTTGAAGATTTAATTCGTCGTACATCTGCTGATGAAGTACTAGTACAAGCAGAAGTATATGATCAAAAATCACGTATCAGATCCTATGAAATTTTATCAGAACTATTTGATCTTCAAAAATAGTTTGGCCAGAAGATCAAAGTTAAAAAGTAGAAATCTTTCTGAGTTAAACCCCACCCCCAATTGTTAGACAGAACGACGAAGTGGGGGGTGGAGTTTGAAGAATTTATGTTTTATATTTTATTACATTGGATTGCCATTAGTTTAAATCACAATTAAATATGAAGAAACAAAAATAATCTCATATCTAAACGAGGAGACTTTAGAAGCGATGGGAGAACAACAGAAAATTAATGAAGAAAATCTAATAGATATATTTAAAGCATTATCAAATGTAACCAGGTTGAAAATTATACAAATGCTAAAGCAACCGGACATGAATTTCCCGCCTCAAATTCATATCCATAAGAAGGATAACTTTCCAGGAGGAGTCTGTGTAGGGGATATACGCGAAAAGGTAGGTCTGGGACAGTCGACGACCTCTCAATATTTATCATTGTTACAGAAAAGTGGTCTTTTAGAGACGAAAAGAATTGGCCAGTGGACCTATTACCGGAGAAATGAAGATGTGATTAAGCAATTAGAAAGTTTTATCGATAAAAAGCTGTAATATAATAGGAGGGATGAGATGAGTTTTAAACATCACGAGGCATTTAACCGGATGTATCATAAAGATATCCATTTTTGGTAGCTTATTTTTCATTGTTTCGAAGAGCAAGCCCTATTAGTGAAAGATTGTGGTGAATTATCAGGTATGAAACAACCGGGAGTATTCAAACCGTTTACGCAAACCTTATATATCGATTTATTGGAAAATCCAGATGAACAACCTACAAAAATCCCCTTAGGTTTTCGTTTAGGACGTAACCATTTGCTAGAACTACTATATAAATTTCAAGCAATTGGCGTAAACCATTTGGTATTCGTCCCTTATTTTGCTAGACGGCCAATGGAAGAGATGATTCAGGAGATAGGAGAAGAGATTTTACCTCATTTTCCTACACATGATGATTAATGAATAGCCTGAGTGAGGGAGTTCGAATGGCTTCACTATATACCAAAAGTTGAATTCGTGTTCAAGAAAGTATTTAGATGCGATGGCATGGAACAGAACTGTAATGAATAAAACCAAAAAAGGAGTTTTTTTAGAATGGAACATTTATTTAGCCCTTATAAAGTAAAAGGATTGGAATTGAAAAACCGTATTGTTATGCCACCGATGTGTCAATACTCGGTTGAAAAGAAAGATGGAATTGCTACGGACTGGCATTACTTACACTATGTAAATAGGGCGATTGGTGGCGCAAGTCTTATTATAATTGAAATGACAGATGTCGAAGGTGATGGCCGTATTACAGACTATGACTTAGGATTATGGTCAGATGAGCAAATTCCTGCTTTAGCAAGAATTGTAGAAGCTTGTCAGCGATATGGAGCAAAAGTTGGTATTCAAATCGCTCACGCTGGACGTAAGGCAGAAGACGCTGCGGTGCCAGTTGCGCCTTCTGCTATTCCATATGATGAAGATTCAAAAATACCGAGAGCCTTGTCAACGGAGGAAGTAAAGGAAATGGTTGAGAAGTTTCGTGAGTCTGTACAACGCGCCATTAAAGCAGGAATAGATACCATTGAAATTCATGGTGCTCATGGTTATTTAATTCATCAATTCCACTCTCCTTTGACAAATAAAAGAGACGATGAATATGGAAAAGATCCCACTAAGTTCGGGCGAGAAGTTATTGAGTCAGCAAAAGCTGAAATGCCAGAAGATATGCCGTTAATAATGCGTTTATCCGCCAAAGAATATGCACAAGGTGGATATGGAATCAAGGAAAGTATCGGGTTGGCAAAAGAATACCAAAAAGCAGGAGTGGACATCTTCCATATCTCTTCCGGTGGTGAAGGTCCTCTGGGTACCGCTGGAACGTTTGGAAGACCTGGTACACATGGTGGCTATCAAGTACCGCTAGCTGGAGAAATTAAGAAGGACCTGAATGTTCCGGTTATTGCAGTTGGAAGATTGGATGACCCAACATTGGCAAACGCTGTTATTGGAAATGAAGAGGCAGACCTTGTAGCTGTCGGACGAGGAATGTTACGAAACCCACATTGGGCATTGGAAGCTGCGGTTCAATTGAACAAAGAGACTGAGGTACCAAGTCAGTATATGGCTAGTTTTAGAAGCTTGAAAAACGTAAACAGAAAATAATTTTGAATGCTTTTCCTTTGTATATTCTGTCTTAAAAAATAAGTGAGTTCTAGGTATTCTATGAGTTACTTTTAAAAATCAAAGTTGGCGAAAAATCCTGAAATTGGAGATGAAATGTTCCGAGTGTTTCCGACCACACGTGCTCGTAAATTTAATCTTCTCATGCCATTTGTTGAAGAAAGTTAAGTCATTATGGGGGTTGGAAAAAAGAGGGGACTTATTTTTTTGATGGAGTAGAAGTACATGGAGCGAATACCTACTTGATTCAACAGTTTTTCTCTCCACATTCTAATCGCAGAAATGATCACTGGGGTGGATCACTTGAAAAACGTATGAATTTTCCACTTGCTGTTGTACAAGCTGTAAAAGCAGCTATTGAAAAATACGCGGACAAGCCATTTATTTATGGTTACCGTATTTCTCCAGAAGAATTAGAAGAACCAGGAATTACACTTGATGATACATTGACTTTATTGCTGAAATTAAAAGATCAAGGACTTGACTATATTCATGTTTCAATTGGAAATGTAGCACAGAGTTCTATTCGTGATAAGGAAAATAAAACTCCAGTCATCAATATTATTAAAGATAAGCTTGGAAACAATATCCCTATTATTGGTGTGGCTCTATAGTAACACCAGATGATGCCTTACAAGCATTGGATCAACTTGATATTCCACTTGTGGCAATCGGAAGAGGGCTTATTATAGAGCCTGATTGGATTCAAAAAGTGAAAGCAGGAGAAGAAGATACAATTCGTACTGAGGTTCATATGGAAGATAGTAAGGATTTAGCGTTACCTGATGCTATGTGGGAATATATAGAAGCTAGACCTGGCTGGTTACCAATAGTCAAATAAGTATATTTAAAAAATGACTGTACTTTAATGAAAAATGTGGTGTGTTTGATGTTTGGGATATTCCAGAGGCTTCACACTATTGATAAAGCGCATTTTTGGCTAAAAAGCTAGCAGTAGATATCCATCCATTTACACTGATTAACTATCGGTTCTCTATTACTCCTATCCATTGGACTTCCTCAGTACGATGACAATATGATTACCTTTACTCCGTTTGGTTCGGGATTGTTAATATATACAGCATTGCTTTCAGCTGTTTCATTTGTACTTTGGTATTATGGTTTGAAGTATAACAAGGCTTGTGAAATAAGTATTTATAAATTTTTAATACCTGTTTTCGGCGCCATTTTGTTAGCTATTTTAATTCCAGAAGAAACGATGAATTGGTTTATCGTAATAGCATTAGTTCTAGTTGTAACAGATATTATTACAGTTAACATTAAATCCATTATTAGATAGATCGCTAATTACATTAATACAGAGATTCGTGCAATATACCTTACAACAGATACTTTTTCAAAGGTATTTCAAGAATAGGGAAATTTAGATTGAACCACCATCTTTATTTTTCATTATATGTTTAGCAAGTATTACATTCTTCCACTAAATGGTGCGATTGTTCAACAAGGGCAGTCGCTCTTTTGGTATATGGCAGTTTAGTAAAATATGGCGAAACTTTATTGATAGATATTTATTATAAAGGATTATAGGATATTTTTGAAATGAAGTTGCATCAAAAAAGAGGAGGCTTTTTATGAAAAAAATATGTTTTACATTGGCTTTAGTTATTGTTTTTATTTTAACGGGGTGTGGTGGCGAATCTAGTAATGTTGAGAATTCTTCTCCAGAAGTTTCATTTGAAGAAAAAACCAGTCATTTACCAGAAGAAGCAATAACTCAACTTAACGAGTTGCCTGACGAAGTAAAAGGGGTACTTCGTATTCCAACAGAGTTTCCTTCAGAGCCATCCCTGAGTGTTATGGCTAATCCACCTAAAGGGGATATCGTTATGGTTTTGACACATTATTTTGGAGATGATAGCAAATGGAGTGTGATGGTACACACATATCCAAATGGGGATGGAGTTGGCGAAGAAATAGAAAACACTGAAAAAATCAAATTAGATAACGGCGCTGAAATTGAATATCATACTGACGAAGCTGACGAAGGAGAAAAAGTCCATTTTATTCAATGGCGCGAAGAGAGTGGAGTTTTTCATTTGATTCAATTGATGCAAAACTATGAAAATCCAAAAGATGAGGTTACCAAGGATAAATTCATTGAGATTGTAAATTCAATGAAATAGGCGTATCAATTGCTAGTTCTTTATTCCACTATATGTTGTTCAATCGAAGAGGGAATGTGAGGAATTATACTTAAACAAAACCAGCTAATAGTTGTCAATATTTTTCACTAAAAAAATTAAATTTCTCATGATATACTAAAAATACGCATGCCAAATAACCCTCCACTATTCAATGATTGGAAGGTTTTGTTATATTTAGTTAGATATAGTTTTTATGCTATATCTTGGAAAGTAGATCTGCTTTTTAGTAGGGCGTAAATCCAGTGTAAGAGCTTATTTACACATGCAATAACTGCTACTCTAAAGGGTTTTCCTTCTTCACGTTTTTTATCATAAAACTCTCTTAGTCTCTTATTGCGTGCTATTATCTCATCAGTCGTTTTCTTCTTACGAGAATCACGTATACCACTTTGAACAGCCATATATAAGGCGTGTCGTAGTCTATTAGATCCTCGTTTGGTGATTCGATTTACTGATGCTGTAAACTTACCAGAAGAGTAAACACTCGGATCCACTCCAGCGAATGCAACGAGCTTTTTGGCATTATTAAATCGATCAATTTCTCCAATCTCGGAAATAATCGTGGCAGCGATTTTTTCTCCGATTCCAGGAATAGATTGGAGAATATGATATTCTTCAATTCCTTTAGAAAGGGCATTTATCTCAGTCGCAATCTTGGATAGATGCTCTTGGTATTGAAGAACAAGATTAACTAACATCTCCAGATTAAAGATATTGCTCTGATACAAGTTATTCTGGAACGGGTTACGAAGGGCTGCTTCCTTTAGCTTTTTTGCCCTTTCTTTTGCCCAAAGGTCGGAACGACTTTTACATAATGAACTTATCTTCTCTGATAATTCCCTTTCACTCGCACTTAATACCGTCTCAGATGTTGGGAATGCTAGTAAAGTAAGCAAAGATACTCTTGAATATAAACTCTCAAACACACCTCTATATTCAGGGAATACCTGATCTAACAAGGAGTGTAACTGTATTTTAGTTTTTGCTGATATTTCTGCAATACTTTCTTGTTGTCTAGTAAGATTGCGAAGGTTTAAAAGTTGAACACCTCGCTTTTTATAAGGTTCCAACTCTTCTTTATAAAACAGCTCACAAAGGTGATAGGCATCTACTGCATCTGTTTTAACTTTACGTAGACTTGAACTTTTGGCACGATGAGAGATAAGAGGATTAACAATAATATAGACATACTTTTGTTCCTCCAAAAATTGAATAACTGGATAATGATAGTGACCAGTTGATTCCAACACGACCGTAGGTTGGTTGTTAGCTGATTTTTCAACTTCATGAAGGAATTCTAGTAAATTTCCCAACCCTTTTATGTCATGCTTAATACTAAAGCTCTTTCGATAAGGTTTACCTTTATCTAAAAAGGCTTGAATCTGACTTTCCCCTTTTGAAACATCCAGACCGATGACTGGATTCATACACGATCTCCTCCTAGAATATTAAATTAGTCGGTAACCCCTAAGGCTTCTTGTAATGTCATAGGTTCGCTTGTTAAACGGGATCACATTGTCCCAACCAGCCTGAAACATGTTTATACAAGTAGGGGGTGAACAGTTTAGTTAACGAGATCAAGTCCCACTGGTGCGACGTTCTACCCCGACTACCTTTATAATAAGATCCTATAAAAAAGGGTCAACCAGTAAAATCTGGTTAACCTTATATTACGAACTGGTGCTTTAGCAGAACAAGTGGATCGTCATGTTTTATATTGGTGGTCTACTTCTTTTGAATAATTCTATAAATTATTAGAATTATATGATAAAATAAATTATGTACATTGTTCGTAAAGTATTTGTCAGGTATAATATCAAATTAAATATAAAATAAACTTGTTGAGGCGTATAAATAAAAAGGAGTATTAACATTATGACATTTAGAGAAATAAGCCCTAAAATTAGTATTAATGAAATGAAAGAGCTTGGCAAATTATCAGGACAAACGTTAAAGCACAAAGAAGAACGTGATAATGAACTTAATGCCATTATTAAAGGTGAAGATGATCGCTTGCTTTTGGTAATCGGTCCTTGTTCATCTGATAATGAAGAAGCAGTTCTTGAATATGCTCGTCGCTTAGCAAAATTACAAGAGGAAGTTAAGGATAAGATTTTTATTGTCATGAGGGTATATACAGCAAAACCACGTACCAATGGTGATGGATATAAAGGCTTAATCCATCAGCCAGATTCAAAAGGTAATCCTAGCTTGATTAACGGTATCAAAGCTGTTCGTGAATTACATTATAAAGTAATTACAGAGACTGGTTTGACAACAGCAGATGAAATGCTATATCCCGAAAATCTTCCTTTGATTGATGATCTTGTAAGCTATCATGCAATTGGGGCGCGAAGTGTAGAGAATCAACAACATCGATTTGTTGCAAGTGGTATAGATGTCCCAACAGGCATGAAAAATCCCACCTCAGGTAATTTGAACGTAATGTTTAATGGTATCTATGCTGCTCAACATGCTCAAAATTTTCTGTTTAATTACGCTGAAGTAGAAACGGAAGGTAATCCCCTTGCTCATGCAATTCTACGTGGAGGGGTAAATGAGTATGGAAAAAATATACCAAATTACTATACAGAAAATTTACTAGACGCTATCAAAATTTACGAAAAAATGTATCTTAAAAATCCATTTATCATGATTGATACTAATCATAATAATTCTGGTAAACAATATTTAGAACAAATTCGTATCGTTCGTCAAATTTTGATTAATCGTGAATGGAATGAAAAAATCAAGAAATATGTTCGCGGATTTATGATTGAATCTTACCTTGAAGAAGGGCGGCAAGACGAACCAGTAGTATTTGGTAAATCAATTACAGATCCTTGTCTTGGATGGGAAAGGACAAAAGAACTTATTTATGAAATTTATAAAACAGAAGCTAAATAACAGATTATTTCATATAAATTTCACAAAATCAAAGGGACAAAAAATAATTCGCAAATGAACACCTGGGAAGAAGTAAATAATTTGAAAAAACGAGGTTAAATTTTTTATTAACTGGTGCAAGAATTGAACAAGGCGATCTTTAATATGGTCGTCTTTTTTAATTTAATATTCAAAAAGTATGTATAAACGTTTTGAATATTATCCTAACATTATTATATGGGTTATTGTACTATCGGGGCAGGTTTCTGCAATAAGAGAGGATTAGATGGTACGTTTCTTAACTAGAAATTTATAGTATTACAAACATAAATACGGGGTGGTATGTATCTTTTGGGTTTTGGTGGTTTTATTGGCTTTGGTATTTATTCCTGTTCTTTTACTTTTAGGATTCTTTTTAGAAAAAGGGATAAATAAATTAATTGGTGTAGAAAAGAAAAAGATTTCGGAAACTTCCGCTAAGAGTATTAACCGATGGGGAAGAGGCATTATCTTGGTTATCTCTTTATCTACTTTACCGTTCGTTATGACAATGGATATAAATATTATTAAGTGGTATTGGATAGCCTATTTTGTAATATTATTCGGATTTCAATCTTTTTTGGAGTGGAAATACTTGAAGGAATCAAAACAATATATCACTACACTTATATTTCTGATAGCAGGTGTAATTTTTATGTATAATATTGAGTATCTTATTCCCTGGAGCTAGTTTACAGAACTAATAAGATATTGTAAATTATTATACTTAAGCTATCTGGTGCTTTAATGAAATAAGCCAATCTAAAAAAAGTCGAATCCTTTAGCAATTACAGAAATTCGACTTTTTTAGATTGAAATCACTTAGTGTACAAAATTTCAATAAATATTGGTGGTAATACCCAACATGCAAAATATCGATTAAAACAGGTGCAAGATAGCATCTAAAGTAACACGCATAGCCTTCCTATTACTGAGAATTATTATTTTTTCTTTTTTGTTTGATTTTTATTATTTTTATTTTCCTCATCAATTGACGGATCCTCGTTGTTGTGGATTGCTGCTTCCTTTTTTACAGTAGCTGCTGAATTTGGTGTAGAACTTTTACTGTCCTTTTTTACAGTATCTGCTGAAATTGGTGTAGAACTTTTACTGTCCTTTTTTACAGTATCTGCTGAAATTAGTGTAGAACTTTTACTTTTCTTACTAACAGGAGAATCTGTTAGAGTCCCGCTTACCTCGTCCTTTTTACTAACAGCTGATTCTGGTTTGTTTTTCTCTCCTTGTACAGCGACGGAGCCTGTGCGTTTTTCGCGGATTTCTTCCTTTTGGACCTCCGCCATTATGTTTTCAATATCGGGATTACCTTCCACGATCAAAATATCAGGACTTTCTGTATCTTCTACGTGCCCTAGTGTGTCTTGGTTAACTAGTTTCCCAGCTGTGATTTCCGAAGGGACAGAACGCTCAATCTGAGCTTCTTCTTTTCTAATGGTATCCTGTACCTGTTTTGTTTCTTGAATTTTTCTCTTGCCTATAATTACCTCTTCAACAATTATAGGTCTTTTTGTTACCTCTATTCTTTCTTCCGTAATGGGGATACGAATAATTTCATCTTCATTAAACGGGCTGCCTTCAAACTCTCCATCTATGACAGGACGTCGCTCTACATATAGTTCTTCTCGAAGTATTGGAACATGAACGGTTCTCTGTTCTTCCATTGTTTCTTTACGGAGCTGTAATTCACCAACTTGGACACGCTCTTTTGTAATATCAAGCTGTTCTTCATGGAGTCGGACCGCTCCTGAGTTTTCAGTTTCATATTCTGTGTTATAGATAGGACTGTCGTAAGTTGTATTCGTATCAACCAGCAACATTATTTTCCCCTTATTTAATTCCTCTTCACACTGTTTTGCTGTATATTCTGTCAGGCCCCTTTCAATAAGCCTGCTGGACAGGTCATTAGCCTGTGTGCCGCCCATACCTGCAGACAACATGGATAAATAACTGTTCATCATAACACCTGTTAAGGTCCTTACTTGTTGATCTGCCTCTACCATGACTCCGGTACGAGAAGTGACTAATGGAATGGCACTTCTACTTTCTGCTACCACCATCAAATCTGTTTCACGATGCCCCTGACGTATCAATCCCTCAATTGCATACAAAACTTCGTTATCTGAATTAAAGCTCCCAACAACTCTTTTTTCCATATTAATCATCCTCCCAAAATATACTGCATATGAAAGTAAATAACATTCACATGTATTACATATCTACCCAAGAGATTTTCACTTGAAACAATTAAAATTGGGAATAGTTTAATTTTTTATAATATTTAGCCGCAAAGATGCCCATTTCTAAAGCTAAACTGGAAATAAAAAGATATTCTCATTTCAGAAACATCGTTTGTTTCCATCGTCATTTCACATATCATTAACCACTTCATCCTATTGAACAAAGGAAAACATGGGCTGAATAATTGAAGTGATGAAAAGCAGCACATCGTCAATCATCTTTATTCCAGCCCAGTTTTCTTACCTTGTTCATTGCTTTTCAAAATCGGACGCGACACTTGAGATACGGGAAAGTATATTATATATTTTGACGGTGAAGCTATTCCATTAGAAAATCCTGTTGCTTTAGTTAAAAGTAATGTGATGGGAGTTAGAAAAACTCGTTACACTAGCTTAGAAAAGTTAAAGGGTGCAACGCGAGATATCAGAGGTTTGGTTGTTACTTTAGACGCTATCTTGCACCTGTATTAATCGATATTTTGCATGTTGGGTATTACCAGTGATTTTAATATAAAAAGTCGAATTCCCGTATTGCTAAAGGATTCGACTTTTTTAGATTGGCTTATTTATTAAAGCACCAGTTATTGAAAGAAGAACTATACTTGGATTGGTCTATATTTCTTTGAAAGAGTAAGTATTTTTTCTGCGATTTCCTGTTCGTAATTCCCACTCAATGAAATAGTCTCTTTTGCAAATGGGGCTAAATGTTCGTGATAACCAATCATAATTGTATGTAATGCGTTTTCAAACATTGATATATCATTCGCATCGTTCCCAAAAGCAATATATGTATTTTCTTTTATTCCAAGAGTCTTTAATGCACTCCATTTATTTATCCCACTTGGGCTGATATCAAGTACATTCTCGTTACGATGCTTATTTACATATACATTA